>NZ_JAZHRS010000001.1:4800000-7130000 GCF_036924495.1 Bradyrhizobium sp. AZCC 2230 | reverse complement strand
GAAATCCGCGGATCAAAGCTTCTTCGCAGCTCCCCACGGCTTATCGCAGCGTAGCACGTCCTTCATCGCCTCTCAGCGCCAAGGCATCCACCGAACACCCTTAAGGCACTTGATTGCTCTCATTATCAATGTCCACACACTCGGCAGAATGTTGTCTGCAGAATTACCTTGCGGCACGCGCCCTCGATGAACGCTATCTGCAGACGGACAATGATTAGAAAGACCAGCTTGCTTCGTAAGATCGTTCCGATAGCGAGGCGGTCAAGCTTCGCTAAAAGGATCATTTACAACTCGCATGTCTTTCAGACGCAGCCTTGTGAGCTACGCTGAAAGGCGCACGAGCGCCGAAATGATCCGGAGATAATGAAGTCTCGCGCAGATATTCTCTGCACGATCCAACTCGGATCGATCTCCTCTTTACGATGTCAGAAATCACGCATCTTGCTGTCTATCCAGACTAGCAGGATGCGAAGTGATGTTTCGCGGACGACGGTGTCATCGTTGGTGATCAAACCATCTGGTGGAGCCAGACGGGATCGAACCGACGACCTCATGCTTGCAAAGCACGCGCTCTCCCAGCTGAGCTATGGCCCCGTAACCAGAAGACGAATGCTCACTCGATGAGTGTGGTGGGCCTGGGAAGACTTGAACTTCCGACCTCACGCTTATCAAGCGCGCGCTCTAACCAACTGAGCTACAAGCCCCTAACGCATATCCCGTTAAGGACCATGGGATCCTGCGCATACAGGCCCAGCGCGTGTTCGTCCGCGAAGAAAGAGAAACGTAGACGGCGAAATCCCGCCAATGCAGCTCAACGATCCTGACGACCGTTGGCCACTGATGTTTCTAAAACGATCCGATAGTGAGCCGAAGCTCTCTGAAGGATCATCCTTAGAAAGGAGGTGATCCAGCCGCAGGTTCCCCTACGGCTACCTTGTTACGACTTCACCCCAGTCGCTGACCCTACCGTGGCCGGCTGCCTCCATTGCTGGTTAGCGCACCGTCTTCAGGTAAAACCAACTCCCATGGTGTGACGGGCGGTGTGTACAAGGCCCGGGAACGTATTCACCGTGGCGTGCTGATCCACGATTACTAGCGATTCCAACTTCATGGGCTCGAGTTGCAGAGCCCAATCCGAACTGAGACGGCTTTTTGAGATTTGCGAAGGGTCGCCCCTTAGCATCCCATTGTCACCGCCATTGTAGCACGTGTGTAGCCCAGCCCGTAAGGGCCATGAGGACTTGACGTCATCCCCACCTTCCTCGCGGCTTATCACCGGCAGTCTCCTTAGAGTGCTCAACTAAATGGTAGCAACTAAGGACGGGGGTTGCGCTCGTTGCGGGACTTAACCCAACATCTCACGACACGAGCTGACGACAGCCATGCAGCACCTGTGTTCCAGGCTCCGAAGAGAAGGTCACATCTCTGCGACCGGTCCTGGACATGTCAAGGGCTGGTAAGGTTCTGCGCGTTGCGTCGAATTAAACCACATGCTCCACCGCTTGTGCGGGCCCCCGTCAATTCCTTTGAGTTTTAATCTTGCGACCGTACTCCCCAGGCGGAATGCTTAAAGCGTTAGCTGCGCCACTAGTGAGTAAACCCACTAACGGCTGGCATTCATCGTTTACGGCGTGGACTACCAGGGTATCTAATCCTGTTTGCTCCCCACGCTTTCGTGCCTCAGCGTCAGTACCGGGCCAGTGAGCCGCCTTCGCCACTGGTGTTCTTGCGAATATCTACGAATTTCACCTCTACACTCGCAGTTCCACTCACCTCTCCCGGACTCAAGATCTTCAGTATCAAAGGCAGTTCTGGAGTTGAGCTCCAGGATTTCACCCCTGACTTAAAAACCCGCCTACGCACCCTTTACGCCCAGTGATTCCGAGCAACGCTAGCCCCCTTCGTATTACCGCGGCTGCTGGCACGAAGTTAGCCGGGGCTTATTCTTGCGGTACCGTCATTATCTTCCCGCACAAAAGAGCTTTACAACCCTAGGGCCTTCATCACTCACGCGGCATGGCTGGATCAGGGTTGCCCCCATTGTCCAATATTCCCCACTGCTGCCTCCCGTAGGAGTTTGGGCCGTGTCTCAGTCCCAATGTGGCTGATCATCCTCTCAGACCAGCTACTGATCGTCGCCTTGGTAGGCCATTACCCTACCAACTAGCTAATCAGACGCGGGCCAATCTTTCGGCGATAAATCTTTCCCCGTAAGGGCTTATCCGGTATTAGCACAAGTTTCCCTGTGTTGTTCCGAACCAAAAGGTATGTTCCCACGCGTTACTCACCCGTCTGCCGCTGACGTATTGCTACGCCCGCTCGACTTGCATGTGTTAAGCCTGCCGCCAGCGTTCGCTCTGAGCCAGGATCAAACTCTCAAGTTGGACTTGAACTTTGAACCGGCTGATCACAACGTTTGACGAGGTCCCACCATTATCGACCGAAGTCGATGTGCTGCCTGCGATTCACATCGCGGGCAACGATGGTGTTTCCTTTGAAACGTGTACCGCCGAAGTCTTTCGTCCGGTCCCGATCAGAAAAGCCGAAGCTTCTCAGATGCGAGACCCGCAAGGACTCCGCCGTCCACGTTTCTCTTTCTTCATCTTCACTTGTCAAACAGCCCGGGACCAGGAGGCCCCAACCTTCCAGAGTGGAAGGGTTCCGACACCCTTACCGGCGACGAATGAACTCCAACCGATTTGTGTCGGCTGTTGTGCACTCAACGAGGTGAGGAGCATCAGTGGCGCGTTCGCTCGCCTTGGTCAGTGACCCGGCGGCGCCGCGCTCAGTGGTCGGGTTATAGGCCCCCCCGCCCGGGATTGTCAACGCCCATCGTCAACAAATCGTCGCACAGTGGATTGTCGAAAATAATCGAGCGATTCCAGCCCATTAGACGAACGTGGAAACGGCGGAGCGAAACGGCTCGGCAAAAAATCTGAAAAAAAGTTTGGCCCCCAGGGGGCTCGGAAGGGGCTCCAGAGGGGCCCGGGAAGGGGCCCCGGAAGCGGCCTGCGGCGCCTCCCGGACCAAGACCCCAGCGCCCTGCCGTCGAGGAAACTTTTTCCATGTTTGGCGCCGTACTAGAGCCACAATCCCGCGGCGTTCTGATAAGAGACAAGCTTGAATCGCGGGATGCCAGTGGGGGCTGCCGCGATTTTCATGGGGTCCAGAGAAGGCGATCTGATGATGACGCGGCCTTCTTCGGACATTCGAAAGACATCGAGAGACCTTCACCTGCCTTGCTGTTCGTAATTTCGGCCGGGCCCTCATCGGGGCCTCCTGAGCGCGAGCATCTGTGCGGCACGGCTTTTTTCGCGATCCCCCTGCAAGAGGGCGACCAGGGAAAAGCACGAAGCGAAGGGTCTCGGGTCGTTGATTGGGGGACTTGGGTTGAACCAGAGGACGTCACGCGGCGCTTACGGGCGTGAGACCGGGATCATCGATCTCGGCCACGAGCCGCCGCTGTCCGTCGATGGTTCCGAAGCCGCCGTCATCGATCGCCGTCGCGTCTCGGTGCAATGGTTCAGCGGCACAATTCTGACCGGACTCTGCGGCGCAGCCCTGATCGGCGGCGCCGTTTTCGCATCTCTCGACGGCGAAATGACCTTCGCCAAGGTGCCGGAGCGGGTCGAGGGCGCGCTGCGCGGTGCATTTGGTGCAGCCGATCGCACCGCCACGCTGCACAAGAGCGACCGACTGCCGCCGCCGAACGATTCCACCGCCTCGCGCAACATTGTGCGCGTCTCGACGGTTGCCCGCGTCGGCAACCGCGACGTGATGCGGGTACGCCCCTTCATCCGGATCGCCGGCAATCTGTCGATGACGACGAGCGATTTGTCAGCGAAAATACCGCCGTTCAACGCGCAGCGCATGCTCACCGACGTCGGCGCCGATCCGAAGACCGCAACCGACGATCCGAACAATCCTGAAGCCGTCGAGCCCGACGCCGAGGTCTCCTTCGTCACGAAGGACCTCTCGCCGGTGCTGCCGAAGGCCAAGATTTCCGCCGTGGTGGCGCTCGACGACATCCTGATGCGGGTGCGCGATGCCGCCAATTGGCGCGGCAATGGCGGGGTGCGCTACGCCTCGCTCGCCAATGCCACCGCCGACATCTCCGGCGCGACCGGCCCGTCCGACATGAAGATGGCCTACGCCACTGAAGTGTCGCCGTCCGATCCTTATGCCGGCTTCGAGACCCGCGTGGTGCCGGAAAACGTCACGCTGCTGCCGAAGACCAAAGAGCAGATCACCGGCGGCAATCCCAACGGCGAACGCGTCCATGTCGTCAAAAAGGGCGACTCGGTCTCCTCCGTGCTGCGCGATCTCGGCGCCACCGCAGATGAAATCAAGTCGATCGCAGCGACGCTCGGCCCCCGCGGCCGCGACGGCGGCCTGAAGGAAGGCGAGAAACTTCGCATCCTGCTGGCGCCCGCAAGCCCCGGCGCACGGCTGCAGCCCTACCGCGTCGTCGTTGCCAACGACACCATGGTCGAGGCGATCGCGGCGCTGTCCGATCTCGGCAAATACGTCGCGGTCGACGTTTCCACCATGAATACCGTCGCGGACGCCACGGCCACCGCCAACAGCGACGACGACGAGGACGACGGCACCGGCGTGCGGCTCTACCAGAGCATCTACGAGACCGCGATGCGCAACAAAGTGCCAATGCCGGTCATCGACGACATGATCAAGATCTACTCCTACGACGTCGATTTCCAGCGCAAGGTCGCGCCGGGCGACTCGTTTGACGTGTTCTACGCCGGCGAAGACGAGGGCTCGACGGCGGTCGACAAGAGCGAGGTGCTGTTCGCATCGCTTACGGTCGGCGGCGAAACCAAGAAATACTACCGCTATCTGAGCCCCGACGACGGAGTCGTCGACTACTATGACGAGACCGGCAAGAGCGCGAAGAAGTTCCTGGTCCGCAAGCCCGTCAACAGCGCCATCATGCGCTCCGGCTTCGGCGGCCGCCGCCATCCGATCCTCGGCTATGTGAAGATGCACACCGGCGTCGACTGGGCCACCGCCTACGGCACGCCGATTTTCGCCGCCGGCAACGGCGTGATCGAAAAGGCCCAGCTCGAAGGCGGTTACGGCAAATACGTCCGCATCAAGCACAACAACGGCTACGAGACCGCTTACGGCCATATGTCGGCTTTCGCCAAGGGCATGGAGCCCGGCAAGAAGGTGCGGCAGGGCCAGGTCATCGGCTTCGTCGGCTCGACCGGCCAGTCGACCGGCCCGCACGTTCACTACGAAATCCTCGTCAACGGCCGTTTCGTCGACCCGATGCGCGTGAAACTGCCGCGCGGCCGTTCGCTCGAAGGGCCGATGCTCACGGGCTTCGAGAAGGAGCGCGATCGTCTCGACGGCATGATGAGCGGCCGGGGCGGCGCCATCGCCCGCATGTCGGACGCCACCGGCGGCCCGCTGCAGGTCAGCAACCGCTGATTGGATAACTGGTCGAAATCGACCGGACATCTCCAGAAAAATGATCTGAAATGACGTCGTGGTGCGACGTCATTTCACCGCACCACAATTTCAAGTTTCGTTTGCCAAAGCGGTCTAACGGGCGAATACTTTCCAAAAAATGGGAGGTCTCGCCATGAAGCACAGGTTCGCCTGCGCAGCTTTCGTCGCTGCAATTTTCTCGAGCACGAGCACATTTGCAGAGAGCTGGGAGGTCACCAGGCTCGTCCCGGGCTCGGCGTTCCATGGCGTGCACGGACTCGGTATAGACAAGGCCGGCCATCTGTTTGCCGGTAGCGTCGCGGGCGCGGCCCTCTATGAGGTCGACATCGCGGGCGGCACGGCCAAGATCGCGATTCCCGCACCGATCGGAATGGCCGACGACATCGCATTCGCGCCCGACGGCACCATGGCCTGGACCGGATTCCTGGCCGGCGATCTCTATTCGCGCAAGGGCGACGGCCCGATCAAGAAGCTCGCCAGCGGCCTTCCCGGCATCAACTCGCTCGCCTACCGCAAGGACGGCCGGCTCTACGCCACCACTGTTTTCCTCGGCGACACGCTCTATGAGATCGACGTCGAGGGCGTCAAACCGCCCCGTCAGATCATGGAGAAGATGGGCGGCCTCAACGGCTTCGAGTTCGGTCCCGACGACAAGCTTTACGGTCCGCTCTGGTTCAAGGGACAGGTCGCCAGGGTCGACGTCGACAAGGCCGAGCTGACCGTCGTCGCCGACGGCTTCAAGGTGCCGGCCGCGGTGAATTTCGATTCCAAAGGCAATCTCTGGGTGGTCGATACCGCGCTCGGCCAGCTCGTTCGGGTCGATCCCAAGTCCGGCGCCAAGACCATGGTCGCGCAACTGAAGCCGTCGCTGGACAATCTCGCGATCGACGACAAGGACCGCATCTACGTGTCCAACATGGCCGACAACGGCATCCAGGAGGTCGATCCGGCGACCGGCCAGGCGAAGCAAATCATCATCGGCAAGCTCGCTTTGCCCGGCGGCATCGGCGTCACCTCGGACAACGGCAATGATACGATTCACGTCGCCGACGTGTTCGCTTATCGCACGGTGGACGGCGCGACCGGCGAAGTCACCGAGAAGGCGCGCATGCACGCCGACGGCGTCACCCTCGAATATCCGATGAGCGCGACGGCGAAGGGCAACGACGTGATCCTGTCGAGCTGGTTCACCGGCACGGTGCAGGTGATCGACGGCAAGACCGGCGCCACGCGCGACATGCTGCACGGCTTCAAGGCGCCGCATGACGCGATTGTGCTCGGGGACGGCAGTATTTTGGTAGCCGAGCTCGGCACCAAATCGCTCGTCCGCGTCAGCGGCGAGCACGGCAAGGATCGCACCACGGTGGTCGGTGATCTCGAGGGTCCGGTCGGGCTTGTCGGCGGATCGGGCGACGAGGTCTATGTCACCGAAGCCTTTGCCGGCACCGTCTCCCGGATCGACAAGAACGGCGAAAAGACCGTGCTCGCCAAGGATTTGAAAATGCCCGAAGGCCTTGCGCGCGGGAGCGACGGCAGATTGATCGTGGCAGAGGTCGGCGCCAAGCGCCTGATCGAGATCGCACCCGACAGCGGCAAGGTCACCGAGATCGCGGCCAATCTTCCGATCGGCCTGGAGGGCGCGCCCGGCGGCCTGCCCAGCAATATCCCGACGGGCGTCGCCGTCGGCGCCTCCGGCGTCATCTATTTCAGCTCCGACATCGAGAACGCGATCTACAAGGTCGTGAAGAAATAGCGCCGCGCTCAGCTGACCGGCCGACGCGAACAAAAAATCGCCCCGGAAAGAGAATGACCTCTCCGGGGCGATTTTATCTAGCGGTGCACGCCGATGATCAGTTCAGCTTGCGCTTCGACGTCGGCGCCTCGAACTGCGTGATCTCGGCGGTCTGTGACGCCTTGCCGTTGAAGGTCAGCACGTTGCCTTCCGACGAGATCGCGACGCTGTCGCCATCCCTGACATCGCCGGCGAGGATCATTTCGGCGAGCGGATCCTGGAGGTAGCGCTGGATCACCCGCTTCAACGGCCTTGCGCCATAGGCAGGATCCCAGCCCTTGGCGGCGAGCCAGTCGCGGCCCGCAGCGTCGAGCGTCAGCACGATCTTGCGATCGGTCAGGAGCTTCTGCAGCCGCGCGAACTGGATCTCGACGATCCGGCCCACCTCGCTCCGCTGCAAGCGGTGGAACAGGATGATCTCGTCGACGCGGTTCAGGAACTCGGGGCGGAAATGTCCGCGCACCATGCCCATCACCTGCTCACGCACGGCAGACGTGTCTTCGCCCTCGGGTTGATTCACCAAATACTCCGAACCGAGGTTCGAGGTCATGATGATCAGCGTGTTGCGGAAATCGACGGTACGGCCCTGGCCATCGGTCAGGCGGCCATCGTCGAGCACCTGCAACAGGACGTTGAAGACGTCCGGATGCGCCTTCTCGATTTCGTCGAACAGCACGACCTGATAAGGCCGGCGCCGCACCGCTTCGGTGAGCGCGCCGCCCTCGTCGTAACCGACATAGCCCGGAGGCGCGCCGATCAGCCGCGAGACCGAGTGCTTCTCCATGTATTCGGACATGTCGAGCCGGACCATCGCGGTCTCGTCGTTGAAGAGGTACTCGGCGAGCGCCTTGGTCAGCTCCGTCTTGCCGACGCCGGTCGGGCCTAAGAACATGAACGAGCCGGTCGGCCGGTTCGGGTCCTGCAGGCCTGCGCGCGAGCGGCGCACGGCGGTCGCGACCGCACGCACGGCCTCAGCCTGGCCGACGACGCGCTGTCCGAGCTGCTCCTCCATCTTCAGGAGCTTCTCCTTCTCGCCTTCCAGCATCTTGTCGACGGGCACGCCGGTCCAGCGCGAAACCACCTGCGCGATGTGGTTGGCGGTAACCGCCTCCTCCATCATCTCGCCGGAACCTTCACGCGCCTCGATGTCAGCCAGCTGCTTCTCGAGCTGCGGGATCCGGCCATAGGCCAGCTCGCCGGCCTTCTGGAATTCGCCGCGCCGCTGCGCGTCGGCCAGATCGACGCGCAATGCGTCCAGCTCGGATTTCAGCTTCTGAGCGTCGGAGAGCTTGTTCTTTTCAGCACTCCAGCGCGCAGTCAGCACCGCAGACCTCTCCTCGAGCTCGGCCAGCTCCTTCTGAAGCGTCTCGAGACGCGACTTGGAGCCGAGGTCGCTCTCCTTCTTGAGCGCTTCCTGCTCGATCTTGAGCCGGATGATCTCACGGTCCAGCGAATCCAGCTCCTCCGGCTTGGAATCGACCTGCATCTTCAGCCGCGCGGCGGCCTCGTCCATGAGGTCGATCGCCTTGTCGGGCAGGAAACGATCGGTGATGTAGCGGTTGGACAGCGTCGTCGCCGCCACGAGCGCGGAATCGGTGATCCGCACGCCGTGGTGCTGCTCGTACTTGTCCTTCAGGCCGCGCAGGATCGAGATCGTGTCCTCGACTGAGGGCTCGCTGACGAAGATCGGCTGGAAGCGCCGCGCCAGCGCCGCATCCTTCTCGACATGCTTCCGATACTCGTCGAGCGTGGTCGCGCCGATACAGTGCAGCTCGCCGCGCGCAAGCGCGGGCTTGAGCAGATTGGACGCGTCCATCGCGCCATCGCCCTTGCCGGCACCGATCAGCGTATGCATCTCGTCGATGAACAGGATGAAATTGCCGTCGCTCGCGGTCACCTCCTGGAGCACGGCTTTCAGCCGTTCCTCGAACTCACCGCGGTATTTTGCACCCGCAATCAGTGAGCCCAGGTCGAGCGACAGCAGCTTCTTGTCCTGGAGGCTCTCGGGCACATCGCCATTGACGATGCGCAGCGCGAGGCCCTCCGCGATGGCGGTCTTGCCGACGCCGGGCTCGCCGATCAGGACGGGATTGTTCTTGGTCCGGCGCGACAGCACCTGGATGGTGCGGCGGATCTCCTCGTCGCGGCCGATAACCGGATCGAGCTTGCCGTCTCGCGCAGCCTGGGTCAGGTCGCGGGCATATTTCTTCAGCGCGTCATAGGCGTTCTCGGCGGTCGCGGAATCCGCGGTGCGGCCCTTGCGCAGCGCCTCAATCGCGGCGTTGAGATTTTGCGGAGTGACACCGCCCTTGGCGAGGAGGCTGCCTGCCTCGCTGGTCTTCTCCAGCGTGAGACCGAGCAAGAGCCGTTCGACGGTGACAAAGCTGTCGCCGGCCTTCTCGCCGGCCTTTTCGGCCGCGTCGAAGGTACGGGCGAGCTCCGGCGCCAAATAGATCTGGCCGGCACCGCCACCAGAAACTTTCGGCACCTTGTTGAGGGCGTCCTCGGTCGCCTTCAGAATTGCGCGGGAATTGCCGCCGGCGCGGTCGATCAGACCGGAAGCCAAGCCCTCATTGTCATCCAGGAGGACCTTGAGGACGTGCAGGGTCGAAAACTGCTGATGCCCCTCGCGCACCGCAAGCGACTGCGCGGACTGGACGAAGCCCCTGGAGCGTTCGGTATATTTGTCGATATTCATGTCTTTTCTTTCCCTCGGCCTGCCCCTGGGGCCCTCTAAGGCACCCCAAACGGCATCTTCATTGGGTTTCCGCTTGATAGTTGACGTTCCTCAACCAACAGCGGTCGTTATCAGCCGACGCTGGCGCCGGCCTGATCCAGATGTGGGAAGCGTGCTCTCGGATCGGAAGAGGCGAGTTCACAATTTCGTGCGCGGCTCGGCCGGCTTGGCGGCAGCGGGCCGAATCCCCTAAGTAGGCCTATGACAGCCAGCCAGACCGCCGAAATCACCGGCCTCTATCGCTACCCGATCAAGGGCCTGACGCCGGAATCCCTGCCCCGGGTCCCCTTGCGGACCGGCCAGACCCTCCCCGCCGACCGCCGCTACGCCATCGAGAATGGCCCGAGCGGGTTCGACCCGGAGGCTCCGGAGTGGAAGCCGAAAATCCAGTTTCTGATGCTGGCCCGCAATGAGCGGCTGGCGTCCCTCGACAGCCGGTTCGAGGATGCAACCAACAGCCTTACCATCCGCAGGGACGGCCAGATCGTCGCCAGCGGCGATCTCGAGACCGCGGCGGGGCGCGCCGCGATCGAGGGCTACTTCACGGAGAACTTTCAGCCGGAGCTGAAGGGCCCGCCCAAGGTCCTGTCCGGCCGCGACCACAGCTTCTCGGATATCGCCCGCAAGGTCGTGTCGATCATCAATCTCGAGAGCGTTCGCGCCATCGAGACCATGCTCGGCGGTGTCGCCGTCCATCCCCTGCGCTTCCGCGGCAATCTTTACGTGACGGGCTGGCCGGCCTGGTCCGAGCTCGACCTGGTCGGCCAGACGCTGGCGATCGGGCAGGCCCGGCTGAAAGTGGTCAAGCGCATCGTTCGCTGCCCGGCCGTCAACGTCGATCCGGCGACGGCCGTACGCGATCTCGAGATCCCACCGACGCTGTCGCGCAATCTCGGCCACATGGATTGCGGCATCTATGCCGAGGTGATCGCCGACGGTGAGATCGGCGTGGGTGATGCGGTCGCGGTGGAGCAGCCGACGCTCGTGTGAGCTAGCACCGCTCTCGTAGCAACCATTAAAGCGACGTCCGATTGCCGCGAGCATGACGCCGTGCTTGCGGCCGTCAAGGCGTGGCCTGGCGGCAGCGGCGATGAGGTGAGGCCGGAGCGACGGCCAGCCTTGACGGCCGCTGCGCGCGGCGTCTTTGCGATGGCAGGTCGGGACGAAGAAACGGTGCTTCGGCCGAACAAAGAAACGGGCTCAAGTGGCGGGCAAGCCCGCAGCTTTTGACGGTTCAGCAAGCCACGGCGTTCCGCGGGCGACGACGGCGTTGATGATGACGAGCAACTTCCTGGCACAGGCGACGAGCGCGCGCTTGTGACCCTTGCCGGCGGCAATCAGGCGGCTGTACAGGGCCATGAGTTGCGGGTTCCAGCGGAACGATGCGGGCCGTGCGGCAGTATAGAGCGCCCGGCGCAAACGTTCGCGGCCGCCGTCGATGTGACGGGCGCCGACGCGGTCGCCGCTGTCATCATCGTAAGGGGCAAGCCCGGCGAGGGCTGCGGCTTGTTCACGCGTGATTTGGCCGATCTCGGGCATCCTGACCAGGATGGCGACCGCAGTCGGCAGACCGCTGCCGCCGACGCTGTAGATCAGATCGAGCCGTGCGGCGAGATCGCGATGCTTGCGGATCGCTGCCACCAGAGCCTTGAACTCGGCTCGTTTGTGCTTGGCCAAGAGAGCAATCTGCTCCTTCCACAGCTTCTGGATACGTTCGTTGCGGCAACTCTCCAGCCGGTTCTTCAGCTTGGCGATGTCCTCCTGGATCTGGTCGATCATCGTCAGATGCTCGGCAAAGGGCTGCAGCCGAGGATCCGGAGCAGAGTGGATCTTCTTGACGGCGGCGGTGCAGGCCGCAATCAAGGCTGCATCGATCTTGTCGTTCTTGGCCCACTGCAGGAGGAACGTGGCATAAGCACGGACCTGGGCCGGCTGAAAGAGGACGACGACAAACCGCTTGCGTCGCAGTTCGGCGACCGCCGCCTGCTCATAACCACCGCTCGCCTCGATCCCAACCCGCTTGACCTTGTGGCGCTTCAGCCACTCCACCAACTCCTGGTGGCCTTCCGCCGTGTTCTTGACCTGCAGCTGCTCCGAGCTGCCATCGAGCGCCACGTCGAGCTTGTGTTTGCCGGTATCGATCCCGGCACAGATCGTGATACGCTTGGCCATCTTCCTCGACCCTCCCTTGTGAATGCGAACCTGAAGTTCGTTCAACCATGCGGGTCCCGATGAAGTGCCGACCGCGATCTTGCTACGAAACGCAGCCCTCAAGGCTTCGGTGGGCATCGATCCGATCGATCGGCGGCCCAGCCCGGGTGGCCACCCGGGCTGGGCCATTCCTCACGGAACGAGGTCATTATAATCCGGCGCGCTAATACAAGGGTGGGCAAAGGCGCTCTTGCGCCGTGCCCACCATCTTGTCGAGCGGACGGACGTGGTGGGCACGCTTCGCTTTGCCCACCCTACGGCACCGTCACTACGGCATCGTCAATTCGGCATCACATACGCATAGATCCGGCCGCGCGAGATCGGGGCCTCGCGGACGCGGTTGCCGTTGTTGCCGGAGATCATGATCGGATTCCCCTGCGCGTCGATGCCGGTGATGATGCCGACATGACCGCCGCCACGCCGTCCCATCACCGCGATGGCTCCGACCTGCGGACCGGACACGCGCGTGCCGTAGCGCGCGAACGAGCTCGCCATGTCGGAGCCGGTGCCCTGATGGCCGGTGTGCTGCAGCACCATGTTCATGAAGCGCGCACACCACAGGCTGCCGCGCCCGGTCGGGTTGCCGCCAATGTAGCGGCGCGCCTCGGAGACGAGACCCGACCCGCCGAAGCCACCGCTTGCAGCCATGCCGTTACTGGCCATGCCGCCGCTATTGGCGTTCGGATCATAGCTGGCCTGCGTGTTGGCGAATCCACTCGCCTGCAACTGCGCCGCGCTGCGCTCGAAGCGCGAGCCGCTGGCATGGTGGCGATAATGATGATGTCTGGCGTGATGCACGTCAACGTGCCGCTCTGCGCTATGACGATGATGCGGCCGCGCTGAGGCCGGAGAAACGAACACGGCAACCGCCGCAAACAAGATCGCCAGCGCGACAACACAACGCGACAGGCGAGACGCAAACAACTCGAACATTCTTCATCCTTCGTTGACACCCCCACTTCCAATCGGCCGTGCGATGGCCGACATCGGTCTGGCCGTTAAGCCGCCCGATGTGGCGAGAAAAAGACGCCGAGGGTGACGAATAGCTGCGATGATTTTGCGTCAGTGCTGGTGTGAAGCTGCCTCATTGCGGACAACAGCATTAACTGCGATCCTGAAGTTGCGGCTTGAAGAGAGGGAAACAGTTAATGCCCCACGCCACGACCAGGGACGACGTCCGTATCTATTTCGAAGAGGCGGGTCAGGGAACGCCGATCATTTTTCTGCACGAGTTCGCGGCCGATTACACCAATTGGGAGCCGCAGATGCGTTACTTCTCGCGCGGCCACCGCTGCATCACCTATTCCGCGCGCGGCTACACGCCATCTGACGTGCCGGCGGGTGAGGTCTACACCTACGAACATTTCTACACCGACGCGCTCGCGGTGCTCGATCATCTCAAGATCGAGCGCGCGCATCTCGTCGGTCTGTCGATGGGCGCCTATTCATCGCTCCAGATCGGATTGAACGCGCCGCAGCGCGCGCTGTCGATGACGCTGGCCGGTGTCGGCTCCGGTTCGGAGATCGAGAACCTGGATAATTGGCGCAAACAATGTCGCGCCAACGCCGAGCAGTTCGAGACGCTCGGCTCAGCAGAAGTCGCAAAATTCACGCGCGAGGCTCCGAGCCGGATTCCCTTCCTGGTGAAAGACCCGCGCGGCCACGCCGATTTCTACGCCGCACTGGCGCGGCACGATTCCAGGGGATCGGCCAACACGATGCGCGGTTTTCAAGGCGGCCGTCCCTCGATCTTTGCGATGACGGATGCGATCAAGAAGGCCGCCACGCCCGCACTGATCATCTGCGGCGACGAGGATGATCCGTGCATCGGGGCGAGCCTGTTTTTGAAGAAGCATCTGCCGGCAGCGGGACTCGCGATGTTTCCCAAGTCGGGCCACGTGCTCAATCTCGAAGAGCCCGCGCTGTTCAATGAGACCGTGGAGCGGTTCGTGACGCTGGTGGAAGCAGGACGTTGGCCGGTGCGCGATCCAAGGTCGCTGGCGGCGCATTAGGGTGAAGGCGCAGCCAAGTATTCCGTCATTGCGAGCGTAGCGAAGCAATCCAGAATCCCGCCGCGGAAAGACTCTGGATTGCTTCGCTGCGCTCGCAATGACGAGAGACTATTTTTCACCACCGCGGCTCAGCAAGAACACACCCTGCTCGCCGAACAGATTCCACACCCACCATGGCAATCGCAATCGCAGCGGGCGGCCGTAGAGGTCGAGCGCCTCGGCGCGCTCCATCTTGACGCCGATGGCGTCGCAGAGCTCGATGAAATCCTTGATGGTGCAGAAATGGATGTTGGCGGTGTCGTACCAGCTGGCCGGCAGATTCTCCGTGCGCGGCATGTGGCCGCCGACCAGGAGCTGCAGCCGCATCCGCCAGAAGCCGAAATTGGGGAACGACACGATGGCGCGGCGGCCGATGCGCAGGAGATTCTCCAGCACGACCTTGGGCTGCCGCGTCGCCTGCAGCGTCTGCGACAGGATCACGTAGTCGAAGGCATCATCCGGATAATTCACGAGATCGGTGTCGGCATCGCCCTGCACCACCGCGAGGCCTTTTGCCACGCAACGGTTGACGCCCTCGCGCGACAACTCGATGCCGCGGCCGTCTATGCCGCGGGTCTCCAGCAGTTGAAGCAGATCGCCGTCACCGCAGCCGACGTCGAGCACTTTCGAGCCCGGCTTGACCATCTCGGCGACCAGCAGATGGTCGGCGCGAAACGGGCCGGACTGCTCCGCAGTGAGGCCATTGAGCGGCAGCACTTCCTGTACAGACATTGCCAGCCGTCCTTCAGTCATTCTTGCCGGTGAGCCCGCGCGCCTTGCCGGCCGATTGCAGGAACGCGCGGGAGATGTCGAAGAATTCGGGCACGTCGAGCAGGAAGGCATCATGGCCGCGATCGGTCTCGATCTCGGCGAACGACACCCGCGCGCTCGACGCGTTCAGCGCGTGCACCAGCGCGCGCGATTCCGAGGTCGGGAACAGCCAGTCGCTGGTGAAGGAGACCACGCAGAAGCGCGTCTCGATTCCTGCGAACGCCTTCGCCAGCACGCCGCCATGGTCGCCGGCGATATCGAAATAGTCCATCGCGCGGGTGAGGTAGAGATAGGAGTTGGCGTCGAAGCGCTCGACAAAGGACGAGCCCTGGTAGCGCAGATAGGATTCGACCTGGAAGTCGGCATCGAACGAGAAGGTCGGTAGCTCGCGATCCTGCATGCGGCGGCCGAACTTGCGATGCAGCGCGGCGTCCGAAAGATAAGTGATGTGCGCGGCCATGCGCGCGACCGCGAGGCCGCGATGCGGATGGATGCCCTGATCGGCGTAGGCGCCATTGTGCCAGTCGGGATCGGCCATCACCGCCTGACGACCGAGCTCGTGGAAGGCGATGTTCTGCGCCGAGTGCCGCGTCGAACAGGCAATCGCCAGCGCCGAGTAGACGCGCTTGGGATAGGCCGCGGTCCATTGCAGCGCCTGCATGCCGCCCATCGAGCCGCCAACGACGGCGAACAGCGTGTCGATGCCGAGCCGGTCGATCAGCATCGCCTGCGCGCGCACCATGTCGGGAATGGTGATGACGGGGAAATCCAGGCCCCACACCTTGCCGGTTGCGGGATTGATCGAGGCGGGCCCGGTCGAGCCCATGCAGCCGCCGATCACGTTGGAGCAGATGATGAAGTAGCGGCTGGGATCGAGCGGACGGCCGGGGCCGACCAGCGTCTCCCACCAGCCGGGTTTACCGGTGACGGGATGCACATTGGCGACGTGCTGATCGCCGGTCAGCGCATGGCAGATCAGCACGGCGTTGGAGCGATCGGCGTTGAGCTCGCCATAGGTCTTGTAGGCGATCTGGAACGGGGTGAGATCGATGCCGCAATCGAGCCGCAGCGGCTGGTCGGCGCCGAACAGCGCGACATCCGAACTCGGATGATCGACCTCGTGCGACCGATCGTCGGCACTGATCGCGGGACTGGGGACAGACTTGACGCCAACCATCTCTGACCTTCGACCTCGTTTGCGATCAAACGTGAGATCGCGATGAAATCAGGCCATGAAAAACCCGGCCTGAACGATAGGTTCGGCCGGGATCGAAAGCGTCCCCGGCCTGTTTAGCGAGTTTTTTAACGTGGCTGCAAGCCGGCCGGCTCAAATGACCACGGAACAGGCAAAAACCTACCGGCTTGGGCGCTTTTCGTCAAGTCGCGGTCCCGATGAGCCAAATTCAACCCTGATAAGTCCGCCAAAAAGGCTGTCATTTCTCTTTGCTTTCGCCGTCCTGACTGCCTAATCAGGACACCGACCGCAGCCTCACAACAGCACCTCGCAGATATGTCCCAACGTCCGCCCGCGCCACCATCGCTCCAGGAATTGCGCAAGGAGATCGACGCAATCGACGAGGGCATGCATCGCCTGCTGATGCAGCGCGGCGACATCATCGACCGCCTGATCCAGGTGAAGCAGACCCAGGAGGTCGGCTCGGCGTTCCGCCCGGCGCGCGAAGCCTCCATGATGCGTGACATCGTGCAACGCCATCGCGGCATCCTGCCGCTCGACACGGTCGAGAGCATCTGGCGCGTCATCATCTCGACCTTCACTTATGTCCAGGCGCCGTTCTCCGTGCATGCCGACATCTCGGTGAGCGAGCCGGCGATGCGCGATTCCGTGCGCTTCCATTTCGGCTTCACGGTTCCCTACGTCGCGCATTTCAGCGCGCAGGCCGCGGTCGAAGCGGTGGCGAAATCCAAGGGCGATCTGGCGCTGGTCTCGGCGACCTCGAGCCGCACGCCGTGGTGGCTGGAGCTGGAAGCGGACGGCGCGCCGAAGATCATCGCACGGATGCCCTTCGTCGAACGTGCCGACCATCCGGCCGCACTGCCGGTGTTTGCGATCTCGCGCGTCGCCGACAGCGCCGTGGTGACGGAGGTCGAGACCTTCAGCGTGCGCGTGTCGGGGTGGAACGCAGAGGTCGCACGCGCCCTGTCGCCGCTCGCCGAGATCGTGGCGGTGCCCGATACCGCCTTCGACGGCGCGGCGCTGCTGGTCTCGGTCACGGGCGCCACCAGCATCGACAAGATCAGGGCTGCCCTGATCGACGCGGGGGCCTCGGTGCGCTCCACGGCCCTCGTCGGCAGCCACGCAACGCGCTATACGGTGCCCCCGACCGGGCAAAAATCGTAAATCGCGTGCCGCTTAAAGCCTATCCGGAGTTGAAGATGTCCCGCCCCGTGCCGAATCCCGGCATTCTCGATATTGCGCCCTACACGCCCGGCAAGAGCCCGGTCGCTGAGCCGGGCCGCAAGGTGTTCAAGCTCTCGGCCAACGAGACGCCGTTCGGACCCTCGCCCAAGGCGATCGAGGCCTTCAAGCACGTCGCGGACCATTTGGAAGACTACCCGGAAGGCACCTCGCGCGTGCTGCGCGAGGCGATCGGCCGCCACTTTGGCCTCGACCCGAACCGCATCATCTGCGGCGCCGGCTCCGACGAGATCCTCAATTTGCTCGCCCACACCTATCTCAGCCACGGCGACGAGGCGATCTCGACCACGCACGGCTTCCTGGTCTACCCGATCGCGACCATGGCGGTCGGCGCCAGGAACGTGGTCGCGGCCGAGAAGAACCTGACCTGCGACGTCGACGCGATCCTGAAAGCAGTGACGCCGCGCACAAAACTGGTCTGGCTCGCCAACCCCAACAATCCGACCGGCACCTATATCCCGTTCGACGAGGTCAAGCGGCTGCGCGCCGGCCTGCCCTCGCACGTGCTGCTGGTGCTGGACGCCGCCTATTGCGACTACGTTTCCCGTAACGATTACGAGATGGGGATCGAGCTCGTTGCCACCACCGAGAATACGGTGGTGACGCACACCTTCTCCAAGATCCACGGCCTCGCGGCGCTGCGCATCGGCTGGATGTTCGGCCCCGAGCACATCATCGACGCGGTCAACCGCATCCGAGGTCCCTTCAACGTGTCGACGCCGGCGATGTATGCCGCGGTCGCCGCCATCGAGGACACCGCGCACCAGGCGATGTCGAAGCAGTTCACCGAGACCTGGCGCAACTGGCTCACTCAAGAGATCACCAAGCTCGGGCTGAAGGTGACGCCGGGCGTCGCCAATTTCGTGCTGATCCATTTCCCGAAAGACGGCAAGACCTCGGAAGCAGCCGATGCGTATCTCACCAAGCGCGGCCTCGTGCTGCGCGCGCTGAAGAATTACGGCCTGCACCATGCGCTGCGCATGACCATCGGCACCGAGGAGGCCAACCGCCTCGTCGTCGAGGCCCTGCGCGACTTCATGGCCGGCAAATGAGCGTGGACCCGCACTTCCAGCGCGTCGCACTGATCGGCTTCGGTCTGATCGGCGGCTCGATCGCGCGCGCTGCGAAGCTTCAGGGCTTGGCTGGCGAGATCGTCACCACCGCGCGCTCGGAGAAGACGCGCGCGCGCGTGCTCGAGCTCGGCATCGTCGACCAGGTCGTGGCGACCAATGCGGAAGCCGTGAAGGATGCCGATCTCGTCATCCTCTGCATTCCCGTCGGTGCCTGCGGGCCGGTGGCACAGGAGATTGCAGCCCATCTCAAGCCCGGCGCCGTGATCTCCGACGTCGGCTCGGTCAAGGGCGCGATCGTCAGGGACATGGCGCCGCATCTGCCGAAGAATGTCCATTTCGTGCCGGCGCACCCCGTCGCGGGCACCGAGCATTCGGGGCCGGATTCCGGCTTCGCCGAGCTCTTCATCAACCGCTGGTGCATTTTGACGCCGCCGGAAGGTACCGACGCCGCGGCCACCGCGCACTTACGCGCGTTCTGGGCGGCGATGGGCGCCAAGGTCGAGGTGATGACGCCGGATCATCATGATCTCGTGCTCGCGATCACCAGCCATCTGCCGCATCTGATCGCCTACACCATCGTCGGCACCGCCGACGAGCTGCAGCAGGTGACGGAATCGGAGGTCATAAAATTCTCCGCCGGCGGTTTCCGCGACTTCACCCGCATCGCGGCCTCCGATCCGACGATGTGGCGCGACGTCTTCCTCGCCAACAAGGAGGCCGTGCTGGAGATGCTCGGCACCTTCACCGAGGATCTGGCAAAACTCACCCGCGCGATCCGTCGCGGTGACGGCGAAGCGCTGTTCGATCATTTCACCCGCACCCGCGCCATCCGTCGCGGCATCGTCGAGATCGGCCAGGATTCGGCGGCTGCAGACTTCGGCCGCCAGCATGGGCAGCTCGACAAGAAACCCGGCTAACCGCGGTCCTTGACCCCTGCGATACGGCGCCGGCCGGCAAGACCGGCGCCGATCTGCATGCACACGCCCAGCATCCAGGTGGCGCCGAACAGGAGATTGCCGGCGGCATCGGACGTCTCGTCGAAGACGAAAGCATAGAGCGCGAGCAGGCCGGCTCCGGCGGCGAGGAACGTACCGGTCGCACTGGCGAGACCGATCGCGGGCGATCGATGCGCCGGCCCCGCCTGAAGCTGCGGCCAGCGCGGAATATCGATCCCGAGATAGGCGCCGATCATTCCGAGCACGATCAGCAGGACAGTGAATTCGACGGTGTCGAACCAGGGCAGCTCGGCCCGCATCAGCAATGCGGCGACGAAGGTGGCGCCGACCGCGCCCGTCATCGCCAGGCCAAGCCGGGCGACGATTTGCGCGAGCCGAAGGATCAGAAGACCGTCGGACAATTGCCGTCCTCTGGAGAGGTTTTGTGTTTGAGCATGATCTCCGCGCAAACGCGTTCCGCGTTTGTCGCGAGGGAAAACCGCTGCACACTTTTCCGGATCATGCTCAGAACGGATAGTACCGGATCTGCGTCATGACGATGTTGTCGTCGGTCTTGGGCGCGCCACCGACACCGTCGAAGGCGATCCGCTGCGTGTAGGAATACTGCACCCCGGCTTTGAGCGTGCCGTAATTGCCCTGGTAGATGGTGTCGTAGATGCCGGCGGTGATCTGCCGGACTTCCTTGGTGTTGCCGTTACAGGTCGCGGCCGGCGTGTTCTCGGTGAAGCAGCCGGTGTTGTTGTAGAGCGGATTGCCGTAACCGAACGGAGTGGTCCCGACATTGGCGAAATTGGCCTTGGCCTTTTCAAGACCGGCATAGCTGTAGACATCGAGACTCGGCGTCGCGTGCCAGATCAGGCCGACCGCAGCCGCGGTGATCGTCAGCGGCAGCACGGTGCCATCCTGCGCCACCGCGGCATCGGGGAACGGCGTCGCCGTGAAGCGACCGAGCACGCCATGCGCGCCGTAGAGCTGAAGATCGAGGGTTTTTGGGATCAGCTCGGCAAAGACGTGGCCGCCGAAGCTGCCGGTGTCGTAGGTGTGGTTGGCGCCATTGAAGCGATCGAACAGCTGGCGATAGAGCGCCCAGGCTTCGACATGCAGCTTGTAGGGCCCGAGCCGCGGATCCCACGCCGCCTTGACGGTGACGTCAGGCACCTGGTTCAAGCTGACATTGTTGAGGTTGTTGAAGAAGCTGCCGCCCGGCCCGGTCAGATTGACCTGAAGATTCGGATTGAGCACGCCCTGCGGCCCGACTGCGGGCGTACCGACCGTCGGCGTATTGCCGCCGAAGAATGCGGTCTGCGGATTTTCGACGGACGCAGCGAGCTTGAACTCGGGCCCGAGATCCTTCCAGACGCGAAGGCCGGGTTGCCGTGCCGCCAGAAATCCCGGAACGGATTCGAAGTCGATCACGCCGGGCGCGTCGACGCCGCGGGGATCAATGCCCGACTTGGTCGGCGCGTTCAGCGACCAGGATTGGCCGGCGAGGAAGTGCAGGCCGAGATCGGTCCGGTCGAGTTCGAGACTGAGCTGCCGCATCCGAGGATTGAAGGAGTTGGTGGCAACGGAGCTTGCCGTTTGCGCCGCGCCCTCGAAGTCTATTTCGCCGTAGCCGGCGAGATGCGTATCGGGATCGGCGTTGCCTTCGGCCAGCACCGAGAAGCGGCTTTGGCGTGCGGAGAAGCGCGTCTCCGGGAAGTAGAAATTATGAGCTTGCTGATAGGGGATGAAATTGAACACCGAGCCGGTGTCGGAGGCGATGTTGCGCGAGCGGTAGATGCCGGTGAGATCGATCCAGCCACCGAATGTCAGCGTGACGCCCTTGTAGCAGATCTTGCCGCCCGCGCATGCCTCGACGGGCAGCGCCTTGTAGGTCCCCGTCATCGGCATGGCTTTGGCCTGCACCGCTTCGACCTGACGCGTCTTACGCGCCTCCGAATCCACCTTCTGCTGCAGCTCCTTCAGCTTCGCCTTCAGCGCCTGGAGTTCGGTTGTGACATTGTCGTCGGCACGCGCCTGTCCTGAACAGGCAGCGAGTAATCCCAGCATCAGTCCGTAGTTGATGATCCGCACGTAAGCCTCCCTCCACTGGGGAAGCAGGTGCTATTGATTGCGCCCCCGGCGCGTGCATGCTTCCCTGGTGTGGAGTGATGCGAATGGGCGTGCTGTTATTCTCGGCGAGGCGCATCTTCTGCATCACATTTTCCTGACGATCATGTTCGGAATATTTTCACCGCTCGACCGATCCGCTCGCGCGCGATTGCTGCGCCCACGATGCAGCGCGCATTGGGCCCGACCGGGACATGGCCGGGCCCAACTCCGCGACGCGCAAAGTCTCAAGGGGGATGGCGGCTATTGACCCTTGGTCGCGCGAATCACCGTGGGGCGCGGTGATGTCGCAGAAGGCGCGTAAGCCATCGCATCGCGCGCCGCAGGGCTCGCGAGATTGCGGTCGCCGTTGGGATACTGGGCTTCGTGGGCGGCCGGCTCCTGTGACCGCCACTGCGCGAACGCAGGCGTCGCGAGTGCGGTCGACATGGCGATGGCGGCAACGAACAGCCTGGATGTCGTCATGGATTCTCTCCTGTCTCGGCGGCCCGCTTCATCGGGCAGCCGACATGGAGAGAGACCGGGCTTTGCGGCTCCGCATTCCCGGCGGACGATCACGATCCAGCGAAGAGACCGTGACGTGAGTTCACCGGTCGTAGCCCGGATGGAGCGCAGCGCAATCCGGGATTCTTAAACACGGTTGGCGCTGTCCCGGATTACGCTGCGCTCCATCCGGGCTACGGGAGCAACGACCGCTAATACAGCGGCGGAATCTGGCCGACCGTGACCGGGCCGAGCAGCACGGCGCCGTCGACGAATTTCAGCGGGAAGCTGCGGGCCTTCTTGCCCTCGAGGGTGCTCTCGGTGCCGATCGAGCTGATGCCGGCGGCAACGCCGGCGTTGGCGTTCTGCTTGATGACCTTGCCGAGGCCGGGAACGGCACGGTCGAGCGCGCCAAAGAGATTGTTGAGGTCCTTTGACTTCACGCCGGGCGCGACGCGATCGAGCGTTGCCTGCGGCACGCCCTCCTCCAGCATCTTCTCGATGCCGAGCGCCGGGATGACGCGCTCGAGGCCGGTCACGGTCATCTGCAATTCGCCATCCAGTCGGCCATTGGCCGAGAGACCCAGCGTGCCGGCCGCGACTGCGATCATTTCGCCCTGCTGGATCCGCGACTGCACGATCTCGATGTGGCCGCCGGCGGCCTGGATCTCGCGGAAGCGCTGCGGCCAGGGTTTTGGGGTGAGATCGGAGAGCCCGGTGATCTTCGCACGCGTGTCGGCTTCGAACGGCTCGGCCAGCAAGGGATGAACGCCCTGGATGCTGCCCTGCGCGACTTGAAGCACGGTCTCGATCACGGGGTGATCGGCCGGCGACCCATCCGCGATGCGCCCATGCAGCTCAATCTGCTTGGCGCGCGCGAGCGGCACCTGCACCGAACCATCGAGACGATTGATGCTGGGATCATCGAAAACGATGGAGGCGCGTTCCGGGATGGCCGGCAAGCCGACCACGCTGCTGCGGCCATTGCGCCAGTTCACCAAGAAGGTGTTTTGCGTAACACCGTCGACCAGCGTTGCCGGCGCGGAAAACTCGGCAATGACGTGCTTGGGATCATAGACCTGCGCCAGAACCAGAATGTTGTCGAGCTTGGCCGTGAACGGCGTCTTGCTCGCATTCTGCGAGACCAGCGCGACGCTGGCGCCGGAGCACTGGACCTCGAAGCGGAACGGGAAGCCGGCAATCGAGCGCTTGGCGCAATCATAGATGCGGCCGGATTTGGCCTCCTGCGCGCGCCAGGCATCGGCCGCGACCTCGGCCTGCGAGGCCGCATAGAACCAGAAGCCGCTCCAGGCGACTGCAAGGATCAGGAGGAGGACGGGAGCAATGAAGAGCCCCCAACGGGAGCGCCGGCCTGCGGCAATGGTCATATCGGACATACGGCGACCCTTTGGCCCCAGATTTTGTCAAATGTAAGCGAGGCTGGCCCCGGACGAAAGGCGGAGAATTCGCTTCGCTTGGGGGCAGGCTTCTGGTAGCCGTGCCCGAAATGTCGGAAATCACCCTTCCCAACGTCACGTCAGCCAAGGGCGACCTCTGGGTGTTCGGCTACGGATCGCTGATGTGGCGGCCGGGCTTCGAATTCGAGGAACGCGTCCCGGCGCGGCTGGTCGGCGAACATCGCGCGCTCTGCGTCTATTCCTTCGTGCATCGCGGCACGCCGGAGCAGCCGGGCCTGGTGCTGGGGCTCGACCGTGGCGGCGCCTGCCGCGGCATCGCCTTCCGCGTCGCCGAAAAGAACCGTGCCGACGTGGTCGCCAATCTGCGGGCGCGCGAGCAGGTGACCTCGGTCTATCGCGAGGTGATGCGCTCGGTGTGGCTCGAGAACGAAGCGCGTGAGCGCGTCTCCGCGCTCGCCTATGTCGTCGACCGCGGCCATGTGCAGTACGCCGGCCGGCTGTCGCTCGCCGACCAGCACCGCCATGTGCTGCAGGGTCACGGCCAGTCCGGCGCCAACCGCGACTACGTGACGGCGACCGTGAAGGCGATCGAGGCCGAAGGCTTTCGCGACACCCAATTGCATCAGCTCGCGACGATGCTGCATGGTGCGCACGCGCCGGCTCCCGCAGAAGATCGAGAGAACCGTTAGCTCTCCGAGGGAGCGTAGCTCGGCGCGCTGCCGATCAATTGCTCCTGCTCCTTGCGGCCCGCGTCGACGAGGCGGGTGGTCGTATCCTCGATCGCGGTCTGCACGCGCGTGAGAAATTCATCCTTGGGCAGGCCCGACGGCAGCGGATCGAGGAACTCCACCACCAGCGTGCCGGGATAGCGCATGAAGGTGCGGCGCGGCCAGAACAGGCCGGAATTGAGCGCGATCGGCAGGCACCGCACGCCGCAGGATGAATAGATCTGCGCAAAGCCGGTCTTGTAGTCCGGCGGCGCCCCCGGCGCGCGACGCGTGCCTTCCGGAAAGATCACGAGCTGGCCGCCGGCGCGCACCGCCTCGCGCGCGCGGCGCGTCATGTCCAGCAACGCCTTGACGCCGGCCTTGCGGTCGATCGCGATCATCCCGGTCTTGACCAGGAACTGACCGAACACCGGAATCTGCATCAGCTGGCGCTTGAGGATGAAGATCGGGTGATTGAAGAAGCCCGGCAGCGCGAAGGTTTCCCAGAACGACTGGTGCTTCGCGGCGATCACCAGTGGTCCCTGCGGGATCTTCTCGACGCCACGGAATTCCACCTTGATGTTGCAGACCACGCGCATCAGGAAAATCGTCGCCTTCGCCCACCATTTCGCAATCGTCAGCATGGCGCGCGGCGGCAAGGCGAAGGTCGGCAGCGCTACGATCGCGAGGCACACCAGCACGGCGTAGAACAGCACGTTGAAGACGAGCGAGCGCAGGAAAATCAGGAACATCGAAAATCCGATCAATTGGCCTGCGCGGTGGCAGGCCGCCTGGATTGCAGACCCGCAGGCTGCTCCGACAT
Organism: Bradyrhizobium sp. AZCC 2230; assembly: GCF_036924495.1. NCBI lineage: Bacteria > Pseudomonadati > Pseudomonadota > Alphaproteobacteria > Hyphomicrobiales > Nitrobacteraceae > Bradyrhizobium > Bradyrhizobium sp. AZCC 2230. The sequence continues at coordinate 7,104,957 of NZ_JAZHRS010000001.1, read as the reverse complement.
CTCGGGGGAAAGGTCAATCCCGAAATCTTCCAGTCGCACCCTGAGCTCGGCGGCGATATACTTGACATATTCGGACAACAGCAGCCGCAGCGTCGAGGCTGAAGTCCACCACGGCTCTTCGCGCCATTTGTCACCGACCACGGCGAACGGAACCAGCGTGGTCTCCGGCATGGCATGCGAGAATTCCACCAGCGCGCGCGGCATGTGGTAGTTCGAGGTGACCACGATCAGCGATTTGAAGCCGCGCCCCTCGGCCCAGCGTCGCGCCTCCGCCGCGTTACCGCGGGTCGTGAGCGCGGTGCGGTCGAGGTCGACGCAACAGGTCATGAAGGACTGGTTCTCCGGCAGCGTCCGGGAGATGTCGCTCGCCGTCGAGGTCGGATGCACGCCCGAGATCAGAAGCCTCTTGCCGTAGCCGGCTGCCAACAGCTCCATCGCATCCGACACCCGCGAGGAGCCGCCGGTCAGCACCACGATTCCGTCAGCCTTGCGGTCCGGCGCGATCTCGGCGCCGCGCAATTGCGACAGGAACGCGACGAAGCCCGCGGCCGCGCCGACGAAAACGAACGCAACCGTCGACACCACGGTCGCGCGGAGCCAGCCGCGCGGCAGTTTCGGCGATGGATCGTCGGTCGGCGAGGTCATATGATGTCGGTGATCCCTTCCCCGGATTATTTTAGGACGTTTTGAGGCGATGTGGAGTCCGGTTTAGCGGGCTCAATCGACGTCATTCAGCGTCGCGAACAGGGTCTGGCGCGAGGCGACTGCGGTGATGGCGCCGATCAGGACGGCCTGCACCGCGAGCACCACATAGCCGGACGGCCGCAGCGAGAAGGTGCCGAGCAGCGCCGCGAACTGGTCGCCGACCGGGGTGCCGGAGAACCAGCCGGCGATCGACTCGGAGAAGCCGAACAGCAGCATGGCGACGCCGCCGCCGATGACGCCGCCTTCGAGGCCGAGCCTGAGGAAGTGCCGCAGGAAATGATTGGCAATGTAGCGGTCGCCGGCGCCGACGAAATGCAGGACCTCGACGATCGGGCGGTTCGCCGCCATCGCGCCGCGGGTCGCGAACGAGACCGAGATGATGGTCGCGACGATGACGAGTGCGAGGATGCCGATGCCGGCGAACACGGTCGCATTGGTCATCGAGCGCATCCGTTCGATCCAGGCGCGATGATCGTCGACGCTGGCACTCGGCGCCACCTGCGTCACGCGCGCACGCAGGGCGCCGAGATCGAGCGCTGTGCCGGGCTGCACGCGCGCGATGATCATGCGCGGCACCGGCAGATCGTCCATCGACAGCCCGGTGCCGAGCCAGGGCTCGAGCAGCTTGCCGCTCTCCTCCTTGGTGAACGGCTTGACCTCGACGATGCCGGCTTGCGCGCGCATCGCCTCGGTGACGGCAGCGGTGTCGCGCTCGATGTCGCGTCCGGATTGCGGGCGGACCTGGATGGTGATCTCGCTCGCGACATCGGACTGCCATTCCGCGGCCGAAGCGCTGACCAGCAGCACCGTGCCCGTCGTCATCGAGGCGAGGAAGGTCATGATAGCGACGACAGCGACCAGCGCGCGGCCATGGATCGAGGCGCGCGGCACGATCGGCGACATGTTGCGCGCCCGCGCGGGAAGCTGCGGACGTTCCTGTCCGAGATCGACCAATACGCCGCGCTCGTCGGTCCTACTCATAGACGTGCAACCGGCCCTGATGCAGCACGAAGCGGCGCGCTTCGTACTGGTCCATCAGAGCGATGTCGTGGGTTGCGATAATGACGGCCGTGCCGGACTTGTTGAGCTCGATGAAGAGCCGCAGCAGCCGGCGCCCGAGCGTCGGATCGACGCTGCCGGTCGGCTCGTCCGCGAGCAGCAGTTGCGGCCGCGAGATCACCGCGCGCGCAATCGCCGCACGCTGCTTCTCGCCGCCGGACAGGATCGGCGGCAGCGCATCCATGCGCTCGCCGAGCCCGACCCAGCGCAAGAGGTCGATGACTTCTTTCCGATAGCTCGACTCGTTGCGGCCCATGACGCGGAACGGCAGCGCCACGTTCTCATAGGTCGTCATGTGGTCGAGCAGGCGGAAATCCTGGAGCACGATGCCGATGCGCTTGCGCAGATCCGCGATCTCGTCCTTGCCGAGCTGGGAGATGTCGTGGCCGAACAGATTAACGAGGCCGCGCGTCGGCCGGTGCGACAGGAACAACAGGCGCAGCAACGACGTCTTGCCGGCGCCGGACGGCCCGGTGAGGAACTGGAAGGAATGCGCCGGGATCTGGAAATTGAGGTCGCGCAGGATCTCCGGTCCCAGACCGTAGCGTAATCCGACATTTTCGAACCGAACCAAGCTCAGCTCCGTTCGAGAGGGGGCGATGGTCGCGACGCGACGCACCGCCACAGATGTTCCGGGTTTTGCGACCGTTATGGTTTCCGGTTCGTTAACGGTCGCCTTGTAGCATCTTGGCCGCCCGGTTCCGCACGACCGGGTCATCGTCGAGGCCGTCCATGCATATTGTCTGCCCCCATTGTACGACATCCTACGCCATCAAGCTTGCGAGCCTTGGGGCCAACGGTCGGACGGTCCGCTGCTCCCGCTGCAAGGAGACCTGGATGGCGCATCCGGAGGATGCCATCGAGGAGGCGGCGGTACCGGCCATGGCCACAGCCAGCCAGGCCGACGACCAGTCCGACCTCGCCGCAGAGTGGAACTCCTACGCCAAGGACGACGACGACGCCGAGACCCCGGTGGTCGAAAGCCCCTCGATCGCCAGCGACTGGCCGAGCGAGGACACCACGGAAGCCGAAGACGAATGGTCGGCAGCGGCCCGGGAGGCCGAGGAGGAAGTCGTCGGTGCCCAGCACCAGTCCTGGTTCAGCGGCCTGTTCAGCCGCCGGGGGGCAAAGGTGAGTCGCCCGGCCCCTGTCGTGGTTCGGCGGAAATCCTATTACGGCCTGCCGACCACCTGCGCGGCCATGGGCGCGCTGGTGCTGGCGCTGGTGATCTGGCGCGGCGACATGGTCCGCCTGCTGCCGCAGACCGCGGCCTTCTACAAGATGGTCGGCTTCGAGGTGAATCTGCGCGGGCTGGCCTTCAAGGACGTCAAGCTCTCGACCGAGACCGTAGACGGTAAGCAGGTGCTGGTAATCGAGGGCGTGATCGTGGGCCTGGGCAAGAAGCCGCTCGATATTCCACGCCTGCGCTTTGCCGTGCGCGACGCGCAAGGCGCCGAAATCTACGCCTGGAATTCGGTGCTGGAGCAGACCGTACTGCAACCCGGCGAGCGCGCCTTCTTCCGTTCGCGCCTGGCCTCGCCGCCGCCGGAAGGCCGCAATATCGACGTTCGCTTCTTCAACCGGCGCGACATTGCCGGTGGCAGCGTATAATCAACCTGTAGCGTCCCGCACGGGAAGGTTCGTCCCATGCCGAAAGTTCTGATCGCCGACGACGAGGACTCGATGCGCCAACTTGTGGCGCGTGCCATCGCCATGGATGGCCACGAGACCGTCACCGCACAGGACGGCGCCGAGGCGCTGGAGATCCTGACCCGCGAGGACGGCGCGTTCGATCTGTTGCTCACCGACATCCAGATGCCTGTCATGGACGGCATCGCACTCGCGCTCTCCGCTGCACGCGACTTTCCCCAGCTGACCATTTTGCTGATGACGGGCTTTGCCGATCAGCGCGAGCGTGCCTCGAATTTGAATGCGCTTGTGCACGACGTCGTGACAAAGCCGTTCTCGGTCGCGGACATCCGCACGGCGGTGGCGGATGCGCTTGCGGCGAAGAAGGGATAGCGGCGAAGCTCTTGTAGCCCGCATGGAGCGCAGTGGAATGCGGGGACAGCGGTCCCGGATTGCGCTGCGCTCCATCCGGGTTACGATAGCCTCGCCTCAAAAATCCTTCAGCAGCCGCTCGATATAGTCGAGCTCGATCTGCGGGCGCGAGGGATCGCCGAGGCGGCGGCGGAGTTCTTCGAGGATGCGGCGGACGCGCTGGACGTCGATCTCGCCGGGGATCTTGACCGTGTAATCGTCGCCGAATTCGCGGCCGTGCAGCGGCCGGCCGAGCGGGTCGGTCTGATTGCCGCCGCTCTGCTGGCGCCCGGTGCGATTGCCGGGACCATCGCCCTGGCCGTCGCCGTCGCCCTGCTGCATCGCTTCGGCCATCTTCTGGGCACCCTTGCGCATCGCATCCAGCGCCTTGCCCTGGGAATCCACCGCGCCGTCGGCATTGCCGTCGCCAAGCTTCGAGCCCGCATCGCCCATGGCATTGTCGGCGGAATCGAGCCCGCCGTCATCATCACCCTGGTCGGCGTCCTGATCGCCATCCTGGCCCTGGTCACCTTGCTGACCCTTCTGTCCCTGCTGTCCCTGCTGGCCTTTCTGACCCTTCTGCGAGAGGCCGCGCTTGGCCATCTCGTCCTGGAGCTTCTTCAAGCGGTCGCGCAGCCCCTGCTGGTCCTGCTGCAGGTCCGACATCGACTGGTCGCCCTGCTGCTGCTTGCCGCGCATGCGATCGCGCCGGGAGTCCTGGCCCTGCTTGTAGGTCTTGTCGCGCAATTGCTGCTGCTTGCGGATCATGTCGCCGAGCTCGTTGAGCGCCTGCTCCATGTCGCTCTCGCCGGACTGTCCCGGCTGCGCCATCTGAAGGCCCTCCAGCATCTGCTGGAGCTGGTCGAGCAGCTGCTTGGCCGCGTCCTTGTCGCCGGAGCGCGACAGCCGCTCCATGCGGTCGATCATGTTCTGCAAGTCCTGCTGGCGCAGGATTTTTGTGTTGGGATCGAGCGGACGCGCAAGCTGCTGGGCGTCCTTGTTGTTGCGGAACTGCTCGGCGAGCTGGCGCATGAAATTGTCGAGCGCCGCCCGCAGATCCTGTGTGAGCTTCTTGATCTCCTCGTCGCTGGCGCCGCGCTCCAGCGCCTGCTTCAGCGCGTCCTGCGCCGCGCGCAACGCCTTCTCGACGTCGGAGATGTTGCCGTCCTCGATCGTCACCGCGAGCGCCCACAGGCTCGCCACGACCTCGCGCAATGAATCATCCGTACGCGCAGCCTCGAGCTGACGCGCGACACTGTAAAGACCGAGATACTGCCCGGTCTCCTGCGTGAACAGCTCGGGCGCGATCATCAGCGCGTCGAGCGCGGTGTAGACGTCGGAGTTCTTGTTGGCGTCGAGCGCGAGGATGCGGCGCTGCTCGATCAGCGCGCGCGCCAGCGGCTTTGTAAACAGCCGCTCGGGCAGGCGCATGTTGAACGGTTCGCTCTTCGCCTCGTTGCCGGCCTCGTCCTTGGCTGTGAGCGTCAGCGTGACATCGGCGCCGGCATAGGGATCCTCGCTGAGATCCTTCACCGTCTGGCCGACACCGTTGCGGGTGCGCGCGTTCGGCAGCACGAGCGGAAATTGCGGCGGCTGGAACAGCCGCCGCGCCGCGGTCTTGCCATCGCCGTCCTTGCCGGCGTCGGTGGTGCGCGGAGCGACCTGCGCCTCGGCGCCGGTGACGCCGTAATCGTCCTCGATCTTGTAGACGAGCTGGAGCGCGCCGCGGGCCTGGCGCTCCGGATCCTTGGCCAGCGCGATCGTCGGCGGGTGGTCCGCCGTCGCCGCGAAGGCCCATTGCGGTTGACCCGACGGCGCACGGACATGCGCGGTGCCGTCGCCGGTGATGGTGAAATGCTTCTCGTTGGTGCCCTTGGGCGTGGCTTCAGTCGGCGCGACTTCCTTGAGGTTGCCAGAGACGGCGACATCGAGGCCGCCGCCGGAAGAACGCACGATCAGGGTCGAGCCGGCGGGCACGGCGAGCGGGCCGGAGGCCGGCAGTGCCGCCGCCTCCTTGTTGGCGGCCGACAGGATCACCGGCGGCTTTCCGGTGTAGAGCGGCGGCGTAACCCAGGCGTCGACGCGGATATTGGTCGGCGTCAGCACGCCGTTCCAGTCGAAGGCGGCGCCCAGTCGCATCGCGCGCTCGTCGCCGGCGGCAAAGAAGGTCGCGACCAGCATCACCATGACCAGCGCACGCAGCGCCCAGGGGTCATGGATGGCGAGGCGCGGGTGCGGCAAACCGGCACGGATGCGCTTGAGCGAGGCCAGCGTGCGCTCGCGCTGCGCCTGCCAGAGCGCCTGCGCAACCGGATCCTGCGAGGTCAGCGTGTCCGTGAGCGTCGTGGCCGGGCGGTGACGGATGCCCGAACCGCGGTCGAGCCGGGCCAGTGCCTCTTCGCGGCTCGACCAGCGAAACCGAATCAGGGGAAACAGCGCACCAGCCGCAAGGCCTGCGAAAATGACAAGACCGATGACACGGGCAACAAACGGCAGCGCCAGCCAGAGTCCGGCCCAGGACACCACCAGAAACAGGCCGATGACGGTGAGAACACGCGCCAACCCGGGCCACGCACGCTCCCACGCGATGGCATAAGTGGACCGCTCGAGGGCCTGCGCCAGCTTCAGCCGCGACAGAGAATCGCCATCGCGGATCGGGTCTGACGGGTCGGGGGTGACGCCGTTCAATCAACTCTCCAGGTTACCCGGCAGAGTGGAGCGTACCACAACGGCAGCACTGAGGCATCCGTTCCTGTACGGGACATCCCCCTTTTCCCGCATAACACGAGGACGTGACTGCTCCGGCTCAACCCCGTAGTTTTCCGCGGCGCCATTCCCAAGGGAAATAAAGGAAACGCCATGGACAAGAAGATGCACGACAAGGGCCTGGAAGTCCGCAAAGCGGTGCTGGGCGAGGCCTATGTCAACAACGCGCTGAAGAACGTCGACGACTTCAACCGTCCGTTCCAGGAGATGCTCAACGAATATTGCTGGGGCACGGTGTGGGGCCGCGAGGAGCTGCCGCGCAAGACGCGCAGCATGCTCAACATCGCGATGATCGCGATCCTCAACCGCCAGCACGAGTTCCGCGCGCATCTGAAGGGCGCGCTCACCAACGGCGTCACCCGCGACGAAATCCGCGAGATCCTGATGCAGGTCGCGATCTATGGCGGCATGCCGGCGGCGGTGGACAGTTTTCGGATCGCGCGCGAGGTGTTCGCGGAGATCGACGGGAAGGCGTGAGGCACGCTAACCGCTCTCAACTTTATTGCTCCGTCATTGCGAGCGAAGCGAAGCAATCCAGAACTCCCTCCGCGGGAATAGTCTGGATTGCTTCGTCGCTTCGCTCCTCGCAATGACGACGGGGAAGGAAATAGCACCATGGACATCGGATTCATCGGCCTCGGAAACATGGGTTTCCCGATGGCGCGGCGGCTGGTCGAGGCCGGCCACAAGCTCGTCGTGTTCGACACCCGCAAGGAGGTCGTCGACAAGCTGGTCGCGCGTGGCGCCACCGCTGCGACGTCGCCGAAGGACGTTGCCGATGAGGTCGAGACGGTGATGGCGAGCCTGCCGTCGTTGCAGGCCTCGCTGGAGGTCGCCACCGGCGCGAACGGCGTGATCGAGGGCAGCCGCGCCAAACGCTTCATCGATCTCTCCACTGTCGGCTCGGCGATGGCTACGAAGATTCACGGCCTACTGGCAAAACGCAACATCGTGCAGATCGACTGCCCGGTGTCCGGCGGCGTCGGCGGCGCCGAGAAGGGCACGCTGGCCGTGATGGTATCGGGACCGAAGGCGGAGTTCGAGCTGCTCAAGCCGGCGCTCGACGTGATCGGAAAGGTGTTCTTCATCGGCGAGAAGCCGGGTGCTGCACAGACCATGAAGCTCGCCAACAATTTCCTCTCGGCCACCGCGATCGCGGCGACGTCGGAAGCCGTGGTGATGGGCGTCAAGGCCGGGCTCGATCCCGCCGTGATGATCGACGTCATCAATTCAGGTTCGGGCATGAACACCGCGAGCCGCGACAAGTTTCCGCGCTCGGTGCTGCCGCGAACGTTCGACTTCGGCTTCGCGACGGGACTGATGGTGAAGGACGTTCGGCTGGCGCTGGAGGAGATGAAGCAGCTCGGCCTGTCGATGGAGGTCGCGGATGCCGTCGGACGGCTGTGGGAGACGGTGATCAGCGCGGAAGGCGCCGAGTCCGATTTCACCGCGGCGATCAAGCCGATCGAGAAAAAGGCAGGAGTCGTCGTCGGCAAGCCGGGTGGACTTGCCGGGAAGTAACGTCAGCGCCAACCTCCATCACAACCGCGACGTGAATTTCCTCGATCGCTCGCGAATGCATCTGATCGCAACGCAACATCCTTGAGTTGTGATCGCGCTCGGCTATCCTGTCCGCCCTACACGACTGCAAAAAAATCAGGGAGGACGGAATGAAGCGTCATCGACACTTACTTGTCGGTGCGACCACGGCCCTGTTTGCCTGTGTCGCACTCGGTACTTCGCCCGCCATGGCGACGGCGTGCACCAATCTTCGATCCTTGCAACTGCAGCACACGGTGATCAACTCGGCGGACGACAACACGACCGGCACCTTCGTGCCGCCGGGCGGGGCCCCGATCACCGGCCTTCCCGCGTTCTGCCGCGTCACCGCAACGCTGATTCCGAGCTCGGATTCCAGCATCAAGATCGAGGTCTGGCTGCCCGAGACGACGTGGAACGGCAGGTTCCTCGGCACCGGCGGCGGCGGCTTCCAGGGCACGATCACGTACAACGAGCTCGCCCTCGGCATCCAGGGCGGCTTTGCCGCGACCAACAGCGACCTCGGCACGGGGTCATCGGGATGCAATCCGCTGTTCTGCGGCTCGGCCGGCAACATGGGCAATCCGCTCGCGATCGACTTCGGCGATCCAACCGCGCCGTCGACGGGCCTGTTCGGACATCCCGAGCGGATCAAGGATTTCGGCTACCGCGCGATCCATCTGATGACCGAGCGGGGCAAGGAGATCGTCAGCGCGTTTTACGGCCATCGATCGCAACGGGCCTATTTCGCCGGCTGCTCCACCGGCGGCCAGAACGCCCTGATGGAGGCGCAGCGTTTCCCCAACGATTATGACGGCATCCTCGCCGGTGCTGCCGCATTCAACCGCACTCACCTGCACATGGCAGGACTCTATGGCTGGCAGAACACGCATGCGAGCCCCGGCCGGTTCATCCAGACCGGCCAGATGACGCTGATCAACCAGGCCGTGCTCAAGCAATGCGTCGGCCAGGATGGCGGCGCCAAGACCGATCAGTTCCTGACCGATCCGCGCGATTGTCATTTCGATCCGAAGGTCCTGCTCTGCAAAGGTGGCAGCATGCCGCCGGCATGCCTGACCTCGGATCAGGTCACGACCATGCAGCGCTATTACGCGGGCACGATCGACCCGGTGAATGGACAGCTCGTCAATCCGGGCTCCGAGCGCGGCAACGAGACTGACGACATCCTCGCCCTCGGCCTGGCGTTCCAGGAACGACTGCCCGAGCCGGCCTTCGACGGCCTGTTCTACTGGGTGTTCGGCCCGAGCTTCGGCTACCCAGCAAGCGCAACCAATTTTTCCAATTTCGATTTCCACCGCGACATCGACAAGGTCGACGACCAGCTCGCCGCGGTGTTGAACGCGACCAGCACCGATCTCAGCGAATTCAGGGGGCATGGCGGCAAGCTGCTGATGTACCACGGTTGGGCCGACCCGCTGATCCCGTCACAGAGCAGCATCAACTACTTCCTGGCGCTGGTGGGGAATGAAGGCCCAGGATTCCAGCAAGGCGTCCAACCGGTCGGCTTCTTCGATCACGACAATGGCAATCCGGCGCTGCGACGGACCCAGAGCTATGCGCGTCTGTTCATGGTGCCCGGGCTGTACCACTGCTCGGGCGGCCCCGGTCCCAACACGTTCGATGCGCTCACGCCGCTTGTCAAATGGGTCGAGGCCGGCGTCGCGCCGGAGACGATCCTCGCCACGAAGTTCGTGGCCGATACGCCGCCCGCGGTTCAGATAACCCGGCCGCTCTGCGTCTTCCCCAAGGTCGCGAGATACAACGGCGGCGGCGACACCAACGTTGCGGCGAGCTTCACCTGCGTCACCGACGAGAACGATTTCAACCAGAAGCCGGCTCCGAAATACGGACCGTGACCAACACGCGGCGCCGGCGAGTTCACCTCGCCGGCGTCCTCACAGCCACGGCGCCGGCGTATCCATCGCGATCAGCTGCTCGACCTCGATGCGCGGGCGCACGACCGCGTATTGATCGCCCTTCACCAGTACCTCCGGCACCAGCGGCCGCGTGTTGTAGGTGCCGGCCTGCACGGCGCCGTAGGCGCCGGCGGTCATGATGGCGATGAGATCGCCCGGCTTCGGCGTCGGCAGCGTGCGGTCGAGTGCGAGATAGTCGCCGGTCTCGCAGACCGGACCGACGACGTCGGCCGCGATCGTCGCAGCGCCCGGCGCGGGCTGCATCACCGGCAGGATGTCGTGATGCGCTTCGTACAGCGTCGGGCGGATCAGGTCATTCATCGCGGCGTCGATAATGACAAAATTCTTGCCGTCGCCGTGCTTCACATAGATCACCTTGGCGACAAGGATGCCGGCATTGCCGACGATCATGCGGCCGGGCTCGAACATCAGCGTGCAGCCGAGATTGTGGCTGACGCGCTTGACCATAGCGGCATAGGCGTCCGGCGCCGGCGGCGCCTCGCGGTCCATGTAATAGGGAATGCCGAGCCCGCCGCCGAAATCGACGTGGCTGATGTTATGGCCGTCGGACCGCAGCGTCTGCACGAATTCGGAGAGGATGCGGAACGCGGTCTCCATCTTGGAGAGATCAGTGATCTGGCTGCCGATATGCACGTCGGTGCCGGTGACCTCGATCCCCGGGAGCTTCGCCGCCCGCGCGTAAACCTCGCGGGCGTGAACGATCGGAATGCCGAACTTGTTCTCGGACTTGCCGGTGGAGATTTTTGCGTGCGTGCCGGCATCGACGTCCGGATTGACGCGGATGGAGATCCGCGCGGTCTTGCCCGTCTCGGTCGCAAGGCGCGAGAGCAATTCGAGCTCGGGCTCGGATTCGACGTTGAGACAGAGGATGTCGGCGGCGAGTGCGGCGCGCAGCTCGGTCTCGGTCTTGCCGACACCGGAGAACACGATCTTGCTGCCGGGAATGCCGGCGGCCAGTGCGCGCTTCAGTTCGCCGCCCGAGACGACGTCAGCGCCGGCCCCAAGCTTCGCCAGCGTGCGCAGCACCGACTGGTTGGAGTTCGCCTTCATGGCGTAGCAGACCAGCACCTTCTCGCCGGCAAAGGCATCGGCGAAGACGCGGTAATGCCGCTCAAGCGTGGCGGTCGAATAGCAATAGAACGGCGTGCCGACGGTTGCGGCCAGCTCGGACAGGTTCACCGCCTCGGCGTGCAGCACGCCGTTGCGGTAGTCGAAATGGTTCATGGCGTTGGCTCAGTTGCCCCAGCCTATCGGCTGGGCTTTTCGTCCAGGAGCGGGTCGAGGATAAACGGTTTCTTCTGGCCCTTGGTCGCCGCGGGCGCAGCGTCCGCGCCATAGGTCGGATTGAACACGCTCGGCGTTTTCTGGGCTTCGGTCTCGGTGTCGGTCGGCGCGGCGATGTTGGCCGTGGACGCGCTGGAGGCGGTTGGCGGCAGGTCGAGCGGACCCTTGCGGCCGCAGCCGGCGAGCGCAAGCGCGCTCAGGCTCAAGACAATGATGGCCCACCCCGAGCCGGCCGGGCGAAACTTTGACGTCACGACGAAATCCCCACTACGCGGGGCGCACCATACAGAGATTGGCGCGCTCTGGCGAGAGCCGGATGACCATGAAACATAAGCGAAATTTTGCCTTCAGCCCAATTTTCGCTCTTTTTCCAGCCGCTTCGCCCAGGCCTTGGCCTGGGCCGCCACGTTCTTCGGCGCGGTGCCGCCAAAGCTGGTGCGGCTCTTCACCGACGATTCGACCGAGAGCACGCCGAGCACATCCTTGGTGATCTTCGGCTCGATCGCCTGCATCTCCTTCAGCGGCAGCTCGTGCAGCGCCACGCTGCCCTCGGCGGCCTTGGCCACGATGCGGCCGGTGACGTGATGGGCCTCGCGGAACGGCATCTTCAGGGTCCGCACCAGCCAGTCGGCCAGGTCAGTCGCTGTGGCATAGCCCTCGCCGGCGGCCGCCTTCATCTTGGCCTCATCCGGCTCGAGATCGCGGACCATGCCGGTCATGGCGCGGATCGCCAGCGACAGCGCGGCAAAGCCCTCCATCGCCCCCTGCTTGTCCTCCTGCATGTCCTTTTGATAGGCGAGCGGCAGGCCCTTCATCACGATCAGGAGACCGTTGAGCGCGCCGATGACGCGGCCGGTCTTGGCGCGCACCAGCTCGGCGGCATCAGGATTGCGCTTCTGCGGCATGATCGAGGAGCCGGTGGTGAACTTGTCGCTCAGCCGGATCATGCCGACCAGCGGCGAGGTCCAGATCACGATCTCCTCGGCAAAGCGCGACATGTGCACGGCGCAGATCGAGGCGGCCGACAGCGTCTCCAGCACGAAGTCGCGATCGGAGACCGCATCGAGCGAGTTCGCCATCGGCCGGTCGAATGCCAGCGCCTTCGCAGTGGCATGACGGTCGATCGGGAACGAGGTGCCCGCGAGTGCGGCCGCACCCAGCGGCGATTCATTGAGCCGCTTGCGCGCATCCTGGAAGCGGCCGCGATCGCGCGCGGCCATCTCGACATAGGCGAGCAGATGGTGACCGAAGGTGACGGGCTGCGCGGTCTGCAGATGCGTGAAGCCGGGCATCACGGTCGCGGCATGCTCCAGCGCGCGATTGACCAGGGCGGCCTGGAACGCCGCAAGCGCGGCATCGGTCTCGTCGAGAACGTCGCGGACATAGAGACGGAAATCGGTCGCAACCTGGTCGTTGCGCGAGCGTGCGGTGTGCAGGCGGCCGGCGGCGGGCCCGATCAGCTCCGACAGGCGGCTCTCGACATTCATGTGAATGTCCTCGAGCGCGCGCTTGAACTGGAAGCCGCCCTTGCCGATCTCTGACAAAATCGTGTCTAGACCCTTGCCGATATTTTTCGCATCAGAGGCCGTGATGATGCCCTGGCCGGCAAGCATCGCGGCGTGGGCCTTGGACGCGGCAATGTCCTGGGCAAAGAGGTGACGATCGACGTCGATGGAGACGTTGATCTCTTCCATGATCTCATCGGGACGTTCCGAGAACCGGCCGCCCCACATCTTGTTGCTCATGATCCCCTGCTCACGCCTTGCTTTGCCGCATGTTTGCTGGTGGAGGCCAGCCGTATTAAGAGGCCTCTGATAGCCATATCTGCGACCGGATGACAAACGATATGCTCGACCAGAAGCCCTCCGCCACGCGCCGGATCCCCATCGTCATCGCCACCGTGGTGGTCGGCGGGCTGGCCGGCTTCGCCGCGCTGTACGGGCTCGGCCTGAGCCGGACCCCGTCAGGCGATCCGGCCTGCCGGGCGGCGGTGGCCACGGCCCAAAAGATCGCCCCGCTCGCTCACGGCGAGGTGGCGGCGCTGACCATGGCCAGCGCCCCCCTGAAGCTGCCCGATTTGGCCTTCGAGGATGCCGACGGCAAGCCGAGGAAGCTGTCGGATTTCCGCGGCAAGACTCTGCTGGTGAACCTCTGGGCGACTTGGTGCGTGCCATGTCGAAAAGAGATGCCGGCGCTCGACCAGCTCCAGACCAAGCTTTCAGGCCCGAATTTCGAGGTGGTCGCGATCAATATCGACACCCGCGACCCCGAAAAGCCGAAAAATTTCCTGAAAGACGCCAATTTGACCAGGCTCGGCTATTTCACCGATCAGAAAGCCAAGGTTTTTCAGGATCTTAAGGCGATAGGCCGGGCCCTGGGCATGCCGACCTCGGTGCTGGTCGATCCGCAGGGCTGCGAGATCGCAACCATCGCGGGGCCGGCGGAATGGGCGAGCGACGACGCACTCAAGCTGATCCGGGCCGCGTTAGGCCCGGCCGCTGCGTCGTTTTAGGCAGAGATATTCAGATTGCCGCCGACGCCCGCGCCGACATTGGCGAGCGAGGGCTGACCGGCGCCCAGCAGCGTCAGGACAGCGGATTTCTCCGCATCCGCGTTCTGCTTCATCAGCGTCGCCGCGACATTCGATTGCAGCGCGCCTTGCTGAGAGGCCAGCATGGAGCTGACCATCGCCATCGTGTCCATTACGCAAATCCTCGTACCGAAGGCAGCCTAGGGGCGATGGGTTAATGGGACATGAATTGTCACAAGGTCGACCCACGGCCGAGGTGCCGTAGGGTGGGCAAAGGCGCACTTGCGCCGTGCCCACGATCTGTTCGCATATTGGATGAAGCGGTGGGCACGCTTCGCTTTGCCCACCCTACAGCACCGCCGCCTTAGCGTGTCGGAACCGGCTTGGCGCCGCGGTAGTCGTAGAAGCCGCGCTGGGTTTTGCGGCCGAGCCAGCCGGCCTCGACGTATTTCACCAGCAACGGGCACGGCCGGTACTTGGAGTCGGCCAGGCCCTCATGCAGCACCTGCATGATCGACAGACAGGTATCGAGGCCGATGAAATCGGCGAGCTCCAGCGGGCCCATCGGATGGTGGGCACCGAGCTTCATCGCCGCGTCGATCGCCTCGACGTTGCCGACGCCTTCGTACAGCGTGTAGATCGCCTCGTTGATCATCGGCAGCAGGATGCGGTTGACGATGAAGGCCGGGAAATCCTCGGAGACGGCGACCTGCTTGCCGAGCTTGGCGACGAATTCCTTGGACGCCTCGAAGGTGGAATCGTCGGTGGCGATGCCGCGGATCAGCTCCACCAGCTCCATCAGCGGCACTGGGTTCATGAAATGAATGCCGATGAAGCGCTCGGGCCGGTCGGTGGCGGCGGCAAGCCGCGTAATGGAGATCGAGGACGTATCGGAGGCGACGATCGCCTCCGGCTTCAACACCGCGCAGAGGTCGTGGAAGATCTTGCGCTTGACCTCTTCCTTCTCGACCGCGGTTTCGATCACGAGATCGCAATCAGCGAGGTCGTCGAGCTTCTCGCCGAGCTTGATGCGCCCGATCGCCTTGGCCTTGTCGTCCTCGGTGACGCCCTTCTTGGAGACCTGGCGCGCCAGATTGCCGTTGATGGTGGCCATGCCTGACTTGAGGCGGTCGGCCGAGATGTCGTTGAGCACCACGTCGAAACCGGCCAAGGCCGCGACATGCGCGATGCCGTTGCCCATCTGCCCCGCGCCGATCACGCCGACCTTCTTGATCACTGCCGCCATAATGTCATCCACCGGAACGGCGCGCATGTCGCGCCTGCCTAATCCCCCGAGCCGGGAGCTCTGATTTAATCAGAACCTTGGCCCGAAACCTAGATTGGATCGCTTCCCCGGCGTGCCCCACGCCAAAGAAAACGCTTCGAAAAAGCAACACCGGCCGGAGTGTATCACTCCGGCCGGTGTTTTTACTCCGATTTTACTTGCCGAGCTTGGCGAGCGCGTCGGTGAGCTCAGGAACCGCCTGGTAGAGGTCGGCAACCAGGCCATAATCGGCGACCTGGAAGATCGGCGCGTCCTCGTCCTTGTTGATCGCGACGATCACCTTGGAGTCCTTCATGCCGGCCAGATGCTGGATCGCGCCGGAAATGCCCACCGCGACATAGAGCTCGGGGGCCACGACCTTGCCGGTCTGGCCGACCTGCCAGTCGTTCGGCGCATAGCCGGCGTCGACCGCCGCGCGCGAGGCACCGACACCGGCGCCGAGCTTGTCGGCGAGCGGCTCGATGTATTTTGCGAAGTTCTCGCGGCTCTGCATGGCGCGGCCACCGGAGACGATGATCTTCGCCGAAGTCAGCTCGGGACGGTCGCTCTTGGCGACTTCCTCACCGACGAAGGACGACAGGCCCGGATCGGCCGCTGCCGCGACGCTTTCGACCGATGCGCTGCCGCCGGCAGCTGCCGCCGCGAAGGTCGAGGTACGGACCGTGATGACCTTCTTGGCGTCCTTCGACTTCACCGTCTGGATGGCGTTGCCGGCATAGATCGGACGCTCATAGGTGTCGGGCGCGACCACCTTGGTGATCTCCGAGACCTGCATGACGTCGAGCAGCGCGGCGACGCGCGGCATCACGTTCTTGAAGCGCGAGGTCGCGGGCGCGACAATTGCGTCGTACGACGGCGCCAACGAGACGATCAGCGCGGCCAGCGGCTCGGCGAGATCGTGCGCGTAGGGCTCGCCTTCGGCGACCAGCACCTTGGCAACACCGGCGAGCTTCGAAGCCGCCTCGGCCGCAGCCTTGGTGCCCTGCCCGCCGCCGGCGACCAGCACATGGACGCCGCCGCCAAGCTGGGAGGCCGCAGTAAGCGCCTTGTTGGTGGAGTCCTTGAGGACCTCGTGCTCGTGTTCGGCAATCAACAACGTCGTCATCAGAGCACCCCGGCTTCGTTCTTGAGCTTCGACACCAGCTCGGCGACGTCCTTCACCTTGACGCCGGCCTTGCGGCCCGCGGGCTCCGTCGTCTTCAGAACTTCGAGGCGCGCGGTGACATCGACGCCGTAATCGGCGACGGTCTTGTCCGCGATCGGCTTCTTCTTGGCCTTCATGATGTTGGGCAGCGAGGCATAGCGCGGCTCGTTGAGACGAAGATCGGTGGTGACGATCGCCGGTCCCTTCAGCTTCACGGTCTGCAGACCGCCGTCGACTTCACGGGTAACCTTGAAGTCAGAACCTTCGACCTCGAGCTTCGAGGCGAAGGTCGCCTGCGACCAGCCGAGCAGCGCGGCCAGCATCTGGCCGGTCTGATTGCTGTCGTCGTCGATCGCCTGCTTGCCGAGGATGATCAGGCCGGGCTGCTCTTCTTCAGCAACCTTCTTCAGGATCTTGGCGACGGCGAGCGGCTCGACGATGCCGTCGGCCTTCACCAGGATGCCGCGATCGGCGCCCATGGCAAGACCGGTGCGGATCGTCTCCGACGCCTGCGCCGGTCCGATGGAGACCACCACGACTTCGGTCGCCTTGCCGGCTTCCTTCAGGCGCAGCGCTTCCTCGACCGCGATCTCGTCGAAGGGGTTCATCGACATCTTCACGTTGGCGAGTTCAACGCCCGATCCATCGCTCTTGACGCGGACCTTGACGTTGTAATCGACCACCCGTTTTACCGGCACCAAGACCTTCATCGATCCTCTTTCACTCAATTTGGGAGGGGCTATTCAACTGGCGCGGAACCTAAAGGCCTGATCCGGCCCGGTCAACGCGCGACAGGACCCAATTTTAGACCTTAGAAATGTGCGGCTCAATGGGTCAGGGAGGCTGGGGTCAGCGATTCTGGCCCGGAACCCAGAGCACGTCGCCGGCGCCATTATGGTTAGCCGCGCGGCTGGCCACGAACAGGAAGTCCGACAGGCGGTTCATATATTGGATGCCAGCTGCACCGACCGGCTCCCCCGGCTGAGCCGCCAGTTCCACCATCACCCGTTCCGCCCTGCGGCAAATCGTGCGGGCGACATGGAGGTAGGCGGCGGCCGGCGTGCCGCCCGGCAGCACGAAGGACGTGAGGGGTGCGAGGTTGTCGTTGAGAGCGTCGATGTCGCGCTCGAGCCGCTCGACCTGGCTTGCCACCACCCGCAACCGTTCCGTCTTTTTAGTATCCTTGCCCTCACGCTCGGGCACCGCAAGGTCGGCACCGAGATCGAACAGATCGTTCTGGATCCGGCCGAGCATCGCATCGAGCTCCTGCGCATCCCTGGTGTGAAGGCGCACCACGCCAATCGCGGCATTGGTCTCGTCGACCGTGCCGTAGGCTGCGATGCGCAGATCGTATTTCGGACGGCGCTCACCGGATCCGAGCGCTGTCGTGCCGTCGTCACCTGTCTTCGTATAGATGCGGTTGAGCACGACCATGTTCAGTGTCCCATCGCCCAGACTGCGATCATGGCAATGACGATCGCGATGAACTGAAGCAGCACGCGCCAGCGCATCAGCTTCTGCGAGGTGTTGGGCGAGCCGCCGCGCATCATGTTGACGAGACCGAGCAGCAGCACAATCGCCACGGCGCCGGCTGCCACCGGCAGGATGAAAGTACTCAGGAGAGATGCCATTTGGGGGTGATAACACCGTGTGCGGCGCTCCGCTATGGCGTTCCCAATCTGGCTTTTAGGCCAATAATATCAGAAGCTGGCTGGATGATTTCCGATTTGCGCGCATCGCCCTTTGCCTTCGCCTCTCGCCGCTTGCGGGGAGAGGCCGGAATGCGCGCGCAGCGCGGATTCCGGGTGAGGGGGAGTCTCCGCGAATCCTGCAGCCACCGTCCCCGCGGAGAGCCCCCCTCACCCGCCGCGCGTTCCGCGCGTCGGCCTCTCCCCGCAAGCGGGGCGAGGCGAATCCGGGCCGCAAGCGGAGTGAGAGCAAACTTGCTCCGGGGCAGGCTGTGAAGGTCATCCGCACGATCTATATCGTCGTGGAGGACGCCTTCTACACGTTCCTGGCCGATGACGGCTGGGCGATCGCGAGCCACATCGCGCTGTCGACGCTGATGGCGCTGTTCCCGTTCCTGATCGTGCTGACCTCGCTGGCCGGCTTCTTCGGCTCCAAGGAACTCGCCGACCAGGCGGCCGGGCTGATGCTCGAAGTCTGGCCGAAGCAAGTGGCGGATTCACTGTCCGGCGAGATCCACGACGTGCTGACCACCACCCGCACCGGCGTGCTGACCATCGGCGCGGTGCTGTCGGTCTATTTTGCGTCCAACGGCGTCGAGGCGTTGCGGGTCGCGCTGAACCGCGCCTATGCGGTGATGGAGATGCGGCGCTGGTACTGGCTGCGGCTGGAATCGATCGGCTATACGCTGGTCGCGGCCTTTACTGCGCTTGCCATGGCGTTCCTGATCGTGCTCGGCCCGCTCTTCATCGAGGCGGCGCGGCGCCACATTCCGCTGTTCGTCGAATCCAACGAGAGCATCCTGACCTGGCTGCGCTACGGCATCACCATCGGCGCGCTGGTGGTGGCGCTGATCATCCTGCATGCCTGGCTGCCGGCGGGACGGCGCAGGTTCTTCCAGATCCTGCCCGGCATCGTCTTCACCATCGTAGCCTCGCTGATCTCGGGCATCGTGTTCGGCCAATACCTGGCGCGCTTCGCCAACAATTACGTCACGATGTATGCGGGGCTCGCCTCGGTGATCATCGCGCTGGTGTTTCTGTATTTCATCGCCGCGATCTTCGTTTTCGGTGGCGAGCTCAACGCCGCGATCATCAAGTCGCGACTTCCTCACGGCGTTTCGCTTCAAGCAGCGCAGTCGCTAAGGCCCGCGGGGACACAGGCTTGACCAGGAAGGCGTCAGCGCCGGCCTCGCGCGACGCCGCCTC
Source organism: Bradyrhizobium sp. AZCC 2230 (assembly GCF_036924495.1). Classification (NCBI taxonomy): domain Bacteria; kingdom Pseudomonadati; phylum Pseudomonadota; class Alphaproteobacteria; order Hyphomicrobiales; family Nitrobacteraceae; genus Bradyrhizobium; species Bradyrhizobium sp. AZCC 2230. The sequence continues at coordinate 7,085,753 of NZ_JAZHRS010000001.1, read as the reverse complement.
GTCCTCGCCGCGCCCGGACACGCCGATGATCGGGATCTGAGCCAGCGGCGTCTGCATCGTACGGATCCGCCGGATCGCCTCGACACCGTCGATGCCGGGCAGGACCATATCCATCAGCACCGCATCGAAGCCGCCTTGCGCGAGCCGGTTTACCGCATCCTCGCCGCGGCCGATGAACTCGGCATGATGGCCGAGCTCGGTCAGAATCGTATTGAGCACGACACGTCCAAATGGATTGTCCTCGACGCTGAGCACGCGCAACGCCGCAAGTGCGTCGTCCGCCTCATCACCACCCGATTTGCGTGACTTCGCGGGGCCCGCCGCATCCAGCGACACCGTCAGCGTGAAGGTGGCGCCGCCGCCGCGCCGGGGCGCGACCGTGATGTCGCCGCCCATCGCGCGCGCCAGCTGCTTCACCGAGGACAGGCCGAGCCCGGCGCCGCCGAAGCGCGAGGCGATGGTGACATTGGCCTGGGTGAACGGGCGGAACAGCCGCTTGATCTCGGCCATGGTCAGGCCGATGCCGCTGTCGGACACCGAGAAGGCGACGCCGACCCGGCGCTTGTCTCTCGTCTTGCCCCGTCCACTGCCCTTGGCGGGACGCCAGGGCGTAGCCGACATCGCTATGCCGCCCTGATCGGTGAATTTCACAGCATTGTCGATCAGGTTCTCGAGTGCGGCGCGGAGGCGGACGGGATCGCCGACCACGAGGCCCGCAAGTTTTTCGGAGATCTCGACCTCGGCCTGGAGCCCCTTGGCGGCGGCGCGGCCGGCAAGGGAATCGCCGGTGCTGCGCGCGAGCGCCCGCAGATCGAACAGATCCTGCCGCAGCGTGCTGCCGCCCGCACCCTTGCCGGTCTTGGCGGCATCGACGAACAGCGTGGCAAGATTCGCCAGATGCTCGGCACCGGCCTTGATGGTGTCGGCCCAGCGCCGCTCCCGCTCGCCGAGATCGGAGGTCGACAGCAGGTCGCTGATCGCGAGAATGCCGGTCAGGGGGGTACGGACCTCGTGGGCAAAGGCTGCAAGCGCCGCCTGGATCACGTCAGGGGCAACAGCCTTGGCACTGCGCTTGCGCAACCTCCCGGCCGCCCCGGACCGCTTCCGAGGCGGTTGCCTGGACTTTCGCGTGGTGCGCGCTGCGCGCGTTTTCGCCGCCATAAATCCCCTTCGAAGTATCCCCTTCGAACCCCGGGCTATCGGCTGAGCATCGCACAGCGGAACCCCCGGAGTCACGGCGGTGTTTTGCTAACCCCCAGAGAAACTTAGCCTAATCCCACGGACACGCGGATATCGGCGGACGAGTGGCCTGCCGCGCGCAACTCCCGCAGGCCGGTCGAGCGGTCCGATTTCGACAGCTTGCGCCCGTCGGCGTCGCGCATCAGGTTGTGGTGGCGGTAGGCCGGCTCCGGCAGGCCGAGCAAAGCCTGGAGCAGGCGGTGGACCGAGGTGGCGTGAAACAGGTCCTGGCCGCGCACGATCTCGCCGACATCCTGGAGCGCGTCGTCGACCACCACGGACAGATGGTAGCTGGTCGGCGTCTCCTTGCGGGCCAGGATCACGTCGCCCCACGCCTCGGGCCGCGCGGCGACCGGGCCGCGCTCGCCATCGGGGCCTTCGCCCAACTCGCTCCAGGTCAGGCCGGCGACCCGCCGGCAGGCCGCTGCCATGTCGAGCCGCAGCGCGTAAGGCGCGCCGGTACCGATCAGACGCGAGCGCTCGCCGGCCGCCAGCGCTTTCGCGTCACCAGGATAGAGCGGTGCGCCGTCGGGATCGCGCGGCCATGGCCCGCCGGCCTCGCGCGCAGCTACGAGCCTGGCGATCTCGGCGCGGCTTTCGAAGGCGGGATAGACCAGGCCGAGTGCGGCGAGTTTTTCCAGCGCAGCGCGATAATCGGCGAGATGCTCCGACTGCCGCCGCACCGGCGTCTCCCAGGCGATCCCCAGCCAGGCGAGGTCCTCATCAATCGCCGTTTCATATTCCGGCCGGCACCGTGTCGTGTCGATGTCCTCGATCCTCAGCAACAACCGCCCGCCGGTTTCGCGCGCGCGGTCGAAATTGAGCAGCGCCGAATAGGCGTGGCCGAGATGCAGAAGGCCGTTCGGGCTGGGGGCAAATCGGAAAACGGGTGGCGGCATATGGCAAGATCTCGTCATGGCCAAAGCTCTGTTACGACAAGACTCTGTTACGATAGGAGATGAATGCGCGGGTCAAGCCTGTGCATGACAAGTAGAGCCATCATGACCATCCACCTCGAAACCCAGTCCGACCTCGAAGAGGCCATCCACGCGCTGGTGAAGCGCGACCCGCGCCTCAAGCCCGTGCTCGCGGTCGCGGGCATGCCGGCGTTGCGGCGGCGCGAGCCGGGGTTTGCGGGACTTGCCCATATTGTCTGCGGGCAGCAGCTTTCGACCGCGAGTGCTGCGGCGATCTGGGGACGGCTGTCCGCGGCCTTCGATCCGTTCGACCACGAGGCCGTGCGCCGCGCCCGCACCGACCGGCTGGGACGGCTCGGCTTGTCCGCAGCCAAGATCAAGACTTTGAAGAATCTAGCGCGCGAAATCATCGCGGACCGGCTGAACCTCGACGTGCTCGCTGAGGAGGATGCCGATGCCGCGCATCACACCCTGATCTCACTGCCTGGCATCGGGCCGTGGACGGCGGACGTCTATCTTCTGTTTTGTCTCGGCCATGGCGATGCCTGGCCGGCCGGCGACCTCGCCGTGCAGGAGGGCATCAAGATTGGCCTCGGCCTTCAGGCACGGCCGACGGAAAAGCAGATGGCGCCGCTCGCAGAACCCTGGCGTCCGTTGCGTGGTGCTGCCGCGCATCTGTGGTGGAGCTATTACCGCGCGGTGAAGAAGCGCGAGGGCGTGCTGTCGGCGTGAGGCCGACAAACAACGTTTAAAACTATGTTGCTGTTGCAAACGACGCGCGTGTGATCGATGAGATGCCGGCACAGACACAAGCCGGGATCTGACATCATGACAGCCACCGACTTCATCGTTGCGCGAGACGATTTCGAAAATTGCAAGGCGATCGCGACGGAGATTCCGGCGGCGGATGCGCTGCCGCAGGATGCACTGCTGGTGAAGGTCGATCGCTTCGCCTTCACCGCCAACAACATCACCTACGCGGTGCTCGGCGACGAGCTGAAATATTGGCAGCTGTTTCCCGCGCCACATGGCTTTGGGAATATTCCGGTGTGGGGCTTTGGCGATGTGATCGCCTCGAAACATCCGAACGTGCCCGTGGGCGAACGCCTGTTCGGCTATTTCCCGATGGCGACGCATCTCGTGATCGAGGCCGCCGACGTCAGCAAGCGCGGCCTGCGCGACGGCGCCGCGCACCGGCAAGGCGTGGCCCCGGTCTACAATGCCTATGCGCGGGTCGGCGGCGATCCCGCCTATGCCGGACGGCAGGGCGACTATCAGGCGCTGCTGCGGCCGCTGTTCATGCTGTCATTCCTGGTCGACGACTTCCTGACCGAAAACGACGATTTCGGCGCGCGCACCGTATTGCTCTCCAGCGCATCGAGCAAGACTGCGTTCGGGCTCGGCCATCTCCTGCACAGCCGCGGCCGCAAGGTGATCGGCCTGACCTCGGCCGGCAATACCGGCTTCGGCACCTCGCTCGGTTGCTATGACGAGGTCGTCACTTATGATCGCATCGCTTCGCTGCCAACGGATGCGCCCGTCGCTTTCGTCGATATGGCTGGCAACAGCGCGCTGCGAACCGGATTGCACCGGCATTTTGGTGATCAGATGAAATGCTCGATGCGCGTCGGATTGACGCATCGCGCCACCGATGCCGACGAAGCCGCGCTGCCCGGCGCAAAGCCGCGCTGGTTCTCCGCGCCCGACACGATCCGCAAGCGCGCCAAGGATTGGGGCCCGGGCGGCATCGAGCAACGCTTTGGCCGGGCCTGGTCCGGCTTTGCGCCGACGCTCGACAAGCGCCTGAGCGTCGTCGAGAGCCGCGGGCCCGAAGCGGTGCAGCGGGTCTACCTCGACACGCTCAAGGGCCGCATTCCGCCTGAGCAGGGCCACATGCTCTCACTGCTCGGGTAAAGCGCTTTTGACGTAGCCTGATCCAGTATAGCGTTCGACCTCAGAAGTTGGAGCATGATCTCTTCGGAAAACCGCTGCACACTTTTCCGGATCATGCTCGAGGAAACGCCGCGAAGACGGCCACGAGGTCGCGCATGCTGGATCGCACGAAGGATATCGCCGTCTCGGCGCAAGCCTGGCTCGATGAATTCGAGCGTGCGCTTGGCAAACCTGATGGCGCAGCACTCGACCGGCTTTTTCTCGCCGACAGTTTTTGGCGCGATGTGCTGGCGCTGAGCTGGAACCTGCAGACGCCTGCAGGCCGCGATGCCGTCGCGCAAGCGCTGACTGCGCTCGCGCCGAAGGCGACACCGAGCCATTTCAAGATTGCCCCGAACCGCGCAGCGCCGCGCCGGGTGACACGGGCCGGCACCAACACTATCGAAACAATCTTCAATTTCGAGACCGCGCTCGGCCGCGGCAGCGGCATCGTGCGGCTCGTACCGGATGCCGCTGACGGCGATCGTCTGAAAGCGTGGACACTGCTGACTGCGCTCGACGAGCTCAAGGGTTTTGAGGAACAGCTCGGCACCTCGCGGCCGCGCGGCGAGGCCTATTCGCGCGATTTCCGCGGGCCGAACTGGCTCGACCTGCGCAACGCCTCGCGCGACTATGCCGGCCGCGACCCCACCGTGCTGGTGGTCGGCGGCGGCCAGGCCGGGCTTGCGATCGCAGCACGGCTGAAGCAGTTGAAGGTCGACACGCTGATCGTCGATCGCGAGGGGCGGATCGGCGACAATTGGCGCAAGCGCTATCACGCCCTCACCCTGCACAACCAGGTGCAGGTCAATCACATGCCCTATATGCCGTTTCCGCCGAACTGGCCAACCTACATTCCCAAGGACAAGCTCGCGAACTGGTTCGAAGCTTACGTCGACGCGATGGAGTTGAACTTCTGGACCGGCACAGAGTTCGAAGGCGGCACTTACGACGAGGCCGAGGGGCATTGGACGGTGACGCTGCACCGCGCCGACGGCAGCAAGCGCACGATGCATCCGCGTCATGTCGTGATGGGGACCGGTGTCAGCGGCATTGCCAATGTGCCTGACATTCCGACCCTCGATCGTTTCAAGGGTACGCAGCTGCATTCCAGCCGCTATGAGGACGGCGAGAACTGGCAAGGCAAGCGCGCCATCGTCATCGGCACCGGCAACAGCGGTCACGACATCGCGCAAGACCTCTATTCGAGCGGCGCCGCGGTGACGCTGGTACAGCGGTCGCCGACGCTGGTGACCAACATCGAGCCGTCGGCGCAACTCGCTTACGCGACCTACAATGAGGGCACGCTCGAGGACAACGATCTGATCGCGACCTCGATGCCGACGCCGCTCGCGAAGAAGACGCATGTGATGCTGACGGAGCAGTCGAAGGAGCTCGACAAGGAGCTGCTCGACGGCCTCCGCCGCGTCGGTTTCAAGCTCGACTTCGGCGAGGCCGGCACCGGCTGGCAGTTCAAATACCTCACCCGCGGCGGCGGCTATTATTTCAACGTCGGCTGCTCGAACCTGATCGTCGAAGGCGCGATCAAGCTGATGCAGTTCGAGGACATCGAATGCTTCACGGCCAACGGCGCGCAGATGAAGGATGGCACGACCATCGCCGCCGATCTCATCGTGCTCTCAACCGGCTACAAGCCGCAGGAATACCTCGTGCGAAAGCTGTTCGGCGACGGCGTCGCCGACCGCGTCGGCCCGGTCTGGGGCTTTGGCGATGGTTTTGAGCTGCGCAACATGTATGCCCGCACCGGGCAGCCCGGCCTGTGGTTCATCGCCGGCAGCCTCGCGCAGTGCCGGATCAACTCGAAATTCCTCGCGCTGCAGATCAAGGCGATCGAGGAAGGGATTTTGCCACGGACCGCGGCTGCAAACGCGCACGACAGAGGCAACTGAAGAGGAGACCGCACATGCCAGCCATTCTCGGCACCGGCGAACAACGCTACCGCGTCGTCGAAAATTTCGCAAAGCTTCCCGACGGCTGGCAGCTCACCGACGTCGCCTCGGTGGCGGTCGATAGCCACGACCGCGTCTACGTCTTCAACCGCGGCGCCCATCCGATGGTGGTGCTCGATCGCGAGGGCAATTTCCTGCGCAGTTTTGGCGAAGGCCTGTTCTCCCGCGCCCACGGCCTGCACATCGACGCCGACGACAATCTCTATTGCACCGATGACGGCGACCACACCGTGCGCAAATGCACGACCGACGGCAAAGTGCTGCTGACGATCGGCATTCCCGCAAAGCCGACGCCGTTCATGAGCGGTGAGCCCTTCCACCGCTGCACCCACACCGCGCTGTCGCCGAGGGGCGAGATCTACGTCTCCGACGGCTATGGCAATGCGCGCGTGCACAAATACACGCCCGACGGCAAGCTGATCAAAAGCTGGGGCGAGCCGGGTACGGATCCCGGCCAGTTCAACATCGTGCACAACATCGCCACCGATGCCGACGGCTGGGTCTATGTCGCCGATCGCGAGAACCATCGCGTGCAGGTGTTCAACGGCGAGGGCAAATACGAGACGCAATGGAACAATCTGCATCGCCCCTGCGCGCTGTGCTGTTGCGGCGGGGGCAAGAGCCCGACCTTCGTCATCGGCGAGCTCGGCCCCGGCCTGGCCGTCAACCGCAAGGTGCCCAATCTCGGCCCGCGCCTGTCGATCGTGGACGCGCAGGGCAAGCGCATCGCGCGGCTCGGCGGCGAGGAAGGCCCGGGTGTCGCCAGCGGAAAGTTTCTGGCGCCACACGGCATCGCGCTGGATTCGAAGGGCGACATCTATGTCGGCGAAGTCGGCGTCACCGACTGGAAGACGAGCTTTCCGGACGAGGAGATGCCGGCCGCGGTCCGCGCGACGCGGTGCTTGCAGAAGCTGGAGCGGGTGCGGGAGTAGCCCAGCCCATCATTCCCGGGCACGGCCTCCCAAATCGCGGCGTTTTTGAGCTTCTGCCACCCCGCCGCCGTATTGCCTGCACCTGAATAAGTCGCTCAACGGGCTTCACAATCCCGTCACGCTGCATGTAGTATGTCAATACATGCTGCTTCGCAGCGTATATTGGAGGCCAGGAGCGTTACTTGAACGCACATGTCTCGCAAGGCAGTTGGCCGGTGCTGGTCCTCAACGCGGACTTCCGGCCGCTGAGTTACTACCCACTGTCTCTGTGGTCGTGGCAAGACGCGATCAAGGCGGTGTTCCTCGATCGCGTCAACATCGTCGCTCATTACGATCAGGCGGTTCACAGTCCCACGCTGCAAATGCAGCTGCCGAGCGTGGTCTCGCTCAAATCCTTCGTCAAGCCGACCACCCATCCCGCCTTCACCCGGTTCAACGTCTTCCTGCGCGATCGTTTCAATTGCCAATATTGCGGCTCGCCCGAAGACCTCACCTTCGATCACATCATCCCGCGCAGCAAAGGCGGCCAGACCACTTGGGAAAACGTGGTCGCGGCGTGCTCGCCGTGTAACTTGCGCAAGGGCAATCTCACCCCGGTGCAGGCAAAAATGTTTCCGCGCCAGCACGCGTTCGCGCCGACGGTGCACCAGCTCCACCGCAACGGCCGCCTGTTCCCGCCGAACTACCTTCACGACAGCTGGCTGGACTATCTCTACTGGGATACGGAACTGGATCCGTAGCGGACGGCCTCACACCCCGATCGCGTTCCGCGCGATCACATCCCGATAGAACGCGGCGCTCAGCTTCGGCACGCGCGCCTGGGTCTGGAAATCGACCCGGTACAGGCCGAAGCGTTTGCCATATCCAAAAATCCACTCGAAATTGTCCATCAGGCTCCAGAGGAAATAGCCGCGGATCGGCACGCCCTCGGCGATGGCACGCTGCATCTGGGTCAGGTAGTTGCGCAGGAACATGATGCGGTCGAGATCGTAGACCTGGCCATCGGCGGCGATCCTGTCTTCCGACGAGGTGCCGTTCTCGCTGATATAGATGTTCTCGATGTTCCAGATTTTTGCGGCGATGCGCGGCGCCCAGTAGATCACCTCGGGGCCGACCCGCAGCCATTCCGAATTCATGTGCGGGAACGAGGTCGGGAACGGCAGCACGTTGAAGCCCGGCGCGCGATCGGACGCGGTGACGTAGAACTGCGGCGCGTAGATGTTCAACCCGACGAAATCGTTCGGCGTGCCGATGATCTTCAACTCCTCGGCTGTGAATTTCGGCGCGTCCGCGCCAGCATAGGCAAGGAAGCCGTCGGTGTATTTTCCCTCCAGCACGACGCCGAGGAACCCTGCATTGAGCTCGCGCGTCGCGATCTCGGCGGCGCGGATGTTCTCCGGCGTCGTGATCGCCGGCACACAGGCCGCGATGTTCTCTGCTGCACCGACGCGGGTGCCGGAGCGCCCGGCCGCACGGATTGCCTGCACGGCGAGGCCGTGCGCGAGCGCAACGTGATGGCGGGCCTGGTTCAGCTGCGCTGTCGGCAGCTTGAGGCCGGGCGCGTCGATGCCCCAGCCGTAGCCGAAATTCACGAAGCGCCCGACCTCGTTCACGGTGAAGACGTTCTTGACGCGATCGGTCAGACGCTGGGCAACGTAGCCGGCGTAGTCGGCAAAGGCTTTTGAGGTGTCGCTCGACTGCCAGCCACCGACGCGGTCTTGCAGGGCCTGCGGCAGGTCCCAGTGATAGAGCGTGGCATAAGGTTCGATGCCGTTCGCGAGCAACTCGTCGACGAGGCGGTTATAGAAGTCGAGCCCTTTTGGATTGGGTTGCCCCGTTCCGTCCGGAAACACCCGCGGCCATGCGATCGAAAAACGGTAGGCCTTGACGCCGAGCTCCCTGATCAACCGAACGTCATCCTTGTAGCGATGATAATGCTCGTTGGCGCGGTCGCCGGTGGTGCCGTCCTCGATCTTGCCGGGTGTGTGGCTGAAAGTATCCCAGATCGACTTGCCGCGGCCGTCCTCCTCGACAGCGCCTTCGATCTGGTAGGACGAGGTCGCCGTGCCCCACAGAAAATCCTTCGGGAAGGGTGCGGGCGCAGGCGTCCCCATCTCGGCTGCGCCGGCGCGCGTCGTCAGGCCGAGCGCAGCGAGGCCGGCAAGCCTGGCAAAGGAGCGGCGCGAGAAGGAAGCGGACATCGTCACCTCTGCGCCTGCTCCATGTCGATCTGATAGGCGGAGATCCGGTCGATCTCGAACGCCACGATCGGCGGCGTCTCCGCATTGACCGGACTGACTCCGGGAAAGAATTTCGAGCCAATCGCGAGATTGACGATCATGTACATGGGATCGTCGAATCCGATCGGCACCTTGATGTCGGAGACCGGCCGGCGGTCGATGAAATAGACCAGCCGGTCGTCCTCCCACAGCACACCGTAATTGTGGAATGTGGTCGAGGCCTCGCCCACCGCAAAATCGAAGCCGCAGGACTGGATCTTCTGCGTCGATGGAATCCGCCAATGCGTCGTCATCACCATGTCGCCCGGCCGCTCGCCGCGGCCTTCCAGCACGTCGACCTCCGGTGGCCAGCCGCCGTCGTCCGCCAGCATCCAGAACGCCGGCCACACCGCATGGCCGACCGGGATCTTGGCGCGGATCTCGAAATATCCGTGCTTTTGCGCAAAAGTGCCCTGCGTCGTCAGGATGCCCGAGATGTATTCGTTGTTGAACAGCACGGGCTTCAGATCCGGCGGCGTGCGGCTTGCGACGATCGACAGCACGCCGTTCTTCACCCTGAACGGATCGAGCCCGAGCGGCGTCGTGGCGCGGCCGGCATAGCGCGGATCAACATAGATCTGCTGCTCGCCATTGGCGCTGGTCTTGCGCTTGAAATCGGAACCGTCGCCGCCCCAGTAGCGCGCATCGGGCCAGGCCGCGCCGCCCGCATAATGCGGCACCCAGCGCCCTTTCGACAACGGATGCTCGTCGAAATCGTCGTTAAAGGTTCGCCGCAGCGGCAGGGAGATCAGCGACGCCGGATTGACCGTCTCGAGCTTGCGGCATTCGATCGTGGACGGATCGGTCGTCACTTGCAGGGTGATGCCGACTGGCGCGGCATTAAGATCGTCCTGGAGATCGTCCTGCGCGACGCCCGGCGCCGTCGCCACGAGCAACCCGATCCCGGCCAAAGCGCTCCTCGTCCAACGGTCGATCATCACCGCACATCGTACATGCCAGGAAACGAGGCGAGGATAACTCGCCCCTCTTCGACCGGGCAAGAGCGATGCGACGGGGTTACGGCGCGATGATGTCCAGCCTGTCCCGCGGCGGAATGGTCGCCTTGAATGCCTCGAGCGCTGAAGTCACCTCCGCCGCGTCGGCCAATGGTGTGCGGTAGAAGGCGACGTCTCGTTGCGATAGCGTCACGGTCGTGGTTCTCAGCACGGCGACCTTGGTCCAGCTCGACGGCACGCCCTTCGGAAACCAGACGTCGTAGATCATCACCAGGCCGACGCCGTGATCGCTGGCAAGAGCTGCCATTTCCGCAGGCCCATACTGCCCAGAGGTCCTTGCCTTCCGCACCTGTTCCGAGCCAAGCCCCCAGAGATCGAGCGTGTAGTTGGGATTGCGGTAAGCGACCAGCCCGAGATCGTTGACCGCGACCGCATGCCGGTAGAACGATTTGGCGAAGCGCGCCAGCTGATACTGCTGCTCATGGATATCGCTGGCACCGATCGGCGTGACCAGCGCAGTCGTCACGTAGGGCATCGCCGAAATGCCGAGCCCAAGCACCACCGCGATCTTCGTGAACGACCATTGCAACGCAGGCAGACGCGGCCTGACCTGCGCGACGCCCCAAAGCAACGCGGCCACAGCGAGAGCCATGATGTAGACTTCATAGCGGTTGAACCAGCCATATTGGCCGAACACCAGATGAGCACCGATGGCCGCGAGAACGGTCAGACAGACGATCAGCGCCTTGCGGTCGGCACGCAGCCAGGAGGCGCAGCCGGCAAGGGCAAGACCGAGCATGATGAGCCGCAAGCCATAGGACGTGGCGATGCTCCGCAGCATGTTCTTGACGACGGCAGGCAGATTGCTCGTGGATTCGCCATCGAGATTTGCAAGATAGCCCTTCAGCAGCACCGAACTCGGCAGCAGCGGCAGGCCGCGCGAGGCCATCAATGCAAAATAGCCGGACAAGCTGAAGATAACGACGAGCGCGGCGCCGCCAGCAAAGCGCCGGTGGCCGAGCAGCGCGAAGCCGGCGATAGCCGCACAGGCAAAGGCAATACCTTCGAAGCGGATCAGGGGGAGTAGCACCAGCGCGATGAAATGCAGCCGCGTCGGCGCGGATCCGCGCGCCGCCGCAGCGAGACCGAGAAAGGTCACGACGGAGGCCCACACGTGAGCGCTGTGCTCCATGCCGGTCATCGGCAGCGCGACGGCGCTGACGTTAAAGACGAGGAGCAATCCAATCAGATAGCCGAACGGACGATCATTGGCGTCGTCGAACAACCCGTTCGCTTCCAGTGCACGCAGAAGCGCAAACACCGTCGCACATGCGGCGGCTGCGTTGATCAGCAGCGGGCCGAACGGTCCGAGATGCATGGCCTCGGTCAGCGCCAGAACATAAGGCCAGATGATCGAGGAGCTTGGCGATGAAAATTCGCCGGCGTTGACCCCATATCCGCCGGAGAGAATTTGGTCGGCAACCGCAAGATGGATGTAGGCGTCGTCCAGAGCGAAAACGAGCCTGAAGTCGCACAGCGCCGCTATCGCGGCGAGCTCCGCCGCAAACAGCGCCGACCAAAGCAGCACCGCGACGGTCGAAGGACGGGTCCACCGCCCCGCGCCGGAAGCCACAGACGACTGCCGACCTGACCGGTCCAGGCGGTCGCAATGATTCACGGCAATAGTCACAAAACGCTCCCCGCGGGCCAAGCCGAGCCTATCGCATCCGATACGATCAAGAGCTTAATCCCGCATTTCCGCCGGGCCGTAGCCGACCCGTTACGTCAGCATTTCGTTAACGACGATGAGCACCAGGGCCCCCAGTTCCCTGCTCGTCACGAATCCGGGGAACCGTGAACGGTCCGTTACCGTCCGTTAAGCCTAAGCCGGCAAGCTCAGCCGCAAAGTTCCGTGGCACGTCGCGGTCTTTGATCCACCATCACATTCGGGCCAGGTCGCGTCATTCCCATGCTTGCTGAAACGCTCGAGTCTGTTCGATCGTCGCCGTCGAAGCGCACGCTCTATGTGCGCGTCGTCGTTGCGGCACTGGCGGCAATCCTTGCGCTCAAGATCTACTGGTTTATCCGGTGGGGTTTCTGGCACGACCAGCAGGTGCCGGATTTTGCGGGGTTTCATCTCGTCGCACAGCGGATCTGGATCGGTGATCTCAACCTGACCTACCAGTTCGCGGTGTTCATGAAGATGCAGGCGAGTCTGTCGGGCGGTGCGACCGGCTTCATGCCCTGGACGTACCCGCCCCAGTTCGACCTGCTGCTCGCCCCGCTCGCCTTCCTGCCGACCTGGGCAGCCTACGCCTTGTTCACCGGCACGACGCTCGCGGCCTACTTGATGACGCTGCGCAAGCTCGCGGGAGAGTACTTTGCACAGGTCCTCGTCATCCTGTTTCCGGCGCTGGCGATCACGATCGGCTGCGGGCAAAATGGATTGCTCACGGGTACGCTGATCGGACTCGTCTGTGTCCATGCCGAGAGGCGCCAGGTGCTCGCGGGCCTCGCGCTCGGCGCCATGGTCATCAAGCCGCATCTCGCCGTCGCCATCAGCCTCTATCTGCTGGCGACACGGCAGTGGGCGACGATCGCCGTCGCAGCGGCGGTCGTGGTCGTGAGCGCGCTTGCGTGCACGCTCGCCTTCGGGCCGCAGATCTGGCTCGCCTGGCTCGGTGCGATCAGGGAGTCGGCGAGCTTTCTGGAGCAGGGCTCGTACCCCCTGTTTCGCATGATCTCCAGCTATGCGGTACTGTACAATTCCGGTGTCCCGGCAAGTGGCGCGTTCTGGGGCCAGGTCGCCATTGCCGGCCTTGCGCTCGTTGCCGTCGCACTTGGCATCGTTCGCCGGATGCCTCCTTCGTTCACGCTCGGCGTCGCCGCGCTGGTCTCGGTGATGATCAGCCCTTACGCCTATGACTATGACCTGCCCATTGCCGGAATTGGTCTGGCATTGGTCCTTCCCTATCTCCCCAAAATGGCGAGCCCGCGCGAGCGCAGCATGATGTATGCCCTCGTGATGCTGGCCGGCGCCTACGGCTTGCTGCAATCGACGAGCCTCGCCTCCAGCTTCGACGAGCACTTCAAGCCGGCGATCGCCGGTGCCGCGCTGATGGTCCTGCTGGCGATGCTGCTGCGGATGATGTGGCGCGATGCGCTGCCGGTTACCGCTGCCGAACTCGGCGCACCGGCACGCGCGCTCGAATAGCCCGGACGCGGGCTATTCCGGACGACGGAACCGGAAAGGCAGGCTGCCCGTTCAGTTGAAGGCCATGCAGAGGCGTGGCGCAGCAGAACCGAGGGAGGCCCACCATGCCCGCAGCCGAGAAGGATCATGTCTACAAGATCCTGGAACTGGTCGGATCGTCCGAGATCTCGATCGAGGACGCGATCAAGAACGCGATCAGCCGCGCGTCCAAGACCATTCGCGAGATGAAATGGTTCGAGGTCACGCAGACGCGCGGCCACATCGAGAACGGCGCCGTGCGCCACTACCAGGTGACGCTGCGCGTCGGGTTCACGCTGGAAGGGTGAGGCAGGCGCGCCAGGCGAAACCGGTGCGGACCCGCGTGGTTAACATCCTCCGACGATAACCCGTCGAAATGTCGACGGCTGCGTCCGGCCGAATACGGGTTCGCACAATCAGCGCGGATGTTGCAATAGGCCGTTAAGGCCAAAGTGAGAGGTTTGCGCCGAAATGGAGCAAGCCTGATGATCGCGGGCCGCGAACTCGGCAAGACGCGTCTTCCGCTCTGGGCGGCGGGTTTCGTCGTGCTGATCTGCGCCGCAATTCTCGGCCTGAGTGGCTGGCGCGAATGGGAGACGCGCAACACCGAACTCAAGAATGCCGAGATCGACGTCGCCAATCTCGCGCAATCGCTGGTCCAGCATGCGGACGACACGTTCGAGCTCGTCGATACGGTCCTGATCGGCCTGGTGCATCGGCTCGAGCTCGACGGAACGGGCCCGGACACGATCGCAAAGCTGCAAGCCTATCTGCCGGCCCGAAAATCCTCAGACCGCATTCGCGGCATCTTCGTCTATGACGAGATCGGCCGCTGGCTTGCCACCACCGAGCAGGTCGATTTCTCCAAGCTCAACAACAGCGACCGCGGATATTTCCAGCGTCATCGCCACTCGCCGGATCCGGGCACGCTGATCGGACGGCCCGTGAGGAGCCGCGCCGGCGGCCAGTGGATCATCACTGCGTCGCGCCGGATCAATCATCCCGACGGCAGCTTCGCCGGCGTTGCGCTGCTCACGATCGACGTCGATTATTTCGTCAAATTCTACGAGCGCTTCGACGTCGGGCCTAACGGCTCGGTGTCGCTACTGAATAATGACGGCATCATGCTGGCGCGCAGCCGCGACGACGGCGGCGTCTTCATCGGACGCGACCTCTCGAATGCGCCATTGTTCAGGGAATGGGAAAGCCGGCCGGCTGCGGCCGTCTACTATTTCCAGTCGCCGCTCGATAACGTCCAGCGGCTGAGCTACTACCAGCGCAGCAGCCGTTATCCCCTGATGGTGCTCGCGAGCAAGTCGCAAGACGACGTGCTGACCCCCTGGCGACGTGCGGCGGCCGTGCGCTTGACCGTCGTGCTTGGGCTCGTCCTGCTGATCGCGGTGATCGGCTTTTACCTGGTCCGCCAGCTCTTGCAGCGGCAGCGCACGGCACAGGCCCTGGTCGCCAACGAAGCCCATTTCCGCCTGCTCGCCGAGCAATCCAGCGATATGGTGACCCGGATCGGGCTCGACAACCAGCTGCTCTACGTCTCTCCGTCATGCGTGCGCATGATCGGCTGGTCTCCCGACGAATTGCTGGGCACGTCGGCCGTCGCCGGCATTCACGCGGAGGACATGGAGCGGGTCGAGCAGGCCATCGCCGCGCTGAAGAACGGCGAGGCCGAGGAGGCGAGGTTCGTCTACCGCCAACGCCATCGCGAGAAGGGCGATATCTGGGTCGAAGCGGCCCTGCACGTGACGCGGGCCTCCGACAGTGGCGAGATCGACGGAGTCGTCGCGGTGGTGCGCGACATGACCGAGCAAAAGGACTTGCAGGACAAGCTCACCTCGCTCGCGTCGACCGACGGTCTCACCGGGCTCGCCAACCGACGGGCATTCGACGAGCGCCTCGCGGACGAATGGGCGCGCGCCCGGCGCGACGGCACGCAGCTTTCGCTCCTGCTGATCGACGTCGATCATTTCAAGAAGTTCAACGACCATTACGGACATTTGGCGGGTGACGGATGCCTGCGCGCGCTGGGCCGTATCCTGTCCGCCCACGCCCGGCGGCCGGCTGACCTCGCGGCGCGCTACGGCGGCGAGGAATTCGCAGTGCTGTTGCCGGCCACCGGTGCGGACGGCTGCACCGAAGTCGGCGAAGAGATTCGCGAGGCGTTGCGCGAGCTCGCCATGCTGCATGTGCAGAATCTGCCGTCACGGCTCATCACGGTGAGCGTGGGCGCCGCGACGGGGTTTCCATCCCAGACCACGACCGACTGTAGCGCGCTGGTGGCAGCCGCCGACCGCGCGCTCTACGCCGCCAAGGACAGCGGCCGCGACCGGATGGTGATATCGGGCCAGGTCGTCGCCTGGCCCGCGAAGAGCGCGTGACGACATCGTCGACCTGCCAAGCGTAGCGTACGCCGCCCCGCGCGCAGGCCGCCCGCACCGCTGTCGGCCGTGGTCGTCACCACCGGTATCGCCGCGCGCGCTGGCCAGCCAGACCGAAAGTGAATGCCATCACGGCGACGCCCGCGAGTGCTGCACGCCGGCGGGTGGCAAGCCAGAAGCTCGTCCGTCCGATCAACTGGCCCGCCAATGCACGTCACGGCTTCGGTGACGGCTGTCAGGCCAGATGACACGCCACAAGGTGCCCGCCCGCCCCTTCCTTCAGCTCAGGCGCACTCTCGGAACATCGCGGCTGGGCGATCGGGCAACGGGTGTGGAAGTGACAGCCCGACGGCGGCTTCATCGGGCTCGGCACGTCGCCCTTGAGACGGATGCGGTTGCGCTTGAGCTTGGGATCCGGCACCGGCACGGCGGAAAGCAGCGCCTTGGTGTAGGGATGTTGCGGATTGCGATAGAGGTCGCTCGCCTTCGCCAGCTCGACGATGCGGCCGAGATACATCACCGCGACGCGGTCGGAAATGTGCTCGACCACCGAGAGGTCATGCGCGACAAAGAGATAGGTGAGGTTCAACTCGGCCTGGAGATCTTCCAGGAGGTTGATGACCTGCGCCTGGATCGAGACGTCGAGCGCGGATACCGGCTCGTCGCAGACGATCAGCTTTGGTTCGACCGCCAGCGCACGCGCGATCACGATGCGCTGCCGCTGGCCGCCGGAGAATTCGTGCGGGTAGCGGCGCATGTGCTCGGCCTTGAGGCCGACCTTCACCAGCAGGCTTGCGACCCGATCCTCACGCTCCTTGGCCGATGAACCAAGCTTATGAATAATGAGGGCTTCGCCGAGGATGGAGCCGACCGTCATGCGCGGATTGAGCGAGGCGAACGGGTCCTGGAACACGAGCTGCATGTTCCGCCGCATCGCGCGCAGATCATTGCCGCCGAGCTGGCGGACGTCCTGACCGTCGAATTCGACTTCGCCGTCGGTCGGCTCGATCAGGCGAAGCACGCAACGCCCGGTGGTCGACTTGCCGCAACCGGATTCGCCGACGAGACCAAGCGTCTCGCCGCGATTGACCGAGAACGACACGCCGTCGACCGCATAGACGGTGCCGACCTGGCGCGACAACAGGCCGCCGAGCACGGGGAAGTATTTCTTCAGGCCGCTGACGCGGAGCAGAGGTTCGCTCATGCCGCGCCTCCCAACTGCGTATCTCCGAGATGACAGGCCATGCGATGGCCGGGCGCGATCTGGCGCAGCAGCGGCTCCTTGTCGGTGCAGACGTCCATGGCAAACTTGCAGCGCGGCGCGAAGCGGCAACCGACCGGCGGATTGATCAGGATCGGCACCGATCCCCCGATCGCCTCGAGCCGCGTCTTGTGCTCGCTGTCGAGATCGATACGCGGGATCGAGCGGATCAGGCCCTGCGTGTAGGGATGGCCCGGATCGGCGAAGAGAGCATCGACATCGGCTTCCTCCACCACCTTGCCGGCATACATCACGACGACACGCTGCGCGGTCTCGGCGACGACACCCATGGCATGGGTGATCAACATCACCGCCATGCCGAAGCGTTCCTTCATGTCCTGGAGCAGGTCGAGGATCTGCGCCTGGATGGTGACGTCGAGCGCGGTGGTCGGCTCGTCGGCGATGATGAGCTTGGGCTTGCAGGCCAGCGCCATCGCGATCATCACGCGTTGGCGCATGCCGCCGGAGAACTGATGCGGATAATTGTGCACACGGCCTTCGGCATTGGGGATCTGGACCAGCTTCAGCATCTCGATGGTGCGCTCGAGCGCCTGCTTCCTGGTGACATTCTCATGCCGGCGCAGGCTCTCGGCGATCTGCTCGCCGACCGTCAGAACCGGATTGAGCGAGGTCATCGGCTCCTGGAAGATGAAGCCGATCTCCTTGGCGCGGATCTCGTCGAGCTGGTTGCTCGTCAGCGGCACCAGATCGCGGCCCTCGAAGATGATCTCGCCGGCCGCGATGCGGCCCGGCGGCATGGCGATCAGCTTCAGGATCGACATCGCGGTGACGGTCTTGCCGCAGCCGGACTCGCCGACGACGCAGAGCGTCTCGCCGCGGTTGATGGAGATATCGACGCCGTCGACGGCCTGCAGGATGCCGTCGTCGGTGGAGAAGTGGGTCTTGAGACCTTTGATCTGGAGCAGCGGCGCCATCAGATCACCCGTCGCGCATCGAGCGCGTCACGCAGACCGTCGCCGATGAAGTTGATGGCGACCACAGCGATGAAGATCGCTCCGCCGGGGAACAAAGCCCAGTGCGGGCCGATGTCGAGAAAGTCCTTGGCATCGTACAACAGCCGGCCCCAGGTCGGGGTATCAGGCGGAAAGCCGAGGCCGAGGAAGGACAGCGTCGATTCCGCGATGATCGCGGCGGCAACGTCGATGGTGCCGGCGATGATCACCGGACCGAGCGCATTGGGCAGGATGTGCTTCACCACCTGCCGCACCGGGCTCGCACCGAGCGCACGCGCGGCCTCAACGAACTCCTTCTCGCGGATCGACAGGAACTGCGCACGCACGAGCCGCGCCACCGGCATCCAGCGCAAGCCGCCGATCACGAGCACGATCAGGATGAAGATGCCGCCCTCGGGGCCGAACACCTGCTTCAACCCGTCGCGGAAGAGATAGATCAGCAGCAGCAGCAGCGGCAGTTGCGGCAGCGACAGGAAGAGGTCGGTGAGCCACATCAATCCGTGCCCGAGCGCGCCGCGCGACATGCCGGCGAGCGCACCGACCAGCGTGCCGATGAACACCGAGACCAGCATCGCGGCCAATCCGACCGCAAGCGAGATACGCCCGCCATAGATCATGCGCGCCAGGATGTCCTGGCCGAGATCGTCGGTGCCGAAGGGATGGGCCAGCGAGGGCCCTTGCATGCCCGCCACGATATCGATGTCGTTGATCGAAACGCGCCAGATGAAGGGGCCGACCACCACCGCAAGAATCAGGATGAGCAGCAGGAACGCACTGACGACGGCAAGCTTGTGGCGGCTGAAGCGCCGCCACATCTCGCGCCAGGGCGAGTAGACGCCCCGCTCAGCGGAGGGAGATGCGAGGGTCAAGCCAGCCATACAGCACATCCGCGATGAGATTGAAGAGCACCACCAGACAGGCGAACACAAAGGTCACGGCCATCACGACCGGGGTGTCATTGGAGAGAATGGAGGAGATCAGCAGCGAGCCGATGCCGGGAATACGAAAAATCTGCTCGGTGACGATGGCGCCGCCGAACACCGCGGGCATCTGCAGCGCGATCAGCGTGACGACCGGAATCATGGCGTTGCGCATCACATGCTTGACGATGACCTTGGCCTGCCCGAGGCCCTTGGCGCGCGCCGTGGTGACGTAGTCCAGCCGGATCACGTCGAGCATCGCCGAGCGCACGAAGCGCGTCATCGACGCCGCCTGGAACAGGCCGAGCACCGCCACCGGCATGATCGCTTGCCGGATCATTTCGAGCACGTAGTGGATGCCCGAGGCCTTGATGTCGGTGGTGTAGACGAAGGGCAGCCAGTCCAGCGTGACCGAGAAGATCAGGATGAACAGGATGCCGGTGAAGAAGGTCGGCAGCGAGAAGCCGACGAAAGCGAGCGTGTTCGCGACCTGGTCGAACAGCGAATAGGGCTTTGTCGCCGCATAGACGCCGACGGGAATCGCGATCAGCAGCGCCAGGATCTGAGCAGAGCCGATCACGTAGAGCGTGGCCGGCAGGCGCTGAAGGATGAGCGAGTCGACGTTCATCCGGCTGACAAAGGAGAAGCCCCAGTCGCCGTGCAGCATGGCGTTGAGCCAGTGCAGATAGCGAAGGTAGATCGGATCGTCGAGGCCGAACCTCGCCCGAAGCGCGGCTTGCACTTCGGGCGGCACGTTCGGGTTGGTCGCAAGCTCGCTGAAGGGGTCGCCCGGCGCAAGCGCCAGGACGACGAACAGGACGAGCGAGATTCCGAGCAGGCTCGGAATCGCGATCATCAGACGACGCAGGACGTACTGACTCATGAGCGAATAATCCGCCTAGACGCCCGTGCTCAGCCCTCTCGGTACCAGTCCTGCAGATTGTCGGTCTGGTTGGCCCAGCCCGACAGCGCCGGCCGAAGCGAGTTGGCACTTGCTTCCACTGCGAGACGGTGCATCACGGGAATGAAGACCGTGTCCTGCCACATCAAATCGTTGCACTTGATGTAAAGGCCTGCCCGCTTGACCGGATCGGTCTCCGTCTCGGCAGCGTCGATCGCAGCGTCGAAGTCCTTGTTGATCCAACGCGGGAAGTTCGGCCCCTGCCACTTGTTCTCCTTGGTGGCGACGTTGCGCGAATGGTAGCGGCGCATATGGAGGGCCGGATCGGGCTGCGTCATCGGGATCTGGAACATCTCGATGTCGGCGAAGAACTTGGAATAGGTGTCGGGGTTGGCGACGTCGGAGGAGAAGAACACCGAGGCCACGACCGATTTCAGCTCGACGTCGATGCCGGCCTTCTGGCACGCCTGCTTGATGATCGCCTGGGTCTTCTGGCGCGGGCCGTTGATCGAGGTCTGGAACAGCAGCTTCAGCTTCTTGCCGTCCTTTTCGCGGACGCCGTCGGCGCCGGCTTTCCAGCCGGCCTCATCGAGCAGTGCGCTCGCCTTCTCGACGCTGAATTCCCATTTGGTGTTCTTTGACACGAACTCCTCGGGGCCATTGAGGTAGTTCGCGGTGGCGCGGCCGGCGCGGCCGTAGATCGCCTTCTTGACGGAATCGCGATCAACCAGCAGCGCGAGCGCCTGGCGCACCTTGGGGTCCGACAGGATCGGATGCTTGGTCTTCAGCGACGAACGCTCGCCGTCGACCTCGGTGTTGGGATCGGTGAAGTTGACGGCGATGAACTCGATGTCGCCGCCGACGGCGTAGAGGGTCTTGCCCTTGCCGCCCTTCTCCAGGCGCAGCAGAACTTCGTCCTCCACCTGCATGTTCCAGGCGAAATCATATTCGCCGGTCTGGATCACGGCGCGCGCCGCAGAGACCGCGTCACCGCCGCCCTTCATTTCGATGCTGTCGAAGAACGGCCGGTTGGCCATGTGGTAGTCGGGATTGATCTCGCCGCGCACCAGATCGCCCGGCTTGAACTCGACGAATTTGTAGGGGCCGGTGCCGACCGGCTTCAGATTGTTCGGCGCCTCGCGGGACTTGCCACCCTTGTATTCGGCGAACAGATGTTTCGGGATGATGCAGCCGTAGGCCCCGACAAAGGCATTCGCCCAAAACGGGGTCGGGTCGTTGAACTTGATGCGGATGGTCAGGTCATCGACCTTCTCGACGGTGAGGCCGCTATAGGTGCTGATCGAGACGCATGCCGTGGCGGGATCGCTGGCATATTCCCAATTGAAGACGAGGTCGTCAGCTGTAACCGGCTTTCCGTCGTGCCATTTGACGCCTGGCTTGAGTTTCCAGACGACCGATTTGGCGTCTGCCGAAAGGCCGCCATTCTGGATCGACGGAATTTCAGCGGCGAGGATCGGATTGAGATGGCCGTTAGCGTCCCAGCTCGCGAGCGGCTCGTAGAAGATGCGCGAGCCGTCCTGATCCTTGGTGCCGGTCGCGAAATGCGGATTGAGCAAGGTCGGTCCCTGCCACCACAACAGCTTCAGCGGACCGCCGCCGCCGCGCTTGGTCGGAGGATAGGGGTTCGGGCTCTGGGCCATGGCGACGCCGCCGATGGCGAGGATCTGGTTGGCCATGGGAGCGGTGAGGCCGACGGCAGCCAGGCGCTGGATGAAGGCGCGGCGATCCATCCGACCGTCCTTCACGTCGCCGATCATCGAACGCAGTTCTTTATCCAGCATGGTTGTCCCCCGTCTGGTTCCCGTATGGATGCAGGCGGTCGCAGCCCGGCCGCCGAGTTTTGGCTGGCGGTAGATGGCACACTGAATAGGCCGCGCGTCAACTGCGACCGTGTGTGTGCAAACGGTGTTCTGGCTGTCTGTTGAGCAAAACTTCCTTCAGCAGCCCAAGGGTTCGGCATTCCGGCGGCAGAATCCGCCGGAAACCAAGTTGCACTGCGAAAAATTTGTTCGCCAGATCAGACGAAGTATCGAGACGGAATTCTACGCCACGGACATATTGAGCGGCGGCGCGACGTGGTCGGGCAGCGGGCAGACATAAGGCGTCTTGGTCGTCCGCTTCGTGAGATCGGCCTTCGCAGCCTTGATCAGTTCCGGTTCTGTCAGCGCCTTGATGCCGAGGCCGGCCATGGCCTTGGCCGCCTGCACCATGGCCTTGTGGGCATGCGGGCTCTTGCCCTGCGCCACCACCTGCCAGGTGTGGAAAGGCGTGCCGATTGCAACCGTTGGTGCGTGAACCTGCACGGTCGGCACCACCCAGCTCACATCGCCGACATCTGTCGAGCCAACCAGCGGATTGCGCTTGGCGTCGAGCGGCACCAGGAAGTCGGCCAGCGGCCGATCGGTCGGCTCCATGCCGATCGCGTAGTAAACTGACGCGATGTCCTTGTCGGTCAGCGTCGCGCGGATCTGGCTGGCAAAGCCCTTGTCGGCATCGTCGAAATGCGGCGGTCCGAGCTCTTCCATAACCCGATGCAGCGCCTGCTCCAGCGGCGTGTTCGGCAGGATGTTGGAGACCGCGGAGATGATCTTCATCTCGACCTTGGTCTCGGTCATCAAGGCCGCACCGTCTGCGATCTTGCTGACGCGCCCGACCAGCTCGTTCATGCCGGGGAGATCACGGGCGCGAATGGAATAGCGCACACGGGCATGGGCCTGCACCACGTTGGGCGCAATGCCACCGGTGTCGAGCAGCGCGTAGTGCACGCGCGCATCGCTCGGCATGTGCTCGCGCATATAGTTCACGCCGACATTCATCAGTTCCACCGCGTCGAGCGCGGAGCGGCCGAGATGGGGCGAAGCTGCCGCGTGCGAGGTGCGGCCGGTGAAGATGAAGTCGGCGCGGGTGTTGGCGAGCGACGGCGTCACCGCGACTTCCCAGAAACTATTCGGATGCCAGGTGATGGCGATATCGGCGTCCTCGAACGCGCCGGAGCGCACCATGAAGGCCTTGGCCGCGCCGCCCTCTTCCGCCGGGCAGCCGTAATAGCGCACGCGGCCGGGCACCTTGTTCTCGGCGAGCCAGTCCTTGACGGCCGTGGCGGCGAGCAGCGCCGCGGAACCGAGCAGATTATGACCGCAGCCATGGCCGTGGCCGCCGGTCTCGACCGGGCGGTGCTCGGCAACACCAGCCTCCTGGCTCAGGCCCGGCAAGGCGTCATATTCACCCATGAAGGCGATGACCGGACCACCCTCGCCCCATTCGCCCATCACCGCGGTCGGAATGCCCGCCACGTTCTCGGTGATGCGGAAACCCTGGTGGCGCAGCTCGGTGAGATGCTCGGCGGCGGAACGCGCCTCGGTGTAGCAGACTTCGGGCATGCCCCAGACCTTGTCGCTAAGGTCGATGAAACGTCCCTTGATCGTGTCGATGCCACGCCAGATGTCGCTGCGATTGTCCATGGTTTGGTCCGTGATCTCTTGGTCAAACGAAGCGGCAATGGTTAGCAGCTTCATTGAACCCCGCCTAGCATCTCGCGGGACACCAGCCATGCGATCGATGCCGGATTGGGCTGCTGCCGACCGACTTTAGGCGAACAATTTCTGTCATCTTCGGAAATCGGCGTCGCGGCATCTGGAATAGTTGCCGTCAAGTCTTTCAAGACGGCCTCCTCCGGCCTAAATTATGCTTGCTTCGCGCGTCGTTCCGCAGCCATGGCGGAGCGATGCTCTCAGCCAGGAGAACTCCATGCCCGCCTTGACCGAATGGAGAGTGCCGCCGGCCAATCAGCCGCGTGCGAGCGATTACGGCTTCGATCTCGACCGTGCGCTCGCCTCCGTCGTCGGCCTGCACGCCATCATCCCTTCGGACGCCTTCAGCGCCGAAACGCTCGGCACCGAGCGCGCCGGCAACGGTGTCGTCATCGACGACGGGCTGGTGCTCACCATCGGCTATCTCATTACCGAAGCGGAATCCGTCTGGCTTCACCTCGGCGACGGGCGCGTGGTGGAGGGACATGTGCTCGGCTTCGATGCCGTCACCGGCTTCGGCCTGGTGCAGGCGCTCGGCCGGCTCGACATCGAGCCGCTGCCGCTCGGTTCGTCGGCGGAGACCCGGCTCGGCGACCGCGTCGTGGTCGGCGGCGCCGGGGGCCGCACGCGATCGGTCGCGAGCCAGATCGTCGCCAAGCAGGAATTCGCCGGTTACTGGGAATATCTGCTCGACGAGGCATTGTTCACCTATCCCGCCCATCCGAATTGGGGCGGCACCGGATTGATCAACGAGCGCGGCGAACTGATCGGCATCGGCTCGCTCCAGCTCGAGCGTGAACGCGACGGCAAGGCCGAGCATGTCAACATGATCGTGCCGATCGATCTGTTGAAGCCGATCCTCGACGACCTCCGCAAGTTCGGCCGGGTCAACCAGCCGGCGCGACCGTGGCTCGGACTCTATTCGACCGAGATCGACAACCGCGTCGTGGTGATCGGGATCTCCGCCAACGGTCCCGCCGCGCGCGCGGAGCTCAAGACCGGCGACGTCATTCTTGCCGTGGATGGCGACAAGGTCACGAGCCAGACGGCATTCTACAAGAAGATGTGGGGGCTCGGCGCCGCCGGCGTCGACGTGCCTCTCACCGTGCATCATCAAGGCTCCGCGCATCATGAAGGCGTCACCTTCGACGTCACCGTGACCTCGACCGACCGCTTCAAGCTCCTGAAGGCGCCCAAGCTGCACTGATCCAGGCAGAGGAAGCAGCGATGACCGAGGCCGTCGTCGACGACATCGTGACCGTGCTGCCGCCGCTGCTCAATGCGCTCGAGGCGCTCGGCTACTTCGCCCGGCATTTGCATCCGCCGGCCTTTGGCTCGGTGATGAACGCCATCGGCGCGCCGGACGATGCGCTGCAAACGGCACACGCAGCGATTGGAGCATGGCCGGAGCAATTCGCCGGATTGCGCGAGCGGCTCGATCGCGCCTGCAACGAGACGCTGTCCGCCTATGCAGGCATCCGCGACGTCGAGCGCGGCAATGGCGATCTCGTCGCGGTGTTCCGCGCGCTGCGCCATCTGCCGCGCGCACAGGAGGCGCTGTATCCGCTGTCGACCCAGTTTCCGCCGGTGAGCAACTTCTTCCTCACCGCCGCCAATCGCGACAATGACGATCTGCTGGCACGGCTGGAAGTCGGCGCCGGCGAGGACACCGGCATCTTCCACGATCATAACGAGCCCGGCAGCCGCGGCGGCTTCTCGGTCTATGTTCCCGAATATTACGCGCCCGATCGCAGCTGGCCGCTGGTGATGGCGCTGCATGGCGGCAACGGCAACGGACGCGGCTTTCTGTGGAGCTGGCTGCGCGATGCTCGTAGCCTTGGCGCGATCCTGGTGGCGCCGACCGCAACCGGACAGACCTGGGCGCTGATGGGCGACGACACCGACACACCCAACCTGATGCGGATCCTCGAAACCGTGCGCGGCCGTTGGTCGATCGATGCCTCACGGATGCTGTTGACCGGCATGAGCGACGGCGGCACGTTCAGCTACGTCAGCGGGCTCGACGGCGCCTCGCCCTTCACTCATCTCGCGCCGGTCTCGGCGACCTTCCATCCGCTGATGGCGGAAATGGCCGACGCCACGCGACTGCAGCGCCTGCCGATCTTCATCACCCACGGCAAGCTCGACTGGATGTTTCCGGTGCAGACCGCACGGCAGACGCAAGCGACACTCGCGGCCGCCGGCGCCGATGTGACCTATCGCGAGATCGACGACCTCAGCCACACCTATCCGCGCGAGATCAACGCCGAGCTGCTGCAATGGCTGAATGAGGGATGAACGAGCTGTCCTTACCTGTGCCGTAGTGCCGCGGAACCATCACTCCGGGCCGACGTTATCTGCCCGTCACCGGAGGTTCGCCATGCAGACTTTTTTCGGAATGATTTTGGGTGCGCTGCTGCTCGGCTGCAGCGTGTATGTCTATGATTCCATGCAGACGTCGTCTGTCGCCAATGGCGAGGTCGCGACTGCCAATCGCACCATCGTGAACTGGGATGTCGCGAAGGCCGACTGGAATGCGCTGCAGGACCGCGCGCACAAGGACTGGGTCCGGATTTCGTCGAAATAATCTCGCCCGCCATGAACAAGGCGCCGTCGCGATCCGCGGCGGCGCCTTTGTGTTGACTGCGACGAACGCTGCTGCGCGTCAGTTCATCTTGGCCTTGCGGGCATCGGAAATGACCTGCTCGAACTCGGCCATGCTAAGCACGCCGGGAACGCGGTACTTGCCGACGATGAAGGACGGCGTGCCGCGGAAGCCGAAGGCCTCGGCCTGGTCGTTGTTGCGCTTGAGGATGCCGTCGATGTCCTTGCCGTGCGCGGCGAGGTCGCTCTTGAGGCGGTCCATGTCGACGCCCGCAGCCGCCAGCAACTCGTTGATGCGCGACTCGGTCAGGCGCGAGCTGACGCCCATCATGGCGTCATGAGCCTGGTGGTACTTGTCCTGATATTTCGCGGCGAGCGCGATCCGGGCGGCCGTCACGGAGACGGGCCCGAGGATCGGCCAGTCCTTCAGGACCAACCTGACCTTGCCGTCGTCCTGAATGACCTGGCGCAGCTCGGGCTCGAGCTTACGGCAATAGGGGCAGTTGTAATCGGACCACTCGATGATGCTGATATTGCCATCGGGATTGCCGGCAACGGGGACATCGGGATCGCGCAGCACTTTGGCTTCGGTCAGCACTTCGTCATCGTCGGTGGCTGCCCGCGCCAAGGTCATACCGCCAGCCGCGAAGGCGCCTGCCCCGATCAACGTCAGCGCCGCGCGCCGCGTCGGCCCGAGGCCGCCATTAAGGCCCTTAGTCCTGAATCCAGCCATATCTCGTCCCGTTTCGGTCCCATCACCGCAATTACGGCTCGGGACCGGGAAGTGTTACGCCCCATATAGAGTGTCGCGGGGGCGATGTCATCGCGCCAACAGGGTCACCACCAGGGGGACCAGGAACGAGGTCAAGAGAGCGTTGAGACTCATGGCGATGCCGGAGAGGACGCCGGCAATCTCGTCGACCTGGAACGCGCGGGCCGTACCGATGCCGTGCGCGGCAAGGCCGGCAGCGGCAGGCCGAGGGCGCTAACCACGGCCTCGCCGATCAATTGGCAGAGCAGGATGAGGCTGAGACTGGCAAGCATGACACATCAAGGGATGCGTCGCTGGGCTTGTCAATTGCTACGCTACGCGTGGGCCGCAACACGGGGCAGCATCGCCATCAGCGTGCCGGTCATCGTCGCGATCAGCGTGGTCTTGCCCTCGTGCTCGGCAAACGCCTTCGCCTCGCAGAATGTCAACGTCCGGCCAGGCTTGACCACCTCGGCCTTGAACACAAAACGCCCGCCGCGGGCGGGGGCGAGCAGCGTAGTCTTGAACTCGACGGTGAGGATATCGGCCTCGGATGGCATCAGCGTAAAGGCGGCGATGCCGCAGGCGTTGTCCAGCCCGGCGGTGATGATGCCGGCATGGACAAATCCGTTCTGCTGCGTGAATGCAGGTGAATGCAGCATGGCCAGCTCGACTTCGCCAGGCGCGAGGCGGACGATCACGATGCCGAGCGTGCGCATCGCCGGCTGTCCCTCGAACATCGCGATGGCCGCCGCACGATAGCCAGGGTTTTTCGGCTCGAACGCAGCCATGGCACTTCCCCGCCGTCTTTTGATCTTGATACGGTAGCGTATCAGGCGCGGAACGCGTTAGCAATACGGTACCGTATCAAGAACCGGTGAGGCTTCCTTCATGAACAACGGCAAGGGCGATGTCTGGGTCGAGGCAGGGTTCAAGGAGCTTGCCCGCGCAGGTGTCGAGGCGGTGCGGGTCGAGGTGCTCGCCAAGAATTTGGGCGTCACCAAGGGCGGCTTCTACCGCCGCTTCGCCGACCGCGCCGCGCTGCTCGAGGCCATGCTGGTGCACTGGCGCGAGGGACGCTCGGCATCAATTGCACAGCAGACCAGCCTGGATGGGCAAGAGCCCCGCGAGCGGCTGAGGGCGGTGATCCAGCTCTATTCCGAGCGGCTCAATCCGGAGGGCATGGCGATCGAGCTCGCGATCCGGCAGTGGGCGCGCTCCGACGAGAGCGCCGCTACGGCGGTGGCGGGCGTGGATGCGGCCCGGCTGAAGCACGTCGCCGAGCTTTATCGCGCGACCGGCCTTGAGGCCGAGGAGGCCGAGGCGCAGGCCTTCCTGTTTTACTGCTTCATCTTCGGCCAGAGTCTCTTGTTCGTCGAGCGCGGCCCACGCAAGCGGTCGCAACTCGTGGCGAAATCGGCCGAGAAATTGCTGAACTAGAGCATGATCCGGAAAAGTGTGAAGCGGTCTTCCGAAAAGATCATGCTCTAACAATAACCTAAGCAAAATGGCCGGAGCGTTGCTCCGGCCATCGCATCATATCGAAGCTCAGGCGGCGCCCTTCAGCTTCTTGTTGCATTCGCTGTAATAGCCGCCGCCCTTCTCGATCCACTTCATGCCGCCGTTGCCATTGGTGGTCTTGTTGGCGTTGTACTGATCGACGCAGGTATGGAGGCGAGCCTTGCCGGCGCTCTCCTTGGCATATTTCGCATCGACCGCGCTCGGGAAGACGGCGTTGCCCATCGGCATGGTCGGCATCGTCGCCGCCGGGGCGGCCGCAGGGGCTGCCTCCTTCTTCGCGGCCGCCTTGGGCTCGGCAGCGGGCGGGGGCGCAGCAGCCGGGGCGGCCGCGGTCGGCGCGGCGGCGGGCGTTGCATCGGCGCCGCACTGGGCCTTGCGGAAGTCATTCCACTTCATGGTGCCGAGCGAGCCGTCCTTCTTGGCGGCCTGGTATTTTGCGCTGCACTCCTGCGAGGTCAGCGCCTGCGCCGGCGCACTCACCATCAGCGCGGCGAATCCCGACACCGCAACTGCACACAACAATTTTGATTGAATGGTCATCCTTGGTCTCCCTCAGGGAAGCAAAACGAGGACTGCTATCCTAGCGTGCCGGGGACGTCCGACAAGGAAGTGATGCTGCCTGGCGCCAAAATATAGTGATCGTGCCATTCAGGTTTATTCATGTGACGTTCAGCAACGCAGGCCGACGTTCGCGGCCCTCCGCAATTCTTGCAAGAAGAGCAACATCATGACCCTCGCCTCCCGTCTCGCCGTCGTCGCGATCGCATCCCTGTTCGCCACCGGCACCGCCTTCGCGCAGACCGCCGCGCCGGCCGCCAAGACTGATGCTGCCGCCACCACCGACAAGAAGGCGCCGAAGGAGCACTCGGCTGAGTCGCTCGAATGCTCCAAGCAGGCGGACGCCAAGGGCCTGCACGGCAAGGAGCGCAAGAAATTCCGCTCCGAGTGCATCAAGACCGCGAAGGGCGGCGCAATGCCCGCGCCTGCGCCGGCCGCCGACAAGAAGTAAATCCGTCACAATTCTCCCCTCGCCTTTGGCGAGAGGCGCACGCATTGCGGCATGACGAGCCTGCAATTGTGCGTCTCTCGCCGATTTGCGATAAGGCGGCGTGAAGCAAATCACCGCCTCCCTCCCGTTCGAATGGCCGAGCCGTGCCAAGGTTTTGAGCACCCTGGAGACGCTCGTCATCGGCGCCGCCGGTGGACTGGCGTTCCTGGCCGCAGGCCTTCCGGGCGGGTTGATCTCGGGATCGATGATCGCGGTCGGGATCGCCGCGATTGCCGGACGCAAGCTTTCGGTGCCGCCGCTCCTGACCCAGACCGTGCTGGTGCTGCTCGGTATTTCGCTGGGCTCCGTGGTTTCGCGCCATCTGATCCAGCAGGTCAGCGCCTATCCGCTGACCATCGGGCTGTTGGCGCTCGCGACTTTCTGCTCGACCTTCGGCTCCAGCTACTACCTCCAGCGCGTCCATGGCTGGGACCGCACCTCGGCCTTCCTCGCCGGCAGCCCCGGTGCGCTGTCACAGATCACGATCCTGGCGGTCGAGCGCGGCGCCGACCTGCCGGGCATCGCAGTGGTACAGACCATGCGCGTCATCATCCTCACCGCGGCGCTGCCGATGGTGCTGGCGGTCGCAGGCGTCGCGCCCTCCGTGGCACCGTCGCTGACGACGGCGATTGCCTCGCCCCTTGATCTTCTGGAACTGGTCGCCGCTTCGCTGGCGGCATCGCTCGTGCTGCGGCTGATCAAGTTTCCGGCGAGCTGGATGTTCGGCGCGATGATCGCCTCCAGCGTGCTGCATGGCGCGGGCTGGGTCGAGGGTGGCCTGCCGAACTGGGTGCGCGGCGTCGCACTGGTCGGCATCGGCGCGCTGATCGGCAGCCGCTTTGCCCGGATGCGAATCAAGACGCTGGCCGGCCACATCAACGCCGCGCTGGGCTCGTTCGCCGTGGCCATCGCCGTCTCCGCCATCTTCGTCGGCATCGTCGCACTCACCACGCAGGTCAAATTCTCCGACGTCGTCGTTGCGTTTGCGCCCGGCGCGATGGACGCGATGCTCGCGCTGGCCCTCACGCTCCACATCGATCCGATCTTCGTCGGCGCCCATCACCTCTCGCGCTTCGTGTTCGTCACGATCGCGACGCCGGGTATCGTGCACCTGTTCGGCCGCACGCAGGACGACGTCGACGATTAGCTCTGCTCTGCCGCCGCCTGCCCCTTCAGCGCCGCAACCTGCGCCTCGAGCTCCGCAATCCGCTGGTCCCTCGCGGCCAACGCCGCCGCCACATCCGCGGCGTCGAACTTCTGCGGAATGTGCTGCGGGCAGTTGGTGTCCCAGGCGGCGACCTTGAACACGATCACCTGCTCGGGCCGGGCGCGATAACCCTTCGGCATCAGCGCCTCCGTCAGCGCATCGTCGTCCTCGACCACCCGCGCCTCGCCCCAGATCTTCACCCGGCGGCGATGGGCGTAGTCCATCACGAAGATGTAGGCCTTGGGGTTCTCCGAGAGATTGCCCTGGGTCAGATATTGCTGGTTGCCGGCATAGTCGGCGAAGGCGAGCGTTTGCTTGTCCAGTACCTTGAGAAAGCCCTTCGGGCCGCCGCGGTGCTGAATGTAGGGCTGGCCATCCGCGGACGCGGTGGCGAAATAGAAGCTGTTTGTATCGGCGAGGAAGGCTTCGAGGTTCTCGTCGACCTCGGTGCGCCAACCGCGCTGCTCCGCGCGCCCATAGGCCTCGCGGGAACCCTTGCGCGCCTGGATCGCCTTCACCGCGGGGGTGAAGGCCACGTCACTGGCATAGGTGTGAACTGCGGTCATCGGAATGTCGCTCCTGAAAATTCCGGCGCATCTCTGCGTCTTTCGACCACTAAAATGGCCTTTCCGGCGATCAAAACAATCAGCTCGCTTGACACTTCATCATTGCAATATATGCAATAATGTCCATGGACCGCCTCGAAGCCATGCATGTCTTCGTCACCGTCGCCGATCTGCGCGGCTTTGCGCCGGCGGCACGCAAGCTGCGGCTATCGCCCTCGGCGGTGACACGGCTGATTGCTGCGCTTGAAGAGCATCTCGGCGCGCGGCTGCTGCAGCGGACCACGCGGCAGGTGAGATTGACCGATGTCGGCACGCGCTATCTGGAACGCGCCCGGCGGATCCTCGCCGACGTTGAGGAGGCCGATGGCTCGGCGCGGGAGGAGCGCAACCGGCCGAGCGGACGGCTGGTGGTGTCGGCCCCGGTCGGCTTTGGTCGGCTGCATGTCGGCCCGGTCATGACTGACTATCTCAAGCGCTATCCCGAGGTCGCCTGCGAGCTCAGGCTGTCGGACAACCTCGTCAACCTCGTGGAGGATGCCGTCGACGCGGCCGTGCGGATCGGCCACCTCGCCGACTCCTCGCTGGTTGCGCGCCAGGTCGGCGAGATGCGGCGGATCACGGTGGCGACGCCGGGTTATCTGAAACGCCACGGCGAGCCGAAGACGCCGGAAGAGCTGCCTGAACACCAGACTATCGCGTTTGGCCCCGCGACCAGTTGGCGCTTCCTCCGCGAGGGTCGCGAGATCGAGGTGATGCCGTCTCCCCGTTTCACCAGCAACAGCGCCGATGCAGCCTTGCAATATGCCGAGGCGGGCGGCGGCGTGACTCGGGTGCTGGCCTATCAGGCGGCCGAGGGCCTAAAGCGCGGGCGGCTGAAAATCCTGCTGGCAAAATACGAGCAGCCGGCACTGCCGATCCACATCGTCTATCCGACCTCGCGCCTGCTCTCGGCCAAGGTGCGCGCGTTCATCGATCTCGTGGTGGAGACGGCGGATTGGAAGTTTGGGTAGGCTCACCCTTTCTTGGGCACCACGCGGAACGTCCCGCTGGCCCGCGCGATCACGACGCCGTCGGCCTTGATCAGGCTCTGCGCAAAGCAGATCGTCTTGCCGGTCTTGATCACGTCGCTCTCTATCGAACACCATTGGCCGATCTCGGCGGAGCCGACGAAATCGATCGACAACGAGACCGTCACGAACGACGTGGTCCAGTTCGTCGCCTGCGCGCAGCTGTAGCCCATGGCATTGTCGGCGAGCGCGGTGATCAGGCCGCCATGGATCAGGCCGCGGCCATTGGTGTGCGGCCTTGCGAGCCGAAGGCCAATGATGACGGCCTTCTCGGTTCTCTTCGCGTAGAGCGGCTTCCAGGGTTCGGTAAGCGGGCTCTTGCGGGATAGCGGCTCAAAGCCGTCGGGGATGGCAGTGTCGGTCATGCGTGGCTCGCGTCGCGGTTGGGTTACCGCCATTGAACGCGATGTGGATGACAGTTTCACCGCCTACAAAGTTTTAAACGTGATCTGCGTAGGTGTTTGAAGCGGGCGGCGTCGCCGGAAGCACAGCAAAGGCGCGTAAGCGCCGTGCCCACGATCTCGCTCGTACATGAAAGAAAAGAACGGTGGGCACGCTACGCTTTGCCCACCCTACGGCACCGCCTCCGCCGCCCTAAAACGGCAACCCCACATAATTCTCCGACAGCGACGTCATCGCCGCCTGCGACTGCGTAACGTAGTCGAGCTCGGCAACCTGGATGCGCGCGCCGATGCTGCCGTTATCGGGGAATTTGTGCAGCATCGAGGTCATCCACCAGGAGAAGCGCACGGCCTTCCAGACGCGCGCAAGCGCCTTGGCGGAATAAGCATCGATGCCGGCGCTGGATTTCTCGTCGTAGAATTCGCGGAGCGCGCTCGACAGATAATGCGCGTCGCTTGCGGCGAGGTTCAGCCCCTTGGCGCCGGTCGGGGGCACGATGTGGGCGGCATCGCCGCACAGGAACATCTTGCCGAAACGCATCGGCTCGGCGACGAAGCTGCGCAAGGGCGCGATGCTCTTCTCGATCGAGGGACCGGTGACGAGACTGTCGGCGGCCTCCTGGTCGAGCCGGCGCTTCAATTCGTCCCAGAAACGATCGTCCGGCCATTGATCGACATGGTCGTCGAGCGAACACTGCACGTAATGCCGGCTGCGCTTCATCGAGCGCATGGTGCAGAGCGCAAAGCCACGGGCATGGTTGGAATAGATCAGCTCATGGCTGACCGGCGGCGTCTCGGACAAAATGCCGAGCCAGCCGAACGGATAGACCCGCTCGAACTCCGAGATCGCCGAGGCCGGGACGCTGGCGCGGCTGACGCCGTGAAAGCCGTCGCAGCCAGCGATGAAGTCGCAATCGAGCGTGTGGGTGACGCCGTCCTTGACCCAGGTTACGCGCGGGTGACTGCCGTCGAAATCGTGCGGCTGCGCATCCTTGGCCTCGTAGACGGTGGTGAGGCCGGCGGCTTTCCGCGCATCCATCAGGTCGAGCGTGACTTCGGTCTGGCCATAGATCATGACCGTCTTGCCGGTCGCGGCCTTCATGTCGATGCGATGACGGCGGCCGTCGAAGGCGAGCTCGATGCCTTCATGCAGCAGGCCTTCCGCATGCGCCCGCGCGCCGGCGCCGATCTGGTCGAGCAGCCCGACCGTTCCCTCCTCCAGGAGGCCGGCGCGGATGCGCCCCAGCACGTAATCCGGGCTCTGCCGCTCAAGAATGACATTGTCGATGCCGTATTGATGCAGAAGTTGCCCAAGCAACAATCCTGCCGGCCCTGCCCCGATGATTGCGACTTTTGTCCGCAATACTTGCTCCTCCCGATCCTGTAGGCTTTCGTCGCGGCTCGCTTGTGGCGGTCGTCCGCGCGCGATAATTATAACATATAACGGTTGGGCAAAAGGGGAGTGCTCGTCGCCGCATCGCGACAAATCCATGCAACATGGCTGACATAGGTGACGCGGCGGCACGCCGCGGCAGTTCCGGCTTGAACGCGCCAGCCAATTAGATAACATGTTAACTAACGAGACCGGGCCATCGAAGCCCGTCGTCACAAAGAGGGAGACACGACCGATGAGGAAAGCCTGTCTGGCTTTGCTGCTGGCAGCAAGCGTGACGCCTGCGTTCGCGCAGGACAAGACTTTTGACCTGAAGGTCTCGCATTGGGTGCCGGCGTCGCATCCGCTGCAAAAATCTCTGGAAGACTGGGTGGCCGCGGTGAACAAGGATTCCGGCGGCACCATCACCGGCAAGGTGTTTCCGGCCCAGCAGCTCGGCAAGGCTTTTGACCATTACGACATGGCGCGCGACGGCATCGCCGACGTCACCTATGTTAATCCCGGCTACCAGCCCGGCCGCTTCCCGATCATCGGCGCCGGCGAATTGCCGTTCCTGATCTCCGATGCCAAAGGCGGCTCGATGGGGCTGGATGCCTGGTACCGCAAATATGCCGAGAAGGAGATGAAGGACGTCAAATATTGTCTCGCCTTCGTCCACTCGCCCTCCTCCTTTCACGCCCGCACCAAGAAGATCGTGATGCCCGAGGACGTGAAGGGCATGAAGATCCGCCCGGCCCACGCCACCATGGCGAACTTCGTCACCGCCCTCGGCGGCACCAACGTGCAGTCCTCGGCACCTGAAGTGCGCGACATCATCGAGCGCGGCGTCGCCGACGGCGTCACCTTCCCCTGGGGCTCGCTGGTGCTGTTCGGCATCGACAAGGTGACGAAGTACCATATGGAAGCCCCGCTCTACACGACGACCTTCGTGTTCGTGATGAACAAGGAAAAGTACGATTCGATGTCCGACAAGCAGAAGGCCGCGATCGACAAGAACTGCTCGACCGAAATGGCCGGCGTGGTCGGCGAGCACTGGGGCAAGTTCGAGGATGCCGGCGTCGACAAGGTGAAGGCGGAAGAAGGCCACGAGGTCTACAAGCTGACACCGGACCAGACCGCCGCCTGGAAGAAGGCAGCCGAGCCGCTGGTCAAGACCTGGGGTGATGGCGCCAAGAAGGCCGGCGCCGATCCCGACGCCGCGCTGGCGGATCTGAAGGTGTCGCTGAAGAAATACAACGCGCTGGCGGAATAGTTTTCACTGAAACAGAAGCGGCGGCGGGAATTCTCCCGCCCGCGTTCTCCTGCAAACTTTGAGGACCTTCCGCCCATGAAGCGCTCCTGGATGGACCGCGTCATCGACTCGATCGAATGGATCGCCGCTGCCTTCGTCGGCATCGTCGCGCTCGACATTTTCCTGTCGGTGCTGCTGCGCAACACGCTGAACTATTCGATTCCCGATAGCTTCGACATCGGCCGCATGCTGCTCGGCATTCTCATTTTCTGGGGCATTGCCGCGACCTCGTATCGCGGCACGCACATCACGGTCGACCTGGTCTGGGGCAATGTCGGGCCGCGCTACCAACGCTGGATCGACGTGTTCGCAACCCTGGTGCTGCTGTTCGTCGTCACCGTGCAGACCTGGACGCTGTTCGACAAGGTGCGTGGCACCTACAAGGACAACGTCCAGACCTTTGACATGCACATGCCGACCTGGCCGTTCTTCGCCATCGCCTGGATCGGCGACGTCTCGGCCGTGCTGCTGATCGCGATCCGCACTTACCGCCTGATCTTCCATCCCGAAGACATGCACGATCCCAAGCTGAAGGCGACGGAGTAATCATGAGCACCGATGCCGTCGCCGTTATCGGCTTCGTTTCCCTGTTCGCACTGATGCTGCTGCGCGTGCCCGTCGGCATGGCGATGGGGCTCGTCGGCGTCTCCGGCTTCTCCTATCTGGTTGGCGCAACGCCGGCGCTGAAGCTGGTCGGCCAGACCTCGATGCGCACGGTCACCGACTACACCTTCGGCGTCATCCCGATGTTTCTGCTGATGGGCTCCTTCGTCAGCAATTCCGGCATGAGCCGCGAGCTGTTCCGCGCCGCCAACGGCTTTGTCGGGCACTTGCGCGGCGGCCTCGGCATTGCCACCGTCGGCGCCTGCGGCGGCTTTGCCGCGATCTGCGGCTCCTCGGTCGCGACCGCGGCGACCTTCTCCGCGGTCGCCTACCCCGAGATGCGTCGCTTCGGCTATCCGCAGTCCTTTGCCACCGGCGTGATCGCGGCCGGCGGCACGCTGGGTGCGATGCTGCCGCCCTCCACCGTGCTTGCTGTCTACGGTATCATCACCGAGCAGGACATCGGAAAACTCTTCGTCGCCGGTATCATCCCGGGCCTGCTGGCGATGACCATGTACATGATCACGATCTTCCTGATCGGCTATTTCCGCCCAGACTTCCTGCCCAAGGGCAAGGTGCTGCCCTGGCGCGAGCGCTTTGCCGGCCTGAAGGATATCTGGGCGCCGGTGCTGCTGTTCGTGTTCGTGATCGGCGGCCTCTACGGCCTGCCCTACCTGCCCCGCTTCACGCCGACCGAGGCCGGCGGCGTCGGCGCTGCCGGCGCCTTCATCATCGGCGTGGTCACGGGCCGGCTCGACCGCGAGAAGATCCTGGCTTCGCTGCTCCAGGCAACGCGCACGGCAGCAGCCGTGTTCACCGTACTGATCGGTGCGCTGATCTTCGGCTATTTCCTCACGGTGACGCAGACGCCGCAGAAGGTGACGGAATTCCTCACCGGTCTGGGCTTGGGCCCTTACGGCGTACTGGCTCTGATCATGATGATGTATCTCGTGCTCGGCTGCCTGATGGATGCCATGGCGATGATCATCCTGACCGTGCCGATCATCTTCCCGGTCATCACGCATCTCGGCTTCGATCCGATCTGGTTCGGCGTCATCATCGTCATGACCGTCGAGCTTGGCCTGATCCATCCGCCGGTCGGCATGAACGTCTTTGTCATCAAGAGCGTGGTGAAGGACGTCTCGTTCTCCACCATTTTCAAGGGCGTGATCCCGTTCGTGGCGACCGACCTGGTGCGTCTGGTGATTTTGATCGCGTTCCCGTTGCTGGCGACCTGGTTGCCGACGCGAATGATGGCCCATTGAAGGGTGAAGCGATGACCACACCGACGCTCGAGACAAAATACGTCTTCACCATCACCGCAAAAATCGGCGACGTCATCACCGCCGGCGAAACCGGCATCGGCGTCCGCCGCATCATTCCGATCATCGGCGGCGAGGTGAAGGGTGCGATATCAGGCAAGGTGCTGCCGTTCGGCGCCGACTTCCAGACCATCCGTCCCAACGAGCTAATCGATCTCGAAGCCAAATACGCCTTCGAGACCGGCGACGGCGCCGTCGTCTATGTCGAGAACAAGGGCATGCGCTTCGGCCCTGTCGAGCTCTTGCAAAAGCCCAAGCGCGGCGAGCCGGTCGATCCCAAACTGATCTATTTCCGCACCGTGCCAAAATTCGAGACCGGGCACGAAAAATATCGCTGGCTGATGGAGCACATCTTTGTCGGCTCAGCGGCGCGGCATGCGGACCGGGTGGTGATCGACGTGCATCAGGTGGCGTGAGCCGTTCCTTGACAAATGCATTCCGATGTGTATAAATACACACCATGAATAGCCGAGAGATTATCTCGGCCCTTCAAAGCGATGGCTGGGTCCAGGTGGCTCAAAAAGGCAGCCATGTCCAGTTCAAGCACCCGACGAAGACGGGCCGCGTCACCGTCCCTCATCCGAAGCGGGACATTCCGCTCGGGACGCTGAAGAGTATCGAAAAGCAATCAGGCCTGAAGCTGAGGTGAGCGCCATGCGTCATTACATCGGTCTGATCCATAAGGATGCCGACAGCGATTTCGGCGTTTCGTTTCCGGATCTGCCAGGCGTCGTGACCGCAGGCACCACGCTCGACGAAGCGCGCGACATGGCCGAACAAGCGCTGGCGCTTCATCTTGAGGGCCTGGCAGAAGATGGAGAAGCGATTCCAGAGCCTTCGTCGCTCGAGGACATCATGTCGGATCCGGAGAATCGCTCGGGCGTTGCTATTCTGGTTTCGGTGAAGAACGACCAGCCAAAAATCGTGCGCGTCAATGTCACCCTGCCCGGTGATGTCCTTGAGCAGATCGACAAATACGCCGAGACGCACGGGTACACCCGTTCCGGCCTGCTCGCTCAAGCCGCCAAGAAGATGATTACGGAAACGGCCTGAGCCGTTCTCGCACACCGGCGCAGCCCCTCGCACACATCATCGCGAAGGGCCCTATATTGACTCCTCCAGAATTCGTTATACAACATAACTATTCTGATAAGGACGCAAATGACACAGGGAAACGCCGAGACCGCTGACGCGGGCGCCTCCGGGCTGCTGAGGATCGAGCGGGTGGACCGAGTTCTGACCGTGGGTCTGAACCGGCCGGCCAAGCGCAATGCGCTCAACGACGGCATCATCCTGGACATCGGCGAATGCTTTGCGTCCCTGCCCGAGGACATCGGCGCGGTCGTCATTCACGGCATCGGCGATCATTTCTCCAGCGGGCTCGACCTCTCCGAACTTCAGGATCACGACGCCACGGGCGGACTCCTCCATTCTCAAATGTGGCACCGGGTGTTCGACCGCATCCAGTACAGCCGCGTGCCCGTGATCGCGGCGCTGAAGGGCGCCGTGATCGGCGGCGGGCTGGAGCTTGCCTGCTCCGCCCACATTCGCGTCGCCGAGCCCACGGCCTATTTCGCGCTGCCTGAGGGGCAGCGCGGTATCTTCGTCGGCGGCGGCGGCTCGGTGCGGCTGCCGCGGCTGATCGGCGTCGCGCGCATGATGGACATGATGTTGACGGGTCGCGTCTATTCCGCGACCGAGGGCGCGTCCTACGGCTTTGCGCAATATGTCACCGAAGCCGGCAACGGCCTCACCAAGGCGCTGGAGCTTGCGACCAAGATCGCGTCCAACGCGCCGCTGACGAATTTCGCTGTGCTCCAGGCACTGCCGATGATCGCGGAGGCCAATCCGCAAACCGGCTTGCTGATGGAATCGCTGATGGCCACCGTCGCGCAGAGTGACAAAGAGGCAAAACGCAGGATCCGCGAATTCCTCGAGCACAAGACCGCCAAGGTAAAGCCGAAGTCATGAGTGCGAAGCCGTCCTCTTCCAGCACAGAGCGCGGCGCGAGCAATTCTCCGCTGCGGCCGATCTCGTTTGGCGATCCCGTCGTCGACATCGAGCGTCGCGCCGATGGCACGATCTATTTGCGGCCGAAGCAGCCGCTCGGCGAC
Organism: Bradyrhizobium sp. AZCC 2230; assembly: GCF_036924495.1. Lineage (NCBI taxonomy): Bacteria > Pseudomonadati > Pseudomonadota > Alphaproteobacteria > Hyphomicrobiales > Nitrobacteraceae > Bradyrhizobium > Bradyrhizobium sp. AZCC 2230. Next base: position 7,046,411 of record NZ_JAZHRS010000001.1, on the reverse strand, counting down.
TATCCCGTCCGCATCACCGACCGCCTGCATCACTGGGCGACGACGACGCCGGATCGCGTGTTCATGGCGGAGCGCGAAGGCGGTCGCGGCTGGCGCAAGATCACCTACGCCGAGCTGCTCACCGCGAGCCGCCACATCGCCTCTGCGCTGATCCAGCGCGGCCTGTCGGCGGAGCGGCCGGTCGTCATCCTCTCCGGCAATTCGATCGACCATGCGCTGCTCGCGTTCGGTGCGTTCTATGCCGGCATTCCGTTCTGTCCGGTATCACCGGCCTATTCGCTGGTGTCGAAGGATTACGGCAAGCTCTCTTACCTGATGAAGCTGCTGACGCCCGGCCTGGTCTTCGCCGAGGACGCCGACAAATTCGCGGACGCGCTCGCCGCCAATGTGTCGCTCGGCACCGAGATCGCAGCATCTTTCGGCAGCGTGCCCGGCCGCGGCGTTACCTTGCTCGCCGACCTCATGGCAACGCCGATCCGCAGCGACCTCGACGCGGTACATGGCAAGATCGGCCCCGACACGATCGCAAAATTCCTGCTGACGTCGGGTTCGACCGGCAATCCCAAGGCCGTCATCAACACCCAGCGCATGATCTGCGCCAACCAGGTGATGCTGCGCGAGACGCTCGCCTTCCTCAAGGACGAGCCGCCGGTCATCATCGACTGGCTGCCCTGGAATCATACCTTCGGCGGCAACCACAATATCGGGCTGACGCTCTACAACGGCGGCTCGATGTATCTCGACGCCGGCAAGCCGATGCCGGGCGGCATCGAGGAGACCGTGCGCAATCTCCAGGAGATTTCGCCGACGGTCTATTTCAACGTGCCCAAGGGCTACGAGTCGCTGCTGCCTTATTTGCGCGACGACCAGGGTCTTCGTGCAAGGTTCTTCGACCGGCTGCATGCGATGTTCTTCTCGGGTGCGGCGCTGTCGCCCTTCATCTGGAACAGTCTCGACGAACTCGCGGTGAAAGAAAAAGGCTATCGCGTGCCGATGCTGACCGGCCTCGGCGCAACCGAGACCGCGCCGTTCTTCATGTCGGTCAATCCGCGCACCAGCCGCTCTGGCCATGTCGGCCTTCCCGTATCGGGCAACGACGCCAAGCTGATGCCGAACAACGGCAAGATGGAAGTTCGTGCCAAGGGCCCGAACGTGATGCCCGGCTACTGGCGCCAACCCGACATCACCGCAAAATCCTTCGACGAGGAAGGCTTCTACAAGCTCGGCGATGCGCTCAAACCCGTTGACCCAGATGATTTCAACGCCGGTTTCGATTTCGACGGCCGCGTCAGCGAGGATTTCAAGCTCGCGAGCGGCACCTGGGTCAGCGTCGGCCCGCTGCGCGCGCGTTTCGTCGCGGCCTGCGCGCCGCTGGTGCGCGACGTCGTCATTGCCGGCATCAATCGCGACGAGGTCTCCGCACTGGTGCTGCTCGATCTCGACGGCTGCCGGCTGATCAACCCGACGCTGCCGGCCGACAACCTCACCGTCACCGCGCGGGACCGACTGGTGCGCGAAGCCTTCCGCGAGCGCCTGACGCAGTTCCTTGCCTCAGCCACCGGCTCCTCGACGCGGATCACGCGCGCGATCCTCGTGGATATGCCGCTTTCGATCGACAAGGGCGAGGTCACCGACAAGGGCTCGATCAACCAGCGCGCGGTGCTGGAGCATCGCGGCGCGTTGATCGAGGAGCTCTATGCTGCCAATCCATCGGACCGTGTGATATCGGTCGGCTAAGAAATCATCGCCAAAGGAGAACGCCATGTTGTTGAAAGATCAGGCAGCCATCGTCACCGGCGGCGCATCGGGACTGGGCGCCGCCACCGCGCGAAAGCTGGCGGCACAGGGCGCCAGGGTCGCGGTGTGCGATCTCAATACCAAGCTCGCGGAGACCGTTGCCGCCGAAATCAAGGGCGTGGCCGTCACCTGCGACGTCTCCGACGCCGCTTCCGCTGAAGCCGCGATCGCGCAGGCCACCAAGGCGCACGGCCCGGCGCGTGTTCTCGTCAACTGCGCCGGCATCGGCGTTGCCAAACGCGTCGTCGGCCGCGACGGGCCCATGGCGCTTGCCGATTTCGACAAGGTGATCAAGGTCAACCTCATCGGCACCTTCAACATGCTGCGCCTCGCCGCAACCGAGATGTCCAGGCTCGAGCCGCAGGCGACCGGCGAGCGCGGCGTCATCATCAACACCGCTTCGGTTGCCGCCTATGACGGCCAGATCGGCCAGTCGGCCTATTCGGCCTCGAAGGGCGGCATCGTCGGCATGACGCTGCCGATCGCGCGCGAGCTGGCGCAATTCGGCGTTCGCGTGCTGACGATCGCGCCCGGCCTGTTCCTGACGCCCCTGCTAGCCAATCTGCCGCAGGAAGCCCAGGATTCGCTTGCCGCCGCAATCCCGTTCCCGCGCCGGCTCGGCCACGCCGACGAGTTCGCCGCGCTCGCGCTGCACATGGTCGAGAATTCGTACCTGAACGGCGAGGTGGTGCGCCTCGACGGCTCGCTGCGCATGGCGCCGAAGTAACTTCTTAGAGTAAGAGCCCCGCATGTTCGTGAATCGGCGCGACGTCCAGATCCAGTGGGGCGATTGCGACCCCGCCAACATCGTCTACTACCCGCGCTATTTCGCGATGTTCGACGATTCGACGTCGACCCTGTTCGAGGTCGCCGGGTTCTCCAAGCAGGACCTGGTCCGCAAATACGGCCTGGTGGGCATCCCCATGGTCGACACGCGGGCCAAGTTCTACATCCCCTCGACCTATGGCGACTGGATCACCATCGAGACGAAGATCGAGAGCATCAAGCGCTCGAGCTTCGAGGTGAAGCACAACGTCTACAAGGGCGAGGCGCTCGCCCTCGAAGGTTTTGAGACCCGCGTCCTGGTCGGCCGCGATCCCGTTAACCCCGACAAGCTGAAATCGGCACCGTTTCCGCCGGAAATGGTAGCGAAATTCGCAGGGAGTTAGATCCGGAGCTAAATCGCCACATCACCAAAAGACGGGGCTGAAATAGCCCCGAATTTCTGCTTTCAAAGAAACACGAAAAGGGAGGAATCAATGAAACGCTTTTACCTGACCGCTGCCGTCGCGGCGGCCACGCTGGCGCTGCCGGCCTTGCCCGCGCTGGCCCAGACCGCTGAGATTACCATCGGCATCACCACCACAACGACCGGCCCGGGCGCGGCGCTCGGAATCCCCGAGCGCAACGCGTTGGAATTCGTGCCGAAGGAGATCGGCGGCGTGCCGCTGAAGGTGATCGTGCTCGACGACGGCGGCGATCCCACCACCGCAACCACCAACGCCCGGCGCTTCGTGACCGAATCCAAGGCGGACGTCATCATGGGCTCGGCGGTGACGCCGCCGACGATTGCGGTGTCGAACGTCGCCAACGAGGCCGGCATTCCGCATTTCGGCCTCTCGCCGTTCCCGATCACACCGGAGCGCATGAAGTGGTCGGTCGCGATGCCGCAGCCGATTCCGATCATGGGCAAGGTGCTCTACGAGCACATGAAGTCGAAGGGCGTGAAGACGGTCGGCTATATCGGCTATTCCGACTCCTATGGCGACCTCTGGTTCAATGACTTCAAGGCCCAGGGTGTACCGATGGGCATGACTTTGGCTGACGAGGAGCGCTTCGCGCGTCCGGACACCTCCGTCACGGGCCAGGTGCTGAAGCTCGTCGCCGCCAATCCCGACGCGATCCTGGTCGGCGCCTCCGGCACCGCCGCCGCCCTGCCGCAGACCGAGCTGCGCGAGCGCGGCTATCAGGGCCTGATCTACCAGACCCATGGTGCCGCCAGCATGGATTTCATCCGCATCGCCGGCAAGGCAGCCGAAGGTGTGCTGATGGCGTCGGGCCCGGTTATGGACCCCGAGGATCAGCCGGACGAAGCCGCGACCAAGAAGCCGGGCCTTGCGCTCAACACGGCCTATGAAGGCAAGTACGGGCCGAACAGCCGCAGCCAGTTCGCCGGCCATTCCTACGACGCCTTCGAGATCCTCAAGCGCGTGATCCCTGTGGCATTGAAGACGGCAAAACCCGGCACGCCGGAATTCCGCGAGGCGATCCGCCAGGCGCTGCTGTCGGAGCGGGAGATTGCGGCGAGCCAGGGCGTCTATAACTTCACCGAAAAGGACCGCTACGGTCTCGACGACCGCTCGCGCATCCTGCTCACGGTCAAGGACGGCAAGTACACGCTCGTGAAGTAAGCGCGCCGACAGTTTCCAGAACAACGAGAGCCGGCCCAATGGGCCGGCTCTTTTGTTTTACGCTACCCGCGTGATGGCGTCAGGCCGCCTGTCGCAGCGGCGTCCAGGCAAACTCCGGATAGTAGGTGTCCATCATCCGGTCGACATAGGCGGTGAGGTTCGGAAATCCTTCCGCGCGCTCGCGCAGACGGGATTCGAAGAACGGTGTGAGAATTCCGGCGAGCGCGCCGAACGCGGTCGCGTCGACCCCACTGGGCTTGTTGCCCATCAGATAGGATTTGTCGCCGAGCTGCACCGACAGCGCAAACAGCGAGCGGACCGCGAGCTCGACATCGTCATCGGGAGCGTGGCGGCCGAGGCCGGAGAGCAGATAGTTCTCGGCGACGCGGAATTGCGCGTCCTCACGCAGCTTCTCGCGGCTGTGCTCGGGCGCCCCGTCGAAAAAATGCGCAGGGCCCTTGGCGAAATTGGCAGCATCGACCCAGCGCGCGCCGACCAGCGACCAATAGACGTGGTGCTCGATCATGCGCTCGAACGCCCAGGCCTGGGCGCGTTCGTGCAGGGAAAGGCCGGCGTCGAAATCGAAGCCGTAGCGGCGCTCGATATGGGCGCGGATGAAGGTGGAATCGGCCACCGCCTCGCCGCCGTCATCGATGAAAGGCAGCTGCCCCTTGGGCGAAGCCGGCGGCATCGCGCGCTCCTTCCGGTAGGGCAGTCCCGCCATCTTGAGCTGCACCTCCGTCTTGGTGACGAAGGGGCTGATTTCCGGCAGGCCGAAGCCGGTGCCAAAGCCGTAAAGCGTGATCATGGGAGCTCTCCTGAACCTGCCGAAAGAGTTGACGGAACCTAGTGCCGGGCTGCTGCCACCATGGTGGCAGCAGCCGTGATATCTTCTGCGAAACGGGCCCCCCGCCAGGCGCGGCCCATCAGATGGCGGACCAGCGCGTCCGCAGCCTGGACCAGCGAGCGTGTCAGCATGGTCGCGAGCGCAACGCGGAGGTCGACGACGGTGAGATCGAAAAATGTGAGGCGGCTGAAGACCCGGGCATACAGCGAGGCATGTAACGAGGCCTGGCTTCGCCACAACGGACCGGCCGGACCGAAATGGGTTGGGATGATCATGGACAAATCCTCTTCAGTCGATGTGTTGTCCCGGTATAGAACTCCCCTGCTGCCAGCATCCTGTCAGCAGCCACGCGCCGTTTTCTGATCCGTCGCCGATGAAGGAATTGTCATGAGACGCGCCGACCGGCTGTTTCAGATCATCCAGGTGCTGAGGCGCACCCGTAAGCCGCTGACGGCGGATGCGATTGCGGCCGAGCTCGAGACGTCGAAGCGAACGATCTATCGCGACATCGCAACGCTGATGGGCCAGCGCGTGCCGATCCGCGGTGAAGCCGGCATGGGCTACATCCTCGAGAAGGGCTTTGACCTGCCGCCCTTGATGCTGACACCCGACGAGATCGAGGCGGCGGTGCTGGGCGCGCAATGGGTCGCGGGCCATGCTGATTCCACGCTGGCGCGCGCGGCGGAAGATCTGATGGCCAAGATCGCCGACACTGTGCCCGAGCGCCTGCGCCCCTTCGTGCTGGAGCCCGCAAGCCGTGCGCGGCCGAGCTGGAACAGGGAGCCGGACCGTCTGGACATGGCGCGCACGCGCACCCAGATTCACGAGGGCAAAAAGATCATGCTGCGTTATCGCGACGAGCAAGGCCGCCCCAGCGAGCGCATGATCTGGCCGATCTCGGTCGGCTATCTCGAAGCCGTGCGCCTGCTCGCGGCATGGTGCGAGCTGCGCAGCGATTTTCGCAGCTTCCGCACCGACCGTGTCGTGGATGCGACCTATCTCGACGAAAGATATCCGGAGCGGCGTGACGTGTTGCGCGCGAAATGGCGGCAGAGCCTGGTCTGGGGCCCGCCAAAGGATACCTGATAAGGATACATAACGACGATGGATGAGACGTCCGCGATCGACCTGTCGATCTTTTGCCAGAGCTGCGGCGCCTGCTGCGGCTACTCGCAAAACTGGCCGCGCTTCTCGATCGAGAGCGACGAGGAGCTTGCTGCGATTCCTGAGGCGCTAGTCAACGCGCGTCAATCCGGCATGCGCTGCGAGGGCGATCGCTGTTCAGCACTGCAGGGAGAGATCGGCAAGGCGACCGCGTGCGGCATCTATGCGGTACGGCCGGAGGTATGCCGCACCTGCATGCCGGGCGACGCCGAATGCGCGATGGCGCGGCGAAAGTTCGGGCTGCCTGCGATCGCTAGCGCATGATCCGGAAAAGTGTGCAGCGGTTTTCCGGCGCGACAAACGCAAAGCGTTTGCGCGGAGATCATGCGCCAACGAAAAGCCGCTTAAGCGGGGACGGCTTCGCTGATCTCGTCGTCGATCTCGTCGTCCAGCGGTGCGAGCACCGAGAGCGGCTTGGTCGACAGCGTGATCGGCTTGCGGCCACCCGCCAGCGACGGGGACGATTTGGCAGCGCCCTCGCGCGACAGCGCGTAGAGCGTCGAGCCGACACGGCCGCCGTTCTCGATCAGGTCGCGCTCGCTGCAACCGGCTGCGATCGCGACGGCCAGCGAATGAAGATGGCTGCGGCGATAGCAGAATAGCGCCAGCATGGCGCGCGCGTCAGGGGAAACACTCTCAACCAGCCTCGGCAGGCCACTCTCGCTGGCGCGATACATCTCGCCAAGGAGCTCGTCGCGAACCGGGCAGAAATCGCTTTCATAGGCGTCGCGGCTTGAAAACATTGCAGTTCTCCTCGAAGCCGAAGATGCAGCGCAATTCTCTAATGAAAGGTTAACCACCCCGGGCGGTAGTCACCCGGGGTGGCTGCGCGTGGGCCGCGAATCAGAGGGCCGGGCCAAGGCTCGTAAAGGCTCGTAAAGAGCTGCGTAGCCTGGATAGAGCGGAGCGCAATCCGGGCTACGAAATCGGCCGCCGCGCCCCGGGGCCACTACCTCAGTTCGCCGCCATGAAGATAGAGAGGCCGAAGCCGGTCAGGTGGTGCAGCGCCTGGTCGACGCCGATCAGGGTCCAGAACCAGGGGTGCTCCTGGTTGACGCCGAAATTGGCCGAGACCAGTCCCTTGGCGCGGTCGATCGTGATGTGAATGACGAAGTCGATCAGCGCCACGAACCAAAATTTCGGCGCGACGATCAGGATCAGCAGCAGCGCAACTGCAAGGTGAATCAGGCAGTGCACCAGAAGCGGCAAAGCCCAGCCGTGCTTCTGGTCCTTGCCTTGCGCCATCCAGGCGGTCTGCAGCACGAAATCGGCGATGATGTGCTTGAAGGTAAGCAACAACATCCAGCCAATGAGCGCTTCGACCGGAACCGCCGATGACAGAGGTGGAAACGACAAAGCTGACGCCCTCGTTGACTTAAAAAGAAAAATGGAGCGTTCAGCGCAACTTCTTGTTGGACCCGTCAGAACATCGGGACCGCTGATTTATGACATCTCCCGCGACGGAATGCAGCCGGGGGAACTGGAAAATCGCCAACTGTGGCTAAACGGTGATAGCATGACCAAACGACGCGGATCGGTTGGGTAAGGTTACCTTCGGCGCGGAATTTGCATTCTTTCGCTGGAGCGCTATCATCCTCAGGTAGAGGAATATCGTTCTTTTTTCAGACGCTTACGATTTTTTCGAGCGTGCCGCCGGCAATGGCCGTGCCGCCCGCCACCCTAGGAATAAGGCCAGTGCTGCCATGAGTGCTGAAGGCCCGACCTCGTCGACCGAGCTTCCGCCGCCACGGCGTCCCAAGGTGATCAAGACCAACCAGCAGCAGGTCCTGCTGTATGTCGTGCTGACCCTGCTCTTGTCGCTCGCCACCGTCTGGGCCGGGCGCGCCTGGTTGCACAATTCGGAGACGCTGACCTTTGCCGTCGGCGCTCCCAACAGCGACGAAGCACTGTTCGCCACCAAGCTCGCCACACTGCTGAAGAACAACGCCTCGCGTTTCCGGATCAAGATCGTCAACAACGCCGACAACGCCAAGGCGCTCGCCCAGTTCGATCGCAGGCAGGCCGATCTTGCCGTCCTGCGCACCGACGCCAAGGTACCGCTGCGGGCGCGGACGCTCGCGATCCTCGAGCACGATCTCGTGCTGCTGCTCGGCCCCGGCAACAAGAAGATCAAGTCGCTCGCCGAGCTCAAGAAGAAGAAGGTCGCCGTTCTCGCCGAGAACGAGTCGTCCCTCGCCTTCGTGCGCAGCATCCTCGACATTCCCGCCGACAGCCCCGACGCCGCGAAGATCCAGATGGCGCCGCAGGGCGCGACGCTGGACAAGCTGTTCGCGCCGGCCAGCGGCTTTGGCGCGGTGATTGCCGTCGTCCACGCCTCCAAGGCCGTGCGCGACAAGGCTTATGAGCAGGTCGCCAAGCGCAGCGGCTTCACGCTCAATGCAATCGACGAGGCCAAGGCGCTGGCGCGTAAATTCCCAGGCATTTCCGACGAGACGCTGACAGCCGGCACGCTGTCCGCGTCACCCGAGATTCCCGACGACGATCTCGACACGATCGGGCTTGAATGGCTCTTGGTTGCACAATCCAAGATGTCGGCGACCACCGCCGGCGACCTCGCGCGCATCGTCTACGAGAACAAGTCCGCGCTCGGGCTCGACAGCGGCTTTGCCACCCATATCGAACCCGCCTCCGTCGAGAAGGACGCCTACGTGATGGCGCATCAGGGCGCCGCCGACTACATCAACGACGACACCAAGTCGTTCATGGATAAGTACAGCGACATGATGTATCTGGGCGCCGCTGCGCTCAGCGTCATCGGCTCGATCTTCGCGGCGATCTACGCCAAGATCACCCGCGTCGCGCCGGAGAAGGCGAGCCAGCTCTCCACCGCCATCCTCGATATCGGCGAGCGGATCGAGCACGCCCATTCGCTGGATCAGCTCGAATGCCTGCAGGACGAGCTCGAGGGCATCTTGCGCGGCGCGGTGATCGGCTTGCGTGACGGCACGATCAGTACCGACGGGCTCGATACCTTCAAGCTCGGCTACGAATTCGTCCGCGACGAGATCGGGATGCGCCGCGACTACCTCAAGCGCCACGCCAGCGAGATCGAAAAGGCGACCATCCCTGCCGCCCTTCCCCCGCCCGAAGACAGCAACGTGGTGGTGGTGAAGACAGCTCAGAGTGCCTGACCTATCGATTCGCGCCTGGATGTCGGGTGCTCGCCTGCTTTTGGCGAATCGTGGCCTGCCGCCCCTGGAACCGTTTCCCGGCCGCAACCGTTGGCTCTCGGAGGCGACCCGATCCCAACGGAAGGTTATGTGGCCCTGGCGCTGGGAGCGGGATTCGCCGTGGTCGTCGGCGTCGGCCTCATGATGCTGCTGTTTCTGAGCAGCCGCCGCGGCTATGACGAACCTCCACATTTCAAATAGTCAGCAAGCCCGGTCCGCGCCCTGATCCGGACGGATGGTCCGGCTGCCCGCCCCGTCGTTGACGGCTCCGGTGCGGGCGGGCACTTTGGCGCCCAAGTCCCAGCCCGGGACCGCGAGCACCAAGATCGAGCCGCCATTCCGCATGTCCAAGCCGATGTTTCCCGCTCTGGCCCAATTCGTGGCCGCCACCGCCGGCCGCAACATGACCAAGGCGGCCTATGTGGCCGTAACCGTCGGCGTGGTCAGCATGGTGCTGCTGACGCTCGATCCGGCATACGCGGCGGCCCATCGCTGGGTCGATTTCCTGCTGTGGGCCTGTCTCGTCTATTTCGTGTTCGAATGGCTGGTCCGGCTGCGCCACATGGCGCGGCAGGGGCGGCTGGGCCTCTATATGTCCTCCTCCGCCGGGCTGGTCGACGCCTTGGGGGCGCTGGCCGTGCCGGTCGCCCTGATCCTCGGCGCCGAGCCCAAGACCGCCTGGCTGCTGAGCGTGCTCTGGGTGCTGAAGGTGGTGCCGGGCATTCCCGGCCTGCGCCAGCTCCGCCGTGTGCTGGTGCTGGAATCGGGGCCGCTGCTCAGCGTGCTCGTGATCTTCCTGATGGTGGTTTTCCTGGCCTCTGTCGCCGAATATTTTCTGGAGCGGGACGTGCAGCCGCAGACGTTTGGCAGCGTCCCTGCCGCGCTGTGGTGGGCGGTCGTCACGCTGACTACGACAGGCTATGGCGATGTCGTGCCGGTCACGCCGCTCGGCCGCATGGTCGCGGCGCTGGTGATGATCTCCGGCCTCGGCGTGTTCGGCCTCTGGACCGGTATTCTGGCGACCGGATTCGCGGCGGAGACGCGGCGCGACAATTTCCTCAAGACCTGGGAATCCGTCAGCAAGGTGCCGTTCTTCGCGGCGCTCGGGCCCGCAGCCATCGCCGATGTCACCCACATGCTGCGCACCATGGAGCTGCCGGCGCGCACCATGATCATCCGCAAGGGCGCGCAGGGCGACTGCATGTATTTCATCGCCGCGGGCGCGGTCGAGGTCGACCTCCCCGGCAAGAAGGTTCAGCTCGGCGAGGGAGCCTTCTTCGGCGAGATGGCGTTGCTCGGCAACAACATGCGCGGCGCCAATGTCTCGACCACGAAAGTGTCGCGGCTGCTGGTGCTCGACCTCGTCGACTTCCGCGTGCTGATGGCGCGGCACCCAGACCTCGCCGAGACGATCGACGCCGAAGCGAAGCGCCGCACGCTCGAAAACAAGTAAATGGAGACAAGAATGTCGGACACAGCCGACGCGGCCAGCGGCCCCGTGCTCGAAATCGATGGTGCACGCGCCACCATCCGCTTGAACCGGCCCAAGCATCTCAACCGGCTTCAGGCGGAGGATCTCGGCGAACTGGTCAAGCTGTTCGACCGGGTCGAGGCCGATCCTGATATCCGCGTGCTGGTCCTGACCGGCACGGGACGCGCCTTCTCCGCAGGCTACGATCTCAATTCGGTCGCCGAGCGAGCAGCGAGCGCCAACGCGCAACAGAGCGCGGGCTCGGCGTTCGAAGTCGTCGTCAACCGGCTGGAGGACCTCGGCGTGCCGACGATCTGCCGGCTCAATGGCGGCGTCTATGGCGGCTCAACCGACCTCGCGCTGGCCTGCGATTTCCGCATCGGCGTCGACACCGCCGAGATGTTCATGCCGGCGGCGCGACTCGGGCTGCACTATTACAGGAGCGGCATCAAACGCTACGTGACGCGGCTCGGCGTCGACAACGCCAAGAAGCTGTTTCTCACTGCACAGAAGATCAGTGCGCCGGAGATGCTGCGGATCGGCTATCTCACCGCCATGGTGCCGGTGGAAACACTCGACGAGGAAGTCGACAAGCTCGCCAACATCCTCGCCGGAAACGCGCCGCAGGCCATGCGCGGTATGAAGCGCGCCATCAACGAATTCGCCCGCGGCGAGCTGGATGAGGCCGCCGCCGATCAGCGCCACCGCGACAGCATGCGCGGCGACGAGATCAAGGAAGGCATCAAGGCGTTTGCGGAGAAGAGAGCGCCGCGGTTTTGAGTGCTTGGCCAGGAGTACGAGGGCAGCATCTCACGCTCCGCTGTCGTCCCGGACAAGCGCAGCGAAGCGGAGCGCAGATCCGGGACCCATATGTGGACGGCCCCCGTGGCACAAGAGCTTTGTGATGTTTGATCGGATCGCTTGCATCCATATGTCCGGCCTATTGATGCGGCTTGTCGGAGGACCGCTGGCCAAGATGGTTTTCGCGACACGAGTTCCAATCAACCACGCGACCTTGTTCGGCCAATGGGTCCCACGGATTTACTCGCATCTCGAACGATCGATCGCACCATCTCCTCTGCTCTTGCAGCTCCGGTTCGGCCGGTGGGCTAACCCGCCGGCCGGCCGAATCTCTCGATCACACGGCGGCGGCCGTTTGGGCCTCGGTTCGCGCCTCACGCCGCGCGCTGTCGTAGTGTTCTCCCGTCGTCATCAGCTTCCAGGCGATGCGGGCCATCTTGTTGGCTAGCGCCACCGCCGCCAGCTTCGGTGTCTTGCGCTTCAAAAGCTCGATCAGCCAGCTCGGCCCACGAGCTTTCGATTTGGCTATCTTGACCACCGAGGTTGCTCCAACCACCAGCAGCTGACGCAAGGTCTCATCGCCTGCACGGGTTATCTTGCCGAGCCTGGTCTTTCCCGCGGTGGAATGGTCCTTTGGGGTCAGGCCGAGCCAGGCGGCAAACAGCCGCCCCGAGCGGAAGGCATGTGGATCGGGCGCCTTCATCACCAGCGCTGCGGCGGTGACCGGACCAATCCCCGGGATCTGCGCCAGGCGCCGGCTCATGGCATCGGCACGGTGCCAGGAGAGAAGCTTAGCCTCGATGGCCTTCAGCTCGCCCTGCACCTGCTCATATTGGCGGGCAAGCATTGCAAACAGCTCCCGGGCCAGCGCCGGCACGCCTTTGTCCTGCCCGATCGCTGTCAGGAACGCGGCGAGCTTGTCCAGCCCCTTGGCCGCGATCAGACCGAACTCCGCCGCATGCCCGCGGATCATGTTGGAGAGTTGCGTGCGACGTGCGACCAATTGCTCTCGGACGCCCAGCAGCATCAGCGCGGCCTGCTGCTCGGCCGTCTTCACCGGCACATACCGCATCCGCGGCCGGCTTGCGGCCTCGCACAGCCCGTCCGCATCGCGCCCGTCGTTCTTGTTGCGCGGTATATAGGGCTTCACCAGCTGCGGTGCGATCAGCTTGACCGTGTGTCCCAGCTTGCCAAGCTCTCGCGCCAGGTGATGAGCCGCCCCGCAGGCCTCGATCACCACCACCGTCGGCGGCAGCTTGGCAAAGAAATCCAGCATCGCCTTGCGGCTAAGCCGCTTGCGCAACACGACCTGCTCAGACGCATCAACGCCATGCAGCTGAAAAATATACTTCGACGTATCCATCCCAATGCGGATAATCTGGTTCACGGACGGCTCCTGTGAATGAGTTTCTGACAACCTCATTCTGGCACACTGATGCCGTAGGGGGCCGTCCACACCATCAACCACAGGGAGTGGTTATGGATGAGGCTGGCAACTCCGAGTCTTCGCCAAACACAACCCTGTGATTATGGGTCCCGGGTTCGCGCTTCGCACGCCCCGGGACGACAGCGGAGATTGGGGTTTGCCCTCACCCACCCGCAGCCGCAGCATGCTGCGCCGCCATCTCGTCATCGACTGCGTTGATGCGCTGGAATGCCGGCCGCGAGGTCATGCGTTCGGCATAGCGGACGAAAACATCCTTCTTCGGCACGATACCGAACATCATAGTCCAGCTGAATGCAACACCCCACAGGATATCGGCAGCCGTCATCCGCTCGCCGAGCAGATACGGCCCCTTCGACAATTGCGTCTCGAGGTCGCCCAGCATGGTGTCGTAATCGGCGTAGGGCGACTGCGTGATCGGCGCAGGTTCGCGCTGCATGAACTTGTCGATCAGCGCGGGCTCGAAGGAGGAGCCGTAACAGGCGGTCCAGCGCAAATAGGGACCGCGCAGCGGATCGCTGAGCGCGGGCGTAAGGCCGGCCTGCGGAAACAGATCGGCGAGATAGATGGTGATCGCGACCTGCTCGGTCACCAACGCCTCGCCATGGCGGACCGCCGGCACCTTGCCGAGCGGATTGATGGCGAGATAGGGAGGCCTGCGCTGCTCGCCGGCCTTCATGTTGAGGACGTGAAGGTCGTAGGGCGCGCCGAGTTCCTCCAGCAACACGCGCGTGCCGGTGGCCCGGCTCTGCGGCGAATAATACAGCGTGATGCGGTTCGGAGCGGTCATGGCGGATCTCCTTGGGCCGGCTTGAGATGGACCCGCTTGTAGCCGACCATACCTGACATCCTGTGTCAGGTATGGTTTAAGACATCATGCGCGCGAGCCGGATGCTGTCGATCCTCACCACCCTCCAGGCCAAGGGACAGGTCACTGCGCCCGAGCTTGCGGAGGCCTGCGAGGTCTCGGTACGCACGATCTATCGCGACATCGACGCGCTCGCGGCCTCCGGCGTCCCTGTTTATGCCGACCGCGGCGCAGAGGGCGGCTATCGCCTGCTCGACGGCTATCGCGTGCGCCTCAACGGGCTGTCGCAGAGCGAAGCGGGCGCGCTGTTCCTGGCGGGATTGCCGGGCCCGGCGGCGGCGCTGGGGCTGGATGCCGCGATGATCGCCGCACAGAACAAGCTGATGGCGGCGCTGCCCGCGAACTTGCGCGAAGACGCCGGCCGGATGCAGCAGCGTTTTTACCTCGACGCGCCCGGTTGGTTCGGCGAGACGGACGAGCCAAAACATCTGCGTGCAATTGCGGGCGCGGCTCTGCGCGGGACACTCATCAAGATTCGCTACCGGAGCTGGCGCGCCGAGAAGCAGCGCCGTGTCGCCCCGCTCGGCCTCGTGCTGAAGGGCGGCAGCTGGTATCTCGCAGGCCAGGTCGACGGCAGCGTGCGTACCTATCGCATCGCGCGCGTGCTCGACTGCACGGCGCTCGACGACCGCTTCGATCGTCCCGCCAATTTCGATCTCGCCGCCTACTGGCAGGATGCGACGCTGCGGCTCGAGGCCGAGATGCACCCGAACATCGCGATCGTGCGGCTCTCGCCACTCGGCGCAAAACTGCTCGATGCGCTGAGCCAGCCTTACGTCAGGGCGCGCACAGAGATCGAAGAAACGATCGATGCCGACGGCTGGCGCATCGCAAGGGTGCCGACCGGGAAGACGTCGTGGCATGCCGCAGCCGAATTGCTGCGGCTCGGGTCCGAGGCCGAGGTGCCGGAGCCCGCCGATCTCCGCGAGAAGATGGCCGAGATGACGCAGGCGATGGCCGCGCGCTATCGCGCGGCGCGGAAAGCCTGACGACGGCGCACCTCGCCGCAACCGACGAAACAATCCTGAAGCACGATTCTCCCTCCTCCGTGTGAACGCAATCACGCTTCGGCCCGACCGAGAAGCAGGGACACAACAACGGCCTCGCGCCACACTGGAGAATGAAAATGTTTCGCAAGCTTGCTCTTGGCCTGATCGCCGCCGGTTCGCTCGGCGCTGCCGCCCTCGCGCCCACCGCTGCGTCGGCCCACGGCTTCCACCACTGGGGTCCCGGCTGGGGCTTCGGTTATGGCGGTCTCTACGTCAACACCGGCGTCAGCAACTGCTACCAGGAACGCGTCGTCCCGACCCGCCACGGCATGCGCGTTCGCGTCGTGAATGTCTGCGCTTACGGCATCTACTGATATCGTGCCGTCACGACAAAGCTCCGGTCGCACTGCGGCCGGAGCTTTGCTTTGAGCTTAAGCGCTCTTCCGATGCCGGCGAAACCAGGCCCAGGTCTCGCGCGTCGTTCTGATATAGCCGCGTCCGCGATAGACGATCTCGTCATCGACGATTCCGTTCAGCTTCGGTAGCGCGTGAAACGGGATCGAGGGATAGGCGTGGTGCTCGACGTGGTAGGGCATGTTCCACGCAATCCATTTGACGATCGCGCCGGTATAGGTCGTGCGGGTGTTCTGGAACGCGCTGCGGGTGCGCTCGCAGCCGGTGTGCTCGGCGTAGAGATAGGGGCGCAGGAAGAACTGCCCGATGATCAGCGGTACGATCCAGACCCACAGCAGTAGCGCGGACCAGAACCACAGCGACAATGCGAGCAACAGCGCGTAGGACGCGAAATAGACCCGCGCCTCAGTCACGATAGTGCCGCGCCTGTTCTCGGGAATCCAGGGTACGACCACCTTGCCGGTGATGGCATGGCCGAGCATCAGCCGGAGGCGGCCGGCAACCTGGACCAATCCGCTATAGGCGATCGCGAGTTGCGTATCGGATGTCGGTTTCACGCCGACGATCAGCTCCGGGTCCTTCTCCGGATCCTGGGTGTAGCGGTGATGGTCCCAGTGGAACAGGCAGTAATATTCGTATGGCAAGCCGATGATGAAGGCCGAGAGGTAGCCGACCGCAAGATTGAGGCCGCGACTCCTGAACGCGGTCTTGTGCGCCGTCTCATGCACCGCCATGAACAGGAAGGCGACGAGATAGCCCTGCACCGCCATCAGCGGCAGTGCCCAGAGCACGCCATAGCGCAACGACACCATCCAGATCGGCACGCCCACCAGCACGATCATGCCGTAATGACCGAGGCTTTGCGCCGCACCCCTGAGGTTCGAGCGCACCGATAGTTCACGCAGGATGGCCGGGCTCAGCGGCTTCAGGCGATGGCCGGGCTCAGAAACAGTCGCGTCAGTCATGATCGGATGCCTGCATTACTTGCTGAGAAGTGCTGCGATCTCGGCTTTGAGGAAGGCCTTGTCGCGCGGATTGTTGACGGGGTTGCCGGCGCGATGACCGTGCAGCGACGGGATCGGATGAAGCACGGCCGATTTCGCGTTGACCAGCTTGCCGAGCTCATCCCCGTTGTCGCGGACGTCGAAATAGCGATCGGTCGCGCCCGGCATCAGCAGCATGTGCGCCTTGATTGCTGCCAGCGCACGATCGAAATCGCCGTCGAATGCCGCGCAAGCGCTGATATCGCCGCGTTGCCAGATGCCGACCTGCGCCAAGAGATCATTGGCGTCGCGCCGGGCGAACGCCGCGTCCCAGGCGCGGACGAGATAGTCCTCCAGCGAGGTGAAACCGGCTTCGCGCCAGATCTCGTCGCGATAAAAACCGTGTGACATCGCCCAGCCGGCATAGACGCGCCCCATGGCGCGATAGCCGGCAACGGGCCTTTCGACGAAGCGACCATCGCGAAAGGCGGGATCGCCGGTCAGCGCCGCCTTCACGCTTTCGAGAAACACGTGATTGTAGGGCGCACAGCGCGCGCTGCCACAGACCACTGCGGCACGCTCGACCATATCAGGGCGCAGCGCCGCCCAGTGACAGGCCTGCATGCCGCCCATCGACCAGCCATAGACAAGCGCGAGCTTTGTGATGCCGAAGTGCTCGGTCAGCAGCCGATGCTGGGCGCCGATCGTGTCGTGATAGCTGACCTCAGGAAACGGCGCGGCGGTGTTCGACGGTGATGACGACAGGCCGTTGCAGAACAGGTTCGGGATGATGATGAAATAGCGCGTGGGGTCGAGCACGCCGTCGGGACCGATCAGCCACTCGGTGTCGAAATGCTGCGCACTGAACGAGGTCGGATAGAGGATGACATTGTCTTTGGCCGCATTCAGCGTGCCGTAGGTCTGGTAGGCAAGCTTCATCGCAGGAAAGACCGCACCGGATTGAAGCGCGACGTCGCCGGCCTCAAAGATCTCGTAGTCGCGCTGCCCGGTCATGCGTCCAATTCCCGCTCGCGTGGCCGCAGAACGCGCCCGCCGCAACAACGATGCATCGATCGTGCCGGACCAGCAAACGCATCATTGCGCCGCACTTAATAACTGTACGAATAGTACAGCTACTTGATGAAGGCAATGGAATTCCGACCGTCAGGCGATCGCCGCGATGTATCGCTCCACCGAAGCAGCGAAGGCGGCCTTCGCGCCGGAGGCGACGTTGCGGCCCCACCAGGCGCCATAGATGCGATCGAAGGCGAGCGGCTCGACGGCGGCCGCGATCCGCCGTACCGCGGCCGCGTTGAGCGGCATGTAGTTCGGATAGGAGTACATGAAGCTGAGGAAGCGGCGGTCCATCGTCACCTGCGCGATATCGCCGGCGAACAGCGCGCCCTTCCCGTCCGCACCGCGCGACCAATGCAGCATGGTGGCGCCGGCGAAGTGGCCGCCGGTGCGCAGGAGCAGCAGATCATCGGAGATACGATGGCTATCTCCGGTCCAATGCACGATCGAAGGATGCGGCCGCATCACCCATTGACGATCATCCGCATGCAGATAGACCGGAATGCCGCCGAACGCCTCGCTCCAGTCCGCGAACGCACCATAGAAGTGCGGATGCGAGATCGCGATCGCCTTCAGCCCGCCAAGCGAGCGGACACGCGCGACCGCCTCCGGCGTCGCCAGCGGGATACAATCCCACATCACGTAACCATCATCGAGCGGCAGCAACAGCGCACGCTGGCCGATGGCAAAGCTTGGGTCGAGCGCGATGCCGGTCAGGCCGAGATCGTCACGCCAGACGACGCCGTGGCGCTCCACCAGCGTTTCCCGCGTGAGGAAGGCTTGGCCCTTCCAGTTCACGAACTGCCGTTCATCTTCGCAGATGGGGCACACGGCCGGAGGATTTCCGCTGTTCGGGAATTGCGCGCCGCAGGTTTCGCAGGTCCAGAGAGGCATGGCTGAGTTCCTGATTGAGACCGCCGCAGGCATGAAATGACATTGCGGTCCCGCGATCACAAGTGCGGCGATCAGCGCAGGTTACTTTCTGGTTCGTGCCGGCGCAAATTGCGGTGATGCCCGTTGGTCCCGCCACCGGATACTCAGCGAGGCTCCGCCGCACGCCCCTTCGTGTCCTGAGCCATGGCAGGCTCGTCATGGGATGGGCGCGGCCTCACTCTCAGAAAAGCATGTGCGGGGAATAAGACCAGGCAACCGAATCCGAATGCGAGATGCGCCCACTTAGCGACGGCCTGTGTCTCTTCGCTGCCGTAGTACAGCATGAGCGCGGTGACGCTCAGGACGGCCATGATCACCGTCACAAGGATGCCGGTGACGATATTCCGTCTGCGCAGCCATCCCGCCCGGATATGCAGCGGCAGCAGCGAACCAACAGCCACCAGGAGCGCGTAAGAGGCGACACCATGCAGCATCAGCAGGAAGCAGGTGAGCTCGCTCCCATCTTCGGCCACGATATCATGCAGGACGAACCACAACAGACCCGATAGTCCGACCGCGGCGACTGCGAAGAAGACTGCCGTCTTTTGCCAGAACGCGAGACGCATGGATCAAGCTGCCCTGCCCTTGATTGCAGCCGGGGACGTGACAAAAGCCATGACCCCGAACTCCGCAAAGCAGCCGGCGTGGGGATCGCCGAGCTGGACCAGGACTTTCGTCATGGCGTCGGCGAGCAGGCAGGTCGGAGCGATGACCGAATAAGCCGCCCGATCGGAAGCAGATGCGAGCGATCCCGTTGATGCTTTGCCCTTGCGCAGCGTCGCGCTGGCAGCGGACGTTGCGATCGCGGCATTGCGCAGGAGACCGGCCTGGACGAGGTGTCGCTCGTCACCGGGGCAACGAATGAAGACGGGCTGCGGCGCTTCGCCCATCACCCGCATGTCGCCGCCGGCATTTACCAGCGCCTCTCGCACATCATACGAGCGCAACACAGCGATGGCGCGGTCAACGGCGAAGCCCTTGGCGATGCCGCCGAAATCGATGGCGATCCGCGCCGAGAGCCTGATCGTCCTGTCCGAAACGAACTCCACCGCCGAAAATGTCCCGCATTCGACGCGCTCGAGACCCAGCGAGGGCAACAGCCCGCGCTCTATCGCTTCATAGCCGACGACGCAGTCGAACAGGCCGTCAGTGGCCTCGTACAGGCAGCGGGCCTTGCGCAAAACCTTCATCGTCCAGGGATCGACGACCACCGGCGTCGATACCGCGTGGCGATTGAGGCGCGAGATGTCGCTCTGCGGATCGTGAAAGCTCATCAACCGATGTACACGCTCGATCGCCTCGAATGCGTGCGCGATAGCCCGCTCCAGCTCCGGATCGGCAAGACCATTGGCCTCGATCTCGACGAAGGTTCCCAGCAGCGGGCGCGCGCGCCTCATCGGTCACCCTTTCAGGCTTTGCAAGACTCGCTTCACGCCGTCGGTAATGTGCTTGGACGACAGCGTCGCACCGCTGATGTTCTTGATGTCGGCCCCGAGATCCAGCGGCGAGCTCGCGCTCTTGCCGACGAACTGGGCGCGCCACGAAGCGTCCCGCACCTCGTAACCATAGGATTCCCGATAGTCCATGATTTCGATCTGCTTCACCGTGCCGTTCGGATTGACGCCGACCGCCACCGTGATGAATTCGTGCTTGCCCACCACACGTTCCACGACGAAGTATCCGCCATTGGATGTCCGCCAGGTGTTCGGCTTGCCCGCGCTGGTGAACGAGGCGCCCGGGAAGATCGCCCGCTGCGCCTGCTCGACGCTGAAATAGGTCGTGGCATAGGCCGAGGTGCTGATCGCGGCAACAGGGAGCCACACCCAATGACTTGCTTTCATCGCATCACCTCAGAACGTGTAGCCGGCCTTGAACCGGAAGCGGAATCGCTCGAAGTCGTTGTCGAGCACGAGATGGTTCACGAGCGAACCAGGCACCGTATCGGTGTGAACGGTCGCCCACGGCATTTGCCAGAGCGCGGTCGCCGTAAAGAAGAAGTGTTCGCCGCCAAAATGGATGGTGGGGCCGAGATAGTAGCCGCTGTTCGACAAATGGCTGAAATCGAAGCTGTTGAATTCGCGTTCGTTGAGGAATTCAAATCCGGCGGACCAGTTCTCGATAAAGCGGTAGGAGACGCCGATCCCGAAATTGATGTCGGTCTCCTCCTGCCAGTTGAACACGGTCGGGTTGTCGTCGCTGGGGACGTTGCGATATTCCGGCGCGTAAGTGAAGTTCACCGCAATGGTCAGTAGATCGTCGAAGAAGTTCTTCTGCACGATGACCTTGTTTTCCAACTCGAAGAAGTTCTTGCCGATGGTCGGCTCGGTGTACAGCGCAAGGCCGATGCCGTCGGTATAAGGGCTGAGGATGCGGTAGATCAGTTCGCCCGAGACGCCGGTAAAGCGCTTGGCATTGAAGAAATCGTCCGCACCCGCGGTGTAGTCAGCGAATTGCTCGGGCGGTGTCGTCGCGTTGAAGGGGCCGTTGTGATAGGCCTGCGTCCAGGCATAGTTGAGGTAGATCGCGCCTTGCAGGTTGCTGGCGAGGCCGTACTCGTACTCGGTACGTCCCTCGATTTGATCGTAGGTTCCGCCGTTTTTCTGATGCCGCCAAGTCATCCATTGCTCGAGTTCGGACTTGCCCTGCGGCAGCAGATCGGTCGTGTAGACGAAGGCGAAAATCGATTCTTCGGCGGAGGCGACCGAGGCAGCCATCGCGAAGACCGTGGCAAGCGCGACGGCGCGGGCGACACGGCCCAAATATCCTGGCATCCGCCCGACCGCTTCAAACGTAACGCTGCGCTTCTGCCCCGCTCGCCAAGACGTCAACGGGTAATTCTTTCCAACCATCGCCCCCTCTTTCGGGTTTGTGCCAAGACCACCTTCGACGATCTGTTCTGTGGCTGGCTTCCTCTGCTGTCGCAGAGGTGGCTGGCTGAAAACGTGACCTGCGTTCACTTCCGCTATGTGCGGGAATTCCCCAAAACCACGCCCGCTATTTCGTCAGGATGAGCTTGCCTGCGGCCGTGAGCTGCAGGCGGTAGACCTCCTCCTCGTGCTGAATGACGAGCAGCCGTTCACCTCCCAGGAGGTCGCGGCTGGTAACCGTTCGCGGCGCACGCGCCGCCAGCTGCTCAGAGTCCGGACGGTTGTCTTCAAACGATTTGTCCACCATCGAAGTCCCGCAGCGCCTCTCAGCAAGCCGACATCGCTCCCCGGCGACGCAAGATCGCCGGCGGATTCTGAATTCCAGAGTTTCAATCGCGAGAACTTCTCGCAGCCGAGCGCCTCACCCAAACCTGCAAGCCGTTCGCTCGACTGACGACGGCAATAAACTGCGAGGTGACGTTGAGACAATATGCCTCAGCTAGAATCGATCTAACGTGCGACGGCGAGAGACAACGTATTTCCGAATATTTTCCAGGGAGCTTCACCAGCGGGATCAGCGAGATAGAGTTGCCGAACCGCGGCGACGCACCGTCGCCGCGGCGTGCAGCCCCGGTCTATTTGGAGATAATCTAAATTGAGGGACGAGCCACGAGGGCGCGCGGTGCCTCCCGACAACACCGCGCAATCAGCTCACGCCCCAAAATTCTTCTGGATCCCCTTGTCGGAGGGTATCTGCCCCGACGAAGCGCTGGCGCAGCTCGCGCTTGAGCAGCTTGCCGCTCGGATTCTTCGGCAGGCTGTCGACGAAGATCACGCGCTTAGGCACCTTGAAATGCGCCATCTGGCCGGCGCAATGCTGGATGACGGCATCTTCATCCAGCGTCTCGCCGGTCTTGACCACGACGATCGCAGTCACCGCCTCGATCCAGCGCGGATCGGGTAGGCCGACCACGGCGACTTCGGAGACCGTGGGGATGCGATAGACCATCTCCTCGACTTCGCGGCTGGCAACATTCTCGCCGCCGGTCTTGATCATGTCCTTGACGCGATCGACCACTGTGATGTGGCCTTCGGCGTCAACGGTGGCGAGATCGCCGGAGTGAAACCAGCCGCCGGAGAACGCCGCCGCGGTCTTGACGGCATCGTTGTAATAGCCGGAGAGCAGATGCGGCGAGCGGTGAACGATCTCGCCGACCTCGCCGACCTTGACGTCCTCCATCGCGACATTGACCACACGCGTCTCGACATTGAGCACGGGCTTGCCGGCGGAGCCGGCCTTGCGGAGCTGATCCTCGGGCCGCAGCACGGTTGCGAGCGGCGCGATTTCGGTCTGGCCGTAGAAGTTCCAGAATTTGACATTGGGCAGCCGGCGCTGCAGCTCAAGCAGCACTTCGACCGGCATGATCGAGGCGCCGTAATAGCCTTTCTGCAGCGTCGAGAGATCGGTCTTGTCGAAATTCGGCGAACGCAGCATCGCGATCCAGATCGTCGGCGGCGCGAAGAACGAGGTGATCTTGTGCGCCTGGATCAGCGCCAGAATGTTGTCCGCGGCCGGCTCGCCCGTGATCACGCCGGAAGCGCCGAGATAGATCTGCGGCCCCAGGAACACGTCGAGCTGGGCGCAGTGATAGAGCGGCAGCGCATGCAGGAACTTGTCGTCCACGCTCATGCCGCCGTCGATGATGCAGCTGACATACTGCCACATCACAGCTTCATGAGTCAGCATCGCACCCTTGGGCAGCGATTCCGTTCCGCTGGTGTAGACGATCTGCGCGAGATCGCGGCTGTCGACGGACGCCTCGAGGTACGAACCGTCGGCATGAAGCAGATCGTCGAAGGTGGCGAGGCCCGCGGGCGGCGCGGCGAGATCCTCGCCCGGCAGCCAGATCATCTTTTCGACAGCGCAATCCTTCGCGCTCGCGGCGCGCGCCGGCTCAACGAAATCGGGGCCGGTCGCGAGCAGCTTCGCGCCGGAGCTCTTCAGGATGAAATTGATCTCGTCCGGATTGAGCATGAAGTTGATCGGCACCAGCACTGCGCCGATCCGCGCCACCGCGAAGCGCAGGGCAGCAAACGCGTGCGAATTGCGCGAGAGCACGGCGAGACGATCGCCCTTCTTCTTGACGCCGAGGCCGAGCAGGCCGCGGCCGAGCCGGTTGCAGATCGCGTCCATCTCGGCAAAGGTCCAGCTCACGCTGCCGCAGCTCACCGCAAGCTTGCCCGGCTCGCGGCTGCCTGCGCGGCGCAGGAGATCTCCGATGGAATGCTCGCGCGCTTTCGAGATGGTCGCCGCCATGTCGCTCGACATTTCCGCCCCCCGGGAATTTTCAATCTGCGTGACGACCGGCCTGGACCTTCGTCAGGCCATCGCCCTTACGCATTTTCGAGTTTGCACAAAGCGTAGTCGGCGCAATCTGCCGCGTCAAATCAGCCGGAGCCCTGACGCGGCGGCTACCCGCCGGTGAAGTCGGTTTGCAGGCAATCATGGACCTGCCTCCGTCCGGGAAGTAGGTCCGCCCCACCGCATCGCGCGGAAAAAGCGAGCGAGCGCTCTCTCAGAAAATTCCGGTCTGCCCCCTTTCGCGACGGCCACGCTTTGCGCTAGGAATGATGACAAGGGCGCAAAGCCCACGCCTGGATCAATAACAACGCCAAAAGGTCCAGGAAGAAATCTGGGAGGCAGCGTGAATATCGCGCGCCGACGACCTTGGACCAACGCGTTCTCGACAGAAGCGCTATGCGCGCGCATTCTGGAACGTCATCGCGCCTCGATCCGCGTGCAGAAGCCGCGGCTCGCGGTCGCAAATCTCGCACGCATCATCGGCGCCACCCTCACGCTCTCCAACAAGCAGGGATTTCACGCCACCACGCTGCGCCAGCTCGCGGAGGCCTCTGGCCTCAGCATGGGCGGTCTTTATACCTATATCGACAGCAAGCCCAGGCTGCTGTCGATGATCCTTGGCGAGGTCGCGGCAACGGCGACCGAGGTACTGACGGCGCCTCCCGACGACGTCAGGAATGACGCCCACAAGCACCTCGACTGGATCATCGCGACCCACATCCGCATGAGCGAGGCGATGCAGCCCTGGTTCGTCTTCGCCTTCATGGAGGCGAAGTCCTTTCCGCCGGCGGAACGCCAGCGCGCGATCGACATGGAAGCGATGACCGAGAAGATCATCGCCGACGTGCTCAAGCAGGGCGTCGCCAGCGGCGCCTTCACAATCGACCATGTCAGACTCACGGCGTCACTGATCAAGCCTCTGCTCCAGGACTGGTACGTCAAACGCGCCAAATATCGCAAACGCGGCACGTCGATCGACGGATACATCGATGGCGTCGGAACTTTCGTGAGCGCTGCATTGTCGAACGGCAGCGGCATCAACGCGCGCACGGATGTCAGGACTCGCTCGAAACCAAGGCAGATGGCGCACCCATAGAACGCAGGAAGGACCAGACGATGAAGCGCTTTCGGTTCAATCAGCAAGAAATCGTTTTCGCCGTCTTCGCGCTGCTGTTTCTCGTGTTCTCGATCTTCCTGAACGGCTTTCTGACCGCAGAGAACATGCTGACGCTGCTTCAGAACGTGGCGGTGCTCGGCATCCTCGGCCTGGCCATGGCGATCGTCGTGATCGGCCGCGGCATCGACATCTCGCTGATCGCGGCCCTCGCTGTGCCTCCGGGGCTCGTGTTGCAGATGGTGCAGAACGGCCATTCTCTGCCGACCTCGCTTCTGACTGCCGTGCTGCTCGCGATCGCCTTCGGTCTCGTCAATGGCTGGCTGATCGCCTATGCCGAGGTGCCCTCGCTGTTTGCGACGCTGGCAACGGGGCTGCTGCTCGCCGGGCTGGGACAAGCTGCGCTGTTCCAGCTCGACGTCGTACAATGGAGCCCGGGCATGAACGGATTCGAACGGCTCGGACAGGGCACCGTTCTCGGCATTCCGACGTCGATCTGGATGTTCGCGATCGCCTGCATCGTGGTCGCATTCCTACTGCGCCAGACCCGCTGGGGCGCCTACATCTACGCGATTGGCGACAATCCTTACGCCGCGCGCGTGACAGGCATTCCCTCCCGCCCGATCATCGTGCTGCAATATGTGATCACCGCCCTGATCGGCTGCTTTGCCGGCCTCGTGCTGGCGGCGTCCGTCAATTCGATGCCGACCCGCATCTTCAACTCGACGCTGATCTACGACGTGATCCTCGTCGTCGTGCTGGGGGGCATTGGATTGTCAGGCGGGCGTGGCGGCGTGCTGAACGTCATCATCGGAACGCTGCTGATCGGCACCATGCTCAATGGCATGACCATCATGGACATCTCTTACGCCGGGCAAAATCTCATCAAGGGCGTGGTCCTGCTGCTCGCCGTCATCACGGACTCCTTCCTGAATCCGCGCAACGAAGAAACGGCCCAGCAAGGCGATATCTGAACGACCGACAAGAACGACAACGACAAGTACAACCAAGGAGGAAGCAATGAAACATCTTGGCAATCCGACAAAGGCAATCGTTGCCGCACTGACTCTCGCGGCACTGACCGGACCGGCTCTGGCCCAACAAGGCCTGGACGAGCCGTTCCAGAAGCCGTTCAAGGAAGCGCTCGCCGGCAAGACCGTGGCCTATGTACCGGTGGCAATGAACTTCGACCTCACCGAGGGCTGGTATGCCGGGCTGAAAAAAGAGCTCGAGCCGTTCGGCGTGAAGTTCGTGATCCGCGATGCCAACTGGAACACCAATGCGGGCGCGCAGGCCGTCACGTCGCTGATCTCCGAAAAGCCGGCGGTGATGGTGGTGCATAATCCGGACGTGCAGACCTACGCCAAATTGCTCCAGCGCGCCGAGAACGAGGGCATCTACGTCATCCAGATCAATATGGGCTCGGCCTATCGCAGCTCCGCCTTCGTCGGCGCCAACTGGGTCGAGATCGGCGAGCGCCAGACCGAAGGCGTGGTCAAGGCCTGCGAGGGCAAGTCGAACAAGATCGCCATCATCCAGGGTGCGCTGTCGGCCGCCGCGAGCGCCTACACGCTCAAGGGCGTCGAGAACGTTCTAGCCAAGCATCCGGAGATCAAGGTGGTGTCGAGCCAGGCCGCCGACTGGGATGCCGCCAAGGCCAAGGCGATCACGCAAACCGTGCTGAAGCAGAATCCCGATCTCTGTGGCATCGTCGGCTTCTGGGACGGCATGGACATCGGCACGGCTGCTGCTGTGAAGGAAGCAGGTCTCACCGGCAAGGTGTTCCTTGCGACATCCGGCGGTGGCGAGCGCAAGGGAGCCTGCGAGCTGGTGAAGTCCGGCGCGTTCGATCTCAACATGAGCTACGACGTGCCGACCCAGGCGGCGCAAATGGCCGGCACGATCAAATGGCTGCTGTCGTCGGGCGCCAAGCCCGGCTCGATCAAGGGCTCGGAATACACCACGCTGATTCCGATCACCAAGGAGAACGCCGACAGCCAGACGGCCTGCTGGAATCTCAGCGACCTCAAGAAATAGTCCGACGCTGACGCTCGTGATCCCCGGGCCATCAAAGCCCGGGGGCTACGCTCCCGATAGTTTTCATGCCCTGCTGGAATGCTGATGCGCGACACAATTACAAGCCTGCGTTACCGCTACTGGCCGGATCATCTGCTCGGCGAAATTCTGTCCAAGCGATGGACCGAAACGGCCATTCCGGTCATCCTGCTCCTGATCGTTGGCTTCGCGTTCAGCCGATCCATTGATAACTTCCTGTCGCCGGCGAGCCTCGCCGACACCGCGCGCCAGGCCGGCGAGATCGGCTTCATCGCGCTCGGGCTTGCGCTGGTCGTTATCGTCGGCGGCATCGATCTGTCCGTCGGTTCGATCTTCGCGCTGACGGATTTCTGCGCGCTCTATCTGCTCGACGTGCTGGGCTGGCCGGTTCCGGCCGTGGTGGTCGCGACGTTGCTCTGCGGCGCGATGCTCGGCGCCGTCAACGGCATCCTGGTCGGATATCTGCGGCTGCGCGCCTTCATCACCACGCTGATCACGCTGATCATTTATCGCTCGGCCTACGATCTCCTGATCCAGCGCTACTCCAACGCCATCGCGTCAGCCTTCCCCGACATCCCGTCCTGGGATTTCATCGGCGCCGGTTCTGTCTTCGGCATCCCCACCGTGGCGCTGGCCTATATCGTCATCGCGATCTTCGGCCACATCTTCATGACGCGGCTGCGGCCGGGCTGGCACATCACCGCGATCGGCGGCTCGCGACGCTCGGCGTACAATTCGGGCATTCCTGTTCGCCGCACCATCGCGCTCTGCTACGTCGCGAGCGGCGTGCTGACCAGCGTCGGCGCGCTGTTCTTCGCCTCCCGACTCGGCACCGTCGGCGGTGACATCGGCGTCGGCCTTGAGGTGATCGTACTGACCGCGACCGTGCTTGGCGGCATCACGCTCGGCGGCGGCAAGGGCTCGGTCGCCAAATCGGCGGTCGGGGTGCTGATCGTGCTCTTGATCACCAACGGTCTCACAACCATGAACGCGCGGGGCGGCGTCAACCGCATGGCGCTCGCCGGCATCCTGCTCGTCGCAGCAATGGTCGACATCCGCTGGCAGAAGAACCGGACCCGCATCATCAGCAAGGTCTATGTCGCGCCGACCTATCACGAACTGCCACCGCCGCCACCGACCGAAATCGGACAAGGCGGGCCGTTCGAGCAGAACGACAAGCTGCGTGTCGTCGAGGCAATCGGTCTTGGCCGCATCGAGGCGCCGGAAGACGTCATCCTCGATCGCCATGACAACCTCTATGCCGGCTCACGCCACGGCGACATCATGCGCTTCCTCGCGCCCGACTACCAGAAAATGGAGGTATTCGCCCATATCGGCGGCCAGCCGCTCGGCATGGCCTTCGACCGCCAGGACAATCTTTACGTCTGTATCGGCGGCATGGGGCTCTATCGCATCAAGCCTGACGGCACCGTGGAAAAGGCAACCGACGAGACCAACCGCAGCATGCGCTCGGTCAACGACGACAGCCGGCTGCGGCTCGCCGACGACCTCGACATCACCGACGACGGCCTGATCTTCTTCTCGGAAGCAACGGTGCGTTACGAGATGGACGAGTGGCCGATCGACGGCCTGGAGGCGCGCGGCAACGGCCGCATCATCTCCTATGACACCAAGACCGGGGCGACGCGCACCGAATTGCGCGGCCTCAAATTCCCCAACGGCATCTGCGTCGCCAGCGACGGCCAGTCGATCCTGTTCGCCGAGACCTTTGGCTGCTCGATCAAGCGCTATTGGTTCGCAGGGGCGAAGAAAGGTGCGGTCGAAGTGGTGATGGACAATCTGCCGGGCTACCCCGACAACATCAACCTCGCCTCCGACGGGAATTACTGGCTGGCGCTGGTCGGCATGCGCAGCCCCTCGCTCGACCTCGCCTGGAAGATGCCGGGCTTCCGCCGTCGCATGGCCAAGCGCGTGCCGGTCGACGAATGGCTGTTCCCCAACATCAACACGGGCTGCGTGGTCAAGTTCAACGAGCAGGGCAAGATCGTCGAATCGTTCTGGGATCTGCACGGCGAGAACCATCCGATGATTACCTCGATGCGCGAGCATCGCGGCTATCTTTATCTCGGCGGCATCCTCAACAACCGGATCGGTCGCTACAAGCTCGACAACGCCGATCCGAACTTCGTCCAGTATGACAAGCGGTGGGGGAAGCAGTCGTGATCGCTGCCGTCAGAGACTTCGCCAACCGCTTTCTCGGGCGCGGCGACGCCACCATCACCGTGCCGTCCTTCGACGGCGCATTGAAGCCCAACCAGAGGCTGGAATCGGCCGAGACCTTGCTGACATGCGAGGCGCCGGAAGATCTCGCCACCGATGGAAGCAACCTCTTCATCGCCGACGGCCGGCGGCTGATGTGCCTGAATGGCGGTACGGAATCGGAGGTGCGCAGCTTCGAGCAGCCGATATCCGCGCTCTGTGCACTTCCCGGCGGCGGCGTTGCCGTCGCACTCGGGGGACGCGAGGTGCGTGTGTACGCAAGCCCCTCGGCCGAGCAACCCAGCGTGACCTTCACCGATGCTGCGTTCAACGCCATCAATGCGCTGGCGCTCGCGGACGACAACACGCTGATTGCAACGGACGGCTCGACGACATGCGGCATCGACGATTGGGCGCGGGACCTGCTGGAGCTCAATCGGACCGGGCGCGTGTTCAAGCTCGATCCCGGCAGCAAAGCCGTGACACGATTGGCCCAAGGGTTCGGCTATGCCTTCGGCGCTTGCGGACATGGGAATGGCATGCTGGTCAGCGAGAGCTGGCGTCATCGCCTCGTTCTCGTCTCGCCCGGCGCATCGCCGAAGGTCGTACTCGGCCACCTTCCCGTCTATCCGTCGCGGCTGTCGAAGGCCTCTGGCGGCGGTTACTGGCTTACCGCTTTCACCGCGCGGACCCAGCTCGTCGAGTTCGTGTTGCGCGAGCCCGGCTATCGACGCCGCATGATGGCCGAGATCGATCCGGCCTATTGGGTTGCGCCGCGCCTCCGCTCCGGGCGCTCTTTCAAGGAGCCGATGCAGGGCGCGCATATCAAGACCATGGGTGTCATCAAGCCGTGGGCGCCGCCGCGCTCCTACGGCCTCGTCATCCGTCTCGATGCGGATGGCCAGCCGCTCTATTCGCTGCATAGCCGGGTTGACGGCTTCAATCACGGTGTCGTCGCCGCGATCGAGATGGGCAACGATCTCATCCTGATCGCCAAGGGACCGGGCCGCGTCCTGCGATTGCCACTTGTCGGCCTTGCCGAGGAGTTTCGCGCATGAGCGACATCGCACTCTCGCTGCGCAAGGCGACAAAACTCTACGCCGGCGTGCCCGCCATCGACGGGGTCGACTTCGACCTCCGCCGCGGCGAGATCCACGCACTGGTCGGCGAGAACGGTGCCGGCAAGTCCACCCTCACCAAAGTGATGGCGGGCGTGGTGACGCTGACCTCGGGGACCATGACGGTCGACGGCGCCGATGTCGCACCGAAGACGCCATTGGAGGCGCGCAATCTCGGCATCGCCATGGTGTTCCAGGAGAACAGCCTGGTGCCGACCATGACGGTCGCGCAAAACCTGTTTCTCGGGCAGGAGAAGTTTTACAACCGCCTGCGCGGCATCTACATCGCCGCGCAGCAATTCCTGCAATCGCTCAATTTCGACGTCACGCCGACCGCGACCGTCGGCGGCCTCGGCGCGGCCAAGAAGCAGATGGTCGAAATCGCGCGCGCCGTCCTGCACCGCGCCAAGGTCATCATCTTCGACGAGCCGACCGCATCGCTGACGCCGGAAGAGAAGAAATACTTCTTCGACCTCGTCCGCGATCTCAAGAAGCGCGGCGTCTCGATCGTCTTCATCTCGCATGCGCTCGAAGAGGCACTCCTGCTCGCCGATCGCATCACGGTGCTGCGCGACGGCAAGCGTGTCGTGACCGACGATGTCGCCAAGTTCGACCGCGCGGCGATCGTGCAGGCGATGGTCGGGCGCGACCTCTCCAACACGCTCTATGGCGCACGGAAAAGCAGCGTGCGGCCAGCGGGTGCGCGCGTTCTTACGGTGCAGAATTTGAAGATGGCGCCGATGGTGAAGAACAACTCTTTGTCGGTGTTCGCGGGTCAGATCACCGGCGTGTTCGGCCTGGTCGGCGCGGGCCGCACCGAAACGTTCAAGATCGTCGCGGGCGTGCTCAAGCGCGACTTCTTCCATGGCGGCGAGATCCTGCTGCACGACCAGCCGGTGCGCTACCGGGTGCCAGCGCCGGCGGTCAAGGCCGGCATCGCCTATGTCACCGAGGACCGCAAGGTCGAGGGATTCTTCGAAACGTCCTCGATCGCGCGCAACATCTATATCGGCCTGCTGTCGAAGTTTCCCAAGGGCCGGATGATGCTATCGCGGCGGGAAAACGACACAGTCGGCAAGACCTGGATCGAGAAGCTCAAGGTTCGCGCCATCGGCGACGACGGCAAGGTGGTCGAGCTGTCCGGCGGCAACCAGCAGAAAGTCGTGATCGCAAAATCGCTGGTGCAGGAGCCCGACCTGATCATCTTCGACGAGCCGACCCGCGGCGTCGACGTCGGCGCCATCGTCGAGATCCACGAACTGATCAACCGGCTCGCCGACGAGGGCAAGGCGGTCGTGGTCATCTCGTCCTATCTGCCCGAGATCATGGCGCTCTCCGACCGCATCCTGGTTTCACGTCAGGGCAAGGTCGTGGAAGAGTTTTCGGCGCTGGAGGCGACGGAGGAAAAGATCATGTACGCGGCTATTCACTAGCGGCGGCGGCTACGGCTTGTGTTGCTTCTGGCGCAGCGCCTCGGTGAGGCGCTGCTTCAATTCGTCGACGGCCTTCTGGTTCGCGTCCTGGCCGATCTGCGCACTCGCTTGCGCCAGCGCGTCCGATTTCTCCAAAAGCTTCCGGCCGGCCGGCTGGACATAGAACGCCTCGATCTGGCGCAGCTCATCCACGGTGAAGCTGGCGGCATAGAGGGCGGCGATCTGGTCGATCATGGCGGCGGCGAACGGTGCGTAGATGTCGGAGCCCGGCGCGGTCATCGCATCATAATCGTGCTCGATCTCCGGCCTGTCCTGGGCGACCACGGGTCTCAGTTTGAGCATGAGCTGCGGGAGAGCCGCGCGATACTGATCCGCGATCTTCAGCGTGGTGACGAGTTTTCGCGCAGCATCCATCGCCTCGGGCGACGGCGCCTGCGCCTGCGCCGACGCGTTGCAGATGAGGAGCAGAAGGGCGCCGGCAATCGTCAACAAGAGTCTCGACATGGATATCTCCTGAATAATCGCCCGCGCGACGCGATGGGCCCTCAGCGGCTAACGGGAGCTGCGGCGATGACCTTTACCGGTGCGCCTTCGGCGGCGGGCTCCGGCTCGTCATCGACATCGGTCACCTTGACGAAGAGGCTGGGCACCCGCTCGGCGCGGTCGAGCAGCCACGCCGCCCCGACCATGATGGCGAAGCCGGCGAAGGAGACCGCGAGCTGCTCCCAAACGCCCCTTGTGTATTGCATCAGGATCCAATGCGCCGAGAACGACAGGAACACGCTGAGGCAAAAGATCGGCAGCGAGTGCTGGCCGCACAGGATGACCGGGCGCAGCCATTTCAAATGCAATGCCTTCCAGTGGCGCGGAACGAAATAGGTCACCCAGATCCCGAGCGCCAGGAAATGCGTGAAGCGCAGCATGTCGAGGTCGGTCTTGTCGATCGGATAGATCGCCTTGATCATCCATTTCGGGATCAGGACCTCGAGCGCGTGAATGTGCCACGTCATCACGATCAGGAGGGCGAACGCAATCCATGCCGCCGCCAGGCCCATCACCGGCTTCGACCAGACCCATTTGGCGATCTTCTCGATCTGGCCGACGCCGCACCACGCGGCGACGACGAACATGAGCTGCCAGCAGAACGGATTGAAATACCAGGTCGTGCCCGGCGGATAGGAGGCGATATTCCAGTCGAACCAGCGCGACAGCACGTAGAGCACGGCGGACGCGGCGAGCGTCAGGTTCGGCCGGCGCACCAGGCACCACACGATGAAGGGCGCTGCGAGCACCAGCGTGATGTAGAGCGGCAGCACGTCGAGATTGACCGGCTTGTAGCGCAGCGACAGCGCCTGGCCGATCAGGATGTCCGGATGGTCGAGAAAACTGTGAACGTTGAACTCGTCCGCATATAGCGGGTTGTCGAACCTCCTGATCGTGCGGGCGATCTGCGCCGTGAACAGCAGGAACAGCATGATGTGGGCGACATACATTTCCGCCGCGCGCCGCCACAGCCGCTTCAGAGCGGCGAGGAACCAGCCGCCGGCGACGATCGGCCCGTAGATCCAGCCGACCAGATAGCCGGAGATGAAGACGAAGAACTCGGCGGCATCGCTGAAGCCGTAATTGCGCAAGGTCAGCCAGGCCACGACGTCGTGCGGGATGTGATCGAGGAAGATCATCCACAGGCCGATGCCGCGGAAGAGGTCGAGCCGCAAATCGCGCTCGACCGGTGCCAACAGTGCTGCTTGGTCCCGTATGGTCATGGCCCCCGCCTCGTCCGGTGGGCGTCGCGCCGTCGCGGCGCCGATGAATTCGGATGCTAAAATAGATCAATCAAATCGTCACCTGCCCCGGCGACTAGCCTGCCAACGGTAGCCGACCTTGGCGCCCGCGCAAGGGACTTTGTCATGACAACGCGCGGGCCTCCCAACAAAAGACGTCGAAAACAACCCCATGCACAGTAGCTAAGTGCTTGCGCGGCTTGCGAAACTCAGTTGACCCGTCGGGCAAAAACGAAAGGCCTCGCGACCGAGGCTCAAGTCGGCTGATCGCCCGCGGCGAGCATGCCGTTCAGCATCGCTTCGGCCTTCTGCAGCAGCGGCTTCGCGCCGCTCTCGGAGGCGATCGCGATCGCGGCGCGCAGCGCGGAGAGGATGATGGTCCGGTTCTCCTCGCGCGATGGCGGCGTCACCACGGCCTCGCCGAACAGGGCCTCGGCCTCGAGGCCGGAAAAACCCTGCTGGCGCGCGGTGTTGCGCGCCTCGCGCAGCATGTTCTGGGCCGCCTGGGCATCGCCGAGCTGGTTGGTCGCCAAAGCCAGGGAGATCGACGAGCGCAGCACCGCCGAGGTATAGCCGACGCTGCGCGCCTCTTCGCGCGCCTCGGCCAGCATGCCGCGCGCCCGGTCAAACAGGCCCTGCTCCAGATAGGCGATGCCGAGATGGCAGGCGACCGCCGGCACGAACAGCCGGATGCCGTGTTTTTGCGCCAGCACGAAACCGCCTTCGAGAATGGAAGCGGCCGCTGCCGGATCGCCCCGGCCAAGCATCAGCCAGCCGCCGCTATAGGCGGCGGCAACGCGGTCATAGGGACGGCCGGTCTCGTCCGCAATCGCGGCGGCCTCTCGCTGGAGCTGCTCGGCGACGTCGAGCTCACCCATGACGGTGTGGGTGAAGCTCTTCATCATGCAGCAAAGCAGGAGTGTGTATTTCGGCGGCGTACCGAACGGCGCACTCGCCTCCGGCCCCATGAGATGGCTACGGGCTCGCGCGAATGTCTGCTCGGCCTCGCGATATCGCCCGGCAAGGAAATACGCCTGGCCGAGATTGTATTGCGCAAGGTTGCGCCACCCCGGATTGCCCGACTCCTCGGCAAGACCGACGACTTCCTCACCAAGAATGACGGCCTCGGTCGGCGTCCCGTAGAAGTTCTGCCCGCCCGCCATGACCGTCAGAGCAGCGACCCTTCTGCCGACATCATCGATCTGGCGGGCCCGTTGGTCGGCCTCCTTGCCGAGATCGATCCACTCGGCGACGCGACCGGACCAGATGAATGCCATGCGCGCCTCCATCCGGAGATCGATGGCGTTGGTCTCCCGCGGACGCGTCAACGGCGTCTTGTCGAGCGAATTCATCGCGGCGCGGAAGTAGTCGACCGCCTCGGCATAGGCCGAGCGCACCAGGCATTTCTGGGCGGCGCTTCTCCCGTAGTTGAATGCCTTCGCCCAGTCCTTGGCGCGCATGGCATGGTAACAGAGGGCGTCGGGATCATCCCGCCATGTTTCGTCGCTCTCGAAAACCGCGAGCACACGCGCGTGGATGTCCTCGCGCACCTTCTCGACCATCGAATCGTAGGTGACCTGGCGAACCATCTCGTGGCGGAACTCCAGCGAATCCTCCAATTCGCTGTCGATCCGGACCAGCAGCTCGGCGCGATCGAGCGAGACGAGGCAGCCACGCAGGGCATCTTCGGGCAGGATCGCAATCTTCCGCAGCGTGGCCTCGCTCGACCGCGCTCCCAGCGCGGCCGCGACCTGCAGGACGGACCGTTCCTGCTTCGACACACGGTCGAGGCGCGCCGCGATCACGCCCTGAATGCTGGTGGGAATACCGAGCTCGTCGATCGGACGCACCAAAGCGAGGTCGCCCCACTCGCCGCGCAAGGTGCCGCTCTCCTTCAAGCCGCGGCAGACCTCCTCGATGAACAGCGGCACGTTTGCCGTATGGGAGATGATCCGGTTCTTCAGATCGGCGTTCATCTCGGACGATCCGAGCATGTCGGACAGCATCTCCAGCCCCGAATCGTCGTCGAGCGGCCGCATCGCGACGACTTCGGCGTGGCAGCGCGCGATCCAGACCGGCATGCCGTTCGGGCGGGAGGTGAGCAGCACGAGGAGATCGGGTACCGCCAGCGAAGCAATGGCGGCCACGACGACGTCGCTGGCCCGGTCGATCCAGTGCAGATCCTCCAAAAGCAGGACCGTCGGCTGGCGACTCGCGAGGCTCCGGATGACGGCGCAGCTCGCATCGGAGATCACGCGCCCGCGGGCATGAGGCTCGAGCTCGTCCCATTGCGGGTTCGCGATCGGCACATCGAGCACCGCGTCGAGCGCGCTCTGCTGGATCGCGGGCAGGTCCTTCAGGGGATCGCCGGGATTGCCGGGCTCCCTCGCGGCTGCGTCGATGGCCGACAGCAGGATTCGCTTGAGCGTGCTGAAGGGAGCGCTCTGGAGATTCGGGCTGCACTCGGCGTCGATCAGCCGCCAGCCCTCGAGCCTGAGCTTCTGAGCGAACTCGTGCGCCAGCCGTGATTTGCCGATGCCGGCATCGCCGAGCAGCAGGACGGTCTGCCGGCTGGCCCTGGCCTGCCCCGTTGCTCGGTCCAGCAGGGCTCGCTCGGTGGTACGATCGACGAATCGGGAGACGCTGCGGGCGCGCCGGACCCGCCAGCTCGACAGATCGCTGGCACCGACGATCCGGTAAACCGGCACGGGCTGGTTGAAGCCGCGCAGCGATTTGCCGCCGAGATGCTCGAACCGGACATGCCCGTCGGCGAGATTTTGACAGGCTTCAGAGACGTAGATCTGGTTCGCCTCGGCCACCTGCTCCAGCCGCGCGGCGAGATGCTGGGCGGCGCCGCCGATCTCGTAGACCTTGGAGAATTCGCTGGCGACCATGTAGGCCACGACGTGGCCGGAGTGGAGGCCGACCCGGACCTGAAGGGCGGGATCGCCGAGGCTGGCGACGCGCCGGACCAGCTCGATCGCGGCATGACACGCCAGCGGCGCATGGTTGTCGTCCGCGATCGGGGCGCCGAACACCGCGGCAAGCCCATCGCCCAGCTCCTTGCTGACGATGCCGCCGAACTGACGTACGGAGGCCCTCATGGCCGCCAGCGCCGGCTCGAGGCGCGAGACAGCCGCCTCCGGATCCAATTCAGCAACAAGACCCGTGGAGTCGATGACGTCAGCACGAAGAATCGTCACAAATCGACGTTCGCTGTCGGGATCGACCCGTTGACGCACTGCGGCCCCGCATTTGGAGCACCAGCTATCGCCCGGATTGACCGCCGACTGACACGCGAAGCAATGCATTCCTGCGCCTCAAAGGTCGCGACCTGTTTGCCGATCAGAATCCGCGAACGACTCTTGATGAGAATACCGATCGAGGACCACTTAGCAATCGTGCGCGCTCCTCGCCATTAGCTGGGCACAGTGTGGGTGGCGATCTGGACGAAACACAGTCCTGAGTGGTAGCGTCAAAACATCCCGGCAAAGGGGGCCATATATTTCGGCAGCGCAAGGTTGGTCAAACCGACCGGCGTCGCGGATCTGTATGTATTTCCGCAAAGCGGACATATTGAAGGAAAAGGCGATGGGCTCGAGACCTTACAGAGGCAAGCCGTTTAGAGATTTGATGAACAGCAACTACTACCCTCTGGCCAACATGAAGAAGAGCGTGGCCAAGCTCAAGGCATCGAATGACATCGATCTGCCGACCTTGGAATACGGCCAGTACCATCTCATTCTGACACCAGCCTCAAATTGGCCGCAAGGCAGCGCCGAGCACTGGCACAAGGAGAAGGGCCGGGCTCGCGTCGACCTCAGCGCCCAGCTGAACACGGTCCCCCTGTCCAGGGATGAGCCTGGGGTCATTCCCTTGACGCGGTGCGACCTGCTCGATGCCTGCGTCCGGAAGTGCTTCAACTCCGAGCCGCCGATCCCGATGAAGACCAACATCATTGCCCACGCGCCGAGCGATGCATATGCAGACCGGCACGAGATCCGGTTGGAGTGGGAGTACAAGAAGGGCTCGGATAAGCCGACGCTGCTCCATCTGACGATGGTCTGCCCGCACAGGCCCGAGAAGGGCTGAGCGAGGGAGGCTTCGATCCCGGCAGGGGTTCTCGAAGAATCACGACGCACTCCCGCGGTGCCACCGTCCGATCTGAACGGCACGGGCTGACACTTCGCCGGCCCGCTTTTTCTGCGCATGCTGCGATTGCGGAGACAGTGCACTCAACTCCCCAACGGCGCATTGAGTGCACTGCCTGCGAGCTGTCTGCAATGCGTGTAAAGAGCTGTGGCGAAGGTGAGATTTTCGAGTTTAATTCAGCTTCACAAAAAAATCCAAACAACCATCGTGAAACGTAGTGCGTCACTTCAATTAAGTCGAAATCCCTTTTCGCCGAGTCGCTTTGCTAGCGCCACCCGATAACTTTCGCTGACCCCTGACAACTCTTCTTCCAAATCGATTTCAGTCAGCCTGAAATCATCTGGAACGGAGAACAGCAGCTCGTTCCTCACGAGACATCCAACAACATAATCATAACTGACGGACGTGTCTTCATGGTACTCAATGGCACACACGCCAAAATGCTTATGAATAAGCGGATCCATATTGTTGTACAAAAACTCCAATGTAAGGCGACGAAGGCCGCGTTGATCCGCAGGCGCGCAAAAATGTTGAATTGCGTTTCTTGCTTTCCGTAGGCTTTCGAAGTTCGCTAGATCCGGAATGCGTTCGCCGGTCGAAACCCACAGCAGCTTCGGAAGGTGCTCGAAGTTATAGGTCTTCCCCTTTTCAATGACATGTTGAATTGTCAGATCGAGGTTGCTTGGATCGTCAAGTTGAAACAGGTCTCGAAATATGAGAAGGGGATGCTCCTTGGCGACAATTGCCTTGATAAAGAGTTCTCCAGCTAGAGCGGCATTCAGCACACACATGTGATCCCAATGATCCATGCCTGGATCGTAGTAGACGGCATGTTGGTTCGCCTGCGTAAGCGCACCAATAGCCACTTGAAGAATGCGGCCGGGTATTTCTTTCAATTCTTCATGCATATTACACTTTGGAACCTCTGTTTGAATGATCTATTGGCTGACAGGCCGTTTCCAACCTTCGCTCAGTTTCTCAACGACCTTTTCGTACCAGTTCTCGTACCAGTACCAGCTGTTGGCGACTTGCACGCCAAAGCCTTTGTGTTGATTGCGCGCCTCTAATTGCCTAACCAGAATCGTATGATCATGCATGTTGAATGAGGCATGCCCAGCTTCTTTTGCCTTCTTCACGATCTGCGAAGGCGTGTATTTGGGACGTTCAACCTCTTTCAACAACACTCGTTCAACAGCCTTCGCTTCCGGCGAATCCGCTTTTACAAATTCGATTGCGAGATCGGCCTTTGACGCTTTTCCTGAAACCTTAGGAACAAACGCGACCCGATATCTGAATCGTGGGTCAGCTTGCTCTTGCTCGGACAAGCCACCATGGAAATGATCCATGGCGGTCGAAATATTGGCAGGGAGATCCGCTCCGATCAGTTCGGCTCTTTGAACACCATCGAACGTGACGAATTGCAGGGCAATCGGAAGTCGCTTTTCCAGACCGTGTTGGCTACCAAAAAGCTGCTTGATCGTATCGTTGAAATTTATACAGCACGCTTGGAGCTTTGCGCTAAGCGCGTCGTCAATTCGATTAGTCGACCGATGCTCAATTTCATGCCGAATGCCGAGGAGGAATTTGAGGTTATTGACCATGCCCTTTTCCAAAGGACATTTGCCATGCACAATACATTGACCCAATTCCCAAAACTTGTCCGCTCCTTCAGGAGTTTTCTCGACCGCACCTTGCTTTTTGTACCGATAGTCAATTCCCTCACGTTTGTAGAAAGCGTGCAGGAGATACGTCCAGGCAATGACGCTGGTAACAATGAACAGTTCGGCCCGAAAATAGAGACCCGCGCTGTTAAACGTGTGAACGGCGGCAATCATAGCTTCACGAGCTTTGACAAGAAGTTCGTCCCCTCTCAAGTGAAGACCGGTTGCAGGATCAAGCGTCGGCCACGCCTCCAAGAACGCGTCGAGTTCGCTGACCGACGCCGCTTTGATTCCCTTGTGTTTAGTTTCGTCTCGAATTTCCGATATTCGCGCATGATTTATTGATCGTGTAGGGCGCGAAAAATAGGCTTGAATGTCTTGCGCGATAAAATCGCGCGCAAGCATCGCCTTGACGATTGCGACTTCCCATTTTTCTAACGTATTTCCAGACCGCCGCGCCAATTCTCGTGCCCCCAATATTTGTTTAAACCATCATAGGTTGAGCGATCTTCGTTCGCTACAATGATTACTCGAAAACAATAATTTGGCTGTTTGATTTTGGCGCAGCCTCCGGCCGCCCATCTCGGCAATAAATTCACCCTGATTTTTGTGACCATAGCGCTAACCCCCGACGCCGCCGGCCAACGGGCCGCCCTCCCAAAGTGGCGTATCGGTCGGAGCGAAGCGAAGACAACTCGCCGATGACGAGACCGGCTGAAAGGGCACCCGCAGGAGCGTCAACATAGCGCGCTGATAGGCGGGACGTGGGACCGAGTGCCTCCGGTTATGGCCAGACTTCCCAGCCAAAAAGATGGCCCGCGCGATGCGAGCCATCTTCTTACCGGAAACGGTAAAGTCCGAACTTCGTTGCGGGGATACACTACCACCGACAGTGCCGAGACGACGGCCCTCAACACCGTCGGCCCGCCCCGAGCACGCGGCTCGTCAGCGAAGGCCGCCCGTGACGTGAAGCGTCTCGCCCGTGACGTAGGACGCATCGTCCGATGCGAAGAAAGCCACCGCGGCAGCGATCTCCTCAGCCTTGCCGATCCGGCCGAGCGGGGTGACAGATTCGATCCACTTGCGCATGTCGCCCTCGTGCAGGCCGGCGGACACCACGCCCTCGGTGGCGATCATGCCCGGATTCACCGCGTTGACGCGAATCTTGCGCGGCGCGAGCTCTTTCGCCAGAACGGCGGAGATCGCATCCACCGATGCCTTCGTCGCGGTGTAGACGGCGGTGTTCGCCGAAGCGATCGTCGATGCGCCGGAGCTGATGTTGATGATACTTCCGCCATTGGCGTTGAAGTGCTTCGCCGCTTCACCCGAGATCAGCAGCAGGCCAAGCACATTGAGGTCGAAATGCTTGTGGAAATGCTCAGGCGTGATGGCCTCCAGCGGGGCGAACTCGTAGATGCCCGCGTTGTTGACGAGGATGTCGATCGCACCGAACGCCTTCACGGTCTCCGCGACCACGCCTTTTACGTCCTTGGCGTCGGCGAGGTTGCCGTGGACGGCGACGGCCTTGCCGCCCTTCTCGACAATGGCGGCGACCACGCGGTCGGCCGCCTGCTTGCTGCTGCTGTAGTTGACGGCGACCGCCGCACCCTCAGCCGCGAGCCGAGCGGCGATTTCGGCGCCGATGCCTTTGGATGCGCCGGTCACGAGCGCAACTTTTCCTTCGAGTCTCTTGGTCATCGCAGTTTCTCCATGATCCGGCGGGACCGCCGAAATTCAATAGTTCAATACTAGTGAACTATTGAATGAGTTCAAGGGAGGTGCTATATTTTGAGCATGGTGCAGTTCGTTCACCCAGCGCGAGACGAGATTACACTGGCGGGAGTGCTGGGAGCTCTCGCGGATCCGATGCGGCTGCGCATCGTCAAGAGCCTGGCCGCGCAAAACGATTGCATGTCGTGCACCGAGGCGGCGCCCTGCCCTGAGATGGCGAAGTCGACTCTCTCGAACCATTTTCGGATCCTGCGCGAAGCCGGCCTGATCCGGACGTCGAAGCAAGGCGTCCAGCACCGCAACGTTTTGCGCGAGGAGGACATCAATGCGCGGTTCCCGAAACTGCTGAAAATGATCCTGAGCTTTCCGGACTGAGGGCATTCGTCTGCTCTTGGTCGGAGATTGGCCAACACAAAATGGCCCGCTCTGGGCGGGCCATTTACTTACCAAGACCGGTCAGCTTGGCTCAGCCGGTGACAGTTGCCCCGGCGTAAGACGCCGTGCCCTTCGCGCGGTTGTCGAGGCTGAGAGCACCGGCGCCGAAGGCCGCGATCTGGAGCAATCCGCCCGCCATCATCACGTTCTTCAGGAAGTGAATCATCTGGTTCTGATCGGCGAAGTTGCTGTGAAACGCAACGGCGGTCGCGATCGAGAACACGGCGAGCGCAAGCCCCACGGCGCGGGCCTGGTAGCCGGCGATCAGCAGCACGCCACCGCCCAGCTCGACGGCGACAGCCACGGCAAAAGCAAGCGGCGGAAGCGGCAGCCCGGCCGAGGCGATGAGGGCCGTGGTCCCCGCATAGGCGCCCAGCTTGCCGAGGCCGCTCATGGCAAACGGGAGGCCGATCAGAAGACGGCCGGCGAAGGGAAGATAACGGGTGTAGCTCATGATCGTGATCCTTGCTCGGATGATTGAATTTCGGCGAGCCAAGCCTTGACTTTGAAAGCCTTGACTGAGGCCTTGGCCTCGGCCGGTCGCGAACCCTGCGTTCGCTTCCCCCCTGTTATCGGCCTGAACCGGTCTGGCGATTAGTCGGTCAATTTCAGACGGATCGTTCCATCTGGTGAACGATCGCCGGCTATCGGGGGCCCTGCCCAACGTCGTTCAGCCAATGGAACGCTCCGTCCGACCCGCGCCGGCTAATGCGGCGGATCAAGCGTCTCTATAACCGGCTCATCGAAGGAGACGGATCATGTTCGACATGTTGAAAATCAGGCTGATCGCAACGCTGCGGAGCTTCCAGCACGCCTGTCTGACACCGGTGCCGCGGGACGACGACGGCGACGACGGCGACATCGCCACGCCGAAGACCTGCGTGGACGATGAGCTCTGAAGCGCGACTTGGACAGATCCTTGGGGCGATGCTTAGGGCGATCCCTGGGGCGATCCTTGGGGCGATTCTTGCCGCAGGTGTCATGGCCATGGATTTCAGGCGGAGACGCGGATGCGACCGATCACCGGGATTTCCATTGGATGGCTTTCGACCCGCTTTCCGGTCGACAGCAGCGATTCGGCGTTGAAAGCCGGGAGGAATTATGATGCGGATGAATCCCCTGATCCC
Organism: Bradyrhizobium sp. AZCC 2230; assembly: GCF_036924495.1. Classification (NCBI taxonomy): domain Bacteria; kingdom Pseudomonadati; phylum Pseudomonadota; class Alphaproteobacteria; order Hyphomicrobiales; family Nitrobacteraceae; genus Bradyrhizobium; species Bradyrhizobium sp. AZCC 2230. Next base: position 7,003,965 of record NZ_JAZHRS010000001.1, on the reverse strand, counting down.
GCCGAACGCGGGAGGAATCGATCCGGCGGCGCCCTTCATGCGGGACTTCAACGATCTCTACTTCTTCGCGGCTGTGGTCAAGCATGAGGGGTTTTCGGCAGCGGCCCGCGCACTTGGCTTGCCGAAGTCCAGGATCAGCCGCCACGTCGCGCTGCTGGAGGAGCAGTTGGGCGTTCGCCTGATCGAGCGCTCGACGCGCCGCCTGAGCATCACGGCGGTGGGGCGGGACGTTTATCGGTACGCGCAAACCGTGGTCGACGCCGCAGACGCCGTCGATGAAGTCGCCTTGCGGATGAAATCCGAGCCTCAAGGCCTCGTCCGCATCGGTTGCCCCGTTGGCGTCCAGCGCGCGCTTGCGCCACGACTGCCCGAGCTTTTCGCGCAGTATCCGCGCCTCAGGACCCAGTTCCTCATCACCAACCGGCCCATCAACCTGATCGAAGAGCAGGTCGACGTCGCCATTCGCATCCGGGAAAGCCTTGATACCGACAGCGAGATGCAAATGCGCAAGATCGGGATCAGCCGGAGGATCCTGGTCGCGAACGCCGCCCTCCTCAGCGAACATGGAGCGCCCAAGGAGGCGACCGACCTTTCGCGGCTGCCGCTGCTCGATGCAACGGAAACGCCGGGCCCGCGCACATGGGAGCTTTCAGGTCCCCGCGGGCAAAAGGCCTCGATCGCGGTCGAGCCGAAAGTCTCGGCCGGTGACTTTGCCATTCTCATCCAGGCGGCCCAAGCCGGGATCGGCGTGGCCCTGCTGCCCGAAATTCAATGTCAGGATGCGCTCCGCGATGGACTGCTGGTCCGCATTCTGCCGGACTGGAGCGCCAAGGACGGCATCATCCATCTGGTGTTTCCGTCCCGGCGCGGCATGCTGCCCGGCGTTCGCGCCACGATCGATTTTCTCGCCACCGCGCTGAAGGCTCAGGTTTGAAGGCTGAAGGCTCAAGGCTGGCGCGCTGTCATGATTCAGCCGCGGGCCTCGCGTCCTCAAGTTGCAAGACGTGTGACTCCACGAGCGTCACGGAGCCTCCAAGAAGACAGCCGACAGGCCTCTCGCCGGCAAAGCCGAGGCGCACGCGGATTTCGGACAAGGCATCCATGGCCCGCCCCTGCATGACAGTGATCCGCTCGCTATTGCGCGCGACAAGGCCGTTCCTGAGCAGTCCGAACGCCAGCGCCGCGGCGGCGATGCCGGTGGCGGCATCTTCCGGGTAGCCCGACGATTTCGGAAACTGCCGCGCCTCGAAACGCCGTTCGCCCTGATGTTCGATGGCGTAGGGGTAAAGCCCGGTCGATCCGATCCGCTCACAGCACGCCTCGATCGGCGACGGATCCGGCACCAGCGCGTTGAGCTCGCCGACGCCCTTCATCGGGATGAGCGTCTTGACGCGCGAGGTGACGGCGTTCTGGATGGGCAGGTCGAGCAGATCGCGGCGCGAGAGCTTGAGCGTCGACAGAACATCCTCCTCGTCGGCACGCGAGAGATCAGCGACCTTGCCGACCGGCTGGCTGATCTCGACGGACGGATCGCCCGAGCCCGCACGATCGACATAGCCCGTCACCGATCCACTGCGCGTCTCGATGCGGACCTGTTCAGCGGGCAAGCGCCCCTTGGTCGCGAGCACCCAAAGCGCGCCGATCGTCGCGTGACCGCACATCTCCATCTCGTGTCGCGGAACCCAGAACCGGAAGACATAGTCAGAGTCGAGTCCCGGTGACGGCAGGACGAAGCCCGACTCATGCCGAAAATGCCGAGCCACCGACTGCATCGCCGCAGCGGGAAGGTTCGATGCATCGATGACAATCGGACAGGGGTTGCCGCCCCGCCCCATGTGCGTGAACACGTTGACAAGCTCGACCTCGGTCATCGGATAGCTCACTTCATGGAAGGTAGGGCGGCGAAGACGCGACGGCGGCGACAACAGCGATGGTATAGCTGTTGCGGTGACATCTGAGAAAGCCGGTTTGGTCGAGGGACGGGGCGACTGAGGCGGCCCGCGCGCAGACCTCAAAACAAAAATGGCCCGCATCAAGCGGGCCATTTTCGTATCGGAACCGATGAAGTCCGAATTTGGTTGCGGGGATAGGATTTGAACCTATGACCTTCAGGTTATGAGCCTGACGAGCTACCGGGCTGCTCCACCCCGCGTTAAACCGTTGCTTTGCCTTCGCTTAAATACCGGGGACGGTGGATCAGGGCCGGCGCTGTTCGCGTGGCTTGCTTCTCCCGTCCCGAAGGCTTCCCTGGAAGGCAACCCCGGGGCAAAGCCCGTCGGGTGCGAGGGGTATGTACCAACCCGGACTGCCTTTGGAAAGGGCTGGGGGACGTTTTTTTCGACTTTATGACAGGTGATGGGCGCGGATTCAGCCCCGTTTGCCACACACTTGCCAGAAGTTCCACAAACCGCCAGCTTGCGGCAACAAAACAGAGGCGAAACGCCGATTTGGGGAGGACCGCCTTGAACAATACCTTGGATCGCCCCCTGGCGAGCGCCCCGCTGGCCGCGCTGACGGACAGCTTCCAGGCCATGGTCGCGCGGTCGCGGGCCGAGCCGGCGCCCGATTGCGCCGCGCGGCTCGACCGGCTGGCGCGCCTGCGCGCCGTCGTCGCCGACAATGAAGAGCGTTTCCGGCAGGCGATCTCGGCCGATTTCGGCCACCGCTCGGCGGTCGAGACCAATATCGCCGAGACGATGCTGGTGTTCTCCGAGATCCGGCATGCGACCAAACATGTGAAAAGCTGGATGGCGCCGCAGCGCGTTGCGACGGCGCTGCAATTCCTCCCCGCGCGCAACCGGCTGATCCCGCAGCCGCTCGGTGTCGTCGGCATCATCGCGCCCTGGAATTATCCGCTGCAGCTGACGCTCGCGCCCGCGATCGGTGCCATCGCCGCCGGCAACCGTGTCATCATCAAGCCGAGCGAGCTCGTGCCGCATTTCTCTGCGCTGCTGAAGGAGACGGTCGCCGAGAGGTTCGATGCGACGGAGATGCTCGTCACCGGGGTCGAGGACGAGATCGCAAAGGGATTTGCCAGCCTGCCGTTCGATCACCTCGTGTTCACCGGCTCGACCCGGGTCGGGCGGCTGGTCGCGGAAGCGGCGGGGCGCAATCTCACGCCGGTCACGCTCGAGCTCGGCGGCAAGTCGCCGGCGATCATCGATGCCTCTGCCGATCTCGACGAGGCGGCGGAGCGTATCGCCTACGGAAAACTGCTCAATGCCGGGCAGACCTGCATCGCACCGGATTATGTGCTGGTGCCTGAGGGCTCATTGCAGGCGTTCACCGAGAAGGTGCGCGCGCAGATGCGGCGCATGTTCGGCACCGATCCCGCCAACAAGGATTACACCTCTGTTATCTCCGACCGTCATTATACGCGGCTTGAAGCGCTGGTCGCGGATGCCGCGCAGCGTGGCGCAAAGATCCTGCAACCGGCGAAGGCGGATGATCCGAACTGGAAGGCGCACCGCAAATTTCCGCCGACGCTGATCGTCGGTGCGACCGAAGACATGGCGGCGATGCAGGAGGAGATCTTTGGCCCCGTGCTGCCGGTGCTCGGCATTCGCGATCCGACTGATGCGATCGCCTTCATCAACCGCCGCGACCGGCCGCTGGCGCTGTACTGGTTCGGCAGGGATCGCGACGCGCGCGACGAGGTGCTGGCGCGCACAATCTCCGGCGGCGTCACCATCAACGACTGCCTGTTTCATTTCGCGCAAACCAACCAGCCGATGGGCGGCGTCGGCGCCTCCGGCACCGGCGCCTATCACGGCGAATGGGGGTTCAGGACGTTCAGCAAGCTGAAGCCGGTATTCTATCGCTCCAAATTCAACCGCCTCGCCGATCTCTATCCGCCCTATGGCGGCAAGATCGCGCGGCTGGAGAAGATGATGCGGTTCATGTCGTAGCTATCCGTCATTCCGGGGCGATGCGTAGCATCGAGCCCGGAATCCATTCATCCGCATGGCGTGTGGCGAAATGGATTCCGGGCTCGCGCTTCGCGCGCCCCGGAATGACGACAAAAATACAAATGGGGGAAACATCAGTGACTGACACATTCGATTTCATCGTGGTGGGCGCGGGCTCCGGCGGTTGTGCGGTGGCGGGGCGGCTGTCGGAGGACGCGGCGACATCCGTGGCGCTGCTCGATGCCGGCGGCAACAACGACAGCTGGCGGATCACCACGCCGTTCGGGCTCGCGCTGCCCTACGCTGCGGCCAACTGGGCCTTCGACACCGTGCCGCAGAAGGGATTGAACGGCCGCATCGGCTATCAACCGCGCGGCAAGGGCCTCGGCGGTTCCTCGGCAATCAACGCCATGGTCTACATCCGCGGCCACAAATGGGACTACGACCACTGGGCCGCGCTCGGCAATGCCGGCTGGTCGTATGCGGACGTGCTGCCCTACTTCAAGCGCTCGGAGAACAATTCCGATTTCGACGGCGAATATCACGGCAAGGGCGGACCGTTGCATGTCAACCGGCTGCGCTCGGACAATCCGGTCCATGACATCTTCCATCAGGCCGCGCGCGAGGCGCAGTTCCGCATCCGCGAGGACTTCAATGAAGAGGACCACGAAGGGCTCGGCAGCTACCAGGTGACGCAGCACAAGGGCGAGCGCTGGAGCGCGGCGCGCGCCTATCTGCAGCCGCACATCGACAAGCGCGCGAATCTGCGCGTCGAGACGGGGGCGCATGCCACGAAAATCCTGTTCGAGGGCGGGCGCGCGGTCGGTATCGAATATGTGCAGGGGAAAGAGAAGAAACAGCTGCGCGCCCGCCGCGAGGTGATCCTCGCCGGCGGCGCCTTCCAGTCACCGCAACTGCTGATGCTGTCGGGCATCGGCGATGGCGAGGCGCTTCGCGCGCACGGCATCGGCGTCGTGCATGATTTGCCGGGCGTCGGGCGCAATCTGCAGGACCATCCGGATTTCGTGTTCGTCTATGCCTCCGATTATCCGCACTTCGTTCACTCCTCGCTCGGTCGGCTGCCATCCCTGCTCCGCGCCATCCAGCGCTACCGCAAGGAGCGGCGCGGCCTGATGACCACCAATTTCGCCGAATGCGGCGGCTTTCTGAAGACCCGGCCGGATCTCGAGGTATCAGACATCCAGCTCCACTTCGTCATCGCGATGCTCGACGACCACGGCCGCAAGAAGCACAAGGAGGCAGGCTTCTCGTGCCACGTCTGCCTGCTCAGGCCGAAGAGCCGCGGCAGCGTCTGGCTGAAAAGCGCCGATCCGCTCGCCGCACCCATGATCGACCCGAACTTCCTGGGGGAAGCAGAGGATCTCGAGGCCATGGTCGCCGGCTTCAAGACCACGCGACGGCTGATGGAGACGCCTGCGCTGCGCGCGTTGCAGAAGAAGGACATGTTCACGTCCGACGTGCGCACCGACGACGACATCCGCGCCATCCTGCGCAATCGCGTCGACACGGTCTATCATCCCGTCGGCACCTGCAAGATGGGCACCGACGCGATGGCCGTGGTCGATCCGGAGCTGAAGGTGCACGGCGTGGAAGCCTTGCGCATCGTCGATGCCTCGATCATGCCGACGCTGATCGGCGGCAACACCAATGCGCCGACCATCATGATCGGGGAGAAGGCGGCGGATATGATCAGGGCGGAGGTGCGGTAGCGTAGCACTCCACTGTCGTCCCGGCGAACGCCGGGACCCCTAACCACAGGGAGCAGTTTGGCGAAGGCTGGTCGTTGCGCGGTATTATCACCTGCGCTTCATCGATAGATCACGCGGTATGGGTCCCGGCGTTCGCCGGGACGACGCCTGAGATGGTTTCTTCACACACCTCGAATAAGCCAAGAATAGACGCCCCCTCAGCCTTCGGAGCGAAAAAATACAGACGATTTTAGCGATCTGAAACCGGAACGATCGGTTCGGCGTTCATTCGTTCCACGGCAAGGGTTTCGCTCATGAATAGCTTCGATCTCGCGGTCTATGCGGCACTCGCCATCGCGATCGGCTTCGGCTTCAAGACCGGCCTGCTGCGCAGCGCCATGACCATTCTCGCCTATCTCCTCGCGGCGCCCATTGCGGTTTCGTTGATGCCGATCGTCGTGCCGCAAATCACGGCCAATCCGAACGCGCCGCTGGTCCAGAACTGGATCTGGTTCTTCGGCATCTTTTTGGTCGTCGGCATGTTGCTCGGATATATCGGCCGCTTCGTGCTGGACGACACGATCCGCGACGCCGGCATCGGCGACCGGCTCGGCGGCGCCGCGCTCGGCGCCATCAGGGTCGGGCTCGTCGCCACCACGCTGGTGCTGGTGTTCGACCAGATCGTGCCGGCCAACCGCCAGCCGCCCTTCCTCGCCGGCTCGCAGCTGCGGCCGCTGTTCTCGGCGGTCGGACAGATGGGCTTCAAGACGCTGCCGCCGGAGGCCGCCGCCGCGATCGACCGGCTCAAGCAGGAGCGGCGCATCTAGTCCGCAATTGCATCGCCGCAGCCCGCGCCATGCATTTTGACGCGGCTCTATCCCTTATCAGCGGCATAACAGTTGGCTAGAGTGCCGTCCGTCCAAAAACCTGCCTGACATTACGGGAGTGAAACTGTGGATCTTGGGATCAAAGGTCGCCGCGCCATCGTCTGCGCATCCAGCAAGGGCCTCGGGCGCGCGTGCGCTATCTCGCTGGCCGAAGCCGGCGTTGACGTCACGCTGACCGCGCGCGGCGCGGAAGCCCTGAAGAAGACGGCCGACGAGATCCGGAAGGCCTATCCGAGCGTGAAGGTCACCGAGATCGTCGGCGACATCACCACGCCTGCGGGCCGCGAAGCCGTGCTCAAGGCCTGCCCCGAGCCGGACATTCTCATCAACAATGCCGGCGGCCCGCCGCCCGGCGATTTCCGCAACTGGACCCGCGACGACTGGATCAAGGCGATCGACGCCAACATGCTCACGCCGATCGAGCTGATCAAGTCGACGGTGGACGGCATGATGGCGCGCAAGTTCGGCCGCATCGTCAACATCACCTCGGCCGCCGTGAAGGCACCGATCGACATTCTCGGCCTCTCCAACGGCGCGCGCGCCGGCCTCACCGGCTTCATCGCCGGCCTGTCGCGCAAGACCGTGATCAACAATGTCACCATCAACGGCCTGTTGCCGGGCCCGTTCGAGACCGACCGCCTGACCGGCACTGCGAAGGCCGAAGCCGACAAGCGCGGCACCACACCCGAGCAGATCCTGGCCGAGCGCGCCAAACTCAACCCGGCCGGCCGCTTCGGCCAGCCTGACGAGTTCGGTTATGCCTGCGCCTTCCTGTGCGGCGCCAAGGCCGGTTTCATCACGGGCCAGAACATTTTGCTCGACGGCGGCGCCTTCCCCGGCACGCTGTGAGAGCGGTCTGGTACGAGCAGACGGGGCCGGCCGTCGACGTTCTCACCTATGGTGAGATGGCGACGCCGGTCGCGGGCCCAGGCGAAGTTCGCATTCGCCTGGAAGCCTCCGGCGTCAACCCGGCCGATGTCGGCCGGCGTGGCGGCTCCTATCGCGCGATGGACTACGAGCGCGTGATTCCGAACAGTGACGGCGCGGGATTCGTCGATCAGATCGGCGACGGCGTGTCGCGGTTCAAAATTGGCGACCGGGTCTGGCTGTTCAACGGCCAGCGCAACGGCCGCGCGTTCGGCACGGCGGCGGAATATATCGCACTCGCCGAGCAACTGGTGACGCCGCTGCCGGATAGTGTTTCCTTCGCCGAAGGCGCAACGCTCGGAATCCCCGCGATGACGGCATGGTGCAGCCTGTTTGCGGACGGGCCGATCGTCGGCAAGACCGTGCTTGTCACCGGCGGCGCCGGTGCAGTCGGGCACTATGCGGTGCAGCTGGCAAAATGGGGCGGCGCGCAGGTGATCGCCACCGTCAGCTCGGCGATGAAGGGCGAACAGGCGCGGCGCGCGGGCGCCGATCTCGTGATCAACTACAGGGATGAGGACGTCGTCGCGAAAGCGATGGCCTTCATCGGCGGGCGCGGCGTCGACCGCGTCGTCGATGTCGATTTCGGCGGCAACATTGCGACGACGCTAAAGCTGATGGCGATGAATTCGACCATCGCGGTTTATGCCACCAACGGCAACCGCACGCCAAATTTGCCGATGCGCGAGTTGATGGAAAAGTGCATCGCGCTACGCGCGCTGGTGCTGTTCGCGCTGCCGCCGGCGCTGCTCGCGGCGGCGCAGGCCGACATTTCGAAATGGCTGGCGGCGGGGCCGCGCATTCACAACGTCGCGGCGCAGTTCGCGCTGTCGGATACGGCGCAGGCCCATCTCGCCGTCGAGAAGGGCGACAAGCTCGGCACCGTGATCGTCGACTGCGCCCGCTAGGAACTACGAGACCGGCGTGGTCCGCTCGTCGCTCCAGTCGATGCCGAGCTCATCCATGCCGTCGGCCAAGAGATCGCCGAGCATCGGCTCGCCCAGCAGATATTGCACCGTCTCGCGCCGGGGCGCCTTGTACTCGCTGCGCGCTTCCACGGCGCGCTCGCGCAGATCGTCCCATTCGTCCAAATCACCATCGCCGCGGCCGAGCCACATCAGCGTGACCAGATCGAGCTGCTCGTCCTCGTTCAGCGCCCGGATGAAGCCGGCGAGCTCGGCTGCAACCGGATCGGACGGCGTGTCCTCGAGCACGTCAATCTCGTCGTCATCGGCAGCATTCGAACCGGAATCCGGATCGGACGCCGCCTCCTTGACGTCGAATTCGCGCGCCTTCTCGATGATGAAGGCGACCTTGTCGGCGGAAATCGCAAGCTCTGGCATGGGCTCCCCCTCCTCGTCATTAGGCTGGTTCCAGTCTCCCCGGATAACGCAACATCACGACAGATGATCCATTGCGTTCGGCGGCGGAAGACCGCATCTTTCGCGAAAGCAAGAAAATGAGGGCGCGCCCGATGCAGTGGAAGGTCGGCCAGATCAAAATCACCAGGATCGTGGAATTGGAGACGGTCGGCTCGACCCGCTTCATCCTGCCCCTGGCCAGCAACGACGAGATCCAGAAGCTGCCCTGGCTGATCCCGCATTTCGCCACCGAAGGAGGCCGGCTGAAAATGTCGATCCATTCGCTGGTGCTGGAGACACCGTCGCGTCGGATCGTGGTCGATACCGGGCTCGGCAATGACAAGCAGGGCCGCAGCGTCCCGGTCTGGAATAACCGCAACACGCCGTTTCTCGAGATGATGGCAGCGGCGGGCTTCGAGCCCGACAGCATCGACACCGTGCTGTGCACGCATCTTCACGTCGACCATGTCGGCTGGAATACGAAGCTGGTCGACGGCAAATGGGTGCCGACATTTCCCAAGGCGCGTTACCTGTTCGGCCGCACCGAATACGAGCATTGGCGCGACCATTCGTCCGCGCCGGACAAGCAGGCCGTGTTCAACGATTCCGTGAAGCCGATCGTCGACGCCGATCGGGCCGATCTGATCCCGAGCGACCACCGGCTCAGCGACGAGATCAGCATGATCCCGACCCCCGGCCACAGTGCCGGCCACATGAGCGTCCTGATCCGGTCCGAGGGCGAACATGGGTTACTCGCCGGCGACGTCGCCCATCACCCCTGCCAGATGGCGCATCTCGGCTGGTCCTCGACGGCGGATTTCGACCAGAAACAATCAGCCGCAACGCGGGCCGCGCTGTTCGGCCGGTTTGCCGATACGAAGACGCTGGTGATCGGCGGGCATTTCTCGGCCGGGCATATCCGGCGCGAGGGGGATGCGTTCAGGTTCGAGGCGCTGGGGTGATCCCGTGTCCCGGACGCGGTGCAGCGTGCAACGCTGCTCCGCAGAGCCGGGACCCAGAATGCCGCAGCGTGGGCCCCGGCTCTGCAGCGCATCACTTCGTGCTGCGCAGCGTCCGGGGCACGAGACCGACAGCCCGCCCACCGAATCGACGGGGCTGCAATGCGCCCGCTTTTGAGCGGTTGAATTTCCCGCCGCGCTGTTCCATGAAGCTATTTAACCGATCAGTCCATCCCAAGGGAGAAACGAGAATGAAGCTTGTTCGTTACGGCGAAAAGGGTGCGGAAAAGCCCGGCCTGATCGACAAATCCGGCCAGTTGCGCGACCTGTCGGCGCATGTGAAGGATTTCACCGGCGAGGCCTATTCACCGGAGTCGCTGAAGAAGCTCGCCGCTATCGACCCGGCGTCGCTGCCCGCCGTCTCCGGCAAGCCGCGGTTCGGCGCGCCCGTCACCGGCATCTCGAAATTCGTCGCGATCGGCCTCAACTACAGCGACCACGCCAAGGAGACCGGCGCCGCGATTCCGACCGAGCCGATCATCTTCATGAAGGCCAACACCTCGCTGTCCGGCCCGAACGACAAGGTCGAGAAGCCGCGCGGCTCGACCAAGCTCGACTGGGAAGTCGAGATCGCCGCGATCATCGGCACCCAGGCAAAATACATCTCGGAAGCCGACGCGCTGAACCACGTCGCCGGCTATTGCGTCTGCAACGACGTCTCCGAGCGCAACTTCCAGACCGAGCGCCTGGGCCAGTGGACCAAGGGCAAATCGCATGACACCTTTGGCCCGGTCGGGCCGTGGCTTGCGACCAAGGACGAGATCAAGGACGTGCAGAACCTGTCGATGTGGCTCGACGTCAACGGTCAGCGCCGCCAGACCGGCTCGACCAAGACCATGATCTTCTCGATGGCCAAGTGCATCTCCTATGTCTCGCAGTTCATGACGCTGCTGCCAGGCGACATCATCACCACCGGCACCCCGCCCGGCGTCGGCCTCGGCATGAAACCGCCGACCTTCCTCAATGTCGGCGACGTCATCACGCTCGGTATCGAAGGCCTCGGCGAGCAGCGCCAGGAGATCATTGCGGCGTAAGCCGCGGTCCTCTCCCCGTCATTGCGAGCGAAGCGAAGCAATCCAGAGATCGTCCTACGGAGACATTGCTTCGTCGCTTCGCTCCTCGCAATGACGAAAACCAATTGCCGGTCACCCCGTAGGACGCTCCCCCATGAAACTCTCCTTCTCCCCAGCCTCGCCCTTCGCCCGCAAGGTGCGCATTGCCGCGATCGAGCTTGGGTTGATCGACAAGATCGAATTCACGCCGGCAACCGTCGCGCCCGGCCAGGCCAACGAGGACTATTCGCGCATCACGCCGCTGAAGAAGCTGCCGGTGCTGATCACTGATGACGGCGACGTCATTCTGGATTCCTACGTCATCGTCGAATATCTCAACGAGATGGCCGGCGGCAGCCTGATCCCGGACTACGGTCCGCAGCGCTGGAAGACCAAGACCAATCACTCGCTGATCAACGGCATGCTCGATTCCATGCTGCTGTGCCGCTACGAGAAGATGGTGCGGCCTCAGGGCCTGCAATGGCAGGCGTGGTCGGACGATCACTGGAACCGGGCCTGGACCGGCATGGCGCGCTTCGAGAACATGCCTGATGTCCTGAACGGTCCGTTCGACATTTCGCAGATCGGTCTCGTTTGCGTGCTCGGCTATGCCGACTTCCGCTTCGCCGATTGCGGCTGGCGCAAGGCCTATCCGAAGCTCGACGCCTTCCATCAGAAGATGCTGGAGCGGCCGTCGGTGAAGATCTCGGTGCCGCCAGCCGCATAACAAGAATAGTGCCGGGAGAATGATGATGCGCGATCGCTTCTCCCGTCTCACAATTCTCAGTGCGAGCCTCGTGCTCGCGCTTTCCATCTCAGCCACTGATCTACGGGCCGAGAACATGCCGCCTGGACAAGCCGATCACGCCTGCGGATCGCCGTCGTCGATTGACGATGGCTGGGAGATCGCATCTCCCGACAGGGTCGGCATTGACGGCGCGCAGCTTTGCAACGTCGCCGCGCGGCTCGAGCAGCGGGCAACCGCTGTTCATTCGGTCGTCGTCGTCAGGCATGGCAAGCTCGTCTTCGAGCAATATTTTCCCGGCTATGACCAACCCTGGGGACAGCCGGACGGCCAGTACGAATTCAGCGCAACGACCAAGCACGACATGCGCTCGGCAAGCAAGAGCGTGACGTCGCTGCTGGTTGGAATCGCAATCGACCGCAAGCTCATCGCAGGCACCGATGAGCCGGTTCTGAAATTCTTCGCCGACTACGCAGCAGTGAAGCAGCCGGGATGGGACGCCATCACGCTGCGCCATCTGCTGACGATGTCCTCCGGCTTCAAATGGGACGAAGCGCGAGCCTGGACTGATCCGAAGAACGACGAGCCGCAGCTCGTCGTCGAGCCGGATCCGCTTGGCTATGTGTTGTCGCGACCGGTTGCGGCACCACCCGATACGCTGTGGACCTATAGTGGTGGCAGCACAGAGCTGCTCGGCAACATCCTCGAACGCGTCTCGGGCAAACCGCTTGAGGCATTTGCGCGCGAGGTGCTGTTCCAGCCGCTCGGAATCACCGATGTCGAATGGAAGCCCTACAAGAACGGCAAGATCGCAGCGGCCGCGGGCCTGCGCTTGCGGCCGCGGGATGCCGCGAAGATCGGCCAGCTCGTGCTCGATCGCGGCCAGTGGAACGGCCGGGAAATCGTCCCGGCCGACTGGATCGCGCAATCGATCACGCCACGGTTCCAGGCCGTCGGCTATTTCGGCGGCACGATGTTCTACGGCTATCAGTGGTGGATGGGCCGCTCGCTCGCCGGCGGCAAGGAAATCAAATGGGTTGGCGCCTTCGGCTGGGGCGGGCAACGCCTCTTCATCGTGCCCGAGCTCGATCTCGTCATGATGACCACCGCCGCGCAATACGGCCAGCCCAAGGAAGGCCTGGCCGCGATGGACATCCTCTCAAACATCGTCATTCCGTCCGTGCGCGACGCGCACTGATCACATCACGAGGGAAGCGAGCATGAGTCTGAAATACTCCGTCGGCGACCTTACCATCCATCGCATCATCGAGCAGGAAACCTCGTTCGTGCCGGCGCTGGAGATGCTGCCCGGACTCCCGGCTGAGGTACTCGCCGAGAACCGGGCATGGATGCGCGAGGCCAAGGCGCTGGATGACCAGGACGTGTTGATCCTGGCCTTCCAGTCCTACGTGGTGAAGACGCCGCACCACACCATTTTGATCGACAGCTGCATTGGTAACGACAAGCCGCGTCCCAATCGTCCGAAATGGAACATGAAGACCGACGACACCTATCTGAGCGGCCTCAACGCCTCCGGGTTCTCGGTCGGCGACATCGACTTCGTGATGTGCACGCATCTGCATGTCGACCACGTCGGCTGGAACACACGGCTGGAGAACGGCCGGTGGGTGCCGACCTTCCCCAAGGCGCGCTATGTGTTCGCCAAGCAGGAATACGACCACTGGTTCGCGGAGAACGCGAAGGCGGAGATTCCGCCTTTTGCCGACAGCGTGCTGCCGGTGGTCGAGGCCAAGCGGCACGAGCTGGTCGGCAACGATCACCAGATTGGCGATCACGTCCGCATCGTGCCGACGCCGGGCCACACGCCCGGCCATATCGCCGTCGCGATGGGACGCGGCAAGGACGACGCGGTGTTCTCCGGCGACCTCATGCACTCGCCGTTGCAGACGCTCTATCCGGAGCTGTCGATCAAGTTCGACGTCGATCCGGCCAAGGCGGCCACGACGCGCCGCAGTTTTCTGGAGCGCTATTGCGACACCGACACGCTGTGCTGCACCGCGCATTTCCCGTCACCGTCGGTGGGGAAGATCAAGCGCAAGGGCAACGCGTTCGTGTGTGAAGCTGTTTAGCGAGATGCCGTAGGGTGGGCAAAGGCGCGCGCTTCGCGCGCCGTGCCCACCACTCCTTATGGTGGGCACGCTCCGCTTTGCCCACCCTACGATACTGCCCGTGTGGAGAAAGTAATGACAACACTCCCCGACATCCCGTTGCCCGCCGGCATCCGCTCGCGTTATGCCGACGGCATCAACGGCCTGCGCATGCACGTGCTGGAGGCGGGTTTCGAGACCAAGGGCCGTCCCTGCATCCTGCTGCTGCACGGCTTTCCCGAGCTCGCGTTCTCCTGGCGCAAGGTGATGCCGGCGCTCGCGGCTGCCGGCTATCACGTGCTCGCCCCCGATCAGCGCGGCTATGGCCGCACCACCGGCTGGACCGCGGATTACGACGGCGATCTCACCCCGTTCTCGCTGCTCAACCTCGTGCGCGATGCGCTCGGACTGGTGTCGGCGTTCGGCTATAGCCACGTCGATCTGGCCGGGCACGATTTCGGCAGCCCGGTCGCGGCGTGGTGCGCGCTGATCCGGCCTGATGTGTTTCGTTCGGTGACGTTGATGAGCGCGCCGTTCGGCGGAGCACCGCAATTACCCTTCGACACGATCGATAGTCCCGCCAAGCCTGCGGTCGAAGATCCCGTGCATCGCGAACTCGCCGCACTGCCGCGCCCGCGCATCCATTATCAGTGGTACTATGCGACGCGCGCCGCGAACGCCGACCTCCAGCACGCGCCGCAGGGCGTGCATGATTTCCTGCGCGCCTATTATCATCACAAGAGCGCGGATTGGATCGACAACAAGCCCTATCCGCTGAAATCGTGGTCTGCAGGCGAGCTCGCAAAGCTGCCGACCTATTACGTGATGGACCTCGGTGAGACCATGGCCGAGACGGTCGCGAAGGAGATGCCCTCGCCGGCCGCGATCGCCGCCAATGGATGGCTGCCGGACAGCGACCTCGCCTATTACAGCGCCGAATATGGCCGCACCGGATTCCAGGGCGGTCTGCAATGGTATCGCTACGGCACGACGGGCATGCTCAACAACGAGATGCAGCTGTTCTCGGGCCGCAGCATCGATGTACCCTCGTGCTTCATCTCGGGCAAGCAGGATTGGGGCACTTATCAACGCCCCGGCGTGTTCGAGGCGATGCAGGGGCGCGGCTGCACCAGGATGCTCGATTGCCATCTGGTCGATGGCGCCGGCCATTGGGTCCAGCAGGAGCAGCCCGCCGAGGTCAGCCGGCTGCTGCTGGAATTTCTTGAGAACGCCGGCCGACAAGCTGCCGCTTGAGGCGCGCGGCCATGATCTCGCCATAGCGCATTAATGCCCGGTTCAGGGAACATTCGGCAATATCGGACGTTCCGAAATACCGGCTTTGCGTCCGGGCGACCGACTGGAGAAGATTCATGGACAAGAAGATCGTTGGACTATTGGGAGCGGTTGCCGCGTTGGGCACACTCAGCTCCACGCCTGCTCCAGCCGATGTCTTGCAGGCCAATTCATATGCCGACCTGCTGGAGCCAATTCCGAACGCCGGAGCCTTGCTGCAGGCGATCGACGAATCGGCCCCGGTCAAGGCGAGCGAGAACGTTCAACTCGCGCTATTCTACTATCATCACCACCATCACCACCATCATCATCACAGCTTCTACCGCCGCTATCGCTACTATGATGATGCGCCCGTCGTGGTGGTGCCACGGTATCGGCCGTACTATCACCACCACCATCATCACCATCACCATCACAGCTTCTATCGCCGGGATTATTGAACTCGCGCGATGACCGGGCTCGTGAACAGGACCCTTCGGGTCCTGTTTGCTTTTGGAGCTTGGCTGGTATTGAGCGTGATCTTGCCGAAAAGCCGCTTCGCACTTTTCCGGATCATGCTCTAGCCGTTGCGGCTCTTTTCCTTCGCAGCGCGATGCAGGTGCCGATAGGTGCCGTCGAATACAGTATCCGTCGATGAGATCCATTCGGTGCCGGCCGCAAGCTTCGGCCGACTGTTATAGATCCGCCGCGCTTGCAGCTCTCGCTCGGCGGACTCCTCCTCGTCCATGGGCTCGAGTTCGAACGATGCCTCCTCGGGGATCACGATCACCTGCGCGAACGGCTCGTTCGGCCTGAAGATGTGCGTCCGTCCCTCGGCAGGTGCCTTGAAGACGCAAAAGAACATCATCGGCCACCAGTTGCGGATCAGGGCCGGAACGGCGACCGGAACGGTATCGCTGCGATCGGTGTAGAACCGCGGATGCGGCTCGGTGCGGATCGCCATGCCTTTCTCGACCTTGAGATCGAGCAGTATCTGATAGGTGTAGAAATTCTCGCCAAAGCTCCGAAACGGCGGCCAGGCGGCGCCGCCTTCCGGCGGGTCGCCCCAGTCGGCGTCCAGGACGAGCCGGCCATCCCTGGTCGTGACGTGCAGTTCGAAATCGTAGGGATAAAACAGCTCGATGCCGTATTGCGCGCCCTCGGAGAACGGCACGCAGTGCCACACTTGCTCGTGCGAGCCATCGGCGCGCGGCTCGCGATGCCCGGCCCATCCAGGAATTTCAAGCCTGGTGCGTCGTGGCGCCAGCCGCGGATCGTTCAACCGGTATTTGACCTTGGCCACGTCTGCCCCTCGCCTGCTCCTGACATGATGACTCGAACGAGCCCGATGACAGACGGTTCCCGCGACCTCATGCCCGGCGAAATTCGCGGCTCGTGCGTGAATTGACCCTGAACGAATTGCACTCTATAGCTACTTTAGAATTGTTCTAAATACTGAAAACAGGGCCACACGTGAAGAATTTTGCCGATTTGACCGAGCGCGAGGTGCTTGCGGTCGCGATTGCCTCCGAGGAGGAGGACAGCCGCATCTACATGAGCTTCGCCGAGGACCTCCGCGAGCGCTATCCGGATACGGCCAAGATCTTCGAGGAGATGGCCGAGGAGGAACGCGGCCACCGGCATCGTCTGCTGAAGCTCTACGAGGAGCGGTTCGGCCAGCACCTGCCGCCGATCCGCCGCGAGGACGTCAAAGGCTTTCTGCGCCGGCGCCCGATCTGGCTGACCAAAAACCTGCCGCTCGACACGATCCGCAGGGAAGTCGAGACCATGGAGCTCGAGGCCGAGCGCTTCTACGCGCGCGCCGCCGAGCAGGCCGAGGATGTCGGCGTGCGCCGCCTGCTCGGCGACCTTGCTGAAGAGGAGAAGCACCACGAGAACCGCGCGGTCGCGCTCACCGACGAGATCCTCAAGCCCGACGTGCGCGCGGAAGAAGACCGCACGCGGCGGCGGATGTTCGTGCTGCAATATGTGCAGCCGGGCCTCGCCGGCCTGATGGACGGCTCGGTCTCGACGCTGGCGCCGCTGTTCGCGGCCGCCTTCGCCACACACCAGAACTGGCAGACCTTTCTGGTGGGACTTGCCGCCTCGATCGGCGCCGGCATCAGCATGGGTTTTGCGGAAGCGCTGTCCGACGACGGCTCGCTGACGGGCCGGGGCTCGCCCTGGCTGCGCGGCATCACCTGCGGCGCGATGACGACGCTCGGCGGGCTCGGCCACACCATGCCCTATCTCGTGCCCGACAGCTGGGCCAACGCATTCTGGATCGCGACCGCCATCGCCGGCATCGTCGTGTTCTTCGAATTGTGGGCGATCGCCTTCATCCGCGCGCGCTACATGGACACGCCGTTCCTCCAGGCCGTGTTCCAGATCGTGCTCGGCGGCGCGATCGTGCTGGCGGTGGGCATATTGATCGGGGCGGCCTAGGCGGCGGCGATGAAGCGGCAACGTTCATACACGGCGGTCGCAACCCTGGCCGGCGCAATGAGCCTTCTTGCGCCGAATGCCGCGCGCGCCACAGACGAAATCCAGGTCTACAATGCCGGCATCGCCGATGTCGGCCAGTTCACGATCCAGCAGCACCTCAATTATGTCGCGCTCGGACAGAAGGACCCGCCGTTCCCAGGCGGCTTCCCCTCCAACCATAGCCTCAACGGCACGCCGGAGTTTGCCTATGGCATGACCGACTGGTGGGAGCTCGGGCTCTATCTGCCCTTCGCCGTGCAGGACCGGCAATTCCTGTCCGACGCTTTCAAGCTGCGCACGCTGTTCGTCTCGCCACACGCGGAGCACCGGGATTTGTTCTACGGCGTGAATTTCGAGCTGAGCTACGAAATGCCCAAATTCGCGCAGACCCGATGGGGACTGGAGATCCGCCCGATCATCGGCGTGCGCAATTCGCAATATGAGTTCATCGTGAACCCGATCGTCGATATCGGCTTCGGCAGCAAGGGCGAGGCCGATTTCGCGCCTGCCGCCCGGCTGGCCCGCAACTTCGGCAACGATGTGTTCGCCGGCTTCGAATATTATGCCGATTTCGGCAAGATCGGGAGTTTCGACAAGCTCCCCGACCAGCAGCACACGCTCTTCGCCGTCACCGACTTCAAGGCCGGCGTGTTCGATGTGAACTTCGGCGTCGGCTACGGGTTGACGCCGGCGTCTGACCGGTTCGTGGTCAAGACCATCATCGGCTACGCTTTTCCGGTGCCGGGGCAGAAATCGGACGGCAACACGCGGATGAGCAGCGGGCCGGTCAATCCGTTCACCCACGCCGCCACGCGAAGCTTCCAACCCTGATCAAACGCGATCTCAAGGGCGGCCCACACCATGACCACACGACTGCAATACGGTACGCCCGCCAAGATCTTTCACTGGGTCATTGTGGCTCTGCTTGCCGTGCAATACCCGATCGGCTGGCTGATGCCGGACCTTCACCACAGCATGGCGCCCGGCGCCGGGATGACGTTTCACATCTCGTTCGGGATCACGATCCTTGTGCTGACTGCGCTGCGTCTGGTCTGGCGGCTGACCCATCCGATCGCGCCGGAGAACTCGCTCCCGGCCTGGCAGCGCCTGAGCTCCGAGGCCGTGCACTGGCTGCTGTATGTGCTGGTGGGACCACGATCTCGGGGTGGCTGTTCGCGTCCTACCGCGGATGGTCGGTTTCGTACTTCTACCTCGTGCACCTGCCGATGCTCGGCTCCGACAACGAAGCCGCCGGCCGCACCATCGACGGCCTCCACCAAGCAATGGAATGGGCGCTGCTCGTCACGATCGGCATTCACATCGCGGCCGCGCTCGCGCATGTCTTCGTCTATCGGGACCGCGTCATGCAGCGAATGCTGCCCGGGTAGCATTCTGGACATATCAATCGCGATCAAACGGCGGTTGCGGCGTTCGGCCAAACTGCGCATCATCCCTCCAGTGAAGCGCAGGAGCATGTCGTGGCGAAATCGGAATGGAGTTACAAGAGCGCGGTCGAGCTGTCGGCCGCGTTAGCGGCGAAGAAGGTCTCCGCCGTCGAGCTCACGCAGGACGCGATCGACCGTATCGAACGTCACGACAGCAAGGTCAACGCGATCTGCGTCCGGGATTTTGATCGCGCGCTCGACGCGGCGCGCGCAGCTGACGCGGCCCTCGCCCGCGGCGAACGCAAGCCGTTGCTCGGCCTGCCGATGACCGTGAAGGAATCCTACAACATCGCCGGCCTGCCGACGACCTGGGGCATTCCTGCGCAGAAGGACTTTATTGCCAAGGAAGATTCGCTGCCGGTGATGCGGGTGAAGGACGCAGGCAGCGTGGTGGTCGGCAAGACCAACGTACCGCTCGGGCTCGGCGACTGGCAGAGCTACAACGATATCTACGGCACCACGAATAATCCCTACAATCTCGGCCGCACTCCGGGCGGCTCCTCCGGCGGCTCGTCGGCGGCGCTCGCCGCAGGCTATGGCCCGCTCTCGATCGGCTCCGATATCGGCGGCTCCTTGCGCGTGCCGGCGTTCCATTGCGGCGTTTACGCGCACAAGCCGACCTTCAACCTCGTCGCCATGCGGGGCCACGTCGCGCCACCGGCGCCGCCTCTGCCCTTCGAACGCGACCTCTCGGTGGTCGGCCCGATGGCGCGCAGTGCTGCGGATCTGTCGCTCGTGCTCGACGTGATGGCCGGGCCTGATCCGATCGAAGCAGGTATCGCCTACAAGCTCGAGCTCCCCGCTGCGCGTCACACCGCCTTCAAAGACTTCCGCGTGCTGGTGATCGACAGCGATCCGGTGCTGCCGACCGACACTGCCGTACGCGGCACCATCAATACACTTGCCGACAATCTCGCCAAAGCCGGCGTCAAGATCGAACGGAGCAGCCCGGTGCTGCCGGATTTCGCGGCCTCGTCGCGGCTTTATATGCGCATGCTGATATCGTTCCTTGCCGCGAGTTTTGCGCCTGACGTCTATGAAGGCGCCAAGCTGGCCGCGGCGGCACTCCCCGAGAGCGACAACAGCCTTGCCGCCGAGCGGCTGCGTGGCGTCGCGTTGAGCCATCGCGACTGGATGGTGGCGAACGCCGGACGTACGCGGTTGCGGGCGCAGTGGCGGGATCTGTTCAAGACGTACGACGCTGTGATCTGTCCGATCATGCCAACGCCGGCCTATCCGCACGACCATTCGCCGGACCAGGAAACCCGTCGCATCATCATCGACGGCAAGGCGCACGTCTATCCCGACCAGCTCGCCTGGCCCGGCATCGCCACGCTGCCCGGCCTGCCCTCGACCGCGATCCCGACCGGCTTTGCGCCGGATGGCCTGCCGGTCGGCGTCCAGATCGTCGGCCCATGGCTTGAGGACCGCACGCCGCTGAAGCTCGCCGAGCTGATCGAACGCGAGTTCGGCGGGTTCGTGCCGCCGAAGATGTTTGACGATTAGTGTCGCCTCGTCGCCATCCTCCGCTGTCATGCCCCGCGAAGGCGGGGCATCCAGTAGGCCGCGGCCGTAGTTGGTTCACACAATTTCCGCCGCGGCGTACTGGATCGCCCGGTCAAGCCGGGCGATGACACCGTCGTTGTGGCTTAGCTATCAAACACAATCACGCTGCGCAGCGTCTTGCCGGCTTTCATGTTGGCAAAACCCTCGTTGATCTCGGACAGCTTCAGCTTGGCCGAGATCCAGTCTTCCAGGTGCAGCCGGCCGCGCAGGTAGAAATCGACCAGGCGCGGCATGTCGACGCGAAAATGGTTGGAGCCCATCGACGAGCCCTGGATCCGGCGCTCGCGCAAAAAGTCAAAGCCGTGCAGCTCGATCTTCTGGCCGAACGGGATCATGCCGACGATGGTGGCGGTGCCGCCGGAGGCGAGCATGCCAAACGCCTGCTCCGCGGTCTCCTTGCGGCCGAGCACCTCGAAGGAATGGTGCACGCCGCCATTGGTGAGGTCACGGACCTGCTTCACGACGTCGCCATCGGCGGGGTTGATGATGTCGGTGGCGCCCAGCTTGGTCGCCAACTGGAGCTTTGCCGGATTGGTGTCGATGGCAATGATGCGGCCGGCGCCTGCGATCTGCGCGCCGTTGATCGCGGCCATGCCGACGCCGCCGCAGCCGATCACCGCCACGGTCTCGCCCGCCGTCACCTTCGCCGTGTTCACTACCGCGCCGTAGCCGGTGATGACACCGCAGCCGATCAGCGCGGCAAGATCGAGCGGCATCTCTTTCCGGATTTTGACGATCGCGTTCTCGTGCACCAGCATCTGTTCGGCAAAGGACGAGAGATTGAGGAACTGATGCAGCTTCTCCGGCTTCGACCATTGCATGCGGTTGGAGACGCCCGGCAGCAATTTTACGGTTGTGTCGGTGCAGAGCACGGTGCGGCCCGTGGTGCAATTGTCGCAGGTGCCGCAGAACACGGACAGACATGTGACGACGTGATCGCCGGGCTTCACATAGGTGACGTCGGAGCCGACCTGTTCGACGACACCGGCGGATTCGTGCCCGAGCACCGCGGGCAGCGGATGCGGATAGAGACCTTCCATGAAGTGCAGATCGGAGTGGCAGAGGCCGGCGACGGTCGTGCGGATCAGGACCTCGCGCGGGCCGGGCTTCGGCAAGCTGACATCCTCGATGACCAGCGGCTGGTTGACTTCATAGAGGACGGCGGCCTTCATGGGTGTTTCCTCATTGTTTTGATTTTCGTTGAGCGTGGTTTTCACCTCTCCCTATGGGAGAGGTGAAGAGAGCCTACGATGCCAGAACCAGTTCGCCAACCTCGCTCATGCCGGCATCGCGATCGCCGAGCAACAGTGCTGCGATCTTCGCCTGCGTGGCATTTTCCGTCAGCCGGAACGGATCGCTCGGCGCAACGCGATGGTCGATCACCAGCCGCGACAGCAGCAGCCGGCGCGCATCGCCGCGCATGTCGTGGATACGGTGCGCCTCCCAGGCCAGCGCAACTGCGCTTGCGACATGATAGAGCAGGCTCGTGGCGCGCCGCGCATCGGCTTCATTGTCGGACTTCCCGGCGACCTCGCGCGCAAAACCGACGGCGCGATCGACGAGGCCGCGCAGATGATCGCACCAGGCCTGCGGTACCGAGGCGCTGTCATCGAGGCGGGCATGCAGATCGGCCGATAGCGCGGATTCTGCGCCGTGGCGACCAACGGCACGCCTGAGCGCATCGATGGCGACGATGTTGCCGGTGCCCTCCCAGACCGAGCCGAGATGGGCATCGCGCAGCAGCCGCGGCGTGGCAAACTCCTCGATGTAGCCAATGCCGCCGCGCATCTCGAGCGCATCGCCACAGACTTTTCGCGCATCGCGCGTGGCGCGGAATTTCAGGGTCGGCGTCAGGATGCGCAACAGCGCCGCCGCATCCTGGCTGCCAGCCTCGGCGCGGTCGAGCGCATCGGCGGTGAGGAAGCTCATCGATAGCGCCTGCTCGACCGGCAGCATAATTTTCAGCATCTGCCGTCGCCCGAGCGGCAGGTCGATGATGCGATTGCCGAACACGACGCGGTTCTTCGCCACCGTCATTGCATCATGATAGGCACGACGCATCAGCGCGGTTGATTTGACGCCGTTGGAGAGCCGCGACGAGTTCACCATCTCGGCCATCTGCACGAAGCCGCGGTCGAGCCTGCCGACGGCATAGGCGATCGCGCCTTCGAGCTTGATCTCGCCCGAGGCCATCGAGCGGGTGCCGAGCTTGTCCTTGAGACGCACGATCCGGTAGTGGTTCTGCGAGCCGTCATCGAGGAAGCGCGGCATCAGGAACAGGCCGACGCCGCGCGTGCCGGGGCCGGCGCCCTCGGGACGCGCCAGCAGCATCACAACCTTGGCGTCCGCATTCGAGCAGAACCATTTTTCGCCGTGGAGGCGCCAATGGTCGCCCTCCTGGACCGCGCGCGTGGTCAGCGTGCCGACGTCGGAGCCGCCCTCCTTCTCGGTCATGAACTGGCCGCCCTGCGTCAGCTTGCTCATGTCGGTCTGGGTCAGGCCATCCAGATATTTTGCCTTCAGTGCGTCGCTGCCGAAATTCGCAAGCAACTTTGCGCAGCCGTCGGTCACGTTGATCGGGCAGCCCATGCCGAATTCAGTCTGGTTGAACAGGAAGGTGAAGGCGTGCTTGGCGACCACAGGATATTTGTCCGGCCAGCCCATGATGCCCTTGCGGATCGAGAGCGCGTGGATGCCGAACTCGCCGAAGGCGGCGTTCTCCAACTCGCGATAGGCCGGGTGATATTCGATCCACTGCACGTCGCGGCCGAACTTATCGCGCTGGTGCAGCACCGGCGTATGACGGTCGGCGAGGCGTGCGCAGTCGTCGAGATGGCCGCCGGCCAATTCGCCGAGGCGGTCGAGGTGTGGCTCGATGTGACGGAATAGTTTTTCCGGCAGATGGATGCGCAGGAGGTCCGTCAGCGCCTGATCGGCGCGGTAGAAGTTCATGCCAGTGGTATCGGGCGCCAGCAGGCCCGGCTGCTCCGCCGCGACATGTTTCGGCTGCGCTGTGGCCGGCTTGTGCATGATCGTCCTCTTCGTTTCCGCCCGGCGGCATTCTTATTGCTTGCCGCTTGGGATGATGTCGATCATGCTCCCATCGCGAAAGGCGATAAAGCCGCAAATTGTCAGGGAGGCATGATCACCGTGAAGGAGCAATTCGCTCTGCGGAATTGTGATCGGCTGGCCCTGGATTCTGGCTGGTTGTCCGCGCCGGCCGTGCATAGATCAGCGGCGTCCCATCCCCGAGAGATCACGCCAGAGACCACATCATGGAACATCCGAAATACAAGATCGCCCTCATCGTCGGCGCCGGCGAAGGCCTGAGCGCCTCGCTGGCACGGTTGCTGTCCGCGCAAGGCATTCGCGTTGCCCTCGCCGCGCGAAAAATCGAGAAGCTCGGCGCGCTCTGCAGCCAGACCGGCGCCAAGGCCTATGCCTGCAACGCCACCGAGCCTGAGGAGGTCGAGCGCCTGTTCGGCCTGGTCGAGCGCGAGATCGGCACGCCGGACCTCGTCGTCTACAATGCCAGCGGCCGCGCGCGTGGCCCGTTCGTCGATCTGGTCCCGGCTGAGGTCGCGAATGCGATCGCGGTCAGCGCCTATGGCGGTTTCCTGGTGGCGCAGCAGGCTGCCAAGCGCATGCTGCCGAACAAGCACGGCGCGATCCTGTTCACTGGCGCGTCAGCCAGCGTCAAGGGCTACGCGCAATCCGCTCCATTCGCGATGGGCAAGTTCGCGCTGCGCGGTCTGGCGCAGAGCATGGCGCGAGAATTGTCGCCGCAAGGCATTCACATCGCGCATTTCGTCATCGACGGCGGCATCAAGAGTGCTGCGCGCGCCGAACCGGCGGACAAGCCGGATTCGATGCTCGATCCCGACGCGATCGCGGAGAGCTATTGGAACGTGTTGCAACAGCCGCGCAGCGCCTGGAGCTGGGAGCTTGAGCTGCGGCCGTGGGTGGAGAAGTTTTGAACGAACTGCCGTAGGGTGGGCAAAGGCGCAACGCGCCGTGCCCACCACCAACAACGAGAACAACAAATGGTGGGCACGCTTCGCTTTGCCCACCCTACAACAGTAGGGAGCGACAATGAGCACCGAAACCACCATCGACACCGGCACCAACGAACTCCTCTGCGTCATCCGCGACCGCGTCGCGGTCATCACGCTGAACCGGCCGGAGGCGCGCAACTCGCTGTCGGACACGCTGACGCCGGCGCTGCGCGCGATGATCCGGACCTGCGGCGAGAATCCCGATGTCGGCGCGCTGCTCATCACCGGCGCCGGCGAGGCGTTCTGCGCCGGCGGCAACGTCAAGGGCATGGGCGCGCATCGCGATCCGAAGAAGCTCGAAATGTCCTTCGACGACAAGGTCACTGATCTCCAGGAGCGGCAGCGGCGGCTTACTGGCGCTCTGGTGGCGGTGCGAAAGCCGACGATCGCGGCACTGCCGGGTGCCGCGGCCGGCGCCGGGCTCGCCATCGCCATGGCCTGCGATATCCGCATCGCCGCCCAATCGGCGTTCGTCACCACCGGATATGCGCGCGTCGCGCTGAGCGGCGACTACGGCATCGCCTGGCTGTTGACGAGGCTGGTCGGCACCTCGCGAGCGCGCGAATTGATGTTCACTGGCGATCGCGTCGACGCAGCGCGGGCAGAGGCCATCGGCCTCGTCAACCGTGTTGTGCCCGATGACAAGCTTCAGGCCGAGGCTTTCACGCTGGCGAAATCGCTCGCTGAAGGCCCGCGCCTGGCACTGCGCTACATGAAGGACAATCTCGACGAGGCCCTGCTGTTCGATTTCGAAACCGCCCGCGACCACGAGGCCGAACGCCTGATCCGCCTGACCACCACCGCTGATCACAAGGAGGCCGTGCAGGCCTTCATCGAGAAGCGGAAAGCGGTGTTTGCGGGGAAATAGGCCCGCGCCGTGCGCAGGCAAAAAAATGCCCGGCTCTAAATCGTCAGAGCCGGGCTCGGAGTTGTGTCAGGCCGAGGCTGAGGGGCTATCGGCCTGACGGGAAAGTGCTGCAAGACGCCAGCTGGCGCAGGGAATGTCCTTTGGCGCGACGTGGATCTCCTTGTCGAAGCGCACCAGCTTCCAGTCGTCAGGATGATTGACAAAGGCGAAGCCGGATTTGCGCGCCAGCGAGATCATGGTCTGGTTGGAGCGCAGCGTGTCGCCGAAGATGTGCTCCGCGCCAAACGCGGCGGCGCGGCATTCGAGATTCCTGAGAAGCGCGGTGGCAATGCCGTGGCCCTGCCAGCGGTCGTCGACCGAGAGGCCGAACTCCAGCGTCGAGGTCTCGACATGGAAGGCGTAGCGCGCCTCGGCGACGATGGTCTCGAAGCCGTCGACCATCTTGGTCGCGACAACCGAAAAACGCTCGCGCGCTCCGACATCGAGGAATTCGCTCAGTAGCCCCTTCGGCAGTTCGCTGAGCGCGCCAAAAAAACGGTTGTAGCGGGAGCGAGTCGAGAGCGAGCGGAAATAGTGCTGAAGCTCCTCGGTATCGCGCGGCTCGATGAAGCGGACGTTGAGCGGCTCACCCTGCCGGGTGCGCAGCACATCCGAATATTGCTTCAAATCTTCCAGGCGGAGCGTGCTCATGACACGAGCCTCAGGCGAAAGAGGGACCGCCGGCGCCCCTGTGATCAGGCGGCGCCGGCCTGGCGGCCAATCAGGCCCGCCAGAAGGGTTTGTCGGCCTCGTACGCGACGTCGGTCCAGGACAGGCCGACGTCGTGGAGATCGCGGGCGGTCCAGTTCGTCAGCTCGCGACGGGTCCGGTAGCGCTCGTGCCAGACATGAAGGGTCTCGCCGATCTGGTAGAGCAGGCCGGGCGCATGATGATTTGTCATCGAATTGTCAGTGCAAGTAGACATTTTCAGCTCCTCGAGCTAAATTTGAACCGAATATCTTCCTGCGCGCGGACTTCGACAAACGACAATTTGTACCTCTTCGCATGAAATAAGCTCATGCATCATGCTGCCAAATGACTGCCAGATTGCCTTCCCTGAACGGATTGCGGGCGTTCGAGGCCGCCGCGCGCCATCTCAGCTTCACGCTGGCGGCGAGCGAGCTGAACGTGACGCAGACCGCGATCAGCCATCAGATCCGCCGGCTCGAGGAGGAGCTCGGCATCCGCCTGTTCATCCGGCAGAACCGCGCGCTGGCGCTGACGCCGGAGGCGCGCGACTACCTCCCCGGCGTCCGCGCCGCCTTCAACGACCTCCGGCTTGCGACCGATCGTCTGCTGCGCAAGGACGACGACAAGGTGCTGACGGTCTCGACCCTGGCCTCTCTCGCCGCAAAATGGCTGCTG
Source organism: Bradyrhizobium sp. AZCC 2230 (assembly GCF_036924495.1). NCBI lineage: Bacteria > Pseudomonadati > Pseudomonadota > Alphaproteobacteria > Hyphomicrobiales > Nitrobacteraceae > Bradyrhizobium > Bradyrhizobium sp. AZCC 2230. The sequence goes on along the minus strand of NZ_JAZHRS010000001.1, from coordinate 6,977,155 downwards.
CCGCGGCTGACCGATTTTCAGGAGGCGCATCCCGGCATCGACGTCCGCATCACCACCTCGACCAGCCTGGTCGATTTCCAGCGCGACGACGTCGACGCCGCAATCCGTTACGGCCGCGGCCAATGGCCGGGCCTGCGCGCTGACTGGCTGATGGCGGACGAGCTGTTCCCGGTGTGCAGCCCCTCGCTGCTGCGCGGCGACAAGCCGCTGCGTCAGCCGGAGGATTTGAAGGGCTATCCGCTGCTGCACACATCCAATGCCAACAGCGACGACTGGCGGCTGTGGCTGACGGCGGCGGGCCTGCCGGCCGACATCGCCAAGCAGCCCGGCATCACCTTCGACATGATCTTCATGACCATCCAGGCTGCGATCGACGGCATCGGTGTGGCGATGGGGCGGACCTCCTACGTCAGCGACGACATCGCCAAGGGCCGGCTCGTGGTTCCCTTCAAGATCGCGCTGCCGGCCGACGCCGGCTTCTATCTGGTCTCGCCGGAGGGCCGCCGCGAGGCGCCGAAGCTTGCCGCGTTCCGCCAATGGATGATCGCTGCAACGCAGAATAAAGCCTGAAAAATCATCAGCTTCCGAAGCAAAACAAGTTGACTCGCAACGCCTCGCGCGAGAGGGGTAGTCAGATTGTCACAGCAACAATCTGTCGCCTTGCCGTGAAGATGAGTTCCGGTCCGGCCGCGTCAAATAGGGGAGAAACGTCATGGCTGGACCAGCAGCATCAACCAATCCGCCCGAGATCAAGTCGCGCATCGGCGCGATCCTGCGCGCCACCAGCGGCAACTTCCTCGAGCAGTTCGACTTCTTCCTGTTCGGCTTCTATGCCGCCGCCATCGGCAAGGCGTTCTTCCCCTCGACCAATGAGACAGCGTCGCTGCTCAACACGTTCGGCGTGTTCTGGCTCGGCGCGCTGATGCGCCCCGTCGGCGCGATCGTGCTCGGCGCCTATATCGACCGCATCGGCCGCCGCCAGGGCCTGATCGTCACGCTGGCTATCATGGCCGCCGGCACTGTGGTCATCGCATTCTGCCCGACCTACGCGAGCATCGGCATCGCAGCGCCGATCATCGTGCTGCTCGGCCGCCTGCTGCAGGGCTTCTCCGCCGGCGTCGAGCTCGGCGGTGTCTCGGTTTATCTCGCGGAAATCTCCACGCCCGGCAATCGCGGCTTCTACACTTCGTTCCAGTCGTCGAGCCAGCAGGTCGCGATCTTCGTGGCGTCGATCCTCGGCTTCCTCCTGTCCGAGGTGATGCCGGCCGACACCGTCGCCGCCTGGGGCTGGCGTATTCCCTTCTTCGTCGGCTGCCTGATCATTCCCCTGATCTTCATGCTGCGGCGGACTCTCGAGGAGACGCCGGCCTTCCTCGCGATGAAGAAGCACCCGACCGCGAACGAAGTGTTCGCCTCCGCGCTCGCCAACTGGCGCATCGTCATCCTCGGCATGATGATCGCGATCCTGACCACGACGACGTTCTATTTCGTCACCGTCTACACCCCGACCTTCGGCAAGACCGTGCTGAAACTGTCGACGCAGGATGCGCTGCTGGTCACGCTGCTCGTCGCTGTCACGAACTTCATCTGGAATCCGGTCGGCGGCGCGCTGTCCGACCGCATCGGCCGCAAGCCGGTGCTGCTCGCCATCGCTGGCCTGGCGTTCGTCACCGCCTATCCTGCGCTGTCCTGGCTGGTGGCAGCGCCGACCTTCGGCAAGCTGCTCGCGGTCGAGATGATGTTCTCGTTCTATTTCGGCATGTACAGCGGCACCATGCTCGGTGCGCTCGTCGAGATCGTGCCGGCCCATGTCCGCACCACCTGCTTCTCGCTCGCCTTCGCGCTTGCAGCCGCACTGTTCGGCACCTTCACGCCGTTCGCCTCGACCTTGCTGATCGAGCACACCGGCGACAAAGCCTCGCCCGGTCTCTGGCTGATGCTCGCCGCCTTCCTCGGCATCATCGCAGCGTCGATCGTCTATCGCGGCGGCGGCAAGACCGTGACGACGTATGATACGGCGGCGGAGCCGGTGGCGGGACACTAGGACAGTGTCATTCCGGGGCGCCTCGAAGAGGCGAGCCCGGAATCCATTTCTCCCAGCATTTCTGTCGGCACGATGGATTCTATGATGCGCAATTGCGCATCATAGCTCGATGCTACGCGCGCCCCGGAATGACAGCGGAGACCTAAAGTTCCACCACCACGTAGTCGCTCTCGACCTTCACGGGGACAGTCTCGGCCACATACGGCCCTCTCACCACGCTCGCGCCCGGCTCGACATGCGCCGGATAGGCCTTCACGCGGAAGCGGCGGGGGTCGCAATAGGATTGGCCGGTGCGGATGTCGAACTCCCAGCCGTGCCAGGGGCAGCGGATGATCTCGCCGAGTTTTGTATACTCGATCTCGCCGGGGTCGCTGGATTGCGCGAGCCCGATCAACGGCCCCTCGCATAGCGCTGCGCCCTGATGCGGGCAGCGGTTCATCAAGCCGAAATACTCGCCCTTGATGTTGAAGACCGCAATCGGCCGTCCGTCGATCTCCAGGAATTTCCGCGTGCCGGGCGGCAATTCATCCACCGCGGCAATCACATGCCGCGCCATCAAGCTAGTCCGTACAGCTTCTTGGCATTGCCGAGATAGAACGCCTCGCGATTGGTTTCGCTGACGCCCGCCGGCAGCACGCGCGACGGCTCGTCGTAATCCCAATGCGGATAGTCGGTCGCGAACAGCAGCCGGCCCCAGCCGATCCAGTTGATGACGTCGAACAGATCCTCGCGCCGCTCCGGATCCTCCATCGGCTGCGTGGTCCACCACACCTGCTCGCGGATATATTCCGACGGCGGCCGTTTGACATGCGGCACCTCGCTCCTGAGCCGCTGCCAGACTTTGTCGAGCCGCCACGCCAGCGACGGCGCCCAGCCGAAGCCAGCCTCGATCATCACCATCTTCAGTTTCGGGAAGCGCTCGAACACGCCTTCCAGAACAAGGCTCGCCAGCGCCGATTGCTGGCACTGCGAGTGTCCCACCATCTCCTCGATGTAATAGGACGGCCAGCCTGACGGCGTGATCGGATTGCCGCCGAAGCCGAAGGCGTGAACGCCGATGGGCAGACCCGCCTCTTCCGCGGCCTGATAGATCGGCCAGTAGCGGCGCTGGCCGAGCGGCTCGACATTGCGGCTGAGCAGCAGCACCTGGACAAAGTTCTTGTCGCCGGCGCGTTCGCGGATTTCGGCAGCGGCCGACAAGCCATCCTCATTGCCGACGACGATCGAGGCCTTCAGGCGCTTGTCCTTGCTGGTCCATTTGTCGATCTGCCAGTCGTTGATGGCCGAGCACAGCGCGGCCGAAAGCTCGTGGTTGCGGATGCCCTGCCCGGTGTTGAGCGGATTGAGCACGCCAAGTTGCACGTTGTTCGGATCGAGCAGCTGCTTCTGCATGAAGGAGAGCGAGGAGCCCTGCGGACCGCCCTCCGGCGGATAGGCATCGCGGCGCGAGGCATTGGGCTGCGCCTTTGGATAGGGCGGGCCTTCCATCATGCCCTGATAGGCATGGACGCCGAAGACTTCGAGATGATGCTGCCAGCGTTTGGCGAGATAGGGATAGAGCTCGGTTCGCGTGGCGCGCGCCGGATGGATGTCGCAGTCCGCGATCGCGGTCTTGGTCGTCAAGGGAGAAGCGGCTTCAGAGTTCTCGCGGAACTGGATATTCATCGCCTTGCCTCCTTTGGCAGCGGGCTAGATCAGGCGGGGATAGGTTGCATGCGGATTGTCGATCATGATCTTACGCACGAGATCGGGGGACAGACCTTGAGGCAGCGCGTCCAGGCCATCGAACTGCCAGTGCGGATAGTCCGTGGAGAATAGGACCAATTCGTCCGACTGCATATGATCAAACAGGCGAATTAATGTCGCTTCATCAGGCGGCGCATCAAATGGCTGTAATGAGAAGCGGATGTTGCTGCGCACAATTTCCAGCGGCGCACGATCGACCCAAGGCGTCTCCATCCGCACCCCGCGCCAGAATTTGTGCAGGCGCCAGAGAAAAGGCGAGATCCAGGAGACGCCGGACTCCAGCATCACCATCTTCAGCCGCGGATATTTGGCGAACACGCCCTCGACGATCAGGCTGGTGAGCTGGGTCTGGAACGCCTGGGCCTGACCGACATAATCCTCGATGTGATAGGAACCCCAGCCCACCGCGGTCGGCGGATTGTGATAGGCGGAACCGGCGTGGATCCCGACCGGCAGGTCGAGCCGTTCCGCCGCCTCGTAGATCGGCCACAGCGCGCGCTTGCCCAGCGGCGTGTCGCCCATCACCAGCATCAGCACCTGCACGAAGCGCTTGTCCTGGGCGCAGCGCTCGATCTCGGCGACGGCCTTCTCCACGCTTTGCGTCGGGATCACGATCGAGCCGCGCAGCCGGGAATCGCGATCGAGCCATTCCTTCGCGAGCCATTCGTTCAGCGCGCGGCAGAAGGCGGCCTGCAAATCTTCCGAAAACACCATCTGCACGCCGTAAAGCGGGTTGCAGATGGCATGCGTGAGCTGGAAGGGATCGAGCACATGTCGCTGCATGTCCTCCAGGCTCTCGCCCGGCTTGCCATTCTCGGGGCGCCAATCGGGCCGCGCCACGATCGGCGAATTCTTCGGATAGGATTGCGAGACGAGGTCGACCATGCCGCGCGTCGTCACCTGATCGCGCCAATAGTCGTTCAGGTACGGCAGCAAGCTGGTCAGATGCGGCACGGCCGGGTGCACGTCGCAATCCACCCCGCCAGCGATCAGGGACGCCATGACGTCTCTCTTCTCACGTTTCCTCGTCGTGTCTTGTCGCGGGCGGCGCCTGGCCGCTTCGCCTTGTCCGCCATTCAAGCAGGCCTGCCCTCCGCCCGCAACTCGGCCAAGGCTTCTGTCATATGCTAGGAAGGCTGAGCTCAGTTGCGAAGGAATGAGGGGTAATAGAGATGAAAGAGCTCGTCGGCATTGCGGAACAGGTCGCAGGCAAACTGATCGCGCGCAAGCAAACCATTGCGGTCGCGGAATCCTCGACCGGCGGCCTGATCGCGGCGAGCCTGCTCGCGGTGCCCGGCGCCTCCGCCTATTTCCTCGGCGGCGCGGTGGTCTACACCCGCGACGCCAGGCGTGTACTGATGGATATTTCGGACGAAGGAATGAGGGGCTTTCGCTCCTCCTCGGAGCCCTACGCGAAACTGCTGGCCGAACAGATGCGCGGCCGCTTCAGCTCCGACTGGGGCCTGTCCGAGACCGGCGCAGCCGGCCCGACCGGCAACCGCTACGGCGACGCCGCCGGCCATAGCTGCATGGCCGTTGCGGGACCCGCGGCTGAGGTGATGACGCTGGAGACGGGCAGCAACGACCGGTTCGCCAACATGCAGGTGTTCGCGGCGACGGCGCTGGGGCTGCTGCTGAAGAAGCTGGAGGGGTGAGCGGCTTCTCTGCATAAGTGAATCGGGACAGTCTCACCACCAACACAGCTGTCATCGCCCGGCTTGACCGGGCGATCCAGTACTCCGAGGCGGCTGTGATTAGTTCGATAAGCCGCGGCGTACTGGATGCCCCGGTCAAGCCGGGGCATGACAGCGGAGAGTGTGGCGACGTCACCTTCCCAAATGCCGCGTAAAAATCCGCACCACATAGCCCTTGAATCGCGGTGCCTCGTCGTAGAGGTCTGAGGCCAGCCGCTCGATCGTCTCGCGCAGCGACATGAACTGCGCCTGGCGGGCGCTGCTTTCGGTACCCTGCATGCCCGCAAGCTCGTCCATCGCGGCGTCGCTGATCTGGCAATGCACGACGTCCCCGTCATTCATCATGGTGAAGCGGAAAGCCAGACGTTCGAGGTCGTGGCCGATGATCTTGTCGCGCGCCAGCGGCATCCCATTGTCCCGTTCGCCTCCCCCCGAACGGGACAATGCAAAAAATCCGGCGGCTTGTCACCTCGGCCGCAAGACGAACCGCGGCCCTCCTAGTAGGCGAGCGCCGTTCCGGTCGGCTTGTCGAGTGCCGCGGCCAGCGATTTGTACTCCGCGCAATCCGTCCCGCAGATGGCTGCAATCCGGCTGAGATGATAGAGCGCCTGCTCGCGGTTACCCCGCTCGAGCTGCCACAGCCCGTAATACTGCCATGTCAGGACGTGGTTCGGATCCGCCTTCAGCGCGCGCTCGTACCAGACCTGCGATTGCTCGTAGTCGCCGAGCTTGCGGTAGGAGTAGCCGATGAGGTTGGCGACGTTCGGATGGTCGTCATGGCCAAGCGACTTCAATTGCGCAATCGCGCTCGCATAGTCGTTGCGCTCGTAGATGGTGTCATACGCCACGCGGTAGCCGGCCGCGAATTCGGGATCGTCGATGCTGGACTGGTTGTTGGGTTTCTTATTCTTTTGCGTGGCCTTCGTTCCCGGGCGCTTCGGATAGGTCGATTGGGCCGTGCTCGGAGCTGAATAGGTGCTCCCAAAAGGATCCACGCCGCCACCTCCGCCACCGCCTCCACCACCGCCTCCACCTCCTGCGGCATACGCCGGGGACGCCAGCACTGCCGCAAGCGTTCCCAGCGCAGCGAACCTGATCATCGTTTCGATCATTTCTGTCTCCTGTCTCAATCCAAGCGGCCCCGGACGAACTGATAACCCTGCACTGGCTTCGATATTCCGTGACGCAGTGCTAACGGAGACGTCAACGCTCGTAAGACAGTTCTCCTGTCCTTCCAGGAAAGCCAAGTGCTCTACTGGAACGCCACTTCGGCAAAGCTGCGCAGCTTGCGCGAATGCAACCGCTCCGATTCCTGCTGCTTGAGCCGCTCCAGCGCCTTGAGGCCAATCTCGAGATGCTGGCCGACGCGGCGGCGGTAGAATTCGCTGGCCATGCCGGCGAGCTTGATCTCGCCATGCAGCGGCTTGTCGGAGACGCAGAGCAACGTGCCATAGGGCACGCGGAAGCGGTAGCCGTTGGCGGCGATCGCGGCGGATTCCATGTCGAGCGCGACTGCGCGCGATTGCGACATGCGGCGAATGACCTCGGGCCCAGATATCTCCCAGTTGCGGTTGTCGACGCTGGCGACCGTGCCCGTTCGCATCAGGCGCTTGAGCTCGAAGCCTTCCAGGCCGGTGACGTCCTCGACCGCCTGCTCCAACGCGACCTGCATCTCGGCCAGTGCCGGGATCGGCACCCACAGCGGCAGCTCGCGATCGAGCACGTGATCCTCGCGTACATAGCCATGCGCGAGCACGTAGTCGCCGAGCCGCTGCGTGTTGCGCAAGCCGGCGCAATGCCCGAGCATCAGCCAGGCATGCGGCCGCAGCACCGCGACGTGATCGGTGACGTTGCGCGCGTTGGACGGACCGGTGCCGATGTTGATCAGGCTGATGCCGCGGTAACCGGGCATGACCAGATGGAAGGCCGGCATCTGCGGAATGCGCGTGGGCGCGTCGCCACTCGTCGCGCCGCCGCTGCGCGTGATCACATTGCCAGGTGCAACAAAAGCCTCGAGACCGGCCTCGCCGGACTGAAGCCGCTGCTGACACATCTGCGCGAAGGCATCGACATAGAACTGGTAGTTGGTGAAGATGACGAAGTTCTGGAAATGTTCGGGATCGGTGCCGGTGTAGTGATAAAGCCGGCGCAGCGAGTAATCGACCCGGGCGGCGCGGAACAGCGACAGCGGCTCGGGTGCGCCCGCCTGGAGCTCGAACGTGCCGTCGGCGATCGCATCGTCCATGGTGGCGAGATCAGGCACGTCGAAGGCATCGCGCAGCGATCGCGTAACGGGCGAATTCTCGCTGGTGCTGATGGCGGCTTCGATGTTGATGTCGCGGCGATAGGCGAAGTGGACCGGGATCGGCTCACCGGACTCGCCGATCTCAACGGGCACACCGTGGTTCTGGATCAGGAGCCCAATCTGCTCGGTGAGATAGGCGCGGAACAGATCCGGCCGCGTCACGCTGGTCTCGTGCACGCCGGGCCGGGCGACGAAGCCATAGGCGAGACGCGAATCCAGCCGCGCATGGGTCGCGGTGGTGAGGCGGACGAAGGGATAATAGGCCCGCACCCGCATCGTGATCGCCTCGCCTGAGACATAGGCCTCGAACCGGTCGCGCAGGAATTTGGTGTTGCGCTCGTAGATTTCTTCGAGACGGGCGACGGCGAGGCCAGCATCGGTGAAGGATTTGGTGGCGATGGAGGGCGGGGTTTGCATGGTTCGACGCCGGGTTGTTGGGGGCTTGAGTCGAACTATAGCAAAGAACGCGATGCCGTAGGGTGGGCAAAGCGGAGCGTGCCCACCATCTTGAATTCGCGCGGGGAATGGTGGGCACGGCGCTTTGCGCCTTTGCCCACCCTACGAGATCGAATCTGCGGCGCGCGTCACTTCTCCCGGAACGCCCGCATGAACTGGTCGTGCAGCGGCTTCAACAGGTACGACAGCATGGTGCGGTCGCCGGTCTGGACGAAGGCTTCCGCAGGCATGCCGGGGATCAGCTTGGAATCGCCGAGCTTGGCGACTTCCTCGGCGGACAGCGAGACACGGATGGTGTAGTAGCTCTGGCCGGTGCGCTGATCGGTGGTGACGTCAGGCGAGACGCGGCTGACGACACCGTTGAGCTCGGGCGTGGTACGCTGGTTGAACGCGGAGAGGCGCAACAGGGTCTTCTGGCCGATCTGGAGCTTGTCGATATCGACCGGATTGACCTTGGCCTCGACCTGGAGGTCGTCGGCCTGCGGCACGATCAGCATGAGCGCATCGCCGGCAGTGACGACGCCGCCGACGGTGTGCACCGTCGATTGCAGCACCATGCCGTCCTGCGGCGCGCGGATGTCGACGCGACGGAGCTGGTCCTCGGCCGCGACCTTGCGCTCGATCAGCTCGCCGCTCTTGTCGTTGGTCTCGCGCAAATCCTTGGAGACCTCGCTCACCATGTCCTTGTCGACCTGGATGATCTGAAGCTCGGTCTCGGTGATCTTGCCCTTGGCCTGCGCCCGCGAGGCGATGTACTGCGCGCGCTCGCCGTTGAGGCGGGCAGAGTCGCGCTCGAGCGTGGTCAGACGCGAGATCTGCACCAGGTGCTTGTCATAGAGATCGCGCACGCCGATGAGCTCCTGCTGCACCAGCGAGATCTCCTTGTCCTTGGCCTTCTCCTGCGCGGAAAGACCTTCGATCTCCTCGTTGAGCTGCTGGATGCGCTCGCGCAGCTGCGCCTTCTGGCCGGCACGGCCGTTGACGCGGACATCGAACAGCTTGGTTTCGGCCGAGAGCAGCGCCTTGACGTCGGGATCGTCGCCGCGATCGAGCAGCGATGGCGGGAATTCGATCTTGTCGAGACCGCGCTGCTCGGCCTGAAGCCGTGCTGCACGCGCCTGCGCGGCGTCGAGATTCTTGGTGACGATGGCGAGATTGGCCTTGGTGACGGTGTCGTCGAGCCGCACCACGATGTCGCCGGCCTTGACCACGTCGCCGTCGTGGGCACGCACCTCGCCGACCACGCCGCCGGTCGGATGCTGCACCTTCTTGACGTTGGATTCGACCACGATCTGGCCGGGCGCGATCAGCGCCCCGGAGATCTGCACCGTGGCGGCCCAGCCGCCGAGGCCGATGGCCAGCACCAGCACGATCGAGATCCCGAGGATCAGGTGAAAGCGGATCGACTCCCGCACCGTCCTGTTCGCGGCGGGCTTTGGCCCGCCAACCGTCATCGTGCTCATGGTTTGGCCACTCCGCCTTCGCTGACGATCTTGATCGGCGCCGGCGGCGCGACGCGGGGCTGGAGCACCTGGGCGAGCACCTGCTCCTTCGGACCGAAGGCCTGCATGCGGCCGTCGCGTAGCACCAGGATCTGGTCGACCGCCTCGACGCCGATCGGCCGGTGCGCCACCACGATGACAATGGCGCCGCGCTCGCGCGCGCTGCGGATCGCGCGGGTCAGCGCCTCGTCGCCTTCGGTGTCGAGATTGGAGTTCGGCTCGTCCAGCACGATCAGGAACGGATTGCCGTAGAGCGCGCGCGCCAGCGCCACACGCTGCGCCTGGCCTGCAGACAACGACGTGCCCTGCTCGCCGACTTGCGTGTTGTAGCCCTCGCGCATCTTGATGATCATCTCGTGCACGCCGGCTTCCTTGGCCGCGGAGATGATGGCGTCGGACGTCGCCTCCGGATCAAAACGGCTGATGTTCTGCGCGATGGTGCCGCCGAACAGCTCGACGTCCTGCGGCAGATAGCCGATGTGACGGCCGAGCACGTCGGACGACCATTGGTCGAGCGCCGCGCCGTCGAGCCGGACCTTGCCGCGGACCGGATACCAGACGCCGACCAGCGCGCGGATCAGCGAGGATTTGCCGGAGCCGCTCGGCCCGATCACGCCGAGGCCGTTGCCGGCTTCGAGCACAAAATTGACGTCCTGCACGATGAGACGCTGGTCGCCTGGAGCAACCATGGCGACGCCTTCAACGGAGAGCCGGCTGGAGGGGGCCTGCAACTGGGTCGGCGTCGCCTGCGCCGGCATCTGTTCCAGCAGGCGGCTGAGGCGGTGCCAGCTCTGGCGTGCCGTGACGAAGGATTTCCAATGCGCGATCGCGAGATCGACCGGCGCCAGCGCGCGGGCCGAGAGGATCGAGCCCGCGATGATGATGCCGGCGGTGGCCTCCTGGTGGATGACGAGATAGGCGCCGACCGCGAGCACCGCCGATTGCAGCATCATGCGCAGCACTTTTGCGATCGCGCCGAGGCCGCCGGCGACGTCGCTCGCACGCTGATTGCCGGCGAGGTATTTTTCGTTGGCCTCGCTCCAGCGCGCGTTCAGCCGGCCGGCCATGCCCATCGACACCAGCACTTCGGCGTTGCGACGGCTGGACTGGGCGAGATCGTTGCGCTGGGCGGCAAGGCCCATCGCCTCCTTCGCCGGCTGGCGGGACAGGAATTCGGTGACCAGCGTCAGGCTGACCAGGATGATCGCGCCGACCAGCGCGGTCAGGCCGATCATGACGTGGAAGGCAAAGCAGATGGCGAGATAGAGCGGGAGCCAGGGCAGGTCGAAGAACGCGCTCGGGCCCATGCCGCCGAGGAAGGAGCGGACATTGTCGAGATCGCGCAGCGGCTGCAGCCCCTCGTTGCGGTTGCCGACCAGGAGCGGCAGGCGCACGATGGTGTCGAACACGCGCTTGTTCAGCGCTTCATCGAGCGCGGTTCCGACCCGTCCCAGGATGCGGCTGCGGATCATGTCGAGCACGCCCTGCGCCATATAGAGGCCGCCGGCGAGGACGATCAGGCCGACCAGGGTCGGGATGCTGCGGCTCGGCAGCACCCGGTCGTAGACCTCCAGCATGAAGAGCGACCCGGTCAGATAGAGCAGGTTGATCATGCAGCTCATGAAGCCGACGCCGACGAACGCTGTGCGGCAGGCACGCAGCGCGTCACCGAGCTCGGAACGGCGGAGGCCGGGAACGGCTGCCATCAGTCTGATCTCTTTCGGGTAAGGGGCAAAACCCCTGATTTCCAAAGCCCTGATTATAAAGATAAATCGAGGCGTACGCGCCCCGGATTAATATCGGGTTCTCGCCCGTGCGCAATGCAATCGAATTAATCCGGACCTTGCTACATCTACCGCGGACGGCCCGATCCGCAAGTCCGGTATTTCACAGTCTTTGCGGCTTTTTAGAGCAAAGACAAGCGCCTCTCCCCAGGTCACGGGGAGAGGCGCAAAGTTCCACTTCGCTGAAGCTGTGGGCGCTAGAACCGGCCGCCGCCGCGCACCAGCCGCACCACCAGCAGCAGAATGATGGCGCCGATGGCGGAATAGATGATCTCCGAGACCAGCCCGATGCCGATATGGATGCCGAGCTTCGGGAACAGGAAACTCGCGACAAATGCGCCGGCGATGCCGATCACGATGTCGCCGATGATGCCGAACCCGCTTCCTCGCACGACCTTGCCGGCGAGCCAGCCGGCGACCAGGCCGACGAACAGGATGATGATGAGGCTTTGGCCAGAAATATACATAAGGTGAAGTCCCTCTCCGTTAACCGGGCCATGGAACGGGAACCGGGATGAATGGGGTCTGAATGGTGTTCCCGGAGGGGCCCTTCAAACAAAAATCGCGAAAACAACCCCATGCACAGTAGAAATTCCCCCGCCGGGATGCGCTGGGTGGATTGTGACAACTGGGTGTTGGCGCAGAGGATTTTTGACTTCAGGAGCGCGCCGTCACCGCCTCCGCCAGCACGCACCTGGCCACCCTGCCCGGGCCGACCTCGACGTTCGGCGGCAGCTGCTCGACACAGCGCGGCTCGGCGAGCTTGCAGCGGGGGGCGAAGGAGCAGGTGTGCGGCCTCTCGGACAGCGATGGCGGGGTGCCGGGAATGGTCTCGAGGCGGGCGCCGCGCTTGGCGCCGTGGATGGTCGAGGCGAGCAGGCCCTTGGCATAGGGATGCACCGGGGAGCGAACGATGTCGCGCAGGCTGCCCTGCTCCACGATCTGGCCGGCATACATCACCGCGACGCGGTCGCAGATCTCGATCGCCACACCAATGTCGTGGGTGACGAAGATGACGGACATGCCGAACTCGCGCTGCAATTCGCGCAGCAGCAGCAGGATCTGGATCTGCACGGTGGCATCGAGCGCGGTGGTCGGCTCGTCCGCCAGCAGGATTTTTGGCCGGCAGGCGAGCGCAAGCGCAATCATCGCGCGCTGGCGCATGCCGCCGGACATTTCGTGCGGATAGGCATCCAGCCGCCGCTTTGCAGACGGGATGCGCACGACCTCGAGCATTTCGAGTGCCCGCGCCCTGCCCTCCGCGTAGCTTTTGCCTTCGTGGCGTACGACGCTTTCGGCGATCTGCGCACCGATGGTGTAGACCGGGTCGAGCGCCAGCGCCGGCTCCTGAAAAATCATCGACACGGTCTGACCGCGGAACGACGACAGCTCCTCGTCGTCCATCGCGAGCACGTCACGGCCCATCACGTTGACCTGACCTGAAATCTGCGTGCGCTTCTTCGGCAACAGCCGCATCAACGCACGCAGGGTCACGCTCTTGCCCGAACCGGACTCGCCGAGCAGGCCCAGCACCTCGCCGTCACCGAGCGAAAGACTGAGATCGTTCACGGCATAGACCGTGCGCTCGCCGGTGAAACGAATGTTGAGGCCTGAGATCTCGACGAGTTTTGTCATGACGGCAGCTTGGGTACCAGGTCGTGATAGTCGGTGACGCGCTGGAAGGCCGCGCCGATGGTGAGCAGGGTCGCTTCATCGAAGGAGCGGCCGATCAGCTGCATGCCGATCGGCAGGCCACTTTTGGTGAACCCCGAGGGCACAGTGAGCGACGGCAGGCCCAAAAAGTTCACCGGACGGGTGAACAGCGTCAACCGCTGCAGCAGCGCCGGTGCATTCGGCCCGCCGCCGACATCGCTTTCCTCGATCGTCGGCGCCGGGATGGGCGATGCCGGTGCGATGATCGCGTCAACGCCTGCGGCGGCCGCATTGTGCGCGGCGAGTGCCGGGCCACGCCAGCGCATTGCCTCCAGATAAGTGATGGCGGGAACGGCGAGACCGTTCTGAAGCCGCATCAGCGTTTGCGAGCCATAGTCCTGCGGCCGCTCGATCATCCAGCGCTTGTGGAAGGCGGCAGCCTCCGCGGCGAGCACGAGCTGGCTTGCGGCTTGCAATTGCCGCTGGTCCGGAAGCTCGACCTTGACAAGGTGGGCGCCTTCGCGCTTGAGCACCGCGATGGTCTCGTCCAGCACGCGCGCGACCTCGCTGTCGAGATCGTCGACATAGAAGGACGCGGGCACACCGATCTTCAGACCCTTCAGCGAGCCCTTGGTCGCCGCGACATAGTCCGACAGCGGCTCATGACTGGTGGTCGAATCCTCGGGGTCCGGGCCGGCCATCAGCGCCAGCAGCAGCGCACAATCTTCCGCGGTGCGCGCGAGCGGGCCGACCGTGTCGAGCGATTGCGACAGTGGCATCGCGCCGGCGCGGCTGACACGCCCCACCGTGGTCTTTAATCCCGTGACGCCGCAGAAATGTGCGGGCATGCGGATCGAGCCGCCGGTGTCGGAGCCCAGCGCCGCATAGGTCAGCCGCGCCGCCACCGACGAGCCGGAGCCCGAGGACGAGCCGCCGGTGATATGCGCGACGTTCCAGGGATTGCGCACCGGGCCATAATGGGCGTTGTGGCCGGTCGGGCCGTAGGCGAACTCGGCGAGATGCAGTGTGCCGAGGCGGACCTGGCCGGCATCCTTTAGCCGCTGCAAGGCGGTGGAGGTCACCGTCGGCACGAAATCGCGGCGGATCAGCGAGCCGCAGGTCGCGACGTGGCCGGCGTCGTAATACATGTCCTTGTGCGCGAGCGGCACGCCGTGCAAGGGACCACGGATCTCGCCCTTGGCGAGCTCGGCGTCGGCGGCATCGGCCGCCTTCAGCGCAGCTTCGGACTCGATCGACATGAAGGCGTTGAGATGCGGCTGCCACTGCGCAATGCGATGCAGCAGCGCGCGCGTCACCTCATGCGAGGACAATTGCTTCATCGCGATCGCACGCGCGACCTCGGTGAGCGTCATCAAGGCAGGCTCGGTTCTCATTTCGACACCTTCTGCGCCTGCGCGAGCGGATAGAGCGCGGGTTCGAGGTCGAACGGCAACGTGCCCGCGATGGCGGCAAAACCTTCGAAGGCGGGTCCGATGGAATTGGAGATGCGCGTCGCGATCTCGTCATTTACGGGAACGCCGGCGACTTGCGCCGTCGCCTGGATTTCTTTCGTTGTTGGTCTCGTCATGCGATCTCCTCTCGGGGCGCGCGGCTATGGCCTGAACCCGGTATCGCCATGTAGCACGCGGCCTCGTGGCCCATTCTATCCACCGCAGTGAGCTTTGGTGCAGCATTTGCGCAGAGCGGCTCCGCAAACGCGCAGCGCGTGTGGAAGCGGCAGCCCGAGGGCGGATCGATCGGATTAGGCGGATCGCCCGTGATCGGCGGCTTTTCGGTACGGCTATCAGGATCGGACGACGGCATCGCCGCCAGCAGCGCGCGCGTATAGGGATGCGCAGGCGCATCCCAGACCTGATCGACCGGGCCGAGCTCGACGACCTCGCCGAGATACATCACCAGCACGCGATCGCTGATGTAGCGCACGACGTTGAGGTCATGGCTGATGAAGAGATAGGTCAGGCCGAACTCGCGCTTGAGGTCGGCGAGGAGATTGAGCACCTGCGCCTCGACGGATTTGTCGAGTGCGGAGACGGCTTCATCCAGGATCACCAGCCGCGGTGACAGAGCCAGCGCGCGCGCGATGTTGACGCGTTGGCGCTGGCCGCCGGAGATCTCGTGCGGATAGCGGTTGGCGAAGTTTGCAGGAACCAGGCCGACCTTGCCGAGCAGCTCGCGTGCGAGCGCCCGCGCCGCGCTGTCGGCCATGCCGTGGACCTTGGGGCCGAACGCGATGGATTCCTCGATCGTCAGGCGCGGATTGAGCGAGGCGTATGAATCCTGGAACACCATCTGCATGCCGCGGCGTAGCTCGCGCAAGCTCAGCGACTGCCCGACGGACATGCCGTCATAGATGATGTCGCCGGCATCGCGCGTCATCAGATGCATCAAGAGGCGCGCGGTGGTGGACTTGCCGCAACCGGACTCGCCGACGATGCCGACGGTCTCACCCTTCGCAACGGAGAAGGAGACATTGTCGACGGCGCGCACGGTGCGCTTCGCCGCGAACAACCCGCCGCGGACGGGAAAGTGCTTGGTCAGCCCGTTGACCTGCAGCAGCGGCTGCGCGACGCCGCCGACGTCCTCGATCGGCTCCAGCATGGCCACGGAGGAGGTTTCGCTCATGGGCACGGTCTCCCACCTCTCCCCATCGGGGAGAGGTCGGCGCGAAGCGCCGGGTGAGGGGGCGCCGCGAACTCGGTGGAGCATAACCCCTCACCCGGATTGCATCTGGCGATGCAATCCGACCTCTCCCTATGGGAGAGGTGTGGCACCGACATCGCGGCGAACTGCGTCTTTCTGACCATCGCTAGTTCCTGATGTCCATGGCGCTACGCAGGCCGTCTGAAAGCAGGTTGAAGCAGATCGAGACCGCAAAGATCATCGCTCCCGGAAGTGCTGCGACCCAGGGATTGACGTAGATCGCGGTGCGTAGGGTGTTCAGCATCAGGCCCCATTCGGGCTCCGGCGGCTTTGTGCCGAGACCCAGGAACGAGAGGCCCGCCGCCAGAATCATCGAGACCGAGATCAGGCTGGTGGCATAGACGAAGATCGAACCCAGCACGTTGCCGAGGATGTGCACGCGCATAATGGTGAACGGCCCTGCGCCGGAGGCGCGCGCGGCCTCGACGAAATCCATGTTGCGCACGCCGGTGGTGACGCTTTCGGCGACACGGGTGATCTGCGGCACGAACACGACGGTCAGCGACACGATGGAATTGAGGATGCCGGCGCCGAGCGCGCCGGAAATCGCGATCGCCAGCAGCACGGATGGAAACGCGTAGAACACGTCGATCGTGCGCATGATCGCGGTGTTGAGCTTGCCGCCGACATAGCCGGCGACGAGGCCGAGCGAGGTCCCGATGCAAAAGGCGAGGATGACCGGCAAGATGCCGATGACCAGCGACAGCCGCCCGCCATAGATCAGCCGCGCCAGCATGTCGCGACCGAGTTCGTCGGTCCCGAGCGGATAGCCGACTGTGCCAATATGGCGGAGACGGCGGATCATCGAGCCCTTGTAGGGATCCTCAAGACCAAGCCAGGGTGCGAGGATGGCGGAGACGAAGATCAGCAGCAGCACAATGGCGCAAGCCATGCTGACCTTGTCGCGCAGGATGCGCCGGCCGACCGTCGCCCAATAGCCGCGCGCCTTGGTGACAGGCGCGGCCTGGAGCGAAGCATCGGCGGTTGCGGACAACGGAAGCTCGGTCATTGGCGTGCTCCCGATCGGAATTGATTCAGTTGGCGCAAGCCCGGAGCTCGGTGCACCTCGCCCGCTTGCGGGAGAGGTCGGCGCGAAGCGCCGGGTGAGGGTTTTCTCCTCTTGGGGGTTCTCGCTTGCGGAGAGACCCCCACCCCAACCCTCCCCCGCAAGCGGGAGAGGGAGCGCACCTTTTGCGTGGCTAAAGCGAGACTCATCGCTAGCCTCGCTTGATGCGCGGATCGATCGCGGCTTGCGCGATGTCGACCAGCAGATTGAGGAAGACGAAGAACAGTGCCAGCACCAGGATCGTGCCCTGCAGCAGCGGCAGGTCGCGCTGGAAGATTGCGGAGTTGAGCAGGAAGCCCGAGCCAGGCCAGGAGAACACCGTCTCGATCAAAATCGAGCCGCCGAGCATGTAGCCGAGCTGAAGCCCCATCACGGCGAGCGCGGTGGGCGCTGCGTTCTTGATGACGTGGCGGAACACGCCGGTTTCGTGCAGGCCCTTGGCGCGCAAAGCTTCGACGAAATCCTGGCTGAGGATGTCACCGGTGAGCGCGCGCACGGTGCGGGTGACGATGCCCATCGGGATCACCGACGTCGTGATCGCCGGCAACACAAGATATTTGAGATGCTCCCAATCCCAGGCCCAGGCGGCCGAGCCGCCGGGCCCGGCACCGACCGCCGGCAGCCAGTTCAGCTCGACCGAGAAGATGATGACGAGCACCATACCGAGCCAGTAATGCGGCACCGAGACGCCCGCGATGGCAAAGGAGGTCGCGAGCTTGTCGATCCAGGTCTCGCGAAAGTAGCCGGCGATCAGGCCGAGCAGGATGCCCATGGTGAAGCCGATGATGGCGGCAGCAATCGCCAGCGTGACGGTGTTGCCGACCGCGCGCATGACTTCGGCGAGCACGGGGCGCCCCGTCGCAATGGAATTGCCGAGATCGCCATGCAGCGCGCGCAGCAGCCAGAGGCCGAACTGCACCGGCAGCGGCCGGTCAAAACCATAGGCGGCGCGGAGCTGCGCGGCGAGCTCCTGCGAGGCATCGGCCGGCAGCACCGCAACCAGCGGATCGCCGGGCGTGATGTGCACGAGCAGAAAGCACACCAGCGCCACGCTGATGACGATCGGGATGACATAGACGATGCGTCTGGCGACATAGGCGAGCACGTCGGATTCTTTCTTCTCTTCTCCCCTTGCGGGAGAAGGTGGCGCGCAAGCGCCGGATGAGGGGTTCTATCCGCGGATACGATCATTCCAAAGAGAGAGGGTCACTCGCGGAGAGAGACCCCTCACCCGGCTTCGCTCTCGCGAAGCCACCCTCTCCCACAAGGGGAGAGGGTGCACTGTGCGTGGCGCGAACTACGGCGTCATCGAGATCGGCGAGAAGTCGATGAACCAGCTCTTCGGCTGGATCACGCCGGTCACTTTCGGGCTCATGGCGCGCGGGCCGACGTCGTGGGCGACGTAGAGGAAGGCTGCGTCGTCGACGGAGGCCGCGTGCAGCTCGGCGAGCGCGGCGTCGCGCGCGGCGGGATCGAAGGTCTGCCGCGCCGTCTTCACCAGCTCGTCGAACTTGGGATTGTTGATGAAGCCCCAATTGTTCGAGGCCGGCGGGGCCATGCTCGATTGCAGGAAGCGCACCAGCGCGAAGTACGGATCCATCGCCGCATAGGTGACGTTGGTCGCGTTCGAGCCGTTGGCGCTGGGATCCTTCACGCCGCGGCGCCAGTTGGAGAACAGCGTGTTCCACTCGATGACGTCGAGCTGCACGTCGAAGTAGCATTCGGCCAGCGCCTGCTGGAGATATTCGTTCATCGGCAGCGGCTGCATCTGGCCCGAGCCGGAGGTCGAGGTCTGGATCTTCACCGCCAGCTTCTTGTTCGGACCAAAACCCGCCTCCTGCATCAGCTTCTGCGCAGCCGGCTTGTCGTACTTGATCTCGAAGGTCGGCTTGCCGCGCCAGGGATGGCCGGGCTCGAACGTGCCGGTCGCGGGCACCATCAGGCCACCGAGCAGGCCGTCCTTCAGGCCTTCGCGATCAACGCAGAGGTTCGCGGCCTTGCGCACGCGGATGTCGTTCCAAGGCGAGCCCTCGACGCGCGAGAACTGCCACGGCCAGACATGCGGCTGCTCGTTGGCGTAGAGCTTGAAGCCGCGCTGCTTGAGCTCGGGCAGCGCATCCGGCGCCGGCGCCTCGACCCAGTCGACCTGTCCGGAGAGCAGCGCTGCGGTACGCGCATTGGCTTCCGGCATCGGCAAGAGCACCATCTTGTCGATCTTGGGCACGCGGGCCTTGTCCCAATAGTTCGCGTTCTTCACCAGCTCGAGCCGCTCGCGCGGCGTGAAGCCCGACATCTTCCACGGGCCGGTGCCCGACGCATCCTTGGCAAACGCCGTCCATGCGGCCTGCGTTTTCGCCTTGGCGTCGGCGCCTTCCGCCTTCTCATAGAAAGCCTGCCACTTCGCCGGGCTCGCCATGAAGAGATTGGTGAGGTTGATCGGCAGGAAGCTGTCGGGCTCCTTGGTGGTGAGCTCGACGGTCATGTCGTCGATCTTCTTGGCGGATACGAGCGTCGGCATGCGCGTTGCGGTGGCACCGACCTGGCTCGGATCGAATTGCGGCGCGTCCTGCTTCAACACCTTCTCGACGTTCCACACCACCGCATCGGCATTGAACGTCGAGCCGTCATGAAAGGTGACGCCGGGGCGCAGCTGGAAGGTCCATTTGGTCTTGTCGGCATCGTCGACCTTCCACTCGGTGGCAAGGCCGGGGATCACCACGCTGGCCTTGTCGGCGGACGACAGGTCCCAGCCGGTGAGCGCGTCATACATGGTGAGGCCGGTGAAGCGGTTGCCTTCAAAACCCTGATCAGGCTGGCCGAGCGTGCGCGGAATATCGCCAGCGGTCATGCCGATGCGCAGCACCGTTTCGGCGCTGGCCGCGCGCGGCCACGTCGCCGCGGTCGTCAGGGCCAGTGCAGCGATCAGTGCTGCACGCGCGGTTGTCTTGATAAGCATTACCTCAGTCCTTTTCCGGCTTTCGATGATTAATTTTGATGCAAACGTATGCAATGCGTATGCCAATGGGGAAACTTATTCTGCGAATTGCCCCTGCGACGACAAGTCCTTGTGATCAGATCGCCGCGAAGGCACCCCGCTGCCTATTCTGGCATCAAGATTGCAGGTTTGGCCCTGAAATCTTCCTTGAATTTTCCTTGGAGCTTTGGGCCATGCGTATCCGATTATCGACTTGTCTCGCCGTGCTTGCGCTGGCGTCGTTCGCAATCCCGGCACGCGCCGAAACGGTGGTGCGCTACGGCATCTCGATGGCGGATATTCCGCTGACGACCGGCCAGCCCGACCGCGGTGCGGGCGCCTACCAGTTCACGGCCTACACGATCTACGATCCGCTGGTCGCCTGGGAAATGGACGTCGCCGATCGCCCGGGCAAGCTGGTGCCGGGCCTCGCAACCGAATGGAAGGTCGACGTATCAGACAAGACCAAGTGGCGCTTCGCTCTGCGCAAGGGCGTGAAGTTTCACGACGGCAGCGAGTTCAACGCCGATGCGGTGATCTGGAATCTCGACAAGGTGCTCAACGACAAGGCGCCGCAATTCGACAAGCGGCAGAGCGCGCAGGTGAAGACCCGCCTGCCTTCCGTGGCGAGCTACGCCAAGATCGACGACTTCACCGTGGAGATCACCACCAAGACCGTGGACTCCTTCTTCCCGTATCAGATGCTGTGGTTCCTGGTGTCGAGCCCGGCGCAATATGACAAGCTCGGCAAGGACTGGGACAAATTCGCAAGCCAGCCTTCGGGCACCGGGCCATTCAAATTGACAAAACTGGTGCCGCGCGAGCTCGCCGAGCTCAGCAAGAATCCGGATTACTGGAACGCCAAGCGCATTCCGAAGGTCGACAAGATCGTGCTGGTGCCGATGCCGGAGGCGCTGACGCGCACCAACGCGCTGCTCGCGGGGCAGGTCGATCTGATCGAGACGCCGGCGCCCGATGCCGTGCCACAGCTCAAGGCCGCCGGCATGAAGATCGTCGACAACGTCACACCGCATGTCTGGAATTATCACCTCAGCGTGCTGCCGGGCTCGCCCTGGACCGACATCCGCCTGCGCAAGGCGCTCAACCTCGCGATCAACCGCGACGAAGTCGTCGGGCTGATGAATGGCCTGGCCAAACCCGCCAAGGGCCAGGTCGACCCGTCGAGCCCGTGGTTCGGCAAGCCGAGCTTCGACATCAAATATGATCTCGCCGCCGCCAAGAAGTTGGTCGAGGAAGCTGGCTATTCAAAAGCAAAACCGCTGAAGGCCACGTTCATCATCGCGCAAGGCGGCACCGGCCAGATGCTGTCGCTGCCGATGAATGAATTTTTGCAGCAGAGTTTCAAGGAGATCGGCATCGACATCGACTTCAAGGTGGTCGAGCTCGAAACGCTCTATACGCATTGGCGCAAGGGCGCGGCCGACGAAATGAACGCCGGCATTACCGCCAACAACATCGCCTATGTCACCTCGGATCCCTTGTACGCCATCGTCCGGTTCTTCGCCTCCGACCAGATCGCGCCGGTCGGCGTCAACTGGGGCGGCTACAAGAACCCGAAGGTCGATGCGCTGATCAACGAGGCCAAGCAGACGTTCGACACCGCCAAGCAGGACGATCTGATCGCGCAGGCGCATGCGCTGATCGTCGACGATGCCGTGCTGGTCTGGGTCGTCCACGACACCAACCCGCACGCGCTATCGCCGAAGGTGAAGCAGTTCGTGCAGGCGCAGCACTGGTTCCAGGATCTGACGACGATCGGGGTGGAGTGAGGCGGCAGGCACAGCTGCCGTAGGGTGGGCAAAGCGGCTTGTCTCGCCGTAGCTCGAAGAGCGAAGGCGGAAAGCGTGCCCACCACCTCGACATTCGGGGAAAGATCGTGGGCACGGCGCTACGCGCCTTTGCCCACCCTACGAGAATTGATGATGTGGCCACGCTGGCGCGTCAAACACCGCTGTCGTCCCGGGCAAGCGCAGCGCAGACCCGGGACCCAACCACAGGGAGTAGTTTGGCGAAGACTCGGAGTGACCAGCTTCCGGCAGACTACTCTCTGTGGTTATGGGTCCCCGCGTTCGCGGGGACGACACTGAGTGTGTGGTGCCATTCGAGCCCACACACTCGCAGCCTCCTACTTCGTCAGCAGCGCATACGCCCCCGTCCACCCTTCCTCCGGCGGATTGACGCGAAACTCCTTGATCCGCGCTTCGTACAGATTGAACAGCTTTTCCAGCGTGTCGGCATCCTCGCTGCGGCGGCCGCGTTCGATGGCGTCCTGCGCGCCCTGCCAGTCGCGATTGCGGTAGCAGCCGAGCATCTCGATGGTGATGTTGCGCAGGCGCTGGAACGCGGCCGACTGCATCACGTCCTCGCGGCCGGCGATGGCATAGATCACCTCCGGCTCGCTCTTGCCCTTGACCATGATGAAGTCGAGCTCGAGGATCGCGAACTTGTCCTTGGCCGCGAGCGCGGTGCGGGAGCCGACGATGATCGGAAAACCGTATTCCTTGGTCTGGCCCTCCAGGCGTGAGGCCAGGTTCACGCTGTCGCCGAGCACCGAATAGTTCTTCTTCAGATCGGAGCCCATATTGCCGACCACGCCGATGCCGGTGTTGAGACCGATGCCCACGTTGAGCGGGATGTAGACGTGACCGCCATCGGCGGCTTCCTGCTCGCGCTCCTTGTTGACCACGTCGATCTTCTCGAGCATCTGGATCGCGGCCTCGCAGGCGTTGACCTGGTGCTCGGCATCGTCGAGCGGCGCATTCCAGAACGCCATGATGGCGTCGCCCATGTATTTGTCGACGTAGCCCTTCTCTTCGATGATCACGTCGGTGAGCGGCGTCAGGAAGCGGTTCATCAGCGTGATCAGGCCTTGCGGGTCGTGCTTGTAGCTTTCCGAGATGGAGGTGAAGCCGCGCACGTCGGAGAACATGATCGTCAGCTCGCGCTCCTCGCCGCCGAGCACGACTTTCTCCGGCGATTGCGCGAGCTGCTCGACCAGCACCGGCGACATGTATTGCGCGAAGATGCCGCGGATCTGCACGCGCTGCCGCTGCTCGCGCACGAAGCTCGAGAAGATGAACGTCAAATAGATCGCGGTGGTCGACAGCAGCGGATAGGTGAAGTCGATGAGGTAGCGGCGCTGCCAGTAGAAGAACCAGGACGTGCCGATCAGGACCGCGGCAAACATCGCGCCCGCGAGCACCAGCCGCACCGGCCCGAGGTTCGGCGTGAAGATGATGACGAGAATGCCGATGATCAGCGCGGCGAGCAGCTCGACGCCGAGCGCATAGTTCGGCTGGGAGATCACCGCGCCGCTCAGCACGCTTTCGAGCACCTGAGCGTGGATCTCGACTCCCGGCATGGTCGAGGACACCGGCGTGGTCTTGAGGTCGTACAGCCCGGCCGCGGAGGTGCCGATCAGCACGAGCTTGCCGGCGATCTTGCTCGGCGGCACGGTGTTGTCGAGCACGTCAGCCGCCGAGACGTAGATCGAGGGATCTTGCCGGGCATAGTGCACCCAGAGCTGGCCGTTCTCGTCGGTCGGGATCTCGACGCCCTTGAGGCGGATGGCGCGGATGCCGGTCTTGTCGGTGCGAACCAGCAGCGTCGGCGTTCCCGTGACGACCCGCAGGATCTCGAGGCTGAGCGAGGGCATGATGTTGCCCTGGGCACGCATGATCAACGGCACGCGGCGGATCAGGCCGTCGCGCTCGGTCTTGATGGAGAACAGGCCACGGCCGGCGGCGACCTTCTCGATGATGGGCACGTTGCGCAGCAGGCCGGGGAATTCGAACAGAAATTTTTCGGCGTTCTCCTCGCCGACGGTCGCGACGCCGGTGAAGGGAAGCGTCTTGTCGAGCTCGGGTCCGACCTTCGGCTGCCCGGTTTCGCCGAGGATCACGTGCGAGTGCTGGATCGCTTCCGACAAGACCTGGTCGTTGCTCGGCAGCTCGCGCAGCCTGGTGCGGGTGGCATCATCCAGATAGCGCATCTGGCCAGCGACCAGATCCGGATTGAGCCGGTCCGGTTCGGAAAACACCACGTCGAAGCCGATCGCCACCGCACCGTTGTTGGTGAGGTTGATGATCATGTCCGCGATCCGCGTCCGCGACCACGGCCATTGGCCAAACCTGGCGAGGCTCCTGTCGTCGATGTCGACGATGGTGACCGGCCGCACCGTCTTGTGACGGGGATCGACCAGCTGGAACAGGTCGAAGGTGCGCAGCCGCAACTCCTGGACCGGCGGCGGATCCCAGACCCGCAAGCCCGCAAACACGATCAGCAGCCCAAGGCACACCAGCCGCGCAAGGCCGAACTTTCGCGCAAACCACCGCCGCAGGATTTTGAGCCGTTTCATGTCAGTCGAGCTTCCTGCCGCGCATCACGTCCTCGGAGCCGATCATGGGGCCTCAGTGCGCGGTTGGCTATTCCCTGGTGGCAGAGGATTATGGATTTTTTGCCGCGGTCAGGATGCGCGTTCATCCCCGGCAAGCCGGTCGCGCGCCGGATCCGGCACCCATCAGGTGATGTGGAAGATGAAATCGCTGGCCTTGAGCGCGGCGGTCACATTCTTCAGCAACAGCTGCTCATGCTCGGTGACCGAGCTATCGCCCGTGCCAATCTGCTGCTGCCACGCAACCAGCGTATTGCCGTTCTGCTGGGTGATGCTGAGGTTGCCGATGGAGCTGACGCCCGAGAACTGGCGCAGGTCGATCCTGTCCACGCCTTCGATGAAATCGGTGATGGTGTGCGCGTAGTCGGCGACGGGATGCCCCTCGTCGTCATACCCGGCCGAGCCCGGCGCGAAGACGAACTGGTCCTTGCCGCCGCCACCGGACAGCTTGTCGCCGGTCGTCGTCGCGAAGATGACGTCCTTGCCGCTGGTGCCGTTCAGCGTGACGCCATGGCTGGCGTCGCCCTCGTTGAAGATGAAGTTGACGGTGTCGCTAAGGCCGGTGGTCTTGTCCGTCACGGTGAGCGTGATCCGGTCCTGGTCGGGCGCCGGATCGCCCGGTGTGTAGGTGACACCGTTCGCGAAACCGAGATTGATGGCATTCAACGAGCCAGAAGTCGTCGGGACATCGACGCTGCTGGCATCGGTCGAAGGCACGGGTGAGGTCGACGCCGCGACCGTGAATGTGTCGGTCGAGGCGCCCGGATCGGTGTCAATGACCGAAAGATCGGTGATGGTGTCGGTGTTGGCCTCGCCGTCATGCGAAACCAGCAGATGGCTGGTGTCGATCACTGGGCCGCGGGCGGGCGCGGTCACGCTGGTGCTGATCGTCGCAGCCTGGCCCGACACCGGCGCGGTACCGTCGGTGCTCATTGCCGTGATATCGGTCGTCGCCGTTGACGCGGAAGTCGTGATGGCGCCGGTATAGGTGTTGTCGAGGGCGTGGACGCCGAGCGGATCCGGTGCGCCGGTGAAGCCGTCGGCCGGCACGAAGCGGATCAGCGCGTCGGTGCCGAGCACCAGCGCATTCGTGTCGCTGACCGGTCCGATATCGACCCACTGACTGGTGCCGGCCACTTCGTATTGCCAGACACCCTCGGTGGCCGTGGCAGCGTCCGACGTGACCGCAATGGCGTGGAAGCTCGCGCCGTCGTCGACATCGTGGAACTTGTCGGCGAAGAGGTGGCTGACGGTGTCGCCGGCCGGATTGCTCTGGTTGCCGGCAACGGAGGCCAGCATCGTGCTGTCGAGCGTCGGCGCATCGTTGCTGCCGGCGATCGTGATGGTGATGACCTCGCCCGTGCCGGTCGCGTGACCGTCGTTGGGCACGATGGTGTATTGCAGCGAAAGCGTCTGACCCGCGGCAAGGAAGTCGAAGGCCTGGCCGCCGGAATTGAAGTCCCATGAGAACTGGGTGTGGGTGGCGGTGCCGTTGAGGATGTCGCCGGACTGCACGGTGAGATAGTTCAACAGGTCTGCGTTCGTCAGCCCGTCGATCCCGTCCGTCTGCAAGTGGCCATCGAGATAGATGCCGACGTTGGTGGCGGAGGCCGTCACGTGATCGGTGGCGTCGGCGTCGGACACGGTCAGCGTGCCGCTCTTGGTCAGCCCCGCATTGGTCTCGGCCAGGGTTGCGCTGGCGGTGTCGTTGGTCCCAGTCGTGATCACCGGCGCGTCGTTAGCGCCAGTGATCGTAATCGTGACCTGGGCCGTGTCGGTCTTGTGACCGTCGTCGAGCGTGATGGTGGACACCACCTTCACGGTCTGGTTCTCGCCGAGGAAATCCAGCGCGCTGTCGGCGATCGAATAGGTCCAGCTGACGGTGCCGTTGTTCTTGCCGGTCTGCTGAAGCGACAGCGCGTTTTCCAGCGCCGCGACCTCATCCGGCGTCAGCGCCAGAGGCGTTGTGCCATCGGCAGCGAGCCCGGTCACGACGTGGTCGGTGATCGTCGCCGTCGGCCGGTCTGTCAGGTCGATGTCGGTGAAATGGATCGTGCCGCCGGTCGGCGTCGATTGGTCCATCGTCGTCGTAGCGCCGGTGAGGGCCGGCTGCTCCGTCACGGCTGCACTCTGCGAGGTCTCGGCGGCGGCGAAGGTCGGTTTGTCGTCGGCGGCGTTGTAGGTGATCAACGTGCCGCCATGACCGTCGCTGCTGCCGGCGAAATTCGCATCGCTGTAGTCGGCGCCGGTGAGCTTCACCGTGATGTTGTGGCCATAGGCGTCGCTCACGACGAGATCGCCGGTTGCGGCGTCGTAGGTCGCCGAGGTGCCGCCGTCAAACTTGATGGTCGACAGATCGAGCTTGTCGGTCGCAGCGAACCCTGTGACCGATCCGCCGAAGTTCGACGTGTCGATCTGAAGCTCGGCACCACCGCCTGAGAAGGTGATCGTCTGCGACACAGTGGCGTTGACCTCGAGGGTCGCGCCGGCGTCGATCGCGACCGAACCAGAGCCCGACAGCGAGCCGAACAGCGTCAATGTCCCGGTGTGAACCTCGATCTCGCCGGTGTTGGTGATGATGCCGCTGATCGACGTCGTGCCCCAGCTCTCGATGTCGCTGGAATTGCCGATGGCGAACCCGGTTCCGCCCGAGATAGAGGCGCCGCTGTGGAGATCAATCTCGCCGGCATTGTCCAGCGTGGACAGCGCGCCGAACACGCTGGTCCCCGAGACCGTCCAGGTGCCGCCCGCCTCGTTGTCGAACGTGGCGCTGGCGACCGAGATGTTGCCGTTGATGTGGCCGCTGTTGTTGATCGTGATGGCGCCGCCGGTCTCGACGATCGCATAGGTCGTCGAGGTCACGCTGGCGGCGTCGGGACCGATGGTGCCGGAATTGTCGATCACCGCGGTGCCGTGCGTATTCTCCTGGATATAGATCGCCGCAGCGCCACTTGCACCCACGACCGTGCCCGTGTTGGTGTTGGAGACATGCGATGAGCCGGTCGCGCCCGTGGCGTCTTGGATGACGCTGAGGCCGGCCAGGCTGGTGCCGGTCAGGCTGCCATCATTTGTAACGGTGATGTTGCCGGTGCCGACGGCCACGGCGGATAGGCCGACCGAGCCGGTGGCCGAGCCTTCATTAGTGACGCTGACATCGCCGCCGCCCTGATTGAAGGCACCGATCGCAGCGTATGTCGAGGTGATCGACGAGCCGACGCCGGTCGTCACCGTCACATCGCCGATGCCCCAGTTGAAAGCTTCGATGCCGTAGCCGCCATTCGCCGTAATGATTGCGTCACTCTCGACGGTGACGTCGCCGTAAACCTGGTTGGAGGGCGTGTAACCGCCGTTCGGATTGTAGCCGGCAATGATGCCGCCGGGCGTCGTGTTGTTGTCGTTCAGCGTCGCTCCGGAGTTGATTGTCCCGTGCGCCTTGACGGTGATCGTGCTGCTAACGCCGCTCGCAATCGCAGTCGCGTAGTTGATCGCGACGATGCCGGAGCTGCCCGCAGCGATGCTGTCGCCCGCTGCCATGGTGACGCTGACATCGCCCTGGTCGACGCTGTAGGCGAAGATGCCATAGCCCGCTGTGCCCGTCACCGACGCATTGGTGCCGAGCGTGACGCTGACATCGCCGGAGCCGCCGCTCAGCGCCTGGGCCCTGATTCCCTGACTGGCGCCGACGACCGTGGTGCCGGCACCGTCGTTCACCGTGACGTCGCCATTGCCGTAATTGTAGGCGTGGATGCCGTAACCGCCGCTGGCGGTGACGTTGGCGTAGTTGTTGATGATGACCGATCCGTTGACGTCGGTATTCACCGCCGCGCCGGTGGTCGCGCCATTGTAGCCGGCCTGGATGCCGGCCGGCGGGTTGCCGCTCTGATTCAGGCTGCTGCCGGAGTTGATGGTCCCGTGCGCGTTGACGATGATGGTGCTGTCATTCGCGTCGAGCGAGATCGCACGATTGACGGCGACGATGCCCGAGCTGCCCGACGTGACGACGCTGCCGGCCTCGGTCGTGACCGTCTCGCTGCCGGCGCCGTAGCTGCGCGCCCGGATGCCGTAGATCGAGCTCCCCGTGATGGTGCCACCGGCGTCGATAGTGATGTCGCCGTCGCCCCTGGTCTGCGCATCGATGCCGTAGGCACCGCCGACGGCGCCGCCGAGCTGGGTGATCGAGATGTCACCGGCATTGGCGGCGTTCAAATTCTCGACGAGGACGCCGACCGAATTCGCGCCGGTGCCGGTCGCCTTGCCGGTGAGATCATTGACTGTGATAGCGCCCGCGCCGGTCGCGCTATCACGCAGCGTGATGCCGTTGCCGGCAAGACCCGTGATGTCCTTTGTCGCCGTCAGCGAGATAGCGCCGATGCCGTTCTGGGTGACGACGACGCCATTGGCTGCGCCCTTCAGCGCGCCGGTGGGCGTGAGAACGATACCGGCGGGCTTGGCGAGCGTGCCGCCAGTCGCCGTGAAGTCGAGCGCGTCGCCGCTCGACGTCGTGATATCGGCCGCGCCCGTAACCGTGAACGTGCCGCCCTTCGACGACTGCCCGGCGATGGTGCCCGTAAAGCTCTGGCCGGCAACCTTGTCGAGCTGAAGCGTATCGGTGCCGCCGGCGAAGGTCACTGTCTGCGCTGTCGCCCCCGCAAGCTCCAGCGTCGCACGGTCATCGATGACCAGCGAACCTGCGCCGGTAAGACCGCCGGAGAGGTTCAGCGTGCCCGCCTGCACCTCGATCGTGCCGGTGTTGGTGACACCGGCCGAGATCGTGTTGGAGCCGGAGACGCCATAGAGATTGCCGGAATTGCTCAGGCTGCCGCCGTTGATCGAAACGCCGGACAGATAGAGTTTCGACGTGCCGTCGACCGTGACCGTCCCTCCGTCATTGGTGACGGTCAACGTCGTGAGCTTTAGGATACCGCCGTTGAGCGCTTTGATATCGGCCGTGTTGACGATCAGATCGTAGGAGATATCGAGTTCGGCGCCACTCGCCTGGATCAGCTTGTGATTGGTGATGGTGTGGAGCACGGCCGGATCGATCGTCAGCGTGCCGCCGGTGACGGTAATCGTGCCGGTGTTGGTGATGTCGCCATTATTGAGGGCGCTCGTGCCGGTCGATTCCAGCGTGCCGGCGATTGTCACCGTGCCGCCGTCGATGATCGCACCGTTGAGATCGAGCGTCGAGCCAAGTTCGACCGAGACCGTGCCGCCGGTGTTGGCCACCGTCATCCCGTTCAGCTTCAGCGTGCCGTCGTTGATCGCGGTCAGCTTGCCCGTGTTGGTGACGGCCTCGCCATTGATGTCGAGCTCGCCGCCGTTGGCTTGAATGGTGCCACCGTCATTCGTAATCGCGGTTGCGGAGGTCGTCGCCACCAGCGCCAGAACGCCACCGAGCGCCTCGATCAGATAGCTGTTCAAGATGTTGGTGTCGGTGATCGTCGTGGAGCCGGACGAATCCAGCGTGCCTGCGACGGTGAGCGTGCCGCCGGTCAGGCTCGCGCCCGCCAGCGTCAGCTTCTTGCTCGCATCGACCTTGACGGCGCCGCCATTGGTGATCGCGGTGCCCGACACCGTCGCATCGTCGAGCGTCAGCGTGAAGCCGCTCTCGACCGTGACAGCGCCCTTGTTCAGCGTCGCATTGCCGTCAATCGTGACGTCGCCGGTGACGTCGATCGTGCCGCCCAGCGCGCCGTTATAGTTGTTGATCGTGCCGCCGGTGATCTCGGTGCCGGACAGCGTCAGCGTCTGGCCGTCGTCAACCTGGATGACGTGACCGGTGTTGGTGAGGGCATCATTGAGCAGCGTCGCGGCGCCGGCGATCTCGAGCGTGCCGGCATTGGTGATCGCGCCCTTGGCAGCCGCAGAGGCGCCCTGGATCTTGGCGCTGTCCTTAAGCTTGACGATGTTGTCGAGCTCGATGCTGGAATTGTCCGTGATCGTCGAACCCGACACGGTGACGCCGTCCAGCGTCAGCTTGGCGTCGGCCGTGACTGTAGCGACGCTGAGCGTGGCGCCGCTGTCGATCTTGCTGGCGCCCGTGACGTCGATCGTGCCGGCGCCCTTGACGGCGCCGCCGCTGATCGCGGCACCGTTCAAGGTCAGCGCGGCATGGGCATCAATGATGACGTTGCCGCTGGAATTTGCGACCGTCGAGCCCTGATCCATGGCGAGCGCGCCATTTGTCAGGACCTCGATGGTGCCGGCATTGGTGATCGCCTCGTTGTCCAGCGCGTTGCCGGTGCCGCTGATCTTGAACGCCGCGTTGTTCTTCAGGATGCCGCCGCTCAGCACGGCGCTTCCGGTCAGGTCGATCTCGCCGTTGTCGGTGACCGTGCCGGCGCCAGTGATGGTGGCGCCGTTGACCGTCAGCTTGCTGGTCGCATCGACCGTGACGTTGCCGGTGTTGGTGACGACCGAGCCCTGGTCGATCGT
Organism: Bradyrhizobium sp. AZCC 2230; assembly: GCF_036924495.1. NCBI lineage: Bacteria > Pseudomonadati > Pseudomonadota > Alphaproteobacteria > Hyphomicrobiales > Nitrobacteraceae > Bradyrhizobium > Bradyrhizobium sp. AZCC 2230. The sequence continues at coordinate 6,946,361 of NZ_JAZHRS010000001.1, read as the reverse complement.
CAGAGCGCCGTTCGCCAGCACTTCGATCGTGCCGGCCGAGGCGTTGGTCACCGTCTCGTTGTCCAGCGCGTTGCCGGTGCCGCTGATCTTGAACGCCGCGTTGTTCTTCAGGATGCCGCCGCTCAGCACGGCGCTGCCGGTCAGGTCGATCTCGCCGTTGTCGGTCACCGTGCCGGCGCCAGTGATGGTGGCGCCGTCGGCCGTCAGCTTGCCGGTCGTATCGACCGTGACATTGCCGGTGTTGGTGACGACCGAGCCCTGGTCGATCGTCAGAGCGCCGTTCGCCAGCACCTCGATCGTGCCGGCCGAGGCGTTGGTGACCGTCTCATTGTCCAGCGCGTTGCCGGTGCCGCTGACCTTGAACGCCACGTTGTTCTTCAGCGTGCCGCCGCTCAGCACGGCGTTGCCGGTCAGGTCGATCTCGCCGTTGTCGGTCACCGTGCCGGCGCCGCTGATGCTGGCACCGTTGACCGTCAGCTTGCCGGTGGCATCGACCGTGACATTGCCGGTGTTGGTGACGACCGAGCCCTGGTCGATCGTCAGAGCGCCGTTCGCCAGCAGCTCGATCGTGCCGGTCGAGGTGTTGGTGATCGCCTCGCCGTCCAGCGCGTTGCCGGTGCCGCTGATCTTGAACGCCGCGTTGTTCTTCAGCGTGCCGCCGCTCAGCACGGCGTTGCCGGTCAGGTCGATCTCGCCGTTGTCGGTGACCGTGCCGGCGCCGGTAATGCTGGCACCGTTGACCGTCAGCTTGCCGGTGGCATCGACCGTGACGTTGCCGGTGTTGGTGACGACCGAGCCCTGGTCGATCGTCAGACCGCCGTTCGCCAGCACTTCGATCGTGCCGGCCGAGGCGTTGGTCACCGTCTCATTATCCAGCGCGTTGCCGGTGCCGCTGATCTTGAACGCCGCGTTGTTCTTCAGGATGCCGCCGCTCAGCACGGCGTTGCCGGTCAGGTCGATCTCGCCGTTGTCGGTGACCGTGCCGGCGCCAGTGATGGTGGCGCCGTTGACCGTCAGCTTGCCGGTGGCATCGACGGTGACGTTGCCGGTGTTGGTGACGACCGAGCCTTGGTCGATCGTCAGAGCGCCGTTCGCCAGCACCTCGATCGTGCCGGCCGAGGCGTTGGTGACCGTCTCATTGTCCAGCGCGTTGCCGGTGCCGCTGACCTTGAACGCCACGTTGTTCTTCAGCGTGCCGCCGCTCAGCACGGCGTTGCCGGTCAGGTCGATCTCGCCGTTGTCGGTCACCGTGCCGGCGCCGCTGATGCTGGCACCGTTGACCGTCAGCTTGCCGGTGGCATCGACGGTGACGTTGCCGGTGTTGGTGACGACCGAGCCCTGGTCGAGGGTCAGCGCACCGTTCGCCAGCACTTCGATCGTGCCGGCCGAGGTGTTGGTGATCGCCTCGCCGTCCAGCGCGTTGCCGGTACCGGTGACATTGAGGGTGCTGTTGTTCTTGAGGATGCCGTTGCTGAGCACGGCGTTGCCGGTGAGGTCGAGCTCGCCGTTGTTCGTGATCGTGCCGACACTCGGCAGCACAAAAGTGAACGTACTACCGCTGGTGTCGCTCTCGCCACGCTCGATCACCGGCGTTCCGGGGAGGACGACGATCGCGCCACCGTCGATCATCGCACCATTGATGGTCAGCTTGCTGCTGGCATCGACCTTGACGTTGCCAGAATTGTTGACGCGAGAGCCCTGGTCGATCGTCAGCGCGTCATCGGCGAACACCTCGATCATGCCGCCGGCGTTATTATAGACGATTTCTTTGGCGAACTCCACCGCACCCTTGACGTTGGCTGAGCCGAAGTTACTCAGCGTGCCGTTCTCGATCAGGCTGGTGCCGTCGAGCTCCAGCGTGCCGAGAATGGTAACGGTGCCGCCGTCGACCGTCGCGGCGTTGACGATCAGCTTGGCGCCGCCATCCACCTTGAGGGTGCCGCCCGCATTGTGGATCTCGGTCAGCGTCGCCAGCGTGCCGCCGAACAGCTCGATCGTACCGGAGTTGGTGATCGACGTCCCGCTGGCGAAATCGCCGCCGCCGTCGAGCGTCAGGTACCCGGCATTCGTGAGGACGCTCGTGCCGGAAAATTCGGCCTTGCCGCCAACCGAGATGCTGCCTGCCGCCAGATTGGTGAGCTTCGAATCGGCACCGAGCGTGAGCGTCTGGGCGATCGTCAACGAGCTCTTGTTGATCACCTCCGGGGCCTTGTGGCCGGCGATGATGTCGAAGTCGTTCATCGTCAGCGAATTTGCGAACGCGGCTGCGTCGATCGTGACGGGATAGGACGGTGTCAGCCCGTGCAACTGATCGGTGATGACGATGACGTCGTCGCTGATCGTCGGCGCGTTGCCGGTTTCCCAATTCGCGCCGTCCTTCCAGAAGCCGCCCGAAGGAGCCCCCGGCGCGTTCGTCGCGATCCACACCACGGCAGGCGCATCGGTGCCGGTGATCGTGACCGTAATGGTCTGGTCGGAGGTCGCGCCTTGCGAATCCGTGACCGTCACGGTGTAGGTCAGCGTCAGCACCTGGCCCTTCGGGATGAAGTCGGCGAGGTAGACCGGGATATCTCCGAGCGACCAATTGATCGTTCCGGTGCCAGACCCGGTGCTGTCATGACCGGACGCGATCGAGACCGAGAGATCATTGGCAAGGAAGTTGTAGATGCTCTGGGGCACAGTGCCGCCGGGCAGGACCGCGCTGAATTTGGATACCGACACGGTGTGCGTGTCGGTGAGGTCGACATCGGTGAAGGTCAGTGCGCCCGACGTCGGCACCTTGGTGGCGAGCGGGCCGCCCGGGACGCTGGTGCCGCCGGCAAAGGTGATGGTCGGGACGCTCGATGTGATCACCGGCTGGTCGTTGGTGCCGGTGATGGTAATGGTGAAGGTTTGGGTGGCGAATTCATTGTTGACGGTGAAGTTGTTGTCGACACGGATCGTGTAGGTCAGCGTCAACGTTTCGCCGGCTGCGAGAAAATCGAAGGCGTGGTCTGGAATGCTGTAAGTCCAATGCACCGAGCCGTTATTGGCGTTGAGAGCATCCGGAACGGCCGTGATGACGATCTCGGTCGCCGCGATATCGGCCTTCTGAAGGTCCGACAATCCCGCGGTGACATCCTGCTGGCCGGCATTCTGGTAGGTAAAGGACGTGAAAGTGATCTGCCCCGTCGGCCGATCGCCGATATTGAGATCGAGGAAGGTAAAGAAGCCGCCGACCGTGTCCAGATCCGCGGTATCGTCCGTGTGGCCGGCGCGCTCGGTGAGGGAGAACGCCGTCTTCGGATTGCCGTTTTGATCGAGGCTCGCCACCAATGGCTTGCCGGGAATGCGGTCGCCCCCCTTGTCCGCCCCACCTTGCCCAGAGCCGTTACCAGTGTTGACGGTGTTGGTGAGGGTCGCGGTCGCTATGGCGCCGGTGTCCGTCTTGGCAAAGACGAGGTTGCCGCTCTGCGTGATCGTGTCGGTGAAGTTCGTGGTCAGCTTGGTGTTGGTGTTGTTGTCGGTGAACTTCAGCGTGAACACGTCCGTGATCAGCTTCTGCACGTCCGGCGACAGCAGCCCGTTGGTGATCGAGACGTTGCCGCCGCTGATCTGGATCATCTGGCCGGCCTGGTTGACCGTCGCGATCGGCAGCAGGGTCAGCTTGTCGAACAGGATGTAGGAGCCGGTGGTGCCGTTCGGCTCGACCAGCACCTGGAAGTTCGCCTGCGGCTGCGGATCGCCGCCACCGGAAGGAACGACGAAATTGATCTCGGTCAGCACCGCCGTGCCACGGATGCCCATGGTGGCCACCGGCGTATCGATCTTCATGTCGCCGTGCTTGGCGGTCTCGCCGGCGACGAAGGTGATGGTGCCAGCGACCAGGCTGAGCAGCGAGGAATTGTTCGACCCGTTGGGGTCGTAGACCATCTCGTTCAGCACCATCCGCGCGTTGGAGGACAGGCCGAACACGGTGCCGTCGATGAAGGTGACGCCGAGCGTCGAGTCCGAACCGGTCGAGACCACGTCGCCCTTCTCGACGTTGTCGCCGTTGTTCAGGATGACCGAGACGCCGTTGCGGACCGCGGTCGCGCTGCCGGCCAGCTTGGTGACGTGGCCGATGACCTGCGCCGCGGCGGCACCAGGCGCGGCCTGCGCAACCTGGACGTAACCCGTGAGCGCGCTAACGATGTCGCCGGTGAGGTGGGCGCCGTCGGGCGAGGCGATCGCCGCGCGCTTGTCGCCCCTGAAATAATCGTGAACGACGAACTCATGGCCGTCGTGCGACAGCACGAGATCGACACCCGTGCGCTTGAACTCGCCGTTGAAGATCAGGTTGGGGTCGGCAATGACGACCGCGCCTTCGGGCACGTGGCCATGCGCTTTGGCAGTAAATGAATCGACATGATGGCCATTCGATTGGCCATCAGGGGAGAGCGCGGCGTCAAATTTGCCAGCGTAATTCAACCGGGCACCGTAAAAAGGGTTAAAATCTAAGTAAGTATCCACCGCCTAAGCTTGCATAGCATTACCAAGTCCTTAGCGAAACCGTCTATTGCTTGTGTGATTTCCCATCACTTGGCCGCCCACGACTATGCCTACGGCGACATCCACAGATTAGCTGAAGTATTTTTTCGAATATTTCGCAGTTGAATCAGCTTATTGCGCACATTTCAAGTCATCAAAAGTAATCAGCCGTAGGGATTTGACAGCAGATACTTGTGTCATCTTTTCTTCGTAGTCCCCCGCGACATCCTGCGGCAAATACGGAGTTAAATCTGTGATCCAACTAACAGAGCCCGTGAAATAGCGGGTCGTTAGCCATAGGCGAAGATTCGGCCCGTCGACAACTTCGGCCTGTAATTTGATCTGTTTCGCGGCATCGCGGCAACACTTAGCCGGCGAATCGTAAAATTTTACGCAATTTGGCCAAGCCCGGTTCAGCCTGCCCCACGGTTTCGGCGCGCCGCCCAAGCGCGTTAAGCAGAACAAAACGGCCCACCTCGCACTATCTCCGCGAAAGCAACAAGCCCGGCACGTTGAGGTCGAGGGGGACCTGGCGAAGCCGGATAAGGGGATGTCAGATGGAGACCGCTGCTCGCTCGCGCGCCTGGCGCGCTATCCTTGTCCTGTGCGGATTGATCCTGTTCGGATCGGCCGCCGACCTTCGTGCCGGCACATTGCTGTCGCCGGGCGCGGGCATACTCGTGCGCAAATCGGCCGAGCCGTTCGGCGTGTTCGCCTTCGCCATTTCCACCGGTGGCCTGCGCCAGAAATGGTTCGCGCTGAAAGAGAAGCTCGATGACGACATGGTGCAGCTCGCGCTGTGCGACGGCGACCGCGACAATTGCGCCTCACCCGCGGCGCTGAAACTGCTCGCCATCGTCGACCAGGCCCGCACCCGCGACGGTCGCGCGCTGCTCGGCGAGACCAACCGCGCCATCAACCTCGCCATCCGCGCCGAAAATGACGGTGCCGAGGACATCTGGAGCTCGCCGCTCGAGACCTTCGAGCGTGGCGCCGGCGATTGCGAGGATTACGCCATCGCCAAGCTCGCTGCGCTGCGGCTTGCAGGTGTCGCCGCGGAGGACCTTCGCCTCGTCGTGGTGCGCGACACCCGTAACGGCGAAGGCCATGCGGTTGCCTCGGCAAAGCTCGACGGCCACTGGCTGATGCTGGACAACCGCCGCATGGCCATGGTCGAGGATGACGACGCGCGCGACTACCAGCCGCTCTACGTGCTCTATCAATCCGCCGTGCTGAAATATGTCGGCGAACCGGTGCGGGGCGAGAGCCAGCGGGTGTCGATGGTGTCGGCCGAGGCCGAGGCGCGGTGATCTCTCCGTAGCCTCGTAGCCCGGATGGAGCGCAAGCGAAATCCGGGTCTCTCACCGCGCGCACCGCTCCCGGATTGCGCTACGCTCCATCCGGGCTACCGACCTCACACCGGCGACCCGCCACAAATCCATTTCGCCGCACGATCCAGGGCGCTAGCATGGTCACGACCATGCTAGGGACAATTGGAATGCGGTTGATCGTGATGACTGCGCTTGCGCTGCTGGCTTGGCCGGCAGCATCAGGCTTCGCGCAATCCGGCGCATCCGATCGCTCCGTTGCCGACAGGCTACCGCTGTTCGCGGGGAATAACTGCCAGCAGATCCGCGACCCCGGCAATCAATTGTTCTGCGGTGACGCCGAGCTGTCCGCCGCCGCCGAGAAGCTCAACACCGCCATCGAGACGCGGCTCGCCCGCCTGCCCGATCGCCTGCCTGGCATCGAAGAGAACGCGATCTGGATCCGCCAGCGTAATCTCGGTTGCGGCATCGTCGGCCAGACCGCGATCCGCACTGAGGATTTCGACCGGGTGAAGGCCTGCCTTCTCAAGGTGACCGAGGATCGCGCCACGATCGTGCGCGATCCGGATTTCGACTGTCTTGCGGCCAACACCGCGGCCGGCGCGCTGATCTGCGCGGACCCGTCGCTGGCGCTGACCGAGACCGAGCTCAACAGCCAGGTGCTTGGCCTGATCGGCAGGCTGGACCCGACCGCCGCACGCTTTGCCTTCGCCGAATACGGCCGCTGGACCCGCGAGCGCGATCGCAAGTGCAATCTGGTCGGCAAGGAGAACGTGCCGCTTGCGGAGCTCGAGGCCGCGGAAGATTGTCTCGCCGATTATCTCAAGCGCAAGACCGACGAGATCGCCGCCGCCAGGGGCGATCCGAAGAAGGTGTTCGGCCGCCAGGTCGCAGCCAGGGAGCCCGACACCGATGCCGTCGATTTCTGCGCCGCGCGCATCCACGCCGCCAATTCGTGCGGCAATTTCCTCCGCATCAACCGCGTCTACGCACTCGACAGCCAGGTGACCGATCAGGAGGCGCAGGTCACCGGCGAGATCGAGATGGTGGTGCTGGCGCCGTTCACTGCCTGCAGCAAGGTCGCCACCACCTGCACCGGTACCTGCTGGGACCTCAGCACCGGCCGCCCGCAACCGGGAGCCGCCAACAAGGAGCGCTCCGCAGCGGCCTTCAACGTCACGCGCCGCCTGCGAGTCCAGCGGACCTTTGCTTTCGTGAAAGCCGCCGACGGCTGGCGCTGCCGCGAAGACGAACTGGCGCCGGTGAACTCGGGCACCGCAGGCGGGGGGTCGTAGGCCGTCTTCTTGCTTCTCCTCTTGCGGGAGAAGGTGGCGCGAAACGCCGGATGAGGGGTTCTCTCCGCTTGCTGCACTGCTCGTGAGGATGGATACCCCTCACCCGGCTCGTCGCTTCGCGACGAACCACCCTCTCCCGCAAGGGGAGAGGGTGCACCGTCCGCGCGGCGAAAAATCAAAACATCAGATTGTCCTTCACCAGCACCCAGCGGCCGCCCTTGACCTGCTGCACCTGGGTGATGGTGTTGGCGAGGTGGTCGGTCTTGGAGAATTTGGTCGGCGGCGAGTTGAAGATGTCGAGGAATTTTTCGCCGGACTCGAGTGAATCAAGCATCTTCTGCCCGGTCAAATCCTTGCCCGCCTTGTCCGCATAGAAGGCGAACGTCGTCACCGCATTGTAGCCGATGATCGCCTGGGTATTGGCGTCGGTGCCGAACATCTTCTTGTAGTTGATCAGCCAGTCGTGGACCTTGCCCTTGGCGGTGTCCTCATAGGGGATCTCGAAGCCCGAGGCCGCATAGAGGCCCTCGACCGCCTCCTTGCCCAGCGTCGGCACCTCCAGCACGTTGGTCGGCGTGGCGCCGAGGAAAGTGACGTCCCAGCCGAGCTTCCTGGCCTCGCCCATCGCGCCGATGGTCTCGCGGATCACGGTGCCGAGCACGACGAGGTCGCAGCCGTCGGACTTCATCTTGGCCACTTGCGCGCTGAAATCGGACGCGCCGCGCTTGTAGCTCGTGATCGAGGCGGGCTGCAGCTTCATCGCGGCAAGCTGCTGGTTGAAGCCGTCGAGCACGTTCTTTCCGTACTCGTCGTCCTGATGCATGATGCAGGGTTTCTGAAAACCTTTCCACTCCACCATGTATTTCAGCGCGGCGCGGGTGCTCTCGACGTAGGGCAGCAGATTGTTGAACTTGAGCCGCTCCTGCGGCTTGGCCGGGTCGAATTTGAAGGTGAACTCGGCGGCCGTCAGCGGAAACAGCTGCAGCACGCCGGCGTCGAACAGGATGTCCTGCGCGGCCAGTGTCGGCGCCGACCCCATCGAGCCGATCATGACGAAGATCTTGTCGCGCTCGACCATCTTCTGCGAGGCCAGCACGCCCTTCTTCGGATCGTAGCCGTTGTCCTCGAGGATCATCCTGATCTTGCGGCCCTGGATGCCGCCGGCCGCATTGATCTCCTCGACGGCCATCTTCATGCCGTTGGAGACCGGCACACCCCAGACCTTGATCGGACCCGACAGATCCTGATGGGTGCCGATGACGATCTCGCCCGCCGAGATGCCCTCATTTGTGACCTTGGTTTGCGCCGCGGCCGGCAGACAGGTGAGCGCCACCGCACCCACAGCAAGGCCGAACGCTCTCAACGATTTCGACATTGACGTCTCCTCCTCAGGCCCATGTTGCACGAAGGGCGTGGCCATCGCTCCTTCGCTGTTTTCCAAGCGAGACTCAGGCGACCGCGCGCGCGAGATACATCGCGTCGATCTCGACGGCGTAGCGCTTGTTCACGAAATTGCGCTTCAGCTTCATGGTCGGCGTCAGCTCCTCGTCCTCCGGGGTGAGCTGGCGTTCGATCAGGTAGAACCTCTTGATGGTCTCGACGCGCGCGAAGTTCGCGTTGACGCCTTCGATCTCGTGCCAGATCAGGTCCTGGATTTCGCTAGCCCGGCACAGGCTGGCGTAATTGGTGAAGGGGATGTCGTGGTCCTGGGCGAATTTCTCGACATTCTCCTGGTCGATCATCACGAGACAGGTGAGATAGGGCCGCTTGTCGCCGATCACGACGGCATCGGAAATGTACGGCGAGAATTTGAGCTGGTTCTCGATCTCCGAGGGCGTGATGTTCTTGCCGCCGGAGGTGATGATGATGTCCTTCATCCGGTCGGAGATGCGGACGAAACCTTCGTTGTCGATGGTGCCGACGTCGCCGGTGCGCAGCCAGCCGCGGGGATCGATGGTCTCCGCCGTCTTCTCCGGCTGGTTCAGATAGCCCATGAACAGGAAGTCGCCCTTGATCAGAATTTCGCCGTCGGGCGACAGCGAGACCTCTCCCCAGGGCACCGCCGTGCCGACCGAGCCGAGCTTGATGCGCGATCCCGGCATCATGGTCGCGACGCCACAGTTCTCGGTCTGGCCGTAGACCTCGTGGATGTCGATGCCGAGCGCGAGATACCAGCGGATCAGATCCGGTGCGATTGGCGCAGCACCGGTGAAGGCGATGCGACAGCGGTCGAGCCCGATCATGCGGCGGATGTTGCGGAAGGCGAGCTGGTAGGCGACGCGGTTGGCAACACGCAACGCCAGCGACGGCGCCTTGCCCTCGATCCGGCAATCGACCATGCGGTAGCCGATCGCGATGGCGCGGCGATAGACCCATTGCTGGAGCGGCGTCGCATCCTTCAGCGCGATGGTGATGGCGGAATAGAATTTTTCCCAGATGCGCGGCACCGCGAGGAACACGGTCGGCTGCACCTCGCGTAAGTTGTCCGGTACGGTCTCCGGGCTCTCGGCAAAATTCATCACCGAACCGAGCGCGACCGAGATGTAGTAGCCGCCGATGCGCTCGGCGACGTGGCAGAGCGGCAGGAAGATCAGCCGGTCCTCGTCCTCGCGCGCCGGAATGAAGTCGTTGGCGTGCCGCATCTGGTGCGTGACGCTGCGGTTGGCGTGCATCGCGCCCTTGGGCGGGCCGGTGGTGCCGGATGTGTAGACCAGCACCGCAAGATCTTCCGCCTGAGGGCCGTTGATCATCTCCTGCCACAGCGCCTCGCGCCCGGCCATGTGGTTGCGGCCGAGCGCGCGGAACGCGTCGAGCGACATCACCATGTCGTCGGAAAAGCCGCTGAGGCCCTCCATGTCGAACACGACGATCCGTTGCAGGCTGGGACAGCGCGCGCGGCAGGCGAGGATCTTGTCGAGCTGCTCCTCGTCCTCGGCGAAGATCACCCGCGTCGCGGAATCATTGACGAGATATTCGACCTGGGCCGACGCGTCGGTGGGATAGATTCCGGACGAGACCCCGCCGGCACACAGGATACCCATGTCGGCGTAGATCCATTCGGGCACGGCGTTGGCGATGATCGAGGCGACGTCGCCCGGCCTGAAGCCGATCGCATGGAGGGCGTAGGCGATCTCCTTCGAGATCCGCAGCCATTCGCGCCAGCTCGTCGGCTGCCAGATGCCGAATGTCTTCTCGCGGATCGCAGGCCTGTCGCCGCGCACCTCTGCGGCGCGCAAAAAGCTCCTCGCGATCGTATCAGCGACCGTCAGCACCGCCGGTCGGGCCATGCGTGTCTCCTCGTTGCCGCTCTAACGCGAACCCTTCATCGCCAAGTTTTTCACCGCCAGGTCTTCTTCTTTTTCCAGCGCCGCTCGCCGCGTGCACCAGCTTCCTTGGCGCCAAGGTAGAACTCCTGGATGTCCTGGGAATGCATCAAGCGGTCGCAGCTGTCGTTCATCACGACGCGGCCGATCTCCAGCACGTAGCCGTAATGCGCCGTCTCCAGCGCCACGCGCGCATTTTGCTCGACCAGCAGGATCGACATGCCCTGCTCCTCGTTGACGCGGCGGATGATGGTGAAGATCTCCTTCACCAGGATCGGCGACAGGCCGAGCGAGGGCTCGTCGAGCAGCAGCAGCGTCGGCCGGTTCATCAGCGCGCGGCCGATCGCGAGCATCTGCTGCTCACCGCCAGAGAGCTGGCCGGCCGGCTGGTTGATGCGTTCCTTCAGCCGCGGGAAATAGCCGTAGACCCGCTCCAGATCCTCCGCGACGCCGTCGCGATCGCTGCGCGGATAGGCGCCCATCATCAAATTCTCGCGCACCGAGAGGAACGGGAACACCTCGCGCCCCTCAGGCACATGGCTGAGGCCGAGCCGCACGATGCGATCGGCCTCCATGCGCTGGATCGGCTTGCCCATGAACTCGATCGAGCCCTTTTGCGGATCGAGAATGCCGGAGATGGTCTTCAGCACCGTGGTCTTGCCGGCGCCGTTGGCCCCGAGCAGCGTGACGATGCGGCCGCGCGGCACCTCCAGCGAGATGCCGCGGATCGCCATGATCGGCCCGTAATAGCTCTCGATGTTGGAGAGCTTTAAGATGATGTCGGGCGCAGCGGTCGCATCCATGCATCACGCTCCCAGATACGCTGCGACGACGTCGGGATGCTGCTGAACCTCGGCCGGCGAGCCCATCGCCAATACGCGGCCGTAGTTCAGCGCGATGACGCGGTCCGAGACGCGGTTGACCAGCGTCATGTCGTGCTCGACCATCAGGACGGTCACGCCGAGCTCGTTCTTCAAGTCGCGGATCCAGAACGACATGTCGTCGGTCTCCTCGACGTTGAGGCCGGAGGACGGCTCGTCGAGCAGGATCAGTTTTGGTTCCGAGCAGAGCGCGCGTGCGAGCTCAATGACCTTGCGCACACCGTAAGGCAGGCCCGAGATCAGTTTATCACGGTACGGCTCGAGATCGAGGAACTCGATGACCTGCTCGACCCGGCGGCGGTGCACCTTCTCGTTGGCGCGCACACTCGGCAGGAACAGCAGCTCCTGCCAGAGCTGCGTGGTGGAATGCCGGTGGCGCCCGACCAAAAGGTTGGACAGCACGGTCGCATTCTCGAACAGCTCGATGTTCTGGAAGGTCCGGGCGATGCCCAGCCTGGCGATGTCGTAAGGCGGCTCTTCGGTGATGTCCTGGTCCTCGAAGAAGATGCGGCCCGAGGTCGGCCGGTAGATCCGCGAGATCAGGTTGAAGATCGAGCTCTTGCCCGCACCGTTCGGCCCGATGATCGAGAGGATCTCACCCTTCTCGACCGCAAACGACACCGCATCGACGGCCTTGAGGCCCCCGAAATGCAGCGACAAATTCTCGGCGCGGAAATAGCTCATCGGTTCCGCTCCGACTTCACGTAGATCTTCTGCCGCTTGAAGGTCGCGCGCTTGTAGAGCGGGAACAGCTGGAAGAAGAGCTTGATCTTCAGCCAGCGGCCGTAGATGCCGAGCGGCTCGAACAGCACGAACAGCATGATGATGATGCCATAAATCGCGCCCTTCAGCCCGTTCAGCGAGGCAAAGGCCGCGACCTTGGACTGGACGTTTGCCGCGGTCGCCGTGCCCGCGCCGAACGTCGCGGCGATACCGGCGATGATGCCGGGCATGTCGTCCTTGAGGTAAGTCAGGAACGGATCGATCATCACGATGAAGATCGCGCCCAGCACAGCGCCATGCAGGCTGAAGGTGCCGCCGATCAGGATCACCATGATGAACTCGATCGAGAGCTGCAGCGTGAACATCTCAGGCGAGATGAAGGACAGCTTGTGTGCGAACAGCACGCCGGCAAAGCCGGTGATCGCCGCCGAGATCGCAAAGGACTTCACCTTGTAGAGCGCGACGTTGACGCCCATGCTGCGCGCTGCTGTCTCTGAGTCCCGGATCGCGACGAAGGCGCGGCCCGTCGGCGAGCGCAGGAGGTTGAGCGTGCCGACGATGGTCAGTACCAACACCGCAAGGCAGAGGAAATAGAAGGTCGGGCTGTCGCGCGAGACGGTGACACCGAGCAGCGACACCGCCTTGACCCGCAGACCCTCATTGCCATTGGTGACGCTTTCCCAGCGCGCCAGAATCTCCTCGACGATGAAGGCGAACGAGATGGTGGCGATGACGAGATAGATACCTTGCAGCCGCAGCGCCGGAAAGCCGACCAGCGCGCCGATGCAACCGGTCAGGACGCCGGCCGCGAGGAAATAGACCGGGAACGGTACATTATACTTCTGCAAATAGGCGGCTGTGTAGGCACCGATCGCGAGGAACGCTGCGTGGCCGAGCGAGGCCTGCCCGGTAAAGCCGGTCAGGATCATCAGCGCCACGCCGACAGTTGCATAGATGCAGACGAACACGAGCTGGCTCATCAGATAGCTGGAGAGCACGTAAGGCGCGATCAGCAGCACGGCAAGCAAGAGGCCGTAGGAGACGAGATAGCCGGAATGCGGGAAGAGCCTGATGTCGTCCTCATAGTCGGTCTTGAACAGGAAGCGCATGCGCTCAGACCTTCTTGCGGGCGTGAAGGCCGAACAGGCCTTCGGGCTTCAGCAGCAGCACGGCCAGCAGCACGAGGTAGGGCGCGACGTCCTTCCAGCCCTCCGCCAGATAGAACCCGGCCATGCTCTCGATCACGCCGATCAGTACGCCGCCAACGACGGCGCCGGGGATCGAGCCGAAGCCGCCGAGCACGGCGGCCGGAAACGCCTTCAGGCCAAGCACGAGGCCGACATTGGAGTGAATGAAAGTGATCGGCGCCAGCAGCACGCCGGCACAGGTCGCGACCGCTGCACTGATCGCCCAGACGATCGAGACCACGCGCTTGACCGGGATGCCCATGTAGTAGGCCGCCAACATGTTCTCGGAGCTGGCGCGCATCGCGGTGCCGAGCGTGGTCTTGTTGAAGAACAGCCAGAGCAGCGCACACAGGATAACGGTCGCCGCGATCACCGAGAGCTTGTCATGGGCGAGCACCAACGAGCCGATGCGCAGCACGCCCTGGCTGAACGGCGTCTCGATCTTGAAATCGTCGGTACCCCAGATCATGCCGGCGACCGAGCGCAGGAAATAGCCGAGGCCGATGGTGGCCATGATGATGGAGAATTGCGGATAGCCGAGGATCGGCCGCACCACGATCCGCTCCGCCAGCATGCCGAACAGCGCCATGGCGGCCACCGCCCCGGCAAAGCCGATCCAGTAGTTCAGGCCCATCATGCCGATGAAGGTGAAGGCGAAGAAGCCGCCCAGCATCATCAGATCGCCCTGGGCGAAATTGACGACCTCGGTGGCCTTGTAGACCAGCACGAAGCCGAGCGCGATCAGGCCGTAGACGCAGCCGAGCGCAACACCGCTGACCAGCTGCTGAACGAAATCCAGCATCGCCGCGTCCTCCCGATGCAACCAGCGGTTCTTGACGACCGCCTTGCCGCATCTTGTGTCCAGCCGCTACGCAGTCGTTTCGCCGCGTGAGCTGCCATTTGTCCCGACGCCAATTCAGCCTGAACGCCCGAGCCCTGTCAACAAACGGTGACTTGTTAGGTATCTTGCCTTTAGTCCAAGACGGATGCCGGAATTTGCGGCAGCGCGATTCACCGTGCCGAAACATCTTCGGGTCATGGTCGCGACCGATGCAAAACCGGATGGTGTGGCCGTCATGAAGCCGGACAGCTCGGCGCTCGAAGTTTTGGGGTTAACGAAGCGTTTTGACCGTTTGGCGGTCGATAGCCTCGATCTCACCATCCATGCCGGTGAATTCTATGCGCTGGTCGGCCCCAACGGTGCCGGCAAGACCACCACTTTACGCATGGTCGCAGGCCTGTTGCGGCCCGACGACGGCGGCGTGTCGATCTTCGGCATCGATGCGCTCAAGAATCCGGTCGCGGCCAAGCAGGTGATGGCGTGGGTGTCCGACGAGCCCATGATCTATGACAAGCTGACGCCGCTTGAGTACCTCGAATTCGTCGCCGGCCTCTGGGGCATCGCGCCATCGGTCTCGAAACCGGTCGCCGAGGAACTCCTGAGCTCGCTCGGGCTCGAACCGCACCGGCACGAACGCTGCGAAGGGTTCTCCAAGGGCATGCGCCAGAAGGTGGCGCTTGCCGGTGCGCTGGTGCACGATCCCCGCCTGATCATCCTCGACGAGCCGCTGACCGGCCTCGACGCCGTCTCCGCCCGCCATGTGAAGGGCCTGTTGAGCGAGCGCGTTCAGGCCGGCTGCACCATCATCATGACCACACATATTCTCGAGGTGGCCGAGCGCATGGCCGACCGCATCGGCGTGATCGCCGCCGGCCGCCTGGTCGCCGAGGGCACGCTGACCGAGCTGCGCCAGCAAAACGGCCATGCCGACACCAGCCTCGAAGACCTCTTCATCGCACTGGTGACGCTCCAGGAAGCGGCATGAGCTCGGCGACCGCCCTTTCGTGGTTTGCCCGTCACGAGCTTCGGCTCGCCTGGCGCGAATGGTTCGCCATGATGACGGGCGGCCGGCGCAGGCGCGCCCGCGCCGCCGTGATCGGTCTGCTGTTCTTCGCCGCGCTGCTGCATGTGCCGGCCTGGGCCGTGATCGGCCGCTTCGCCAATCTGCAACTGCCGCTCGACAAATCCTCGCTGATCGTGATCTCGGCGACGATCTTTCTCGCCTGGACCTTGATGCTGTCGCAAGCGATCGAATCCGTGACGCGGGTATTTTACGCCCGCGCCGATCTCGATCTCATCATGTCCTCACCGGCGACGCTCGCCAATCTGTTCTCGGTGCGCATCGCCGCGATTGCGCTGACCGTGACGACCATGGCGCTGCTGTTCTCGACGCCCTTCATCGACGTGCTGGTGATCGGCGGCGGCGCGCGGTGGCTTGCCGCCTTCGGCGTCGTCATCGCGATGGGTCTGTCAGCCGCGGCGATCGCGATTGCCATCACCATCGCCTTGTTTCGCCTGATCGGCCCGGCGCGCACGCGCTTCGTGGCCCAGATCCTGGCTGCGATCATCGGCGCGGGTTTTGTGATCGCGCTCCAGGTTGCGGCGATCATCTCCTACGGCACGCTGTCGCGCTTCACTATCCTGACATCGGGCACCCTCGCCGCCCACGCGCCCGACATCGACAGCATCTGGTGGTGGCCGGCGCGGGCGACCATGGGCGACAGCGAGGCGCTGCTGCTGCTCCTCGCACTCGGGCTGGTGCTGCTCGGATGCGTCATGGCGATCTTCTCGGGCCGCTTCGCCGACACGGCGATCGACGCTGCCGCCTACGGCACTTCCAGCCGCAAGCGCGCGAAGGAGCGTCCGTTCCGAGGTGGATCGCGGCAACAGGCGTTGCGGCGCAAGGAATTCGTGCTGCTCTGTCGCGATCCCTGGCTGATCTCGCAGACGCTGATGCAGCTGCTCTATCTGGTGCCGCCGGCGCTGCTGCTCTGGCGCAGCTTTGGCGACAGTTCAGCGGCGCTGACGCTGATCTCGCCTGTCATCGTGATGGCCGCGGGTCAGCTCGCCGGTGGACTCGCCTGGCTGACGATCTCGGGCGAGGACGCGCCCGATCTGGTCGCGACCGCGCCGTTGACGCCCACGAGCGTCATCCACGCCAAGATCGAGGTGGTGCTGATCGCGATCGCCGTCATCTTCAGCCCGCTGGTGGCCGCGCTGGTTTTCGCCTCGCCATTCCAGGCCGCGGTCACGGCCGCCATGATCATCGTCAGTGCGGCCTCCGCCACCGCGATCCAGCTCTGGTTCCGCGTCCAGGCCCGGCGCAGCCAATTCCGCCGCCGCCAAACCTCGTCGCGGCTTGCCACCTTTGCCGAAGCCTTCTCCTCGATCGGCTGGGCCGCGACCGCCGCACTGCTGCTCACGCTGCCCACCGCCGGCATCGTCAGCGGCCTGATCACCGCGGGCCTCGTGGCGATGACCTGGAAGTTCAGCCCAAGGCGGGAGTGAGATATCTCGGCTCGGTCCACTTGAAAGTAAGGCTAAGTTGCCTTACTTTTAGGTGACATCAATCATCGAGTTTCCTATGGGCACACTCACCGTCACGGCAAAGGGCCAGGTTACTTTGCGGAAGGATCTCCTGGATCACCTCGGCGTGCATCCGGGCGACAAGATCTCGATAGAAAAGCTCCCGGGGGGGCGAGTTGAGGTGAAGGCAGCTCGGCCGACCGGAAAGATTTCGGACGCCTTCGGCTTCCTGAAAGGAAAAACGAACGGTCGATCGCTATCTATCGAAGAAATGAATGAGATCATTGCTGACGGCTGGGCCGGCAAGCGATGAAGATAACAGCCGACACCAACGTCCTGGTACGGGTTCTGGTCGGGGATAACGCCGAACAGAGCAAGGCGGCCGAAGCCCTTCTCAAGAAGGCAGACGTCGTCGCCATCTCAATTTCCGCATTATGCGAATTGGTCTGGGTCCTCTCGCGAGGCTACAAAACTTCCGCTGTGAATATCGCGGCTTCGATCCGGCACTTGATCAATGCTTCCAATGCGGTCGTCGACCGGCCGGCAGCCGAAGCTGGATTGGCGCTCCTTGATGCCGGGGGCGATTTCGCCGATGGCATCATCGCCCACGAAGGCAACTGGCTTGGAGCCGACACTTTCGTATCCTTCGACAAGAAGGCCGTGAAGCTGATTGGGGCAAACGGCGGATTGGCGCGGCTGGCCGGCACCACATGACGCGAGGATAATTCGTAGATACACTCAACAGATCGTCGATGAGCGGCGGACGGTTCTGCATGTTTCGGTTATTGCTGACGGCTTTTGCATTTCTCGGTTGGCTGGCTACACCTGCCCTCGCCCAGCAGCAGCCACCTCAACGCAGCGAATGCCTGGCGATGGCGAACGCTGCGCCCCGCGCGATGCCGGTCGCCTTCCAGCAGGCGGCCGCTGCGGCCGAGGTCGAGATCACCTATGCCGGCCACTCCACCTATTTCATCGACACGCCGGGCGGGGTGCGCATCGCGACCGACTACAGCGGCGCCTATCAGGTCGGCCGGCTGCCCGATGTCGTCACCATGAACCGGGCCCACAGCACCCACTTTTCGCTCAATCCCGACAAGCGCATTCCCCATGTGCTGCATGGCTGGGGCGAGGACGGCAAGCCGGCCCTTGTGTCGGAGCGGATCGGCGACACCTTCATCCGCAACGTCACGACCGACATTCGCCGCTACTTTGGTGACGATTCCGGAACGGACATGATCCGCGACGGCAATTCGATCTTCATCTTCGAGGTCGCAGGCCTCTGCATCGGCCATCTCGGCCATTTGCACCACAAGCTCGATGACAGCCATTTCGCCCAGATCGGGCGGCTCGACATCGTCATGGTGCCGATCGACGGCACCTACACCATGTCGCTCGACGGGGTCTCGGAGATCACCAAGCGTCTGCGCGCCTCCGTAGTGCTGCCGATGCACCGCTTCGCAACCCCGCTCGACGAGTTCATGCGCCTGATCGGGCAACAGTTCGAGATTGACCGCCGCACCGAGCGTTCGTTGCGGATATCGCGGGATACGCTGCCGACGACGCCGACGGTAATCATACTCGACGGGGTCTGACGCGCAATTTTCTCCAAGTCGGCTGCCGGCTGGTCGTGCTGATCTCCTTGCAACAGGAGATCGACATGACCGACTTTGCGAGATTGTTGCACGCGGACGGACCCAACCCCGAGCACGCGGCGGCGCTTCAGCTCTATGGCCGCTTCGTCGGCGACTGGGACGCCGAGATCACGGCCCGAGACGCCGACGGAACGAAACACACTGCGCCCGGCGAAATCCATTTCGGCTGGGTGCTGGAAGGACGCGCGGTGCAGGACGTCTGGATCATTCCCCGCCCAGCCGGTGCGCCCGCCTTTCCGATCGCTGGTAATTGGTACGGCACGACGCTGCGCGTTTATGATCCCTCCATTTCCGCATGGCGGATTTCCTGGTTCGATCCCGGGCGCGGTGTGTTCCGTCAGCAGATCGGTCGTTCGCGCGGCGAGGACATCGTGCAGGAAGGCACGACCGAGGCCGGCGAGCTCACGCGCTGGAGTTTCGTTGAAATCACAGATGATTCCTTTCACTGGCTCGGTGAGGTCAAACCCGCCACGGCCGCCGATTGGCGGCTGGTGGTGGATGTGAGGGCGACGCGGCGCAAGGGGTGACGACGATCTCGCCGTGCTCGCGATGACGGGTGCGGTTGCGCAAGGCGCGCTGCTGCATGATGAGATGAGGTGCTAGGCTCCCGCCATAAAAACAGAGGGAGCAAACGTCGATGGCTGCAAGCGGTCTGCCCGCCAACACCAGCGGGCTATTCGTCGAGCCGCGCGAGGACTGGCTCGCGCAATATCAGGAAGAGATCATCGATCCCGCGCGGCCGATCGTCGATCCGCATCATCATCTCTGGAATCGCGGCCATCGTTATCTGATCGAGGAGATGGCCGCCGACATCGCCTCCGGCCACAACATCATCGCCACCGTCTATGTCGATTGCCGCTCGATGTACCGTGCGCATGGGCCCGAGGCGTTCCGGCCCGTCGGGGAGGTCGAGTTCGCCAACGGCGTCGCTGCGATGGGCGCGAGCGGCGGATACGGCAAGGCTGCGATCTGCGCCGGCATTGTCAGCCATGTGAACCTGCTGCTCGGCGACGCCGCCAAGCCGGTGCTGGAGGCGGAGATCGCCGCCGGCAACGGTCGCTTCCGCGGCATCCGGCATTCATCCGCCTGGGACAAGGACCCCGTTGTCGCCGGCATGTACGCCAACAGGCCGAAGGGACTGTTGCAGGATCCGGCCTTCCGCAAGGGCTTTGCCTGCCTTGCACCCCTGAACCTCAGCTTCGATGCCTGGCTGTTTCATCCGCAGATCGGCGAGCTGACCGAGCTGGCGCGCGCCTTTCCCGATACCAGGATCGTGCTCGATCATTGCGGCGGCCCGGCCGGCGTCGGCCGCTTCGCCGGACGGCGCGAGGAGGTGTTTCCGCAGTGGCGCGCCTCGATCCAGGAGATCGCGAAGTGCGAGAACGTGGTCGTGAAGCTCGGCGGGCTCGCGATGTGCCTGCTCGGCTACGACTTCCATCTGCGTCCCAAACCGCCGTCATCCGAAGAGCTCGCCGCGGCGTGGAAGCCCTATATCGAAACCTGCATCGAGGCGTTCGGCGTGCGGCGCGCGATGTTCGAAAGCAATTTCCCGCCGGACAAGGGTCAGTGCAGCTACCAGGTGATCTTCAACGCCTTCAAGCGCATCGCAGCACCCCTGAGCGAGACGGAGAAGACGGCGCTGTTCTCGCAGACCGCGACCGATGTCTACCGGCTCGAACTGCCGTCATGACGCGAAAGAGGGGCCGGGATGTTGGTCCCGCCCCCTCTTCCGTCGTGGCCGCTGGGAAGCGTCCTTTAAAGAGATGATAAAGAGACTAGCCGGCACCCATCAGGGTTGCGGGGCGGCGCTCGCCGGGCGAGAGGAACATCCGCTTCAGCTTATTGACGACGCGGATCATGAAGCCGATGACGGCCGGGTTGGTCTTGCGGCAGAAGGCGATCTTCTTGACGTGGCCTTCGACATGCCATTTGGCATGCGCGCCGTCGCGGAAGAAGACGACGTCGCCGACGCCGTAGCGCTTCGGCGGCATGCCGTCGCTTTCGAGCACGATCGATCCTTCCAGGATCATGATCGTCTCGTCGAAATCATAGTACCAGTTGAAGCGGCCTTCGGTGCAGGACCAGATGATGGTCGAGGAGGTGCCGTCCGAGCTGGTCGAGAGGATGTGCGAGCGCGAGACCGGATTGCCCTCGATGATCCAGGCCGGCTCGATCGGCCGCGGCTCCAGATCCACGTTGCAACTACCGATTTCAATCAATGCCCGCGACATCTGCTTCCCCAGAAGGTAATATGATTAACCGGGCTTAATCCCGGATTGTTTCGAAAGATGCTGGGAACGCTAGTAGCCGGTTTTTAATTCTTCCTTACGCTGGCACCGACAATCAGCCGCAAGTTGCAGATGCGAAGCGGTTAACGTCGGGATTTCCCTGCAAATTCGCGCACATGAACCGATCTTTTCCGGGGTGCGACAAAGTGCGCGGAACGACCTAGAAGGAGCCCCATCGATGCCCCTGACCCCAGAGCTCCTGACAGCCCAAGGCGAGGTCGTCGCCTGGCTCGGCAGCCTCGATGTCTCGTTCGCGCCGGACGAGGAGCCCTGGTTCACGATCGACGGCGTCGAAAGCCCCCTGCAGATCGGCAGTGACGGCTCAGGCGGTGCCTTCGTGCTGCTGCCGTCGCAACATGTGCTCTACGTCTCATCGGAGGGGCGCGCGGGCGTTATCGCCGACAGTTTCGAGGCGTTCATCCAGCTCATCGTCGCCCACCCCTATTGGCTCGACATCCTCAAATTCTCCGCCGGCGGCGATCTCCAGGAGATGCGGCGCGCAGCGGATGCGCTGGAGGCGACGCGCGACGACGAGGACGACATCAACGAGGCGAGAGAGGAGATCCGCATGCGCCTCGACCTGCCTGAGGCGGACGATCCGGTCGGCGCGCTCTACGAGGCGGTCGCGGCTTCCGACGCCATCGTGCGAGCAACCGACGGCAGCCCGTTCACGACACTGTTCAACCGCTTCAGCATCGACAACAACCCGATGCTGCGCAACGCGGCGGCATGAGGCGACGCGCTAAAGCATGAGTTCAGGAAAGATTGTCGCCGGGAGCTTACCTCTCCCCGACGGGGAGAGGTCGGATTGCGCAGCAATCCGGGTGAGGGGCCGCAGCATTCGGTGAGAGCGCAAGCCCTCACCCAGATCGCATCTACGATGCGATCCGACCTCTCCCTACGGGAGAGGTGAAGAACCCTACTTCGCCCACTCACCCTTGCGGAACACCGGCACCTTGCTGCCGTCGGCCAGAATGCCGTCGATGTCGGTCTCGGCCGAGCCGATCATCCAGTCGATATGGATCAGGCTCTGGTTGCCGCCTTGAGCTGCGATCTGCTGCGGGGTGAGCTGCGCGCCGTTGACGAAGCACTTCGAGTAGCACTGGCCGAGCGCGATGTGGGACGCTGCGTTCTCGTCGAACAGCGTGTTGTAGAACAACAGCCCGCTCTGCGAGATCGGCGAGGAGTGCGGCACCAGCGCCACTTCGCCGAGCCGGCGCGCGCCCTCGTCGGTGTCGAGCACCTTGTTCAGCACCTCCGCACCGCGCGAGGCCTTGGCATCGACGATCCTGCCGTCCTCGAAGCGCACCGCGATGTCGTCGATCAGCGTGCCCTGGTAGGACAGCGGCTTCGAGCTCACAACGTGGCCATAGACCCGCCGGCAATGCGGCGTGGTGAAGACCTCTTCGGTCGGAATGTTGGCGTTGCAACTGATGCCGTTCTTGGCGAGCGAGGCGCCGCCTTCCCATTCATGACCGTCGGCAAGCCCGATGGTGAGGTCGGTCCCAGGACCTGAATATTGCAGCGCGCGGAAACGCTGGCCGTTGAGCCAGTTGGTGCGCTCGCGCAGCACCGCATTGTGGCTTGCCCAATTGGCCGTGGCGTCTTCGCGATCGACGCGTGACGCCGCGAAGATCGCGTCCGCAAGCTTGCCGACCGCGACCTCTTCGGAGTCGTCCGGAAACACCTGCTTCGCCCAGGACGGACTCGGATAGGCAATGATGTTCCAGTTGGTGTCGAAATTGACGATCTTTTCCAGCGCCGGCTGATAGGCCACGGAATTGGCCTTGCTGGCGCGCGCGACCTTGGACGCATCTTCGCCCGACAGCAGCATCGGATTGTCGCCGACGATGGCGAGACGCGCGGTGTTGTTCGAGAACGCCTTGGCCATGCCCTCGTAGAGCCAGTTGGCGGCGCGATCAAAGCTGTTGTCATGGCCGTGGCGATAGCGCGCCAGCGTCATCTCTTCATCTGAGAGGATCGGCGTCACGATGCCGGCGCCGGCCTTGTAGGCGTGCGCGGCGATCCGGCGCACCAGCGGCAGTGCGATCGCCGGCGCCGTCAAGAGAAGGTCCTGTCCCGGCCGCAAGCCCAGTCCCACCTTCACCGCCACCTCAGCCAGCCGGTCGAGTTTCACCGGATCGATGGAAGTGGCGGAATTGCGTTGATCGGTCATGCCGGGTCCTCTGTCGGAATCTCTCGTTCAATCTAAGTCTAGCATCACGAGACACAAGTGTGCGAGCGTCTTGGAGACAGCGATGATACGGAGTTTCACGCAGTTTGGTTTTCAACGCGTTGCCGATTTCAGCACCCGGTCGACCATGGCAGGCGCAAGGCCGAGGTAATTTTTCGGTGAAGTGAGGGCCTCGATGGTTGTGCGATCGATCTGGGCCACGACGCGCGGATCGGCCGACAGCGCATCGGCAAGGCTGATGCCCTTCTCGTTGGCGAGCCGGCAGGCGTCGTAGACCACGTCGTGCGCATCCTGCCGGCCGATCTGCGGCGCCAGTCCCATCATGACCGCTTCGGCCACAATCAGACCCCGACTAAGGGCGAGGTTGTCGTTCATCTTTGCCTCGTCCACGATGAGGCCGGCGAGCGCGAATTTCGCCTGATGCAGCGCGCCTGCGGTCAGCACGAAACTCTCGGGGATCGCCATCCATTCGGCGTGCCACGGACCGGTGGCGCGCTCGAAATCCTGCACCATGGCATCGAGCATCAGGCCCGCGTGCTGGCGCACCGCCTTGGACGCGGCAAGCATCAGCTCCGAGGAGATCGGGTTGCGCTTCTGCGGCATGGTCGAGGAGGCGCCGCGGCCCTTGACGAAGGGCTCGTAGACCTCGGCGAATTCGGTCGAGGCCATGATCATGATGTCGAGCGCGATCTTGCCGAGCGAGCCAGTGACGAGCGCGAGAAAATTCACGGCTTCCGCAAAGCCGTCGCGCGCGACGTGCCAGGTCGAGGCAGGAACGCCGAGCTTGAGCTCGGCGCAGAGCGCCTCCTGCACCTCGAACCCCTTGTCGCCGAGCGAGGCCAGCGTGCCGGCGGCGCCGGCAAACTGGCCGACGAGAACCCGCGGCTTCAATTGCTCAAGACGCTCGGCGTGGCGGTCGAACATCGCGAGCCAGATCGCGGTCTTGTAGCCGAAGGTCACCGGCAGCGCCTGCTGGAGGTGGGTACGGCCGGCCATCGGCGTGTCGCGATGACGCTTGGAGAGATCGGCGAGGATTTTTCGCAGCTCGGCAATGTCGCGTTCGATGATTGCGAGCCCCGCGCGCAACTGCAGCACCACGGCGGTGTCCATGATGTCCTGCGTGGTCGCGCCCCAATGCACGTAGCGGCCGGCCTCGCCGCATTGCTTCACCATCTGATGCACCAGCGGCAGGATCGGATAGCCGACGATGTCGGTCTCCTGCCGCAGCAGATCGAAGTCGAGCGCTGTGACATCGGTCCGCGCCGCGATCTGGTCGGCGGCAGCTTGCGGGATCACGCCGCATCGTGCCTCCGCCTTTGCCAGCGCCACCTCGACCTCGGCATAGCGCGCAACCAGCGCGACGTCGGAAAACACCTCGCGCATCGCAGGCGTGCCGAAGGCATCGCGAAACAGCATGGAGTCGAGCACGGTGGTCGAGGCAGGAAAGGCGGGCATGGGCGTTTCTTCATGGTTGGCGTTTTGTGTGGGGGTAGCTTACGCGGGCGGCGGTGTTCGGCAATGGACATTCACCGTTCGTCACACATTCTCAGTCTTCGCCCGGACGACGATGGGAGATCGCGCGCGACTACCCCAACGTCGTCACGCATCCTGACCAAATTTTAATTCAGCGCGCTTCTCCACTTGCACTATCAATTTCGCGCGGCGCGTGAGCCGCCGCATGACGAGGAGAGCACAATGTTGAAATCGTTTCGCTTCGTTGCCGGAGCTTGTCTGCTGGCGAGCCTGTCGGCTGCGACATCGACCGCGGCATCGGCGGCGCCGATCGGACAGCCGCTGGCGATGACGCAGGCTGCGCCCAACCAGGTCGAACAAGTGCGCTGGTACGGACGGCGCGGCTGGGGTTGGGGCGGCGGCGCGTTCGTCGGCGGGCTTGCAGCCGGCGCGATCATCGGCGGCGCGGTCGCGGCGCCCTACTATTACGGCTCACCTTATTATGACGGGCCGGGCTATGCGCCGCCGCCCGCCGGATATGGACCGCCGCCCGAGGGCGACGTGCAATACTGCATGCAGCGCTACAAATCCTACAATCCGAATACGGGCATGTATCTCGGCAACGACGGCCGGCGCCATCCCTGCCCGTGATGCTCAGCCGCGGCATCCGGTTATTGTCCGGATGCCGCGACAAACTGGCCAAAACCGCGACATTCTAACTCAGGTTGTATTCCTCCGCGCAAATGGCATAGCAGCCATCCAGCGATTGCAGTGAACCGGCCCGACCTCCCGGCGGACTTACAGAGTTCAGGGCGAAATCCATTTTGATTTCATTATTGCCTGAAGTCGTTGTGAGGCCCGAGTTTTCGACGTGCAGTTTCTGTTC
Source organism: Bradyrhizobium sp. AZCC 2230 (assembly GCF_036924495.1). Taxonomy (NCBI): domain Bacteria; kingdom Pseudomonadati; phylum Pseudomonadota; class Alphaproteobacteria; order Hyphomicrobiales; family Nitrobacteraceae; genus Bradyrhizobium; species Bradyrhizobium sp. AZCC 2230. The sequence goes on along the minus strand of NZ_JAZHRS010000001.1, from coordinate 6,921,276 downwards.
CGGGACCACCTTCTCGATACCGACTTGCGCGAGCTGAGCCGCGAGCAGGTTCCCGTGTCCGTGGAACCGCAGGTCTTCGACCTCGTCGTCCATCTCATGGAAAACCGCGACCGGGTCGTCAGCAAAGACGAGCTGATCGACAAGATCTGGCACGGCCGCAGCGTCTCCGAATCGACATTGACCAGCCGGATCAATGCGGCGCGCAAGGCGATCGGCGACAGCGGCGCAAACCAGACCTTGATTCGTACTATCGCGCGAAAAGGCTTTCGCTTCGTCGGCGATGTCGAGACCAAGTCCACCGCATCAGCGGTAGAACCGCGCCGCAGCGTCACAACGTCGCACGCCTCACCTGCGCTACCCGACCGCCCCGCGATTGCCGTGCTGCCCTTCACCAATATGAGCGGCGATCGCGAGCAGGATTATTTCTCCGACGGCATCAGCGAAGACATCATTACCGCGCTGTCGAAGCTGCGCTGGTTCTTCGTGGTCGCGCGCAACTCATCCTTCGTCTACAAGGGCCGCGCCGTGCATCTCCACGAGATCGCGCGCGAGCTCGGCGTGCGCTACGTGCTCGAGGGCAGCGTGCGGCGAAGCGGCGATCGCGTGCGCATCTCGGCCCAGCTCAACGACGTCTCGACCGGCGGCCATCTCTGGGCCGAGCGCTACGACCGCGAGCTCGCCGACATCTTTGCCGTCCAGGACGAGATCACCGAAGCCATCGTCGCCGCGATCGAGCCTCAGCTCTACGCCGCCGAAAATTTTCGCGCCCAGCAGAAGCCGCCGGGCAGCCTCGATGCCTGGGACTTCGTGATGCGCGCGCTGTCGCATTACTGGCACATCACGCGCGAGGACAATGCAGCGGCGCAGGCGCTGCTGAAGCACGCGATCGCGATCGACCCTGCCTATGGCAAGGCGCTGGGCCTGCTCGCCACCAGCCACATTTTTGGTGCGCATATGGGCTGGGCCGATATGGCCGCGACTGTCCCGGTTGCCGAACGCGCGGCATTGGCCGCGGTGGAGGCCGATCGCGACGATGCCTGGGCCCATCACGGTCTCGCCTATACGTATCTGTTCCGCCGCCGCTTCGACGACGCGCTGGCGGAGTTCGAGCTGGCTTTGCAGCTCAATCCGAATTTCGCGATGGCGCACGCCTTTTACGGCGTCACGCTGTGCTACGCGGGACGATGGCAGGACGGCGATGCGGCTGCACGCCGCGCGCTGCAGCTCAGCCCGCGCGATCCGCTCGCCGCGATCTATTGCGGCGTTGCCGGCTACGCCCAGTTCATCGGCCGCAATTACGAGGACGCCATGCAGATGGCGCGGGAATCGATGCGGCAGCGGGCCGATTTCGTCGGGGCGCATCGCGTGCTCACGGCGGCCGCCGGCATGTCCGGCGATCCCGCACTTGCCGCTTCCGCGCTGGAAGGATTGCGACGCACCCAGCCCGGCATCTCGCTCGCCTGGCTCACGCGCGAGCTGCCGATGCTGCGCGAAGAGGACCGCGCGCATTATCTCGAAGGATTTCGGCGCGCGGGGATGAGGTAACTTGCCACGTTGTCGGTGCACCCTCTCCCCTTGCGGGAGAGGGTGGATTCGATGCGAAGCATCGAAGCCGGGTGAGGGGTTTCTATCGTCACGAACGGTCTCGCAAGTGGAAAGAACCCCTCATCCGGCGCTTCGCGCCACCTTCTCCCACAAGGGGAGAAGGAAGAGAGCACTCTACTCCTGCATCATCTCGCCGCTGCCGCCGAACTCGGCGGGAAAGTCCTTCAGCTTGGGCAGGCCGTCGCGCATCGGCAGCACCGTCTCGGAATAGTTGACGTGGACGCCGGGGGTGAAGGCGAGCGTCGGGATGGTGGCGGTGAAGACGTCGATCAAATCGAGCGGCGGGTGATTGGTCATGAGATGACCGCCGCACTTCCCGCAATATTTGCGCTGGCTCAGCGGCGTCTTGACGAAGGTCTCGACGTTCTGCGCGCCCTCGGTGATGCGCACGGCTTCCGGCTTCCACAGGCTGAAAGCGTTCACCGGTCCACCCGACCACGACCGGCAGGAACGGCAATGGCAATAGCCCATCGCCGCTGGTTCGCCCGTGACCTCGATCGTGACCGCGCCGCAGAAGCAGTGTCCGACATGTTTCATCTTGGTCGTCTCCTGAGATGGAAATTGGGATTGAAATGCCTGGTTTGGGACTCTTGGGTTGCAAATGAAGTTCCGTCGCGCGTCCTCCGATTGGCGGACGCGCGACGGAGCGCGCGGCGGTTAGACTGACCGGCGCCAGGGAATAAGCATCGACACCCGTTGTTTGTACTGCCGGTAGTCGTCGCCGAAGAGATCGACGAGATCGTGCTCCTCCAGCGCGATGCCGACGAAGATGTAGGCGGTGGTCACGGCCGCAAACAGCAGATGGCCTGCGGTCATGGTCGGTGCCGCCCAGAAGGCGATGATGAAGCCGAGATAGATCGGATGACGGACGAATTTATAGAGCAGCGGCGTCTTGAACCGCGGCGGCGCGGCCTCCTTGCCGACGAGATGGTTGGTCACCTGATGCAATCCGAACAATTCGAAATGATTGATGATGAAAGTCGAGGTGAACACCAGCACCCAGCCCGCCAACGACAGCGTGACCAGCGTCACGGCAAGATCCGGATTGGCGACGTCCCATATGACCGACGGCAACGGACGCCATTGCCAGAACAGGAGGAGCAATGACAGGCTCGCGAACAGCACGTAGGTCGAGCGCTCGACCGGCTTGGGGACGAATTGCGTCCACCACGCCTTGAAGCGCTGCCGCGCCATCACGCTGTGTTGAACGGCGAACAGCGTCATCAGCAGCAGATTGATGATCACGGCTTCGGCCGTCGGCGTGTCGGGCCCGGTGTCGATGGTCTTCGGCACCACCAGCCCCATCACAAAGCCGATTGCGTAGACAATCGTAACGAAAAAAACGAGATACGCCGCAATTCCGTAAAGAAAGGCGATGAACTTGAAAATGCGTGAGCCCGCAACCTCCGGGCTAATGGAATGCACCTGATGATCGAGTTGGGTCATAGAAAGCTCCGTTGTGCCGAGGCGTCGGCACTGTTTGGTCTCTGCACCATGCCGGACCGGACGGCGGAAGACTTTCGCGGACGGTTGATTTTCGCCTGAGACGACTTTGATTTTTGCTTGAGACGACAGAAACGTGCGATTCCTCTTTGAAAACAACGTGCTCGACGGCGACCTGCGGGAGCTCACCTGCAGCGGCGCAGCCGTGCCGCTGCAGCCGCAGGTGTTCGATCTGCTGCTCTACCTCGTCGCGGAACGCGCCCGTGTCGTCAGCAAGGACGATCTGATCAGCGAGATCTGGAGCGACCGGATCGTCTCGGATTCCGCGCTGAACAGCCGGATCAACGCCGCGCGCAAGGCACTCGGCGACGACGGCGCGACGCAGCGGCTGATCAAGACGATTCCGCGCAAGGGCTTTCGTTTCGTCGGCGATGTCCGGGAAGAAGTGGCAACAAAGCCTGTTTCCACCGATGTGGCACCGGGTTCCCCGCGCGTCGCCACCGACCGTCCAGGCGTCGCGGTGCTCGCCTTCGAGAACATGAGCGGCGATCCCGCCCAGGAATATTTCGGCGACGGGATCAGCGAGGACATCCTCACCGCGCTGTCGAAGCAGCGCTGGTTCATCGTAATCGCCCGCAACTCGTCGTTCACGTACAAGGGGCGCGCGGTCCACCTCAAGCAGATCGCCGAGGAGCTCGGCGTCCGTTACATCGTCGAGGGCAGCGTGCGCAAGGTGGACAACCGCGTGCGCATCACCGCACAGCTCAACGACGCCACCACCGGCGGCCATCTCTGGGCCGAGCGATACGACCGCGAGCTGGTCGACGTCTTCGCCGTGCAGGACGAGATCACCGAGCGGATCGTCGCGGCGATCGAGCCGCAGATCCACGCCGCGGAGAATTTTCGCACGCATCGCAAGCCGCCATCGAGCCTGGACGCCTGGGACCTGCTGATGCAGGCGCTGTCGCATTACTGGCGGATCACGCCACAGGACCACGTTGCGGCGCAGAAACTGCTCGAGCGCGCGATCGCGATCGATCCGGATTACGGCCAGGCGCTGGCGGTGCTGGCGGCAAGCCACATGTTCGGCGTGCATCTGGGCTGGGCCGAGCTCGCGACGACGGCGCCGATCGCGGAGAACGCCGCGCTCGCCGCGATGCGCTGCGACCATGAGAATGCCTGGGCTCATGCCGCGCTCGGCAGCGTCTGGTTCTCGACCAGCCGGCTTTCGGACGCACTGTCCGAGTTCGAGCAGGCGCTCGCGCTCAATCCGAACTTCTCATTGGCGCAGGGCTATTACGCCCTGGCGCTGTCCTATGCGGGACGCCCCGGCGATTCGTTCGAGGCGGCGCAAAAGGCCATCAGGCTCTCGCCGCGCGATCCGTCGCTGGCGATCTATTACGGCATCGCCGGCTATGCGCGCTTTACCGAGCGGCAGTATGACGAGGCCATCGCGCTGGCGCGCGAGGCGATCCGCCATCGCGGCGATCTCACCGGCGCCTATCGCGTGCTCGCGGTCTCCGCCGGCATGACCGGCGACGGCGCGCTTGCGGTTATGGCGCTGGGAGAGCTCCGCCGCACCCAGCCCAATATCTCGCTGGACTGGATTGCGACGCAGCTGCCATGGGCGAACGATGCGGATCGCCAGCACTATCTGGAAGGATTTCGGCGCGCAGGGCTAAGGTGAAGACGGTCACGTACCCGAGGCAAATGCGTCGAGCAGCGCATTGAAGGCCTCCGGCTTTTCCCACTGCGTGGAATGGCCGGCGCCGTCGACGACCTGAACCGCACCGCGCCACAGGGTCGGCGCGGCCAGGCGCTGCAGCCAGCCGAGATCGACGATCTGCTCCTCTGCGCCTTGCACGATCGCCAGCGGAATCCTGAGATTGCGCACGATCTCGGTTTCATCGGCGAGACCGCCACTTTGCGCGACGGCGCCGAGACAGGCGCGCGCATTGCCGTCGGTCCTGCGGAAATCCGCCAGCACGAAACCTGGGATCGGCGTGTAGCCCGGCGCAAACGCCGTGTGCATCCACTCCTCGATCTCAGCCTCGGTCGGCGCGGCCGTGAACGCCGTGGGCGACAGGTTCTTGAAGCCGGCAAAGCCCGCAGGCCCGTGGCCTACCGGCGGCGTCCCGAAAATCATCAGCCCGGCCGCCATCGGCAGCGACGCAGCCGCATTCAGCACCGCATGGCCGCCGAGGCTCCAGCCGACGACGATTGCGCCCGTGAGATCGAGCGCGCCGGCAGCGGCAGCGATCGCCGCGGCATAGCCATGACCTGAATAATCCCTTTCCGGATGGGGCGGCGGCGACGAGGCGCCGTGGCCGGGCAGATCGATCGCGATCACGCGATATTTGGCGCCGAGCGGCCCCTCCAACTGCTTCTGCCAGATCCGGGACGAGGAAGAATTGCCGTGGATCAGCAGGATTGGGCGTCCTGTGCCTGCGCTTTCAAATCCTGCAATTGTCTGCGCGCCCAGTTGCAGTTGCAGCGGACGCAAATTCTGACCTGGAAATGACTGATCGCTCATGCTGCCCCACTCTGGTTCTCGATCGTGATCGCGAGCCAGTCTGGCACGCCGCGCAAGACGGCGCCACCGCCGAGACGCACTATCTCCGCGTCGTCATTGCGAGCGTAGCGAAGCAATCCAGAGTCTTTCCGCAGAGGCAGTCTGGATTGCGTCGCTGCGCTCGCAATGACGGAATTCGCAGCGACGGCGCGGGACACATCATCGACCCGGCGAGGGGGCGCCCTACTTCGCCTTGGCCTGCATCGGCTTCGGCGGCGGCACTTGCGCCCATTCCTTGTCGGCGCGAGGGCCGTTGAGATCGCCGGTGAGGCCGATCAGCTGGCCGGGTTGGGCGTCGAGGGTCTGCTGCCAGGTCTGGGTCTGGCACAACAGCTTGATCAGGCAACCCTTGAGCTTGACGCGGTCGGTGGATTCGCGCCACAGCGAGACGGAATAGAACCTGCCGTCCTCGGCGTTGTAGATGTCGCCGGCGAACCGGCCATCGGACGTCGCCTGCAGGCCCATGATCAGCTGGTGGCCGAGCAGCGCGCGGGCGCGCTTGTCGGGATCGGGATTTTCCGTGTCGCGAAGAGGCTGGCCGCGCTTGTCGGCCGGCTCCTTCATCCAGACGATGAAGCCGCAGATGCGGTCGCGCGACGGGCCGCAGCGCTCGAGCCTGATCCGCGCACGGCCGTCCTCGACGAGCCAGGTGCCGCTGGGATCGTTGGGCGTGACGGCGCCGACGCGACCGCCAATAATCATCATCGCGATGGTGATGGCGACGCGCAGCACGAAGCGAAGGAGGAAGTTCATCAGCGGCACCTTTCGTTGAGAGGATTGCGGCGTCAGTTCAGTTGCGCCATCAGCGCATCGGCGCCCTTGTCAACGCCGGCATTGGCAGCCGCGAGCGCGCCGACGCTCGCCTTGATGTCGTAGGCGCCGGGGTATTGTTTGGTGACGTAGGCGCTGATCAGGCGCGAGGTCCCGGCGTCAAAGATCTCGACGCCATAGATGACCGATCCGGTCATCATGCCCTCGCCGTCGCGCGCCGCCTGCACGCCGTTGTAGACCGCGCCGGCCATGTCGAAGCGGGAGAGCGTGCCGAGCACCGGCGTATTGGTGACCGCGCCGGTAAGCGTCAGCCGGATCCGCAGCGTGTTCGGTGCGCGTTCGCGCACCAGCATGAAGCGACCGCGCAGTCGCTCGGCAAAACGGGTCTGCATGTAGGCGGCGAGCGTCGCCTTGTCCTGGTCGGACATGTCGCCGAACTGGTGATCTCTCCCGCGGTAGACCACGACGGGCTCGAGGATCACTTTATTATATGCGCGCCAGTCGACCGGCGTGGAATAGCGGTAAGGCACGCGGCCGGAGGCGTCCGATTTGTCCGGCGCCATATAGGCCGAGGACGCCATCTCCGAATAGGGCACGGGCGCGACAGAGGCGCATCCGGCCACAGCGGCGCCAAGCATCAGCGCTCCCAGACCGCGCGGGGCGATCGAGCAATCCATTCCAAAACTCCTCTGGCTTTTCGGAGGGCGATGGCAGCCGCAACCGCGTATGGGACCAGACGCGGCTGCGGCCTTCACCATTGCCAACCCAAGGCATCGTCCGGGGCCAATTCAGAAGCCTTGGGCCGCTTAGTGTTTCCGTTTTATAAAACCGACCAGTTGGTTTGTAAAGTACTGAAATGGCGTCATGGCACATTTGGCCGCAGGCGCGACTTTGGGCAGCGGTCGGTCGGAATTTGTTAACGATGAATCAGGCGCGTTTGCGCGGGGTTGCGGCCTTTGCCGTGGGCGCCGCGCCGGATTTGGCGACGCGCGTCTTGGTCGGCAGCTCCTTCGCCGGCTGTTCGACGCCTGCCCACTGCCCGTCGTCGAGCAGACGCGCGAACAGGCGATCATGCTCGTCCTTGCTGAGCGGCGACATGCCGAACAGCGAGCTCAACAGCAATCCGCGCGCCGCGGCCCAGCGCAGCAGCGCGAGGTCGGGATCGGCGGACTCCGCCTTGATGGCCGCCACCCGCTTCATCTCCCGCTCGCGCGGCAACATCATCAGGCTGGGGTTCTCGACCACGGCCGCAACGAGCGCGAGCGCGACGGAATTCGGCGACGTCGCCGCCTCCCGCACGGTGGCGAGCTGGGTCGCCAAATTGGGATTTGCCGAGGTTGCGCTCACCTTCGCCATGTAGCGGGTCGAAAATTCCTCGAAATGCGCCATTTGCCGCTCGAGCAGCGCCTTCAGCACCGCTTCCTTGGTGCGGAACTGGTGCATCACGCCGCCCTTGCTGAGACCACTCTCGCGCGCGATCGCATCGAGCGTCAGCCGGCCGGGCCCGTCGCGCGCAATGATCCTGATCGCTGCTTCGAGCGCAGCATTGCGGGATCGTTCGGAGCGTGTGGCGTTGTCCATGGGCCGACTTGTCTCCGTGACAGGACAATGAATCAAGTGAAAACAGGACGCGCTGTACATTTTTTGTGCGAACACTGTCGAGAGTTTCATCTTGCGGCGCGGAATGAGACTATGTGAGCCTCGATGGTGGATGGGGACTGGGATGGGCCGGCCGTGGCTTCGCGCGCGAGGACGTCGCGAAGCGTTTGCGGCCGGTCTCGCTTGAGAAAGATACGACATGTCGAAACGAGTGTTGCTTGGTCTCCTCCTGGCTTGCGGCCTCACGGCCTCGGCACTGGCGCAGGAGCCAAAGACAGGGGGCGTGATCAATGCGGTGATCCAGCCCGAGCCGCCCGGCTTGATGCTTGCGATGGTCCAGAACGGTCCGGTCCAGATGGTGTCGGGCAACATCTTCGAGGGCCTGCTGCGCTACAGCCCCAAGCTCGAGCCGCTTCCGGAGCTCGCCGAGAGCTGGACCGTCAGCGATGACGCCAAGACCTACACTTTCAAGCTCAGGAAGGGCGTGACCTGGCATGACGGCAAGCCCTTCACCGCGGCCGACGTGCTGTTCTCGATCGAAATGCTGAAGCAGACCCATGCGCGCGCCCGCGCCAACCTCGTGCAGGTCGACAAGGTCGAGGCGCCCGACGACTACACCGTCGTGTTCACGCTGAAGCAGCCGTTCGGCCCGTTCCTCGGCATCTTCGAGGTCGGCTCGATGCCGATGGTGCCGAAACATCTCTATGAGGGCACCGACTGGAAGACCAATCCCTATAACAACGCGCCGGTCGGCACCGGCCCCTTCATGTTCAAGGAATGGCAGAAGGGCTCGTTCATTCGGCTGGTCAAGAACCCGAACTATTACGAGAAGGGCAAGCCCTATCTCGACGAGATCTACTGGCAGATCATCCCCGACGCCGCCGCGCGCTCGGTGGCCTACGAGACCGGCAAGGTCGACGTGCTGCCCGGCGGCTCGGTCGAGAACTTTGACGTGCCGCGGCTGTCCAAGCTGAAGGACACCTGCGTCACCGGCGCCGGCTGGGAGTTCTTCTCGCCCCTGGCCTGGCTGTGGCTGAACAACCGCCAGGGGCCGCTCGCGGACAAGCGCGTGCGGCAGGCGATCATGTACGCGATCGACCGCGACTTCGCCAAGGACGTGATCTGGAACGGGCTCGGCAAGGTCGCAACCGGCCCCTCGGCCTCGACCATCAAATACTACACCGACGACGTGCCGAAATACGCTTACGATCCGGCCAAGGCCAAGGCGCTGCTGAAGGAAGCCGGCTACAAGGGCGAGAAGATCCGCATCCTGCCGCTCGCCTATGGCGAGACCTGGCAGCGCTGGGGCGAAGCCGTGAAGCAGAACCTGATGGACGTCGGCATGAACATCGAGACGATCTCGACCGACGTTGCCGGCGGCAACCAGAAGATCGGCGACTGGGATTACGACATCGCCTTCACCTATCTCTACCAGTACGGCGACCCCGCGCTCGGTGTCGGCCGCAATTACGTCTCCAGCGCGATTGCCAAGGGCCAGGTGTTCAACAATGTCGAGGGCTACTCCAACCCCGAGATCGACAAGCTGTTCGCCGACGGCGCGGTCGCAACGCCCGACTCCAAGCGCAAGGAGATCTATGAGAAGGCGCAGAAGATCCTGGTCGAGGACGTGCCGGTGGCCTGGATGCTCGAGCTGCAATTCCCGACCATCATGCGCTGCAAGGTCAAGAACCTGATCACCACCGGGATCGGCGTCAATGACGGCTTCAAGGACGCATGGCTCGACAAGTGAGCATACGCGCCGCGACCTCTCTTCACCTCTCCCGCTTGCGGGAGAGGTCGCTGCGCTCGAAGAGCGTAGCGGGTGAGGGTTCTCTCCACTTGGCGTCCTCTCTGCGGAAATACCCTCTCCCCTGCCCTCTCCCGCAAGCGGGAGAGGGAGCGCACCGCGGTTGCCGCAACGTTCAACCTGATCTGATCGCCATCTAAGATGCTCTCCTTCGTCGCTCAGCGTGTCGTGAAGGGCGTGATCGTCCTGCTCGCGATCGTCGTCCTCAATTTCTTCCTGATCCGGCTCGCGCCCGGCGACCCCGCTGTCGTGATGGCGGGCGAGGCCGGCGCCAGCGATCAGGTCTTCGTTCAGCAGCTCCGGGAAAAATTCGGCCTCGACAAGCCGCTGCCCGAACAACTGTTCATCTACGTCAAGGGTATCGCGACCTTCGACCTCGGCTTCTCCTTCCGTCAGCAAGCGCCGGTGTCGAAGCTCATCCTGGAGCGGCTGCCGGCAACGCTGCTACTGACGCTGACCGCCTTCGCGATCTCGCTCGCGCTCGGGGTTCTCTTCGGCACTTTCGCCGCCCGCTTCGCCGGGACCTTCCTCGACACCGCCATCACCATCTTCGCGTTGATCTTCTACGCCATGCCGATCTTCTGGGTGGCGCTGATGGGAATTCTGCTGTTCTCGGTCACGGTCGACTGGCTGCCGAGCTTCGGTTACGAGACGGTCGGCGCCAACCTCACCGGCCTTGCCCATGTGGTCGACGTCGCAAAGCACCTGATCATGCCGGCGATGACGCTCGGCCTGTTCTTCATGGCGACCTACACCCGCATGACGCGGGCCTCGATGCTGGAAGTGAAGCGGCTCGACTTCGTCAAGACCGCGCGCGCCAAGGGCCTCTCCGACGGCGTGATCCAGCGCCGCCATGTGCTGCGCAACGCGCTCCTCCCGGTCGTCACGCTCGCCGGCGTCCATGCCGGCACGCTGATCGGCGGCGCCGTCATCACAGAGACCGTGTTCGCCTGGCCCGGCATCGGGCGTCTGATGTACGACGCGCTGCTGCAGCGCGACTACAATCTGCTGCTCGGCGTCTTCGTGACCTGCTCGGTCATGGTGCTGATCTTCAACCTCATCACCGACCTCGTCTATCGCCTGGTCGACCCACGCATCGAATTCGCCGCATGAAACAGTTCTGGAAATCGATGCTCAGGAGCCCGAGCGGCGTCATCGGGCTCGTCATCCTTCTGCTTGCTATCTCCATTGCGGTGTTCGGGCCGCTGCTGTTTCCGAACTCGCCCTGGCGCATGGTGCAGCGGCCGTTCCTGCCGCCGTTCACGCTCTCGACCGTGCCGCTCGGCACCGACGCACTCGGCCGCGATGTGTTCGCCGGCATGATCTTCGGTGCACGCGTCTCGCTGCTGGTCGGCCTCGTCTCGACGCTGGTCGCACTGGTCGTCGGCGTTCCCATTGGCGCCATGGCCGGCTATTTCGGCGGCAAGGTCGACGACGCGCTGATGCGCTTCACCGAGTTCTTCCAGACCATTCCGAGCTTTGCGCTCGCGATCGTGCTGGTCGCGATCCTGCAGCCGTCGATCTATTCGATCGTGGCCTCGATCGCAGTGGTGAGCTGGCCGCCGGTCGCGCGCCTCGTCCGCGGCGAGGTGCTGTCGCTGCGCACGCGCGAATATGTCCAGGCCGCCGTGGTGACCGGACAGAGCAACACCTGGATCATCCTGCGCGAGATTCTGCCCAACGCGCTGTCGCCGGTGATCGTGCTGGCCTCGCTGATGGTGGCGACCGCAATCCTGCTGGAATCCTCGCTGTCCTTCCTCGGGCTTGGCGATCCCAATCTGATCTCCTGGGGCTACATGGTCGGCGCCGGCCGCACCGTGATCCGCCAGGCCTGGTGGATCACGGTGTTTCCCGGCGTCGCCATCCTGATCTCCGTGTTGGGACTGAACCTGATCGGCGAAGGCCTCAACGACGCGCTCAATCCGCGCCTCTCGCGGGAAGGACGCTGATGATGACCGCCCCACCCGCCGTCTCCATCAAGAATTTGCGGATCGCGCTGCCCAACGGCGCCGAGCGCCCCTTTGCCGTCGATGGCGTCTCGCTCGATTTGCGGCCCGGCAAGATCGTCTGCGTCGTCGGCGAATCCGGCTCCGGCAAGTCGATGTGCGCGCATGCGCTGATGGGCCTGCTGCCTGATACGGTGTCGGTCACCTCCGGCGAGATCCAGTTCGAAGGCCGGGACCTGCTCAAGCTCGATGATGACGGCTGGCGCGATTTGCGCGGTCGTCGTCTCGCGATGATCTTCCAGGAGCCGATGACCGCACTCAATCCGTTGATGCGGATCGGCGACCAGATGGCGGAGATGTTCGAGGCCCACGGCCTGCTCACGGCGAGGGAGCGACGCGCCAAGGCGCTGTCGCTTGCGCGCGAGGTCGGCCTGCCCGACCCCGAACGCATCGTGCGCGCCTATCCGCACCAGCTCTCCGGCGGCCAGCGCCAGCGCGCCATGATCGCGATGGCACTCGCGCTCGAACCGGCCGTGCTGGTCGCGGACGAGCCGACCACGGCGCTCGACGTGACCACGCAGGCGCAGATTCTGAAACTGATCCGCAACCTCCAGCGCAATCGCAGCATGGCGGTGATGTTCATCACCCATGATTTTGGTGTGGTCGCCGACATCGCCGACCAGGTCGTGGTGCTCAGGCACGGCAAGGTCGTCGAGGAAGGCCCGGCCGCGACCGTCTTCAACGCGCCGCAGCACGATTACACCAAGGCACTGCTCGCCGCCGTGCCGTCGATGCACCCGCCGGCGCGCGAGCCGCTGGACGATCAGGCCAGGGCCGTCGAGGTGATTGGGCTCGACAAGACCTACGTGACCTCGGGCGGCTGGTTTCGCGAAGACCGTCGCGTCGATGCCGCGCGCGCTGTGAACTTCAACATCCTCAAGGGCGAGACGCTCGGCCTCGTCGGCGAATCCGGCTCCGGAAAATCGTCGGTGGCGCGGCTGGTGATGCGGCTGATCGCGGCCGATCGCGGCACCGTGCGGATCGGCGACACCGATCTGACGCAACTCTCGGGCAAGGCGCTCCGCGCCGAGCGCCATCGCATCCAGATGATTTTTCAGGATCCGTTCGCCTCGCTCAATCCGCGCCGCAAGATCGGCCACATCATCGCCGATGGCCCGATCGCGGCCGGCACCGATCCGAAGGTCGCATTCGACCGCGCTCGCGATCTCCTCAGGATGGTCGGCCTCGATGCCGGCGCGCTCGAGCGCTATCCGCACGAATTCTCCGGCGGCCAGCGCCAGCGTATCGGCATCGCGCGCGCGCTTGCGCTCGAGCCCGAAATCATCGTCGCCGACGAAGCCGTCTCCGCGCTCGACGTCTCCGTGCAGGCGCAGGTCTTGCGGCTGCTCGAAGACCTCAAGGCGCGCCTCGGCCTCTCGATGCTGTTCATCACCCACGATCTGCGCGTCGCAGCCCAAATCTGCGACCGTATCGCGGTGATGCAGCGTGGCGCCATCGTCGAGCTGAAGCCGACCGCACAGCTGTTCGCCGCGCCGGAACATCCCTATACGCGCGAGTTGCTCGCGGCTGTGCCGGGGCAGAAGGAGCGCGTGCCGGCGGCGTGAGGCCAGCGTATCGCGGTCGCTACTTGACCGGCGGGTTGGTGTTATTCCAGGTGGGGACCGAGTTTGTCACACCGACCGAGGGCTGGTTAGATGATCCGATCGACGGCGCGGTAACTGTCCCGACAGTCTGTCCGGAACTTCCATATGTGCCTTGCTGTGCCGGCGCTCCGGGGTGCACGCTCGTGCTACTTTGTGCGCCTGTCCCCGACGTTTGTGCGCTCACAACGGACGGCGCGACCACCAATCCGAGTGCGATGAAGGCGGCAATGGAGCTTCTTATTCTTTTCATGGCTGATCCTTTCGGGCCGGTCCCTCAGCCGCGTCGGCCGTTCGCTCGTCGAACCGCTCGTGCACTGAGCAACCTTACAACTTCACGCGCGCGAAAATGTGCCGCAACACCATCAACTGCGGCGCTCAACACTTCGCGAAGCGATTTCGGCCAAAGCGATTGGTTGCAAAGGTCGGCTCATCGCTCCGGTATCCCGATCCGCCCCTTAGGAAGAGGGCGCTCACGGCCTTTTTATCCCTCGTGACCGCCCGCGCAGCTGCAAGGCTGAAGCCGGCACACCATATCCGGATGGAATGATTTCCATCATCTGATGGTCGATCGAGGATCTATTTGGAGGCCGACATGGGCCAGGTTATTCAGTTTGTCTCGAAATCCGAGCGCGAGCGCATTCGCCTCATCCAGGAGGCCCGCGCGATTTACGACAGCATTTTCCCGCCGGCTGATGCAAGCGAGCGGCAGGACGCGGCGACGATCAGCCGTGCGGCCGGCAGCGACGTGGGAAATCTGGCGTGATCAAGATCATCGCAGTGCTTTGCAGTCTCTCGACTCCGGGAAATTGCCATGAGCAGATCGTCACCACGTCGGACTTCGCCCAGGTCTCGATGCAGTCCTGCATGATGGGCGCGCCGCAGCTTGCTGAATGGATGAACCAGCATCCGGCCGAACGGCTGGCGGGGTGGCGCTGCGTGATCGGCCAACAGGGCGGCCGGGGAGCCTAGGGCCGCTCTCGGTCTTGACCCGCCAACGCATCCTTCGGAAGAATGAACATGCCCGGACCAAGTCCGGGCATGACGCTGTGGAGGCTAGCGATGGTCGACGGCAGTTCCGGCAAGCAGGCAACCGAATACGGTGTCGTGCCCCTTGAGGTGATGGCGTCGATGCCGGGGCTCGATTTCGTCCGCGCCATCTTCGCACGGCAATTGCCGGAGCCGCCGATCATGCAGACGGTCGAGCCGTTCGACTGCACGGCCGAGCCGGGCGTCGTGGTGATCCATAGCGTGCCGGGCCTGCGTCATTACAATCCGATCGGCTCGGTTCATGGCGGCTATGCCGCGATCCTGCTGGATTCCGCAATGGGACTTGCGGTGCAGAGCACACTGCCCGCGGGCACCGGCTACACCACGCTGGAATTCAAGATCTCGTTCGTGCGCGGCATGAGCGAAGCCAGCGGCACAGTCCGCACCGAAGGCCGCGTGCTCAATGCCGGCCGCCGCGTCGCCACCGCCGAAGCGCGCATTACCGATGCCAAAGGCCGGCTGATCGCGCATGCGACGACGACCTGTCTCGTGTTCGCGATCACGGCAGGCAGCGCAGAAGGCTGACGTTGAACCGTTCCGGCTAGGACGACCTTGTCCGAGGCGCTCTTCGCGTCTTTGGCGCCGGTGCGCCCTGTTTGCGAAAGCGGGTCATCACCCGCTTCGCGTTGTCGCCGCAGCTCAACCCTTCCGGCTTGGTCTCGATGGTCTCGATGATGGCGTGCAGGCGTTCCCGGCTTTCTGCCAGACGCTCTTGCAGCGCCTCGATTTCGGCAACCTTCCGCCTGAGCGCGCCGACGAGCTCGTCATGGCGGCAGGCATCGAACCTCAGCGGCATCAGGCGGCGAATCTCCTCAAGCGAGAACCCGGCATTCTGCGCGCTGGTGATGATCTCCAGCAGCATGACGGCGTCCGGCGTGTAGTCGCGATAATTGTTGGCGCCACGCTCGACGGCGTTGATCAAGCCGCTCGCTTCGTAAAAGCGGATACGAGATGCGGTCAGGCCGCTGCGGGTCGCCAGTTCTCCAATCCTCATGCCGGACCTCGAAGGGGGGTTGACCTTAAAGTTAACTTTAAGGGTAGGGTCGGACCACGATCAAGACAAGGTTTCGAGATGGGTTCCATGAAAGTGTTCGAGAAACTGACGCTCCCCAACGGTTCGGTCATCCCCAACCGCATCGCCAAGGCAGCGATGGAAGAGAACATGGCCGACGCGGACCAGACGCCGTCGGAAGAATTGATGCGGCTCTACAAATCCTGGGCCGATGGCGAGGCGGGCCTGATCATCACCGGCAATGTGATGGTCGACGGACGCGCGATGACGGGTCCGGGCGGTGTCGTGCTGGAGGACGACAGACATTTGGACAGATTCAGGCGCTGGGCCGAGATCGGCCGCGCAGGAGGCGCGCAAGTCTGGCTTCAGATCAACCATCCGGGCCGCCAGATGCAGGCCAATCTTGGGCAGAAGACGTTCGCACCCTCGGCGGTCGCGATGGATCTCGGCAAGATGTCCAGCCGTTTCGCCGTGCCGGAGGCGATGACCGAGGATGTCATCGCCGATGTCATCAGGCGGTTTGCACGAACGGCGCAACTGGGCGAGCAGGCCGGATTCACCGGGGTGGAGATTCATGCCGCTCACGGCTATCTGCTCAGCCAATTCCTGTCGCCGCTCGCCAACCGACGAACGGATGCGTGGGGCGGCTCGCTCGAGAACAGGGCGCGGCTGCTGCTGGAGATCGTGAAGGCCGTTCGCGCCAAGGTATCCGCGGGCTTCGCGGTCGCCGTCAAGCTCAACTCCGCCGACTTCCAGCGTGGCGGCTTCAGCAGCGACGACGCCCGACAGGTGGTGGACATGCTCAACCATCTCGACGTGGACCTCGTGGAGCTCTCGGGCGGGAGCTATGAAGCACCGGCAATGCAGGGGCAGTCGCGCGATGGAAAAACACTCGCCCGCGAGGCCTACTTTCTGGAGTTTGCCCGCGACATCAAGACGGTGGCGAGGATGCCGCTGATGATCACCGGAGGCATCCGCCGTCGCGCAATTGCCGACGAGGTGCTCGACAGCGGGATCGACATGGTCGGTATCGGCACGGCGCTAGCGATCGACCCGCATCTGCCGCGCGACTGGCGTCTCGGTAAGGACAGTGCGCCCCAGCTTCCGCCGATCACCTGGAAGAACAAGACTCTGGCTTCGCTCGCGAACATGGCCGTCGCCAAATTCCAGTTGCGGCGATTGAGCCGAGGCCAAGGACCGAATCCAAAGGTGTCGCCGCTACGAGCATTGATCCTGCAACAAGCCGCCACCGCATTCCGGACGCGACAATATCGGCGGTGGATCGTGCAGCGTTCGCCGCAGGAGGTATCGATCACCGCCGCCTCCGCGTCTGAGCCGGCCTTGCATCGTGCGGCGTCTCGCACCAAATCCTCAAGCACCTGAACGGGCGGCATTTGGCGGCGCCTCAAGTCGTCGTCAGCGTGTCATCTCAACGTCACCCGACGGCGGTTTCAGATGCGATGGACCAACGCTCTCTCGATCCTGCTGGCGCTCAGTGTGTCGTTCGAGGCGCGGTGCGTCGGCGCAGCGACCGCGCCGCCGGCACCCCCCGCCCCGCCCGTGGTGTCGGCCAGCGTCACCGGACCCCGGCAAACCGTGTTCGATACGCGGAATAGCTGCGAACAAATCGACATCCCTGACGCACCCGCCCGCGCGTTTCGCGACGATCGCAACATCGTCCACCTGATCGCGACGCATTATGTCGCTCGCGCCGCGCTCGGTCCGAACCTGAATCAGGTCAAGCACGATTGCCGTGTGGTCTATCGCTCGCCCAAGGATCCTGATCCCTCGCATTTTCAGGACAACAACTGGCTCTATTCCTTCTACACCGAGGACGGGCGCCGCATCGCAGCCCTGGTCCATAGCGAATACGATGCCGATGAAATCCCCAAGATGTGCGCGACGCCGAAGGATCCCAATAATTGCTGGTGGAACACGGTCACCTTCGCGCAGTCGCTCGACGGCGGTTACAGCTTCGCGGTGCCGGCGCCTCCGAAAAATCTCGTGGCGGCCATTCCCTACCGGTACGTCGTCGGGAACCGCGCCAGTGCCTACGGCTACAACACGCCCACGAACATCATGAAGATCGGCGGGTTCTACTACGCACTGTTCAATGACTGGCCCTACAAGGCGCAGAAATACGGTCCTTGCGTCGTCCGGACGCCGGACGTGTTCAGTCCCGGGTCATGGCGGGCCTGGGACGGGAAGGATTTCACCATCCGTTTCGCCGACCCCTACCGGGAAAACGTTGCGAAGCCCGATGAGCACGTGTGCGAGCCGGTCCTGGCCGGCGCCGCCGAGAGCCTCGTGCTGCACGCGGAGACCGGCAATTTCATCTCCACGCAATACGCCCCCGATAACCGCTTCGGGGGACCGGCCGGGTTCTACATCCAGGCCTCGCGCGATCTCATGCATTGGTCGAAGCCGACCCTGCTGGCGAAGCTCAGTGAGCTTCAGGCGACGGATGGGCCAGGCAAGTGGACCTACGACTATGTCAGCCTCATCGACCCGACCTCGACCGACCGCAATTTTGCGACCGTCTCCGATCATCCCTACATGTACTATGTGCGGTCCGATGGGATCCACCCACCCTATGTGAGGGTGCTGTTCCGACGCCAGGTGAGCCTGCACTTCGGCGGGTAGGCGGACCATAGGCCACATCCGTCAAGACCAGGCTGCAACGTCCCTCGCGCAGAGACTAGCCCTCTTACTTCGGATTGGTGTTGCTCCAGGTCGGGACCGCATTGGTGACGCCGACCGAAGGCCAATTATACGTTCCGATCGACGGCGCTGTGACCGTCCCGACCGTCTGGCCGGACGACCCGTAAGACGCCCTCGGCTGCACCGCCGCCGATCCGGCGCCGCCATAGCTCGGCGCCATCACGCTCGTGCTGTAATGGTGTCTGCTCGATCGGACCTTCTTCGCTTCAGCCGCGAACGGCGCGGCAAGCAGTCCAGTCGTGATGAGTGCGACAATGACGAGCCTGGTCGTCGTCATGACTGATCCTCCATTCGCTGCGGGCCTGTTGAGCGATGTGTTCATTCGTCGACGAATTCCCATAGGCCTCCGTTCATAACTCCGTGTGCGCGGAAATGTGCCGGAGCGCCATGGCGCCGCCCAATCAGCGCCGCTTGGGCCGGCACGCCGTGCGGCCGTGGCGCTCCTTCACGGTCGCGACGGAATGCATCAGCTCCTTGAAGGCTGCAACCGCCTTGTCGTCCCGAAGCGCGCTGTCGCCGAGCGCTTCCAGATGCTCGATCACCACGAGCAGCGCATCCGCGACCTGACCGATCTGCTTGCCGTAGCTCGCAACATCGGACAGCACGTCCTTCTCGACCTCGGGCGCCGAGGATTGGCCGACCGTGATATTGACGAGGCCGAACTGGCCGCCGGTGGGACTGAAGAACGAGGTGATGGGGTTGATGGACTGCACGACATCCCCCGACAGGGGCAGCTTGAACACGGGCATGGGATTTCCCCTCGCTGACGCTGGACTGGCGCGGAGACACTACCACGGTCGTGTCCGCCTTCGGATGGACCCGAATCAGCGCTACTGCATTCGCTTCCACGACTTCGCGTCTTGAGGTGACATGACGGGTCCTGAACTGAAGCAACTCCGCGCCGACCTGTCCGAGGTGCTCGGCCGGAAGCTCACCGCGGCCGACATGGCGAAACTGTGTGCATTGCCGGAGAAGGGCGGCGCCGACACGATCCGGCGCTGGGAGGTGAGCGGGCCGACGCTGGCCGCGACCAAGGTGCTGCGCGTGCTGGCGATGGCGAGCGAGCGCTATCCGATCCTGGAGAAGTTCGACATCTTCGATCGCCACGACGTGCGCGTGGAGGACCGGCCTGCGAAGCGCGCGGCCTTTCGCGCGCAGATGCGCGACGAGGTGCTGCGGCGTCTTGGTTAACGAGACGCGCGCGGAGGTTACCGCGAGCCACGCGAATTAAGCCTTCCTTCACCCCTTCTTAAGCCGGCATTAATCACGAAAATCATTTAGGGCCCAATAAGTTAGGTTGGGCGCCGCTGTGCCATGCATGTGACAGCATTTTCGTCAAAAGCGAGCTATCTGCAAAACCAACGCGGCGCGGACAGCGCGCCTGCTGGGGACATGAGTGTTGGAGTTAGGACTATGAAGAAGATTCTGTTTGCGACCGTTGCGCTGCTCGCGGTGAGCGCGGCTGCGCCGGCCCTCGGTGCCGATCTCGGCGCCCGCCCCTATTACAACAAGGCGCCGGCCTATGCCGCGCCGATCTACAACTGGACCGGCTTCTATATCGGCGCGCATCTCGGCGGCGCGTTCTCGAGCGACAACAATTTCAACGGCCTCTCCACCGGCAACAAC
Source organism: Bradyrhizobium sp. AZCC 2230 (assembly GCF_036924495.1). Classification (NCBI taxonomy): domain Bacteria; kingdom Pseudomonadati; phylum Pseudomonadota; class Alphaproteobacteria; order Hyphomicrobiales; family Nitrobacteraceae; genus Bradyrhizobium; species Bradyrhizobium sp. AZCC 2230. The sequence goes on along the minus strand of NZ_JAZHRS010000001.1, from coordinate 6,901,463 downwards.
GGCAACGGCCGTTTCCTCGGTGGTCTGCAGGCCGGTGCGGACTGGCAGTTCAATCCGAACTTCGTGGTCGGTGCTGAAGCTCAGTATTCCTGGCTCTCCGGCAACGTCGGCGCGGTGTTTCCGGGCGGCGTGGCCTACACCAACGACCAGCGCGGCCTCGGCTCGATCACCGGTCGCGTCGGCTACACCTGGGGCCCGGGCCTGGTCTACGTGAAGGGCGGCTACGCCTATTCGGACAACAACGAGAAGGTGACGGTGGGCGGCGTGCCGACCGGCTTCATCATCACTGGCGATCACCGCAACGGCTACACCGTCGGCGCCGGCCTCGAATACATGTTCGCGCCGAACTGGTCGGCCAAGGCCGAGTACCAGTACTACAATTTCGGCGACGCCCACTTCACCGCGGGTCCGCTGGTCGGCACCGGCAACTTCACCACCGACGACCACACCTTCAAGGCGGGCCTCAACTACCGCTTCAACTGGGCGAGCCCGGTGGTCGCGCGCTACTGATCGCGCCTTACAGAATCCCTCCGCTATCAAGGGCCGGCAGCACTGCCGGCCCTTTCTTTTTCGCTCTGCGGAACTGGCCAAGCAATTGTGCAACTTGCGATTTTTTAACCCGGTCCAAGGATACTCCGCAGCGAAAATAAGAGATTAGGGGTGTGGGGGAATTTCGATGGCGATCCGTCTGAGCTTGGGCCGATTCAGGCCGCGTTTCAAAATGCCAAGGTGGGGTCTGCGCGGCAGCCTGATTGCGGCTTTCGCCGTGATCGCGGGCATGGGCCTCGTGATCGCAGCCGGCGCCGGCTTCGTGTTCAACCATCTCGGCTCGACCATGATGGATTTGAGCGGCCGCGACATTCCGCGCCTCTCCGCCAGCCTTCAGCTTGCCTCGCAGAGTGCGACGCTCGCAGCGCAAGGACCGGGCCTGCTCGCCTCGCCCTCCGACGAGGCGCTGGCTGAACGCACCAAGAAGGTTCAGGAAATCCAGCAACAGGCCATGGCCAAGCTCGGCGAGATCATCGAGCTCGGCGCCGACAAGCAGGTCGCCAGCGCGCTCGGCGAGACCGTCAAGAGCATCGATGAAGCCACCAAGAGCCTGGTGTCGGCGGCGAAGGAGCGCCTCGACACGATTGCGCTGCATGACAAGCAATACGCGGCGCTGCGCAAGGCGCAGCTCGCCTTCGTCGGCGCAGCCAACCCCGCAATGCTGGATACCCAGACACGGCTGAGCGCAATCATGGCATCGACGAACGTGTCGCCAGACGACGCCATGGAGGCTGTCCGCTCCGTTGGTCAGATCAGCACGGTGCTTGCCAACGGAAATTTGATGGCCGCTGACATGATGGCCGCGTTGTCTGCCAACTCCAGCGACACGCTGGAGACGATCGAACACGAATTCAAGGCCGTCCGCGACCGCGTCAAGTGGAACCTTGAGGACCTGCCCGACAATCCCGCAACCACTGCGGTGAAGGTCGCAATGCAGAAATTGCAGACGTTCGGCGAGGGCAAGACCGGCGTATTCAAGATCCGCCAGAAGGAGCTCGACTCCATCGATTACGGCCAGACCATCCTGGATGAGACCCGCAAGCTCAATGTCGGCCTCGGTATCAGCGTGCAAGCGCTCGTCGACGGCGTGCAGAAGGAGACCAATGCGTCGACCTTCCAGGCGCGCCAGGAGATTTCGCTCGCCACCACCGCAATGCTGGCGCTCGGCGGGCTCACGCTGATCGGCTCGGCGCTGTTCGTCTGGCTCTATGTCGGCCGCAACATCCTGCGCCGCATCCGTGAGCTTCAGCGCGCCATGCAGCTGCTCTCGGCCGGCGACCTCGACACCGAGATCGTCCGCTCCCGTCAGAACGACGAGATCGGCGCGATGAAGGAAACGCTGACGGTGTTCCGCGACAGCATGATCGAAGCCCGGGCGCTTGCAAGCGAGCAGGACAAGGATCGTGTCGTCAAGGCCGAGCGTGCCGCGCAGATGGAGGCGAAGATCGCCGAGTTCGAGGGCACGGTGCGTTCCGCGCTCGACAATCTCGCGCAATCGGCCAATTCGATGCAGACGACGGCCCAGAGCATGTCGACGACAGCCGATCAGTCCAACGCGCTGGTGAACGCGGTCGCCTCGGCCGCCGAAGAGACCTCGGTCAACGTGCAGACCGTGTCGTCGGGCACCGAGCAGCTCTCGTCCTCGATCGAGGAGATCAGCAAGCAGGTCGTGACCTCGGCGGCGATTGCCAAGAAAGCGGTTGCGGAAGCAGGTGCCACCGACACCACGGTGCAGAGCCTTGCCGACAGCGCAAGCCGCATCAGCGTCGTGGTCGATCTGATCCAGACCATCGCGTCGCAGACCAATCTGCTCGCGCTCAACGCCACCATCGAGGCGGCGCGCGCAGGCGAAGCCGGCCGCGGCTTTGCGGTGGTTGCCTCCGAGGTGAAGAGCCTCGCCAGCCAGACCGCGAAGGCGACTGAGGAGATCCGCACCCAGATCGCCAGCATGCAGCAGGTCACGACCTCGGCCGTCGGCGCCATCCAGGGCATCGGCCGGATCATCGGCGAGATCGACAACGTCACCACCACGATCGCAGCTGCGGTCGAGGAACAGGGTGCGGCGACCCGCGAGATCGCCCGCAACATCCAGCATGCGGCCGGCGGCACCAGCGAAGTCTCCAGCAACATCGTCGGCGTCTCCACGGCTTCGGCCGAGGCCGGTGCCGCGGCAACCGAAGTGCTGAGTGCATCGGATGCCCTCCGTCGCGAGGCCGACATGCTGCGCGGAGAGATCGACGCGTTCCTCAACAACATGCGGGCGGCGTAAGGACGCCGTCTCGTAGCCCGGATCGGGCGTGGCGTAATCCGGGCTACGGAAAACTACGCGGAATGACCGCCATGCGGGCGGGCCGCGCGTTCTTTTTCGGCTGGCGCCCCGCCCGCGCTGGGTTTAAGCCGGTAGCATGAACGCAAAAACCGACACCGTGCAGTCCTCGGCCGAGGCCCTGCGCTATCCCTGGGACCAGCATCCCGGCCCCGAAGAGGTCGTGGAGGTCAGGCCCGGCGTGTTGTGGGCGCGGCTGAAGCTGCCGTTCCGCCTCAACCATGTGAACATCTATCTGCTCGCCGACGGCGACGGCTATGCGATGATCGATGCCGGCTTCGGCAACGAGGAGACGATCGAGGCCTGGACCAAACTGTTCGAAGGGCCGCTGAAGGGCGTCAACATCACGCGCCTCATCGTCACCCACTCGCACCCCGATCATGTCGGCCTTGCTGGCTGGATCGTCGAGCGGTTCAACTGCCCGCTGGTGATGTCGCAGGTCGAATATCTGCAATCGGTCTATCACCAGAACCGCGGCACCGAAGAGCGGCGCGAGGCGCAGCGGCTGTTCTTCCGCCGCCATGGCATGGACGAGTCGCTCACCGAAAAGCTGCTCGGCCGCGGCCAGGATTATCTCAAGCGCGTCTCGGTGCTGCCGCCGTCCTACCGCCGCATCTCGCATGGCGACGAGGTCGTGATCGGCACGCGCCGCTTCAAGGTGATCACCGGCGGCGGCCATGCGCTCGATCAGGTGATGCTGTATTGCGCCGACGACAAGCTGTTTCTGTCCGCCGACCAGGTGCTGAGCAAGATCTCGCCGAACGTCAGCGTGTGGGCCGTCGAGCCCGACCAGAACTCGCTCGGCGAATATCTGGCGTCGCTCGCGAGCCTTACCACCACCCTGCCCTATGATCTGCTGGTGCTGCCCGGCCACGGCGTGCCGTTCTACGGACTGAAGACCCGCATCAAGCAGCTCGCCGATCACCACGAGGAGCGCTGCCGTCTGATCGCGGAAGCCTGCCGCGAGGTGCCGCAGACCTCGCGCGCCCTGGTGCCTGTGGTGTTCAACAAGCACGTGCTCGACGAGCACCAGATGGGCTTTGCCGCCGGCGAGCTCGTCGCCCACGTCAACTACATGATTGTCGAGGGCCGGCTGACGGCCGAGACCAAGGACGGCGTGCTCCAGTTCAGGGCGAGTTGAGGCGTGGTCTCACCTCTCCCCGCAAGCGGGGCGACGGAGCACCGGATGGTGCAGAGCAACATGCGTCTCGCGCGAACTTGATCGGGATTAAGTTTCAAATCGCACGATAGGGCATTTTGCCCAAATGCCCTTCACGTCCAAATGTGGGATAGCGCATAGACACTAGAGCTGGAAAAGCTCTAAGTAGATGCGCCCTTTTGGTCAGTTCCGTCCCAGGTTGCACCGATGGATTACGCCCAGTTCTTCAACACCGCCCTTGATCGCCTCCATACCGAGCGCCGCTATCGCGTGTTCGCCGATCTGGAACGTACGGCCGGCCGGTTCCCGCATGCGGTCTGGCACTCGCCCAAGGGCAAGCGCGATGTCGTGATCTGGTGTTCCAACGACTATCTCGGCATGGGTCAGCACCCGAAGGTGGTCGGCGCCATGGTCGAGACCGCAACCCGCGTCGGCACCGGCGCCGGCGGCACCCGCAACATCGCCGGCACGCATCATCCACTGGTGCAGCTCGAGGCCGAGCTCGCCGACCTCCACGGCAAGGAAGCGGCGCTGCTGTTCACCTCGGGCTATGTCTCGAACCAGACCGGCATCGCCACCATCGCAAAGCTCATTCCGAACTGCCTGATCCTGTCGGACGAGCTCAACCATAATTCGATGATCGAGGGCATCCGCCAGTCCGGCTGCGAGCGGCAAGTATTCCGCCACAACGATCTCGCCGACCTCGAAGCGCTGCTGAAGGCGGCCGGTCCGAACCGGCCGAAGCTGATCGCCTGCGAGAGCCTCTATTCCATGGACGGCGACGTCGCCCCGCTCGCCAAAATCTGCGATCTCGCCGAAAAATATAATGCGATGACCTATGTCGACGAGGTTCATGCCGTCGGCATGTACGGCCCGCGCGGCGGCGGCATTGCCGAGCGTGACGGCGTCATGCATCGCATCGACATCCTCGAAGGCACGCTGGCGAAAGCGTTCGGCTGCCTCGGCGGCTATATCGCCGCCAACGGCCAGATCATCGACGCGGTGCGCTCCTATGCCCCGGGCTTCATCTTCACCACCGCGCTGCCGCCGGCGATCTGCTCGGCCGCAACGGCTGCGATCAAGCACCTGAAGAGCTCGAGCTGGGAGCGCGAGCGCCACCAGGACCGCGCCGCCCGCGTCAAGGCGATCCTCAACGCGGCCGGCCTGCCGGTGATGTCGAACGACACGCACATCGTGCCGCTGTTCGTCGGCAATCCCGAGAACTGCAAGCAGGCCTCGGATATGCTGCTCGAGGATCACGGCATCTATATCCAGCCGATCAACTATCCGACCGTCGCCAAGGGCACCGAGCGCCTGCGCATCACGCCCTCGCCCTATCACGACGACGGCCTGATCGATCAGCTCGCCGAAGCGCTGCTGCAGGTGTGGGACCGCCTGGGTCTGCCGCTGCGGGTAAAGTCGCTGGCCGCGGAATGATCCGTCGTCCTGGCGAAAGCCAGGACCCATTACCCCGACTGTAAATTGTTGCGGCACGCCGTGGTTACCTGCGTGCGCATACCCGCGTCCTGTGGTTATGGGTCCTGGCTTTCCAGGCCGTGCGAGAAGTCGCGCTGATGCTGGGACGATTGAGCGGGAGGCAAAAGTGCCCCTGTCAGGCCGCAGATGGTGCCAACGCTCCCAGCAAGGCCGGCACGCCGAGGATGTTGGCCACCCGCTTGAGATTGTAGCAGAGGACACCCAGGGCGAGCTCGGCTTTTGCCTTTTTCAACCCCTTCACCAGGAAGCGCGGACCGGCCATCAGCCATTTCATGGTTCCGAACGGATGTTCGACGGTCTCCCGCCGGTGCGTCATCCAGCTCGGATCGGCGACGGCCCGCCGGTGCATCGCTTCACGCTCATCCTCGTAAAAATGACGCACGATCACCCGCCGCGCAGCGTTCGTGCACTGCGCCTTGAGCGCGCAGGCGCCGCACGCCCGGCTGGCGTATTCCTTCTGCTGCTGGGTCTGCGAAGTCTTGAACAGGCTCAGCGTCTCCCCGGCCGGACAACGCCAGGTGTCGCTCTCATGGTCGTAGCTGAACCGATCCCGGCTGAAGTATTGGGGGCCCTTCGGATTGACCACCTCTGGCCGCGGCACGATCGCGGTGATCCTGTCCTGCTCGCAGAGCGCCCCATGTTCGCCGTTCGAATAGCCGGTGTCGGCCACGACCGTGATCTCGTCGGCCTCGACCGCAGCCTTGCCCTGCACCGCCATCGGATGGAGCTGCTGCAGGTCGTTGCCCTCGTTCGTCAGATCGAACGCCACGATCAGCTTGTGCTCGGCATCGACCACGGTCTGCGCATTGTAGGCGACCGCGTGGCCGTGCGGCGTGCGCATCAACCGTGCTTCCGGCTCGGTCATGACCTCCTGCTTGAGCCCGCGCGCCGCCAGATCTTGCGCCTGAGCTTGTAGTTGATCCTTTTGCGCCTTGAGAGCTTCGATCGCAGCCGCAACATCGACAGGCTTGCCGACCGAGCCCGCCTCCGTCCGGTCGGCGTCGTCCATCGACGCCAGATAATCCGCAATCCGGCGGTCGATCGCCGCGTTCATCTTCGCGATACGTTGCGGCGTCACCACCTGCTTGCGGCTCGCCACCGCCGCGATCTTGGTCCCGTCGATCGCCAGCAACTCCGCCCCGAACAGCGACTGCTCCCCGCAGAACCCAATGAAGGCGCGGCATACCTTCACGATCGCTTCTGCATGGTCCTTGCGGAAGTCCGCTATCGTCTTGAACGACGGCGTCAGACGGTTGAGCAGCCACATCACCTGAATGTTGCGCCGCGTCTCGGCCTCCAGCCGACGGCTCGCCCGCACCCGGTGCAAGTACCCATAAATATACAGTTTCAACAGGTCGCCCGGCGCGTAGGGCGGTCGTCCCATCTCCTCCGCAATAGCCTTGGAAAACCCGAGCTGCTCCAACTCGAGCCCCGCGACAAACGCGTCGATCACCCGAACCGGATCGTCCCGGCCCACAGCTTCGTCCAGAACCTCCGGAAAAAGCGTCGTCTGGTATCGCGATTGTCCCGTCACGTGCCCCATCATCGCCTCGAATCAAGCCAAACCCAAAACACCATAACTCGCTGGGTTTTCACACAGCCTGTTTCGCCAGGACGACACGAGGCTGCACCTTAACGACAACCCCAGTTCCCATCTCCGGCCCGGCATTTCGCTGTCGCCTCCACCCGCCCAACGCGCTAGATTTGCAGGGAAAATGAGAGCAGGCGCGACTGCGCCATGGGAGAAGCACGCTCGCCATGCTGCACGACTGGGGCGTGATCGCCGCCGCCTTCGGCTATATCGGCTTCCTGTTCCTGGTGGCGAGCCATGGCGACCGCCGCTCGCCGGCCGGACATGGCCGTGCGTCGGGGCTGATCTACCCGCTGTCGATGGCGATCTACTGCACGTCCTGGACCTTCTTCGGCTCGGTCGGCTTCGCCACCCGCACCTCGACCGACTTCCTCGCGATCTATGTCGGCCCGATCCTGATGATCGGCCTCGGCGCCGGCGTGCTCCGTCGCGTGATCCAGCTTGCCAAGGCCCACAACATCACCTCGATCGCCGACTTCATCGGCGCACGCTACGGCAAGAGCCAGGCCGTGGCGGCATCCGTGGCGCTGATCGCGATCATCGGCTCGGTGCCCTACATCGCGCTCCAGCTCAAGGCGGTCGCCTCCTCGCTCGAAGTCATCCTGAGCGAGGACCAGGCGTTCTCCCACATCCCGATCCTCGGCGACATGGCGCTGATGGTGACGCTGGCGATGGCGGCGTTCGCGGTGCTGTTCGGCACGCGGCAGACCGACGCCACCGAGCATCAGCACGGCCTGATGCTGGCGGTCGCGACCGAATCCATCATCAAGCTGGTCGCCTTCCTCACCGCCGGCATCTTCGTCACTTTCTGGATGTTCTCGCCGCACGAACTGATCGAGCGCGCGATGAAGACGCCGGAGGCGGTGCGCGCCATCGACTATTCGCCGTCGATCGGCAACTTTCTCACGATGACGCTGCTGTCGCTGTGCGCGATCATGCTGCTGCCGCGGCAGTTTCACGTCAGCGTGGTTGAGAATTCCTCGGACGCCGAGGTCAGCCGCGCGCGCTGGCTGTTCCCGCTCTATCTCGTCGCCATCAATGTGTTCGTGATCCCGATCGCGCTCGCCGGCCTCGTCAGCTTCCCGTTCGGCGCGGTCGACCCCGACATGTACGTGCTGGCGCTGCCGATGGAGGGCGGCGCGGGACTGCTCAGCGTCGCCGTCTTCGTCGGCGGCCTGTCGGCGGCCACCGCGATGGTGATCGTCGAATGCGTCGCGCTCTCCATCATGGTCTCCAACGACCTCGTGGTGCCGCTGGTGCTGCAGCGACGGCCGGAGAGCCGCGCCATCGCGACCGATTTCGGCGACTTCCTGCTGCGCTCGCGGCGGCTCGCGATCTTCGCCATCATGGTGATGGCCTATTTCTACTACCGCGCGCTCGGCAACACCCAGCTCGCGGCGATCGGCCTGTTGTCCTTTGCCGCGATCGCGCAGCTCGCGCCCGCGTTCTTCGGCGGCCTGTTGTGGCGGCGCGCCACCGCGCGCGGCGCCATCGGTGGCATGTTGGTCGGCTTCGCGGTATGGCTCTACACGCTGTTCATCCCGAGCTTCATGGATTCTTCGACCGCGGGGATCCTGCTGCTCCAGCACGGCCCGTTCGGCATCGAGGCGCTGCGGCCGCAGGCGCTGTTCGGCGCCGACCTGCCGCCACTGATGCATGGCGTGGTCTGGTCGCTCTCGCTCAACATCCTCACCTACGTGCTGCTGTCGCTGGCGCGGCGGCCCTCGTCCATCGAGCTGGTGCAGGCCGATCTGTTCGTGCCCAACACGCTCGCGCCGATCGCGCCGAATTTCCGCCGCTGGCGCACCACCATCACGGTCCAGGACATCCAGACCACGGTCGCGCAATATCTCGGGCCCGATCGCGCCCGGCATTCGTTCGAGGCGTTCTCGGCACGGCGCAACATGCGGCTGGAATCCGGAGCCCCCGCCGATTTCGAGCTGCTGCAGCACGCCGAGCACCTGATCGCCTCGTCGATCGGGGCTGCGTCCTCGCGCCTCGTGATGTCGCTGCTGCTGCGCAAGCGGACGGTCTCCGCGAAAGCCGCGCTAAAACTGCTCGACGATTCCCATGCGGCGTTGCATTTCAACCGCGAGATCCTCCAGACCGCGCTCAACCATGTGCGCCAGGGCATCGCGGTGTTCGACGCCGATTTGCAGCTGATCTGCTCCAACCGGCAGTTCGGCGATCTGCTCAACGTCCCCCCGCATTTCATCCAGTTCGGCACGCCGCTCCGCGAGATCCTGGAGTTCATGGGCGTCAGCGATCCCGCAAACCAGGCCGACCGCGAGGCGATGATCGAGCAGCGGCTCGTGGCCTACACCACCGACAGCGAGCCCTATCTCGAACGCCTGTCGGAACGCCACATGGTGATCGAGGTGCTCACCAACCGCATGCCCGGCGGCGGCTTCGTCATCACCTTCACCGACGTCACGCCGACCTTCGAGGCGGCGGAAGCGCTGGAGCGCGCCAATGCGACGCTGGAAAAGCGCGTGCGCGACCGTACCGAGGAGCTGACACGGCTGAACTCCGAGCTGGCGCTCGCCAAGAGCAGCGCGGAGGACGCCAGCATCTCGAAGACGCGCTTCCTTGCGGCCGCCAGCCACGACATTCTCCAGCCGCTGAACGCGGCGCGGCTCTATGTCACGAGCCTGGTCGAGCGCCAGCACAGCGGCGAGGAGACGCGGCTGGTCGAGAACATCGACGAATCGTTGCAGGCCATCGAGGAAATCCTCGGCGCGCTGCTCGACATCTCCCGGCTCGATGCCGGTGCGATGACGACCTCGATTTCGAGTTTCAAGATGGCCGATCTGATGCGCTCGCTGGAGATCGAGTTCGCGCCGATCGCGCGCGCCAAGGGCCTCGACCTCACCTTCGTGCCCTGCTCGCTGCCGGTCGAATCCGACCGGCTGCTGCTGCGGCGGCTGTTGCAGAATTTGATCTCGAACGCGATCAAATACACCCCGCGCGGACGCGTGCTGGTCGGTTGCCGCCGCCAGGGCCCCTCGCTCAGGATCTGCGTCTACGACACCGGCGTCGGCATCCCCTTGGCCAAGCGCGGTGAGATCTTCAAGGAATTCCATCGCCTCGAGCAGGGTGCGCGGATCGCCCGCGGGCTGGGGCTGGGGCTATCGATCGTCGAGCGGCTGGCACGCGTGCTCAACCACGGCATCGCCATCGACGCCAACGCGGGCCGCGGCTCGCTGTTCTCCGTGACGGTGCCAACGGCGAAGGCCGTGACGCTGACCGCGGCGGTGACCAGCGCGACGCCGCTGGCGCGCACGTCGATCGCGGGCGCGCTGATCGTTTGCATCGAGAACGACGCCGCGATCCTCGACGGCATGCGGACGCTGTTGAAGGCCTGGGACGCCGAGGTGATCGCGGTCGCCGATCCCGAAGGCGCGATATCAGCGATCGAAGTCGCCGGCCGGCGCGTCACCGGACTGCTCGTCGACTATCACCTCGACCGCGGCAACGGCATCGCTGCCATCCGCGACATCCGCCGCCGCTTCGGCGACACCATCCCCGCGATCCTGATTACCGCCGATCGCAGCCCCGCCGTGCAGATGGCTGCGCGCGACGAGAAGATCGCGGTGCTGAACAAGCCGGTGAAGCCGGCGTCGCTGCGCGCGTTGCTCGGGCAATGGCGGACGCAGCAGATGGTGGCGGCGGAATAGCGGGGTCAGGCGCCGCCGTCGGCATCGATGACGGCCTTGGCAAAGGCTTGCGGTGCTTCCTGCGGCAAATTGTGACCGATGCCGCCGGTGATCAGGCGATAATCGTAGCGCCCAGAGAATCTCTTGGCGTAGGCGCCGGAATCGGGATGCGGCGCGCCGTTGGCATCGCCCTCCATCGTGATCGTCGGCACGTCGATGACCGGTGTTGCCGCGAGCTTCTTTTCGATCTCCTCGTACTTCGCCTCGCCCTTGGCGAGGCCGAGCCGCCAGCGGTAATTGTGGATCGTGATCGCGACATGATCCTTGTTCTCGAAAGCCTTGGCACTGCGATCGAATGTGGCGTCGTCGAACTTCCACTGCGGCGATGCCAGCCTCCAGATCAGCTTTGCGAAATCATGCGTGTACTTCTCGTAGCCGGCGCGGCCGCGCTCAGTCGCGAAATAGAACTGGTACCACCATTGCAGCTCGGCCGCCGGCGGCAACGGCGCGTTGCCCGCCGCCTGGCTGGAGATCAGATAGCCGCTCACCGACACCAGCGCGCGACAGCGCTCCGGCCATAGCGCCGCAATGATATCGGCGGTGCGCGCGCCCCAGTCGAAGCCGGCGATAGCAGCCTTCTTGATGTTGAGCGCATCCATCAGCGCGATGATGTCGGCGGCCAGCGCGGCCGGCTCGCCGTTGCGCAGCGTCTCGCTGGAGAGGAAGTGCGTCGAGCCGTAGCCGCGCAAGTAAGGAATGATGACGCGATAGCCGGCCTGCGCCAGGATCGGCGCGACATCGACGAAGCTGTGAATGTCGTAGGGCCAGCCGTGGAGCAGGACCGCCACCGGGCCGGTCGCGGGGCCCGCTTCGGCGTAGCCGACATTGAGGACGCCGGCATTGATCTGCTTGATCGTGCCGAAGGAGGTGTTGGTTGATCGCGGCGTCTCGGTTTCAGCGCGCGCAAGGTCGATCACGCCCAGACCGATGGCGACGGTCCCGGCTGCGACGCCGAGGAACTGGCGGCGATGCTGGTCGATAATCTGTGTCATGATCTCTTGCCTCGTTGATGGTTGTCGGAATCGTCAGATCCCATCGACACTGGCGTGGCTCGGTTGGGCTCTTATTGCCGTCACGCAACTGCCTATCAGCGCTCGCCGTGAAAGGCTCGTTTGGACTTGTGAGAAGTTGTGAGGCCGACATCGAACCCGATTGCAGGGATCTGCAAGCGTGGCTTGCTTACGGCTTCGGGAACCCGCGTCAACGCACTCTCCTGTGAGGTTGACAGGCCATTGCTGTCAAGAACTCGTCATTGCGAACGAGAGGCGGCAAACTGTTTCTCCAACCCCTGCTGTCATTCCCCGCGAAGGCGGGGAATCCAGTACGCCGCGGCGTCTCGATTCAATCACAGGCGTCTCTGGAATACTGGATCGTCCGCCTGCGCGGACGATGACACCGAGGGCGGACGACAGACACGCCTTCGCCTTCTCGCGGCGTCTTTCGCCCGAGTTTTGCTTTTCGCTTCACGCCCTCCAAACAAAGGGCGCAGGGAAGGCCGGGTGCTGACCTCGCACCCACGGTCCGCTGTGCGCGGGTAGCGCAAAAGAACTGCACAGCGGCATACAGGTGAAGCCGAACACACGGCCTTCCCTGCGCAGTGGTTGGACGGCTTATGCCGTGCTCTCCCGGGAGCCGAATTCCTTCTGGCCTCCCTCGCCCCGACGGAAGTTACCGACACCGCGCCGGTTGACGCCAATGCCGCATCCGCAAGACTTGACCGTAGCGACGACGGCCGGGACCACACGGTTTTGCCGTACGCAAGCAGACCCTGCTTCGCCAAAAAGGCTTCGCAGGGCTTTGGTGCCGTTCGTACAACGCGGCTTGCAAGTGACTCGCGGGGCTCGGCTCAATCCACTGCCCTACCCTGCCACTCACATCCGCGACGGCGCTGCCCACGTCCACCGCAGCCCGATCCGCGGCTCGTGACGACGTACGACCGCCCCTTTTCGCCGGATCAGGATGGGGGATACATACGATAAATCCGAATTTCGGTAAAGCGGAATATTTTGTCGGACGCCGATTGACCCAGCCCTTGGGTGTTTTGCCCGTCGGGCGGCGCGAGGAATTGTAGCCTGCATGGAGCGAAGCGGAATGCGGGACCAGTCTCCCGGATTGCGCTGCGCTCCACCCGGGCTACGAGCTCACCCCGTCGGCGTGCCCTGCTTCCACTGGCCACCGGAGATCTTCGCGGCGGCGATCACCGCCTGGGTGCGGCTCTCGACGCCGAGCTTTTGCAGGATGGCCGAGACATGCGCCTTGATGGTGGCCTCGGAGACGCCGAGCTCGTAGGCGATCTGCTTGTTCAGCAATCCCTCCGACAGCATCATCAGCACCCGCACCTGCTGCGGCGTCAGCGTCACCAGCCGATCGCGCAGCTTTGTCATGTCGGGGTCGGCGGCGGCCGACAGGTCGGTGTCGGCGGGAACCCAGACGTCCCCTTCCATGACCTTGAGGATGGCGTCGCGCAGCGTCTCGACGCCGAACCGCTTCGGGATGAAGCCGGAGGCGCCGAAATCGAGCGAACGCCGGATCGTGGCGCTGTCGTCGGAGGCCGAGACGATCACCACCGGGATCGCCGGATATTGCGCACGCAGATAGATCAGGCCGGAAAAGCCGGAGATGCCGGGCATCGAGAGGTCGAGCAGGACCAGGTCGACGTCGGAGGTCTGTTCCAGCAGCTTCGTCAGATCCTCGAACGACCCGGCCTCGTCGATCTTCGCCGTGCTCAGGACACCGGCCACCGCTTGCCGCAGCGCATCGCGGAACAGCGGATGGTCATCGGCAATGACGAGATGGGTGGAGGGAGCGTTCATCGATCTCTTGCTGTCGTTCACGTCAGCGCCAGTAGTCCGGACCGGCGCAATGGTCAATTCTTCCCCGACCGGCCGTGGCATGCAAGGGCACATTATTCCTTTGCGGGAAAGGGGTTAATCCGCAAGCCGTGTGCCGCGGCGCGGCACGACAAATCCAAACCGTCAGTTGCGGGTCAGTGCGCAAGGCCGAAAGTCGTATTGGGGCCGGTTTCACGCCGATGTTACCTTGGGGGCAAGACCCAGATTGATCCGGCATGCCCGGACAGCCGGGACGCGAGGAAACGAATTTCGGGGAGCGCATTCACGATGTCCACACTAGCTGCAACGTCGGCACGGTCGACCGGCATGACGAAGGATGAGAGGTTCGTCATCCTCGCTTCGTCCCTCGGCACCGTCTTCGAGTGGTACGACTTCTATCTCTACGGGTCGCTGGCCAGCATCATCGGCACGCAGTTCTTCACTATCGCCGGCGCCGACGGCAAGCCGATGTTCGACCAGGCCACGCGCGATATCTTCGCGCTGCTGGCCTTTGCGGCGGGCTTTCTGGTCCGTCCGTTCGGCGCGATCGTGTTCGGCCGCGTCGGCGACATCGTCGGACGCAAATACACCTTCCTCGTCACCATCCTGATCATGGGTCTGTCGACCTTCATCGTCGGCCTGCTGCCGGGTGCAGCCCAAATCGGCATCGCAGCTCCGATCATCCTGATCGGCCTGCGCCTGCTGCAGGGCCTCGCGCTCGGTGGTGAATATGGTGGTGCGGCGACCTACGTCGCCGAGCATGCGCCGCAGGGCAAGCGCGGCTACTACACCTCCTTCATCCAGACCACTGCGACGCTCGGCCTGTTCCTGTCGCTGCTGGTGATCCTGTTCACCCGATCCGCGACCGGCGAGGCTGCCTTCGCCGGCGCACCCGGCTCCTATTGGGGCGGCTGGCGCATTCCGTTCCTGGTCTCGGTCGCGCTGCTCGGCATCTCGGTCTGGATCCGTCTGCGCTTGAACGAATCGCCGGTGTTCCAGCGCATGAAGGACGAGGGCAAGGGCTCCAAGGCCCCGCTGACCGAAGCCTTCGCCACCTGGAGCAACGCCAAGATCGTGATCCTGGCGCTGTTCGGCCTGACCATGGGCCAGGCGGTGATCTGGTACACGGGCCAGTTCTACGCGCTGTTCTTCCTGCAATCGATCCTGAAGGTCGACGGCTACACCGCCAACCTGCTGATCGCCTGGTCGCTGCTGCTCGGCACCGGCTTCTTCCTGGTGTTCGGCGCGCTGTCCGACCGGATCGGCCGCAAGCCGATCATCCTGGCGGGCTGCCTGATCGGCGCACTGACCCTGTTCCCGATCTTCAAGATGATCTCGACCAACGCCAATCCGGCGCTGGAAAAGGCCTATGAGACGGTCAAGGTGCAGGTGGTGGCGGATCCCGCAGGCTGCGGCGATCTGTTCAACCCGGTCGGCACCCGCGTCTTCACGGCGCCTTGCGACACCGCCCGCGCCTTCCTCGCGCAGTCGTCGGTGAAGTACACGACGGTTCCGGGTCCGGCGGGCGCGGTGAAGATCATGGTCAACGACAAGGAAGTGCCCTACACGGACGCCAAGACGTCGAACCCCGCGATCACTGCGGCGACGCAGGCGGCGGGCTACCCGAAGCCGGGTGACGCGGGCATCGTCAAGATGTCGAACCCGTTCGACATCTTCCGTCCGCAGGTGTCGGCCCTCATCGGCTTGCTTTTCATCCTCGTGATCTACGTCACCATGGTGTACGGCCCGATCGCGGCCATGCTTGTCGAACTGTTCCCGACCCGCATCCGCTACACCTCGATGTCGCTGCCCTATCACATCGGCAACGGCTGGTTCGGCGGCCTGCTGCCCGCGACCGCCTTCGCGATAACCGCATCGACCGGCGATATCTACTCGGGTCTTTGGTATCCGGTTGCCTTCGCGTTGATCACGGCGGTGGTCGGCTTCTTCTTCGTCCCCGAGACGAAGGATGTCGACATCACCAAGATGTAGACGTCGCACGACACCAACAAAAAACCGGCCGCGGAGCGATCCGCGGCCGGTTTGCTCTTGGGATGTTATTTATTGCCGCCGATGAATTGCAGCACGATTTCGCGGCGATGCGGGCGCGCCCGGTGCTCGACCAGATAGATCCCCTGCCAGGTGCCGAGCGCGAGCGCACCGTTGAGTACCGGCACATGTAGCGAGGTCTGCGTCAGCATCGTCTTGACGTGCGCGGGCATGTCATCGGGTCCTTCGGTATCATGCGTCCACGGCGCATTCTCCGGCGCGAGCCGCGAGAGCGCGGTGGTGAGATCAACGAGCACCGAGGGATCGGCGTTTTCCTGGATCGTCAGTGACGCCGAGGTGTGGCGGATGAACAGCGTCAGCGCACCGTCGCGGGCGTGAGCCTCGGCGGCGAACTTCGCAACTTCGCTGGTGAGATCGGTGAAGCCGCGACCTTGCGTCTGCACGGTCAGTAGCGACGATACGATCGTGGTGGCTTGCACCGACGATGGCGCCGAGCGGGTGACAGATTTGGCTGACGTCATGAAAGGTCTCTCAACTCGAAAGCTGCCGTAGGGTGGGCAAAGCGAAGCGTGCCCACCATTCCACGCAACAATATGAAGGTGGTGGGCACGGCGCTTTGCGCCTTTGCCCACCCTACGGCACCGCGTCGTGTGTCAAATCCTCCCCGACACGTCCTTCTGCACGCGATTGGCCATGTCGATCAGCCGGCGCCACGCCTTCTCAAGGAATGACATGGCGCGGTCGAGATCCTGGTCGCTGGGTAGCGGGATCTCGATCTTCCGATCACCCTCGGCGACCTTCGGCTCCGCCTTCTTCAGCGAATCCGATTTCGGCAACGCCTCGTCGACTTTGCCCGACACGGTCGGCCCGGCCGCGAGTTGCCCCTTCAGCTTCTCGACCTCGGCCTGGAGCCGGCCGATCTCGGCATCGAACGCGGAGCGCTCGTCGGGCACGGCATAGCAGGCCCAGCCGGTGCCATTCCTGGTGCAGGTCGAGACCGTGCCGGTGCGGGTGTCGAGCCGCAGCACGCCTTCGGGGATCGGCGTCATGCTGAAGCGGCCGTTTTCGCCGTCGGGCGCCGATTGCGCGGCCACCAAGCCGCCGCTGGTGGCCACCACCGCGGCAATCGCCACCGCCGCAAGCCATGATGTTGTGGATGATTTCACTACTCTCATCGCGCTCTCCGCCACGACGCGCCGGTGGCCCACCGTTCGAATTCTACACCCGGGCGAGCGACGGCGCATCGCTCGGTCGCTCCAATCCGCCGCCAAAAAACGCATCCACGGAATCAACGACGGCGGCAGTCCGTTTGATCCCGAAAGCCGCGGCGAAATGTCGGCCATTTCGGCGGATCGTGCGGAGAGCTGCTGCGGTGCGGCGTCACGCTGTGTGCAGCGCTGGCGTACAAGGCGATATTACCAATTAAATCAGATACATAAGCGAACACGACGCGATCGTGACTTGGCTTGACTTGATTATGAGCGGTCAGTATGGTCCGCGCGGCTTTTGAGGGTGGCGGGCGTAATTTCCATTCAACCGCAGCGTTTCGGGTCTTCGTGGCATGGCTCAGGACACGGGACGCAGCGAGAATGGAGATCAGCATAGATCGCCCGAGGAAGCTGCGCTTTCCGAACGGCTCGGAAATCTTGATCAGCGGTTGTCCGAACTTCGCGACCGCCACATCAAGACCGAGCAACCCGCAGGTGACGGTGAAGACAAAGCGGCCAGAGCTTCGGCGATGGCGCTTGGTTTCCGGTTATCCTCCGAGTTGGTCGCCGGGGTCGTTGTCGGAGCGGGGATTGGCTGGGGTTTCGACCGCTTGCTGTCGACGTCGCCTTTCGGATTTATCGTGTTCCTGCTGCTGGGCTTCGTGGCCGGCGTCGTGAATGTGGTGAGAACGGCGGGCGCGGGTCAGAACAGGCGCGGTGGTTCTTAAGGCCGATCCGAACAGGAGAGGAATTTTCGCGCCGGCTTCGCCGGTGCGGGCCGGCCCGGCCGGCAGACCGAGACACGCCGGCTAGCCCGGCAGACCAAGAGATGCCGCGCTGATGAAAATCGATCCGATCCACCAGTTCAACATCGAGCCTCTCTTCACGATCGGCCATATCGGCAATCAAACGATCGCCTTCACCAATTCATCGCTCTACATGCTGGTGGCAGTGGCGATCATCTCGCTCCTGATGCTTGCCAGCGGAACGCAGCTGGTTCCCGGGCGCCTCCAGTCGGTCGCCGAAATCTCCTACGAATTCGTCGCCTCGACCATCCGCTCGACGGCCGGCTCGGAAGGCATGAAGTTCTTCCCGCTGATCTTCTCGCTGTTCATGTTCATCTGCGTCTCGAACCTGGTCGGCATCATCCCCTATACCTTCACGATCTCGAGCCATCTGATCGTGACCGCGGCGCTCGCGCTTTTGGTCTTCTTCACCGTGCTGATCTACGGCGTCGCCAAGAACGGCCTGAAATTCTTCTCGATCTTCGTGCCCCACGGCGTCCCCGGCTACATCCTTCCGCTGGTGATGTTCATCGAGATCCTGTCGTTCTTCCTGCGGCCGGTCTCCCACAGCGTCCGTCTGTTCGCCAACATGCTGGCCGGCCACATCGCGCTGAAGGTGTTCGCGGGCTTCGTCGCCATGCTCGGCTTCTCGCTCGGCGCGCTGGGCTGGTTCGGCGGCGTGCTGCCGCTGGCGCTCACGGTCGCGCTGTACGCTCTCGAGATTCTGGTCGCATTCCTGCAAGCCTATGTGTTTGCGATCCTGACCTGCATCTACCTCAACGACGCCATTCATCCGGGACACTGAGCGGTCCGGGGAATTTCCACCCAAAACCCAATCTTTCTTCCAAGGAGTCTAAAATGGATCCGGCAGCAGCAAAACTTATCGGCGCGGGCATCGCATGCATCGGCATGGGCGGCGCGGGCGTCGGCGTGGGCGTGATCTTCGGCAACTACCTCGCCGCAGCCGTTCGCAACCCCTCGGCCGCTCAGGGCCAGTTCGGCAACCTGATCTTCGGCTTCGCCGTGACCGAAGCGCTCGGCATTTTCTCCCTGCTGATCGCGCTGCTGCTGCTGTTCGTTCCGCTCTGAGGACGAATTTTCGCGCCGCTTCAACCGAAGCGGCGCGCAGGACGGCAACAGGAGTAATCCATGGCTGAGAGTCATGGCGGGGCGAAAAGTCCGGCGGCGGGCGCCCACACCGAGGCCGAAGGCGGTCATGGTGGCGGTTTTCCGCCGTTCGAGAGCAGCACCTATGCTTCACAGCTGGTGTGGCTCGCGATCTTCTTCGTCGCGCTTTACGTGATCGTGTCCAAGCTCGCTCTGCCGAAGGTCGGCGGTGCGATCGAGGCGCGTCAGAACAAGATCGAGGGTGACCTCGCCGAGGCGCAGACGCTGAAGGATCAGTCCGACGCAGCGCTGAAGGCCTATGAAGGCGAGCTCGCTTCGGCGCGTTCGCGGGCACAGGCGATCGGCAACGAATCCCGCGACAAGGCGAATGCGCAGGCGGAAGCCGAGCGCAAGGCGCTGGAAGAGCAGCTGGCGGCCAAGCTCGCCGAGGCGGAGAAGACCATCGCCTCGACCCGCGCGACCGCCATGAGCAACGTCCGCGGCATCGCGGCCGATGCGGCAGGCACCATCGTGCAGCAGCTCACCGGCGTGGTTCCGGACGCGGCGTCGGTCAATGCCGCCGTTGATGCGTCCTTGAAGGGTTAGTCGATATGTTCTTCGATCCTGAAACCTGGGTCGCCATTGCCTTCGTGATCCTGATGGTCGTGTTCGGCTATCTCGGGGTCTTCAACAAGGCGATGGCTGCGCTCGACCATCGCGCCGACCGCATCAAGGCCGAGCTCGACGACGCGACGCGTCTCAAGCAGGAAGCCGCCAAGGTGCTCGCCGACTACAAGGCACGCAGTGCCGCGGCCGAGCGCGAGGCTGCCGACATCATCGCCAACGCCAAGTCCGAAGCCGAGCGCATCGCGACCGAGGCCAAGGCGAAGGTGGAAGACTTCGTCGCCCGCCGCACCAAGACCGCGGAGAGCAAGATCGCGCTCGCCGAGGCCCAGGCGGTAGCTGATGTTCGCGCCGCAGCCGCGGAAGCCGCAGTGCAAGCCGCCTCCACGATCCTGTCGCAGTCGGTCAAGGGCCAGGTCGCCGACGATCTGCTCGCCAAGGGCATCACCGAGGTTCGGCAGAAGCTGAACTGAGGCGTTTTCGTCCTCACCAATCAAAAAGCCGGCGCGGTGAGCGCCGGCTTTTTTGTTGACCCGGTACGACAACTGCAAACTCCGTGTCATCACCCGCGAAAGCGGGTGATCCAGTACTCCGAGACAGATGTAATGGATCGTTAGGCCGCGGCGTACTGGATGCCCCGGTCAAGCCGGGGCATGACAGCTGAGCTGGTAGCTACTTCTTTTTCCCGCGAGCCTTCGGCTCGGGCGAAAGCGCCTGCGGGTCGAAGCCGACATAGAAGATGTAGGTATCGGCGACTGCGGCCGACGGCACCGGATAGGACAGATCCTCGGCGACGAAGGTGAAGGGCACGCTGCCGCCTTCGGACATCTCGACCGTGGTCCGGTAGGCCTTCGAAGCGATCACTTTCTCGCCGACACCGCCCTGCACCACGGCGACGCGCAAGGGCACCTCGACCGAGTTGGGCGCGCCGGCGGGGCCTGCGATGACGCGGCCCTGGATGCCGATACGCGCGACGATCTCGGCGCCATTACGGGTGCATTCGCGCGCCATCTTGGTGATCGAGGCCTGGAAGCGCACATCGTTGCCGACGGCCGGCTTGCCTGTCGCCCCGACCCCGTAGGTGGACGCTCCGGCGCGCACCGTGACCTGCGGGCAATCGATGTCGTCATCGGCCGCCGGCTGGCCCGGCGCAGGCGCTGGCTTGGCCGGCTCGTCGGATTTGCCGCCGAACAGGCCCTTGAAGCGGTCGGTCAGCGACTGCGCCGCGACCGGCGACATGGAAGCGAATGACACCGACAGCGCCAGCGCGATCACCGGACCCCGCCGCAGCGCCTTCCGCAATGAGCGAAGCTCGTTCATAAACGCCTGTACTCCATGACAACATCCCGGCGGATCGCCGGTGTGATGCGGTTTATATCGCCAATATCGGCGATCCCAAGGCGAGAAAACAAGGCAGGAAAAAGCTGACTTTAGCGCGCGTTCAGCCGCGAAAATCCTCGTGCAGCAGGCCGAACAGCAGATGGTCCTGCCAGACCCCGTTGATGCAGAGATAGCGGCGCGCCAGTCCCTCGCGGGAGAAGCCGCACTTCTCCAGCACCCGGATCGACGGCGCATTGGTCGGGATGCAGGCAGCCTCGACCCGGTGCAGGTTGAGCTCACCGAACAGCGTCGGCAGCAGCACCCGCAGCGCCGCGGTCATGTAGCCGCGATGGGCGTTGGGCTGGCCGACCCAATAGCCGATGGTGCCGGCCTGGACGATGCCGCGCCGGACATTGGCGAGCGTGATGCCGCCAACCATGGCGCCGTCGAGCTCGCGGAAGATCAGAAAGGGATAGGAGCGGTCCGCGGCGATGTCTTCGGAATAGCGGCGCAGGCGGCGGCGGAAGCCGGAACGGGTCAGGTCGTCGGACGGCCAGATCGGCTCCCACGGCGTCAAATAATCGCGGCTGGTCTCGCGCAGATGCGCCCACTGCAGGAAATCCGACATCTGCGGCGCCCGCAGCAACAATCCGTTGCCGCGGGGGGCAAGAGCAGCAGGTCCACTGGATGGCAGGCGAAAGAGGGCCATGGTGATGCTTCCCGGGGCGGGTCGCCCTGCGCGGCTCCTAATGCAGCCGCGCCTTGGCACGCGCCTTCGTCAATCCTTCCGCAAAAGATACCGCCGTGTCCAGACCCCTGCCGCTACCCAATGCGACTACCGCAGGGCGGCTGCGCGAAAGCAGTGCACGCGCCGCATCGCGGGTCGATTCGACGCTGACGGCGTCGATCCGGGCCACCAGCTCCTGCACCGTCTGCGGCCGGCCATAGGCCAGCACGTGCCGGGCGAGCTGCTCGGCGCGC
The DNA here is from genome assembly GCF_036924495.1 of Bradyrhizobium sp. AZCC 2230. Lineage (NCBI taxonomy): Bacteria > Pseudomonadati > Pseudomonadota > Alphaproteobacteria > Hyphomicrobiales > Nitrobacteraceae > Bradyrhizobium > Bradyrhizobium sp. AZCC 2230. Next base: position 6,879,759 of record NZ_JAZHRS010000001.1, on the reverse strand, counting down.
GAGGAGCAGCTCTCCAGCGCCATCAGCAGGCCCGCCTTCATCTGCGCCTTGGCCCGCGCAATCTCGGCCTCGGTCAGGGTCTCGACCGAATCATTCATGATGTCGACCACGACTTCCATCATCTCCGGCGCGTCGGCGGGATCGGTGCCGGTGTAGAGGCCGAAGAAGCCGGTGTCGGTGTAGGGCGCGTGGAACGAGTAGATCGAGTAGCAGAGGCCGCGTTTTTCGCGCACCTCCTGGAACAGCCGCGACGACATTCCGCCGCCGAGGATGTTGGTGAAGACCTGGAGCGAGAACAGCGACAAATCCGTCTGCGGCACGCCTTCCAGCGCCAGCGTCAGATGCGCCTGTTCGAGCTCGCGATGCACGACCTTGGCTCCGCCCCTGCCGAACATCGCTGCCTGCGGCTTCGGTCCCGGCGTCGCGTCAAAACTCGCAAAGCGCTTCTCGACCTCGGCGACGACCTGCTTGTGATCGACAGCGCCCGCCGCCGCGACCACCATGTCGGGCCCGCGGTAATGCGTCGAGAGATAGTCGCGCAGCGAGTCGCGGTTGAAGGCGCGCAGGGTCTTGGCAGTGCCGAGCAGCGAGCGGCCCATCGGCTGGTCGGGATAGCAGAGCTCGTTGAGATGCTCGAACACGACGTCGTCGGGCGTGTCCTGGGCCGCACCGATCTCCTGCACGATGACGTTCTTCTCGCGCTCGAGCTCTTCGGGCTCGAAGGCGGGATTGGCGAGGATGTCGGCAAGCACGTCGAGCGCGAGCGGCACGTCGGCCTTCATCACGCGGGCATAATAGGACGTGGTCTCGGTCGAGGTGCCGGCATTGAGGTCGCCGCCGACCGCCTCGATCTCCTCGACGATCTCGCGCGAGGAGCGCCCCGTCGTGCCCTTGAACGCCATGTGCTCGAGCAGGTGCGAGATGCCATGCTCGTTCGGCTTCTCGTCGCGGCCGCCGACGCCGGCCCAGACGCCGAGCGCGGCGGTCTCCAGATGCGGCATGTTGTCGGTGACGACGGTCAGGCCGGAGGCAAGCTTGGATATCTCGACGCTCATCCGGCAACTCCCTGTTTTGCGGCACGGCTGACCGACAGCACGAACCGCTCGACCTCGCTCTGATCGTTCTTCATGACCTTCATATGTTCGGATTTGGTCATGAGACCGTCGAGCCAGGCCGGCAGTTGCGGCCGCTGGCCACAGGCCGCATCCACGGCGTCCGGGAATTTGGCGGGATGCGCGGTCGAGAGCACGATGTTGGGAACGGTCGTGTCGGTGGTGTCGCGATCGGCGACCGCGAGCGCCACGGCGGTGTGGGGATCGACGAGCTCGCCGGCCTCGCGCCAGGCGGCGCGGATCGCAGCCGCAGTCTCGGTCTCGTCGGCGCGACCGGCGTCGAATTCTTCGCGGATCGCAGCGAGCGTGGCGTCGGGCAGGACAAAACGGCCCGACTGTTTCAGCTGCTCCATCAGCCGGCGCACGCCGGCCGCATCGCGCTTGCCGGCTTCGAACAGCAGCCGCTCGAAATTCGAGGAGATCTGGATGTCCATCGACGGCGAGGCGGTCGCGTGCACCTCGCGCACCTCGTAGATGCCGGTCTTGAGCGTGCGGGCGAGGATGTCATTGACGTTAGCGGCAATGCGCAGGGTCCGCACGGGAAGACCCATGCGCTTGGCGACGTAGCCTGCAAAAATATCGCCGAAATTTCCGGTCGGCACGATGAAATCCACCGCGCGCGCCGGTGCGCCGGCGGCGACTGCGGAAGTGAAGTAGTAGACCACCTGCGCGACGATACGGGCCCAGTTGATGGAGTTGACGCCGGACAGCGAGGTCGCATCGCGGAAGCGATGGTTGTTGAACATCCCCTTCACGAGCGCCTGGCAGTCGTCGAAATTGCCCTCGATGGCGAGCGCATGGACATTGGCGGCACCGGTCGTCGTCATCATCCGCCGCTGCACCTCGGAGATGCGGCCGTGCGGAAACAGCACGATGAGGTCGACGTTCTCCAGACCCGCGAAGGCCTCGACCGCGGCGCCGCCGGTGTCGCCGGAGGTCGCGACCACGATGGTGGTGCGCTGGCCGCGCTTGGCCAGCACATGGTCCATCAGCCGGGAGATCAGCTGCATCGCCACGTCCTTGAAGGCGAGCGTCGGACCGTGGAACAGCTCCAGCACGAATTGATGCGGCGACATCTGGCGCAGCGGCACCACGGCCGGATGACGGAAGGTGGCATAGGCCTCGTTCGCCATGCGGCCGAGATCTGCGTCGGAAATCTCGCCGCCGACGAAGGGACGGATGATTTCGACCGCAACCTCCCAATAGGGGCGGCCGAAGAAGCCAGCGATGGTCTCGGCCGAAAGCTGCGGCCAGGTCACCGGCACATACAGGCCGCCGTCGCGGGCAAGCCCGGTCAGCATCACGTCGCAGAAGCCAAGCTCAGGGGCCTCGCCCCGGGTCGAAATATAACGAGTCAAACTGCCCTCCAAAGGCCGACCCGACCTGAATGCGGGCCTTAAGCCTTTGATTTCACGATGTTCCTAGTTGATAGCCAGAGGCTTCCGGCACCATAGAGTGTTTTGCGGGGCCGCACCATGCCCAACGAAAAAGGGCTGCGGCGATGCCGCAGCCCCTCTCTTGGAAGGTCTGTCGTTGATGTGTGCAGACCCGGTTTCCGTGTTGGGCGTCGGCCCCGAAAGTTGTCCAAGCGAGCTTTCGTCGCCTGTCACGAAATCGTCAAGGGCAAAAACAGCTGCCCGCGGAGATTGTTCCTGTTTTTCCCGATATGTCCCGGTCGCGTTGATCGCCAATCCCAACAACCGCGAGCCTCATTGCCGTATTTTCCCGAATTATAATCGAGGAACGAACGCCTCCGCGGCCCATTGTGTCGGCGGAAGGTGTCAGCCGTCGTCCACGCATTGCCCGGACGTGCGGCTGGGCCGATCCGTCGGCCGAACCGGCTGCATATAGGAGCAACCGGTTCGGTCCCTGACGGTGTCAGTTCATCCCGATTTCCACCGCGATCCGGATCAGGTCGGAGTGGTTCTTGGCCCCCAGCTTCTGCTTGAGCAGGGACGTGGTGTTGGCGACGGTCTTGTAGGAGATGCCGAGCGCCTCGGCGACCTCGACGATCTTGTTGCCGCGCCCGAGCAGGCGGAGAATTTCCAGCTCCCGCGGTGTCATCTGCGAGGCCGGATTGGCCTTGATCGCGGCGCCCGAAAACGTCACGGCCTCCGCGAGCTGCGGCGAGATGAAATTGTCGCCCGCGACCACCTTGCGCACAGCCTTGAGCAGGATTCGGGGATCGTCACCCTTGGAGACGTAGCCCTGCGCCCCCAGCTCCACCGCGCGCACCACAAAGGCCGGATCGTCGTTCATGCTGAACATGATGATCTTGGCGTCCGGATCGTCCTTGCGGATCCGGCGCATCAGTTCGAAGCCGGAGACATCGGGCAGGCTGATGTCGATCACGGTCACGTCAGGCCGCTTGCTGACATAGGCACGATGGCCTGATTTCGCGTCGGTCGCCTCGTCGATCCGAATCGAATGGTCGGATGCGAAAAGGGTGCGGCAACCGGACAGCACCACGGGATGGTCGTCGACGATCAGGACCCTGGTCGCCGGCTTGGCGGTATCTTGCATCGCGCGCTCTCTGGTTTTCTGGACTCATAGACCGGCGGGAACAAATGGAAAGAGAAAATCCCGCCAATGCGCGTTAGAATTGACCTAATGTGGCACCGCCCCTCTTTCAAAACCCAGCTGTTTCTTCCGCTCGGTGTAATGTTCATCGCGGCTCTGCTGATGGGCGGCATTCTCCTGCACGTTTTCACAACCGGCCAGCTCGCCGAAGAGAACGAGCCGGCACAGCGATCGACCCGGGCGGTCGCCGAGGCCCTGAACAACGCCCTGCGGTCGTCCGAGAATCCGCGCAGGACTCTCGACGACTTTGTCCGGATGCTGGACGCATCGTCGGATATCCAGTTCCATTCCGCGGAAGCTGGTTCTCCCCCGTTTGCGCCGAGGCCTCTGCAGGGCCCGCATAGCCCGCCGGGATGGTTTGTCGATCTCCTCACCATCCCTGACCTGCATATCGCATTCCCCGTTACCATCGGCAGCGAACACGTCGGCGACATCGTGTTCTCGCCCGATCTGTCGGCTGCGCTGTTTGAGACATGGGCGGGCTTCCTGGCGCTCGCCGGCTTCGTCGTCGCGCTTGCCGGACTGACCGCCGTCATTGCCTACGCGTTCGCAGGCTCGGCCCTGCGTCCGCTGCAAGATCTCGGCGCGGGCCTCACCCGTATCCGGCGCGGCGATTATGCGACGCCGATTCCGGTCGCCGGCCCGCCGGAAATCCGGCAAAGCTGCGAGGAAGCCAACGCGCTGGCGACGACACTCGTGCAATTGAGCCAGGACAATCGTGACCTGTTGCATCGCCTGGTGTCGCTGCAGGACAATGAGCGGCGCGATCTCGCCCGCGATCTGCACGACGAGCTTGGCCCGCTGCTGTTCAGCATCCGCGCCGGCACGATCGCACTGAGCGAGGCTTCGCCGCAGACGGGAAATCTCGGCAACTCGGTGCAGGAGGTGATGCGATCGGTCGAGGCGCTGCAGCAGACCAACCGCCGCATCCTCGACCGGCTGCGGCCGCTCTACATCGAGGAATTGGGACTCGAGGCCAGTGTGCAGACGCTGCTGCGGAATTTTCGCAGGCAGGCGCCGCATATCGGCCTTACTGCGACGATCGATCCTGATCTCAACGGGCTCGACGGGCCGGTGGCCCAGACCGTCTATCGCGTGATCCAGGAGGCTTTGACCAACGTGCTGCGCCACGCCGGAGCACACGATGCCCATGTGGAGACGGCAATTGCCGGCGATGTCCTCGCGGTCGAAGTCTCCGACGATGGCAGCGGCTTTCCCGCCGACAACGTGTTTGGCCGTGGCCTGACCGGCATGCAAGAACGCGTGCGGGCGCTTAGTGGATCGCTGTCACTGCTGCGCGCGGACGAGCGAACCTATGTGCGCTGCCGCCTGCCGCTCGGCGAAGTCCGCGACGCGATCACCAGTTAGCACGCGCCGCAATCGTGCGGACCCTGCTGCGCCGGCTCGCACAGCGTGCTGTAGATCTTGCCTTCCGCGCTGAAGCGAAACGAGGCGCGGATGCGCAGTGCGCCCGCGACGGAATATTCGAGATCGATGCCGTTCTGCGCGGGATGGATTTCCTCCAGGCCGAAGCCCGCCGAGGAGAAGGCGCTGAGTTTCGGTCCCCAATAGGTTTCGAGCTCGCGCCGGCCGCGATAGAGATGCGTGCCGTTGCACGTGCACTCGAGCTCGGCATCGTCGGCGTAGAGGTCGAGCAGCGTCGCGAGGTCACCCTTGCGGCAGGCATCTACCCAATCGACAACAAGTCCCATCTGATCGAAATCGCGCACGCCAGCAATCCTGTTTGCCGCGGAAAAAATTCAGAGGCGGCTTAAGATCACCCTCGTGAATATGCGCTGAATAATAAAGACCGGGCGATACCGGGTTCCCTCCGGGAACTTACGGACCGACTTCGCTCTTTCGCCGTCCGCTCACCCAGACCGCAAATGCGATCAGCACCGCGCCGGCAAGCGCGAACCAGGTGATCGCGTATTGCAGATGATCGTCTTTCAAATTCACGTCCAGCGGACCGGGGCGCGGAATGTTGTTCTCGGGCGCGGGCTGCTCGAGGTCGACGTAGAACGGCGCGACCGCGCCCCAGCCAAGCGCGCTCGCGATCGCCAGATGATCGCGCACGAACCACAGCCGCTTGTCGCGATTCTCGGCCGGCGTCAGCCATCCCGATGCTTCGGGAAAGCGCAGATAGCCGGTGAGCGCGACCGGGCCGCCGGTGACGAGCTTCTTCACCGCACGATCCTCGACGCTGCGCTCCTGCATCGTGTTCTCGACGAAGCCCGCATCGATCACCACGATCTCGCCGCTCGGCAGCCGTGCCGGCAGGAAGGCCCAGGTGCCGGGGCCGGAGGCATCCTTGCGCACGGCGGAGCCGGACGAATAGACCATCGCATCCGGCGCAGCCGCATAGGCTGCGGTGAAGCTGACGCGGCGAAATTCATCGCGCGCTGGCGTCAGCGCGGCCCATTGCGCTGGCGGCGGCAGCGCGACGGGTGCGGCCGCGAGACGCTCGGTGAGTGCGGCGATCAGTTCGTGCTTGGCGGTGCGGCGCTGCAATTGCCAGACACCGAGCGCGACGAAAACCGCGGTCAGCAGAACCGTGAACAGCATGAAGCCGGCCACGCGGGGCTTGCGTGCGGCCTCGTTCATTTCGCGCGGTCGACCAGCCGGCCAGGTGCTGCCTTGTGGTGAAATTGCAGCGCGATGAGCAGCGATTTCATGGAGCGTAATGGCAGAAGCGTGGTTGCGAGGATCAGCGGCAGCCACAGCACGGCATGCAGCCAGTACGGTGGCTGATATTTGACCTCGACGACGAGCGCGCAGCCGACCACGATCGCGCCGGCGAGCATGATGATGAAGATCGCCGGACCGTCACCGGCATCGATGAAGGCGTAGTCGAGGCCACAACGGTTACAGGAGGGTGCGAGCGTCAAGAAGCCCGCATAGAGCTTGCCCTCACCGCAGCGCGGGCATTTGCAGGCGAGCCCGCGCAGTGCGCTCTGCAGAACGGTGGGCTGGGTCTCAGGCGTGCCGGCGGTTTCGTTCATGACGCGCAAGTCTATCACAGTTTCAATTGGGCCTCGGCCACCGGAAAGTAAAAGGGCGGCCGTGCGGCCGCCCTTTCGAGATCGATTGGACGCAGCTCAGTGCGCGCCGTGGGCCATGGCCTCGGCGCCGTGTCCCCAGACATAGATACACAGGAACAGGAACAGCCACACCACGTCGACGAAGTGCCAGTACCAGGCGGCGAACTCGAAGCCGAGATGCTGCGTCGGCGTGAAATGGCCGGCATAGGCGCGGAACAGGCAGACCAACAGGAAGATGGTGCCGACCAGCACGTGGAAACCGTGGAAGCCGGTCGCCATGAAGAAGGTCGCACCGTAGACGTTGCCGCCGAACGAGAACGCCGCGTGGCTGTACTCATAGGCCTGCACGCAGGTGAAGGTCGCACCCAGGAGGACGGTGAGGATCAGGCCGTACTTCAGGCCCTGGCGGTCGTTCTCGAGCAGCGCGTGATGCGCCCAGGTGACCGTGGTGCCGGAGGTGAGCAGGATCAGCGTGTTCAGCAGCGGCAGATGCCAGGGATCGAAGGTCTCGATGCCATGCGGCGGCCAGGTGCCCGGCACCGAGCAGGCGCCGGCGGCGGTGCCAAGGCCGCAGCCGAACACGGCGTCGCGGGTGGCGTGGACGGCATCGGCCGGAAACAGCGCAGCGTTAAAATAGGCCCAGAACCAGGCGACGAAGAACATCACCTCGGAGGCGATGAACAGGATCATGCCGTAGCGATGGCTGATCTGTACGACCCTTGTATGGTCGCCCTTGTACTGGGCTTCCTTGATCACATCGCCCCACCAGCTCGCCATGGTGTAGAGCACGCCGACGGTGCCGATACCGAAGATGATCGGCGCGGCAGAGACCATGTGGTGCATCCAGGTGATCGCGCCGACCGCCATGATGAAGGCCGAGATGGAGCCGACCACCGGCCACGGAGAGGGATCGACCAAGTGGTAGTCGTGATGCTTGCCTTGCGCGGTAGCCATTGCGGTCTCTCTCCTCAATCCCGTGCCTGTCCGGCACTTATCCCCTTATTCCAACCCTGAGCGTCAACCCGGCGGCTGGAGATTTCCCTTGCGTTTGTCGTCATCGCCGGATGCGAGCGGCTTCACCACCGGATCCTTCACCGGATAGAACGTGTAGGACAGCGTGATGGTGCCGAGCCCATCATTGTCGTGGTCGTCGACGATCGACGGATCGACGTAGAACACCACGGGCATCTCCCGCTTCTCGCCGGGCGCCATGGTCTGCTCGGTGAAGCAGAAGCAGTTGATCTTCTGGAAATAGGACCCGACCGTCAGCGGCGCGACGTTGTAGGCGGCTTGGCCCGCAGTGGTGCGCGCGGCCTGGTTGGTCACGGTGTAGTAGATGGTGGTGACCTGGCCGATATTGACCTCGACCTCGGTCTGCTCAGGCTCGAACTTCCAGGGCAGACCGGGCGCGACGTTGGAATCGAAACGCACCGCGATCTTGCGTGCGATCGGGCCTGTGGCCGGCGCAGAGGTCGCGACCTGGGTCGTGCCGTTGAAGCCGGTGGCGCGGCAGAACCAGTTGTAGAACGGCACCGCCGCATAGGACGCGCCGACCATCAGCGCGACGACGCCGCCACAGATCGAAGCGACGAACGCGTCGCGACCCAAACCACGGCGCACCGCCTTTGGGGTCACGTCCTGCGATATGGTCGGCTCTCGATCCATTTCTCTCACATTGGCCGAACTAGAACCGCCGGTCCCTTGACCATGGTGACGGCGAAAAACAGGATGACGAGAACACCGAGCGCAAGCGCGATCGCGATCGAGCGCTGACGACGGCTCTTCTGCTGCGCCTCGGTGAGGACGATTCCATCTGGCTCGGGTTTGTCAGCCATGCGAGCCTCATGCGCCCCCGACCATCGGAGCAACCGCGCGGTACACGACCTCGGCCAGCAAGGTCGCAAACAGCGCGAACAGGTAAAGGATCGAGAAGGCAAACAGTTTTCGCGTCGCGCGCAACGACTGGCTGCGCTCGCGGCGGATATAGACGTTGATGGCGAGCACCAGCATGCCGGCGCCGAGCACCAGCGAGGTGACGCCGTAGATGGCATCGAAATAGCCGAGCGCCCAGGGCGCGGCAGCCACTGCGATCAGCACGATGGTGTAGAGCAGGATCTGGAGACGGGTCGCGTCGGGGCCGGCGACATTGGGCAGCATCGGAATGCCGGCGCGGGCATAGTCGTCGGAGCGGAACAGCGCCAGCGCCCAGAAGTGCGGCGGCGTCCAGAAGAAGATGATGGCGAACAGCAGCAGCGGCTCGACGTCGACCGTCCCGGTGACGGAAGCCCAGGCCACCACCGGCGGCAGCGCGCCGGCGGCGCCGCCGATCACGATGTTCTGCGCGGTCCGGCGCTTCAGGCCCATCGTGTAGATCACGACGTAGAAGAAGATGGTGAAGGCGAGCAGCGCGCCTGCGATCCAGTTGACGAGAATGCCGAGCGTCATCACCGAGAAGAAGGCGAGCGTCATGCCGAACGTCATCGCCTCGGGCCGGGTGATGCGGCCGCGCGGGATCGGGCGGTTGGCGGTGCGCGACATCTTGGCGTCGATGTCGCCCTCGAGTGCCATGTTGAGCGCGCCGGAGGCGCCGGCGCCGACCGCGATGCAGAGCAGCGAGGTGATCGCGAGCACCCAGTGGAAGCGCCCCGGCGCCATCGCCATCCCGACCAATGCGGTGAAGATCACGAGCGACATCACCCGCGGCTTGAGCAGCGCGAGATAGTCGCCGACCTCCGCCTCGGAGATGCGGGGATTGATGTGGATGGCGTTCTGGTCGAGGACGGACACTAATTCAACTCGCTTCGTTATAGAGCCGCGGCGCCCGTCACGGGCGCCGCGGGAGTTATGATTACTGCACGCGGGGCAGCACTTCGAACTGGTGGAAGGGCGGCGGCGACGGCAGCGTCCACTCCAGCGTGGTGGCGCCCGCACCCCAGGGATTGTCGCCCGCCGGGACCTTCTTCATGAAGGCGTCGAACACGCAGTAGAGGAAGATCAAGACGCCGAAGCCGGAGATGTAGGAGCCGAGCGACGAGATCAGATTCCAGCCGGCGAACGCATCCGGATAGTCGACGTAGCGCCGCGGCATGCCCGACAGGCCGAGGAAGTGCTGCGGGAAGAACACCAAATTCACGCCGACGAAGGTGAACCAGAAGTGCGCCTTGGCCAGCGTCTCGTTGTACATGTAGCCCGACATCTTCGGGAACCAGTAGTACCAGCCCGCGAAGATCGCGAACACCGCGCCGAGCGACAGCACGTAGTGGAAGTGGGCGACGACGTAGTAGGTCTCCTGCAGCACGCGGTCGACGCCGGCGTTCGCCAGCACGACGCCGGTGACGCCGCCGACCGTGAACAGGAAGATGAAGCCCACCGCCCAGATCATCGGCGCGCGAAAATCGATCGAGCCGCCCCACATCGTGGCGATCCACGAGAAGATCTTCACGCCGGTCGGAACCGCGATCACCATCGTGGCGGCGACGAAATAGGCCTGCGTCGCCGACGACATGCCGACCGTGTACATGTGGTGCGCCCACACCACGAAGCCGATGCCGCCGATCGCGACCATGGCGTAGGCCATGCCGAGATAGCCGAACACGGGCTTGCGCGAGAAGGTCGAGACGATCTGGCTGATCATGCCGAAGCCGGGCAGGATCAGGATGTACACCTCGGGGTGGCCGAAGAACCAGAACAGATGCTGGAACAGCACGGGATCGCCGCCGCCGTCGGGCGCGAAGAACGTCGTGCCGAAATTGCGGTCGGTGAGCAGCATGGTGATCGCACCGGCGAGCACCGGCAGCGACAGCAGCAGCAGGAACACCGTCACCAGGATCGACCACACGAACAGCGGCATCTTGTGCAGGGTCATGCCCGGCGCGCGCATGTTGAAGATCGTGGTGATGAAGTTGATGGCGCCGAGGATCGACGAAGCACCCGCCAGATGGAGCGACAGGATCGCGAAGTCGACGGCCGGGCCCGGGTGACCGGTGCTCGACAGCGGCACATACATGGTCCAGCCGGCGCCGACACCGTTCGCGCCGGGCTCGCCCTCGACGAAGGTCGACATCAGCAGCAGACCGAACGAGGCCGGCAGCAGCCAGAACGAGATGTTGTTCATGCGCGGGAACGCCATATCAGGCGCACCGATCATCAGCGGCACGAACCAGTTGCCGAAGCCGCCGATCATCGCGGGCATGACCATGAAGAAGATCATGATCAGGCCGTGCGAGGTCACGAACACGTTATAGGTGTGCGTTTCGTGGAATATCTGCACGCCCGGATACATCAACTCGGCACGGATCGCGATCGACATCGCGGCACCGATGATGCCGGCGATGACCGCGAAGATCAGGTACATCGTGCCGATGTCCTTGTGATTGGTCGAATAGACGTAGCGCCGCCATCCGGTCGGATGGGCGTGCTCGTGGTCATGTCCGTGGTCTTGCGCGTGATCGCCGTGTGCCGCTGCGCTCGTTGCCATTGTCAAATCCTGCCTTGCGTCCCATTCGGACCTTTGGAGGTCCCGCCCTTTATGTCGCTTTCAGTCCCTCAAGCCGTCACCCGGCGCTTACTGCGCCGGGCCGGCCGCGGAGGCGAAAGTGCTGGTGCCGCCGCTCGCATATTTCTTTTTCGCCGTTTCAACCCAGGAGGCGAACTCCTGGTCGCTCACCACGCGAATGGCGATCGGCATGAAGGCGTGGTCCTTGCCGCAGAGCTCCGAGCACTGGCCGTAGAACATGCCGGTCTTGGTGGCCTTGAACCAGGTTTCGTTCAGGCGGCCCGGAATGGCGTCGATCTTGACGCCGAAGGCCGGCAGGGCGAAGGCGTGGATGACGTCGGCACCGGTGACCTGAACGCGAATCACCTTGTTGACCGGCACCACCAACTCGTTGTCGACGCCGAGCAGCCGGGGCTGCTTGTCCTGGGCCATCAGCGAGTCGAACTCGAACTTGCCGTTGTCAGGATAGGCGTAGGACCAGTACCACTGCTTGCCGGTGGCCTTGATGGTCAGGTCCGCCTTCGGCACGTCGAGCTCGAGGAACAGCAGCCGAAACGACGGCACCGCGATGCCGACCAGGATCAGCACCGGCACCAGCGTCCACGCCACCTCGATCAGGGTGTTGTGGGTGGTCCGCGACGGCACCGGATTGGCCTTCGAATTGAACTTCACCACCACGACCACGAGCAGCGCCAGCACGAACAGCGTGATGACGATGATCAGTACGGACAAGAAGTCGTGGAACCAGACGATGTTGTCCATCACCGGAGACCCGGAGGCCTGCAGGTGCCATTCCCACGGCTCCGGCTGCCCGAGCTCGGCAAATGCCGCGCCGCCCGTCGCCAGCGTGATGCCAGCCGCCACCAAGGCGATGGTGGCCAATCCCAGCAAATGCCGGCCCACCCGACTCTTCGACATCCTCATGCCGCTCGCGCTCCCCTTACGAAATCACCCCGAGTGCATTGCCCTATTTCTGGGAAATGCTTATTCGACCCGCCCGTCCGACAAACCGCCGCGCAAGAATACCTCTAAGAGGAATTGGGGCCAGATCGCTCAAACGCCGAAATCAAGCCTCTCAAACCATAATTCTTGATCTATCGCAATGCAGTCTTCGGCTCGGTCTGCCTGCCATCACCCGCAAGATATTTCCCAGCAACATCAGACAAAAATGCCGTTTCCCGGGATGCCGCCGCTTGACAGCGGAATTGCCCGCGGTAGGCACTGACGGACAGTTGCGCAGGAACCTGATTCGTGCCGGCAGTGGCGGGCCAAGGCGGCGCGGGATTTGCTTGGGAATTGCCTTCAAGACGCCGTCATTGCCGTATCAGTCCACCAGCGCAAGCGACCCAGGCGAGCAGAGGGACCGACCCCGATGGGGCTTTCGAGATGCATGGCAAGGCCGGCTGATGGCCTCAAGGCGCTGATCGGCCTCTTGGCCGCCGCCCTTCTCCTTGCATTGCCGGGCGTTTTCCTACCAAGCTTGGCCCATGCGCAGGGCGCGGTGCGCTCCGTCCATGGCGACTGGCAGATCCGCTGCGACACCCCGCCGGGCGCCCAGGCCGAGCAATGCGCCCTGATCCAGAGCGTGGTGGCGGAAGACCGCTCCAACGCCGGCCTCACCGTGATCGTGCTCAAGACCGCCGACCAGAAGAGCCGCCTGATGCGCGTGGTCGCCCCCCTGGGCGTGCTGCTGCCCTCCGGCCTCGGGCTGAAGCTCGACAACCAGGACGTCGGCCGCGCCGGCTTCGTCCGCTGCCTGCCGAATGGCTGCGTCGCCGAGGTCGTCATGGACGACAAGCTGCTCGGCCAGCTCCGCAGCGCCAAGACCGCGACCTTCATCATCTTCGAGACGCCCGAGGAAGGCATCGGCTTCCCGCTCAGCCTGAACGGGCTCGGCGAGGGCTATGACAAGCTGCCGTAGGCTGGCTACAACAATCCGGACGTTGGTCCCGTCATCCTGAGGTGCGAAGCTTGCGATGCAGAGCATCGCAAGGTGAGCCTCGAAGGATGAACGGCCGAGCTGCCAGCCGGGCCGTCGCCCTTCGAGGGCCGCTGAAGGAGCGGCCACCTCAGGGTGACGGAGATGGATTGATGCTTGCGGCCAGCGTTTTCAACAACATCCTTGGCGCACCTATCGTTTCCGTAATGTGACGGCCCGCCCCTCGCGGAACAACCGGGAAACCATTATCTTGCCCCACATCATCGGATAATGGACGGACGCATGACCAATCCTGCCACAGCCTCCCTGCTCGACCGCGCCAATCTCGACCGCGACCAGGTTAGCCACGAGCTCGCGCGTGGCCTTGCCGGTGCCGACGACGGCGAATTGTTCCTGGAGTACAGCCAGACCGAAGCGCTGATGTTCGACAATGGGCGGCTGAAGCAGGCGACCTATGACACCTCGCAAGGGTTTGGCCTGCGCGCGGTCAAGGACGATGCGGTCGGCTATGCGCACTCCTCCGATGTGTCGCTCCCGGCGCTGATTCGCGCCGCCGACGCAGTCGCAGCCGTCCGCGGCGGCTATTCCGGCAGCTTTGCCGCCCCGCCGGCGCATACCAACGTGCGGCTTTATAGTGACGACAATCCGCTGGACGCGCCCGGCTTCGAGACCAAGGTCAAGCTGCTCGCCGAAATCGACGCTTATCTGCGCGACAAGGATCCGCGGGTGCGGCAGGTCAGCGTCAGCCTGGGTGCGACCTGGCAGGTCGTCGAGATCCTGCGGCCCGACGGCGAGAGCTATCGCGACATCCGTCCGCTGGTGCGCGTCAACGTCTCCGTCGTCGCCGGCCAGGGCGACCGCCAGGAGAGCGGCAGCAAGGGTTATGGCGGCCGCGCCGGCTATGCCGAATTCATCGAGAGCAAGAACTGGCGCGACGCCGCCGACGGTGCGCTGCGCGAGGCGCTGGTCAATCTGGAATCAATTCCGGCGCCTGCTGGCGAAATGGACGTCGTGCTCGGCGCCGGCTGGCCCGGCGTGATGCTGCATGAAGCGGTCGGTCATGGCCTCGAGGGCGACTTCAACCGCAAGAAGACGTCGGCGTTTGCCGGCCTGATGGGCCAGCAGGTCGCGGCCAAGGGCGTCACCGTGGTCGACGACGGCACCATTGCCTCGCGCCGCGGCTCGCTGTCAATCGACGATGAGGGCACGCCGACCAATCGCACCGTGCTGATCGAGGACGGCATCCTGGTCGGCTACATGCAGGACCGCCAGAACGCGCGGTTGATGAACATGAAGCCGACCGGCAACGGCCGCCGCCAGGGCTATGCCCATGTGCCGATGCCGCGCATGACCAACACCTACATGCTCGCGGGCGACCGCGACCCGGCCGAGATTCTCGCGTCGGTGAAGAACGGCGTGTTTGCCGCGAATTTCGGCGGCGGACAGGTCGACATCACCTCGGGCAAATACGTCTTCCAGTGCACCGAGGCCTACAAGATCGAGAACGGCAAGATCGGCGCGCCTCTGAAGGGCGCCATGCTGATCGGCAACGGGCCGACCGACCTGCATCGCATCCGCATGATCGGCAACGATCTCGCGCTCGATACCGGCATCGGCACCTGCGGCAAGAATGGCCAGGGCGTGCCGGTCGGCGTCGGCCAGCCGTCGCTGCTGATGGAACGCATTACGGTGGGTGGAACGGGCGCATGAGCGTTGAAAAAGTAACTGTCGGCACCAAGCGAAAGAGCAGCGGCTGGGCCGGTCAGCTCGTACAGCTCGCCGGCATCGTCGCCGCCGTCTTCATCGCCAAGGGCGCGCTGGCCGAACCGTTCTACGTGCCGTCGGGCTCGATGGAGCCGACTTTGTTGATCGGCGACGCCCTGCTGGCTTCGAAATTCCCCTATGGCTACGGCACCTCATCACTGCCGATCCAGATCAACCTGCCGGAAACCGGCCGCGTCTTCGCGGAAACGCCGAAGGCAGGCGATGTCGTGGTGTTCCGCTGGCCCGGCGACCGCTCGCAGGCCTGGGTCAAGCGCGTCGTGGGCCTGCCCGGTGACCGCATCCAGATGCGACAGGGCCAGCTCTTCATCAACGACCGTCCCGCCGAATTGAAGCCGGATGGCGTTGGTGCCGCCGAGGATGACAATGGCAGCAGCGAGCCCGCCTACCGCTATGTCGAGACGCTGCCGAACGGCGTCAAGCACCTGATCTTCAAGATGCGGGACAACGGTCCGCTCGACAACACGCAGGAAGTGACGGTGCCGGCCGGACATCTGTTCGTGCTCGGCGATAACCGAGACAACTCCGCCGACAGCCGCGTGCCGCTGCGCTCCGGCGGCGTCGGCCTGCTGCCGGTCGACAATCTCGTCGGCCGCGCCGATGCCGTGCTCGGCTCCTGGGATCTCGGCATGCGCGGCCAGCCGGTGTGGACCTGGCTCTCCGGCTTCCGCCTCGCGCGGTTCTTCACCGCCGTGCACTGAGCTGATCCTCATGACCTTCGACGACGTCAGAAAATTCGCGCTGACGTGGCCGGAGGTCGAGGACGGCACCTCCTACGGCACGCCGGCGCTGAAAGTGCGCAAGAAGATGCTGGCGCGCCTGAAAGAGGATGGCGACAGCCTGGTGATGCCGGATGTCCCGATCGACGAGCGGGCGATGCGGGTCGAGAGCCAGCCGAAAATCTTCTATTTCACCGATCACTACGCCGACTATCCGATCGTGCTGATCCGCCTGTCCAAGGCCAGGCGCGCGATCGTCGAACCGTTTCTGCGGCGGCGTTGGCGCGCGCTGGCATCGAAGGCTGCGCGGGCGAGTTATGACGCGCGCGAGGGCGCGTGAGTGGCACAATGGACGAGGTGCGCTTCCTTGCGTTGGCGCTGAAAAACCCGATCAACGTTGCGATCATCGACGAGCTCCACCGCCTCGCGCTGCCGGATGCGTGGCTCGTCTCGGGATGCCTGGTGCAAACGGCATGGAACGTCCTCACCGGCCGCGCCATCGATCATGGCATTGCCGATTACGATATATTCTACTTCGATCCCGACACGTCCTGGGACGCGGAAGACGCAGTGATCCGCACGCTGCAAGCGCGGCTCGGTCATCTCGGCGTCAAGATCGAGACCCGCAACCAGGCGCGCGTGCATCGATGGTACCCGGCCAAGCACGCCCTGCCCTATCCGCCCTTGATGCGCGCGACTGACGGCATCGACCGCTTCCTCACGCAGAACACGCAAGTGGGCGTGAGGCGCTCGGGCGATGGTCACGAGGTTTACGCGCCGCATGGGTTCGACGACGTCGAGAGATTGATCGTGCGGCCCAATCCGGGCTTGAATTTTTCCGTGGCGAACTACGCAGAGAAGGCGGCGCGGTGGAAGGGGCTGTGGCCAGAGCTTACGGTCGTTGCGGCAGAATGAGATCCTGTAGGGTGGGCAAAGCGAAGCGTGCCCACGACTTCTTGCAATATCTGAAAAATCGTGGGCACGGCGCTTTGCGCCTTTGCCCACCCTACGGCACCTTGCCTATCTCACCACACCCGACGTGAACCCCGCCTTCCTCCGCGGTGGCTTGATGTCCTTTTTCAGGAAGCAGCGCGCTTCGCGGCCGGTATAGCCGGGACGGGCATAGGTGAAGGCGCGGCATTTGTTGTCGGCGGTGCAGGCGGCCTTGCAGACGTCCTCGCCTTCGCCTTCCTTGAGGTCGAAATTACGCAAATCGCCGCCGGGGCGGTCGATCGAGGTCTCCACGCCCTCGACGCGCGGCTCGATCACGCCGGCGCCGCGCACGCCGGAGATACAGCAACTACCCGGCACCCGCGGCGGCACGGTATTCTTGAGCCAGCACACTGCGGCGGCGCCGTCGATGTCGGGATAGCTGAAACTCCACGACCGGCATTTGCGATCGCGCTCGCAGAGCAGCGCGCAATCCTCGGGATCACCTGACGTGACCGGCGTGTTGAAATAATCCCCGCCGGGCCGGTCGAACGCCGTTTGGGCGCGCGCAGGCCCGCTCGCAAACACGAGCGACAGCAGCGTGACGCAAGCCACGACGCTGGCCAAGACCTTGGCCATGACGGCCCCAGGCAGGCGGCGCTTCCCCATCGAAACAGCTTTCGAGTTATTGACGGCGCTCAGGTTTTTCGGCCGGTCATTTGATCGCCGCAAACCTGTATGGGCGATGAACGGCCTAAAACCCGGTCGTTGGACTATTTGCCTGGAGCGGGACGGAGATGGCTCTAGAACGCATATTCCGCGTAGGCCGGTTCCACCGAGCCCTTCCAGGCGCCGTTGAACTTCTCGAGCATCTCTTCGGCCGGGGTCCGGCCGGAATCGATGATGCGGTCGAGCGGCTCCAGATGCCGGGTCTCGTCGCGGCCGATCGCGTCGATGCGGCCGCGGCGACGCAGGCCCGCATGTGCCAGAACGAGGCATTCCTTGGCGATCTCGAACAGATAGCGGTCCTTGATCCGCGCCTTGAAGCCGAAGCGCGGCACGTCGTCGCGGAGCGCCTGACGCTGAGGCGCGGTCCAGTGCTTCACCAGATCCCAGGCAGCGTCGAGCGATACGTCGTCATAGAGCAGCCCGGCCCAGAACGCCGACAGCGCCGGCAGACGGCCCCACGGGCCGCCATCGGAGCCGCGCATCTCGAGGTAGCGCTTCAGCCGCACTTCCGGGAAGATCGTCGAGAGATGGTTGGCCCAGTCCGACAGGGTGGGACGCTCGCCGGGCAGATTGTTGTTGCGGCCGTCGAAGAAGGCGCGGAACGAGGAGCCCGCCACGTCGATATAGTCGTCGCCGCGCTTGACGAAATACATGGGCACGTCGAGCGCGTAGTCGACATAGCGCTCGAAACCCATGCCGTCCTCGAACGCCCACGGCATCATGCCCGAACGCGCATTGTCGGTGTCGCGCCAGATCTCGGAGCGGAAGGACAGGAAGCCGTTCGGCTTGCCTTCGGTGAAGGGCGAGTTGGCGAACAGAGCGGTCGCGACCGGCTGCAGCGCCAGCGAGACGCGCAGCTTCTTGACCATGTCGGCTTCGGACGAGAAGTCGAGATTGGTCTGCACGGTGCAAGTCCGGTACATCATGTCGAGGCCGTATTGACCGACCTTCGGCATGTAATTGGTCATGATCTTGTAGCGGCCTTTGGGCATCACCGGGATGTCCGCGCGCGACCAGGACGGCGTCATGCCGAGCCCGAGGAAGCCGATCCCAAGCGGGGCTGCGATCTCACGCACCTGCGCCAGATGCGCCATCAGCTCGCTCTGGGTCTGGTGCACGTTCTCGACCGGCGCGCCGGAGAGCTCGAACTGTCCGCCGGGCTCGAGCGAGATCGCGCCGCCGCCGGTGACGTCGTAGAGACCGATGATGTTGCCCTTCTCCATGATCGGCTCCCAGCCGAGCAGGAGTTTCATGCCTTCGAGCAGTGCGCCGATGCCGCGCGCGCCCTCATAGGGCACCGGACGGTGGCCTTCGAGCGTGAACGGCGTCTTCTCGTGCTCGGTGCCCATGCGGAATTCGGACGGGTCCTTGCAGCCTTCCTCAAACCACGCAACGAGCTCGTCGCGCGATTGCAGCGGCGTCATATCGATCTGGTCTCGCGCCATATCAAACTCTAATCAGAAGCGCTTCGATCGAATGCGCGCGGGTGACGGGATGGCCCGCGAACCCACCGGGGGGCGCGGACGTGCTGGTTTGCCGCGCGGTCATCGCGACGGCGAGGTTTCGTTGACGTTGACGACGGGCGGCAGTTTCATCTCGCCGCACGCGCAACCCAGGCGGTCGAGCAGACCGCTGAGCTTGACGGCATCGGCATCGGACAGTTTCGAGCCGACATATTTCTCGATCGCGGCCGAATAGGCGCCCCACATCCGCTTCTGCAGCTCGCGGCCAGCCTCGGTGATCTCGACGAATTGGCCGCGTTTGTCGATCTTGCATTCGCGCCGGGAGGCGAGCCCCTCGTCGACCAGGCGGTCGATCAGGCGCGAGGTGGAATATTGCGGGATCAGCATCTGCCGTTCGAGTTCCACCGGGCGCAGCTCTCCGCTCGGCGCGCGCGACAATTCGAGCAGCGCGTCGTACCATGCCAGTGGCGGGAACCCGGCCTTCTTCAGATCCTGCTCGACGCAATCGAGCACACGGCTCTGCACCCGCATCAGGCGAATCCAGGCACTGGTTGCCTCGGTCGATGGTTTGCGTTTCATGGTCCCGCTCAAACTGTTCGCCCGCTTCTTACCCCACTCGATGCACCTGCATCAATCTTGACTATTGCATGCAGGCGCATGTAGGCGTTCTTTCGCCCCAACCAAGCATCAAGAGGAGGAAATTCCATGAAACTGTATTACTCGCCCGGCGCCTGCTCGCTGTCCCCCCATATCGCGCTCCTGGAGGCCGACCTGCCCTATGAGCTGGTCAAGGTCGATCTCCGGGCCAAGAAGCTCGAGAATGGGGACGACTATCTGAAGGTGAATCCAAAGGGTCAGGTCCCCGCGCTGGGCCTCGACAGTGGCGAGATCGTGACCGAAGGCCCGGTCATTGTCCAGATGATCGCCGACAAGGCCCCGGCCAGGGCGCTGGCGCCCGCGCGCGACAGTTCCGAGCGCTACAAGCTGCTCGAATGGCTGAACTTCCTCACCTCCGAGGTGCACAAGAGCTTTGGCCCGCTGTTCGCACCGGCCCTGAACGACGACGCCAAGGCGTTCTTCAAGGACCGCGTCATGGGCAAGCTGAAGCACGTCGACAGCGAGCTCGCCGGCCGCGACTACCTGATGGGCAAGCAGTTCTCGGTCGCCGACGGCTATCTCTTCACGATGCTGACCTGGGCCGACCGGATGAAGTTCGACCTCTCGGCGATGCCAAACCTCACCGCCTACAAGGCCCGTGTCGCCGCACGGCCGAAGGTGCAGGAGGCCTTGAAGAAGGAAGGGCTGGCGCAGGCCGCGTGAACGCTCGCAACACTGAGCAAGCCAAAAGGCCGGATCAACGATCCGGCCTTTCATATCGGCTGTAAGGCGACGCCGGCGCGAAACCCTTTCGCCGGATTACCTCTTATTAGACTTATGAACTACTGTTCGCCGAATGTAAGTAGTGCTGTCTTGTCAGTACCCGCAAAGCGGGCGAGCTTGACGTAATTGATTGAAGAATTTTCGGACTCGCATCGGGGTTGAACTTGACGATTGCCTTCGTCCTGATCGTTGCAAGCGCATTGGCGGGAATAGCGACAGGCTGTGTTTTCAGGATCTGGGCGCTGGTCGTGCTTTCGCCCTTTATCGCAGTTTTCGCGGCGATCATTCTTCGCGTTTACGACTTCGGAATGATGGCGGGCGTGACTGTCATTGCCATCTGTCTTGCCGCCTCCCAGCTCGCCTACTTCGCGACAACCTATCTGCGTTACGCGCGGGACGTCTCACCGCATGACGAAGTCGACGGCGAGCCAGACGAGATAGGCGAGCAGAAAATCCGCCGCGAGCACAAGTAACGCCAACGCCGCCCAAAGCACGGGCCCCTGCGACGCAGACGCGCCGGCTTTCGCGCCGGCAGAATGCGGCCGAGCGCAGGCGTAACAGCATATTTCGCGGAGACATCGCGACCGAGCGCGGTCTTCCGCAGCACCAAAGAGTTCATCAAGGACACTTTCTTATTTCGTCTTCAACTTGCCGATGGAGCGGCAAGTGTCCCAACAGGTTCGTCACCCGACTGGTTAGCAAGAGTAATGCCAAGGGCGAGCAAAAGAACGGCGCCGCTTTGACGCGCCTATGACAATTGCGCGACAGGACGGCACGCAACTCTGGCACGGCTTCTACGTGGAATCTGTGACGGGTTCCACAAACCGGGAACATCTTGACGTAACCGTGATGGGGGCGCGAACGTGAAAAAGGCCGGATCGACGATCCGGCCTTTCGTATTCTCCATCCGGGCTACGAGATCAGACAATCAGGCAGCGGCCGCCTTCTTCGGCGCGAAGCGGCCGTAGAAAGTTTCACCCTTCGCGGCCATCTCCTCGAGAAGCTTCGGCGGTGTGAAGCGCGAGCCGTATTTCGCCTCGAGCTTGTGGCAGAGCTCGACGAACTTCTTCGTGCCCATGAAGTCGATGTAGGATAGCGTGCCGCCGGTGAACGGCGCAAAGCCGAAGCCGAGGATCGAGCCGACATCCGCCTCGCGCGGATCAGTGATGACGTGATCCTCGACCGTGCGCGCGGCTTCGACCGCCTGCACGACCAAGAAGCGCTGCTTCAACTCCTCGATGTCGAGCGTGTCAGGATCGAGCTGCTTCGGCTGCAGCGCGGACAGGCCGGGCCACAGGCTCTTCTGACCCTTGCCCTTCTCGGGGTAGTCATAAAAGCCCTTGCTGTTCTTGCGTCCGAGACGGCCCTGCTTCTCGACCAGCTCCACCATCAGCTTCTTCTGATCGGGGTTGATGCCGTTGGGGCCGAGATCGGCTTCGGTCGCCTTCATGATCTTGAGGCCGAGGTCGAGCGCGACTTCATCCGAGAGCGAGAGCGGGCCGACCGGCATGCCGGCCATCTTGGCGCAGTTCTCGATCATCGCCGGCGGCACGCCTTCGAGGAACATCTCGTTACCTTCGGCGACGTAGCGGCCGACGCAGCGATTGGCGAAGAAGCCGCGGCTGTCGTTGACCACGATCGGCGTCTTGCCGATCTGCCGGACGTAGTCGAGCGCGGTCGCGAGTGCGACATCGCCGGTGTTCTTACCCTTGATGATTTCGACCAGCATCATCTTCTCGACCGGCGAGAAGAAGTGGATGCCGACGAACTTGCTCTGGTCCTTGAAGCCCTCGGCGAGCGAGGTGATCGGCAGCGTCGAGGTGTTCGACGCAAAGATCACGTCGGGCTTGAGATATTCCTGCGCCTTGGCAAAGGTCTCCGCCTTGACCTTGCGATCCTCGAACACGGCCTCGATGACGAGGTCGACGTCCTTCAGCGCGGCATAGTCCGCGGTCGGCGTGATGCGTGCGAGCAGCGTCTCGGCGTCGGTCGGCTTGGCGCGGCCCTTCTTGATCTGATCTTCGATCACCTTCTGCGCGTGCGCCTTGCCCTTGTCGGCGCTTTCCTGGTCGCGATCGATCAGGACGACGTCGAGGCCGGCACGGGCCGAAACGTAGCCGACGCTCGCGCCCATGAAGCCGGCACCGATCACGGCGATCTTCTTTACCTTGGTCGCGGGCACGCCCTGCGGACGGCGCGCGCCCTTGTTGAGCTCCTGCATCGACAGGAACAGGCTGCGGATCATCGCGGCCGCCTCCTTCGAGCGCAGCACCGAGGTGAAGTAGCGCGACTCGACACGCAGTGCCGCGTCGATCGGCAGCTGCAGGCCTTCATAGACGCAGCTCATGATCGCGCGCGCGGCTGGATAGTTGTCGTAGGTCTCGCGGCGATAGATCGCGTTGCCGGCCGGGAACATCATCATGCCGGCCTTGGAGAACACGGGGCCGCCGGGCAGCTTGAAACCCTTCTCGTCCCATGGCGCGACAGCCTTGCCGCCGCCCTTGATCCAGTCCTTCGCCGCCTTGACGAGGTCGGCTGCCGGAACGATGGCGTGGATCAGATTGAGCTGCTTGGCCTTGTCGAGCGTGACCGGGTCGCCCTTGAGCAGAATCGTCATCGCGTCCTGCGGCGGTACCAGGCGCGGCACGCGTTGCGTGCCGCCGGCGCCGGGGAACAGGCCGACCTTGACCTCGGGCAGTCCGAGACGCGTCTTGGGATTCTCGGCCGCCACGCGATAGTGGCAGCACAGCGTGATCTCGAACCCGCCGCCGAGCGCGAGGCCATTGATCGCGGCCACCCACGGCTTGCCGGAGGTCTCGATCGAGCGCAGCACCTGCGAGAAGCCCCGGCTCTGGTCGAACAGCATCTGGTTCGCCGCAGTCTCACCCTGCTCCTTGAAAACCTCGGCGTAGGCCTGGTTCATGCCTTCGAGCATCGACAAATCGGCGCCGGCGCAGAACGCCTCCTTGGCGGAGGTGATAACGACGCCCTTCACCGCGGCATCAGACGTGGTCGCCTTGACGATCGCATCGAGCTCGCTGGTCGAGGTCTCGTCGAGCACATTCATCGAACGGCCCGGGATGTCCCAGGTGACGAGCGCGATGCCGTCGGAATCGGTCTCAACCTTGAAGTTCTTGTAAGCCATGTTGGTTGCTCCCCTACCCTTAGACGCGCTCGATGATGGTCGCGGTGCCCATGCCGCCGCCGATGCACAGCGTGACCAGGGCGGTGGACTTGTTGGTGCGCTCAAGCTCGTCGAGCACGGTGCCCAAAATCATCGCGCCGGTGGCGCCGAGCGGATGACCGAGCGCGATGGCGCCGCCATTGACGTTGATCTTGGCGTTGTCGATGTCGAAGGCCTGGATGTAGCGCAGCACGACCGACGCAAAGGCTTCGTTGAGCTCGAACAGGTCGATGTCCGACTTCTTCATGCCGGAACGCGCGAACAGCTTCTCGGTGACGTCGACGGGACCCGTCAGCATCATCGCCGGCTCGGAGCCGACGTTGGCAAAAGCGCGGATTTTTGCGCGCGGCTTGAGGCCGTACTTCGCGCCCGCCTCCTTGCTGCCAAGCAGCACCGCACCGGCGCCATCGACGATTCCGGACGAATTGCCGGCGTGGTGCACGTAATTGACGCGCTCGATCTCCGGGTGTGACTGTACCGCGACGCCGTCGAAGCCGCCCATCTGCGCCATCATCGTGAACGACGGCTGCAGCTGCGCCAGCGACTGCATCGTCGTCGAGGGACGCATGTGCTCGTCCTTGGCGAGGATGGTGAGGCCGTTGATGTCCTTCACCGGCACCACCGACTTGTTGAAGCGGCCCTCGTCCCAAGCCTTGCCGGCGCGCTGCTGGCTCTGCACGGCATAGGCATCGACGTCGTCGCGCGAGAAGCCGTATTTGGTGGCGATCAGGTCAGCCGAGACGCCCTGCGGCATGAAGTATGCGGGGACCGCCATCGACGGATCCATCGGCCAGGCACCGCCGGAGGCGCCGATGCCGACGCGGCTCATCGATTCGGCGCCGCCGCCGATCACGAGCTCATGCTGGCCGCTCATCACCTGGGCTGCGGCAAAGTTCACGGCGTCGAGGCCGGAGGCGCAGAAGCGGCTGATCTGCACGCCGGGGACAGCCTCGCCGAGACCTGCCTTGAGCGCAGCGAAACGTGCGATGTCGGAACCGGCTTCGCCGACCGGATCGACCACGCCGAGCACGACGTCATCGACGGAATCTTCCGGCAGATTGTTGCGGTCCTTCAGCGCCTTCAACGGCACGGTGGCGAGCGCCAGCGCGGTGACTTCGTGCAGCGCGCCGTCCGCCTTGCCGCGGCCGCGGGGGGTGCGAACGTGATCGTAGATGAATGCCTCAGGCATGACGCCCTCCTGATCTGTTGTTCGAATTTTGATAGCGCGGAAGCAGGCTCAGAACGCTTCCGCCGGCAGTTCCATGATGGTGGCGCAGCCGGACTGGATGCGCGCGAGATTGGCCGCGGTCTCCGGCAGCATCCGCTCCATGAAGAAGCGGCCGGTCACGAGCTTGGTCGAGAGATAGGGCGTCGCCCCGCTGGCGGCAATCTTGGCCTGCGTCACCTTCGCCATCTTCGCCCACATGTAGCCGAGCGCGACGAAGCCGAAGAGATGCAGGTAATCCGTTGCAGCGGCACCGGCATTGTCCGGCTTCGCCATCGCGTTCTGCATCAGCCAGGTCGTGGCCTGCTGGAGATGGCCGAGCGAGGCCGAAAGCGGGGTGATGAAAGGCTTGAGCGCTTCGTCGCCGCCGTTCTCCTTGGCGAAGGCCATGACCTCGCCGAAGAACGCCATGATGGCGCGGCCGCCGTCGCGCGGCAGCTTGCGGCCGACGAGATCGAGCGCCTGGATGCCGTTGGCGCCTTCATAGATCATGGCGATGCGGGCATCGCGCACGAACTGCTCCATGCCCTGCTCGGCGATGTAGCCGTGGCCGCCATACATCTGCTGCGCCTGCACCGCGTTGGCGAAGCCATAGTCGGTGAGGAAGCCTTTCAGCACGGGCGTCATCAGGCCCATGTGATCGTCGGCCGCCTGGCGGTCCTTGGGATCCTCGGAGCGATGGGCCACATCGCTCTTAAGTGCGGTCCACATCACGAAGGCGCGCGCGGCCTCGTTGAAGGCGCGGATCGAGAGCAGCGTGCGGCGCACGTCGGGATGCACGATGATCGGATCGGCCGGCTTGTCCGGCGCCTTCACGCCGGTGAGCGAACGGCCCTGGATACGCTCGCGCGCATAGGCGACTGCGTTCTGGTAGGCGACCTCGGACTGCGCGAGGCCCTGAACAGCGACGCCGAGACGGGCCTCGTTCATCATCACGAACATGCCCTGCATGCCCTTGTTCTCTTCGCCGATCAGCCAGCCGGTGGCGCTGTCGTAGTTCATCACGCAGGTCGAATTGCCGTGGATGCCCATCTTGTGCTCGATCGAGCCGCAGACCACGCCGTTGCGCTGCCCCGGCGAGCCATCGGCATTCACCAGAAATTTCGGCACCACGAACAGCGACACGCCCTTGATGCCGGCGGGTGCGCCCTCGATGCGGGCGAGCACGAGGTGGATGATGTTCGGAGCGAGGTCATGCTCGCCGGCCGAGATGAAGATCTTGGTGCCCGTGATCTCAAAGCTGCCGTCCGCCTGGCGCACCGCCTTGGTGCGGAGCATGCCGAGATCGGTGCCGCATTGCGGCTCGGTCAGGTTCATGGTGCCGGTCCACTCGCCGGCCACCATCTTCGGCACGTAGGTCTGCTTCTGCTCCGGCGTGCCATGAACGATCAGCGCCGCGGTCGCGCCCATGGTGAGGCCGCCATACATCGAGAACGCCATGTTGGCGGAGATCTGGAATTCGTTGACCGCCTGGCTCAACGCCACCGGCAGGCCCTGGCCGCCGAACTCGGTCGGCGCCGACAGGCCGAGCCAACCGCCTTCAACGACCTGCTTGAACGCGTCCTTGAAACCCTTGGGCGTGGCGACGCTGCCGTCATCGGCGCGCTTGCAGCCTTCGAGATCGCCGACGCGATTGAGCGGCTGGAGCACCTCTTCAGAGAGCTTGGCGGCTTCGCCCAGGATTGCTTCGCGCACGTCGCTCGATGCATCGGAGAAGCCGGCGAGATTGTCGTAGCGGTCGATCTGGAAGACGTCGTTGAGCAGGAAGTTCACGTCTTCGACGGGGGCTTTATAGATCGGCATGGTGGTCTCCCGGCAAGCCTTGAAGTGATGATGCTGAATTATGATTGAGCGGCAGCGAGCTGCTCCGCCATCAGGCGATGCAGCATGTTGATGGCCTTGAGCGGACGCACCATCACCTTGAAATTTGTGATTCGTCCCTCGGCATCGAAGGTAATGATGTCGACGCCGTTGATCTCGATGCCGTCGATGATGGTCTTGAATTCGAGCACGGCGCCATTTGCGCTTCGCCACTCGCCGACATAGCTGAAGCCGGGACCGCCGAGCACCTTCTCGGCGCTGGCGAGATATTTGAAGGTGATGTCGCGCCCGCGCTGCGGCGAATGCACGACGGGACTTTCGAACACGGCGTCAGGATGGAGCAGGTCCCAGAGCGCTTTCGCATCATGGGACTTCATGAAGGCGTACCAGGAGTCGAGGCCGGTCATTGTCAGGTCCCTCCCGTGGATCAAAGGCCTTGAATCAAAGGTTTTGGCAAAAAGCTCGAAAACAACCCCATGCACAGTAGCGAGGAGGTTGATTCCGCTGGGTTTTCTGGTCGGTTTGGAGCACCGGCCTTGGACCACCCCATATGCACATTGACGCATATGCGTCGATGCGCATAAAGTCAAGTCAATTGGTCAAGGTCGAGAACAGGAGGCCAGTCATGGCGCTGGGCGACGCGATCCTCGCATGCCTGACGGAACGTCCGATGACGGGTTACGAACTCGCCAAGACGTTCGACTCTTCGATCGGCTTTTTCTGGAAGGCCGACCACCAGCAGATCTATCGCGAGCTCTCCAAGCTGCGCGACCGCGGCTACATCCAGGGCCGTGAGGTCGTGCAATCAGGCAAGCCCAATAAACTCATCTATACCCTCACTCCGGAAGGACGAACAGCGCTGCGGCACTGGGCCGCGCGACCGAGCACCCCTCCCTCGATCAAGGACGACCTGCTGATCCGGCTGCATGCGCTGGACAGCATCGACATCGAGCCCATCCGCACCGATCTGATGGACCGCCTGGAGCATCACCGCGACCGGCACGAGAATTACGAGCGGATCCTGAAGAAGCGTTTTCCCGAAGGGACGGCATCCGGCGTGCTCGACCTCGGCAATCTGCTGCTGCTCCGCCTCGGCGCGCGGCACGAGCAGATGGTGGCCGATTTCTGCGAGGAAGCGCTCGAGGCGCTGTCGGCGATGAGCGGCAAGGATAAGGGGACCGGCACGGTGGTACCGCTGGACGACAGCAAGCGCGAGAAAGGCTAGGGCTGGGTGCGCACCGGCTGCGCCAAGCACTCCCTGTCATCGCCCGGCTTGACCGGGCGATCCAGTACTCCGAGACGGCGCGGCTAGAACCGAGGTGCCGCGGCGTACTGGATGCCCCGCCTTCGCGGGGCATGACACCCGGTGAGGTTCCCGGCGCCCAACTTTAAGACACCGGCGACGCATTCCTTAACCCGTTATTTACCGTAACAGGAAAAAGTCGGTTTTCGAGGCAGACGACCCGCGCCAAATCCGATTGTCTTAACAACCGGCACGTGTGGGGAGACTGGAGGCGCCGGGTGGGGCGCCGGAGTCGGAACCGGACAGAGTCATGAATTCGCGCGTATCGTGGAGTGTTGACGGTATCGATCCATCCGTCAGGGAGCGGGCCGAAGCTGCTGCGCGTCGTGCCGGCATGTCACTCAACGATTGGCTGAACTCCACGCTCGGCGAGACTGCCCCGTCGAACTTTCGCGGGCCTTACGACCCACGCCAAGATCAACGTCAGGATCAGCGTCCCGATCCGCGTGCTCAGCAGATGCCAATCCAGGCACCGAGTCAGGAAAGCCGCGAAGTCGCCGACATCCATCAGCGGCTCGACGCGATCACCCAGCAGATCGAACGGATTTCAAAGCCCGCAGCACCGCGCCAGGACCCTTCACGACAGGACGCTTCACGGCCGGACGTCTCGCGCGAGCAGGGCGTCGCCCGCCAGCTCAACGACGCGATCTCGCGGCTCGATGCCCGCCTGTCGCAAATCTCGCGCCCCCAGCAGCCGCAGCCTCAAGCGCAGCAGCCTCAGCCGCCGCGACCGGCGCCGGTGGAGACGCGTCAGCGCCAGGCCGATGCGGTCGAGCGCGCCGCCGCGCAAGTCTATCGAAGCTCACCTCCCCTGAGCCCCGCGTCGTTCGATGTCGCCGTCGCCGAGATCACCGCACGGCAGAGCGAGCTCGACGGCTTTGCGCCGCGTCAGCTGCCGCCGCGCGCCGCGCCGTCGATCGCGCCCTCGGCCGCTCCCTATGCTCCCCCGATGGCGCCGCCTGCGCCTGCCTATGCTCCGCCGCCACCGCAGCCGGGGCCCGACTTCTCGTCGCTCGAACGCCATCTGCTCAAGATCACGAGCCAGATCGAGTCGCTGCAGCGTCCCGACAATACCGAGCAGGCGATCAACGGCTTCCGCGCCGAGCTCGCCGAGATCCGCAACGCCATCACCGAGGCGATGCCGCGCCGCGCGATCGAATCGATCGAGAACGAGATCCGCTCGCTGCACCGTCGCATCGACGAGACCCGCTCCAACGGCACCGACGGCCAGGTGCTGTCAGGCATCGAGCGCGCGCTCGCCGACATCAAGCAGGTGCTGCGCACGCTGACGCCGGCCGAGCAGCTCACCGGCTATGACGAGGCGATCCGCAATCTCGGCGCCAAGCTCGATCTGATCCTGCGCGCCAATGACGACCCCTCGACCGTGCGCCAGCTCGAAGGCGCGATCTCGGCATTGCGCGGCATCGTCTCGAACGTCGCCTCCAACGAAGCGCTGGCACGACTCTCCGAGGACGTGCAGCTGTTGTCGTCCAAGGTCGACCAGGTCAATCGCTCCTCGGACCGCGGCGACAGCTTTGCCGTGCTGGAGCAGCGCATCGCCGCCCTCACCTCCGCGCTGGAAACGCGCGAGCGGCCGCAACCGGCCGAGAGCACCGAACATCTGGAAAGCGCGATCCGCGCGCTGTCCGACCGTTTCGACCGCATGTCGGTCGGCAACGATTCGGCCTCGACCTTCACTCACCTCGAGCAGCGGGTCTCCTATCTGCTGGAGCGGATCGAGAGCAATTCCGATTCGCGCGGCGGCAATTTGAGCCGTGTCGAGGACGGGCTGCACGACATCCTACGGCACCTCGAGCGGCAGCAGGCGACCTATTCTGCGCTCGCCGAGAGCCGAAGCTCGGCGCCGGCTCCCGATTCCGGAATGGTCGATCTCGTCAAGCGCGAGCTGTCCGACATCCGCTACAGCCACGCCGAAACCAACCGCAGCACACAGGATTCGCTGGAGGCCGTGCACAACACGCTCGGCCATGTCGTCGATCGTCTCTCGATGATCGAGGGCGATCTGCGCGCAGTACGTACCGCGCCGCCGGCCCCCGCGCCGATGCCGATGGCTGCGCCCTTGCAGATGACGGCACCGGCGGAGCCGGCGCCGATGGCGCGCGAGCAGCAACAGCCCCAGCAGCCGAAATACGATCCGAAGCCCGAGCTGCAGAATCCCGCCGCCGCGCAACATCCACACTCCACCTTCGTCGCCGCGCCGCGTGAATTCCATGCTGCCACGCCCGCTGCACCGCCGCCGGTGCCGACGGCGCCGGTTCCGCCGCGCGCGATCAGCGAAATCCTCGAGCCGCACACGGCGCCCGCCCGCGCCGCGATCGCGCCCGAACTGCCGCCGGATCATCCGCTCGAGCCCGGCACGCGTCCGAACGGCCGCCACGCCACGCCGTCCGAGCGCATTGCCGCGTCCGAGAGCGCGATCAGCGAAATCCCCGCTGCTCCGAAGGAGCCGGTGTCGTCGTCGAGCTTCATCGCGGCCGCGCGCCGCGCCGCGCAAGCTGCCGCCGCGCAGCCGCCGGAGAAGCCCGCTCGCGGCGTCAAGGCCGCGATCGCGGCCCGCGTCAAGGACAAGGGCAAAGGACAAGGTCAA
Organism: Bradyrhizobium sp. AZCC 2230; assembly: GCF_036924495.1. Lineage (NCBI taxonomy): Bacteria > Pseudomonadati > Pseudomonadota > Alphaproteobacteria > Hyphomicrobiales > Nitrobacteraceae > Bradyrhizobium > Bradyrhizobium sp. AZCC 2230. The sequence goes on along the minus strand of NZ_JAZHRS010000001.1, from coordinate 6,849,448 downwards.
GCACAGGGTCAGGCACAGGCACAGCAGGGCGCCTCGACCATCACCTCGAAGATCCGCTCGCTGCTGGTCGGCGCGAGCGTCGTCGTGATCGTGCTCGGCACCTTCAAGATGGCGATGAATCTGCTCGAAGGCGGCAGCACGCAGCCGGCACCGCAGGCGATGGAGAATTCCAGCGAGCCCGCGCCACAGGCCCCGCCGCCGGTCGAGATCAAGCCCGCCGCGCCCGAGCAGGTCACGCCGTCGATGACCTCGCCGACGCCGATCGGCAAGCAGTCCCAAAACAATGCCGCGCCGGCTGCAACGAACCCCGGTGGAACGGCCTCGGTCGAAATTCCGCCCGCTCCCGCCGTGGCGCCACCCGCGCCCTCCAGCGACGTCACCGGCGCACTGTCGGGCCCGGGCCGCGCGCGGATCGGCGTCGTCCAGGTGCCGCCGAGCGAGAAGCTGCCTGACGGCATCGCTGGCCCGAACCTGCGCGCCGCCGCGATGAAGGGCGATGCGACCGCGGCCTACGAGATCGGCGTGCGCTTTGCCGAGGGAAAGGGCGTGGCCGCGAATTACGACGAAGCGGCGAAGTGGTACGATCGCGCGGCGCAAGCCGGCGTGGTGCCCGCGACCTTCCGCCTCGGCACGCTCTACGAAAAGGGCCTGGGCGTGAAGAAGGACGCCGACATCGCCCGCCGCTACTACACGCAGGCCGCCGAGCGCGGCAACGCCAAGGCGATGCACAATCTCGCGGTGCTCGACGCCGACGGCGGCGGACGCGGCGCCAACTACAAGAGCGCGGCGCAGTGGTTCCGCAAAGCGGCCGACCGCGGCGTCGCCGACAGCCAGTTCAACCTCGGCATCCTCTATGCCCGCGGCATCGGCGTCGAACAGAACCTCGCCGAGTCCTACAAATGGTTCTCCCTCGCGGCCGGACAAGGCGACGCGGACGCGGCGACCAAGCGCGACGACGTCGCCAAGCGCCTCGACCCGCAATCGCTCGCCGCCGCCAAGCTCGCGATCCAGACTTTCAGCGCCGAGCCGCAGCCCGACGACGCCGTCAACGTCCCGGCCCCCGCCGGCGGCTGGGACGGTGGCTCGCAGGCGAGCACAAAGCCGGCACCAAAGCCGGTGGTGAGCAAGAAGTCGGCGTCGGCGGCGCATTAAGCTCGATGAGATTGGGCCCGGCGCCCACCTCTCCCCAGCGGGGAGAGGTCGGATCGCCCTTGCGATCCGGGTGAGGGGCCGCGGCGCTCACTGAGACTGTAACCCCTCACCCGGATCGCATCTTCGATGCGTTCCGACCTCTCCCTTCGGGAGAGGTGGACCGAGGCCCCGGCTCGCATCGGTTCAAACCAGACCAAGCGCGCTCCCATTCACCACGCCCCAAATTTCCCGGTCCCGCCCCGCGCCAAATTCCGCTAATGAAGGGCGCGGCATGCCCTTCCTGCGAGCGCTCCGCGAAATCGATCCGTCTCGCCGGAGCGTGGGTCCGATGCAGCTCTACCTTCCGATCGCCGATCTTCCGGTCAACGTATTCCTGGTGCTGGCGATGGGCGCGGCCGTCGGCTTCGTCTCCGGCATGTTCGGGATCGGCGGCGGCTTCCTGATGACGCCGCTGTTGATCTTCATCGGCATCACGCCCGCGGTCGCGGTTGCCTCCGTCGCGAGCCATATCGCGGCCTCGTCGTTTTCCGGGGCGCTGACCTATTGGCGGCGGCGCGCGATCGATCCGGCGCTGGCGAGCGTGTTGTTGTGCGGCGGCGTCACCGGAACGGCGCTGGGCGTGTGGACCTTCACGCAGCTCCGTGCGCTCGGCCAGCTCGATCTGATGATCGCGCTCTCCTACGTGGTGCTGCTCACCACGGTCGGCAGCCTGATGTTCTCCGAAGGCCTGCGCGCATTGATGCGGACCCGGCACGGCGCGGTTCCGCCACGGCGAACGCACAACTGGATTCATGGCCTGCCGCTGAAGATGCGGTTCAAGCGCTCGAAGATCTATCTGTCGGTCATCCCCGTGGTGATCATCGGCATCGTGATCGGCTTCATCGGCGCGGTCATGGGCATCGGCGGCGGCTTCATCCTGGTGCCGATCATGATCTATATCCTGAGGGTGCCGACCTCAACGGTGATCGGGACCTCGATGGTGCTGACGCTGGTCACCATGCTGTTCGCGACCTTGCTGCACGCGGTGACCAATCACCTCGTCGACGCCGTGCTGGCGCTGATCCTGATGGTCGGCGGCGTCACCGGTGCGCAATTCGGCGCCCGTGCCGGCCAGAAGATTCGCGGCGAGCAGCTACGGCTGTTGCTCGGCTTGCTGATCCTCTCCGTCGGTGTCCGCTTCGCGGTCGAGCTGGTGATCCGGCCCGAAGACCTCTTCACCATCCGTGAGCTCGGGGTGAGCGGATGATGCGGACGCTCGCTGCGGCTCTGTTCTTTCTGCTGCTCGGCGGGTCCGCGCGGGCCGAGCGGCTGATCGTGTCGGTCTCCAACCATCGCGTCACGGTGACGCCAAACTATTCCGGCGAGGAGCTGGTGCTGTTCGGCTCGGTGGAGAAGGACGCCGCCACGCCCGCCGACCGCACGGCCTACGACCTCGTGGTCACCGTGATGGGCTCGCGCGCCGACATGGTGACGCGGCGCAAGGAGCGCACCTTCGGCATCTGGATCAACACCGACTACCGGCAGTTCCTGCAGGTGCCGAGCTATCTGGCGCTGTTCGCCAATCGCCCGTTCGACCGCATCACCTCGCCAGAGATCGCGCGGCGGCAGCAGATCGGGCTCAACAACGTGCTGCTGACCCAGCGCGTCGGCGGCGATTACGCCGACGTGGTGCCGAACGATGCGTTCCGCTCCGCCTTCATCCGCCTGCGCACCCAGCGCGGGCTCTATCGCGAGGATGCAAGCGCAGTGACGTTCCTGACGCCGACGCTGTTCCGCACCGGCATTCCGCTGCCGGCGGAGGTGCCGATCGGCACCTATGAGGTCGAGATCAAGCTGTTCGCGAATGGCGCCTTCATCGGCAAGACCGAGACCGCGTTCGAGATCGTCAAGGTCGGATTCGAGCAGTTCGTGGCCAACACCGCGCGGCAGAACGGGCTGGTGTACGGACTCGTGACGGCGGCGATGGCGCTGATGACGGGGTGGATGGCGTCGATTGTGTTCAGGAAAGATTAGCTTCCGTCATTGCGAGCGCAGCGAAGCAATCCAGAGTGCCTCTACGGCGACAGTCTGGATTGCTTCGTCGCAAGGGCTCCTCGCAATGACGGCTGGGGAGACAGCTACGGCGCCTCCACCACCGTCGGCACGCCGGGCTCCAGCAACCGCAACCGTGTCCCGAAGCCGAGCACATCAAAGGTCTTGCGCAGATCCTCGCTGTTCTGGCGGAAATGCGCCCAGCCTTCGGTATGCAGGGGCACGATCATCGCGTCGGGGAAAGCGCGCGCGGTCTCGATGGTGTCGTTGGTGTCCATGGTGAGATGGAACGGTCCGCGGGTTTGCGCGGCCCCCGCAAAAGGCAGCACCACGCCGCATTTGAAACGGCGCGCAACCTCGGCGACGCCGTCGAACCAGGTGGTATCGCCGCTGATATAGACCGCGCTCGTGTCCTTGCGGCTCGACTGCACCACGAAGCCGATGACATCGCCCGACAGCGGCTCGATGCCGGCCGGGCCGTGACGCGCCGGCGTCGCGGTGATGGTCAGCGTGTTGCCGTCGTCGTCCTTCAGATGCGCGGTCGCCCAGGGCGCGAGGCCCTCGACATGGCCGCCGAGACGCTTGGCACCGGCTTCCGTGGTGAGTGCGCGCGGTGCTTTGAGCAGATAGTCACGACCGGAATTGTCGAGATTGTCCGAATGCTGGTCGTGGCTGAGCAGCACGGCATCGATCGGGCCGATCGCATCGGCCTTCACCGCGGGACCGATGGTCTTCTCCAGCTTCACATGCGGCAGTTGATAAGCGCCGGGCGCATCGAACGTGGGATCGGTGAGCAGGCGAAAGCCGTCGATCTCGATCAGCGCGGTGGGGCCGCCGATCAGGGTGATGGAAACAGGCATGAAGGGAACTCCTCTTACACGACCGGCTTTGCGGGGCGCGTCACCAGGTAAATGCCGAGCGCCACCGGAATGATCCCCAGCAGGTCGCGCGCTTCGACGTGTTCGCCGAGCACGAGATACGCGAACAGCATGCCGAGCGGCGGCATCAGGAAATGATAGGCGCTGGCAGCGGTCGCGCCACACACTTTCAGGAGATGAAACCAGAGCCAGTAGGCCAGGATCGAGCCGCCGAGCACGAGGAAGGCGAAGGCGCCGATCAGGCTCGGGGTGACATCGACCGCGTGGATGTCGGCAAAAGTCAGCGCGACCGGCGTCAGCACGATGCCGGCGGCGAGATTCTGCACGCCATTGCCGATCCACAGGGACCCCTTGGGCGCGAGCAGCTTGAACAGGATGGTGCCGGCGACGATGGAGGCGAGCGAGGCCAGCGTGAAGAGGATGCCGTGCAGGCTGTCGGTGCCGACCGAGAGGCGGTGCCAGACGATCAGGGTGACGCCGATGGTGCCTAACAGGAGGCCGCTCGCCTTGCGCCAGGTCATGCCCTCGCCGAGCAGAAGTGCGGCGAGTGCGGCCGTGAACACCGGATTGGCCGAGACGATCAGGCCGCCGAGGCCGGCGGAGACCGATTGCAGGCCGGTGTAGCCGAGCCCGAGATAGAGTGCGTTGTTGGCGATGCCGAGCACGGCAAAGACGGGGACATCGCGCCATGACAACGACCAGTTGCCGCGGATAGAAGTGGCGCCGAGGATCAAAATGCCGGCGAGCGAGAAGCGCGCGGCGAGCAGGATCAACGGCGGACAATGGGTGACGCCGATCTTGCCGGCGACGAAGGCATAGCTCCAGAGCAGACAAAACACACCGATGGCGAGCGGCAAAATGTTGAAGCGGCTGCGGGGGACGGACATCGAGGGGGCGAGGGACATTGGGGGCATTCTCCTGAGCCCTCGATCTATTGAGCCGGCTTGCTATTTGGAAATTAAATGATTAACTCGTGATCAGTGGATTTTCGAATGGAGGCGCCCATGCTCGATCTGGAGCTTTTGCGCAGCTTCGTCTCGGTGGTCGAGGCCGGCGGCTTCACCCGCGCGAGCGAGCGCGTCCACCGCACGCAATCGACCGTCAGCCAGCAAATCAAGCGGCTGGAGGAGGATGTCGGACAGGTGCTGCTGCACCGTGACGGCAAGGACGTGCGTCCGACTGAAGCGGGCGAACGCCTGCTCTCCTATGCGCGGCGGCTGCTTACGCTTGCGGAAGAAGCCCGCGACGTGCTGCGCGACGAAGGCGAAGGCGCGATCCGGCTCGGCATCCCCGAGGATTTTGCCGCCTATCGTCTTGCGAAACTGCTGGGTGCGTTCTCACGCTCGCATCCGAACCTGCGCCTCGACGTGCGCGCCGACCAGAGCAAGAATCTGTCCCACGATCTCGAACGCGGCGAGCTCGACCTTGCGCTGTTCAAGCGCGAGGCCGGCGCGAAGGGCGGGATCGCGGTGTGGCCGGAGGAGGTGCACTGGGTCACCAGCAAGAGTCATCCGGTCGATGTCAACGTATCCTCGGTGCCGCTGATCGGATTTCCGCTCGGCTGCCTCTACCGCGCCGGCGCGATCCATGCGCTGGAAAGCGCCGGCCGCGCCTGGCACATGTCCTATTCGTCATCGAGCCTCGCCGGCATCCAGGCCGCGGTCGCCGCCGGCATGGGCCTGAGCATTCTGTCGGAGATGTCGATCCAGGCCGATCACCGCGTGCTGACGGCGAGGGACGGCTTTGCGCCGATCAACCGGACGGAGGTGGCGCTGATGGCCGCGCCAAACGCCAGCTCCGCGACGCTGCGGCTGGCGGATCGGCTCGCGGAGTTTTGCGAGACCGTGCAGGCGAAGGCGGCGTGATGATGCTTGCCCGCCTCTCCCGCTTGCGGGAGAGGCCGACGCGCTCGCAGAGCGCGGCGGGTGAGGGCTCTCGCCACGCAGGGACATCCTCCGCAATCCGCGACAATCCCGACGCGGAAACACCCCCACCCCCGCCCTCCCCCGCAAGCGGGAGAGGGAGTGCAGTTGGGCGCGTGGCAAGAGCAGTCAGCCCAAATGGAGTGCGCCTTAGTAACACCGCGACGCGGCGATCGCGTGGACGCGGCGGTCGCCGAGCAGATGCGCGACAAAGCCGTTCTTCGGAAAGATTTTTGCGAATGCGGCGTCGCGGATGCTGAGGCCACCGGTATAGGCGCCAAAGGCCGGCATCACGGCGCGCATGCCGTCGCTGGCGAAACAACGACGCTCCATCGAACGGCCGCGCGCCGAGACGCGCGCCTTGGGATGGAGATGGCCGGCAATCTCGCCATGCGCCCCGGTCGGCTCGTGGCGGAAGGTGATTGGGCCGATCGCGACTTCATCGGCGATGGTGCCGCCGAGATCGCGCGGCAGCTGGGAATCGTGATTGCCCGAGATCCAGATCCAGTCGCGGCCGGTCTGAAGCGCTGCGACGGCGTCGCGGTCGTCCGCGGACAGACGCTCATGCGCGGAGCGATCGTGAAAACTGTCGCCGAGCGCGATGACGATTTTTGGGTTGTGGCGGGAGATGACAGCAGCGAGCCGGCTGAGCGTCGCCAGCGTGTCGTAGGGCGGCAGCAGCACGCCGCGCGTGGCGAAGCTGGAACCTTTTTCCAGATGCAGGTCGGAAACGACGAGCAGGCGCTGGTCCTCCCAGAACAGCGCGCCGGAGAGATCGGCTGCAAAAGTCACATCGGTAATGGTGACCCTGGAAACGCGCATGTCCTCGACATCCTCTGAAACCAGCGCGCCAGTCGTCACGTCAAAACCTGCTCTTATCCCATCGCCTCTTTGACCAGCTCGTCGGCGGCCTCCGCCAGCAGCTCGTCACCAGCTTCGCCATAAACTGACTCGCGGCCGATTTCCAGCATCACGGGGACGGCAAGCGGGGAGACGTGGTCGAGTTCCCGGTGGGTGATGCGGCCCTGGATGCGCTCGAGCATGCTGCCGAGTCGGCGCAGATCGAGCAGGCCGGTGGCGGCATCGGCGCGCGCGGCGCGCAGCAGCACGTGATCGGCCTGATGCTTGCGCAGCACGTCGTAGACGAGGTCGGTCGAGAACAGCACCTGGCGGCGGCTTTTCTCCTCGCCGGTGTGGCGGCGCGCGATCAGGCCGGAGATGATCGCACAATTGCGGAAGGTGCGCTTCATCAGCGCGGATTCCGCGAGCCAGGCCTCGAGGTCGTCGCCGAGCATGTCAGGGTCGAACAGGGCGTTGAGATCGAGCTTGCCGTTGCGGATCATGAACGACAAGTCGCCGAGCCCCCAGATCGCCACCGCATATTCGTTGGCGACGAAGCCGAGGGGCCGGGCGCGGGCGCGCTCCAGGCGGCGTGTCAGCAGCATGCCGAGCGTCTGGTGCGCGAGGCGTCCCTCGAAGGGGTAGCAGACGATGTAATGCTTGTTGGCCCGCGGAAAGCTTTCCACCAGCAGCTCGCGCACCGCGGGCACGCGCGAGACATCCTTTTGCAGCAACAGCCAATCGCGCACCTGATCCGGCAAGCCCTTCCAGGCGCGCCCGTCGTCGAGCAAGCGGCGGACACGCTCGGCGAGATAGGTCGAGAGCGGAAACTTGCCGCCCATATAGGACGGCACTTTCGGATCCTTGTCGTTGGCGCGCGAGACATAGACCTGGTCCTCGACCAGGGTCTCGTAGCGGACGACTTCGCCGCTGAACACGAAGGTGTCGCCCGGGCTCAGGCCCTCGATGAAGGCCTCCTCGATCTCGCCGAGCAACCGGCCGCCGCGCGCGATCACGCCGGTCGAGCCGCCTGCTCTTCCTTGACCGCCGCCGCGCGAGCGCACCAGCCGCACCTTCAGCATGTCGTCCTCGACGATGGTGCCAACATTCATCCGGTAGCTCTGCCGCACTCTTGGATTGGCGACGCGCCAGCGGCCCTGCTTGTCCTGCTTGATGCGCGCGAAGCGCTCATAGGTTTTTAGCGCGTAGCCGCCGGAAGCGACGAAGTCGACAATGTCATCGAAATCCTGCCGCGTGAGATCGGCGTAGGGCGCGGCGGTCCGCACTTCGTCGTAAAGCTCGTCGCTCAAGAATGGCTCGCCGCAGGCGCAGCCGAGCACGTGCTGGGCCAGCACGTCGAGCGCGCCAATGCGCAGCGGCGGCGTATCCTGCGCGTTCTCGGCAATGGCGTCGATGGCGACGCGGCATTCCAGCACCTCGAAACGGTTGGCCGGAACCAGCACGGCGCGCGAGGCCTCGTCGAGGCGGTGGTTGGCGCGGCCGATGCGCTGCATCAGGCGCGACGAGCCCTTGGGCGCGCCGATATTGACGACGAGGTCGACGTCGCCCCAGTCGACGCCGAGGTCGAGCGAGGAGGTGCAGACCACGCCGCGCAATTTACCCGCCGACATGGCATCCTCGACCTTGCGCCGTTGCGCGACGTCGAGCGAGCCGTGATGCAAGGCGATGGCGAGGTTGTCGTCGTTCATGCTCCAGAGATTCTGGAACAGCATCTCGGCCTGGCTGCGGGTGTTGACGAAGACCAGCGTGGTCTTGTTCGCCTTGATCAGCTGGTAGATTTCGGGGAGCGCGTGGCGCGCGCTGTGACCGGCCCAGGGCAGCCGCTCGCTTGTATCCAGCATTTCGACCTGCGGCGGGGCCGCGCCGCCGGCGATGACGATGTCGGCGGAGCAGGCTTTGTCTTTCGGTTGCGGCACCAGGAAGCGGGCCAGCGATTCCGGCTCGGCGACCGTCGCCGACAGGCCGATCGCGCGCATCTGCGGCGCCAGCCGCCACAACCGCGCGAGGCCAAGCGACAAGAGATCGCCGCGCTTCGACATCACCAGCGCATGCAGTTCGTCGAGCACGATGCGTTTCAAGGAGGAGAACAGGAATGGCGCGTCATCGGAGGACAGCAACAGCGCGAGCTGCTCCGGTGTCGTCAGCAGAATGTCCGGCGGATAACGCCGCTGGCGCTGGCGCCGCGACACCGGGGTATCGCCGGTGCGGGTCTCGATCCTGATCGGCAGACCCATCTCGGCGACAGGCCGCTCCAGATTGCGCGCGATATCGACGGCGAGCGCTTTCAGCGGCGAGATGTAGAGCGTGTGCAGGCCGGCGCTGCGTTGCACGGCACGTCCGGTGGAGACCACGGATTTGGCGGGAGAGGTCGGCGCGGCACTCAGTTCCACCAGTGTCGGCAGAAATCCCGCCAGCGTCTTGCCGGCGCCGGTCGGCGCGATCAGCAGAGCCGAACGATCCTCGCGTACCTTCTCCAGCAGCGCGAGCTGATGCTCGCGCGGCGACCAGAAGCGGGCCGAAAACCACGCCTGGAAGCGGTCGGGCAGCAGCGCGGCCGGCTCGGCCGATATTTTGAGGATGCGGGGCGGCACGGCTTCACAGGTAAGCCGTGCCGGCGGGTTCGTCGAGGGGTGAGGAGGTCCCTACTCCGACATCGGCTTGTCCGAGATGTCCCAATCCGTGCCGCTGAAGATCGAGATGAACAGCGTCTTCATCGGCGTGTAGTCGTCGGGCGTGTAGTCGTAGGTGACGCCGTCGAGGAAATAGGGCGAGTGGAAGCCTTTCAGCGTGGAGGCCTGCTTCAGCACATTGGCGCGGGTGAGCTCGTCGCCGCAGCGGCGCAGGATCTCGCCCATGGTCACCGCCTGGCCGTAGCCGGCAAAGGCGATGGTATTGTCCTGATCGATCGCCGGCGTGTACTTCTTGCGCAGCTCCTCGAACGCCATCACGTCAGGGTCCTTCTCCCATTTCGGCAGGCCGACCTCCTTGTTGTAGCGGATGGCGACGATGCCGGCGGCGTTCTCGAGGCCCGCAGCATTGAGGATCGAGCGGCCGGTCGAGCCGGCCGACAACAGCTGCAGCGGCTTCCAGCCGAGCTCGGCCACTTTGCGGATCGACTGCGACGTCGCCTTGCCGGTGGTGATGTTGTAGAAAACATCCGCGCCCGATTTCGAGAGGTTGATCAGCTGGGAATCGACCGTGGGGTCGGTGAGATCGTAGGTCTGCTCCATGATGACCTGCGCGGTGCCGCCGGCGTCTGCCAGCACCTTCTTGAAGGGACCCAGGAAGTCGCGGCCGAAATCGTCGTTCTGGTAGAGGATACCGACCTTGGCATTCGGCTTCACGGCGACGACGTGCCGCGCCAGGATGCGCGCCTCGGTCGGATAGAGCGGCAGGCCCGCCATTGTCCATTTGAACTCCTTCGGGTTATTCCACTTCGACGCGCCGGTGTTGAGCAGCAGCTGCGGCACGCCCTTGGAGTTCAGATATTTGTGCACGGCGGTCTGCGGCGCGGTGCCGAGCGAGCCGTAGAGCGCGAGCACTTCCTCCTGCTCGACGAGCCGCCGCGTCGCCTCGACGCATTTCGGTGCGCTGTAGGCGTCGTCCATGGTGAGAAACTTGATCTTGCGGCCGTTGATGCCGCCCTTCTCGTTGAGCATCTGGAAATAGGCCTCGCCGATGCGCCCGAGCACGCCGTAGAGCGAGCCGGGGCCGGAATGCGGCACGGTCTGTCCGATCTTGATCTCGGTGTCGCTGGCGCCGGAATCGTATTTCTTCTCCGCGGCCCAGACGAAAGGCGCGGGCAGAACGGATGCGGCAATGGTGGCGAGCGCGGCGGCGCTGACATCGCGCCGCGATGGATTCCTGGTCATTGTTGTTTCTCTCCCTGGTGCGCGCATTGTGCTGGCTTCGCCGCACGGCTCGCAAGTAGGAAGTTCGTCGCTGGGCGACGCAATGACGCCAGAATTGCAGTGCGTTAGCGCCTAGACTCAAGTTTTCTCGGCAACGACGACGAGACCGCGCACCGGCTCGTTGTTCTCGATGCGCGGCGACGCCGGCTCCAATGTCAGAAGCTTGAGTCCGGCTTTCGCAATCGCACCGCGGACATATTCCGTGGAATGGGCATAGCGCAGGCCTTCACCGAGAACGATCCCGCTGCCGTCATGCGTCTCCAGCGTGAAGGCGAGCACGCCGCCGGTCGCAAGTACGCGCCTGGCCTCAGTCAGCACCGGCGCGAGATCGGAGAGATAGACGAACGCATCCGCGGCGACGACGAGGTTCGCGCTCGCATCACTCTTAGTGCGCAGGCCTTCGATCATGTCGGCGATTTCGAGCTCGGCATAGAGCTCGGTGGCGCGCGCCTCCTTGATCATGCCGGGCGACAGATCGATGCCGATGAAATAATCGACCTGCTTTGCGAAGGCCGCCGCCGCAAGCCCGGTGCCGCAGCCGAGATCGATGGTGCGTTTGAAAAACGCCGGCTTCTTCGCCGCGACGCGCGCGGCCAGCACCGCCTTGAAGATCAGGTTGGGGGCGCGATAGCCGAGATCGTTGATCAGCGCGTGCTCGAAGCGCGGCGCGTATTGGTCGAACAGCGCCTGCACATAGGCCTTCGGCATTTCGGAGAGCTGCGCATCGCCGAGCCGTATCAGATGCAGGCCGGCGCCGTGCTGATCCCCGGGATCGCAATCGCGCGCCTTGCGAAAGGCTGCGATTGCCTTGTCGCGCTCGCCGAGCTGCTGGCGGATTTCGCCGAGCGTGAACCAGGCCGAGGTGAAATGGGGCGCCAGCTCGATCGCCTGCTCGATGAGATCGGCGGCGGCGGGCAGATCGCCCTTGAGCTGGAGGTCGCGCGCGAACTCGAAACGGCGGTCGGCCATGAGATCGCCGGAGGTCAGAAACAGGCGGAGCGGCATTGGGAACCAGGAAGCGAAGCGGGTGGTGAGTAGAAGATGCGGTGGAGCGACCTATATATCAGGCATGCGCCCGCAAGACATCCTGCTGCCAACTGCTGACGGCCTGTGCTGCAAGCCCGGCGGCTTCCATATCGATCCTGTCCGCTCCGTGGACCGGGCCGTGATCACCCACGGCCATTCCGACCATGCCCGCGCCGGCCATGGCGCGGTGCTGGCGACGCAGGAAACGCTGGACATGATGCGGCTGCGCTATGGCGAGAATTTTGCGGGATCGACGCAAGTGATCAGCTATGGCGAGGAAATCCGGCTCGGCGACGTCAAGGTCAAGTTTCACCCGGCCGGCCACGTGCTGGGATCGGCGCAGATTGCCGTCACCTGCAAAGACACCTGCATCGTCGCCTCCGGCGACTACAAGGACGCGCCCGACCCGACCTGCGTCCCGTTCGAGCTGGTGCCCTGCGACGTCTTCATCACCGAGGCCACGTTTGGCCTGCCGGTGTTTCGCCATGGCGATGCGGCCCTTGAGGTGAAGAAGCTGCTCGCCTCCGTCGCGCTGTTTCCCGAGCGCGCCCATCTCGTCGGCGCCTATTCGCTCGGCAAGGCGCAGCGCGTGATCGCGCTGCTGCGCCTCGCCGGCTATGACGCGCCGATCTATCTGCACGGCGCGATGGAGAAGATCACGTCCTACTACCAGAGCCGCGGCATCGAACTCGGCGAGCTGCGGCCGGCGGCCGGCATGAAGAAGGCGGCGCTGGCCGGCACCATCACGCTCGCACCGCCGTCGGCGACATCTGATATCTGGGCGCGGCGCTTCCCTGATCCCGTCACTGCCTTCGCCTCGGGTTGGATGCGCGTGCGCGCCCGTGCGCGACAGGGCGGCGTCGAACTGCCGCTGGTGATCTCCGACCACGCCGATTGGGACGGCCTCACCGCGACGATCACGACAACCGGCGCCGGCGAGATCTGGGTCACCCACGGCCAGGAAGACGCGCTGGTTCATTGGTGCAAGACGCAAGGCCTGCGCGCGCAGCCGCTCGATCTCGTCGGGTATGGCGAAGAGGAGGAGAGCGAGACGCCACCTCACGGCGAGGCCGAGGCATGAACCGCTTCGCCGAACTCCTGGACCGCCTCGCCTACGAGCCCGGCCGCAACAACAAGCTGCGGCTGCTCACCGGCTATTTTCGCGAGGTCGGCGACCCCGACCGCGGCTACGCACTGGCCGCGCTCACCGGCGCGCTGAGTTTCAAGCACGCCAAGCCCGCGCTGATCCGCGACCTCATTGCTTCACGGGCGGATGAGGTGCTGTTCGGGTTGAGTTACGACTATGTCGGCGACCTCTCGGAGACGGTGGCGCTGATGTGGCCGAAGGCGGCGATGGCCGCCCACAACAACCCGCCTCCCCCGACCCTGACCGAAGTCGTCACCACGTTGCGCACGCTCGGCAAGACCGAGCTGCCAAAACAGCTCGAACGCTGGCTCGACGAGCTCGACGAGACTGGCCGCTGGGCGCTGCTAAAACTCGTCACCGGCGCGTTGCGTATCGGCATTTCCGCGCGTCTGGCGAAGACGGCGGCCGCCGCACTCGGCGACAAGGACCCGCATGAGGTCGAGCTGATCTGGCCGGGTCTCTCCCCGCCCTATCTCGACCTGTTCGCCTGGCTGGAAGGCCGCGCCGAAAAGCCGGTCAATCGCGATCCCGCGCCGTTCCGCCCCGTGATGCTGGCGCATGCGATCGAGGACAGCGATTTCGCGAGCCTCGATCCTGCCGACTACGTCGCCGAGTGGAAATGGGACGGCATCCGCGTGCAGGCGGTCGCCGGCCGCGACGAGCACGACAAAATCACGGCGCGGCTTTATTCGCGCACCGGCGAGGACATCACGGGAAGCTTTCCGGATCTGGTGCCGTCGCTGCGCCTGCCCGGCGCGATCGACGGCGAGCTGCTGATCCTGCGCGAGGGCCGCGTGCAAAGCTTCAACGTCCTGCAGCAGCGGCTCAACCGCAAGGCCGTCTCGCCGAAGCTGATCAAGGAGTTTCCGATCCATTTGCGCGCCTATGATCTGCTTGGCGATGACGAGAACGACCTGCGCGAGCTGCCGTTTGCGGAGCGGCGCGAGCGGCTGGAGACGTTCATCGAGAAACTTAGCGATCCCCGCATCGATCTCTCGCCCACCGTTCCCTTCGCGAGCTGGGAGGCGCTCACCGCCGCGCGCGCCGATCCCGCGAGCGCCGGCGCGGGCGAGGATGCCGACGCCGTCGAGGGCGTGATGCTGAAGCGACGCGATGCGCCTTATCTGCCGGGACGGCCGAAGGGACAGTGGTGGAAGTGGAAGCGCGATCCACACATCATCGATGCCGTGCTGATGTACGCCCAGCGCGGCCACGGCAAGCGCTCGTCCTATTATTCCGATTACACCTTTGGCGTCTGGACTGAAACCGAGAGCGGCGAGGAGCTGGTGCCGGTCGGAAAAGCCTATTTCGGCTTCACCGACGAGGAGCTGCTGCAGATCGATCGCTTCGTCCGCCGCAACACCACCGAAAAGTTCGGCCCCGTCCGCCACGTCGTGCACGAGGGCGACAAGGGGCTGGTGCTGGAGGTCGCCTTCGAGGGGCTGCAACGCTCGCCGCGACACAAATCCGGCGTCGCCATGCGCTTTCCCCGCATCAGCCGGCTCCGCTGGGACAAGCCGCCGCGGGAGGCCGACCGGCTGGAAACGCTTGAAAAAATGCTGAAAGCGGAAGCGGCGGAGATTGAAGCTTGAGGCGTGGCAAGTGCGCCCCCTCTCCCGCTTGCGGGAGAGGGTCGGGGAGAGGGTGTCTCCGCATTGGGATTCCCCCAGAGGTGAGAGCCCTCACCCGCGCCTTCGGCGCGACCTCTCCCGCATCCGCCTTCGCCAAGGCTTCGGCGGGACAAGCGCGGGAGTGGTTGCAGCGAGCCCGCGGGATGTGCTGCCCGAATTAAAATGCGGTAAGCTGATTGACGGCCCGATGAGGGTTCCCCATGTCCCCCGCCGTGACCTATAATCCGGGCGAATCCGCTCAAGGGAGTTTGAGATGGCCCACGACGTCAGAGATTTGCCGGCCGGCCGCAGCGATGGGCTGAACCGCTTTCTCGGCGGCTCGCCGCTGGCGGTCGCGTTTCGCCTGATCATGCTCTCGATCCTGGTCGGCGTCGTGCTGGCCGCGATCGGCTTCGATCCCTGGAATATTCTCATCAGCATTCGTCTGCTGTTCCAGCGTCTGTGGGATCTCGGCTTCGATGCCGTCAACTGGCTGTGGCGCTACTTCCTGCTCGGCGCGGTCATCGTGATCCCGATCTGGCTGCTGTCACGCGTGTTCGGCTCGCCGCGGCGCTAGCCGAAGAGCGCGCGGGCGATGCAATTGCGCCATGTCGGCCGTGATGGTGCAATCGGGCGTTTGGTCGGGTAGACGAAGCTGATGCACGCGCCCGTTCATCCCAACGTCGGCTCCCGACAGGTCTTCGCCATCGCCGGTCCCGCGATGGTCGCAAATCTCACCACGCCGCTGATTGGCGTGGTCTCGACCACCGCCATCGGCCGGCTCGACGATGCCGCGCTGCTCGGCGGCGTCGCGATGGCCTCCGTGATCTTCGACTGCCTGTTCTGGCTGTTCGGCTTCCTGCGCATGAGCACGCTCGCCTTCACCGCGCAGGCGCTCGGCGCCGGCGAGACGCGCGAGCAGACCGTGATCCTGGTGCGCGGCTTCATCGTCGCCGGCCTGATCGGCGGCGCGCTGATCGCGCTGCAATTGCCGCTGGCCGGCGCGCTGTTTGACCTGATGGGCGGCAGCGCGGGCGTGACGCGTGCCGCAAAAACCTATTTCATGATCCGGATCTGGTCGTCGCCGTTCGCCTTCGCCAACTACGTCATCCTCGGCTGGCTGGTCGGACAGGCCCGCGCCAATCCGGCGCTCGCGCTCCAGGTCGTGATCAACCTCATCAACATGGCAGCGACGATTCTGCTGGTGCTGGTCTACGACACCGGCATCGCCGGTGCGGCGATCGCCGCGCTGCTGTCGGAGGGCATCGGTTTCGTACTCGGCGTCATCGTCTGCCGGCGCTATGCGCATGGCGGCTTTGCCGTCCCCCGCGCGACGCTGTTCGATCGCGCAAAGCTGATGCGGCTGCTGGCGGTCAACTCCGACATCATGATCCGCACCGCGGCGCTGATCACCGTGTTTCTTTTCTTCACCGCCAAGGGCGCGCGCGCCGGCGATGTGACGCTGGCGGCGAACTCCGTGCTCAACAATTTCCTGCTGGTCAGCGCCTTCTTCCTCGACGGGCTCGCCAACGCCGCCCAGCAGCTCTGCGGCCGCACCTTTGGGGCGCGCGACGCCAAGGGTTTTGCCGATTCGACCCGGCTGGTGCTGCTGTGGGGCCTTGGCTTCGCCTTGGTCGTCGCGGTGCTGTTCGCGCTGTTCGGGCCGAACCTGATCAATTTCATGACCGCAAGCGAGGACGTCCGCCGCGCCGCGCGCGAATTCCTGGTGTTCATCGTGCTGGCGCCGGTCCCCGGCGTGTTCGCCTTCGGCTTCGACGGCATCTTTGTCGGCGCCACCTGGGCGCGCGAGATGCGCAACCTGATGCTGGCCTCGCTCGCGATCTTCGCAGGCGCGTGGTGGGCGCTGCAATCGTACGGCAATACCGGACTGTGGTGCGCGCTGATCGCGTTCTACGTCGCGCGTGGCGGATTGCAGGGCGCAAGGTATCCGGCGCTGTACCGGGCGACGTTCCAGAAGATCTAGCTCTCGTGTCCCGGACGCGCTGCAGCGTGGAACGCTGCTGCGCAGAGCCGGGACCCAGCGCTTGTGGGCCCCGGCTCTGCAGCGCACCGCTAAGAAGCGCTGCGCTGCGTCCGGGGCGCGAGAACCTACACCCCCGGCCAGTCCTCTGCGGTCAGCGTCGCCGCATCGGCGCCGACGATCTCGGAGAGCGAATCCCGGCCCGTGCGCAACAGCGTCGAAGTCAGATCGCGCTTGATCTCGTCGACGAGGCCGAGGCCCTTGTAGACCAGCGACGAATAAAGCTGGATCAGGCTCGCGCCGGCCCGGATCTTCGTCAGCGCCGCACCGCCGGAGTCCACGCCACCGACACCGATCAGCGGGAAGGCGCCCTCGACGCGGACATAGGTCTCCGCGACCATGCGCGTCGACAGGCGGAACAGCGGCCGGCCGGACAGGCCGCCCTGTTCCTTCGACCGCACTTCCTCACGCAACGTGCTCGGCCGCGCGATCGTCGTGTTCGACACGATCATGCCGTCGACCTTGCGCGAGCGCGCGACCTGCACGACGTCGTCGAGCTGGGCGAGGCTCAAATCAGGCGCGATCTTCAGCAGCACTGGCGTGTCGCCCGCCTTCTGGCGCACCCGCTCACGCGCTTCGATCACGCGGCCGAGCAGATCGTCGAGCAGCGCGCCTTCCTGCAGATTACGCAAGCCAGGCGTGTTCGGCGAGGAGACGTTGACGGTGAAATAGCTCGCGACCGGCGCAAAGGTCTCGATCAGCTTGACGTAGTCGCCGACACGATCCGGCGAATCCTTGTTGGCGCCGACATTGACGCCGACGATGCCGCCGTTCGCCGCGCGCGCGGCGAGCCGGCGCAGCGCGACCTCGGCACCGTCATTGTTGAAGCCCATGCGGTTGATGACCGCTTCGTCGCGTTCGAGCCGAAACAGCCGCGGCCGCGGATTGCCGGCCTGCGGCTTCGGCGTCACCGAGCCGATCTCGACGAAGCCGAAGCCGAGCCGCAGCAGCGCGTCCGGCACCTCCGCGCTCTTGTCGAAGCCCGCGGCCATCCCGATCGGGTTGGGAAAGTTGAGCCCGAACGCGCGCACCGCGAGTTTCGCGTCGTCCGGCCGCGGTTTTACGGGCGGCAGGAAGCGCAGGCCCTGGATCGCAAGGCGGTGCGCGTCCTCCGGATCGAGCCAGCGCAACACCGGCAGCGAGAAAGCGTCGAAAGCGCGGATCACGGGGCAAGCTCCGGGGTGTCGTGGCCGCCATCGGAGCGCATGTTGAGGTTCATCACCGAGAGCACGGCGCCGAGATCGAGCTCGCCATAGAGATGCGGAAACAGCTCCTCATTGCGCGAACGCTCCCAGCGGAGCTCGCGGCCGAGCGCGTCGCCGTCGACCTCGACCAGGAACAGCGCGCGCTGGCCGAAATAATGTTTTCGCAGGGTCTCGGGAACCTGGGCGGCGGTCGAGAAATGGATGAATCCGTCGCGCGAATCGTCCGCGCTGCCCCGATACACGCCCTGCCGTTCCGCCTCGCGCCAGGCCGAGGCCGGACAGATTTTGTAGATCTTGACCACCGCTTGCGGAGCCCTTTGAGTCTCTTGGATTTTTTCGTCTCTTGCGGGTCTGAAAACCCGGCGCGACGGTAAAGGCGGCCCCCTCCGAACTCAAGACTTAGCGGTGGCCCCTTGCGCGAAAAACGGAAAACCGGTTGATTTGAGGATAGTTTTCCTGAGTTGCGACGGGCTGGACCTTCCATGGTCAAACAGGCCAAAGCGCAGAGGATGCTGACCCACGACCAGATCTGGGCCGCGCTGGACCGGCTGGCCGCGCGCGCCGGACTGTCGTCGTCAGGCCTTGCCAAGCGGGCCGGGCTCGATCCCACCACCTTCAACAAGTCCAAGCGCGTCACCTCAGACGGCCGCGAACGCTGGCCCTCGACCGAATCGATCGCGAAGGCACTGGCGGCCGCCGAGTCTTCCATTGAGCTGTTCGCGAGGCTGATCGGTGATGGCGCGGGCGACGGCCGCTCCGTGCCACTGCTCGGCTTCGCACAGGCCAGCGCCAACGGCGCATTCGACGAGTCCGGCTTTCCATCCGGCAAAGGCTGGACCGAGATCGCGCTTCCGACTGCGGATGACAGCCACGCTTTTGCGCTGGAGATCTCCGGCGATGCGCTTCAACCGGCCTATCGCAACGGCGACGTCGTCCTGGTGTCGCCGGACACGCCGATCCGGAAAGGCGATCGCGTGGTGGTGAAGACGAAGGCGGGCGAAGTGACGCTCGCGATGCTGAAGCGCCGCACGGCGAAGGCAGTGGAATTGCAGCCGCTCGATGCGACGCAAGGAGAGCGGACGATGGCGGTCGGTGATGTCGCGTGGATCGCAAGGATCGTGTGGGCGAGCCAGTGAGTCGCAACGCAGTCGCCCCGCATTCAGTGTCGTCCCGGCGAACGCCGGGACCCATAACCACAGGGAGAAGTTTTGCGAAAGGAAGGAGTTACGCGCTCTTCGGTACCAAGACCGCCATTCCTCGAGAGATCACGCGGTATGGGTCCCGGCGTTCGCCGGGACGACAGCGGTGTGTGGAGCAAGGAGTAACCCGCCCCTCACGCACTCCGCGCCAGCGCGCCGTCGATCATGTTGACCGCGTTCTGCACGCCATACACCGCCACGAACGAGCCGAAGCGCGGGCCCTTCTCCTGGCCAAGCAGCACCTGGTAGAGCATGTTGAACCAGTCGAGCGTGACGCCGGGGCGGCCGTCCTTGCCCTTCTTGACCTGGTCGAGGAACGGCTCGCGGCGGCCGATCTCGTAGACGACGTTCTGGATGTCCTCGGCGGAGGCGTCCGCCGGGAGCTGCGACAACGCATCGCGCAGGTCCTGCAGCGCGGCGCGTTCGACGTCGGTCGGTTGGCGGAACGTCTTCGTCGGCGCGACGAAATCGCGGTAATAGTTGATGGCGTAGCCGACCATCGCGTCGAGCTTGGGATGCGTCTGCGGGCTCACGCCGGGACGGTAGCGGCCGATGAAACCCCACAGCGTCTCGGCGTTTTCCGCGTTAGACGACGACACCAGCGTCAACAGGAGCTGGAACGTCACGGGCATGTCGGCCTTCGGCGGATGGCCATAATGGATGTGCCAGACGGGATTGCCGAGCTGCTGCTTGTCGTCCTGCCTGGCAAAGCCCTCGCTGAATTGCTGATAGTCGTCGACTTGGCGCGGGATGACGTCGAAGAACAGCCGCTTCGCCGCCTTCGGCTCACGATACATGAACAGCGACAGTGATTCCGGCGAGGCATAGCGCAGCCATTCGTCGATGGTGAGGCCGTTGCCCTTCGACTTCGATATCTTCTGGCCCTGCTCGTCGAGGAAGAGCTCGTAGTTAAAACCTTCGGGTGGCGTGCCGCCGAGCGCCCTGGCGATGGCGCCGGACAGCTTCACCGAGTCGATCAGATCCTTGCCGGCCATCTCGTAGTCGACGCCGAGCGCGACCCAGCGCATCGCCCAATCGGCCTTCCACTGGCACTTGACGTTGCCGCCGGTGACCGGCGTCTCGACTTCCTCGTTGGTATCGGGATCGACATAGGTCACCGTGCCCGCGGCGACGTCGCGGCGGATCATCGGCACTTGCAGCACGACACCGGTGGTCTTGCTGATGGGGAGGAACGGCGAATAGGTGGCGCGGCGATCGGGGCCGAGCGTCGGGAGGATGATCGCCATGACCTGATCGTAGGCGGCGAGCATCTTGAGCAGCGTCGCGTCGAAGCGGCCGGACTTGTAATAGACGGTCGAGCTTGCAAACTCGTAGTCGAAGCCGAAATGATCCAGGAACGCGCGAAGGCGCGCGTTGTTGGCGTCACCGAACGACGGATGCTCGTTCGAGAACGGGTCGGGCACCGCCGTGAGCGGCCGCCCCAGATATTGCGCCAGCAGATCCTTGTTCGGCACGTTGTCCGGCACCTTGCGGAAACCGTCCATGTCGTCGGAGAACGCGAGCAGGCGCGTCTTGATCTTATCCTCGGTCAGCACGCGGAAGGCATGGCGCACCATCGAGGTGCGCGCGACCTCGCCGAACGTGCCGATATGCGGCAGGCCGGACGGGCCGTAACCGGTCTCGAACAGCACCTCGTCCTTCGGGCTTTTCTCCAGCCGCGCGACAATGGCCTTCGCCTGCTCGAACGGCCAGGCGTTGGATTGTTCGGCGAGCGCGCGAAGATCGCTCGGGCTCATGTTGGGATCGATAACGGACATCAAGGGGCCTCCGGGCCGCGGAAAATAGCGATTTCCGGGCAGAATGCAAAAGTTGGTGCGCAACTATTGCGGAATCGTAGGGTGGGCAAAGCGAAGCGTGCCCACCACTCCTGAAGACGTGGGCACGGCGCTCACGCGCCTTTGCCCACCCTACGGCAGCTCGCTCGCCGCAAGCGATTAGAACGGACTCACCGAGAAATACCGCAGCCACAAATCGGTATAGCGGCCTTTTTCCCAGACGCGGAACAGGGCCCAGTTCAGGGCCTGGCGCAGCACGTCGTTGCCCTTGCGGACGGCGATGCCGATGCCCTCGCCGAAGAAGCGGCTCTCGACGAAGGGGCCGCCGGAGAAGGCGCAGCAATCGCCGGAATCGGTGCCGTTGATCCAGAACGCCAGCGAGATGGCATCGCCGAAGATGAAATCGACCTCGCCCTTACGGAGTGCTGCGCGCAACGCGTCGTCATTGGGATAGCCGTGCAGCTCGGCATCGGTGAACATCGCCTTGAGATAGGCCTCATGCGCGGAGCCCGCGATGACGCCGACCTTCTTGCCTTCGAGATATTCGGGACGGATCTCCGGCATCACCGCATCCTTGCGCGAGGCGAAGCGCGCCGGCACGCGGTAATAGGGATCGGTGAAATCGACGCGCGCGCGCAGCTGCGGGCTCACCGCCATGGACGCAATGATGGCGTCGCCGCGGTTCGAGGTGAGCGCGTCGACCAGCGTCTCGAAGCGGCGCATCTGCACCGTGCAGGTGACCTTGATCTCCTCACAAAGAGACCGTGCGAGATCGACATTGAAGCCGGCCGGATAGCCATCGGCACCGGTGTAGTTGAACGGCGGGTAGTCGGTCTCGGTCAGGAAGCGGATCACGGTCAGGCGCGACAGGTCCGGCCGCTCCGGGCGCCGCCGCGGGTCCCAGAAGCCGGGCACGGCCTGGGGGGCAGCTTGAGGCGCGGCTTGAGGGGCGACCTGGGTTGTGGCTTGAGGCGCCGTCGGGGGCTGCTTGGCCGGAGCCTGCGCGCGCGCGCCGGGCAGGCTGGCGAGCAGGCACGCGGCAACGGCCAGCCCGGTCAGCAAGCCACGGGCAGATTTGGACGATTTCGCCTGTTGCGATGGAGCCATCGGCCGAAAATGAACGAATTTCGTTGGGATCGGAGGGCCTTATAGACCATCCGGCCGGGAACGCGAGCGCCGATTGCAGTTAACCGGAGGCCTCAGAGATACCGCTTCAGCTCGGTCGCGGCCTCTTCGGGGGTCCGCTTCAGGTTGAACGGCGAGACGAAACGGCCGTCGCGGTCCATCAGGTAGATCAGCGCGGTGTGGTCCATGGTGTAGTCGCCGTCCTTGGTCGGGACCTTCTTGGCATAGACCCGGTAGGAGGTGATCACCTTGGCGGTCTCGGCGGGATCGCCGCTGAGGCCCTCGAGGTGCGGATCGAAGCTCGAGAGATAGTCTTTCATGGTCGCGGGCGTGTCGCGCTCGGGATCGACCGAGATGAAGACGGCGTTGACCTTGTCGGCGTCCTTGCCCATCGCGCGCAGCACCTCCGACATCTCGAACAGCGAGGTCGGGCAAACATCAGGGCAATGGGTGTAGCCGAAGAAAATCAGCGTCGGCTTGCCCTTGAGGTCCTTGTCGGTGAAGGCCTTGCCGGCCTGGTCGGTGAGCTGGAACGGGCCGCCGATCGCGGCCGGCTGCGCCACCTTGCCGACCCCGCCCATGGCCCAGAACAGCACCAGCAGACCGACGACGAGGCTCGAGGCGAAGGCGGTCGCGATCACCAGCGGACGGGCGGTGGAACTCATGAGCGGAAAACTTCCTGTCGCGGATCAGAAGCAGGCGGCAAAGCCGGTCCTGATCATTTCGAAGAACACCTGGGAGCCGTAGTGGAACCAGAGCGCGAGCGCGCCGATCACCATCAGCCCACCGACACCACCGCCGGCCCACAGCAGCACGGATGACGTGCGCCCGGCATTGGGCGAATTGTCCTCTATCGGATGGGCCGGGTGCAGTGGTTGAGCCATGATCGGGGCGAAGGCCTCGGTTCCCAAGCCTTCAGATAAGCTTTGGCCCGCCTGCGAGCAAGACGCCGCGGGCGGGCCAGAACGATCCCCTCAGGCCGAGACTATCAGTGCAGGAGCTGACCCCGGGCGGATTCCAGCTGGTCCGCTTGCGGGAGAGGCTGGCGCGACGGCTTGTTGGCCGAGGCCTGCGCGTCCAGGTAGCAGGGCTTGTACATGGCCTGGAGCTGCCTGCCCCTCAGGAACAGCATGTGCGGCGTGAGGCCGCCGCGATGCGAGATCCAGCGCTTCACCTGCGAGGGATACATCGCATAGAGCATCTGGGTCGCCTCGGCGTTGGTGACGGCGCGGCCGTTGTTGCCGAAATCCCAGGCGGCGTGGAAGCCGAGTGTCGCGTTCGAGGTGACGCAGATTCGGTCGTGCGGGATGGCGCCGAGGACGATGGTGCAGGCGGAAGCGCAGAGGCCGTCGATAATGACGGTGTCGCCGGACTGGCGCAGGTCCTGGTATTTGTCGACGTAGGTTCCGATCCGGCCGCCGCGGTCATCCGCGATTCGAACCACCGCGTGAGACGCCCCCATGCAAGCGATCAAGAGAACCGCCGCAAGCAACCCCGTCAGAAACTTCATTGGCCCCCGCCCCAGTCGAATTCGAATCTGTGTGTCAGGTGGTGATGCGCGTACAGCGTCTGTCGTAACCGTGGTTTTGTCTAGGCAGGCCGGCTCACTCAAAACAAATTCAAATCCAGTGTTGCGTCCGCGCTGCACTCAGCCAGCCTCAATCCCAAAGTGGAACAAGTTAACGATGTCTTACGCGACAAGCCCTTGATCTCAGTTGCAACCGCTGGCTTCAATCCGGGCAACTACAGGGGGGAACTCATGGCCGGGCATTCGACTGAGCAGGCTGACGTCATTGTCGTCGGCGGAGGACTATCGGGACTGGTGGCGGCGACCGAGATTGCCGATTCCGGCAAGCGCGTGATCGTGGTCGACCAGGAAGGCGAGCAGTCGCTCGGCGGCCAGGCGTTCTGGTCGTTCGGCGGATTGTTTCTGGTGAACTCGCCGGAACAGCGCCGGCTCGGCATCAAGGACTCCTTTGAACTTGCGATGCAGGACTGGCTCGGCACCGCCGGCTTCGACCGCGACGAGGATTTCTGGCCGCGCCAATGGGCCGAGGCCTATGTGGCGTTCGCCGCCGGCGAGAAGCGCGACTGGCTGCGCGCGATGGGGCATCGCATCTTCCCGGTGGTCGGCTGGGCCGAGCGCGGCGGCTATGACGCGATGGGCCACGGCAATTCGGTGCCGCGCTTTCATGTCACCTGGGGCACCGGCCCCGGCATCGTCGAGCCGTTCGAGCGCCGCGCGCGCGACGCCGCCAAGAGCGGCCGGCTGATCTTCAAGTTCCGCCATCGCGTCGATGCACTCTCGATCAGCAACGGCACGGTGGACGGCGTCAGCGGCGCCATTCTCGAAGCCGACAGCGTCGAGCGCGGCAGGAGCTCATCACGCACTGTCGTCGGCGAGTTCGCGCTGAAGGCGCAGGCCGTGATCGTGGCGTCCGGGGGCATCGGCGGCAATCATGATCTGGTACGCGCGAATTGGCCGCAGCGGCTCGGTGAGCCGCCGAAATTCATGATCTCCGGCGTGCCAGAGCATGTCGACGGCCGCATGATCGTCATCACCGAAAAATCAGGCGCGCGGCTGATCAACCGCGACCGCATGTGGCACTATGTCGAGGGCATCCAGAACTGGTCACCGATCTGGCCGCGCCACGGTATCCGCATCCTGCCCGGCCCGTCCTCGATGTGGTTCGACGCCACAGGCACGCGGCTGCCGGCACCGCTGTTCCCCGGCTCGGACACGCTCGGCCAGCTCAAATACATCATGTCGACCGGCTATGATTATTCCTGGTTCATCCTGACGCAGGCCATCATCAAGAAGGAGTTTGCGCTGTCGGGCTCGGAGCAGAATCCGGATCTCACGGGCAAGAGCTGGCGCATGACCTTGCGCCGCGCCACCAACAAGGGCGCGCCGGCGCCGGTGGAGGCGTTCAAAAGCCACGGTGTCGACTTCATCGTGCGCGACAAGATCGAGGACCTCGTCGCGGAGATGAACAAGCTCGCCGGCAACGACCTGCTCAAGCTCGACGAGATCCGGATGCAGATCGAGGCGCGCGACCGCGAGATCGCCAACCCCTACGTCAAGGATGCGCAGGTGATGAACATCCACAATGCGCGGCGTTACATCGGCGACAAGCTGATCCGCACGGCGTCGCCGCATCGCATCCTCGATCCCGCGCAGGGGCCGCTGATCGCGGTCAAGCTCAACATCCTGACCCGCAAGACGCTGGGCGGCTTCGAGACCGATCTCGACTCGCGCGTGTTCGGCGAGGAAGGACAGATCATCCCCGGCCTCTATGCGGTCGGCGAAGCCGCCGGCTTCGGCGGCGGCGGCATGCATGGCTATCGCTCGCTGGAGGGCACGTTCCTCGGCGGCTGCCTGTTCTCGGGCCGCAATGCCGGCCGCGCGGCAGCGAAAGCGGTGGGATAGATCATGCGGTGGTGGATGCATATCGGGGTGCTCGTTGCGGCACTCGCCGCAGCACCGGCCGCGTCCGCCGATACGATCGACGTCAATGGCACGATGCGCTCCTACACCGTACAGCTGCCGGCGAAGAAGCCGGCGCCACTGGTGATCGTGCTGCATGGCAAGACCCAGCGCGGCGCCGACATGATTACGCGGACGGCGTGGCCGCAGGTCGCCAAGCGCGAGGGGCTGGCCGTGGTGTTCCCCGACGGGCTCAACCATGCCTGGACCGACGCGCGGACGAAGGCAGGACCTGAGCTGCGCGGACCGCCCGCGGGCACCGATGACGTCGCCTTTATCGCAAAGCTGGTCGAGAAGCTGGTGGCCGACGGCACCGCCGATGCCAAACGCGTCTATGTCACCGGCGTCTCCAACGGCGGCGCCATGGTGATGACCTTGGTCTGCGCGCGCGCCGATCTGTTTGTGGCCGGTGCCAGCGTGATCATGAACCTCACCGATGAGACCGCCGTCACCTGCCATCCGTCGCGGCCGCTGCCGATGCTGATCATGAACGGCACGGCCGATCCGCTGATCCCCTATGAGGGCGGACGCGGGTCGAGCTATTTTGCCGCAGACGGGTTCTGGTCCACCGAGAAGACCGTGGCATTTTGGCGCGAGCTCAACGGCTGCGAGAGCGATGACGCCAGCGTGACTGATCTCCCCGACAAGGCGCCCAACGATCAATCCACGGTCACACGGATCACATCACGCTGCCCAGCAGGGCTGGACGTCCTGCTCTATCGCGTCAACGGCGGCGGCCACCGCATGCCCGGATTTGCGCCGGACGCCCGCTTCCCGAAGGTCGCAACCGGCCTGCTCGGGCCGCAGAACGGCGATATCGACGGCGCCGAGACGATTTGGGCGTTCTTCAGCCAGTTTCGCTGAACGAGCGCATGCTTCGCGAGAGCCGTATGCGTTGCCGGGGTGGCACAGCCGAGGCCGCTGCGCTAGAGAGAGCCGCCATTCCCATCAGGAGATCCCCCAATGAGCATCCAGCGTTTTGAAACCGGCCCGCGCATGAGCCAGGTCGTCGTGCACGGCAACACCGTCTATCTCGCCGGCGTCGTCGCCAACAATGCGGCCGGCGAAAGCGTGACCAAGCAGACCCAGGACATCCTGAAGACCATCGACGGCCATCTCGCCAAGGCCGGCACCGACAAGTCGAAGCTGCTGTCGGCGACCATCTACATCACCGACATGAAGACGTTCCAGGAAATGAACGCGGTGTGGGACGGCTGGGTGTCGCCGGGCAACACCCCGGCCCGCGCCACCGTCGAAGCCAAGCTGGCCGCGCCGCAATACACCGTCGAGATCATGGTCACGGCCGCGAAGTAAATTCGCGCAGAACCGACATGCGACAGGAGCGCGATGAGACCATCATCGCGCTCTTTTTTTGCGGACGCATGATCTCCGAGGTAATCGATCCCTGTGCGCGAACCTTCGATAGTCAGGTCAGCCGAACCACACGGCGCCATCGAAGGAGAGTCTCATGACCGACCATGTCACCATCGCCCGCCGCTACATCGATCTCTGGAACGAGCGCGCGCAAAACCGCCGCCGCGAACTGCTCAGCGAGAACTGGACGGCGGATGCGAGCTATGTCGATCCGCTGATGAAGGGTGACGGCCGGGACGGCATCGATGCCCTGATCTCAGGCGTGCAGCAGCGCTTTCCCGACTTCAAGTTCAGGCTGATCGGCGAACCCAACGGCTATGGCGACCATGTGCGCTTTTCGTGGGGACTTGGCCCCGATGGCGTCGACAGCCCGATCAAGGGGACGGATTTCGCCGTGCTGAAGGATGGGCGGATCAGGAGCATCACGGGATTTCTGGATCAGGTGCCTGCAGGGGCGTGAGGGGGTTGCTCGTTGCTGCGCCCTCTCCCCTTGCGGGAGAGGGCAGCTCCGCTCGTCGACACGGTCTCACTCGGGTGAGGGGTATCGCTCCGCGAGTGAACCTCTCACGTCGGAATTTGCTGAGGCAACCCCTCATCCGGCGCTTCGCGCCACCTTCTCCCGCAAGGGGAGAAGGTGCAGCGAATTCGCAGCTCAGCCAACTGCCAACCGATACGCCCGCTTCGCATTCACCTCAAACGCCTTCTCGCGCACTTGCGGCCCGAGCTTCGCCAGGCACGCCTCCAGCGCGCTCTTGATCTCGGCGTAGCTGCCCGCCAGCAGACACACCGGCCAGTCCGAGCCGAAGATCAGGCGGTCCTCGCCAAAGCAATTTGCGACGTGCTGGACGAACGGAAACAGCCGCTCGGCGTCCCAATCGGTCCACTTCGCTTCCGTCGCGAGACCCGAGACCTTGCACCAGACGTTGCTGCAGGCGGCTAGCGCCGCGACACGGTCGGACCATTCGGCGTTGCCGCCATCCGCGATCGGCGGCTTTGCCGCGTGGTCGAGCACGAAGCGTCCTTGCGGAAAGGCTTTTGCGGTCGCAATTGCGGCGGGCAATTCGCGGGTGCGGACGAGGAAGTCGTAGGTGAGATCGCGGGCGAACACGGCCGCCAGTCCGCGCTGGACGTCCGCGCGCAACAGCCAGTCGGGATCGGCTTCGTCGTGGACCTGGTGGCGGATACCGACCAGCTTCGCGCCGCCCGGCAGATCGCGCAGGCGATCAAGCGTGTCGCCGAGTGCTGCATCGATCAGATCGGCCCAGCCGACGACACCAATGACCGAAGGCGTGGCATGCGCAACCGCCAAGAACTCCTCGGTCTCCTCGATCGACGAGCGGCATTGCACCACGATGCTCGCGTCAATGCCGTTTGCCTTCAAGATCGGAGCAAGATCGGCAGGGCCGAAGGCGCGGCGGATCGGTGCAAGCTCAGGCGCGCTCATCCAGGGATAGTCCGCGCGCGCGGGATCCCAGAAATGCTGGTGCGCGTCGATGGCCATGTCTCACGCTCCGCCCGGCAGCGGCGCCCGCGCGTCGATGAGGTTTTTCGCACGCAGCTCCTGCCAGAAGGCTTGCGGCACCGTGTGCTCCGACATCGCGATGCTGTCGGCGACCTCTGCCGCGTTGCGCGCGCCCATCAAGGCGACCGTCACGGTCGGATGGGCCATGCAAAACTGGAGCGCGGCAGCCTTCAGCTCGGTACCATGCTTGCGGCAGAGCTGGTCGAGCTCCAGCGCGCGCGCCACGAGTGCCGCGTCGGCATCCCGGTAATTGAATTTCGCGCCGGTGTGCGGATTGGCCAGAATGCCGCTGTTGTAGATGCCGCCGAGCAGGATGCCGATGTTCTTCGCCGCGCAGACCGGAAACAGCGCCTCCAGCGCGCCCTGGTCGAGCAGCGTGTAACGGCCGGCTAGCAGGAAGCAGTCGACCGGCACGGCTTCGGCGAAACGCGTCAGCATCTCCGACTGGTTCATGCCGGAACCGATCGCCCTGACCGTGCCGTCGGCGCGCAGGCGCATCAGCGCGCGGAATGCACCGTTGACGGCCGTATCATAGTGATCGTCGGGATCGTGCACGAGCAGCACGTCGACGCGATCGAGCCCGAGGCGGTCGAGACTATCCTCGACGGAACGCATCACGCCGTCATAGCTGAAATCGAATTGCGGCCGCAGCGCAGGCGCGCCCTTGTAGTCATCGTCCTCGGCCGCACTGGCATCCGGATGCAGCAGCCGGCCGACCTTGGTCGAGATCGCAAAGGAGTCCCGCTTCTGCTGGCGCAGGAACGCGCCCAAACGGCGCTCGGCGAGGCCAAAGCCGTAGAGCGGCGCGGTGTCGAAGAAGCGGATGCCAAGCGACCAGGCCTTCGCGACGGTAGCTTCCGCGTCCGCATCGCTGACCGCAGAAAACAGACCGCCGAGTGGCGCCGAGCCGAGGCCGATTGCCGTAACATCGAGACCGTTAGCCAATTGCGTACGCTTCATTGCAATCTCCTTCCAATCAGCAGCACTCCCTCCCCCGCAAGCGGGAGAGGGAGTGTAGCGCAGGAACGTTGGGCTGGTAACGTTCCTACTTCAACAGTTGAGCGACGTTATCCTTCGTCACCAGGTCGAGGCCGGTGTAGATCGTTTCCGGAACCTTCTGGCCCTTCTTGATCGCCAGCAGGGTGTCCATCGACTTCTCGCCCATTTCGAACGGGCGCTGGCCGGTGAGCGCGTTGGAGTAGCCGTCGCGCAGCAGTTCGAGCTGCATCTTCAGCGTATCGGCGACGACGAGCGTGAACTTGCCGGCGTCGATATCCTTCTTGTTCTTGTTGACGAAAGCCTTGAAACCTTCCGGCGCGAACATCGGCCAGCCACCGACCGGGATGATCGCGGCAAGGTCGGGCGTCGCGGTGCGCAGGTCCGACATCTGCTGGATCGCGAGCGTGAAATCGTCGTTGCAGAAGGTCGGCGAACCCTGGACCTCGACCCATTTCGAGCCCTTGAGCGCTTCGCGGACGCCATCGACGCGCTCGGCAAGGTTCTTGGCACCCGGGCCACCGGAGACCATGGCATATTTGCCGCCGTCGGGCCGAAGCTGGAGCAACTGCTTGCCAAGCGCGACGCCGAAGTCCTTGTTGTTGGTGCCGATATAGGCCTGCCGCTTGGAACCCGGCGCATCCGCGTCAAACGTGATGACGGGAATGCCGGCTGCAGCCGCAGCATCAATCGACTTGGTCATCGCCGCGACGTCGGCAACCGAAATTGCCAGACCATCCACCTTCTGGGTGATGAAGTCCTGGATGATCTGCGCCTGCGTCGCCGGCTCGTGCTCGATCGGCCCCTTGTAGATGCACTCGACATTGCCGAGTTCCTTGGCTCGCTTCAGGCAGCCGTCACGCGCCACGTCGAAGAACGGATTGTTCATCGCCTTGGGCACGACGGCGAACTTGTAGGTCTGGGCAAATGCCGGGGTCGCCATCATCGCGATGGTCACGCCGGCCAACAGAAGCTTCTTCATTTCTTCCCTCCACACTTTGTTGCCTATCCATTTGTGATGTGATGCTCCGGCAGGCGGATAGACGATGTTTCGTTGTCCTGCCGGAGTAACTGGTTAAGTCATACGCGAGCGGATGCGGTCGACCAGCACGGCCAGGATGATGATCACGCCGACCAGCGTCTGCTGCCAGTAGGAGTTGACCTGCGCGAGCACGAGGCCGTTGCGGATCACTTCGAGCAGGACACAGCCGACGATGGCACCGAGCGGACCGCCGATGCCGCCGGCCAGATTGGCGCCACCGATCACGGCGGCCGCAATCACGTTGAGCTCGTAGGAGGTCGCCATGTTGGCCGGCGCCGAGCCGAGCCAACCGGAGATGATGATGCCCTGGAGACCCGCGGCGAGCGCGCAGATCACGTAGACCTCGATCTTCACCCGCACGACCGGGATGCCGGTCAACTCCGCCGCCTTCTCGTTGCCGCCGAGCGCGAAGACGTGGCGGCCGAAACTGGTGTGATGCAGCACGACCGCCATCACGGCGGCGAGTATCATCAGGTAGATGAAGGGAGCGGGCACACCGAGCACGTCACCCGATGTCAGCGCGTAGAAATAATCGGCGTCCGGGCCGCCGGGAAAGCTGCCGCGGCCGTTCGAGACGACATAGGCGAGCCCGCGCACGATCGAGAGCATGCCGAGCGTGGTGACGAAGGGCGACAGCCCGAGCACCGCAATGCAGAAGCCGTTGACGAGCCCGACGATCAACGCAGCGCACAGCCCCGCAAGCACCGAGATCACGAAGATCAATCCGGGCACATTGGCGACGACGGTCTTGCCGTCGGCGGCCAAATGGACGAACGCCGATCCGGGCGCCGACAGCTCGACCATGACCATGGAGGTGATCATCGCCGAAAAGCACATCATCGAGCCGACGGAGAGATCGATGCCGCCGGTGATGATGACGAAGGTGATTCCGAGCGTGGCAATGGCGATGAAGGAAAAGTTCTTCGCCACGTTCTGCATATTGCCCTCCGTGAAGAAATACGGGCTGGCAAAATGCATCACGACCATCAGCACCAGGAGCGCCAGCAGGACGTAGCCGGTCTGGGAGGCGAAGATGCCGCGCCGCCACCATTTGACCTTGCTGACGTTCGAGAAGGTGATCGGGGATTCCAAGGGCATGGCCATTACGCCGCCTCCTTCGCGCCGGTGATGAGGGCGGTGACTTCCTCTGGTGACGTCTCGTGGATCGGCTTGTCGGCCCGCTTCTCGCCGCGGCGCATGACGATGACGCGGTCGCACACCGCGAACACGTCGGGCATGCGGTGGGAGATCAGCATCACGGCGACCCCCTGCTCCTTCAACCGGTGAATCAGGCTCAGCACCTGCTCGACCTGGCGCACGGAGATCGCGGCCGTCGGCTCGTCCATCATCACCAGCCGCGCGTTCGACAGCCGCGTCCGCGCGATCGCAACCGCCTGGCGCTGGCCGCCCGACATCTGCTTGACGAGATCGTCGGGGCGCGTCTCCGAGCGCAGCTCGCCGAACAGCTCCAGCGCACGCGACGCCATGGCCTTGTGGTCGAGCAAAGCGATGGGTCCGAATTTGCGCTTCAGCTCGCGGCCGAGAAACACGTTGGCAGCAGCGGTCAGATTGTCGGCCAGCGCGAGGTCCTGATAGACGACCTCGATCCCGACCCCGCGTGCATCGATGGGCCGGTTGAAATGGACCGCGCTGCCGCCGAAGCGGATTTCGCCGTGGCTGGGGCGGAAATTGCCGGCGATGATCTTGACCAGCGTCGACTTGCCGGCGCCGTTGTCGCCCATCAGGCCGACCACTTCGCCCGGGTGGACATGCATATCGACATCATGCAGCGCGCGGATGGCGCCGAACTCCTTACCGATGCCGGAGAGTTCGAGGACCGGTGTTGTGTCAGCACTTGCCATCAGCGACCTCAGACGTAGCGGTTAACGAGAGATTCCAGATATTCCTGCCGTCCCGAGCGCGGCTGCGGGTCGAAGCCAGGACCCAGTGCGCGATCGGAGAGATCGGCGAGCGAACGCTGGCCGCCGAGAATGGCACGGCCCTCGGCTCCCGCCCATCCACCGTAGCGATCGGCGAGCGGCGCTGTGAGGGCGCCGGCATCGAGCATGTCTGCAGCAGCGAGGAACGCCCGCGCGCAGGCATCCATCGAGCCGACATGAGCATGGATGAGATCGTCGGGATCGATCGACTGACGGCGGATCTTGGCGTCGAAATTGAGCCCGCCCGAGGTGAAGCCACCGCGGTTCAGCATCTCGTGGAAAACCAGCGCCAGCTCGCCCACATTCATCGCGAACTGGTCGGTGTCCCAGCCGAGCAGATCGTCGCCGCGGTTGATGTCGAGCGAACCGAACACCCCGAGCGCCTCAGCGAGCGCGACCTCGTGATGGAAGGAATGGCCGGCGAGGATGGCGTGGTTCTGCTCGATGTTGAGCTTGACGTCCTTGAGCAGGTCGTAGCGCGCGAGGAAGCCGTAGCAGGTAGCGACGTCGAAATCATATTGATGCTTGGTCGGCTCCTTCGGCTTCGGCTCGATCAGGATCGGGCCCTTGAAGCCGATCTTGTGCTTGTGCTCGACCACGAGCGAGACGAAGCGGCCGAGCTGGTCGAGCTCGCGCTTGAGATCGGTGTTGAGCAGCGTCTCGTAGCCCTCGCGGCCGCCCCACAGCACATAGTTCTGGCCGCCGAGCCGGTGGGTCACCTCCAGCGCGGCGCGGACCTGGCCGGCGGCATAGGTGAAAATCTCGGGGTCCGGATTGGTCGCGGCACCCGCCATGTAGCGGCGATGCGTGAACAGGTTTGCGGTGCCCCAGAGCAGGCGGACTTTTGCCGTGGCCATCTTCGCTTCGAAGATATCCGCAATGGCATTGAGGTTGGCGACGGATTCGCTGAGCGAGGCGCCTTCGGGTGCCGCATCGACGTCGTGGAAAGTGAAGAAGGGCACATCCAGCAGGCGGAACAGCTCGAAGGCGACATCGGCCTTGGCGCGCGCCATCGCCATCGGATCGGAGCCGTGGTGCCAGGGCCGCAGAAACGTCTCGCCGCCGAAGGGATCGGCGCCCGGCCAGCAGAACGAATGCCAATAGCAGACAGCGAAGCGCAAATGGTCCTCCAGCCTGCGGCCGTGAACCATGCGGTCCTTGTCGTACCAGCGGAAGGCGGGCGCATTTCCGGCATTCTTGCCGGCGAAGGCCACAGGCGTGCTTGCATCGAAGAATTTGGCTGACGCGTTCACTTAAAAACTCTCCTTCAATGCGGGGTAAAGCGCGCGCCAGCGGCGATAGGCCTCGTCATAGGCGGACGCTGCGGAGGCGCGGGGCACGAAACTCGCAAGCCGGCGCGGGCGAGTGCAGATTTGCGCGGGGGCCTCGCCGGTGGCAGCAAGCCGGCCGAGCCGCGCGGCGCCGAGCGCGGCGCCGACCTCGCCCTCCTCGACCCGGTGCACGGCAATGCCGAGCACGTCGGCGCAGATCTGCGCCCACAGTGGCGAGCGTGAGCCGCCGCCGACGAGATCGACTTCGGTGATCGCCCCGCCCGCCGCGCTCAGCGCCGCCAGATTGTCGCGCGCGGCGAAGGCGACGCCTTCCAGCACGGCCTGCACCATCTGGCTGCGCCCGGTCGCAGCGCGCAAGCCGACGAAGGCGCCGCTCGCGGCGGCATCGTTGTGCGGCGTGCGCTCGCCGTCGAGATAGGGCAGGAATTTGATAGGGCTCGGCCCGTCGACGCGCTCGCCAAGCGGCGCGAGCAGGGCCGCCGCGGGCGTTTCCATCACGCCGGAAAGCCAGGCGAGCGAGGCAGCCGCTGACAGCATCACGCCCATCTGGTGCCACAGACCCGGCAGCGCGTGGCAGAACGCATGGACCGCCGAGGCCGGCGCGGGCGCAAAGCGATCGGTGACGCGGAATACGACGCCGGACGTGCCGAGCGACAGGAAGGCATCGCCGGAGGCGATTGCACCGAGCCCGATCGCACTCGCGGCATTGTCACCGGCACCGCCGGCGACCACGACGTCTTTCGCCATGCCCCAGCGTTGCGTGAATTCGCCCGAAAGCACTGAGCTCACCTCGCTGCCTTCGACGAGGCGCGGCATGTGATGCAGATCGAGCCCGGTGGCATGGAGCAGCTCCGCCGACCAGCTGCGCCGGCCGACATCGAGCCACAGCGTGCCCGCGGCGTCCGACATGTCCTCGACCATCTCGCCGGTGAGGCGGTAGCGAACATAGGCTTTCGGCAGCAGCACTTTTGCGACGCGTTCGAAGATGCCTGGCTCGTGGTGGGCGACCCAGAGCAATTTTGGCGCGGTGAAGCCGGGCATCGCCAGATTGCCGGCGATGGCGTGCAGCGAGGGGCAGCGGCACTCGAGCTCGATGCATTCGGCGTGCGAGCGACCATCGTTCCAGAGGATCGCAGGCCGCAGCGGGCGCCCGTCCGAACCGAGCAGTGTCGCGCCATGCATCTGGCCTGACAGCCCGATGCCGCGCACGCCAGCAACATCACGCGGATGAGTGGCGGCGAGATCATCGACCGCGCCGATGGCGGCCTCGACCCAGGCGTCCGGATCCTGCTCGGACCACAGCGGCGCGGGGTGCGACAGCGCAAGCTCGCGCGACGCCGTCGCGACGACCGCGCCGGCTTCGCTCACAAGCACCGCTTTCACACCGGACGTGCCGATGTCCAATCCGAGATACAAACTCGTCCCTCCCTTAACGCTTGATGCGGTGCACGAACTGACGTCGCGCTTTCCGCAGTCACTCACTCCAAAACACCAAGCACCGCGCCTTGCGGCTACGGCAGATTGTCCCGCATCAGGATGTCGATGCGGATATTCTCCTGTTCGCTCAAGATCGGCTCGTTACGCGCAAGCGACAGCAGCACGCGCACGGCGGCGCGCGCCTCGTGCCCCGGGTTCTGCGAGATCGCGACATCCAGCGTGCCCTGCAACAGCAGTCTTCGCGTCATCGCGGTGAGATCGTGGGCGATGAACACGATCTGCTTCTCGCGGCCGGCCTCGGTCAGGGCCTTGGCCACGCCTTGGGTGCCGGCGCCGACATTGTAGAGGCTGATGATGTCAGGATGCTTGTCGAGCAACCGCGATATCAGCTGCTCGGAGCGGTCGTCGTCGTCGCGCCCCTCGAGCAGAGGCAGGATGTCGAGGCGCGAAAACTCCGACGCCATCACCTGATTGAAACCAAAAATGCGCTCGGCATGGTCGCGCAGGCCCTGCGATCCCGCGATGATGGCGACCTTGCCGGGCTTTTCACCGACCAGCCGCCCGACCAGCGCGCCCGCGGTGCGGCCCGCCGCGATGTTGTCGATGCCGACATAATGGTGGCGGCGCGACGACGGCACGTCCGAGACCAGTGTCACCACCTTGGTGCCGGCATCGACGAGATCGTTGATCGCAGCGCGAACGCCGGGATGATCCAGCGCCACGACGGCAACACCGTCATAGTCGCCCGAGAGCGTCTCGAGCGACGCCGCGAGCACGGACGGATCGAACACATCCGTATTGATCAGCTCGACGCTGAGACGGCGGGCCGAAAGCCAGGCCGACATCTCGCCGAGATAGGCCTCGATCTGCTGCATGAACGGGTTCGCCCCCGTCGGCATGACAAAGGCAAACCGGCGGGCGCGGCCGCGGGCGAGCTCGGCTGCGGCCACATGCGGATGAAAGGCATTGCGCGCGATCGTCTCCTGGACGCGCCGGACCGTGTCCGGCCGCACGCCGGGACGGTTATGCAGGACGCGATCGACCGTCGCCAAGCTGACACCGGCCTCGCGGGCGATGTCCTTTAGCGTCAGCGCGGCGGAGAGGGTCTCTACGGCCATGCCTGAAGGCTAGCAGAGGTGTTTTGAGGTACGCAACTCATTTTGAGGGGCAGGGCGATCTTTTCGAGTCCCGGTTGCGCCGGGCCTCAGCGGCCGCCCAGATCGAGTGTCAGGAACAGGCTGTTGCGGTCCTCGCCGTAGCCCTCGAAAGGAGCGCAAGGCACGAAGCCGTGCGCCTGATAGAGCGCGTGCGCCGGCTTGAAATAGTCCCACGAGCCGGTCTCGAGGCTCAGGCGCTTGATGTCGCGCTTGCGCGCCTCGGCGATGATGTGGCGGAGCATCAGACCACCAAAGCCGCGGCGGCGCGTGGTCTGGAGCGTGTGCATCGACTTCACCTCACCATGGTCGGCGGACAGCGTCTTCAGCGCGCCGGTTGCGACCAGCGTCTCGCCGTCCCAGCCGGTCCAGAACGCGACATCACTCGCGCGGAGCGCTGCGAGATCGAGCGCATGCGCACTGCCCGGCGCGGTCTGCGCTCGCGCCGCCGCGACGTGATGGTCGAGCAGCGCGACGACGCGCGGATCGAAGGTGTCGCCGGTGCGGATCTGCATGGTCATGGCTTGACGTTGCTCGCAAGCTGCTTCTGCATGAAGACGAGATCGAGCCAGCGGCCGAACTTGCAGCCGACCTCCAGCATGCGGGCAACCTCGACGAAGCCGAGCGAGGCGTGCAGGCCGATCGAGCCGGCATTCGCGGCATCGATCCCGGCAATCATGGCATGCTTGTTCAGTGTCGTTGCGCGCTCGATCAGCGCGGCGACCAGGCTGCGGCCGATGCCTGCGCGATGGTGCCGCTCGTCGACATAGACCGAGTTTTCCACGGTGTGGCGATAGCCTGGAAAGGGACGAAAATCGCCGAACGAGGCGAAGCCGACGACATCCCTGCCCTTCATCGCGACCAGCACGGGATAGCCCGCCTGCTGCCGTGCGCGGATCCAGTCGCGCCGCGAGTCCAGATCGGCCGGGCCGTCGGTCCACACCGCCGTGGTGTTGATCGCGGCGAAATTGTAGATGGCGAGGATGTCTTCCGCATCCTCCAGCGTGGCGTCCCTTACCATCAGCGGCATCACATTTTCCCGTATGACGTGCCGCGCCGCGTGATGATGACGTAGCGGGCATCCTGTTTGGTCTCGTTCTCGAAGGTGACGGAGCGCATGACATCGAAGTCGAGGCAGTCGCCGTCACGCAGCCGCACCGCCTTGGCGTCGATATGCACGCAGACCGCCCCTTCCAGCATTAGCAGCTGCTGGGTGAAGGCGTTGCGGCCCCAGGGGCTGTAGGCGACGCGTGCGCCCGCCGGCAGGTCGACGACGATGATCTCGATGCCGCTTGCCGCATCGGCCGGCGAGGCATGACGCCGCCGGTAGCCGCTGTCGGGATCGCGCCATTGCGGCTGGTCGGCGAGCCGCGTCAGTCGCTCCGGCGGCTTCTCCGAGAGCGCGACGACGTCGCTGAGCGAGACATCGAGCGCCGCGCAGAGCTTGTTGAGCAGCGCCGCCGTGGCACTGCTCTGCGCCCTCTCAACCCGCCCGATCATGGCCCGGCTGACACCGGAGCGGCTAGCGAGTTCGTTCAAGGTCATGCCG
The DNA here is from genome assembly GCF_036924495.1 of Bradyrhizobium sp. AZCC 2230. Classification (NCBI taxonomy): domain Bacteria; kingdom Pseudomonadati; phylum Pseudomonadota; class Alphaproteobacteria; order Hyphomicrobiales; family Nitrobacteraceae; genus Bradyrhizobium; species Bradyrhizobium sp. AZCC 2230. Next base: position 6,811,751 of record NZ_JAZHRS010000001.1, on the reverse strand, counting down.
GCCTGCGTCCTCAGAATCTTCAATCGGCGACCGATCGCCCTGTCGAGTTTTTGCTGGTCCATGGCCTCTGTCCGAAACATCGCCCGGCACGAGGACCGCATCCGCCGGGCGGGAGGAGATTAGGCCGGAGGAGCGGTGCGTGCCGGGACCAAGGGGCTAATATATTGGAATCTTTGCGCGGCGGGCAGCAACGTTTAGGATGCGCCAAACAACAATGGGAGGTGATGAGATGAGCGGACCGACGCAACGGATTATCAAGGCCAACGGCATCAACCTCAACGTTGCCGAACAGGGCGAAGGACCGCTGGTGCTGCTCTGCCACGGCTTTCCGGAGGGCTGGTATTCCTGGCGTCACCAGCTCGAAGCGCTGGCCGCGGCCGGCTACCACGCGGTGGCGCCCGACATGCGCGGCTACGGCAAGAGCGACAAGCCCGAGGCGATCGACCAATACACGATCTTCCACATGGTCGGCGATCTCGTCGGCGTGCTCGACGCCTACGCGGCGAAGGACGCCGTCATCGTCGGCCACGATTGGGGTGCGGCCATCGCCTGGCACACGGCTCGCCTCCGGCCTGACCGTTTCCGTGCCGCCGCCATCCTCAGCGTACCCTATCGCCCACGAAGCGAGGTGCCGCCGACCAGCGTCATGCCGCAGACTGAGGATGCGCAATTCTATCAACTGTACTTCCAGGAGCCGGGCATAGCCGAGGCGGAGTTTGAGGCAGACCCGCGCAAGACGTTGGCCGCGATGCTGTTCGGCGGCTCCGGCGAAGGCGTCACCGCCATACGCGCCATGACGGCAGCGAGCGGACAGCCGTTCAAAGGCGTGGGCATGGTCTCACGCGAGGACGGCATGTTGCCGAAGGTGCAAGTGCCGCTGCCATCATGGCTAAGCGCCGCCGATCTCGATTATTACGGCGGCGAATTTGCCCGCAGCGGTTTCCGCGGGCCGCTCAACTACTATCGCAACATCGATCGCAACTGGGAGCTGATGGGGGCGTTCGAGGGCGTGAAGGTGGTGGTGCCCTCGCTCTACATCGCCGGCGACCACGACATGGTCATCGCCTTCCCCGGCGCCGCCGAGCAGATCGCCAACATGAAGCAGTCTGTGCCGCAACTGCGCGAGATCAAGATGCTGCCGGGCTGCGGACACTGGACGCAGCAGGAGCGGCCGCAAGAGGTGAACGCGGCGCTTGTCGAATTCTTGCGGAGCCTGCCGAACTGAGGCCTGCCGCTACCCCAGCTTGTCGATGCGCCTTTGGTGACGACCGCCTTCGAAGGCCGTGCTCAGGAATGCCTCGACGCATTCCTTTGCGACCGCTTCGCCGATCATCCGTCCGCCCAGCGCCAGAACGTTTGCGTCGTTGTGCTGGCGGCACAGCCGCGCGGCCGTGACATCGTGCACAAGCGCGCAACGGATGTGCGCATGGCGGTTGGCGGCGATCGAAATGCCGATGCCCGACCCGCAGATCAGAATGCCGCGCGCGGCCTTGCCGTCCCTGATGGCATCAGCCAGCTTGTTGCCGAAATCGGGATAGTCGACGGACTCGGCGCTATCCGTGCCGAGGTCCAGCCAGTTCACATCGGGCAAAGCGACTTTCAGGGCTTGCTTGAGGGCAAAGCCCCCGTGATCACAGGCAATGGCGACCAAGCGCGTGCTCTCGTCCTTGTCGGCCATTCGCTGTCCCGGGGATTTGGAGCGGGCGAAGGGAATCGAACCCTCGTATGCAGCTTGGGAAGCTGCCGTTCTGCCATTGAACTACGCCCGCTTATGCGCGTGTCCGCGCACGTCCTGATTAGCCGAGACGGTGTCCGGCGCCAAGCGCTTTGGCGCGTCAGGCCGGACGGTTGTTAACGTCCCGGTAAGATTCCAGGTGCGCCGAATTGTGGCGGTGTTATGATCGCTGCCGGGTTGAGGAACGTACAGCGTGTGGGGCGTGCGCATGGTGGGGCGTGCTTACGCGATATTCGACACGGCCATAGGCCGTTGCGGCATCGTCTGGAGCAATTCCGGCGTGGTGGCCGTGCAATTGCCGGAAGCGCGGGAGATCGACACCCGCCGCCGGATTTTCCAGGTCCATCCCGAGGCGCGCGAGCAGGCGGTCCCGCTCAACGCCGAGCTTGCGATCGAGGGTATCGTCACCTTGCTGCAAGGCAGCGATCCCGACTTTTCGGACGTCAGCCTGGACGCCGGTGACGTTCCAGCCTTCAACCGGCGGGTCTACGAATATGCCTGCACGATCCCGCGCGGGGAGACGCGCACCTATCACGAGATCGCCAAGGCGCTGGGCGCGTCCGGCGCTGCGCATTCGGTGGCGCAGGCGATCTCCAAAAATCCCTACATGATCATCGTGCCTTGTCACCGGGTGATCGAGGCCGGCGGCTATGCCGACCGGATCTCGCCTTACGGCGGGGTGATTTCCAAGCGGCGGCTGCTGGCGCTCGAAGGCGCCCACCCGATCGCCAGCAAGACGTTGTTCGAGGTGCTGCTGCCCGTTGCCCCGCCGCGCTCACCCACCTAGATAAGGTGGCATGGATGCGACCAGGCTGCTGACGTCACAATCGATAACGGTCTCCGAGTTTCGCTGCGACGCGGGACCGGGCGACAAGCCGTTTGCCGAGTGTCGCACCGGTCATTCCATCGCCTATGTCCGCTCGGGAAGCTTCGGCTGCCATTGCCGCGCCGGCTTCTTCGAGCTGGTGGCGGGCTCGCTGCTGGTCGGCGCACCCGGCGACGAATACACCTGCACGCATGAGCATGTCTGCGGCGACGTCTGCCTGTCTTTCTTCTTCAGCGAGGATCTCGTCGATGCGCTGGGCGGGCGCCGCGAGCTCTGGCGCGTCGGCGCGACGCCGCCGCTGCCCGAGCTGATGGTGCTCGGCGAGCTCGCGCAAGCGGCAGCAGATGGCAACAGCGACCTCGGCCTCGACGAGGTCGGCCAGATTTTTGCGAGCCGCTTTGTCGATGTGGTCTCCGGCAAGCCGCGCAAGCCGGTCTCACCGACGGCGCGCGACCGCCGCCGTGCGGTCGAGGCCGCGCTGTGGATCGACGACAATTCGCATGCCGAGATCGACCTCGAACAGGCCGCACGCCTGGCGGATTTGAGCCCGTTCCATTTCCTGCGGCTGTTTTCCAACGTGCTCGGCGTGACCCCGCATCAATATCTGGTGCGGTCACGACTGCGGCACGCGGCGCGCCTGCTCACGGACGACGACATCGCAGTCACCGACATCGCCTATGACGTCGGCTTCGGCGACCTCTCGAACTTCGTCCGCACCTTCCACCGCGCCGCCGGCATGTCGCCGACCAAGTTCCGGCAGGCGTCAAAGGGGAAGCGCAAGATTTTCCAAGAACAGCTTGCCCTCAACTGACTAGGGTCGTCTCCGGCGCGCGCCACCACGCGGCGCGCTTTGCAATGGAGATGACCATGTACGACCATATCGGACTGCGCGTTGCCGACCTCGACACCGCCACGCGTTTCTACACCGCGGCGCTGGCGCCGCTCGGTTACGTCCTGTGTTCCAGCGGCGACGGCTATGCCGGCTTCGGGCCGAAGGGCGAGCCGGCGCTCTGGCTGCATCTGAACAAGGGCCGCAAGGCCGACGGCGCGCATATTGCGTTTCGCGCCAGGGACCACGACGCGGTGAAGGCGTTTCACAGCGAAGGCCTGAAGAGCGGCGGCCACGACAATGGCGGCGCCGGGCCGCGCAAGGATTACAGCCCGACCTATTACGCGGCGTTTTTGATCGATCCCGATGGCAACAATGTCGAGGCGGTTTGTACGTGAGCTTTCGCCGCGAACTCCGTCATTGCGAGGAGCGCAGCGACGAAGCAATCCAGACTGTTTCCGCGGAGATATCCCTGGATTGCTTCGCTGCGCTCGCAATGACGGTGTGGTGACGACCTGACATAATCAAGGACACCTCAATGGCCTCCATCCACAACGACGTCTCCCTCTCCGCGCCGGCCCATGACGTCTGGGACGCGGTGCGTGATTTCGGCGCGCTGCCTCAGCGGCTAGCGCCGGGCTTCGTCACCGCGTGCACGCTCGACGGCGATGCACGCATCGTCACCTTCGCCAATGGCTCGGTCGCACGCGAAGTGCTGGTCGATTGCGACGACGCGCGGCAGCGGCTGGTCTACGCGATCAACAACGAGCGGCTGAAGCACTACAGCGCCTCGGTGCAGGTGATCGCCGATGGCGAGGCGAGCTGCCGCCTGGTCTGGATCATCGACATGCTGCCGAACGAGCTTGCAGCTTACGTTCAGGAGCAGACCAAGGAGGCTGTGGCCGCCATACACAAAGCGTTTCCGTAGCTCTTATTTGAGCATGATCTTTTCGGAAAACCGCTGCACACTTTTCCGGATCATGCTGCCGCTACGTGATCTTTCTCACAGAACGCTACCCTCCTCCGCCGTAACCATGGCCGCGTGCGTCCGGTTGGCCTCGCTCTCCCGGCGGCGCCACGCACGCGAGGAGCATGCCATGAGAGGTGCGGACAAGGTGATCTGCCAGGCAGCCGCCGTGCTGCTGCTGTTTTCGGTCGCGAGCACGCCGGCGAAGGCGCAGTTCCTCGGCGGCGGCGGAGGTGCCGGCGGCGAGGACATGATGACCCAAATGGCGCCGATGCTGGAGATGATGAAAGCGAAGATGGGCAAGCGCCGCTTCGCCATGCTGATGCAAACCATGGGCCCGATGATGAGCCGCATGATGGAGAATGGCGGTGGCGGATTCGGTGGCATGATGGGCGGTGGTGGCATGGGAGGCCCTGGCGGCCTCGCCGGCGGCAATTTCGGCGGCGGCTACGGCGCGCCCAATTACGGCGGCTACGCGCCGATGGGCGGCACCATGCCAATGGGAATCGGCGGCATGGGCGGCGGCGATATCATGGGCATGCTGGGCGGCGCCGGTGGCGGCGACATGATGGCGATGATCCCGCAATTGATGCGGCTCGCCAATGTCGGCGGCGGCCATCGCCGCCACAAGCATCGCTAGTCTGCGACTGACAGCACAGACCGAACAGCCGGCTTCGTCTCCCGCGGCCCCCAGCGGGTCAGCACCACACTGGAGCATGACAGCAGGCCGAGCACGACCATCGAGCTCGCGGCGAGCCAGAAGAAGTTCTGCGCCGTCGCATCGTGCGTCGACAGCCACCAGCCGGTCGTCGCGATGTAGATTAGTCGCGCGGTCTGCGCCAGCACCGGGCCGATCACCTTGGCCGCACCCTGCGACGAGAAGTACATCGTCGAGGCGAGGCCGATGAAGGCGTAGAACGGCGCGACCGTCGACAGATATTGGTGGCTGGTCGCGCGCACCGTGGCGCTGTCCGTAAAAATGTTGACCCAGAGGTCGGGGAACAGCGCAACGAGGCAGGCCGGCGCGCCGACGGCGACGAAGGCACTCGCGCCTGCGATCCAGGCGATGCGCCGCGCACGCCTGATGCGACCGGCACCAACTGCCATGCCGATCATCGGCACCGACGCGATGCCGAACGAGAATGCGATCGAGGTCAGCAAAAATTCGAGCCGCGCGCCGATGCCATAGCCGGCGAGGATCGCGGTGCCGAATTTGGCCAGCATGTGGGTGAAGATCGAGATCGTCAGCACCGATTGCAGCGGCGAGAAGCAGGCGATCGCGCCGACCTTCAGGATGTCGAAGAACATCGCCCACTGAATGCGAAGCCCGCGCAGTTTCGGCACGGCACGGGCGCGGCCGGAGAACAGATACCAGCCCATCACGCAGATGTTCACGGAGTAGGCGATCAGCGAGCCGGCCGCGACACCGCGCATGCCGAACTGAGGCACCGGCCCGAGCCCCAGGCCCAGCGTGCCGCCAAGCACGACCTGCATGACCGCGGAATTCAGCATCAACAGCGAGGGCAGCTTCATGTTGCCGGTGCCGCGCAGCACGCCCGCCATGGTGTTGAGCAGCCAGGGCAGCACGGCGCCGCCGAAAAACACCTGCGTGTAGGCGATCGCATGCGTCAGCACAGTGCCACGGCCGCCAAGCATCGTGAGCACCTGCGGCCCGAAGATCAGCATGCCCAGCATGAAGACGACGCCGAAGGTAATGCCGATCAGCAGCGCATGTGCCGCGAGCGTGCCGGCGCGCTCGCGATCACCCGCGCCGAGCGCACGTGCGATGGCCGAGGCCACGGCACCGCCCATGGCACCGCCCGACATCGTCATGGTCAGGATCACTGTCGGAAACACCAGCGCCATCGCGGCCAGTGCCTCCACACCAAGACGCCCGATATAGGAGGTCTCTGCGATCACCACGCAGGTGCCGGCGGACAACGCGACCACGTTCGGCCAGGCAAGTCCGAGCAGCGTGCGCAGGATCGGCCCGTCGGTCAACGCGCTCCTCACGGGGCGCGGTAGCGGCGGCAGCGGACGTTCTTCCTCATCGACCGGGATCTCGGCGATGTCGGTCATTTACTCTCCCGGGCAAAAGCGCCATTTGCGGCGCGGCAATGCTGAGGTGTGGCAATCAATTTCCTCGCGCGGAAAGCGCGGTGCGGACGTGTTAGCACAGCGGCTGCCGATTCCCCCTGCGCTAGCTGCAGGCGTGCCCTGCGGCATCGCATTTCAAGAGGTGGAATTCGGCTCTCTTCTCCCTCTCCCCGTTCTTACGGGGAGAGGGTCGGGGTGAGGGGCTCTATCCGCGCAGACGGTACGAATTGGACTCGCGGAGAGTCCCCCTCACCCGCATCCCATCTGCGATGGGATGCGACCCTCTCCCCGCAAGCGGGGCGAGGTGAAGCCGCCGCGGCACCGTCGTCTATTCGACCGTCCAGACCAGCGGCGGACGGCCGCCTGCCGTCGGGCGCAAATGCACACCTATCTGCCGGCCGCAACCGGCGGCGAGCCCCTCGAACAGCCCCTCCAGCACTTTTGCGCAGGCGCGGTGATAATCAGTGACGTCATCCATCAGCTTCCAGCTCTGCTGGCAGATTTCGAAGCTGCCTTCGGATTGCGCGGTCTCGGCCACATCGTCCTGCGCGGCGAACAGTGCGTTGAGGAAGGATGCGAACTCGGTCGCGCCACCGCTCGTCGCTGACAACGCGGCGGCGACTTCATCAAAGTACTGCATGCCGATCAGCTTGCCGGTGAGGTGCAGGAGATAACCGGCATCTTCCGGCCCGAACAGCTGCACCATCACGGGCGCAGCCGTGCGGACATACTCCATCGCGTAGTTGCGATAGGCCTTTTCGAGCCGCGGCTTCGGCCAGCTCGACACTGGCAGGGCTGGTGCGGCCTTCGCGTCGAACAGCGGCGCTTCGAGGTGCCGCGCGAACACCAGGCGCTGGTCGAGCTCGAGCGGATGGTCGTATTGATGGTAGTAGCCTTCAAGACCGTCCTGGCCGTCGACGCTCTGCTTGGTGCAGACGAAGCCCAGCCTGGTATCGCCGAGCGCGACGCCGCTGTTGGCGTGCCAGCCGCGCAGCATCGCGCGCGAGACCTCGCCCGGCACGCCGCAGATGGCGGTGCCCTTCCAGATCCAGCGCGGCGGCGGATAGCGGATCCAGGCCTTGGTGTCGCTCTCGTACATGTATTCGACGTGCACGCCGCCGATCCAGTTGGAGAGGTAGTGATATTGCGCGGCCGCCACCGCCGGCGGCAGATGGCTGAGCCCGAGCTTTTGCAAGCCAGGCAGGAATCGCTCCTGCTGCTGGCGACGGAACACGCGGAAGACGAATTCGGCGGCATCCGCCGTGCCGCGCCGCGTGACGACGGTGAGGATGAGGCCGGTGAAGTAAGCATGATAGAGGTCGGCGACCGCACGCCAGCGTTTCCATTGGGCTTGTTGCGCGGCGTCAGCTGCGGTCATGTTCGCTCCCGATCGTTGTTTTGATCGAGTGTGTCATCGCGGATGGTACGACGCAACCAGACACGCATTCGGTGTCATCGCCCGGCGAAGACCGGGCGATCCAGTATTCCAGAGACGATTGTGATTGAGCCGAGAGGCCGCGGCGTACTGGATTCCCCGCCTGCGCGGGGAATGACAGTCGAGGATGTGGCTACCCCCGAAAATGCTTGCTCAGCTTCAGGCCCTGCGCCTGGTAATTCGAGCCGATGCGCTGGCCGTACATGGCGTCGGGGCGTGACAGCATCTTCTCGTAGACGAGGCGGCCGACGATCTGGCCGTGCTCGAGGATGAACGGCACTTCGCGCGAGCGCACTTCCAGCACGGCGCGCGATCCTTTGCCACCCGCGCCGGCATAACCGAAGCCGGGATCGAAGAATCCGGCATAGTGCACGCGAAATTCGCCGACCAGCGGATCGAACGGCACCATCTCCGCGGCGTAATCGGGCGGCACCTGCACGGCTTCCTTGGAGGCGAGGATATAGAACTCGCCGGGATCGAGGATCAGGCTGCCGTCGGGGCGGGCCGAGATCGGCTCCCAGAAATCTTCCACCGCATAGCCGGAGCGACGGTCGACATCGACCACGCCGGTGTGGCGCTTGGCGCGGTAGCCGACGAAGCCCGTCCCCCTCTCGCCGGAGAGATCGACCGAGACGGCGACGCCACCGGCGAGATCGGCATCATCGATGTCGACGAGACGCTCGGACGCATGCAACGCATCGAGCTCGTCGGCATTGAGGATGGCGTCACCGGTGCGGAAACGCACCTGCGACAGGCGCGAACCTTCGCTGACCAGCACCGGGAACGTCTTCGGGCTGATCTCGGCATAGAGCGGGCCGTGATAGCCGGCGCCGATCATGTCGAAACGACGCGTGCCGTCGGCGATCACGCGGGTGAAGACGTCGAGACGGCCGGTCGAGCTTTTCGGATTGGCTGCCGCGACGATCTCCGGCGGCAGCGCCAGGCTTTCCAGCAGCGGCACGATGTAGACGCAGTTGGTCTCCAGCACCGCGCCGTCGGCAAGGCTGAACTCGTGCAGCTTCAACTGGTCGATGCGCTCGGCGACGGTGGCTCCGGGACCGGGCAGGAAGCTCGCGCGCACGCGGTAGGCGATGTCACCGAGGCGCAGATCGAGGCTCGCCGGCTGGATCTGGCTCTCGACGAAATCGTAGGCAGGCAAGATGAGGCCCGCTTCCGCCATCGCCGCGATCATGCGGTCGGGCAGGATACCATTGGCGTCGGCGGCAACCGTGAACGTCAACCGGGGGTCCTCATCAGGGGTCAAATACATCCGGACATGCGGGAAATACTAGCCTTTTACGGCTATCCGATGGACGCCTTGACGAAAAGGGCATTGCGGAATATGAGCATCACTTATCCCGTGGTGATTTGAGCCGGCCGGCTTGCAGCCACGTTAAATAAGTCGCTAAACAGGCCGGGGACCTCTGTGATCCCGGCCCGTGGAAGTTATCCAGGCCGGTTTTTTTGTGACCATTTTCGATGGTCACGCAGAGGAGATCCTATGTCGAAGTCCCCGGCGTCCACCACGCAATACCGTCCCGAAACCCGTCTGGTTCATTCCGGCACCCTGCGCTCGCAATATGGCGAGACGTCGGAGGCGCTGTTCCTGACCCAGGGCTATGTCTACAACAGCGCCGAGGAGTGCGAGGCGCGGTTCAAGGGCGAGGACCCCGGCTTCATCTATTCGCGCTACTCCAACCCGACGATCGCGATGTTCGAGCGCCGCATGATCGAGCTCGAAGGGGCAGAGGCCGCCCGCTCGGCGGCAACAGGCATGGCCGCGGTGACGACCGCGATCCTGGCGCCGCTCAAGGCCGGCGATCACGTCGTCGCATCGCGCGCGCTGTTCGGCTCGTGCCTCTACGTCATTCAGGATCTGTTGCCCCGCTACGGCATCGAGACCACGCTGGTCGACGGAGCCGATCTCGACCAGTGGCAGCGTGCGCTTAAATCCAACACCAAGACGTTCTTCCTGGAGAGCCCGACCAATCCGACGCTCGACGTGCTCGACATTCCCGCGATTGCCGAGATCGCGCATAGCGGCGGCGCGCGGCTCGTCGTCGACAACGTGTTCGCGACGCCGATCTGGCAGAGCCCGCTCGCGCTCGGCGCCGACGTCGTGGTGTACTCCGCGACCAAGCATATCGACGGCCAGGGCCGCTGTCTGGGCGGCATCATTCTGTCCTCGGAAGCCTTCATCGCCGAGCACATCCACAATTTCATGCGCCAGACCGGCCCTTCGATCTCGCCGTTCAACGCCTGGGTCCTGCTCAAGGGCCTGGAGACGCTCGGCGTGCGCGTGCGCGCGCAGACGGAGACAGCGGCGCGCATCGCGGACGTGCTGGCGAGCCATCCGAAAATCTCGCGGCTGATCTATCCCGGCCGCGCCGATCATCCGCAGGCGGCGCTGGTGAAGAAGCAGATGCGCGGCGGCTCGACGCTGGTCGGCTTCGAGGTCAAGGGCGGCAAGCAGGGTGCGTTCCGCGTACTCAACGAGCTCAAGCTTGCAAAAATCTCGAACAATCTCGGCGACGCCAAGAGCCTCGTCACGCATCCGGCGACGACGACGCATCAGCGCCTGAAGCCCGAAGATCGCGCTGCGCTCGGCATCAGCGAAGGCTTTATCCGCTTCTCGGCCGGGCTCGAGCATGCGGATGATCTGATCGAGGATCTGACGGCGGCGCTTGAGAAGGCGTGAGGCGAGCCAAGGGCTCGGTCTCGTAGCAAGGGTGGGCAAAGCGAAAGCGTGTGCCCACCATTCACGATCTCGATGCCGATAGATGGTGGGCACGGCGCTTTGCGCCTTTGCCCACCCTACGGCACCTACATCGGCCGGTACGTCCGCACGTCCGCGGGCACGTTCACGCCGAGCTTGATCTGGCCGACGGAGCGGATGATGTCGTCGCCGAGCAGCTGGGCGAAGCAGGCATAGCCCCAATCGTTCATGTGCAGGCCATCGGCGATGACGAAGCTCTCGACCGGGAGCGCCTGCTTCTCGTGCCATTCGCGCATCACCTCGAAGCGCGGGAAGATGCCGACGTGACGGAGCTCGGCAACCTTGCCGAGCAGCTTCACCATCTTGCTTGCGCTTTCGGGACGCTCGGTGACGCGCGGTGAATATTGCGGGTCGACCAGCACGACGTCGGCATCGCCGGCGGCCTGGATGCGGGTGATGCCGTCCTCGACCATCTTGGCGGTGTCGCCGGGATCGAGATTGCGCAGCACGGCATTGGTGCCGACCTGCCAGATCACGAGATCCGGATGCACGTCGATCACCTCGTTCTGGAGGCGCTTCATCATCTCGGGCGCATCCTCGCCGCCTATACCGGCATTGATGACGGTGATGTCGGCGGTCGGATATTGCCGGCGCAACTGCGCGGCGAGACGGTTCGGATAGTTGAAGTCGGGCGAGCTTGCGCCATAGCCCGCCGTCGACGACGAGCCGAACGCGACGATCACGACAGGCTTGCCGGCGATGAGCTTGTTCGCGACATGCGGCAGCGAGCCCATCACCTTCGCGCCACCCTTCGGCGACAAACAGGGCACGCGGCTGAAAATGTCGCCGGCGGATTTCGCGACCTGCTTCACCTTGTCGATGGCGCGCGAGGTGAGGCCGCGCTGATCGGTAGCCTGCTGACTGGTCGCGGCAACCGTGGTTTGCGACGGCGATGCGGGGGCGGGATTAGCGGCTTGCGCGGGTGCGGGCGATGCCTGCGCCGTTTGCGCGTAGGCAGGTACCTGCCAGACAGGCGTCAGCAGCAGCAGCGCCGCCGCTGCGGGCGCGGCCAGCCATGTCGACAGGCCAAAAGGGCGGAGAGAACTCATTAACGCTAGACCTCAATTTTGCTGCTGGGCCGGCCCCAGATGGGCAGCGTCGATCACAAACTGTGCCAACGCCCGGCCGATGCAGTCATGGACCTGTTTCGCCAACTCAGGGCCGCGGGAGGGGCTGAACAGGTCGAACTGACCCTGGTCATTCCACTGCCGCATCATTGCGAAACGGTCGAACAGCGGGACATCGTGCTCCTGCGCCACCACCCGCATATTGTCGAGATAAGGCGGCGCCGAGATCATGGTTTCGGTACGCGGGCTGTACTGCAAATTCATCAAGACGACGTCAGCCCCTGCATTTTGCAACGCAGTGACCCCTTCGGTCACGGCGCCGCGGAAATCGTCGGGATCGATGGAGCGGATAGCATCCACGGTCCCGGTCTGCCAGATGACCAAAGTAGGTGTTTTTGCTTCCATCAGCTTAACGAAGGTTCCGGCGGCCTCCTCCGCGGTCTTCTTGCTCTGTATTTCTACGGAGACGTGCACGGTCTCCGCAGGCGGCAGCTTGTCCTTCAAAATGGCCTGCATCCGCGCCGGATAGGAGCTGTCCTCCGAGGACGGAATGGTGGTGGAGCGGCTGCCGATCACCAGAATCTCGAGCGGCTTGCCGGCCTTGACGGTCTCGGCAACCTTGTGGAGCTGGCTGTCGGTGGTGAGCAGATAAGGCGGTAATTCGCAGGCTGCGGGCGCGGCAGGCACGGCTTCGCCTGCGCGCGCCGAAGGCGCGACGAGACCAGCGCACAGCAGGATCAGGCTCAGGAGAACCTTCGCCTTCATCAGCCCCCTCCCGCCAGATCGGCGTTGCCGGCGGCGGTTTTGGTTTTCGTACCGCTCTTGTCGGCTACCTGCTTGTACCACGAAATCACCCAGGCAACGCCCCACATGATCAGGATTCCGGAGAGACTAATCAGCGCATGCATGCCCGGTCCACCGGAGACCTCGGCCAGGATGAAATGGCCGGCGAAGGCCAGGAAGACGCCGAGGCAGAAGATCTCGAGGGAATGGGAGCCGCACAGGATCAGCGGCCGCAACCACGGCGATTTCAGGCCCGGCCACTCCCGCGGCAGGAAGCGCACGGTGAGCGCGGCCAGCGCCAGGAAATGCGTGAAGCGCAGCACGTCGAGGTCGGTCTTGTCGATCGGATACATCCACTGCTCGAGCCGCTTCGGCATGAGATGGCCGAGCTGCGGCACGTACCAGGTCAGCGTCACGTAGAACGCCGCGACGAGATAGGCGATCGAGATCCACATCGTCACGGGCGAGGCCAGAATGCGCGACATCCGTCGCGCACCTCCGAGCGCGCACCATGCCCCGAACACGAACAGCAATTGCCAGGCGAGAGGATTGAACGCCCAGAAGCCGTTCGGATAGGCCGAGAAGTAGAGGTCGAATTCCCACGTCGCCGCGTAGAGCATGGCCGAGAGCGCGAGCGTCACGTCGGGCCGCCACTTCATCGACCACAGGATCAGCGGCAGCGCCAGCATCAGCACGATGTACAGCGGCAGCACGTCCATGTTGACGGGACGGAAGCGCAGCAGCAGCGCCTGCACGATGGTGACATCGGGCTGCTTGAGGAAATCCATGATGCCCATCTCTTCGGTGTAGAGCGGGTTCTCGAAGCTGGTCGCGACGTAGGAGATCTCGGCGAGGAAGATCGTGAACAGGAAGACGTGGGCGACATAGATCTGCCAAACCCGGCGCAGGATGCGCGCGGTCGCGATGACGAAACCGCTCTCCAGCATGGCGCGGCCATAGACGAAGGCGGCGGTGTAGCCGGAAATGAAGATGAATATCTCGGTGGCGTCGCTGAAGCCGTAATTGCGGATCGTGAACCAGGTCAGCAGATTCGGCGGCAGATGGTCGATGAAGATCAGCCACAGCGCCAGCCCCCGGAACAGGTCGAGCCTGAGTTCGCGCTCGCCGATGGCGGGCAGTGTGATCGCCGGCGCACGCGCCTTCGCTGCCACGGGTTTGGCATCCGCAGGTTTGGCACCCGCGGTTCCCGCGATCGTCGATCCCGTCACTTGATCGGCAATGGTCATCGGGGCCCAAAAACCCTTCCGCAAATCGCGACGTTCAAAGGAGTGTACCGGTCCCGTCGCCGCCTCGCAAAGCGGCCGGATCACATACGGGTGTATTCTTTGGGGGTGTACTTCCCTGTCAATTCTGGCGGGACGATGTCGCCAAAGCCGCCTGCGGCGTTTGGTTCCCGGCCGGGTTTTCGTTATGATGGCAATCATGTACCGCGCCGTGACCCGCCAGATCGAAGTGACCGTCGAGCCGAACTTTGTTCCGGAGCAGTCGTCGGCCGACCGCTCGCGCTATTTCTGGTCCTACACCATCGTCATCACCAATTCCGGCGACGAGACCGTGCAGCTCAAGACGCGGCACTGGATCATCACCGACGCCTCCGGCCGGCAGCAGGAAGTCAAGGGCGAAGGCGTGGTCGGCGAGCAGCCGACGCTCGCCCCCGGCGAGCGCTTCGAATACACCTCCGGCGTGCCCCTCTCGACCGCCTCCGGCTTCATGACCGGCCGTTACCAGATGGTCAGCGCAAGCGGCGAACGTTTCGAGATCGACGTACCGACGTTTTCGCTGGACAGCCCGGACAACAAGCGGGTGTTGAATTAGGGGGCGGTGACGTGCGCGGTGCCGTAGGGTGGGCAAAGCGAAGCGTGCCCACGTCTTTCGCCGTCATCGAGAGATCGTGGGCACGGCGCAAGTGCGCCTTTGCCCACCCTACGAGAGCTTGTTACGCGTCCTCGACGCCCGCTTCATCCGGCGTGAACTCGTACACCGAGCTGCAGAACTCGCAGGTCACGACGACCTTGTCGTCCTTGACCATGGCCGAGCGGTCGTCCGGCGAAAAGCTCTTCAGCATGGACGCGACCGCATCGCGCGAGCAGGAGCATTGCGCTTTCAGGACCAACGGATTGAACACGCGCACGCCGCGCTCGTGGAAGAGGCGGTAGAGCAGCCGCTCGCCGGAGAGATCGGGATCGATCAGCTCGACGTCCTCAACGGTTTCGATCAGCGAGCGCGCTTCGACCCAGGCATCGTCCTCGGCAACAGCATGCACCTCGACGCCGTCGGGCGCATCGCCGGGATGCAGATCCGCCTGCCGCGCGCGCTCCGGCGCCTTCGGCAAAAACTGCATCAGCATGCCGCCGGCGCGCCAGCGATGCTTGCCGCCGTCGCTCGAGCGCCACTCCTCGCCGACCGCGAGGCGCACGCGCGTCGGGATCTGCTCGGAGCGCAGGAAATATTCGTGGGCGGCATCTTCCAGGCTGCCGCCGTCGAGCGCGACCAGGCCCTGGTAGCGGCTCATGTCCGGACCCTGGTCGATGGTCATGGCGAGATGGCCATGGCCGAGCAGCGTGCCGGAATCCTTGGTGTCACCGAGGCGCTCGGCGTCAAAGCGCGCATAGGCGCGCAGGCGATCCGGCGCCTGATAGTCCACCACCAGGAACGACACCGGCCCGTCGGTCTGGGCCTGCAGGATGAAACGGCCCTCGAACTTCAGCGCCGAGCCGAGCAGCGTCGTCAGCACGATGGCCTCGCCGAGCACCTTGCCGACCGGCGCCGGATAATCGTGCTTGGTCAGGATCTCGTCGAGCGCGGGGCCGAGCCGAACCAGCCGCCCGCGCACATCGAGCGCGTCGACCTCGTAGGGCAGCACGGCGTCATCGATCGGAACCGCGGATGGCGCGCGAACCGGGCCTTCGGGCCCGGTTTTGATGTCAGGGGATTGGGAAACCATGGCGCGTTATTTGGGGTCTGAGAGTGAAAATGGAAGGGGCGTGAGGGCACTTCAAACTCGGTGTCGTCCCGGGGCGCCCGGAGCGCGAACCCGGGATCCATAACCATAGGATCAGGTTATTGCCCGCGATGACAACTCCGAGTCATCGCCAAACGAGGTCCTGTGGTTATGGATCCCGGATCTGCGCTTACGCTTGTCCGGGACGACAGCGGAGGATGGGGCCGCTAGCACAAGCCACCCCGCTCCACCGCAGCGTTACTTCACCGCGTCGAAACACCAGGCCAAAATGCCCTTCTGCGCATGCAGGCGGTTCTCAGCCTCGTCGAACACGACCGATTGCGGGCCGTCGATCACCTCGTCGGTGACCTCCTCGCCGCGATGGGCGGGCAGGCAGTGCATGAACAGCGCGTCGGGCTTGGCCAGCGACATCAGCTTCGAATTGACCTGATACGGCTTGAGCACGTTATGACGGTGCTCGCCTTCCTTGTCGCCCATCGACACCCAGGTGTCGGTGATGACGCAATCGGCGCCGTGCACGGCAGCCTCAGGATCGGTGCCGAGCACGATCGGCGCACCGGTGGCCTTGATGAAATCGCGCATCACCTTCTTCGGAGCAAGCTCCGGTGGCGTTGCGACGTTGAGCTGAAATTTGAAGCGCTCGGCCGCGTGCGCCCAGGACGCCAGCACGTTGTTGTCGTCGCCGGTCCAGGCCACCGTCTTGCCCTCGATCGGGCCGCGATGTTCCTCAAAGGTCATGAGGTCCGCCATCACCTGGCACGGGTGCGAGCGCCGCGTCAGGCCGTTGATCACAGGCACGGTCGCGTTCGCCGCGAGCTCCAGCAGCGCCTCGTGGTTGAGGATGCGGATCATAATGGCGTCGACATAGCGCGACAGCACGCGCGCGGTGTCGGCGATGGTCTCGCCGCGGCCGAGCTGCATCTCGGCACCGGTGAGCATGATGGGCTCGCCGCCGAGCTGGCGCATGGCGACATCGAACGACACGCGCGTCCGTGTCGACGGGCGCTCAAAGATCATCGCCAGCGTCTTGCCTTCGAGCGGCTTGACCGGCTGATGCGCCTTCTGCTTCGCCTTCATGGCGGAGGAGGCCGCGAGCATGCTCTTGAGCTCCGACAGCGGCAGCTCGTTGATATCCAGGAAGTGCTTGGGCGTCTTGCTCATCAGCTTGCCGCCCGCTTGTTGCCGGACAGCGCAGTGCAGGCACGTTCGAGCCGGCCGATGCTGTCCTCGATCTCGGCTTCGGTGACGATCAAGGGCGGCAGGAAGCGTACGACATTGTCGCCGGCACCAACGGTGAGCAGCTTTTCGTTGCGAAGCGCTGCGACCAGATCGCCGGAGGGCACCACGGCCTTGATGCCGATCAGCAGCCCCTCGCCGCGGACTTCACTGACGACATCGGGGTGACGGTCGATCACGGAAGCGAGCTTCTGCTTGAGCAGCAGCGACATCTTCTGCACGTGGTCGAAGAAGCGGGGCTTGAGCATGACGTCGAGCACGGCGTTCGCAGCCGAGATCGCCAGCGGGTTGCCGCCGAAGGTCGAGCCGTGCGAGCCGGGCCCCATGCCGGAGGCCGCGTCCGCGGTCGCCAGCACCGCGCCGATCGGGAAGCCGCCGCCGAGCGCCTTCGCGAGCGACATCACGTCAGGCGTGACGCCGGTGCGCCGATGCGCGAAGAGATCGCCGGTGCGGCCCATGCCGGTCTGCACCTCGTCGAAGGCGAGCAGCAGGCCCTTCTCATCGCAGAGCTGACGCAACGCCCTCAGGAAGGAAGGCGTCGCCGAACGCACGCCGCCCTCGCCCTGGATCGGTTCAATCAGGATGCCGGCGGTCTGCGGACCGATCGCCTTCTTCACGGCCTCGATGTCGCCATGCGGGATCTGGTCGAAACCGTCCATCGGCGGACCGAAACCTTCGAGATATTTTGCAGAGCCGGTCGCAGCCAGCGTCGCCAGCGTGCGGCCGTGGAAAGCGCCTTCGAAGGTGATGATGCGGTAGCGCTCCGGATGTCCCTTGGAGAAGTGATAATGGCGGACCAGCTTGATCACACCCTCCAGCGCTTCCGCGCCGGAATTGCAGAAGAACACGAAGTCCGCAAAACTCTCGTTGCAGAGCCGGTTCGCGAGCTTCTCGCCGTCCGGGCTCTGAAACAGGTTCGACATGTGCCAGAGCTTGGTCGCCTGCTCCTGCAGCGCCTTGACCAGCGCGGGATGGGCATGGCCGAGCGCATTCACCGCCACGCCCGAGGTGAAATCGAGATAGCGATCGCCATTGGTCGCGATCAGCCAGCAGCCTTCGCCGCGCTCGAAACCGATGTCGGCCCTAGCGAAAACGGGGAGCAAATGCGGCGCGGCGCTATTGGTCATGATGGTCTCTTTGGATGTTTCGGACGGCCTGAACGTGCGTTGCGCAGCGCATCATTGGTCCGGAAAACGAAACGTGCCGCCTTTTAAGGGCGGCACGCACCACTATCTTATGCCTGGCACCATTGGTGTCAATGCCGCCCGGAAAGCCCCGCGAAACGCTGATTCCGTAGTCTTGCGGTGCCAAATTTGCGGGGTTTTGGCCACGGAACATGTGGAAGCGAGTCGGCGGACTCTTGCGCGTGAGTCACGCCATATTGTAGCGTTTGGCTTGTCAGATACGACATCTCGTGCAGCGGTTCTGATCCCAAAAGTCCTCATGTACCGGCGTAAACGTTCGGGCGTCTCATTGCGCCCGGCGAGCCTTAAGGGATTCTGGCGGCACGGGTTTTTCGAGGCTTAGGCATTCGTCGTGCCGCCCCAGGATGGCAGGCGCGCGGCGAAGGAAAGGTTACAATGACGGTTTTGACCTGGTCCGACGATCGCGTCGAGCAGTTGAAAAAGCTCTGGGAGGCCGGACTTTCGGCCAGCCAGATCGCCGCTGAGCTTGGGAATGTCACCCGCAACGCCGTGATCGGCAAGGTGCACAGGCTCGGCCTGTCGGGCCGCGCCAAGAGCCCGTCTTCGGCAGCTCCGCGGCCGCGCAAGGCGCGTCCGGCGCAGCACATGATGCGGGTGAGCAGGCCCATCGCGCGCGGCAACACCGCGCTGGCGCAGGCCTTCGAGGTCGAGGTGGAGGCTGAACCGGTCACCTACGACAACGTGGTACCGATGAGCCAGCGGCTGTCGCTGCTCGAATTGAACGAGGCCACCTGCCACTGGCCGGTCGGCGATCCCTCGAGCCCGGATTTCTTCTTCTGCGGCGGCAAGGCGCTCTCCGGCCTGCCCTATTGCGCCCAGCACTCGCGGGTGGCGTATCAGCCGGCAGCGGATCGTCGGCGCGCTCCGGCGAAGCCGCCGCGGTAGGCTCAGCTCCAAACGACAACGTCCGGGCCTGGTGCGCAATTGCGCATGGGGCCGGGACGATCGGCAGAAGATCAGCGCGCCTTCGGCGCGCTTTTTGTTTGAGGTCCGTCCGCTCAGGCCTGCTCGGCCTTCGCGAACCGATCATCGAGCGCATAGCCCGCACCGCGCACGGTGCGGATCGGGTCCTGCTCGCGGCCGAGATTGAGCAGCTTGCGCAGGCGGCCGATATGCACGTCGACGGTACGCTCGTCGATGTAGATGTCGCGACCCCAGACGCTGTCGAGCAGCTGCTCGCGCGAGAACACGCGGCCGGGATGCTCCAGGAAGAACTCAAGCAGGCGATATTCGGTCGGACCGAGATCGATCGGCCGGCCGGAGCGCGCCACGCGACGCTTTTCGCGGTCGAGCTCGATATCGCCGAAAGCGAGCACCGTGGCGAGCCGCTCGGGGCTCGCGCGCCGGAGCAGGCCCTTCACACGCGCCAGCAGCTCGGGCACCGAGAACGGCTTGACGATGTAATCGTCGGCGCCGGTCGCCAGGCCCCGCACCCGCTCACTCTCCTCGCCGCGCGCGGTGAGCATGATGATCGGCAGCTGCTTGGTGTCGGACCGCGCACGCAGCCTGCGGCACAGCTCGATGCCGGATAGTCCCGGCAACATCCAGTCGAGCACGATCAGATCGGGGATGTGCTCCTTGAGACGGGTGTCGGCGTCGTCGCCGCGCATCACCGTCTCGACGTCATAGCCGTCGCCTTCGAGGTTGTAGCGGAGGAGCTCGGTAAGAGCTTCCTCGTCCTCAACCACCATAATGCGTGCGCCCATGGGGTCGTCGCTCCTTAAGGATTCAAGTATTGGGGACCGTCGTGGCGAAGGTCGTCATGTCGCCCTTCGGTCGCTTGTCGGTGATGGCCTGGCCTTCGATCATGTAGAACACGGTCTCGGCAATGTTGGTGGCGTGGTCGCCGATCCGCTCGATGTTCTTGGCGCAGAACATCAGGTGGATGCAGAACGAGATGTTGCGCGGATCCTCCATCATGTAGGTGAGGAGCTCGCGGAACAGCGAGGTGCAGATGGCGTCGACTTCCTCGTCGCCCTTCCACACCGCCATCGCCGCCGGCAGGTCGTGCGCGGCATAGGCATCCAGCACCGATTTGACCTGCTGCTGCACGAGGTCGGTCATGTGCTCGAGGCCGCGGAACAGCTTGAGCGGATGGAAATCCGTCTCCAGCGCCGCGACGCGCTTGCCCATGTTCTTTGCGAGGTCGCCGATCCGCTCGAGATCGGTGGCGACGCGCATGGCGCCGACGATCTCGCGCAGATCCACCGCCATCGGCTGGCGGCGCGCGATCGTGAGCACGGCGCGCTCCTCGATCTTCTTCTGCAGCGTGTCGAGCTCGGCGTCGGTGGTGACGACGCGCTGGCCGAGCGCGACGTCGCGGCGGATCAGCGCGTCGACGGAATCGACGATCATGCGCTCGGCGATGCCGCCCATCTCGGCGACCAGGCGCGTGAGCTCCTGGAGGTCGGTGTCGAAGGCCTTTGCGGTATGTTCAGAACCCATATTCCGTCTCCTCAGCCGAACCGGCCGGTGATGTAATCCTGCGTGCGCCGGTCGGTCGGCGACGTGAAGATCTTGCTGGTGTCGTCGAACTCGATCAGCTCGCCGAGATACATGAAGGCGGTCTTGTCGGAGACGCGGGCCGCCTGCTGCATGTTGTGGGTCACGATCGCGATCGTATAGTTCTCGGACAGTTCCTGGATCAGCTCCTCGACCTTGGCGGTCGAGATCGGATCGAGCGCCGAGCAGGGCTCGTCGAACAGGATCACCTCGGGCCGCACGGCGACGGTGCGGGCGATGCAGAGGCGCTGCTGCTGGCCGCCGGAGAGCGACAGACCGGAGGCGTTGAGCTTGTCCTTGACCTCATTCCACAGCGCGCCGCCGCGCAGCGCCTTCTCGACGCGGTCGTCCATCTCCGACTTCGAGATCTTCTCGTACAGACGGATACCAAACGCGATGTTCTCGTAGATCGTCATCGGGAACGGCGTCGGCTTCTGGAACACCATGCCGACGCGGGCGCGCAGCAGGTTGAGATCGAGCTTGGGGTCGAGGATGTTGGTCTGGTCGAGGATCAGCTGGCCGGTGACGCGCTGACCCGGATAGAGGTCGTACATCCGGTTGAAGATGCGCAGCAGGGTCGACTTGCCGCAGCCGGACGGGCCGATGAAGGCCGTGACGCGGTTGGCGCCGAGCGCCATATTGATGTTCTTCAGCGCGTGGTGCTCGCCGTAATAGAAGTTGAGATTGCGCACCGTCACCTTGGCGGGGGCATCGGGCAGCACCGGCGCCTGGGGCAGGCCGCCGGCCGCGCTCATCGATACGGAAACATCACTCATTTTGCGGTCCTCTCGGCGCCAAGAATGCGCGCGCCAATGTTCAGGGCAAGCACGGTCAGGGTAATCAGCAGCGCGCCGCTCCAGGCGAGCTGCTTCCAATAGGCGTAGGGGCTCTGGACGAAGTTATTGATGGTGACCGGCAGGTTCGCCATCGTCTTGTTCAGGCCGAGGCTGAAGAACTGGTTCGACAGCGCGGTGAAGAGCAGCGGCGCGGTTTCGCCGGCGACGCGGGCGGTGGCGAGTAGCACGCCGGTGATGAGACCGGAGCGCGCAGCGCGATAAGCGATCCGCTTGATCACCAGCGAGCGCGGCAGGCCAAGGGCGGAAGCCGCCTCACGCAGCGCGTTCGGCACCAGCAGCAGCATGTCCTCGGTCGTGCGCAGCACCACCGGGATCACGATCACGGCCAGCGCAAGCGAGCCTGCGATCGCCGAGAAGCCGCGCATCGGCACCACCACCGCGCCGTAGATGAACAGGCCGATGATGATCGAGGGCGCCGAGAGCAGGATGTCGTTGATGAAGCGGATCACCGAGGTCAGCTTGTCGTTGCGGCCGTACTCGGCGAGATAGGTGCCAGCGAACAGGCCGAGCGGCGCGCCGATGCCGACGCCGATCAAGGTCATGATCAGCGAGCCGACGATGGCGTTGCGCAGGCCGCCTTCGGTCGAACCCGGAGGCGGCGTGTCAGCGGCGAACAGTTCGAGGTTCAGGCCTGCGACGCCGTTGTAGAGCAGCGTGACCAGGATCAGCGCGAGCCAGGTCACGCCGAAGGCGGCGGCGCCGAAGCAGAGCCCGCGGACGACGATGTCCTTGCGGCGGCGACGTGAATAGATCGGGTTCATGGCGTCAGTTCCCCGCCTTCTTTTCCAGCCGCATCAGCATCAGCCGCGCCGCGGCGAGCACGAAGAACGTCAGCACGAACAGCAGCAAGCCAAGCAGGATCAGGCCGGACTGGTGCAGGCCGTCGCTTTCGGCGAATTCAGATGCAATCGCCGCCGAGATCGTGGTGCCCGGCGCGAAGATCGATGACGAGATGCGGAACGAGTTGCCGATGATGAAGGTCACCGCCATGGTCTCGCCGAGCGCACGGCCCAGCGCTAGCATGACGCCGCCGATGACGCCGACGCGGGTGTAGGGGATCACCACGCTGCGGACGACTTCCCAGGTGGTGCAGCCGACCCCGTAAGCGGCCTCCTTCAGCACCGGCGGCACCGTCTTGAACACGTCAACTGAGATCGAGGTGATGAAGGGCAGCACCATGATGGCGAGGATCAGCGCGGCGTTGAACAGGCTGAGATAGGACGGCGGACCTGCGAAGATCGCGCCCAGCACGGGGACGCCGTCAAAGATCTTGATCATGAAGGGCTGGAAGGTGTTGGCCAGGAACGGACCCAACACGAAGAAGCCCCACATGCCGTAGATGATCGAGGGGATGCCGGCGAGCAGCTCGATCGCCATGCCGATCGGGCGGCGCAGCCATTGCGGGCAGAGCTCGGTCAGGAAGATCGCAATGCCGAGACCAACCGGAATGGCAATCAGCATCGCGATGAAAGAGGTGACGAGCGTGCCGTACATCGGTCCGAGCGCGCCGAGCACGGGCGGATCGGCCGAGGGCGCCCAGCGCTGCGTCCACAGGAACGCGAAGCCGAATTCCTTCATCGCCGGGAAGGCACCGACGATCAGCGACAGGATGATGCCGCCGAGTATGAGAAGCACCGAGATCGCGCTGATCCGCGTGATCCAGTAGAAAGTGACATCGCCGAGCTTGAACGCGCTCAAGGCTTTCGCGCGATCATATGGTCCGGCGTCGTCGACGATATCGCTCTGAACGGCCATCTCTGCCACGCCGATCCCCTGTACCAAATTATATACGCTTGTTATCGGTCTCGTGCCCCGGACACGGCGCGATGCTGATCCGGGGCCTAAAAGTCGTGCGGTCCGCGATGCGGCCGATTGAGGCCGCACCGCATCCAGAGACGAGGAGCTTAGCTCTTGATCTCGGCAGCCCAGGTCTTCTCGATCAGCTGGACGACGCTGTCGGGCATCGGGATGTAGTCGAGCTCTTCAGCCGCCTTGTCGCCGTTCTTGAACGCCCAGCGGAAGAACTTGATGGCTTCCTGCGAGGCCGCCTTGTCGGTGGCGTCCTTGTGCATGAGGATGAAGGTCGCCGCCGTGATCGGCCAGGACTTGTCGCCGGGCTGGTCGGTCAGGATGACGTAGTAGCCGGGCGCCTTCGCCCAGTCGGCGTTGGCGGCGGCCGCCTGGAAGCCCTCGACGGTCGGCTGCACCGACTTGCCAGCCTTGTTGACGAGGCCGGTGTAGGTCAGCTTGTTCTGCTTGGCATAGGCGTACTCGACATAACCGATCGAGTTCTTGGTCTGGCTGATGTTGCCCGACACGCCTTCGTTGCCCTTGGCGCCGACGCCAACGGGCCACTCGACGGCGGTGCCCTCGCCGACCTTGCTCTTCCAGTCCGCGCTGGCCTTGGCGAGGTAGTTGGTGAAGTTGAAGGTGGTGCCCGAACCATCCGAACGGCGGACCACGGTGATCGCGTCCGACGGCAGCTTCACGTTCGGATTGAGCTTCTTGATCGCGGCGTCGTCCCACTTGGTGATCTTGCCGAGATAGATGTTGGCGAGGGTCTCGCCGTCGAACACGAGCTCGCCGGCCTTGACGCCCTCGATGTTGACGACGGGAACGATGGCGCCCATCACCATCGGCCACTGCACGAGGCCGTTCTTCTCGAGCTGCTCGGCCTTGAGCGGCGCGTCGCTGGCGCCAAAGGTCACGGTCTTGGCCTGGATCTGCTTGATGCCGCCGCCCGAACCGATCGACTGATAGTTCAGACCGTTGCCGGTCTCCTTCTTGTAGGCGTCAGCCCACTTCGAATAGATCGGGAACGGGAAGGTCGCGCCTGCGCCGGTGATGTCGGCAGCGAAAGCCGCCGTCGTCGTTGCGGCGACCAAGCCGGCAGCGACGATCGTTTTGATGAAATTCATGCTGGTCTCCATACAGGGGAACGAAGCGCCATTAGCGCCCGATCGCGCTCCCCCACGCCGCCCCCTTTAGGAGCGGTCGGCTGTGCTTTTACGAAGGTTTCGTGACAGTCGGATGACGCCTCCAAGCGATTGAAATCGCTTGAATTTCAGCTCAAAGCTGGAGTCTTGGCCTGGGGAAAACAGGCGGTGAAAGTGGCGCCCTGCTTAGGGACACTTTCGATCAAAAGACGGCCGCGGTGACGGTTAAGAATATGTTTCACCAGCGATAATCCGAGCCCGGTCCCGCCCTGGGAGCGGCTGTCGCCGACGTCCACCCGGTAGAAGCGCTCGGTCAGCCGCGGCAGGTGCTCGGGTGCGATGCCGGGGCCGAAATCGCGTACCATGACCCGGATTTCCTGAGTTCCATCAGTGGCCGGGGTCGCGGTCAGCGACACGATGACGCGTCCGCCGGAGGCGCCGTATTTGAGTGCGTTCTCGATCAGATTCTCGAACAGGCGCAGCAGCTCCTCGCGGTCGCCCGCGATCATGACCGGTGCTTCCGGCAGATGGGTCTCGACCTCGACCTGGCGTTCCCGGGCCAGCGGCTCAAGCCCGTCGGCGACCTGGAAGATGATCGGCAGCAGGTCGACCAGCGTGTCCGGCCGCACATGGGCCGACAGTTCCACACGCGACAGCGACAAGAGATCGTCGATCAGGCGCGCCATGCGGGTGGCCTGATTGTGCATGATGCCGAGGAAGCGCTCGCGCGCCTTGGGATCTTCCTTGGCCTGTCCCTGGAGCGTGTCGATGAAGCCGGACAGGGCGGCCAGCGGCGTGCGCAATTCATGGCTGGCATTGGCGACGAAGTCGGCGCGCATCTCCTCGACCCGGCGCAGCGGCGTCTGGTCGTGGAAAGTCATCAGCATGCACTTGTCGGCGCCGCCGAAATTGGTCGGTACCGGCACCGGCGTAATGGTCAGCTCCATCCAGCGATCGACCGGCACATGGTCGAGATAGGTCGTGCGCCGCGCTTCGGAGGTCGCGATCGACTCGCGCAGGGCCGTGATGATCTCTGGCGAGCGCAGCGCGAACTGGGCGAGCTCGTTCTTGCGCAACGCCGGCGCGAGCTGGGCGGCGGCGGCATTGAGATGGATGACGCGGCCTGCGCGGTCGAGCAGCACGGCCGGATCCGGCATGCCCGCGACCACTGCGGCCACCGCCGCGCTCTCGACCGGATTGACGCGGCGGGTGTCCTCGCGGGAGGCAGCGGTATCATGCAGCCGCCAGGGGATCAGCGCGGCGGCGGCGATGCACAGGAACACCGTCGCGGCCCGCATCACCGACAATTCGCCGAGCGAGACCACGACCGACAGCGCCAGCGCGGCGGCGATCAGGATAACGGTCGAGTGCCGCAGCCGGTCGGACCAGGGCTGCACCGTGGGAGACGAGGGAGCGTCGATCGCCATCGGGGCGGGCTTCTCCTTGTTGCCTTTTGCGCCGGTCAGGCGCCGCTGTCGCTGCGCTTTCTCACATAAGCGGCTTCAGGCGGTGGGCCTGGATCGAGCTTGAGCGCGGCCTGTTGCAGCCGTTTCGATCGGGCGCCGATGATAACCTCGCGAAACGTCAGCAAGATTACAGAGATGACGAAGGGCGACAGATAATACAGGACCCGGAACAGCAGCATGCCGCCGAGCAGTTCCTCGCGGTCCATCTGCCAGAGGCCGACCAGCATGGCGGCGTCGAACACCCCGAGCCCGCCCGGCGAATGGCTGGCGAAGCCGAGCAGCGTCGCCGAGACGAAGATGACCGCGACCACGACGAAGCCGAGATTGGGCTCGTCGGGGACCAGCACATACATCGCGAGCGCGCAGAAGCCGAGATCGATGATGCCGATGGCGATCTGCAGCAGCGTCAGCGGACCGCCCGGCAGCACCACGGTCCAGGGGCCACGTCCGACCACCCGCGGCTGGGTCCAGACCCAGACCACGTAGCCGACCAGCGCTGCGAGGATCATCATCGCAAACGTCCGGTTCAGCCAAGGCGGAAGCATGTCGATCGAGGCCGCCGCCTCCGGATGATAGGAAATGCCAAGGCCGAGCACGGCGGCATTGCCGAGCCAGAAGGTGAGGCCGGCGAGGAAGCAGATTTTTGCGACGTCGATCGCGTTCAGCCCATAGGCCGAATAGATGCGGTAGCGCACGGCGCCGCCGGTGAAGACGCTGGCGCCGACATTGTGGCCGATCGAATAGCTGGTGAAGGCCGCGAGCGCATTGATGCGATAAGGCACATGGGCATGGCCGATCGCGCGCACGGCGAACAGATCGTAGAACGTCAGTGTGAAATAGCCCGCCGTCACGAACAGCGCCGCCATCGCAATCTGGCGCGGCTCGGTGCTCTTGATCGCCTCGATCACCTCGTTGGTGTCGATGCCGCGCAGCATGTGGTAGAGCACATAGCAAGCGATGCCGATGACCGCGACGCTGATCACAACTCCCAGCTTATGCAGGATTTGCTTCTGGCGCAGAAACGTCATCGCCCTGCGTATGGCTTCCAGCATCTAGACCTCGAACAACGCTTCAGCGGCCAGGGTGGCCGGCGAACAGGCGGACGACACGCAGGTATGCAACGAACAAGCACTCAACGAGCCCTTGCCGCCGGCTCCGGCACCGCGCATGCCCCCCGACCCTCCACTAGCGCGTTTTTTGGCGGAGTGGAATTCGCCAATGTGAACAAAATCACGTGCCTTCAATATTTTAGGCAGGTTTGCGGGCTCAACGTGCACAGTTTGGCGCTTTCGGCGGCAGGGCTGACGCGAATCTCCATGGCAATCCTGCTTAGGGGCCATGAAGTTTTGATGATTTCGGCCGGACAATGTTCCGTCACGCCTTAAGCCGAAATCAATCTATGGAAGGCATTCGCCTGTTGAAAGAGGGGGGCGATCCGCACCGGCCGGCTGCAACACAAATAGCCGCGCGACGATCGCGCGGCCGAGGCAATTTCCCTGACAATTTGGGTGCACCGCGACATCACGGAGGCAGGTGCTGTCGAAGTCGTCCGCCGGCGCGGGGCCGGCGGAGAGCATGCTGTTCGGAAGTACCGCCGCCTCAGGCCGCGAGTTGCGGACGCACCGCCTCGACGCCGGCGATCCAGCCGGCGACGGAGCGGCCGATCGCCTCGGGGTGATCCTCCTGGAGAAAGTGCAATCCGGCCCCAAGCCGAACATGCGCGCAATGCTTCAACGACGCCGCAAATGTCTCGGCGAATTCCGGAGCAACCAGCGCACCGGGCTCGCCCGAGAACAGCAGCTTTGGATAAGAAGAAGCGGCCAGCGCGGCGTGCGCGGATTGGAGCGTCCCATAGACGTCGGCGGGCTCGCCTGCGATCGGCAGCTCGCGCGGAAGCGCAAGAACCGGGCGACGGCTCTCCGGTGTCGGAAACGGCGCGCGATAAGGCGCCATCTCGTCGTCGCTGAGCTTGCGGACGATGCCGCCGGGCAGCACGCGCTCGACGAACGCATTCGCCTCGAGGATCATGGCCTCGCCTTCACCCGGCGTCCTGAACTTGCGAAACACCGCCCGCGCCGCCTCTGCGTGGTCCTGTTCTTCCGCGCGTTCGGTGTGGTGAAAGTCCTGCCAGGTCGGCATCGGACGGATGAACTCCATGAAAGCGAGGCCGCGCACGAAATCCGGCCGCCGTGCCGCAAGATGAAGCGCGAGCGCCGTGCCCCAATCCTGCGCGACGAGATAGGCCGACTTGATGCCGCGCTGTTCGATGAAGGTATCGAGATAGCGCACGTGATCGAAGAAGCGGTAGGCGATGTCGGGCTTGCCGGATTGACCGAAGCCGATGAGGTCGGGCGCGATGCAACGCGCGACCGGCGACACCAGCGGCAGGATGTTGCGCCAGATGTGCGACGAGGTCGGATTGCCGTGCAGGAACAGCGCGACCGGCGCATCCTGCTCACCCGTCTCACGATAGGCTATCGTGCTGCCCAGCACCGGCGCCAGGCGAATCTCGATCTCGGTCGGCTTGCTCATGTCGTCGTCTCCCTGAACACGGTTTGGAATGCGATGGTCTTGAAGCGCTCGAGCGCCTTGGGATTGCGGTCGACCTTCATGCGCAGGATCGCGCCCTGCCAGGACGCGAGCAAGAAGTCGGCAAGCTCGTCGGGCTCGAAATCGGAGGCGATCTCGCCGCTGGTCTGGGCGTCCCTGATGCAGGCGGCGAACGGCATGCGCCATTCGGCGAAGATTGCCGCGAGACGCGCACGCAACAGCTCGCTGCTGCCGCTCGCCTCCAGGCTGAGATCGCCGATCAGGCAGCCGCGGCCATAGCCGTCGGCCTCGAGCCGGCCGGTGATGATGTCGAGGTAGCGCCGCAGCCGCGTCCGCGGCGTCAGCGAAATGTCGTCAAGGGCCTCGGCGACCAGCCCCTTGGTGACGTCGAAATAGCGGTCGAGCACCTCGGAGGCGAACGCCTCCTTGGAGCGGAAATGGTTGGTGAAGGACCCCTGCGGCGCACCCGCCGCAGCGGTCACGTCGCGCACGCTGGTGCCGTGGTAGCCGGTCCGGAACATGACCTTGAGGCCGGCGTCGAGGATGGCGTCTTTGAGCGAGGGCTTTGGCATGAGCGATATAATACGTACGTACGTATTATTGTCAAGCGCTGACTTGCGCCAGCGATGATCTGCTTACCGATCAGTCAGTTATCGGAATCTGAGACGACCGATCGCCCGGCAGCGGATGGTGGTTCACGCCGCAGGCTGGCTGCGCGAGACCACCCAATAGCGCAGCCATGCACCGATGGTGCAGCCGACGAGGTAGCAGGCGAACAGGACCAGCCCGAGGTCGAGCCAGTAGCCGAAGCGGCCCGGGATCACATGCGCGAACGAGGCCGCGACCAAGGCCGCGACGAGCACCGCGAGGCAGCGCGCCGTCACCTTCGAGGTGCCGTCGCCGCGCTGAACCACCGAGATCCAGCCCATGCAGAAGCCCAGCAGCGCCGAGCCGATCAGCCAGCCCATATGAAACGAGACGAGATAGGGCATCATCACCTCACCAGAAATTCGATGCGGCGGTTCTGCGCCTTGCCGTCGTCAGTGTCGTTGCCGGCGACCGGCTGCGTGCTGCCGTAGCCGACCGCGGTGAAGCGGTCAGCCGGCAGGCCCGCCTTGACCAGATAGTCGATCACCGCCTGAGCGCGCTTCTCGGAGAGCGCTTGATTGAAGGCATCCTCGCCGTCGGAATCGGTGTGGCCTGCGACCTCGATATTGCTGGTCGGACAGCGCAGCGCCGTCTCGATCAGATGATCGAGAATGCCGGCGGAGTCAGGATCGATGTCGGCGCGCTTGGTTGCGAAGCGGATCTTGCCCTTGGCCAAAAGCTCCGAGAACAATTGCTGGCAGACGGTGCCGTCGACCGGCCCCGCCGCGGGCTTCACGGTGATTTCGGGCTTGTATTGCCAATTCTTCGGAAAGTCCTTGCCGAGGCCGGCGCGGATGTCGTTGGCCGCACCTTCGTACAGCGCATCGCCCGACAGCTTCACCTCGCGATCCGAGACCACCAGCGTGCCGGTCGACAGCCGCGACAGCGCGCCGAGCGCTGCGACCACGGCCGTATTAAACGAGCCGGGCGCACCGACGCTGGCCTTGAGATTGTCGACCACCTTCTCGGTGAAGAATTTTCGCGACGCGCTGGTCGCGATCGCGGCGTGCACGTTGTTGTCTGGCACGTAGCCGGTCAGCGTCACGGTGGCGGCGACCGGATCCTTGTAGGCCTGGAAGATGTAGGGCGGCGCCTTGATCTCGTTGGCGGCGATCGAAAAGCCCTCCGGCAGGTTCTTCAGCGCAGCCGCAATCGCTTCGCGGCCGCCGATGTCGCGCGCCATGCCTGACAGATTGACCTTGGTGTCCGTTATCGTGATCTTGCCGTCCTTCAGCTTGCCGATCTGGTCGAGCAGCAGCATCGCGGCCGCCTCAAAGCGCGCCGGCGCGCCGCGGGCCAGGCCCATCTGATCGGCGACCTCGGTCCCGGTGACCTCCTTGCGGGCGGCCTCCGTCAGGCGCGCCTTCATCGACGGCAGCGGCGCGGAACCCGACAGCGTCACCCGCACCACGTCACGCTCGGCACTCCAGATGAAGGGCTTGGCTTCGGGAGCAAGTCGGGTCTGGTCATCGACCAGCCGTACACCGGAAACCATCTCGACCGCGGTTACGGCGTCGCGGCGCCCCTCCTCGGAGAAGGCATCCGCGGCCAGGCTGACGTCACGGCCGTCCACCACGATCCGGGTCTTGTCCAGGACGGTGTCCTTGAGCGCGGCCGAGCTGCGGGCCGACAGGTCGGCCTCGACCGGCAAGGTGTTATTCCAGGCCGCAAATCCCCACATGACGGCCAGGGGAATCAGCCCCGGCCACCATTTGCTGGCCCACCTGAAAAGCATCTGCATTCGACGACCCGAACTCTGGAACCGGAGACAAAACAAACCCTTGGCGGGCTGTCAAACCGGAAATGGGCCCCTTTCGGGGCGCGCGCGTGAACAATTGGAATAACTTTTTCTTCAAGGGTCACACCCTAAGTTGAAGGCGGAATGCCCAGGGGCGGCCAGCCGGTCATGAAACAACTCCGTAACAACGTCATTCGCGTCGGGCTGGGAGCACTCTATTTCAGCGGGGCGCACCATCTGCTGCGCCCCCTGCTGTCGGGCGTCGGCGCTATTTTCATGCTGCACCATGTGCGGCCGGCCCGTGAGGGCGCGTTCCAGCCGAACCGGCATCTCGAGGTCACCCCGGACTTCCTGCGCGCGACGCTGTGCCATTTGCGCTCGCGCGAGATCCACATCGTCAGCATGGATGAACTGCACGAACGGCTGGTGCAGGGCCGCTTCGACCGCCGCATCGCCGCCTTCACGCTCGACGACGGCTATCGCGACAATCGGGACCACGCCCTGCCGGTGCTGCGCGAATTTGACGCGCCCGCGACCATCTATGTCGCCAGCGACTTCGCCGAGGGTACCGGACGGCTGTGGTGGGCGGCGCTGGAGGCCGTTATCGCCAGGGCCGAGCAGATCGACGTAAGAATCGGCCATTCCGCGCTGCGGCTCGATGCGAGCACGCCAGCGGCGAAGCAGGCGGCGTTCGACCGCCTGCACGACTGGCTCCGCGCACTCCCTGGCGAGCACGATCTGAAGCGCGAGATCGAAGCGCTCTGCGCGGCGCATGGTGTCGACATGGAAGCGCTGTGCCGCAGCCTCTGCCTGTCCTGGGACGAGGTGAAGCGGCTCGCGGATGATCCGCTGGTCACGATCGGCGCCCACACCATCAGCCACTGCAATCTCGCCAAGCAGAGCGAGGAGATCGCCGCGCAGGAGATGGCAGTCAGCCGGGTGCGGATCGAGACCGCGCTGGAGCGCCCAGTGCTGCACCTCGCCTATCCCTATGGCGACCGCGAAGCCGCGGGCGAGCGTGAGTTCACGCTGGCCGCATCCGCCGGCTTCAAGACCGCGGTGACGACACGGCCCGGCATGCTGTTCGCCGAGAACGCCGGCCACATGACCGCACTGCCGCGCGTCTCGCTCAACGGCAATTATCAGGACGCGCGCATTTTGCCGGTGCTGACATCGGGCGCAGCGACCGCGATGTGGAACGGCTTCCGCCGGTTCGCTGCGGCTTGACTGTCGCCCGGCCTTCGCCGGGACAACACCGAGTTGACTCCCCTCCCCGCGGCGCTCAAAACGTCGCAAACCAAGGGAGGCACCATGTCCAACGATCTGTTTTCGCTCAAAGGCCGCATCGCTCTCGTGACCGGCGGCTCGCGCGGCATCGGCAAGATGATCGCGGCCGGATTCCTCGGCGCTGGCGCTGCGAAGGTCTACATCACCGCGCGCAAGGCCGGTCCCTGCGAAGCGACGGCGAAAGAGCTCTCGGCGCAATATGACGGCGAATGCATTGCGCTACCGATCGACATCTCGACCGTCGAAGGCTGCGACAAGCTGGCTTCCGAAATCATCAAGCTCGAGCCGAAGCTCGACATCCTCGTCAACAATGCCGGTGCGGCCTGGGGCGCGGAGTTCGACGAATTCCCCGAAAGCGGCTGGGACAAGGTGATGGACCTCAACGTCAAGTCGCTGTTCTTCCTGACCAAGGCGCTGGCGAAACCGCTGCGCGCGGCGGCGTCGCACGAGCGGCCTGCCAAGGTCATCAACATCGCCTCCGTCGACGGCATCTTCGTCAATCCAGGCGAGACCTACTCCTACGCCGCGAGCAAGGCCGCGGTGATCCATCTGACGCGGCGCATGGCGACGAAGCTGATCAAGGACAACATCAACGTCACCGCGATCGCGCCGGGCGCGTTCAAGTCCGACATGAACCGCGCCGCCCGCGACCATTCGGACGACGTCGCCAAGCGCATTCCGGCCCGGCGCATCGGCACCGACGAGGACATGGCGGGCGTAGCGATCTATCTCGCCTCGCGTGCGGGGGATTACGTGGTCGGCAATACCATCGCGGTCGATGGCGGTGTGGTTTATGCGAATGCGGGGCTGGAGATTGCGGGGTAAGCGGCGCGCTTCTGCACAGACCGCGCCTCACACTCCGCTGTCGTCCCGGCGAACGCCGGGACCCATACCGCGTGATCTAGCGTGGCGGCTGGTAGGAGTACCGAACGACGAGTCTTAGTCAAACAACTCCCTGTGGTTGATGGTGTGGACGGCCCCCTACGGCATCAGTGTGCCAGAATGAGGTTGTCAGAAACTCATTCACAGGAGCCGTCCGTGAACCAGAT
This sequence comes from Bradyrhizobium sp. AZCC 2230, assembly GCF_036924495.1. NCBI lineage: Bacteria > Pseudomonadati > Pseudomonadota > Alphaproteobacteria > Hyphomicrobiales > Nitrobacteraceae > Bradyrhizobium > Bradyrhizobium sp. AZCC 2230. The sequence goes on along the minus strand of NZ_JAZHRS010000001.1, from coordinate 6,778,779 downwards.
TATCCGCATTGGGATGGATACGTCGAAGTATATTTTTCAGCTGCATGGCGTTGATGCGTCTGAGCAGGTCGTGTTGCGCAAGCGGCTTAGCCGCAAGGCGATGCTGGATTTCTTTGCCAAGCTGCCGCCGACGGTGGTGGTGATCGAGGCCTGCGGGGCGGCTCATCACCTGGCGCGAGAGCTTGGCAAGCTGGGACACACGGTCAAGCTGATCGCACCGCAGCTGGTGAAGCCCTATATACCGCGCAACAAGAACGACGGGCGCGATGCGGACGGGCTGTGCGAGGCCGCAAGCCGGCCGCGGATGCGGTATGTGCCGGTGAAGACGGCCGAGCAGCAGGCCGCGCTGATGCTGCTGGGCGTCCGAGAGCAATTGGTCGCACGTCGCACGCAACTCTCCAACATGATCCGCGGGCATGCGGCGGAGTTCGGTCTGATCGCGGCCAAGGGGCTGGACAAGCTCGCCGCGTTCCTGACAGCGATCGGGCAGGACAAAGGCGTGCCGGCGCTGGCCCGGGAGCTGTTTGCAATGCTTGCCCGCCAATATGAGCAGGTGCAGGGCGAGCTGAAGGCCATCGAGGCTAAGCTTCTCTCCTGGCACCGTGCCGATGCCATGAGCCGGCGCCTGGCGCAGATCCCGGGGATTGGTCCGGTCACCGCCGCAGCGCTGGTGATGAAGGCGCCCGATCCACATGCCTTCCGCTCGGGGCGGCTGTTTGCCGCCTGGCTCGGCCTGACCCCAAAGGACCATTCCACCGCGGGAAAGACCAGGCTCGGCAAGATAACCCGTGCAGGCGATGAGACCTTGCGTCAGCTGCTGGTGGTTGGAGCAACCTCGGTGGTCAAGATAGCCAAATCGAAAGCTCGTGGGCCGAGCTGGCTGATCGAGCTTTTGAAGCGCAAGACACCGAAGCTGGCGGCGGTGGCGCTAGCCAACAAGATGGCCCGCATCGCCTGGAAGCTGATGACGACGGGAGAACACTACGACAGCGCGCGGCGTGAGGCGCGAACCGAGGCCCAAACGGCCGCCGCCGTGTGATCGAGAGATTCGGCCGGCCGGCGGGTTAGCCCACCGGCCGAACCGGAGCTGCAAGAGCAGAGGAGATGGTGCGATCGATCGTTCGAGATGCGAGTAAATCCGTGGGACCCATTGGCCGAACAAGGTCGCGTGGTTGATTGGAACTCGTGTCGCGAAAACCATCTTGGCCAGCGGTCCTCCGACAAGCCGCATCAATAGGCCGGACATATGGATGCAAGCGATCCGATCAAACATCACAAAGCTCTTGTGCCACGGGGGCCGTCCACATATGGGTCCCGGCTTTCGCCGGGACGACAGCGGAGTTTTTGGCGCGAGCGTCTCCCCCTAACTCTTACGACTCGATCTTCACGTACTCAAAATCACCCGGCTTGTTGTCGATGCCGACCTTTGGGGGCGAAATCCACGACGCGAACTGGCCGGTCTCGGTGACGGGCTGCATCAGCGAGGTGATGAAGTCGCCGTCGGCGGTCGAGGGCAGCCAGTCGTCCTTGCGCTTGGCCCAGGTGGCATCGTCGATCAAGAGACCATCAGGCGTCGCGTGGATGCCCTTGAACTCGCCGATGTGGCGATGGAAGGCGACGTTCGGCAGCTTGAGCTGGAAGTTGTAGCCCGCGGTCGAGATCACCTTGTTCCAACGCAGCATGCCCTTGACGCAGTCCTGGCTGTAATCGTCGCGGAGGCGCATGTTGAGCGCGGTCAGCGCCGGCTCGTCGACCAGCTTGATTTCGCCGTCGATGAACTTGAGCACCGGATAGGTGGCGTTCTTGAGCTGGTGATCGTCGTCGATCTGGGTCTCGTGATAGCGGCCCTTGATGCCGGTATTGAAGGCGTTGGCCGCGTTGGTCGAGACTTCCGAACCGAACAGATCAAGCGACAGCGTGTAGTGCAGGTTCAGCTTCTTCTGGATGGTCGGAAGATCGATCACGCCGAGCGCGCGGACTTTTGCGATATCGGTCGGATCGGTGATGCCGGCCTCGCGCATCGCATCGCAGGTGCGCTGCACGACCCGGGTGATGCCGGTCTCGCCGACGAACATGTGGTGCGCCTCTTCCGTCAGCATGAAGCGGCAGGTGCGCGACAGCGGGTCGAAGCCCGACTGCGCCAGCGAGTGCAGCTGCATCTTGCCGTCGCGGTCGGTGAAATAGGTGAACATGAAGAAGGACAGCCAGTCCGGCGTCGCCTCGTTGAAGGCCCCGAGCATGCGCGGCGCGTCGGCATCGCCGGAGCGGCGGCGCAGCAAATCATCGGCCTCTTCACGACCGTCGCGGCCAAAATACTTCTGCAGCAGATAGACCATCGCCCAGAGATGGCGGCCTTCCTCGACGTTGACCTGGAACAGATTGCGCATGTCGTAGAGCGAGGGCGCGGTCTTGCCGAGATGGCGCTGCTGCTCGACCGAGGCAGGCTCAGTGTCGCCCTGGATCACGATCAGGCGGCGCAGCATGGCGCGGTACTCGCCCGGGACTTCCTGCCACGCCGGCTCGCCAAAGTGCTCGCCGAAGGGAACGACGCGGTTCTCCTCCTGCGGCGCGAGCAGAATGCCCCAGCGATAGTCGGGCATGCGGACATAGTCGAACTTGGCCCAGCCGCGCGGATCGACGGAGTAAGCGGTGCGCAGATATACCAGCGATTCCTGGAAGCCTTCCGGCCCCATGTCGCTCCACCAATCCATATAGCCGGGGTGCCAGCCTTCCAGCGCCTTCAGCACTTGGCGGTCTTCGGCGAGATTCACGTTGTTCGGAATCTTGGTCGAGTAGTCGACGTTCATGATGTTCATATTCATTGGGAGCTCTCCCGCGTTGAACCTGATCGTTTTCCGCGAATGGCGAATGGCGAGTAGCGAATGGAAATCCCTATTCGCTATTCGCCACTCCCTATTCGCTACACCCGCGTCATATCGAATTTCGGCTTCTGGCCGCTGCCATAGCGGCGCAGCGCGCCTTCCTCGCCGACCGCGTTCGGGCGCTGGAAGATCCAGTTCTGCCACGCGGTCAGGCGCGAGAAGATTTTTGATTCCATCGTCTCCGGACCGACGAAGCGCAGGCTCGCTTCCATGCCGGTGAGACTGTCGGGCGAGAAGCTGGCGCGTTCCTCCAGGAACACGCGGACCTCGTCGTCCCAATCGATGTCGTCGAGCGCGAAGGTGACGAGGCCGAGTTCTTCGGCCTGCTCGGCGTCGAGACTGGTGCCGCGCGTAGCTTCCGCGCGCTCCACGTCCGCCGGATCGGCCTGGAAGCGCGACTCCAGGCGCGTCAGGCCATGGCTCATCGGATACGGACCGAAGTTCATCGCCGACAGCTCGATCGACGGCGGTGGCTGGTTGTCACCCTGCCGCGTGCCGATCAGCATGTAGGAGCGGTCGGCGGCGAAGACGAGTTCGGCGAGCGTGCCGGCAAAGCAGGAGCCGGGCTCGACCAGCGCCACCAGCGTGCGCGAGGTGACATCGATGCGCTTGAGCACACGCTTCCAGTAGTGGCGGATTTCGTTGACCAGCCAATGCGCCTTGTTGGCTTCGAGGAAGGCGTCGCTGGCGAGCACATGGGCGCGGTCGCCATGGCTCTTGAACACCAGCATCGCGATCTCGAGCTCGTTGATGCGCAAATGCAGGATGGCGTCGTCGAGCTCGCGCGCGACCTGTAGCGGCCAGAACGACGCGCCCTGCGCCATCATGCCGTCGATGTCGGTGGGCGGCGCTGCCTCCGGCGCCTTGATCGAAATGGTGGCGATGCGCGCGGTGCGGTCGATATCGACGGTCACAAATCCATAGCGGATGCTGGTCTCATCGATCGTGCGCTTGAGCGGGGAGAGCGCGATGCCCTTGCCGCTGCCGGCGCGATTCGAGGCGCTCGCGAATTCCTTGGCGCGCTCGACGATCCTGGCCTCGAGCTTGGAGTTCGGCGCGATCTCGTCGACGAGACGCCACTGCACGGCGCGCTTGCCCTTCACGCCTTCCTCGATGGTGCAGAAGAAGTCGGCGTGATCGCGGCGCACCTTGCGCTTGTCGACGACGCGGGTGAGGCCGCCGGTGCCCGGCAGCACCGCGAGCAGCGGCACTTCGGGCAGAGCAACAGCAGACGCACCGTCGTCGGCGAGGATGATGTGGTCGGTCGCGAGCGCGAGCTCATAACCGCCGCCGGCCGCCGAGCCGTTCACGACAGTGATGAAGCGCTGGCCGGAATTCTCCGAAGAATCTTCCATGCCGTTACGGGTCTCGTTGGTGAATTTGCAGAAGTTCACTTTGTGAGCGTGGGTCGAGCCCGCGAGCATGCGGATGTTGGCACCGGCGCAGAACACGCGGTTCTTGGCCGAGCGCATCACCACGACCTTCACCTCGGGGTGCTCGAAGCGCAGCCGCTGGACCACGTCGGCAAGCTCGATGTCGACACCGAGATCGTAGGAATTGAGCTTGAGCAGGTAGCCCTCGAACAGGCCGCCATTCTCGTCGACGTCCATGGTCAGCGTCGCGACGTCACCATCGACCGCCAGCTTCCAGTGCTTGTAGCGAGACGGTTCAGTCTGGAAATCGATGAATGTCGCGCCGCCTGCGAGGCGCCGATCTTCCCCGGCCATGGGCCACCCTTGAGCTCGTCTTGGTTTTACCGCTAGATGCACAATAATGCATGTTACTGAGCGCGTCTAGTCTCTAATCGCCGATACATGCACTTTGTTTCATGAGGTCGCTCAGGACCGCACGATGGCGCCGAGCCCGATCCAGTCGGCCTTGGTGAGCTGGGGACGGCCGAGCTTGGCCTGCAGCAAGGCCGTTAGCGCCGGCACCGGAAAGCTTTCGACAAAGCCGTCGCCGGCCGGGGCCGCCTTGCGGGAGGTCAGCGCGCGCAGCTCGGTGAGCGCATCTCCAAACAGGCGCGCGGCCGAATGGGCCTTCTGCATGCGCAGCCGCAGATTCGCATTGGCGACAAGGATGCAGGCCCGCAGCAAAATGCGTTCGCGGCCGCCTTGCGGCGCTGCAGCCCACAACGCCTCCAGCACCTCCTGCGATTCCCAGAAATAGCCGCGGTCGTTCAGCGCGAGCCCATAGCGCAGCGCCGGATGGCGCGCCGGCACGTAGCCGCGGAAGGCCGAGGGCACCAACGCCTTGGCGATGTCGAGCGTCTCGTAATCAGCATCCAGTTCGGTCGTCTCGCCCGGCACATAGGCCCATTGCGGCCATGGCAAAGCGCCGCTCGCCTGTGGAGGCACATTCATGGATGTGCCTCCACATGATCATGCGGCGCGTCCCTGCAGTCCCTGATCGTCGCGCAGGGCCGCTTTTGCAAATTGCTCAATTGCGTCAAGCGTCGCTCCGGGCGCTTCACGATGCGGGGAATGGCCCGCGTCTGAAATAATTTTCAAATCTACTGGACAATAGCACTCTTCCTGCGCAATTTCGATCTGCCGCAGTGTCCCATATTGGTCATCCCTTCCTTGCACGACCAGAACAGGAACGCGGATGTAGGCCAGATATTCCGAGATATCCCAATCACGGAATTTCGGATCGAGCCAGGCACCGTTCCAGCCGTAGAAGGCGTTGTCGACGTCCTTGTGCCAGCGCGCGAGCTTTGCCTTGAGATCGGTGGTCTCGTAGGTGGTCTTGATCGCGGCGATCGACTCCACCGAGATGTCCTCGACGAGGAAATGCGGCGCGATCAGCGCGATGCCTTGCAGGCGATGATCCTGATGTGCGCCGGCATAGATCGCCGCGATCGAGGCGCCGTCGGAATGGCCGAGCAGCAGGCCACGCTTGAAGGGAATTGCATCGAGCACTTTCGGCAGCACGTCGAGCGCTTCGCGCTGCATGTAGTCGAGCGGCCGCGGCAGCGTCACCGGGCTCGACTGGCCGTAACCCGCACGCGAATAGACGAAGATGCCGGCGCCGGTCGCTTGCTGGAGTTTTTCCGGAAAATCGTTCCAGAGACCAACGGAGCCGAGGCCTTCGTGCAGCATGACGGTGGTCGGCGCGTCAGCTGATTGCGGCGCGAGCCATTTGTATTCGAGGCGGGCGCCGCTGACGTTGAGGAAGCCGGCGGGGGTGAGAGTCATGGTCTTCTTCCTGTTCGCTCCGTCTGCACCCTCCCCTGGAGGGCTGTCCAATTCACACATCTGATTCGACCTACCAATCGACGCGACGAAAAAATGTGAGTCATCAGAGTCACTTGCATTGATTGCGCCAGTACTCGATAGCTCACAACGGGCGTTCCGCTAACCCATTGAAGAAGAGTCGGTTTTCGAGATGTGTGAATCTGATAGCCCTGGAGGGGGAGGGTCGGCTCACATCGAGCGTAGCGAGATGTGAGCCGGGGTGGGGTGACAGTCTCTCCACAGATGCGGTGCCCGAGGGGATGGATCACCCCACCCCGCTCCGCATTGCGCTTCGCTCCATGCGAAGCGACCCTCCCCCTCCAGGGCAGGGGAATCGCATGTGAATTTGCGCGAGGTGTTGCGCGGGCCGACAATATGGATTCTGAAGAGGGCTCCCGATTCGCAGAGGGGGCCCCATGCGCAAGATCCGCAATATCTTCAGTACGTTGCCCGATCCGCGTGCACCGAACGCGCTGCACGATTTGCTGGACATCATCGTCATCGCGCTGGCCACGATCCTGTGTGGCGGGCAGAGCGCGACGGACATGGAGGTATTTGCATCGTCCAAGGAAAAGCTGTTGCGGCAATTCCTTCGGCTGGAGCACGGAGTTCCCAGTCACGACACGTTCAGCCGCGTGCTCAACGCGCTCGACCCTGCGGCTTTCGAGCAAGCCTTCCGATGCTTTATGGCAGCCTTCGCCGAGGCCAACGGGATCAAACTCACCGGTGTTGTGGCCGTCGATGGCAAGGCGGTGCGAGGAGCCTACGAGCGGGGCCGCAGCGCTACGCCGCTGCACATGGTCAATGTCTTCGCCACCGAGGCGCGGATGGCGCTTGCTTCGTGCAAGGCACCGGGTCGCAACGAGGCCCAAGGGGCGCTGGACGTGCTGCAAATGCTCTCGCTCGAAGGCTGCATCGTCACGGCCGACGCCCTGCATTGCAATCGCCCCTTCGCCAACAAGGTGCTCGCACGCGGCGCCAACTACGTGCTGGCTCTCAAGGAGAATCAAAGCAAATTGTTTGCGGACGTCGAACGCTGCTTCACCCGCTCGGGCAAGCGCAACGTGGCGCAGAGTCTCGAGCCGAGCACCCACGATCGATCCGAATCCAGACGCGCCACCATCATGCGCAACAGCAGCCTGGGGGTGGCAAACCGCTTTCCCGGAATGGCCGCCATCGCTCGCGTTACCTCGCGCCGACGGCTGCATGGCAAACCAGCCGGAAAACCGGCCGTGCGATATTACGTGTTGTCCAAGTATATGCCTGCAAGACGATTCTTGCAGGTCGTCCGCAGCCATTGGAGCATCGAGAACCAGTTGCACTGGGTCCTGGACGTCGTCTTTGGCGAGGATGCCTGCCGAACCCGAAAAGACAACGGTCCCGAGAACTTTGCGACCTTGCGGCGGAACGCGGTCAACCTCATTCGCGCTCACCCCGCCCGCATCTCCATGCGCCAAAAGGTCAAGCGCGCTGGCTGGGACGATGCCTTCCTTCTCGAACTCATCAGCCACATGCGATAGCCCTGCCCTCCAGGGGAGGGTAAGCCAGCGAGTCCACCGCCGCACGCTCAATTCACCCCGTTCCGCAGCTTGAACCGCTGAATCTTGCCCGTGGCGGTTTTCGGCAGCGAGTCCACCACGTCGATCCAGCGCGGATATTTCCACGGGCCGATCTTCTGCTTGACGTGCTCTTTCAGCATCTCCTGCAAGTCCGTCGTCTTCACGCCCGGACGCAGCACGACGAAAGCCTTCGGCTTGAGCAGCCCTTCCGGATCAGCTTCGGGCACGACAGCGGCTTCCAGCACCGCCGGATGCGTGATCAGCGCGCTCTCGACCTCGAACGGTGAGACCCAGATGCCGGAGACCTTGAACATGTCGTCGGCGCGGCCGCAGAAGGTGTAGCGGCCCTCGGCATCCCTGACATATTTGTCGCCGGTGCGGGTCCACGGTCCCTCGAACGTACGGCGGCTCTTGTGGCGCTGGTTCCAGTAACCTTCGCCGGCCGACGGCGCATCGACCAGGAGCTCGCCGACCTCGCCGTCAGCGACGTCCTGCCCGGCCTCGTTGACGAGCCGCACCGCATAGCCCGGCACCGGCTTGCCGGACGAGCCGTATTTGATGTCGCCCGGCGCGTTCGACAGGAAGATGTGCAGCAGCTCGGTCGAGCCGACACCGTCGAGAATGTCGACACCGAAGCGCGCCTTCCAGCTGTTGCCGACGGATTCCGGCAGCGCTTCGCCGGCCGAGGTGCAGATGCGCAAGGACTTGCCGCCGCGCTCGCTCTTCATCGTCTCGTCGTTGAGCATCGCCGCGAACAGCGTCGGCACACCGTAGAAGATCGACGGATTGTAGCGGTTCATCAGATCGAACATCCGCGCCGGCGTCGGGCGCTCGCTGTTCAGAATCGTGGTGGCGCCGACCGACATCGGGAAGGTCAGCGCATTGCCAAGGCCATAGGCGAAGAACAGCTTTGCGGCGGAGAGGCCGACATCGTTCTCGCGGATGCCGAGCACCTGCTTCGCATAGGTATCGGCGGTCGCCTGCAAATTCGAATGGATGTGACGCACGCCCTTGGGCATGCCGGTCGAACCGGACGAATAGAGCCAGAATGCCGGCTCATCCGGATGCGTCGCGGCGGTCGTGAATTGATCGCTCTCATCAGCGATCTCCTCGGCGAACTGCTTGTGGCCATTCTGCTTGGCGCCGGAGACCACGACATGCTCGAGATCCGGCATGCGGCCGACGACGTCCTTGATGACGGGATAGAGCGCTTCCGAGACGAACAGCACGCGGGCCCGGCAGTCGGCGAGGATGTAGGCGTATTGATCCGCGGTCAGCAGCGTGTTGAGCGGCACCGGCACGATGCCGGCGCGGATCGCGCCCAAGAACACGATCGGGAAGTCGACCGTATCCAGCATGATCATCGCCACGCGCTCTTCGCGGCGGACGCCGAGCCGGCGCAGCATGTTCGCTGCCCGGCGCGTCTCGCGCTGGAGCTCGCCATAGGTGAGCCTCGCGACGGTGTCGTCGAAGACGAGCTTGTTGCCCCGGCCCTCCTCGACGTTACGGTCGAGCAGCCAGGTCACCGCGTTGTAGGATCCCTCGCTCACGGTCGTCTCCCCCGAATTTAGAATTATAATTCATAGAAAGACATTGCGACAGCTTGCTGTCAATGCCAGCAGGCATTATGTTTCATTAAAACACGCCGCAGGACCTCCTTTAAAGAAGGCATCCGCTAAAGAAGGCTCATGACCGACAGTCCCGACGCCGAATCCCGCTTTCTCGAACAGCTCGGCCAGCGTGTGCGCACCATGCGCGCGCTGCGCGGCATGTCGCGCAAGGTGCTCGCCAAGGTATCAGGAATTTCGGAGCGCTACATCGCGCAGCTCGAGAGCGGCAAGGGCAATGTCTCCATTGTCCTGCTGCGCCGCGTCTCCGACGCGATGGGCGCGCATCTCGAGGACCTGCTGCCCTCAGCCGATCCGACGCCGGACTGGCAGATGTTTCGCGATCTGCTGCGCAAGGCGACGCCGGCGCAAATCGCCCAGGCCAAAGATCTGCTCGCCGGCGGCAGTGCCTCCGCGCCCCGGCGCGCGCCGTTCTGCGGCATCGCGCTGATCGGCCTGCGCGGCGCCGGCAAATCCACGCTTGGGCGGATGCTGGCGAAGAAGATCGGCTGGAGCTTTGTCGAGCTTAACAAGGAGGTCGAGCAGCAGAACGGCCTCTCGGTCGCCGAGATCATCGCGCTCTACGGCCAGGAAGGCTTTCGTCGCATGGAGCAGGCCGCGCTGCAGCAGCTGCTCGCGCGCAACGAGCTGATGGTGCTGGCGACCGGCGGCGGCATCGTGTCGGAGCCGCTGACCTTCGACCAAATTCTGTCGTCGTTCTACACGATCTGGCTCAAGGCCGAACCCGAAGAGCACATGGCCCGCGTCCGTCGCCAGGGCGATCTGCGTCCGATGGCGGATGATCGCTCGGCGATGGCCGAGCTGCGCAATATCCTGCTCAGCCGCGAGCCGCTCTATGCGCGCGCGACGGCAGTGGTGGATACGGCGGGGCTGTCGGTCGATGCCGCCGCCGCGCGGCTGATCGATGCGGTGCGGCCGGTGCTGCAGAACGAAGCGCGCAGCTTCGGGCTGCGCAGTGTGGCGCTGTAATCCTCACTGCGTCTAAACCCTCCGCTGTCGTCCCTGCGAACGCAGGGACCCATACCGCGTGATCTATCGATTGTGCACGCCGCTAGTCCCGAACGACCAGTCTTCGCCAAACACCTCCCTGTGGTTATGGATCCCGGATCTGCGCTTCGCTTGTCCGGGACGACAGCGGAGTTTGTACGCGGGCAGCGATGTCCCTATATCCGAGCGCAGCAGGAAGCTCTGGAACCCACAATGACCGACAGCGACGTCACCACCTCCATGTTCGAGCGGATCGGCGGCAGTGCCACGATCGACCTGTTGGTCGACTGCTTCTACGATCGCATGGACACCCTGCCGGAGGCGAAAATCATCCGCGCGATGCATGCGGACGACCTCGGCCTGATCCGGGACGTGCTGAAGCGCTATCTCACGGAATGGACTGGTGGCCCAAAGCTCTATTCTCCCGAGAAGGGCCATCCACGGCTGCGGCAGCGGCATATCGGCTTTGCGATCGGCGACGCCGAGCGCGGTGCGTGGCTGCTCTGTATGCGCGGTGCACTGGAGGTGACAGTCACTGACGCTGCCGCGCGGCAGGACCTCGACCGCGCGCTGTCCGGCCTCGCCGACTGGATGCGCAACCGGCCGTGAAAGCGTCGATCAAGGCCGACGTATAACGTTCCCGGGCGTCGCTTCGCGTACCCGGGGCCAGAGACTCCCGACGCGGCTAGACCGACCAGTAATTCGGATGCTGGTAGGGCGGCGAGCGGTCCCCCCAGTCGAATTCGTCGCCATCGAACTCGCATGGACCGCTGCTCAATTGCTCCGGCGTCAGCTCGACCTGGAAGGCCTGACGTCTCGGATCATATTTCAGCGCGCTCCACTGCACCGGATAATGGTGATGAGTACCGAGCAGCCCGCCGGTCTTGATCACGGCGTAGGCGACAGTTCCGGTCACCTTGTCAAGCATCAACCGCTCGATCGTGCCGAGCTTTGTGCCGTCACAACCATAGACGGTGACGTGCTGCACGCGATCACTGGGAACCATGGTGTGTTGCATGGCGTGCTCCCTCGTCTTGTGTGGAGCATATTATAATCCTGTACGGCTCGGCAGCTACAGCAATTGCGACCGCACCGCCTCCGCGCCCTCCCGCAGCAGCGGGAGGAACCGCTCGATCAATTCCTGCGCTGGCACGCGGTCGACATGGGCGCCCATGTTGATGGCGGCGACGATCACGTCGTCGTAACGACGCACCGGCACCGAGATCGAACGGAAATGCGGCTCGGCTTCGCGGTCGACCAGCGAATAGCCCTGGGCACGATCAGCCGCGATGCGCGCGAGCAGCGTCTTCGGATCGGTCACCGTCTGCGGCGTCAACGCCTCGCGCTTCATCGCCTTCAGGCGCGCGGCACAATCGGCATCGTCGAGCTGGCCGAGCATGGCGCGACCGACCGAGGTGCAGAACGCCGGCAACCGATAGCCGATCTCCAATCCGCCGGAGAACATCCGCGCCGGGCTGCTGCGCGCGATGAATACGACGTCGTCGCCATCGAGCACCGCGAGCGAGGAGATTTCGTTCGCCGCGGTCGCGACGCGATCGAGCACCGGCTGCAGCACCGTGACGAGCTGGTTGGAGCGCAGATAGGAGGCCGCCAGCGTCAGCACATGCGGCGTCAGCGAGAACAGCTTTCCGTCGCCACTGACAAAGCCACCGCGCTGGAGCGTGAACAGCATGCGCCGCGCGGTGGCGCGCGGCAGCTCGGCGGCGCGAGCGAGATCGCTCAGCGTCATCGGGCCTGCGTTGGTGCCGAAGCATTGCAGCAGGCGCAGGCCGCGATCGAGGGCTTCGACGAAATCCGTCGATCGTCCGTCAGTGTCGCTCCGCTTCAGCTTAGGCATCGGTCGGGATAGTCCTGCAAAATAGTGCTTGCTGCCGATCCAAGGCATGTCATAATTCGCCCATTCGTTCAATAGGCGAACAAAACGCCCCTCGCAAAAAGGACGCGACCGTCATGATGAGCCAGGAACAGAACGACCTGATCACCCGTACGGGGCCGAAAGATCCGTGCGGCAGACTGATGCGGAGCTACTGGCAGCCGGCGGCCCTGGTCGACGAGCTGGAAGGCGAGCGGCCGATCCGTCCGGTCAAATTGCTCGGCGAGAACCTGGTGCTGTTTCGCGACGAGACCGGGCGTTACGGCCTGATCGATCGCCACTGCGCGCATCGCGGCGCCGACCTCGCCTTCGGACGGCTCGAACACGGCGGGCTGCGCTGCGCCTTCCACGGCTGGCTGTTCGACGCGACCGGCCAGTGCATCGAGACGCCGGCCGAGCCGAAAGATTCAAAACTCTGTCAGAACATCCGCCAGCGCTCCTATCCCGTCGTGGAGAAGAGCGGCATCCTCTGGGCCTATCTCGGCGAAGGTGAGCCGCCGGCATTCCCGGAGCTTGACTGCTTCGTCGCACCTGGCACGCACACCTTTGCCTTCAAGGGCCACATGGCCTGCAACTGGTTGCAGGCGCTGGAGGTCGGCATCGATCCCGCGCACGCCTCCTATCTGCATCGCTTCTTCGAGGACGAGGACACCTCCACCGCCTACGGCAAGCAGTTTCGCGGCGCTTCGGCGGGAAGCGACCTGCCGATGACAAAGATCCTGCGCGAATACGATCGCCCGATCATCAATGTCGAGCACACCGAATACGGCCTGCGGCTGATCGCGCTGCGCGAGATCGACGAGGAGCGCACCCATGTGCGCGTCACCAACCAGCTCTTCCCGCACGGCTTCGTCATTCCCATGAGCACGGAGATGACGATCTCCCAGTGGCACGTGCCGGTCGACGACGAGAACTGCTACTGGTACGCGATCTTCACCAGCTATTCGAACCCGGTCGACAAGACAAAGATGCGCGACCAACGGCTCGAGCTCTACGAGCTGCCCGACTACAAGTCGCGCAAGAACCGCAGCAACGATTACGGCTTCGATCCGCACGAGCAGCAGACCGCGACCTACACCGGCATGGGCAACGACATCAACGTCCACGACCAATGGGCGGTGGAATCGATGGGCGCGATTCAGGACCGCACCAAGGAACATCTCGGCACGAGCGACAAGGCGATCGTGCAGTATCGCCGCCTGCTGCGGCAGGAGATCGAGAAGGTCGGCGGCGGCGAGAAGCCGATGCTGTTCCTGGACGAAACCAATGCGCGCTCCATCCAGGGCCCGGCGACCATGGACGGCATCGGGCCGACGCGCGGCTGGGAGACCTACTGGATGGAAGTCGACGTCACGCGCCGCCGCGGCGCGCCGTGGACCGCGCCGGTGCCGAAAGAGATCGCCGACAATGTGCATCGGCTGACGGCGGCGGAGTGACGTGCGTGCACGGACCCCGTAGGGTGGGGAAAGGCGCAAGGCGCCGTGCCCACCATGCATCCGCTCAGACGATAAACGCGGTGGGCACGCTTCGCTTTGCCCACCCTACAGCAGTTGAGGGAGTTGCAACGTGACTTTCGTCGCGCGTCATGCGCTGTGGTCGGATGAGCAGACAGACGCCGCAGCGCGCATGCGCCGCATCGTCGAGGAGAAGAACCTCGAGGTCATCCGCCTCGCCTTCCCCGACCAGCACGGCATTTTGCGGGGCAAGACCATCATCGCGTCCGAGGCGGTTGCGTCGCTGGAGAGCGGCTGCTCCATCACCACCACCATGCTCGCCAAGGACACCTCGCACCGCACGGTGTTTCCGGTGTTCACCTCAGGCGGCGGCTTCGGCATGAGGGAGATGGAGGGCGCGGCCGACGTGCTGATGGTCGCCGATCCCACCACGTTTCGCGTGCTGCCATGGGCGCCGGCCACAGGCTGGGTGTTGTGCGATCTCTATTTCAATGACGGCCGTCCGGTGCCGTTCGCGACGCGCGGGCTCTACGCACGCGTGCTCGGCGAGCTCGGCCGCCGCGGCCACGATTTCGTCGCGGGCCTCGAGGTCGAATTCCACATCTTCAAGCTCGATGACGCGCATATGCGGCCCGAGGACGCTGGCCAGCCCGGCACGCCGCCCTCGGTGAGCCTGCTCTCTCACGGCTATCAATACCTCACCGAGCAGCGTTTTGATCAGATGGAGCCGGTGCTGGAGATTTTGCGGCGTGACATCGTCGCGCTCGGGCTGCCGTTGCGCTCGGTCGAGGTCGAGTTCGGGCCGAGCCAGTGCGAATTCACCTTTGCGCCGAAGCAGGGCCTGGAGCCCGCCGACAACATGGTGCTGTTTCGCAGCGCCGTGAAGCAGATCGCGCGCCGGCACGGCTATCATGCCACCTTCATGTGCCGGCCGAAACTGCCGAATTTGTTTGCGAGCGGCTGGCACCTGCATCAATCGATCGTCTCGCGCCCAAGCGGCGAGAACCTGTTCATGACGAGGGAAGGCAGCGAGCCGCTCAACGCCTTCGGTCGCGCTTATCTCGCAGGCCTGCTCGACCACGCCCGTGCGGCCACTGTTTTCACCACGCCGACCATCAACGGCTACAAGCGCTACCGCTCCTATTCGCTGGCGCCGGACCGCGCGATCTGGGGCCGCGACAATCGCGGCGTGATGATCCGCGTGCTCGGCGGTGCAAGCGATCCCGCCACGCGCCTTGAAAACCGCGTCGGCGAGCCCGCCGCCAACCCCTATCTCTATATGGCCGCCCAGATCCTCTCAGGCCTCGACGGCGTCGACCGCAAGCTCGATCCCGGCCCCTCGGCCGACACGCCCTACGAGACCAAGGCGCCGCTGCTGCCGAAATCCTTGCGCGATGCTGTCTCCGCGCTGAAGGACGATCCGTTCTTCCGCGAAAAATTCGGCGCGGAGTTCGTCGACTATTACACCCACATCAAGAACGCCGAGATCGACCGTTTCCTGTCGGAGGTGACCGACTGGGAACACCGCGAATATTTCGAGATGTTCTGACCGCTCCGTTACGGCGCCTTCGGCTTCTGCCTGAGGTAGAGATAGGTCGGCAACAGGCCGAGCGCGACGATCGCGACCATCACCCACCATCCGCGCTGGAACGCCACGAGGCGCTCCGGCAGGGATGACGGCGAGCCGATGATGGCGACGAAGATCGCGACGCCGACCGCGAGCGAGGCCTGGCGGATCATATTGATCACGCCGGAGCCGGTCGCGAAGGACGACGGCGGCAGGCCTGCGGCGCTGACGCCCATCAGGGTCGGGAACGTCAAGCCGACGCCAATGCCGGTCGGGATCATGCCCATGATCACGAAGGCCGGATGCGGTTCGGGTCCAATCAGGGTTGCCCAGGCAACCAGACCGGCCGCAAAAACCACGATGCCGGCGGTGACGACGGGCGCGGCGCCGAAGCGCGCGATCAGGCGACCGGCAAACAGCAGCGAGGTGATCGGCACCATCAGCGGCCCCGGCGCGATCGCGAGCCCGGTCTGCAACGCCGACCATCCCCACGCCGTCTGTTCCCACAGCGCGACCGACAGCAGCATGGCGCCGAAGGCTGCCGAGTAAGGCGCCATCACCAGGGCAGCCCCGGTGAAGGGACGGATGCGAAACAGCGCCGGATCGACAAAGGGATTTTCAGTGCGCAGGCAGCGCCAGACGAACAGTGCAAGCAGAATGGCGGCGGCGGCAAAACTGTAGCCGATGGCCGGCGCGCGAAAACCCCAGTCGCTGACCTTGACGATGGCGAAGACGAGCGCGCCGATACCGCCTGTCACCAGCACCGCATCGAAGAATTTGGGCCGTGGCGCGTCATGACCTTCGATCTCCGGCAGCTTCCACCAGCCGATCACCAAGGCGATGAGGCCGATCGGGACATTGACGAAGAAGATCCAGCGCCAGTTGACCACTACGAGCACGCCGCCGACGACGGGTCCGAGCGCTGCGGCAAGACCGCCGATCGCGGTCCAGGTCCGCACCGCACCGCCGCGTTTCTCCGGCGCGAACACCGCCAGCAGCAGGCCGAGCGAGGTCGGCGTCATCAGTGCGGCGCCTGCGGCCTGCACGATACGAAACGCGGTCAACATCCCGACGCTGTTGGCGGCCGCGCAGGCGGCCGATGCCACCGTGAAGAGGCCGACGCCGAGCAGGAAGCTGAGATTTCTGCGATGGCGCTCGGCCAGCCGTCCGAAGAACACCAGCAGCGCCGCATAGGCAATGGCGTAGCCGTTCAAGACCCACGACATATCATCGAGCGAGGTGTCCTTGAAGTCCTGTCCAATGCTGGGCAGCGCGACGTTGACGATGAAGAGGTCGAGATTGGCAAGGCAAATGCCGACGCAGACGATCGCCAGCACCAGGTTTGGCGACGTCGACGGACGGGGAGGCTTGGGCCGCAGCGAGAGATCGTCGAGCGGAACCGCGCGGGCGAAGGTGCCGCGTTCAATGCTGTTCATGGATTATGCCTTTTGGTTATGCAATTCAGCCCGCTCGGGGACCAGCGACGGATCCCCGGCGATGCCCGCCAACAGGTTTCGCAGCTCGGCGGCGGCACGCTTGCCAAAGCCGTTTTCGAACTTCTCCTGCGCCGCGAGCCAGAGTGGCCGTGCGTCGGCAAGGCGCGAACGTCCCGCCCGGGTCAGCTTGACCAGGCGGCTTCGTCGATCGACCTCATCGCGCTCCAGGGTGACGAGGCCGTCGCGCTGAAGCGGGCGCAGATTCTGGCCGATGGTGGATTGATCCATGACCAGCGCCTCGGCGAGGTCGCCGATCGCAGGCGCGGCATCGCCGCGGCGATGGATCTCGGTCAGCATCGCGTATTGGGTGGAACGCAGCCCCGAGGGCTCCAGCGCGGCATCATAGAACAGCGTCATGTGGCGCGACGCCTTGCGCAGCGCCGCGCAGTTGCAGCGATTCCGCTCGATAACAGGAAGCTCTAGCTCGGCCATCACGCCCCCAGATATCGGGATATCCCGCCATGTGAAGGGATATCCCGATATTTTCCCAACGTCAACCCGGGAGGTCTCTTGGGCTTCGGCGGGGACACCCCTCACACCCCTGTGAGGAGACTTCGTCAGCGCAGTTCCGACGACATCACGCCGGTCCCGAACGAAGCCGTTTTCCTGACGCCGTGAAAACGGCCGGAAAGACGCGAGGTCTATCGTTGTCGTAGATGATCAACAATGGAGTTCGATCATGTTGGGTCAATTGTTCAGCCTGATCTATCACCTGTCCTGCCGGACAACCTTGGTCGAGATCGGCAGACACCACCTCGCCCGCTGACGGCAAGACAGGTCAGATGGATTGACCAAACAAAAGGGGGTTTCCATGCGCAAGCTGATCCTGATCGCGGCGATGTCGCTGTTGGCCGGCCAAGCCTATGCCGGCGGTCCGCGCAGCCTGAGCCTTTCTGCAACCAATGCGAGCCAGGTGACTGACCAGCCGGCAACCACAACTCCGCCGCAGGCCACACAGGCTCCGACCGCAACGCCACCGGCGAATGTGCAGACGGCGACCACCACGCCGGCCTCAACGCCGCCGGCGGCACCGGCGCCAGCGCAAACCGCGACAGCGACGCCCGCAACGCCTGCTCAGCCGACCGCCGGAGCGACCAAGCCGAAGCACCGCGAACCGTCCACCGAAGCGCGCGTGATCCGCGAACTGCATCGGCATGGGATTTATTGGTGAGAGGATCCGGCTCTCGCTGCCGTCATTGCGAGCGAAGCGAAGCAATCCAGACTTTCTTCAAGGAGACAGTCTGGATTGCTTCGTCGCTGCGCTCCTCGCAATGACGGGGAGAGAGCGGGGCTAGATCCCCAAATACTTATGCTGCAGATCGGGCTCGGCCATCAGTTCGTCCGACGTGCCGCTCCACACGGTCTTGCCACGCTCAATGATGAAGTGGCGGTCGCAGATGCGGGCGAGGTGGTCGACGTTCTTGTCGACGACCAGGATCGACTGTCCACGGCTCTTCAGCAGCGACAGGCAGCTCCAGATCTCTTCGCGGATCAGCGGCGCCAACCCCTCGGTCGCTTCGTCCAGGATCAGGAGCTTTGGGTTGGTCATCAGCGCGCGGCCGATGGCGAGCATCTGCTGCTCGCCGCCGGAGAGCTGGTTGCCCATGTTGGCGGCGCGCTCGGCAAGGCGCGGGAACAGTACGTAGATCGCAGCGAGCGTCCAGGGATTGGCGCTGCTGAAGCGATCGGCCGCGGCCGCGACGAGATTTTCGCGTACGGTGAGGTTCGGGAAGATCTGGCGGCCCTCAGGCACGAGCCCGATGCCGAGCTTGGCGATCCGGTAGGACGGAAGCTGCCGGACCTCGGTATCCGCAAAGCGGATGCTGCCCGCGCGCGCCGGCGTCAAGCCCATGATCGAGCGGATCGTCGTGGTCTTGCCCATGCCGTTGCGGCCCATCAGCGAGACCATCTCGCCGGGCTTGATCGACAGCGACAGGCCGAACAGCACCTGGCTGAGGCCGTAGCAGGTCTCGATACCGTCGACGTCGAGCAGTGTGTCAGCCATGGTGCGTCACCACGTGCTGGTCGCCGAGATAGGCGCGCTTGACGTCTTCGTTGGCGCGGATCGCGGCCGGATCGCCCGACGCAATGACGCGGCCATAGACCAGCACCGAGATGCGGTCGGCGAGCGCGAACACCGCCGGCATGTCGTGCTCGACCAGCACGATCGAGACCTCTTTGCGCAGCTCCTGGAGCAGCTTTACCATGCCCTGGGATTCGGTGACGCCGAGACCGGCCATGGGCTCGTCGAGCAGCAGCAATTTCGGCCTGCTGGCGAGCGCCACCGCAAGCTCGATCTGGCGCCGCTCGCCATGGCTCAGCTTCGACACCAGAACATCGGCGCGATGAGCCAGCCCGACGCGGTCGAGCGCGGCATGCGCGGCAGCGCGCAGGCCCTTCTCCTTGCGCGCATTGGCAAAGAAGCGGAACGAGGTGCCGGCATGGGCCTGCGCTGCCAGCGCGACATTGTCGGCGGCGGTGAAGTCGAGCAGCAGCGAGGTGATCTGGAACGAACGTGCGAGGCCCAGCGCGCAGCGGCGATAGGCCGGCAGATGGGTGATGTCGCGGCCGCCCAACGAGACGCTGCCGGAATGCGGCTCGAGATGCCCGGTGAGCTGGCTGATCAGCGTGGTCTTGCCGGCGCCGTTCGGCCCGATGATGGCGTGCAGCTCGCCCGCGGCAACGTCGAGCGAGACGTTATCCGTCGCGGTGATGCCGCCGAAGCGGCGCACCAGCTTTTCGACGCGGAGCAACGGTTCAGCCACGATTGAGCCTCCCGAGCAGGCCCATGATGCCGCCACGGCCGAACAGCACGATCAGCAGCAGCAGCGGGCCCATGATCAGCGCCCAATATTCGGTGATCTGCGACAGAAACTCTTCCAGCAGCAGATAGACCACCGCGCCCATCACAGGGCCAAACAGCGTGCCCATGCCGCCCAGGATCACCATCACCATGAGATCGCCGGAGCGGGTCCAGTACATCACGGCCGGGCTGACGAAATCGGTGTTGTTGGCGAGCAGCGCGCCGGCAAGGCCGCACATCATGCCGGAGATGACGAAGCAGACCAGCTGGTAGCGCTTGGCCGGGAAGCCGATCGCCTGCATGCGCTGTTCGTTGGAGCGCAGGCCCTGCACGACCAGGCCGAAGCGCGAATTGACGATGCGCCAGATCAGGAAGAGTACTGCGAACAGGCAGGCCAGGCAGAGATAATAGAACTGCGTGCGATTCGACAGATTGATCAGGCCGGAGAAGTCGCTGCGCTTGTAAACGGTGAGACCATCATCGCCGCCGTAACGCGCAAGGCCTGAGGCGACGTAATAGGCCATCTGCGCGAAGGCGAGCGTGATCATGATGAAATAGACGCCGCGGGTGCGCAACGACAGCGCGCCGATCACCAGCGCATAGATCGCGGACGCCGCGAGCGCGACCGGAAACTGGATGAATCCGGAGCCTACGCCTTCCTGTGCCAGCATGCCGACGGCGTAGCCGCCGATGCCGAGATAGGCGGCGTGGCCAAAGCTCATCATGCCGCCAAACCCCATGATGAGGTTGAGGCTCGCCGCCGCCAGCGCCAGGATGACGATGCGGGTGAACAGCGTCATGATGAAGATGTTGCCGGACAGATACGAATAGAGCGGTAGCAGCACGAGGCCCGCCAGCATCAGGGCCGTGACGGCCTTGCTCACCGAGAAAGTCTTCATCGACGGTTGGCCGGAAACAGCCCCTCCGGCCGCACCACCAGCACGATCGCCATGAGCAGATAGATCAGCATGGACGAGAGCGCGGGCGCGGCGGTGGAGGCGGCGGCGCCACTGAGCACCTGCCGCAGCAGATTGGGCAGGAAGGCGCGGCCGAGCGTGTCGATCATGCCGACGAAGATCGCAGCGAGGAACGCGCCGCGGATCGAGCCGATGCCGCCGATCACGATGATGACGAAGGCGAGGATGAGGATGTTCTCGCCCATGCCGATCTGCACGGTGAGGATCGGCGCCTGCATCATGCCGGCCAATCCTGCGAGCGCCGCACCGAGCCCGAACACCAGCGTGTAGAGCAGCTTGATGTTGATGCCGAGCGCGCCGATCATCTCGCGGTTGGAGGCGCCGGCGCGGATCAGCATGCCGATGCGGGTACGCATCACGCCGAGATAGAGCAGCAGCGCCACCAGCAGCGCGACGACGATGATGGCGAGGCGGTACGCCGGATAGTGAATGCCGGGCAGGATCGGCACCGGCACCGTGAGCCAGGCCGGCAGCGGCAGCGCGAGCCCCGCCGGGCCCCAGATCAGCCGCACGGCTTCATTGAAGAACAGGATCAGGCCGAAGGTCGCGAGCACGTGGTCGAGATGGTCGCGCCCGTAGAGATGCCGCAGCGCACTCATTTCGAGCACGATGCCGAGCACAAGGGTCGCACCTAACGCCAGCAGCGCGCCGAGCAGGAAGCTGCCGGTCCACGCCGCGAAGGTCGCGGCGAAATAGGCGCCCATCATGTAGAGCGAGCCGTGCGCGAGGTTGACGAGATCCATGATCCCGAACACCAGCGTCAGGCCGGCGGCGAGCAGGAACAGCAGCAGACCGAACTGCAATCCGTTCAAGAACTGTTCGACGACGAGCAGCATCAAAACTCTTTCAGGCGCATGCGAACGCGCGCCGATGTTCGAACACAGTCGCCATCAGTGAAAGAGCTCCCCCTGCCTCTTCAAGGCGGAAAAATGGGTAATGGCAGTATCGTTCCGAGGCAAGAGTGATTCCGCGCCAAACATGCACTTTGTTGCATGCCGGTGCATGCGATCAAAATGAGGCCCTGCAAAACCAGCCCTGCAAGAAGACTGCCGCGCGGGGTGGGTCAGCCTGCCGCACCCAAACGATCACCCTCGCCCTGTTGCCAAGGAGAGGGTGGGCCGCTTGTCGGAATGAAGATATTTCTAGTGCGACGTCATCTGGCGGGGGAGATCATCCGGCTCGCTCAACTCGCTGTTGGCGGTCGAGGCCTCCAGCGCCGCCATCCGGAACAGGTAGGCGAGCGTCGCCAACCCGGTGTCTTCGGCCATCTGCGCCAGCTCGAGCGCCATGTCGGACATGTAGCCGAGATTCTCGTCCTTGGTTTGCGCCATGATCTGGCTGTCTCGCATCATGTTCGACATCTCAGGCGCTCTTTCGTTGGGCGGCGGTGCGGCCGCAAAGGTTGGCACGGGCGATGCAATCGAGACGCGGTCCGTCCTGCTGGACGAGGCTCTTCATCCCGATCCGTTCGCGGACGACGTTGAGTGATTCCTGGCGGATCTCGATGGTCGCGGCCATGGTCCAGGAGTCCTCGACCAGCGCCGGCAATCCCAGCGGCGTGACGACGAAGCCGATATCGTGGAAGCGCGGCAGCCACCATGTTTCCATGACGAGGCAAAGCCGCTCGATGCCCTGATCGAGGCAGAACTCCTGCGCCGCCGCCATCAGTTGCAGATTGAACGCGCCGTCGCGGCGCTCGCGCGTCACGAAGAAGCGCGACCACTCCCAGATCTGCGGATCGACCGGGCAGCCGCGCACCGCAGCAAGATGGGGGAAGACCTCGCTCATCATGGTCGGCTTGGTGGTCGGATACAGGCGGGAGCCGCCGAGCACGCGGCGGTTCTCGAGAGCCAGCAAATAGATCGCGTCCTCGTTGTCGTAAACGTCGATCTCGCGGCTGTCGGGCTTGCGCAGTTCCTCCCACTTCCGCTCTTCGACGAAAATCTCGTGGCGTATCCGGAAATGCTGCTCGAGAACGTCTTCGTAAAGGTGCCGGTTCTCGGCAGAAATGACATGAATCATGAACTCCCCCATGGCTTGAAATGGGGGCAGCCTCAGCGAAAAAGGCCAAACCGACTATTGGGAAATTTCCCAGTAGGCGAAGATTTCAGGGATTGATGATTCTTTGGCGGATCGCGATCGCGACCGCATGCGTGCGGTTGACGGCGCCGAGCTTGCGCGCAGCGGTTGCAAGATGCTCTTCCGCGGTGCGCTGCGTGATGTTCAGGATCTCGCCGATCTCCCAGGCAGACTTGCCCTGCGACGCCCAGGCGATCACCTCGCGCTCGCGCGGGGTCAGGCGCGCCGACGGATGCGGCGACGGCGCCAGCAGGCGGCGAATGTGGTCGAAGCCGTACATCGCGATCAAATGCAGTGCCGGCTTGCTGCGGGCATTGAGATCGAGATGAACGCCGCCGAGCGAGACGCCGGCCTCATAACCGGTCAGGCCGTGGATCGGCACGACGAAACCGCGCGACATGCGGAAATCGGCGGCGCGTCGCATCACTTCCACTGCGCCCGGCTCCTGTTCCGCATCATAAGGCGCTTCCGACCATTCGAACGGATTGACCGTCTGGCGGCACTTCCGGATCACGGGATCGACGCGATCGTAGCTCTTTTCGGTGTAGAGGCTGAACCACTCCGCCGGCCATTTCTTGGCCAGCACCATCTGGGAAAAGCGCTGATCGGGATTCGGCAATCCGGTGACGATGATATGCTCGAAGCCATAGCGGCCGAACGCGAGCGCAAGCGCGTCCATGGCGTCAGGAACCTTGCGATAGGCTCCCAGCCCTTCGATGAAGTCCAGCGCTTCCCGGCCATAATCCACGGCGGACATCGGTGCGTCCCCTGACCCTCGCCGCTCCGTATAGCACGTCTTTGGGGGCTGCCTCAATTTACCGCGTCCGTAAATTCCCGGTGTGGCACTGGCATCGGAGATTTAATCTACTTGTGGAGGAAGTGACGTCAAGTTACACCTATGGCGTCTAGAGCGGGAAAGCTACGATGGAAGACGAGAACATCGCCCTCAACAGCGTGCTCGGCCTGGAATTGAACCGCGTGTTTTTCGCCGTGCGCGATACGGCCAACAAGCAGAAGATCATCGAGTTCGCGCGCGACGTGCTGCAAAGCGAGCGTCCCAAGCTCGTCGACAGCGCCTCACCGGACAATCCCGCGAGATAGCACGCAGGTGCAGCAGACGGCGCCGATGCAACCGCGCGGCGATGCCGTTCGATTTGAGCGCGCTGCCTTTGGTCGAAACACCCTGACTGCGACGTTACCCATCCTCCCCGCTCCACCAAAAGCCCCACTTGCCGCTGGATGACATCACGGCTGTCGTGAGATGATCGCCGCCGCGATCGTCTTTCGGATGCCAGGGATATTTCAAGACCATGATGACTCTGCGCCAGGTTGAAGTGATCCGTGCCGTGATGGTGACGGGCACCATTGGCGGCGCGGCGAAGCTGTTGAACGTATCGGCGCCGGGGATCAGCCGGCTGGTCAAATACACCGAGCGCTCGCTCGGCATCCGCTTCTTCCAGCGCCAGAATGGCCGCTACTTCCCGACGCCGGAAGCCGAGAACATTTTCGAGCAGATCAACGGCGTCTACAAGAAGGTCGACGACCTCTCCGAGATCATCTCCAAGATCGGCCGCGGCGGATTGTCGGAACTGCGCATCGGCTCGGTGCCGAGCATCTCGCAGGTGATGGTGCCCCGCGCGATCGAGCGCGTCCGCCGCCGCTATCCCGATCTCGGCATCGACATCAACATCCTCAAGCTCGAGGAAGCGATCGACTATCTCCTGCTCGGCCGCGGCGAGTGCGTGGCGATGAGCTACCGGCTGGAGCATTCCGGCCTCGACTTCATGCCGCTCGCCTCGGGCGAGCTCTATTGCATCGTGCCGCCCGGCCACGAGCTTGCCGGCCGCAAGCAGGTCTCCGCCGCCGAGATCACCCGCTATCCGCTGATCGGCATCGATCCGAACGACCCTTACGGCCGGATCATGGCCGAGATTTTTGCGCGCAACCGGCTGCAGTACAACATCACCATCCGCGCGCGCTTCGGCACCACGGTCTGCGCGCTGGTGAAGGCGGGGCTCGGTATCGCCATCATCGACCAGTTCACGGTGGCCCATGGCGGCTATCCCGGGATCGAGCTGATCAAGATCACCGAGCCGACCCGGTTCGACACCTACATTGCGGTCAAGCGCGGAGCACCGCTGTCGCTCCATGTCGAGCATTTCATCGAGTCCCTGCGCGCCGAGATGCGCGCGGTCGAACCGTCGCGCGGCAACGGCAAGGCCACCGCGGGGCGCGGGCGGAACAAATAACATTATGTTAGGTTTGCTGGATAAATGGGTAATTGTGTTAGGCAGGGGAAAGACTATCGTCCCTCTTGGAATGGCGCGGATTTCTCCGCTAATGGCCGGACCTCAACGCGCTCCAAGAGACGATAGTGGATCATGTCTAGCCGCGGACCCATCGCCCCCAAGAAACTCCTGACCGGCCTGATCGGCGCGCCGATCGCCCATTCCGCCTCCCCCGCCATGCATGAGCGCGCCGCCGAGGCGCTTGGCCTGCGCGGCCATTATCAGCTCATCGAGGTCGCAGGCGCGGATACGACCGGTCTCAGCATGATGCTCGAGGGCGTGCGGCGGCTCGGCTTTGCCGGCGTCAACGTCACGTTCCCCTACAAGGAGGCGGTGGTGCCGCTGCTCGACGAGCTGGCCACGACTGCGGCCACCATGGCAGCGGTCAACACCGTCGTCGTCAAGGACGGTCGCCTGATCGGCCACAACACCGACACCACCGGCTTTGCGCGTGCCGTCAAGCCGTTGCTGGCGCCTGCCGGAAATGCGGTGGCCGTGATCGGCACCGGCGGCGTCGGCAAGGCGATCGCCTTTGCGCTGGCGAGCCTGAAGGTGGCTGACCTCCGCATCTTCGACAGCGAGCCGGCGCGGGCCGAGAAACTCGCCGCGCTGCTGGCCAGGCATGGTGGCGCGCGGGTCGCCAGGAGCGTCGAGGACGCGCTCGACGGCGCAACCGGCCTCGTCAACGGCACGCCGGTCGGCATGCTGCCGAACCGGGACACGCCGGTCGCACCGGCGCTGGTGCGCCAGAGCTTGTGGGTCGCCGACGCCGTCTATTCGCCGCTGATCACGCCGCTCCTTGCCGCCGCGCAGGAGAAGGGCGCGCGGATCATGACCGGGCGCGAGCTTGCGATCTACCAGGCTGCCGACGCGTTCGAACTGTTCACAGGCCTTGCGCCGTCGACCGAAGTCATGGGAGAGGCTTTTGACGCCGTGATGGCCGCGCGCAGCGCCGCCTATCAGGCAGCTTGAGGCGAAGCGGCCGGACACAAGGCCGCTTGCAAAATTGAACCGGGAGGAGAGGACGATGAAATCAACGCTACTGGTGGGCGCGCTGCTCTCCGCAATCACGACCTCGGGCGCCTTTGCACAGGCGATCAAGCTTGCTGACGTCGCCGAACTCTCGGGTGGCGGCGCCACCGTCGGCACCAACTGGAAGAACGGCATCGACCTCGCGATCGAGGAGATCAACGCCAAGGGCGGCGTGCTCGGCCGCAAGCTCGAAGTCAGCCATGCCGACTCGCAGTCCAACCCCGGCGTGGCGCGCGCGCAGGTGCAGAAGGCGCTCGACGCCGAGCCCTATGTGCTGCTCGGGCCCGGCTATTCGGGCTCGGTGAAGGTCACCGCGCCGCTAGCAGCCGAAGCCGGGATTGCGCAGATCATGGGCGGCGAAGCCGCCGAGTTGACGCAAGGAGGCAACAAGTTCCTGTTCCGCACCTCGTTCGGCCAGCAGTCTTCGATGCCGAAGGTCGCAAAGTACATCCACGACGACATGAAGGCGAAGTCGGTCGCGGTGGTCTGGGTCAACAATGATTTCGGTCGCGGCGGGCGCGACGTCGTCATCAAGGAGCTGGAGCGGCTCGGCTCCAAGGTCGTCGCCGATCTCTCGACCGAAGCCGGACAAGCCGATTTCGCCGCCGACGTCGGCAAGATCAAGGCCGCCAATCCCGACGCCGTGTTCGTCTATCTGAACGAGGAAGAGAGCGCGCGTATTCTCAAGGAGCTCAAGCGCCAGGGCGTCACTGCGCCGCTGATGGGCGAGACCACGCTGATCGGCCAGAAGGTGATCGAGCTCGCCGGCGATGCCGCCAACGGCGCGCGCGGCCATGTCGGCCTCACTACCGATGCGCCGGTCGATTTGATCAAGGCGTTCCGCGACAAGTTCGCGAAGAAGTACAATTACGTTCCTGATCATAACGGCCTGAAAGGCTACCTCGCCGTCTACATGGTGAAGGCCACCACCGAGAAGATGGGCAAGGTCGATTCCAAGGCCTTCGCCGACACGCTGCATGGCTTGACCATCGAGGCCGCGGACGAGCCGGGCATTTTGATGGACGTCACCTTCAACGAGACCGGCGACATCGACCGGCAGAGTTTTCTGGTCGAGGTGGTCGAAGGCAAGCAGTTGGTGAAGCAGGTGCTGCCGAAAGTGAAGTGAGGAACGAGGTCTCTCTTCTCCCTCGCCCCGCTCTTCGCGGGGAGAGGGAGAAGAGAGAGAGACGGGGAGAGGGAGACGACACAGCTGAACGAGGGACACGCGAGGCAATAATGTCCAATCTGTTCGATCTTCTGGTCGCCGGACTGGTCACTGGCGCGATTTACGCGCTGGTCGCGGTTGGCTTCACGCTGCTGTGGCAGACCTCGCAGACCATCAATTTCGCGCAAGGCGAGTTCGTGATGCTGCCGGCGTTCCTAATGCTGGCGGCGATGCATGCCGGCGCGCCGTTCTGGCTCGCGATCATCCTCGGCATCCTGCTGTCAATGATCCTGCTTGGGCTGGCCTTCAAGATGCTGCTGGTCGATCCGATGATGCGCCATGGCGTGCTGCCGCTGGCAATCGCGACCATGGCGCTCGCGATCGGCATCAAGGAAGCCGTAAAACAGTTCTTCAGCGCGGAAGCTTCGCCCTTCCCGTCGATTGTGCCGACCGGCGACATCTCCATCCTCGGCCACGCCGTCTCGCTGCAAAGCATCGGCGTGCTCGTCGTCGCCATCCTTGCCGTGTTCGGCCTGACCACGCTCCTCAACCGCACCTCGCTTGGCCACCAGATGCAGGCGGCAGCGCAAAACCCGACGGTCGCACGCATCATCGGCGTGCCCGTTGAGCGCATGATCCTGCTGACCTTCCTGATCAACGCCTTCCTGGTCGCGTTGGCCTCGCTGCTGATCACGCCGATTTATCTGGCAAAGTTTTCGAGCGGCGAGGTGCTGGGCCAGGCGGCCTTCATCGCCGCGATCGTCGGTGGCTTCAACCAGGTGCGCGGCGCGATCGCCGGCGGCCTGTTGATCGGCGTGCTCGACAACCTCGCGGCCGCCTATGTCTCGACGCAGTACCGCGCCGCCGTGCCGATGATCTTCCTGATCGCCGTCATCCTGCTCCGGCCGCAAGGACTGCTCGGCCGCGCCGAGGAGCGCACGGTATGAGTGGTCTCGGCAAATCCCTGAAGATCGCGCTCGGCCTTGCCGTCATTGCCGGCCTGATCATCGTGCCCATGAACTTCAACCGCTACGGCCTGTTCATCCTGAGCCAGTGGGCGGTGATGACAATTGCCGCGATGGGGCTCAATTTGACGCTCGGCTATGCCGGCCAGGTCTCGCTGGCGCAGGGCGCCTTCGTCGGCATCGGCGCCTATGCCGCCGCGATCATGACGACGCATGGCTGGCCGCTGCCGGCCGCGATCCTGGTTGCGATCGTGCTGAGCTTCGGCGTCGGCTGGGTGCTCGGCTATCCCGCGCTGCGCGTGCAGCACCACTACCTCGCCTTCGTCACGCTCGCCTTCTCGACCCTGGCCTTCCTGGTGTTCCGCAACGAGAGCTGGCTCACCGGCGGCATCTACGGCATTTCCAACATTCCGCGGCCGCATATCTTTGGCATCGCGACCAACAAGCCGCTGCCGTTCTACTATGTCTGCCTCGGCTCGCTCGCGATCGTGTCCGTCGCGGTGTGGTGGCTGATCCGCTCGCCCTGGGGCCGCGCCTTCATGGCGCTGCGCGAAAATCCGCTGCGCGCCCAGTCGCTCGGCATCGATACCCGCCGCTACACGTTGATGGCCTTTGCGATCGGCTCGGCACTCGGCGGCGTCGCCGGCGCGCTCTATGCGCCGCTGACGCAATATATCGACCCCGTGCCGTTCAACCTGTCGCTCTCGCTCGATCTCCTGATGATGGTGATCGTCGGCGGCGCCGGCTTTTACTTCGGTCCTTTCCTGGGAGCGATGATCGCGGTGCTGCTGCCGGAATGGCTGCGCTTCACCGAAGGGTATTATCTGATGCTCTACGCGATCGCAGTGATGGGACTTCTGATCTGGTCGCCGACGGGTATCCTGGGAATCCTGGACCGCTATCTCGCCGAGCGCCGCACCAAGGCGGCCTCCGCGTTGCGCGCCGTCGCAAAGTCCCGCCTGGAGACGGCGCAATGAGTGCGGTCCTCGAAGTCACCGACATCAAGAAGAGCTTTGGCGGCATCACCGCGGTCGACGGCGTCTCGTTCGACGTGCGCGAGGGCGAGATCCTCGGCCTGATCGGCCCGAACGGCTGCGGCAAATCGACCCTGTTCAACTGCATCCTCGGCCAACTCACGCCATCAGGCGGCGAGGTCAAGCTCGACGGCAAGGTCGTCACCGGCCTGCGCCCCTCCGAGCTCAACAAGCTCGGCGTCAGCCGCACCTTCCAGCTCTTGCAGGTGTTTCCGAAACTCTCGGTGCGCGAGAACCTGATCCTCGCCGGACAGGAGCATCAGGGCAACATGGCCTCGCGCCTGGTCGGGCGCTCCGATGCCGGGCTGACTGATACCGCCAACCAGATGATCGGCTTCTTCAAGCTCGATCATCTCGCCGCGGAGCCTGCCGGCGGCCTCTCATACGGCCAGCAAAAGCTGCTCGACGCCGCCATGGCCTTCATGGGCGGCCCGCGCCTGGCGTTGCTCGACGAGCCCGCCGGCGGCGTCAATCCGACGATGCTGACGGATCTGAAGGAACGCCTGGTCGCGATCAACCGCGAGAAGAACGCCACCTTCGTCGTGATCGAGCACAACATGGAGTTCGTGATGTCGCTGTGCTCGCGGGTGATGGTGATGGCGGAAGGCAAGGTGCTGGCGATGGGGCGACCGGACGAGGTCCGGAAAAACTCCGCCGTGATCGAAGCCTATCTCGGACATTAGGGAAAGCGGGCCATGAGCGATCCGATCCTCTCGGTTCACAACCTCGTCGGCGGCTACGGCAAGATGACGATCCTGAACGGCACGACATTTTCGGTGCCGCCGGCGACCATCACCACCATCATCGGCCCCAACGGCGCCGGCAAATCCACCGTGTTCAAGGCAATCTTTGGCCTGCTTAGGCTGCGCGAGGGCAAGATCAATTTTGCCGGCCGCGACGTCACCAATCTGAGCCAGCGCGCGCTGCTCATCGCCGGCATCTGCTACGTGCCGCAGGGCCGCAACATCTTTCCGGAGCTCTCAGTTCGCAGCAATATCGAGCTTGGCGGCGTCTCCGCCGGAAAGGGCATCGACCTGCCGACGCGCATCGAGGCCGCGCTCGACCTGTTCCCCGTGCTGCGCCGCAAGTCGACGCAGCAGGCCTCGACGCTCTCCGGCGGCGAGCAGAAGCAGCTCGAGATAGCCCGCTCGCTGCTGCTCGAACCAAAGCTGGTGCTGATCGACGAGCCATCGATCGGCCTGTCGCCGCTGATGGTGCAGCAGACCTTCGATATCCTGAAGAGCCTGCGTGACCGCGGCGTCACCATCCTGATGATCGAGCAGAACGCGCGCTCGGCGCTCGAGATATCGGACATCGGCATTGTGCTCGAGCTCGGCCAGACCCGCATGATCGACAAGGCGGAGCGAATTCTTAACGATCCAAGGATCGGCCAGCTCTTCCTCGGCGGCGCCATGGAAGAGAGCGCGGCATGAGCGCGCCAATGCGCATCGCCGTTGCGGGCGCCGGCCTGATCGGCCGCCGCCATATCGAATTGATCGGGGCTTCGCCGGATTGCGTGCTGGCCGGCATCGCTGACCCCTCCCCCGCCGCGAAAGAGTTTGCGCAGGCGCGCAACACGTCCTGGTATGCGGATCACCGCGCGCTGCTGGCGGACGAGAAGCCGGATGGCCTGATCATCGCCTCACCGAACGCGCTGCACTTCCAGATGGGGCTCGACTGTGCGCAAGCCGGCGTGCCCGCGCTGATCGAGAAACCGGTAACCGACACGGTCGCCGCCGCGCAGCGCCTGTGCGCGGCAGTCAAACGGACCGGCATACCAATGCTGGTCGGTCATCACCGCCGGCACAATCCGATCGTCAAGGCCGCACGCGAGACGGTAGCGAGCGGCACGCTCGGCCAGCTCACGGCCGTGGTCGGACTGTGGCTCCTGAAAAAGCCCGACGATTACTTTGATGCGGCGTGGCGGCGCGAGCACGGGGGCGGCCCGCTGCTCATCAACCTCATCCACGACATCGACAATCTCCGCTTCATCTGCGGCGAGATCACCGAGGTACAAGCGCTGACGTCGAACAAGTTTCGCGGCTTCGCCGTCGAGGACACCGCCGCATTGCTGCTGCGCTTCGCCAGCGGCGCGCTGGGAACCGTGACCGCGTCGGACGCGACGCCGGCGCCATGGAGCTGGGAGCTGGCCTCGGGCGAGAATGCTGCGTACCCGAAGCAGGATCAGCCCTGTTACATCCTCTCCGGCACCGCGGGCTCGCTGTCCGTGCCGAATATGGAGCTGTGGTCCTACGCACGAGAGCCCGGCTGGTATGCGCCGCTATCGCGGGAGACCATTGCGCCGCCGGCATTCGATCCATTGGCCGAGCAGCTCCGGCATTTCTGCGCGGTGATCGCGGGCCGGGAACAACCGTTGATCTCGGCCGAGGACGCGATGGGTACGCTCGCGGTCGTCGAGGCCGTCAGCGAAGCGGCACGCACGGGCCAAAAAATATCGCCGGACCAAATTATGGAGCAGGCAGCATGAACAAGCGCTCGATCGCAACCGTTTCGCTCTCAGGGGCGCTGGACGAGAAACTTCGCGCCATCGCATCCGCCGGATTCGAGGCGGTCGAGATCTTCGAGAACGACCTTCTGTCGTTCGGTTCCGGCCCGCGCGACATCGCAAATCTCTGCAAGGACCTCAATCTCGAGATCTGCGCGTTCCAGCCTTTCCGCGATTTCGAGGGCATGCCGGAGCCGCAGCGCTCGCGTAACTTCGCCCGCGCCGAGCGCAAATTCGATTTGATGCAGGAGCTCGGCACCGATTTGCTGCTGATCTGCTCCAACGTTTCGCCCGCCTCGCTCGGCGGCATCGACCGCGCAGCGGACGATTTTCGCGAACTTGGTGATCTCGCGGCCAAGCGGTCTTTGCGCGTCGGCTACGAGGCGCTGGCCTGGGGGCGGCACGTCAACGACTATCGCGACGCCTGGGAAATCGTGCGGCGCGCCGATCACCCGGCGATTGGCGTCATCCTCGACAGTTTTCACGCGCTAGCACCGGGCTTCCCGGTGCGCGCGATGGCCTCAATCCCCGGCGACAAGATCTTTCTGGTGCAGTTGGCCGACGCGCCGAAGCTCGAGCTCGACATCCTGTCGTGGAGCCGGCACTTCCGCTCCTTCCCCGGCCAGGGCGACCTGCCGGTCGGCGAGTTCATGCAGGCGATCGCGGCGACCGGCTATTCCGGTCCGTGGTCGCTGGAGATCTTCAACGACCAGTTCCGCGCCGGCTCGGCGGCGCAGACTGCGGTGGACGGCCTGCGCTCGCTGATCCTGTTGCAGGACCAGCTCGCCCCGGATTGGCCAAAGCTCGTCGGCGAGCCCCTGGCGCCGAAGGCCAAGAGCAGCGGCACAGGCTTCATCGAGTTTGCCGTCAACGAGACCAAGGCCGACGAGCTCGCGCATCTGCTTTCGCAGCTTGGCTTCCGAAAGACCGGCAAGCATCGCAGCAAGGCCGTGGAGCGCTGGTCGCAGGGCAAGGTCGAGCTCGTCATCAATTCCGAGACCGACGGCTTTGCGCATTCGCACTATGTCACGCACGGTCCCGGCGTTTGCGCCATCGCGCTCGACGTCGACAATGCCGGCCTTGCCATGCAGCGGGCCGAAACGCTGAAGGCGCGCACCTTCTACCAGCCCGTCGGACCCGGCGAGCTGGAGATCCCAGCGATCCACAGCGTCGGCGGCAGCCTGCTTTATTTCCTCGACCAGGCCGGCAAGAACTGGGACACGGATTTTGCGCCCGTTCCGAGCGATGCAAGCGCCGACGCGCTGCTCGCGGTCGACCACATCGCGCAGTCGATGCCCTATGACGAGATGCTGTCCTGGCTGTTGTTCTACACCGGTATCCTCGACCTCAAACGCCTGCCGCAGATGGAGATCGCCGATCCCAGGGGCCTCGTGCAGAGCCAGGCCCTCATCAATGGCGACCAGAGCCTGCGCTTCGTCGTCAACGGCTCCTCCGCCAACCGCACGATGCCGGCGCGTTTCATCTCGGAGTTTTTTGGCTCGGGCGTGCAGCACGTCGCGTTTGCGTGCCAGGATATCTTTGCCGCGGTCGCTGCGATGCGCGCCCGCGGCGCGGACTTCCTGGATATCCCTGACAATTACTACGACGACATCGAAGCCAAATACGATCTCGCCCCCGATGTCATGGCCAAGCTCCGCGCCAACCACATCCTCTACGACCGCGAGGGCGACGGCGAGTTCTTTCAGGTCTACACGCACATCTTTGATGAGCGATTCTTCTTCGAGATCGTGGAGCGACGGAGCTACCAGGGATTTGGCGCGGCGAATGCGGGGATCAGGCTGGCGGCGCAGTCCCGCGAGGTGCGGCCTGCGAGCATGCCGCGGGTGTAGGACACTCTCTCCACGCCGTCGTTGCGAGGAGCCCTTGCGACGAAGCAATCCAGACTGCCTCTGCGGAAAGACTCTGGATTGCTTCGCTTCGCTCGCAATGACGAAGAGAGAGCTCAGCTCACTTCATCACGCACTTGTCGTGGAAACGATCCTGATCGTTCTCGACGATGGTCGCCACAGTCTTCAGCGAGAGCTGGCCTTCGCCGTCCTTCACCACATCCTGCAGATAGAAGCTCTGCACCGGGATGTGGTTGTTGCCGAACTTGAAGGGGCCGCGCAGCGACTTGATGTTGGCCTTCTCCATCTCGGCCTTCATCGCGTCCTTCTTGCTGGTGTCGCCCTTCACCGCGACGACCGCGCTGTTGATGAGCTGGGCCGCGTCATAGGCTTGCGCGCCGTAATAGGTCGGACGCAGGCCGGTGTACTTCTTGCGGTAGTCGGCAACGAAGCGCTTGTTCTGCTCGTTGGGAAGGTCGTTGACCCATTCCTGCGCGCCGGGAACCCCTAACGCGTTCTCCTTCTGCAGCGGCAGCGACAGCTCGTCGACGGTGAAGGCGGTGTAGAGCGGCATGGTGCTCTTGAGGCCGGCTTGCGCATATTGATTGAGGAACTGCACGCCGGCGGCACCCGGATAAAACACGAAGATCGACTCGGCGCCCGAGGCGCGCGCCTTGGAGAGCTCGGCGGAGAAATCGAGCTGGCTCGGCCAGACCGTGTATTCCTCGCCCTTGACCTCGCCCTTGAACGTGCTCTTCACGCCCGCGAGCATGTCCTTGCCGGCCGCGTAGTTCGGCCCGATCAGGAACACGCTCTTGACGCCCTTCTGGTTCATGTAGAGGCCCATGGCGGCCGGCGTCTGGTCGTTCTGCCAGGAGGTCGAGAACACGTAAGGCGAACACAGCTCGCCCGCGAGCTGCGATGGGCCGGCATTGGCCGAGATCAGGAAGGTCTGCGAATCCACCGCGGTCTTGAGCGAGGCCAGCAACACATTCGACCAGATGTAGCCGGCGAGGAAATCGACCTTGTCGGACTGCACCAGCTTTTCGGTCTTCTGCTTGCCGACATCAGGCTTCTGCCCGTCGTCCTCATAGATCACCTCGACCGGCTTGCCATCCATCTTGCGGCCGATGTGGTCGAGTGCGAGCTCGAAGGAGTTGCGCATGTCGTTGCCGATCACGGCGCCTGGGCCGCTGAAGGTCGAGACGAAACCGATCTTGATGGTGTCGCCGGCGAATGCCGGGCCTGTCAGCGCGAGCGCAGCCGCACCCGCCAGCCAGAATGCTGTCTTCATAACCACTCCCCTCCTTATTATTGATCCCGGAAACGGGGTGATCGCCGCCCCGGGTCTCTCTCTATTGAACGCAAAATCTGTCGCGCCGCCAATGGCTCAGCGCCCACCCCTGCACCATATTTCGCCCCAATCGCCGATGGCAAGAAATATAATTCTACTTACTTGGACGACGGCTG
This sequence comes from Bradyrhizobium sp. AZCC 2230, assembly GCF_036924495.1. Classification (NCBI taxonomy): domain Bacteria; kingdom Pseudomonadati; phylum Pseudomonadota; class Alphaproteobacteria; order Hyphomicrobiales; family Nitrobacteraceae; genus Bradyrhizobium; species Bradyrhizobium sp. AZCC 2230. The sequence continues at coordinate 6,743,910 of NZ_JAZHRS010000001.1, read as the reverse complement.
CGGCGCTTTTTCGCGGGAAATATCGATACACGCTGCCTATTCCACGATTGATGACGGCTATTGGACCGCGGCGCCCAATTCGACCTTAAATGAGTGAGAGCAGCAGCGAGATTCGAGGGTACATCATGACCACGACACCGCATCGCGTCGTCATCGTCGGCGCCGGCTTCGGCGGGCTGGAGACGACCCACCGGCTGGCGGGCGCGCCGGTCGAGATCACGCTGATCGACCGCCGCAACCATCATCTGTTTCAGCCGCTGCTCTATCAGGTGGCCACCGCCTCGCTCGCAACCAGCGAGATCGCGTGGCCGGTCCGCCATCTCATGCGCGACCGGCGCGAGGTGACGACACTGTTTGCGACCGTCAGCGGCGTCGATGCCGCCAGGCGGCGCGTGCTGATCGACGACGGCAGCGAGGTGCCCTACGACACGCTGGTGCTCGCCACCGGCGCGCGCCACGCCTATTTCGGCCACGACGAGTGGGAGCAGTTCGCGCCGGGCCTGAAGACGCTGGAGGATGCGACCACTTTGCGCCGCCACATCCTGGTGGCGTTCGAGCGCGCCGAGCGAGAGACCGATCCGGCCAAACGGGCGCCCCGGATGACCTTCGTCATCGTCGGCGCCGGACCGACTGGCGTCGAGCTTGCCGGCACCATCGCGGAAATGGCGCACGACACCCTGCCGGACGATTTCCGCAACATCGATACGACCAAGGCCCGCGTGGTCCTGATCGAGGCCGGACCGCGCGTGCTGGCGGGTTTTGCCGACGATCTCTCGGCCTATGCACGGGCCTCGCTTGAGAAGATCGGCGTGGAGGTCGTGCTTGGCCAGGCCGTCACCGAGATCGACCGCGACGGCGTCGTCTATGGCGGGCAGCGGCTGAACGCGAAAACCATGATCTGGGCCGCCGGCGTGCGCGCCTCGCCCGCTGCCGAATGGCTGGACGCACCGGCCGATCGCGCCGGGCGCGTGCAAGTCGAGGACGATCTCACCATCCCAGGCCATCCCGACATCTTCGCGATCGGCGATACCGTCTTGATCAACGCTTGGGATGGCAAGCCGGTGCCTGGCATCGCGCCTGCCGCCAAGCAGCAGGGGCAGCACGTCGCCGACACCATCAAGGCGCGGCTGCGCGGCGAGAGCAAGGGCGCGTTCCGCTACAAGCACTCTGGCAGCCTCGCGCAGATCGGCAAGCGGCTCGCGGTGATCGACTTCGGCCGGATAAAACTGCGCGGCACCATCGCATGGTGGATCTGGGGCATCGCCCACATCTACTTCCTGATCGGCCTCCGCCACCGCCTCAGCGTGGCGCTGAGCTGGCTCTGGATCTACGCCCGCGACCAGCGGGCGGCGCGGTTGATCACGCAGGGGAGCAGCAAGGTGGTGTGAGGGAGGCTTCGCTTACCCTCCCCCACAAGGCTACGAGATTCACACATTTCGGAGGCTCCAACCATGCTTGATGGCGTGGAACTGGGTGAGGCCTCTGATCATGACGATGGGGCCGGGCTTTCCGTAATAGCCGGTCCAGCCACCGAGCCTTGCGAAGACCCAGGCGGCGTAGGCGAGCGAGCCTTTGGGATGCGGGTTCTTTTGCTTGGCGGTCTTGCCTTCGAGAGCTTGGCAGACACGTTCCAGGACAGGCAGGTCGTCGGGATCGAAGACATCACGGAGTGGGCGCTTGGCTTCGCCCTCACGCTCGGCGACGAGCTGCATCACCTTGATCGCAGCGATCAGAATGACCGTGACGAGCTTTTCGAGCGGTCCGTCCTCCTCCTGCCGCAAGGCTTCGACGTCGAAGCCCTTGGTCTTCATCGTGCGGAACAGTTGTTCGATGGTCCAGCGCAAACGATAAAAGCCGATGATCCGACGCGCGTCGGCAATGTCATTGACCTGATGGGTGGTGAGCAGGAACCACAACGCCGGCTCCTCGCCTGCGGGAGGATCGATCTCGCGGCCGATGACGAGTGTCACGCTGATGGCCGCGGGCAAGCCGCCGTTGGCCGCGCGATGTTTCGGCCGCTTGATCTCCACCTTGCCAAACCTGATGGACAGCTCGGCCTTGCGGGCTTTCCTGCCGGGTGCGGCCGGCAATTCCACCGTCATGCGGCCCGCTTCGTCCCACGTCTCGGCCTTGGAGAACAGCAAGTCTCCATCGACGAGGCTGCGGTCCTGAGCGGCGCGCACCAGCTTCTCCACATTGGCCGGCTTGAAGGCGAAGCATTCGTAGATGTCGCCTTCGCGATCTTCGACGATCGTGACGCAGATCGCGCCAGCCTGCGCCAAGGCGCTGGCGCTCTCGGCGCCGGCCAGCCAGCGCCGGCTGTCCTTCTCTTCGAATGTCTTTTGCCTGCGCTTCTCGCGTTCGCCGCCCTGGCGCGTCAGAAAGAGGTTGTCGACCAGCCCAAGTGTCGCCCCCGTATTGGCGTCCACCGCGATGACAGGGTGAAAAGACAGCCCCACGCCTTTCTCGTCCACCCGCAGGGCCGAGGTGTCCTGAATGGCGAGGACGTGCCGCCCGCCAACCTGACCACAGGTGCGCGCCCGCGCCGCCGAGATCATGGCGCTGAGCGTCACCTTGGGATTGTGCAGGAACCGCGTAATCCGCATCTCGCCGGCGCGGTCGCCGCCCAGCCGCGTGACGCTGACACTCCCGCCGCCGTACCCAACAAGGCGCCCATACAAAAAGGCCCCCCTTTTACCAGGCGCTCGTCCCCAAAATCTCCCAGGCTCAGCTCCATGCCTCTCTCCCGTGTACGAATCTCGCCCATAGAGAGTCAGCTTCCGAGCAAGGCTACAAGCCTCCCAAGATGTGTGAATGTCGTAGCCTGGAGGGGGAGGGTCGGCACGCGATCGAGCGAAGCGAGATTGCGTGACGGGGTGGGGTGATCTCTCCACTCGGGCAGTGTTGGTGGCGGAAACACCGTCACCCCACCCCGCTCGCGCTGCGCGCGATCGACCCTCCCCCTCCAGGGTCCCTCCAGGGGAGGGTGAAGAAGCACTTGCAGCTACGTCCTACTTCACCAGCTCGCAGCCACCCTCCGCCATCGGCCGAAACGCCTGCTCCGCGGGGATCGTCGAGACCAGCTTGTAATAGTCGTACGGATATTTCGACTCCTCCGGCTTCTTCACCTCGAACAGATACATCGGATGCACGACGCGGCCGTCCTGGCGGATCGCGGTGTCGCCGAACAACCTGTCCTTTCCTTTGAACTTCTTCATCTCGGGCACGACGTCCTTGGCATTGTCGCTGCCCGTCGCCGCGACCGTGTTGAGATAGGCGAGCGTGGACGCATAGACGCCGGCCTGGTTGCCGCTCGGCATCTTGCCGTTCATGCCGGGACGCGCGGCGAAGCGCTTTGCGAAGGCGCGGGTGTCGTCGTTCATGTCCCAGTAAAAGGCTTCCATGAGCTGCAGACCTTGCGCGACCTTGATGCCCATGCCGTGGACGTCGTTGATGAAGAGCAGGAAAGCGACGAGCTTCTGCCCGCTCTGCTGGATGCCAAACTCGGATGCCTGCTTCACCGCGTTGATGGTGTCGCCGCCGGCATTGGCGAGGCCGATCACCTGCGCCTTCGAGCCCTGCGCCTGTAACAGGAAGGACGCAAAATCGGAGGTCCCGAGCGGATGCTTTGAGGAGCCCAGCACCTTGCCGCCGTGACCCTCGATGTATTTCTGCGCCTCCGCCTCGATGCCCTTGCCCAGCGCATAGTCGACCGTGAGGAAATACCAGTCCTTGCCGCCGCGCGACATCATCGCCGCCGCGGTGGTGTTGCCGGTCGCCCAGGTGTCGTTGACCCATTGGATGGTGTTCGGCGAGCAGGCCTTGCCCGTGAGATCGGCGCTCGCGGTCGACGACGCGAGGTACGTCATGCGGCTGTCGCGCAACAGCGTGTTGATGGAGAGGCCGACCGCCGAGTTGGGTACGTCGACGATGGCATCGACGCCTTCGACGTCGAGTCATTTGCGCGCGATGGCGTTGCCGACATCGGCCTTGTTCTGGTGATCGGCATAGACGATCTCGACCTTGATACCTTTGCCGCCACCGTTGAAATCCTCGGCCGCCATGCGCGCGGCCTCGACCGAGCCCATGCCATTGGTATCCTGAAAAATGCCGGAGATGTCGTTGAGCACTCCGACGCGCACGACATTGCCGGAGATCTCGGCACTTGCCGCACCGCTGACAAGGCTCGCAGCGAGCGCGAGCGTCCACTTCAAGTTCTTCATTGGTCCCTCCCCTTTACTGTTTTCGCCGCCGACAGCATCAGGCCGGCGTGATCGTCACCGGCAGGCTGTCGAGCCCACGCAGCGTGTTGTTGAAGCGGCGCTTAGGTTCGCCGGTGATCTCGATGCTGGCAACGCGGCGGCCCAGGGCCGAGAGCATCGTCTCGCCTTCGAGCCGCGCCACGAGCTGGCCGACGCACATGTGGATGCCCGAGCCGTAGCCGACATGGCCGGAGGTGCGACGCGTAATGTCGTAACTGTCAGGCTTGTCCCAGCGCCTGGGATCGCGATTGGCGGCAGCGAGGAACATCAGCACTTTCTCGCCTTCGCCGATGCTTGCGCCGGAGAGATCGACATCGCGCGTCGTGGTGCGGAAGAAGGTCTGCACCGGGCTTTCGAAGCGCACGGCCTCCTCGAAAGCGTTGCGCGCGAGCGTGAGATCGCTCCGCAGGCGCTGCCACTGATCGGGGAAGCGCGCCAGGCAATAGACGGCGGCACCGATACCGTTGACCGTCGTGTCGAGGCCAGCCGACAGCAGCGAGCGTACCAGCAACGGTGCTTCCGTGGCCGTGATGGCGCCTTCGTCGACATGGGCGTGAATGCAGGCGCCGATGCCGCCCGGCGTCAGGTTGTCGCGCTGGCACTGATCGGTGACATAGGCCTGGTGCGGCGCCGAACGCGCGATCGCGTCCTGACGCAATTGGTTCGGCGGGCCGAAGGCGTTGAACACCAGGCTCGCATAGGGAATGAGATGATCGCGGCCCTCGGGCTTCAGCCCAAGCGCATCCGGGAAGATCGAGAGCGGATAGGCCTCCGCAAGATCCGTAATCGCATCGAAGCTGCGCTTTTCGAGCAGCGCATCCACTCGCTCTTCCGCCGCCGCGGCAAAGCGGTCGCGCAGCCCCTTCATCACGCTCGGCGACAGCACCTTTGACAGCACGGCGCGGGTACGGGCGTGCTCCGGGGGATCGGCCTCGAGGATCAGGCTCGGCGGCCGCCACGGTGTCTCCTTCTTGAAGTCGGACAGGCCGACACCGCGGCTGGAGCAGAACGTCGCGGGATCATTCAGAACCGCATGAACCTCGGCATAGCGCGCCACGCCATAGAGCTTCCACTTGTCGAGATAGACGACCGGCCCGGTCTCGCGCAGCAGCTCATGCGTGGGATAAGGGTCGGCAAAAAAATTCATGTCGAAGGGATCGACGTCGAGATGCGGGACGCCGTTTGTGGTCGAGCCGGGTGCGCTCATGAAGGTCCTCCCTCATTTTGATCTTGTGAAAGGGCGGCGCTTGCCCTTAGGTCTTTGGGCACGCCGCGAGACAGATTCCCGATATGCCGCCTTCGACCAGATCCCGCCAAAGGCCCGCGCCCGCTGAATCCGGGCCGACGCTCGATCTCGATCGTTACGTCCCGGCTTTCATCACCTTCATCGCCAACAAGCTCTCGAACAGCGCGACCGCATTCTATCAGCGGCAGTTCGGCGTCAACGTCACGGAATGGCGGATCATGTCGCTGCTGGCGATCGAGCCCGGCATTCCCGCCTCGCGCATCTGCCACGTCATCGGCTTCGACAAGGGCCCGGTAAGCCGCACGCTTGCCGGCCTGGAGAAGCGCGGGCATGTGTCGATCCGCACCGACCCGAACGACGGCCGCACCCATTCGATCTCGCTGACAGCAAGGGGCCGCGCCACCCATGACAAGGTGATCGTCGCGGCGTTCGAACGCGAGCGGCGTCTGCTGTCCTGTCTGAGCAAGGACGAGCGCGAGGTGCTGATCGACCTGTTGCGCCGATTGCACGAAAATCTCGGCGCAGTGACCGGCGGCAGCGAGGCCTGACGCGCGACGCGGTGTGTCGCTGCGTCCAGGCATACATCGGCGCTTGCCCGCGGCCCCCTCTCTGCCGAGCATCGTCTCCTCCAAGATCAGACGCGGCAGCTTCCCCGCCGTCATCCTTGTCAGGAACGGTTCGCACAAATTAGTTGCTTAGGCAACAAAAGAATCACGCAAAATATTGCGGCAGAATGGTTGGCCTATTTGGGCGAGGTGCTCGCCCCATCCTCCGTCATTGCGAGCAGCTACAACCCGATCCACTCACGCGACGCATCATCATTCAACCGCGCCACGGCATCCGCACGCCGCGTCAGTACCGCGCGCTGGTTGATGTAGCCCTTGTCGGTGATCTCGCCGCCATCGACCGACGGCGGCTCGGCGAGCAGCAGCGCACGCGTGGCGTGGCCGGAGGAATTGGCGCCCTGCTGCTTCAGTTTTGCGAGTCCCTGCGCGATGGCAGTCCTGACCTTGTCATGCGCCAACACATCATTCACGCCCGCCGCCTCTGGCAGACCGGCATGTGCGCGACATGCGGCAATGTTCGGGAATACCAGAAACCGCACCTCGTCGCCACCATGGCCGGTCACGACGATGTCCTGCGCCAGCGGCGCCAGCGCGGCGATACCGGCGACGCGCAGCGTGCCGACGCTGACCCAGGTGCCCGAGTTGAGCTTGAAATCTTCGGCGACGCGGCCGTCGAAGAACAAGCCGCGCTCGGGCCGCTCAGTGTCCGCAAGCTTTACGGCGTCGCCGATGAGATAAAAACCTTCCTCGTCAAAAGCCCGCCTCGTCAGCTCGGGCGCCTTCCAATAGCCCGGTGTGACGTTGGGACCGCGTACGCGCACCTCCAGCTTGTCGCCGGAGGTAACGAGCTTCAATTCGGTGCCTGGAATCGGCACGCCGATATTGCCGGAACACTCGGCAAGGAAATGGCAGTCGGTTGCGAGCGGCGAGGTCTCGGTCGAGCCCCAGGCCGAGACCATCGGCATCGCACGGCCAACAGTCTTGATCGAAAGCTCTTCGAGCGCGTCCCACAGATTCTGCGGCAATGCTGCGCCGGCATAGAAGGCGAACCTCACCTCGCCGAAGAAGCGGCGGCGCAGTTCCTCATCGCCGCGCAGCGCCGCAATCAGCATGTCGAAGCCGCGCGGCACGTTGAAATAGACCGTCGGCATCACGCTTTTTAAGTTCGCAAGCGAGGTCGCGAACAGGCCGGGCGCGGGCTTGCCGCCGTCGATATAGAGCGAGCCGCCATTGCGCAGCACCAGATTGAAATTGTGGTTGGCGCCGAAGGTGTGGCTCCAGGGCAGCCAGTCGAGAATGACGAGATCGTCGGACTGTTCGAGGAAAGTCCAGGTCTGTGCCTTGGCCTGCTGGCTCGAGGTCAGCATGAGCTGGGTGTTGATGACCGCCTTGGGCGTGCCGGTCGAGCCCGACGTGAACAGGAATTTTGCGATCGTGTCCGGCGTCACTGCGGCGAAAGCGTTGGTGACGTCCGGCGTCTCAGGGGTTGCCGCGATGGTGCGGAAGGCAAGTGCATCGGCGTCGCCAGCATTGCCACTGATGATCTGTGCCTTGTGCAGCGGTTTGATCGCAGCGAGCGCCGCCGCAAACGGCTTGGTGGCGGAGACATAGATCGCGCCGGGCTCCAGCAGCGCGATCATGCTTTTCAGCTTGTCAAAATCCCTGGACATCAGCGAATAGGCCGGCGAGATCGCGGCCGAGGGCACGCCGACATGCTGGGCGGCGAGCGCGAGCAGCGCGTGATCGATGCTGTTGTCCGAGAGAATGACAACGGGGCGCTCCGCGCTGAGCCCCTGCGTCAGGATCCAGGACGCTGCGGCACGTACACGCCGCAGAGCACCCCCGTAAGTCATGGTGGCCCAGGGCATATCGGCGCTGTCACGCTCGGCGAGGAAGATCGCATCAGGCGTCTGCCGCGCAAATTGCTCCAGCCAGTCGCCGATGCAGCGCGCGCAGTCGCGCAAAGGCTCGCCCGAGCGCAGCACGATGCTGCCGTCGGCGCGATGCTCGGCGACGGTCTTGGGCGTTGCGAACAGGCTCGAAGCGTCACCGCGAGTGACTGACGTCATGGTTTCCTCCTCGCCCGGGACGTCCGGGATCGGCCGCAGCCTCGTTCCGGGCTGCTTTGGTCATAATGTTGGGCGGGACAATTGTTGTCGTCAACAACAATCTTCCGTCGAGACCGTCGAGGCGCTAAGGTCGCGCGGCAGGAGACATGATGTGACAGCCAGCGCCACCCGGACTTCCCCCCGCAAACGCACCGGCAATGGTGCGGCGCGGCGGATCGACGCGGACGAGATCGGGCTGGACGCGCTGGTCGGCCACGCTGGTTACGCGGTGCGGCGCTTCCAGATCTGGATCTTTCAGGATTTCATCAAGACGCTCGGCGACGTTGATATCAAGCCGACGCAATATTCGGTGCTGACGGTAATCGGCGCCAATCCCGGGCTCTCGCAGATGGCAGTGGCAAAGCGCCTCGGCATCGAGCGCGCCCGGCTGGTGCACCTGCTCGACAGCCTCGAGCAGCGCAGGCTGGTGAAGCGGATCAAGTCGAAATCGGACCGGCGCTCGCATGCGCTGCATCTCACCGGTCAGGGTGAGACGGCGCTGGCCAAATTCAAGCGGCTCGCCGCCGAGCACGAGCGGCATGTCGAGGAAAAGATCGGCAAGGCCAACCGGGAGCGGTTGCTTCAGATCCTCGCCGGCTTCACCTGATCCGGACTGCTCAGGATTTGGGCAAATGCCCGCAACAGGGCCTTGGCACGTCCGCCCAATCGATCATCGAGAAATCCCACAAGCTGCTGATCTTTCGATAATATCGGCAGCCGCCGCGCTGCCCGGATAATGTACACAATGGCACATCGCTTGCTTCATTCCGGCTGAAGACAAGTTGCCGGAGTTTTATCGCCATGAAGGCTGAAATGGGGGCTGAGCAGCCTGAAACGATCGCCGCGATCGTGGCCGCGCATCGTGCGGGCACGATGACGCCGGCGCAGACGGTCGCGCGGACCTATCAGCGCATTCGCGAGCACAACGATCCCGCGATCTTCATCAGCCTGCGCGACGAGAAGGACGCGATCGCGGAGGCCGAGAAGCTTGCCGCAAAGGATGCCGCCAGCCTGCCGCTCTATGGCGTGCCCGTCGCCGTGAAGGACAATATCGACGCGCTGGGCCTTCCGACCACGGCGGCCTGCCCGGCCTTCTCTTATACGCCCACGCACGACTCGACTGCGGTCGAGCGGCTGCGCGCGGCCGGCGCGATCATCATCGGCAAGACCAATCTCGACCAGTTCGCGACCGGCCTCGTCGGCGTGCGCTCGCCTTACGGCATCCCAAAGAATTCGATCCGCGAGGATCTCATTCCGGGCGGATCGAGCTCGGGCTCGGCTGTGGCGGTCGGCGCCGGGCTCGTACCGCTGACGCTTGGCACGGACACGGCCGGCAGCGGCCGCGTGCCGGCGATGCTCAACAACATCGTCGGGCTGAAGCCGAGCCTCGGCATGATCTCGACCGCCGGTCTCGTGCCGGCGTGCCGCACGCTCGACTGCATCTCGGTGTTTACGCTGACGGTGGACGACGCCGCGCTCGCGCTGTCGGTGATGGCCGGCCCCGACCAGGCCGATCCGTTCTCGCGCGACCGGCCGCTGGGCGCGCTCGCGCCGTTCCCGGCGAATCTGCGCCTGGGCGTCCCGCGTAACGGGCAGCTGATCTTCTTCGGCGACAAGAAGGCGGAAGCCGCGTACGGCGAAGCCTTGAAGCGATGGACCGCACTCGGCGCTGAGCTGGTCGAGTTCGACCTCGAGCCGTTCTACGAGACGGCGCGGCTGCTCTATGAAGGCCCCTGGGTTGCCGAGCGTTATCTCGTGATCAAAAATCTGCTCGCCTCGGCCCCGGACTCGATTCATCCGGTCACGCGCGAGATCACCGCGGCCGGCGCGCGGCTGACGGCGGCGGAGACCTTCTCCGCGCTCTATCGCCTGCACGGCCTGCGCAAGATCGCCGAGCGCACCTTTGCGAACATCGACGCCCTGGTCCTGCCGACGGCACCGACGGCCTACACGACCGCGCAGGTGCTGGCGAATCCGATCGAGCTCAACAGCCGGCTCGGCACCTATACCAATTTTGTCAATCTGCTCGACCTCTGCGGTCTCGCCGTGCCGGCAGCGATGCGCGCGGACGGGATTCCGTTCGGCATCACGCTGCTGGCGCCTACAGGCCGCGATGCGATGCTCGCGAGCATCGGGCGCGTATTCCATGCCGATACGAAGCTGACGGTTGGTGCGAGGGGTGTGACGCAAGCGCCGCTTGCAAAGCTTCCCGCAAGCAGCGACGACGAGATCCCGATCGCCGTGGTCGGCGCGCATCTCTCCGGCATGGCGCTGAACGGCGAGCTGAAGGCGCTGAACGCAAAACTGATCGAGTCGACGAAGACCGCGCCGGACTACAAGCTCTATGCACTGAAGACCGCGCCGCCGAAGCCGGGCCTGCTGCGCATCGAAACCGGCAAGGGCGCGTCGATCGAGCTCGAGATCTGGTCGCTGACGTCGTCCGCCTTCGGCAAGTTCGTCAACGCGATTCCAGCGCCGATGGCGATCGGCACGATCCGGCTTGCCGATGGCCGCAGCGTGAAGGGCTTTCTCGTCGAGCCGGAGGTGCTTGGCGAGGCGCGGGACATCACGGCGTATGGCGGCTGGCGCGCATATATGAAGGAAGCCGCGACAACCTAGGTGCCGTAGGGTGGGCAAAGCGAAGCGTGCCCACGAATTCCAACATCATCGCGGAAGATGGTGGGCACGGCGCTTTGCGCCTTTGCCCACCCTACGGCACCTACGAGATCACACCGACACCGCGTAAATCTCATACTCCCCGCGCACCAGCTCGATATGCGCACGCATCGCAGCCGACGCGCCCTGCTTGTCGCCGCGCATGATGGCGACGACGACGCGGTCGTGCTCGGCTTGCGACTTTGCCAACCGGCCGAGATTGCGGAACTGGGCGCGGCGGAACGGCTGCACGCGGACCCGCGTCGCCAGCGTGATCTCGGCGATGTAACCGTTCTGCGAGCCCGCATAGATCGCGTTATGAAAACGCTCGTTGACCTCGTGGAAGCGATCGGGATTGCCGGCGTAGCTGAGAACGCGGAGCTCCTCGTGGATCGCTTCGAGACCATGACGCTCGGCGGCCGACATACGCTCGGCGGCAAGGCCGGCGCACAGCGCCTCCAGCTCCGCCATCGCCTCGAACATGCCTGTGAGACGCTCGATCGAGGGCTGCGCGACCACCGCACCGCGATGGGGCCGCGCCTCGACCAGGCCGCTCGCGACCAGTTGCCGCAGCGCTTCGCGCACCGGCGTGCGTGAGACACTGAAGCGCCTTGCGATGTCGGTCTCGTCCAGCGGCGCGCCGGGCGCGAGAGTTCCACGCACGATCTCGTCGGCAAGCTGGAGACGCAGTTCCTCGGCGCGCGTGACTTTCTGTATTGATGGCGAGGCACGGTCGACGCGCGGCACCACCGGCTCGGCCGGCAGTGTCCCGGGCGGGAAATCGTCAAGCGTCATACGGTCAGGTCTCTTTCGACTCGTCGATGATGCTGACATGGGCAGCGACGACGCGCCAGCCCTCCGGGAAGCGAATCCAGGTCTGCATCTGCCGGCCGACCCTGCCGGGCGCGGTGTCGCGATAGAACAAGGTGGAGGCCACAGCGGCGTCGCGGCCATAGCTGGTGATCACGGTTTTCGCGGTGCGGCGGGTGAGGCCGACCGGCGAGCGGCCGGCGCGAAAGCCGGAGATCGCCTCGTAGCCATAGAGGTTCTCGCCGATGCCGTAGCGCAACGTGCGAGGGTCGTTGCGAAAGAGCTCGCCGAGCACGGCGACGTCGTTGGTGATCAGCGCCTGCTCATAGCGGTCGAACGCGGCTTTGACTTCCGCGATCACGTCGGGGAGATCGATCTCCATCTCAGAATCCTTTTGGTGACGGCGCGGCGACCACGCCCATCTTCTCCAATGCGTGCGCGACGCGCAACGCGATGTCCTCACGCCAGGGCGCAGCAATGATCTGCACGCCGATCGGCAGCGGCTCAAGCGGCACGGGAACTGCGACGACGGGCAAGCCGATGAACGAGATCGGCTGGGTGTGGATGCCGATATTGGCGCGCACCGGCAGCTCGACGCCGTCGAGATTGAAATTCACCTGGCCGAGCTTTGGTGCGGTGCAGGGCGTTGCCGGGGCGATCAGCACATCGACCGACTTGAATATCTCGGCGAACTGCGCGCGATACCAGCGGCGGAATTTTTGCGCGCGGTCGACCAAAGGCGCCGGCACCATGGCGCCAGCGATCAGCCGGTCGCGCACGGCCGGATCGAAATCGTTGGGGCGCTTGCGCAGGCGATCGAGATGCAGCGATGCGCCTTCGGTGGTGGTGATGACATAAGCCGCCGCACGGGCGCGCGAAGCTTCGGGCACATCGACCACGCGCGTTGCACCAAGCGCGCTGGCAACACGGCTGACGGCTTCGACGGCTTCCGGAAACACGTTCTTCTGGAAGTAGTCCCCGGCGATCGCGATGCGCAGGTCCGACACCGGATTGGCGAGCAGTGGCAGCGTCGGCTCCAGACCACGTGTCGTGATGCAGGCGGCATCGTCGGCATCCGGGCCCTGCATCGCGTCATAGGCGAGCGCGAGATCGGTCACCGAGCGCGCGAACGGTCCGAGATGATCGAGGCTCGCCACGAACGGGAACGAGCGCGCCCGGGACAGCCGGCCATAGGTCGGCTTCAAACCGAAGATGCCGCAGAACGACGACGGCACGCGGATCGAACCATTGGTGTCCGAGCCGAGCGCGATCGGCACCAGCGCGCCGCCAACGGCGCTGCCCGAGCCACCTGATGAGCCGCCGGCCATGCGCGTGGTGTCATGCGGATTGCGCGAGGGGCCGTCATGGACGTTCTCGCCGGTGAAGTCGTAGGCGTATTCGCCCATGTTGAGCGCGCCGACCAGCACGGCGCCGGCGGCTTCCATCCGCTCGATCAAGGTTGCGTCGCGCCTGGACGGCGCGAGATCGCGGTTGATCTTCGAGCCGGCTCGCGTCGGCAGACCTGCGACATCAAACAGGTTCTTCACCGCGAAGGGCACGCCCGCGAGAGGGCCGACTTCTTTGCCGGCCGCGATGTCAGCATCGATTGCGCGCGCTTTCGCGCGGGCGCGTTCGGCGGTGACGTCGGTGAAGGAATTGAGAACGCCGTCGTGCTGCTTGATGCGCGCGAGCGCCGCTTCAGTGGCATCGAGCGCGGACATCTTTCGGCCCGCGACCGCACTCGCGATCTCCGAGGCCGTCATCTCTGGCTTGGTGGTCATGGCAGCATCAGGCCGTGAAGATCGGCGCCGGCTCGGTCTCGTCCGGCAGCGCGAATTCGTCGACCAGGCGGGCGAGCCGCAACGACACTTCGAGATTGGCGCGCACCGCGGGCCGCCAGGCGTCCTCGACCGGCAATGCCAGTGCTTTCGATACGGCGTCGATATAGTCGTCCAGCGGCTCGGCCATCACGCTCCCAAACAATCAGTGCGCTCTCAGTGTACCGGCAACGGCGGATGCGGGATCGCCGTCAGCAGCTCCTTGGTGTAGTCGTCCTGCGGATCGCTCAGGACCCTCTCGGAAGAGCCTTCCTCGACGATCCGCCCCGTCCGCATCACAATGACACGATCGCACAACAAGCGCACCACATTCAAATCATGCGAGACAAACAGATAGCTCATACCTAGCCGCGCCTTGAGGTCCTGGAGCAGGTTCAGGACCACCGCCTGGACCGAGACGTCGAGTGCCGCCGTCGGCTCGTCCAGGATCACGAGTTTTGGATGCAGGGCAATCGCCCGGGCGATGCCGACGCGGGCCTTCTGGCCGCCGGAGAGCTGGTGCGGGAAGCGATCGAGCAGATTGTGCGGTAGGCCGACCATGGTGGCCAGCTCCTCGCAGCGGGCGCGGAGCGCGTCACGCCCCTTGATATCGCCGAGCTGCATGATCGGGTCGACGATGGCGCGCACCGCGGTGAAGCGCGGGTTGAGGCTGTCGGTCGGATCCTGGAACACCATCTGGATCCGGCTGCGCTGCGGCAGGCGGGCAAAGTTGGCCGGCGCGATGGCACCGATGTCTTCGCCGTCGAACTGGATCAGGCCGGAGGTCTGGTCCAGCAGCCGCATCACCATCATCGATGTGGTCGATTTGCCGCAGCCGGATTCGCCGACGAGGCCGACGCTCTCGCCATGGCCGATCGAGAAGCTGATGCCGTCGACCGCGCGGAACACGTCGGGCTCGACGGGCGGTTTGCGGCCGAACAGTTTTCCGAGCGTGGCGGTGGCGCCCTGGCGGGGATATTCCTTGACCAGCTTTTCGATGAGCAGGAGGGGCTTCTGGTCGGCTGCTGCAGCGACCGAGGCGGACTCCACGGGCGTGGCGGGAGCAGCGCCCTCCTCCTCCGGCAACAGATCCCGCAGGCTCACCCCGAGCCGCGGCGTCGCGCGCATCAGCTTCTTGGTGTAGGGGTGCTGCGGGTTGGCGAAGATGTCGGCGGCCTTGGCGGTCTCGACCACGCGGCCCTTTTCCATCACCACGACGCGGTCGCAATAGGCGGCCGCCAAACCGAGATCGTGCGTGATCAGGATGGTCGACATCGCCTTGCGCTTGGTCAGCTCGACGATCAGATCCATCACCGCCTTTTGCGTGGTGACGTCCAACCCAGTCGTCGGCTCGTCGGCGATCAGCAATTGCGGATTGCAGGCGAGCGCAAGCGCGATGACGACGCGCTGGCACATGCCGCCTGAGAGCTCGAACGGATAGGCGTGATAGCGCTCGCGCGGGCGGGCGATCTTGACCTGTTCCAGCGCCTCGATCGCCTTCTCACCGTGATCAGCGACCTGGGCCTGCTGCACGTGGGTGCGCAGCACGTCCTCGATCTGGTCGCCGACTTTCCGGATCGGGTTCAGCGCCGCGCGCGGGTTCTGGAAGATCATCGAGACTTCGCGGCCGCGCAAATCGCGCATCTGGCCTTCGGTGGCAGCCTTGACGTCGATGCCCGAGAACATCACCGAGCCCTCGGCGATCTTGCCGGCGCGGTCGAGGATGCGCATCACCGCGTAGGATGTCACCGACTTGCCAGAACCGGACTCGCCGACGATGGCGAGCGTCTCGCCCTTGGCGATGGAGATGTTGACGTGCTGCACGGCTTTGACGATGCCGCGGCGGGTACTGAATTCGACCGTGAGGTCCTGGACGTCGAGCAGCGGCTGGGCGGTCATGGAAGCCTTCCGTCACTCATGGAGCTCGAAAACAACCCCATGCACAGTAGAACGGCATTGGAATCATTGGGGAATTTTCGCGGAAAATGGAGCATCACGTCCTCCGCTGGGGGTCGACGATGTCGCGCAGGCCGTCGCCGAGGAGGTTGAAGCAGAACACGGCGATCATCAGCGCGAGGCCAGGGAATAGCGCGATCCACCATTCGCCGGAGACCATGAAGCCCGCGCCCTCGGCGACCATGATGCCCCATTCGGCGGTCGGCGGGCGGACGCCGAGACCAATGAAAGACAGGCCCGCGGCATTCAAAATGGCGTAGCCCATGGTGAGCGACATCTGCACGATCATGATCGGCATGATGTTCGGCAGGATGTGCACCAGCAGGATGCGGAATTCGCCGTTGCCGGAGAGACGTGCGGCCTGCACGAAGCCGGCATTGCGGCGCACGTTGGCCTCGGCGCGCGCGACGCGGGCATAGAGCGGGAAGTTGACGATAGCGGTCGCGAGGATGATGTTCTGCACGGTGTTGCCGAGCGCAGCGACGATGCCCATCGCCAGCACGAACAGCGGGAACGCCATGATGGTGTCGGCGATGCGGCCGACGATGCGATCGGTCCAGCCGCCGAAATAACCCGCCGCGATGCCGGCGAGACCGCCCATCAGAAACACCAGCACGACGGAGGCGACCGCGATGAACGTATCGAGCCGCGTCGCCACCACGACGCGGCTGAAGATGTCGCGCCCCAATTGGTCAGTGCCGAACCAGTGCGCGGCCGACGGTGCCTTAAGCGCCGCCGCGGTGTCGGAGGCAAGCGGATCGTACGGCACGACATATGGGCCGAACACCGCGGCAAGGAGAATGATGATCAGCAGGGCGAAAGAAAAGCCCGTGACCTTGTTCTCACCAAGCACATAGCGGGTCTGTTCGAGGATCGCAGTGAGTCCCGAGGTTCGCGCGGGACCAGCCGGTTCAACAGCAGGCGCAACGGAGCTCATGGTTCAGCCCTCCAACCTGACACGCGGATCGATCACGCCATAGAGAATGTCGATCACGAGATTCAAAAGCACGTACATCACCGCCATGGTGAGGACAAAACCCTGCACCGGCGCGAAGTCCGACGAGATCAGCGCTTCCACCGCGTAGGAACCGATGCCGGGCCAGGCGAACACTTTCTCCACCAGCACGTTGGCGCCGAGCAGGAACGAGAACACCATGCTGAGCGTGGTGATGACAGGCAGCATCGCATTGCGAAACGCATAGGTGACGATGACGGTCGTCGGCGACAGGCCGCTGGCGCGCGCGGTGCGGACGAATTCGCTGGCGAGCACCGCGAGCATCGAGGCGCGCGTCATGCGCGCGATCGGCGCCAGCGAGAAGATCGCGAGCGTCGTCGCGGGCAGGATGAGCTGGCTCAACGCCGAGCGGAACGCTTCGAAGTCGCGCGCGATCAGCGTGTCGATCAGATAGAAGCCGGTGACCGTCGGCGGCGCGCTGTAGAACACATCGAGACGCCCGAGCGGCGCGGGCGACCAGCCAAGCCTGAAATAGAAGAAATAGACCAGCACCAGGCCGGTGAAGAACACCGGCAGCGAGACGCCGGCCGTCGTTGTTATTCGACAGAGATGATCGATCCATGATCCCGGCCGTGTCGCAGCCAGCACGCCGAGCGGAATGGCGATGACGATGGAGACGATCAGCCCGAGCAGTGTCAGCTCGGCGGACGCCGGCAGGCGGTTGCGGATCTCGGCTGCGACCGGCTGGCCCGTGGTGAGCGAGTTGCCGAAATCGCCATGCGCGAGATCGTTGGTGTAGCGGAAGAACTGCTCGATCAGCGGCTTGTCGAGACCGAGTTTCTTGCGGATCTGCTCGACCGCTTCCTTGGTGGCGGCGGGGCCGGCAAAATACGCGGCGGGATCGCCCGGCAGCGCGCGCGTCAGCAGGAAGGTGACGATGACGACGCCGATCAGCGAGGGAATCGCGAACATCAGGCGCTTGCCGATCATGGTCAGCATGGCTGGCGCTCCGCGCCGGTGAATAGCGAATGGCGAATGGCGAATGGACTTTCGCAACTGTCGAACATGATCCCTGCTCCCTATTCGCTATTCGCCACTCCCCACTCGCCTCCCTCACCCCTTCGCCAGCGCGCGGTAGTCCAGGCGGCGGTGGAACCAGTATTGGTAGCCCGAGATATTCTTCTGCATCGCGACGTTGACGAAGGGCTGATACAGCGGGATGCGCGGGATGTCGGTGTAGGCGAGATCGACGAAGCCTTTCACGTCAGTGTCGTAGGTCGCCATGTCGCCGGTCGCGGCTGCGGTGCGCGCGCCGTCGATGAGCTTGTCCATCTCCGCCGACTTGTAGCTCATGGTGTTGAAGACGGAATTGTTGCCGTGATAGCACCAGTAGAAGAAGTATTCGGGGTAATCGAGCCAGCCCGAGAACACGTTGGTGAAGAGCGGCATCTCCTTCTTGTTCAACTCGGTGCGCCAGTTGGCGCCGGGCACCTTGTTGATGGTGGTCTTGATGCCGATCTGGGCGAGGCTCTCCTGCACCAGCACGCACAGCGGCTCGTTGACGCCGGCGAAGTTGAGATCGAACGAGATCATGGTCTCGAAGCCGCCGGCGACACCCGCTTCCGCCATCAGCGCTTTCGCCTTCTCGATGTCGGTGTTGTATTTGTGCGGCTGCGGCCAGGCGACTTCGGTCGGCTTGTCCGAGGGCGCGCCGAACATCGGGTTCGCCAGCCCGAACATCACGGCGTCCATGATCTTCTGATAGGGCAGCGCGTAGGCGACCGCCTGACGGACTTTTGGATTATCGAACGGCGGCTTGGTGACGTTCATGCCGATATACTGGATGCCGTTGGAGAACGGCAGCGACACCACGTTGAGCTTGCCGCTGGCCTTCATCTCCTGGAAATCCTTGTTCGGGAGTTCGTAGGAGATGTCGGCGTCGCCGCGCTCCAGCAGTGCGCGGCGGTTGCCGGCCTGCGGCACCATGCGCCAGATCACGCGCTTGATCTTCGGCAGCGGACCGCAGACCCAATCCTCGTTGCGCTCCATGATCACTTCGGTGCCCGCCGTCCACTTCGTCACCTTGTAGGCGCCGGAGCCCGCGGTCTGCTGTTTCGTGAATTCGAGACCCCAGGGATCCTTCTCGCTGGCGTTCTTCTTCACGAGCTCGGAGTTGACGATGCAGGGCACGATGACGGCGAGATCGGGGACCGTCAGCCTGTCCTTCTTCAGGAAGTCGACGCGCACCGTGTGGTCGTCGATCACGACGAACTGCTCCGGTTTTGTGAGAGAGCCCGCGCTCATCTGGAAGGTCGGGAAGCCGCCGACGCTGACCGCACGATCGAGCGACCACTTCACGTCCTTGGCGGTGACCGGCGTGCCGTCGTGGAATTTGGCGTTCTTGCGCAGCTTGAAAGTGACCGACATGTCGTCGATCTTGAACTCCTCGGCGAGCTCGGGCTTGAACTTGTCGCGGTCGTAATAGGGCACGCCGCCGGGACCGGTCTTCATCTCGTGGCTGATCAGCCGGTCGTAGCAATTCCAGGACACTTCATAGCCGGGCACGTTGGTGCCGACGCCGTGGATGTCGAGATTGTTGGGACCGCCTTCCGAAACGATCAGCAGCGTCTCCGAGCGCGCGTCGGCATAGGCCGAGGACACCACCGACGGCACGGCCGGAAGCGCCGCGCCAGCGGCCAATCCGGAAACGGATTTGAGGAAATCGCGGCGCTTCATGAGAATGCTCCAACTCAAAAGTTTTTGGTTGGAACTGGATTCGCAAGGTTCGTGCCAAGGCTTAATGAGGTTTTACGATCCACCTAATTAATTGATTTGATGACATAAACAGAGATCCAAGGCTCCGCGCATCAACGCCCATGGCCTGCTCATTGCATACAAAGATGCTCGCATGCACATTTAATAGACTGAATTTTATCTCGGCCTATTTGGTGGGCGCCACTATTTCTTCGGTGTCGTCCTGGCGAAAACCAGGACCCATTACCCCAGGGAGTGGTTTTGCGAAGACCCGCGGTTACCAGCTTCGCGCGGCAACTCCGCCCTGGGGTAATGGGTCCTGGATCAGCGCTCCGCTTCGCTGCGCTTGTCCAAGACGACGGCGGAGATTGAGGCGCGAGCAATCACTCCGCCCAGATCAACTCCTGCAGCGCGACCAGATCGTCCGCCTTGTCCTGCCAGCCCTCGATGCAGATGTGGCTGTTGAGGTCACTGGCCTGATGCAGCAGCATCAGCGCCATCAGGCGCCGCTTCAGCGCGTAGTCGAGCTTATCATAGCCAAAGCCTCCGAGCAGGCTGCGCACCCTCCCCGGCCGGCCCGCCGACATGAAGGCGCTCGGGCCGAGCAGATCGTAATCGCGCCAGCCCGCCCGGACGTCGCCAAAGTCGAACAGGCCGGCGAGCGACCAGTCGCCGTCGTGGCAGGCGAGCAAAAAGTTCTCCGGAATGTATTCGCCGATCAGGATCACCGGCGGCTCGTCCATCGGAATCAGCGTTGCGGCGTCGCGCAGGAGATCGTCGAGGCCAGCGAGGAATTTCGGCGCGAGGCCGAGACGCGTGTGCCGCGCACGGCAGCCCTGCATCTGCGCGCGGATGAACGCGTCCCAGCGCGGCTCGATCTGCGCGAGCGGGCCGAGCGGCGCGCGCTGCACGGCGGCAATGGTCTCGCCGATCTGGCGCAGCACGCGCTCCTTCTGCGCCTCCGCGAGTTGCGGCCAGACCTCCGAGCCGAGCGTGCCGGCGAGGCGCGTGATGATCAGATAAGGCCAGCCGTCGCGCTCGCCCTCCGCGACGATTTTGGGGATCGGCAGATGCAGCCGGCCCGCAAGCTGCATCAGCGAGCTGCGTTCCGAGACGAATTGCGCGCGCAGCAGCGGCGGGAAGATTTTCAGGATCAGCGTCTCGCCGAGCCCGACCACGAGATTGGTGCCGGTTGAGAACACATGCGGCGCGCTGGTGTCGATGCCGTGGCCGCGCGCGATGTCGCGCGCGATCGGCAGCCATTGCGCGGAAGCGGAGCGCCAGGCGCGAAAAGTTTTTGCGTCGGCGAAGTGAGGTAATTGTTGCGATGGAGCGATGGTCATTCGCACGCGCTCGTACAAGGCGGCTTTGGTTGATTCGCTGCAAGCCGAGAAGGCGGTGCACCTCTCCCGCTTGCGGGAGAGGTCGCGCCAAAGGCGCGGGTGAGGGTTCTTTCCTCTTGGGGAGTGTCCCGTTGCGGAGACACCCTCTCCCCAGCCCTCCCCCGCAAGCGGGGGAGGGAGCGCAGCTTGCTCGCGGCTGCAGCTAGACCTATTCGCAGCATTCTACCTGTCCGGGCTGGCGCGCTCGAACTGGCGCAAGAGCTTGTTGCCGCGTTCGACTGCGGCATCGAGGGCGGCTTGCGCGCTCTTCTGGCCCGCAAAAGCCTGCTCCAGTTCTTCCTCGATCGTGCCGCGGATCAGGTTGAAGGAGCCGAGCCGGATGCCTTTCGAATTCTCGGTCGGCGGATGCAGCGTGATCTGCTCGAACGAGATCGCCGAGCCCGGAGTGCGCTCGTAAAACCCTTGCGCGCGCGTCAGCTCGAAGGCGGCGCGGGTGACTGGCAGATAGCCGGTGTTCTGGTGCCAGGCGGCCTGCACGCCGGGCTGCGACAGATAGGCGAAGAATCGCGCCACGCCCTTGTATTCCTCGCGCGGACGGTCGCGCAGCACCCACAGCGTGGCGCCGCCGATGATGGAATTCTGCGGCGCGCCCTTCACGTCGGGCCAGTACGGCATCATGCCGTAGCCGATCTCGAATTTCGAATTGGCCTTGATGTCGGCACGCGTCGCCGAGGAGCCGATGAAGATGCCGCATTCGCCGTTCTGGAAACGCGGTTCGGCCGACTGGCCGCGACCGCTATAGTCGAACAGCTTTGTCTTCTGCCATTCGGCGAGCTGGGCGATGTGCTTGACCACGACCGGATTATTGATGGTCAATTCCGCATCGAGGCCGGCAAAGCCATTCGCGCGCGTGGCCAGCGGCAGATTGTGAAACGCCGAAAGATTCTCGACATGGATCCAGGACGGCCAGGACGTGGTGAAGCCGCAGACGGCGCCGCGGTCACGCAGCCGTTTTGCAACAAGCCCTAGCTCCGGCCACGTCTTCGGCGGCGCCTCCGGATCGAGGCCGGCGTCGCGGAACATGGTCTTGTTGTAATAGAGGATCGGCGTCGACGAGTTGAACGGGAACGACAGCAGATTGCCGCTCGCATCGGTGTAATAGCCGGAGACCGCCGGAAGATAGTCGTTGAGCGAGAACGGCTCGCCCATGTCGCGCATCATGCTGTAGACCGGATAGATCGCGCCCCTGGCCGCGGTCATGGTGGCGGTGGCGACCTCGTTGACCTGGACGATCGCAGGCTGGCTGCGCGAGCGGAAGGCGAAGATCGCGGCCGTCACCGTCTCGGTGTAATTGCCCTTGTAGGTCGGCACGACGCGGTAATCGGACTGCGAGGCGTTGAAATCGGAGGCGAGCTTTTCGAGCTGCTTGCCGAGCTCGCCCGACATGGCGTGCCACCAGGCGATGTCGGTGGCGGCGCGCGCCTCGCAGCTCAAGGCGAGAGCCAAGGTGGCGGCGGCGACCTGCAAAAGGCGCAATGCTGAACTCACGATGGCTCTTCCCGGATCAAGCGGCAAAAGGCGACCGCACCCTGCTTAAGGCGCGACACAAGCGGTTTCAACCGGGAATAAAGACGGGCCGCGCCGCACAATCGGCCGGCCGGCCCCGGCGGGATGGCCTTCCTTTAACCATCTGCCAGAGCCATTCCGATCGGAACGGCTCCGGATTCTTAATTTGACGCGTTTTCTTGACGCGAACCGGTATCCACTTCGCTTGAAAACGCTTTAGATTGCATTGAACCTTTTGGTCCCGCCATAGACTCCATCTCTGAGGGGTTGAGTGTGCCAGTGCTGAACCGTGCCGAACTCTCACGGACCGGGGTGATCTTCGTCGCGCTTCTGCTCGCCATCTGCGCGACGAGCGCTGCTGCGCGTGAATTTCGCGCCGCCGACACCCAGACCGAGGACTACCCGACCGTCCAGGCGCTGCGCTACATGGGCGCGCTGATCGCCGAGCGCACCGGCGGCCGGCACGAGATCAAGGTGTTTCACTCCCGCCAACTCGGCGAGGAGAAGGAGACGATCGAGCAGACCCGCGCCGGCGCGATCGACCTCAACCGGACCAATGTGGCCCCGATCGGCAATTTCGTCCCGGCGATGAACGTGCTCGCCATGCCGTTCCTGTTCCGGTCCATCGAGCACATGCAGAAGGTGCTGGACGGGCCGATCGGCAACGAGATTTTGGGCAGCTTCGAGCCCTACGGCTTCGTCGGGCTCGCCTTCTACGATTCCGGGGCGCGCTCGATCTACAATGCGGTCCGCCCGGTGAGGAGCATCGCCGATCTCAAGGGATTGCGGATCCGGGTGCAGCAATCGGCGTTGATGAGCGAGATGATCCGCTCGCTCGGCGCCGAGCCGGTGGAATTGCCCTATGGGCAGGTGCTCACGGGGCTCGCGACCCGTCTGATCGACGGTGCCGAAAACAACTGGCCATCCTTCGTGACCACCGACCATTACAAACATGCCGGCTACTACTCCCTGACCGAGCACACCATGAGCCCGGAGGTGCTGGTGATCTCGCTCAAGGCTTGGAAGAGCCTGTCGGCCGAGGACCAGCAGATTTTCCGTGAGGCTGCGCTGCGCTCCAGCCAGTTCATGCGCGAGAAGTGGCGCGACCTCGAGGAGCAGTCGCAGCGCAAGGCGGAAGCCGCCGGCATCACCGTGATCAAGGACATAGACCGCAAGCCGTTCGAGGACGCGATGGCGCCGATCTACGCCAAGGCCGCGAAGGACCCCGCCGCGGCCGCGCTGATCGAACGCATTCGCAAGGTGGAGTGAGCCGGGTTGGCTGCACTTGGACACAGCGAGCACGTAGACAAGCCGCCCGGCCCGATCGGCCGGCTGCGCGCGCGCCTCGTCGGCCTGCTGCGGGCGGTGCCGATCCGCTGGCGCATCCTCTCCATCGCGGCGCTGAACTCCGCCGTGGTGATCGTGCTGGTGGCGATGATCTGGAACGGCGCGCAGGTGCTGGGCTCGGCCTGGGACGACGTCCGCCAGGTGCGCGAATCCGACCGCATCCTGGCGCTGCTCGAAAGCGAGACCGGACGCTTGCAGAACCTGATCCACCGCTACATCAACCAGCCGAGCCCGGACCTGTTCGCCGAGATCCTGCTGCTGCGCGAGGCCGTGCTGGGTACCCTGACCGACCGCGCCGCCAAGGACCCGATGCTGTCGGGCTCGGTCGAGGAGCTGGAGCGCACCACCGACCGCTTCCTCAACGGCTTCGGCGAGCTGCGCAGCGTGCAGGCGACCATCGCCAGGACCTATGAGGAGCAGGTGCAGGGCCCGGCCAAGGACATGGCGGGCCTCTACTCCATCATCGAGGGCGCCACCGGCCATCGCGACGCGCTGATCTGGCCCTCGCTCGGCAAGTCGCGCGAGGCTTTCACCGCGATGCTGGTCGCGGCCAACTCCTACTATCTGTCACTGTCGCCGGGTGCTGCCGACGATGCGCGCCGCAACACCGAGACGATCGAGAAGACCATTCCGGTGATGATCGATCTCGCCGACAACGATCTGCAGCGCATGGCGCTGCAAAAGCTCGCCGCCCGCACCATGGCGCTGCGCGAGGGCTTTGCAAAGCTGTCCGAGCAGCTCACCAACCGCACCGAATTGCTGCGCAACACCATCGACGCCAGCCAGGCCGAGGCGATCGGCGCCATCGACGATCTCTCGACCAAGATGCGCCAGCGCGAGCAGAAGGCGCAGGAGACGTTCGACCGCACGCTGGCGGATATTTCGCGCCGGGTGCTGTCGATCGCGGTGATCTTCCTCGGCATCATCCTCACCGCCGGCGTCTTGATTGCGCTGTCGATCCGGCTGCCGCTGCAGCAGATCATGGCGGCGATGCGCGCGATCACGCTCGGCGATCTCGGCCGCGAGGTGCAGGGCACCAAGGCCCGCGACGAAGTCGGCGCCATGGCGCGCGCGGTGGAGGTGTTCCGCGAGAACGCGATCGCCAAGCGCGAGACCGAGGACGAGTTGCGGGCCTCGAAGGAAAAGGCCGAGAGCGCGCTGCTCGAGCTCAACACTGCGCAGCAAAACCTGATCGACGCCGAACGGCTCGCGGCGCTCGGCGGCCTCGTCGCCGGCGTCGCGCACGAGGTCAACAACCCGATCGGCATCAGCCTGACAGTCGCTTCCAGTTTTGCCCGGCGCACCGATATCTTCGAGGCCCAGCTCAAGGGCGACGGGGGCCTGCGCCGCTCACAGCTGGAAGAGTTCGTGCAGTCCTCGCGCGACGCCTCGCAGCAGCTGGTCGCCAACCTCACCCGCGCCGGCGAGCTGATCCAGTCGTTCAAGCAGGTCGCGGTCGACCGCTCCCATGCCGAGCGGCGGCAGTTCTCATTGAGCGAAGCAACCGACCAGATCATCGCGAGCCTGCGTCCGGTGCTGAAGCGCTCGCCGATCACGCTCCAGGTCGACGTGCCCGAGGGGTTCTTGCTCGACGGCTATCCCGGCTCCTACGGCCAGATCCTGACCAATCTGTTCCTCAACGCCGCCAATCACGCCTTCGCCGACGGGCGCGCCGGCACCATCACCATCTCGGCACGGCCGCGCGGCACCGACGATATCGAGATCATCTTCGCCGATGACGGCGCCGGCATGACCCCCGACGTACAGCGCCAAGCCTTTGACCCATTCTTTACCACCCGGCGCAATGAAGGTGGCACGGGACTCGGGCTTCATATCGTCTATAACCTCGTCACCCAGCAGCTGGGCGGGCGGATGATGCTGGAATCCAAGCTGGGACAAGGCACTACTTTTCGGATTATCATGCCGCGGATCGCCAAGGGCGGCGCGCAAAGCACAGAAAGTGACGGGACTTCGCAATGGCCGAACAGGACGATGTCCTCCACCTGATCGACGACACCGGTACCGCGTCGGAGGATATGGACGCCCGGAAATGGAAGATCGCCGTCATCGACGACGATGCGGCCGTGCATGACGGCACGCGTTTTGCGCTGTCCGATTACACCCTGAACGGCCAGGGGCTGGAGATTTTGTCCGCCCATTCCGCGGCCGAAGGTCGCAAGCTGATGGCCGCGCACAACGACATCGCCGCGGTGCTGCTCGACGTCATCATGGAGACCGACGTCGCAGGTCTCGAGCTCGTCGAATTCATCCGCAACGAGCTCAAGAACGAGACCGTGCGTATCATCCTGCGCACGGGCCAGCCGGGCCAGGCGCCGGAGCGGCGCGTGATTGTGCAGTACGACATCAACGACTACAAGGCCAAGACCGAGCTCACCGCCGACAAGCTGTTCACCTCGCTGACCGCGGCGCTGCGCTCCTACCAGCAGCTCGAGCGCATGGTGCAGACAAGGCGCGGGCTCGAGATCATCATCGATGCCGCCTCGACGCTGTACGACTTCAAGTCGATGCAGCGGCTCGCCGAGGGCGTGCTGACCCAGCTCGCCTCGCTGCTCAATGTCGACTGCGCCGGCATACTGGTTCTGCGCGACAATGGCGGCGTCGATCCCGAGCTCTCGGTGCTCGCCGGCAGCGGCTGCTACAGCCGCTTCATCGGCACGACCTCGTCGAAGGCGCTCGACCCCGATCTGCGCGAGATGGTCGAAGCCGCCTTCCAGCGCCGCAAGAACGAATTCGCCGACCATCGCAGCGTGATCTATCTGCGTACCGGCTCCGGCCGCGAGGTCGTGGTGCTGCTGCAGTCCGAGCGTGATCTGTCGGAGACCGACCGCTCGCTGGTCGAGATCTTCTCCAGCCGACTGTCGATCGCGTTCGACAACGTCATCCTCTATCAGCAGCTCCAGGACGCCAACACGCAGCTCGAAGACCGCGTCGCGCAGCGCACCCGCGCGCTGATGCAGGCCAACCGGCGGCTCTCGGCGCAATGGCTGCGGCTGCAGCGCGCCAACGGCTTCAAGAACGAGATCCTGGGCACCGTCGCGCACGATCTGAAGAACCCGCTCGGCGTCATCCTCGGCCGCACCGAGATGCTGAAGGAGTTGATCTCGACCGGCGCGTCGTCGAGCGGCGTGGTCGCCCAGGTCGACCACATCCGCGACGCCACCAAGCGCCTGACCACGATGGTCGACCATCTGATCTCGGATGCGATGGCGGATGCCTTCGACATCACCATCCGCCGCGAGCCGGTCGATGTCGCAGCCCTGGTGAAGGAGGTCGCGGACGCCAACCAGCCGCTCGCGGTCAACAAGCAGCAGGCGATCCACGTCACCGCGCCGGTCAACATCGTCACCATGTGCGACACCGACCGTATCCGCGAGGCGATCGACAATCTCATCAGCAACGCCATCAAATACTCGCCGATATCAGGCAAGATCACCGTCGCGGTCACCCATGAGGCCAACGACACCGTCATCCGCGTCAGCGACGAGGGCGCCGGGCTGTCGCCGGAGGATCTCGGCCGCCTGTTCGGCCGGTTCCAGCGGCTATCCGCAAAGCCGACAGCAGGCGAGAGCTCGACGGGGCTTGGGTTGTCCATCGTCAAGCGTATTATCGACATGCATGGCGGCGAGGTAACCGCCGACAGCGAGGGCCCGGGCAAGGGCTCCACCTTCACCATCACCCTGCCCGCGACCGAAGTACCGTGATTTGAGTACTGAGATCTGAGTGACATGACACAAAGCCAGCACATCATGATCGTGGACGACGAGGCCCCGGCCCGGGAGATGGTCGGCGATTACCTCAAGATGCACGGCTTCACCGTGACGCTGTGCGACGGCGGCAAGTCGCTCCGCGCCGCGATCGACGGCAGCATGCCCGACCTCGTCGTGCTCGACCTCAACATGCCCGAGGAAGACGGCCTCTCGATCATCCGCGACCTCAAGAGCCGCATCAACGTGCCCGTCATCATGCTCACGGCAACTGCGAGCCCGATCGACCGCGTCGTCGGCCTCGAGCTCGGCGCCGACGATTACGTCGCAAAGCCCTGCGAGCTGCGCGAGCTGATGGCGCGAATCCGCTCGGTGCTGCGGCGGAGCGCGCCGGTGAAAGCCGCTGGCGCTGAAGCGGCGCCCGCGAAATCGGACAAGGATCAATTGGTGCGCTTCGGCACCAAATGGCTCGATCTCGAAGCGCAGGCGCTACGCGACGACGAAGGCAACGAGCATCCGTTGACCGCGTCCGAATTCGGACTGCTCAAGGTGTTCGCGGCCAACCCGAAGCGCGTGTTGTCGCGCGAGCGCCTGCTGGAGTTGGCCAATGCGCGCGACGCCGAAGCCTTCGACCGCGCCGTCGATCTCCGCATCATGCGCATCCGCCGCAAGATCGAGCCCGACCCGACCAAGCCCGCCGTGATCCGCACCATCCGCGGCGGCGGCTATCTGTTCTCGCCCGCGGGCGAGAAGGCGTAAGGGCTAGCCACGGGCGAGGTGCCGTAGGGTGGGCAAAGCGAAACGTGCCCACCATTCTCACAGCATTTTGCAGAAAGATCGTGAGCACGGCGCGAAGCGCGCCTTTGCCCACCCTACGGCAGCGGTGGGTGTGGCGCGCCGCGAACGCAAGCCCCGGAAATTCGTTCCGCCTAGTCCAAATCGCCGATACCGTATTTCCCACACATTGAAATTCCACGATTTTTTGGTCCGAATGTTTCGTCGCGCCTCCTCCGACGAAACAATTTGGCGACGCACGAAACCATTTTCCCCTTTTCGAGCAGACGTCCCGAAACGTTGGCTCATTAACACTTTGGTCCAAGGAAACGCCGCTCGGTTGCGGCGCACCGGGGAGCTAAGTCAATGCCGAACGTCATCGCCATCAACGCCCAAGCCAGCCAGAGCATCATCGCCGCTCAGGCGACCTCGGACGACATGCTCCTCGAGAGCATTGCCGACGGCAACCGGACGTCCATGCACATCCTTTATTGCCGTCACAACGTGCGGGTTTACCGCTTCATCCTGCGCATCGTCCGTGACGCGACCACGGCGGAAGACCTGGTCAGCCAGGTGTTCCTGGACGTGTGGCGGACCGCCGGCCAGTTCCAGGGCCGCTCGCAGGTCTCGACCTGGCTGCTCTCGATCGCCCGCTTCAAGGCGCTGACCGCGATGCGCCAGCGCCGGTTCGAGGACATCGACCAGGAAGATGTGCGCCAGATCCCGGACAGTTGCGACACGCCCGAGACCTCGCTCGACCGCAGCGACACCAGCGCCATCCTGCGCGCCTGCGTGCAGAAACTGTCACCCGCGCATCGCGAGATCATCACCCTCGTCTACTACCATGAGAAGTCGGTGGAGGAGGTCGGGCAGATCATCGGCATCCCCCAGAGCACGGTGAAGACCCGGATGTTCTACGCCCGCAAGCAGCTCGCCGATCTGCTTAAGAATTGCGGCGTCGACCGCTTCGCCGCTTAAGACCAGGGATTTCAATGGGATAGGACCGGCTTTCCGGCCCCATCCCGGGACACGAAAGCGTTACCGCCGACGAAACAAATGAAACAAACCACAACATCAGGCGGAAAAACGTCGCCCCTATAAAGATCACATACGGTTTCGTTAAACCTCCCAAGACCTCCAACGACCCGGACGGGATGCCCCCCTCCGGGTCGTTTTGTATTTGGGGGCCAGGGTGTCGCCACTCGCCCCCGCCTCTCCCGCTTGCGGGAGAGGCCGACGCACCCCGGGCGATGCGAAGCATCGTCCCGCGTGCGGCGGGTGAGGGTTCTTTCCTCTGGGGGAATGTCCCATTGCGGAGACACCCCCACCCCGGCCCTCCCCCGCAAGCGGGAGAGGGGGCGCACCGTCCGTCCAGCGGCCGCCACGTCACGAGCGCGTGACACCACGTAACGATCCCCGCCTCCATCCCGAACTGCCCTCGTGACATCAATCACGAGTGCCCCATGCTCGAACTCCTCTTCGCCATCCTCGCCGGCATCCTCACCATCGCGGCCCCCTGCACGCTGCCGATGTTGCCGATCCTGCTCGGCGCCTCGATCGGGCGCACGTCGCAGCTGCGCCCCGCGATGATCGCGCTCGGCTTCGTCGTGTCCTTCTCAGCGGTGGCGCTGCTGCTCGGCGCGCTGACGCAGGTGTTCGATTTCGATCCGAATGTGCTGCGCGAGGCGGCGTCGATCCTTCTGATCGGCTTCGGTCTGTTGATGCTGTGGCCGGCGCCGTTCGAATGGCTGTCGATCCGGCTCAATGGCTGGCTCAATTTCGGCGCAGCAAGCGGCACGCAGCGCGAAAGCGCGCTCGGCGGCCTCGCGCTCGGGACAACGCTGGGCCTGGTCTGGACGCCCTGCGCCGGCCCCGTGCTCGGCTCGATCCTGACGCTGGTCGCAACCTCGAAGAATTTGGCGTGGGCGGGCACGCTGCTCGTTGCCTACGCGATCGGTGCGGCGATCCCGATGCTGGCGATCGCCTATGGCGGACAGGCCGCGACCACGCGCGTGCGCAGTCTCGCACGGATCTCGCCGCGGCTGCAGCAGGGCTTTGGCGTGATCGTGATCGCCTTCGCGCTCGCCGCCTACTTCCAATACGACACGCTGATCGTGGCGTGGCTCACCGGCTTCTACCCCACCGGCCAGATCGGCCTGTGATCGCTTCACCTCTCAACGGAGAACATGTCCATGACTCTCAAACTGCTCGCCGTCTCCGCCGCCCTGATCGGCTTCGCCGTGACCGGCGCCGTCATCCCCGGCTTCTGCGACGAGGCCACGCCCGCTGCGCCGGTCAAGGTCGCTGCCGCAAGTCGAACGACGACCGCGCCCGACTTCGCCGGCATTAGCAACTGGTTCAACTCGAAGCCGCTCAACATCGCCGACCTCCGCGGCAAGGTCGTGCTGGTCGACTTCTGGACCTATGGCTGCGTCAACTGCGTCAACACACTGCCGCACGTCACCGATCTCTATGCCAAGTACAAGGATAAAGGCCTCGTCGTGGTCGGCGTGCACACGCCGGAATTCCCGTTCGAGCGCTCGGCGTCCAACGTGCAGGCCGCACTGAAGCGCCACGGCATCACCTATCCCGTTGCGCAGGACAATGATTCCCAAACCTGGAACGCCTACCGCAACCAATATTGGCCGGCGCAATACATCATCGACCAGAGCGGCAAAATCGTGTTCCAGCACGAAGGCGAAGGCCGCTATGACGAGATCGACCGCACCGTGGCCAGGCTGCTGAACGCCAGCAGCTGATGCCGCCTGCGGCGGCCCTTTGCGTTGTTGCTTGACTCCACGGCCCCCTCCGTGGAGGTTCGCGCGCCGACGCAAATCAGCCGCCCGCGATGGACGACGCGACCACCAGCAACGACATCCGCCTTCGCGAGGGCTCCTCGATCGCGCAGCGGCTGGTCGTGGCCGGCTCTGCGGCGGCCGTTGCGCTGTGTTTCACGCCCGGCCTGTTCACGCACGACATCATCGAAGTGATCATCTCCGTGGTCGCGCTGCTGGCGGGCGCGGCCTTCGTCGGCGTCATCATACTGGCGCCGGCCGTGGTGTGGATCATCACGCCGGATGAGATCCTGATTGGACGGCAACGTCCGTTCGGGAAGCTGCAGACCAGGATCGTCACGAAAGACGACATCACAGGACTCCAGGTTCCCGGCAGCAAGACCGCAAAAGCCCGCTTCCAGCTGGCCTTCACGCTTGCTTCGGGCGAGCGCCTGATCTCCCCGCCTCTCTCCGACGTCACGCATGTGCGCGACACCGTGGCCCGGATCGCCGCGCAATTCGACGTTCCCGACGTCGAAGCCCCCATCAATCCGCTCGATGCCAGCAATCCCGAGATGCGTCTTGGCGAACCCGTCGAGCCGTTTTCGCAGAGAGACATCCGGATCGCGGCCTTGATCGTCGTCGCGCTGAGCGTCGCGCCTTACGCCTACAGGCTCTGGCGCGGTTTGCCGCCCAATTGGATCGACATCATGCTGCTGCCGCTTGGCGTGGTCGCCGCGCTCGCGGTCTACCGATTTGCCAATCTCGTGACCGGCGCCTTCTGGATCATCCGCGAGGGCGATATCCGCGTCGAGCGCCTCTGGGGCAATGGCCAGCCGCGCGCGGACCATATCGAAGGGCAAGACGTGAAAGCGATCACGGTCGAACGCCGCGGCCGGTCGGAGGACGAGCACTGCATCGTGGCGATCCGGTTGCAGTCGGGGCGGAGGTTTCGCAGCCCCCGAATCGGCTCGCGCAACGAGGCCCGCGCCGTGGGCGCCGAGATCGTCCGGCGGCTTGGGATTGGGGCGGAGGCGAGTCAGATATGACGTGTTGGCGAAGTTGACCTCACCGCGAGTTCAGTCTGAGCCTCTCCCGCTTGCGGGAGAGGCCGGCGCGTAGCGCCGGGTGAGGGCTCTCTCCACATCGGGAGTGGTCCCATTGCGGAAGCACCCTCTCCCCGACCCTCCCCCGCAAGCGGGGGAGGGAGCGCACCACCTTCGCGGCAGTAATCTGGGCTTTTCGCGCCATCCCCCGTTCATGGCATTGCCGGGAGCCGTCAAAAAACCAAAGCATTCTCGTGACATACCAGACGGGGGCGCCTTGAACTTGCCACGAAGCTGCCCCTGAGTTCAGATGGTTCCTGACGATTTGCGCTGGGGCAGCTGGGAGAGCTTGAAATGACGGATTTTCGTCGCCTGACCGGGGCGTTTGTGGCTGCGATCGGCCTGATCCTGTCCGCACCGCAGGCCTTTGCCCAGCAGCCGGACCGCGGCGACGAGCCCGGCCTGATTGCCGACGACAGCTACGAGCTCGATCCGGAATGGCAGAAGCAGGTCGTGTACTACCGCACGACCGAAGCGCCGGGCACCATCATCATCTCGACCACCGAGCGCCACCTCTATCTGGTGCAGCCCGGCGGGCGCGCGATCCGCTACGGCATCGGCGTCGGCCGCGACGGCTTTCAGTGGCAGGGGCTGGTGAACATCACCAACAAGAAGGAGTGGCCGGATTGGACGCCGCCGTCGGAAATGATCCAGCGCCAGCCCTATCTGCCGCGCTTCATGGCCGGCGGCCCCGGCAATCCGCTCGGCGCCCGCGCCATGTATCTGGGCACCACGGTCTACCGCATCCACGGCACCAACCGTCCCGATACAATCGGCACCAAGGTGTCCTCGGGCTGCTTCCGTCTCGTCAACAATGATGTCGCCGACCTCTACGATCGCGTTCCGGTCGGGACCAAAGTGGTCATCCGGCAGAAGCCTGAACTCTAAATATCCCGCCTCTTCCAGAATTCCTTTTCCCGATTTTTCGAGAGAGCAACATGATGCGCACATTTCGAGGCGGCCTGCTGATCGGGCTCGCGGTCGCCGTGCTGGTCGCCGCCTTGGCCATCACCTACGAATTCTACGACACCCGCACCTTGAAGCGCACGGTGCGCCGCGGCGAAGTGCTGTGCGGCGTCAACAAGGGCCTGCCGGGCTTCTCGATCCCCGACGACAAGGGCAACTGGACCGGTTTCGACGTCGATTTCTGCCGCGCGGTGGCGGCTGCGATCTTCGACGATCCGAGCAAGGCGCGCTTCGTGCCGCTCGACGCCAGCGAGCGCTTCAAGGAATTGCAGAGCCGCAAGGTCGACATCCTCTCGCGCAACTCGACCTGGAGCATGTCGCGTGAGCTCGACTACGATCTCTACTTCCCGGCCGTCGCCTATTACGACGGCGAAGGTTTCATGGTGCCGCGCTCCCGCAACAAGGAGACGTCGCTGGACCTCGCCGACAGCAAGGTCTGCGTGCAATCAGGCACCACCACGCTGCTCAACCTCGCCGACTACTTCAAAGCCAACAACATGAAGTATGAGCTGGTGAAGTTCGACAAGCTGGAAGACGTGGTGAAGGCCTACGACACCGGCAAGTGCGACACGCTCACGGCCGACGTCTCGCAGCTCTATGCGCTGCGGCTGAACATGTCCAAGCCCGGCGATCACATGATCCTGCCCGACATGATCTCCAAGGAGCCGCTCGCCCCCGTCGTGCGCCAGCGCGACGACGACTGGATGATGATCGTGAAGTGGACGCTCTACGCCATGATCAACGCCGAAGAGCTCGGCGTCACCTCGGAGAACATCGACGACGCCCTAAAGTCGAAGAAGCCGGAAGTGATGCGGCTGGTCGGCACCGAGGGCAATTACGGCGAGCAGCTCGGCCTGACCAAGGACTGGGCCGTGCGCATCATCCGCCGCGTCGGCAATTACGGCGAGATGTACGAGCGCAATATCGGCGATAAGTCGCAGCTGAAGATCCCGCGCGGCATGAACCAGCTGTGGAACGCCGGTGGCGTGCAGTATGCACCGCCGATGAGGTAAGGATAACTCTCTCCGCCGTCATTGCGAGCGAAGCGAAGCAATCCAGAGTCTTTCCGTAGACGCAGTCTGGATTGCTTCGTCGCAAGGGCTCCTCGCAATGACGAGGTTGGGGTAGGCGCTGTCCACGCTCTCAACTGTCATCGCCCGGCTTGACCGGGCGATCCAGTATTCCAGAGACGATTGTGATTAATCGAGAGGCCGCGGCGTACTGGGTCGCCCGGTCAAGCCGGGCGACGACACCACCTGAGAGGCGCACCCTTCGCGTCCCGCCTCAATACCCCCGCGCCTTCGCCAGCTGCTCGGTGTGGTAGTTCGCATCCCCGAACAGCTCCTCGCACACGCGTGCGCGCTTCATGAAGAAGCCGATGTCGAACTGGTCGGTCATGCCCATGCCGCCATGCATCTGCACGCCTTCCTGCACGGCGCGGGTGGCGGTGGCGCCGGCGCGGGCCTTTGCCACGGCGACGGCTGAGGCGGCCTTGGCAACGTCGGCATCCAGCACCTGCAGCGCCTTCATGGTGGCAGCGCGGGTGATCTCGATGTCGACATAGAGCTCGGCGGCGCGGTGCTGCAGCGCCTGGAATTCGCCGATCAGCTTGCCGAACTGCTTTCGGTTCTTGAGGTACTCGACGGTACGGTTGAAGACTTCCTCGCTCAGGCCCACCATTTCGGCGGCGGTCGCGCCACGGCCGATATCGAGCACGCCATCGAGCAAAGCCGCACCCTGGTCGACCTCGCCGAGCACGCTGTCGGCATTGACCTCGACATTGGCGAGCTCGATGCGCGCCGCGTTGTGCGCGTCGACCATGATTGTGCGCTCGATCGCAACGCCCTTGGCTCTGGGGTTGACCAGGAACAGCGTCAGGCCGTCGCGCTCGCCGGCCGAGCCTGCGGTGCGCGCGGCGACGATGAAGAGATCGGCGACGTGGCCGTCCACGACCAGCGCCTTGGCGCCCGAGAGCCTGAAGCCGTTGCCGGCGCGCACAGCCTGCAGGATGGTCTGCAGCGGGCGATGCTTTGCGCCCTCGTCGATCGCAAGCGTCGCGAGCAGCGAGCCGTTGGATATTTTTGGCAGATACTCGGACTTCTGCGCGGCATTGCCGCCACTGTTCAGCGCCGAGGCCGCGACCACGCTGGTGGCGAGGAACGGCGACGGCATCAAGGTGCGGCCGATCTCTTCCATCACGATTCCGGCTTCCATGAAACCGAGACCGCTGCCGCCGAACTCTTCCGGCACCAGCAGGCCGGCAAAGCCCATCTCGGCGAAGGAATGCCACAGCTCCTTGGAGAAGCCGGTGGGGTCTTTGCTATCGCGCAAGCCGCGCAGGTGCGACACCGGCGCCTTGTCGCTGATCAGCCCGCGCGCGCTGTCGCGGAGCATTGATTGTTCTTCGGTGAGGACGAGGGGCATGTGCGTGTTTCCGATCAACGTTCTATTTGTAACTGGTCATTCCGGGATGGCCCGAAGGGCCAGGCCCGGAATCCATCGGGCAGCATGTATGCGGTGAGATGGATTCCGGGCTCGCGCTTTGCGCGCCCCGGAATGACATTGTGAGAGCGTGGCTCAAGCCCCCGGCAGATCCAGGATGCGCTTGGCGACGATGCCGAGCATGACCTCGGTGGTGCCGCCCTCGATCGAGTTGGCCTTGGTGCGCAACCAGGCGCGCGGGCGGGCGCCTTGCCGCGAACGCTCGCTCTCCCATTCCAGCGCATCGACGCCACCGGCTGACATCAGGATCTCGTAGCGGCGCTTGTTGAGCTCGGTGCCGTAATATTTCATCGCCGACGAGAACGCCGGATGCGCTTGTCCTGCCTTGGCGAGATCGACTGCGCGCTCGGCGCAGGCCGCAAGCGCGGCTTCGTCGACGTCGAAGCTCGCGATCCGGCCACGCAGCATGGAATCATCGAGCTTGCCTTGCGCATCGGCACCGACCGAGTCGGCCGCGATCTGGCCGAGCGGACGGCCGACGCCGCGCTCGCCCATGCCCGAGATCATCGCACGCTCGTGCTGGAGCAGATATTTTGCGACGTCCCAGCCACGATTGACGGTGCCAACCACGTGCGACTTCGGCACGCGGACGCCGTCGAAGAAGGTCTCGCAGAACGGCGAATAACCGGAGATCAGCAGGATCGGCTTGGTCGTCACGCCCTTCGACGTCATGTCGAACAGGATGAAGCTGATGCCGTCGTGCTTCTTCGCGGCCGAGTCGGTGCGCACCAGGCAAAAGATCCAGTCGGCGTAGTTGGCGTAGGACGTCCAGATCTTCGATCCCGTGATGACGAAATCATCGCCATCGCTTTCGGCGCGGGTTTGGAGCGAGGCAAGATCGGAGCCGGCGTTCGGCTCGGAATAGCCCTGGCACCAGCGGATCAGGCCCGCCGCGATCTTCGGCAGATGCTCCTTCTTCTGCGCGTCGTTGCCGTACTTCAAGAGCGCCGGTCCGAGCATCCAGATGCCGAAGCTCGACAGCGGCGGGCGCGCGCCGATTCTTCCCATCTCGGACCGCAGCACCTTGTGCTCGGCGGCGCCGAGGCCACCGCCGCCGTATTCTTTCGGCCAGTCCGGCACGGTCCAGCCCTTGTCACGCATGCGCTCGAACCAGATGCGCTGCGGCTCGGACGAGAATTTTGCATTGCGTCCGCCCCAGAACACATCGGTGTCTGACGTCGCGGGCTTCCGCATTTCCGGCGGACAGTTGGCCTCGAGCCAGGCGCGCGTTTCGCTGCGGAATGTTTCGAGATCGGCGTTCTCAGATTCGCTGGTTTTGGAATCAGTCATTGGTCGTTTCCATCAATCACAATCGACTTGTTGGGCGCGACTCTGGGCCATCGCAGTGCGGAATTCAACCACTTCCGCAGCCCGTCATCCGCTATAGTCGCCACCGCGACGGTGCCTGAAAACAAAGAGGAAACGAGAATGCGCCTGAAACTTCTTTCGCCTGGCGAAATGAACGAGAGCCAGCGGCAGACCTATGACGAATCGATTGCCGGCAAACGCGGCAAGCCGCCGGCGCCGATGATGGCCTGGCTCAACAGCCCCGACATGGCCCGTCACGCCACGCGGCTCGGCGAGGTCCTGCGCTACGACACGATCTTCCCGGCAAAACTGTCGGAGATCGCGATCCTGGTGACGGCGCGGCACTGGACCGCGCATTACGAATGGTATGCGCATAAGCGCCTCGCGCTCGCGGGCGGCATGGATCCGAAAGTCATCGACGCCATCCGCGATCGCCGCACGCCGGAGTTCGACGATCCCAAGGGCAAGATGATCTACGACGTCGCGAAGTCGCTGCATGAGGGCCACGGCGTGGAGAAGGGTCTCTATGATGAGGCGGTGAAGCTGCTGAGCGAGCGCGGCGTCGTCGAGGTGATTGGCCTCTGCGGCTATTACACGATGGTGTCGATGACGCTGAACACGTTTGAGTTCGAGCTGCCCGAGGGGGAAGTGCCGGAGCTGTCGTAAATTCGTATCCGGAAACGCTGGGTTTCGGGATCAGCCAGTAGCGCTGTCCCGAGGCCCGGCCTATCTGGAGTGCACCAACGGAGCAACGCCATGTCGCAGAATCCAGCCGTCGCCGCCGGCACCCGGATCGGCCACGTCCATCTCAAGGTCGCCGATCTCGATCGCGCGCTCGGCTTCTATTGCGGCGTGCTCGGCTTCGAGCTGATGCAGCGGATGGGCTCGGGCGCGGCCTTCATCTCGGCCGGCGGCTATCATCACCACATCGGGCTCAACACCTGGGAGAGCAAGGGCGGCTCGCCGCCGCCGCCAGGCACGACCGGGCTGTTTCACACCGCAATCCTCTATCCGACGCGGCCGGCGCTGGCGGACGCCTTGCACCGGGTGCTCTCGGCTGGCATTGCGCTGGACGGCGCAAGCGATCACGGCGTGTCCGAGGCGCTGTATCTGCGTGATCCCGATGAAAACGGCGTGGAGCTGTATTGGGACAAGCCGCGGGAGCAATGGCCGTTCGGGCCGGATGGGAAGCTTGCGATGTTTACCAAGCGGCTGGATATGG
The DNA here is from genome assembly GCF_036924495.1 of Bradyrhizobium sp. AZCC 2230. Taxonomy (NCBI): domain Bacteria; kingdom Pseudomonadati; phylum Pseudomonadota; class Alphaproteobacteria; order Hyphomicrobiales; family Nitrobacteraceae; genus Bradyrhizobium; species Bradyrhizobium sp. AZCC 2230. The sequence continues at coordinate 6,706,148 of NZ_JAZHRS010000001.1, read as the reverse complement.
AGGGGTTGCTGAAGCAGCGGGAGGGGTAAACTCCGCCCTCTCCTCGTCATTGCGAGGAGCGAAGCGACGAAGCAATCCAGAGTGTCTCCGCGGAAAGATTCTGGATTGCTCACATGGGGAAGTGTCGTGTCAACAGGGTTTGTCAGCTCTTTGTTCGATTGCAGGCCAGCTCTTCGTCCCGACCGTGAGACTATGGAGATGGCGCGCGGAGCTCAGGTCAAGGTCGGCCCGTAGGGCCGCCGCGAAGCGGCTTGACCTTGAGGTGAGCGAGCACGCCATCAGGCTTTTGTGGTCGGGCGTAACTGGTTCGGAGAACTCCTTCTCGTCAGCGATCCAAGGCCGAGCCGGTTTGGCAATCTGGTTTTGCGTGCCAGATCAAACTCACATTCGGTCGTTGCGCGAGGCAACTGCACCAACATTCCGCTTGCGGCGGGCAGGCTCGAGAGGACGGGACCACTCTTCGTTGCGGCGTTTGAAGCCATGCAATCCATCGGTTCGTCCGCCCGGATCGGCCAAGGCTGATCGATCCTCGGCTGATTGGTTGTCGGTGAGGGAAGTATCCTCGATCTCAGGCAGCGCCCTTCATCACAGCTCCCTCGATCACGACGCCATGGGTGACGTACTTCCACAACGCGACCAGAAGCTTGCGCGCCAGAGCCACGATCATGCGCTTGCTGCCGCGCTGGCTGTTGGCCTTGAACCAGAGTGTCAGCGCCGATTGAGGCTGATGACGCACCCAGAGCCAGGCGAGCTGGATCATCGTCGTGCGAAGCCGCGGATTGCCGGCCTTCGAGACCCCCTGCTCTCGCTCGATCCCGCCGCTGCGCCAGGGCGTGGCCGCAAGACCGGCATAGGAGGCGACCTGGCGGCGGTTGGAGAACTGCCGGTAGAAGGCCTCCGACCAGAGAATGACCGCAAAATTGGGTCCCATCGCCTTCAATGCCGACAGCATCGCCACCGGCCCTGGCGTCTCGGTTCCAGGCTTTGCGGCAGCAGCCAGCAATGCATCCTGCTCGGCCTCCACCGCCTCGATCTGGGTGAGCAACAGCTCGAGGCGGTCGAGTTCGCGGCTGATCTGCGCCTTCAGATGGGGCGGCAGTTCTCGCCCGTCGCCAGTGCGCAAGGCCTCGAGCCGGTCCCGTCGGTTACGTCGCAAAGGCATGTAGTCGGAGATGCCCTGTGCAAACAGAAGGCCCTTGATCCGGTTCACATGCTCGATCCGCTCGGCAATCAATGTCCGCCGTTCGCGGCAAAGCCTGCGGCGATCCTCCTCTTCGGGCGAAGGGGCCGCCACCATCGCGCAGACCCGTGGCTCGCCGCGCTTGTAGGCCAGAAGCGCCCGCAACAGCGCCTCGCCATCCAGCCTGTCCGTCTTGGCCCGCCGCCGCCGTCGCGACGTCGCAATCGAGGCGGGATCGACCACGTGGCTCTCAATGCCTTCCTGTTGCAGAACCCGGTGCAGCCAGAACCCCTCCAGCCCCGCCTCCTGGATCGTGATGATCGGATAGGTCTGACCGGTCCGCGCCATCGCCTTGCGCCTGACCTCCGCAAACAGCTTCAGCAGCTCAGCCGTATCGCTGGCCTTGACGCCCTGCCTGGACATCTTCTCGCCCGCGCCAGGTGAAAGCCACGTGATCAGCCACGTCGAACGGCTCAGTTCCAATGACACAAAAATTGCGCCAAACTGCGTCCGGATAGCGGTCGGTCCGTCGGAAGGATGATCGAGCAACATCGTCGTCTCCAGGTTGGTTGGTTCGCAACCTCAGTCTGGCCTCAGACTCGGTCGCTATCCACTCCCCATGGAATCTTCGCTGCGCTCGCAATGACGGAGTGTGTTGAGACGGCGTCGCTCCTTTACGCAGGTGCCGTAGGGTGGGCAAAGCGGAGCGTGCCCACGGACTCTTGCTGACTCATTGAGAAATGGTGGGCACGGCGCTATGCGCCTTTGCCCACCCTACGAGAGCTTCGCCTGCGACCTCCCCCGCACCATGATCAACGCCGCAGCCACCACCTCCAGCGCAATGCAGAGATAGAACGGCAGCGCGTACCCACCGGAGAAATCGCGCAAGGCTCCGACCACGCCGGGACCGAACGCGTAGGTCACCTGGTTGATCGCGGTGTTCAGGCTGATCAGCACGCCGAACGAGGCGGAGTCGAACTCCTGCTGCACGATCAGCGACGGCAGCGTGATGAGATTGCCGACGGAGAAGCCGAACACCGCGCAGGCCGCGATCAGCACGTAATCATTGTGCAGATTGATCACGACGCACAGCGCGACCGCCTGGCTCAGGAACGACAGCGCAGACGCCAACCGCTGGTTCAGCCGGTCGATCACCATCGAGAACAGGACACGGCCGATCACCGCCATCGCAGTCAGCACCGCGACGGCCACGGCCGCGCGCTCGCGGCCGATGATGGGATCGAGGAACGAGATCAGGTGCACGATGAAGCCGACCTGCGCGAACAGCACCAGCGCGAACGCAGTCGTCACCGTGAGGAAGCCGACATCGCGCAGCGCGCGCGAACGAATCTCTGCCGATGATTGCGGTTTTGCTTTCGCCGCGCCATGCCAGCCATGGAGATCGGGTGGCCGGCCGACGACCAGCAAGATCACCGGCAGGAGCAGCACCAGCATGGCGCCTGATGTCGCGAACATCGCGCTGGCAAAACCGATATGGCTGATCATCGTCACCAGCAGCGGCACGCCGACGATGCCGCCAAAGCTGGCGCCGTTCAGGGCCAGGCTGATCGCCATGCCGCGCTTCTGGTCGAACCAGAGGCTGATCGTGTTGGTGATCATGGCGAGGCTGGTGCCGGCCCAGCCGAAGGCGAGCACGGCATCGGCCAGATAAAGCTGCCAGGGCTCGCGCACCGCGCCGATCGCGACGCTAGCTGCCGCCATCGCCAGCGTGCCGGCGATGAGACAAAGCCGCGGGCCGTATTTTCGGACGGCCTCGCCAACGAAGACGACCAGCAGCGCACCGAACAGATAGAAGAACGTGGTGCCCGAAGAAATCAGCGAGGCCGGCCAGCCCCGCGCGCGCTGCAGCTCGGCGACATAGACGCTCTGGCCGTAGAAGCCGAGCCCCCAGCCGAAGGTCGCGAGCAGGAAGCAGACCGCGACGATGCGCCAGCCTTCGTAGCGGAGCGAGGATTCGTCGATTCGCGAGGTATGCCGAGGATTGTCGAGCATTTGCGCTTCTCCTTCGTGTTCCCCGCGTTGCGATCTTCTGTCCATGACGACCATCATGTAGCGATGTAGGATCAGAAAATCACTTCGACAGCGATCGAAGTATCGACGTTGCTGACAGCCTCCTGCCAACTCAAATCGCGTCCGGGAACTCGCCCATGGCGGCTTCGAGCCGGGCCCTGCGGCGGCGGGCCCAGGACGCCAGCGAGAGGGCGACGAGGCCGATTGCGACCGGCGGGAACACCACCATGTTCACCGCGGACCAGCCGTAATTCGCAAGCAGCTGCCCGGAGGAGAACGAGCCGATCGCCATCATGCCGAACACCAGGAAATCATTGAACGCCTGCACCTTGTTGCGTTCTTGCGGGCGATGCGTCTCCAGCACCAGCGCGGACGCGCCGATGAAGGAGAAATTCCAGCCGACACCGAGCACGATCAGCGTGGCCCAGAAGTGCATCGCGGTGATGCCGGAGAGGCCGATGCCGGCGGCGCCAGCTTCCAACAGCAGACCTGCGGCGACGATCTTCGGCGCACCGAAGCGGGCGATCAGCGCGCCGGTGAAGAAGCTCGGGCCGTACATGGCGACGATGTGCCATTGAATGCCGAAATTGGAATCGGAAAGGCTCAGCCCGCACATCTTCATGGCGAGCGGCGCCGAGGTCATCACCAGATTCATCATGGGATAGGAAATGACGCCACAGAGTGCGGCTGCGATGAAGCGCGGCTGGGTCACGATAGTGAGCAGTGGCCGTCCGCCGTGCAGATCGGCCGGCGCCGGCTTCGGCATGTCGACGCCGGCAACGATGCCCATCGCGATCAGCGCGACCGCCGCCTGCACCAGGAAGCTGAAGGCGAACAGATAAGGCGACCAGATGTCCATGGTCCATTGCACGAGCTGCGGACCGAGCACGCCGGCGAACACGCCACCCGCCATCACCCACGACACGGCCTTGGGCCGATAGGCCGCGCTGGCGCCGTCGGCCGCCGCGAAGCGATAGGATTGCGCCACCGAGCCGTAGAGGCCGCCGAGGAAGGTCGCGAGACAGAACAGCGCGAATGACGCATGCAGGATCGCGAACGAGCCGATCAGACCGGTGAGCGTGCCGCAACCGGTGCCGACGACGAATGCGGCGCGGCGGCCGAAGCGGCGCGAGATCGCGCCGGTCGGCAGCGTGCCGGCGGCCAAGCCCACCACGTACATCGACAGCGGCACGGTCGCGAGCGACATGTCGGGCGCGAGCGTGGCGCCGACGATCGAGCCGGTGGCGAAGATCACCGCTGAGTTGGCGCCGGTCAGCGCCTGGGCGGCAGCGAGGCGCACCACATTGCTACGCACGCGGACGTCGTCGGCAATCTCGTTGGCTGAAGTCACATCTAACATCGGCATTTCCGCCCGCAGGGTCTTTTAAGTAAAAGCCTTGGTGATTCCCGGCACTATGGAGGGGCACGGAAGGGCGGGCAACCGGCGCAAACGGGCGCAGGCCATGCCTCTGACGCAATCGGATGGACCATACCGCACCGCGCTCTTGACGGCTTGCGCGCGATCAAATCCTATCCGCCGCGCGATCTCAGGGAGTCCGTTCATGTCCGTCGATCACAGGCCTACGCTCAGCGCTCCCGACGACGATCCCTGGCTCTGGCTCGAGGAGGTCGAAGGCGCCCGTGCGCTCGATTTCGTCGAGCAGGAGAACCGCCTGACGCTGGACAAATTCGGCGGCGCGCCGTTCGAACGCGACCGCGATGCGCTCGCGGCGATTTACGATCGCCCGGACAACATTCCCTATGTGCGACGGCGCGGCGGCTATCTCTACAATCTCTGGACGGATGCCGATCATCCACGCGGCCTGTGGCGGCGCACCACGCTTGCAGAGTTTCGCAAGGCCACGCCGTCCTGGGAGATCCTGCTCGACATCGACCAACTCGCTGCGACGGAAGGCAAGGACTGGCTCTTCAGCGGGACGTCATCCCGGCCCGGAAGCGCACGGGCTATTTTGAGCCTGTCGCGCGGTGGCAGCGATGCCGTGACCTTGCGGGAGTTTGACACCGACACCAAAAGCCTCGTGGCAGACGGTTTCTTTTTGCCGGAAGCCAAAAGCAGCGTCGATTGGGTCGATGCCGACACGCTGCTACTGTCGAGCGCGCTTGGCGAGGGCATGGCCACCACGTCCGGCTACGCACGGACCGTGCGGCTGTGGCGGCGCGGGACCGGTGTCGACCAGGCGCCAGTGCTGTTCGAGACCACCGCCGATCATATGCGGGTGTACAGCTATGTCGACGACACCGTCCCGGCCCAGCGCATCTGGTTCATCGACCAGTCCGACTTCTTCAATTTCCGTACCTCGATCGGCACGACGACCGGCGCAACCACAAGACTCGACCTGCCCAGCAACATCTGGATGCAGACCCATGGTGACTGGTTGTCGATCAAGCCGCGCGAGACCTGGTCGGTCGCGGGGCACGCATACGCAGCCGACGCGATGCTCGGCATCTCACTCTCCGCATTCCTGGCCGGCAGCCGCGACTTCACCATACTGTTCGAGCCGGAGCCGCGGCGCGCATTGCAGGGCTTCTCCTGGAGCGGCGGCAAGCTCCTGCTCTCCATCCTCGACGAGTTGCGGCCGGTGTTCGAACTCTGCACGCCGTCGGCGTCGGGCTGGAGCCGGCAGCGATTGCAGGGGCTTCCCGGCATCGGCGTGGTCGAAGTCTGGAGTCTTGATCACCACGAATCCGAGAGCAATGGCGACCTGCTCGCCAATGTGCAGGATCCGCTGACGCCGCCCTCGCTGATGCTGATCGAGCGCGGCGTCGAAAGTCCAACGGTGCTAAAGCAGGCGCCGAAGACGTTCAACGCTGACGGCCTCGTCGTCACGCAGCACGAGGCGATCTCGATCGACGGCGAGCGCATTCCCTATGTGCAGACCGGTCCTGCCGGCGAGACCGGCGATGCGCCGGTCTATATGAGCGCCTATGGCGGCTTCGGACTCGCGGTGAAGCCGCAATACAATTCGTCGCTCGGCAAGCTCTGGTTGGAGCGCGGCGGCACCACGGTGCAAGCGAATTTGCGCGGCGGCGGCGAATTCGGCACGCGCTGGCACGATGCCGGGCGATACGCCGGCAAGAAGCTATCGCACGACGATTTCGCGGCCGTGGCCGCCGATCTCGTCCGTCGCGGCGTCACAAACGCAAAGCGCATCGCCGCGCAAGGCGGATCGAACGGCGGCATCCTCATCACCAACATGCTGGTGCGATACCCCGAACGTTTCGGCGCGTTGTTCTGCACCATCCCGCTGATCGACATGCGCCGCTACACAAAACTGCTCGCGGGCGCGAGCTGGATCGCCGAATATGGCGATCCCGACAAGCCCGAGGAATGGGAGTGGCTGAAGACCTATTCCGCCTATCACAACGCAAAACCCGGCCAGGCCTATCCGCCGATCCTGATCGCCACCACACGACGCGACGACCGCGTCCACCCCGGACACGCGCGCAAGATGGCGGCAAAGCTGCAGGCGATGGGTTATGAGGCCTGGTTCTACGAGCCCGCCGCTGGCGGCCACGGCTACGGCAAGGACAACAAGGAGCGCGCCGGCTTCCAGGTGCTCGGCTTTCAGTTCTTGAAGGAGAAGATTGGGTGGCAGGACGGCGAGGTGTGAGGGCCTCGCGCCTCACCCGCGCCCAAACACCAGCGTCAGATTGTTCGCGGGCATGTCGATGGTATCGACCAGACGAAGCCCCGCACCGCGCGCGAGCGTCTCGACATCGCCGATATCACGCACGCCCCAATCGGGATTGCCTTCGCGCAGCGACGTGTCGAACACGGCGTTGCTGAGTGCGGTGTGCTTGCCGTCGCGCTTGAACGGGCCGTAGAGGAACAGCTGGCCGTCGGAGCGCAAGTAACGGCCGGCGCCGGCGAACAGGCCCTCGGCCACGGCCCAGGGCGCAATGTGAATGACGTTGGCGCAGAACACGGCCGCGAGATTGTTTGGCCCCTGCCCGCTCTTCATCTCCGGGCACCAGTCGGGATCGACAAGATCGATCCGCAGCGGCGAGCGGACATTGGACAGGCCCGAATGCACGCGCCAGGCCTCGATGCTCTTCACATGGCGCTGGTTGAGATCGCTCGGCCACCAGACGAGATCAGGCGTATGACGGGCGAAATGGACCACGTGCTGGCCGGTTCCACTGCCGACCTCGACCACGTCGCCCGACCGTCCAGCGAGGTGCTTTCCGAGCGCCGCCCAGAGCGGCTCGTGATTGCGATGGAAGGCCGGCGCATCGAGACGGCCGTCGGATTCGACCCTCCCGCCGTCCCTGCCAAATTCAACGACATATTCAGCCAATTCATGTCCCCGGAAAACGAGAAAGCAGACCAAACGCAATAAGGGCAAAACGCCCCCAGACTTCGCCGGTTGAAGCCGGCTTGATGAACGATTGATCTCTTCAGTTGCAATGCGGAAGATATTAACGCCATTTTGCGCCCTGCATAGTCTTGATTGTCAGGGCATGCCCTTTGTGCTTTTGAACACTATCTTTTGCAGACATCTTAAGCCTCGGAACGACGCCTTGACCGCCTTTCCTCGCAAGCCCGCCCTGCTCCTCGCGCTGGTCGTCCTCACGGGCCTCGCCGCGCACCCGGCTGGTGCGCAGTCCGCAATCGCGGAGGGCCAAAAGCTCGCGTTCGACCGCGGCAAGGGCAATTGCCTGACCTGCCACGTCATCAAGGGCGGCGATTTGCCGGGCACGATCGGGCCGGAGCTGAAGGACATCAAGGCCAAATACCCCGACCGCAACGAGCTGGTCGCGATCCTGTTCGACGAGACCAAGCGCAATCCGCAGACCATGATGCCGCCGTTCGGCCGCAACCGGCTTTTGACCGACCAGGAGATCAGCGCGATCGTTGATTTCCTGCAGACGCTGTAATGGCGGGCCCAGGAGATTTGAGATGACCACACATACCGGCCCTCATCCGACGCGGCGCCTGATCCTTCAGGGCGCGACTTGCGTCGCTCTGATCGGCCTCGGCAATCTCGCATTCGCGCCCGCACGCGCCGCGGCCAACGACAAATATCCGGACGAGGCGTTCAAGCTGAAGAACGAGGCCGACGCGATCAAGGCCCTCTATGGCAAGACCGCCGAGGCCTCCGACAAGATCAAGCTCGATGCGCCCGAGATCGCCGAGAATGGCGGCGTGGTGCCGATCTCGGTGACGACGACGCTCGACAAGGTCACGTCGATCTCGTTCTTCGTCGCCGAGAACCCGAACGCGCTGGCGGCAAGCTACAAGATTCCTGACGGCACGATCCCCGCTGTCGCCAATCGCCTGAAGATGGCGAAGACCAGCAACGTGACCGCAATCGTGGAAGCCGACGGCAAGCTCTACAGCGCGACCAAGGAAGTGAAGGTCACCGTCGGCGGCTGCGGGGGTTAGGAGATTCAACATGGCATCCAGCATTCGCGTACGCGCAACATCCAACGGCGACATCACCGAGGTGCAGACGCTGATCCAGCACCCCATGGATACCGGCCTGGTCAAGGACGCCAAGGGCGAGCTGATCCCTGCGCACTACATCCAGGAGCTGAAGTTCGCATGTAACGGCAAGGACGTCTTCGTCGCCAATTGGGGCACCGCGGTCTCCAAGGACCCCTACGTCAAGTTCAGCTTCAAGGGCGCCAAGAAGGGCGACGATATCAAGATCTCCTGGACCGACAACAAGGGTGGGTCCGACGAGACCACCGCGAAGATCGCGTGATGAAGGCCCGCACTGCCCTCCTGCTTGCTTCGTTGAGCGCCGCGTTGATCGCGTTCGCACTCACTTCTCCGCGCGTGGTCGCGGCCGACAAGGTCGATCCCGTCGCTGACGCCAAGGCGTTCCAGAACTTCTTCTTCCAGAAGTTTCCGAACGTGAAGCACGAGGATTTCGTCAACGGTCCTTATTCCATGAACGAGGACATGAAGCGGCAGTGGCAGGAGAAGGAAGAGTTTCCGCCCTATGAGTTCGCGCTCGATGCCGGCAGGGAAATGTTTTCGACGCCGTTCAAGAACGGCAAGACCTATGCTGATTGCTTCCCGAACGGCGGCATCGGCATTCGCCAGAACTATCCCTATTTCGACGAGAAGGAAGGCAAGGTCGTCACGCTGGAGCTCGCGCTCAACCGCTGCCGCGAGGCCAATGGCGAGGCGCCCTACTCCTACGTCAAGGACGAGATGGCCTCGCTGACGGCCTACATGGCCTTCACCTCGCGCGGCAAGCCGATGGACATCAGGATTCCCGACGATCCGCGCGCACTGGAAGCGTTCGAGAACGGCAAGCGTTATTTCTACACCCGCCGCGGCCAGCTGAACTTCTCCTGCGCGAGCTGCCATGTGCAGAGCCCGGGCGAGCGCATCCGCGCCGAGATCCTGGCGCCGGCGCTCGGCATCCTGAACGCGCTGCCGATCTACCGCTCCGAATGGAGCGGCATGGGCACCACCAGCCGTCGCTTCATCACCTGCAACAGCCAGACCCGCGCGGTTCCGCTGGAGCCGCAGGCGGATGAATATCGCGACGTCGAATATTTCCTGTCCTACGTCGCCAACGGCCTGCCGATTTCCGGACCGGGAGCGCGGCCATGAAGCGGTCACTTCCACTCGCCATGTTGCTGGCCCTGAGCTTCGCGTCGATGGCGCGCGCGGCAACCGAGGCAGACTACAAGGCGGCCTATGCCGCCGCGGAGGCTGCGTCCAAGGAGGCAGCCGGCATGCGCAACCAGTGGACCACGACCGTCTCGACGCTGGCGGCCGCCAGGAAGGCGGGCGATGGCGGCGATTTCGACCGCGCCGTGGCCGCAGCAAAAGAGGCTGAAGCGCTGGCGAAAGCATCCGTCTTCCAGGCGACCTCTGAAAAAGAAGCCTGGAAGGCGCTGGAAATCCGCTAGAATGACAGTGGAACCGTCGAACTGCCGAGAATAGGCGCGGAGAATTAGGGATGGCGATCCGCCGCCGCGATTTCCTGAAGAGCTCAGCAATTGCTGCCGCATCGCTAGTGCTGCCGCGGTTCGCGCGCGGCGCCGAGACCGCGAGCATTTACGACATCGAGCGGTTCGGCAATGCGCGGATCCTCCACCTCACCGACACGCATGCGCAGCTCAACCCGGTCTATTTCCGCGAGCCCAGCGTCAATATCGGCATTGGCGAGATGACGGGACGGCCACCGCATCTGGTCGGTCACGCTTTCCTGGAGCACTTTGGCATCCGGCCCGACAGCGCCGACGCCTATGCCTTCACCTCTGTCGAGTTCGAGAAGTCCGCCGGACGCTTCGGCAAGCTCGGCGGCTTCGCCCATCTGAAGACGCTGATCGACCGCCTGCGCAGTGATGTCGGCGACAAGCACGCCATGCTGGTCGACGGCGGCGACCTCTGGCAGGGCACCGGGCTCGCCAACATCATGCAGGGCCGCGACATGGTCGAGGTCGCCAATCTGCTCGGCATCGAGGCGATGACCGGGCATTGGGAGTTCACCTATGGCGAGCAGGCGCTGCGCGACAATCTCGAACACTTCAAGGGCGAGTTTCTGGCGCAGAACGTCTTCCTGACCGAGGAGGCCGCGTTCAACGACGCGGTCGCCTTCGACAAGGCGACGGGACGCGTGTTCAAGCCGTCGACCATCAAGGAGATCGGCGGCCATCGTGTCGCGATCATCGGCCAGGCCTTTCCCTACGTGCCGATCGCGCATCCCAAGCGCTTCACGCCGGACTGGACCTTCGGCATCCGCGAGGAAGAGCTGCAGAAGCATGTCGATGCGTTGCGCGGCGCCGACAAGGTCGATGCGGTGATCCTGCTCTCGCACAACGGCATGGACGTCGACCTGAAGCTCGCAAGCCGCGTCACCGGCATCGACGTCATCCTCGGCGGCCACACCCATGATGCCGTGCCGCAACCGATCGCCGTGAAGAATGCTGGCGGTACGACGCTCGTCACCAATGCCGGCTCCAACGGGAAATTCTTGGGCGTGCTCGATCTCGCGCTCGACAAGGGCAAGGTCAGCGACGTCAAATATCATCTGCTGCCGGTGTATTCCGAGCTGCTGAAGCCCGACCCTGCGATGGCCGAGCTGATCGGAAAGCTGCGCGCGCCGCACGTGACCGACTGGGTGGACAAGATCGCAACGCCCGACCGGCTGCTCTATCGCCGCGACAATTTCGCCGGCCCCATCGACGAGTTGATCTGCACCGCGCTACGCAGCGAGCTCGATGCCGAGATCGCGCTGTCGCCGGGCTTCCGCTGGGGCGTCACCGCGCTCTCCGGCCAGCCGCTGACCATGGAGGATGTGCTCGCGGAAACCGCGATCACCTATCCCGAGACCTATGTGCAGGAGATGACGGGCACAGAGATCAAGGACATGCTGGAAGACATCTGCGACAATCTCTTCAATCCCGATCCCTATTACCAGCAGGGCGGCGACATGGTGCGTGCCGGCGGGCTCAGCTATTCCTGCAGCCCCACCAACGCGATCGGCAGCCGCATCTCCGAGCTCAAGCTCGCCAACGGCAAGGCGCTCAGTGCTACCAGGCACTACAAGGTCGCGGGCTGGGCCTCGGTCAACGGCCAGCAGGGCGCGCCGGTGTGGGACGTCGTCGGCAAATATCTGCGCTCGGGCCGGATGTTTCAGGAGCGCCTCGGCACCGGCGTCACGCTCAGGGGCGTCGACGGCAATCCAGGCGTTGCAGGATAGGGATGATGCGGTCGCAAGTCTTTCGCGCGATGCTGCTGGCGCTGCTCGTCTGGGCGGCCGCGCCGCTCGCTTTTGCGCAGCAGGTGCCGCTTCAGGACAAACCGTTCGCCGAGCACAAGATCGTGCTGCAGCTCTCGGATAGCGATGCCAGGAAGCAGGCGCTGGTGCTGAGCGTCGCCAATAATCTGTTGAAGGCCTACGACCCCGACAAGATCGCCGTGGAGGTCGTCGCCTTCGGTCCCGGCATCGATCTGCTGCTGTCCGGCAGCGAGCGCCGCAAGCAGGTGGAGAGCCTGATCGCGCAGGGCGTGCGCTTCGACATCTGCCTGTACACGGTCGACACGATCGAGCGGGAGACGGGGAAGCGGCCGGAGTTCATTCCGGCGGCGACACCGGTGCAGGTGGGTGTCGGGCAGATCCTGTTTCTGGCGGAGAATGGGTACGTGGTGGTGAGGCCGTAGGGGGCTGCTGCACGGAGTTTGTGGCACGTCGTCGCCATACACTCGGTGTCATTCCCCGCGAAAGCGGGGAATCCAGTACGCCGCGGCTCCTCCGTACTCCTCGCGGTCTCTGGAATACTGGATCGCCCGGTCAAACTTCGCGGGCGATGACAGTGAGGGTGTCGCCGGCAGTCTCGGCCCAGCAATAAAAATCTTCTAAATTTTCTTATTTCAACAGTACATTACTTCTCTTATCGACCCCCGGCGTAGTAGAATCCTCGAAACCACTCCACGCCGGATCCCGCCATGATCTTTCGCCAGCTCTTCGACAGCGTTTCGGGCACCTACAGCTACGTCCTTGCCAGCCGCCCCGGCGGCGAGGCGCTGATCCTTGATCCCGTGCTGGAGAAGGTCGACCGCTACTGCCAGCTGCTGCGCGAGTTGGACCTCAAGCTGGTCAAGGCCGTCGATACCCATCTGCACGCCGATCACGTCACCGGTCTCGGCGAGCTGCGCGACCGCACCCATTGCATGACCGTGATGGGCGACCAGACCAAGGCCGACGTGGTGGCCATGCGCGTTGCCGACGGCGACAAGGTGACGATCGAGGGCCTGTCGCTCGACGTGATGTACACACCGGGCCACACCGATGATTCCTATTCCTATCTGATGGGCGACCGCGTCTTCACCGGCGACACGCTTCTGATCCGCGGCACCGGCCGCACCGATTTCCAGAACGGTTCGTCGCGCGCGCAGTACGAGTCGATCTTCAACCGGTTGCTGAAGCTGCCGGATGAGACGATGGTCTTCCCGGCGCACGACTACAAGGGCGACACCGTCTCCACCATCGGCGAGGAGAAGCGCTACAATCCGAGGCTGCAGGTGCGCTCGGTCGACGAATATATCGAGCTGATGGCGAACCTGAAGCTGCCCAATCCGAAGATGATGGACGTCGCCGTGCCCGCCAACATGCGGGTCGGCCTGCATCAGGAAGAGCTGGAGAAGGAGGGCCGTGCACTCAGCGCAGTCGAGGCGATCCGCTCGCTCGGCCGGCCCGATATTCTGCTGGTGGATTTGCGCGAGACCAATGAGCGGATGAAGCACGGCATGCTCGAGGGCGCGCTGCACACGCCCTATCCAAGCGTCGAGGAAAGCCTCAAGCCCGGCGGCATGCTGCGCGAGGTCGCCGCCGCGACGGGGCGCCGCGTCGTGTTCTTCTGCGCCTTCGGCGAGCGCTCGGCGATGGCTGTTGCCGCTGCCAAGGAAGCCGGCCTCGCCAACACCGCACATATCGCAGGCGGCATCGATGCCTGGAAGAAGGCGGGCGGGCCGGTGGTGCACGCCTGACGTTCATCGTCGCGGGCTTGAGATAAGTCAGGAACCGCAGAGCATTTGCGGGTAGGGTCGGATGACGCATCACCATCCGGAATCAGTCATGGCCAAGACCGGGAACACGACCGCCAAGCCGGGCGCGCCGCCGAAGGCGACGGACGACAAGGCGAAGAAGCCGAAGCCGCCGCGCGACACCGACGACGATTACGAAGACGGCGACATCGCCACGCCGAAACGTGATCGTTATGGGAATGATGACGAGCCGTTGTGAGGGGATGCGGCGGCGTTCGCTTTGACAAGACGCGCGTCCCCCTCCGCAGTCGTCCTGGCGAAAGCCAGGACCCATACCGCGTGATCCCTCGATTGTGATCCGGTCGCAGTACCGAACGACGAGTCTTCGTCAAACCACTCCCTGGGGTGATGGGTCCCGGCCTTCGCCGGGACGACGATGTGGAGGCATCGTAACACCCTCACGCCCCCACCCGCACTACCTGCCATGCGCCTGCGTTCATGGACAAATAACCGCTGTCCCCGATAGTTTGCGCGCTTCCTGAGACTGAATCGGAACTGCAATGGTCGACGTTCTCGCCGCACCGCAACAAGGCAAGGCGGACAGTGCGCTGCGCACGCTGATCGGGATTTCGATCGCGCATTGGGTCAGCCATTTTCATCTGCTGGTGCTGCCGATGCTGTTCCCGTTCCTGAAAGGTCAGCTCGGCGTCGGCTATGTCGAGCTCGGCTTCGCGCTGACCGTGTCGGCCGTCGTCTCCGGCCTGACGCAGGCGCCGACCGGCTACCTCGTCGACCATTTTGGCGCGCGAAAAATCCTGCTTGGCGGACTGACGCTCGGCGGGCTCGCGCTGATCATGCTCGGCCTGCATCTGAGCTACGCCTCGCTGATCGCCTCCGCCGTGCTGCTCGGCCTTGCCAACAGCGTCTATCATCCCGCCGATTACGCGATCCTGGCCGAGCACATGGACGAGGCGCGGATGGGCCGCGCCTTCTCGATCCACACCTTTGCCGGCTATTTTGGTGGCGCTGTTGCGCCGGCGATCGTCGCGGCACTGATCACATTGTCCGGCGGCGTCGGCGCGTTGATCGCATCGGGCGCGATCGGCGTGCTGGTGGCGCTGCTGCTGGTCGCCATGAACATTCCCGATGCCGGCGCGCACAAGACCAAGCCGGGCAACGCGAACATGCCGAAGCAGGCCGTCATCACGCCGGCGCTGATCACGCTGACCTTGCTGTTCATGCTGCTCAGCCTGTCGGTTGCCGGCATCAACAACTTTGGCGTGGTTGCGCTGATGAGCGGCTACGGCGCGACCTACTCTGCGGCGAATATCGCGCTGACCGCGTTCCTCGGCTCCAGCGCCGCGGGCGTGCTCGCGGGCGGCTTCCTCGCCGACCACACCGAGCGCCACGGCTATGTCGCGGCCGCCTGCTTTGCCGCCAATGCCGCCATCGTGCTGCTGATCGCGCTGGTCACGCTGCCGGGCTGGGCGCTCACCGCCACGATGGCGAGTGCAGGCTTCCTCTCCGGCGTGATCGCGCCGTCGCGGGACATGCTGGTGCGCAATGCCGCGCCTCCGGGTGCAGCGGGCCGCGCCTTCGGCATCGTCTCCACCGGCTTCAATCTCGGCGGCATCGTCAGCCCGCTGCTGTTCGGCTGGATCATGGACCAGAGCGCGCCGCATTGGGTGTTCGGGGCTTCCGTGATCTTCATGGTGGCGACGGTGTTGCTGTCGCCGTTCACGGAACGGAAGCAAGCCAAGGCCTAGCGACAGACTCAGCTGTCGTCCCGGCGAAGGCCGGGACCATAACCACAGGGTGTGGTTGTGAAGCTAAACCGGTAACTCCGAGTCGTCGCCAAACCACTTCCTGTGATTATGGGTCCCGGATCTGCGCTTCGCTTGTCCGGGACGACAGTTGTGGTTGCGGCGGGCAGTTCACCCCCTTACGTCGGCGACACCACACCCTTCAGCTCGGCCGACCGCGGAGCCGCACCACGGGTCAGGCGGGCCTTTTCCGTGTTCGGCCAGAGCAGCAGCAGGCCGAGCACGCCGGAGCCGACCATGATCACGGCGTTGATGGTGAAGCCGGTCATGTAGCCGTCGACCATGCTGCCGGCATGTTGAATCACGGTGCCCATCACATTCGGCGCGATGATGCCCGAGAGCGTGTAGAGCGCGCCGTAGATCGCGAGGATCGCGCCGCGCTGCGACGCCGGGGTGAATTCACCGAGCATCGGCGGGCAGACGACATAGATCGCACCGCAGAGCCCAGGGCCGACCACCAGCATCACGATCTTCAGTGCTGCGCCCGGCATGTACGGCATCGTCGCCAGGATCAAGCCGCCGATGATCAGCGGCACCGATCCGAGCACGCCGCGGGAGACACGCGTCGTGTAGCCGCGAGCCATCATCACCTGCGAGATCCAGCCGGTGAGGATGACGATGGTGGCGCCGAATACCCAGGGCAGGATCGAGACCCAGCCGGCCTCCGATTGCGCGAAGCCAAGCCCCTTGACGATGAAGGACGTGAACCAGGTGAGACCCAACGACAGCGCCCAATAGGCGCCGAAGGTCGCGGCCACGCAGCCGAGGAAGGTGCGGGAGGTGAGAAGCCGCACGTAGGGAATTTTCGTCTCGGTGGCGGCGAGGACCTGCGTGTTCTCGAGCGGACCTTCCTTGCCGAGTGCGAGCCAGGCCGCGACCCAGACCAGGCCGACCACGCCGAGTGCACCGAAGGCATAGTGCCAGGAATGATTGACAATGATCCAGTTCAGCATCGGCACCGCCAGGATGACGCCGAAGGCCGAGCCCTGCGTCAGGATCGCGGTCGGCAGGGTGCGCTTCTCGTCGGGGAACCATTTGTAGATGGCGTGCATCGCCACGGACGCCGCCGGACCTTCGCCGGCGCCGAGCACGATGCGGCAAATCAGCAGCGTGGTGAAGCTGACGGTGCCGACCATCGGAAACTGCGCCAGCGCCCAGATCACCGCCAACGTCAGCAGCACATAGCGCGTCGGTACCTTGTTGACGATGAAGCCGACCACGATGGCCGAGACCGAGAACAGGATGAAGAACGAGGAGCCGAGCAAGCCGAACTGCTCCGGCTCGAGCTTCAGATCGGTCATGATCGGAACGCCGGCGAGGCCGACGACGATCTTGTCGGCGAAGTTCACCAGCATGAAGAGAAAGAGGAGAAAAGTGACGGTCCAGGCGCCCTTCGGCGTTTCCTTCGTGGTCCCTTGGGACACCCCTGCCGTCCTGCCCGCCGTAGTGGGCGTTCCCTGAATGCTCATCGTTCTCCCCGTATGTCTTCTTGTCGGTACTTTTGATTTGACCGTCTTGCGAGCTAACAACGGCTTGAACGGCAACGCAACCCCGGCATTTCCACGGCAAGTGTGCTACGCAGCATCGAGTTCATTCCGTCCGGCGCATTGATCTTGCTGAGCATCCGAAACCTCTCCAAAACCTTCTCCGCGGCCGCCGAGCCGGTCCATGTGCTGCGCGGCGTCGATCTCGACCTGAAGGCCGGCGAGCGCGTCGCGCTGACCGGCGAATCCGGCAGCGGCAAGAGCACGCTGCTGCACCTGATCGCTGGGCTGGATGCCGCCGACGGCGGCACGATCCGCCTGGAGGACACCGAGGTCACGAAGCTCTCCGATGCCGGCCGCGCCGAGTTGCGCCGCGACCGGATCGGCCTGGTTTTTCAGCAGTACAACCTGATCCCGAGCCTGTCGGTCGCCGACAACCTCGCCTTCCAGGCGCGCATCGCCGGCCGGCACGATGCGGCCTGGACCAGGGAGCTGACCGAGCGGCTCGGGCTCGGCAGTCTGCTCAAGCGTTATCCAGAGCAATTATCAGGCGGCCAGCAGCAGCGGGTCGCGATCGGCCGGGCGCTGGCGACAAAACCATTGCTGCTGCTCGCGGACGAGCCGACCGGCAATCTTGACGAAGCCACCGCCGATGATGTGCTGGCACTGACGCGCGACCTCGTCGCGCGCACCGGCTGCGGCTTCCTGATGGTGACGCACAGCCTGCATCTGGCAGGCTCGCTCGACCGTCACATCGTCCTGCATGCGGGGCGAATCGCATGAGGCGCGCGCTGTGGGTACTCGCGGTGCTGCTCAGTCATTGGCGACGGCACAGGATGCAGTTCGCCACGCTTCTGATCGGATTGATCGCCGCGACCGCGCTGTGGAGCGGTGTGCAGGCGATTAACCAGCAAGCCCGCAGCGCCTATGACCGTGCGGCGGCGACGTTTGGCGGTGTCCGCACCGCGATGCTGATTGCACCCAATGCGGCGACCTTCCCGCAAGAGCTGTTCATAAAACTCCGTCGCGCGGGCTGGCCGGTGTCGCCGGTGCTGGAAGGCCGGGTTCAGATCAATGGACGCTCGATGCGACTGCTCGGCATCGAGCCGGTGACGCTGCCGGCCGACGTCGGCAACGCGCCGCGCCTCGGGGCGGCTGACTTAAGCAGCTTTGTTGCCGCGCCCGGCCAGACGCTGGTCGCGCAGGAGACGCTCGGTGACTTGCACGAACAGGACGGCGCGGCGCCGTCGATCAGCAGCGGTGCAAAGCTGCCGCCGCTGCATGTGCTGCCGCAGCTCGTGCCTGAGGTGTTGGTGGTCGATATCGGCGTGGCGCAGCGTCTGCTGAACAAGCCGGATCAGCTGTCGCGCCTGCTGATCGGCAAGGCAAAGGGCAAGCCTGCGCCGCTCGCGAGCGTCGTCGGCGATCAGCTTCAGCGAGTCGAACCGACCGCGGAGACCGAGCTGGAGCGACTGACCGACAGTTTCCATCTCAACCTCACCGCCTTCGGCCTGCTGTCATTCTTCGTCGGCCTCTTCATCGTCAATTCGGCCGTCGGTCTCGCCTTCGAGCAGCGGCTGCCGATGCTGCGAACGTTGCGGGCCTGCGGCGCCTCGGCACGGCTGGTCAACACCGTGCTGGTGATCGAGCTGGTGGCGCTGGCGCTGGTCGCCGGCCTGATCGGTCTCGTCTGCGGCTATGTGATCGCGGCGGCGCTGCTGCCTGATGTCGCCGCATCGCTGCGCGGGCTTTATGGCGCGCAAATTCCGGGGCAGCTTACGCTCCGGCCTGAATGGTGGCTCGCCGGCATCGGTATCAGCATTGCCGGTGCGATGGTGGCGGCTGCGACCAGCCTGATCAAGGCTGTCAGGATGCCGGTGCTGGCGACCGCGCAGCCGTACGCCTGGCAGCAGCGGCAGCGCCGCTGGCTGATCCTGCAAAGTCTTGCAGCCTGCGCCGTATTCGCGGTCGCACTGCTGCTGCTCCAATACGGGCAATCGCTGATCGCGGGCTTCGGCCTGCTGGCGGCGCTGATGCTCGGCGCGGCGCTGATCCTGCCGGCCTTCCTCGAGATCCTCCTGCTCGCCGGCCAGCGTTTTGCGCGCGGCCCGCTGGCGCTGTGGTTCTGGGCGGACAGCCGGCAGCAGCTTTCGGGATTGTCGCTGGCGCTGATGGCGCTGCTGCTCGCGCTGGCCGTCAATGTCGGGGTGTCCACCATGGTGGAAACGTTCAGCCGCACTTTTATCGGCTGGCTCGACGGACGGCTCGCCGCCGACGTCTACATCAGCGCGTCCGATAATGCGCAAGGCGTCGCGATCCGCAATTGGCTGAAGGAGCGCAGTGAGGTTCAGGCCATCCTGTCGGGCGGCCGCGCAGAGACGCAAGTCCAGGGACAGCCGGTGGAATTGCTCGGCCTGCCCGATCATGCGCTCTATCGCGAGCGCTGGCCGCTCTTGGAAACCGCGCCGCGCGCCTGGACCCAGCTGGTGCCCGGCAATGCCGCCTTCATCAGCGAGCAGCTGAGCCGCCGCCTCAACGTCCGCGTCGGCGACGTCATCGAGGTGCCGGCGCCGGGCGGGACCTGGGAGCTCGACATCGTCGGCATCTATGCCGACTACGGCAACCCCAAGGGGCAGCTCGCGGTGAATGTCGCGGCGCTGATCCGGCAGTTTCCGCAAACGCCGCAGACGCGGATTGGGCTGATCGTTCCACGGGACAAGATTCCCGGCCTGATCGCGGCGCTGCAGAAGCAGTTTGCACTCGACGACCGCGCCGTGGCCGACCAGGCGACGGTAAAGGCGGAATCGATCCGCATCTTCAACCGCACCTTTGCGGTGACGTCGGCGCTGAATGCCTTCACGCTCGGCGTCGCCGGCATCGCGCTTTTGACCAGCTTGCTGACGCTGGCGAACTCGCGCCTGCCACAGCTTGCGCCGCTCTGGGCGATCGGCATCACGCGGCCGCGCCTTGCGGCGATCGAGCTGACCAAGACGCTGTCGGTCGCGCTGTTCACCTCGCTGCTGGCTGTGCCACTCGGGCTGCTGGTGGCGTGGTGCCTGATCGCGATCGTCAACGTGAAGGCGTTCGGCTGGCGGCTGCCGTTCCATGTGTTTCCACTGCAACTGGTCGAGCTGGTCGCCGTTGCGCTGATCGCCTCGCTGCTGGCCGCCCTGCTGCCGGTCCTGCGGCTGGCGCGGATGCAGCCGGCAAGCCTGGTCAAGGTGTTTGCCAATGAGCGCTGACAGACTCTCGCGTCGCGCCTTTGCCGGCGGCATCGCCGCACTCGCGCTCGCGCGCCGCGCCAGCGCACAAGGCTATGCGGGGCTCGGCGAGACTGCTGACGGCTTTGCGAAGGTCACGCCCGGAAAGGCATTCACCTTCCCCGCCGATCACGGGCCACATCCCGCGTTTCGCATCGAGTGGTGGTATCTCACAGCAAACCTCGTCGACAGGGGCGGTGCTGCTTGCGGGCTGCAATGGACGCTGTTTCGCCAGGCCGCAAAGCCGGGGCCGCAAGCCGAGGGCTGGGCCAATCAGCAGATCTGGATGGCACATGCCGCGGTGACGCGCGCCGACACCCATCGCTTCAACGAGCTGTTTTCGCGCGGCGGGGTCGGGCAGGCCAACGTCGAGGCAAAACCGTTCGCGGCGTGGATCGACGATTGGGAGATGAAGGGTTCTGAGCGCACCGACGATCGTACCCTGTCACCGGTGACGCTGAAGGCATCCGGCACTGATTTCAGCTATTCGCTGACGCTGGAGGCCGACCGCCCGGTCGTCTTGCAGGGCGACGGCGGCTACAGCCGCAAGTCGGAACGCGGGCAAGCGTCTTACTATTACAGCCAGCCGTTCTACCGCGCGCGCGGCACGCTCACCATCGACGACAAGCCGGTCGATGTGTCCGGCCAGGCCTGGATGGATCGCGAATGGAGCAGCCAGCCGCTCGACGCCGACCAGACCGGCTGGGACTGGCTGTCGCTGCATCTTGCCTCCGGCGACAAGCTGATGCTGTACCGGCTGCGCCAGACGGACGGCAAGGATTATCCGTTCGGCAACTGGATCAGCGCCAATGGCGAGACGCAGATGATTGCGGGTGGCGATATTCAGATGATTCCCAAAGCGACGGCAGAGGTTGCGGGCCGCAAGCTGCCGGTGGAATGGCAGATCGCGATCCCGTCACGATCATTCTCGATTGCCTGCAAGCCGCTCAATCCCAGGGCGTGGATGGGGACCGGCTTCTCCTATTGGGAAGGACCGATCAGCTTTGCCGGCACGCATGATGGCGTTGGCTATCTCGAGCTGACCGGCTATTGAGCTGCATCTGACCGCCGGAGGCTTCAATGTACCATTTGACCGCGCTCGTTACGCTGCTCGCTGTTCTGTTTTTCTTCTTCACGTGCATGAACGTCTCGCGGTCGCGCACCAAGACGGGCATCAAGGTGCCGGCGATGTCGGGCCATGCGGATTTCGAGCGCGCCTTCCGCATCCAGATGAACACGCTGGAATGGATGCCGATCTTCCTGCCGTCGCTCTGGCTGTTCGCGATCTATATCAGTGACCCGATCGCGGCCGGCATCGGCGCGGTCTGGATCATCGGCCGCATCGTCTATTTCATCGGCTATTCGCAAGCTGCCGCCAAGCGCGGCCCGGGCTTTGCGATCCAGGGCACCGCCGCCATCGCGCTGTGGGCTGGGGCGCTGGGCGCGGTGGTGTTAAGGTTGGTGTGAGGCCGAGCTGCCGCCACATATTCCGTCGTCGTCCCGGACAAGCGGAGCGCCGATCCGGGACCCAACCACAGGGAGTGGTTTGGCGAAGACTCGGAGTTACCAGCTCGTGCCACACTTCTCCCTGGGGTTATGGGTCCCGGCGTGCGCCGGGACGACAGCGAGAGTGTGGTGCTAGCGTTGCTTCGTCCCGCTACTTCGTCAGCGGGCAGCCGCTTTCCTTGGCGGTGAAGAACGCCTTGTCGCCGGGGACGGTCGCGAGTTCCTTGTAGTAATCCCACGGCTTCTTCGACTCGGATGGCTTCTTGACCTCGAACAGATACATGTCGTGAACCATGCGGCCGTTCTCGAGCACCTTGCCCTTGGCGAAGGCGTCGTCGACCGGCAGCTCCTTCAGCTTCTTGGCGACGGTTTCGGCGTCCTTGGTGCCGGCGGCCTTCACCGCCTTCAGATAGCTCAGCGTCGCCGAATAGGTGCCGGCGTGAATCATGCTCGGCATCCGGTTCGTGCGCTTGAAGAAGCGCTCGGAGAAGGCGCGCGTCGTCTCGTCATGATCCCAGTAAAAACCTTCGGTCAGCACCAGGCCTTGCGCCGCCTGCAGACCGAGACCGTTCACTTCGGCGAGCGTCATCAGCAGGCCGGCCAGCTTCTGCCCGCCCTGGACGATACCGAATTCAGCCGCCTGCTTGATCGAGTTGGTGGTGTCCTGGCCGGCATTGGCGAGGCCGACGATCTTCGCCTTCGAGCTCTGCGCCTGCAGCAGGAAGGAGGAGAAGTCGGAGGAGTTGAGGGGCACGCGGACTGAGCCCAGCACCTTGCCTCCATTGGCGGTGACGATCTCGCTGGTGTCCTTTTCCAGCGCGTAGCCGAAGGCGTAGTCGGCGGTGAGGAAGAACCAGCTGTCTCCGCCGGCCTTGGTCAGCGCGCCGCCGGTGCCGACCGCGAGCGCATGGGTGTCGAACGCCCAGTGGAAGCCGTAAGGGGAGCAAGCAGAGCCGGTGATGCTCGACGTGGCCGCACCGACCACGATGTCGATCTTCTTCTTTTCCTTCGACAGGTCCTGCACGGCGAGCGCCACCGACGACGTCGTCAGCTCGGTGATCATGTCGACACCGTCGGCGTCATACCAACGCCGCGCGATGGAGGTGGCGAGATCGGGCTTGTTCTGGTGATCGGCGGTGATCATCTCGACGTTGTGGCCGAGTACCTCGCCGCCAAAATCCTCGATCGCCATCCTGGCCGCTTCGACGGAGTACTTGCCGCCGTAGTCGGCATAGACGCCGGACTGATCGTTGAGAATGCCGATCTTGACGCCTTGCGCGGAGGCCGGCGCGGCCAGCAACAGAGCCGACGTTGCGACAGCGCCGAAAAGTGCTGATTTCATCTGTTAACTCCCAGCAGTGTTCTGTTTTGAAATCGCGCGGATACTAGTGAAGAACGGCGCGCGTGCCCATCGCTTTTGCGTAGGCCGTTAGTATGGGAGCTGCGCGCCAAGCAACCGCCGTCGTCCCGGACAAGCGAAGCGCAGATCCGGGACCCAACCACAAGGAGAAGTTTTGCGAAGACTCGTGGTTACCAGCCTCGCCGACAACTCCTCCCTGGGGTTATGGGTCCCCGCGTTCGCGGGGACGACACCGAGGACTTAGAAACGGCGGTGGCCATCAACAACAGCTAAGAGGCCATCGCCTCCGGCGGCTTCCCCTCGTTCTTCCCTTCCGCCAGGTTCCGCACCACCACATAGAAGATCGGCGTGAACAGCAGCCCGAACAGCGTGACGCCGATCATGCCGAAGAACACGGCGACGCCGACGGCTTGCCGCATCTCCGAGCCTGAACCGGACGAGATCACCAGCGGCAGCACGCCGAGGATGAAGGCGAAGGACGTCATCAGGATCGGCCGCAGCCGCAGGCGGCAGGCCTCGATCACGGCCTCCAGCCGCGGCTTGCCTTCCTTCTCGATGTCGCGCGCGAACTCGACGATCAGGATCGCGTTTTTCGCCGCCAATCCCACCAGCACGACGAAGCCGATCTGGGTGAGAATGTTGACGTCCTGCCCCATGAGACGCACGCCGATGGTGGCAGCAAGCAGGCACATCGGCACGATCAGGATCACCGCAAACGGCAAGGTCCAGCTGCCATATTGCGCGGCGAGCACGAGATAGACGAACAGCACGCAGATCGGGAACACGTAAAGGCCGGCATTACCGCCGGTGACCTGCTGATAGGACAGGTCCGTCCATTCGAAGGTGAAGCCGCTCGGCAAGATGTCGTCGGCGAGCTTCTTGATGGCGTTGAGCGCGGTGGTCGAGCTCGTCCCAGGCGCCGGCTCGCCCTGGAGCTCGGACGCCGCATAGAGATTGTAGCGCGCGACTCGGTCCGGACCCGAGACATCCTTGAAGTCGACCACGCTGCCGAGCATCACCATGTCGCCGGAGGCATTTCGCGTGCGCAAGCGCGAGAGATCGGCCGGCTCTTTGCGGAACGGAAAATCAGCCTGCGCGGTGACGTGATAGGTGCGGCCGAACAGGTTGAAGTCGTTGACATAGGTCGATCCGAAATAGGTCTGGATCGTGTCGTTGATGTTGGCGATGGGTACGCCGAGCTTCTGCGCCTTGGTGCGGTCGATGTCGACGAACAGCTGCGGCGTACTGGCCGAGAACGGCGAGAACACCGTGGGGCCGAGGAGCAAGGGCGATTTGCGCGCGGCGGCGACGAGTTCGTCGGTTGCTGACGCCAGCAACTCGGGCCCGCGGCCCTGGCGGTCCTGGATGCGGATGGTGAAGCCGCCGCCGGTACCGATGCCGGGCACGGCCGGCGGTGGAATGACGATGATGAACGCGCTCTGGATCGCGGCGAGCCGCTTGCGCAGCTCGGCCGTGATGGCGTTCGCCGTCAGCCCCTTCTTCAGGCGCACCTCTGGTTCATCGAACACCGGAAACAGTGCGGCCGCGTTGCCGGCCTGCGTGCGCGTCGCGCCGGAGAAGCCCGCGAAAGCGGCAACACGGATGATACCCGGCGTATCCAGCGAGATCCGCTCGATCTCTCGCACGATCTCCGTGGTGCGCGCGAGCGACGCCGCTCCGGGCAATTGCACAGAGATGATGACGTAGCCGCGGTCTTGCGCGGGGATGAAGCCCTGCGACGTCGTGCCTATCAACCAGCCGGCGCTGCCGATCAGCACGACATAGATCAGGATCATCACCACCGAGTGCCGGATCACGAAATTGGCGACGCCGGCATAGCCATGCGCCAGCCGGTCGAACAGACGGTTGAAAGCGCCGGTGAAGGCGTTCCAGCCGCGCGCGAGCAGATTCCACGAGGCAGGCGGCCGCTTCTCTTCGTGAGGGGTGAGAATCTGCGAGGCCAGCGCCGGCGAGAGCGTCAGAGAGCAGAAGCAGGAAATTGCGGTCGCAACCGCGATGGTGACGGCAAATTGCTGGAAGAACTGTCCGGAAATGCCACCTATGAACGCCGTCGGCACGAACACCGCGCAGAGCACCAGCGCAATCGAGACCAGCGCGCCGCCCACCTCCTCCATGGTCTTCAGCGCAGCGTCGCGCCGGCTCAGGCCGTGCTCGAGATGCCGCTCGACATTCTCGACCACGACGATGGCGTCGTCGACGACGATGCCGACGGCAAGCACGAGCCCGAACAGCGTCAGATTGTTGATGGAGAAGCCGAGCGCCGCCATCACCGCGAAAGTGCCGACCAGCGACACAGGAATCGCGATGATCGGGATGATCGCCGGCCGCCAGCCCTGCAGGAACACCAGCACGACGATGACCACGAGCAGCATGGCCTCGTAGATGGTCTTGATCAGCTCGTGAACGGACTGCGCGATGAACTCGGTCGGGTTGTAGCCGATGTTGTAGTCGAGCCCCTTCGGAAAGCTCTCCTTGAGCTTCGTCATGGTGTCGGAGATGCTCTTGGCGGTCGCGAGCGCATTCGACCCCGGCCGCTGCGTCACCAGCATGGCTACGGCGGATTTGCGCAGCAGGAAGCTGTTGGTCGAATAGGCGAGAGCACCGAGCTCGATGCGGGCGACGTCACGCAGGCGTACCGTGCGGCCGTCGGAGCCGGCCTTGATCAGGATGTCCTCGAACTGCTTCTGGTCCTTCAATCGCCCTGTGAAAACCAGATTCGGCTGAAAGGCGCGGTCCGCGATCGGAGGCTCGGCGATCTGGCCGCCCGCGATCTGCACGTTCTGGGCACGGATCGCGGCCAGCACCTCGGTGGAGGTCAGGCCGAGATTGGCGATGCGGTCAGGATCGAGCCACAACCGCATCGAATAGTCGCGCGCGCCAAAGATCTGGATGTCGCCGACGCCGTCGATACGCAGCAGCTGATCGCGAACCTGGAGCAGGGCGTAGTTGGAGATGTAGAGCTGGTCGAACGTGTCGTCGGGCGACAGCATGAACACGACCATCAAAATGTCGGGCGAGTTCTTGCGGGTGACGACGCCGTTGCGCTGCACCTCGTCCGGCAGCTGCGGCTGCGCGATCGCGACGCGGTTCTGCACCAGCACCTGCGCCTTGTCGAGATCGGTGCCGAGCTTGAAGGTGACGGTGATGGTGAGCTGGCCGTTCGAGGTTGCCTGGCTGTAGAGATACAGCATATCCTCGACGCCGTTGATCTGCTGCTCGATCGGAGCGGCCACGGTATCGGACACGGTTTGCGCCGATGCGCCCGGATATTGCGTGGTGACGACGACGGTCGGCGGCACCACTTGCGGATATTCGGAGACCGGCAGCGTGGAGTAGGCGAGCGCGCCGACGATCAGGAGCACGATCGACAGCACCATCGCCAAAATGGGCTGGTTGATGGAGAGGCGGCCAAGATTCATGACTTGTCACCCGCCTTCGCACCGGTCTTGGCACCGGCCGGCGCTTGAGCGGGAGACGGGGCGACCTTGGCGCCGACGCGGGCGCGCTGGATGCCGTTGACGATAACGCGGTCCTCCGCGTTCAACCCTTCGCGGATCACGCGCAGGCCTTCATCGAGCGGCCCCAGCACCACGGGGCGCGCCTCGACGGTGTCGTCGGGCTTCACCACGAACACGATCTTGCGTGACTGGTCGGTCGCGACCGCGACGTCGGGGATCAGCAGCGCCTCGTAAGGCGCGCTGCCGATCAGGCGGACGCGGCCGAACTGACCGGGCAGGATCGAGAGATCGGTGTTCTTGACAACAGCGCGGCTGCGTAGCGTGCCTGTGGAGACATCGAGGCGGTTGTCGAGGAAGTTGATGGCGCCGTCATGCGACGGCTTTGTCTCGGCGGCCAGCGTCACCTGCACCGGGTTCGCGGTGTCACGCGAGCTCGGCCGCTTACCCTCGAACCACAGCTTGCTGTATTTGATGAAGGTGGTCTCATCCATGTCGAAATAGACGTAGATCGGATCGAGCGAGACGATCGAGGTCAGCAGCGTCGACGTCCCGGTATCGCTGCCCTGCACGAGGTTGCCGGGGCTGACGAGATGGCGGCTGACGCGGCCGGTCAGCGGCGCGGTCACATGCGTGAACTCGATATTGAGCCGGGCGGCCTTCAGCGCGCCCTCGGCCTGGGTCACCGAGGCGTGGGCGGCTTGCAAGGCCTGCCGGCGCTGGTCGACGACCTGCTCGGACACCGCACTGGTCTGCACCAGGTTCAGGCCGCGGTCGAGCTCGCGCTTGGCGAGCTCCACCTTGGCGCGGGCGTCAGAGAGCTGACCGTCCGCCTGCTCGGCCACCGCTTCGAACGGGCGCGGGTCGATGACATAGAGCAGGTCGCCCTGATGCACGATCGCGCCGTCCTGGAACTCGACCGAGTTGACGAAGCCGCCGACGCGGGGGCGCACCTGCACCTCCTCGACCGCCTCGAAGCGGCCGGTGAACTCGTCCCAATCGGTGACGGTGCGCTTGACCGGCTGGGCCACGGTGACCGGCGGAGGTGGCGGCGCTGCGGCTTGCGAGCTCGGCTGTCCGCAACCGCTGAGCGCGAACGCGGCTGCGAGAAGGCCGGCTATGGCGTAAGGCACAACATAGGGCCTGGGCTGGACGAAATCGTGCGTTTTGACACATTGCTCGCTTCCGTCCGGTCCAGTCATCCCAGGTCCTCGCATAAAAGCCGCGGAAAATGCAGGGTAAGTACCTACCCGCGGGGGACACAACATGGGTCACCATGATGAAATCTTCAAGACGAATGCGTACGCAATGCCCGGCACGAGGTCCTAACCGGATGACGGGTTGACAGGGCTTGCTCGGCCTCTCCCGCTTGCGGGAGAGGCCGACGCGCTCGCAGAGCGCGGCGGGTGAGGGCTCTCGCCACGCAGGGACGTCCTCCGCAATTCTCAACAATCCCGACGCGGAGACACCCCCACCCCAGCCCTCCCCCGCAAGCGGGAGAGGGAGCCCAGCGCCGATGCCGCCGCATGGTGCACACCATATGCGATTGCCCTGCCGCACGCGGGGAGAGGGGAGGAAGAGCCAGCGTCTTCGCACATGACGAGGGATGCCTCCTCGTCTAGATTACCCCGTACAAGAACAAGACGAATAGTCCGGGGAGGACAGGCGTGCATCAGGGACGTGTCGTATACGGCGCGATCGAGGAGGTCGTGTTCGGCCATCCGGCGACTGAGGCCATTGTCGCGCAAATGGACCGGCTCGGCACGCGTCGGGCCTTCCTGATGGTCTCGGGCACGTTGAACCGAGAGACCGACGAGATCGCAAAAATCGTCCAGGCGCTGGGTCCGCGCTGCGCCGGGCTGTTCGATGCGATGCCCGCGCACACGCCGCGCGAGGCGGTGATCGCGGCAACCAATGCGGCGCGCGAGGCCGGCGCCGACCTCATCGTCACCGTGGGCGGCGGCTCGATCACCGATGGCGCCAAGGCGGTGCAGCTCTGCCTTGCCAACGGCATCGACGATATCGACGGCATCGAGCGTATCCGCGTGCACAAGGGCATCGCACCGGAGATGACGCCGCCGACCGTGCGCCAGATCAGCGTGCCGACCACGATTGCCGGCGGCGAGTTCTCGTCGATCGCCGGCGTCACCGACCGCAGCACCCATGTGAAGCAGATGCTGCGGCATCCGCTCGCCGTGCCGCGTGCGACCATCCTCGATCCCGCCATCACCGTGCACACGCCGGAATGGTTGTTTCTCTCGACCGGCATCCGCGCCATCGACCATTGCGTCGAGGCGATCTGCTCGCGCGAGACCCACCCTTATGCCGACGCGCAATCAGTGAAGGGCCTCGCCATGCTCGCCGACGCGCTGCCGCGGGTGAAGGCCGACGCAAGCGATCTCGACGCTCGGATGGATGCGCAGATCGGCACCTGGCTGTCGATGGGCGCACTCGCGGCCGGCGTGCCGATGGGCGCGAGCCACGGCATCGGATACGTGCTGGGCGCGGCCTTCGACGTGCCGCACGGCTACACCTCCTGCATCATGCTGCCGGCGGTGATGCGCTGGAATGCGAGCGCCAACGCCGAGCGCCAGATGATCGTCTCAGCCGCCATGGGTTTTCCCGGCCATAACGCCGCCGACGTGCTCGATGCCTTCATCCGCTCGCTCGGCATGCCGCGTAGCCTCGCCGATGTGCGTGTCTCGCCCGAGCATTTCGATGCTATCGCCGAACAGGCGATGCGCACGAACTGGATCCCACGCAATCCGCGCAAGATCGAGAGCCCAGCGCAGGTTCGCGAAATCCTGCTTCTAGCCGCATAATCCAGAGCCGGAGGACTGATGTACCCAGGTCAGCATGCCCGTCTGCGCCCGCTGCAACCCGCCTTCATCATGGCGGCGACGGGCGAAGCCGTCACCTATCGCGAGCTCGATGCGCGCAGCAACCGGCTGGCACATCTGTTTCGCAAACATGGATTGAAGCGGCGCGATCACTACTCGATCTTCATGGAGAACAATCCCCGCTATCTCGAAGCCTGCGGGGCGGGCGAGCGATCCGGCCTCTACTATACCTGCATCAACTCCTTTCTCACCGCGGGCGAGCTGGCTTATCTCCTCGTCAACAGCCAATCAAAAATCCTGATCACGTCGGTGGCTAAGCTCGATATCGCGCGTGAGGCGATCCAGGCTTGTCCCGACATCAAGCTCTGCATCGTTGCCGACGGCCCGGGCGAAAGCGATCGCATCGTCGGCTTGGCGGACGTTACCGCAGACCTTCCGAAGACGCCGATTGCGGATGAGTGGCTCGGCACCTCCATGCTCTATTCGTCGGGCACGACTGGTCGTCCCAAGGGCATTATTCGGCCGCTCCCGGAGGAGCCACCAAAGCACAATCTGGCGCTGTTCGATTTCCTCACCAAACTTTGGCACTATCGAGAAGGCATGGTCTATCTGTCGCCGGCTCCGCTTTATCACTCAGCGCCGCAGGCCGCCGTGAACCTCACGATCCGCATGGGCGGCACCGCGATCATCATGGAGAATTTCGACCCCGAGCGTTACCTCCAGCTCGTGCAACAATGGGGCATCACCCACACGCAGCTGGTCCCGACGATGTTCTCACGGATGCTGAAGCTGCCGGAAGAGGTGCGCTCCCGCTACGACCTCTCCTCGCTCGAGATCGCGATCCACGCCGCCGCGCCCTGCCCCGCGCTGGTCAAGGACGACATCATCAAATGGTGGGGGCCAATCATCCACGAATATTACGGCGCGACCGAAGGCCTCGGCTTCACGGCCTGCAACAGCGAGGAATGGCTCGCGCATCGCGGCACCGTCGGCAAGGTGCTGCTCGGCGACCTCCACATTCTCGACGAGGACATGAAGCCGTGTCCGACCGGCACGCCCGGCCAGGTCTGGTTCAAGACCGGATCGCCGTTCGAATATTTCAACGATCCGGAGAAGACCAAGGAGGCGCGTTCGGCCGACGGCAGCATGAGCACGGTCGGCGATGTCGGCTATGTCGACGAGGACCGCTTCCTCTATCTCACCGATCGCGCGACCTTCATGATCATTTCAGGAGGCGTGAACATCTATCCGCAGGAATGCGAGAATCTGCTGATCACCCATCCCAAGGTCGCGGATGCCGCGGTGTTCGGCGTGCCCAATGCCGATCTCGGCGAGGAGGTGAAGGCGGTGGTGCAGCCGATGCCGGGCGTGATGCCGGGCGACGCGCTCGCCGAGGAGCTGATCGCGTTCTGCGGGGCGTCGTTGTCGCGGCAAAAGGTGCCGCGCTCGGTCGATTTCGAGAAGGAATTGCCGCGTCTGCCGACGGGGAAACTGTACAAGCGGCTGCTGCGGGACCGGTACTGGGGGAACAAGGCGTCGCGGATCGTGTGACGAGTTCTGTCGCGTAGTGTGCACAAGCAAGCGCCACAAACTCCGCTGTCGTCCCGGGGCGCGACGAAGTCGCGAACCCGGGATCCATAACCACAGGGCGGAGTCGTCACGCGAGCAGGTCACTCCGAGTCTTTACCAAACTACTTCCTGTGGTTATGGATCCCGGATCTGCGCTTCGCTTGTCCGGGACGACAGCGGAGTTTGTCGATCGACCGCGCGCAACATCTGCCACAGGAACCACTGTTCGCACCTGCACTCTCACATGATGAGAGCAAGAAGCCCCTGCGGCCTTTCGTCATCCGAATTGCCAAGCGAGCAAACGCCCTTGCCGGTTGCCTCCCTCCGCGCGCGTCGGCTATCGTCCGGTCAACCAGGCCACAAATGGCCCAAAAGACTGATGTCCAGGGAGGACCGAGGATGCGGAGCGTGTGGGCGCTCGCCGCGACGGCGGCGCTATCTTTGCTGGCGTTTTCGACGACGACCTTCGCCGGTGAGCCCAAACAGGGCGGAATCCTGCGGATGTATCACCGCGACAGCCCCGGCAACGCCTCGATTCATGAGGGCGCGACCTATTCGCTCAATGTTCCCTTCATGCCGGTGTTCAACAACCTCGTCATCTACAAGCAGGACGAGGCCCAGAACACGATGGAGAACATCGTCCCCGAGCTCGCAGAGAGCTGGGCCTGGGTCAACGACAACAAGACGCTGACCTTCAAGCTGCGGCAGGGCGTGAAATGGCACGACGGCAAGCCGTTCACCTCGGCCGACGTCAAATGCACCTTCGACATGCTGATGGGCAAGTCGCAGCAGAAGTTCCGGCAGAACCCGCGCAAGAGCTGGTACGACCAGGTCAACGACATCTCGACCAATGGCGATTTCGAGGTGTCCTTCAATTTGAAGCGGCCGCAGCCGTCGCTGCTGGCGCTGTTGGCCTCCGGCTATACGCCGGTCTATCCCTGCCACGTCTCGCCCGGCGACATGCGCACGCATCCGATCGGCACCGGCCCGTTCAAGTTCGTCGAGTTCAAGGCCAATGAATCGATCAAGCTGACGCGGAACGCGGACTATTGGCGCAAGGGCCGGCCCTATCTCGACGGCATCGAGTTCACCATCATCCCCAACCGCTCGACCGCGATCCTCGCCTTCGTCGCCGGCAAGTTCGATATGACCTTCCCGACCGAGGTGAGCATTCCGCTGCTGAAAGACGTGAAATCGCAGGCGCCGAACGCGATCTGCGAGGTCGAGCCGAACAATGTCGCGACCAACATCATCGTCAACTCATCCGCGCCGCCGTTCGACAATATCGACATCCGCAAGGCGATGGCGCTGGCGCTGGACCGCAAGGCGTTCATCTCGATCATGTTCGAGGGCCAGGGCGATGTCGGCGGCACCATGCTGCCGCCACCGAACGGGCTGTGGGGCATGCCGAAGGAGATGCTGCAGACCATTCCCGGATACGGCCCGGACATCAACGCCAACCGCGAGGAAGCCAGGAAGCTGATGCAGAAGGCTGGCTACGGGCCGGACAAGCACCTTGCCGTCAAGGTCTCGACCCGCAACATCCCTGTGTACCGCGACCCTGCCGTGATCCTGATCGACCAGCTCAAGAGCATCTATATCGACGGCGAGCTCGACGTGGTCGAGACCGCGAACTGGTTCCCGAAGATCGCGCGCAAGGACTACATGCTCGGCCTCAATCTGACCGGCAACGCGGTCGACGATCCGGACCAGTCCTTCTACGAGAACTATTCCTGCGGCTCCGAGCGCAACTACACCAATTACTGCAACAAGGAGATCGAGAAGCTGTTCGACGTGCAGTCGCAGGAGACCGACGTCGCCAAGCGCAAGAAGCTGGTGTGGGACATCGACAAGAAGTTGCAGGAGGACGTCGCCCGCCCGATCATCTTCCACGCGCGCACCGGCACCTGCTGGCAGCCCTACGTCAAGGGCGTGACTGTGATGACCAACAGCTCCTATAATGGATACCGGTACGAAGATTTGTGGATGGACAAGTAGCGCGGCAAACGGGCGAGACAGCTCGGCGGGAGGGCGCGAATGTTTGCCTATCTGGTACGGCGCCTGTTCCTGATGCTCGTGACCCTGTTCGGGATCTCGGTCGTCATCTTCTTCCTGTTGCGCATCGTGCCCGGCAATATCGTCGACATCCTGTTCGCGGCGGCCGGTTATGTCGATCCCGCCGACAAGGCCAATCTGGAGAAGGAGCTCGGCATCGACCAGCCGCTGATCGTGCAATATTGGCACTGGATCAGCGGATTTCTGCGCGGCGATTTCGGCTACTCCTATGTCTCGGAGAAGCCGGCGCTTCAGGAGATTTTGCCGCGGATCCCGATCACGGCGCGGCTCGCCGGCCTTGCGCTGCTGTTCTCGGCATCGATCGGCATTCCACTCGGCGTGATCAGCGCGGTCAAACAAGGCACGCGGCTCGACTATGCGTTGCGTGTCCTCAGCCTCAGCGGATTGTCGTTGCCCTCGTTCTGGCTCGGCCTGCTGATCCTCACCGCTTCGGTGGCGATGTTCGGCCAGATCCCGATCTTCAATCCCAATCCGGCCACCTGGCTCGAAGCGTTCGCGACCTATGCCGTGCCGGCCGCCGCCGTCGGATTCCGCAGCGCCGCGCTGACCATGCGCATCACGCGATCCTCCATGCTGGAGGTGCTGCGGCAGGATTATATCCGCACCGCCCGCGCCAAGGGCGCATCGGACGCTGCTGTGAACTATCAGCATGCACTGAAGAACGCGATCCTCCCCGTCATCACCGTGATCGGCATCGAGGCGGCATTTTTGATCGGCGGCCTGATCGTCACTGAGACCGTCTTCAACATCCCCGGCGTCGCGCGCTTCCTGGTGGAGGCGATTCGCTGGCGGGATTATCCGATCGTGCAGAACCTGGTGATGCTGATTGCGGTGGTGGTGGTCAGCGCGAATTTCATCGTCGACATGCTCTACGCCGTGTTCGATCCACGCATCAGATACACGGATTAGGAGATCAACTTGGCTGCGATCGACTACGATGTTGAGTTGAGGCGCGCCGGCGCTCATGCCACCGGTGGCTGGCGGCGCGTGCTGTTCCTGGCGCAGCGGCACGTGCTGGGCGCTGCCGGTCTCGTCATCATGATCGCGTTCCTGTTGACGGCGATCTTCGCGGACTTCATCGCACGTTACGATCCCCTAAGCGTCGATTCCGCCCACGCACTCTTGCGTCCGAGCCTCGCGCACTGGATGGGCACGGATTCCTTCGGCCGCGACGTGTTCAGCCGCATCATCCACGGCGCGCGGATTTCGCTCGCGGTCGG
The DNA here is from genome assembly GCF_036924495.1 of Bradyrhizobium sp. AZCC 2230. Classification (NCBI taxonomy): domain Bacteria; kingdom Pseudomonadati; phylum Pseudomonadota; class Alphaproteobacteria; order Hyphomicrobiales; family Nitrobacteraceae; genus Bradyrhizobium; species Bradyrhizobium sp. AZCC 2230. The sequence goes on along the minus strand of NZ_JAZHRS010000001.1, from coordinate 6,671,849 downwards.
CATCGGCTCGACCGCGCTCGGCGGCTCGATCGGCGTCATCGTCGGTCTGACCTCCGGCTATCTCTCCGGTTGGGTCGATCTCGTGTTCCAGCGCGTCTCAGACATCCTGCAGGCGCTGCCGCTGCTGGTCCTGGCCCTGATCATGACGGCAGCCCTCGGCCCATCCCTGCCGAACGTCATCCTCGCCATTGCCATTCCGCTGATCCCGACTGTCTCACGCGTCACCCGCGCCAACACGCTGGCGCTGCGCGAGCAGCCGTTCGTGGAAGCGGCGAAATCGATCGGCATGAGCGAGATGCGTATCGCGCTCCGTCATGTGCTGCCGAACACACTGGCGCCGCTGATCGTGCTCGCCACGGCCCAGCTCGGCTCGACCATTTTGACCGAAGCTTCGCTCTCCTTCCTCGGCCTCGGCATTCCCGAGCCTTATCCGTCCTGGGGCCGCATGCTCTCCGAGTCCGCCGCCGAATATGTTCGCACCGCGCCATGGCTGGTGATCTTTCCGGGCATCGCCATCAGCCTCGCCGTGTTCGGCGCCAATTTGTTCGGTGACGCCTTGCGCGACATCCTCGATCCCCGGCAGCGCGGCTGATGGCTGACACCTCCGATCTCGTGCTCGACGTGAAGAACCTGAAGACGGTGTTCTTCACCAACTCCGGCCTGTTCAAGGCCGTCGACGACGTCTCCTTCACCGTCAGCCGCGGCGAGACGCTGGCGATCGTCGGCGAATCCGGCTGCGGCAAGAGCGTTACCGCGCTGTCGCTGATGCGGCTGGTGCCCGATCCGCCGGGTCGCATCGTCGGCGGCTCGATCACGCTTGAAGGCACCGATCTGCTGGCGCTGAGCGAAGCTGAGATGCGCAAGATCCGGGGCGATCGCATCTCCATGATCTTCCAGGAGCCGATGACCTCGCTCAACCCGGTGATGCGGATCGGCGACCAGATCGTCGAGGCCGTGCGGCTGCACCGGAACTTGTCGACAAAGCAGGCGCACAACACCTCTGTCGAGATGCTGCGGCTGGTGCGCATCCCCGAGCCGGTACGGCGCGCGCGCGAATATCCGCATCAGCTCTCCGGCGGCATGCGCCAGCGCGCGATGATCGCGATGGCGCTGGCGTGCCGGCCGGCGCTGCTGATCGCGGACGAGCCGACCACCGCGCTCGACGTCACCATCCAGGCGCAGATTCTGGCGCTGATCCTCGATCTCCAGAAGGAGCTCGGCACCGGCCTCGTGCTGATCACGCACGATCTCGGCGTCGTCGCGCAGACCGCGCAGCGGGTGATCGTGATGTATGCGGGCCGGAAGGTCGAGGAGGCCAGCGTCGAGGCACTGTTCGCTGCGCCAAAACATCCCTACACACGCGGGCTGATGGCCTCGATCCCGGCCGTGCCGGCATCCGGCGCCGCAGTGCAGGAGCGGCTGAACGAAATTCCCGGCACCGTGCCGTCGCTGGTGCGACTGCCGAATGGCTGCGCTTTCGCGCCGCGCTGCAAGCTTGCGATCAAACGCTGCGAGGCCGAATATCCACCGCTGACCGACTGGGGCGGCGGCCATCTCGCCGCCTGCTGGCGCGCGGCTGAAGTCGCGGAGGTGGCATGACCGGGCGACTTCTCGAAGTCACCGACCTCAAGAAGCATTACCCGGTGCGCGCCGGCGTACTGCGCCGGCAGGTCGGCACCGTGCACTCGGTCGACGGCGTGTCGTTTTCGCTTGGCGCAGGCGAGACGCTGGGGCTCGTCGGCGAATCCGGCTGCGGCAAGTCGACCGTGGCGCGCAGCGTGCTGCGGCTGATTGAGCCGACCTCGGGACAGATCCGCCTCGATGGCGAGGACATCACGCATCTGTCCAAGGCGGCGCTGCGCCGGCATCGCCGCTCGATGCAGATCGTGTTCCAGGACCCGTTCGCCTCGCTCAATCCGCGCATGACCGCGGGCGATATCGTCGGCGAGCCGCTCGCGGTCCATGGTCTTGCGACCGGCAAGGCGCTGGAGGCGCGCGTCGCAAAGCTGTTCGAGCAGGTGGGCCTCCGGCCCGACCAGATGCGCAACTTCCCGCATCAGTTCTCCGGCGGCCAGCGCCAGCGCATCTGCATCGCGCGGGCGCTGGCGCTCGGGCCGCGCCTGATCGTCTGCGACGAGCCGGTGTCCGCGCTCGATGTCTCGATCCAGGCGCAGGTGATCAATCTGCTGATCGACCTGCAGAAGCAGCACGGCTTTTCGTATCTCTTCATCGCGCACGACCTCGCCGTGGTCGCGCATATCAGCCACCGCGTCGCCGTGATGTATCTCGGCCGCATCGTCGAGATCGCCGACAAGGACGAGCTGTTCCGCAACCCGCGCCATCCCTATACGCAGGCCCTGCTCGCCTCCGTGCCGATCGCCAATCCGCTGGCAAAGAAGCTCGCGCCACTGGTCGACGGCGACGTGCCGAGCCCGGTCAATCCGCCGCCCGGCTGCGCGTTTCACACCCGCTGCCGGTTTGCGATGGAGCGGTGCAGGGTGGAGCGGCCGGTGCTGATGGATACAGGCGACGGGCACCAGGTGGCGTGCTTGCTCAATGACGGGACGGGGCGGCCAGCGTAGGTGCCGTAGGGTGGGCAACGCGAAGCGTGCCCACCATTCCAAACCGCAACCGCCGCACGATGGTGGACACGGCGCTATGCGCCTTTGCCTACCCTACGGATCGCGGAGCGCGTTGATCACCGGCCACGCCGCCAGCGCGGCAGCCAGATGCTTCAGCGTGTGGCCCGAGGCAAGGTGCCCAGTCGCCTCGAACACGGTCACGTCGCCAAGTTCAAAAAGCTTGGCCAGCACATAAAAGAAGATCACGCTGCCCAGTGGCACGCCAAGCGCACCAGGCAGGGGCCGTGTCAGCGCCAGCGCCACGGCAAGCGCCATGCCGCCGAACTGCACGACCACCCATGGCGTGAGGTTCTCGTATGCCACCCAGGCCGCGAGCAGTCCCGCAACCGTCACTAGCACGATCACCGCCTGACCGGCGCGCACGCTGATGCGCTCGCCTGTCGCGATGCCCAGAAAGCCCGCGAAAGCCACCGCCATGCCGAGACGATCGGCCACGAGCCGCTGCGGCGCGTCGGGATCCAGATGATAGAAGCATGATCCCACGCAAGTGAGGATCAGTCCTACGAAGAACCAGCGTGCACCCACGGGCGCATCACGGCGGGCACGCAGGCGCACCAATCCCCAGATAGCCATCGCCAGAAAGAGAAGATTGCTGAGCACGTCACCAGCGTTAGGCACACCCAGCCAGGTGCGGGTGTCGACGAAATGCGGTGTGTGCCATGCGGAGGCAGGCAACGCAGGCGCTAGCAACGCCACCAGCGTCAGGACAATTAGCGCGCCGATCAGATACTTTTCGCGAGCCTGCGGTGGGGCGAACGTGGAACGGGGGGACACTGACAGGAGCATGGCATCGATCTCCGGGCGTGTGGTCGTCAGTATACAACTCACTGGTTGCCACGCGAGAATTGAACGCTGTTCAATGTTCATATTTCAAGAATGAACAATGTTCAATATAATTCGTCGAGGAGCATCCGCCGTTGGTAATGCTTGAGGCAGTCCACAGCACGTTGAGACAAAATCACATTGAAATCATTTGGATTTCCGGATTTTGCGACCGAAAGTGGTGCCGTAGAGTGGGCAAAGCGGAGCGTGCCCACGCATCCTCAATCATGGAAAGTGGGCACGGCGCGTTGCGCTTTTGCCCATACCGAGTTCGCGGCGCTATTCGGCCGCGATCTCGGCCACGATCCTGCCCGTGGTCACCTGCTCGCCCTCGGCGACGTCGATCGCCGAAACCACGCCATCGATGCCGGCCTTGTGGACGTGCTCCATCTTCATCGCCTCCAGCGTCAGCACCGGCTGGCCGGCGGTGACGCGGTCGCCCGGCTTGACCAGCACGGCGACGACGCGGCCGTTCATGGCGGCGCGGACTTTGCCGTCGCCGCCATTGCTTGCGGCGGCCTTCGGCGCCGCGAGGGTGAGATCGATCACCACGAGCGGGATGCCGCGGTGCTGGAGGCAGAGCCGATCGCCGTCGCGCAGGAATCTTGCGCTGTCCATCACGCCATCATGGCGGAAGCGGATGGCGTCGGGATCGATTTGCTCGATCTCGAACTTGTCCTGGCGACCGTCGGTGGCGACGCTGTAGCTGCCGTCGCGCTCACGCGTGACGTCGAGCTCAAGCGCGTGGCCTGCGATCTCGATTTTCGCCGGCAGCGGGAACGTTGCCGACAAGCTCCGGCCACTGCGCCAAGCCGGCGCGCGCGGATTCGTCACGTAGAGCAACAGGCCCGCCAGCGCCGTATGGAATGCAGCGTCCGCGCGCGGCGCCAGCAACTCGTCGCGATGCGCGCCGATGAACGCCGTCGTCGCCTCGCCTTTGGCAAAGCCGGGATGACGCAGACACGACATCAGGAACGCCTGATTGGTCGTCACGCCAAGCGCGGTAAGGCGCTCCAGCCCGACGATCAGTCGTCCCCGCGCCTCCTCACGCGTGGCGCCGTGGCTGATCACCTTGGCGATCATGGAATCGTAGAACGGCGGAATCTCCGAGCCAGATTGCAGTGCGTGCTCGACGCGAATGCCATCAGGCACCTGCCAGCACGCCATGCGGCCGGACTGCGGCATGAAATCCTGCACGGCATCTTCCGAACAGAGCCGCACCTCGATGGCATGACCTGAGAACTTGATGTCCTGCTGCCTCACAGGCAAAGCCTCGCCGCGCGCGACTCGCAATTGCAGCTCGACGAGATCGAGGCCGGTGATCGCTTCGGTCACGGGATGCTCGACCTGAAGGCGCGTGTTCATCTCCATGAAGTAGAACTCGCCGCTGGCATCGAGCAAAAATTCCAGCGTGCCGGCCCCCTCGTAACGCAGCGCCTTCACGGCTGCGATCGCAACCTCGCCCATTTTCGCGCGCAGCGCCGGCGTCACCGCGGGCGATGGCGCCTCCTCGATCAGCTTCTGGTGGCGCCGCTGCACCGAGCAATCGCGCTCACCAAGATGGATGGCATTGCCGTGGCTGTCGCCGAACACTTGGATCTCGATGTGGCGGGGATTTTGGATGGCGCGCTCTAGGATCACAGTGGGATCGCCGAATGCCGCCCTGGCTTCCGACCGTGCGCTGCGCAGGGCATCGGAGAACGATGCAGCCTCGGCGACCAACCGCATGCCGCGCCCGCCGCCGCCAGCGACCGCCTTGATCATCACGGGAAAGCCGATCTTGTTGGCCTCCGCGAGCATGACCTCCTCACCCTGATCAGCGCCTTGATAGCCGGGTACGCAGGGCACGCCGGCCTTCTTCATGATCTCCTTCGCGCCGGCCTTGTTACCCATGGCCACGATCGCCTGCGGCGACGGGCCGATGAAGACGAGGCCGGCATCCTTGCAGCCTCTCGCAAACTCCTCGTTCTCGGCGAGGAAGCCGTAGCCGGGATGCACGGCATCCGCGCCGCTCGCCTTGGCCGCTGCAATGATCGCAGGAATGTTGAGATAGGATTGCGCGGGCAAGGCTTCGCCGATGCGCACGGCCTGATCGGCTTGCTTCACATGAACCGCATCGCGATCAGCGTCCGAATAGACCGCAACGACACCGAGACCGAGCTTCCGCGCACTGCGCATCACGCGCAGCGCGATCTCGCCGCGATTGGCTACCAGGACCTTGAAGAACGGCCGGTGCTGCACTGATCCGTTCCTCATGGGCGGGCCACCGAAAACTGCATACGCTGGGACGCGCGTGCATCGCCTTCGCGGCAGATCGCGAGCACCTCGGAGAGGACCGCGCGGGTATCGCGCGGATCGATCACGCCGTCGTCGAGCACGCGCGCGCTGGTCGAGAACACGTCCATCTGACCGTCGAACACGCCAACGATCTGCGCCTTCATGGCATCCAGTTTGTCCTTCTCGACCGGCTTGCCCCGTCGCGCCGCGGCAGCTTCGGTCACGATCGCCATGGTCTCGGCGGCCTGCTCGCCGCCCATCACCGCAGTCTTGGCGTTCGGCCAGGAGAAGCAGAAGCGCGGATGGAAGCCGCGGCCGCACATGCCGTAATTGCCCGCGCCAAACGAGGCGCCGCAATAGATGGTGATTTGCGGCACCGTCGCCGAGGTCACTGCCTGGATCATCTTCGAGCCGTGCTTGATCATGCCGGCTTCTTCATAAGCCTTTCCGACCATGTAGCCGGTCGTGTTGTTGAGATAGAGCAGCGGCGTGCGGGTCTGGCAGCAGGCCTGGATGAAATGCGTCGCCTTGTTGGCACCGGCCGGATCGAGCGGGCCGTTATTGGTGATGATGCCGATCGCCTGCCCCTCGATGCGGGCATGGCCGCAGACGGTGGCAGGGCCGTAATTTGGCGCCATCTCGGTGAAATCGGAATCATCGATGATGCGCGCGATCACCTGCTTCATGTCGATCGAGCGCTTGTGATCCATCGGCATGATGCCGAGCAGCTCGTCCTGATCGTAGCGCGGCGGCTTGAATTCAGACGGTGCCCTGCCCGGTCGTTCCCATTCCAGCGCGGACATGATTTCGCGCGCGATACGCAGCGCGTCGCGGTCGTCCTCGGCGAGATAATCGCCGAGGCCGGAGATCTGCGTGTGCATCTCGGCGCCGCCGAGCTCTTCCTCGGTTGCGATCTCGCCGGTCGCGGCCTTCAGCAGCGGCGGGCCGGCAAGGAAGGCGCGGGTGCGGCCGCGCACCATGACGATGTAGTCCGAGAGGCCCGTTTGATATGCGCCGCCGGCCGTGGATGAGCCGTGCGTGACCGTGACGACGGGGAGGCCCGCCGCCGAAAGCCGCGCGAGATTGCGAAAGATGTTGCCGCCGCGGACAAAATCCTCGACGCGATAGCGCAGGAGATTGGCGCCGGCGCTTTCGACGAGTTGCACGTAAGGCAGCTTGTTCTCGAGCGCGAGCTCCTGCACCCGCAGCGTCTTGTCGAGGCCGTAGGGCTGCAGCGCGCCGGCATCGATGCCGGAATCGCTGGCGCTGACCATGCAGCGGACGCCCGAGACGAAGCCGATGCCGGCGATGACACCGCCGCCCGGCACGCTCTTGCTCGCATCCGGCAAATCGAACATGTAGCCGGCGAGCGTCGACAGCTCGATGAAGGGCGCACCGGGATCGAGCACCAGCGCGACGCGCTCGCGCGGCAGCAGCTGGCCGCGTTTGTGGAAGCGATCCTTTGCTACGGCCGACGCCGCACGCGTGCGCTCTTCCAGCGCGCGCATACGGTCGATCAGCGCGAGCATGCCGTCACGATTGGCATGGTAGGCGGCGCTGCCGGGGGAAATGGTGTTTTCAAGAATGGACATGACTTGATCCTACCCGTCATTGCGAGGAGCAAGGCGACGAAGCAATCCAGTCTGTTGCCGCGGATACACTCTGGATTGCTTCGCTTCGCTCGCAATGACGGCTGGGGCTACGTTCAGAGATTCGTCCCAAAGATCTTCCGCGCCTCGGCGGGGCTCGCGATCTCGCGGCCGGCACGGCGGGCGCAGGCGGCGATGGCCTCGATCAGCTGGCCGTTCGACGTCACTTTCTTGCCGTCGGCGAGATAGAAGGCGTCCTCCAGGCCAGTGCGCAAATGACCGCCAAGCTCGGCGCACCGCTGGTGCAGCGGCCAGATCTCCTCGCGGCCGATCGCCGTGACCTGAAAATGCGCTTCGGGACGCTTCAGCTTGATCAGGATCGGCAGCAGATCGGGATCCGACGGCATCCCCGAAGCGACCCCCATCACGAAGTTATACTCGAGCGGGCCTTTGTACATGCCGACCTGATGGTACATGCCGACGCAGCGGACGATACCGACATCAAAACATTCAAACTCGGGGATGGTGCCGACCGCGTTCATGACGTCGAGATAATCCTTCACCTTCTCGACCGCGTTATCGAACATCATCGGCGGCCAGGCCCAGCTGTTGTCGGCCTTGACCTTCAGGTAATTCAGCGAGCCGGCGTTGCAGGCGGCGATCTCCGGCCTGGTCTCGCGGATGCAATCCAGCGCGCCGGAGTAGTTCGGCCCGGAGACGCCCGAGGTGTGATTGATGATGACGCCGGGGCAGGCTTCACGGATCGCCTGCTGGATCTCCTTGCTGACGGCAACCTCCCAGGACGGCAGATGCCCCTTGTTCGGCGCCTGCTGGCGCAGATGGATGTGCATGATGGACGCGCCCGCATCGAACGCAGCCTTGGCCTCGCGCGCCATCTGCTCGGGCGTCACCGGCACGTTGTGCTGCTTCGGGTCGGTGAGCACGCCGTTCAGCGCGCAGGTGATGACGGCCTTGTCGCTCATACCACAGATGTCTCGCACGTTGAGAATTCAACGGTTGCGATCATGTGATGCGCGGCATGCGGCTTCTTGCGCGGAGAAGCTAGCTAAAGACGAGCTATCGTAGGGTGGGCAAAGGCGCTTTGCGCCGTGCCCACCATATTTCGGCAATTGAGAAAGACGGTGGGCACGCTTCGCTTTGCCCACCCTACGAGAGCGGCGCTAGCTCGCCTCCGCGAGCCGCACCGTCTCGCTGCTGCGATAGATCGCGAGGTCGCGCGAGCCGACGAAGATCGCGCGCGGCTTCAATCCGTAGAAGCGGCGGATCGAATGGCTGAAATGGGTCGAGTCAGGATAGCCGATATCCTGCGCGAGATGGGCGAGGTTGAGGTCCTGGTTGGCGAAATGCAGCAGATGCCGCGCACGCTTCCAGGCCCGGAAGGAGCGGAACGAGATGCCGGTCTCTTCCTTGAACAGATGCAGGAAGCGCGAGGCTGAAAGACCGGCTTCGGCCGCGCACGTATCCGCCGTCACCGGCTCGCCCGTGAAGCGCCCGATGCGGGCGACAGCGCGCATGACCCGCGGGTCGAGCACGCGGCGCGGTAGCGCCTCGCCAAAACACATCTCGTCGAATTCAGCGGTGTTGATGTCGCCATAACGGCGCTGGCGCAGCAGCGCGTAGGCAGCGAGGATTTTTCGGGCATAGACCGCGCGATCCGGTCCCATCAGTCGCTGGGCCAAAGCCTCGATCACGCCATCCGGCATGCTTTCCGGCTCGAGCGTGACGCTGATTGCAGTGCGGTAGTCGCTGGCAATGGAATGCCGCTGGTTCGGCAGGGTGACGAACAGTTCGGCGGTGACGAGGACATCGTCGATGGTCAGATGCAGGCTGCCTTTCACGGCGACATAGACGTGGCAGCAACCTGGGGTCCGCTTGCGGGGCCTGCCGAGCAAGCCGGCGTAGAAGACCCGCTCCGGGGTGATCAGCATCAGATGGTCGGATTCGCGACCTTTATCTTCCATTGGGATCCTCCTCGCGCGGCTCTTTGGCCGCTGCGGACGGAGGTCACCTTAGCGGAAATTTGGGCGCTGTCACGACGCGATAGCGCTGTCATGGCGCGCAAAAGATTACCATTCCGGGACGACGATCAGCCGTCCCGGAACTTTGGCAACAAGGATGTCGTCCTGGACAAGCGAAGCGCAGATCCAGGACCCATTACCCCAGGGAGCAGCTGCAGCGCGAAACTGGCAACCACGAGTCTTCGTCAAACCACTCCCTGGGGTAATGGGTCCTGGCTTTCGCCAGGACGACGATGGGAGGGCCTTACGCCCTTACCCTTGGCGCAACATTCTGCTCGGTGCCGGCCTTCTGCTCCGCAGCAACTGCGTGCTTGAAACCGTCGCGCTGCTGCAAGCGTGCCCAATAGGCTGCGACATTCGGCCCGAAATCCTTGGCGAGACCGATGTTATCCGCGAGGCGGAGCGCGTAGCCGATGACGATGTCGGCGGCGGTGAAGCGGCCGGCGCACAACGTCTCGGTATTGGCGGTCGCTGCCTCGACGGCGCGCAGCCGCCCCAGGAACCATTTGGCGTAGTCGGTGGCGACCTGCGGGTTGCGCCGCTCCTCCGGCTCGAGCTGGGTGTAGCGGAGCACCAGCGTTTGCGGGAAGGTTAACGTGGCATCGCTGAAATACATCCAGTTCAGGAAGGCGCCATAGGCGGGATCCTCGGGGCCGACCATCAGCGGCGTTGGTCCGTATTTGACGCCGAGATAGTGGCAGATGCCGGAGGACTCCGTCATCTTGGTCTCGCCGTCGACCATGAAGGGAATCGTGCCCAGCGGATTGAGCGCGAGATATTCCTTGGCGAAGACCCGCGGCGGGAACGGCAGCATCTTCAGCTCATAAGGCAGTCCCATCTCCTCCAGCATCCAGAGCGGGCGGAACGAGCGCGCGGCGTCGCAGTGATAGAGCGTGATCATCAGGCGTTTCCCTTACTACCCGGCAGCGTACCCATCATCTTGCACAGGACCATCAGCATGACCTCGTCGGCGCCGCCGCCGATCGAGGTCAGGCGGCTGTCGCGATAGGCGCGGCTGACCGGCGTCTCGTTGGTAAAGCCCATTCCGCCCCAATATTGCAAGCAGGCGTCGGTGAGCTCGCGGCCGAGCCGGCCGGCCTTCAGCTTCGCCATGGTCGCGAGCTTCGTCACGTCCTCGCCGGCGACCAGCGCTTCGGCGGCGCGATAGATCAGCGCGCGCAGCAGCTCGACCTCGGTCTGCATCTCCGCGAGCTTGAAGTGCACGACCTGGTTGTCGAGGATCGACTTCCCGAACGCCTTGCGGTTGCGCGTGTACTCGATGGTCTCGTTGATGATGTACTCGTGCGCTTTCAGGCAGGCCGCCGCGCCCCAGAGCCGCTCCTCCTGGAACTGGATCATCTGGTAGGTAAAGCCCTTGCCCTCCTCGCCGATCCGGTTGCGCTTGGGCACGCGGACATTGTCGAAGAAGATCTGCGCGGTGTCGGAGGAGCGCATGCCCATCTTGTCGAGCTTGCGGGCGACCGTGACACCCTTGCTCTTCATGGGCACGCAGATCAGCGATTTGTTGCGGTGAACGGGCCCGTCGCCGGTATTGGCAAGCAGGCAGATCCAGTCGGCCTGGGTGCCATTGGTGATCCACATCTTGCCGCCGGTGATGAGGTAGTCGTCGCCGTCGGAGCGCGCGCTGGTCTTGATCGAGGCGACGTCCGAACCCGCGCCGGGCTCGGAGACGCCGATGCAGGCGACATAGTCACCCGAGATCGAGGGGCTGAGAAACTCGCGCCGCACCTCGTCCGAGCCGAATCGCGCCAGCGCCGGCGTCGCCATGTCGGTCTGCACCCCGATCGCCATCGGCACGCCGCCGCAGGTGATCGCGCCCAGCTCCTCCGCCATCATCAGGGCATAGGAGTAATCGAGGCCGGAGCCGCCGAACTCGACCGGCTTGTTCAGGCCGAGGAAGCCGAGGCTGCCCATCTTCTTGAACAGCTCGTGAGCCGGGAAGATATCGGCCTTCTCCCATTCATCGACATGTGGATTGATCTCGTTGGCGATGAATTTCTGCACGGAACGACGGATGTCGTCGTGGTCGGTGGTGAACAGCATTTCTTCCTCTTCGTCATTCCGGGGCATCGCGAAGCGATGAGCCCGGAATCCATTCCTCTACGGCATCTGCGGCCCGGTGGATTCCGGGCTCGCTCCGCTACGCTGCGCGCCCCGGAATGAGATCCGCATTCACAACCCCATCTGCCGGCTGGCGAGATCCTTCATGATCTCCTCGGTGCCGCCGCCGATGGCGTTGACCTTGACCTCGCGATAGATGCGTTCGGCCTTGATGCCGCGCATGAAGCCGGCGCCGCCAAAGATCTGGACGGCTTCCGAGGCGCAGAAGGCCATGGTCTGCGTCGCCTGGTTCTTCATCATGCAGATTTCCGCGACCGGGCTCTCGCCCTGCTCCAGCCGCCAGGCCAGCATTTCCAGCATCGCCTGCGAAGCTGCAACCTTCTGCGCCATGTCCACGATCTTATGGCGGATGACCTGGTGCTGGGCGAGCGGCTTGCCGAACGTCTTGCGCTCCTTGGCATAGGCGACCGCTTCATCGAGGCAGACGCGGGCGAAGGCCGTACAGCCGGCCGCCATGCCCATGCGCTCGCTGTTGAAATTCTGCATGATGATCTTGAAGCCCTGCCCCTCCTCGCCGATCAGGTTTTCGACCGGCACGCGGCAGTCGTCGAAATGCAGCGTCGCGGTGTCGGAGGCCCACCAGCCCATCTTCTTCAGCCTGGTGCGCGACAGGCCGGGCGTATCGCCCTCGATCAGGAGCAGGCTGACGCCACCGGCGCCTTCCCCGCCGGTACGCACCGCAACGGTCAGATAATCCGCGCGCACGCCCGAGGTGATGAAGGTCTTTTCGCCGCTCACGACGTAGTGATTGCCGTCGCGCCGCGCCCTGGTCCGAAGGTTCGCGACATCAGAACCACCGCCCGGCTCGGTGATCGCGAGCGCGGAGATCTTGTCGCCGGCCAGCACCTGCGGCAGCACACGCGCCTTGACTTCGGGGCGCGCTGCGCGTGCGATCGGCGGCGAGCCGATGGTGTGGCTCATCAGGCTCGCGCTGATGCCGCCGGCTCCGGCTCGCGCCAGTTCCTGGCTGGCCACGATCTTCATGAACTGGTCGGCGGCGATCCCGCCATATTCCTCGGGGAATCCCAGCCCCAACAGGCCGATCTCGGCCGCCTTGCGATAGAGCGCGCGGGGGAATTCGCCGGCTTCGTCCCATTCATGGGCGAAGGGTGCGATCTCCTTGTCGACGAAGCGGCGCATGACGTCGCGGAAGGCGTCGTGCTCGGCGGTATAGAACGGACTCTTCATTGCATGCGCGCTTTCTCTCTTCGCGTTCCACCATGGCCGGAACATTGGCGGCTCACTTGCGCCGAGTGGCTGGGTGGGGCGTGGCGCCTCGCCGGCCCAACACCTAGCAACTCAACGCAAGACGATTTTCGTCCCCCGCAGGCCAACTCCAAATCAAAAAAGACTGCTGCACAAAACTCCGGCTGGCCTCCCAGGGCCACGCCGGGCATGGTGCACAGCAATAAAAATGCAGGCGGCACAAGACCGCCGAGGGAGGGAGTATTGGCCGTTCGTTATTGCGACTGGATCGCCCATCACGCGCGCCGCGCACCTCACAGGGTCGCGGCCATCGACCTCACGAGCGAGCGCCGCTTCTCGTATGCGCAACTCGACGCCCGCGTCTCGCGCCTCGCCTCGTTCCTGCGCCACACGCTAAACATCTCTCGCGGCGACCGCGTCGCGGTGCTGGCGCTGAACACGACCGATACGCTGGAGGTGCAGTTCGCCTGCGGACGGCTCGGTGCCGTCTTCGTGCCGTTGAACACCCGCCTCACCGTTCCCGAGCTTCAGTTCATCACCGGCGATTGCGCGCCGAAGGTGATGATCCACGACACCGATCTCGCCGAGACAGCGCTTACTGTTGCAAAACTCTGCAACGTCGCCACCAGCCTGCTGCTCGGCCCCGGCGGCGCCTATGAGGCCGGCATTGCGGCCGCCAAGCCGCTGGAGCGCGCCGAAGACATCACGCTCGATGACGTCTCGACCATCATGTACACGTCGGGCACCACGGGCCATCCGAAGGGCGCGACCATCACCCATGGCATGACCTTCTGGAATTGCGTCAATCTTGGCGGCCCAGCCTGCATCGGACCGTCCTCGGTGCTGCTCACCGTGCTGCCGCTGTTCCACACCGGCGGGCTCAACTGCTACACCAATCCCGTGCTGCACGCCGGCGGCACCGTGATGATCATGCGCGCGTTCGATCCCGGTACCGCGCTTGGCCTGATCAACGATCCCGCGCGGGGGATCAACGTATTTTTCGGCGTGCCCGCGATCTACCAGTTCATGGCACAGCAGCCGGCCTTCGCAACGACTGACCTTTCCCGACTGATCGTCTGCGGTGTCGGCGGCGCGCCGATGCCGGTGCCGTTGCTGAAGGTGTGGGAGGCGCGCGGCGTCGCGCTTCAGCAGGGTTACGGCATGACCGAGACGTCGCCCGCCGTGCTGGTGCTCGATCGCGAGGACGCGGCACGCAAGGCCGGCTCTGCCGGCAAGCCGGTGCTGCACACGGAGGTGCGGATCGTCCGTCCCGACGGCAGCGACGCCGATGTCGGCGAGCTCGGTGAACTCTGGGTCAAGGGGCCGAACATCACGCCGGGCTACTGGAACAGGCCGGAGGCGAACAAATCCTCCTTCACCGACGGCTGGCTGCACACCGGCGATGCCACGCGCGTGGATGAAGAGGGCTTCTATTACATCGTCGACCGCTGGAAGGACATGTACATTTCCGGCGGCGAGAACGTCTATCCGGCCGAGGTCGAGAACGTCCTGCACCAGCTCACCGCGATCGCGGAAGCGGCCGTGATCGGCATTCCCGATCCGCAGTGGGGCGAGGTCGGCCTCGCCATCGTTGCGGTCAAACAGGGGCAGCGGCTGACCGAGGCCGATGTCTTTGCGCATTGCGCGGCCAATCTCGCGCGCTTCAAATGTCCGCGCCAGGTTCGCTTCGTCGATGCGCTACCACGCAACGCCACCGGCAAGATCCACAAGCCGACCTTGCGCAAGCAATTCTCGGTCACCTCCGAGGTCGACAAGAAAGTCGCCAACGCCTGATCAAAGCGCCCCTCTCGCGGGCGCTTTTATTTTGAAGTGCCTGCTCCATCCCACAAGAAATCCAAGGAATTTCCATGAAGAACAAGAAACTCTCCCTGCTTGCCGCAGCAACCGCGTTGACGCTGCTCACGATCCAGGGCGCTTTCGCCCAGAAGGCGTACGACACCGGCGCCACCGACACCGAGATCAAGCTCGGCAATGTCGAGGCGTATTCGGGACCTGCTTCCGCCTACGGCGTCATCGGCAAGACCGAGGAAGCCTATTTCAAGATGATCAATGACCAGGGCGGCATCAACGGCCGCAAGATCAACTGGATCTCCTATGACGACGGCTACTCGCCGCCGAAGACGGTGGAGCAGATCCGCAAGCTGATCGAGAGCGACGAGGTCTTCCTGGTGTTCAACGCGCTGGGCACGCCGACCCAGACCGCCGTGCAGAAATATCATAATTCAAAGAAGGTGCCGCAGCTCTTCCTTGCCACCGGCGCCAGCAAGTGGAACGATCCGCACAGCTTCCCCTGGACCATGGGCTTCCAGCCGAGCTACCGGGTCGAGGCACGGATCTTCGCCAAATACATCCTGAAGGAGAAGCCGGACGCGAAGGTTGCGATCTTCTATGCCAACGACGATTTCGGCAAAGACTACCTCGCCGGCATCAAGGACGTGTTCGGCGACAAGGCGTCGAAGCTGATCGTGGCTGAAGAAAGCTACGAGACGTCGGAGCCGTCGATCGACGCCCATATCGTCAAGCTCAAGGACACCGGCGCCGATACGTTCGTCAACATCGCGACCCCGAAATTCGCGGCGCAGGCCATCAAGAAGATCGCCGAGCTCGGCTGGAAGCCGATGCATCTGATGACCGACGTGTCGGTGTCTATCGGTGCGGTGATGAAGCCCGCCGGCCTCGAGGCCTCCGAAGGCGTGCTCTCGGCCGGCTACCTCAAGGACGCCTCGGATCCGCAGTGGAAGGACGATGCCGGCATGAAGAAGTTCATGGCCTTCATCGAGAAGTACATGCCGGGCGCGAACATCTCGGACGCCAATCTGGTTTACGGTTACGCCGCAGCCCAGACCATGGTTCAGGTGCTGAAGCAGGCGGGCGACAATCTCACCCGCGAGAACGTGATGAAGCAGGCCGCCAGCCTGAAGGACTTCACCCCCGACACGCTGATCCCGGGGATCACGATCAACACCTCGGCCACCGACTTCGCGCCGATCGAGCAGCTCAAGATGTGGCGGTTCAAGAGCGGCCAGTGGGAGCTGTTCGGCCCCATCATCAGCGCCGAGCCGAGCGGCTAGTTTCGATCGGCGATCGCCGACACGCGCGAGATAGCGGCCGAAAGGCCGCTATCTTTTGACGCCAATTCGGGCGAAGATTCAGGCAGGCAAAAATACTGCAAAAGACTCGTCGACAGTACGCCGAAGGTGATCGCGATACAGCTTGTAATTCGCGTGGTCGGGTGCGATCCGGCCCACAGCCGGATCGGCGATATTCCGCGCCGGCACATAGGCTATCGGCGCTGCGACCGGCGTCAGCTGCGAGCCGGCGCCGGCGCGCAGCGTCGAGATGATGCCATACATCGCGCCATTCACCGTCGGGCGCGACACCGTGATCACGCGATGCTGGCCATGCTTGTTGATGACAAGATAGATGAACCCCGACTGATGCGGCACAGCAACTTCGCCGGTGTGCTCATAGGCCGCATCGGTCCGCTCGCCCTCGCGGAAGACCAGCGAGGAGACTTTCGGCTCCCAGGCGATCTCGGTGCGATAGGCGAAGATCGCATCCTTGTCACCAAAGGACGGCCGCAGCGTGATGTAGACGTTCTCGATCCAGGTCACCGCGCGATGCGAATAGGAGCCGAGGCTGTCGGGTGCGACGTCGTTGCCGGCCGCGGGCGACGGCGCGACCGTGCTCTTGCGCAGGGACACGCCCAGCGCCTGCTCGAGCCGGACCGTGGTTGCCAACGTGAACGGGCGGCGGCCGCCGAGCGCTTTCTCCAGCGTCGACAGGCTGAGCTTGGCCTGCTCGGCCAGCGCCTGCCGCGAAATCCGGCGCCTGGCGATTTCCTCGCGGATCGTCTCCGCGACCTCCCGGCTTTGCTCGTCCGAAAGCTGCCCGTCGTTGAGTTTATCCGGCGTCTGCATCGTTAGCCCTGCTCCACGGCGGGCAGTCTAGCAGGGCGGACAAATCAGCACAAAACCGGACATCGCCGCCAAGGCGATGCCCCGCCCGGGCCGGCCGCGGCGGAACATTGCCGTTCATTCTGCTCGCGAAATCACCCCCTCCCGACCGATGCTTGGCGTCGTCAAACACCTTTCGGGAGCAGGCCAATGAGCAATTACGACACGGTCGATAGCAATGAGCACCCCTGGCTCGGCAGGCTGGTCAAGGTTGGACTGTTCCTCCTGGCGCAGGGCATTGCCGTGCTCCTGGTCAGCTTCGTGGCCCTGCTGGTGAGCTTCGCGCCGGGCTGGTCGGCGACGACCGAGCAGGCAAGCCTGCTCCAGCCCGGCGATGCCAAGTCCGGCAGCCTCCTCCTGAAGGAGGACGGCGCTTACATCGAAGCCATCCGCCTCGGGATCGATATCGACATCACGGTATCAGGCCCGACGCTGCGCACCCGTGTCACGCAGGTCTTCCGTAACCCGACCAGGGACTGGGTCGAGGCGACCTATGTCTATCCGTTGGCCACCGACGGCGCCGTCGACACGCTGAATGTGGTGGTCGGCGACCGCATCATCGTCGGCGACATCAGGGAGCGTCAGCAGGCCCGCGCAATCTACGAGCAGGCGCGCCGCAACGGACAGAAGGCCGCACTCACCGAGCAGGAGCGGCCCAACATCTTCACCAACTCGGTCGCCAATATCGGTCCCGGCGAAACCGTGCTGGTGCAGATCGAATATCAGGAGCCGGTGCATCAGTCCGGCAACGAATATTCGCTGCGCCTGCCGCTGGTGGTCGCCCCGCGTTACAATCCGGCGCCGATCGTGCAGAGTGTCGACTTCCGCAAGGACGGCTCCGGCTGGGGCGCGACCAATTCAGACCCGGTGCCCGACCGTGATCGCATCTCGCCGCCGGTTCTCGATCCGGCCAGGAATGCGCCGATCAATCCGACCAGCATCACGGTGCACCTGAAAGCCGGCTTTGCGCTTGGCGAGGTGAAAAGCCACCATCACAACGTCAAGATCGAGAGCCCGGACAGCACGACGCGCGTCGTGACGCTTGCCGACGGCACCGTGCCGGCCGACCGCGACTTCGAGCTGACCTGGAAGCCGGCCGCCGAGAAGGCGCCGTCGGTCGGGCTATTCCGCGAGCATGTCGGCGATGCCGACTATCTGCTCGCCTTCGTCACACCGCCCGCCGCCGAGAACACAACGCGGCGGCCGCTACCGCGCGAAGTGGTGTTCGTGATCGACAATTCCGGCTCGATGGGCGGCACCTCGATCGAGCAGGCCAAGGCGAGCCTGCTCTATGCGCTCGGCCGCCTCCAGCCGAACGACCGGTTCAACGTGATCCGCTTCGACGACACCATGGACGTGCTGTTTCCGACCTCGGTGCCAGCCGATACCGCGCATGTCGGTGAAGCGACGTCATTCGTCGGCGCGTTGCAGGCGCGCGGCGGCACCGAAATGGTGCCGGCGATGCGTGCGGCACTGACCGACAAGATCGCTGATACCAACATGGTTCGCCAGATCGTGTTCCTGACCGACGGCGCGATCGGCAACGAGCAGCAATTGTTCGAGACCATCACCGCGATGCGCGGCCGCTCGCGCATCTTCATGGTCGGCATCGGCTCAGCGCCAAACACCTATCTGATGACGCGGGCTTCCGAGCTCGGCCGCGGCGCCTTCACCCATATCGGCTCGGTCGAGCAGGTCGAGGAGCGCATGCGCGGCCTGTTCGCCAAGCTGGAGAATCCTGCGGTGACCGGCCTCACCGCAAAATTCTCGAACGCCAAGGCCGACATCACGCCCGCGATCATTCCCGACATCTATCGCGACGAACCGCTGGTGCTGGCGGCGAAGCTCGACAAGCTCGCAGGCTCGCTGGAGATCAAGGGTCGCGTCGGCGACCGGCCGTGGTCGGTGACACTGCCGCTGCAAAACGCGGCCGAGGGCAAAGGCCTGTCGAAACTCTGGGCGAGGCGCAAGATCGGCGATGCCGAGGTGGCGCGGACGCTTCGCGAGATGACGCCGGAGGACACCGACAAGACGATCCTAGCGCTGGCGCTCGACCATCAGATTGTCACGCGACTGACCAGTCTCGTCGCGGTCGACAAGACACCGAGTCGTCCCGAAGGCCAGCCGCTCAAGCTCAGCGAACTTCCGATCAACCTGCCGGCGGGTTGGGATTTCGCGAAGGTGTTCGGCGAACGGCCGCAGCTGACGCCGACACAGTTGCGCGAGCGCCGCGCCGATGCAGGCCAGTCTGCGGCAAGGCGTCCGGCCCCTGTCACACCCGATGCGATCCGCCTGCCCAAGACCGCGACCTCGGCCGCGCTGAAGATGATCGCAGGCCTGATCATGATCGTTCTCGCCCTGATCCTGTTCGTGTTCAACCGGCGTCAGCACTTGCTCACTGACGCCGCTTGAGAGAGGAGCCCCCCGAACTCCTCTTGCTTGGCGCGCGCGGCTGCCCGTCCCGATACCAACGGCCGCGCGCGCCTTTTTTCCCTGTCATTGCGAGGAGCGAAGCGACGAAGCAATCCAGACTGCCGCCAAGGAGACAGTCTGGATTGCTTCGCTTCGCTCGCAATGACGAGAGAGAAACTAACAATGCCCCGCCTCATCTCGCCTCTGGTCCTGGCGCTTGTCGGAACGATCCTGTTCGGCGACGGCGCCTACATCCACGCCAAGGCGTGGCTCGCGCAGATGCTCCTGGAGCGTGCGTTCGACCGGAGCGTTGCGACCGGCGAGCCGGTCAAGCCATGGTCCTGGGCCGATACCTGGCCGGTGGCGCGGATCGAGGTGAAACGGATCGGCGCCAGTGCCATCGTGCTGGAGGGCACGAGCGGCCAGGCGCTCGCTTTCGGCCCCGGTCATCTCCACCAAACGGTTGATGCCGGCGAGCGCGGCGCTGCTGTATATGCTGCTCATCGCGATACACACTTCCGCTTCCTGCGGGATGTTGCCATTGGTGACGTGATCGATGTCACACGCAGTGACGGTAAACGCTTTCGCTTTCGCGCGGATTCCTCCGCGATTGTCCGTTTCGACGCGTCGGGCATCGATCCCGCGACGCAGGATTTCGAGCTTGTGCTCGCGACCTGCTGGCCGTTCGACGCCGTTACGTCCGGCCCCGAACGTTACCTCCTGCATGCCACCCTGATCGCAGACGATGAATAGCAGTTCGCAATAGACCCGTCCGAGATCGATCGCACTCTCGCAAACCAAGCTTGGCGCGCGCGACAACAGCGTCACTGGAACCGCATCTCGGCTTTGCCGGCGTCGATTGCGAGATCATGGCCTATCTCAACAGCGACGACGTGCTGCTGCCCGGAACGCTTACGCGATCGGCATCAGGGAGATGGGCATCTTGCGGCGCCGCGCTCTCGGATTCGATCCGACGCAAATGCAGATCCGCCGCGCCATCGCGCCCTATCTCGTCCGGCAGCTGGCCTATCACTATGCCTACAAGCTGGGTGTCTTGCGATATTGACGCGGAAGAGACAGCAGCCGGCGATTGAAGTCATCGCTTGGGATCCACCGCGCATTCCGCCATGCGGCATGCGACCCTGCCGGTTGCCACTCCACCCAACTCGCCATACAACCAGGTGACGCGCCACCAAGAAGAACAAAAGGTGAGGTCACGCCATGGAAGCCCGGGTCTCTAAAGCGCAGGTCTCTCAAGCGCAGGCCTCTGCTGCGTCGGTTCCTGCCCGCTCATGGTCGCCGCCGCCCGATGCCAGTGACATCGTCAAGGGCATCCACGCTATGCTGCATCCGCAAAACATCGTGCTGGTGGGTGCGACCGACAAGCCGGGCAATTACGCCGAGCGCATCTGGAACAATCTGGTCAGATACGGCTTCGAGGGCGGGCTCTATCCTGTCAACGCCAAGCGCGAAACCATCTGGGGCGTGCCCTGCTACAAGGATTTTGCGAGCCTCCCCGAGAAGCCTGATCACGTTTTGGTGCTGGTGCCCGCACGCTTTGCCGTGCAGGTGATCCGCGACGCCGCCGCTGCCGGTGCGCGATCCGCCACCATCGTCACGTCGGGCTTCAGCGAGTTGCAGGATGAAGAGAGCCAGAAGCTCGCCATGGAGCTGCAACAGGCCGTGCGTGAGACAGGGCTCGCCGTCACCGGCCCCAACTGCCTCGGCAATTTGAGTGCCGGCGAGAAGCTCTTCACCAATATCGACGACCGCATCGTCACCATGGAACAGGGCGCGGTGGCAATCGCCGGCCAATCCGGCGCTATCGTCATGGCAATCCGGCAGGCGCTGGAGGATCGCGGCGTCGGTGTCGGCTACATGGTGACAACAGGCAACGAGACCGGGCTCGAGACACCCGACCTGATGCGCTATTTCGCCGAAGATCCGAGCGTCAAGGTGATCGTGGTCTATCTCGAAGGCGTGCGCAACACCAAGGCGTTTCGCGACGCCTGCAAGGCCGCGCGTGCCGCGAGCAAGCCGGTGATCGCGCTCAAGCTCGGATCGTCGGAAGGCGGCCGCGCCGCCGCGATGGCGCACACCGGTGCGCTGGCGGGCTCGATCGAGACGTTCGACGCGATCGCAACCCGCGAAGGCGTGATCCGCGTGGGTGGGCTCGACGAATTGATCGAGACCACCGAATGCTTCGTCCACGCCGCCGTGCCCAGGGGCGACCGGCTTGCGGCGGTCACGCTGTCCGGCGGCAAACGCGGCATGCTGCTCGACGCCTTCTATGCCGAAGGCCTGAACTTTGCGCCGCTGAGCCCGCACGTCGGCTCCGAGCTTGCAAAGATGCTCGGACCGGGATCGATCGTCGGCAATCCGCTCGATGCCGGCTTTGCGGCGGTGGTCGATCCCTCCGTCTACATGAAGTCGATCAAGCTGATGATCGACGATCCCGATATCGACATCGTCATCGTCGATGCCGAGTTTCCAAAAGCGCCGCACGAGCAGCGCGAGCGCAATCTGCGCATCGTCAACGAGATGGCGAGCCGGGCCGCAAAACCCGTGATCTATATCAGCGCGATGTCGGTGGGCTTCACCGAGTTCACCAAGGGCCTGCGCAAATCGCTGCCGCACCTCGCGGTGATGCAGGGCATGGATCGCGCGGTGACCGCGATCAAATCGCTGCTCGCCTATGCCAGGCTGCGCAAGGAGGTGCCTGACATCGTCTCGAGCTCGAAGCCCGCCGCGCGCGTCGTGCTGGAGAAAGCGCTGGCATCGGCGAGCGGCGCCGCACTCGACGAGGTCGCCTCGAAGACGCTGCTGAAGGCCTATGGCATTCCGGTCTCGAAGGAGGGAATTGCGCAGACATCGGCGGAAGCCGTGAAGATCGCCAAGCAGATCGGCTTTCCGGTCGTGGCCAAACTCATCAGCGCCGAGATCCTGCACAAATCCGATATCGGCGGCGTGGTGCTGAACCTCAACAGCGCGACCGAGGTGAAGAAAGCCTTTGCCGACATCACGGCGCGGGTGAAGAAGCTGAAGGGCAAGCCGAAGCTCGATGGCATCCTGATCGCACAGCAGGTCAAGGCCGACCTCGAGCTCGTGGTCGGCGCCTCGCTCGACGCCGAGATGGGCCCGGTCGTGCTGTTCGGCACCGGCGGCATCGATATCGAGCTGATGAAGGACGTGGCCCTTGCCGGCGCGCCGCTGGACGAGGCCGAGGCGCGGCTCCTGATCGGCCGCACCAAGGCCGGCATCAAGATGCGCGGCTATCGCGGCAAGGCGGCGCTGCACGAGGCCTCGGCAGTGAAGGCGCTGGTCGGCCTGTCCAATTTGATGGCGGACGCCGGCGACCGGATCGCCTCGATCGACGTCAATCCGTTCCTGCTCAATGCCAAAACCGGCGTCGCGGTCGATGCGCTGATCGTGCTGAACAACGCGGCCGCAAAGCGCGCAGCCGGACGCTGATGTCACGCAGGGCGGATTAGCGCAGCTAATCCGCCGGCTTACGCGGCGGTTGACAAGAAAACGGCGGGTTACGCTTCGCTAACCCGCCCTGCGTACCATTGCGGCTCCTTCCAACTTCCCCGCTTTGGTCGTAAAATCGCATCCGCATGGCACGCGCGAGCAATCTGGTGATCGGAACGACGACGCTAGCGGTGATCGCCGTAGCGTTCGGCGGGCTGCTCGGCGTGCAGAAATGGCGCACCATCCAGAGCCGCAGCCCGTTGCGCGTCGTGTTCGAAGGCGGTTCCGCGAGCGGCCTGCGCCGCGGCGGCCCGGTCAATTTCGACGGCGTGCCCGCCGGCCAGATCCTGTCGATCAAGCTGGACAGTCCGCGCAAGGTCGTGGCGCTGGTGTCGCTCGACAACACCGCGCCGATCCGCAAGGACACGGTCGCCGGCATCGAGTTTCAGGGCCTTACCGGTGTCGCCGCGGTCTCGCTGATCGGCGGCGCCCCGTCTGCGCCGCCGGTGCCGCTAGACTCGGACGGCATTCCCGTGCTGACCGCTGATCTCAGCGACGCCGAATCCATCGTCGACACGCTGCACAGCGTCGATCGCACCATCGTCAGCAACGCGCCCGCGATCAAGGACGGCCTGCGCACGTTCGAAAACTATACCGGCGACCTCCGCGGCAAAGGCGACGAGATCGACGCGGTGATGCTCAAGGTCGACAATGCGTTTGCCGGCTTCGACAAGGCGGTCACCAAGATCGAGGGCGTGGTCCCCGGCTTCGTCGACGGCAAGGCCGACGAGTTGTTCGAAAAAGTGAAGGGGCTGCACGAGCTCGCCGACACCATGAAGAAGAAATCGGCAAGCTTCCTCGAGGACACCCGCCGCTCGCTGCTCGATGTCAGCGAGGCCGCCAACAAGATGAGCGGGACGCCTGCGCCCGCCGCCGCCCCGCGTCCGCCGCGCAAGCCAGCACAGCAGAAGCGGTAGAGCCTACCACGCGTAGCGCACGACGCCCTTGCCGGCGTAGGAGCGCGTGACGTTCGAGAACTCGCCCTCGAAGGTCAGTGCCGCAGACCAGCCGTTCATCCAATTCATTTGCACCGACGCCGTGGTCAGCGCGGAATCGCGCGCCTGCGCGGCGCCGTTCACGACGAAGGCCGATCCCGGCAGCGTCTGGAACACTGCGCCGACCGTGCGATCCGGATTGAAATCATGCGCCCAGGCGGCGCGGCCGCGCAGCGTCACCACGCCGCCGGCGGCGGCAAACGACCTGTCGGCGCGCAGGCCGAGCTCGGTGCGGGTGCTGGTCACGTCCTTGGCGGCATAGTTGAGCGCGAAATTGTTGCTGCCGACCACGGCGAATTCCGAATAGCTCGGCAGGCTGAACATCGTGGCCTGAACCGCGGCATAGGGCGTCAGCCCGATCCACTGCGTTGTCTGGCGATAGCCGCCCTCGATGCGGCCTGAAACGGCGTTGGCATTGAACTGTGCACGCAGTTGGTCGGTGCCGGCGGCGGTGACGATGCGGTTGGTTGTGA
This sequence comes from Bradyrhizobium sp. AZCC 2230, assembly GCF_036924495.1. Lineage (NCBI taxonomy): Bacteria > Pseudomonadati > Pseudomonadota > Alphaproteobacteria > Hyphomicrobiales > Nitrobacteraceae > Bradyrhizobium > Bradyrhizobium sp. AZCC 2230. The sequence goes on along the minus strand of NZ_JAZHRS010000001.1, from coordinate 6,647,744 downwards.
CATCCTGCCAGCCATAGGCCAGCGCCGCCGTGACATAGGCAGGTCCCGCGTTATGACGCACGAAGGCGCCGGCCTGGAACAAATCCGAGCGACCCCAGCCAAGTCCGTTGACGTTGAAGCCGGTGCCTCCACCGGCGAGCGCAAAGCCCGCGATCGTCGATGGCGAGAAGCGATAGTCGAGACCAACCGCGGTGCCGTACACGCTGCTGCCGGTGTTGTTCGAGCCGAGCGCCGCATTGCCGTCAGCGGTCTGCGAGCCGCCATAGCCGGCGGCCCAGACATCCCAGCGCTGCTCGAATGTCGGCGACGGCGCCTTGCGCTGGATCGAGGCAAAGGCGTCGCTGGGACGCTTGCCTGATGCGGCGTAGGCAGTCGCGCCGGTCTCGTCGGCATACGGCGTCGCGCCGGGCGCGCCGCTGCGCCCCGAGCCGAACACGTCGGTCAACAGGCTCATAAACAGGTTCATCGCATTGAACGTCGTCTGCTGCGATCCCGTTGCGGATTCACCCGAGGCCTGCGTCAGGCCGGATGGCGAGAGGTTCGCCAGCGCCACGGGAAGGCTACCAGTGGTGTTGAAGTAGCGTGTCAACGCGTTGGCCACGTTCTGCTGATTGATATTGAGACCGCCACCATAATTCAGCGCGAGATCGAGAAACACATTGTTCGGGTCGTAGTTCAGGCTGGCCTGGAGATTCGACGAGAGCCCCGCCACGACCGGGTTGAACCTGTCGGGCAACGTGCCCGCAGTCAGGATCGTGTAATGCTTCGCGATCGATCCGGTCGGGACGACCACGACCGTGGCGCCGCCTAGCGTTGCCGTTCCCACCACGACCGCGATGCCATTGCTCGTGCCAGACACCTGCACCACGTAGCTCGACGTCGATGCGAACGAGAGATCACCTGACACGGTGAGCGTGCCGGTTGGACTGCCCGGCGCCAGCGCGCCGCCGTTGACGGAGATGGAGCTTCCGACCGTGCCGACGCCGCCGAACGTGCCGCCCGCCGCGACGCTCACATTGCCGTTGATGGTGCCGGCGAGCATCAGCGTGCCGCCGAGCACGTTCCAGTCCTGATTGCCGGTGCCCGTCACCGTCCAGGTCGAGCTGTCGACCTTGTTGAAGATCGAGAAGCCATCGTACTGGAGCCCGGTGCCGATCAGGTCCAGGTTGAACGTATCCTTGCCGGTCCCGCCAAGCTGGAACGTATCGGTGCCGGAGGCGAATACCTGGCCGTTGATGACACTGCCGGGGCCGAGGGTCAGCACGTTGCTGCCGCAGCCGCAAAGATCGATCGCAATGGCACCGGGCGCGCTGGCGTTGATGGTCCCCGAGTTGAAGACGTTGGCGCCGCCATTCACGCTGATGCCGACACCGCCAGACCCGACGGTAATGGTGCCGGTATTGACGATCTGGTTCGTCGTACTCAGCGTGAACACGTCGATGCCGATGCCGGAAGCGCCAACGGTGATCGTGCCATTGTTGGTGACGGCGTTGGAGTCACCGGAGACGAAGATGCCTTCGGCAAAATCGGCTCCGGTGATCCGTCCGCCGTTCGTGACCGTGCCGGACAGGCCGGAATAGCCAACGGCCCCGCCGCCGACGCCGACGCTGATCGTCCCGTTTTGGCTGATCGTGCCCCGGTCGCCCTGCACCGAAATCCCCACTCCGCCATCGCCCGAGGTGATCTTGCCGCCGTTGGTCGCCTTGGCGTCATCGCCCACCACGGAAATGCCCATGCCGAAACCGACGGCCGTGATGGTGCCGAAATTGCTGACGGTCTCAAAAGCGCCTTGCATGAGGACGCCGACGGCGTTCTGGCCCACCGAGATCGTGCCAGTCGTCGTGTTGGTGACCGTATTGCCGTCGGCGCTCGCCACAATGCCGCCGGAGAAACCGGGGGAAGCGCCGACCACGATCGCGCCTGCATTGGTCACGGTCCCGCCGCCAAAGACGAAGATTCCGGTCGAACCGTTGCCCCCGGTGATCGTGCCCGTCGCGGCATTGGTGATTGTATCGGCCTGGCCCGAGAAGATACCTGTCGCCAATATCCCTACCGTCAGACCCCCGCTATTGGTGACGGTATTGTTGTCGCCGACTGAGATCGCGGAGCCATGGTCGCCCGTCGTGACCGTTCCGGCATTGGCGATGACATTGTGATCGATCGCAAGGATGCCGAGGCCGTCGCCGAGCACCGTGATGGCGCCGTTGTTGGCTACGATGTTCGAATTGCCCACGCTCATGCCGGTCAGGCCCGAGCCCCCCGACAGTGTTCCGTTGTTGGTGACGGTGTTGGAATCGTTGACGCCGATCGACACCGTGCCGTTGTCGTTCACCGTCGCGCCCGACAGCACGTTGACGGTGAGACTGTTGACGCCCCCGCCGGCCTGAAAGCCGTCGGCATCGGTGCCACTACAGGTGACGGTCTGGCCGCTCGCAGCCGGGTCGGGTGCGCATTGCGCGCTGGCCGAGGTTGCCGAAAGGACGAGGCCGAACAAGAGCGTCAGGATTGCCGATGCGCCAGCGGATGCCACGGCGCCATTACGGCGCAGGCCACCCTGCGGCCTCCATAGTCCCGCGCCCATCACGTCACACCCCAAGCCCTGCTGTTCCGCCGGAGAACTTAGGTCATGAGAACGTTCCCTAGAACTACGGCTCGCCACGAATGCGTCCGTTTAGCGCACAACCCATGCGGAATCCGACAGCTATGTTGCAATCGCGCCACGGTTTTGCCCGGCGGAGTTACCATTCCGCACAAAAGCATGCCCCGGCCGAGCCGCATGTCGGCCGCGACAGCCTAGTAATTGCTCGGTGCGGCCTCGTTCGGGATGCCGTCGATCGGGCATTCAGCCGTGCCCGCGGTCGAGCGCGTCATCGCCTCGACCATGTCGCGGGTGCCTTCGGGATCGGCGATCCAGTTCTTGTAGAAATCATAGGGACAGGCGGCGACGCCGCGCGGGCTCTCGCCCGAATTGATCATGCCGGTGTAGCCGCGGTGGACCAGCTTGTAGAGGTGGTTCTGCGACTGGCCGTTGCGGCGGGCATCACGGATCAGATGTTTCGAAAGCTGCGCGTACTGGATGCCGTAATCCTCCTCGCCGCACTCGCCGAGCGTACGGCCGTCGAAGCCGATGATCGCGGAGTGGCCGAAATAGGAATAGACGCCGTCGAAGCCGGCGGCGTTGGCGACCGCGACATAGACATTGTTGGCCCACGCCATCGCCTTGGAGATCAGGATCTGTTGTTCCTTGGCCGGATACATGTAGCCTTGGCAGCGCACGATCAGCTCGGCGCCCTTCATGGCGCAATCGCGCCAGATCTCCGGAAAATTGCCGTCGTCGCAGATGATCAGGCTGACCTTCATGCCTTTCGGGCCTTCGGAGACATAGGTGCAATTGCCGGGATACCAGCCCTCGATCGGCACCCAGGGCATGATCTTGCGATACTTCTGCACGATCTCACCCTTGTCGTTCATCAGGATCAGGGTGTTGTAGGGCGCCTTGTGCGGATGCTCCTCGTGACGCTCGCCGGTCAGCGAGAACACGCCCCACACTTTGGCCTTGCGGCAGGCCTCCGCGAAGATCGCGGTCTCCTCGCCCGGCACTGCGGAGGCGGTCTCGTACATCTCCTTGGAGTCGTACATGATGCCTTGCGTGGAATATTCCGGGAAGATCACCAGATCCATGCCGGGCAAGCCGGCCTTCATGCCCACCAGCATGTCCGCGATCTTGCGGGCGTTGTCGAGCACCTCCGCCTTGGTGTGCAGGCGGGGCATCTTGTAGTTCACCACTGCGACGCCGACGGTGTCGTTGCTGCTGGAAATATCGCCGTGAAGCATGTTGAGCGCTCCTGTCTTTTATTCGTTTGAGGTCATTGCGTGGCGTTAGTGGCTGATCATCCAGGGCCGCGCGGTGGGAAAACTCTTGGCGCCGCTTTTGGTCTTGGTCACCAGTCGCGCCGGCTTCTTCTTGTCCGTCGAGCCTTTGTCCTTGACGGTCTTGCCCGACGAGCAACAGCCACAGCCGGGGCCGTGCGAGGCCTTGTATTGCGCGAGCGTCTGCGGCGCGTGCGTGCTGCGCTCGTTGACGGCGTGGGCCTTGCGCTTCTCCGCCGGCATGCAGAAGAAGTTCGGCGCGGTCAGGATCACGCGCGGCGCCATCGTCTCGCAAAGCGGACAGCTTTGCGGATCGTCACATTCCGCCATCGGGCGGAGATCCTTGAACGGACCGCAATCGTCACAGAGATATTCATAGACCGGCATCGCATCATCCCTACGCTCTTTCCTGTTCAACACACCCGGCGGCGGATGCGGGGCGGCGAAGAGACGCCGTCCCGCATCCAGTCGCACAGGGATTATTTGTCCGGCGAGATCGGCATCTGGATATCGCCCGTGATGTGCTTGATGGGACCTGCCGCCGACGGCATCACGTCGAAGTCGAAGATCTCCGTCGGCAGCCACAGCGTGGCGCAGGCATTGGGCACGTCGACCACGCCGGAGATATGACCCTGGCATGGCGCGGTGCCGAGGATCGAATAGGCCTGGGCGCCGGAGTAGCCGAACTTCTTCAGGTACTCGATCGCATTCAGGCAAGCCTGGCGATAGGCGATGTGGACGTCGAGATAGTGCTGCTTGCCTTGCTCGTCGACCGAGATGCCTTCGAAGATCAGATAGTCCTTGTAGTTCGGCGTGATCGGCGACGGCTTGAAGATCGGGTTCTTGATGCCGTATTTCGACATGCCGTCCTTGATCACCTCGACCTTGAGATGCAGCCAGCCGGCCATCTCGATCGCGCCGCAGAAGGTGATCTCGCCATCGCCCTGGCTGAAGTGCAGGTCGCCCATCGAGAGACCGGCGCCGGGCACATAGACCGGGAAGTAGATCTTCGAGCCGCGCGAGAGATCCTTGATGTCGCAATTGCCGCCATGCTCGCGCGGCGGCACGGTGCGTGCGCCTTCCGCGCCGATCTTGGCCTTGGCATCGCTCTTGGCGCGGCCGCCATGGGCGGTCGCCGCGAATGGCGGATTGGCAAGGCCCGGCACACGGGTCGGATTGGTCGAGATCAGCTCGGCCTCGCGCTTGTTCCAGGTCTCCAGCATCTTCGGATCGGGCAGACAGCCGATCAGGCCGGGATGGATCAGGCCCGCAAAGTTGACGCCGGGCACATGTCGCGACGAGGTGTAGAGTCCCTTGATGTCCCAGATCGACTTCTGCGCCAGCGGGAAATGGTCGGTGAGGAAGCCGCCGCCGTTCTGTTTGGAGAAGAAGCCGTTGAATCCCCAGAGGCTCTCCTTCATCGGGCCGACGTCGAGGAGATCGACGACGAGGAGATCGCCGGGCTCGGCGCCCTTGACGCCGATCGGGCCGGAGAGGAAGTGCACGATCGAGAGATCGATGTCGCGCACGTCGTCGGCGGAATCGTTGTTCTTGATGAAGCCGCCGGTCCAGTCATAAGTCTCGATGATGAAGTCGTCGCCGGGATTGACCCAGGCCACGATCGGAATGTCGGGGTGCCAGCGATTGTGCACCATGTCATTTTCGTAAGCCGACTTGGTGAGATCGACCTTGATCAGTGTCTCTGGCATCGAGAAGCTCCCCTTTACTACGGTTGGTTAGACGGACAGATATTTGGAGACCTGCGCGGCATCGACGCTGTCGCGCGGGTCATCGCGCACGATCGCGCCGTTCTCGATGACCAGCACGCGGTCGGCGATATCGAGCGCGAAGCTCAAAACCCTGCTCGGACACGACGATCGAGAGGCCCTTTTCGTCGCGGATGCGCTTGAGCGTCCGCGCCATGTCCTTGATGATCGACGGCTGGATGCCTTCGGTCGGCTCGTCGAGCAGCAACACCTTCGGCTTGGTCGCGAGCGCGCGGGCAATCGCCAATTGTTGTTGTTGCCCGCCGGAGAGATTGCCGCCGCGACGGCCTTTCATCTCCAGCAGCACGGGGAACAACTCGTAGATGTCAGCCGGCACCTCGGTCCCGCCGGAAACGACGAGACCGGTCTCGATGTTCTCCTTCACGGTCATGGTGGAGAAGATCATGCGGCCCTGCGGCACATAGGCGAGGCCTTTGGCCACGCGCTCATAGCTCGGCAGGCCGCCGAGCTCGGTGCCGTCCATCGTCACCGAGCCGCTTTTCGCCGGGAGGATGCCCATCAGCGATTTCATCAGCGTGGTCTTACCCATGCCGTTGCGGCCCATGATCGCAACGATCTCGTTGGGCGCGACCTTGACGTTGAGCCCGTGCAGCACCTCGCTCTGGCCGTAGGCGACGTGGAGATCCGAAATAGCCAGCATCGATGCGCTCCTAGGCTCGGTGTGTCTTTACCTCTCCCCACCGGGGAGAGGTCGGCGCGTAGCGCCGGGTGAGGGGGCGCAGGCCCCAAGAGAGAGCGAAACCCCTCACCCGAATGGCTGCGCCATTCGAGCTCTCCCAGTGGGAGAGGTGGACGGAGATCGCCGCGCTTGCTTGCCTCCTACCCGCCATCGTCAGTGTCCCAAATAGACTTCGATGACCTTGGGATCGTTCTGCACCTTCTCCATGGTCCCCTCGGAGAGAATCTGGCCCTGGTGCAGCACGGTGACCTTGTGCGCGATGTCCTCGACGAACTTCATGTCGTGCTCGATCACCAGCACCGACCGGTTCTTGATGATGCGGTTGAGGAGCTCCGCGGTCTTGGTCCGCTCCGACACGCTCATACCGGCAACGGGCTCGTCGAGCATCAGCAGGTCCGGATCCTGGATCAGCAGCATGCCGATCTCGAGCCATTGCTTCTGGCCGTGGCTGAGCAGATCGGCACTCATGTTCAGCCGATCCTTCAGGAAGATCATTTCGGCGACTTCATGCACCCGGTCACGCACGGCCGCGTCGCGGGTGAAGGTCAGCGCGCCGAACACCGAGCGTCCGCGCGGATAGGAGATCTCCAGATTCTCGAACACCGTGAGATCGTCGTAGATCGACGGGTTCTGGAATTTACGGCCGACGCCGGTCTTGACGATCTCGTTCTCTTTCATCCGCGTCAGCTCCTTGCCGCGGAACTGGATCGAGCCCGACGTTGCTTTGGTCTTGCCGCAGATCAGGTCGAGCACCGTGGTCTTGCCGGCACCGTTCGGGCCGATGATGACGCGGATCTCGTTCTCGTCGACATAGAAGGAGAGATCGTTGACCGCCTTGAACCCGTCGAACGAGACGGTGAGCGCCTCGACGGCAAGCAAAAATTCCTTGGGCTGGTGACCTACGAGCATGATGAATCTCCTCACTCCGCCGGGGCGCCGTCGGCGACCGAGCTGTCGGTCCAGCCTTCGGGTTTGGGTTTGCGCGACGAGATCAGGCGGTCGATGCGCGGCTGCACATAGTCGCCCCAGATCCCGGCAAGACCGTTCGGGAAAGCCAGCACCACGGCGATGAACAAGCCGCCGAGGCCAAACAGCCACAATTCGGGGAACGTCTCCGACAGGCTGGTCTTGGCGAAGTTGACCAACAGCGTGCCGTAGATGGCACCGAGGATCGACAGCCGGCCACCGACCGCGGTGTAGATCACCATTTCGATCGACGGCACGATGCCGACGAAGGACGGCGACATGAAGCCGACATTGAGCGCGAACATCGCGCCGCCGATCGCGGCGAATACGGCGGCGATGCAGAAGGCGAAGATCTTGAAGTTGGCGACGCTGTAGCCGGAGAAGCGAACCCGGTCTTCCTTCTCGCGCATCGCGACCAGGATACGCCCGAGCTTGGAGTGCCGGACGAACTGCGCGATCATGATGCAGACGAACAGGCATCCAACCTCGAAGAAGTACAGCACGATTTTGGCGTGGTCGGGACGGATGTCCCATCCCTTCAGGGTGCGCAGGTCGGTCATGCCGTTGATGCCGCCGGTATAGCCCTGCTGGCCCACGATCAGGATGGTGAGGATGGCCGCGACCGCCTGGGTGATGATCGCGAAATAGGTGCCGCCGACGCGGCGCTTGAACATCGCGGTGCCGATGATCAAGGCGAAGATGCCGGGCACCAGGATGATGGCTGCGATGGTGAAGGTGAGGCTGTTGAAGGGTTTCCAGAACAGCGGCAGCGCCGTGATCTGATTCCAGTCCATGAAATCGGGAATGCCGGGGGTCGACTGGATCTTGGTGTTCTCGACGCTCGATGCCTCGAGCTTGAGGAACATCGCCATGCAGTAGCCGCCGAGCCCGAAGAACACGCCCTGGCCGAGGCTGAGAATGCCGCCGTAGCCCCAGCAGATCACCAGCCCCAGCGCGACGAAGGCGTAGGTCAGATATTTTGCGACCAGATTGAGCCGGAAGACATCGAGCGTGAGCGGCAGCACCACCACCAGGAAGACCGCGAGCACCAGAATTCCGATGAGCTCCGATCGATTGAAGAACCGATTGTCGGTCATTGCATCAGCCTCTATTTCTCACTTGCGGACCTTGAGGGCGAACAGCCCTTGCGGCCGCAGCATCAGGATTCCGACAACGGCGAGCAGCGTCAGCACCTTGGCCATCGAGCCCGACATGAAGAACTCGAGGGTGGATTGCGTCTGCGAGATCGAGAAGGCCGAGGCGATGGTGCCGAGCAGGCTTGCAGCGCCGCCGAACACGACCACCAGGAACGTGTCGACGATGTAGAGCTGTCCGGAGGTCGGCCCGGTCGAGCCGATCATGGTGAAGGCACTGCCGGCGACGCCGGCGATGCCGCAGCCGAGACCATAGGTATAGCGATCGACTTTTTCCGTGTTGATGCCGACCGCGCCGGCCATGATGCGGTTCTGCACAACGGCGCGCACCTGGCGGCCCCAACGCGACTTGTACATGACGTAGGCCACGCTGATCGTGATCAGCACGGTCAGGCACATCACGAAGACGCCGTTGATCGGCACCTCGATGCTGTCGCTGACGTGCAGCGAGCCGAGCATCCATTGCGGCAGCTCGACGCCGACCTCGCGCGCGCCGAATACGGAACGATAGGCCTGCTGCAGCATCAGGCTGAGGCCCCAGGTCGCAAGCAGCGTATCGAGCGGGCGCTTGTAGAGGTGCCGTATCAGCACCCATTCCACCAGCATTCCCAACGCACCTGATGCGACAAAGGCGAGGATCATCGCGAGGAAGAAGTAGCCGCTGAACAGGCTCGGCAAATAGGTCTGGAAGAAATTCGAGGTCATCCAGGTGACGTAGGCACCGAGGATCATGAACTCGCCATGGGCCATGTTGATGACGCCCATCTGGCCGAAGATGATCGCAAGACCGAGCGCCATCAGCACATAGACAGAGAACAGGATCAGTCCTGCAAAACCCTGCATGACGAAGATGGAGCCAAGGTCACCAAGCGAGTAGTCGCCGAACATCGATGTCCTCCGTCAGGGATGAGGTCCCACGTCGCGAGAAAATTCGCGACGCGGGGGTCTTGGGCGTGGATTTGCTGTCCACGCCAGGGAGAGGTTTTGCCTTGAGGGAAACGGCGATCGACGCCGCGTGGCTTACTGGTAGCGCTCTTACTGGTAGCGCTCTTACTGGTAGCCCTTGGGGAACGGATCAGGCTCGACGAGATCGGCGGTCTCGTAGATCAGCTCGAACTGGCCATCGAGCTTGGCGCGTCCCACCCGGGTCTTCGACCAGAGGTGATGGTTTTCATGGATGCGCACATAGCCTTCCGGCGCGCCCTTGAACTCGACGCCCGGCGAAGCCGCCGCGATCTTGTCGACGTCGAAGGAGCCGGCCTTCTCGACCGTCAACTTCCACAGCCACGGGCCGAGATAGGCAGCCTGGGTGACGTCTCCGATAACAGTCTTTTCGCCCCACATCTTCTTGAACGCCGGCACAAAGGCCTTGTTGTTCGCGTTGTCGAGCGACTGGAAGTACTTCATGCAGGCATAGGCGCCCGCGATGTTCTCACCACCGATGCCGTCGATCTCGTCCTCGGTGACCGAGATCGTCAGCAGCGCCTGCTTGGAGAGGTCGATGCCGGCGGCCTTGAGCTGCTTGTAGAAGGCGACGTTGGAGCCGCCGACCACGTCGGTGAAGATCACGTCGGGCTTGGTCAACTTGATCTTGTTGATGACCGAGTTGAACTGGGTGTTGCCGAGCGGATAGTATTCCTCGCCGACGACCTTGCCCTTCAACACGTTCTCGACGTGCTTGCGCGCGATCTTGTTCGACGTGCGCGGCCAGATGTAGTCGGAGCCGACGAAGAAGAACGACTTGGCGCCCTTCTCCTTGGCGATCCAGTTCAGGCCGGCGAGAATCTGCTGGGTCGCCTCCTGGCCGGTGTAGATCACGTTCTTGGACTGCTCGAGGCCTTCGTAGAAGGTCGGGTAATAGAGCATGCCATTGTACTGCTCGACGACCGGCAGCACCGCCTTGCGCGAGGCCGAGGTCCAGCAACCCATGATCGCCGCGACCTTGTCGTTGACGAGCAGCTTCTTGGCTTTTTCCGCGAAGGTCGGCCAGTCGCTAGCGCCGTCTTCCTGGATGAACTTGATCTTGCGGCCGAGCACGCCGCCGGCGGCGTTGATCTGCTCGATGGCAAGCTTTTCGGCTTCGATCGAGCCGGTTTCGGAGATGGCCATGGTGCCGGTCGCCGAATGCAGGATGCCGACCGTCACCTCGGTGTCAGTGACCGCGAGGCCGGTGGTGTTGACCGCCGAGGTCGCCGGGGTCTGCGCAAAGGACGCCCGCGGCAGCATCGTGATGGCCGCCATTCCCATCAATAGTTTGCGCCGGAGCGGCGACAACAGGCCCTTGGTTTCTTCGTCTGACATGAGCACCCCACTGTTTGTTCGAGGACACGCGATTGGTGCCGTCAGGATGGCTCGAATTTGTGCACCGCAAGCATACGCAAGATCGCGTATACTGCACCGCAAAATACCGACGTAGGCTTTTGGTACGGGATTTGCGAGTTCACGAGAGGTTCGGACGAGTTCGGGAGTGGGGTATAAGTGGCAGGGCGGCAGCGAATAGACCGCGTCAGGCGCCAGTACAATCAATGGGTCGCCAACCAGACGCTGGAAGACTACGCGCTGCGCTTTACCGCCAAAAGCGCGCGCCGCTGGTCCGCCGCCCGCGTCGCCAACACCGCGATCGGTGCGATCTCCTTCCTAGTGCTGGAGGCGATCGGCGGCACGATTACCCTCAATTACGGCGTCACCAACGCCGCAGCCGCGATCCTCGTCGTCTCCACCATCATCTTCTTCTGCGGCGTGCCGATTGCCTATTATGCAGCCAAATGCGGCATCGACATTGACCTGCTCACGCGCGGCGCCGGCTTCGGCTATATCGGCTCGACAATCACCTCGCTGATCTACGCCTCCTTCACCTTCATCTTCTTCGCGATCGAGGCGGTGATCCTGGCGACCGCGCTGGAGATGTGCCTCGGCATCCCACGCCCGATCGGCTACCTCATCAGCGCGGTCGCGATCATCCCGCTGGTGACCTACGGCATCACGCTGATCAGCCGTTTCCAGCTCTGGACGCAGCCGCTCTGGGTCGTCCTGCACATCCTGCCCTTTGCCGCGATCGCGTGGGCCAGCCCGCACTCCTTCACGGAATGGCACAAATTCGCCGGCGAGCACGGCGACCTCGGCGGCCATTTCGACCTGTTGCTGTTCGGCGTCGCATCCTCCGTGGTGTTCTCGCTGGTGGCGCAGATCGGCGAGCAGGTCGACTTCCTGCGATTTCTGCCGCGCGACCGCCGCACATCGAAGGCGTCGTGGTGGATCGCGCTGATGAGCGCGGGGCCGGGCTGGATCGTGCTCGGCGCGCTGAAACTCCTGGCCGGCTCTTTCCTCGCCTTCTTTGCACTGAGCCACGGCGTGCCGCCCGAAGAGGCGGCCGAGCCGGCGCATATGTATCTCGTGGCCTTTCGCTACGTGCTGTCGGACCCGGACCTCGCGCTGGCGCTGACCGGCTTCTTCGTGGTGCTGTCGCAGATCAAGATCAACGTCACCAACGCCTATGCCGGCTCGATCGCCTGGTCGAATTTCTTCTCGCGCCTGACGCACAGCCATCCCGGGCGCGTGGTCTGGCTGGTGTTCAACGTGATGGTGGCGCTGCTTCTGATGGAGATCGGCGTCTACAAGGCGCTGGAGCAGACGCTCGCGCTCTACTCCAACGTCGCCATCGCCTGGGTTGGCGCGCTGGTGTCCGATCTCGTCATCAACAAGCCGCTCGGCTTGCGTCCTCCGCAGATGGAGTTCAAGCGGGCGCATCTCTACGACATCAATCCCGTCGGCGTCGGTGCCATGACGCTCGCGATCATCGTGTCGATCGCGGCATTCTACGGCCTGTTCGGCCCGACCATGAAGGCGCTGGCCGCCTTCGTCGCGCTGACGGTGGCCTTCGTCACCGCGCCGATCATTGCCTGGCTGACCGACGGGAAATTCTACATCGCGCGCAAGCCGAAGCGGAGCTGGGCCAATATCGAGGCGATCCAGTGCTGTATCTGCGAGCACAGTTTTGAACCGGAGGACATGTCGTCCTGCCCCGCCTATGCCGGCCCGATCTGCTCCTTGTGCTGCTCGCTCGATGCACGCTGCCACGACCTCTGCAAACCGCATGCGCGGGCGCAGGTGCAATTTGCGGATGCGCTCAGCAGGATCCTGCCGCAGCCGATCTATCAGCGGATCAACTCGCAGTTTGGCCATTACGTCGGTGTTTTCGTGGTCTCCGCCGGCCTCGTCGCATTGGTACTCGGGCTGATCTATCTGCAGACCTCGGCGAGCGTGCATGGGGAGAACTCGCTCGTCTCTAACGTGCTGTGGAAGGTGTTCTTCTCGCTCAGCATCATCATCGGCGTGGTCGCCTGGCTGTTCGTGCTGGCGCAGCAGAGCCGCCGTGCGGCCGAGGCCGAGACGCGGCGGCAGACGACGCTGCTGATCCAGGAGATCGACGCGCACAAGCGCACCGACGCCGAGCTCCAGCGCGCCAAGGAGGTCGCCGAGTCCGCCAATCTCGCCAAGAGCCGCTATGTGGTGGGACTGAGCCATGAATTGCGCTCGCCGCTGAATGCGATCAGCGGCTATGCCCAACTGCTGGAGCAGGATGCAACGCTCAACACCAAGCCACGCGACCAGGTCCGCGTCGTCCGCCGCAGCGCCGATCATCTCTCCGGCCTGATCGACGGCATTCTGGACATTTCCAAGATCGAGGCGGGACGGCTGTATCTGTCGCGCGACGAGGTCCATCTGAGCGAATTCCTCGATCAGCTCGTCGGCATGTTCCGCCTCCAGGCCGGCGCCAAGGGCATCGACTTCGTGTTCCGGCGTCCGGCGACATTGCCGACGGTGGTCTATGCCGACGAGAAGCGGCTGCGTCAGGTGCTGATCAACCTCCTCTCCAACGCCATCAAATTCACCCAGACCGGCAGCGTGCAGTTTATCGTGCACTACCGCAGTCCCGTCGCCGAGTTCGAGGTGACCGACACCGGCCCCGGTATCCAGGGCGCCGATCTCGAGCGCATCTTCGCGCCGTTCGAGCGCGGCGCGCTTGGAGTCTCGCAACCGCAGACGGGCACAGGACTGGGGCTCACCATCAGCCGGCTGCTTGCCGGTGTGATGGGCGGCGACATCAAGGTTGCCAGCACCGTTGGACGCGGCAGCACCTTCAAGGTCAAGATGCTGCTGTCGGAGGTCTCCAACCCCAGGCGCATCGCGCCGGTGGAGGCGCCGGTCTCCGGCTATCACGGCGCGCGCAAAACCATCCTCATCACTGACGACGATCCCGTGCATCGCGATCTCCTGCGCGAAGTGCTGACGCCACTCGGCTTCATCCTGCTCAGTGCCGCCGACGGACCGGGCTGTCTCGCGCTGGCGCAGCATTGCCGTCCCGACCTGTTCCTGCTCGACATCTCGATGCCGGGCATGGACGGCTGGACCGTGGCGGAACAGCTGCGCGCCGACGGCCACCACCAGGCGCGCATCCTGATGGTGTCGGCGAGCGCGCTGGAGGCGCATGGCGCGCCGCTCGCGCAGCCCTTCCACGACGGCTATTTGATGAAGCCGATCGACATCCCGCGGCTGCTGGAGACCATTCGCCAGTTGCTCAGGATCGAATGGCAATACGGCTCCGACGAGATCGTCGTGCCGCTGTGGCGGCCGGACAGCGGCTCGCGGCCGCCGGTCAGACATATCGAGGCGCTGATCGGGCTCGGCCAGATCGGCTACGTCAAAGCGATTCAGCTGAAGCTGGACGAGATCGGCGGCGAGCATCCGGAGCATGCCGACTTCGTCGCGGAGATGCGATCGCTGGTCGATCGCTTCGATCTCGACCAGTACATGACAACATTGAAAACACTGCATGCTTATGAGCATTGAGACGAAAAAGCGCGACGTCGCGCTCGTGGTCGACGACTCCCCTGAAACGCTGCGGCTGCTCACCGATGCGCTCGACGGCGCAGGCATGACGGTGATGGTGGCGATGGACGGCGCGGCCGCGATGCGCATCGTCGACCAGATCACACCCGACATCGTGCTGCTCGATGCCGTGATGCCCGGCATCGACGGCTTCGAGACCTGCCGGCGGCTCAAGCGTGATGCCGGTCTTGCCAATGTCCCCGTGATCTTCATGACCGGCCTCGCCGAAACCGAGCACATCGTGCGCGGGCTGGATGCCGGCGGCGTCGACTACGTGACCAAGCCGATCGTGATCGAGGAGATGCTGGCGCGCATCCGCGTCCATCTCGGCAATGCACGGCTGACCCAGAGCGCGCGCACCGCGCTCGACGTCTCCGGCCGCTTCCTGTTCGCGGTCAACCGCCAGGGCCACATCCTTTGGGCGACACCGCAGGCGCAGAAGCTGCTGGCTGATCATCACGGCGCCCAGGCCGACGACTTCGTCCTGCCGCCGTCCCTGCTGCAATGGCTGGAGCAGGCGAAGGGCAAGAGCAGCGCGAAATCGCAGGCCGCTTCCCTGCCCGACAATCCGCAGCTCCGGTTCTATTACATGGGCGAAACCGCGCCGAACGAGTTCCTGCTGCGGCTCTCCAAGGAGTCCGGCACAGCGCTGCCGCCCGAGTTCACCAGCGAGCTCGGCCTCACCACCCGCGAGGGCGAGGTACTGGCCTGGCTCAGCAAGGGCAAGACCAATCGCGACATCGCGCAGATTTTGGGGTTGAGCCCGCGGACCGTCGACAAGCATCTGGAGCAGATTTACGCCAAGCTGGGCGTAGAGAACCGGACGGCCGCGGCGGCGATTGCCGCCAATGCGACGAGGCGGAATTCGTAGTCGCTCGGTCGATGAGTCGGTGCGCCGTTCGCCCAACCAACAGTGTCGTCCCGGACAAGCGAAGCGCAGATCCGGGACCCATAACCACAGGGAGACGTTTGGCGAAGACTAGGAGTGACCAGCTCGCTCCACGACCACTGCCTGGGAGTATGGGTCCCGGGTTCGCTACGCGCCCCGGGACGACAGCGGAGTGTGGAGCGATCGCTATCGCCCTCTAACGAACCACAACCTCACCGATACACAAACGCCTTGTCGTCCAGATTTGTCTTCGGGATCTCGTCCTTCTCGGTCCAGTAATCCTGGCTGTGCTGCCATTCCGGCTTGTCGCCGCGCTTGGGCAGCAGGTTCATGTCGCGCATGATGTAGCCGGGGTTGAAGTTTTCCGGATCGATCCAGGGCAGGATCGGCATGTTATGGTCTTCGGCGCGCAGGCTCACCTCGACCTTCTTGCTGCCCTTCGCCTTCATGTGACCGAGTAGCCGGCAGACAAAGTCCGCGACGAGATCCACGCGCAGCGTCCAGCTCGCGCGGAAATAGCCGAACACCCAGACCATGTTCGGCACGCCCGTAAACATCATGCCGCGATAGGTCACGGTGTCGCCGAAGGCGAGCGGCTTGCCGTCGATCTCGAAGGCGATGTCGCCGAGCGCCGAGAGATTGAAGCCGGTCGCGGTGACGATGACGTCGGCCTCCAGCAGCTTGCCGGACTTGAGCTGGATCCCGTTCTCGACGAAACACTCGATCTCGTCGGTGACGACCGAGGCCTTGCCGCCGGCGATGCCCTTGAACAGATCGGCGTCGGGCACGAAGGCGATGCGCTGCCGCCATGGCCGATAGCTCGGCGTGAAATGCGTCTCGACGTCATAGTCCGCGCCGAGCACCGCGCTGATCTGGCCGATCAGCTCCTTCTTCACCTGCTCCGGCTTGGACAGGCAGAGCTTTGTGAACGCATCCTGCTCGAACAGAATCTTGCGGCGAACGATCTCGTGGATCCAGGCTTCATCCACCTGGAGCCGGCGCAGCTCCTCCGCGATCTCGATGGCGTTGCGCCCCAAACGGAAATAGGTCGGCGAGCGCTGCAGCATGGTGACATGCGCGCATGTGTCGGCGATGTTCGGCACCAGTGTCGCAGCGGTTGCGCCCGAGCCGATCACGACGACCCTCTTGTCCCTAAGATCGATGTCATCCGGCCAGGTCTGCGGATGGACGATGCGGCCCTTGAAGCGATCCATGCCCTTCCATTGCGGCGTGTAGCCTTCGGAATGGCGATAATAGCCCTGGCACATCCAGAGGAAGTTTGCCGTGAAGGTTTTTGGCTCACCGGTGTCGGTCACGACGGCCTCGATGGTCCAGAGATTCTGTTCGCTCGACCAGCTCGCCGAATTGATCTTGTGCTTGTAGCGGATATGGCGGGCGATATCGTTGTCGTCGATCACCTCGTTCATGTAGGCGAGGATTTCATCGGCGGTGGCGATCGGTGGCCCGACCCAGGGCTTGAAGCTGTAGCCGAAGGTGTGGAGGTCGCTGTCCGAGCGAATGCCGGGATAGCGATGCGTGCTCCAGGTACCGCCGAACGTCGCCTGCGTCTCCAGGATAACGTAGCTCGTGCCCGGAAGCTGCTTCGTGACGTGATAGGCGCTGCCGATGCCAGAGATGCCGGCGCCGACGATCAGCACGTCGAAATGTTCTGAAGCCTGTTTGGTGGTGGCGTGACTGCGAACAGCGACATTCATTGTTGCTTCTATGCCTTGTCTTTTTCAGGCCGCCATTGATTGGCGACGCGTTTCCTCCGCGACGGGCATGGTCGCCAACCGCGCTTCCTCAGCAAAATGACATAGATCAAGCCGCGATCAAACTACAACGCCGCGCCCCAGCTCCGCGCCGTCTGCAAGATCCAGTCGCGATAGAGCGTCAGCGGCGTGACCCCCGTCAATCCGCCGCAGCCAGCAGCATTATTCGGCCCCGTCGACCAGCTGATGACACCGACGAGCACGGCACCGTTCGGCCTGTCCTCGAACACCGGACCACCGGAATCGCCGGTGCAGGCGCCGATTCCGTCGCGAACACCGTTGGTTACGGGATCGACCAGGCGGATCTGGAGCGTGCCGGGCTGGCCGGTAGTGACGAGCGCAGCCACCCGCGTTGTGCCACCGCTCTTGCCATCGCCGCGCACGGTGACGCCGATACCGGCGATGGTGAAGCGGCTGCCGACCTGGATTGGAATAGTCGGCATGCCGACCGGCACCGTCGATTTTCCCTTGAGTGGAATTTCCAGTTGCAGCAATGCCACGTCAGCCGTGGCGCGATGCGATTGCATGGCTTGCATGTTGAAGCTCGGATGGATCGCGACCGTGCGGACGTTCAGCAATTGGGGCGTGCCGTCGGCGCCACGATCAACGATCTTGTAGTCCGCGCCGGGCTGCACGCAGTGGGCGACCGTGAGCACAAGCTTCGGCGCAATCAAGCTACCGGTGCAGAAATTGCCGCGCGAGCCGACGATGGTGACGACCGCGCGCGCGACGCCGTCGGTCTGCGGCGTACCGCCGCCGACGATGGCATGAGCGGGCGTGGCGATCAGCTGCGCGGATACGATGAGACTTGCAAGCTTCTTCATGAGAACACGCTCGGGCGTCGGCAGGACTGGCCCTTGCGGATAGCGCATGCTAGCCGTCTTGGAAAGGAATTGACGAGGGTAGGATAGTGGCGATCGAGGCTGTGATCTTTGATTTTGGCGGCGTGTTGACGAGCTCGCCGTTCGAGGCGTTTTCGCGGTTCGAGACCGAGCGCGGCCTGCCCATCGACATCATCCGGCGCACCAACGCCGCCAATCATCTGGAAAACGCCTGGGCCAAGTTCGAGCGCGCCGAGGTCGACGTCGACACGTTCGATCATTTGTTCGCAGAGGAATCGCGCGCACTCGGCGCCGAAGTGCGCGGCCGCGAGGTGCTGCCGCTGCTTCAAGGCGATCTGCGTCCCGAAATGGTCGAGGCGCTGAAGCGCATCAAGGCACAATTCAAGACCGGCTGCATCACCAACAATTTGCCGGCCAACGCGATCGGCAGCATGACCGGGCGCTCCCTCTACGTCGCCGAAATCATGGTGCTGTTCGACCACGTCATCGAATCCGCCAAGATCGGCCTGCGCAAACCGGACCCGCGCATTTACCGGCTGATGGTCGAGACGCTGAAGGTCGATCCGAAGAACTGCGTCTATCTCGACGACCTCGGCGTCAATTTGAAGCCCGCGCGCGAGATGGGCATGACCACGATCAAGGTCACGAGCGGCGCGCAGGCGATAGCAGAGCTGGAGAAAGTGACGGGGTTGAAGCTCGGATAGGCAACTCGTCGTTGCGAGGCACGACACCGTAGGGTGGGCAAAGCGAAAGCGTGCCCACCACAAGCAGATGGTGGGCACGGCGCTTGCGCGCCTTTGCCCACCCTACGAGGCCTATTCCGCCGCAGAAGACGCGATCCGCTCAGGAAATGCAGCCGCCAGCGAGGCGCGGTCGGGCTTCAGCACGCCGCGCTCGGTGATCAGGCCGGTCACGAGGCGCGCCGGGGTCACGTCGAACGCATAGTTCGCGACCGGCGAGCCGTCCGGCACGATGCGCACGGTTTCCAATCGTCCATCAGCCGTGCGGCCGGTCATGTCGGTGACCTCCATGCCGCTACGCTGCTCGATCGGAATGTCGCGAACGCCGTCATCGACCGTAAAATCAATCGTCGGCGACGGCAGCGCGACGTAGAACGGCACGTTGTTGTCATGCGCGGCGAGCGCCTTCAGATAGGTCCCGATCTTGTTGCAGACGTCGCCATTGGCGGCGACGCGGTCGGTACCGACGATGGCGAGATCGACCATGCCATGCTGCATCAGATGCCCGCCGGTGTTGTCGGGGATGACGGTATGCGGCACGCCGTGATGGCCGAGCTCCCACGCCGTGAGCGAAGCGCCCTGATTGCGCGGCCGGGTTTCGTCGACCCAGACATGGATCTTGATGCCGCGCTCATGCGCGAGATAGATCGGTGCGGTGGCGGTACCCCAGTCGACGGTGGCGAGCCAGCCGGCGTTGCAATGGGTCAGCACGTTGACCGTCTCGCCCGGCTTCTTCTTCGCGACGATCGCCTCGATCAGCGCGAGGCCATTGCTGGCAATGCCGCGGTTGATCTCGACATCCTGCTCGACGATCTCGTCGGCGCGGGCGTAGGCTGTCTCCGCTCGTTCGACCGGATCGATCGGCGCGAGCGTCGCGCGCATTTCGTCCAGCGCCCATTTCAGATTGATCGCGGTCGGACGCGCCACGACAAGTGTGTCGTAAGCGCGCTTCAGTCCGGCGTCGGAGGCATCCTCGCGCATTGCGAGTGCCATGCCGTAAGCCGCCGTCGCGCCGATCAGCGGCGCGCCGCGCACCAGCATGTCGCGGATCGCAACTGCCGCGTCGTCGCACGAGGTCAGCCTTGCAACGATGAATTCATGCGGCAGCCGGCGCTGGTCGATTGCTCCGACCGACCAGCCGTCGCGCTCGCGCCAGATGCTCCGGAAATGCTTACCGTCGACCTTCATGGCATTCTGCCTTTTCGTCCTTTACCTTGCGTCTCAACCGCGCAGGATGCGCCCGGCCACCGCATCGAGCTTGTTCAGAAGCTCGGGATCGCGCGCCTCGGGCGCGGTGATCAGCGCGGTGTCGAGCGCACGGTCCGAACCGATCGGACATGGCTCGTGCTCGCGCGGGAAATCCTTGGCCAGCCGCGCCACCAGCGCCTTGGCCTTGTCGGCGTTGGAGGTCAGCACGCGGATGATGTCCTGCACGGTGACGGCGTCGTGATCGGGGTGCCAGCAATCGAAATCCGTCACCATCGCAACCGTCGCGTAGCAAATCTCGGCCTCGCGGGCGAGTTTTGCTTCGGGCATGTTGGTCATGCCTATGACCGAATAGCCAAGCGTCTTATAGGTCATGCTCTCCGCATAGGTGGAGAATTGCGGCCCCTCCATGCAGACATAGGTGCCGCCGCGCGCGATCGCGATGCTCTCGGCTTCGGCCGCTGCGGCCAGATGGATGCGCAGCCGCGGCGAGACCGGATGCGCCATCGAGACATGCGCGACGCAGCCCTTGCCGAAGAACGAGCTCTCACGCTTGTGGGTGCGATCGACGAACTGGTCGACGAGAACGAACGTTCCGGGCGGCATCTCTTCCTTGAAGGAACCGCAGGCCGACAGCGAGATCAGGTCGGTGACGCCGGCGCGCTTCAGCACGTCGATATTGGCGCGGTAGTTGATATCGGATGGCGACAGGCGGTGGCCCTTGTCATGACGCGGCAGGAACACGATCGGCAGGCCTGCGATGGTGCCGCGCCGCACCGGCGCCGACGGCTCGCCCCAGGGGCTCTTGATCACCTCTTCGTGCGCGCCCTCGAGTCCCGGCAAATCGTAGATGCCGGAGCCGCCGATGATGCCCAATACCGCCTGCGTCATGCCTGCTCCACCCTGTCAGCTACGTGCGACATGGTTAAGCTATGCCAGTTTTGCGGCGGTTTTGGAACGGGGTGGTGGGGACCCTGCCGGGGGCCGGTATGCTTAACTTAAGCCGCGGTCGCGGGCTGCAGCTGGGTCGCGACCATGCGCTCCAGCGTCTCGACGGACTGGAAATTCTCCGGCGTGATCTCGGTTTGCGGAATGGTGAAGTCGAACTCGGCTTCGACGCCCAGCATCAGATTGACCATGTCCATCGAGGTCAGGCCGGCATCGACAAGTTTCGTCGACGGCGTGACATCAGCGGTGAGCGAGTTCTGCGCGAGGATGCCCTTCACCAACTTGGTGATGCGATTGCGCAAATCGGTATCGAAAGCCTGCATCGGCGAATTCCCATCTGTCTATAAAAGATCGGCCGGTTGCCGGGTACGATGGGCACGACGGGCCGATCCCGCAATGGGCGGCACCATTACTTCGCGTTTCTTAGTAAACGATGACTCAGATTGTCTGGAATTCCGGCTTCTTCCAAATCCCTAACGCGACACCCGGATATTCGGCGATGCGAACAACCGGGTCTTAACTGTTCGTTCGGAATTTCAGTTCGTTTACCCTGTATTTCATCGACGAATTTGAATTAAATCCGTAGCCTCCATTCACAAGCAAAGATGGTCGGATGATCGCGAACGGCATCGCAAATGATGCCTGCGGTCTCGAACGACGAAACGGAGGCGGACGAGCATGAACGTGCGTGAAGCAGTCCTGACTGTCGACGAGACGCAAGCGAGCCTTCTCGAAGGCCCTTCCTTGATCGAACGCGCGGCTCACACCGCCACCGTGGCGGCAGCCGACGCCGACGGCGTCGATCGCGACGCCCGTTTCCCCCACAAGGCTTTCGATGCCGCGCGCGAGCAGAAGCTGCTCGGCGTCATGATCCCGGTCGAGTTCGGCGGCTTCGGCGCCTCGATCCATGACGTCACCGACATCTGCTACACGCTCGGACGCACCTGCGCCTCGACCGCGATGATCTACGCGATGCATACGACCAAGGTCGCCTGCGTGATCCGCCACGGTCACGGCATTCCCTGGATGGAGACCATGATGCGCCGGGTCGCCCGCGACCAGTGGCTGCTCGCCTCCTCCACCACCGAGGGCCAGAACGGCGGCAACATCCGCGCCAGCGCGGCCGCGGTCGACCAGGCCGGCGACACCGTCTCGCTGGTGCGCGACGCCACCGTGATCTCCTACGGCGCCCAAGCCGACGGCCTCGTCACCATTGCCCGCCGCGCCACCGAGGCTGCTGCTTCCGATCAGGTGCTGCTGGCGCTCGCCAAGGACGATTATTCGCTGAAGCAGACGCAGGGCTGGGAGACGCTCGGCATGCGCGGCACCTGCTCGACCGGCTTCGAGCTGAAGGTCGATTGCCCCGCGGACCGCGTCTTCCCGGAAGCCTATGACAAGATCCACGCCCAGACCATGACGCCGTACGCGCATCTGTGCTGGTCGTCGACCTGGGCCGGCATTGCCGCCGCCTCGGTCACGCGCGCGCAGGCCTTCGTCCGCAAGGCGGCCCGCACCTCCGGTGGCCAGATGCCGCCGGCGGCCGCGCACTTCACCGCCGCAAAAATGTCGCTGGCGAAACTGCGCGCATTGATATCGGCCAATCTCGACGCCTTCGCCCGCGCCGAGCATGACGAGCGCGCGCTCGGCTCGCTCGATTTCCAGTCCTCGATCACGCTTTTGAAGGTGCAGGCCTCCGAGCTTGCGGTCGAGACCGTGATGCATGCGATGCGCACCGCGGGCCTGTCCGGCTACCGAAACGACGGCGAGTTCACGATGGGCCGCCATCTTCGCGACGTGCTGTCGTCGCCGATCATGATCAACAACGACCGCATTCTGGCCAACGCCGCCACCTCGACGCTGATGAGCGGCATTCCGGCAAGCCTTCGTGACTAACAAGCCTTGCGACTGACGTGCTTTCGAGACCAACAAGAATAATTGCCGATAACAGGAAGTCGAACATGAACATTGCTGTTCTCCCCAATTCGCCCGAGACCGCGCCGCAGGCCACGGATCCGCTCGATCATCTCGCCGACAAGCTGTTCCACCCGATGGGTTCGGACGGCGTCTATGCCCGCACCGCGCTCTATGAGGGCATCGTCGAGAAGCTCGCCGCGCTGATCACGAGCAATCGCGAAGCCGGCACCGAGGTGATGCGCTTTCCGCCGGTGATGAGCCGCAGCCAGCTTGAAAAATCCGGCTACCTCAAGAGCTTTCCGAACCTGCTCGGCTGCGTCTGCGGCCTGCATGGCACCGAACGCGAGATCAACGCCGCGGTCAGCCGCTTCGATGCCGGCGGCGACTGGACCACCTCGCTGTCGCCGGCCGACCTCGTGCTGTCGCCCGCGGCCTGCTATCCCGTCTATCCGATCGCG
Source organism: Bradyrhizobium sp. AZCC 2230 (assembly GCF_036924495.1). Taxonomy (NCBI): domain Bacteria; kingdom Pseudomonadati; phylum Pseudomonadota; class Alphaproteobacteria; order Hyphomicrobiales; family Nitrobacteraceae; genus Bradyrhizobium; species Bradyrhizobium sp. AZCC 2230. The sequence continues at coordinate 6,624,630 of NZ_JAZHRS010000001.1, read as the reverse complement.
GCGAGCCGCGGCCAGCTGCCGAAGGGCGGCCTGCGCTTCGACGTCGCGGCCGACTGCTTCCGCCGCGAGCCGTCAAAGCATCTCGACCGGCTGCAATCGTTCCGGATGCGTGAATATGTCTGCATCGGCACGGCCGATGACGTCGCCGATTTCCGTGAGCGCTGGATGGTGCGCGCGCAGGCGATCGCGACCGATCTCGGCCTGACCTTCCGCGTCGACTATGCCAGCGACCCCTTCTTCGGCCGCGTCGGCCAGATGAAGGCGGTGAGCCAGAAGCAGCAGCAGCTCAAGTTCGAGCTTCTGATCCCGCTGCGTTCGGAAGAGCAGCCGACCGCGTGCATGAGCTTCAACTATCACCGCGAACATTTCGGCACGACCTGGGGCATCCAGGACGCCAATGGCGAGCCCGCGCACACCGGCTGCGTCGCCTTCGGCATGGATCGCCTTGCCGTCGCGATGTTCCACACCCATGGCACCGATCTCTCCGCCTGGCCCGCCAAGGTGCGGGACCTTCTGGGCATGCAGCCGCTAGCTCCGGCCGACGCCCACGGCGAAGGCTGGCGCTAAGATAAGAGGCCGATCATTTCCACGGGTAAGACGAGCGTGATCCACACCAAGGTCCGATGTCGCGAGATCACCGAAGCCGACGTCGATGCGGTCGCGGACCTGTTGACGCGCGGCTTCGTCGGCCGCTCGCGCAACTACTGGATCCAGGGCCTGCGCCGGCAGGCCTTCCGGCCGGTGCCGGACGGCTATCCGCGCTTCGGCTACATGCTCGACAATGACGGCACGCCGGTCGGCGTGCTGCTGCTGATCTACACCACGCGCAAGGATGGTGAGGCGATCGCCATCCAGTGCAATCTGTCGAGCTGGTATGTCGAGCCGGCCTATCGCAACTACGCGCCGCTGCTGACCAAGATCGCCCAACGGCACAAGGACGTGACTTACCTCAACATCAGCCCGGCGCCGTGGACCTGGCCGCTCATCGAGACGCAGGGCTTTCGCGCCTATTGCCGCGGGCTGTTCGTTTCGGTTCCGGCGCTGTCGCGCGCGCCGCGCTGGAGCAAGATCGAGGTGATCTCGCAGCATACCAAGCAGATCGAAGGGCTCTCCGACGAAGAGACCGAGCTGCTGACGCGGCACGCGCGCTACAATTGCCTGAGCCTGGTTTGCCGCACGCCGAAGGGCGTCTTCCCCTTCATCCTGCAACCGATGCGCATCCGCCGCGGTTTCATCGCACCGCCGGCGATGCAACTGATCTACTGCCGCAGCGCCGCCGAATACGCCGCCTGCGCCGGCCGCATCGGCCGGCTGCTGTTGCGGCTGGGCAAGATCTCGGTGATCGTCGATTCCAACGAGCCCATCCCCGGCCTTGTCGGTATTTATACCGAGCGACGCGGCCGCAAATATTTCAAGGGCCCGCACCGCCCGCGGCTGGCTGATCTCACGGATACGGAACTCGTGCTCTACGGGCCGTAGGGGCGGTACGTTACAGCAGAAACGGTGTTGTCCCGGCGAAAGCCGGGATGACACCGGGATTTGTTGCTCGAGACCCTCACTCTCTTCATCACCAGTCACCCTCCGTAAACTACGGCGCTTAAGGGAATTTTCCCGCCTCTTCGCTACCCTCGGTGGCTGAATTACGTTGCGTTAAGTCTATTGCCACCGAGATCCACTGATCCCATGACGTCGACCCGCGACAACGAGCTCGGTGCAAGCCGCGAGCAAGGCCAGCAGGCCCTGCTCTCGCTGAGTCAGCTTGCGCTCGACGGCATGGAACAGGGCGTCTGCGTTTACGATGCCGACAACCGGATCGTGTTGGTCAACCGCCGGTATATCGAACTGTTCGAAATGTCGGCCGACATCGTCAGGATCGGAACGCGCTACCGCGACGTGCTCGGCCACAGCGTGGCGCTCGGCAATATCCCGGCAGGTGAGGTTGACACGCTCTACGCTTCCCGGATCGCATTGATCACCGCGGGCAAGCCATTCCGCACCCGGCAGACGCTCGCGAGCGGCCTTGTCATCACGCTTGAGCTGAAGCCGCTTCTCGATGGCGGCTGGATGACGATCTGCGACGATGTCAGCCGCCTCGCCCGACTCGAGACCGAGCTGCAACTTCAGACCGAGCGCAGCCAGCACGCGCTCGCGAACATGTCGCACGGCCTCATCATGTATGACGCCAATAGCCGCGTCGTCGTTTGCAACGAACGCTTCCTGCAATTCTACGATCTCGACCCCAAGGTCATTAAACCCGGCATCTTGCACAGCACGGCGATCGAGCACTGGCTGTCGCGCGGTAACAAGGCGGACATGTCCGGAGACGAGTTCCGCGATGCCCGGATCAACGACGTCCTGACCAGGAGCCCGAAAACCGTTCTCGTGACGCGCTATGACGGCCGCAGGGTCCAAGCCGTATCCCGCTTCATGCCCGACGGCGGCTGGGTCACCGTGCACGAGGACGTCACCGAACGGCTGCAGCACGAAGAGACGCTGAAGCAGCAGAACCTCATGCTGGATGCCGCGCTCGAAAACATGGCGCATGGGCTCGCCTTCTACGACAGCGACATGCGCCTGCGCATCTGCAACTCCACATACCAGGAGATCTACCGGCTGTCGCCGGAGGAGAGCAGGCCCGGCACGCATCTCGCCGAGCTGATCGAGCGCTCGATGGCGAATGGCGCCTTCTCCTCCGAATACAGCCCACAGCAGATTCTGGAAGCCGCCAAGGCGCGAATCGACAGCAACGACTCCTCGCCGATGCGGCGGAGCATGACCAACGACACGATGATCTCGGTGCGCTATTGCGCGCTGCCCGAGGGCGGCTTCGTCGCCACCTATGAGGACATCACCGAACGCGAACGCGCGGTCGAGGAGCTGAGCGAGCAGTATCGCCGCTTCGACGCGGCGCTGAACAACATGAGCCAGGGCCTGTGCATGCTCGATGCGAGCCTGCACGTGATCGTCTGCAACCGCCGCTACATCGAGATGTACGGCCTGTCGCCCGACATTGTGAAGCCCGGCGTCTCGATGCGCGAGATCATGGAGCACAGCTGCGATCTCGGCATCCATCCGAACACCACCGCCGCAAAGCTCTATGCCGACTATGTCGAGCGGCTGCGCGAGGGCGAGCACACGCTGCACCGCCATTTGAGCGACGGCCGCATCATCAAGCTCAACCACAAGCGGATGGAGCATGGCGGCTGGGTCGTCACCTATGAGGACGTCACCGAGCGTCACAAGGCCCAGGCCCGGGTCGCGCATATGGCGCGGCACGACTCCCTGACTGACTTGCCCAACCGCACGCTGTTCCGCGAGAAGATGGGAGAGGGGTTGAACCAGGTCGCGATCGCCGGCGGAGCCATGGCGGTGCTGTGCTTCGACCTCGACAATTTCAAGACCGTCAACGACCGGCTCGGCCACGCCGCCGGCGACCGCTTGCTGCGCTGGGTCGCGGCGCGGCTGAAGGAGAATGTCGGCGAGCACGACACCGTCGCCCGTCTCGGCGGCGACGAGTTCGCCGTGCTCCAGCGTGGACCGCAGCCGCAATCGGCGGAGCGGCTTGCACGACGCCTGGTCGAGATCATCGGCCATCCGCCGCCGCTGGAGAGCCAGTCGATCCATGTCGGCGCCTCCGTCGGCATCGCGATCGCACCCGATCACGGCCTCGACGCCGACGAGCTGATGAAATGCGCCGATCTCGCGCTGTACCAAGCCAAGGCCAAGGGACGCGGCGCCTATCAGCTGTTCGAACCCGAAATGGAAGAGGAGGCGCGCAGCCGGCACGCGCTGGAACACGATCTGCGCAGCGCGCTGGGAGCCAACGAATTCCATCTGGTGTTCCAGCCGCAGGTGCGTCTCGACACCACCGAGCTGACCGGCTTCGAGGCGCTGCTGCGCTGGAAACATCCGTCGCGCGGCCTCGTCTCGCCGGCCGAGTTCATTCCGATCGCCGAAGAGAACGGGTTGATCGTTCCGATCGGCGAATGGGTGCTGCGCACGGCCTGCGCCACTGCGGCCTCATGGCCGGATGTCACGGTCGCAGTGAACCTGTCGCCGGTGCAGTTCCGCTCGCGCGGACTGGTGGCGATGGTGACGAGCGCGCTTGCAGAGGCTGGCCTGCCGCCGCAGCGGCTCGAGCTCGAGGTCACCGAGACGGCGCTGCTCGACGACAGCGAAGCGACGATCGGGATCCTGCACCAGCTCCGCGCCCTCGGCGTGCGCGTCAGCCTCGACGATTTCGGCGTCGGCTATTCTTCGCTGAGTTACCTACGCAAATTTCCGTTCGACCGCATCAAGATCGACCGCTCCTTCGTCGGCACGCTCGGCGAGAGCCCCGAGAGCGTCGCCATCGTCCGCACCATCGCGAGCCTCGGTTCCGTGCTTGGCGTCGAGACCACGGCGGAAGGCGTCGAGACGATCGAGCAGCTCGACTTCGTCCGCGAATGCGGCTGCACCGCGGTGCAGGGATATTATTTCGGCAGGCCGTGCCCTGCGGCGGAGGTGGAGCGCGCTATCGAGCGGCTGAACGAAGTTCGCCGCGTGGCGTGAGCCTCGTCCTTCTCCTCGTGAATGTCCGCGAAAACAACCCCATGCACAGTAGAAGGGGCGTTGATTTCAAAGGAGAAATTCGTCGCATTCGGCGCGAAATGGTGGGCACGGCGCAAGTGCGCCTTTGCCCACCCTACGGCACCTATCCTGCCGCGGGCAGCACGCTGTCCGGCGGTGCGCTCCAGGGGCGGTCACTTGAAGCGAGCCCGATCAGGCGGCCCTGGATGTAGTCGCAGCCCCAGTCGCGCAGCATGTTGGCGGCCTCTTCGTCCTGCACCCATTCGGCGACGGTCTTGATGTCGAGGCGGCGGGCGAGGTCGATCAGGGTCTGCACGAAGGCGCGGTCGTCGGCGGAATGCGTGATGTTCTGCACGAACGCGCCGTCGATCTTGACGATATCCACGCCGAGCTTGCGCAAATTGCGGAACGAGGTGTAGCCGGCGCCGAAATCGTCGATCGCGATTCTGCTGCCGAAGTTCTTGAGGCGGCTGACGAAAGCGCGGACATCGTCGATGTCCTGGATCGCGACGGTCTCGGTGATCTCGACGATCAGCCGCTCGGCGACGCCGGGATGGGCGCGCATCAGCGATTCGATACCGGCCCACCAATCGGGATCCATCGTGGTATCCGGCGAGATGTTGAGGCTGAGGCGGATGTCGGGCGCAGCCGCGAGTTCGGCAACCACGAGCTCGAGCACGCGGTGATCGACCAGCCGAATGAGGCCAAGCCGCTCGGCGACCGGCACGATGTCGGGCGCGAGCAGCACCTGACCGTCGCCCTGATCCATCCGTACCAGGCATTCGTGGAACGCGCCCTCGCGCGTGGCAGCCGATACCACCGGCTCATAAGCGAGCTTGATGCGGCGCTCGTTGAGCGCGGTGACGATCTCGTCGGTGACGCGAATGTTGACGCGGCGCTGGGCGTCGCGCTCGGCATTCGGACGCCAGGCGGCGAACGAGCCGGCGCGGCGGCGCTTGGCGGCATCCAGCGTCTCGTGGGCGCGGTTGATGGCCTCGTCGGCATTGCGGGCATAGCGCGGCAGGCTGACCGCGCCGATCGAGACGGTGACCGAGACCGGGCCGGATTTGGTCGGCACCACCTCGTCACGGACGCCGGCGAGGAAGCGCTCCGCCGCAACGTTCATGTCGTCGACGGTGCAGTTCTTCAGGATCAGGCCGAACTTGTTGCCGGAGAAGCGGCCGAGCACGTCGCCACCGCGCAAGCGCGCGCGAATGCGCTTGGCGACGTCGAGGATCACGGCATCGGCAACGTCGAAGCCGAAGGCGTCGTTGACGCGGGCAAGATGATCGATGCCGACCAGCAGGAACGCTGCGGTCGAGCGGAAGCGGCTCGTCTCCTCGATCGCTTCGGCCAGCGCCGCGATCAGGTGAGAGCGGTTGAGCTCGCCGGTCAGGGGATCAAGCCGGGCAAGCTTGGTCAGCTCCTCGTCACGGGCGTGCCGCTCATTGTTGATGCGGACGGAGCCGATCGCGCGCATCGGGCGGCCGTCGGCACCGGCGAACCAGCGGCCGGTCTCCTCGATCCAGACCACGGGATCGGAGGCGCTCATGCGCACGCCATATTCGACCCGGTAGGGCGTACCGTCGGTGCCGTGCACCGCGGATGTCTGCGCCAGCGCCGCGCTCCGCAGCGTCTGCGCGGGCTCGATCAGCTTGGCGAACTCGGCGCCGGTCGCGAGGCGCTCGGCCGGAATGCCGGGGAAGATGGCGCCGGCCTGCTCGCCCCAGACGATGGCGTCACTGGCGAGATCCCAGACGAACACGGCCTGACCGAGAGCGGCCAGGATTTCGGAGGCTTGCGGCAATGCGGGGGTCAAAAGCGCCTCGTTTCGGGACAGCGGGGAGTCCTGAGCCGGCACAGAATACGGCCAGATTCGCCTCCGACCCTAGGCAAAGTTCATAAACAATTTGGAAACCACGTTTCCGGGAGCCCTGGAACGGAATAGGCTCGGCCGGCATAGGCCTTGCGAGACCATCGAGTGCACCGGCGCGAGCGTCCCAAAACGCGCCAGTTCAACCGGATTAGCGGTGTTGCGATGGTGAATGCGGACCAGATCGAAGAGACAACGCGGGAAGCGAGTACCGCGCTGGTGCCGCTGACGCCCGTTTTACAATTGGTCCGCAAGGTGCCGCTGACGCGCCCCGATCCGAGCTTCGTCACCCAACTCATCGCCAATGCCGAGCACCTGCCCCAGACAAGCCGGCTGCGCCGCGGCTCGTCCGAGGACGCACGCATGGCCTATGGCGGCAAGGGCCCGCTTCCCAGCGTCACCTCACGCACGCGTCAGGTGGCGTAGGCAGCTTTCAGGACAATTATCGCCTCGCACTCGCTGCACCTCTCCCGCTTGCGGGAGAGGTCGGCGCGCTCGAAGAGCGCGGCGGGTGAGGGCTCTCTCCTCTTGGGGAATCCCTCCGCGGAGATACCCCCTCCCCGACCCTCCCCCGCAAGCGGGAGAGGGAGCACACCGTTAAAGCGGCTACAGCAGGAGTGCTTTCTCGATCAGCGCGGCTCTTCGGGCGAGGACGGCGTGCCGTTGCCCGGCTGCAAATGCGGCGAGGGAATTTCCGGCGACGCCACGATGCCAGGCTTGGGCGCGGGGTGATCCATCAAAACGGATTCGGCAACCGATTGCGCCGAGGGCGCGGGCGGCGCCTCAGGCTGCCGTGCAGGCACGGGATCGAGCTTCGGCTCGAACATTGTTGCTGGCGGCGCTTCGGCCTGGCGCTTCGCCTTGCGCGGCACCGCCACCGTCTCGGCGGCAACGTAGGCGATGCGGCGGCGTGCGCGTTGGGCGATGCCGCCGAGGAAATCGGCCATCGAAAGCAGCACCAGCAGGAAAAAAGTGGAATTGCCGAATTTGGGCCACATCACAAATTCGGCCGCGGCCGCGCCGAACAGGATCAGCGACAGCAAATGATCCATCAGGAATTTCGCGCCGGGGCGCGCCCCCTTGACCACTTCGAGCAGCAGCAGCAGCACGCCAAGCGCGAGCAGGAGGTCGGCAAGCGTGACCGGCCAGGTCTCGCCGGTGATCATCGGCACCTTGAACAGCACGTCCGAGAAGGACACGCTGGGCATCAGGAAGGCGATGATGTTGTAGACCGCAAGCGGAATCAGAAGCAGCGGGAAACCGACCATCGGCAAAGCGCCTTCTCGATCAAGATGTCCGGGCAAGACAACGCGACGGCGAAGCATTCGCTCCGCCGCCGACACCGTCATATCTCATGGATTGGCCGAAATCAGGCAGGTCACGTCATCCTGATCGAGGATAACCCTGCCTGAGAAGAGTCTTTAGGACTCTTTCTTCTTCAGGACCTGACGGCCCTTGTACATGCCGGTCTTGAGGTCGAGATGATGCGGACGACGGAGCTCGCCGGAGTCCTTGTCTTCCACATAGGTCGGCTTCTTGATGGCGTCTGCCGAGCGGCGCATGCCACGGCGCGACGGCGAAGTTTTTCGTCTCGGAACGGCCATTTCAATATCCTCTAGGGATTGGTGTCATCTGGGCATCGTCCACGGGGGACGGCTCAGCACCCAAACGGGGCGAGCGAAATGCCGATCAAGGCCGGGCTTATAGAGGAAGGTTGGCCGTAAATCTAGGCTCTTGGGCCGGAAAATACGCCCGAAAACGGCCCGAAATCAGCGATTTTCCCGCCAGCAGGTCAAAAGCGAGGAGGCCTGCCCCCTTGCCACATAGGTCCCGGCCAGCCGCCGGACGCCCGGTCCCGGGGTCCTGGCGCTGCGCTTGACCGGATTCGGCAGGATCGAGGCCAAAAGGGCCGCTTCCCGGGGGGAGAGGTTGGCAGCCGACTTGCCGAAGGCATAGGCGCTGCCAGTCTCGACCCCAAACTGGCCCTGCGGGCCGAGCTCGGCGATGTTGAGGTAAATTTCCAGGATCCGCTGCTTGGGCAGGACGAAATCGATCCAGAGCGCCAGCGGGAATTCCAGCGCCTTGCGGACGAAATCCCGCCCCTGCCAGAGGAACAGGTTTTTCGCGACCTGCTGGGTGATGGTGGAGGCGCCGCGGAACGGCGTGCCGTCCTCCTTGGCGTCGTCGATGGCCTCGCGCAGCGCGCCCCAGTCGATGCCGTGGTGCTTGCAGAAATGGGCGTCCTCGGCCGCCACCACCGAGCGCGGCACATAGGGCGACATCGCCGCCAGATCGATCCACTCCCGATGCATCGGCGCGCCCGTCAGCGAGCGCCAGGCCATCAGCGTCGAAACCGGATGGCCGGTACGGTAGAATGGCGCGATCACATAGGGCGCCAGCAACGCGACCGCGACCATCACCAGCAGGATTTTGACGATGCGCAAATCGACCTTTCCGGCGCAAACTGAAACCTGGCCGCGAATCCCGCCATTAAGTCTGTGATAATCCGGGCCTTTTCCAGCACTTTTTAGGCCTTCCAAACGATTGACTGGGACCGGCTCATAAAGGATTGTCCCGCCGAATTTTAGTTCTGGAGCCTTTCTTGATGACCGGCACGTCCCCGTCCGATTTCGCCAAACGTCTGGACAAGACCGCTGATGACACCGAAGCCCTGCTCGGGCGCCTCCTGTCGGACGACATCCTGCACGATGAGATCGCCCGTCCCAAGCGACTGATGGACGCAATGCGCTATTCGAGCCTGAATGGCGGCAAGCGCCTGCGGCCGTTCCTCGTGGTCGAAAGCGCCGCCGTATTCGGCGTTCCCCGCGAAGCAGCGCTGCTCGTCGGCGCCGCGCTCGAATGCATCCACTGCTATTCGCTGATCCATGACGATCTGCCGGCGATGGACAATTCGGACCTGCGCCGTGGCCGCCCCACCCTGCACAAGCAGACCGATGACGCGACCGCGATTCTCGCCGGCGACGGCCTGCTGACGCTCGCCTTCGACATCGTCACCCGCGACGAAATCCATCGCGACGCCAATGTACGCCTCCTGCTGACGCGCGCGCTGGCGCGCTGCGCCGGCATCGGCGGCATGGTCGGCGGCCAGATCCTCGATCTCGCCGGCGAAGGCCGCTTTGGCGGCAACGAGCCGATCGATGTCGCGCGCATCCAGCAGATGAAGACCGGCGCGCTGTTGCGCTACGGCTGCATCGCCGGTGCCCTCCTCGGCCAGGCCTCGCAGAAGGAATACCAGGCGCTCGACGATTACGGCCGCGCGCTCGGTGAAGCTTTCCAGATCGCCGACGATCTGCTCGACGTGGAAGGCGATGCCGCCGCGCTCGGCAAGCCGGCCGGCGCCGATGCCGCGCTCGGCAAGACCACTTTCGTCACCCAGCTCGGCATCGAAGGCGCCAAGCAGCGCGTGCGTGATCTGCTGGCGCGCGCCGACAGCGCCGTCTCGATCTTCGGCGATCGCGCCGCCGTGCTGCAGGCCGCCGCGCGCTTCGTCGCCGAACGCAAGAACTAGTAATTCCCTCACCTCTCCCGCTTGCGGGAGAGGTCGGCGCGAAGCGCCGGGTGAGGGCTCTCTCCTCTTGGGGGTTCTCGCTTGCGGAGACACCCTCTCCCCACCCCTCCCCCGCAAGCGGGGGAGGGAGCGCACCTGCGATGCCGCTCAGGCCTCACCGGACGATCTGCATGGAAAAAGAAGATCCCGTCCTCGCCCGCTTCCGCCAGATGTCGCGGCCGATGCGGCTGATCTATGCGCGGCCGCGGACGTTCATCTCGCTTGGTATCGGCATGCTCGTCTGCCTGCTTCTGCCAGGCTCGCTCCGGCTGACGACGCGGCTTGTGCTCGGCTGGGATGCGCTGATCGCAGTATATCTCGTGCTGGTCTACAGCATGATGCTTTGCAACGACCACCAGCACATCCGCCGTAGCGCCGCAATGCAGGACGACGGCCGCTTCGTGATCCTGCTGGTGACGGCGATTGGCGCGTTCGCGAGCATCGCGGCGATCGTCGCGGAGCTCGGCGCCCATCGCGGCGCTGCGGAGCTGACCATCGCCATCACCACCATCGCGCTGTCCTGGGCCGCCGTGCACACGACGTTCGCACTGCATTATGCCCATGACTATTACCGCCATCCGCCGGGCGGATTGCAGTTTCCGAGCGGCGACAAGGAAGACCACGCCGACTATTGGGACTTCGTCTATTTCTCGTTCGTGATCGGCATGACCGCACAGGTCTCGGACGTCGGCATCACCGACAAGACCATCCGCCGCACTGCCACGGCGCACGGCATCGTGTCCTTCATCTACAACACGGCGCTGCTGGCGCTGACGGTGAACATCGCGGCGAGTGCGATCGCGACATGATTCCCGCGGCATTGTCGCGGGAATCAACCGCCTCAGTTGCAGACCTCGTAATTGGCATCAACGTGAGGGCCGCCGCCGCCACGATATTCGAGGTGGCAGCCGCGCTTGACCGGACGGCAGAGGAGGTCGTTGCAAAAAATCTGCCCCCCGCCGCCCGAGGCGCGACCCGCGCCGGCCGCCGCGATGCCGCCCGCCGCTCCAGCGGCCGCGCCACCGGACTGACGACGCTGCCGTGCGGAACGCTCATCGCCGTCGTCGCGCTTGGCGGTTGCAGGCTTGTCGGTTGCAGGCTTGGCCGGCTTGGCGGCCCGCTGCTTCTCGCATTCATTGTCGTCGTTCAGCGCATAGCCGTCGCCGCAGACGATCTTGGTGCACTTGTCGCCGTCGGCCTTGAAGCCGTGATCGCAGACCAGCGGGCAGACGCGCGACTGCTTTGACTTGACCGTGTCGAGCGCATCCGTGCTTGCGACCTTCACGTCGAGCTTGGTACCGGCATAGCGGTTGAACTGCGACAGCGACCGCTGCGCGGACGTGTTCCAGTTGCCGTCAGCCTGACCGGAGAAACAGCCGACGCGGCCAAGCTCGGTCTGCACCGAGCGGTTGAGATCGGCCGGCGTGACTGCTGGCGTCAGCGAAGCGACATTGGTGCCGGCAGGGTTCGCCGTGCTGGCCGGCGCGGCGCTCGGTGCTGTCGCGGCGAGATTGACGCGCTGCTGCTCGGCAGCCGCAGCCTGCTGCTGCGCCTGCTCCTTGGCCTTCTGCGCGGCAAGCTGGGCCTGCTCGGCTGCCTTGGCGTCGGCAGCAGCCTTGGCCTGGGCATCCTTCTGCGCGCCAAGCGCGGCGAGACGGTCGCGTTCAGCGTCGGCCTGCTTCGCCTTCTCGATCGCCGCCGCATGAGCCTGCTCGGCCTGGATCTTGTCGAGCTGAAGCTTGGCAAGGTTCGCATAGAAGCCGTCCGGATGCTGGGCCAGGAAGGCTTCCCATGCCGGCTTGTTGCCGACCTGGAGCGCGAGTTCATAGTCGCGGCGCATATCGGCCTGCGGATTCACCACGGGCGCGGGCGCCGCTGCGATGACGGGCGTCGCCTTCACCGGCACCAGCGGCACGTCTTCGCCGCCGAGCGAACCGTAGACGAACGGCTCCTGCTTGTTGCCGGTCGACTTGAGCACGTCGTCGCGCACGAAACCGAAGGCGCGGCGGACGTCGAGACCCGGCGTCGTCAGATGCTTCGACAGCGCGATCGTGAACGGGCTGTTGGCGCCGTCGCCATCCTGCGCCGTGAAGCCGGCCTTGGCCGAATAGGCGATCAGCGTATTGGAGCTGGTCGGCTCGACCTGGGCCAGACCACGGCCGATGCCGCGCGAGGCAAGCGTACGCTTCATGGTCCTGCCGAACGGATTGTCACGACAGGCATCGAGGATCACCAGGCGCAGCTGTTTCGCCGGCTCGACTGCGACCAGAACGCGATCGAGCGAGAGTGCCTCGTCATAAACATCGGTGTCGCGCTCGAGCTTGGCATCGACCGGGATCAGGTAGTTGGAGCCTTCGACCTCGATGCCATGGCCGGCATAGTAGACGACGGCGATGTCGGCATCGCGGGTCGAATCGGCGAAGTCGCGCAGCACGCGCCGCGTGTCGAGCGCAGTCAGATCGTGGCGGGAATCGACGACATCGAAGCCGGCATCCTTCAGCGTCTTCGCCATCACCGAACCGTCGTTGACGGGATTGGCGAGCTGCGGCGCGTGCTGATAGGCCGAGTTGGCGAGCACCAGGGCGACGCGCTTTCCGGCGAAGGCGGGCCCGGCGCCGAACATCAGCGCGATGGCGAGGAGCAACGGGCAAAGTCGGAAAAAATTGCGCATGACACGACTTCCCAAAATTCGGGGCAGTTCACACCCTCAACGGTAGCCTTAGCAAGATCCGCAGCCTGCGCTTGTGATGGAGGTCACCAAGACAGCGCCGGCGACAGGCCGAGGCACCCCTTTTGTTAGTCGCGCCAGTGCGTTGGCGGTTCGCCGCCCAATGCGCTCGAGCTGGGTTGCCCTAGGCATCCCCGATGTGCCCCAGGTGCTGCGGCAGATCGTCCTCGATCTCGTGCCATGGCGCCTTGGAGCCAACGAAAATATGGGCGCTAGGGCGGATTGTGGGGGCATCGACCAGGGTTCCCATGGCGACATGGACCCACTTTCCTTCGCGAACCCGGGAATAGAGCAGCGAGCCGCAGCGGGCGCAGTGCGCGTCATGGGTGGTGTCGTCCCCGTAAATCATCCGCTGGTCCTCGCCTTTGACGAGGCGGAGCTTGCTGTATTCGACGCCGGCGAACGGCTTGAAGGCGGAACCGGTGGTCCGGCGGCAGTTCGAGCAATGGCAGTTCAGTGCATAGGAGAACGCATCCGCCACCTCGTAGCGGACGGCGCGGCAATAGCATTCGCCGGCAAGGATGCGAGCGTTCGATTTGTCTGATCCGGTCATGACCGTGCCCTCGCACAAATGGCGGAGGACACCCATAGCGCAATTCGATGCGTACCACTAAGTTCGCGGCGCGCCATCATTCAAAGGGATGACCCATGAGCCCAAATCGTTCGAGCGTCGAAGCCGTCGTGCAATCCTATTTCGACGGGCTTTACGAGGGCGACGCCGAAAAGCTCGGTGCCATTTTCCACCCCTCCGCCGATCTGCGCTGGGTCGAAAAGGGCGAACTCCAGGTGCTGACCGTGCCCGACTGGCTCGACCGCGTGCGCAAGCGCGCCTCGGCCAAGGCGGAAGGCAAACCGCGCGAGGATTTCATCGTTACCATCGACCGCTCGGACGACAAGACCGCCTTCATCAAGGTCAGATGCCAACTGCCTCCGCGTTTTTTCACGGATTATCTGGTGGCCATGAAGCTCGCCGACGGCTGGCAGATCGTGTCGAAATCGTATCGGTATGATCTGAAGGAGTGAGGGGCGCCACTGCCCGAAATCGGGCGCACTCGCCTCCATTCTCCGTCATCGCGAGCCCAACTCTCGCCACACGTCATTGCGAGGAGCTCTTGCGACGAAGCAATCCAGAGTCCTTCCGCGGAAAGATTCTGGATTGCTTCGCTGCGCTCGCAATGACGGCGCGGATAGCGCCTCCATTGTATCCCTTACCGCCTGTTCCCCCGAAAGTCCCCCATGCTGCTCGACCGCCGTTCCCTGCTCGCCTCTCTGTGCTGGATGGCCGCTTCTCCGGCTCTCGCCGCGGACGCGCCGCCCGAGCTCGAATCCTATGAGCGCGAGAGCGGCGGGCGGATCGGGGTCTACGCGGAGAATCTCGCCACCGGTGCGAAGCTCACCTGGCGGGCCGACGAGCGCTTCGTGATGTGCTCGACCTTCAAGGCTTCGCTCGCGGCTTGCGTGCTGGCGCGGGTCGATCGCGGCGAGGAGAAGCTGGCCGCGATGATCTCCTATGGCAAGACCGACCTGCTGGAATACGCGCCGGTCGCGAAGCAGAACCTGTCGGCCGGCGCGATGTCGGTCGCGGACATGTGCAAGGCGATCGTCGAGCTCAGCGACAACACCTGCGCCAATCTGCTGCTGGCGCGGATCGGCGGCCCCGCCGCGCTCACCGCCTTCTGGCGGTCGCTCGGCGACACCATTTCGCGGCTCGACCACAATGAGCCCGAGCTGAACCGCTCGCCGCCCGGCGATCCCCATGACACCACGACGCCGGCGGCGATGGCCGGCAATCTCAAGCGGCTGGTCACGGGCGAGGCGCTGTCGTCGGCCTCGCGGGACCAACTCACCGACTGGATGGTGGGCTGCAAGACCGGCGCGAACCGGCTGCGCGGCGGCCTGCCGGCCAGCTGGAAGATCGGCGACAAGACCGGCAACAACGGCAAGGATGCATCGGGCGATATCGCCGTCGCCTGGGCCAAACCGGATGCACCGATCCTGATCGCGGCCTATACCCAGGGCGGCACGCCGAACCCAACGCAGATCGAGGCGGTGTTCGCCCGCATCGGGCGCATGGTGGCCGAACGACTGGCGTAAGCCGCTTCGCATTGACCTCTTGGCCGCTTCCGGGCCAAGACAGGCCATGATCGCAGCGAAATTCCAGACCTTCCTCATCCTGCTCACTGTCCTGGCAGGCACCGCACTGGTCGCCCGCCGCTTCAACATGGCGCCCGCGATTTTGCTGATGCTCTCCGGCGTCGGCCTCGCTTTCGTGCCGGGCATGCCGCCGGTGGAACTGCCGCCGGAACTGGTGCTGCTGATGGTGCTGCCGCCGCTGATCTACTCGGCGAGCGTCGCGATGAGCTGGCGCGAGTTCAGGAACAATCTGCGTCCGATCGTGCTGCTCGCGGTCGGCGCCGTGATCTTCACTGCGGCGCTTGTTGCGGCGGCCACCCATTATGTGATCGGTCTGCCCTGGAGCATCGGCTTCCTGCTGGGAGCCATCGTTGCGCCGCCCGACGTGGTGGCGCCGCTCGCGATTGCGCGCCGGCTGAACATGCCGCGCCGGCTCCTGGTCATCCTCGAGGGCGAGGGGCTGGCCAACGACGCAACCGCGTTGATCCTCTATCGCTTCGCGCTCGCCGCCATCGTGGTCGGGCATTTCTCGCTGCCGCTGGCGGCCGGTGAATTTGCTCTCATCGTCGCCGGCGAGATCGCCTTCGGCATCGGCGTCGGCTGGCTCTTGCTGCGCTTCCGCAAATGGTCCTGCGAGCCGCGGGTCGAGCTGACGCTGTCGCTGATCACGCCCTACGTGTCCTACTGGCTGCCCGAGCATGTCGGCGGCTCCGGCGTGATCGCCACCGTCGCCTGCGGCCTCTATGTGAGCTGGAACGGGCCACTGCTGATTTCGGCGTCGACGCGCCTGCAAGGCATCTTCTTCTGGGACCTCATCATCTATCTGATCGAGGGCCTGCTGTTCCTGCTCACCGGCTTCCAGATGCGCGCGCTCTACGAGAAATCGAAAGCGTTCCCGCTCGACGACATCATGATCGCGACCGCCGTGGTCATGGTCGTCATCGTTCTGGCGCGCTTCGCCTGGCTCTACCCCGCGACCTATCTGCCGCGGATGCTCAGCAAGTCGCTGCGCAAACGCGATCCGTCGCCGCCCTGGCAATGGCCGTTCGCGCTCGCGTTCACCGGCGTGCGCGGCTCGGTGTCGCTGGCCGCCGCGCTGGCGCTGCCGTTCACGCTGCCCGATAGCGATGCCTTCCCGTATCGCGACCTGATCCTGTTCGTGGCCTTCGGCGTCATCTTCATCACCCTGATCGGCGTCGGCCTGACGCTGCCGCCGGTGGTGCGCTGGCTCGGCATCGCGGAAGCCGGCCGCAACGAGCATGTCGCCGAGCACGAGGCCGAGATCGCGGCACGGCGCCAGGCGCTCGACGCCGCGCTGAAATCGCTGGATGCGCTGACCGAAGAGAAGAACGTGTCGGATGAGGTGATGCGGCTTTTGCGCGCGCGTCACGAGATCCGCGCCAACCAGCTACCGGACTCGCTCGATCCGGGCCACCACGACGTTTCCGCCGCCGGCACCGCATTGACCCGCGACCTGATCCGCGCCGAGCGCAAGTTCATCCACGACCTCTTGCGCGACGGTCAGATCACCGACGAGACGCGACGGCGGATCGAACGCGACCTGGATCTGGAAGAGGCGAGCCTGGCGAACAGGGAATACAGCGGGGCGCCGCTGTAGGGCGTGCAAGTCGCCTCGCCATCTGCTAGTATTACCAGATGACCAAGCAAGCCCTAGAGATCTTGTTGGAACGCGTGTCGGCTTGGCCCGAGGAGGCTCAGGAAGAGCTGATGCGGTCCGTGACCGACATCGAAAACAGGCATCTCGGCATCTACCGGCTCAGCGACGACGAACGAAATGCCGTACGCCGCGGCCTGAAGGATATGCGTGAAGGGCGGCTGGCAAGCGACGAGGCGGTCGCCGCAGTCTTCAATCGCTACGGCGCATGAGAGTGCGCTGGTCCGAAAGCTCGCTTTCGGACATCGACGACATATTCTCCTATATTCACGAACACAATCGCACGGCCGCAGCTGCGGTGGTTGAGCGCATCAAGGCCGTCGCCAGCCTCCTCCAGGATTTTCCCGAGGCTGGCCATCTTACCGACGAGCCAAGCGTCCGCATGTTCCCAACCGTTCGCTACCCTTATCTCGTCTTTTACACTGTCAATCCTGATGACGCCGAGATCGTGATTCTCCATGTGCGTCATGGAGCTCAGGAACGTCAGCCTTAGGGTCGTAAACCTACCGCTTCTCGCAATACGCCCGCATCGCCGTCACCACGGCCGTCGCAACCAGCTCCTGCCGCTCCGGCGAATTCACTTCCATCTCCTCGTCGCGGTTGATGATGGAGCCTGCTTCCAGCAGTACCGCGGCGCTGTTCGTTTGCGATAGCACCACGAGCCCGTCATAGCGGTAGACGCCGACATCCTTGTCGAGCAGGGGATGCCGGTAACGGCCCATCAGCGGCAGGCTGTATTGTGTGGCGTATTGCAGGCCCTTCTCCTTCAGCTCCCGGCCCAGCAACCGGGCGAAGGCAAGGCTGGCGCTGAAATGTGGATTGCGCTCGGACACGAACAGCGAATGGCCGCTGAAGCGGTCGCTGAAATAGCTCCTGGCGCCTTCAAACTCCCACGCCTCGAGCATCTTGTCGGGCACGGAATCATGGTGGATCGACAGGAAAAAATCGGCATGCGCGGCGTTGGCTGTGCCGACACGCTTGAGCAGGCTTGCCCGCGCCTTGCCGTCGGTCACCAGCACGCGGGTCGCGGCAAAGCCCGCCGACTTCAAGCGCTCTCCGATCAGTCGCGTCAAATGCAGGTTGAAGCCGAATTCCACATCGTTGCGCGCGCTCGTCGCGCCCTGCGATTCCGAGGTGTGTCCGACATCGAGGATGATCTTGAATTTGCGCGGCTCGCATGGCTCCGGGGCGGGCGAAGGTTTGATCGACGAAGGCTTGGGCTTCGCTCTCGCGACCTTTCGGGCAGGCGCGGTGCGCCCGGCGTCGACCGGCACGGGTGGGAGCGCGACGAGCGCCACCACAATCGCCACGATGATGCCCCGCGCCCGTGACAAGCGTTACTCCGCTGCGGCTGCCCAGAAGCGGCGCAGCAACTCGCCCATGCCCGTTCCAGAGCCGGACTCGGTCAGGAATTTATTGTCCTCGGCGTAGAGCATAGCTGATCCTCCCGAACATGTTCGGGAAGATTGGCGCGAGAGTGGGACAACGTCAACGCAAGAACAGCAGGGCCGTACCCGCCCTCATCGACATCACCTGACGGTGACGGCGACAGTGTATACCTTGCCATTATCCGGGTCGGTGGGGTCTGCCGTCACGCGCCGATACGTGAAGGAGTCTTCACCGACGTACCCCTTCTTGGATTGATACACCACGCTGGTCAGCCGCACGGTCTTGGCCTCTCCGTTTCTCAATTTGCGTTGCCCGGTGCTCACTCGCGTCGTCACGGCGCCGCTCTTCGGCGGAGACACGACTTCAATGCTGACGGGCCAGACCTTACCACTGCTGTCGACGCGCCAGTGTCCGCCACATTTGCAGATTTCCTTTGCCTCGCCGGATTTCACGACGAGCGACGTATTCCCCCCGCCCGCATGGGCGCCACAGAGGATTCCGAAGAACAGGAGGAGCCCCGCAGTGATTTTGATCAAAAGGGCCGTCGGTAGGCGTACCGGGTAGGTTGTCATTTCATAAGTCTCCAATGAAAAAATCCTAGAGTTATTGTATGCGATCGTTCCGGCTGGCGAGGCCGACGCATTCGGCCCCGACTATCTCAATGTCCTCGCGACCCGAAATCCAACGTTGCTCACGCGCCCTTCGGACTGCACGCCATATCGGCTCCCCGATTCGACTGCATCCGCCTTGCTGACCCAGGAGCCTCCCCTGAGGACACGCTGCTCGCATCGACCTTTCAGCCAAGGGCTACCGTCCGCAGGCGCGCCCTCATAAGTGTCGTTGACGCAATCCTCGACCCACTCCCAGATATTGCCGTGCACCTGATAGAGGCCCCACGGATTGGGCTGGAAGGAATCGACCTGAATCGTCTTTTGCCCGGAGCCACCCTTTGCATTCTTATCCTGGCTGGCCCTGTCGTCGTAGTTGGCCTGCCCCCGAGAAACCGAGGCTCCCCACCAGAACGACGACGTCGTTCCCGCCCGTGTCACATACTCCCGCTCGGCTTCGCTCAGGAGGCGGTACGTCTTGCCGGTGCGGGCCGACAGCCAGGCCGCATAGCTCTTGGCATCCGACCAGGAAATGTTGATCGCCGGTCGCTTCCCGCGGCCCCAACCATTGTCCCAGGGCTTGTATCCGTTGCATCCCCCATCGGCGACGCAGGCGTCCCATTCCGCAAACGTGACAGCGTAACGGCCAACGGCGAATGAATGCGCGAACGTCACCTTGTGGCGGGACGATTCGGTAGCGCGCTTCGATCCACTCTCCGACGCCCCCATCATGAGGACGCCCGGCGGGACCACGACCACCTCCGGACACTTTTCACATTCCTTGAAACTGGCCTTCTGCGTCAGGGCCGCCTCTTCCGACTCGGACAACACCTTCATGCCGAGCGTCGTCAATCCTTCGCGCTGCTGCATCGTGTCTGGCGCCGGAAGCGTGGCGTTGGTGGAAGCCACTTGCACCGCTTGTAACGCCTTGAGCCGTTCGCGCACCTCCGCCGACCGCGCGCTTTCGGGAAATTTGCTCAGAAACTCTTCGAACATGGCCGGCGAGTGCCCGTCCTTGATTGCATTCCAGACGATCTCGTCGGTCGCGGGCGGGGCCGGAGGGGGCGCAGCTGCCGCAGCGCGTTCCTTTGTCAGCTCGTCACGACGCGACTGCGCGGCAGGGACGTGCGAACTGCTGGAATATTTTGCGGCAAACTCCTCGAAAATCGCGGGGTCGCGCGACTCCTTGATCGCATTCCAGATGATCTCATCGGCAGGCGGCGGTGGCGGCGCTTGAGCGGCGACAATCTCCTTGGTCAGCTCATCCCTGCGCTGTCGTGCATCCGCGACATGCGGGCTCGCCGCGTATTTACTCGCGAACTCATCGAAGATCGCGGGATCGCGGGATCCCTTGATCGCGGCCCAAACGATGTCCTCGGCGGCGGGAGGCGGCGGAGCTTGCGTCGCGGCAATCTGCTTTTTCAGCTCGTCCCTGCGCGTCAGGGCATCCGCCAGATGCGGGCTTGCCGGAAACTTGCTGGCGAAATCATCGAAGATCGCCGGATATGCTGAGCCTTTGATCGCATCCCAGACGACCTCATCTGCGGTCGGAGGCGGTGGAACGCGGGCCGCGGCGGCGGCGATCTGCTTTTTGAGCTCGTCACTACGTGATTGCGCCTCGGCGCGATGCTTGCTGGCCGGAAACTTGCTGAGGAAATCATCGAAGATCGCGGGGTAGTTCGAATCCCTGATCGCCGTCCAGACAATGTCGTCGGCAGTCGGCGGCGGTGGCACGCGCGCAGCAGCTGCGGCCTGCGCCTGCTTCTGCTCGTCGCGCCGCGATTGCGCCGCCTTTAGATGCGGGCTCGCCGGAAACTTCGCGATGAACTCCTCGAACACGCCGGGATAGGTCGAATCCTTCACGGCGTTCCACACGATGTCGTCCGTCGTTGGTGGCGGTGGAAGTTTCGGCGCATCGACGATCGAGATGACGGAGCCACCCAATGATCCGTAGACGAACGGCTCCTGGTGGCGGTTGGTGACCTTCAGCACCTCGTCGCGAACCCGTCCGAACGCAATCCGCAGGTCCAGGCCGGGAGCAGCGATGTTGTGCAGCAGCGCGGCGGTGAAGGGACTGTTCTTCGCGTCGCCATCCAGCGCAACCGACCCGGCCTTGGCCGCGAAGGCAATGAGCGTATCGGACACGGCGGGCTCGACTTTCGCCAATCCACGACCGATTGATCGAGAGGCCACGGTTCTCTTCATGGTCTTCAGGAACGGATTGTCCCGGCACGCGTCCAATATGATGAGGCGAAGCCGCCTGGTGGGCTCGATCGATTTCAGAATGCGATCGAGGGAAACGGCCTCATCCTCGATGTCGAAGTCGCGCGATAGCTTCGCGTCGACGGGGATGACGTAGTTTGCACCATCGACCTCGATGCCATGGCCAGCAAAATAGACGACGGCCACGTCGGCATCGCTTGCCACCTCCGTGAAATCGCTGATCGCGCGCCGCATCTCCGAAATTCCGAGATCGCGGCGGGCGTCGACCGCGGAAAATCCTGCGGACCTGAACAAGGTGGCGATCTCGGCGGCGTCATTCTGGGGATTCGGAAGGCTCGGAACGTTCCGGTACGACGAATTGCCGATCACCAGAGCGACGCGCTTCTCGGCCAGCGCCTGACTTGCGAACCCGCAAAATACGAGCGCAAGAATGGCAGCCGCCGCCCAGCGCATAAAACTCCCCCCAAATCGCCCTTTGCGAGTATATCGCTGGTTGAAGCGCCCGCAAGCAGCACCCTGAGCCCACATCATTCGACAGGGGCAGCGCCAAATCCGTGATTCAGATCACGTTGAGCGGGCGGCGACGGCGGCCGTTTTACACCGGCCGTTCCCCCTTCACCGTCACGCGCGTGCCCGAGCGCGTGTGCGGCCAGTAATCCCACATGGCGCGGTGCTGGGCGCAGCGGTTGTCCCAGAAGGCGATGGCGTTCTCGGTCCAGCGGAAGCGGCACTGGAACAGCGGGTTCTCGGCGTGCTGGTAGAGATAGGCGAGCATCGCGTCGCTCTCGTCGCGCGGGATGCCGTTGATGTGGCGGGTGAAGCCGCGGTTGACGTAGAGCGCCTTCCTGCCCGTGACCGGATGGGTGCGCACCACCGGGTGCTCGGCATTCGGATAGGACGGGCGATCGGCGACGCCGTAATTGGCGTAGAGCCCGCGATAGATCGGCTCGCCGTCATGCAGCGCGGTCAGGCCGTCGAGATAGGCCTTCATGCGATCGGACAGCGCGTCATAGGCCGCATACATGTTGGCGAACAGCGTGTCGCCGCCGCGCGGCGGACACTGCTTGATGTAGAGGATCGAACCCATCGGCGGCTCGAGATCGCAGGAGACGTCGGAGTGCCAGCCTTCGCCGTTGGCGCGGGGCGAGTTCGCATCCGCATAGATCTTCATCAGCGCAGGATCTTCGTCCTCATGCGGCGCGGCGGGATGAAAATGCAATTCGCCGAACTTGCGGCCGAAGGCAAGATGCTGCTGTGGCGTGATGGTCTGGCCGCGGAAGAAGATGACGAGGTTTTCGGCGAGCGCGCGGTGGATCTCGTCCATCTGCTGGTTGGAGCGGGCATCGTCGGAGACGAGCCTGCCGATGTCGACACCGGAGATCTCCGCGCCGATGATGGGGGTGAGCTTCTCGACCGCGATGGTCTCGTAAGGCGCGCCGTCCTCAGCCGTGTGGCGATAACGCGGACCTTGCTTGCCGGCGAGTGAGCTCATGGCGTGTCTCCCGATCGTCTTGATTGGGAGCATGGTAGCCCGGATGGAGCGAAGCGCAATCCGGGAGCAGCAGCGGAGCTAGATCACTCCGCCGCGGGCGCGGGCACCTTGGCGCCCTGGCCGTAACGCTGGTCGATGTAGTCGATCACCAGCGCCTTGAAGTCGGCGGAGATCGTGGGCCCGCGCAGCGTGCGGAACTTCTTGCCGTCGACGAACACCGGTGCGGCCGGCGCTTCGCCGGTGCCGGGCAGCGAGATGCCGATATTGGCGTGCTTGGATTCGCCGGGGCCGTTGACGATGCAGCCCATCACCGCGACGTTGAGCTCCTCGACGCCCGGATACTTCGTTTTCCAGTTCGGCATCTCGTCGCGGATGAAACCCTGGATCGAGCTTGCCAGCTCCTGGAACGTGGTCGAGGTGGTGCGGCCGCAGCCGGGGCACGCGGCAACCAGCGGCACGAAGGTGCGGAAGCCCATGGTCTGCAGGAGCTCCTGGCCGACCTGCACCTCACGGGTGCGGTCGCCGCCGGGCTCCGGCGTCAGCGAGATGCGGATGGTGTCGCCGATGCCCTGCTGCAAGAGGATGCCGAGCGCGGCCGAGGACGCCACGATACCCTTGGTGCCCATGCCGGCCTCGGTCAAGCCGAGATGGATGGCGTAGTCGGAACGGCTGGCGAGATCCTGATAGACCGCGATCAGATCCTGCACCGCCGAGACCTTTGCGGAGAGGATGATGCGATTCTTCGGCATGCCGAGCTCTTCGGCACGCGCGGCTGAGAGCAGCGCCGACTGCACCATCGCCTCGCGCGTCACCGCGCGAACGTCGCGCGGATCGGCGGACGCGGCGTTCTCGTCCATCAGCTTGGTCAAAAGCTCCTGATCGAGCGAACCCCAATTGGCGCCGATGCGCACCGGCTTGTTGTTCTTGTTCGCGATCTCGATGATGTCGGCGAACTGGGTGTCGCGCTTGTCCTTGAAGCCGACATTGCCGGGATTGATGCGGTATTTGGCCAGCGCCTCGGCGCAGGCCGGATAGGCCGCGAGCAGCTTGTGGCCGATATAATGGAAGTCACCGATCAAGGGCGTGGTGATGCCGCGCTTGGCCAGACCGTCGCGGATATGCGGGACGGCGGCAGCAGCTTCCTCGCGGTCCACGGTGATGCGGACCATTTCGGAGCCGGCGCGCGCGAGCGCTGCGACCTGGGCGATGGTGCCGTCGATGTCGGCGGTGTCGGTGTTGGTCATCGACTGCACGACGATCGGCGCACCGCCGCCGACGGCGACGTCGCCGACCTTGACCTGGGTGGTCCGGTGACGCGGCGCCGGGCCTGCGATGTCGGAATCGAGGGGGTTTTCGAGCTTGTTCATGGGGTCCAAATATCAGGTTTTGGTGACGTTCAGCAATGCATCAGCTGGCGCCGCGGCCGTTTGGCTCGGACGGTTAACCAGAAAAAGCCCAGCAATTACAAGGACGGCTGCCGCCCCGAACGCCAGGCTCAGGTGATCGTGCATGATGAAATAGCTACCCACCACGCCAAACAAAGGGGTGATGAAGGTAAAAGCCGACAATTTGCTGGCCGAATAGGCCTTCACCAGCGCGAACCAAAGCGTGAACGTGGTTCCAACCACCCAGATCGCCTGGAAGGCCATCAAGGCAAACGACAGCGGCGACGGGGTGTGGGTGATCGATTCCCCGGACAGCAGGGCAGCCGTCCCCAGGATCGGGATCGAGGTCGCGACCTGATAGCCCAGCGCCTTTTCAGGCGCGGCGAAGCGCAGCCGCGTACCCTTGGCGACCAGCGTGGTCGCGGCCCAAAGTGAAGCGCCGGCGACGATCATGAGATCGCCGAGAAGGACCTGCGAGTCGACATTGGCCTGCGGCACGCCGATCGCAAGCGCGACGCCGGCAAAGCTGATCGCCAGCCCCAGCCATTGCGTGCTGCCAAGCCGCTCGCCGAGCACCTGATAGGAGCCGAGCGCGACGAAGAACGGCGCGGTGTAAAGAAACACCACCGCGCGGGACGCGGAGGTCAGGCGCAGGCCCTGAAAAATCAGCACGAACTCGATGCCGAACATCAGCCCGGCAACAAGACCCGGCTTCCAGGTGCCGTCGCGCTCGAAGAATTTGACGCCACGCACGGTGCCGATGATGAACAGCACCGGCAACGCGCCGATCGAGCGGATCATCGCCTGCAGCATTGGCGGGACATCCGGCAGCACCAGCTTGATCGCGATCTGGTTGAAGGCCCAGGTCAGGCACAGCATGAGCATCAGCGCGATGGCGCCGGCACTGAGGGGGCGGCCGGCGGATTGGATGGCTTGAGGTGCGGACATGTCTTCCCGGGATCCGGCTTTACGCCGTTGTTGCTTGATTGATCAGGCGGCGGGCTCTTTACCTCTCCCCTTGGGAGAGGTGAACACCGCCACTGTGGCTCGATCTGATTCCATCTCTCTAAGAAGCTTTCTGACAATGCGTGCAGACGCCCGTGATCTCGACCACGGACAGTTTTGGCGCGAAGCCTGACGCACGCGCCGCGGCGTTGAGTTCCTTGGCAAAGGACCCTGACGGGATCTCGCCGACAAGACCGCAGCGCTCGCAGATCAGGAACGCGACCGCCGAGGTCGCGTCATGGTCGTGGGCGGCGCAGGCGAGATAGGCGTTGCGGCTCTCGATGCGGTGCACGAGGCCGTTCGCCATCAAAAAATCGAGAGCACGGTAGACCGTGATCGGCGCCGGTCGCGCCATCGATTTTGCCAATTCGTCGATCACTTCGTAGGCCCCGAGCGGCCGATGGCTGGAGAGCAGCGCACCCAGCACCTGGCGGCGGATCGGCGTGAATTTCTGCGCCCGCTGCGCGCAAACCGCTTCCGCATGCGCCAGCGCGTCCGCGGTGCAGCGGCCGTGATCATGGTCGGGCGTCGGAAATGCCGGCTTTGCGAGGGTCATTCGGGCCGCCTTCTAGCATTTCGGCCGGGGAACCCAAAGCACGACCGGCGCCGCGGCGGTCAGCCATGCTTTTGCTGCGGGACAGCATCACGTTAATCCGCCATGAAATAATCATAAGCTTGCTTATTATAGTGAAGCTTATTGGAGGCGAAGCTCATGACCCGCGGGTCTGTCGACCACAACTTCCTGTTCACGCTCGGCGAGCTGTACCGCCTTTTGCGCGTCTACGCCGACAAGGAGGCTTCGCGCTTCGGCATCACCCGCGCGCAATGGGCGGTGCTGGCCAAGGTCGAGCGCAGCGAGGGCATGAAGCAGTCGGAACTCGCCGAATTGCTGGAAATGCAGCCGATCACGCTGACCCGCCTGATCGACAAGCTGTGCGACAGCGACTGGATCGAGCGCCGCAACGACGCCTCGGATCGCCGCGTCAAGCGCCTCTATCTGAAGAAGGCCGGCCGCGCGCTGCTGGGCAAGATGAGCGGCCTGAAATCGGAACTCACGGCGAATGCGCTCGACGGCATCAGCCCGGCGGACGCCCACCGTCTCCTCACTCAACTCGAAACCATCAAGGAAAACGTGCGTACCGCGATCCAGACGTCTGGCGCGGAACAAGCGCGTAAGGAGCAGCGCTATGGCTGATCAGGTTCTTAAGTTCCAGCCCGAGCAGAAGATCGACAGCGGCAAGCCGACCAAGAAGGCCGGCACTGACCCGCGCCGCCGCTTCGTCGCCGGCCTGCGCCGCTATCGCCGCTTTTTGCTGATGGTCGTGCTGCCGATCGTCATCGCGATCGCCGGCTTCACCTTCTATCTCAATGGCGGCCGCTATGTCGGCACCGATGACGCCTATGTCGGCGCGCAGAAGGTGCTGGTGACACCCGATATCTCCGGCAAGATCCAGAAGGTCGTCGTCAAGGAGGGTCAGCTCGTCAAGCAGGGCGACGAACTGTTCGAGATCGACCCCGTGCCGTTCCGCCTCGCGGTGGACGAGGCCAAGGCGCAGCTGATGCAGGCGCAGTCGACCTATGACAACCTCCGCGCCAACATCAAGATCTACGGCGACATGCTCGATCTCGCCCAGAAGGGCGTCGACCTGAAGCAACGCGACGTCGAGCGCAAGCAGTCGCTGGTGAAGAACAGCTACGGCTCGCAGCTCGATCTCGACAACGCCTCGAACGCGCTGGTCACGTCGGGCTCGATCGCACAATACGTCAAGCAGCAGATCTCGACCGCCAAGACCCAGTTGCTCGGCGACACCGACCTGCCCCTGGAGAAATTCCCGCCTTACGCGCAGGCCAAGTCCAAGCTCGAGAACGCCGAGCGTAATCTCGACCACGCCGTGGTGCGCGCGCCGATGGGCGGCGTGGCGACGCAGGTCGAGCAGATCCAGCTTGGCCGCTACGTCTCGGCCGGCATGGCGGTGTTCTCCATCATCGACGTCGCCCATCCCTGGGTCGACGCCAATCCGAAGGAGAGCGACCTCACCCACGTCACCGAAGGACAGGCCGTCACGCTCGAGGTCGATGCGTTCCCGAACCACGTCTTCAAGGGCAAGATCGGCTCGCTGTCGCCCGGCACCGGCGCACAATTCGCGATCCTGCCGCCGCAGAACGCCACCGGTAACTTCGTCAAGGTGGTGCAGCGCGTGCCGATCCGGATCTATTTCGACGAGAGCGACAAATACGTGAAGAAGCTGAAGGCCGGCATGAGCGTCTATGCCACCATCGACACCGGCCATCAGCGCTCGCTCGCCGGCCTGTTCGGCCTGTCGGCGACGGCGAACCAGGACAAGGACTGATCCGATGGCGGAGTCCAACCCCGCTTTGATGGTCCCCGGCCTGCGCCGGAACATGGTGACGATCTGCGCCATGACCGCGACCATCATGCAGGCGCTGGACACCACCATCGCCAACGTCGCGCTGCCCTACATGCAGGGCACGCTGTCGGCCTCGCAGGACCAGATCAACTGGGTGCTGACCTCCTACATCGTCGCCGCCGCGATCATGACGGCGCCGGTGGGCTGGATCTCCAACCGCTTCGGCCGCAAGCGCATCTTCATCATCTGTGCCGCCGGCTTCACTTTCGCGTCCGTGCTGTGCGGGCTCGCGCAGGACATCAACCAGATGGTGCTGTTCCGCCTGCTGCAAGGCGTGTTCGGCGCAGCCCTGGTGCCGCTGTCGCAGTCGGTGATGCTCGACTATTACACGCTGCAGGAACGCGCCAAGGCGATGTCGATCTGGGGCATGGGCGTGATGATGGGCCCGATCATGGGTCCTTCGCTCGGCGCCTGGCTGACCGAGACCTATTCCTGGCACTGGGTGTTCTTCGTCAATCTGCCGTTCGGCGCGATCACCGTGCTGGGACTCGGCATCTTCATGGACGAAACCAAGCAGGATACCAGCCTCAAATTCGACTGGTTCGGCTTCGCGGCGCTGGCGATCGGTATTGGCGCGCTGCAGCTTGCGCTCGACCGCGGCGAGCAGCTCGACTGGTTCGAATCCGCCGAGATCCTGACCGAGTTCGCCGTCGCGGCCATTGCCTTCTACTATTTCTTCGCGCACTCCTTCACGACGTCGCGGCCGTTCATTCAGTTCGCGCTGTTCCGGGATCGCAACTTCCTCACCGGCTGCATCTTCATGACGGTGATGGGGCTCGTGCTGTACTCCACCATGGCGCTGGCCTCGCCCTATCTGCAGAACGTCATCGGCTATCCCATCATGACCGCGGGCGGCCTGCTCGCGAGCCGCGGCTTCGGCACCTTCTTCGCCATGATGATGGTCGGCCGCATCATGCGCTTCATCGAGGCGCGCACGCTGATCATCTCCGGCCTGACGCTGACGGCGGCATCGCTGTACCAGATGACCGGCTGGACCGACCAGACCCAGGTGCCGGAGATCATCATCGTCAGCGTGATCCAGGGTTTTGGCTTCGGCCTCGTCTTCGTGCCGCTCTCGACGGTCGCTTTCATGACGCTGCCGAACCACTTACGCACCGACGGCACCTCGATGCTGACGCTGCTGCGCAACGTCGCGAGCTCGGTCGGTATCTCCATCGTCATCGCCCAGCTGACCCAGGGCACGCGCAAGACCTACGCGGTCCTGTCCGAGCACATCAACCCGTTCAACCACGCGCTCCAGATGCCTGACGTGAGCGGCATGATCAACCTCTCGACCGACGCCGGCCGCGCCATGGCCGACAGGATCGTCGGCCTCCAGGCACAGATCATCGCCTTTGCGCGTGACTACCAGCTCGTGATGTTCTTCATCCTCTGCACCATCCCGCTGGCATTCATGATCGGCTCGAGCAAGGCCATGCTGCGCAAGCAGACCGCGGCGCCGGAACATGCGGTGATGGAGTAGCTGGGCGGTCTCGTGCCCCGGACGCAGCGCAGCACGCAGTGATGCGCTGCTGAGCCGGGGCCCATGCCGCGGCATTCTGGGTCCCGGTTCTGCGGCGCACCGCTACGCGCTGCACCGCGCCCGGGACAAGAGCGTCCCCTACAACAACTCCTCACACCCCAAATCCTCGACCGCCATCATCACCCGCTCCAGATTATTCCACCAGATTCCCGGCGGGATGTTGATGCTCCATTGCCAGACCGGCTTGGTGATGTGCCAGAGCACCGACCAGCGATAATCCTGGTCGAGCGCGCCGCGCGTGTAACCGGCCACACCGTGTGCGAGCAGCGTCTCGTGGTAGCGGTTGAGCAACGCCCGCTCGAGCGCCTGCCGGCGCTCCGGATACCATTGGATCGCCATCATATAGGCGAGATCGTGGGTGGGCACATTGATGCCCCACAGGTCGAAATCGAAGATGCGCACGGAGTTCGCGACGCCGGCACGCGGCAATAGGAAATTCCAGGTGTGCGCATCGCCGTGAGTAATCGTGACGTGGCGACGCGAATGATAGCGCTGGGATAGCCGCGACGACTGCTCGATGAGACGACGGTAGAGGATACGCCGCTCCTCACTGAGGCGGTCGCCGAGCTCATCGGCAAAGCGGTCATAATGACCGGCGAAGACCTCCAAGTGTTGCGCGCTGTCCTCGGGGCTCGCCCAGGTGCCGGCAGTCTCGCCGAGATCAGGATGATCCCACCACGCCGCATGCATGCCCGCCAGCGTCGTGACGATTGCCATCGACTGATCTCGCGACGGCGGCAGCGTCGGTACGGTCGCGAGTTCATGACTATCGGTGAGGTCTTCGAGCAGCAGATGCCAGTTCGAACCCTCCTCATCGAAACGCCCGTCGAAACAGCGCAGCACCAGTCCCCGAGGCATTTTCGGTGCGAGCTTCGTATAAAATGCCACCTCGTGCCGGCCGCAATTGGCGAGCGTTTTGGCAAAATCGGCATGCGACGTCTTGAGGATCAGCGTCTGCGGAGAACCGGCGGACTCCCCGACATAACGCAGGCCGAGCCGGGTGATGTGCGATACGACGGTGTCGCGCTCATCCAGCACCTTCACTTCGCGCACAGCGCCGGCGTCCAGTGCGCCAGCCTTGCGCAGCGCAGCCGTGAGGTAACCGGGTTCAGCGACCGCCGGCAGTTGTGAGGATGTCATGAATCGCGCCCCCCGGTGCTGCAGCCATTCTGCATGATCACACGGGGAAGCGCCAGCGCGCGACAGCGGCCTTCACAGGAAGGCGGCGAGACGTCACACGTCGAAGAACACCGTCTCGTTGTCGCCCTGCAGGCGCAGGTCGAGGCGATAGACCGGCTTGCCGGCCTCGCGCACCGCGATCAGCGTGGCGCGGCGGTCGACCGGTACCAGTCCCAGCACGGGGTCGGCGGCGTTGCCGGCCTCATCGCTGAAATAGATGCGGGTATAGAGATGCCGCAGCATGCCGCGCGCGAACACCGCCAGAACGACATGCGGTGCCTGCGGCTTGCCGTCGGGATCGGGCACGACGCCCGGCCTTGATGCTGTCGAAGGAATAATTGCCGTCCTTGTCGGTGCCGCAGCGGGCAAAGCCGCGGAAGCTGGCGTTCGGCAGCGCGCGCTTGTCCTGAGGGTCAGCAAAGCGACCCTGTGCATCCGCCTGCCAGATCTCCAGCATGGCGTCCGGCACCACGGCACCGTCGCCATCAAACACCCGGCCCTCGATGCGGACGCGGTCGCCCGTGACGTCAGGCGTCAACGTCGAATTCGTGAAGGCGTCGTTCCAGGCATATTCGCCGGTCGGCGTCATGCCGTATTTGAAGAACGGGCCGACCGTTTGCGATGGTGTGATCCCATTATCCTGCACGTTACTTGGTCTCCATGGGGGTGGCATTCTTGCCACGCAGCACGATGTCGAAGCGATAGCACAGCGCCCATTCCGGCTTGGTATTCTCCAGATCGAACGACGACACCATCCGCATCCGCGCCTTCTCGTCCGGCACCGAGTTGAAGATCGGATCGAACGGGAACAACGGGTCGCCCGGGAAATACATCTGCGTCACGAGGCGGGTGACGAAGGAATGACCGAACACCGAGAGATGGATGTGGGCGGGGCGCCAGGCATTGTGGTGATTGCCCCAAGGGTAAGCGCCGGGCTTGATGGTGACGAAGCGATAGTAACCGGCGGCATCGCTCTGGGTGCGGCCTGCGCCGGTAAAATTCGGATCGAGCGGCGCCGGATGCTGATCGCGGACATGGACGTAACGGCCGCAGGCATTGGCCTGCCAGATCTCGACCAGCGAGTCCGGGACGCCGCGGCCGTCCTCGTCACGGACATGGCCGTGCACGATGATGCGCTCGCCGAGCGGCTCGCCTGTGTGCTGGGTGGTGAGGTCGCTGTCGCCGTCGCGCACGGTCTCGTGGCCGTAGACCGGGCCGGTCAGTTCCGACAGCGTGTGGCGCATCGGGATCAAGGGCTTGCTCGGCGCGCGCTTGATCGAGCTCTTGTATTCGGGCGACAGCGGCAGCGGATGCGCCTTGTTGCTGTCAGTGGGATAGATGAATGTCATTGGCGAACTCCTCCCCGGCCATCTTGGTCCAGCCGGTCAACAATTGCGCCAATCATTATAGAATATAACTAATCTAGGGAAGCGGGTTTAGCGGGTCTCCTGCCGCGAACCCGACATCATCCGTCACCAAGCCTTACTTGATCGGCGCACGCGGCAGCACGGCCTCGCCGGCCTCGAGCCGGTAAGTGTGGTCGAGCGAATACCATGGCGTCGAAACGTCACGCGCGGTCGGATGCGGCGTCTCGTGGCGCAGGAACTTGCCGATCAGCGCTTGTGTCACGCCGAACTGCACGTCGCTGTCGATATGGGGGTCGTTGGGATCGTAGACCTGCGAGATCAGCACCTTGAATCCCGGCTTGAAGACCAGGGCGTGCAGATGCGCGGGACGATAGGGGTGGCGGCTCTGCGCCTCCAAGAGGCGGCCGACGACACCGTTGGTCGGAATCGGATAGCCGACCATCATCACCGAGCGGAACGAGAAGCGCCCGTCGGCGTCGGTCGTGAACTTGCCGCGCAGGTTCATGTCGGCCTGCTCGGGGTCCTGGTTCTCATAGAGCCCGACCGGCGAGGCGTGCCAAACATCGACCTCCGCACCGACGACGGGACGGCCGTCCTTGTCGACGACGTGGCCGTTGACGAACAGCGACGCGCCCGGTGTCTGCGAGCGGACGATCGATCCGCCATTCTCCACCCGCGGCGAGTTCAGCCGCCAGAACGGGCCGAGCAGCGATTGATCGGTTTCGGTGTTGCCCTGATTGCCGTTGTTGAGCAGACAAACCAGCGGCGAGACGCCGAGCGAGCCCGCCATCAGCACAACTTCGTTGTGCGTGTCGGTGGTCAGCTTGCCGAGTTCGGCAATGATCGCGGTCGCGTCGCGGAATTCCTTTTCGGTCAGGCGCACGTCACGGACAAAGCCGTGCAAATGCTTGACCAATGAGACCATGATCTGCCGCATCCGCGGATCGGACGTCCGCTCCATCACCGCCAGTGCGGCGGCCGTGACGTCCTGCTCGCGCTCGATGATCATGGTACGGCCCCAAAAAGCCCTCTCCCCACAAGCGGAGAGAGGGAGAAAGCTTAGTTCAACTTCTCGATCGCAACGGCAACGCCCTGGCCGACGCCGACGCACATTGTGGCCAGCGCAAGCTTGCCGCCGCGCTTCTCCATGCCGTGGACGGCGGTGAGCGCAAGGCGCGCGCCGCTCATGCCGAGGGGATGGCCGAGCGCGATGGCGCCGCCATGCGGATTGACGAAATCGGCATCGTCAGCGACGCCGAGCTGGCGCATGCAGGCGATGCCCTGCGAGGCGAAGGCTTCGTTGAGCTCGATCAGATCGAAATCACTGATCTTCTTGCCCAGACGTTCCATCAGTTTGCGAGTCGCGGGCACGGGACCGATTCCCATGATGCGCGGCGGCACGCCGGCCGAGGCGAGGCCGAGAATGCGGGCGCGCGGCGTGAGGCCATGCTTCTTCACGGCAGCTTCCGAGGCCAGGATCATCGCAGCCGCGCCGTCATTGACGCCCGACGCATTGCCCGCCGTCACCGTGCCGGGATTGCGCACGATCGGCTTCAGTTTTGTCAGGGCTTCGAGCGTGGTCTCGGGACGCGGATGCTCGTCCTTGTCGATGGTAACAGGACCGGCCTTGCCGCCGGGAATGGTGATCGGCGTGATTTCTTCGGCGAAATAGCCGGCGGCGATCGCCGCACCCGCGCGCTGCTGCGAGCGGATGGCGAAAGCATCCTGGTCGGCGCGCGAGACCTGGAATTCCTCGGCGACGTTCTCGCCGGTCTCGGGCATGGCATCGACGCCATATTGCGCCTTGAGCAGCGGATTGATGAAGCGCCAGCCGATCGTGGTGTCGAATATCTCGGCCGAACGCGAGAAGGCTTCCTGCGCCTTGCCCATCACGAACGGCGCGCGGGTCATGGATTCCACACCGCCGGCGATCGCGAGCTCGATCTCGCCGGAGCGAATGGCGCGCCCCGCAGCACCGACGGCATCGAGGCCGGAGGCGCAGAGCCGGTTCAGGGTCTGGCCGGGAACCGAGTCCGGCAGCCCCGCGAGCAGCAGCGCCATGCGCGCGACATTGCGGTTGTCCTCGCCGGCCTGGTTGGCACAGCCGAAGAAGACTTCGTCCACCTGCGCCCAGTCGAGATTGGGGTGCTTGGCCATCAGCGCCTTGATCGGGGCCGCCGCGAGGTCGTCGGCGCGCACCTTGGCAAGCGAGCCGCCGAAACGGCCGATCGGGGTCCGCACGGCATCGCAGATAAAGACGTCACGCATCGTTGTTCTCCCTGACTGCCGCGGTTCGGCGAAAATTCTTCCAAAATTCTTGAATGTCGGCGGAGTTTTAGGAGGGCGCCCGCGGCAGGTCAATTGACGGTTTCTTGCGTATTCCCTGGGGTATCCACGCCGCCAGCGCATGCCGCGGTGCGGACAACGTGGAAAACCTCCCCTCCCCGGCCAAAGCGATAGGAGCAGGAGGCGAAATTTTGTAGGTTGCGCCGCCTTGGAGCGCGGTCGGGACCGCACTCCAAGATTCTTGTTTTGACGCATTTTCTTCACGCGAACCGGTACCCACTTCACTCGAAAACGCTCTAATGACGATGCAACAGCCCATCCCCGTACCGCCCCCCGACGAAGCGCCCACGCCGCAGGCAGACGCCGCCGCGCGCGTCACACCGATGATGGAACAGTACCTCGAGATCAAGGCGGCGCATCAGGGCCTGCTGCTGTTCTACCGGATGGGCGATTTCTACGAGCTGTTCTTCGAGGACGCCGAGATCGCCTCGAAGACGCTCGGCATCGTGCTGACCAAGCGCGGCAAGCATCAGGGCAACGACATCCCGATGTGCGGCGTGCCGGTCGAACGCTCCGAGGATTATCTGCATCGCCTGATCAGCGCCGGCCACCGGGTTGCCGTCTGCGAGCAGACCGAGGATCCCGCCGCTGCGAAAGCACGCGGCAACAAGAGCGTCGTGCGCCGCGGCGTCGTCCGGCTGGTCACGCCGGGCACGCTGACCGAAGACACGCTGCTCGACGCCCGCGCCAACAATTACCTGCTGGCGATTGCGCGCGCGCGTTCATCCGCCGGCGGCGACCGCTTCGGCCTCGCCTGGATCGACATCTCGACCGCCGAATTCACGGTGACGGAATGCTCTCACGGTGAGCTCGCCGCGACGCTGGCGCGCATCAATCCGAACGAAGCGATCGTCACCGACGCGCTCTTTGGCGATAACGAGCTCGGACAAACCTTGCGCGAGCTGCCGGCGGTGACGCCGGTGACCCGCGACGTCTTCGATGGCGCCACCGCCGAGAAGCGGCTCTGCGACTACTTTGCCGTCGCGACCATGGACGGGCTGGCCCAGCTCTCGCGGCTGGAGGCCACGGCTGCTGCCGCCGCCGTCACCTATGTCGACCGCACCCAGGTCGGCAAGCATCCGCCGCTGTCGCCGCCCGCGCGCGAAGCCTCGGGCGCGACCATGGCGATCGATCCGGCCACCCGGGCCAATCTCGAACTGACGCGGACGCTCGCAGGCGAACGCCGCGGCTCGCTGCTCGATGCCATCGATTGCGCGGTGACCTCGGCCGGCTCGCGCCTGCTGGCGCAGCGGCTCGCAGCACCCTTGACCGATGCGCCGGCGATCGCGCGGCGGCTCGATGCCGTCAGCGCCTTCGTCGCGGATTCGGCCACCCGCGAGGACATCCGCAGCATCTTGCGCGGCGCGCCCGACATGTCGCGCGCGCTCGCCCGTCTCTCGGTGGGCCGCGGCGGACCGCGCGACCTTGCGGGCTTGCGTGACGGCATTCTGGCAGCCGATCAGGTGCTGGCGCGGCTTTCCGAACTTGACCAACCGCCGCAGGAGATCGCTGCGGTGATGGCCGCTTTGCAACGTCCCTCGCGCGAGCTCGCGGCCGAATTTGCCCGCGCACTCGACGAGCAGTTGCCGCTGATCAAACGCGATGGCGGCTTCGTCCGCCAGGGCTACGAGCCCGCGCTCGACGAGACGCGAAGCCTGCGCGATGCCTCACGCCTGGTGGTGGCCTCGATGCAGGCGCGCTACGCCGACAACACGGGCGTGAAGGGCCTCAAGATCCGCCACAACAACGTGCTCGGCTATTTCGTCGAGGTCACCGCGCAGCACGGCGACAAGCTGATGTCGGCGCCGCTGAACGCGACGTTCATTCATCGCCAGACGCTGGCGGGCCAGGTGCGCTTCACGACCTCAGAGCTTGGCGAGATCGAAGCCAAGATCGCCAACGCCGGCGACCGCGCGCTCGGGCTCGAGCTCGAAATCTTCGAGCGGCTCTGCGCCAAGGCGCTCGAGATCAGCGACGATCTGCGCGCTGCGGCGCAAGGCTTTGCGCTGCTCGATGTTGCGACGTCGCTGGCCAAGCTCGCGGTCGACGAAAACTATGTGCGGCCCGAGGTCGATGGCTCGCTCGGCTTCGCCATCGAAGCCGGCCGCCATCCCGTGGTCGAGCAGGCTTTGAAGCGCAATGGTGAGCCGTTCATCGCCAATGCCTGCGATCTCTCACCTAGCCCCGCACAAAAATCCGGCCAGCTCTGGCTGCTGACCGGTCCGAACATGGCGGGTAAGTCGACCTTCCTGCGCCAGAACGCGCTGATCGCGTTGCTGGCGCAGATCGGCAGTTTCGTGCCGGCCACGCGCGCGCGGATCGGCATCATCGACCGCCTGTTCTCGCGCGTCGGCGCCGCCGACGATCTCGCGCGCGGCCGCTCCACCTTCATGGTGGAGATGGTCGAGACGGCTGCGATCCTCAACCAGGCCGGCGAGCGCGCGCTGGTGATCCTCGACGAGATCGGCCGCGGCACCGCGACCTTCGACGGCCTCTCCATTGCATGGGCCGCGATCGAGCATCTGCACGAAAGCAACCGGTGCCGCACGCTGTTCGCGACGCATTATCACGAGCTGACCGCGCTCTCGGCAAAACTGCCGCGGATGTTCAACGCGACCGTGCGGGTCAAGGAGTGGCAGGGCAATGTCGTGTTCCTGCACGAGGTGCTACCGGGCTCGGCCGACCGCTCCTACGGCATCCAGGTCGCCAAGCTCGCCGGCCTGCCGCCGGCCGTGATCACGCGCGCGAAATCCGTGCTGGCGAAACTCGAAGCCCAGGACCGCGGCCAGACCGCCCGCGCGCTTGCCGATGACCTCCCGCTGTTCGCAGTGCCCTCGCGCGCCGCCGCAGAAGCCGCGCCGCCGACCGAGGCCGAGCTAGTGATGGACGCCGTGAAGGCGCTTCACCCGGACGAGATGTCCCCGCGCGAGGCGCTGGATGCGCTCTATGCGCTGAAGGCCAAGCTGCCGAAGCAGTGAACGGTCTCGTAGGGTGGGCAAAGCGAAGCGTGCCCACGATGCGATGGCCGAGATCGTAGAATTCGTGGGCACGGCGCGCGAAGAGCGCGCCTTTGCCCACCCTACGAGACCATCGCCAGCCGCTTCCGTCGCCCGTTCCACCACAGCGTCAAATTCCACACGATGCAGGTGGCAAGGCCCATGCTGAGACCGATTGCCGAGCCGAAATTCGCAGCCCCGAGATGCAGCACCGCGATCGCCATACCGAAGCCGAGCAGGCCCCAGGCGGAGTTCGCGAACACGGCGGCTGTCGGCGGGCCGCCGATGCGCGGATGCAGGATGACCATGATGCTGGTGAAGACGATCGGATAGAGCGCGATCACGCCGGACACGCGCGGGCCGACCCAGCCCGAAGTCGAGACCACGATCGCAACCAGCGTTGCGACCAGCGACGCACGCAACGGAATGTCGTACCAGCGGCGCGTCACCAGCGGCATTTTCACGTGGCGATACTTTGCGAGCAGCGGAATGCAGATGGCGAAGGCGACCAGATTGACGGCGAGCCCGGCCATCAAGGTCCAGTCGAACAGACGGATGATGGACGCCAGCACGATCCACACCGCCACCGCGCTTCCGACACTCACGGCAAAGCTCTGCCGCTGCGCCAGCACGACATAGGTGAGACCCATGAAGATCGTCGCGGCATTGACCGGGAGGCTCGACAGCGCACCCTGCGCGATGAAGGCAGCGTCATGGTCGATCGCAAGGAAGACATAGGAGGGACCGGCCGAGATCGGCAGCGTCGCCACCAGCGCACCGATCACCGGGCCGGAGCGCTCGGTGATAACAGACGCCGACACCACGAAGGCGGCCGCAACCGCCATGCGCAGCAGAAGGAAGAGAATGTAGGACAGTTCGGCAGGCATTTTCTTCTTCTTGCCCTCCCTCAAAGGGAGGGTGGCAGCTACATCCGCTGCATCGACACCGAAACCTTCGGGCCGTTCTTGATGGTCTGATAGACCACGC
This sequence comes from Bradyrhizobium sp. AZCC 2230, assembly GCF_036924495.1. Lineage (NCBI taxonomy): Bacteria > Pseudomonadati > Pseudomonadota > Alphaproteobacteria > Hyphomicrobiales > Nitrobacteraceae > Bradyrhizobium > Bradyrhizobium sp. AZCC 2230. The sequence continues at coordinate 6,587,135 of NZ_JAZHRS010000001.1, read as the reverse complement.
AATAGCGCTCGGTGAGCTTGAGCAGGAGATCGAGCTTGTCCTGGGGCGCATCGGTATCGACCTCGAAGCGCAGGCGGATCTCGGCGAAGCCGACCGGGGTTTCCTTGTCGACGCCGAGCGTGCCGCGGAAATCGAGATCGCCCTCGGCGTATACGTTACCGGTCCTGAGCGGCACCTCGATCGCGGTCGCGACCGACTTCAGCGTGACGCCGGCGCAGGCCACAAGCGCTTCCAGCAGCATGTCGCCGGAGCAGAGCTCGAGGCCGGAGCCGCCGGTGGCGGGATGCAGGCCAGCCATCGCGATGGCGCGGCCGGTCTCGACCTTGCAGGCGATGCCTTCGCTGTCGGTCGAGCCCTTGGCCTTCAGCGTGATCAGCGCGGTCTTGGGATCGGTCTTGTAGCGTTCCTTGATCGGGGCCTGCATCTGGCGCAGTTCTGCGGCGTCCATCTTGTTCTCTCCCGGAAAATTGCCCCTCGATGTACCGGCTTGACGCGAAAATGTCACCACCACATGGCCTGACCGGGACCCTGGGTTGCGTCACGGTCGGGCACGTTGCGGTCGAGCGAACGGTCGAGTGACGTCAGCACATTTCGCTTGAAATTCTCGAACAGCGGCGAATTGCGGTCGCGCGGCCGGCCCAGATTGATCTCGATCTGGTCGAACAGTCGGCCCGGCCGCGGCCGCATCACCAGCACGCGATCGGCCAGCACCACGGCCTCGTCGACGTCATGGGTGACGAGGATCAAGGTCGGCCGCGTGTCGGCCCAGAGGTCGAGCAGATGATCCTGCAGGTCGCGGCGGGTGAAGGCGTCGAGCGCCGAGAACGGCTCGTCGAGCAGGAGCACCTCGGGCTGTGGCACCAGCGCGCGTGCGATCGCGACGCGCTGGGCCTGCCCGCCAGAGAGCTCGCGCGGCCAGGCCTGTCCCTTGTCGGCGAGGCCGACGCGGGCGAGCGCACGCGCCACCTTCTCGCGTCGCTCAGCTGCAGGCAGATCGGCTAATCCAAAACCGATATTGTCGGCGACGCTGAGCCAGGGCAGCAGCCGCGGCTCCTGGAAGATGATGCCGATCTTGGCGTGTGGCGCGGCGATCGCTTCGCTGTCGAGCGTCACTGTGCCGGAACTGGCGCGGTCGAGGCCGGCAATGGCGCGGAGCAATGTTGATTTGCCGCAGCCGGAGCCGCCGATGATGGCGACGATCTCGCCCTGCCTGATCTCGGCGGAGAAGCGTGCCAACGCGTGCACACCATTCGGATAGGTCTTGCTGACCCGGTCGAGCGCCAGCATCGCGTTACGCTCCCTTCACGCGCCCGAAGGTGTCCTGCCAGCGCAGGAACGGCGCGGCCGCGACCTCGATCAGCCAGTCGGTCAACTTGCCGAGAATGGCGAAGATCACGATCGCGGCGAGGATCTGCGCGGGCTTGCCGAGCTGCTGGCCGTCGAGCAGGAGATAGCCGAGGCCTTCAGAGGCGCCGATCAGCTCGGCCGCCACCACGAACATCCAGCCGAGACCGAGGCCGACGCGCAAGGAGACGACATAGGCCGGCAGCACCGCGGGCAGCAGGATACGGCGAATCATCGCGAAGCCGGAAAGGCGAAAGGTGTGGCCGACCTCGACGATCTTGCGGTCGACGATGAGGATCGCGCCCATCACGCCGAGATAGACCGGGAAGAACACGCCGACCGCGATCAGCGCGATCTTGGACGTCTCGAAAATGCCGAGCCAGAGGATGAACAGCGGTACCCACGCCAGCGACGGGATCGCGCGCAGTGCCTGCACGGTCGGATCGAGCAACCGCCGCGCCAGCGACCAGTATCCGGAGATCGCGCCGAGCAGCGTGCCTGCGACCACGCCGAAGGCGAAGCCAACACCGACACGCCACAGCGTCGCGGCGATGTGACGGACCAGCTCGCCGGAGCGGGCGAGATCGGCGATGGTGGCAAAGACCCGCGAGGGCGGCGGCACCAGCCTTCCATTGGACCAGCCGGACCAGACCACGAGCTCCCAGCCGAGCGCGAGGATCAACGGCAGCAGCAATGACAGCATCGGCCGCGCATAACGCGACAGCCGCGAGGGCGCGACGGCGGTCTCGGCCGGTTCCGAGGACTGCTGCAAAACTGGCGCGTCGGAGATCATGGCCCGTAGGAAGCGCGTCTCGTGCGGGAATGCAAGGGCGCGCCTCTATCCACCTGCGTAGCCCGGATGGAGCGAAGCGCAATCCGGGGCCGTGCCGCGTGAAAAGAATCCCGGATTTCGCTGCGCTCCATCCGGGCTACAGACCAACCTCAATTCGTCGGCAACGGGACCTGGTCGTCGATCAGCGCATCCAGCGTCGCCTTCACATCGACCTTGGCGTCGACGACGCCGGCCTGTTGCAGGGCAAGGCCTGCGGCAAGGATCGACTCGCGCTGGGGTGCGCCAATGCGGCTGTGGGTAAGCTCGGTGCGCTCCTTGAGCTGCTTGTCCACGACGGCGTCGGGCAGTTTGGTGACCGCGATGAAGGTCTTCTTGAGATCATCGTAATTCGCCAGCGAGTATTTCCGCGCCTCCTCGTACACCGCGAGCACGCGGCGGGCGGCGTCCGGATAGTCCTTCAGGAACTGCTCGCGCACATTGAGGATGCCCCAGGTGTTGGCGTCCGCCTTGCGATAGAACAGCTTTGCGCCTTCCTCGACCTCGGCCTGCGCAATCATGGGATCGAGACCGGCCCAGGCATCGACGTCGCCGCGAATCAGCGCAGTCTTGCCGTCGGCGTGCTGGAGCAGCACCGGGGTGATGTCCTTTTCGGTGAGGCCAGCGCCAAGCAGCGCGCGCACCAGGAAGATGTGCGGATCGGTGCCGCGCGTCACCGCGACGCGCTTGCCCTTGAGGTCAGCAACGCTCGCGATCTTGGAATCCTTGCCCGTGACCAGCGCGGTCCACTCGGGGCGCGAATAGACATAGATCGACTTGATCGGGTTGCCGTTGATGCGCGCGACCAGCGCTGCCGAACCCGCGGTCGAACCGAAATCGATCGAGCCGGCATTGAGGAATTCGAGCGCCTTGTTGGAGCCGGCCGACTGCACCCAGGTGATGGTGATGCCGTCCTTGGCGAACTCCTTCTCCAAGAGCCCCTTCTGCTTCAGGACCATCGACACCGGATTGTAGGTCGCCCAGTCGATGCGGATTTCCTTGAGCGCATCAGCAGCCCGTGCCGCGGGGGTCACGGCGAGCGCAACGGCTCCCGCCAAGAGAATACGTCGTGTCACCTTGGTCATGCCCAAGCCTCCTCAAAACTTCATTGTTTTTCAATGAGTTATATCTAGAGGTCAACGAGAAAATCCCACCCTTGAAAGCGCGCGGCCTGAGAACAATTTTGCGCGATGCCGACCTTTTCCAGCATGGAACGACTATTGCCAGAGAATGGCGGGTGACAGCGCCTGTCGCCTCTTATATCCGGTGAGACATGGACAGCGTTGCGACCGAGCACAAGCCACAGCTGGATGATCGCTTCGATACCGCGCGGATCACCGCCGCGGTCGATGCGCTTGCCGAAAAGCATCAGGGCCGCGAGGACACGTTCCGCACCGCGACCGCGCAACTGCTCAAGGCCGAGCTGCTCGCCGCGCGCGCCGCAGCGCAGGCAATCCTGCTGAAGGACCGCCACGGCCGCCGCTGCGCCGAGCGGCTGTGCCACGTGCAGGATGAGATCATCCGCATCCTCTATTCAGCCGCGACCCGTCATCTCTACCGCTCGCCGATCCCGAGCGGCGCGGAGCGCATGGCGGTGGTCGCGACCGGCGGCTATGGCCGCGGCCTGATGGCCCCCGAATCCGACATCGATCTCCTGTTCATCCTGCCCTACAAGCAGACCGCCTGGGGCGAGCAGGTCGCTGAAGCCATTCTCTATTGCCTCTGGGACATGGGGCTGAAGGTCGGCCACGCCACGCGCTCGGTCGATGAATCGATCCGGCAGGCGCGCGGCGACATGACCATCCGCACCGCGATCCTGGAGACGCGCTTCCTCACCGGCGACCAGCCGCTCTATGACGAGTTGGTTGCGCGCTTCGACAAGGAAGTGGTGCAGGGCACCGCGTCCGAATTCGTCACCGCAAAGCTCGCCGAACGCGAGGAGCGGCATCGCCGCGGCGGCCAGTCGCGCTATCTGGTCGAGCCCAATGTCAAGGACGGCAAGGGCGCGCTACGCGACCTGCACACGCTGTTCTGGATCGCCAAATACGTCTATCGCGTGCGCGACACCGACGAGCTGGCCGAGCGCGGCGTGTTCGACGCGCAGGAGTACCGCAGCTTCCGCCGCTGCGCCGACTTCCTCTGGTCGGTGCGCTGCAATCTGCATTTCTACTCGGGCCGCGCCGAAGAGCGCCTGTCCTTCGACCTCCAGCGCGAGATCGCAATCCGGCTCGGCTACACCTCGCATCCCGGCATGCAGGATGTCGAGCGCTTCATGAAGCACTACTTCCTGGTCGCCAAGGAAGTCGGCAACCTCACCGCCATCCTCTGCGCCAAGCTCGAGGACCAGCAGGCCAAGCCCGCGCCGGTCTTGAGCCGGATGATGGCGCGGCTTCGCCCCACGCCTGTGAAGCGGCGCGTGCCTGACAGCGACGACTTCATCGTCGACAACAACCGAATCAACGTCGCCGCGCCCGACATCTTCAAGCACGATCCGGTCAATCTGATCCGCATCTTCCGGCTGGCGCAGAAGAACAACCTCGCCTTCCACCCGGACGCGATGCGCGACGTGACGCGCTCGCTCGGCCTGATCAACGCACAGATGCGGGAGAATCCCGAGGCCAATCGCCTGTTCATGGAGATCCTGACCTCCGACAACGCCGAGATCGTGCTGCGGCGGATGAACGAGACCGGCGTGCTCGGCCATTTCATCCGCGCCTTCGGCAAGATCGTCTCGATGATGCAGTTCAATATGTATCATCACTACACTGTCGACGAGCATCTGATCCGCTGCGTCGGCTTCCTCCAGGACATCGAGCGCGGCGGCGCCGAGGAATTTGCGGTCGCCAGCGATCTGATGCGCAAGATCCGGCCTGAGCACCGCTCGGTGATCTACATCACGACGCTGCTGCACGACATCGCCAAGGGACGGCCCGAGGATCATTCGATCGCAGGCGCCAAGGTCGCGCGACGGCTCTGCCCGCGGCTCGGCTTCAGCGCAGCCGACACCGAGCTCGTGGCCTGGCTGATCGAGGAGCATCTCACGATGTCCACGGTCGCGCAGTCGCGCGATCTCTCCGACCGCAAGACCATCGAGAATTTCGCCGCAGTGGTGCAGTCGGTCGAGCAGATGAAGCTGCTCACGATCCTGACCACCGCCGACATCCGCGGCGTCGGTCCGGGCGTGTGGAACGGTTGGAAGGCGCAGCTGCTGCGCTCGCTTTATTACGAGACCGAACCGGTGCTGACCGGCGGCTTCTCGGAGGTCGACCGCGGCAAGCGCCTCACGGCCGCCTACGCCGAATTCCGGCACGCCTTCGCCGAATGGCCGGCGGATGAGCTCGATGCCTATATCGGCCGGCACTATCCGGCCTATTGGCTCAAGGTCGAGCTGCCGCGCAAAATTCGCCACGCCCGCTTCGTGCGGTCGAGCGAACAGGCCGGCCACAAGCTCGCGATCAATGTCGGCTTCGACGAGGTGCGCGGCGTCACCGAGCTCACCATCTTCGCCGCCGACCATCCCTGGCTGCTGTCGATCATTGCCGGCGCCTGCGCTTCCGCCGGCGCCAACATCGTCGACGCGCAGATCTACACCACGACCGACGGCCGCGCGCTGGACACGATCTCGATCTCCCGGGAATACGACCGCGACGAGGACGAGGGCCGCCGCGCCACGCGCATCGGCGAGATGATCGAGGACGTGCTGGAAGGCAAGCTGCGCCTGCCCGAAGTGGTGGCGCGGCGCACCGTGCGCAGCAAGGCGCGGCCGTTCGTGATCGAGCCGGAAGTGACCATCAACAACCAGTGGTCCGACCGCTACACCGTGATCGAAGTGTCCGGCCTCGACCGCCCCGGCCTGCTCTACGAGCTGACCACCGCGATTTCGAAACTCAATCTCAACATCGCCTCGGCCCATGTCGCGACTTTCGGCGAACGCGCCCGCGACGTGTTCTACGTCACCGACCTCTTGGGTGCGCAGATCAACGCGCCGACCCGGCAATCCGCGATCAAGAGCGCGCTGACCCATGTCATGGCCGGCGACAAGGCGGTTCAGCCGGCGGCGTGATTTCTTTCGTCATTCCGGGGCGCCGCGCAGCGGCGAGCCCGGAATCCATTCATCGGTACCGTCGATGCGGCCTGATGGATTCCGGGCTCGCGCTTCGCGCGCCCCGGAATGACAGTGGAGAGAGAACTAAACCTCCACCCCCTCATGCCGGAGCAGCCAGCGCTTGCGCTCGAGGCCGCCGCCATATTTCACCAGCGATCCATCGGCGCCGATCAGCCGATGGCACGGCAACACCACGCTGATCGGGTTGGAGCCGTTGGCGTGGCCGACGGCGCGAATGGCCTTGGGCATCTCGATCTTTGTGGCGAGTGCGCCATAGCTCATCGTGGTGCCGGCCGGGATTTTGGCGAGCGCAGTCCAGACTTTTTGCTGAAACGGCGTGCCCGCGATGCGCCAGGCGATCGCCGAAAGCTGTCCAAGATCACCGGCGAAGTAATCCGACAGCGCGGCCTTCATCGCAGCCGGCGCGGAACGCTCGCTCAAATCTACCGCACCGTAATGCAGCCGCAGCAGCTCGCGCATGCGGTGCTCGTAATCGTCCCAGTCGAGCGCGCGCAGCGCACCCTCGGCGTCGGTGACGAGCAGCGCGATCCCGATCGGCGTTGCCAGGCGATCGAGGCCAAAGCTTTCGGGTGGAGGTGCTGATCGAGCAGCCATTGCGACACCTTGCATCGAAACACACGTCGCACTTGCCATGCCGGCCATGCTAACGTCCACCCGAAAGCTGACGCTTTGGGGGCTCAACTTGATTCTGATCGCCAATATCCTGGTGGCGCTTGTCGCCGCACTGCACGCCTACTTCCTGATCCTGGAGATGTTCCTCTGGGACAAGCCGCAGGGCCTGAAGGTCTTCCGCAATACGCCCGAGAAGGCCGAGATCACGAAGGTGCTGGCCGCCAACCAGGGCCTCTATAACGGCTTCCTCGTCGCCGGCCTGATCTGGGGTCTGATACACGGCAACCCGGCCTTCGCGTTCCAGATCAAGGTGTTCTTCCTGCTCTGCGTGATCGTGGCCGGCGCCTACGGTGCGGCGACCGTCAGCACGCGCATCCTGGTCGTACAGGCGCTGCCGGCGGCGATCGCACTGGCTGCATTGTTTCTGGCCTAAGACCTTGGCCTGAAGCGCTACGGCGCAGCGCCGCGATCCTTGCGCGGCCCCTCGCCTTCCTCCACACTCTTCGGCAGCGATGGCGACCGTTGCAACCAACGGGAAAAGACCGTCGGCCGGAAAATTCCGTCAGGAGGAACAACCCAACATGAAGACTCGCAGAGCCTACCTAGCTGCCACGGCGGCGCTCGCCTTCGCGTTCTCCGCCAACCAAGCTCTCGCCCAGAAGAAATACGACACCGGCGCGAGCGACACCGAGATCAAGATCGGCCAGACCGTGCCGTTCTCGGGCGCCTATTCCGTCTACGCCAATATCGGCAAGACCCAGGCGGCCTACTTCAAGATGATCAACGATCAGGGCGGCATCAACGGCCGCAAGATCAACCTGATCCAGTATGACGACGCCTATTCGCCGCCGAAGACCGTCGAGCAGATCCGCAAGCTCGTCGAAGGCGACGAAGTGCTCTTCACCTTCCAGATCATCGGCACCGCGGCAAACGCCGCCGTGCAGAAATATCTCAACGGCAAGAAGATCCCGCAGCTCCTCGCCTCGACTGGCGCTGCGCGCTTCAACGATCCGCAGAACTATCCCTGGACCATTGCCTACAATCCCAACTACATCTCCGAGGGACGCATCTACGCCAAGTACATTCTCAAGGAGCATCCGAACGCCAAGATCGGCGTGCTCTACCAGAATGACGACATGGGCCGAGACTATCTTGCCGGCCTGAAGAGCGGTCTCGGTGACAAGGCCGCCAGCATGATCGTCGGCGAGGTGTCCTACGAGGTGACCGATCCGACGGTGGACTCCCAGGTGGTGAAGCTGAAATCGATGGGGGCCGACCTGTTCTATGACGCGTCGACGCCGAAATTCGCCGCGCAAGCGATCAAGAAGCTGGCCGACCTCGGCTGGACGCCGGTGCATATCGTCGACATCAATGCGAGTCCGATCTCGGCGACGCTCAAGCCGGCCGGCCTCGACATCTCCAAGGGCATCATCTCGACCCAATATGGTAAGGAGCCAGGTGATCCGCAGTGGAAGGACGACCCGGGCGTGAAGGCCTTCTTCGCCTTCATGGACAAGTATTTCCCCGATGGTGACAAGCTCAACACCGTCAACACCTACGCCTATTCGGTGGCGGAGCTGCTGGTCCAGGTGCTGAAGCAATGCGGCGACGACCTCTCGCGCGAGAACATCATGAAGCAGGTCGCCAACATCAAGGACTTCACCCCGAGCTTCGCGCTGCCCGGCATCAAGATCAACACCGGGCCGAACGACTACCGTGTCAACAAACAGATGCAGATGATGAAGTTCAACGGCGAGCGTTGGGAGCTGTTCGGCCCGATCATCGAGGACTCGGGCCCATCGGGTTAGTTCAGACTCGTAGGGTGGGTTACGTCACCCACCCTACGAACGGCCAGCACCTCCCCACCTTGCGTTGCAGCAACCGCTCCGCCACACTCGCCCTCAGCGATGGCACCGGACGCGTAGTGCGCCCGGCAGACCATCTGCAATAACAGACTGAGGAAATTGCGAATGAGGAATGGAATTCTGCATCTGGCCACGGCAACGGCGCTGACCCTGGCGCTGTCGATGTCTGCGGCCAATGCCCAGAAAAAGTACGATCCGGGCGCCAGTGACACCGAGATCAAGGTCGGACAGACCATGCCGTTTTCCGGACCGGCGTCGGCCTATTCGTCGATCGGCAAGACGCAGGCCGCCTATTTCAAGATGATCAACGACCAGGGCGGCATCAATGGCCGCAAGATCAATCTGATCCAATACGACGACGCCTATTCGCCGCCGAAAGCCGTGGAGCAGATCCGCAAGCTCGTCGAGAGCGACGAGGTGCTGCTGACCTTCCAGATCATCGGCACGCCCGTGAACGCGGCCGTCCAGAAATATCTCAATTCCAAGAAAGTGCCGCAGCTGTTCGCGGCCACCGGCGCCTCGCGGTTCACCGACCCGAAGAACTTCCCCTGGACCATGGGATACAATCCGAATTACTTCGTCGAGGGCCGCATCTACGGCCAGTACATTCTGAAGGAGCATCCGAACGCGAAGATCGGCGTGCTCTATCAGAACGACGACCTCGGCAAGGACTATCTGAACGGCATCAAGGCCGGCCTCGGCGACAAGGCCGCCAAGATGATCGTGACCGAAGCGTCCTACGAAGTCTCCGATCCGACCGTCGACTCCCAGATCCTCAAGATCAAGGATGCCGGCGCAGACCTGTTCTTCAGCGCGACGACGCCGAAGCAGGCCGCGCAGGCGATCAAGAAGATCGCCGAGATGGGCTGGCATCCGGTGCAGATCGTCGACATCAACGCCACCTCGGTCGGCGCGGTGTTGAAGCCCGCTGGCCTCGATGCCGCCAAGGACCTGATCAGCGTCAACTACGGCAAGGAGCCGCTGGATCCGACCTGGAAGGACGACGCCGGTCTGAAGAGGTATTTCGACTTCATGGCCAAGTACTATCCGGATGGCGACAAGGATTCTAACTTCAACACCTATGGTTATGGCACCGCCCAGCTCCTGGTCCATGTCCTGAAGCAGTGCGGTGACGACCTGACGCGCGAGAACGTCATGAAGCAGGCCGCTTCACTGAAGGACGTTGCGAGCGACGTCGCGCTGCCCGGCATCAAGGCCAACACCTCGGCGACCGACTACCGCGTCAACAAGCAGCTTCAGATGATGAAGTTCAACGGCGAGCGCTGGGAGCTGTTCGGCCCGATTCTGGAGGACGCAGGTCCGGCGGGTTAGTCACCGAAACCAACTGCCTCAACGACGTCATGCCCGGGCTTGTCCCGGGCATCCACGTTTTGGGGGCGGCAAAGCGAGGCGTGGATGGCTGGGTCAAGCCCGGCCATGACGATAGAGAGCGACTCAGGCCGGTATCTCGCCAAAGGTCTTCCCCACCGGCAGCACCGCGTGCCGGATCAACCGCGAATCCTCCACCCCCGCCTGCCGATGCTTGACCGCCTCGCGATAGACGGGGTCGCGGATCATCTCGACGAAGGCGGCGACGCTCGGGTATTCGGCGATGAAGCAATGATCCCAACGCTCGTCCTGCGGACCGATCAGCATCAGCTCGAACCTGCCCTGCCAGACGATGCGGCCGCCGAGACGTTCGAACACCGGGCCGCTTTCGCGACCATAGGCCGCATAGGCTTCCGCGCCGCTGGCCTTGCGGCCATCGGGATACGCCGCGTCCTTGCGCAAGCGCACCAGGTTGAGCATGTGGATCGGGCCGGGACGGTCGTTGTCCCGGAATTGCGCGAAGATGTCCTTGGTCGGATCGATGTGGCCCATGCGGGTTCCCTCTTTCTTATGGCCGCGATCCTAGCCCTGCCGTGGAATGAGCGGAACTGCGGCCTGGGAATGCCGCACCTCCTAATCACGCGTTAACGTCGGGGTAACCGGGCCTTAAACCCCGACCGCTAGCGTGCGGCGGGGCGGGATGACCGGGCGTTTGCGTATGGGGTCGGGAAAGAAAAAGGGTGGTCGGAAGGAGCCGTTGTTCGGCTTGCCCGCGGCGCTCGCCGATCTGCGCCTGACGGCGGCCGATCGCATTCCCGGCGGCGGCGACGACAAGCCGAAGAAATCCGCCGGCAAGCGCAAAGCCGAACCATCCGACGACGAGCCGCCGCGCGAGCGGAAGGCGCCAGCCAAAAGCAGCGGCGCCAAGCGCCGGTCGAAATCATCTTTCAGCGCCGGCCTCGGCCGCCTCGTCTATTGGGGCGCCGTGCTGAGCCTGTGGGGCGTGATCGCCGTGATCGGCGTCGTGATCTGGGTCGGCGCCCATCTGCCGCCGATCCAGTCGCTGGAGATTCCCAAGCGGCCGCCGACGATCCAGATCGTCGGCATGGACGGCAGCCTGCTGGCGCAACGCGGCGAGATGGCCGGCGCCAACGTCTCGCTGAAGGACCTGCCGCCCTATCTGCCCAAGGCGTTCATCGCCATCGAAGACCGCCGCTTCTATTCGCATTTCGGCATCGACCCCATCGGCATCCTGCGCGCGCTCGTCACCAACGTGCTTCATCGCGGCGTATCGCAGGGCGGCTCGACGCTGACGCAGCAGCTCGCCAAGAACCTGTTCCTGACCCAGGAGCGCACCATGGCGCGCAAGCTGCAGGAGGCGGAGCTTGCGATCTGGCTGGAGCGCAAGCATTCCAAGAACGAAATCCTGGAGCTCTATCTCAACCGCGTCTATTTCGGCTCCGGCGCCTATGGCGTCGAAGCCGCCGCGCAAAAATATTTCGGCAAGCCGGCGAAGAGCGTGACCGTGGCGGAAGCCGCGATGCTGGCTGGCCTGGTCAAATCGCCCTCGCGGCTCGCGCCAAACCGCAATCCCGAAGGCGCGGAAGCGCGCGCGAAAATCGTGCTCGCGGCGATGGCGGATGCAAGTTTCATCACCGAGGCGCAGGCCCAGGCTTCGATTGGCCACCCCTCCTACAATGTGAAGCCGGTCGGCGCCGGCACCGTGAACTACGTCGCCGACTGGATCGGCGAGGTGCTGGACGACCTCGTCGGCCAGATCGACGACAGCATCAAGGTCGAGACCACGATCGATCCAAAACTCCAGGCCGTCGCGGAGACCGCCGTCATCGACGAGCTCGCGGCCAAAAGCGTGAAGTTCAATGTCAGCCAGGGCGCGCTGGTGGCGATGACGCCCGACGGCGCGGTGCGCGCCATGGTCGGCGGCCGGAACTATTCCGACAGCCAGTACAACCGCGCGGTGACCGCCAAGCGCCAGCCGGGCTCCTCGTTCAAGCCGTTCGTCTATCTGACGGCGATGGAGCAGGGCCTGACGCCCGATACCGTCCGCCAGGACGCGCCGATCGAGGTCAAGGGCTGGAAGCCCGAGAACTACACCCATGAATATTTCGGCGCGGTGACGCTGACGCAGGCGCTGGCGATGTCGCTCAACACCGTCGCCATCCGCCTCGGCCTCGAGGTCGGGCCGAAGAACGTGGTGCGCACCGCACACCGGCTCGGCATCTCCTCGAAGCTCGAGCCCAACGCCTCGATCGCGCTCGGCACGTCCGAAGTGTCCGTTGTCGAGCTGGTCGGCGCCTATGCACCGTTCGCCAATGGCGGCTTCGCGGCGACGCCGCATGTGGTGACGCGGATCAAAACGCTCGACGGCAAGCTGCTCTACATGCGGCCGGCCGACGAGCACAATCAGGTGATCGAGCCGCGTTACGTGGGCATGATGAACACGATGATGCGGGAGACGCTGATCTCAGGCACCGCGAAGAAGGCCGATATCCCCGGCTGGCAGGCGGCCGGCAAGACCGGCACCAGCCAGGATTATCGCGACGCCTGGTTCATCGGCTACACGTCGAACCTCGTCACCGGCGTCTGGCTCGGCAATGACGACAACTCGCCGACCAAGAAGGCGACCGGCGGCGGGCTGCCGGTGGAAGTCTGGACCCGCTTCATGCGCACCGCGCACGAGGGCGTGCAGGTGGCCGGCCTGCCGAACCTGCAAAACAATTGGGGGCCGGCGAACCTCGTGCAGATCTCATCGCAGGTGTCGCCGCCGACACAGGCGGCGACCGGACCCGCATCGGCGCCGGTCAGCAATGGCGGCTATCGCGCCCCGCCGCCGACGCGCGCCAATGTCAACGCGCGGCCGGAAGCAGCCGCAGGTCTTGATGGCTGGCTGATGGACCGGCTGTTTGGCGGGAATCGCTAGCTTCGGCCGGAGGTCCCGGCGACCTCAATTCAAAAACGCGAAAACAACCCCATGCACAGTAGGCGGCGTGGTGTCGCGTGATCCGCGGTGGATTGGCTGAAGGCCTTGATGCGACGGAGCAAAACGCGCATCGCCCGCGCAAGGCGGGCGATGACAGCTTCCGAGACGCAACAGCGCGCCCTAATCCTCGACCCCGTACCGGTGCAGATCGTTGCCGTAGGTGTCGAGCCACTTCTTGGCGCGCTCCATTGACGGACAGATCTTGCCGCAGACGCGCCAGAAGCGGGCCGAGTGGTTCATCTCGACGAGATGGGCGACTTCATGCGCGGCGAGGTAGTCGAGCACGTAGGGCGGCGCGAGGATCAGGCGCCAGGAGAACGACAGCGAGCCTGCCGAGGTGCAGGAGCCCCAGCGGCTGGACTGATCGCGGATCGAGAGCCGCTTCACCTTGACGCCGAGCTCGACGGCGTGGGTCTGCGCCGAACGCTGCAGATCGTGGCGCGCCTCGCGCTTGAGGAAGTCGCTGACGCGGCGATCGACATGCTCGAGGCCGCCGGCGACGCAGACAATGCGTTCACCGCTGTCGCGAATTTCGGTCCACACCGTGCCGCGCGTGCCGGCGCGATGCACGATGCGATGGGGAACGCCGCGGAGCGGTATCACTGTGCCAGGCTGGAACGGTGCAGCTTTCGGCAAACGACCAAGACGAGCCGCGATCCACGCACCGTGACGCTGAGCGAAGTCCTTTGCTTCAGCGAGCGTGCCGCGCGGCGGGATCGTGAGGATCGCTTCGCGGTCGCTCGGATGAATTCTGAGCGTGTAACGGCGCGCTCGACGGTGCCTGCGCAGCCGAATCGCAAAGAATTGCGATCCATGGCTGATGACGAGGGTCTTTGGTTCGTGGGGCCGACGATAGAGGAGCGCGCGAGTGGCCATGTCTGTCAGTCCGGGGAGCAAGAGTTCGCCCGGATTCTGCCATAACCGCCGCCAGGGAAAGCGCTCGGCGCAAAAACAAATCATTTGCCCAATATACAGGGGTCTGGCGTCCGGGAGACCCTACAGACTGGGGTTGGAACCCGCTTTTTTCGCCCCCGCTGGACGCATGTGGCACCCCCAAGGGGTGAGGGGTGACTCACTCCTACAAGACTACCTAAATACCTCGAATCTAGCAGGAACCGGGTCCTCCCGGAGCCTTCGGCAGGGCCTGAATTTCTGACGGGAAAGCCGAAATTCGCAGTTATTCAGCTGCAAGCGCCTGCAACGAGCTCGGATTCGCAGCCGAGACCATGAAATCATGGATACGCGGCACGATTTCCGACTTGAAGCGCGAGCCGTTGAACACTCCGTAATGTCCAACGCCCTTCTGAACGTAATGAACGCGGCGATGATCGGGGATCGCACTACATAATGTGTGCGTTGCTTCGGTCTGACCAAGACCTGAGATGTCGTCGTTCTCGCCTTCGACCGTCATCAACGCAACGCGCGTCACCTTGGAAGGATCGACGCGAGTTCCACGATGCATCATCTCGCCCTTCGGCAGCGAATGCTTCACGAACACGGTGTCGACCGTCTGCAGATAATACTCGGCCGACAGGTCCATCACCGCGAGATATTCGTCATAGAAGTCGCGATGCTTGTCGACGAGGTCGCCGTCGCCCTTCACCAGATTGGCGAACAGACGCTTGTGGGCGTCCATGTGCCGGTCCAGATTCATGCTGATGAAGCCGTTGAGCTGCAAAAAGCCCGGATAGACGTCGCGCATCATGCCCGGATGCGGGAACGGCACCTTGGTGATGACGGTGTTGCGGAACCAGTCGATGCCGCGCTCCTGCGCGAGCTGGTTCACGCCGGTCGGATTGCGCCGGGTGTCGATCGGGCCGCCCATCAGCGTCATCGAGGTCGGCACGAAGGGATCGCGCCGTGCTTCCATGATCGAGACGGCGGCGACGACGGGCACGGACGGCTGGCACACCGCCAGCACATGGGTGTTGCCGCCCAGCACATGCAGCATCTCGATGACGTAATCGATGTAGTCGTCGAGATCGAAGCGGCCGTCGCTCAAGGGCACCATGCGGGCATCGGCCCAATCGGTGATGTAGACCTCATGCGCCGGCAGGAAGGCCTCGACCGTGCCGCGCAGCAGCGTCGCGTAATGGCCGGACATCGGCGCCACGATCAGCACGCGCGGCTGCGGGCTGCGCAGCGGACGAGCGAACTTGCGATCGAAATAGAGCAGCTTGCAGAACGGCTTTTCCCAGACCGAGCGGACCTCGACGGGGACGCGGATGCCGTTGACCTCGGTGTCGTTGAGACCCCATTCCGGCTTGCCGTAGCGGCGCGTGGTGCGCTCGAACAATTCGCAGGCCGCAGCGACCGACTTGCCGACGTCGGTGCGCGCCCAGGGATTCAGCGGATTCTGAAACAGCAGCTTGGTCGCATCGGTGACGGCGCGTGCCGGATTGAGAGAGGCCTGCGCCATCTCGTACATCCAGTACATCGGCGTGGTCAGGACAGGACTGCCTTCACTCGCCAGGGGCGGTGCGCCGCCAAACTCACCAATAGGCATGATCAAATTCCTCTTCGCATCGCAGCATACTGCCGAATGCGTAATATTGCGTCAATGCATGCTTCCGTACATGTACGTATCCGAAGGGGTTAAACCAGCCGAAATCCACGGGAAAGTGACGTTATTCGCCGCCCGCGAGCAGCGAGCCGTGCTTTCGGGCGCTGCGCAAAAGGGCAAGGAATGCCCAAAAAGAAGCAGCAAGGAGCACCGCATTGATGGCTAACGCGTCCAGCATCAGATCGGTTCTGAAGGTTTGCTCGATCAGCAGCGCCCGCATTCCCTCGAACACGTAGGTCGGCGGCAACGACCAGGCGACATATTGCAGCCAGGTCGGCAGCACGCTGACCGGATAATAGATGCAGGCGAGCGGCATGATCGCGAACATCAACGTCCAGACGATGCTCTCCGCGCCAAGGCCGTTCCGCAGCACCAGGCCCGAAACGAAGATGCCGACCGACCAGCTGGTGAAGATCAGATTGCAGAAGAAGGCGATCAGCGGCAGGCCGAGACTGTAGACATTGAAGTGAAAGAACGCGATCGCGAGCAGCGTCATCGGGATGACGCCGATCGCGAGCCGGATCAGGCTCATCACCATCAGCGACAGCAGAAACTCGATCGGCTTCAGCGGGCTCATCATGAGATTGCCGAGGTTGCGCGCCCACATCTCCTCCAGGAAGGAGATGGAGAAGCCGAGCTGGCCGCGGAACAGGATGTCCCAAAGAATGACGGCGCCGATCAGCGTGCCGCCGGCGCGCGCGAAGAAATTGGCGTTCTGCGCGATGTAGAGCTGAAGAAAGCCCCAGGTGATGATCTGCAGTGCCGGCCAGTACAATAGCTCGAGCAGCCGCGGCCAGGACGACATCAGGAGATACCAGTAGCGCAGGATCATCGCGCCGATGCGCTGAGGGGAGATACTGCGGTGGAGGGTGAGCTCGGTCATTGAGGTATCCCGTAGCCTGGACCGCCGGCGTCATCCTGAGGTGCAAGCCTTGCGATGCGTACCGCATCGCAAGGCTTGCCTCGAAGGATGGGCCACGTACGCTTGCAGCACATCCTTCGAGGCGCGCGAAGGGCGCGCACCTCAGGATGACGGTTGTGCGCGCGGCTACGGCTAAAACTGAGAGCCGCCCTCATCGCGCTCCCTCCTTCGCACCGTTCACCCGCCCGCGCGCGACGTCCAGAAACACCTCCTCAAGCGTGGTGCGGTTGTAGCGGGCCATGATGGCGTCGGGCGTGTCGTCGTCCTCGACGCGGCCGCGCTTCATGATGATGACGCGGTCGCAGAGCCGCTCGACCTCGAGCATGTTGTGCGAGGCCAAAAGGATGGTGGCGTTGTTGTCCTTGCGATAACGCTCCAGATGCGCCCGCACCCAGTCGGCCGTATCAGGATCGAGCGAGGCGGTCGGCTCGTCCAGCAGCAACAACTCGGGCTCGTTGATCAGCGCCTTCGCCAGCGCGACGCGGGTCTTCTGCCCGGCGGAGAGCTTGCCGTTGGCACGGTCGATGAAGTCGTTGAGATCGAGTTCGGCGGCCAGCTTCGCAATGCGGTCGGCGAGGTTTCTGACCGCATAGAGCTTGCCGAAGATGGTGAGGTTCTGCCGCACCGTGAGCCGCATCGGCATGTCGACATAGGGGCTCTCGAAATTCATCCGCCCAAGCACGGCCGCGCTCTCCTCGGGCATCCGATGCCCGAGCACCTGCACACGGCCGGAGGTCGGCAGCACCAGCCCCATGATCATCGCGATGGTGGTGGTCTTGCCGGCGCCGTTGCCGCCCAGAAGCCCGGTGATGCTGCCGCGGGGAAGCGTAAAGGAGATGCCGTCCACCGCACGGGTCTGCTTGTAGAACTTGACGAGGCGATCGACCTCGATGGCCGCGGACAAAGTGCTGTCCGCGACAGTCGGCCGACTTGAAGCCTTGGTGTTCTCAGTCATGCTAAAGGCGTTCTTCCGCCATTGCGCCGTGGAGTGCAAGGCTTGATGTCCGGGACTTCCGCACTATGGACCGCAGGGTGATCGCATATGGATCTCACGAAGATTGCCTGCTGGCTTGCTCCGCCTCTCCCGCTTGCGGGAGAGGCCGACGCGCTCACAGAGCGCGGCGGGTGAGGGCTCTCGCCAAGTTGGGATACCTTCAGCAATCCCGTCGCGGAAACACCCCCACCCCAACCCTCCCCCGCAAGCGGGAGAGGGAGCCCAGCGCCGATGCCGTCGCATCGTGCACACCATATGCGATTGCCCTGACCATGGACCTCGGTACGAGCGTGTTTGTGATAGGACACGCGTACCGCTAGATTGGCCTGTCATGACCGAGACCGCCGCCTCCGACTTCCGCCCGTCGCAACGACACATCCGCCTGGACACCATCCTGCGGCTGCGCTGGCTCGCCGTGCTGGGCCAGCTCGCCGCCATCTTCATCGTGGCGCAGGGGCTGGAGTTCGATGTCGCCATTGTCCCCTGTGTCAGCATCATCGGCCTGTCGGCGGCGCTCAACCTGGCTCTGCAAACCGTGGCCAACCCGATGCAGCGGCTGGAGCCGCTTCACGCGGCCGGGCTGCTGGCGCTGAACATCGTGGAACTGGCGGGGCTGCTGTTCTTTACCGGCGGATTGCAGAACCCGTTCTCGTTCCTGTTTCTCGCACCTGTCCTGATTTCTGCCACCGCGCTACCGGCCCGGCTGACTTTCGCTATCGGCCTACTGGCCGTGGCGTGTGCCTCGATCCTGTTCTTCTTTCATTTCCCGCTGCCATGGGACTCCGAAGATCCCGTGGTGCTGCCGCCGATCTATCTGCTCGGCGTCTGGCTTTCGATCGTGCTGGCGATCGGCGTCACCAGCCTCTACTCGTTCCAGGTGACCGAGGAGGCACGCAAGCTTGCCGACGCGTTGGCCGCGACCGAGCTGGTGCTGACGCGCGAGCAGCATCTGACCCAGCTCGACGGCCTGGCCGCCGCCGCCGCGCACGAGCTCGGCACGCCGCTTGCCACCATCTTCCTGATCTCGCGCGAACTGGAAAAGACCGTGACGGATCCGGTCTTCGCGGCGGATCTGAAGACGCTGCGCGAGCAGACGCAACGCTGCCGCGACATTTTGAGCAAAATCACCCAGCTGTCCTCCACCGGCGCGCCGTTCGACCGCATGAAACTGTCGGAGCTGATCGAAGAAGTGGTGGCACCGCACCGCGATTTCGGCGTCGACATCAAGGTGCGGATCGCGATTGCCGCCGCGGCCGAGCCGGTCGGATCGCGCAATCCGGCAGTCCTCTATGGCGTCGGCAACATCATCGAGAACGCTGTCGATTTCGCCAACTCCACGGTGGAGGTGAATGCGTGGTGGAACAACGAGACCATCGAGATCGTCATCTCCGACGACGGCCCGGGCATTCCGCCCGATCTCATGAAGCGGATCGGCGAGCCTTATCTGTCGCGGCGGCGCACCCAGGATGCCGGCGGCGGCCTCGGACTCGGCGTGTTCATCGCCCGCACGCTGCTCGAACGCACCGGTGCCAAGGTCTCGTTTACCAATCGGACCTTTCCGGAACACGGTGCAGTGGTACAGATCGCGTGGCCGAAGGAGCGTTTTGAGACTATCGAGAGCCTAGAAGAAACAATAGGATAGGGCGCGACCTTGCGTCGCACATGAGGCCCGATCGACTATTGGCGGCCTTGGCACCGCCTGATTGCGACGCCATATGTAGATGCGCAGAGAGAGGACACAACCTTGAACGCCATCGCCGAACTGAACGAACAGACCGACCGCTCGCTTCTCATCGTGGAGGACGACAAGCCGTTCCTGGAGCGCCTGTCGCGCGCGATGGAGACACGCGGCTTTGCGGTGACGTCGTGTGACACGGTCTCCGATGGTCTCGCGCAGATCGGCAAGTCCGCACCGGCCTTTGCGGTGGTCGATCTTCGCCTCGGTGACGGCAATGGTCTCGACGTCGTCTCCGCGCTGAAGAAGAAGCGCCCCGAAGCCCGCGCCATCGTGCTGACCGGCTATGGCAACATCGCCACCGCCGTCACCGCGGTGAAGATGGGCGCGATCGATTATCTCTCGAAGCCCGCAGATGCCGACGACGTCGTCGCCGCGCTGCTCTCGACCAGCACGGACAAATCCGAGTTGCCGGCGAATCCGATGTCGGCCGATCGCGTGCGCTGGGAACACATCCAGCGCATCTACGAGATGTGCAACCGCAACGTCTCGGAAACGGCGCGGCGGCTCAACATGCACCGCCGTACATTGCAGCGGATCTTGGCCAAGCGCGCGCCGAGGTAACGGTGTCGCCAAGGTAACGGTCTCGTAGGGTGGGCAAAGGCGCAAAGCGCCGTGCCCACGTCTTCTAATTCGAGCCTGACTAACTTGGATACGTGGGCACGCTTCGCTTTGCCCACCCTACGGCACCTTGTTTGCGGCGCCGCTACTCCCAAAAATCCGCGTGCCCTTGCGGATCGACCAGCCGGTTGATCCGCAACGCCGCCGCCATGCCAAATCGCACCGTCATCTGCTTGCGCGTGGCGGCTGCGATCTTGTGCTCGGGCGCCTCGCAATGCATGTGCGCACCATAGGCGTCCGCGATGATCAGGCCGGTGCCTTCGGGGAAAATCTCGCACGGCAGGTCCTGCGTGAAGGCAAAGAACAGCCGGTCGCAATGGGCGCGGTATTCGTGCCATTTCTGATCGGCGCGCAGATCCTCCACCGACGATTTGATCTCGACGATCCAGATCTCGCCACGCTCGTTCAGCGCGACAAGATCGGCGCGCCGGCCCGACGGCAGCGGCAACTCGCTGATGCAGGAAAAGCCGAGCGAGCGTAAGAGCCGCGCCGTGCCGCGCGCGATCGCGAGCGCCGTCTCGGATTGACGACGATCTGGCGGCGGAACGAGGGCGATGCGGGCGGGATTTTCCATGAGGGAAGATTAGCCGATTCCAATCCTACTGTCGTCCTGGCGAAAGCCAGGACCCATTACCCCAGATGGGCGTTGTCGCGCGAAGTGCTGACCACCAGCATTCGCCAAACTACTCCCTGGGGTAATGGGTCCCGGATCTGCGCTTCGCTTGTCCAGGACGACAGCGGGGGATGGGAACCCGATCTCACCACAGCACTTATCACGCAGCCGCCGACGATCGCGGGCCGACCGAACAGGGCTGTCCCGACATGATCGACGATCTCTGGTACAAGAACGCCATCATCTATTGCCTGTCCGTCGGCACCTATATGGACGCCAACGGCGACGGCGTCGGCGATTTCAAGGGGCTGTTGCGGCGGCTCGATTATCTGCATGGGCTGGGCATCACCACGATCTGGCTGATGCCGTTCCAGACCTCGCCGGGCCGCGATGACGGTTATGACATCGCCGACTATTACAGCGTCGATTCCCGCTACGGCACGCTCGGCGATTTCGTCGAGTTCACCCATGGCTGCAAGCAGCGCGGCATCCGTGTCATCATCGACCTCGTCGTCAACCACACCTCAGACCAGCATCACTGGTTCAAGGAGGCGCGGCGCGACAAGAACTCACCCTATCGCGACTGGTACGTGTGGTCGGACAAGAAGCCGGCCAACGCCAACAAGGGCATGGTGTTTCCCGGCGTGCAGAAATCGACATGGACGCGCGACAAGGAAGCCGGCGCCTATTATTTCCACCGCTTCTATGATTTCCAGCCCGATCTCAACACGTCGAATCCGCATGTGCAGGCGGAGATCCTGAAGATCATGGGCTTCTGGATCCAGCTCGGCGTCTCAGGCTTCCGCATGGACGCCGTGCCCTTCATCATCGCCACCAAGGGCGCGAAGGTCAAAACGCCGGTCGAGCAATACGACATGCTGCGCACCTTCCGCGAATTCCTGCAATGGCGCGAGGGCGACGCCATCATCCTGGCCGAGGCCAATGTGCTGCCGGAAACCGACATGGAATATTTCGGTGACGACGGCGACCGCATGCAGATGATGTTCAACTTTCACGTCAACCAGCATCTGTTCTATGCGCTGGCGTCCGGTGACTCGCGGCCGCTGGCCAAGGCGCTGAAAGCGACCAAGCCGCGGCCGGCTTCGGCGCAATGGGGCCTGTTCCTGCGCAATCATGACGAGCTTGATCTGGGACGCCTGACCAAGGCGCAGCGCGACACCGTGTTCGGAGCGTTCGGCCCCGACAAGGATATGCAGCTCTACGATCGCGGCATTCGTCGCCGGCTTGCGCCGATGCTCGGCGGCGACCGCCGGCGGCTCGAGCTCGCCTACAGCCTGATGTGCACGCTGCCGGGAACGCCCGTCATTCGCTACGGCGACGAGATCGCGATGGGCGATGATCTCTCGCTGCCGGAACGCAATTGCGCACGCACGCCGATGCAATGGTCGACCGAGCCGCAGGGCGGCTTCACCCAGAGCGACAGGCCGGCGATCCCCGTCATCGACAAGGGCCCTTACGGCTACCCGCACGTCAACGTCGCCAAACAGCGGCGCGATCCCAATTCGATGCTGAACTGGACCGAGCGCATCGTCCGCATGCGCAAGGAGGTGCCCGAGATCGGCTGGGGCGATTTCGCGATCATCCCGACACGCGATCCCGCCGTGTTCATCATGCGCTATGACTGGCGCAACAATTCCGTGCTGTTCGTGCATAACCTCGATGAGAAGCCGCGCGAGACGGCGTTCTCGGTGGGGCTGCCTGATGATGCCGGTGAGCACCTGATCAATCTGCTCGCGGAGGACCACAGCCACGCCGACAAGCGCGGCCAGCACCGCATCGTGCTGGAGCCGTATGGGTATCGCTGGTACCGGGTTGGCGGGCTGGATTATCTGCTGAAGCGGAGTGATGTGGATGGGACTACGGTGAAGGGGAAGAGGCGGTAGGTAGCAGCCACACACACCGCAGTCGTCCCGGCGAAGGCCGGGACCCATAACCACAGGGAGGAGTTTGGCGAAGACCCGTCGTTCGGCACTCCTACCAGCCACATCGATAGATCACGCGGTATGGGTCCCGGCCTTCGCCGGGACGACAGCTAGGGCGGCGCGACGATCACACCCTCATTGCCCCGCAAATCCAGTACGCCTTCCAGCCGCTCGCCCTCGCGATCCAGGAACGTTGATACCAAGATCTCGCTGCCAAACCGTATCGCACTGGTCGTCACCGCAATCGGCTCAGGCCCGAGATTGAGCACCACGATCAGCGCCCTGCCTTCGGCCTCGCGGCGATAGACCAGCAAATCGCCTTGCGCGGCGATCGGATGATAGTCACCGACGACCAGCGGCGGACAGGTCCCGCGCAACGCGATCAGCCGCTTGTACAGGCTGAGGATCGAGCGCGTGTCGGCGTCGAGATTGACGACATTCTCGCTTATGTGATCCTCCGGCAGCGGCAGCCACGGCCTCGCTTCCGAGAAGCCGGAGAAGTCCGACGAATCCCACTGCATCGGCGTGCGGCAGCCGTCGCGCCCAACTCCGATGCCGGGCACGTTCCTCTCGAAGGGATCGCGCACATCCTCTGGCGCGATCGCGAGCTGATGCATGCCGATCTCGTCGCCGTAATAGAGCGTCGGCGTACCGCGCAAGGTCAGCAGCAGCATGGCGGCGACCCGGGCCTGCTCCGGCCCGACGCGGCTGGCGACGCGCGGGCGATCGTGATTGCCGAGCACCCAGTTCGGCCAGGCGCCCGTCGGCAGCGCCTTCTCGTAATCCTCGATGATCTTCTCGATCGAGCGCGCGCTCCAGAAGGTCGAGAGCAATGCGAAATTGAACGGCATCTGCGCGCCGGTGAGATCGTTGCCGTAATAGGCCATCAGGCGATGCAGCGGCAGATAGACCTCGCCGATCAGCACGCGGGCGCCAAAGGCATCGGTGACGCGGCGCATCTCGGCGATGACGTCGAACACCTCCGGCTGGTCGGTGGAGTATTGCGTCAGGATCTTTTCGGTCGGAGGCCGGCCCTCGACATAATGCGGGTTGAGCGGATTGTCGCGAAACCCGGCATCCTTGATCAGGTGCCAGATCACGTCGACGCGAAAGCCGTCGACGCCCTTCTCGAGCCAGAACCGCATCACGTCGTAGATCGCGGCGCGGACCTCCGGATTGCGCCAGTTCAGGTCCGGCTGCTGGGCGAGGAAGGCGTGGTAGTAATATTGACCGGTCTCCGCGTCGACCTGCCATGCGCTGCCGCCGAATTCAGACAGCCAGTTGTTCGGCACGCCGCCATCGGGGGCTGGATCGCGCCAGATGTACCAGTCGCGCTTGGGGTTGTCGCGCGAGGAGCGGCTCTCGACGAACCAGGGATTCTGATCGGAGGTGTGGTTCGGCACGAGGTCGAGGATCAGCTTCAGACCATTGTCATGCGCGGCCGCGAGCAGCGCATCGAAATCCGCCATCGTGCCGAACAGCGGATCGATGCCAGTATAGTCGGAGATGTCATAGCCGAAATCGGCCATTGGCGAGGGGAAGATCGGCGACAGCCAGATCGCGTCGACGCCGAGCGATTTCACATAAGGCAGCCGCCGCAAAATGCCGGCGAGATCGCCAACGCCGTCGCCGTCACTGTCCTGAAAGGAGCGCGGATAGATCTGATAGAAGATGCCGTCGCGCCACCAGTTCTCGCCGCCCTGAGCCATGTCGGAAAACCCATCCGGAAATCTGCACCCCGCGCGAGAGAACGCGGCAGCAGCGCCCCGGTTCAAACAGCCACGCGAATTGGGACGGCCGTGTGACGGCGGGCGCGGCTGTTCCGCCGCCGGACCACGACTATTTTGCTTGGCGACGCAGCAAAAATCGGCATTGTGGCGCCATGACCGAGCAAAATGACGCCCAAGAATCCTCGCAAGCCAAGGCCGGCGCGATCATCGTCCCGGTGACGCTGTTCGAGCAGAACTGCACCATCATCTGGGACGAGCCCGGCAAGAAGGCCGTGGTGATCGACCCGGGCGGGGACGTGCCGAAGATCCTCGAGGCGATCAAGCAGACCGGCGTCACCGTGGAGAAAATCTGGCTGACCCACGGCCATATCGACCATGTCGGCGGCGCGGCCGAATTGCGCGATGCGCTGAAGGTGCCGATTGAGGGCCCGCATGTCGCGGACAAATATCTGCTCGACAGCGTGGTCGAGAGCGGCGCGCGTTTCGGCATGACGGAGGTGCGCAATTTCGAGCCGGATCGCTGGCTCGACGAGGGCGACATCGTTTCGATCGGCGAGCTGAAATTCGACATCCTGCACTGCCCCGGCCACTCGCCGGGCAGCGTGGTGTTCTTCAACAAGGACTTACGCTTTGCCCATGTCGGCGACGTGCTGTTTGCGGGCTCGGTCGGGCGCACCGATCTGCCCGGCGGCAGTCACGCCACGCTGATCAACTCGATCATGACAAAGCTGCTGCCGCTCGGCGACGATGTCGGCTTCATCTGCGGCCATGGTGCCGGCTCGAGCATCGGCCAGGAGCGGCTGACCAATCCGTTCATCACCGGCGAGATGTAGCGACGCCGCCGGCTACTTCATCAAACCCGCAGCCGTCAGTGCGCGCGTGATGATCTGGCCGAGATCGAAGCCGCGAGGTTGCTCGCGCTTCGACTCGGCCTGTTCTTCCGCAACCGCGGCGCGGATCGAGCGGGCGAGATGCGGGGCGGAGGTCAGCGCAGGCTTCGGTGATTTCGCGTCCGCCTTCTTCCTGGCCGCATCCGAAATCCATCCGGTGAGACCGAAGAACTTTGCGATGTGGTAGGACGACGAGATGCCGGCCTCGATCAGGAACGCGCCTTCGACACCGTAGCGCTGGTCGTTGTCGGCAAGCCCCAGCGGCGTGCCGTGCGCCATGCCGGTGATGGCGTAGGATTCGACCAGCGTCTCACCATCCTTGTTCCACCAGGCCTGGCGCGGATAGCCGTCGACATTGATCTCGGCCATCGGCGTCATCGGCAGATCGTGCAGATCGAGCCACTGCTTGACGATCTCGTTGGCATTGCCGGGATTGACGGTGCGATCCACGCTGCCGTGCCACACCGACACCTTCGGCCACGGCCCGCGATGATTGGACGCCCGCCGCACGAAATCGCCGAGCTCACGCTCGGGCCGCGCCGGGGAATGGAACATGCCGTCCAGCGCCTCGCGCAGATTCGACGCGATGCCGTAGGGAAGGCCTGCGATGATCGCGCCGGCAGAAAACACGTCCGGATAGGTCGCGAGCATCACCGAGGTCATGCCGCCGCCGGCGGACAGGCCGGTGATGAAGATACGCCTGGGATCAATGCGCTGCGTCTGAACCATATGCGCGACCATCTCGCGGATCGAACGCGCTTCGCCGCCGTCGCGCGCGGTGTCTTCGGGATTGAACCAGTTGAAGCAGGTGTTGCCGTTGTTGATGCGCTGCTGCTCGGGCATCACCAGCGCAAAGCCATAGTGACGCGCGAGCGTCGACCAGCCCGCGCCGAGATCGTAGCCAGCGGCGGTCTGGCCGCAGCCGTGCAGCACGACGACGAGCGCGCGCGGCTTCTGCAATTGCGCCGGCACGAACGCGAACATGCGCAGATTGCCGGGATTGTCGCCGAAGCCCGTGACTTCCTGCAGCGGACTGGAGGCGTCAGCGCTCGCGCCAAAATCGGGCAAGCGTAGGCCATCCATCCTTGGCAGATGTCTCAAGAGGTCGACGTTACGGGCTAATGACACGGCAAATTCCTGGTGGGCGTCTTTCAACGTTTACCCAGACCAGATAGTTGCTGCAGTGCAAAATGAAAAGACCGTGTGCTGTCGACATGCAAGGAATCGCGCAGATTCCCGCAAGAAACCGCACGTATTAACCGCGCTGCCTCAACTTCGTGCAGATGCGCGGCGCATCCACGTCAGGAATGCGGCGCAGATCATGATTAACGCCGCAAACAGCGCGAGCGAGGCCAGAAATCCTGCGCGCGCTGATTGCAACGATTCGATTGCGAAGAACACCGCACCGATTGCGGCCACTCCGGCCGCATTTCCGATCTGCGCAATGGTGCCGTACATGCCCGACGCCGAGCCTGCCGCGACGGGTTTGACGGTCGAGAGCACCGCGCCGGAGAGCGGCGCCATCACCATGCCCTGACCGTAGCCGAAGATGAGCATGACGAGCGCAAGCGCGATCGGGCTCGGCGCATCGACACAGCCGGCCAGAAGCGCGAGCGCGGCGAGGCCAGCGATCTGCAGCGCGCAGCCTTCGATCAACACTTTGGTACCACGATGCTTCGCTCGCGCACTGCTGTGGCGCGAGGCCACCACGAACGCGAGCGCGAGCGGAACGAAGGCGAGGCCGGCGGCGAGCGGCGGGATCCTCAGGCCGCGCTGCATGAACAGCGTCATCACCAGATAGAACGAGAGATTGGCGGCGAAGAAAAAGAACGCGGCACCGAGCCCGCGCAGGAAGGCGGCGTCCGCCAGCAGCGTCAGATCGATCAGCGGCATGCCGCCGGCGCGTGCCACCGCATGCTCGAGCCTTGGAAATGTGAACAGGATCACGCCACCGACCGCCATCACGGCCCACAGCCACGGCGCCCAGCCGACATCATGGCCGAACAGCAGCGGGCCGATCAGGCACAGCAATCCCGCAAACAGCACCAGGCTGCCCTTGATGTCGAGCCTGGTGCCGGCCCGGCGCGGCACCGTGGGCATGATGCGCCATGTGGCAGCGGCGATGACAAGGCCGCAGGGGACGTTGACGAAGAACACCGAGCGCCAGCCAGTATGTGCAAGGTCGATCGTGACCAGCAGGCCACCAAGCAAGAAGCCCGCGGCGCCCGCAAGCCCGAGCACGATGCCATAGATGCCGAAGGCACGGCTGCGCGACTCGTCCGTGAACAGCAGATGCAGCGTCGCCAGCACCTGCGGCACCATCAGCGCGGCGGTCGCGCCCTGCGCCAGCCGGGCGATGATCAGCTCCGCGCCGGATTGCGCGAGGCCACACCACAGCGACGTCGCGGTGAATCCGAGCACGCCGGCAAGGAAGACGTTCTTGGTGCCGTGGATGTCGCCGAGACGGCCGCCGGTGACGACCAGCGTGGCATAGGCGATCAGATAGATCGCGATGACGGATTCGATCTGCGCCGGCGTCGCGTGCAGGTCGGCTGCGATGGTGGGGATCGCGACGTTCACGATGAAGGCGTCGACGCCGAACATGAACTGCGCGGCGACGACGATCGCCAGCACCCACCAGCGAAGGGTCGAATCGACGGGCTTTGTGACGGTTTGATGCATTTTCGCGCGAGCTTTCGGGGATCTATTTGCGCCCGATGCTCGCAGATCAGCATCACCCCTGCGATTACCTCAGAGGTAGGACTTGCCGCTGTGGCCCGATTGCTGCATGTCGGTTCCCGCTGATTTTGCAGGGCTTTGGAAGCAAATCCGATGTACGACTACGACATGGTGGTGATCGGCTCGGGCCCGTCGGGGCGCCGGGCCGCGGTGCAATGTGCCAAACTCGGCAAGGCCGTGCTGGTGGTGGAGAAGGGCCGGCGGGTCGGCGGCGTCTCCGTTCACACCGGCACGATCCCCTCGAAAACGCTGCGCGAGACCGTGCTCAATCTCTCCGGCTGGCGCGAGCGCGGCTTCTACGGCCGCTCCTACCGGGTGAAGCACGACATCGCCGCCAGCGATCTGATGACCCGGCTGCAGAAGACGCTCGACCATGAGGTCGAAGTGCTCGAGCATCAGTTCAGTCGCAACCTCGTCCGCACCGCCAATGGCGAGGCGCGCCTGGTCTCGCCGCACGAGGTCGAGATCACAAGCGCGATCGGCGAGACCAAAACGGTATCCGCCGCGTTCATCCTGATCGCCTGCGGCACGCGCCCGTTCCGGCCCGACTATGTGCCGTTCGACGGCGCCACCGTGCTCGACAGCGACGAGATCATCGAGCTGCCAAAACTGCCGCGCAGCCTCGCCGTCATCGGCGCCGGCGTGATCGGCGTCGAATACGCCACCATCTTCAGCGCGCTCGATGTGCCCGTGACCCTGATCGAGCCGCGGCCGACATTCCTCGACTTCATCGACAAGGAATTGATCGACGAGTTCATGCACGAATTGCGCGATCGCAATGTCGCGCTGCGGCTCGGCTCCAAGGTCAACTCGATCGAGAAGACGGCGCAGGGCGGCATCGTCACGAATCTCTCCGACGGGCGTCACGTCACCACGGAAATGCTGCTGTTCGCGGCGGGGCGCGTCGGGGCCACCGACCGGCTCAATCTCGAAGCTGCCGGCATCGTCGTCGACCATCGCGGGCGCATTAAGGTTGATCCCGTGACCTTGCAGACCAGCGTGCCGCATATCTACGCCGCCGGCGACGTGATCGGCTTTCCGAGCCTGGCCTCGACCTCGATGGAGCAGGGCCGCGTCGCCGCCTGCCACGCGCTCGGCATGGAGCCGATGGCGCCGCCGGAATTCTTTCTCTACGGCATCTATTCGGTGCCGGAGATCTCGACCACGGGCCTGACAGAGGAAGAGGTGCGCACGCGCGGCATCCCCTACGAGGTCGGCATCGCGCGCTTCCGCGAGACCTCGCGCGGCCACATCATGGGGCTGAACAGCGGCATGATGAAGATGATCTTCTCGACCAAGACCCGCCGCCTGCTCGGCGTGCACATTCTGGGCGAAGGCGCCACGGAGCTGATCCATATCGGCCAGGCCGTGCTGAACCTCAAAGGCACGATCGACTATTTCATCCAGAACACGTTCAACTATCCGACGCTCGCCGAGGCGTACAAGATCGCCGGACTGGATGCGTGGAACAGGATGACGCGGTGATCTTCCTTCACCTCGCCCCGCTCTTGTCCGCCGAAGCCTTGGCGAAGGCGGATGCGGGGAGAGGTCGGAATTCAAACGCAGTTTGAATTCCGGGTGAGGGGGACTCTCCGCGAGTCGTCTGCCCGCTGGAACGACGCCCTATCGACGCGTCATTGCGAGCGCAGCGAAGCAATCCAGAATCCCTCCGCGGAAAGACTCTGGATTGCTCACATGGGGAAGTGTCGTGTCAACAGGGTTTGTCAGCTCTTTGTTCGATTGCAGGCCAGCTCTTCGTCCCGACCGTGAGACTATGGAGATGGCGCGCGGAGCTCAGGTCAAGGTCGGCCCGTAGGGCCGCCGCGAAGCGGCTTGACCTTGAGGTGAGCGAGCACGCCATCAGGCTTTTGTGGTCGGGCGTAACTGGTTCGGAGAACTCCTTCTCGTCAGCGATCCAAGGCCGAGCCGGTTTGGCAATCTGGTTTTGCGTGCCAGATCAAACTCACATTCGGTCGTTGCGCGAGGCAACTGCACCAACATTCCGCTTGCGGCGGGCAGGCTCGAGAGGACGGGACCACTCTTCGTTGCGGCGTTTGAAGCCATGCAATCCATCGGTTCGTCCGCCCGGATCGGCCAAGGCTGATCGATCCTCGGCTGATTGGTTGTCGGTGAGGGAAGTATCCTCGATCTCAGGCAGCGCCCTTCATCACAGCTCCCTCGATCACGACGCCATGGGTGACGTACTTCCACAACGCGACCAGAAGCTTGCGCGCCAGAGCCACGATCATGCGCTTGCTGCCGCGCTGGCTGTTGGCCTTGAACCAGAGTGTCAGCGCCGATTGAGGCTGATGACGCACCCAGAGCCAGGCGAGCTGGATCATCGTCGTGCGAAGCCGCGGATTGCCGGCCTTCGAGACCCCCTGCTCTCGCTCGATCCCGCCGCTGCGCCAGGGCGTGGCCGCAAGACCGGCATAGGAGGCGACCTGGCGGCGGTTGGAGAACTGCCGGTAGAAGGCCTCCGACCAGAGAATGACCGCAAAATTGGGTCCCATCGCCTTCAATGCCGACAGCATCGCCACCGGCCCTGGCGTCTCGGTTCCAGGCTTTGCGGCAGCAGCCAGCAATGCATCCTGCTCGGCCTCCACCGCCTCGATCTGGGTGAGCAACAGCTCGAGGCGGTCGAGTTCGCGGCTGATCTGCGCCTTCAGATGGGGCGGCAGTTCTCGCCCGTCGCCAGTGCGCAAGGCCTCGAGCCGGTCCCGTCGGTTACGTCGCAAAGGCATGTAGTCGGAGATGCCCTGTGCAAACAGAAGGCCCTTGATCCGGTTCACATGCTCGATCCGCTCGGCAATCAATGTCCGCCGTTCGCGGCAAAGCCTGCGGCGATCCTCCTCTTCGGGCGAAGGGGCCGCCACCATCGCGCAGACCCGTGGCTCGCCGCGCTTGTAGGCCAGAAGCGCCCGCAACAGCGCCTCGCCATCCAGCCTGTCCGTCTTGGCCCGCCGCCGCCGTCGCGACGTCGCAATCGAGGCGGGATCGACCACGTGGCTCTCAATGCCTTCCTGTTGCAGAACCCGGTGCAGCCAGAACCCCTCCAGCCCCGCCTCCTGGATCGTGATGATCGGATAGGTCTGACCGGTCCGCGCCATCGCCTTGCGCCTGACCTCCGCAAACAGCTTCAGCAGCTCAGCCGTATCGCTGGCCTTGACGCCCTGCCTGGACATCTTCTCGCCCGCGCCAGGTGAAAGCCACGTGATCAGCCACGTCGAACGGCTCAGTTCCAATGACACAAAAATTGCGCCAAACTGCGTCCGGATAGCGGTCGGTCCGTCGGAAGGATGATCGAGCAACATCGTCGTCTCCAGGTTGGTTGGTTCGCAACCTCAGTCTGGCCTCAGACTCGGTCGCTATCCACTCCCCATGGAATCTTCGCTGCGCTCGCAATGACGGCGTGGGGCATCTTAAGAACCCAACCACCTCCGTCCCCGCGGAGACTCCCCCTCACCCCGACCCTCTCCCCGCAAGCGGGGCGAGGGAGAAGAAACACGCATGCCTGCATTCCGCGGCGCGGGACATCGCGCGATTGCGTTCGTGGCATCGGGCACGTAGCCTCACACTACCAACAAACAGAAAATACCAGCCGGAGAGAACGCCATGGCGCGCCTGAAGTTTGGAGCCTTTCTTGCCCCGCATCATCCAATCGGGGAGCATCCGATGCTTCAGTTCCGGCGCGATCTCGATCTGGTCGAGCAGTTAGATGGCCTCGGCTATGACGAGTTCTGGTGCGGCGAGCATCATTCCTCCGGCTGGGAGATGATTGCCTCGCCCGAGATGTTTCTGGCCGCGGCCGGCGAGCGCACCAAGCGGATCAAGCTCGGCACCGGCGTGGTGTCGCTGCCCTATCACCATCCCTTCAACGTGGCCCAGCGCATGGTGCAGCTCGACCACATGACCGGCGGCCGCGCCATCTTCGGCTCCGGCCCCGGCGCGCTGGCGTCGGATGCGCACACGCTCGGCATCGACCCGATGACCCAGCGCGACCGCCAGGACGAGGCGATCGGCGTGATCCGTCGCCTCTTCAACGGCGAGCGCGTCACCGCCAGGAGCGACTGGTTCACCATGAACGACGCCGCGCTGCAGATCCTGCCGTTGCAGGAGGAAATGCCGTTCGTGGTGGCGTCGCAGATCTCGCCGTCGGGCATGACGCTCGCCGGCAAATACGGCATCGGCATCATCTCGCTGGGCTCGATGACGACGCAGGGGCTGATGTCGCTGCAACAGCAATGGCAGTTCGCCGAGGATGCCGCCAAGAAGCACGGCACCACGGTCAACCGTGCCGACTGGCGCGTGCTGCTGAGCTTCCACATCGCCGAGAGCCGCGAGCAGGCGCGCAAGGAGGCCGGCGCCGGGCTGATGCGCTGGCACAACGAATATAATGTCGGCACACTGCAGCGGCCGGGCCTCACGGCATTCTCCTCGCCCGATGAGGCCGTGGACAAGACCGCCTTCGTCGAGGGCGCGGCCTCGACCATCGGCACGCCCGACGATCTCGTCAAAACCATCAAGAACGTGATGGACGTGTCCGGCGGCGTCGGCGCCGTCATCGGCTTCGTGCATGACTGGGCCAATCCGGAAGCCACGCGCCGGAGCTGGGACATGGTCGCGCGCTATGTCGTGCCGGAGATCAACGGCTACATCGATGGCCTCCGCAAGTCGCAAAAGTTCGTGATCGAGAACCGCGCGATTTTCGAGCGCGCCGGTCAGGCCGTGATGGCCAAGATCATGCAGAACGAGAAAGCCGCCGAAGCGCTGAAGGTGACCGGCCCCGGCCGCGTCGCGATTCCCGCCGTCAACGCGCCGGATCTGCAGAAGGAAGCGGCCAAGCGGTAGGCCCGGCGCTACGCTTGTAACGACGTTCACAAGCGCGACATCCCGGCCTGTGCTATGCTGATGACGATCCAGCCTGGCGCAGGCCGTATGATTGCCGCGGTCGCGCGATTCCTGTCGGTCAGCAAACCGGAGCATTCGTCATGTCGATGCAGAATGTGGCCTCGTCTGAGCTTGAGTACACCGCGCCCAAGCGCAATCAGCTGACGCACATCCCGGGCGACGAAGGCTGGCCGATCGTCGGCATGACCTTCAAGGTGCTCGCCGACCCCAAGGGACATATCGAGAGGAACGGCGACAAGTACGGGCTCGTCTATCGCACCCACATTTTCGGCGAGACCAACATCGTGATGCTCGGACCTGAAGCGAATGAGCTCGTGCTGTTCGACCAGCAAAAGCTGTTTTCGTCGACCCATGGCTGGAGCAAGGTGCTCGGCCTGCTGTTTCCGCGCGGATTGATGCTGCTGGATTTCGACGAGCACCGGCTGCATCGCAAGGCGCTCTCGGTCGCGTTCAAGTCAGGACCGATGAAGTCCTACCTCAGCGATCTCGACCGCGGCATTTCGGCACGGGTGGCGCAGTGGAAGGCAAATCCGGGCGAGATGCAGCTCTATCCGGCGATGAAACAGCTCACGCTGGATCTCGCCGCAGCGTCGTTCCTCGGCGCAGATATCGGGCCCGAGGTCGCCGAGATCAACCGCGCCTTCGTCGACATGGTCGCCGCTGCAGTCGCCCCGATCCGCCGTCCCCTGCCCGGCACGCAGATGGCGGCCGGCGTGAGGGGACGCAAACGCATCATCGCCTATTTCCGCGAGCAGATCCCGCTGCGACGCGGCAATCACGGCGGCGACGATCTGTTCTCGCACCTCTGCCGCGCCACCCATGAGGATGGCGCGCTCCTGTCCGACCAGGACATCATCGACCACATGAGCTTCCTGATGATGGCGGCGCACGACACGCTGACCTCGTCGCTGACGTCCTTCATCGGCGAGCTCGCCGCCAATCCGGACTGGCAGAACAGGCTGCGCGCGGAAGTTCTCGCGCTCGGGCTCGCTCCGGGCGCGCCGAGCAGTTTTGACGATCTCGAAAAGATGCCGTTGACGGAGATGGCCTTCAAGGAAGCGCTGCGGATCAAGCCGCCGGTGCCCTCGATGCCGCGCCGCGCGATGCGCGATTTCACCTTCAAGGGCTATACGATCCCCGCCGGCACGGCAGTCGGCGTCAATCCGCTCTTTACACACCACATGAAGGACATCTGGCCGGAACCCGATCGCTTCGATCCCCTGCGCTTCACCGAGGAAGCCCAGCGCAACCGTCACCGCTTCGCCTGGGTGCCGTTCGGCGGCGGCGCGCATATGTGCCTCGGCCTGCACTTCGCCTACATGCAGGCGAAATGCTTTGCCCGGCACTTCCTGCAGAACATCGAGGTGTCGCTGGAGCCCGGCTACAAGCCGGACTGGCAGATGTGGCCGATTCCGAAGCCGAAGGATGGGTTGAAGGTCAGGGTGAAGGCGGTTTAGCCGCATCCGTCATTGCGAGCGCAGCGAAGCAATCCAGAATCTTTCCGTAGGGCGATTCTGGATTGCTTCGCCGCTTCGCTCCTCGCAATGACGGAAATTCGGTCTTGTAGGGTGGGCAAAGGCGCGGAGCGCCGTGCCCACGATTTCTCGCGATGGAAAGAATTGATGGGCACGCTTCCGCCTTCGCTCTTCGAGCTACGGCGGACAAGTCGCTTTGCCCACCCTACGGCACCGTCACCTGAGCTCCTATGCCCCCTGATCGAACGCCTTGCGCAGGGCGACATAGCCCTGCTGCTGCTGGCTCCAGTTGCGGCCGCCGGTGATTGCGCCGTCAATGACGAGGTCGTGGCCATTGATGAAGCTGGATTCGTCGCTCGCCAAGAATACTGCGGCGTGGGCGATGTCGTCGGGGATGCCGGCGCGCGGAATCGGCTGTGCGGTCTTGTAGACATCGCGCATCACCGCCGGCGTCTTCTCGGCAGCTTCCGTCGATAGCCCCAGCGCCTTGCCAAAGATGCCGGTTGCGATCGCACCGGGCGAGATCGAATTGACGCGCACATTGGACTCGCCGAGCTCCATCGCTACGCATTTGGTGAGATGGATCACCGCTGCCTTGGCCGCACCATACACGACCGAGGAGGAGAAGCCGGCAAGACGGCCTGCAATGCTGCCATTGTTGATGATGCTGCCCGATCCCTGCGTCTTCATGTAGGGCGCCGCGTGCTTCATGCCGAGCATGACACTGCGCACCAGGGTCGCCATCGCCGCGTCGAAGCGCTCGACCTCGAGGCCTTCGATGCCGCCGGTCTGCGCCGGGCCGCCGGCATTGTTGAAGAGGCAGTCGATCCGGCCGAATTTTTCCACCGCGAGCGCGATCAGCGCCTGCATCTGCGCTTCGACAGTCACATCCGTCTGCCGGAAAACGCAGGAAGCGCCGAGCTGCATCGCCAGCGCCTCGCCTTCCGGTATACGGCGGCCCGCGATCACAATTTTGGCACCTTCGGCAACGAAGACTTCCGCGGTACGCAATCCGATCCCGCTCGTCGCACCCGTGATCACCGCAACCTTGCCGTCAAGCCTGCCCATGGAATGTCCCCGATTTCGAATGATTTGAAGCCAAATGGCGGACACCGATCGATGACGTCACGACGACAATCGGCGCCGCAACAATCACTATTCCTGCCGGGTCCCGACAAGGCAAGCTTTGCTTGCGCATGCGAGATGCGTAACATCATGGCCCGTCTCTCGATTTTCGGACGGCTCTCGCAACCGGGCTGCGCATGAGGAAGCTGATCGACGAATTCCGCAAAGGCTGGCAGGGCGTGGCACCGCCATCGCTCAGCCTGAGCATTGCGTTCGCGGTGGCCTGCGTGCTGGTCGCGACCCTGGCCCGCTGGGGGCTCGCGCATGTGCGCCCTGACGTCTACTTCACGCCGTATTTTCCGGCCGTGTTCTTCGCAGCCGCCTTCGGAGGCCTTCGGATCGGCGTCGTGACGGCGCTGCTCGGCGGCGTGCTCGGCGTCGTCGTGAATTTCGGCGATGCTTCTGCCGATCGCGCGCGGTTCGCCCTGCTCACGCTCTATTGGGGTGTTTCCGCGCTGACGATCTGGGGCGTCGAGCATTATCGCACGATGCTGGCGGAGCAGCGCCGGATCTCCAAGCGCCTGATCGAGGAAGAAGACTATCGCAAGGTCCTGGTCGACGAGCTCCAGCACCGGCTGAAGAACAAGCTGTCGACCGTGCACGCCGTGCTGCACCAGGTGTTGCATGACCAGCCGCAGGTCTGGGCCCGCATCGACCCGCGGCTGCGCTCGCTGGCCGCGACTGACGATTTGATCTCGCGGATAGATAAAGCCGGCTGCGACATCCGCGATCTCCTGATCTCCGAGCTCGGCCCTTACGGCCATGTCCGCTTTACACTCAACGGCGACCGGCTGTTCCTGCCGCCGAAGCTTGCGGTGACGCTGTCACTGATGTTTCACGAACTCGCCACCAACGCCGGCAAATACGGCGCGTTTTCCTCACCGCGCGGATTGCTGCAGGTGTCATGGACCGTGAGCGACGATCGCCTGACCGTCACGTGGGACGAAACCGAAGGGCCGAGCGTCGACAAGGTCTCGGAGCCCGGTTTCGGCACCAAGCTGCTGAAGTCGGCGTTATCCGCCTTCGACGGCAAGACCGAGATCTCGTATTTGAAGACCGGGCTGCACTGCATCATGCAGTGTCGCATTCCCAAGAGCGAATGAGATCACCTCTCCCCAGCGGGGAGAGGTCGAATTGCGCAGCAATTCGGGTGAGGGGCCGCAGCGGACGGTTAGACCTTAACCCCTCACCCGGACCGCATCTTCGATGCGATCCGACCTCTCCCTTCGGGAGAGGTGTCCACTGCGCGGCTGCACCAACCTAATCAAAACCACCGCGCAGTCAGAGAGCCAATACAAACGAAAGAGAGCCGCGCGCTGCGCTCGCGCTTTCGCAAGCGCTGTTGACCTTCTGTTAATGACGATCGGCGGCGCGCCTCGCGACGCCACAAGTTTCTCCCAAAACACCCCCGTATTTCTGCGGACCCCTTAACCAAACCTAAGAGGGAACTGCGCATGATCGCGCTCATTGCAAAGGCGCGCTGAAACAACAAGATTCATGAATTCTATGAACGACAATGCACATAACGGCGCGAGTGAAGCCGAACTCGGATTTCTCAAGGAAATCGTTAGAATGCTGCCTGCCGGCCTGACCGTGCAGGACGCGCAAGGCAAACTTCTCCTGGTTAACGATGTCGCGGCCGCCCAGCTCGGCATGGACGGGAGCCGCCCGTCGCCCGATCTCGCACAGCGCCGCGAGGCCTGCGAACGTGCGCTGAGGGCCGGACAGCCGGTCACCTCCGAAGAAGCGCTCCAGGACGGCACCGCACGCCAGGTGCTGCTGACGACCCATCGGCCGGTCCAGCTCGCCGGCCGCGAGCTCCTGATCTCGGCCTCCGCCGATATCACCGAGCAGAAGAATTTCGAGGACCAGCTGTTTCGCTCGGCTTATTTCGACGAGCTGACCGGGCTGCCCTCGCGGCGCGTGATCGAGCATCGCGCCAACAGCCTGCTCGCAGGCGATCGCGGTGAGCGTTTTGCACTCGCCTTTCTCGACGTCGACAATTTCAAGCACATCAACGACTATTACGGCCACACCGTCGGCGACGCGCTGCTGGTCGAGCTGTCGAAGCGGCTCGGCCGCGACCTGCGCGATTCCGACATGCTGTCGCGCATCTCCGGCGACGAATTCCTGCTGCTGCTCTCGCCGATCCGGAGCCAGGAAGAGGTCGCCGAATTCATGCAATCGACGCTGGAGCGGCTGACCGCGCCGTTCTTCATCGACAATTCGGAAGTCTTCGCCTCGACCTCCGTCGGCGTCAGCCTCTATCCCGATCATGGCCGCAGCTTCGAGACGCTACGCCAGAACGCCGACATCGCGATGTACCGCATCAAGAACAACGGCAAGGGGTCCGCCGCCTTCTTCGATGCCGGCATGGAGCGCGAGGCACTGGCGCGGATGAAGATCGAGCAGTCGCTGCGGCTCGCGATTCTCGAAAAGCGCTTCTGCTGCGCCTTCCAGTCCAAGGTCGATATCCGCACCCAGGCTGTGACGGGCATCGAGGCGCTGGTGCGCCTGCGCGACGACGAGGGCGTGATCCAGGCGCCGGGCTCGTTCATCAATCTGGCGAGCGAGCTCGGATTGATCGACGAGCTGACCCATCTCGTGCTGGCCGAGATCGTCAAGTCGATCGACCTGATCAACGACACGTTCGGTGCGGAAGCGACCATCAGCATCAACGTCGCCGCCAAGCAGGCCGGCAATCCCGAATTCATGCGCAGCTTTGCGCAGGCGCTTGACGACACCGGTTTTCCGCGGCGCTTCATGATCGAGGTGACCGAAGACGCCTTCATCGCCGGGAATCATTTCCAGTCGGAAATCCTGCCGATGTTCCGCAAGCTCGGCGTCGGCATCTCCATCGACGATTTCGGTACCGGCTATTCGTCGCTGTCGGCGCTCGCCGACATCACCGCCGACGAGATCAAGATCGACCGCTCCTTCATCACCGACATCCATAAGCGCCCGCGCAGCCAGGGCATTTTGCGCGCGATCGAATCCTTGAGCGAAGCGCTGGGCATGACCGTCATCGCCGAAGGCCTCGAATCCTACGAGGAGCTCGCCTATCTCCAGGCCGCGACCAAGATCCGCTACGCACAGGGCTATTATTTCGCCCGCCCGATCTTCCTGGAGGAGCTGAAGCTCGCCACGCCTGCCTCGAGCGAATCCCGCGCCAGCGTCTCCGCCCGCCCGATGCAGCAGAACCGCCAGGGCTATTCGCGGGCGAGCGGGTATCGGCGGTAGGGGCGTCGTCGTCATCGGCGGGCTCGGCTCGATCGGCGGCGGCGACAAGAGCGCGGGCGCCTCGCATTAAGCTTCGATTAACGATGCAGCGCAGCGCGCCGTGCAGGCGACGTACAACCGTGGCGTGATGCTGCGCGGTTCCCGCGTGGGTGGATCTCCGTATAAATCCGCAACCGGTTTAAGCCATGGGTAACCGGCTTTCCTAAGCATTGCGCCATCTGTCCATAGTATTTCTGGTCGTCCAGGGGAGCGGGATGCGCCAGATTTTTTCAGGGATGGCAGCTGCGATATTCTCGGCCGCGAAAAGCGGCTGGGACGCTGCCATGCGGCGCGGCCCCGTGCTGTGGCTGACACTCTCGGGCGCGCTGCTGGTCGCCGGCATCTTCGCCGTGACCGCGATGGCCGTTGGCGAGTTTCGCGAGAAGACGCTCACCAACCGCGAACGCGAGCTGGAAAACACCGTGCAGCTGATCGCGCGGCACTTCGATCAGCAGTTTGAAGATTCCGATGTCGTCGCCGCCGATTTGATCGGGCAGATGCACCTGCCGGAGATCACCTCGCCACAGATGTTCCGCGAACGCATGTCGGGGCTTGAGGCCCACCGGATGCTCAGGGGCAAGATCAGCGCGGTCTCCTATCTCGGCGACATCGCGGTCTACGATGCCGACGGCAACCTGATCTCCTGGTCGCGCGCCCAACCGCTTCCCAAGATCAACGTGTCTTCGCGCGCCTACTTCCAGACCTTCAAATCGAATCCAATGTCGGAACCGGTGCTGCTGGAATCCGTGCGCAGCTTCCTGATCGGCAAATGGACCACGATCGTGGCGCGCCGATTGAGCCTGCCGGACGGTACTTTCGTCGGCGTACTGGTCCGCCGGATCGATCCCGACAGCTACCAGCGCTATTTCGCCTCGGTCGCGCTGGCCGAAGGCGCCGCCATCTCGCTGTTCGATCGCGAAGGCGTCATGTTGGCGCGCTACCCGCATGTCGAATCGCTGATCGGGACCAACTACAAGAACGCGCCGCTGATGCAAAAGGTGCTGACCCGCGGCGGTCAGCACACGCTTCGCGTCAAGAGTCCCGTTGACGGAGAGGAGCGGCTCGGCTCGGCCGCGTCGCTCACGCATTTCCCGCTGGTCATCGTCGCGACCAATACCATGTCGGCCGCGCTCGCCGACTGGCGGCAGCAGACCGGCTTTATGGTCACCACCGCGACGCTCTCGGCGGCGGTGATCGCGCTGATCCTCTTCATGATCATCCGTCAGATCAACCGGCAGAACCGCGAAGCCCAGCAGCGGCTGGAGGCGGAACGACTGCGGCTCGACACCGCCCTCAACAACATGTCGCAAGGGCTGATCCTGTACGACGCCGCCGGATACATCGTCACCTGCAATCGCCGCTACGCCGACATGTTCGGCCTTTCGCACGACGTCATCAAGCCGGGCTGTCACATCACCGAAGCGATGCACCACCGCAAGGAGCGCAACGCGTACAGCGGCGATGTCGAAGCGTTTTGCGCCGACGTCATGAGGGGCGTTGCCGAAGGCAAGGTCGCCACAAAAACCCATCAATTGCCCAACGGTCGCGCCTTCCAGGTCATCAACACGCCGCTCGCGCAGGGCGGATGGGTCGCCACGATCGAGGAAATCACCGAACGGCTCAATCTGGAACAGGAGCGCGATCGCAACTACACGTTCCTCCGCGAGATCATCGATCACATCCCGTCGCAGATCACGGTGAAAGACGCCCTGACGCGGCAATATCTGCTGATCAACCGCACCGCTGCAGAGCAATTCGGCCAATCGCGCGAAGCCATCGTCGGCAAGACCCCCTTCGACATCTACCCGGTCGACACCGCCAGGGTCGTCACCGAAGACGACAGCAAGGCGCTGCAGACAATCGAGGGATTGTCCAAGGACGAACATGCCTGGACGAGCCAGACCATGGGACTGCGCTACATCACCTCGACCCGGATCGGCATCCGCGACTCCTCCGGCGAGCCGCGCTACCTCATCAACGTCGTCGAGGATGTCACCGAGCGGCGGCGCGCCCATGACAAGATCGCGCATATGGCGCATTACGATGCGCTGACCGACCTGCCGAACCGCACGCTGTTCCGCGCGCAGATCGAGCGCGAGCTGGACAAGGTCGCCGGCGGCGAACAGTTCGCACTGCTCTACATCGACGTCGACGAATTCAAGGGCATCAACGATTCGCTCGGCCACCATGTCGGTGACGAGCTGCTGAAGGCGATCGCGGGCCGCATCCGCGCCTGCCTCAAGCCGGGCGATCTGATCGCGCGGCTCGGCGGCGACGAGTTCGCGGTGATCCAGACCAAAATCGAATCGTCCGCCGACGTGCTGTCCTTCGTGACGCGGATCCATGAAGCGATCCGCCCCCCCTATCACTGCCTCGGCCACCAGCTCTCCACCGACGCCAGCATCGGCATCGCGATGGCGCCGCAGGACGGCGCCGATCTCGACCAGCTCATCAAGAACGCCGACCTCGCAATGTATGGCGCCAAGGCGGAAGGGCGGCGCACCCACCGCTTCTTCGTGCCGGAGATGGATGCGAGCGCCAAGGCCCGCCTCTCCCTGGAGCAGGATCTGCGCCAGGCGCTGGTCGACGGCGGCTTCGAGATCCATTACCAGCCGCTGGTCAATCTGCATTCGGGCGAGGTCTCCGGCTGCGAGGCGCTGCTGCGCTGGCGTCATCCCGAGCGCGGCATGGTCTCGCCGGCCGAATTCATTCCGATCGCCGAAGACACCGGCCTGATCAACGAACTCGGCGACTGGGTGCTGCGCACGGCCTGCAACGAGGCCGCGACCTGGCCCCCCCACGTGCGCGTCGCCGTCAACGTCTCGCCGGTGCAGCTCAAATGCGACACGCTGGCGCTGCGGATCGCAGGCGCGCTCGCAGCCTCCGGGCTCGAGCCGCGGCGGCTCGAGCTCGAGATCACCGAAGCCGTGCTGATCCGCGACGACGATGCGGCCCTTTCGATCCTGCACCAGCTTCGCTCGATCGGCGTGCGCATCGCGCTCGACGATTTCGGCACCGGCTATTCCTCGCTGAGCTATCTGAAGCGCTTCCCGTTCGACAAGATCAAGATCGACCGCTGCTTCGTCGCCGACATCGCCGATTCCGGCGGGTCGCCGGTGATCGTGCAGGCGGTGGTGAACATCGCCTCCGCCAGCAACATGACGACGGTGGCCGAAGGCGTCGAGACCGAAGCCCAGCGCGAGATGCTGCGCGCGCTCGGCTGCACGGAGATGCAGGGCTATTTGTTCAGCAAGCCGAAGCCGGCTGCGGACGTACGCGGGTTGTTCGGCCCGGGCGACGCCATGCCCGTCGCGGCGGTGGCCTGAGATGGCAAAACTCGTCAAGACTCCTGTTGGAAAGATTCCTGCAAAGACCGTCGACGTCGCGGATTCCTACGCGGTGCGGCTGATGCAGCATCTGGTGGTGCCGACCTTCGTGATCGACCCGAAGCGCCGCGTCGTGATCTGGAACAGGGCGTGCGAGCGGCTGACCGGCGTTGCCGCCTCCGAGGTGATCGGCACCAGTAAGCACTGGCAGGCCTTCTACGAGACCAAGCGCCCTTGCCTCGCCGATCTGGTCGCACTCGACCGGCCCGAACAGCTACCGGAATTCTATTCGGAGTACGCCGCACGCGGCCACAACGGACTCGGCTTCAGCGCGGAGAACTGGTGCGTGATGCCGAAGCTCGGCAGCCAGCTCTATCTCGCGATCGACGCAGGCCCCATCCATGACGAGGCCGGCCATCTGATCGCCGTGGTCGAGACGCTTCGCGACCTCACCGACCAGAAGCGCGCCGAAATGGCGCTGAAGGAGCTCGCCACCAAGGACGGGCTGACCGGCCTGTCGAACCGCCGCTCCTTCGACCAGATGCTGATGACCGAATGGGAGCGCGCGCAGCGGACGCAGAAGCCGCTGGCGCTGCTGTTCGTCGACGTCGATCATTTCAAGCTGTTCAACGACGAGCACGGCCACCAGTCCGGCGACGAATGCCTGCGCGAGGTCGCGCGCGTCGTCAGCCACCACGCGGTGCGCCCGCTTGACCTCGCCAGCCGCTATGGCGGCGAGGAATTTGCGCTGATCCTGCCCGACATGGGCTGCGACGATGCCTGCGCCATCGCCGAGGAGATCCGCGGGGCCGTCATGGCGTTGCGCATCGCCCATGGCGCCCATGGGGCCGGCAACCACGTGACCCTCAGTGTCGGCGTCGCCAGTCACATCCCCGGCGAGGCCGACGGCGCCCCCGACCGGCTGCTGGGTGCGGCCGACCAGGCGCTCTATGCCGCCAAGCGGCTCGGCCGTAACCGTGTCGTCAGCTCCGAGCGGATCCTGGCCGAATTCGCAGGCCTCGGCCGGGACAATGTGCCGGTCAGCGGTCCGGTTCCTGGCCTTGCGCCACGCAAATCGGCCTAGGCGCGGCGATTGTCGCGGCGAGACCGGTTGCCCACCCCTCGCCAATCGGCTACATGGACCCTCGCTGCACCCGTAGCTCAGCTGGATAGAGCGTTGCCCTCCGAAGGCAAAGGTCACACGTTCGAATCGTGTCGGGTGCGCCAGCAAAATCAAATAGTTATTGGACTTTGCGTTCGCTGCTTCGCCCGCCGGGTAAGCAACAGAGTTGTTTTCTGAGCGCTTGGCGTTTCGATCAACGATTGAAGTCGAGACGACTGATATCGGGGCTGGATCGATGGCGCAGGTTCGTCCGAGAACCTTCGTAAAATTCCAAACAGTATGGCGTCAGTCAGGCCCGCGGGAAGCTTGCGCCCATGGGCGGTTCTGGTGCCACCGCGGAAATCGACGAGACATACATCGGCCGTAGCGCTTATGGATCGCGGCGGCGCGGCCCGCAGCTCCAATATCGATGCCGTGACGCTCAACGAGATCACCAAGATTGTGCGCGAGAACGTCAACCGCGAAACCGTCGTCGAGACTGACGAAGGCCGTTGGACATGCAGCTTGGCGCGCACTTCACGAGCCATGGCGCAGTGAACCACAGCGCCAAGGAATAGCGGCGCGGACACGATCACCACGAATACGGTTGAGGGCTAATAGCGCGCGCATCGTGCGATCAACGTCATACCCAACTCACGCTCGGCTGCATTGCTACCACAATCGGCGCGGTGTTATGCTCGTCGCAGAACGGGGAGTTTCTCGATGCACAAAATCGCCGTCGCCGTCTTGCTTGCCCTGATGGCCGCCCCCGCGCTGGCGCAGGAGCATGTTCTAGGGCCTGGCGAGGAGCCCAAGGAGAAGACGGCGTCGCAGAAAGCGGCCGATGATCGGGCTGAGCGCGCCTATCAACGCTCCCTCAACAATGTTCCGGAACAGAAGCCGGTCGATCCGTGGGGAACTGCCCGCGGCGATGATGCGTCGAAGAAGTCGGCCGCGCCGGCCAAGCCGGTTGTGAAGCAGTCGTCCAAGGCCAAGAGCGGCAGCACCGCCAATTAGCAAAGATGCGTGAAACGGCGGGCTCCCTTCGTCCGCACCACGACGCGCAGTAGCTCGCACCCGTTCCGGACGACTAGTAATCGACAATTTTGACTCTGGCCCACGGCGCGTTTCGATGGCGGCATGCCCCGCCCTGTCCGCCGCCCCAACCCTGCGCACGCCGACGGCCGACCACTTAAGATCACCTTGGTAAGATGCGGCAGATGGGTGTGCGCGGCGTGCCGGTCTATTGCCATTGTGGCCATCATGTTGCTCTGGACGCCGACCGTTGGCCTGACAATGTAGGGCTATCCGATCTCGAGCCGCGGTTCGTCTGCCAGGGTTGCGGTAGTCGTGGTCCTGATATCCGGCCTGACTTTGAGCGGGGCAACCCGCAGCTTGCAATCATGGGGTATCGAAACACGCGATGACCAAGGGCGCATGGTGAGGACCTTTGGAGCTTCCTCCGCGTTAAGGCAACGAACCCCGGGGGCGAGGAGATTTTCCGATGTCTGCCGTCCCTCTGGACGTCCAACGAAGATTCGAGCGGCGATGGTCCGCGAGGTTTCTCTGCCCGAAGCAACCAACCAGGGCACAAGAACAGCGGCCTGAAAGGCCCCAGGTTGCCGCGCCCGCAAAAGCCAAAAGAAAAGCCCGCCGGGCTAAAGCAATAGGCCCGATGTCTGCACCGGCCGCGTGAGCGCAGGACCGAAGCCCCGGGCAACCCACCTTAAAGCTCGGACTAACGTAAAGCTCTCTCGCGCGCGGCATTCAGGGCCGCCTTTGTCTGCGGGACAGCCTCATTGATGGGCTCCCG
This sequence comes from Bradyrhizobium sp. AZCC 2230, assembly GCF_036924495.1. Taxonomy (NCBI): domain Bacteria; kingdom Pseudomonadati; phylum Pseudomonadota; class Alphaproteobacteria; order Hyphomicrobiales; family Nitrobacteraceae; genus Bradyrhizobium; species Bradyrhizobium sp. AZCC 2230. The sequence continues at coordinate 6,542,248 of NZ_JAZHRS010000001.1, read as the reverse complement.
ACTAGGGGGCGGTTCGCTGAGATCTCGGGCCCATGGCGCGCCAGAACGAATTGCTGACCGCGATACGGGGTCACCTGAATTTGCGCAAGCAGAGATGAGGAGGCCGACAAGGGTCAGCGAGCCTGCCGATATCAAGATGCGGATGCGCATGCCCATCCAACCGACTGCCCGAAGAATCGATCCTCCGAATTATAGCACTCGGGCGAACTCAGCAGAGTTGGCCCGCCAGCGTGAACCGGCGGGGCCTCTTGATCTACCGCCTCAGCCGGCGACCGCCGTCAGCTGCTGCCGATCGCGCTCGATGCGCGCGAGTTCGTCGACGCGGGGCTGATGCAGAGAACCGCGCAGCCGCGAAGGCGTACCACAAAGAGCGGATGCGCAAGCTCGATGAGGAAGCGGAGGCCGAACGCGCGAAGGCAGACCTCGCCGAGCTCGACCGACTTCGCCGTTACCTCATCTTTGGCACTCAAGCCCGCCTCAGCGGTGACCGCGAGAAGCTGACGAAGGCGATCGACGACTACGTCGAGGAGATGATGGGAGACCGCACCACACTGCACGCCAAGAACCACAGCTGCGGCTGACGGGCGGATCCGGATACATACCGGGCAGCCTGAGGCGGCTTACTTCTCTTTTTCTTCCGCCTGTTCGTGCTCAAGGTCGCTGATCAGCTTTCCGATGCGCTCTGTGGTCGTGGGATCGTTCACGGCTTTCAGCAAGCGCTTGGATTGCGCCAAACGAACTGCGATTTGCTCCTGGCGGGCTAGTTGGTCTGGCATCATTGGTGCTACCTCCGCAGAGTCAGACGGATGGCGCGGCGAATGGTTCAAAACTATTTTGGAATGGCACGGGCGTCGCGTTGCAAGCCCGGCGGCCCGCCAGCGTGACCGGTGGGCTATGTTTCTTAGCGGTGTTCAAGCGCTCGATCCGAGCGGGTGAAAGACAGTCGCAGCCGTTGCCGCCGATCAATCCTGTCCAATCTGCCTCAGCCCTGCTTCGATCAGCTTGAGGTCCCCCTGCAGAGCCAGAACCGATTGCCTAGGATCGACACCAGTCCTGCTTTGGAGATCAGTTAGTAGCTGGCGCCGGTGCATGCGCATGTCTTCCAATGCAGGTCTATTTTTCAATCGAACGTAGACGGAAACAATCTGTTCAATAGACGATGGCATGGAACTTCCTTTGAATAAAAGGTTCCAAGTCCCGGGGGGAACTAGCAAATCCCGGATCCAAACTAGCCTGCACGATCTATGCCGAGAATCGATGACACTTTCGGAGGTCTCGACTTTGTGAAGCAGCTCGGTTCCCAACGGAGTGCCCCCTTTGGGCAGTCATCTTTTCCATTGCACCGGCATAAACTGAACTGGCCAACCGGGCCGGCTCTTACACTTCCAGCCCCGGGCCTCCGGGAAGCAGGCGGCCCTACCGAGCTATCCGCTGGGCGGGGTCGCTTCCGTGTCCGACCGCCGCAGACGAGAATTAGCGGCCCACCCTCAAAATGATCTGGAGCTACCACCTTACGAGGTCTGGGAGGACTTCGTCGAAGGCACGCTTCGGTTTGGAAGCACGTCACTCCGGATCTACTAGGAACACTCGCTCAGCTATCTTGCGTTGATGACTGACAGCCAAGACACCTTGCAAATTGTTGCTGACCGTTTTCAGAGAAGCGTTCCAGCAGCCTGACTTTGGCAGCTGGCCACTGATCACGATCCTTGAGTAAAGTCACGTCTTATGGCCCCTCTCGTTTATCCCGGAGGCTGCTGGGGATGGCCGCTATTGAGCGGTTCAACCGAACCGTCCCACGATATAGGAATCTAAAAGGCGTAGTGCTGGATCGCAGGCCGTCGCAGCTTTGCCGATTGTAGCGCTTAGCTGGCTGCTCCATCATAGCGTCACGGCGAAGCAGTAGTGCCTATCTTCATCGGCCGTCGTGCGCCATTCCTGAACAGACTTACGAACCCGAGGCGTGGGTTGGCCGCTGGCGCAAGCTTTCGACCGCGATGCTTAGCTCGACAGCAGCGTGCGTACGGCGCGGGCAAGGCGACGACCGGTGGTCTTCTGCCTCAGTGCCTCCGTCCAGTCGAACATGCTTGAATTGACATCGTACTCGCCGCGCTGGGCTTCCGGGATCGCACCGGCCACGATGCGTGCGATCAGGTGCGGCAATTCCCGATAGAATGTTTCCGTGCGATACGGCGGATGAAGCGAGTAGAGCCCGGCTCCCGAACCGAGAAAGTCGATGCGGGAAAGTCCCTTGCGCATCATGGCCGCGGAGATGATCTCCTCGGCCGGCATGGTCAGCGGCGACTGGCGAAACAATTTTGCGCGGATCCGGCGCCGGAGATTCGGCCGCACCAGCTCCAGCGCGCCGACCGATGCATCGAACTTGTTTTGATCGAGCACGAAGATGCGCGTGCTCACGCTGCGAAAACGGTAAGCCGGGTAGGCGGCGGCCAGCCGCTCGGGCGGCTGGACGCCGGTCAACCCCGGAAAAGCCCCATGCAAATCGGCGAGCGTGCCGTCAGCGCGGGGCGGACCGGGAAGTGGTCCGGCGAACAGCGCATCCGGCGTCGTCTTCAGCCAGCCGATCGCCTCCTCCAGCCAAATCTGGCTGCCGCCGCCGAACAGCATGTCGCTGTCCATATGCACCACATAGTCCGCGTTCGCCTTCAAGAGACCGTAGAAATAGGCATGAAACGGTCCGCCGTCGAAGGCCTTTTCCGGATAGGCGCGGCTTGTCGAGAAATAGCGCTGCCGCACGGACTCGAGCGCCGCCGGCGAATAGTCGACCTCCGAAATCTCCGCCTTCGGCGACTTCAGCGCGATGGCCTCCAGCAGTGCAAACAGGCGTCCGCGGTACTCCTCATAAGCATCGCCGCTGTAGCGGCCGCTCCTGCTCTGCCTGGTGTCGACTGTGAATACGATACGATCGACCTGATCGCCCCACACGTCGATCTGATGCGGAAGTGTGTGGACCGCATGGCGCACGTCCAGCGGATGCAAATTGATCTGAAGCGCGGATCTGACCTGCATCTCATCTCTCCTTGCCGGTGAACCGGTTGATCACGTCCATGAACAGCTCGCGCACTCATAGACTTGCACCTCTGCGCTCATATCCGTAACTTATCAAAGATGACCTTCTACGGAGGGCAATTAGCACTGCGTCGTTAATGAACTCGCGGCAGATTTCCAGCGCGCGGTTGCCTTAACAAACGGTTACTCAGTCATTGACGCTGCGCAAAATGTCCCGCGCCGTCGCCGGATCGTCACCCGGCGGGCCGATCAGGCAGGCGAGCCGCCCCCGCCACGTCGGCGATCGCCAGAGATCGCGCCCGAGCGCTGCCCATTCGTGAAACGCGATGACGACCGGATTGTTGGAGCGCAGCGGCTTCACCAGGCCGTAGTTGCACGGCAGGTCGTCGCGTTCGGCGACGAAGGTGCCGAACATCCGGTCGAACACGATGAAGATGCCGCCGTAATTGCGGTCGAGATACTCGGCGTTGCAGGCGTGGTGCACGCGATGATGCGAGGGCGTGTTGAGCACATATTCCAGCCAGCCGAGTTTCGGAATCCACTCCGCGTGCAGCCAGAACTGGTAGAGCAGATTGATGCCGGCCGCGATGAACACCGGCCCCGGTGCGAAGCCGAGCCAGATCATCGGCACGTAGAAGACCGCGGCACCAGTCAGCCTCCCGGTCCAGCCGAAGCGATAGGACGCCGCGAGGTTGAACTCGTTCGAGGAATGGTGGATCGCGTGCGTCGCCCAGAACCAGCGAACGCGGTGGCTGGCGCGATGGAACCAGTAATAGCTGAAGTCCTGGGCGATCACGAGTACGACCACCGACAGCACACCGTTGAGCGGGATGGTGAACAGCCGGTGATTCCAGGCCAGATCGACCAGCGGCTGCGCGATGCTGAGCGGCAACAGCGTGTAGACCAGATATTGCCGGCCGAGCGCATCGATCAGCGAGGCCCAATAGGCGCGCCAATTGTAGTCACGGCGCATCACCAAGGGCCAGGACGAGACCCTCCAGTGTCGCGATCACGATCACGGCGGGAAGGGAGAATTGCAGAACGGAAATCAATGGCTTCATCGCAACCTCGCATCCCCAGGCGCCTCGCCCGCGGGCAATAAGTTGCACGAGGGCCGCGCGGCGGCGCGCCGATTCCTGAACTGGGACTGGCCGATTCCTGCAAAAGGCCCGTCAAATCAGGAAACGGTCAGGTTTCGGCACCCGTCATGCCGCCGGCGCGAGCCCGCCGATACTCGGACGGCGTCAGGCCGGTATGCGCCTTGAAGGCGCGATTGAAGGGTCCGATCGAGCCGAAGCCGGCGTCGAGCGCAATGGTCAGGATCGGCACGGCGGCCTGCGAGGGATCGCTCAGCGCGGCTTCGGCCTCAGCCAGGCGATAGCCGTTGACGAAGGCGCTGAAATTGCGATGGCCGAGCTGCCGGTTGATGAGATGGCGCAGGCGGTATTCCGGAATGTCGAGCTTTTGTGACAATGTTGCGATGCTCAGGTCCGGCTCGCGAAAGACCTTGTCGTGGTCGAGCAGGCGGCGCAGCGCCGTGAGCTCAGCTGCATCGGGCTCTGTTGCCGGCACCGCGGACTGTGGATCGGGCAGGATCGTGGCCGGTTGCCGTGCCAGCTCTCTTGCCAGCGTCCCTGCCAGCGCAGGCGCGGGCACCAGAGATGTTTCGGCCGAGGCCAGCGTGCCCAGCACGGCGAACAGGAAAATCAGCGCCGTCAGGCTGGCCGCATTGGCAAGACTGATCGATGCCGCCGAAAGCCCGCCGGGCCAAAGCCAATCCGAGCCGATGCTCAACAGTGCATAGAGCGCGGTGACCATTGCATACCAGACGCGGAGCCGTCGCCTGTTCTCAACGAGGTCAGTCGCACGCCCCGACAGCACGTTCCAGATGCCGAGTAGCAAAAGGGACACCGACAGACAGGTGCGCGCCACATCGACGGACATCGGATGCCTGAACAGATCGATCAGTGCGAACCCCATCAACGCGAGCCCGCCGAGCCAATGGTACCAGCGCAGGCGAAATTCATCGACAAAGATGGCGCTCATCGCAATCCAGAACGCCGCCGGCATGCCGGCATTGATGAGATGAACCGGCAGGCGCAGCGGCAGAGCCAGCGCGCCGACGCCCGGGGCGGAATCGACGATATAGGCCGCGATGGTCAAGGCCAGAAATGCGGAATAGCGGCTGACGGGATTGCGCCGTGCATCGCGCGCGGCAATCGCGACGCGAAAAAAGAAGAATGACGACCGCTCCTCCTCGCAATGCGGCTTCCAGGGTCGACATGCGATTCAGCGGTCCGTTGAAATCGTCTTTGGGAAAGGGACAGGAAACAGTATCGCATCAAACTCATCTATTTTGTTTCTGAATATTTCTGGCTGTTCAATGGCAATATTTGGCAACGAGCGATCCCCGCCTGCAACGGCTCCGCGCCAGCTCCCGTGCCTACCACGGCCCGACCGGGCACTCCAACCGCCCAAGGTGAAATCAGGACTGTGAACTCAGGACTGCGAACCCAGGACTGGATGTGACTTGGGCAATATCAGCCCGAGTCCACCAAAAGCACGGAAAGCAACCATGACCTCGATTTCGGCGCTCTCCACTCATCATCACCAGCACACGTCACCGTTGCAGCGACTGCAGGACGAGCTGCAATCGGAAGTCAGTTCCGGCACGATCAGTGCGTCCGATCAGTCGGCGCTGTCCTCCGCGCTCAACGATATCGACTCCTCCCTGCAATCCGACGGGACAAGCGATCAATCCAGCGGCAGCGGACCTGACGGCATCAAGTCGAAGATCGATGATCTGATCCAGCAGGAAGTGTCGTCCGGCAAGCTCACCGGCCAGCAGGCCACCGAGCTGCAAGGTATCTTCAAGTCTGCGTTCTCGCACGGACCGGGCGGCCCGGATGGAGCAGGCGGACCGCCTCCGGCCGGCGGCACCGACAGCTCGTCAAGCGCCAATTCGGTCGTCGACCTGCTGCAGCAATTCCTGCAGACGCTACAAAGCTCGCTCACGGGTTCGACCTCGTCCGGCGCGACGGACCAGGGCGACACGGCCAGCGCAAACGCGTCGTCGTCGACCACCGGCGCGAGCAGTTCGTCGACCGGCACGTCGACGACGGACGTGCTTGAGAAATTCCTGGAGTCGCTGAAAGCCTCGCTTGCGGATTCGACCTACAGCGGGACGGGATCGAACGGCACGTCCAATCCCGCCGACCCCTCGCTGTCCGGCGTCCTTCTCAACGACCGGATCTGATATCAGCAATGTTCAACCACCCTTCGGCATTCCGAAGGGTGGCTTTCGGTGGTCCATCCTCGTCAGTGCCTGACGTGCTCGAACACCACGATCACGCCGGTCGGTTCGGGCTCGTGCGCCATCAGGCGGGTCAGATCCGCATCGCTCCAGTCGGCGAGGCTGACGACTTCACCGGTCTGACGTTCCGCACTCAGCGACGGCGTTGGCTCGAGAACTTTCAATCCCGTCTCGTCGACGAAGAAAGTATGTTCCCCGAACATGCTGTTGAGCTGCGGCATGGCGGGATGCTCGTCGGGCAGCACCTGGGCGCCGAGCTGGTTGACGGTCTGCTTCACCTGTTCGGATGTGAGCTTCATGAGCTGCTCCGTTCTGTCATATCGGTTTCATGGCTTGAACCAAGGTTTGGCCGGAGCGCGTGTTCCCTGCACCTGTGTCGCCTGGCTCAAACTCCCGAACGGGTGCTGCGCACAAATGTTCCTGCAAAATGCATTTCGTGATCGCGTATTGCAACTGCCGCGCCGACGGCACGAGATCGCCACACGATGTCCACGATCTGATCGATGAACGCTAGTGCTCGCTCCGGTTTTCGCCAACGGACAGCGCGCAGATGCGTGACAGATGGGTGTAGGGCAGGCCCGTCTCCTCCGCCCAGGCGTTGAACTGCGCCTGCACCTTGGCGAGATCGCCCTTCGACTTGACCTCTTCGGCGATGTCGAGGCCGGCATCGCGCAGGCAGGCGACGACGTCCTTCGAGGTGACGAAACCGTCCCAGCCGACGAAACGCAGCAGCATCTGGCCGGTGTTGCCGCCAAGCCGGGAGCCGCGCTTGGTCAGGAGATCGAGCAAAGCGATCTCGTTGGACGGCGGCCAATTCGCCAGAAACCTGCCGAAGCTGCCGTGCTCCTTCGCGATCTCCTGCACGAAGGTGGCGTTGTCGCGCACCGACATGATCTTGGCGCCATTGCGCACGATCCGCGTATCGCGCAGGAGGGCTTCCCAATAATCTTCGGGCTGGAAGCTGAGCTTGGCCGGCTGGAAACGCAGGAAGGCGTCTTCAAAGCCGTCCCACTTCGCATCGATCACGCTCCAGGCAAAGCCCGCGCAAAACACCCGCCTGGTCATCTCCGCAAGGATGCGATCGTCGCCGAGTTTTGCGAGACCCTTCAGGTCGGGCTTGTCGGGCATCAGTCTGTCGAGCGCCTCGGGCCCGCCCTTGCGCTTCTCGGCACGGGCACGAATGGTCTTGAAGGAGGTCATGCGATCACTCGCGTTGAAGGCGCGCCACGACACCAGAATTCGACGATCCGGTCCAGCCCTGCGACTCTACCGCCACTTGCGCGCGCCCGCGCGTCGCAGCATGCTTCCGTCTTGCCGGATTGGCCGAACGAGGCGGCCGCGCTGGTCTGCTTCTTGCTTGATAACAATTTGGAATTCCCAGACATTTTCGCACTCTCTCCGACGGATTCTCGATGCGCTGCCTGGTCGTGGCCGACCTGCACTACTCGTTGCCGCAGCTCGACTGGCTGGTCAGCGCGGCGCCGCAATTCGACCTTGTGATCTTCGCCGGCGATGCGCTCGACATCGGCTCGATGGTGGATTTCCGCGCCCAGATCGTGGTGGTGAAGAAGTACCTCGCGCTGATCGCGGCGCAGACCAGGGTCATTCTCTGCTCCGGCAATCACGACCTCGACGAGCGCAATGCGGAGGGCGAGAAGATCTCGCGCTGGATCTCGGAGGTGCGCGAGCTCGGCATCGCCTGCGACGGCGACAATCTCACCATCGGCGACACGCTGTTCACGGTGTGCCCGTGGTGGGACGGGCCGCTGGTCAAGCAGCGCATCGCCGACCAGCTGCGCGATGCCTCGCTCAACCGTCCGCAGCGATGGATCTGGGCGCATCACGCACCGCCGGCGAATTCACCGACAAGCTGGGGCGGCAAACGCTTCTTCGGCGATGTCGAGCTGGTGCAGTGGATCATGCAGTATCAGCCGTCGATGGTGATCTCGGGCCATGTGCATCAATCCCCCTTCATCACCGACGGCTCGTGGTTCGACCGGCTGGGCCAGACCTGGGTGTTCAATGCCGGCCTGCAGCCCGGGCGGCCGCCGACGCACATCGTGCTGGACCTGGATGAGAACAAGGCGTTCTGGCTGGCGGCAGGCGAGGCGCAGTGGATCGATCTCGACGCACCGCTGAAGCGGCCGGCTTGTTACATCGAGGAGCCGCCGGACTGGCTTACATCCTTGGGTCGGATTGCCGATCCGAGCCTGGCGAGACCTCGAGCGGCGGCAGGTTGATCATGCTCTGCAACACCTCGCCGACCATGGCGAGATGCGTGCCGTGGCCGGCATATTGCCGCTTGAGATCGGCGAGATAGGTGTTGGCGGCATTGAGCCGCTGCGCCAGCATGCGCGCGATCAACAGCGCGACCTCAGGCTCCCGCTTGAAGAGCGAGGCAGCATCCTCGAATTCATAGACGACCGTGTCGGAGCAGGCCCGCACCGTCGCCGTGTGCGGCAGCCCCAGCAACACGGACATCTCGCCCAGCACCGCACCAGGCTCGGCAATGGTCGCGACCACCATCTCGCCCTTGAGCACATCGAGCTTGCCGCTCATCAGCACATAGAGATGGCCGGAGGCGCCGCCTTCGGTCACCAGATGCGTACCGGCCGCAACCTGCCGCTCCGTCCCGCCGGTGCAATAATCCAGAACTGCGCGCATCGCCGAAAGCTCCCATCGCTGGGGATACCCTGGCGATACTAGAGCACGATCCATGCCATGCGGCAAATCAACATGCGTCCGGCTATTCCGATAGGCGCTTTGCGAAGTGCACTGATTGCCAGTCGCCGAGGCCGGTGTCGCTAAAGCCCGCCTTTTTCGCCCTGATCCAGACTGCACCATTCGTTTCATTCGGCTCAACAACGGCATCGGGAGATAGCTGTGACATGCGCGAAGCTCTCGGCAGGTTGCGTGGACCGCACACCTAGCCGAGGCCGCGTATTTGCCGCTTGGACAGGGCTGCCAATCTCGCGGCCAGAAACGAACAGCGCGTTGTCCTTTGCCCGACATCACACAGGGGGCGCGCTCATGCAGCTTCGCGCTTGCCGACACGCCGCTCGGGCCGTGTTGCCGTCATCGACTGCTCCTCCGCGTCCTGCGGCGCCCCCCAGAATTCCCGCACCGTCGGTCCCCATCTCAGCCGTCGCGCGCGCAGGAATTCGAGGATCTCGTGCGGCCAGACCCTGCGGCCCATCTGCGTGTACCAACGCATGGCGTGCCGCAGACCCGCATCGCGCTGGAACAGCACACGCCAGATCGCCTTAGGGCGGCATTGCAGCACCATCTCCGTGAACTTGAACCAGACCAGCACGCGCCACGGCGCCATGTAGCGCGTGGCCAGGACCTGGTGCTTGTAATCCCAGCGGCGGCGGTCCGGCTGGATCACGCGGCGGTCGGCAGCAAGCCGGAAATACGGCGTCCAGCGATGCGGCGTGACGTAGAGCAGCTGGACCTGATCGGGATCGTAGGCGAGCAGCTGCTTCAAGCCACGCCAGTGATCGCGATCAGTTTCCTCTTCGAACCCGACCACCCAGGTGGCCATCGACAGGATGCCGTTCTGCCGCAACAGACGAATGGCCTCGCGGTCGATTGCCGTCGTTGCACCCTTGCGGATCAGCTCCAGCGTCTTTTCGTCGGTGTTCTCCAGGCCGAGCAGGAAGCGCTGCCAGCCTGCCTTTTTGTAGAGATGCAGGATATCGGCATCGCGCACGATGTCGTCGGCGCGGGTCGAGCCCACCAGGATGAGATCGACATTCTCGGCGATCAGCGCTTCGAGGAAGGCTCGCCACGCCTTCTTGGACACGGTCGGATTTTCGTCCGCGAAGTTGATGACCTTCACACCGTGCTCGCGATGCAGGCGCGCCAGTTCCTTGGCGAAGCGGACGGGATCCCGATGGCGCCAGCGCGTCCAGAAGCCGCGCTGGCCGCAATAGTTGCACAGATGCGGGCAGCCCCGCGAGAACTGCACGACCACGGCGCGCAGGCCACCCCAATAGCTGTAACGCGTGTGATCGATGAGCTCCCAGCCGATGCGATAGGCATCGAGATCCGCGATGACCGGCGCAGGCTGCGTCGCGCGGGGACCTGCGGCGTCGCGGAACGCGATGCCGGCAATGCCGCCGAGACCGTGGCCATCCTCCAGCGCACGCATCAGGCGCCGTACAGTCTCCTCGCCTTCGCCGCGGACAATGGCGCTGACATAGGGCTCATCGCGCAGGATGTCGCGCCAGTGATAGGTCGGGAAGACGCCGCCATAGATGATCAGCACGCCAGGCCTGGCCTTCACCAGGGCCTGCGCAACGTCTGAAATGACCGGATGTCCAGAGGTCGAGCCGGAATGGCCGAACAATACGGCATCCGGAGCGAAGCGGTTCGCCTCGGTGATAATGTCGGCGACCGGCATCGGGCCGAACTCGGCATCGATCAGCCGCACGGTGTGACCGTCGTCGATCAGAGGGCCGCCGATCGCAAGCAGGCCGAGCGGCGGCAGATGATCGTCCGGAATCCGGCTTCCAATCGAGGGATGAGGCACGTTGACGAGAAGAACACGCATGGACTTTCGCTCCCGCTTTGGTTGGCGTGATCGTCCGTCCCGCTTCTATGAAGAAGCCCAATTCCCCGACTGAACCCGAAGACATCGTGCATGACTGCAGCGGAGACTCTTGCTCTGCTCCGCTTGGTCAGCCTTACGCGCGAGAGAGTGAGGGCACCTCCTCCGGCATGATGGCTTGAAGGCCGCCGAAGCGTCGCTCGCGGCCGTGGAACGAGGCGAGCGCCGTGGCGAGATCGCCCGCATCGAATTCCGGCCACATCCGTTCGGTGAAATGCAGCTCGGCATAGGCGCCTTCCCAAAGCAGGAAGTCCGACAGCCGCTTTTCGCCTGACGTGCGGATGATGAGATCGACGTCGCGCAAGCCGGCCTCGCCGGTGACCAATTGCGAGAAAGCTTCGCGGGTGAGGCTGGTCAGCGCGGCCGCCTTCGCCGCAGCATTCAGGATGGCGTCGCGCGCGGAATAATCGACGGCGATGCGCAGGTGCAGCGTTGTGCCTTGGGCAGTGGCCGCCTCCGCGCGCGCAATGGCGGTGGCGATGCCGTCCGGCAAGCGGTCGCGGCGGCCGATCACGTTGAGCCGCACCCCGTTCTTCACCAGGCTGTGCACCTCGTTGGCGAGATAGAAACGCAATAGCGTCATCAGCGCGGCGACCTCGGCCTTCGGCCTTCGCCAATTGTCGGTCGAGAACGCATACAGCGTCAGCGTGCCGACGCCCTGCTTGGGCGCAGCCTCGACGATGCGGCGGATCGTCTCGACGCCGGCCTCGTGGCCGCGCACGCGCGACAGGCCGCGCCGCGTCGCCCATCGTCCGTTGCCGTCCATGATGATGCCGACATGAAGCTTTTCGGTGTGGGACGTGACGTCACTTTGCATCGCAAAGTCTCCAGTCAAAAAGGGGGACGATCAGGTCGGGAGAATGCCGAGGCGGCCAAGTGGCGGTGCCTCGCGGCCGGCGGCCTTGGCGGCATCGCGCACGAGACGCTCGAGCACGGCGAGATAGTCGAGGAAGCGGCGGCGGCCAGTCTTGGTCAGACGGCAGGTGGTGTGCGGGCGATTGCCCTCGTAGCCCTTGGTCACCTCGACCAGGCCGGCCTCCTGGAGCACGGCGAGGTGCCGGCTGAGATTGCCGTCGGTGAGGCCGCAGAGCTGCTTGAGATCGGCGAAGGCAAGCCCCTTCGGGTGCGCCATCAGCGAGGTCAGAAGCCCGAGCCTCGCCTTCTCGTGGATCACACGGTCGAGCCCCTCATAGGAGAAAGGCGCGCTGTCAGTCTTCGACATCATTCTCTCCGGACGCGACATACAGAATGGCCGCCATCACCGACTGGCCGATCACGAAAGGTAGTCCCATGGTCCATGGCGACAGCATGTGAGTCCGGCTCGCCAGCACAACCACCGCAAAACCCGAGATGAAGTACCAGGCCCCGGCAAATGCCACGCTGCGCGGCAACGAGCGGACGGAGGCAAAAATGCCGAGCGACACCAGGATCTGCCACAGCCCCGGCAGGAGCCACAGCGTTTCGGCCGCGAACTTCCACATCACCACCGCGAGCAGGATTCCGGCGACGCCAGCGGGCAAGAACTGCTCGACCGCCTGGTGGATCATGGCGTCGGCAAGGCCCGAATGATGACGACGCGAACGCGCGCGCATCTCGATCCAGATGATCAGGCCGGACAGCGCAGCCGCAACGAACCAGCCGAGAAAGAAGCCGAGCGGCGCGCCGGTGGGATCGCCGAGCAGCCAGAATTGCAGGATTGCGGTGACAAGCGCGACAGCACCGGTCGCAGCCATCGTCGCCGGACCGTAACCGCGGAACGCCGTACCGGCCGCAATCTGGCTGCGGATCGCCACGATGTCGGCCAGTGCCTTGTCGAGATCGCGCATCGGCAACGCCAAAACTCCGCTCCACCCAGTTCACGGACCGGCATTGCCCGATCACTTTGTATCGCAAAGTATACCGCACTACAAAGTAAAGGCAAGCCTGAAAGTCGTCCGCAAGGGACGCGACCGGATCGAACAACTGTCGGTTGCGCGCCACCTGTCCGCGCAGATAAGATGCGGCCAAAGCGTTCCAGGGGGAAGTTATGTGGTTAAGATCGTTTGTCGTTGCGTCTCTGTTGCAACTGAGTCTCGCCGAACTGGCGCATGCGGCGGGACCGTTCGGCTCCGTCAATGTCGGCAACTGGATCGGTGGCGCTTTCAGCAATGATGAAACGGGCGCCTTCTCGCATTGCGCCGCAACAACGCCGTATGCGAGCGGTGTCATCCTCGTCGTCAGCCAAAATGCCGCCGGCACATGGTCGATGGCTTTTGCGAGCCCCGGCTATCACTTCAACAAGGGCGAGAACGCCGCGATCGACGTGACCTTTGACGGGCAGGAGCAAGCCAGGCTTTACGCCACAGCGTATCAATCCAACATGCTCACGGCCATTATGCCTGTCAATGTCGTGCGCACATTCCAGAAGGCGAGCCTGATGGTCGCAACGAGCGGCCGTACAGTCCTGAATTTCGACCTGGCCTCGACCGGGCCGGTGATCGCAGCCTTGGCCAATTGCGTGACCCGCGTGAAGGCCGACGGGCTCAGCAAGGCCAGCGATTTCACCAAAGGCGCGGCGAAACCGGCAGCCACGGCGGACAAGCAAGGCGCGCCGCCTGCCAGCAAGCCCGGCAGAGAGGCCAAGAGTAGCTCCGGCTTTGGCACTGGCTTCGTCGTCAGCGCCAACGGGCACATCGTCACGAACAACCATGTGATCGACGGTTGCAGTGACCTCAACGGTAATCTCACCGGCGAGGCCGCGATGGTGTTGCGCGTCGTCTCCAGCGACGCGAACAACGATCTCGCTTTATTGCAGGCGCCGTCGACCGCGACTTTCAAGGAGTTTGCCCGGATCCGTGACCGCCCGTTCCGCTCCGGCGATTCCGTCGTTGCGATCGGCTTTCCCTACCATGGCTTGCTCACGTCGGACTTCACCGTGACGACCGGTATCGTGAGCTCGCTCAGTGGCATGCGCAACGATTCGCGCTTCCTGCAAATCAGTGCGCCCGTGCAACCCGGCAACAGCGGCGGCCCGCTGTTCGACACCAGCGGCCAGATCGTGGGCGTGGTCACCGCGAAGATCCCCGTACTGCGCATCGCCGCTGCGACCGGCACCATCCCCGAAAACATCAACTTCGCCATCAAGACCGGCGCACTGCGCGACTTTCTCGACAATTCCGTAGTGCCATACCAGACGGCCGAGCCGAAGGGCGAACTCAAGACTACCGAGATCGCCGGCAATGCACGCGCCTACACGATGCTGATCTCGTGTACCGGCACGGAGCAGGCTGACGCGAAGAAGTGAGCAAACCGACGCAGCTCGACCCGTCATCCTGAGGTGCGACGCATGGGATGCAACGCGTCCCATGCGGAGCCTCGAAGGATGAACGGCCGAGATGCAGCCGGGCCGTCGTCCTTCGAGGCTCGCCGAAGAGGCGAGCACCTCAGGATGACGGTGTGCAGGGTTCATCGCGGCATCAGTTCACCCGTGGCAGCACGCGCCCTTCGCCTGCGGATCGTACTGGTCGCGCAGGCGGACCCAGTCCATCGGATAGGGCAGACCTTCCTCGTGACGGCCGAGCGGGGTGAGATCGAGATATTGATAGGCCGCGTTCATCATATCGAGGCCGCGGGCGAAGCAGGAATAGGTGTGAAAGATCTCGCCGGCCTCGTTGCGATAGAACACGCTGATGCCGGGCAGCTCCGGCCCATAGAACGGCGTGGTGCCGAAATTGTATTTCGGGACGCCCTGGTCGATCTGTTCGCGCGTGAACGAGACCTCGTAATCATAGTTGAAGTCGTTGTGGCCTGAAGACACCCAGTCAAAGCTCCAGCCCATGCGCTGCTTGAACGCCTCGAGCTTGTCGACTGATGCCAGCGAGATCGCGACCATGGTGGTGTCGCGCGCCGCCAGATGCGGCACCATGCGCTCAAAACCATCGACCCAGAACGAACAGCTCTTGCAGGCAGCCTCCCAGTCGGGCGCGAACATCACATGCTGAACCACGAGCTGCGGTCGGCCCCTGAAGAGATCGCCGAGCGTGACCTTGCCGTTCGGCCCGTCGAACGCATAGCTCTTGTCGACCTTCACCCATGGCAATGCGCGGCGCTCCTCGGCAAGGCGTTCGCGGGCCTGGCTCAACGCCTTCTCATGCGCAAGATGAGCTTTGCGGGCGGCGACCCATTGCTCGCGCGAGACGATCTGATGTTGCTGCATGATGTCCTCCTTGAGGTCAGGCGACGAAAGTGTCGAGCTTGTCGAAGAACGAATTCCAGCCACGCTGGTGGTTGTCGCGCGCGGTCTCGTCGAAGAACTGGGCGTGATGAAAAATCATCAGCGTGCCGGCAGTGTCCGGCTTCAGCGTGATCGTCACCAGCGACTCGCGCTCCGGCGTCGAATGCCAGGCCCAGGTGAAGACCAGCCGCTCGTTCGGCACGACCTCGCGATAGAGGCCGCCCGCCTCGAAATATTCGCCGTCCTCGCGCGTGAACGAGATGCGGTAGCGGCCGCCGGAGCGAACATCGAGCTCGGCCTTCAGCGTCGCCGGCTTCATGTTCGGCGGTCCGAACCATTGCACTAACTGCGCGGCTTGCGTCCAGGCGGCGAAGACCTTTTCCGGCCGCGCGCGGAGCCGACGGGTGAGCGTGAGGCTTGGACCTTCGGTTGCGCGTTCGGCGCTGCGGGGATCGGCGTTGACGGCTGCGTTGGCCATGGTTTGTCCTCCACAAAGGCGGCAAGGCGATCGAAACTCTCGGACCAGAATTGCGCGTAGCGATTGAGCCAGTTCATCGCCTGCTCCATCGGCTGCGCGGTGAGCCTGCAGGAGACCGTGCGCCCGGTCTTCTCACGCACGATCAGACCCGCATCGGTGAGCACATCTAGATGCTTCATGATCGCCGGCAGCGAGATCGAAAACGGCGCCGCCAGATCGCTCACCGACAGGCTCTCCTTCTCGCCGAGACGCGCAAGCAGCGCACGCCGCGTCGGATCGGACAGCGCCGCAAAGGTACGATCAAGCGTCTCGTCCTTATACTTAACCATAAGGTTTAGTATAAGCGCAAACGCCATCCCGTCAAGCGGGAAGCACGCAAGAAAAAAGCCCCGCCTACGGGCGGGGCTCCATTCACGGTCACTCCTGAGATCGCTATTCCACCTTGAGGCCGGCGAACTCGACGACCTTCTTCCACTTCGCGGTCTCGGCCTCGATCTCCTGGCCGAACGCCTCCGGCGTCAGCACCAGCGGGTCGCCGCCGAGTTCCACCAGGCGCTTGGTCATGTCGGGCTCCTTCATGAGCGTATTGATCTCGTTGTTGAGCTTGGCGATCATGTCCTTGGGCATGTTCTTCGGCGCACCCATGCCGAACAGCGCGCTCGCCTCGTAGTCCTTCACGGTCTCGCCGATCGCGGGCACGTCCGGCAATTGCGGCGAGCGCTGCGCCGTGGTGACGCCGAGCGCGCGAAGCGAGCCGGAGCGGATGTGCTGGATGATCGAGGGCATGTTGTCGAAGATCACCTGCACCTGGCCGCCGAGCATGTCGGTGATCGCGGGCGCCGCGCCGCGATAGGGCACATGCTGCATCTTGCAGCCGGTCATCGACATGAACATCTCGCCGGACAGGTGCACCGAGGTGCCATTGCCGGAGGAAGCCATGTTCACCTTGCCGGGATTGGCCTTCACGTATTCGATGAACTCGGCGACGTTCTGCGCCGGCACGTCCTTGTTGACGGTCATCACGTTCGGTGTGCGCTGGAACGCGGCGATCGGCGCGATGTCGCGGACGAAGTTGAACTTGAGATTGGCGTAGAGCGTGGCGTTGATGTAGTTGGCCGGATTGACCAGCAGCACGGTGTAGCCGTCGGGCTCGGCGTTGATGACGGATTCGGTGCCGATATTGTTGCCGGCGCCCGGCTTGTTCTCGATCACGAATTGCTGGCCGAACTTTTCCGACAGCCGCTGGCCGATCAGACGCGCCAGAATGTCGGTGGCGCCGCCCGGCGGATAGCCGACCACGAACTTCACCGGCCGGGACGGATAATCCGCTGCAAAGGCCTTCGACGGCGGGCTGGCTGCAAGCGGGGTGGCGGCGAGCAGGCCGAGCGCGGAACGGCGAGTGATCATCTCAAGGGTTCTCCCAAGTGTTGTTCTTAAAAAGGGGCATCGTTCTTGATCGTGGCGTCAGCGGCGTTGTAACAAAGCCCGCCACGCGCGGAAAGTGCGCAAGCTTCATGGCGACGAAAGGATAAGGCATGCCGGTCAAGGTTCAGGCCCTCGATCACCTCGTGATCAACGTCGCCGACGTCGCAGTGACCTCCGAGTGGTATCGCAATATCCTCGGCATGGAAGTCAAGGTGTTCGATCCCGGTGGCGGCAAAGCGCCGCGGACCTCGCTTCAGTTTGGTCAACAGAAGATCAACGTCCGGCCGCGCGACGCCGACAAGGTGGAGTGGTTCACCGCCGACCACCAGACCGCCGGCAGCGAGGATCTGTGCTTCCTCACCTCGGCGACGCCCGACGAGGTGGTGGCGCATTTGAAGGCACACGGCGTCGCGATCGAGGAAGGTCCGGTGCCCAAGCAGGGCGCCCGCGGCACGCTGCGCTCGGTTTATTGCCGGGATCCGGATGGCAGCCTGATCGAGATTTCGTCGTATGAGGCCGACGGTAGGTAGGCGACGCCGCCTGCCCCAACCACCGTCATTGCGAGCGCAGCGAAGCAATCCAGACTGCCTCGGCTGAGACAATCTGGATTGCTTCGTCGCAAGGGCTCCTCGCAATGACGGAGGAGAGAGCACGCCGTCCCCTCCCCGTGATTTGCGCCCCGCGCCATCCGATGGCAGGAAGACGCAATAATCAAAAGGCAGCCGCCATCAAGATGCAGGCTGCACGGGAGGATTCATGTCACTTCAACAGACTGCAGCCGGAATCGTGGGCCCGTTCAACGGGCTCGACGTGCCGTGGCTGCTGAATATGCGCGCCGAGGTGCGGCGCGATCATCCGTTCCTGATCTGGGCGCCGTTCGAGGCACCGGCGCGGCGCTGGAGCTATGGCGAGTTTCACGAGCGGGTCGGCGCGCTCGCGGCGGGGCTGGCGAAGCGCGGCATCAAGCCCGGCGAGTATGTGCTCATTCATCTCGACAATTGCATCGAGGCGCTGCTGGCGTGGTTTGCCTGCGTCGAACTCGGCGCCATCGCGGTCACCACCAACACGCGCTCGGCGCCGGCGGAGATCGAATATTTCGCCGACCATTGTGGCGCTGTCGCCGCGATCACGCAGCCGGCCTATGCGGAGATCGTTGCGCAAAACTGCCGCAACGTCCGCTGGATGGCGGTGACCTCACACGACGCGGGCGCCGCGCCCGCGCAAACCGTTTCACGCGGCGACGGCTTTGAATCACTGTTCGCCGACAGCGCGGACCGGCCGAAGCGCGCGACCGATCCGCTGGCGCCATGCAGCGTGCAGTACACGTCAGGCACGACATCACGGCCGAAGGCGGTGCTCTGGACCCACGCCAATGCGCTGTGGGGCGCCAAGATCAATGCCGCGCATGAGGACCTGCACGCGAGCGACGTGCACCAGACTTATCTGCCGCTGTTCCACACCAATGCTCTCGCCTATTCCATGCTGGCGACGCTGTGGGTCGGGGCGACTTGCGTGATCCAGCCGCGCTTCTCCGCGAGCCGGTTCTGGGGCGTCGCGCGCGAGCGCGGCTCGACCTGGACTTCGACGATCCCGTTCTGCATGAAGGCTCTGCTCGAGCAGGACATTCCCAGGGATCACAAGTTCCGCCTGTGGGGCACCGCGATCAACGAGCCGCCGGCGTTCGCCGCGTTCGGCGTCAAGATGATCGGCTGGTGGGGCATGACCGAGACCATCACCCACGGCATCGTCGGCGAGGTCGACCAGCCCAACATCCCGATGTCGATCGGCCGCGCCGCGCCGGAATATCAGATCCGCATCACCGATGATGACGGACGGCCGACCGCGGTCGGCGACACCGGCAATCTCTCGATCAAGGGCATTGTCGGCCTGTCGCTGTTCGCCGAATATCTGCACAACGAGAAGGCGACGCGCGAGAGCTTTGACGAGCACGGCTATTTCATCACCGGCGACCGCATCACGCGGCTGGAATACGGCTACCTCAGGTTCGGCGATCGCGCCAAGGACATGCTGAAGGTCGGCGGCGAGAATGTCGCGGCCTCCGAGATCGAGCAGGTGATCGCAATCGTGCCCGGCGTGCGCGAGGCCGCGGTGGTGGCGAAGAAGCATCCGATGCTGGACGAGGTGCCGGTCGTCTTCATCATCCCGCATGGCGGCGTCGCGGGTGCGGCGCCGGACCTGCAGGACCGCGTGATGGCGGCCTGCCGCAAGGATCTTGCCGACTTCAAGGTGCCGCGCGAGATCAGACTTGTCGACGACATGCCGCGCTCGACGCTGGAGAAGGTGGCGAAGGCGGAGTTGCGGAAGATGCTGGGATAGCGGCGCCGGATCAGAACGATCCCAGCGCCACCGGGCGGAACGCCTGCAGCAGCTGCTGATCGAGCTTGCCGCCCATGCCTTCCATCATCGTGAAGGCACGCGAGTGGGTGAAGGGCATGCGGTAGGCGCGCTTCTCCACCAGGGCTGCGTAGATGTCGACGATGGTCGTCAGCCGCACGATGTCGCTGATCTGGTTCGACGACAGATTGTTCGGATAGCCGCTGCCGTCGAGGAATTCGTGGTGATGCAGCACGACATCGAGCATTTCCGGCGGGAAGCCGCCTTGCGCCGCGAGCGCGTCATAGCCGCGGCGCGGATGCTGGCGGACCTCGGCCATCTCCTCGTCGGTGAGCTTGCCGGGCTTGTCGAGCAGCACGGAGGGAACGAAGGCCTTGCCGACATCGTGCAGCAGCGCGGCACGGGTCAGCCGGCGCTGGTCGTCCTCGCGCATGCCGAGATGCTGCGCGAAGGACACCGCAAAGCCGGTGACGAACAGGCAGTGGCGATAGCTGCCGACATGGTGGCAGCCCACCGTGGTGAGCCATTCGCGCAGCGAGGAATGCTTGATCGCTTTCAAAATCTTGCTCTCGGCGGCGATGACGTCATCGAACGTCAGGGGCACGCCGAGCGGCAGCTTCTCGAACATCTTCTTCAGCACCGCATGCGCCGCCTCGACGCCGCGGTTGAGCGTCTTGCCGCGATCGGTCGCGTCATAGGTCGCCGTATCGGGGAACGCGGCGCGGATGCGCTGCAGGATGTCCTCGGGCTGAAGCGGCCGCGAGATGGTGTCGGTGGCCCCTAACGCCCAGGCCTGCATGGTGCCGTGGTGCAGGGCATCCGCCAGCACGAACAGACGCGGCATCGAACGATAGCCTTCGGCGCGCAGCTTGTTGCGCACCCGCTGCACGCTTTCGGGCGAGCGCAGGTTGATGTCGACCACGAGGCCGGAGAGTTCGCGCGACGGCTGCTCGGGGATTTCCTGCGTCGTCACCGTCGAGACATCGCCGACTGCCTTCAGGATGCTGGCGAGCTCGGTGCTCGCATCGCTCCGGTCGGAGGCGAGCAGAAGCCGGCGTTTGGCGGCGGATTTGGCTGGCGCGTTCATGGCTTCCCCAAAGGCACGGGAGTGTATTTGGCGTCAGCCTAAGCCGGATCAGGTTCTCCGGCCCTTAAGAGGCGTGCTCAACGGAACATGCCTGAATTACACACAATTTTACGGATTTCGAGTTCCACGACGAGAACAGCAAAACCGCAAAAACAACCCCATGCACAGTAGACGGACTAGCCCATTCTCATCGTAAAGTGACGAGAATAACTTGACCATGACGCGAGAATAGCCCCATTTTCTCGTCATAGGGTGCAGAGAATATGGTCTATATCCACGACAGACCCGACTGGGCGGCGTTTCAGTGGAGCGCAGACCGGCTGGCGGCGCGGCTGGCCCAGGTACGTCACAAGCAGGGCCGCCTGCTTGGCCGAATGGAAAGTCTCGGCTTCACTTTGAAGGCAGAAGCCTCGCTCCAGACGCTCACGGAGGACGTCGTCAAATCGAGCGAGATCGAAGGTGAGATCCTCGATCGCAATCAGGTCCGGTCGTCGATCGCCCGCCGGCTCAGCATCGATATCGGCGCGCTCACGCCTGTCGAACGAAACGTCGAGGGCGTCGTCGACATGACGCTCGACGCCACCCAGAAATTCGATCAGCCCGTCACCGCCGAGCGCTTGTTCGGCTGGCACGCCGCCCTGTTCCCGACAGGTCGGAGCGACATGTTGAAAATCGTCGTTGGCGGGTGGCGCACCGAACAGTCGGGCGCCATGCAGGTCGTCTCCGGGCCAGTGGGCCACGAACAGTTTCATTTCGAAGCACCCGATGCCAACCGGCTCGAGAATGAGATGAGCGCGTTCCTCGGTTGGTTCAACGCCGATCGGGACTCAGATCCTGTCATCAAGGCCGCGGTTGCGCATCTCTGGTTTGTGACCGTTCATCCGTTCGAGGACGGCAATGGCCGCATTGCGCGCGTGATAACCGATCTCGTCCTCGCGCGTTCGGAACAGAGTGCGCAGCGCTTCTACAGCATGTCCTCTCAAATCCGCAAAGAGCGCAACGCCTACTACGACATCCTCGAAAGAACCCAGCGCGGAACGCTCGACATCACCAATTGGCTGCAATGGTTCCTCGACTGTCTCGATCGCGCTTTCGACGGCGCCGAGTTGATCATCGGAAACGTGCTGCACAAGGCACGATTCTGGGAGCGCCGTCGCGCGCGCTCCCTCAACGACCGCCAGCGGTTGATGTTGAACCGCCTGCTCGATGGCTTTGAGGGCAAGCTCACCTCGTCGAAATGGGCCCAGATCGTCAAGGTCTCGCAAGCGACCGCTGCCCGCGACATCGAGGACCTGATCGACAAGGGCATCCTTCAGAGGGACGCCGCCGGCGGCCGCAGTACGAGCTATTCGCTGAGGCTGTAGCCTGTTCTCCACGCCCACCGCAGTCATCACCCGCGAAAGCGGGTGATCCAGTATTCCGAGACGGCGCGGCTAGAATCGAGAAGCCGCGGCGTACTGGATGCCCCGCCTTCGCGGGGCATGACAGTGAGATTGTGGAGGCACCCCAAAAAAATCCGCCGGAGGCTGCTCTCCGGCGGATCATCTTGTTCAACAATCGCAAGCCCGGCCTTACGCCTTCATCGCCCCCTTCACGGCCTCGGCCGTGATCGGCAAGCCCCGGACGCGGGCGCCGGAGGCGTTGAAGATGGCGTTGCCGATGGCGGGCGCCACGACCGTCACCGCGGGCTCGCCGACGCCGGTGGCCTTCTCGCCATTGGCGATCACGGCGACTGCGACCTCGGGCATCTGGCTCATGCGCAAGGGCGTGTAGCCATCGAAATTGGTCTGTTCGATGCCACCGTCCTTCAGCGTCGCCTTCTCGTACAACGCCAGCGACAGGCCCCACAACGCCGCGCCCTCGACCTGGGCACGGATGTTGTCGGGATGCACCTGCGTGCCGACATCGGTTGCGACCGTGAGCTTCTTCACGGTCACTTCACCTGACGGCGCCACCGCGACATGCGCGACGCAAGCGGTCCAGCTTGCGGTCGCACGTTCCTGCGACGACACGCAGGCCACGCCCATGCCTTCTCCCTTGGGGAGTTTCTTGGTGCCGTAGCCGGCGAGACCCATCGCGGCGAGCAGCGTGTTGCGCAGCCGCTGCGCGCCGCCTTCGTTCTTGCCGGCGCCGTCGAGCAGCGAGATGCGGTATTGCGCCGGGTCCTTGCCGGCCGCAATCGCCACCTCGTCGATCATGCTTTCGACCGCCCAGAAGGTCCAACCCGGCGCCACCGAACGGAGCTGACCCGACGGGGTGGCGTTGTGCGCCATCTCGTTCTTGATCGCCCGCACGTGATGGTTGGGCACCGTGTAGAAGAAATCCGATCCGTTCACCGTGAACGCATCGAGCGGGCCCTTCTTGTCGACCGAAGGCGACAGGAAGTCGGGAATGCCCCAGCGCTGCGTCGGCCAGGCCGAGACCACGTCGTGGCTGAGCGCTGTGAGCTTGCCGTCGCCGTCCAGGCCGGCTTTCACTTTCTGGTAGGTGAGCGGACGCGAGAAATCCATCGTCATGTCGTTCTCGCGCGTGTAGATCACCTTCACCGGCTTGCCCACGGCCTTCGCCGCCTGCACCGCCGGCACCATCATGTCGGCATCTAGCCTGCGGCCGAAACCGCCGCCGAGCCACATCTGGTGCATCACCACGAACTTCGGATCGATCCCGGCAGCACCGGCCGCAATCGCACCGGAGCGCGTCGCGAACTGGTTGCCGGAATAGATGTGCAGGATGTCGCCCTTGAACTCCGCGGTGGCGTTCATCGGCTCCATCGGCGCGTGGATGTTGATGCTGGTGGTGTATTCCGCCTCCAGCACCTTGGCCGCCGTGCCGAGGGCTGCTGCGGGATCGCCGTCCTTGACGAAGAACTGGCCGGAATCATCCAGCTTCTGAAGCCGCTTCGCCTCATCAAGCAGCGACTCGCTCGACACTTTCGCGTTCGGCCCGCCGTCATAGCTGACCTTCAGCGCTGATGCCGCCTTCTTGGCGTTGGCATAGGTATTGGCGACCGCAACCACCCAGCCGGTCGTGGTCTGGGTCTTGTCGTCGAGGGTGACGGCCTTGATGAAGCCCGGCACCTTTTTCGCATCGCTGTCGTCGACCGACTTCACGGTCGCGCCGTAGCGCACCGGCGGCGTCACCACCGCGCCATAGGCCATGCCCGGAATCATCACGTCGATGCCGTATTTGGCTGTGCCGTTGGTCTTGGAGGGGATGTCGATCTGCGGCACCGACACACCGATCATGGTGTACTGATCCGGCGTCTTCAGCTTGATCGCCTTCAGCTCGTCCGGCGTGAAGGTTTTGGTCGCCTTGCCGCTCTTCACGACATCGGCGAACGACATCTGCTTCTTCGACTTCGCATGCACGATCATGGAATCGCGCACTGCGAGCTCGCCTGCGGGCACGCCCATCGCGGCGGCAGCACCGTCCGTCAACGCCATGCGTCCGGCGGCACCCGCCCGGCTCATCGCGTCAAAGTTCATCATGGTCGACCAGCTGCCGCCGGTGATCTGCGCCCCCAGCACGGGGTCGTTGAATTTTGGATCGTTGGAGGCGAGGTTGACCCGCATGTCGCTCCACTTCGCGCCCAGCTCCTCGCAGACGATCTGCGCCATGGTGGAGGCGATGTGCTGGCCCATGTCGGCCTTGCCGCAGGTCACGGTGACCAGGCCATCGGGCGAGATCGCGTACCAGACGCTCGGCTCGAAATTGGCGGGCGCCGCAGCGAGTGCTTCACCGATGCCGGGCACGCCGGCATAGCCGAGCACGAGGCCCGTGGCCGCAGTGCCGACCAGGAAGGAACGGCGGCTGAGATCTGACGTCTCGGGTGTGACGTTTTTCACGTGCTGATTCATGTGGGCCTCCGCTCGTTGCCGGCGGCGGATGCGGTGCGCATCTCGGTGGCGGCGCGCATGATTGCCTTCTGGATCCGCGAATAGGTCATGCAACGGCAGAGATTGCCGTCCATATGGGCCACGACCTCTTCCTTGGTCGGATTGGCATTCTTCGCCAGCAGCGAAGCCGCCTGCATGATCTGCCCGGACTGGCAGTAGCCGCATTGCGGCACCTGCTCGGCGACCCACGCCTTCTGCAAGGGGTGATCGCCCTTGGCGGAAAGACCTTCGATGGTGGTGATCTTCTTGCCGGCGACATCGCCGACCATGGTCTGGCACGACCGCACGGCTTCGCCGTTGACGTGCACGGTGCAGGCACCGCACAGGCCGGCACCGCAGCCGAATTTCGTGCCGGTCATCTGCAATTGTTCGCGGATAGCCCAAAGGAGCGGCGTGTCGTTTGCCGCATCCACGGACATACTCCGCCCGTTGATGGTGAGCGTTGGCATAAGGCGTCTTCCCCTGCCGGTGCATGAAGCCGCTTACGGCGGCAACTTGTGTAGCGGACGCCCACCGGGTCGGCGGCCGCCTTGCGCGCGAGAATGATCGGGTTCGCGGGCGGAGGCAAATGCAATTTGGAATCGATCGAAACTATCGCTGCATTTGATTGTTGTGCGTTGCGATGGCAGCGCTGAGGTTAGCGACTGGACACAACAAGCAGCGCGCGAGGCATGAGTGCCATCGCAGCAAGGCGGTTTCTTGCAGGTAACTTGGCGAGCTAGAATACAGCCGTCGATGTGGACGCCCCTTCTCCCCTTGCGGGAGAAGGTGGCGCGAAGCGCCGGATGAGGGGTATCTCTCCGCGTATTGGAATGAATGAGAATTGGACTCGTGGATAGATACCCCTCACCCGTCTCGCCGCTTTGCGGCGAGCCACCCTCTCCCGCAAGGGGAGAGGGTGCACTGATGTCGCGGCAAGAAAAAGAAAGGGCGGAAACAATGCCAAGGATCGATCGGGATGGCGTCGGGATCTATTATGAAGCGCATGGCGACGGGCCGCCGCTGCTGCTCACGCACGGCTACTCCTCGACCTCGGCGATGTGGCATGGGCAGGTCGATGCACTTTCGAAGGACCACAAGCTGATCCTGTGGGACATGCGCGGCCACGGCCAGTCCGATTATCCTGATGATCCCGAAGCCTATAGCGAGCGGCTTACCGTCGGCGACATGGCGGCGATCCTCGATGCGGTCGGCGCGAAGCGCGCCATCATCGGCGGGCTCTCGCTCGGCGGCTACATGTCGCTCGCGTTCTATCGCGCGCATCCGCAAGTCGCCCGCGCGCTGCTGATCATCGACACCGGCCCCGGCTTCAAGAAGGACGACGCGCGCGAGGCCTGGAATGCGCGCGCGCACGCCACTGCCGACAAGCTCGATCGTGAAGGGCTCGACGTGCTAAAGGCGGCGACGCGCGAGCGTGCCACCGCCAGCCATCGCAACGCCAAGGGCCTGGCGCTGGCCGCGCGCGGCATGCTGACCCAGCGCGATGCCAAAGTGATGGAGCTGCTGCCCGACATCAAAGTGCCGTCGCTGATCGTGGTCGGTGCCGACGACACGCCGTTCCTGGCGGCGTCGGACTACATGGCGGCCAAGATCCCGGGCGCACAAAAGGTCGTGATCCCCGCGGCCGGACACGCCGTCAACATCGATCAGCCCAAGGCTTTTGTTGACGCCGTGGTGCCTTTCCTGAAGAACTTGCCGGGATAGGCGGCGAGACAGGGATGACAACAATGAAGCGGGCAATCTTGGCTGCAGGCGCAGCGCTTCTCTCAATGGCAGCGTCGGTGCAGGCCGAGCCGTTCGGCACGGTGCCGCAGCGCCGTCCCTTCGTCGACACCTTGTCGAACAACACGCCTCTGGCGTTCGGGATGGATGCGGAGCAGACCGCGCACGTCCTCGGACAGCCCTTGCAATACGTCAAAGGGCGCCCCGGCAACGAGATCTATCTCGCGCTCCGCGACGTCGGCGGCAGTGGACTGATCCCATACCGCCACCGCCTGTTCCTGCAATTCCGTCATGGACGGCTGGCAGGATGGAAGGAGGATTACGGCGAGAACTGGATGTGGGAGTGAAGTGTATCTCCTCATGGTGAGGAGCGAAAGCGCCTTTCAGATCGACAAGCAAGAAGGACAACCCGCGTGGGACAAGACATCAAACTGACGGCGTCGGATCATTTCCAGCTCGGCGCCTATCGCGCTGATCCCTCAGGTGCGCCGAAGGGCGCGGTGGTGGTGATCCAGGAGATTTTTGGCGTCAATCATCACATCCGTTCGGTCTGCGACCGCCTCGCAGGCGAAGGCTATGTCGCGATCGCACCGTCGATCTTCGACCGCACCACGCCGGGCTTCCAGTCGGGCTATACGCCCGATGAAATCGCGGAGGCGCGAAAATTCGTCGCCAATCCGGATTGGGAGGCGATGCTGCGCGACACGCAGGCTGCGATCGATGCGGTGAAGAGCGTCGGCCCGGTCGGCATCATCGGCTTCTGTCTCGGCGGCAGCATCGCCTTTGTCGCGGCGACGCGACTCAACGGCCTGAAGGCCGCGATCGGCTATTACGGCGGCGCCGTCGTGCGCTTTGCGGATGAGAAACCGAAAGTGCCGACGCAGCTGCATTTCGGCGAGAAGGATGCCGGTATTCCGCTGACGGATGTCGAGGCCGTCAAGGCGAAGCGGCCTGATGTCGAGGTCTTCATCTATCCCGGTGCGCAGCACGGCTTCCATTGCGACGAGCGGCCGAGCTACGACAAGGCCAGCTCCGAGATCGCCTGGCCGCGCAGCTTGGCGTTTTTCGCGAAGCATTTGACGAAGTAGCGCGCGCCGCTCTCCTCCGTCATTCCGGGATGCGCCGCGAAGCGGTGCAGGCCCGGAATCCATTAGGCAGCAGAGATAGCGGGTAAATGGATTCCGGGCTCGCGCTACGCGCGCCCCGGAATGACAACAAAACCTAGAACCAGCGCTCGCCGACGAACACGGTGTCGCCGGGGCTGACGGGCGTGCCGAGCGGCACGACGGCGCGCATGGCGCCGCCGCCTTCCGTGTGGGTGACAGTCACCACGTCGCGCTTGGCGCGGGGCGAGAAACCGCCGGCGATCGCGACTGCGCTCTCGACCGTCATGTTGGGCACATAAGGGTATTGGCCGGGCGCGGAGACTTCACCGAGAATGAAGAACGGGCGATAGGACTCGATCTCCACGGCGACCGACGGCTCGCGGATATAGCCGTTGCGCAGACGCGCTGCGATTTCACCGGCGAGCCCTGCCGGGGTGCGGCCGCGCGCCGGCACTCCGCCGATCAGCGGCATGGTGATGGAGCCGCCGGCATCGATGGCGTAGCTGTTGGTGAGCCCTTCCTGGCCGTAGACCACGACGCGCAGCTTGTCGCCGGCGTCGAGGTGATAGGAAGAGTCGTAGCGGACCGGTGCTGCCATCATCGGCGCGGCATAGGCGACCGGCATCGGCTCGGGAGCCGAGGCAAAGGAATTGCTGAGCGCGGCAATGGCGCCGCCGCCGCTGTTGGCAACGACGACCGGCTGCGGTGCGCTGTAGGGCTGGCCATAGGCCATGGCGTCGAGATCGGGACGGGGCTGCATGTATGCGACGGGGCCGGTGGTCTGCATGCAGCCGCCCAGGGCCAGCGCGGCGGACGCTGCCAAGATCGACCATCGAAACGCGCGTGCAACCGGCACCGGAGCCATCCCTCGGAACGAGACAGCTCCAGTGATGCACTGGTTATGGTTAACAAAGGGTTGAGGGGCAATGCGAGCAACGGGCACGGTGCGCTCCCTCGCCCGCTTGCGGGAGAGGGTTGGGGAGAGGGTGTCTCGGCAATCGAGAACCCCCTAGAGGAGAGAGCCCTCACCCGCCACGCTCTTCGAGCGTGTCGACCTCTCCCGCAAGCTTGCGGGAGAGGTGCAGCGGCGCTTGTGGCGCGACCGAGTACCTACGCGCTCACACCCACACCGATCGGGCACGACACGCCGGTGCCACCCAAGCCGCAATAGCCGGCGGGATTCTTCGCCAGATATTGCTGATGATAGTCCTCGGCAAAATAGAACTCGCCGGCCGGCTTGATCTCGGTGGTGATGGCACCGAGGCCCTTCGCGCTGAGCGCCTTCTGATAGAGCGCCTTCGACGCGTCGGCCGCTTTCTTCTGCGCGTCGGAATACGTGTAGATCGCGCTTCGGTACTGCGTGCCGACGTCGTTGCCCTGGCGCATGCCCTGCGTCGGATTGTGGTTCTCCCAGAACGTCTTCAGGAGCTTCTCGAAAGGGATCTCCTTCGGATCGAACACGACCAGCACCACTTCGGTGTGGCCGGTGCGTCCCGAACAGGTCTCTTCATAGGTCGGGTTCGGCGTATGACCGCCGGCATAGCCGACCGCGGTCGCATGGATGCCGTCGCTGAGCTCCCAGAACTTGCGCTCGGCGCCCCAGAAGCAGCCGAGCCCGAACACGGCCTGCTCGAGGCCTGCGGGATAAGGCGGCGCGAGCTTCGCGCCGTTGACGAAATGGATGCTCGCGGTCGGAATCGGTTGCGCACGGCCGGGCAGCGCGTCAGCTGCGCTCGGCAGTGCGGTGGTCTTGCGCATGAACAGCATGATCTGATCTCCGAAAAAACGAGCTGTCGCGCGCCTGAGCCAGGTGCTCGGGCGGCGTGCTCGCGATCGAGTGGGAATATAGGTCTTTACGCAGCAAGCGGCAGTGTTGTTACGCCGCGCCTCGTTTGCAGATCAGTCCCGGCGGGAATTGAAGATCAATCCCGGCGGGAACTGAAGATCAGTCCCGGGAATAACCGATCAGCGGCTTGCGCGGGCGGAACAGGATCATCAGTAAAATGCCGAGGAGGCCGAGGACCGCGAACACCGGCTGGTCCAGCACCAGGCGGATCACCGAGGTCCAGAGCCAGGGCGCCTTGGCCTCGACCCAGGTCCGGAAGGCGGACTGGCTGGCCTGGTTGATGTCGTTCCAGAACTGGCCGAACCGGGTGAAGCGCAGGGTCTGGTCGGCTACCCAGCGGGCGCCGTCATAGACCATGAAGATGAACCCGCCGGCCAGCAGCAACAGCCCAATCAATCGGAAAAAGCCGCGGATCATGCCTTACCCTCTATGGCCATCCGATCGGACGACCCAATAAGCGCCGTCAGCCAATAGCCGGGAGACGGCAGAAATTCAACCTCATCAGGGCGTTACGGCCCCCCTTGGCACGCCCCCGGGCCCGCTTTTCCAGCCCCTAAAGCGTTGACGGTGCCAAAGACCCCCTCTATAAGGGCGCCAACTGGCGGTGGGCGCAATCCTGCCGCCGCTGTTCTTTGAGCAGTTGCAGGCTCTTTTGAGCCTCAGAGATGGCCGCAAGGCTTATCGCTCATGCTCCGGGAACGGCCCAGCAACCGAACACCCTAAATCCGAGCGTCGATTCCGCGGTCAAGCTGCCGGCGCTACCCGACCCAGACGCGACCGGTACCCGCAAAGGACATTGAGACCATGGCCAACACCACCTCCGCCAAGAAAGCGACGCGCAAGATCGCCCGCCGCACCGCCGTCAACAAGTCGCGCCGCACCCAGATGCGCGGTGCCGTGCGTACCGTCGAGGAAGCCATCGCGACCGGCGATCGCGCCGCCGCGCTGAAGGCGATGGCGAGTGCCGAGCCCGCCCTGATGAAGGCCGCCCAGCGCAACATCGTTCACAAGAACAATGCCAGCCGCAAAGTCTCGCGCCTCACCGCGCAGATCGCCAAGCTCGCCAAGTAAGTTCGCCAAGTAACTCGCGACGTAAGGTCGTCGACGCGCCCCGATCGTGTCATCCGATCGGCTGAAGCGAACATCGCTCTCTCAATCAGCCCGGCTTCGCGCCGGGCTTTTTGTTGCCTGTCACAATTCCCGCTTGCGGTCTTTGGGTGACCAATCTCCTCTGGAAGATTTTTGTCGCCTGCGCCATGCTGCGCTCCGTAATTCTACCTGCAGTTTTACCCGACAGTGTTTTTGCAACAGCGGAAACTTTCACTGCGGTGCGAAAAACCCCTGCGGGGCGGGCCTAAGTTGCATTTCTCGCGCGCGCGAGTTCTGCACACCGTAGTTTCACCGGAACCGTTTCGCTCTGGAGTTACCCTGCGAAACGAGACTCAAAAAACGGTGTCTCGCTAATCACTTATCGACATAGTGGCGCCAAGCATTTGGAAAATTCGTCCGCACGGCGCGTGCGTGACGCTTTTGTAAAAAATTTTTGGCGGTCGGGGAGTCATTGTCACATGACACGCCGCGCTTTCGAATCTGTGCACGAATCCAAAAACTTGGTCTCAAGCCTGTGTACAACTCGTGCGCGGCGTTAACGCTGGTCAAGAATTTTAAACGCCTCAAGTGTGAATCAATTTCGTTGCGAGTCTTCCCGCTTGGTGTATTCCTTAAGTCGTTCGCGGCGCCCACGATCTTGAGACCAGCGCGGTTTTGGAAACGGGGCGAGCGTGCAAATCGGCGGCGGTGTGCACGTAGGCGACGCTTCAACAAGCGATTGTCGGATCAAAACCCATAGCAATGTGGGAACGGTAGCTCTTTGTCTGAATGTCTCCAAGCGGGATTTTTCTCAATCCCGCTCGCGCCAGGCGCAAATGAGGGATGTCATGAAGCTGCCCCGACACGCATGATGGCGTAGCCAAGCGGACGAGCAGTGCAGACGGGCGGGGCATCGGCGGCTTCAGTCGCAGTTGTCTTCTAGGACACGCAGGACCTTGTCGTGAGCAATCACGGCAGGACGGGGAGGTATCATGTCTTACGGACTCAACGCGGTATTGAAACCAGCTTCCATTTCCAACGCTTCCATTTCCAACGATGCCGTTCTGGATCCGTCGGACCTCAAGCCTCCCGCCTGTGACGGGGCGCCGAGTACGCGCTGACCTCGCGAACACTCCCTCTCTGACATCGCTGATCTGACCGCGGCGTTCGCGCCGAACGGCCAAGCTATGTCCGCGGATGGAATCGCTCGAGGTCGCGCCATTGCAGCACCCCTGCTGGCAGGAACTCTGCATGGCGCTCACAACGCAACCATATCTCTCAAGAAAAGTTCTCAAATGATGACGACATCGGAACAGGATCGCTGGTCACGCGTGAAGAGCCGGCTGCGCTCGAACGTTGGGGAAGACGTCTATACGAGCTGGTTTGCGCGCATGGATCTCGAAGGCGTGCAGGAGGAGAGTGTGCGGCTCTCGGTTCCGACCCGCTTCCTGAAGAGCTGGATCCAGGCCCATTATGCCGAGCGCGTGCTGTCGTGCTGGCAGGCCGAGGCGCCGGAGGTGCATCGCATCGACCTCACCGTTCGCTCCGCGGTGCGCCCCGTGGTGCAGTCGAAGGAAGCGCCCGCGCCGGTCGAGACGCGTCGTGCGCCGGCGGCCGAGCTGCGTTCGACTGCGACCGCGCCGGTCTCCGCCAATCATGATGCGCTCGGCGGCTCGCCGCTCGATCCGCGCCTGACCTTTGCGAGCTTCGTCGTCGGCCGCTCCAACACGCTGGCGCATGCCGCCGCGCGTCAGGTCGCCGAGGGACGCCGCGGCGATCCCGTGATGTTCAATCCGCTCTACATCCATGCCGGCGTTGGGCTGGGCAAGACGCATCTGTTGCAGGCGGTGACCTGGGCCGGCAATTCCGGCAACGAGCGCAAGGTGCTCTATCTCACCGCGGAAAAATTCATGTACGGCTTCGTCGCCGCGCTGAAGACGCAGACGGCGCTCGCCTTCAAGGAAGCGCTGCGCGGCATCGACGTGCTCGTCATCGACGATCTCCAGTTCCTGCAGGGCAAGTCGACGCAGGCCGAGTTCTGTCACACGCTGAACGCGCTGATCGATGCCGGTCGTCAGGTCGTGATCGCGGCCGACCGTCCACCGTCCGATCTCGAAAGCCTGGATGACCGCGTCCGCTCGCGGCTGGCCGGCGGTCTCGTGGTCGAGATGGCCTCGCTCGGCGAGGAGTTGCGCCACGGCATTCTCAAGTCGCGCGTCGCAGCCGCCCGCGCCCATCATGCAACGTTCGAGGTGCCTGAGGAGGTGCTGACCTATCTGGCCCGGGCGATCACTCATAACGGCCGCGACCTCGAAGGCGCGATCAACCGCCTGCTGGCGCACTCGAAGCTCAATAACCGGCCGGTAACGCTGGAGATGGCCGAGCACGAGGTGCGCGACCTGATCCGGCCGCAGGAGCCGAAGCGGATCAAGATCGAGGACATTCAGCGCGTGGTGGCACGGCAGTATAATGTCAGCCGCTCCGACTTGCTGTCCTCGCGCCGGACCGCCAATGTGGTGCGGCCGCGCCAGGTGGCGATGTACCTCGCCAAGACGCTGACCCTGCGCTCGCTCCCCGAGATCGGCCGTCGCTTCGGTGGCCGCGACCACACCACGGTGCTGCACGCCGTGCGCAAGATCGAGGCCCTGGTGTCCAAGGACAATGCGCTGTCCGAGGAGGTCGAGTCGCTCAAGCGCCAGCTTCAGGAATAAACGCCTAAGACGCTCCTGCCATTCTCCCGCCGCCCCCGGCTACGCCCGGGCGGCGGTCGCGTTTCTGCGGGTAAATCGTGGGGAACTGCCCCCGATCCCTTGAATCCGGGGGCCATCCGCGCCACCTTGCGCGACCCTGACGGCTTTGGTCATATCGGCTGGATGATCCGGCTTTCCGGGGTCTTCGGTGCCGCGGCGCGCTTTCCTCCGCCCGGCTTTTTCCATCTTTGGGGATCGGGCGAGTAGTGCAATGAAGGTTACGGTCGAACGCGCGCAACTCCTGAAATCGCTGGGCCATGTCCACCGCGTGGTCGAGCGCCGCAACACGATCCCGATCCTGGGCAACGTGCTGGTCCGCGCCGAGAACGCGAAATTGTCGCTGAAGGCGACCGACCTCGACCTCGAGGTCACCGAGACGCTGCCGGCGGAAACCGCGACCGCCGGCTCCACCACCGTTCCGGCGCACATGTTCTACGACATCGTGCGCAAGCTGCCGGATGGCTCCCAGATCGTGCTGGAGGCCGACGGCGACCGCGCCGTGCTGGCGATCCGTGCCGGCCGCTCGCGCTTCACGCTGCAGACCCTGCCGGAGAACGATTTCCCGGATCTCGCCACCGGCGACCTGTCGCACTCGTTCAATCTCGCCGCCAAGGACGTCAAGCGGCTGATCGACCGCACCCAGTTCGCGATCTCGACCGAAGAGACGCGCTATTATCTCAACGGCATCTATCTGCACGCCGCCGGCACCGCGAAAGCCGCGACCTTGCGCGGCGTCGCCACCGACGGCCACCGCCTCGCCCAGCTCGACCTGGTCCAGCCCAAGGGCGCCGAGGGCATGCCCGGCGTGATCGTGCCGCGGAAAACCGTCGGCGAGGTGCAGCGCCTGATCGAGGACAACGAGGCCGAGGTCACGATCGAGCTGTCGCAGGCAAAAATCCGCTTCACCATCGGCAATGTGGTGCTGACCTCGAAGCTGATCGACGGCACCTTCCCCGATTACGGCCGCGTCATTCCGCAGGGCAATGACAAGGAGCTCGTGGTCGACAAGAAGGATTTTGAGAACGCGGTCGATCGCGTCTCGACCATCTCGAGCGAGCGCGGCCGCGCGGTGAAATTGTCGCTGTCGCCGGGCAAGCTGGTGCTGTCGGTCACCAATCCGGATTCCGGCAGCGCGACCGAGGAGCTCGAGGTCGAGTACGCCTCCGACGCGCTCGATATCGGCTTCAACTCCCGCTACCTGCTCGACATCGCCGCCCAGATCGAAGGCGACGTCGCGACGCTGAAGCTCGCCGATCCGGGCTCGCCGACCCTGGTGCAGGACAAGGACGACAAGAGCGCGCTGTACGTGCTGATGCCGATGCGGGTGTGAGACCTTCCAGCCTCGCCACATACTAACTACATCCGTCATGGCCGGGCTCGTCCCGGCCATCCACGTCTTGAGAGCCAAGAACGTGGGTACTGGCACTGACGAGCTAAAATGACCCCCTCCCGCATTCATCGCCTGACGCTGACGCATTTTCGGAATTATCGGGCGTCGGGGCTCGAGACGGCGGCTGACATGGTGGCGCTGGTCGGGCCGAACGGGGCGGGCAAGACCAATTGCATCGAGGCGATCTCGTTCCTGTCGCCCGGTCGGGGCTTGCGGCGCGCCACGCTGGAGGACGTCGCCGACAACCAGGGCGACGGCTCCTGGGCGGTGTCCGCGCAGGTCGAGGGCGCTTTAGGCTTGGCCACGCTCGGCACCGGCCTCGAGCCGCCGCGCGCGGACAGCCCGGTGAGCCGGCGCTGCCGCATCGACCGCGAGCCGGTCAATTCGGCGGCCGCCTTCGGCGACCATATCCGCATGGTGTGGCTGACGCCGGCGATGGATGGGCTGTTCATGGGCGCGGGCTCCGAGCGGCGGCGCTTTTTCGACCGCCTGGTGCTGGCGATCGACAGCGAGCATTCCAGCCGCATCAACGCGCTCGAACGTTCGCTGCGGTCGCGCAACCGCCTGCTCGAGACGCGCAATTACGACGACCATTGGTGTGACGCGATCGAACGCGAGACCGCCGAGCTCGCGGTCGCGGTCGCCGCCACGCGCGGCCAGACCGCGGCGCGGCTCACCGGCATGCTGAATGCGCGCGCGCTGGCATCCGCGTTTCCGTCGGCGCAGATCGCGCTCGACGGCTGGATGGAGAACGCGCTGCTGACCGAGACCGCGACCTCGGTCGAGGACCGCTACCGCCAGATCCTGCGCGACAACCGCCCGCGCGATGCGATCGCCGGCCGCACCACCGACGGTCCGCATCTGACCGATCTCCAGGTGATCTACGCGCCGAAAAGCATGCCGGCGCGCGACGCCTCGACCGGCGAGCAGAAGGCGCTCTTGATCGGTCTGGTGCTGGCGCATGCGACGCTGGTCGCCGAGATGACCGGCATCGTGCCGCTGCTCTTGCTCGACGAGGTCGTCGCCCATCTCGATCCGAACCGCCGCGCCGCGCTGTTCGACGAGCTGCGCAAGCTTGGCGCGCAGGTGTGGCTGACCGGCGCGGACCCGGCCGCGTTTGCCGAGATCGGCGCCGGCGGCGAAGTGTTTGACGTCGAGAGCGGACGCGTTTCCGCCCGGCGACAGACGCCGTCGTTGAACCCGACCATTTCCCGTCGCGACTAGCTCCCTGAGGCCGCACCGACGGTGTCGCAGCCGTTGCAATCGCGGCGATCTCACAGCGCCCGATGTCCTTGAGGAGAGACCATGCGGACGGTAAGGCTTGGAGTGAAAGCTCCGGCACGATGGCGAGCGTTTGTGTGCGGCCTCGCCTTCCTCGCAAGCTGCATGCTCGCGGCCACCGCCAGCGCCTGGATGCCGCATCTCGCGATGCTGTTCTCGCCTGCGCTGACACCGGATTCCGATGCCAAGCTGCCCGCGCCGACCCGTTACAGCTACCGGGGAATCCACACCACTGTCGTGCAGGGCGTTGAAACGCCGCTCCGCACCACGTTAGAGGCGACCGTGCCCGCTGAGCTCGGCAACGTGCTCGCCTTCTACCGCACCGAGCTCGGCAAGCTCGGCTGGCAGGAACAGCGCGATGGCGCGGTGGTCTCCGCCGATCACGTCCAGCTTGCCTTCGTCTCCCCGGTTGGGCCCGGCATGCTGGCGCTCGATCGCAGGGATAGCAGCACCACTATCAACCTCGTGCAGAAGAACGCATCTGTCGCGACCTACGCGAACGTCATGCCCGAGCCTGGTCAGGCGATGCTGGTGTTCTCCAATATCAGCGAGACGGACGCCACGCTCACGATCAACGACCGGACCCTCAAGCGCGCCGCCGGCACCCGCGCGGTGTCGCTGGATCTGCAGCCCGGCAAATATTCCTACGAACTGAGCGTGCCGGGCCATCCAGCCACCGCGCATGTCCTTGACGTCGCGGCCGGCGATACCTGGGAGCTCACGGTCGGGCGCGACGGCGAGGAATGGTCGCCGCTGCTGCTGTATTGAGCCTCCGCCTCAGTCGACAACCCCCAAGAGGAGAGAGCCCTCACCCGGCGCTGCGCCATAGCCGAGGCTTTGCCTCGGCGTCGCTTGAGAACGGCCGCCGAAGGCGGCCTGTGCCTCTCCTGCAAGCGGGGAGGTTAAAGCGAGCCCGTGGCCACACCAATTCCACAAAAGATCGAATGCTCGAACCGGGGCCTCGGAACACGCCTCGCAGACCCGCAAACCCCCGTCTTTGAGGCACTGAAAAGCCCCCCCGCATCGGGCTTTTCGCGAGCCTCCAAATCGGCCCTCAGACGCCTTGAAAACCGGCCCAAAAATCCTATCTGATCAAAGGGTTGCCGGAGGATACTTTGCGCTAGGCGCAATCTCTCTTTCATGGCACAAATAGCCTGCAAATCAGCGCCTTTTGCGCGGCTGATTCGGGCGACATCTCGAAGGCCTCTCATGACAGAACCTGCTCGGCAGACGCCTGCCGAAAACGAGCCCTCAAATCCAAGCGATTACGGGGCGGAATCGATCCGCGTGCTCAAGGGTCTCGATGCCGTCCGCAAGCGTCCGGGCATGTATATCGGTGACACCGATGACGGCTCGGGCCTGCACCACATGGTCTACGAGGTCGTCGACAACGCGATCGACGAAGCGCTGGCGGGCCACGCCTCGCGCGTCGACGTCGTGCTCAACGCCGACAATTCCGTCACCGTGCGCGACGACGGCCGCGGCATTCCCGTCGACATCCACAAGGGCGAAGGCATTTCCGCGGCCGAGGTCATCATGACCCAGCTGCACGCCGGCGGAAAGTTCGACCAGAACTCCTACAAGGTTTCCGGCGGTCTGCACGGCGTCGGCGTCTCCGTCGTCAACGCGCTGTCGAGCAAGCTCGGCTTGCGCATCTGGCGCGACAACAAGGAGCACTACATCGAGTTCGCGCATGGCGATGCGGTGGCACCGCTCGTGGTCGTCGGCGACGCGCCGGGCAAGCGGGGCACCGAGGTGACGTTCCAGGCCTCGACCGAGACCTTCAAGAACATCGAATATGATTTCGCCACGCTGGAGCACCGGCTGCGCGAGCTCGCCTTCCTCAATTCCGGCGTCAACATCGCCCTCTCCGACATGCGTCACGCGGTCGAGAAGCGCGAGGAGATGCACTATTCCGGCGGCGTCGAGGAATTCGTCAAATATCTCGACCGCAACAAGAAGGCGATCGTGCCGGCGCCGATCATGGTGCGCGCGGAGCTGAACGGCATCGGTGTCGAGGCAGCGCTTTGGTGGAACGACAGCTACCACGAGAACGTGCTGTGCTTCACCAACAACATCCCGCAACGCGACGGCGGCACCCATCTGGCCGGCTTCCGCGGCGCGCTGACGCGTCAGGTCAACGGCTATGCCGAGGCCAATGCGAAGAAGGAAAAGATTGCGCTGACCGGCGACGACTGCCGCGAAGGCCTCACCGCAGTGCTCTCGGTGAAGGTGCCCGATCCGAAATTCTCGTCGCAGACCAAGGACAAGCTGGTGTCCTCGGAAGTGCGCCCCGTGGTCGAGAACGTGCTCAACGAGGCGCTCCAGGCCTGGTTCGAGGAGCACCCCGGCGAAGCCAAGATGATCGTCGGCAAGGTGATCCAGGCGGCGGCGGCCCGCGAAGCTGCGCGAAAAGCGCGCGAGCTGACCCGCAAGAGCCCGCTCTCGGTGTCCTCGCTGCCCGGCAAGCTCGCCGACTGCCAGGAAAAGGATCCGGCGAAATCCGAGCTCTTCATCGTCGAGGGTGACTCGGCAGGCGGCAGCGCCAAGCAGGGCCGCAACCGTGAATTCCAGGCGGTGCTGCCGCTGCGCGGCAAGATCCTCAACGTGGAGCGCGTGCGCCCCGACAAGATGCTGCACAGCGAGCAGATCGGCACGCTGATCACCGCGCTCGGCACCGGCATCAGCGACGAATTCTCGATCGAGAAGCTGCGCTATCACAAGATCATCGTGATGACGGACGCCGACGTCGACGGCGCCCATATCCGCACCCTGCTGCTGACCTTCTTCTACCGGCAGATGCGCGACATCATCGACGGCGGCTATCTCTACATCGCCCAGCCGCCACTCTATAAGGTCAGCCGCGGCAAGTCCGAGCAGTACCTGAAGGACGAGCGGGCACTGGAAGACTATCTGATCGACACCGGGCTCGACGACTGCGTCTACATCCCCGGCAACGGCGGCGATCGCACCGGCCGCGATCTGCGCTCGCTGGTCGACGATGCCCGAATTGTCCGCGGCGTCCTGCGCAATTTGCACAGCCGCTACAATCGCAAGGTGATCGAGCAGGCTGCGATCACCGGCGTGCTCAACAAGACGATCTACGGCGATCCGGAAAAAGCTGCTGCCGCTGCGCAGTACATCGCAGGCCGGCTGGACAGCCAGGCCGAGGAAGTCGAGCGCGGCTGGGTCGGCCAATACGTCGAGGGACAGGGTTTCCAGTTTGAGCGCACGGTGCGCGGCGTCAAGGAAGCCGCCCTCATCGACGACGCCTTCTTGGGATCCGTCGAGGCGCGCAAGCTCGACGAGTACACGACCAAGCTGCAGGACGTTTATGCCCGCCCCGGCAAGCTCCGCCGCAAGGACGCCGAGCACATGGTCTACGGACCGGTGGATTTGTTCGAGGCTGTCACCGACGCCGGCCGCAAGGGCATCACGCTGCAGCGCTACAAAGGTCTCGGCGAGATGAACCCGGAGCAGCTCTGGGAAACCACGCTCGACACCGATGCGCGCTCGCTGTTGCAGGTGAAGGTCAAGGAGGTCGACGAGGCCGACGACATCTTCACCAAGCTGATGGGCGACGTGGTCGAACCGCGCCGCGACTTCATCCAGGAACATTCACTTAGCGCGACGATCGATATTTGAGGCGGGTTGGCCTCGATGACGCAGCGCGCTCGATGCAACCTCTCCCGCTTGCGGGAGAGGTCGGCGCAAAGCGCCGGGTGAGGGCTTTCTCCTCTAGGGGATATTCTCCGTAGATTTCGACAATCCCGCTGCGGAAACACCCCCACCCCAGCCCTCCCCCGCAAGCGGGAGAGGGGGCGCACTGCCTTCGTGGCAACTATCAAGCCCGAATTGCTACCGCGCTCAATTCCCTATAGTTTCCGCCTCCAAAGCAGCCCGCCCCACCGCAACAGGACGGAGAGATCCAAGTGGCGCCCATCCAATATATCGTCGAGGGCGGTCACCGGCTCTCGGGCTCGATCGAGCCGGCCGGCAACAAGAATTCGGCGCTGCCGATCATCGCGGCCGCCCTGCTCACCGAACACCCGGTGACGCTGGAGAACGTGCCGCGAATCCGCGACACCGAGACGCTGGTCGAGCTGGTCCGCTCGGTCGGCGCGGCCGCGGAATGGACCGCCCGCAACACGCTTCACATCCACGCCAAGAGCATTCGCGCCGCCGATCTCGATCCGGAGCTCTGCGTCCGCATCCGCGCCTCGATCCTGCTCGCAGGCCCCCTGCTCGCGCGCTGCGGCGAGGTGATGCTGCCGCCGCCCGGCGGCGACGTCATCGGCCGGCGCCGGCTCGACACCCATGTGCTCGCGCTGGAACAGCTTGGCGCCAAGGTCACCGCAACCGACCGGCTGGAATTCCGCTGCCCCAAGCTCACCGGCGCCGACGTGTTCCTGGACGAGCCGAGCGTCACCGCAACCGAGAACGCGCTGGTTGCCGCCGTCGCGGCTGACGGCGTCACGTATTTGCGCAACGCGGCCTCCGAGCCGCATGTGCAGGACCTCGCCAATTTCCTGGTCGCGCTCGGTGCCAAGATCGAGGGCATCGGCACCAACACCATGATCGTGCATGGCCCGGCGACGCTGGGGGAGGCGACCTACCGGATTCAGCCGGACCATATCGAGGTCGGCTCGCTGATCGGTCTTGCCGCCGTGACGCGCTCGCCGCTGCGCATCGTGCGTGCCGGCGTCGAGCATCTGCGCTCGATCCGCATGGGCTTCGAGCGGCTCGGCATCGTCTGCCGCGTCGAGGGCGACGACCTCATCGTGCCGTCGAACCAGACTTTGAAAATCCAGGATGATTTTGGCGGCCACGTGCCGAAGCTGGAGGACCAGCCCTGGCCGGCCTTCCCGGCCGATCTGATGTCGATCGCAATCGTCACCGCCACGCAGTGCGAGGGCGTGATCCTGATGTTCGAGAAGATGTTCGAGTCGCGGATGTTCTTCGTCGACAAGCTGATCGGGATGGGCGCACGCATCGTGCTGTGCGACCCGCATCGCGCCATCATCGCAGGTCCGAGCCGCTTGCGCGGCGCATCGATGATCTCGCCCGACATCCGCGCCGGCATGGCGATGCTGCTCGCGGCGGTCTGTGCGGAGGGCACGTCCACCATCAACAACGCCGACCAGATCGAGCGCGGCTATGAGCGCATCGACGAACGGCTGAACGCGTTGGGCGCGAAGATCCGGCGCGTGCCGGAACGGAAGGGGTGATCTTCGCCTCTCCATCCTGAAAATGGTCTCGTGCCCCGGACGCAGCGCAGCACGTCAGTGATGCGCTGCTGAGCCGGGGCCCATATTGCGACATCGTACCTGTGGCTTCTGGGTCCCGGCTCGCGCTTTCGCGCGTCCGGGACACGAGACAGAGCCATGTTTTCGTCGCCCTGCGATGCTACTGGATAGCCATGCTCGACACCGTCCAACCACAGCAGCAGCCGCAGGCCGGCGTGCAAAGCCATCTCGCGCAGGAGTTCGTCGAGACGCTGCGGCTGGCCGTGCCGATGATGCTGACGCAGCTCGGGCAGATCGCGATGATCACGAGCGATCTCGCGCTGATCGGGAGGCTCGGCGAGGATTCGGTTGCCGCTGCGGCACTTGCGCACACCGTCTATTTCGTCAGCTTCACCTTCGGACTTGGATTGGTGGCTGCGGTGTCGCCGCTGGCCGCGCAGGCGTTCGGCGCCGGCGACGTCAGGCGCATCCGCCTCTCCTTGCGCGTCGGCCTCTGGGTCGCGCTGCTGATCTCGCTGCCGATGATGGCTTCGCCGCTCTATGGCAAGCACATCCTGATTGCGCTCGGACAGGCGCCGCATTCGGCCGCGCTCGCGCAGCGCTACCTGAACGGGCTTGCCTGGGGCATCGCGCCGGCACTCGGCTTCATCGCGCTGCGCAGCATGATGAGCGCGGTGAACCGGCCGCAGGCGCCGCTGTGGATCACGCTCGCGGCGATCCCCGCGAATTTCGTGCTGGTCTACTGCCTGATCCATGGCCTGTTCGGCCTGCCGGAGCTCGGCCTGTTCGGCGCCGGACTGGCGACGACGCTGGTCAATCTCGGCACCTTCATCGCCGCGCTCGCTATCGCTGCGTGGCGCAAGCCGTTCGCCGATTATCATCCGCTGGCCCAGCTGTGGCGGATCGACTGGCCCTTGATGCGTCAGCTCATCGCGATCGGCGCCCCGATCTCATTTTCCCTGCTGCTGGAATACGGCCTGTTCTCTTCGGCGGCGCTCCTGATGGGACTGATCTCGACCAGCGCGCTGGCCGCGCACCAGATCGCGCTCCAGGTCACGGCCGTGCTGTTCATGGTCCCGCTTGGCATCGGCATGGCCGCGACGGTGCGGGTCGGCCACGCCTTTGGCCGTAACGAGCCGGCCGGCGTCCGACGTGCGGGCCTCGTCGCGGCGGTGCTCGGGATTACGTTCGTCGCGGCCCTGACTGTCGGCATCATCCTCGGCCGCTATGAGCTCGGACGACTGTTTCTCGGCAGCAGCGAGGCCAGTGCGCCGACCGTCGAGCTGACCGCAATACTTTTGCTGGTCGGCGCAACCTTCTTCATCGCGGACGCGCTGCAGACCATCATGGGCGGCGCGCTGCGCGGCATCAATGACACAAGGATGACACTGGTGTTCGCGGCGATCGGCTATTGGTGCGTCGGCTTCCCCATCGCCTGGGCGCTGGCTTTCCACGCCGGCCTCGGGGCGGTCGGCGTCTGGATCGGACTGTCGATCGGATCGTTCGTCTATGCCGGCCTGTTGATCTTGCGCTTTGCGATGCTGACGCGCAAACTGGCGGGATGACCGGACAAGTTCACGAAGTCACCCCCAATGTCGACGCCGGCACGGTGCTATCAGGCGCGCAATTCATCGACGCCTTTCGTGCGGAGGTCGGCGCGACGCAATTGAGCGCCCGCGAAGCCTGCACCCGAATGGTGCTGCACGGGCCGCGCTGGATCGATGCGCTGACGCGCTTGCGCAACATTCTGGTGACACCCTTCGGCTTGAAAAAATCGGGCGAAGGCGCCTACGCGCCCGGCGGTCTGATTGGCCTGTTTCCGGTGGTGAGCGAGACGCCGGAGCGACTGGTCGCCGGCTTCGACGACTATCATCTCGATTTCCGTATCGTGGTCGATGTCGCCGGCGAAGCGACGCTTCGCCACGTCACCGTAACCACTCTGGTGAAAAAGAACAATTTCCTCGGACGGACTTACCTCGCGCTCATCACGCCGTTCCACAAGCTGGTAGCCCGCAGCATGATGGGGAGCATCGTGGAGCCGGCGCGATGACGCTGTCCGTCGACCTGTTCTTTTCCTTCCGCAGCCCCTTCAGCTATCTGGCGCTGCCGAAGACGCTGAAGCTGGTCGCGGAGTATGATCTCGCGGTGAACCTGCGGCCGGTCTATCCGCTCGCGGTGCGCGTGCCAGGCTTCTTCAAGAAGGCCAGTCCAAATTTCATTCGCTATGTGGTGCTCGACAGCACGCGCGTGGCGCAGCATGAGGGCATTCCGTTCCGCTTTCCGCGACCGGATCCGATCGTGCAGGACAAGGTGACGTTCGATGTCGCGGCCGAACAGCCTTACATTCATCGCCTGACACGGCTCGGCGCCATGGCGCAGCTCGAAGGCCGCGCGCTCGCATTCACGGATGCGATCGCGCGCGTGCTCTGGGACGGCTCGGTCGGCGGCTGGAACGAGGGCGATCATCTCGCGCGCGCCGCCGAGAAGGCCAGCTTCGATCTCGCCGCGATGGACGCGGCGATCAGCGCCGATCCGGATCGCTATGAGCAGGTGATTGCCGAGAATGAAAAGGACCACGCCGCCTCCGGCCATTGGGGCGTGCCGACCTTCACCTTCGAGAACGAACCGTTCTTCGGCCAGGACCGCATCGATCTCCTGGTCTGGCGCCTGCAAGGCAAGGGCTTGACGAAGAGATAGCTCACTCCGCGAC
Source organism: Bradyrhizobium sp. AZCC 2230 (assembly GCF_036924495.1). Taxonomy (NCBI): domain Bacteria; kingdom Pseudomonadati; phylum Pseudomonadota; class Alphaproteobacteria; order Hyphomicrobiales; family Nitrobacteraceae; genus Bradyrhizobium; species Bradyrhizobium sp. AZCC 2230. The sequence goes on along the minus strand of NZ_JAZHRS010000001.1, from coordinate 6,498,702 downwards.
CTTCACCGGCCCGTCGGCCGCGGCCTCCGACCATTCGCCGACGACGCGGTCGAGATCGCAGAGATTCTGGTGCATCTGCTCCAGCGAGAAGCCGAGCGCGAAGAAGCGCTCAGCAGTATCGGCCGGCTGGCCGCGGATCAGGCCTTCCTGACGGACAGCGGCAACCGCCTCGGCGTAGTGCTGGAGCGCGACGTGCACCGGATGGATCGGCGGCGCGCCGGCGCCCGCGCGAATGGCTTCGGCCGCCGACTTCAGGAAACGCACGATTGCCGCGCTGACTTCCGCCAGCGGGCCGGCGAGCCTGACCTGCACCTCGACCGGCAGCGGCACCACGGTGGCGCGGCCGATCATCACGACGTCATGGCGCAGCCGCAGAATCGTGCGCAGCAGCGGTCCGGTGTCGGGGCCGCCTGACAGCCGCGCCGAACGCTCGCGCTCGGCCTCGGCACCGATCGCATTCATGCCCACCATGGCAGTGCCGATTCCGTCCTGGATCCGGTGCAGCGCATCGTTGTCGCGGCCGCGGGTGAGGCCCGCGAGCAGTTCCGTAAAGGCCTCCGCGATCAGCTCGAGCAGTTTTGCCGCGCTGGCGCGGATCTGCCGCACCGCGCGCGTCGGCAGCACCAGGAACGAGACCAGGAGCCCGGTGATGGCGCCGACCGAAACCTCGCTGACGCGGTCGATCGCGGACGCCATGGGATCGGCGTGATGCATGCTCGGAAGCACGAGCACGATCACGGCCGTCACCGTTGCAGAGCTCAGGTTCGGATAGATCGACGAGAGAAAGGCAAGCGGCGCGACGGCCAGTACCAGCAAACCCAGAAGACCCAATTCACTGGAATAGGGGATCAGGATTGCGATAGCGCCGCCATAGATCGCGCCGCCGATCGTGCCGAGCATGTAGTCGCGTGTCGCCTTCAGCGAGCGCCCGACACTCATCTGGGTCACGATGATGGAGGTGAGGACGGCCCAGAGCGGCAATAGCAGATGCAGAGCGGTGGCAAGTGCATAGGCCCCGGTGGCCGCGACCGTGACCCGGACCGCAAGCCCCAATTGCGTCTTTCGCGATCCGACCCAGTCGAACAGCTGTCCTGCGAGTGCCATCGTCAAACGTCCCGATCCTCGTAATCAGCCAAAAGCATAGCTGCTGCCCGCGGCCCCAAGCCCGCTTGAAAGGCAAAATCACCCCGCCTAACTTGCCGGCCAAAACGAGGAAACACGATGGCTCACGAAACCGCAACGCTCGCCGCCTATGTTGCCGACCTGAAATATCAGGATATTCCGGCGGAGGTGCTCGATCGCGCCAAGGTGCTGACGCTGGATTTCCTGGGCAGCGCCATCCGGGCACGGAGCGAGGCGGAATCGACCCCGTCGATCCTGAAGATGCTGGAAGCGCTCGCGCTCGACACCAAGGGCTGCTCCACCGTGTTCGGCGATGCCAAGACCTGGACACCGGCGGTGGCGGCCCTGCTCAACGGCGCGCTCGGCCATTCCCTCGATTTCGACGATACGCATGCGGATTCCTCGCTGCATCCGAGCGCGCCGGTGGTTCCGGCGGCGTTCGCCGTCGGCGAGATGGTCGGGGCCTCCGGGCGCGACGTGCTGACCGCGATCGTCGCGGGCTATGAGGTGTGCTGCCGGCTCGGCAACGCGCTCGACCCGACCTCGCATTATGCGCGCGGCTTCCATCCGACTGCGACCGCCGGCACCTATGGCGCAGCGGCGGCCGCTGGAAAACTGTACGGCCTCTCCGAGACGCAGATCATCGCCGCCTTCGGCGTTGCCGGCAGCCAGGCCGCGGGTTCGCTGCAATTCCTGATGAACGGCGCCTGGAACAAGCGCTACCAGGTCGGCGCTGCCGCAATGAACGGCGTGATCGCCGCGACGCTGGCGCGCAACGATTTCGTCGGCGCGACGGAATCGGTCGAAGGCAAGCACGGCCTGCTCGCCGGCTACACCGACGACGCGCATCCCGACAAGGCTGTCGCCGGGCTCGGGAGGACCTATGAGACCATGAAGATCGGCGTCAAACCGTATCCGAGCTGCCGCTACACCCATGCCGCGATCGACGCGCTGATCGCGATGCGGCGCGAGCACAATCTGACGCCCGACCAGGTCAAGCGCGTCGAGATCGGCCTGCACCGCAACGGCATCACGCTGACCGGCGATGCCGCGACCAAGCGGCATCCGACCTCGATCGTCGGCGGCCAGTTCTCGATGTTCTTCACCGGCGCGCTCGCGCTGGACCAGGGCTCGTTCGGCTGGGACGACTACAACCGCCTCGGCGACGCCGCGATCGACGCGCTCGCCGACAAGTTCGACGTGGTGCAGGACGACCGGCTAGAGGTCGGCCGCACCCATCCTTTTGGCGCGCGCGTCAGCATCACCACGGATGATGGCGTGCACGAGCGCCTCTACGCCGATCCGTCCGGAGAGCCGACATCGTTCCCTGATGCGCAGGCGATGCAGCAAAAATTCCTGACGCTGGCGCGGCCGGTGCTGAACGCACGCGCCGACAAATTCGCCGATGCGATCATGACGCTGGAGCGGTTCGATCGCGTGGCGAAAGCGACGGAGCTGGGAAGGCAGTAGTGATCTTCGCCTCTCCCCGCTTGCGGGGAGAGGCCGGAATCCAAGCGCAGCTTGGATTCCGGGTGAGGGGGACTCTCCGCAAATCCAACTCTCACCTCCCCTGCGGAGACTCCCCCTCACCCCAACCCTCTCCCCGCAAGCGGGGAGAGGGAGAAGAGGCGGTGCCCGTTGTCGCCACGACATCCCGCACCAGATCGAACACGCCGTCGGCTTCCGGCGGCCAGTTCGGCGAGCGGCCGAGGCGTACGATCACGAGGCGCTCCGAGGGGATCACGATCGTGTACTGCCCGATGGTGCCCTTGGCGAAGAAGGCGTCGCGCGGCCAGCCGTGCTCCACGCGAAACTTCGCGCCAAAACTGTCGCCCTGGTCGGTCCAGAAACCGGCACCGATCCCGACCCACGCGTTCGGCGTCGCTGTCGCAGAGTAATTCACCCAGCTCTCGGGCAGGATGCGCCTGCCCCCGGCGACGCCGTCGTTGAGGTAGAGCTGGCCGAAGCGCGCCCAGTCGCGCGCGGACGCGAGCATCTCGCTCGAGCCCTCGATCGTGCCGGCGCCGTCGAGCTGGAGCGTGACGTGATTCATGCCGAGTGGCGCGAACAACTCGCGGCGCGCAAAGCGCAGCGCATCTGCGGGTTTGCCGCCGGCGGCGTTGCGGATCAGATGCGCGAGAATGAGGAAGTTGCCATCGTGATAATTCCACGCCGCGCCCGGCGCGGTCGCGAGCGGCATACGCTCGGCAAAAGTCGCCATGTCATCCTCGGCGAATTTCATGGTGTTGACCGGCTCGAGCGTGGAGCCCAGCGAGGCCTGCAACGAGCTTCCGAGCGCAATCCCTGCGGTGTGACGCAGCAACTGATCGACGGTGATGGCATGGCGCGGATCATCCGGATTTTGCCAGGCAGCAACCGGCGCGGGCCCGTCGAGCTTCAACTTGCCCTGGCGCACGAGGATGCCCGTCAACGCTGACATCACCGACTTCGTCATGGAGAAGCCGAGCAGCGGCGTCTCGGGCCCGATGCCTTCGGCGTAGCGCTCGGCAATGATGCAGCCGGCCTTCATGACGACGATCGCGCGGGTGCGCCGGTAAGGCGGCTGCGCGGGCTCGGCGAAGGCGCGGTCGAGCGCGGCTGACAGGTCCTCGCTTTGCGGCGGCACGAGCCCCTCGCCGGCGATCTCAGGGAGCAACGCCGGCTGTTTGTCGTCCGGGGGCAGCGCGACGTCGGCGATCCCCTGGCCGTGCTCGAGCGTGCAGCCAAGCCCCGCGCGATAGACGGCGTGGCTGCGACCGATGCCGAACAGCGTCACCGTCACGTCCTTGCGCGCGCGATCAACCTGAACATCCATCGCCCAGGTCAACAGTCCCGCGCCCGGCATCGCATCGCTGGTCTCGGTGAGGTTGCGTTTGGGATCGAGCCCGGAGACGAACGTCTCCGAGCAGAGCGTGTCGGCGATGAAGCCGGTCGCAACCTTCGGCACATCGCGCGCCCGCGCTGCGCCGAGCGCGAGGCCGGCACAGGCGATCGTGGTGGTGAGGAGGATGATCTTGCGGCAGCGGGTCACGGGCTTTCTCCGGCTTCGGGCGTGTGCGGGAGACGAAGCAGGATGCGGCCGATGCACGCTCGCCGGATTTGAAAAACGGCCTCGCCGAAACTGATCGGGGCTGGTTGATTCTGGAATTATCGTGTGATTTCAACGGCCTAAAAATCTAGGCTGCGTCGGCCTTGAGCCGCCGATACTCCGTCGGCGTCACGCCTGTGACCGCCTTGAAGGCGCGGTTGAACGGGCCGAGCGACTGGAAGCCGGCGTCCATGGCGATGGTGATGACGGGAACCTCGGCCTGGGTGGGGTCCGCGAGCGCGGCCTTGGCCTCCTCGATGCGGTGGTTGTTCAGGAACACATTGAAATTGCGATAGCCGAGCCGCTGGTTGATCAGCCGGCGTAGCCGATATTCCGGAATCTTCAGCCGGCCCGCCAGGACGCCGATGGTGATGTTCTCCTGGCGGTAGATTCGCTCATCCGCCATCAGCCGCATCAGGGCATCGATGAGTTTCTGGTCCGCGGCGTCATCGGCCGCAGGCTGAATGAAAACGACCGCCGGTGCGGCCTCCGATGCAACCGGAAACAGATCGGCGCCATCGACACGCATCATGGCGTAAGCGATGGCTGCGACGATGCAGGCGAGCACGCCGGCATTGACCGTGTCGGCGAGATCGCCGACGTGATGGCCGGCGACAGCGATCTGAAGCGCCGCATTCAGCCCGCCATAGAGCGCCGCGGCGCAGACGATGAAGACGCGGACGCGGCGGCGGCGCTCGACCAGGTCGACCGGCCACGAGGCAATCGTCTGCCCGATCGCCAGCGCGATGAAGCCGAGCACGATCAGATTGACCATTGTGATCGAGAACCGCACGTTCCCACCCGGCGCGACCCAGACGCAGCCTGCGAAGCTGAAGGCCGCCACCAGCGCCCAGACCAATCCGTGCCACCAGCGCAAGTGAAACGCGTCGTCGAACAGCGCGCGCGTGAACAGCCAGAACACCACGATATTCCCGGTCGACAGCGCGATCAGCGGCGCATGCCATGCCGGGATCAGCGACGTGACGCCGACCGAGTAGCTCACCGCGTGCGCGGCCGAGCCCAGCGCGAAGGCCGCGCCGAGGCGGGCAGCCAGCACATTGCGAAAGTCAGACAGCAGCGACGCCGCCAGCACCAGCAGCAGCGCGACGCTGGCAGCGCGAAAGGCGAGCTCGAGATGGGTCAGCAACATCATTGGTTCGATTGTTCGGGCCGAGAATTTAGGTCAGATCGGACAGCGATTCAATTTCGCCGCCATGATGCGCACGACGTGATCCAGGCGTCGGCCGGCTTGCCGAACAGCTCGATCTCGCGATCCTTCCGGGCGCCGAGGCTTCGGGCCACGGCCTGCGACGGCGCATTCGTACTTTCGATACAATGCAGGATGTCGTCGACCTCAAAGCTGTCGAAGGCCCAGTCGATCGATGCGCGGGCCGCCTCCGCCGCATAGCCCTTGCCGCGAAATTCTTTTGCAATGCCCCAGCCGACCTCGAAACCGGGCCAGCCCGGCGGGCACCACGGCCCGACCCGCCCGACATAATGGCCGCTCGACTTCTCCTCGACCACGAACATGCCGAAGCCATGAAGCGCCCAATGCCCGGCCATCACCGCCGCGTTGCGCCAGCCGACGATCTCGGTGGTGACCGGCTTGCCGTCGGCTGCGATGAAACGCGCCGTGTCCGGGTCGCTCAGCATCGCGGAATTGGGCGCGATGTCGCTTGCGCGCCATGGACGCAGAATAAGACGTTCCGTCTCGATTTGGGGGCCGGATACCTGCAACAGCCGGGCACCAGGCTTGAGCGGCGGAATCATCTGTCTCCTCCCGTTCCCAACATTGTTCTGCTACGATCATACCAGCAAGAAACAGGAGTCCACCATGAGCTGGCAACCCTCCAACGATCCCGTGCTCGGCGATCCCATGTCGTGCGACGCGCTCGATCTCGTCATCGTGCCGCGCACCCGCGACCTCGGCGACGGATTCGTGGTGCGGCGCGCGTTGCCGCATGGCAAGCGGCAGATGGTCGGGCCGTTCATCTTCTTCGATCATTTCGGCCCGGTGCAGTTCGTCTCCGGCAAGGGGATGGATGTGCGGCCGCATCCGCATATCGGGCTTGCCACCGTCACCTATCTGTTCGACGGGTCCATCATGCATCGCGACAGCGAGGGCAACGTGCAGGAGATCGCGCCCGGCGCGATGAACTTGATGACGGCCGGGCGCGGCATCGCGCACTCCGAGCGCACGCCGGATGCGCAGCGCGCCTCGGGCCAGCAGATGCTCGGCCTGCAAAGCTGGATCGCACTGCCGGCCGGATCAGAAGAGATCGATCCCTCGTTCCAGCATTATGCGGCGGGCGAGCTGCCGATGATCTCCGAGCGCGATTTCACTGCGCGGGTGATCGCGGGCTCCGCCTTCGGCATCACCTCGCCCGTGAAGATGGTCTCGCCCTGGTTCTACACCGAGGTTACGGCGGTCGCGGGCGCGAGCGTGCCGCTCGACCCCGATCATGAGGAGCGCGCGATCTACGTGGTCGACGGCGAGGTCGAGATCGCGAACGAGCGCTATGAAGGGCCGCGCCTCCTGATCTTCCGCCCCGGCGACCGCATCACCGTGAAGGCGCTCAAGGCCACGCGGATGATGTTTCTCGGCGGCGATGCATTGGAAGGGCCGCGCCACATCTGGTGGAATTTCGTCTCCTCCAGCAAGGAGCGGATCGAGCAGGCCAAGCAAGACTGGAAAACCGGCCGCTTCGCCGCGGTTCCGCAGGAACATGAGTTCATTCCGCTGCCGGAATAGGCTAATCCTGTGTCCGGCCGTGCCATCAGGCGCGGTCGGATTTCTCGCCTGAAAGCCAGGTTTTCGAAAGCTTTGCGATGACCACCATGCTCTCCAGCGACCTGCCCCTGACCAAGATCGGGCGTGGCAAGGTGCGCGATATCTACGCCGTCGACGACGACCGCCTGCTGCTGCTCACCACCGACCGCATCAGCGCCTTCGACGTCGTGATGGGCGAGACCATCCCGATGAAGGGCGCGGTGCTGACCCAGATCAGTGCGTTCTGGTTCAACAAGCTCGAAGGCGTGGTGCCGCATCACATGATCAGCGCCGATACCGACGAGATCATCGCGGCCGTGCCGGCGCTTAAAGCCCATCGCGCCGAGATTCTCGGCCGCGCCATGCTGTCCCGCCGTACCACCGTGTTCCCGATCGAATGCGTGATCCGCGGCTATCTGTCAGGCTCGGCCTGGAAGGAATATGCCGGCTCCGGCACGTTGGCGGGCGAAAAGCTGAAGGCCGGCCTCGTCGAGAGCGAGAAGCTCGAGCCCTCGATCTTCAGCCCGGCGACCAAGGCCGAGACCGGTCATGACGAGAACATCACCATCACCAGGATGCGCGAAGTCGTCGGCGACGACACAGCCTATACACTCGAGAGCATGACCCGCGCGATCTACACGCTCGGCGAGGAGCTGGCGCGCGAGCAGGGCATCATCATCGCCGACACCAAGTTCGAGTTCGGCCGCGACAAGGACGGCCGCATCATCCTGATCGACGAGGTCATGACGCCCGATTCGTCGCGCTTCTGGGCCGTCGATGCCTACAAGCCCGGCCAGCCGCAAGCAAGCTTCGACAAGCAGCCGCTACGCGACTATCTCGACGTCGAGCGCCGCGCCGGCCGCTGGAACGGCGACGCCCCGCCACCGCCGCTGCCCGCGAGCGTCGTGGATGCGACCAGCAAACGGTATCTGGAGGCGTATCGGCGCGTGACGGGGGCAGAGCTGAAGATTTAGCCTCCGCTGTTTCGTCTCGCTCCGTCATTGCGAGCGAAGCGAAGCAATCCAGAGTCCCTCCGCGGAGACAGCAATGACGTGGAGAGCTGGTGCCACCAAGCACTCTGCCGTCGTCCCGGCGAACGCCGGGACCCATACCGCGGAATCTATCGATCGCGGATGGCCGTAGTACCGAACTCCAAGTCTTCGCCAAACCGCTCCCTGTGGTTATGGGTCCCGGCGTTCGCCGGGACGACACTGAGTGTGAGGGTACCATTTCGGTTCTTCCGTCCACCATATGATTGGCCGTTCACACGCGGAACGCCGCCAGAACTGTCGGATACTTCATATTTGCAAGAATTCTGTTGCGCTAGGCTCGCAGTCGTCTACCTCTCCGGACAGGACATTTCATGAGCGAGTTTCAGGACGTGACAGATCCGGCAATTGGCTTTGATCCGGTCGCTGGGATCAACCCGTCCGTCAAGCGTGCGCTGAATGATATGCTGGGCGGAGGTGCTGCGAGCATCCTCACGGTCACGTTCGGGCTGTCCTATGCGCTGCTGATCTTCGCCGGCCCGCTCTCGCCCTATCTGTCCTACGGCATCGCAGCGACCTTCATCAGCTCGGCGGTGCTTGCCGCCGTGATTGGCCTCGGCAGCTCGCTTCCCTTTGCGATCGCCGCCCCCGACAGCTCGACCGCTGCTGTGACCGGAATTCTGGCGGCCTCGCTGGTCGAGCACATCGAAACGGCCAATCTGTCGGCACCGCTGCTCTCGCCGGTCCTGATCACGCTCGGCCTGTCGACCGTGCTCACTGGCGTCGTGCTGTGCGGGCTGGGCCTGACGCGGTTGGGCCGCGCCATCCGTTACGTGCCCTATCCCGTGGTCGGCGGCTTCCTCGGCGCCACCGGACTTCTCATCGCCCTCGGTGCGGTCAGGGTCATCACCAACACCCCGGTGCAGCTCTCGACACTGCCGCGCTTCGCCAACGGCACCACGCTGCTGGAGCTCGGCGCCGCCTGCGCCATGGCGCTGGTGCTGTATCTGACCTGGCACCGCTCACGGACTCCGTTCGGTCTGCCGATCATCCTGGTCGGCGGCGTGATCACCGCACATCTGGCGTTCTGGATCTCGGGTGTCTCGCTCGACGGGGCGCGTAGCATGGGCTGGACGTTTCAGCCGCCGCCGGCGGCCGCGTTCATGCTGCCCTGGCACACCGACGAACTCGCCCAATATCCCTGGTTTGCCGTACCCGACCTGCTCGGCAATCTCGTCGCCGTCATTTTCGTCACGGCGTCGAGCACGCTGTTCAACACCACCGGCATCGAGGTCGCCGTGCACCGCGAGGCCAATCTGGAGCGCGAGTTGAACGTCACGGGCGCGGCCAACATCCTCTCCGGCGTGCTCGGCGGCTACACCGGCTGCAGCTCGATCAGCCGCTCGATCCTGAATTTCTCCAGCGGCGGCCGCGGACGGCTGTCCGGCCTCACCGCCTCGGTGCTGTCGCTGCTGATGCTCGCAATCGCGCCCGAGCTGCTCGGCTTCATTCCGAAATTCGTGCTCGGCGGCCTGCTGCTCTATCTCGGCGCCGACCAGCTGCACAAATGGATCATCGAGTCGCGCAAGCGGCTTTCGAAGCTCGAATATCTGTCGCTGGTCGCCATCATCGTCATCATCGTGGCCTGGGGCTTCGTGCCAGGCATCCTGATCGGCGTCATCATCGGCTGCGCGACCTTTGCATTCAGCGCGGCGCGGGTGGAATCGATCAAGTACAGTTTTGACGGCTCCGAATACCGCTCCTCGCTCGACCGCTCGCGCGACGACCAGGAGGTGCTGCTGGCCCATGGCGGCAAGATCCAGGGCCTCAACCTCCAGAGCTATCTGTTCTTCGGCTCCGCCAACCGGCTCTACCAGCACGTCAAGCAATTGCTCCATGAGCGCCCGGAGTGCCGCTATCTGCTGTTCGACTTCAAGCTCGTCACCGGTGTGGATTCATCGGCAGCCTACAGTTTCGCCCAGATCAAGCGCAGCGCGGCCGATCTCGGCGTCGAGCTGATCCTGGTGCATCTGTCGGCCGCGGCCGAGAAGGTGCTGCGCTCCAGCGATTTCGTAGGCGGCAGCGTCACCATCATCCCCGAGCTCGATCATGCGCTGGAATGGTGCGAGAACGAACTGATCTCGCAGCACCAGGGCCTGGCGCAGGAAGAAGCCAGCCTGCGCGACTGGTTCACAGGCATTCTCGACAGCGAGGACGACGCCGACGAGCTGATCCGCCGCTGCCAGCGCATCGAGGTCGAAGCCGGCGAGATCATCGTGCAGGCCGGCGACCCCGCCGATTCCATGCACTTCATCCTCGACGGCCGCGTCGGCATCATGGTCCCCGCCGAGGACGACCGCACCACGCGCGTGCGCAGCCTGGGCCGCTACACCACGATCGGCGAGATGGGCCTGGTGTCACAGACCCCGCGCAGCGCCACCATCCAGGCCGAGGTCGACAGCGTGCTCTACGTGCTGAACACGCACCAGTTCGACGCGATCAGGGAAGAAGACCCCGCGCTCAGCCACAAGCTGCTGACGTATTTCGTGTCGGTCATGGCGGAGCGGCTGACATTTGCGAACCGGACGATCGCGGTGCTGCGGCGATAACTAGCCCGTAGTCCGGATGGAGCGAAGCGCAATCCGGGAGTCTTTTACGCCGCGCGAAGAACCCGGATTTCGCTTCGCTCCATCCGGGCTACGACGCCTCACTCATGACGGCCGCGGATTTACAAATCCATGAAGCTGCCGGATGCGGTCTCCATCCAGCACCGCCATGTCGATGCCGGTGGCAGCCGGCGTTGCGGCTCCGGGCGCGGCCAGTGTCCAGCCAAACAGGGCCTGATCGTGATGCGCATTCACGCGGCCCGCCAGTGTGAAGCGCAAATCCGGAACCCTTGCCTGCAACGCTTCCACCAGGCGCTCGATTGCATCCCGTCCGGCGACCGACTCGTTCGGGTCGATATAGACGCATTCGTCGCTAAAAACCTTGTCGATCAGCAGCCGGCGTTTCCCGGCATCGCGCTCGTTCCAAACGGCGATGTAGTCCTGGACGAGATTTGTCACCTGTTCGCTCATTCTGTTTCCTTCCTGGTCACATCCATGCCTGTCACCTACGCGAGGGTGTCACGAACCATCGTGTCCAGGCTGCTCGCGGTGACACCCAGCAGGTTCTCCGTCTCGTCGGCGTCGAGCAGAAGCGGCTTTTCGAACAAATAGGCCATCTCAATTCCCTCGCTGAAGCCGACGGCTTCCAGATCGGCCGCGGTGAGGCGAAGCAGGTTCGGGACGTCGATCTTCAGCGCGGCTGCGAATCTTCGCACCAATTCTCGCACCGACGCCGATTGCGACGGCACGTGAAAGGCGCGGCCCCATTCTCCGGTGAAACGCGATGCGGCGACCAGCGTCTTCGCGGTATCCTTGGTGAATGACCAGGCATGCGCCACATCGGGATCGCCGAGGAAAGAGACCGGCTCGTTCTTGAGCAGCGACGGCAACGCCAGCAGCGAGAAATACGCGACCGCATCCTTGCCCAGATAGTCGCTTGCACGAACCTCGATGGCAGGAACGTTCGATCGTAGCGCGCTCTGCCACATGATGTGGCGGGTCGTGCCTTTTCGACTGGTCGGGTCCGGCTCCAGGTCGGGAGTGAGAGGGCTCACAGCTCCCGCGCCATAGCCGTAGACGTTCCCGACCACGAGCAGCCTGGCGCCAACCTGCTCGGCCGCCTTGATCGTTCCGTCCATGATTGGAAAGAAGTCGGTTGGCCATCGGTGATAGGCCGCCATCGCACACATGAAGATCGCATCCGCGCCCTTGGCCAGTCCCGCCAGCTGCGCGGCGTCAGTGGCATCCGACGAAACCGTCCGTACACCTGCGATATCGAGCGCCCCCGCATTCCTGCTGGTCAGGATGACGCTGTGTCCTTCCTCTGCGAGAAGACGCGCGGTTTCGCGTCCGACGGGGCCAGCTCCGATAATTACATAATGGCTCACTTTGCATCCTCATTTGTCACGACACGACAGATGAGTTGTTTGACGCCCTCGCCGTTGAAAATCGCGCACGATGCGCCAAATATCGATCACGTTCCGCCAAGCCAATTTGGAGCCCGGCCCATGCGTGCGACATCGAGTTCGGCACCATCATCGACCGGCAGCACCGCCGCGGCTACGCGAACCGAGCCTGATTCCGTTGCACTGGCACCGATCGGCGATCACCGGATTATCATCCATCTCAGCCCTGCGACGCGCACAATTTGTCTCGAGACCGGAGACAAGCATCTGCGTCAGGCCGGCGATATTGATGTGATTCCGTCCGGCGCCATCGCCGGTTTCGTGGCAGAAACGCCCTACCAGTCGCTGCAGATCCGGCTCGCGCCCAGCATGCTGAACCATGCGGCTTCGAGGAGCCGGCAATTGGCATCCGTCCGACTCATGCATCATCATATGCTGCGGAATGAACGCATCATCCTGCTCGGACAAGCCCTCGAAAGCGATGTGAAGGCTGGCTCGCCGAGCGGTCCCTTGTTTGCCGAGAACGTTGGAATGGCCCTGGCAGTCGAGTTGCTCAGCCTTGCGAATGATCCGCCGGGTGAGACCATTCGCCTCTCCGACACGCAACTTCAGAGAGTTCTGGCCTATATCGACGAAAATCTCGACCAGTCGCTCACCATCGACATTCTCTGCCGCGAGGCCGGCGTCAGCAGCTCACATCTGCGGACCTGGTTCAAGGCGGCCATGGACGTCACGATTCATCGCTACGTCCTGAGACGGAGGCTGGAGCACGCACGCCAGCTCCTCCTCCAGGGCGATCGGAAGCTCAGCGATATCGCACTGGAAGCAGGCTTTTCCCATCAGTCGCACCTGGCCAAATGGATGCGCCGCGAGTTCGGGCGCAGTCCCGGTGAGCTGCGCCGAAGCAAGTCCTGATTGGGGGTCCTCACAGCCCCGCCATCATCACGTATTTGATCTCGACATATTCTTCCATGCCGTGACGCGAGCCTTCGCGGCCCAGGCCGCTTTCCTTGACGCCGCCGAAGGGCGCAACTTCCGTGGTGATCAGGCCGGTGTTGACGCCGACCATGCCGGATTCCAGCGCTTCGGCGACGCGCCAGACGCGGCCGAGATCGCGGGAATAGAAGTAGGATGCAAGGCCGAACGGCGAGGCGTTGCACATCGCGATCACGTCGGCCTCGTCCTTGAAACGGATCACCGGCGCGAGCGGGCCAAAAGTCTCTTCCTGCGACACCAGCGAGTCCGGATTGACGTCGGCGAGCACGGTCGGCTCGAAGAAGGAACGTCCGAGCTCGCTGCGCTTGCCGCCGGTCACGACCTTGGCGCCGCGCTTGACGGCATCGGCGATGTGGCGCTCGACCTTGTCGATCGCCTTCATGTTGATCAGCGGGCCCTGCGTGACGCCGGCTTCCGTGCCGTCGCCGATCTTCATCGCCGCGACCTTCGCCGACAGCTTCTTGACGAACTCGTCGTAGATCTTGTCCTGGGCGTAGATGCGGTTGGCGCAGACGCAGGTCTGGCCCATGTTGCGGTATTTCGAGACGATCGCGCCCTCGACCGCGGCGTCGATGTCGGCATCGTCGAACACCACGAACGGCGCGTTGCCGCCGAGCTCGAGCCCGAGCCGCTTCACGCCGACGGAAGCCTGCTGGTAGAGGATCTTGCCGACGGCGGTCGAGCCGGTGAAGCCGACGAAGCGCACTGCCGGATGCTCGCACAGCACCTTGCCGATCGGCGGCGCGTCACCGGTGATGATGTTGAGCACGCCCTTGGGAATGCCAGCCTTCTCGGCCAGCACGGCCAGCGCCAAGGCCGACAGGGGCGTCTCGTTGGCGGGCTTGAGCACCACGGTGCAGCCCGCGGCCAGCGCCGGCGACACCTTTCGGGTGATCATCGAGTTCGGAAAATTCCACGGGGTGATGGCGCCGCAGACACCGATCGGCTGCTTGATCGCGAGCAGGCGCGCATCGGGCCGCTGGCTCGGAATCGTCTCGCCATAGACGCGCCTCGCCTCTTCCGCGAAGAACTCGATATAGGCGGCGCCGATATCGACCTCGCCGAGCGCTTCCGACAGCGGCTTGCCCTGCTCGGAGGTGAGGATCAGCGCGAGGTCCTCGCGGTTGGCGGCGATCAGCTCGAACCATTTGCGCAGGATGTTGGAGCGCTGCTTGGCGGTGTGCTTGGCCCAGGCCGGGAAGGCGCGCTGGGCAGCTTCAACCGCCTTGGTGGTGTCGTCCGCGCCGAGCTGCGGGACTTTTGCGATCTCGACACCGGTCGCGGGATTGTTGACGGCAAAGACGGGCGTGCCGACCCAGGCGCCGTCGATGTAGCAGGCCTCCTTCAGGAGCGAAGGGTCCTTCAACCGGTCACGCAGGGTGGCGGTGGCGTGCTGGGCGCGTGCGGCGGCGGTCGGGGTCATGGCGTTGCTCCTCGGACGATCATTTGGGGCGGTCAATCGGCCCGGAATATAGGGACAGACGGTGCGCAATACACCGTCCCGCAACGCACATCTGCCGGGAGCTAAACTCGGAGCGGCGATCTTATTGTTTGAGCATGATCTTTCCGGAAAACCGCTTCACACTTTTCCGGATCATGCTCTACGCCGCGCCGCTCATATAGGTCTCGCGCCGGCCGATCATGCGCTCGGCAGCGGCCTTGGCATCGGCCTTCGAGGAGGTCGCACAGGTCCGATATTCGAGATCGGGCGCATCGGAGGTGTCGCGGCGGCCGAACCAGGATTTTGAGCCGACCGGCAGCAGCGCCAGGGCCTGCGCCAGATTGTCGACCGCACCGAAAGAGTAGAGCGCGCCGGTGCCGGCGATGCGAACCTCGTAAATGCCCGGTGCGATCGGCGCTTCGAGATTGTCGCCCCGTCCGGGACGGGGATAGCGCTTCCATTCGCTCCAGGTCGAAATCATCTTAAGGTCCCCTCGCGGCCGGTTAAACGGCCGCCAAATTTGCTTCAAGTCTTAACGTCAGCCGCCCATTGGGCCCGATGCTGAACGCCGCAACGCACAAAATGTTTCAAGTGCTTCAAACGCTCGAAACATATCGCCTGAGACCATCCATGGTCACGCTCAGTTGCGGCCATCCACCGCAGATTGTGAAGACGTGTTGCAATTCAGTCGTCCCGCGCCACGCCGGGACCGTCAAATCACGACATCGCGACCGCAGGGTGCATATGGCCACGCTTGCCGCGCAGCGGATGCGGGAGGACAATCGATCGCTTCCAACAATAATCAAACCGGAGGAAACGCGTATGCAAAGCAAAGCTGAGATCGACGGGATTCTGAGCAAGACAAGCGACGCCAAGGAGATTCCCGGCGTTGTTGCGATCGCCGCCAGCGGTAGCGACGTGATTTATCAGGGCGCGTTCGGCAAGCGCGATCTGTCCAAGCCCGATGCGATGACCACCGACAGCGTGTTCTGGATCGCCTCGATGACGAAGGCGGTGACGAGTGCCGGCGCGATGCAGCTGGTCGAGCAGGGCAAGCTCTCGCTCGATGCGCCGATCGGATCGCTGCTGCCCGATCTTGCCACGCCGCAAGTGCTGGAAGGCTTTGACTCCAAGGGCGAGCCAAAACTGCGGCCGGCGAAGAGCGCGATCACGCTGCGCCACCTCATGACCCACACTGCCGGTTTTGCCTACAACGTGTGGAACGGCGATTGCGCGCAATATCTGGAGAAGACCGGAACCCCGAACATCTTCTCATGCCAGAACGTCGCGCTGAAGACGCCGATCATGTCCGACCCCGGCACGCGCTGGGAATATGGCATCAACATCGACTTCGTCGGCAAGGCGGTGGAAGCAGCGAGCGGCAAGCGTCTCGATGCCTATCTGCGCGATCACATGTTCACCCCGCTCGGCATGAACGACACCGCCTTCAAGATCACCGACGACATGCGCCGGCGGCTGGTCGCCACGCATGCACGCGGCGAGGATGGATCGCTGGCACCGATCCCGTTCGAGATCGAACAGAACCCGGAATTCCACATGGGCGGCGGCGGCCTTTACAGCACGGCCGTCGACTACATCAAGTTCACCCAGATGATCCTCAACAAGGGCCGCGGCAACGGCAACCAGTTGCTGAAGCCCGAGACAGTCGCGCTGATGGGCCAGAACCACATCGGCGATCTCACGATTGGCAAGATGACGACAGTGGCGCCCATGTACACCAACGACGTCGATCTCTTCCCCGACATCGTGAAGAAGTGGGGACTCTCCTTCCTGATCAACACCGCCAAGACGCCGGAAGGCCGCAGCGCCGGCAGTCTTGCCTGGGCCGGTCTTGCCAATACCTATTTCTGGATCGACCCCGCGCGCGATGTTTCCGGGGTCATCCTGATGCAGGTGTTGCCGTTCGTCGACGCCAAGTGTCTCCAGGCGTTCGCCGGCTTCGAGCGCGGCGTCTATGCCGGGCTCGATGCGGGGAGCGGGAAGAAGGCGGCCTAACCCCTTAGTATGAGGCGCGCGGCATCGCGCGCCTTCACTGCAAGGGATAACCTCGTGCCCAAACGCTTTCGGCTTTGGGCACGAGGCAACAATTTGGAGGAGACGAACTTGGCGGACGGTCCTGCAGGCAAAGCCGACAGTTACGTTTGCGGCATCTCCGACACGCCGCTGCTCGGCGACACCATCGGCCGCAGTCTCGACCACGCCGTGCGGCGCTGGGGCAAGCGGGAGGCACTGGTCTCGCCCAGCCACGGCGTGCGATGGACCTGGACGGAATTTTCGGAGCGCGTCGACGCGCTTGCTGCGGGCTTTCTCGCGCTCGGTCTCGCACGCGGTGAGCGGATCGGCATCTGGTCGCTGAACCGGCCGGAATGGACGCTGACCCAGTTCGCCGCCGCCAAGGCCGGCCTGATCCTGGTAACCATCAATCCCGCCTATCGGCTCAGCGAGCTGGAATTCGCGCTGAAGAACGTCGGCTGCGCGGCGATCGTCACCGCGACGGCGTTCAAGACCAGCCAATATATGGAGATGCTCAACACGCTGCTGCCGGAGTTGGCGAGCGCCAGGCCTGGACAGCTGCAGGCGGCCCGGCTGCCGGCTTTGCGGATGGTGATCCAGATCGGTGGACCTTCTGCGCCCGGCACGATCCCCTTCGAGGACGTCGCTCGCATGGGTGGGCCTGCGCATCGCGAGCAGCTTGCCGTACTCGGTGCTGCGCTTCAGTTCGACGATCCCGTCAACATCCAGTTCACCAGCGGCACGACCGGCTCGCCCAAGGGCGTGACGCTGACCCACCACAACATCCTCAACAACGGCTATTTCACCGGCCGCGCGATGCGGCTCACGGAAGCGGATCGCATCTGCATTCCCGTGCCGCTCTATCATTGCTTCGGCATGGTGATGGGCAACCTCGCATCCGTCACGCTCGGCACGACCATGGTCTATCCCGGCGAGGGCTTTGATCCGCTCGCAACGCTGCGCGCGGTCGAGCAGGAGAAATGTACCGCGCTGTATGGCGTGCCGACCATGTTCATCGCCGAGCTCGATCATCCCGAATTCGCGACGTTCAATCTGAAATCACTGCGCACCGGCATCATGGCCGGCGCGCCCTGCCCGATCGAGGTGATGAAGCGCGTCAACACCGAGATGAACATGCGCGAGGTCACCATCGCCTATGGCATGACCGAGACCAGCCCGGTCAGCTTCCAGAGCGCGACGGACGATCCGCTCGAGCGGCGCGTCTCCACCGTCGGGCGGATTCATCCGCATGTCGAGGTGAAGGTCGTCGATCTCGACGGCCGGATCGTCAGGCGCGGCGAACGCGGCGAGCTCTGCACCCGCGGCTACAGCGTCATGCTGGGCTATTGGGAGGAGACGGAAAAGACCGGCGACGTGCTCGATGCCAATGGCTGGATGCACACCGGCGATCTCGCCACCATCGACGACGAGGGCTATTGCAACATCGTCGGCCGCATCAAGGACCTGGTGATCCGCGGCGGCGAGAACCTCTATCCGCGCGAGATCGAGGAATTTCTGTACCGCCACCCGAAGATCCAGGACGTGCAGATTTTCGGCGTCGCCGACACCCGCTATGGCGAGGAGCTCTGCGCCTGGATCCGCGTCAGGTCAGGCGAGACGCTGACGACAGAGGAGGTCCGCGCCTTCTGCGATGGCCAGATCGCCCACAACAAGATCCCGCGTTACGTGGAATTCGTCGACGAATTTCCGATGACCGTGACCGGCAAGATCCAGAAATTCGTGATGCGGGATGCAGTGGAGCAGCGGCTGGGATTGAAGGCGGCGAAGACGGCCTAAATTGCCAACCCCCGTCGTCATTGCGAGCGCAGCGAAGCAATCCAGAATCTCTCCGCGGAGGCAGTCTGGATTGCTTCGTCGCTGCGCTCCTCGCAATGACGGGAGAGCGGCGAGCCTTAAACCGTCAGCCCGCGCTGCTGGGCCAGCTCCTTCAGCGACACAAGCGGGCGCGCGCCGATGTGCTGGATCACTTCGGCGGCGGCGAGCGCACCGAGCTCGCCGCACTGCTTGTGCGACAGATCGCGCGAGAGGCCGTACAGGAATCCGGCCGCGAACAGATCGCCGGCGCCGGTGGTGTCCACCAGTTGCTTGATCGGCGAGGCCGGAGCTGCGACGGCGTCCGTCGGCGTCACCACCACGCAACCCTTCTCGCTGCGGGTGACCACACCGAGCTTGACGTCGTTGCGGAGCTGCTTGAGCGCGGTGTCGAAGTCGGAGGTCTCGTAGAGCGAGTGCAGCTCGGATTCGTTGGCGAACACGATATCGGCAGTGCCGTTGCGCATCAGCCCCAAAAACTCGTCGCGATAGCGGCCGACGCAGAAGGAGTCCGACAGCGTCAGCGCCACCTTGCGGCCGGCCTCGTGGGCGATCTTGGAGGCCTTCAGGAAGGCTTCCTTGGCGCCCGGCGGATCCCAGAGATAGCCTTCGAGATAGACGATCTTGGCGGCCGCGATCTCGGCCGGATCGATATCGGCCGGCGACAGATCCTGCGCCGCGCCGAGATAGGTGTTCATGGTGCGCTCGCCGTCGCCGGTCACCAGGATGTAGGAGCAGCCGGTGGCCGGGCCGTCTGTCGCGGCGGGGGTGTTGAAGGCGACGCCGGCGGCGCGGATGTCGTGGACATAGAGCTTGCCGATCTGGTCGTCCTTGACCTTGCCGACATAAGCGGCACGCGCGCCCAGGCTGCCGATGCCGACGATGGTGTTGGCGGCCGAGCCGCCCGAGACTTCCGTCGCCGGGCCCATGTCGGCATAGATCGCGGCGGCCCGCGCCTCGTCGATCAGGGACATGCTGCCCTTGGTCATGCCGTGCTTGGCCAAAAAGGCTTCATCGGTCCGGACCAGCACGTCGAACAGCGCGTTGCCGATGCCGAGAACGTCATATTTCACGTCAGCCATTCACCTTGATCCTGTTTGCCGGATTGCGATACCCGCGGAAATCCGCTTCCTGTCGCCCTGAAATCTGGTCTGCGGCCTATCACGACCGGGCCTCCACGGGCAAGCAACGGTATTATGTACGTCCGATGATCCGCTCCTTCCTGACAGTCTCGACGGGAACACTGGCCTCGCGGCTGCTGGGCTTTGCCCGCGATTCCCTGATCGCGGCGCTGCTCGGCACCGGCGCCGTGGCGGATGCGTTTCTGGCCGCCTTCCAGCTCGTCAATGTGGTGCGGCGCCTGCTCAGCGAAGGCGCGCTGAATGCGGCGCTGATCCCGGCCTGGCTGCGCGTCCGCGACCGCGATGGCGAAGAAGCCGCCTCTGCATTTGCGGGACGCGTGCTCGGCACCGTCAGCGCGGCCCTGATCGTGATCTCCATCGTGATCGGGCTGCTGATGCCGCTGATCATCATGATCATCACGCCGGGGTTCGTCGGCAGCCCCACGCTCGATCTCGCCGTGCAGAACGCGCGACTGATGCTGCCTTATCTGGCCTTTGCCGGCCCCGTCACGGTGCTGATGGGGCTGCTGAATGCGCAAGGGAGATTTGCGCTCACGGCGTTCTCGCCGCTGCTGTTCAACATCGCGCTGATTGCGACAATCGCCGCGCTCCTGCTGTGGCACGCCGATGCGTCCCTCGCCGCATGGATGCTGGCGGCGACCGTCGGCATTGCCGGCCTGCTGCAACTCCTGATGCTGGTGTCGCAACGAAGTGCGCATCTCGCGTCACCGTTGCGCGCAAGTTTCGACAATGAGATGCGCGGTTTCTTCGCCAAGGCGATCCCCGGCATGATCGCAAGCTCGGGGCCGCAATGGCTGATGGTGGCCGGCGCGATCATCGCCTCCGCGACGCCGTCGGCCGTGTCCTGGCTCTATTTCGCCAACCGCCTGATCGAGCTGCCGCTCGGCATTGTCGGCGTCGCCATGGGCACGGTGCTGGTGCCGGAGCTGACGCGCGCCGTCGGCAGCGACGACCGCGACGCCGTGGCCCAAGCGGAATCGCGCGCGCTGGAGCTTGCGACCGGGCTGGCGCTGCCCGCCACGCTGGGCCTTGCCGTGCTGGCCGATCCGATCGTGCGGCTGTTGTTCGAGCACGGCGCGTTCGGCGCGGAGGACAGTACGGCAACCGCGCATGCGCTGATGTGGCTGGCGCTGGGCCTGCCGGCGCATGTGCTGATCAAGGCGCTGTCGCCGGCCTTCTTTGCCCGCAGCGACACGATGACGCCGCTGGTCGCCACGGCCAAAGGCTTTGTGGTCGCAGTCGCGCTTGCCGTGCTGCTTGGGCACTTCTTCGGTGCAAGCGGAATCGCCGCGAGCATCGCCGCCGGCGCCTGGAGCAGCGCTGTCTCTTTGCTTCGAAACGGCACCAGCGAATTCGGCTTCTCGGTTGATGCTGCCGCCCGCAAACGGCTGCCGCGGATCGTGCTTGCGGCCGCCGCCATGGGCGCCCTGCTCTGGCTGACGACGGGGCTGATGCCGGTCGAGGCCCACGGCCTGATCCGTTTCATCGTGCTGGGCTTGCAGATCGGCGCCGGAACCGCCGTCTACGGCCTGCTCCTGCAAATCCTCGGCGCGGCGTCCTGGCGCGAGGCGGTTAACGCCCTGAAGCGGCCCGCCTGACCGACCTCGGCCCGCGCGGGTCGATCGAATTACCCTTGACGGGGCAGCGCCGCTGTTGGAAACGACGGCCCGAATACCTCTGGGAACACTTGCCATGCCATTCGTTGAACGGGTTTTTTCGGGCGTCCAGCCGACCGGCAATCTGCACCTCGGCAATTACCTCGGCGCGATCGTCAACTTCGTGAAGATGCAGGAAACCCACAACTGCATCTATTGCGTCGTCGACATGCACGCGATCACGCAGGGCCTTGACGTCTGGGGCGGCCCGGCCGAGCTCGCACGCAACACCCGCGAGGTGACCGCGGCGTTCATCGCCAGCGGCATCGATCCCAAGAAGCACATCGTGTTCAACCAGAGCCAGGTCTCCGGCCACGCCGAGCTCGCCTGGATCTTCAACTGCGTCGCGCGCATGGGCTGGCTCGGCCGCATGACCCAGTTCAAGGAGAAGGCCGGCAAGGACCGCGAGAACGCCTCGGTCGGGCTGTTCGACTATCCCGTGCTGATGGCCGCCGACATTCTGCTTTACCGCGCCACCCACGTTCCGGTCGGCGAGGACCAGAAGCAGCATCTCGAGCTCTCGCGCGACATCGCGCAGAAGTTCAACAACGACTTCGGCGACTCGATCCGCAGCCATGGCGCCAATGACGGCCTGTTCTTCCCGCTGCCGGAACCCCTGATCACGGGCCCGGCGACGCGCGTGATGAGCTTGCGCGACGGCACCAAGAAGATGTCGAAGTCGGACGCGTCAGACAATTCGCGCATCAATCTGACCGACGACGCCGATACCATCGCGCAGAAGATCCGCAAGGCGAAGACCGACCCGGAGCCGTTGCCGAGCGAAGAGAAGGGCCTGGAAGCGCGTCCCGAGGCCGACAACCTCGTCGGCATTTTTGCCGCGCTCTCCGACCGTTCCAAGGCCAGCGTGCTCAGCGAGTTCGGCGGCGGGCAGTTCTCCAGCTTCAAGAACGCGCTGGCGGAGCTGTGCGTGACGAAGCTCGCGCCGATCGCCGGCGAAATGAAGCGCCTGGTCGCCGACCCCAGCCATATCGATACCATCCTGAACGATGGTTCCGATCGGGCTCGCGCCATCGCCGGGGAGACCATGAACCTCTCCAAGGACATCGTCGGCTTCATCCGCCGTCGCTGACTACTGCGGTTGCGAACTTGGGCCTGCGCCACGGCGCGGGCCGCTTCGCCTCTCCCCAAGCGTGAGCGAGTGTGGCAGCATGCTTCCCGTGCACATTCCGGGATAGGCATGACCAGCAAGCGACTTTGCTTCGAGCCGGGTCACAAGCCCAAATGCCTCGTCATCGTCGACGACACCGCCGAATGGGATCGCGCGGTCTATTACGCCAGCCGCTGGGCGATCCGCGCCGGCGGCGGCGTGGTGATGCTGCGCATCATCGAGATCGAGGACCAGAACCAGCAATGGCTGGGTGTCGCCGACATCATGCGCGCCGAGGCGCATGAAGCGGCGGAAGCCGCGCTCGACCGCGCCGCCGGCCGCGCCAACGGCATTGCCGCGATCACACCCGAACGGCTCATCCGCGAGGGCGCCGCGATGGAGCAGCTGCTCGCGGTGATCGACGAAGACCCTGATATCGCCATGCTCGTGCTCGCCGCCAGCCCCGGCGCGGAAGGGCCAGGCCCATGGGTGGCGCTGCTCACGCATGCGCTCGGCACGTTCCCGGTGCCGGTGACCATCATTTCAGGTGCGCTGAGCGATGGAAGCGTGGATTCGCTGTCGTAGCTTCG
The DNA here is from genome assembly GCF_036924495.1 of Bradyrhizobium sp. AZCC 2230. NCBI lineage: Bacteria > Pseudomonadati > Pseudomonadota > Alphaproteobacteria > Hyphomicrobiales > Nitrobacteraceae > Bradyrhizobium > Bradyrhizobium sp. AZCC 2230. The sequence continues at coordinate 6,475,922 of NZ_JAZHRS010000001.1, read as the reverse complement.
CTTACCCTCCCCTGGAGGGCTAGTGGATGCACATATCTTCCAGAGTCTTATCAACGACTTGGCTCATCAACGCAGTAAAATGGCGAATTCTTGCGAAGCTGCCTTCGCGAATTTTCGTCATTGAGTAGCGACCAAGTCATTGATTACGAGTCGATTTTTCGGCTCGAAAAGATATGTGCATCCACTAGCCCTCCAGGGGAGGGTAAGGGGAGCCCAACCCTCTGAAAATCTTGGACTAATATCCTCCGTGCCCCTTGACCGTGCGTTCGCCGTCGCCATCTGCTACTGGATGGAGCACGCGCCGGCCTTGAACCGGCGACGTCTGGAGAAAGCCATGTTCATTCAAACCGAAGCCACCCCCAATCCCGCCACGCTGAAATTCATTCCCGGCCGCGTCGTTGTCGACGGCAGCCCGATGGAATTTGCGAGCCGCGAATCCGCGACGCGCTCACCGCTCGCGGAAAAGCTGTTCGAGGTGCCCGGCGTCACCGGCGTGTTCTACGGATCGGATTTCATCACCGTGACCAAGGCGAACGGTGAATGGCAGCAGCTCAAGCCCGCGATCCTCGGCGCCATCATGGAGCACTACATGTCCGGCGCGCCGCTGCTCGCCGGCGGCACGGTACAAAGCGATGTCGATCTCGACGACGAAGACGAGTTCTTCGACGAGTCCGATGCCGAGACGGTCGACATGATCAAGGATCTGATCGAAACCCGCGTGCGGCCCGCGGTCGCCAATGACGGCGGCGACATCACCTTCCGCGGCTTCAAGGACGGCATTGTCTATCTCAACATGAAGGGCGCCTGCTCCGGCTGCCCGTCATCGACCGCGACACTCCAGCACGGCATCCAGAATCTGTTGAAGCACTTCGTGCCTGACGTGGTTGAAGTCCGGCCGATGTAATCAACAGCGAATGGTGAGTAGCGAATGGCGAATGGAATTCCGATCGGCTAAACTGTCCGCCATTCGCCACTCACCATTCGCTCATCCATGCTGATCCTTGCCATCGATACCGCGCTCGAGGCGTGCGCGGCGGCCGTTCTCGACACCGAAGCCGGCGAGCTCCTCGCGCAGGAGCAAGTGCTCATGAAGCGCGGCCATGCCGAGGCGCTGATGCCGATGATCGCGCGCGTGATGCAGTCGGCCGATCTCGCTTTTACGGCGCTCGACCGCATCGCGGTCACGGTCGGCCCCGGCAGCTTCACCGGCTTGCGCGTGGGCATTTCGGCGGCCCGCGGCCTTGCGCTCGCGGCCAAGCGACCGGCCGTCGGACTGACGACCTTGTCGGCCTATGCGGCCGCCATTGTCGGCCAGAGCGGACCGGCGCCGGTGATCTCGGCGATCGATGCGCGGCACGACCACGTCTATTTCCAGATCGTCGCCGGTGACGGCAGCTTGCTGGTGCGGCCGGCCGTCGCTCCCATCGACGAGGCGATCGCAGCCTCGCAATTCGGCCCGCCGCATCTGGTCGGCAACGCCGCGAAAATTCTCGCTGAGCGCTGGCCGAAGGATGCGCCGCAACCCGTTTCGATCGACGCGCAGCCCGCGCCTGACATCAGCTGGGTCGCCTGGCTCGGCGCCGCGGCAAATCCCGACACCAATCCGGCCCGGCCATTCTATCTGAAGGCGCCCGATGCGAAGCCGGCGGCCCAACCGCTGCTCGCAGCTCAAGCCGCGACGTCATGATGAGGTGGTTTTCGGAATGGTGGCGCGGCGGCACCGCCGCCGTCGAACCGGCGTCCGCGCGCGACGCGGCGCGGCTGGCGCAGCTCCACGCCGCCTCCTTCGCGCACGGCTGGGGCGAAAGCGAGTTCGAGACCATGCTCAGCGAGCGCAACACGCTCATTCACCGCTTGCGCCTGGGGCGCAAGACCATCGGCTTTGCCGTGTCGCGGATCGGCGCGGACGAAGCCGAAATCCTCTCGGTCGCGGTTGACCAGTCCCATCGCGGCCGCGGTCTCTCCCGCACGCTGCTGATGACCCATCTCGGTCACCTCGCAGGGCGAGGCGTGCGCACGATATTTCTGGAGGTCGAGGAGAACAATCAGCCGGCACGACGGCTCTATGACGGAGGCGGATTCGTGGTGGTCGGGCGCCGCGAACGCTACTATAAGCAGGCCAACGGGGAACAATTGAACGCACTTCTGATGCGACGTGACTTGTCGTAATATTGATGGCAGAAAGCGCCCCGTCAGGCAGACATCACATGACTGGACTTAAACCCTCTCCCGCATCCAAGGCGTCCGGCATCGAGGCGCGCTGTGCCGCCACCGGCATGCGCATGACCGAGCAACGCCGCGTCATCGCCCGCGTGCTTGCGGAAGCGGTCGATCATCCCGACGTCGAGGAATTGTACCGGCGCTGCGTCGCCGTCGACGACAAGATCTCGATCTCGACCGTCTATCGCACCGTGAAACTGTTCGAGGATGCCGGCATCATCGAGCGTCACGATTTCCGCGAGGGCCGCGCGCGCTACGAGACGATGCGCGACAGCCATCACGATCACCTCATCAATCTGCGCGACGGCAAGGTGATCGAGTTCACCTCCGAAGAGATTGAGAAGCTTCAGGCCGAGATCGCCCGCAAGCTCGGCTACAAGCTGGTCGATCACCGGCTCGAGCTCTATTGCGTTCCGCTCGACGACGACAAGCCGACGTCTTAAGTCCCGTGCCGATTGATCTCATCATCTTCGATTGCGACGGCGTGCTCGTGGACAGCGAGGCGATCTCCTGTCGCACGCATGCGGATGTGTTGACGCGTCATGGCTATCCGATCACATCGGCGCAGGTGTCCGAGCGCTTCCTTGGCCGCTCGACAAAACAGGCCAATCTCGAGATCGAAACCGAACTCGGCCGCAAGCTGCCCGAGGCCTATCACGGCGATCTGCAGGACGAGCTGTTTCGCGCATTCGAAGCCGACCTCGAAGCGATCCACGGCATCCACGACGTGCTCGACGTCGTGACGCAATTTGTCTGCGTTGCCTCGAGCGGTTCGCACCCGCGCATGCGGGTGAGTCTCGGAAGCACGGGGCTCTACGAACGCCTCGCGCCGAACATCTTCTCGTCCTCACAGGTGACAAACGGCAAGCCCGCACCGGACCTGTTCCTGTTTGCTGCGAAGGAAATGGGCGTCCCGCCCGAGCGCTGTGTCGTGATCGAGGACAGCCTTGCCGGCATCGCCGGGGCGCGGGCTGCAGGTATGAAAGTGTTCGGCTTTTACGGCGGCAGCCATTGCGGGGCCGGCCATGCCGAGACCCTGCGCCAGGCCGGTGCCGACCTGACCTTCTCGGACATGCATCAATTGCCCGAGCTGGTCCGGCAGGTAGCCGCGGACGCCCTGACGGGCTGAATCCGGCGCCAAACCTCTCGATTCCGCACTTCTCGGCTGTGTCGTACCCCGGAACGACCCTTTCAGGCCCCAATCGCTGGATTTTCGGGCCCTCACCCTATATCTCAGGGCCGTCCTCCACCTCAATTCCGGGTTCCATGAAGCCGCCGCGCAAGCTGCACATCAAATCATATGGCTGCCAGATGAACGTCTACGATGCCCAGCGCATGGTGGACACACTGGCTCCGGAAGGATTCGTGGAGACGGCCAACGCCGAGGACGCCGACCTCGTCATCCTCAACACCTGCCACATCCGCGAAAAAGCCTCCGAAAAGGTCTATTCCGAGCTCGGCCGCCTGCGCGTCGCCAAGGAAGAGGCCGCGCGCGAGGGCCGCGCCATGCAGATTGCGGTGGCAGGCTGCGTCGCGCAGGCCGAAGGCGAGGAGATCGTGCGTCGCGCGCCCACCGTCGACGTCGTGGTCGGTCCGCAGAGCTATCATCATCTGCCCGAGTTGTTGAAGCGCGCCGGCCATGAAGGCCGCGCGATCGAGACCGAGTTTCCGGCCGCCGACAAATTCGGCTTCCTCGCCCAGCCCAGGCCCGATGCGATCCGCGCGCGCGGCATTTCCGCTTTCGTCACGGTGCAGGAAGGCTGCGACAAATTCTGCACCTTCTGCGTCGTGCCCTACACACGCGGCGCCGAAGTCTCGCGCCCGGTGGCAAAGATCATCGACGACGTGAAGCGCCTCGCCGACAACGGCGTGCGCGAGCTCACGCTGATCGGCCAGAACGTCAACGCCTATCATGGCGACGGACCGGACGGAAAAAGCTGGGGGCTCGGTCAATTGCTGGAGCGCCTGGCCGAGATTCCCGGCATCGCGCGGCTGCGCTATTCGACCAGCCATCCCCGCGACGTCGATGACAGTCTGATTGCAGCCCATCGTGATCTCGATGCGCTGATGCCGTTCGTGCACCTGCCGGTGCAGTCGGGTTCGGACCGAATCCTGGCCACCATGAACCGGAAACATACCGCCGATGATTATCGGCGTGTCATCGACCGTTTCCGGTCGGCGCGCCAAGACATTGCTTTTTCATCAGATTTTATTGTTGGCTTCCCAGGCGAGAACGAGCAAGATTTTCTCGCCACACTCGCGCTTGTCACGCAAATCGGTTACGCTGCGGCATATTCGTTCAAATACTCCGCCCGGCCGGGAACGCCGGCCGCGGATATGCAGGAGACGGTTTCCCCCGCCGAGATGGACCAGCGATTGGAGCGGCTCCAGGAATTGATCGACAGCCAGCAATCGGCCTTCAACAAGGCTGCGATTGGCTCAACGGTCGACGTGCTGTTCGAACGTCCGGCGCGCAGGGACGGTCAGATCGTCGGCCGCACCGCCTTCCTTCAGCCTGCCCATGTGATGGCCTCGGCGGACATCATCGGACAGATCCTGCCGGTGCGGATCGACAGCCTCGAGCGTTACAGTTTCCTCGGTGAGCTCGCCACGCCACGCGTTGCGCGCGAGCCCGCTTTATCATCCATCGCCAACGGAGCCTGAACCCTTGCCAAAAAGCGCATCGGATTCGTCTTCTATCGCTCCCAGCCGCAAATTTGACCGCGACATGCAAGTTCCGCCCGAGACCCAGGTCGTCATCGACTTCGACGACAACCGCGCTGCATCCGCGCTGGTCGGCCCCTACGGCCAGAATTTGGCGCAGATCGAGCGGCGGCTCGGCGTCGTGGTGGACTCCAAAGGCAACCACATCACGATCGGCGGCTCGCGCGATGGCTGCGATGCGGCGCGCCGCGTGCTGGAGACGCTCTACGCGCACGCCGTGAAGGGGCAGGATGTCGACCAGGGCGAGGTCGAAGGCGCGATCCGCGCTGTGATCGCCCAAGGTTCGCTGTTCGAGTTCGACGCCAAGTCGGCGAAGTCGACCTTCGACAGCATCAACTTACGCAAGCGGCCGGTGCGCGCACGCACGGCCGCGCAGGACTCCTACATCCGCGCGCTGAAGCGCCATGAGCTGGTGTTCGGCATCGGCCCCGCCGGCACCGGCAAGACCTGGCTCGCAGTCGCGCATGCCGCGCAATTGTTCGAGCGCAAGGAGGTCGACAAGATCATCCTGTCGCGTCCGGCGGTCGAAGCCGGCGAACGGCTCGGCTTCCTGCCCGGCGACCTCCGCGAGAAGGTCGATCCGTATCTGCGCCCGATCTACGACGCGCTCTACGATCTGATGGATGCACGCATCGTCGAGCGCGCGCTGCAGACCGGCGAGATCGAGATCGCGCCGCTCGCCTTCATGCGCGGCCGCACGCTGACCAACGCCGCGATCATCCTCGACGAGGCGCAGAACACGACATCGATGCAAATGAAGATGTTCCTGACCCGTCTCGGCGAGAACAGCCGCATGATCGTGACCGGCGATCCCTCGCAGATCGATCTGCCGAACGGCCAGACCTCGGGTCTGGCGGAGGCAACCCGGCTTCTGAGCGGCGTCGAAGGCATTGCGCAAGTTCATTTCAAAGCCGAGGACGTGATCCGCCACGAGCTCGTGGCGCGGATCGTCTCTGCCTATGAAGGCCAGCCGCAGCGGCCGGCCGCCGGTAAATCCTGACGGGATAACAGCCGGACCCTACGGGCGCGGACGAAGCGCCCTTTCGTTCCGAACAAAGACAATGTCACATCCCAACCTTCCCATGACCGAGGTTCTCGTCGTCGCCGATTGCTGGCAAAGCGAGCCCGACGCCGAAACCGTGATCCAGCGCGCCGTCGCGGCCGCCGCCGAATCCGTCGATGAAGATGTCGCGGAGGCAGAAGTGGCTGTGATGCTGACCGATGATGCCGGCATCCGCACGCTCAACAGCAACTGGCGCGGCATCGACAAGCCGACCAATGTGCTGTCGTTTCCCGCGCTCCAGCCGGAGGGCGAGTGGAAGCCGGGCGATGCGCCGCGCATGCTCGGCGACATCGCGATCGCCTACGAGACCATGCGGCGCGAGGCGGACGAGGAACACAAGCCGTTCGATCATCATTTGAGTCATCTCGCCGTGCATGGTTTCCTGCATTTGATCGGTTACGATCACGAGAACGACGACGACGCGGAAGAGATGGAAGCGCTCGAAACCGAGATCCTGGCTCACCTCGGCATCCCCGATCCCTATGCAGATCGCGCGGGGACGCACTGAGATGCCTGATTCAGAGCCTATTCACGACAATCCGCGCAACACGGCCAATCTGCCGGCCGTGGTGGCGCCCGGCGAAGTGCTGCGCCCGACAGCGGATGGCTGGCTGCTGCGCGCCATCCGCACGCTGTTCGGCTGGAAGGCCGGATCGGTGCGCGACGATCTCCAGGTCGTGCTCGATGCGACGACGCCCGACGACACCGGCTTCTCCGCGGTCGAGCGCACCATGCTGCGCAACATTCTCGGCCTGCACGAGCGCCGCATCGCCGACGTCATGGTGCATCGTGCCGACATCATCGCCGTGAAACGCGATATCCCGCTCGGCGAATTGATGGACCGTTTCGAGAGTGCGGGCCATTCGCGCCTCGTGGTCTACAACGAGACGCTCGACGACCCCGTCGGCATCGTCCACATCCGCGACCTGCTCGCCTTCATGACCTCGCGTGCGCGCGTGTCGGAGGCCACCAAGACCAAGCGCAAGAAGCCGCTGCCGGCCGGGCTCGATTTGCGCACCGTCGATCTCGCGCTGCCGCTGCATGAGGCGCGCATCATCCGCAAGCTGCTCTATGTGCCGCCATCGATGCGGGCGATCGATTTGCTCGCGCAGATGCAGGCGACGCGCATTCACCTGGCGCTGGTCGTCGACGAATATGGCGGCAGCGACGGGCTGGTCTCGCTCGAGGATATCGTCGAGCAGATCGTCGGCGAGATCGACGACGAGCATGACAGCGACGAGCCGCCGTCGATCGTGCGGCTGCCCGACAACGCCTTCATCGCCGATGCCCGCGCCAGCCTCGACGACGTGCGCACCGTGATCGGCGAGGACTTCGTCACCGGCGAGGCCGGCGAGGAAGTGGAGACGCTGGGCGGCTATCTCGTCAGCTTCGTCGGACGCCTGCCGGTGCGCGGCGAGGTGATCTCGGGCCCCGGCCATTACGAGGTCGAGGTGCTCGATGCCGATCCGCGCCGCGTCAAGCGGCTGCGCATCTCGACGCGGAAGGAGCGCCCCGCGCCGCGCACCCAGCGCGAGAGCCGCCGCCGCGAGGCCCCGCCCGAGAGCGGCCAGCCGCCGGCCGGTGACACGCCGACCCCGCCGCCTGCCGACGGGACCGGCTCGCAGTGAGCGCGTTTCCGCGACTTCGGCAAATTGCGCTTGCCATCATCCTGACCTGGGGGTGGAAGCGCGCGCTGCTGGCGATGGCGTGCGGTGCGCTGTCGGTGCTGGCGCTGGCCCCGTTCAATTTCTTTCCGGTTCTGTTCATCACCTTCCCCGTGATGGTGTGGCTGATCGATGGCGCCGGAGCCGGACGATATCGTGGCGTTCCCGCCGCGGCGCTGACCGGCTATTGGTTCGGGCTCGGCTATTTCGTCCCCGGCCTCTACTGGATCGGCATCGCGTTCTTCGTCGACGCGGATGTGTTCGCCTGGCTGACGCCGTTTGCCGTGCTGGGCCTGCCGGCCTATCTCTCGATTTTCACCGCGATTGGTTTCGCGCTGGCCCGCCTGCTCTGGACCAAGGATGCCACCCGCATTCTCGCGCTCGCCGCGAGCCTCACGGTCGGCGAATGGTTGCGCGGACACGTGCTGACCGGCTTCCCCTGGAACGCCTTCGGCTATGCGCTGTCGGAGCCGCCGGCGCTGGCGCAGACCGCCTCGCTGATCGGGCAGTGGGGCATGACCTTCCTCACGGTCGCGATCTTCGCGAGCCCGGCAGTGCTGATCGACCGCACGCGCGATCGCAGCCTGGCCTGGCGCGTGCCCGCCGCGGCCATTGCGCTGCTGTTCGTCATGGGGATCTTCGGCGCCATCCGCATGGCGCTGCATCCGACCACGATGGTTGCGGGTGCCAAGCTGCGCCTGATGCAGCCGAACCTGCAGCAGGACCTGAAATTCAACTACGCCGCCAAGGCGGAGGTGATGAAGAAATATCTCGCGCTGTCGGACCGCGCCTCCGGGCCGCAATCGACCGGCGTGAGCGCTGCCACGATTTTGATCTGGCCGGAATCCGCCTTCCCGTTCTTCCTGACCCGCGAAGCCGACGCGATGGCGCAAATCGCCGAACTGCTGCCCAAGGGCACGGTGCTGATCACCGGATCGGTCCGCGCCCCCGACCTGCCGCCAGGTACGCCGATCACGCGAGCCTATAATTCGATCTACGTGATCGATCACGACGGCAGCGTGCTTGCCGTCTACGACAAGCTGCACCTGGTTCCGTTCGGTGAATATCTTCCCTACCAGGGTTTGATGGAGAAGCTCGGCTTCGAACAACTGACGCGGATGCGCGGCGGCTTCATTGCCGGCACGGTGCGCCACGTGCTGCCGGTGCCGGGCGCACCGCCCGCACTGCCGTCGATCTGCTACGAGGCGATTTTCCCCGGCGAGGTCGGGACGCGTGACGAGCGCCCGGGCTGGATGGTGAACCTCACCAATGACGGCTGGTTCGGCATTTCGACCGGTCCGTATCAGCATCTGGAGCAGGCGCGGATGCGCACCATCGAGCTCGGACTGCCGCTGGTCCGCTCCGCCAATACCGGCATCTCGGCCGTGATCGATCCGGTCGGACGCACGGTGGCCAGCCTTGGTCTCGGAATCGAAGGCATTTTGGATGCAAACCTGCCCACCTCAATCCCGCCCACCATCTATGCGAGAGTCGGTGACATCCCCGCAGCCATGCTCGTCGCGCTGGCTGTGATTTTGGCGGTGCGACGACGTGTTGCCAAACGGCACCCCTGATCGTGCCGTCGCTAGCGGTTTCCGGCGAGGCGGCCGGAAACCTTTGACAACCGCAGTCCCACGGTTGACAGACTGCACGCGGGCTCCCCATTCTGCACCGGCTGCACAAGACAGCGGTGCATTGCTAAATTTCTCCGCAATGTTTCCCCAATCAGGGTGAAGTTTTGACGTCGCTGTCACCTGAGGCAATACTTCTATTGCGCCGACGGTGGTGTTTGGAGGGCTGAGGAAATGTCGAAAGCGCCCAACCCTGTTGACAAATATGTCGGCAGTCGCGTGCGCATGCGCCGCATCATGTTGGGCATGAGCCAGGAAAAGCTCGGCGAAGCTTTGGGCCTGACATTCCAGCAGATTCAGAAGTACGAGAAGGGCACGAACAGGGTCGGCGCAAGCCGCATCCAGCAGATTGCCGAGATTCTCCAGGTGCCGGTGTCGTTCCTGTTCGAAGGCGGACCGAGCGGCGTGGCGGGCCCGAACGGCTTCGCCGAAGGCGCTTCGCCGTCCTACGTCTCCGACTTCCTCGCGACCTCCGAAGGGCTCGCGCTGACCAGGGCGTTCACCCGAATCACCGATTCGAAGCTGCGCCGTTCGATCGTCGATCTCGTCGAGCAGATCGCCGCCCGCGAAGGCCCGGACAAGCGCTGACGCGCCAACCCATTCCGATTTGAGACTGCGCCAAATCTGGCCTATGTCGTCATTTGCGGGCGCTCTTCAGCGCGCCTCCGCTGAGATAATGCGATTCGAAGGCACAGATACGTTCATGGCGAACTCCAATTCGTTCGATTCCCAAACTATTCTCGCTGGTATCCGCCGCTGGGTGGAGATCGAGACGCCGACGGAAGTGCCTGACCAGGTCAACAGGCTGGTCTCCGTGGTTGCCGACCATTACCGCGATCTGCCCGTCACGCTCGAACGCGTCGCCGGCGTCGATGGCTGCGGCGATCATCTCGTGGTGCGTTCGACCTGGGGTCAGGACCGGCCCGGTATCCTGGTGCTCAGTCATCTCGATACCGTTCATCCCATGGGCTTTATCGAACGTCTGCCTTTCAAGGTCGAAGGCGACAGCGCATTCGGTCCCGGCATCTACGACATGAAGGGTGGTGCCTACATCGCCCATCACGCCTTTCGCGAGCTTTGCGCTGCGCCCGAGCGTCCGCCGCTCGGCATCACCCACATGTTCACCTCCGACGAGGAGATCGGCAGCCCGACCTCGCGCGCGCTCATCGAGGCGGAAGGGCGCAAGGCCAAATATGTGCTGGTGACGGAACCGGCGCGCGACGGCGGCAAGATCGTCACCGGACGCAAGGGCGTCGGGCGATTCAAGATTTACATCAAGGGCGTGCCCGCGCATGCCGGCTCGCGGCCCGAAGACGGCCGCAGCGCCGTGCGCGAGCTCGCCAACGTCATCCAGACGCTGGAAGGGATGAACGATTTGAAGCGCGGCGTCACCGTCAATGTCGGCGTGGTGCGCGGCGGCACGCGGCCCAACGTCACGCCGGAAGAGGCCTATGCCGAAGTCGATCTGCGCGTGCCGAGCTTCAACGATGCCGAAGAGTTCGTCGCCAGGATCCTCGGACTGACTTCGAAGACCGACGGCGTGACCGTCACCGTCACCGGCGAGCTCAACCGTCCTCCTTACGAGAAGGGCAATGCGGGTGCCTCACTCTATGAGCATGCCAAGACCATCGCCGCGGAGATCGGCTTCGAGCTGATCGACACCCACACCGGCGGCGGCTCCGACGGCAATTTCACCGCGCCGTACACCGGCACACTCGACGGGCTCGGCGTCGACGGCAAGGGCGCACATACTCACTATGAGCAGCTCTACGTCTCCTCGCTCGAGCCGCGCGCGCGGCTGCTCCATCGCCTGTACCAGACGCTGCGATGAGCGAACGCAAATCAGATCCTGATCGCGCCGACGGCGAGCGCGCCTTCTTCGGACGGCGCAAGGGCCACAAGCTCAGGCAACACCAGGCCGAGCTGGTCGATCATCTGCTGCCGCATCTTTCGCTCGACATCACGACGGAGAGACCGGCGAGCGCCGCTGAGATCTTCGATCCCGCGGCCGAAGATTTGCGGCTCGAGATCGGCTTCGGCGGCGGCGAGCATCTTGCCGCAGAGGCGCAAAACTTCACGACGACCGGCTTCATCGGCTGCGAGCCCTATGTCAACGGCATGGCCAAGATCCTCGCGCAGATCGAGGCCGCCAACATCACCAATATCCGCCTGTTCGCCGGCGATGCCGCCGAACTGCTGGCCTGGCTGCCGGACGCCTCGCTGTCGCGGATCGATCTGATCCACCCCGATCCCTGGCCGAAACGGCGACACTGGAAGCGGCGCTTCGTTCAGGACCGCACGATCGTCGCCATGGCGCGCGTGCTGAAGGCTGGCGGTGAATTCCGTTTCGTCTGCGATATCGACGAATACTGCGCCTGGACGCTGTCGCATCTTGCGCGCGCGCCGGACTTTCAATGGCTTGCGGAACGCGCCGATGATTTTCGCCAGCCCTGGGCCAGCTACACCATGACGCGCTATGGACGAAAGGCCGCACGCGAAGGACGCAAGGCGGCGTATTTGCGATTTCGCCGAAGCTAGATCGTTCGCCGGTTGCGCCAGAAATTGACGACGCGCTCTGCCGTCGCCGGCATCAGGCGGGTAAAATTCGTTCGGGCTTGCTCAAGATCGGCATCGGCCGGCATGCGATGCGGCCCGTACCACATCAGGATCAGCGCGCGCACCGTGGGCCAGCCGAGATTCAGGACACGGCCGAGGATCAGGATCGGATCGTAGCGGTCGCCCGCGATCAGGCGATCGAGCATCGAAAGCCTGACGCCGGCCATCGCCGAGAGCGTGGCGACCGATTCCTCGTATTTGTGCGCCTTGGCAAAACCAAGCAGCGCGCTTTCGCCGAGATGGCCGCCGCGATGCAGGCCAAGCACCGTGCGCTGCGCGGCCGAGAAATCGCGCCGCGGGCCGGGCGGCAGCTTTGCTTCCTCGATCGAAGCCATGGCGCGCCTGATCTCGACCTGGCGCGTCGGATTGACCACGCTGGACAGGCGACGGCGAATGACATCGAGCGTGCCGTCCAGGAGTTCCTTGAGGTGCTCGCCGGAGAGATCCTCGCGCTGGCCGATCTTGAGCGTCAGCACGCCATCCTGGCTCGCGCGCTTGATCAGCTCCGAATAGCCCCCGGCTGAGAAGATCGCACCGGCATTGCCGGCGGCGCGACGCACCACGTCGCGATCGCCGCGCTCGACCAGCACGTCGGTGATCTCAGTCGACAGGGTCGGCCGTTCCGTCATCGCCAGCAGATGGCCCTGGCCCTTCAACCGGGCGATCTCGACGAGCGCGGCTTCATCGAGCACGGGCGAACGGCGCAGCACCGGACCCGCCACCAGGATTTCGTTTTCACGCGCGAGCTGGCCGACCAGATGAGGCGGCGCATTGTCCAGCCGCGAGAAGCGCTCGGCGAGATCGACGCGCGAGGCAAGCTCCGCATGCGGGACGAGATCGATCAGGAGATTGTCGAAGAGATCGACGAGTTCGGGACGGAGTTTTGGGGCGTCCTGAAAGAACAGCGCGGCAATGGCGCTCGCGATCTCGCCACGACGACGCGGATCGCCGCGTTTGACGATATCGTCCAGTCCGGGAATGAGCGACGTGGCAACGGTCATAAAACGCAACTCGGATTCTGGCACGCCGTGGGCGCGCCATAAGCTCAAGCCGCCCCACAACCGGGAAATTTAGGCCCGTTTCATGAAAGAAGCGTTGCTCCCGGGGAGCCTGCCGGGTCGCAAAAAGCCCGCATCCGGCTGCGATGGGCCTTGTCCGGGCAGGCGGAAAGGGCTATATCAGCGCCAATTCATCTTCTCATACGATCCGCGTAGTGAGAGTGGGCCCGAAAGGACCCGCTCTTTTTTATTACCTGAACGCGGCTTGGCGGAAGATGCAGCCCGACGGAGCGTCGGGAAAGTTCCGAAGCGGGCTTTGACGTTTTAACCAAGCCTTAACCATCGAGACTATCGAGCGCCTTGACCCCTGATATGACCGAACCGAACACTGGTTCCACCGATGCCGAATTGCTGGCCGAGCCGAGGCTCGTGGTCGAGCCGGGCGCGGCGGCGCGGGTGTCTGCGGTCGCGGCTCCGGTGCTCGAGGGCATGGGTTATCGCCTGGTGCGGATCCGCATTTCCGGGGAATCCGGCTGCACCGTGCAGATCATGGCCGAGCGGCCGGACGGCTCGATGCAGCTCGAGGATTGCGAGGCGATCTCAAGGGCGCTGTCGCCCGTGCTCGACGTCGCCGACCCCATCGATCGCGCCTATCGGCTGGAGATCTCCTCGCCGGGGATCGACCGTCCGCTGGTCCGCCGCTCCGATTTCGAGCGCTATTCCGGCTATCTGGTGAAGATCGACATGGCGGTCGCTCATGAGGGACGGAAACGGTTCCGCGGCACGCTCGGTGCCGTCGAAGGCGACCGCGTGCATTTGCATCGCGACGACGCCAAGCCGAACGACGATGCCGACGTTCTCCTGACGATGGAGGATATTGGCGAGGCGCGGCTGGTGCTGAGCGATGAGCTGATCGCGGAATCCATGCGCCGCGGCAAGGCCGAGGAGCGCAAGATGCGCCGCGATCTCGGCATCGCGCCGCCGCAGGCACCGCACGCGGAGATCAGTGCGAAGACCACCAAGAACACCAAGCCGAAAAAGAAGCCGGCCCCGACCAATACGAAGAAACATCGCCTTGCTGCCGAACGTGCGCGGCGCGGCGAGATCGAGCCTGACGAAGGAGACTAGCCATGGCAGTCAGCGCCAATCGACTTGAATTGCTCCAGATCGCCGACGCCGTCGCCCGCGAGAAATCGATCGACCGCGGCATCGTCATCGCGGCGATGGAGGATGCCATCGCCAAGGCCGCGCGAGCCCGTTACGGCAGTGAGACTGACGTTCATGCCGAGATCGACCCGAAGAAGGGCGAGCTGCGGCTGTCGCGCCACATGCTGGTGGTCGAGAAGGTCGAGAACCACTCCAACCAGATTTCGCTGGTCGATGCACAGCGCGCCAATCCCGGCGCCCAGGTCGGCGACACCATTGCCGACACCCTGCCGCCGCTGGAATACGGCCGCATCGCCGCGCAATCGGCCAAGCAGGTGATCGTGCAGAAGGTGCGCGAGGCCGAGCGCGACCGGCAGTATCAGGAATTCAAGGACCGCATCGGCGACATCGTCAACGGCGTCGTCAAGCGCGTCGAATATGGCAGTGTCATCGTCGATCTCGGCCGCGGTGAAGCCATCATCCGTCGCGACGAGATGTTGCCGCGCGAAGTGTTCCGCAACGGCGACCGCGTCCGCGCCTACATCTTCGACGTCCGCCGCGAGACCCGCGGTCCGCAGATCTTCCTGTCCCGCACCCATCCGCAGTTCATGGCAAAGCTGTTCGCGCAGGAAGTGCCTGAGATCTATGACGGCATCGTCGAGATCAAGGCGGTCGCCCGCGATCCGGGCTCGCGCGCGAAAATCGGCGTGATTTCCCGCGATTCTTCGGTCGATCCGGTCGGCGCCTGCGTCGGTATGCGCGGCTCGCGCGTGCAGGCCGTCGTGAACGAACTGCAGGGCGAGAAGATCGACATCATTCCCTGGTCGCCCGACATCGCGACCTTCGTGGTCAACGCGCTGGCGCCCGCTGAAGTCTCCAAGGTCGTCATCGACGAAGACCGCGAACGCATCGAGGTCGTGGTGCCCGACACCAACAACCAGCTTTCGCTCGCGATCGGCCGCCGCGGCCAGAACGTCCGTCTCGCCTCGCAGCTCACCGGCTGGGACATCGACATCCTGACCGAGCAGGAGGAATCGGAGCGCCGCCAGGCCGACTTCGAGAACTCCACCCGCGTCTTCATGGAATCGCTCAATGTCGACGAAGTCGTCGGCCAGCTGCTTGCGTCCGAAGGCTTCACCTCGGTCGAGGAACTCGCGATGGTGGATCTCAAGGAGCTCGCCGGAATCGAGGGCTTTGACGAGGAAACCGCGCAGGAACTGCAGACCCGCGCCCGCGAATATCTCGATCAGCAGGAAGCCGAGATCGAGGCCCGCCGCAAGGAACTCGGCGTCGAGGACGCCGTGAAGGACGTGCCCGGCGTGACCTCGAAGATGCTGGTGAAGTTCGGCGAGAACGACATCAAGTCGGTCGAGGACCTCGCCGGCTGCGCCACCGACGATCTGGTCGGCTGGACCGAGCGCAAGGAAGGCGGCGAGCAGACCAAATTCGCCGGCGCGCTCGATGGCCTCGGCGTCTCCCGCGACGATGCGGAAGCCATGATCATGCAGGCCCGCGTCAAGGCCGGCTGGATCACCGAAGCTGACCTCGCCAAGCCGGCCGAAGAGGCTGAGGCGGCCGAAGATCAGCCGGCTTAAGGGCGAAGGAGGATGTCGCCCGGATGCTTGCCAGCACTGACAACGAACTCGACCATGGACCGCGGACCGAAAGGTCCGCGACCATGCGCATGTGCGCTGTCAGCCGCGAGGTCCGGCCGATCGACGAGCTGATCCGCTTCGTCGTATCGCCGCAGGGCGACATAGTTCCCGATCTCAAGCGTAAATTGCCCGGACGGGGCATGTGGGTCACGGCATCGCGACAGGTGGTTGCGGAAGCCGTCCGTCGTCACCAATTTACTAAAGCCTTCAAGCGCGACCTGCGCATTCCCCAGACGCTTCCCACCGACATCGATGCGCTCCTGGTTCGGAGCGTGACCGAAGCCCTTGGGATTGCCGCCAAGGCGGGCCAGATCGTTGCCGGCTTCGGCAAGGTGGAAAGCGCCCTGCGGGAAGGCACGGTCGAGGTCCTGATCCACGCCAGCGACGGGGCCGCGGACGGAATCCGCAAATTGGACATGCTGGCGCGTCAAAATGCCGGAAATCGCGGTGCCGAGCCGCAGATTCCCGTCGTGACGGCCCTGAAATCGATAGAATTGGATTTGGCACTTACCCGGTCAAATGTGATACATGCTGCCCTGCTCGCGGGCCCGGCGAGCAAGTCATTCCTGTCACGTAGCCAGATGCTGGTCCGATACCGGATGGCGGACGCTGACAAGACTGCCGAAAAGCCCGGCCAGGATTTCTGAAGATAACGACGACCCAATAAGACGGTGCGGCAACGCACAACACTGATAAATCAGGATTAGGACTGCTGAATGGTTGATACCAAGACCCCTGACGACAAGAAGCTGAGCGTTCCGAGCAAGACGCTATCGCTCAAGCCGCGCGTCGAAACGGGCACTGTGCGCCAGAGCTTCAGCCATGGCCGCAGCAAGCAGGTCGTGGTCGAGAAGCGCGGCAAGCGCCGTATCGACGGCAGCCCTGAGCCACAGGCGCCGACGGTTGTTGCAAAGCCGGCGCCGGCTGCACCTGCGCCCGCCCCGTCACGCCCGGCACCGCCGCGCAACGCCGGTTCCGGCGTGGTGCTGCGCACGCTGACCGAGGACGAACGTTCCGCGCGCGCCAGCGCGCTGGCCGACGCCAAGGTGCGCGAAGTCGAAGAACGCCGCCAGGCCGAGGAAGAGGCCCAGCGCCGCACCGTTCGCGAGGCCGCCGAGCGCGCCGAGCGCGACGCCGCCGAATCCCGCCGCAAGGCCGAGGAAGAGCGCCACCGTCACGAGGACGAGGCCAAGCGCAAGGCCGAGACCGAAGCCAAGAAGCGTTTTGGCGAAGGCGAGCAGGCGGCATCGGCCGCGCGTCCCGCGGCGGCCGCCCCGGTGGCAACCAGTGCTCCGCGTCCCGCGCCGACCACGACGCGACCGGGAGCGACGACGACCGCTCGCCCGGCAACGACCACGACGCGGCCGGGCATCCCGGCGGCTCGTGCGCCCGGCGTCGCGGCAGGACCGGACGAGGACGAAGGTCCGCGTCAGATCCGTCGCGGCCCCGGCGGCGCAGCGCGTCCTGTGGTGGCGCCCAAGCCGACCCACAAGCCCAGCCCGCAGAAGGAGCGCGGTCGCCTGACGGTCGTGACCGCATTCAATGCCGACGACGTGCGCGAGCGTTCGATCGCCTCGTTCCGCCGCCGCACCCAGCGCCTGAAGGGCCATGCCGCGAACGAGCCGAAGGAAAAGCTGATCCGCGAGGTGGTCATTCCGGAAGCGATCACCATCCAGGAACTCGCCAACCGCATGGCCGAGCGCGCGGTGGAAATCATCCGCATGCTGATGAAGCAGGGCGCGATTCACAAGATCACCGACGTGATCGACGCCGACACTGCGCAGCTGATCGCCGAAGAACTGGGTCACACCGTCAAGCGCGTTGCCGCGTCGGACGTTGAAGAAGGCCTGTTCGACGCCATCGACGATTCCAACGACACCGAGACGCGCTCGCCTGTGGTGACCGTGATGGGTCACGTCGACCACGGCAAGACCTCGCTGCTCGACGCGCTCCGTCATGCCAACGTGGTGTCCGGCGAAGCCGGCGGCATCACCCAGCACATCGGCGCCTATCAGGTGCTGTCGCCCGAGAGCGGCAAGAAGATCACCTTCATCGACACGCCCGGCCACGCCGCGTTCACCGCGATGCGCGCCCGCGGCGCCAAGGTCACCGACATCGTCGTGCTGGTGGTTGCGGCCGATGACGGCGTCATGCCGCAGACCGTCGAAGCCATCAACCACGCCAAGGCGGCGCGGGTGCCGATCATCGTTGCCATCAACAAGATCGACAAGCCCGATGCCCGGCCCGAGCGCGTCCGCACCGAGCTGCTCCAGCACGAAGTGCAGGTGGAATCCTTCGGCGGCGACGTCGTCGACGTCGAAGTGTCCGCCAAGAACAAGACCAATCTCGACAAGCTGCTCGAGATGATCGCGCTTCAGGCCGATATCCTCGACCTGAAGACCAATTCGGAGCGTCCGGCCGAGGGCACCGTGATCGAAGCCAAGCTCGATCGCGGCCGTGGTCCGGTCGCGACCGTGCTGGTCCAGCGCGGTACGCTGCGGGTCGGTGACATCATCGTCGCCGGCGCCGAAATGGGCCGCGTCCGCGCGCTGATCTCGGATCAGGGCGAGACGGTGCAGGAGGCCGGCCCCTCGGTGCCGGTCGAAGTGCTCGGCTTCAACGGTCCGCCGGAAGCCGGCGATCGTCTCGCGGTCGTCGAGAACGAAGCCCGCGCCCGCCAGGTCACGAGCTACCGCGCGCACCAGAAGCGCGAGAACGCGGCTGCCTCGATCTCCGGCATGCGCGGCTCGCTCGAGCAGATGATGTCGCAGTTGAAGACGGCGGGCCGCAAGGAATTCCCGCTGATCATCAAGGCCGACGTGCAGGGCTCGCTGGAAGCGATCCTCGGCTCGCTGGAGAAGCTCGGCACCGACGAAGTCGCAGCCCGCATCCTGCATGCCGGCGTCGGCGGCATCTCGGAATCCGACGTGACGCTTGCGGAAGGCTTCAACGCCGCGATCATCGGCTTCTCGGTTCGTGCGAACAAGGAGGCGGCTGCGGCCGCCAAGCGCAACGGCATCGAGATCCGCTACTACAACATCATCTACGACCTCGTGGACGACGTGAAGAAGGCGATGAGCGGCCTGCTCGCGCCGACCTTGCGCGAAACCATGCTGGGCAATGCTTCGATCCTGGAGATCTTCAACATCTCCAAGGTCGGCAAGGTTGCCGGCTGCCGCGTCACCGACGGCACCGTGGAACGCGGCGCCAATGTGCGCCTGATCCGCGACAACGTCGTCGTGCACGAAGGCAAGCTGTCGACGCTGAAGCGCTTCAAGGACGAAGTGAAGGAAGTCCAGTCCGGCCAGGAATGCGGCATGGCCTTCGAGAACTATCACGACATGCGTGCCGGTGACGTGATCGAGTGTTATCGCGTGGAGACGATCCAGCGCTCCCTGTAAGTCCAAATCTTACCGAAGCGCCCGGATCTTTTTGAGCTGAAATTGCGGGAGTGCGATGGCCGGATTTTTTCCGGCCATCCACGCCTCATTCGTTCCAACAGGACAAATGACAATGCTCGTGTCCCAAACGCGGGCAACGACGAGGTGATTTTCGACTATGCCGCGCCATCATCAGAAAAAAAGTTTCGCGCCCGGCGGCTCGCAGCGCCAGCTGCGCGTCGGCGAGCAGGTTCGCCACGCGATAGCCGAGATTCTGGCGCAAGGCGGTGTGCATGATGCGGACCTCGAAGGTCACATCATCACCGTGCCGGAGGTGCGGATGTCGCCCGACCTGAAGCTCGCGACAATCTACGTGATGCCGCTTGGTGGCCGCGACACCGAGCTCGTCATCACTGCGCTCGATCGCAACAAGAAATTCCTGCGCGGCGAAGTCGCGCGGCGCGTTAACCTGAAATTTGCACCTGACCTTCGCTTCCGCGTCGACGAGCGATTCGACGAAGCGGAACGGATCGAGAAGCTTTTGCGAACACCTGCGGTGCAGAAGGACTTGGACAAGAATCTGGAACAGGATCCGGATTCGGATCGGGAAGAAGAACAATGATGATGGACCCGGCTCACGGCACGATCGGCAGCGAAGAGGCCGATACGCGCGACCTGCAGAAAAATAATTTTGCAGATGCCGATGCTCAGCCGCATCAGGAGGCGCGTCGCGTCAACAACGATCCGCGCGCCAATAAGCAGAAGGGCAATCAGCCGCGCCGCGACCGGCGCGACGTGCACGGTTGGGTCGTGCTCGACAAACCGATCGGGATGACCTCGACGCAAGCCGTTGCCGTGCTCAAGCGTCTGTTCAACGCCAAGCGCGCCGGCCACGCCGGCACGCTCGACCCGCTCGCCTCGGGCGGTCTGCCGATTGCGCTCGGCGAAGCCACCAAGACGGTTCCCTTCGTCATGGACGGCCGCAAGCGCTACCGCTTCACCGTGTGCTGGGGGGCGGAGCGCGACACCGACGACATCGAAGGCCAGGTCACCGCGACCTCGGACCAGCGCCCGACCCGTGAGGCCATCGAAGCCCTCTTGCCCCGTTTCACCGGGGTGATCGAGCAGGTTCCGCCGCGCTATTCGGCGATCAAGGTCCAGGGCGAGCGGGCCTATGACCTTGCCCGTGACGGCGAAATCGTGGAACTGGCGCCCCGCCCGGTCGAAATTCACCATTTAACCCTTGTTGATCAACCGGATAACGACCGAGCCGTGTTCGAGGCCGAGTGCGGCAAGGGCACCTATGTCCGGGCGCTCGCCCGCGATATGGGCCGGATTCTGGGCACTTTCGGCCATATCTGCGCGCTGCGGCGGACCCTGGTCGGCCCGTTTGGCGAAAATGACATGATTCCGCTGGATCAGCTGGAGGCTTTGTGCGATAGAGCCGCGTCCGGCGAGGGAAGCCTCGCCGACGCGCTGATGCCCGTTGAGACCGCGCTGGACGACATCCCGGCACTGGCCGTCACTCGGGCTGATGCGGCAAGGCTCCATCGGGGCCAAGCCGTTTTGTTGCGCGGACGGGATGCGCCCACAAGTAGCGGCACAGTCTATGTCACGGTAGCAGGCCGTCTTTTGGCGCTTGCTGAAGTCGGCAACGGCGAAATCATCCCCAAGCGTGTGTTCAACCTGACCGGCTTGACTGCCTCAACCGGTCGCAACGAGAGAAATTGACGATGTCGATTGCCGCAGAACGCAAAGCGGAAGTCATCAAGACGAATGCCAACAAGGCCGGCGACACCGGCTCGCCAGAGGTTCAGGTCGCGATCCTGTCGGAACGCATCAACAACCTGACCAACCATTTCAAGACCCACGTGAAGGACAACCATTCGCGTCGTGGTCTCTTGAAGCTGGTCTCGACTCGCCGTTCGCTGCTCGACTACCTCAAGAAGAGGGACGAGGCGCGGTACAAGGCGCTGCTCGAGAAGCACAACATTCGTCGCTAAGAGTTCTTGCGCGCGCCACCGGCGCGCGTTTTTGCGCGTGATTTCGAGCGAAAGCGCTTATTTTAAGGTTTTTGATCGAGGCTCACGCGTACGTCCGGTGCGGGCCAAATGTTGCTTCGCATCCGGGGGCACGATGAGCGAAGACCGCGGTTCGGTGTTCGCGCGCGTGCCGACTGACAGTCCAGCAGCAATCCGGCGGCTGGGCGCAACGGGCAAGGTGCCCGTATGACCCGAAAGGATGGACGCCATCCGACATCCAAAAACCATGGCAGGATCGCAGGACGCTGATCGCCCGCTCCGATCAGCGTCCTGCAATCTTGACATGGTTTTTGTTTTTCGAGCCGTCCCTTCTTTCGAGAAACCATGAAAGAAAACTTCTATGTTCAATAAGCATTCAGTCGAGATCGACTGGGGCGGACGCCCTCTCAAGCTCGAAACCGGCAAGATCGCGCGTCAGGCCGACGGCGCCGTCCTCGCCACCTATGGCGAGACCGTGGTGCTCGCCACCGTCGTCGCTGCGAATTCGCCGCGTGAAGGCGTCGACTTCCTGCCGCTGACCGTCGACTACCAGGAAAAGACCTACGCAGCCGGCCGCATTCCCGGCGGCTATTTCAAGCGCGAAGGCCGTCCGACCGAGAAGGAGACGCTGGTCTCCCGTCTGATCGACCGTCCGATCCGTCCGCTGTTCGTCGACGGCTGGCGCAACGAGACCCAGGTGATCGCCACCGTGCTGTCGCACGACATGGAGAACGATCCCGACATCGTCGCGCTGGTGGCCTCTTCGGCCGCGCTGACCCTCTCCGGCGCGCCCTTCAAGGGCCCGATCGGCGCCGCCCGCGTCGGCTTCGCCAATGACGAGTTCATCCTCAACCCGACGCTCGACGAGATGGTCGACACCCAGCTCGACCTCGTCGTCGCCGGCACCGCCGACGCCGTGCTGATGGTGGAATCGGAAGCCAAGGAGCTGAACGAAGACATCATGCTCGGCGCCGTGATGTTCGGTCACCGGCACTTCCAGCCGGTCATCAACGCGATCATCGAGCTCGCCGAGAAGGCCGCCAAGGAGCCGCGCGAAGTCACCGTCATCGACAATTCCGCGCTCGAGAAGGAAATGCTCGGCCTCGTCGAGCAGGAGCTGCGCGCCGCCTACGCCATTCCGGTCAAGCAGGATCGCTACGCCGCGGTCGGCAAGGTCAAGGAAAAGGTGATCGCCCACTATTTCCCCGAAGGGCAGGAGCCGAAATACGACAAGCTGCGCATCGGCGCCGTGTTCAAGGAGCTCGAGGCGAAGATCGTTCGCTGGAACATCCTCGACACCGGCAAGCGCATCGACGGCCGTGACTCGAAGACCGTGCGCAACATCATCGCCGAAGTCGGCGTGCTGCCCCGCGCTCACGGTTCGGCGCTGTTCACCCGCGGCGAGACCCAGGGCCTGGTCGTGACCACGCTCGGCACCGGCGAGGACGAGCAGTACATCGACGCGCTGTCGGGAACGTACAAAGAGACGTTCCTGCTGCACTACAACTTCCCTCCCTATTCGGTCGGTGAGACCGGCCGCCTCGGCGGCACCAAGCGCCGCGAGATCGGCCACGGCAAGCTTGCCTGGCGCGCGATCCACCCGGTGCTGCCGCCGCATCACGAGTTCCCGTACACGATCCGCGTGGTCTCCGAGATCACCGAGTCCAACGGCTCCTCGTCGATGGCTTCGGTGTGCGGCGCCTCGCTCGCGCTGATGGACGCCGGCGTGCCGTTGAAGCGGCCGACCGCGGGCATCGCGATGGGCCTGATCCTCGAAGACAAGCGATTCGCGGTTCTCTCGGACATCCTCGGCGACGAGGACCATCTCGGCGACATGGACTTCAAGGTCGCCGGTACGGAAGCGGGCATCACCTCGCTCCAGATGGACATCAAGATCGAGGGCATCACCGAGGAGATCATGAAGGTCGCGCTCGGCCAGGCCAAGGACGGTCGTATCCACATCCTCGGCGAGATGGCGAAGGCGCTCACCAACGCCCGCGCCGAGCTCGGCGAATACGCGCCGCGCATCGAGACCTTCAAGATCGCCACCGACAAGATCCGCGAAGTGATCGGCACCGGCGGCAAGGTGATCCGCGAGATCGTCGAGAAGACCGGCGCCAAAGTCAACATCGAGGACGACGGCACCGTGAAGGTCGCCTCTTCCGACGGCGAAGCGATGAAGGCCGCGATCAAGTGGATCAAGTCGATCGCGTCCGATCCGGAAGTCGGCCAGATCTATGACGGCACCGTCGTCAAGGTGATGGAGTTCGGCGCCTTCGTGAACTTCTTCGGCTCCAAGGACGGTCTCGTCCACATTAGCCAGCTCGCTTCGGCGCGCGTGCAGAAGACCTCCGACGTCGTCAAGGAAGGCGACAAGGTCAAGGTCAAGCTGCTCGGCTTCGACGATCGCGGCAAGACCCGTCTGTCGATGAAGGTCGTCGACCAGACCACCGGCGAAGACCTCGAAGGCAAGGGCGGCGACGGCGAGAAGGCCCCGCGCGAAGCGGCCGGAGAGTAATCGCTCCGCGACCCCAGATACACGAAGGGCGGCCTCGCGGCCGCCCTTTTTGTTTGTGTTCGCTCCAGGAGAGCTGCGCTCCCTCTCCCGCTTGCGGGAGAGGGTTGGGGAGAGGGTGCTTCCGCAGAGAGACTCCCAATGAGGAGAGAGCCCTCACCCGCCGCGCTTCGCGCGTCGACCTCTCCCGCAAGCGGGAGAGGTGAAGCAAGACCTCACGCCGCGAGGTCGAACCGGTCGAGGTTCATCACCTTGGTCCAGGCCTTGGCAAAATCCTGCACGAACTGCTGCTTGGCATCCGACGAGGCATAGACCTCGGCGAAGGCGCGGAGCTGCGAGTGCGAGCCGAAGATCAGATCGGCGCGCGTGCCGGTCCACTTCACCGCATTGGTCTTGCGGTCGCGGGCCTCGTAGGAGCCGTCAGCAGCCGGCGTCCACTGTGTGCTCATGTCGAGCAGGTTGACGAAGTAATCGTTGGAGAGCGTGCCCACTTTCGCGGTGAGGACGCCGTTCTTCGAACCGTTCGCATTGGCACCGAGCACGCGCAGGCCGCCGACGAGCACCGTCAGTTCGGGGCCCGAAAGCTTCAGAAGCTGCGCGCGATCGATGAGCGCTTCTTCCTGCTGGAGGAACTGATGCCGCTTGCCAACGTAGTTGCGGAAGCCATCGGCCCGCGGCTCGAGCGGCGCGAAAGAGGCAGCATCGGTCTGCTCCTGCGAAGCATCCATGCGGCCCGGCGTGAACGCGACCTTGACGTCGACGCCGGCATCCTTCGCGGCCTTCTCGACCGCGGCAGAGCCGCCGAGAACGATCAGGTCGGCAAGCGAGACCTTCTTCGCACCAACGCTGAACTCCTTCTGGATCGCTTCGAGCTTGCCGAGCACCTTGGAGAGCTGGGCCGGCTCGTTCACCTCCCAGTCCTTCTGCGGGGCAAGACGGATGCGCGCGCCGTTGGCGCCGCCGCGCTTGTCCGAGCCGCGGAACGTCGAGGCCGACGCCCAGGCGGTCGAGACCAGCTCCGGCACCGAGAGGCCCGAAGCCAGGATCTTGCTCTTCAGCGCAGCGACGTCCTGATCGTTGATCAGCTCGTGGTCGACCTTCGGAATCGGATCCTGCCAGATCAGCGTCTCCTTCGGCACCAGCGGGCCGAGGTAACGCACGATCGGACCCATGTCGCGATGGGTGAGCTTGAACCAGGCGCGGGCGAAGGCGTCCGCGAACTGATCCGGATGCTCGAGGAAGCGCCGCGAGATCTTTTCATAGGCTGGATCCATGCGCAGCGACAGGTCGGTCGTCAGCATCGTCGGCCGATGCTTCTTCGACTTGTCGAACGGATCCGGAATGATCGCGTCGGCACCCTTGGCAGTCCACTGGTTCGCACCGCCCGGGCTCTTCGTCAGCTCCCATTCGTAGTTGAACAGGTTCTCGAAGAAGTTGTTGCTCCACTTCGTCGGTGTCGTCGTCCAGGTCACCTCGAGACCGCTGGTGATGGAATCACCCGCCAGGCCCGACGCGTGCTTGCTCTTCCAGCCGAGGCCTTGATCCTCGAGCGCACCGGCTTCCGGCTCCGGACCGACCAGCGACGGATCGCCCGCGCCATGGGTCTTGCCGAAAGAGTGGCCGCCGGCGATCAGTGCGACGGTCTCTTCGTCGTTCATCGCCATGCGGAAGAAGGTCTCGCGGATGTCCTTGGCCGCGGCGATCGGATCCGGCTTGCCGTTCGGGCCTTCCGGATTGACGTAGATCAGGCCCATCTGCACTGCGCCGAGCGGCTCGGCGAGTTGACGTTCGCCGCTGTAGCGCTCATCACCGAGCCACGTGCCTTCGGGACCCCAATAGAGCTCTTCCGGCTCCCAGACGTCGGCGCGGCCACCGGCAAAACCGAAGGTCTTGAAGCCCATCGACTCCAGCGCGACGTTGCCGGCGAGCACCATCAGATCGGCCCAGGAAATCTTGCGGCCGTATTTCTGCTTGATCGGCCAGAGCAGCCGGCGCGCCTTGTCGAGGTTGGCGTTATCGGGCCAGCTGTTGAGCGGAGCAAAACGCTGCTGACCGGCACCGGCGCCACCGCGGCCGTCGGTGATGCGATAGGTGCCCGCGCTGTGCCAGGCCATGCGGATCATGAGGCCGCCATAGTGACCGAAGTCAGCCGGCCACCATTCCTGCGAGTCCGTCATCAAGGCGGTCAGATCTTTCACGACCGCGTTCAGGTCGAGGGTCTTGAACTCCTTGGCATAGTCGAATTCCTTGCCCATCGGATCGGAGAGGCCGGAATTCTTGTGAAGCATCTCGATGCTGAGCTGAGTTGGCCACCAGTCGCGGTTCGCTGGCACGCGTTTTCCGCCCGAAAACGGGCACTTCGAAGTGTCGTCCATGATTACCTCCTCTGGTGGCGTCCGACGGCGCCTTTGACCAGGTAGAACCACTCTAAGCGCCGCGTCCGATCAGGGGAAGTTGACTTTAATGATCGCTGCGATAGGATTTTCTGATGATCAACGTAACGATGCGCCAACTGCGATATTTCGACGCGCTGGCGCGCCATGGTCATTTCGGCCGCGCCGCGGAGTCCTGTTCCATCTCGCAGCCGGCGCTGTCGATGCAGATCAAGGAACTTGAGGAGGCGCTCGGCGGACTGCTGCTGGAGCGCAGCGCACGCCAGGTCGCGTTGACCCGGTTTGGCGAGGAACTCGCACAGCGCGTCCGCGACATCCTGCGCTCGGTCGATGAACTGGGCGATTTCGCCCGCGCCTCGCAGGACCGCTTTGCGGGCCGCCTGCGCATCGGCATGATCCCGACGATCGCGCCCTATCTCCTACCCAAGATCACCAAGAACCTCACGCGCATGCATCCGGAGCTCGACATCCGCGTGCGCGAGACGATGACGCCGCGGCTGATCCAGGAACTGGTCGAGGGCCGGCTCGATACCGCCATCGTCGCGCTGCCGGTCTCCGAGCCCTCGCTCACCGAGGTCGCCCTGTTTGAGGAAAAATTCCTGCTGGTGCGGCCGGGCACGGATGCCGGAACGCCGGTGCCGTCGCGCGAGATGATGCGGGAGATGCGGCTGTTGCTGCTCGAAGAGGGTCATTGTTTTCGCGACCAGGCGCTGTCGTTCTGCAACATGCAATCGGCGCCGCCGCGCGAGATGCTGGATGCGAATTCGCTGTCGACGCTGGTCCAGATGGTCAGCGCCGGCATCGGTGTCACCCTGATTCCGGAGATGGCGGTGTCGGTGGAGACGCGATCGGCCTCGGTCTCGCTGTCGCGATTCCGCGACCCCCGAGCCCTCGCGCACCATCGGCATGGTCTGGCGCAAGACCAGCCCGCTGGCGCGGCAGCTGCTGCAGATCTCCGAGGTGGTGTGCCTGTCGGCCGGCAAGGCGCGGCCGCGGCAGGCCACGCGCAGCCAAAGGGGTTGAAGCCTCGATGTCGCATCCGATTATCCGCCTTGCCCGCGCTGACGAATATGACGAGATCGGCCGTGTCTGGATGGAGAGCTGGGTCTCGACCGGGCTTGCCGAGGCGAGCGAATTCCTGCTGGCAAATCTGCGTGCACGCATCCGGCGCGAGATCGAGAACGGCTGGAGCCTGTTCGTCGCCGACGATAACGGCACGATCGCCGCGATGCTCGCGCTGCATCTGCCAAAACGCTATCTCGACATGCTGTTCGTCGGACCCGCCTATCAGGGGCAATCGCTCGGGCGGAAGCTGCTCGCTTTCACACGTACGCAGATGCCGGATGAAATGTATCTGCGCTGCATTCGCGAGAACGAAAAGGCCTGGCGCTGGTACGAACGCGAGGGCTTTGTGTTCGAGAAGGAAGAGATCGAACCGTCCAACGGCTTCATGATGAAGTACTACCGGTGGAAGCGGCCCACCGGATAGGCACCGAGTTCCGGGCGCAGCTTGCGGTTGTCACGATCCCACCCTAGTGTGGCGTGTCCGATAACCTCCTGCCGCCGATCTCCTGGAATCCATGTTTCGAATTGCTGCCTCGCTGATCGCGCTCCTGTCCCTTTTGAGTTCGGCAGTCGCGCAAACTCCTCCCGCGCCGCCTGCTCCCGCCAGGCCTGCAGCCAAGAAACAGGCGCCGAAAGCGGCCGCCGGTGCACGCGCCCCAGCATCGACGGAAGCCGGCCCCTGTCAGATCGGCGTCATTTCCGCGATCGGAGACCAGTTCTCGGTGCAACATGTCGGCCTCACGATGTTCGGCAACGAGTACATGGAGGCACCGATCGAGACGTGGGGTATCGATGACCTGTTCGTCGCGAGGGTTCGCGGCGCGGCTCCCGGCACGGCTGTCCGAAAGATCGCTTACGCAAGCGGAGCCTTCAAGCCGTACTATCATCCGGAAGCCAAACTGTTCCGCAATGACCGCGACGACCTGACGGCCCTGGTGCGACAGATCGCCGGAACTACAAATTGCGAACGCTACGTCGTAGCTACGAAATCCCGCGTTTCGGTTGACGGCACCAATCAATCAATCGAGGGCCTCGGGGTCTACAAGAATTGGGCGAGCCCTTCCGGGCGCGGCGTCGTGGTTGCCTATTTCCGTATAAACGTTTTTGACGGACGGACTTTCGACATCCACCGGGCGCCTACCCGGAACTTCGGAGATGTGCTTGCTTCGAGTTTTTCCAACAAGAACGACAATATGCAAATCCTCAACAATCTCGAGTTTCCCAAGACTCCTGAGCAAGTGACCAACAGCGCATTGCTGCGTGACAGCACACGCAGCCTGCTCACGGCCCAGCTGGACAAGTATCTACCCGCGTACATCAAAGGCGAGTGAGCGCTTTTGCCGGCGGGACGCGACAAAGGCTATCGCTCGTCCGCTTCCTGCGGCTGGGCTGCATTTGACGTGATGGCCCGGCTGGTCGTCGTTGCGACTGTCCTGTGGTGCTTTTCGACAACTGCTTGGGCGCAGACGCCATCGGCGCCATCAGGGACAGGAACCGAGACGGCAGGATCGGTCAGCAAGCAAGCCAACAGCAAGAAGACCACGCGGCGTGAAGCCACGGGCAGGCCCGCTTCCGCCGGCGGCAGCCCGTGCGACTTCGGTGTCGTCGTCACCACCGGCGATGAGTTCACCGTGCTGACGACCGGCCTGACCGTGTTTCAGAACAAGAAGATGGTGGTCCCGATCCCAGGCTGGCGACTCAACGATCTGATCTTCGCGCGGACTCGCGCTGCGATCCCTGCCGGCGTGTCCGTTCTGAGAATCTCCTACAACCCGGCGAAATTTCCTCCCCGCGATGAGTCGAAGGACACGTTGAAAGACAGGTTGTTCCGCGATCTCAACGCGGAGCTCGCCCAATACATGCGCGAGGTCGTGAAAGGAACGAATTGCCGGCACTACATCCAGATCCTCAATTCAATCAGCCCTATCGGGTCATCCAACTATACGGTCCGCGGCTTCGGCATCCTCAATCAGGATGTGGTGCTCGGGCGTCGCATCTTTCTCTACGCTCTGGCGTTCATCCGCATCTTTGACGGGCGCGACTTCTCTGTTGTCAGACAGAGCTCTGCGCTGATCAACGTGCGTCATTCCTTGGCGGTGCAGAGGCTTTTGGGAACGCTCATCAGCGGTCCCTATCGCGAGTTGCCCGCAGAATCGTTTCGCCCTGAAGATGCCGCCGATAATCCCGCACTGCGCGATGGCGTGCGCGCCATGCTGACGGAAAGCCTCGACAAGACGCTGCCGCTTTTGCTCGGGCTTCAACAAGCGACACGCGACAGCGACGCGCGCTGATCAACACGTCGCTCGCAGGAGGAATTGGTCGTGCAATTATTGACAGATCGTGGGCACGTCGCTGACGCTCCTTTGCCCACCCTACAGGATCCCGTCTATTCGGCCTTCAAATCGTCCGGCCTGGGCATCAGGACGGTGTTGTAGCCGGAATCGACATAGTGGATTTCGCCGGTCACGCCGCCGGAGAGATCCGACAGCAGATACAACGCCGAGCCGCCGAGCTCGTCGAGCGTGACGCCGCGGCGAAGCGGCGAGTGCTTCTGCATGAAGGCAAACATCGCGCGCGCCTCGCCGATGCCGGAGCCGGCGAGCGTGCGGATGGGACCGGCGGAGATCGCGTTGACGCGGATGCCGCGCGGTCCGAAATCGGAGGCGAGATAGCGCACCGAGGCTTCCAGCGCCGCCTTGGCCACGCCCATCACATTGTAGTTCGGCATCGAGCGCGCCGAAGCGCCGAAGGTCAACGTGATCATGCTGCCGCCGTCCGTCATCAGCTCGGCCGCACGTTTCGCGACCTCCGTGAACGAGAAGCAGGAGATCACCATGGTCCGCGAAAAGTTTTCGCGGCTGGTGTCGGCGTAACGGCCCTTCAACTCGTTCTTGTCGGCAAAGCCGATCGCGTGGATCACGAAGTCGAGCTTGCCCCACTTTTCGCGCAAGACGTCGAACGTGGCATCGACGCTGGCAATGTCCTCGACGTCGCAAGGCAGCACCAGCTCGACTCCGAGAGACTCCGCGAGCGGCTGGACGCGCTTGCCGAGAGCCTCGCCCTGGAAGGTGAAGGCAAGCTCGGCGCCATGGGCATGCAGCGTCTTCGCCATGCCCCAGGCGATCGAATGATCATTGGCGATGCCCATGATCAGACCGCGCTTGCCTTGCATCAAACCTTCCATCTCGCGATCACCTTCCGCTTTCGTCACGCCCGTGAGAGCTAGGAGCTAAGACGTGGATGGCCGGGACATCATTCGCGAAGACGCACTTCGCGCTTTTGCCCGGCCATGACCAGAAATTATTGGCGCGTCCGCAGTGACGTCACACATCCAGCCGGCTGAACACCAGCGTGGCATTGGTGCCGCCGAAGCCGAAGGAGTTCGACAGCACGGTGCCGATCTTGACGTTGTCGATGCGCTTGCGCACGATCGGCATGTCGGCGAACACAGGATCGAGTTCCTGGATGTGCGCGCTTTCGCAGATGAAGCCATTGTTCATCATCAGCAGCGAATAGATCGCCTCCTGCACGCCGGTCGCGCCCAGCGAGTGGCCGGTCAGCGCCTTGGTTGCCGAGATCGGCGGGCACTTTTCGCCGGCGCCGAACACGCGGCGGAGCGCATCGATCTCCGGCGGATCGCCGGCCGGCGTCGAGGTGGCGTGCGGGTTGATGTAGTCGACCTTGGTCTTCACCGTCGACATCGCCATGCGCATGCAGCGCTCGGCGCCCTCACCTGACGGCGCGACCATGTCGTAGCCATCCGAGGTCGCACCATAGCCGACGATCTCGCCGTAGATGCGCGCGCCGCGCGCCTTGGCGTGCTCAAGCTCTTCCAGGACGAGGACTCCCGCGCCGCCGGCGATGACAAAACCGTCGCGGTTGACGTCGTAGGGACGCGAGGCAGTGGCGGGCGTGTCATTGTACTTCGAGGACATCGCACCCATGGCGTCGAACAGCACCGACAGCGACCAGTCGAGCTCCTCGCAGCCGCCGGCGAAGACGACATCCTGCTTGCCGATCTGGATCGTCTCATAGGCGTTGCCGACGCAATGGTTCGAGGTCGCGCAGGCCGAGGAGATCGAATAGTTCACGCCCTTGATCTTGAACCAGGTCGCGAGCGTCGCAGACGCCGTGGATGACATCGCCTTCGGCACTGCGAACGGACCGACGCGCTTCGGTCCTTTGGTGCGGGTGATGTCGGCGGCCTCCACGATGGTGCGCGCCGAGGGACCGCCGGAACCCATGATGATGCCGGTGCGGATGTTGGAGACTTCGTCAGGCGACAGACCGGAGTCCAGGATCGCCTGCTCCATCGCGACGTGATTCCACGCCGCGCCCTGGCCGAGGAAACGCATCGCGCGGCGGTCGACCACTGTCGAAGGATCGAGCGTCGGCGCACCTTGCACCTGCGAACGGAAGCCGAGCTCGGCATATTTCTCAGCCCGCGAAATGCCCGACTTCGCCTCGTGAAGGCTCGCAAGCACTTCCTGGGTGTTGTTTCCGATCGACGAGACGATACCCATCCCGGTGACCACAACCCGCCTCATGACAGCCTCGCCTATATCGTTGTCTTCTTGGTGATGCGCGTTAGCTCAGGCTCGTGCCCTGCTTGAACAGGCCGACCTTCAGATCCTTGGCGCGATAAATAATCTGGTCGTCGACCGAAAGCCATCCGTCGGCAATGCCGAGCACGAGCTTTGAACGCATCATGCGCTTGATATCGACGTTGTACACAACCTTGCGGGCCTCGGGCAGCACCTGGCCACTGAACTTCAATTCGTTCAAGCCGAGCGCGCGGCCACGACCTTCGCCTCCGGTCCAGCCGAGATAAAAGCCGACCATTTGCCACAGCGCATCGAGGCCGAGGCAACCGGGCATCACGGGATCGTTCTTGAAGTGGCAGCCGAAGAACCAGAGGTCGGGTTTCACGTCGAGCTCGGCGCGCACCACGCCCTTGCCGTACTGGCCACCATGGTCGCTGATTTCCGTGATGCGGTCGAACATCAGCATCGGCGGCAGCGGCAGCTGGGCATTGCCCGGGCCGAACATCTCGCCGCGGCCACATGCCAGCAGATCTTCGTATTCGTAACCGTTGCGCCTGTTCAGCATGCGGAAGCCTCTGTTTGAACCCCGATTGAGCGGCGTTTCTGGCAAAAATGGGCCCCGTTTCGTTCGGAAAGCAACGCCAATTGCCGTCAGGCGCGAATGCCGAGAGCCCGGATGGACTTGCGAACCTGGCCTCAATGCCCGGCCGCGCCACAATCGGCGAAGCGGAACCGCGCGCTCTCTAACACAGGCCTTTTCGGGTGGCAAAGCGGTCCCATGAAGGTAAAATGACCGGGACCCGTCCCGGTTCCTCTGCTGATTAGAACCACTCTAGTTGCGAGAAACTTGCATCTGCATCTATCTGTCCATATATTGCAAATAGATAGTGTTCACGCGTGCCCGAATTCTGGAAATGAGCGAAAACAACGCCACTCATCACGACGAAGACGCCCATGCGGCGGCCCTTCTGTCCGGCCGCCAGCCGGCCCTGACCGGCTGCCCCTGGCACGACGTCAATGAAATGCTCCAGTCTGCCGGCCTGCGGCCGACGCGCCAGCGCATGGCTCTGGGCTGGCTGCTGTTCGGCAAAGGTGCACGCCACCTCACGGCTGAAATGCTCTATGAGGAAGCGACGCTGGCCAAGGTGCCGGTCTCGCTCGCTACCGTCTACAACACGCTGAACCAGCTGACCGATGCCGGCCTGCTGCGTCAGGTCAGCGTCGATGGCACCAAGACCTATTTCGACACCAACGTCACCACGCACCATCACTATTACCTCGAGAACAGCCACGAGCTGGTCGATATCGAGGATCCGCATCTTGCGCTGTCCAAGATGCCGGAGGTGCCGGAAGGCTACGAGATCGCGCGCATCGACATGGTCGTGCGCCTGCGCAAGAAGCGCTGAGATCGTCTGACATCACTGACTTGATCGTCATGGCCGGGCTTTGTCCCGGCCATTGTCGCTTCGGGCCGTCAGTTGACCTGCTCGTCCGAATACACGCCCCAGAGGCGCTCCTGCTGGATCCAGCCGTCAAAGCCGTTGCCGGCGACGTGGCACCAGTTTGTGGTGCACTTCTTCACTTGTGTGACGACGCCGGCCTGGAGTTTCGCGGCCACCGCGCTGTCGGGATCGGCGCGGTCATAGATCGGCGCCAGCTCGTCCTTGTTCTTCATGGTGACCACCGCAGTGCGGCGGCCCGACAGCAGCGAATGATAGACCCAGCCCTCGGCGCCTTCGGAATCGCGCACCCGGCGCCAGTTCTCGAACTCGGCGGTGATTTCGACCGGCAGGCCGGAACGGGTGTAGACCCAGGCCACGTCATTGTCCTTGGTCGGGCCGGCGCGGACGTTCACGTGATCCGATTTGAGGCTGACATAGCGCGGCACCGGAAGGCCGCTGGCCGTCTGGGGGGTGCTGTCCTTGGCCGAGTGCCCGGGGCTGACCGAGGCGCTCAACCAGGTGCAAACGAGCGCCATCACCGAACAAAAACGCCCCAACGCCATCAACCCGTCTCCTGTCGAAGACCTCGGCCTGAGCCAGGTCCTCACCCCGAATTCCAAAACCTGCCGTGTAGACCCTCTCCCGCCCCACGCGGGTGTTCCCAAGCGCTTTCCCCGTGGTTCTTGTCTTGGCCCGGCCTTCTGCTAGAGAGGACGGACGTCTGAACAACCAGTTTGCCCCGATTTTCCGGCCGGAAAGTGGGGGGAAAGCTTGAAGGAAACGCCGGGGACGACACGGCCAAGGCAGTGTCGAACAACCGGGTTAATGAGGCCTCAACGGCCGGCCTTTGGTGACAGAGGCGGCCTGCAACGCCTCATGAGGGCAGGACATGTCGGTGAAGAAAAAGCCCCTCGTCGTGGTGACGCGCAAGCTCCCGGACTCGATCGAGACCCGGATGCGCGAGCTGTTCGACGCACGCATCAATCTCGACGACACACCGATGTCGGCCGAGCAGCTCGCCGAAGCCGCGCGCACCGCCGACATCCTGGTTCCGACGGTGACCGACCACATCAGCGCCGACATCGTCAATCAGCCTGACTGCAAGCTCCGCCTGATCGCCAATTTCGGCAACGGCGTCGACAATATCGACGTCGAGGCCGCGCATGCCCGCGGCATCACCGTCACCAACACGCCAAAGGTTCTGACCGAAGACACCGCCGACATGACCATGGCGCTGATCCTCGCGGTGCCGCGCCGGATGATCGAAGGCGCCTCCGTGCTGACGGAGGGAAAACCCTGGGCCGGCTGGTCGCCGACCTGGATGCTCGGCCACCGCATCGGGGGAAAACGCCTCGGCATCATCGGCATGGGCCGCATCGGCCAGGCGGTCGCGCGCCGCGCCCGCGCCTTCGGCTTGCAGATCCACTATCACAACCGCCGTCCCGTCGCGCCGAAGATCGCCGAAGAGCTTGGTGCGACCTATTGGGAAAGCCTCGACCAGATGCTGGCGCGGATGGACATCATCTCGGTGAACTGTCCGCACACGCCGGCGACTTATCACCTGCTCTCGGCGCGCCGGCTGAAGCTGATCCGCAAGGACGCCTACATCGTCAACACCGCGCGCGGCGGGGTGACCGACGAAGACACGCTGATCAAGCTGATCGAAGCCGGCGAGATCGGCGGCGCCGGCCTCGACGTCTACGAGCACGAGCCGGCCGTCAATCCGAAGCTGGTGCGGCTCGCAAGGGCGGGCAAGGTGACGCTGATGCCGCATATGGGTTCAGCCACGATCGAAGGCCGCGTCGAGATGGGCGAGAAGGTGATCATCAACATCCGTACCTTCCTCGACGCCCACAAGCCGCCGGATCGCGTGCTGCCGAGCATGCTCTGAGCTTTATTTGCTACGCTTGCGCCAGTCGGCGACGAAATCGATGAACGCGCGCAGCGCGGGCGGCGTCTGGCGCCGGCTCGGATAGTACAGGAACGGGCCGGGAAACGGCTCGCACCAGTCCTCCATCAAGCTGACCAGCGCGCCGGATTTTAGGGCATCACCGACATAGCCATCGAGCGTCGCCCAGATGCCGACGCCATCGAGTGCAGCGCGCATCGCAAGGCCCATATTGGTCGAGATCAGTTTTGCGGGCGGATCGACCTTCACGACCTGACCGGCCCTCTCGAAATCCCAATCAAACATGACGCCGCTCGAGTAGCGCGCGCGGATGCAATCGTGCTCGAGCAGGTCCTTTGGATGCTTTGGCCGGCCGCGGCGCGCGACGTAGGCAGGCGACGCGACGACGACATAGCTTTGCGGACCGCTCAGCGGAATCGCGACCATGTCCTGCGCGAGGTGCTCGCCATAGCGCACACCGGCATCGTAGCCCCCGCTCACGATATCGACGAAACCACTCTCCGAGACGATGTCGAGATCGACTTGCGGATGTGCCGCGAGAAACGGTCCGACCATCGGCGCCAGCACGAGATCGACCGCCGGCGGCGGCGCGTTGATGCGGAGGCGGCCCGATGCCACCTCGCGCAGGCCCCGAACCTGGTCCAGGGCATCGCCGACATCGCGCAGGGCCGGCGCCACGCGCGACAGCAGCAGCTCGCCCGCCTCGGTCAGCGCGACGCTGCGGGTGGTGCGGTTCATCAGGCGGACGCCGAGGCACTCCTCCAGGTCCCGCAACCGCTGGCTAAGGCTCGACACCGACACGCGAATTTCGACCGCCGCGCGCCGGAAATTGCGGGTGCGGGCGACCGCCACGAAGGCATCGAGATCGCGCAGGTCGGGATCGGCCATTGTTCGATATCATGAACAGACCATTCTCGATTGTCCAGCTTATCGGCGCAATGGAGCGGACGCATATCTGGCCTCGTCACGCGGCGCAATCAGCCGCCTTTTCGAGGAGAGCCAATATGGAACAGCACAAACTCGGTTCAACCGGCCCTGATGTCTCAAGCCTCGGTCTCGGCTGCATGGCCATGTCGGACGCCTATGGCCCGGCCGATCGCGGCGAGAGCATCGCCACCATTCATGCGGCGCTCGATGCCGGCATCACGCTGCTCGACACCGGCGATTTCTACACCATGGGCCACAATGAAATGCTGATCCGTGAGGCGCTGAAGGATGTCCCACGCGACAAGGTGCAGCTTAGCGTGAAGTTCGGCGCGCTGCGCGGTCCCGCCGGTGACTTCATCGGAATGGACACGCGGCCGGCTGCAACCAAAAACTTCCTCGCCTATTCATTGCAGCGCCTCGGCACCGACTACATCGACGTCTACCGGCCGGCGCGGCTCGATCCCACCATTCCGATCGAGGAGACGATCGGTGGTCTCGCTGATCTCGTGAAGGCCGGCTACATCAGGCATATCGGCCTGTCCGAGGTCGGCTCCGATACCATCCGCCGCGCACATGCCGTACATCCGATCGTCGATCTTCAGATCGAATATTCGCTGATCGCGCGTGGCATCGAGCGCGACATTCTGAAGACCTGCCGCGAGCTCGGCATCAGCATCACTGCCTATGGCGTGCTGGGGCGCGGCCTGATCAGCGGCCATTGGTCGAAGGACTCTGGCAAGGTCGGCAAGGACTTCCGGCTGATGAGCCCGCGCTTCCAGGGCGCGAATCTCGACGCCAATCTCGCGTTGGTGGAGCAGCTGCGCGCGATTGCCAGGGATGTCGGCGCAACGCCGGCGCAGGTCGCGATCGCCTGGGTGGCAGCACAGGGCAAGGAGATCGTGCCGCTGATCGGAGCCAAGACCCGCACCCGTCTCAGCGAAGCGCTCGGCGCGACCAAGGTGACGTTGACGCCGGCTCATCTTGCGGCACTGGCAAAGGCGTTCCCGCCGAATGTCGCCTCCGGCACGCGCTATGCGGCCGAGCAGATGGCGCATCTCGACAGCGAGAAGCCGGCCACGGCGTAACGGCTTCAATCAGGTGCGATGGGCGCTGAGGTCAGTCATGACCGGCCCATCGCCATTGAGCGGATTGGCCGGGTCGCGCGCGTAGCGCAGCGTCTCGAAGCGCATCGCGCGCGCGTCGATCATCAGGAGGCGGCCGACCAGGCCATCGCCAAAACCGACGATCTCGCGGATCGCCTCCAGCGCCATCATCGAGCCCATGACGCCGGCAAGCGCGCCCATGACGCCGGCCTCGGCGCAGGCCGGCACGGTGCCGGGCGGCGGCGCCTCCGGAAACAGACAGCGATAGGTCGGGTTGAATTCGCCCTGCTCGTTTGTCTCATGCGCGCGGATGGTGGTGAGCGAGCCGTCGAACGTGCCGAGCGCAGCGGTGATCAGCGGCCTTTTCGCGAAGAAGCAGGCATCCGAGACCAGATAGCGCGTCGAGAAATTGTCGGAACCATCGAGCACGAGGTCGTAGTCGCCGATCAGCGAGAGCGCATTGTCGGCATTGAGCCAGGTGGCGTGGCCGACAAAGCGGACATGCGGATTGAGCGCCGCAATCCGCTCGGCCGCACTCTCGACCTTGTGCCGGCCAATGTCAGGCGTGGTGTGGATCACCTGGCGCTGGAGATTGGACAGCGACACGACGTCGTCATCGACCACGCCGAGCGTGCCGATGCCGGCCGCAGCCAGATACATCAGCGCCGGCGCGCCGAGCCCGCCGGCGCCGATCACCAGCGCGGAGGCGCGTTTCAGCGCAGCCTGGCCCGGGCCGCCGACATCGCGCAGCACGATATGGCGGGCATAGCGTTCGAGTTCGTCCGGGCTCAGCACCTTACTCTCACTCCTGAACCACCCCAACATTGTTCGCGACCAACGAGATGTGCTTCAATGGCAGCGCGTTCAATGGGCTGGCTGGATTTGTCATGAGATCGATGCTTGCGGCAACACTGATGTTGGCGTCTGCCACAGGCGCCAGCGCCCAGATGACGACGCCACAGCTCCCCGGCACCAAGCCGAAAGTGGTCCAGACCGTTCCGATCAAGCCGCCCGCCCTGCAGACGCCGTCGGAAACCGCGGACGGGATGGCGCAGGCCGAGCGGCTGTCGCTTCAGTCCGACCTCGCCTGGGTCGGCGAATATAACGGCGCCATCACCGGCGACGTCAGCTCGCGCATGGTCGACGCCATCAAGGAGTACCAGAAGGCCAAGGGTGGCAAGCCAACCGGCGTGCTCAATCCGCAGGAGCGCGCCGCGCTCGCCGAGACCGCACGGCGCAAGCAGGACAGTGTCGGCTGGAAGATCGTGACGGAGATGACCAGCGGCGCGCGGCTCGGCATCCCCTCAAAACTGGTGCCGCAACAGGCCACCGACGCCAACGGCTCGAAATGGACCTCGCCGACCGGAACGGTGCAGGTGCTGCTGAGCCGTCGCAAGGAGGCGAACCCGACCACAGCAAAACTCGCGGAGGCCGAGAAGAAGGAGCCGGCCGGACGCAAGGTCGACTACACCGTGGTGAAGCCCGACTTCTTCGTGCTGTCGGGATTGCAGGGCCTGAAGAAATTTTACGTGCGCGGCACCTCTAGGGGCGACGAAGTCCGCATCATGACGATCTTGTACGACCAGGCGACCGAGAACACGGTCGAGCCGGTCGTGATCGCGATGTCGAGCGCGTTCATTGCATTCCCGTCTGGGCCGCAGGCTGGACCGCCGCCGCGCAAGACCGTCGAATATGGCACCGGCATCGTCGTCAGCGACGACGGCGCGATTCTGGCCGACCGCCTCGTCACGGATTCCTGTCTCGCCATCACCATCGGCGGCTACGGCAATGCCGATCGTCTTGCCGAGGACAAGGAGCACGATCTCGCGCTGCTGCACATCTATGGCGCACGTGGCTTGAAGCCGCTTGGCCTCACCGGCGGAGCAGCGAAGACGAGTGTCGATGTCGTCGGCATCGCCGATCCGCAGAGCCAGGGCGGCGCGGCCGGCGTCTCGAGTGTCAAGGGTGCGTTGGCATCGGTCGGTGGCGGCGATGCCGCACTATCGCCACCGCCCGCGGTTGGGTTTTCCGGCGGCCCTGCGGTTGATGGCGACGGTAAATTCGCAGGCATTGCGTTGTTGAAAACGGCGATGGTTGCCGGACCTGCCACGGCAGTCCCGGCATCGCAGGCCGTGATGGTTTCCCCTGATGCGGTGCGCGATTTCCTGAAAGCCAACGCCGTCACCGCGAACGGCACATCAACCGATGCGAAGGCCGCCGTCGTGCGCGTGATCTGCGTGCGGAAGTAAAGCGCGCCGCGCGGAAGGTGCGCTCCCTCTCCCGCTTGCGGGAGAGGGTCGGGGAGAGGGTGTCTCCACACTAAGGCCCCCCAAGAGGAAAGAACCCTCACCCGGCGCGATGCGCCGACCTCTCCCGCAAGCGGGAGAGGTTGCAGCGAGCCCGCAGCTAGCTGCTCGCGCCAAATTTCAAGGGGCTCTAGCCCAGCCTGAACCTGATCCCGGCCTTCGCAAGCCCACCCGAAATCCCGACCGGCGTGCCGTCCGCGCGCCAGCAGGCGGCACCGGTCATGGTGCCGTCGTCGTGGAAGGCGATGCCGTTCATGCCACCGGCGACCGTTGCGACTGGCTGGACCTTGTGGCCGAGCGCTGTCAGCCTCAAACGCACGCTCTCCGGTATCTTCTGCTCGACCTCGAGCGCATTGCCTTCGGTCCAGACACGCGGGGCTTCGACTGCTTCCTGCAAACTCATGCCGTGGTCGATCAGATTGACCAGCGCCTGCATCGCGCTTGGGAAGATGCGCTTTCCACCGGGCAGGCCGAGCGCGTAGCGCAGCTTGCCGTCACGCAGCGCCATCATCGGCGACATCGAGGTCGTCACGCGCTTCCCGGGCGCAAGCGACAGCGCATGGCCCGGCCGTGGATCGAACAGGTTCATGTAATTGTTGGCGATGGCCCCCAAGCCCGGGATCATGATCTTGGCACCGAACAGATTGTTGATCGTCTGCGTGGTCGCGACCACGTTGCCGAAGGCATCCGCCGCCGTCATGTGGGTCGTATGCGCGCTTTCAAGCTGCGTCACGCCGGCGCCAAAGGCCTGCGCCCGCGCCGGATCGATGGCGCGGCGGCGTTCCTCGGCGTAAGCCTTCGACGTCAGTTTCTCCACGGGCACGCCGACATAGTCCGGATCGCCGCTAGCGGCGGCGCGGTCGGCGAAGGCGATCTTCAGGACTTCTGCGAGGCGGTGAATGGTCTCAGGCGTGCCGAAGCCGAGCCCTCCGATATCGTAGCCCTCCAGAATGTTCAGCATCTGCGCGATGTGCACGCCGGAGGCCGCGGGCGGCGGCGGCCCAAGAATGGTCCAGCCGCGATAGTCCGCGCGGATCGGCTGCCGCTCGACAGTCTTGTAATTGGTGAGATCCCCGCGGCGGATGAAGCCGCCAGCCTTTTCCATGTAGTCGACGAGGATGTCGCCGAGCGGTCCTTCGTAGAGTGCTTGCTCGCCGTGATCGGCGATGTACCGGAGCGTCTCGGCATACTCGGCCTGCACCACGCGCTCGCCGACCTTGAGCGGCTCCCCGTTGGGCAGGAAGATCGCCGCAATCGGCTTGTCCTTGCGCATCGCAGCGGCGCTCTCGCTGATGCATTCGTGCAAATAGGGCGTCGCCGCATAGCCGCGCGCGGCGTGCTTGATCGCGGGCTGCATGACGTCGGCGAGCGACATGGTGCCGAACCGGCGCAGCGTCTCGCACCAGGCCTTTAGCGATCCCGGCGTGGCGACGGCTTTCGGGCCGTTGAGGTTCTCATTGCCGACGGTGTCGAACACGTCATGGGCGGAGCCCGGCCTGGAGGTGTAGGTGGTGTCCCGGACCGCCGCGGGCACCGTGCTCTGGCCGTCGATGAAGCGGTGACTGCCATCGGCGAGACGGATATGCGCCATGCCGCCGCCGATGATGCCGACCATCATCGGCTCAACCACGGTCAGGGTGAACAGCGTGGCGATGGCGGCGTCGATGGCATTGCCGCCGGCGGCCAGCATCTCGGCGCCGGCGCTGGAGGCCAAAGGATGGTTGCTCACCACCATGCCGCGGCTCGAGACCGCCGGCATCTTCTGGCAGTCAAAGGTGGTCGCCGTCCGGTCGCGCCAGTTGCCGCTCATGCCGCCTGTCCCTCTCATTCACGGCGGCGAGCACATCATGCGCGCGATAACGGGTCCAGTGTTGGTACGGATTGGCTGGCATTCCCGATTCTGCCATCATTGTTAGCGTTGATTCGGACATCCGCGGTCCCCTTTGGATCGGGCAGGGCACGTCCTGAGCGAGAAGAGCTCAGCATCGAGAAGCGATGCACGTTCGCGTGGCGTTTCCCTAGACCCAGGCACTCCAAAGGAACCATCTTCCAATGCACACGATCGTACTGGCCACCCAAAAGGGCGGCAGTGGCAAGAGCACGCTCGCCATCGGCCTCGCGCTGGCGGCCAAGCAGGCCGGCTTCACCGTCCGCCTGATCGAGACCGACCCGCAGGGCACCCTGTCCAACTGGGCGCGCCGCCGCAACAACGACGATGTCGTCGTCGAGCCGATCTATCACGCTGCCGATTTCGCGCCGCGGCTGAAGATGCTGGCCGACAGCGGTCTCCAGCTCGCGATCGTCGACACCGCGGCCGGCCTCAGCGCCGCCACCACCGCCGCGATCCGCTATTGCGACCTCTGCCTGATCCCGGCCCGCCCGAGCGTCGCCGACATCGAGGCGACGGTCTCCACCGTCAGCGTCGCGCGCGCCTGGAAGCGGTCCTACAGCTTCGTGCTGAACCAGACGCCGATCCGCGGCCAGCGCATCGACAACGCAGCCAACACGCTCGCCGAGGAAGCCGCGCTCGATCTCGCGGACG
Organism: Bradyrhizobium sp. AZCC 2230; assembly: GCF_036924495.1. NCBI lineage: Bacteria > Pseudomonadati > Pseudomonadota > Alphaproteobacteria > Hyphomicrobiales > Nitrobacteraceae > Bradyrhizobium > Bradyrhizobium sp. AZCC 2230. Next base: position 6,434,058 of record NZ_JAZHRS010000001.1, on the reverse strand, counting down.
TGCTCGCACGCCCGCTGATCGTGATGCGCAATGATCACCAGGACTCGCTCGCCAACGGCCTCGCCGTCAGCGAATTCGCGCCGAACGGCAAGTCGACCGAGGAAATCCGCGGCCTCTGGCGCTGGGTCGAGACCCGTCTCGATCTCTCCGCCGGCAGTCTGCTGATCGATCAGGTGATGTCGGCGGCCGACGGGATGCTGCATGCCGCTGCTGAAATTGCGGGCGAGACCACGACCCTGGCGTCCTGAGCGGGGCAATCGCTCAGGTGCCAAATGGGCTCTTCGCCATCCGGTGAAAGAGCCCAAGCGACGAAGCAATCCGGCCACCAGCCCGGCCGGATTGCTTCGCTTCGCGTTTTCGACGATGGCGGCCGCGCCCTCGAACAAAAATGTCGAAAACAACCCCATGCACAGTAGAACCGCGCCCGGCCGAGGCACCTCGGCGGCGGCGCGTAGACATTTGACTCATCGGGCAAAACGGCCGTGCGCCAGTTCTCGTAGCCCGTATGTCACTTCTGACATTTCGGACACCAGAAGGTCGAGCGGCCGTTCTGGGTGAAGCGCTTCACGATGCCGCCGCAGCGCGGCGTCGTGCATTTCTCGCCCTCGCGGTCATAGACCTTGAACGAGTGCTGGAAATAGCCGAGTTCGCCCGAGGTCTGGCGATGGTCGCGCAAGGACGAGCCGCCGGCCTTGATGGCGTCGTTCAGCACGGTGTGGATCGCACCGACCAACCGCTTGGCGTGATCGGTTGGCTCACCCTTCTTGGTGGACAATGTCGCGGCAATCCGGCGTGGCGACAGATGCGAGCGATGCAAGGCTTCGCAGACATAGATGTTGCCGAGGCCTGCGACGACGCGCTGGTCGAGCAGTGCGGCCTTGAGGCTCGTGGTCTTGTCCTGGCAGGAGCGCGCCAGCATCGCGGCATCGAACTCGTTGCCGAGCGGCTCGGGGCCGAGCCCGCGCAGCAATGGCTCGTCCTCAAGCGCATTGCGCGCGATCACTTTCATGTAACCGAAGCGGCGCGGATCGTTGAAGACGATGTCGGCGCCTGAGGACATCCGAAACAGCACATGGTCGTGCGCGGAGTCCTTACCCCTAGGATAGTGAAACTCGCCGGGCGCGGCCTCGTTGTCCGGCTTGATGACGCGGAACGAGCCCGACATGCCCAGATGCATCAGCAAGACGTCGCCGGAGCCGAGATCGGCCATGAGATATTTTGCACGGCGGCCGAGGCCCGTAACGATCTGCCCCTGGAGCCGGGCCACGAAGTCCGGCTGGAACGGAAACCGCAAATCAGGCCGGCGGGCCTCCGCGACGACGATTTTCGCACCCTCCATGACGGGCTGAAGGCCGCGGCGGACGGTCTCGACTTCGGGCAATTCAGGCATGGTCAGGCATTCACCTTATGAGGGCGGTGTGATAGCGCCATTGCGGCGGCCGCGCTATGGTCGGCGTCGTGGAGTAGAGTAATGGATCGGCCGGGCGAAACCACGCATTTTGGCTTCAAAGACGTTCCCCTGGGGGACAAGCAGACGCTGGTGAACGATGTGTTTCACAGCGTGGCGTCGCGCTATGATTTGATGAACGATTTGATGTCCGGCGGCCTGCATCGGGTCTGGAAGGACATCATGATCAACGCATTGAACCCGCCGCGGGGCGACCGGCCGTTTGCGTTGCTCGACGTTGCCGGCGGCACCGGCGACATTTCGTTCCGGGCCGCCAAGGCGGCAGGTCCGGGCTTCCATGCCACCGTCTGCGACATCAATTCCGACATGCTGGCGGTGGGCCGCGAGCGTGCCGCCAAGCGCCATCTCGAGGCCCAGGTCGATTTCGTCGAGGGCAATGCCGAAGCGCTCGCCTTCGGCGATCGCAGCTTTGACGCATATACGATCGCTTTCGGCATTCGCAACGTGCCTGAGATCGACAAGGCGCTGCGCGAGGCCTATCGCGTGCTCAAGCCCGGCAGCCGCTTCCTGTGCCTGGAATTCTCCACCGTCGAGATGCCCGGCCTCGACAAGATCTATGATCTGTTCTCGTTCAAGGTGATCCCGCCGCTCGGGCGCATGGTCACGGGCGACGCCGAATCCTATCAATACCTGGTCGAATCGATCCGCAAGTTTCCGAAGCCGAACGCCTTCGCCGACATGATCCGCGACGCCGGCTTCGCTCGCGTCAGCTTTCAGACCCTGACCGGCGGCATCGTCGCACTGCATTCGGGCTGGCGTTTGTGATCTCTGCCATCACCCACATTTCGCGCCTGATCCGCGCCGCGTTCGTGTTCGCGCGCGAGGGCGTGTTCGGCTCCGTCGATCCGAGCCTGGTGCCGCCGCCCGGGCAGCTTGCGCTGAAGCTTGCGCGCATCGTCGAGCGGCGCGGCCCGAAGGATGGTCCGCGGATGTCGCGCGCGCTGACCCGGATGGGCCCGGCCTATCTCAAGCTCGGACAATTTCTGGCGACGCGGCCCGACGTCGTCGGCGTCATCATGGCGCGTGACCTCGAGAGCCTCCAGGATCGCCTGCCGCCGTTTTCGCAAGCCGAGGCGGAAGCTGCGATCGCGACATCGCTGGAGCGGCCGCTGACGGACGTGTTCGCGAAGCTCGGTCCGCCGGTCGCGGCCGCCTCGATCGCGCAGGTGCATCGCGGCGAGGTGCTGCGTGACGGCGTCCGCAAGGCGGTTGCCGTCAAGGTGCTGCGGCCGAACGTCGCCTCGCGCTTCCGCCGCGATCTCTCCGATTTCTTCTACGTTGCGCACAAGGCCGAGGCCTATTCGTCCGAGGCGCGGCGGCTGCGCCTGATCGAGGTCATCAATACGATGTCGCGCTCGGTCGCGATGGAGATGGATTTGCGGCTGGAAGCGGCTGCGCTGTCCGAGATGGCAGAGAATACTCAGGGCGATCCTGACTTCCGCGTACCGACCGTTGACTGGGACCGCACCACGCACAACGTGCTGACGATGGAGTGGATCGACGGCATCGCGCTGAACGATCACAAGCGCCTCGAAGAAGCCCAGGTCGATTTGCCCGATCTCGGCCGCAAGGTGATCCAGAGTTTTCTGCGCCACGCGCTGCGGGACGGCTTCTTCCACGCCGACATGCATCCGGGCAACCTGTTCCTGGATGAGGCCGGCCGTCTCGTCGCGGTCGATTTCGGCATCATGGGCCGGCTCGGCATGAAGGAGCGGCGCTTCCTTGCCGAAATCCTGCTCGGCTTCATCACGCGCGATTACCGCCGCGTCGCCGAGGTGCATTTCGAGGCGGGATATGTGCCCGCGCATCACTCGGTCGAGAATTTTGCGCAGGCCATCCGCGCCATCGGCGAACCCATTCACAACCGCACCGCCGAGGAAATCTCGATGGCGCGTCTGCTGACGCTGCTGCTCGAGGTCACCGGCCTGTTCGACATGACGACGCGGCCCGAGCTGATCCTGCTGCAGAAGACCATGGTCGTGGTCGAGGGCGTGGCGCGCGGCTTCGATCCCAAGCTCGACATCTGGAAGGTCGCCGATCCCGTCGTACGCGAATGGATCGAGCGCAATCTCGGACCGATCGGCCGGGTGCAGGGTGCGCTGGCCGGCGGCGGCGATCTCGCCCGCATCCTGATGCGTCTCCCGGATCTTGCAGCGCGTTCGGTCGCGGTGCTCGAGCAGCTCGAGACTATGACGCGGGAGGGCATCGGCCTGTCGCCGGAGAGCATCGCCGCGATGGGGCGCAGCGAGGGCCGCAAGAACCGCTGGCGCACCGTGGCGCTCTGGATCATCGCCCTGACCTTTATCGGCATCCTGATCGCCGTCCGGAATCTATGATTGCCAAAGTCTTGATTGCAGTGCAATCACGCGAGTGATAGCATCGCTATCATTCCGTGCTGGAGGGGCGTCATGGCAAGCCTGACCATCCGCAAGCTCGACGAACACGTCAAAACCTATCTGCGGCTGCGCTCGGCCAAGAACCACCGGTCGGTCGAGGAAGAGGTCCGGGTCATCCTGCGGGAGCTGATCGAGGGCCGCGAGGAGCCGCTGACGCCATTTGCGGTGCCGCCCGAGGCATCCCCTGCGGCCGCGTCGACGCGCTCCAGCACCGTCCCCGAGGCCAGCGTCACCCTGATCATCGGCGGCGGGATCGCGGCCTTCAAGTCGCTCGACCTGATCCGCAGGCTGAAGGAGCGCCGCATCGAGGTCCGCTGCGTGCTCACCAAGGCGGCCGAGCAGTTCGTGACGCCGCTCTCGGTCAGCGCCCTCTCCCATGAGCGCGTCTACAATGATTTGTTCGATCCCCAGAGCGAGTTCGACGCTGGCCACATCCGTCTCGCGCGCGACTGCGATCTCATCGTGGTGGCGCCGGCGACCGCGGATTTGATGGCGAAAATGGCGAACGGCCATGCCGACGATCTCGCCAGCGCGATCCTGCTCGCGACCAACCGCAAGATTCTGATCGCGCCGGCGATGAATCCGCTGATGTGGAACAATCCGGCGACCCGTCGCAACGTCGCGCAGCTGCAGCGCGACGGCGTCCTGCTGATCGGCCCCAACTCCGGCGAGATGGCCGAAGCAGGCGAAGCCGGCGTCGGCCGCATGTCCGAGGCGATCGAGATCGCCACCGCCGCCGAGCGGCTGCTGCGGCCGCCGGTGCCGCGGCCGCTTGCCGGCAAGCGCGTGCTGATTACCGCGGGCCCCACGCACGAGCCGATCGATCCGGTGCGCTATATCGCCAACCGTTCTTCGGGCAAGCAGGGCTTTGCCATTGCCGCTGCGGCGCAGGCCGCGGGCGCCGAGGTGATCCTGGTCAGCGGCCCCGTGGACCTCGACAATCCGCAGGGCGTGACGGTGAAGCGTGTGGAATCGGCGCGGCAGATGCTGGAGCAGGTGCAGGCCGCGCTTCCGGCCGACATCGCGATCTTCGCCGCTGCCGTCGCCGACTGGCGCGTCGCCAATGAAGGCGAGCAGAAGCTGAAGAAGACCTCGGCCGGCATGCCGCCGCTTCAATTGGTGGAAAACCCCGACATCCTCGCCACGATCTCAAAACTCACCGACAAGCGCCCGCCGCTGGTGATCGGCTTTGCCGCCGAGACCGAGCATCTCATCGACAACGCCAAGACAAAGCTCGCCCGCAAGGGCTGCGACTGGATCGTCGCCAACGACGTCTCGCCCGCCACGGGCGTGATGGGCGGCGACCGCAACACCGTGCACCTGATCAGCAAGAATGCTGAGAACAACGGTGAGATCACAGTTGATTCCTGGCCGGTGATGACCAAGGAACAGGTCGCCATCGAACTGGTCGCGCATATTGCCAAAAGCGTGACCGACAAATCCCTGGAGCCGGCATCTTGAGCAGCAAAGTCACGGTCGAACTACAACGTCTGCCCCACGCGGAAGGCCTGCCGCTGCCGGCCTATCAGACCACGGAAGCCGCCGGCCTCGACCTGATGGCGGCGGTGGCGGACAGCGAGCCGATGACGCTGGCGCCCGGCCAATATGCACTGGTGCCGACCGGACTTGCGATCGCCCTGCCGCCCGGCCACGAGGCCCAGGTGCGGCCGCGGTCGGGGCTTGCCGCCAAGCACGGCGTCACCGTGCTGAACTCGCCGGGCACGATCGACGCCGACTATCGCGGCGAGATCAAGGTGATCCTGATCAACCACGGCGCCGCCCCCTTCGTGATCAAGCGCGGCGAGCGCATCGCGCAGATGGTGATCGCGCCAATGGTCCAGGCCGCGCTGGTTCCGGTCGCGACACTGTCGTCGACCGATCGCGGTGCCGGCGGTTTCGGCTCGACCGGGCGCTAGTTTTTCTTACCTCTCCCGCTTGCGGGAGAGGTCGACACGCTCGCAGAGCGTAGCGGGTGAGGGCTCCTTCCTCTGGGGGATTGTCCCGTTGCGGAGACACCCTCTCCCCAACCCTCCCCCGCAAGCGGGGGAGGGAGCGCACCTGCTTCGTGGTAAGCAGTGCGACACGCTAAAGCGCGGCACATCCGACCGAATCATCCCGAAGAACTACGTGGACTGGAACCCCGCGCCCGGCATTTTTTTGGGGCCACCTTTGCGTTCACGGTCTGGACTCTTACCGGTGGAGTCACCGTGAGGGTATTGTCGTTTGATTCGCGTGCGGCGGGGGTCGCCGCCCGTAAATTCGTGCGGTCTTGGGGCAACTATGTCAGGCGTGATCGTGTCGATGCGTCGGACGCTGTTGTCGTGCACTTCGTTGGCGCGCAACGGCTTGTTGGGAGGCGCTCTCGCAGCGCTGCTGCCGGCTGCGCCGGCTGAGGCCGCCGACCTCGTCGACACACTCTCGATATTGCTGGATTTCAACCGGCAGGAGCTCGCGGTGCTGGCCACCGCGCTGGCTTTGCTCGGCTTCTCGGTGGTGGCCGCGATCCTGCTGATGCGCACGCGCGTCGGCAAGGCCAAGACCGAGGCGGCGTTGCGCGCGCGGATCAGGGAACTCCAGTTGCAGTCCGACCGCTTCGGCGCGCTGCTGTTTGCCGAACCGCAGGTCCTGATCTCGTGGCCGGCCGGCGACGATCGCGCACAGATCTCGGGCGACATCGCGATGGTGCTGCCGCGCGATTCGTCGCCGCAGCGCGTGCTCGCCTTCGGAACCTGGTTGCCGCCGGAACCGGCGCTGCAGATGGATCACGCCGTCGATGCGCTGCGCGAACGCGGTGACGGCTTCCAGCTCACGCTGACCACCGCCAACGGCCACACGCTGGAAGCGATCGGCCGTGCCATCGGCGGCCAAGCCATTGTCCGGATTCGCGAACTCTCCGGCCTGCGGCGCGATCTGGCCGAGACCAATCTGCGCTACAAGGCGCTCTCCGACGAAACCGAGATGCTGCGGGGCTTCGCCGCCGCGGCGCCGTGGCCGATCTGGGCCAAGGGCGAGAACGGCGCGCTGAGCTTCGCCAATCCGGCCTATGCGCGCGCGACGGAAGCGACCAGCATCGCTGATGCCCAGGCGCGGAAGCTTGAGCTGCTCGACAGCGCCGATCGCACCGCCATGGAGCGCAGCCTGAAGGACGCAGCTCACTTCACCTCGCGGCTGCCGATCGTGACCGGCGGCGAGCGGCGCATGTACGACGTGCGCGCCGTCAATGTCGGCAGCGGCAGTGTCGGAGTCGCGATCGACGCGAGCGAGGCCGATGCGCTGAGCGCCGCGCTGGTGCGGATGGCGGAGGCGCATCGCCGCACGCTCGATCAGCTTTCGTCCGGCGTTGCCGTGTTCGACGGCCAGCGCCGGCTCGCCTTCTACAACGATTCCTACCGGCGGCTGTGGGACCTCGACCGCACATTCCTGGATGCCGATCCCGACGATTCCAGCGTGCTCGACCAACTCCGCGCCGCGCGAAAATTGCCGGAGCAGCCGGACTTCCGCGCCTGGAAGGCCAAGCTGCACGAGGCCTATCGTGCGGTCGAGGCCGCCAAGGACACCTGGTACCTGCCCGACGGCCGCGCGCTGTCGGTCGTCACCACGCCCAATCCCGAAGGTGGCGTCACCTATCTGTTCGACGACGTCACCGAGAGCCTCGAGCTGGCCCGCCGCTTCGACGGCATGATCCGGGTCCAGCGCGAGACCCTGGACAGCCTCGCCGAGGGCGTCGCGGTGTTCGGCAGCAACGGCAAGGCGCAGCTGTTCAATCCCGCCTTCGTCCGGATGTGGAAGCTGTCGAACGACGCCATGCGCGAGGAGCCGCATATCCAGACCGTCGAGGGCTGGTGCCAGCAGCTGTTCGACGATCCGACCGTCTGGCGCCAGATTCGCGAGGCCATCACCTCGATCGAGAACCGCGCCGACGTGCCACTCAAGCTGGAGCGCAAGGACGGCAGCGTGCTCGATGGCATGATCCGTCCGCTGCCGGACGGCGCGACCATGCTGACTTTCCTCGACATCACCGACACCGAGAATGTCGAGCGCGCGCTGCGCGAGCGCAACGAGGCGCTTGAGACCGCCGATCAGATGAAGGTGGATTTCGTCCACCACGTCTCCTACGAGCTGCGCTCGCCGCTCACCACCATCATCGGCTTCGCACATTTCCTCAGCGACCCCTCGACCGGGCCGCTGACGCCGAAGCAGGCCGAATATCTCGACTACGTCACCAAATCGACCAATGCGCTGCTGGCACTGACCAACAACATCCTCGATCTCGCCACCATCGATGCCGGCGCGATGAAGCTGGAACTCGGCCCGGTCGACGTCAGCAAGACCATCGAGCTCGCCGCCGAAGGTATCCAGGACCGGCTCGCCACCGACCGCATCCGTCTCAAGGTCGAGATCGCGCCCGATGTCGGCAGCTTCGTCGGCGACGAGAAGCGCGTGGTGCAGGTGCTCTATAACCTGCTCGCCAACGCCGTCGGCTTCTCGCCGCAGGATTCCACTGTCGGGATCAGCGCGCGCCGCACCGAGCGCAGTGTGGTCTTCATTGTGACAGATTCCGGACCTGGAATACCCGCCGACATGAAGGACAAGGTGTTCAACTGGTTCGAAAGCCGCTCGCAGGGCTCGCGTCATCGCGGCGCCGGGCTCGGGCTGTCGCTGGTGCGCTCCTTTGTCGAGCTGCATGGCGGCAAGGTGCAGGTGGATTCGGTCGTCGGCAAGGGCACGGTCGTGATCTGCGACTTCCCGACCGACCAGGCGGCGCATCGCGACGCCGCCGAATGATCGCGCCGGCCACATTCTCCGTCGCGCTTCACAACGAGACGGCCACCGCGCAATTGATGGCCGATCTCGCGCTGCTGCTCGGCCCGGGCGATGTCATCACGCTCACCGGCGATCTCGGTGCCGGCAAGACCGCAGCGGCGCGCAGCCTGATCCGTTACCTCGCCGATGACGTAGAGCTGGAAGTGCCAAGCCCGACTTTCACGCTGGTGCAGGGTTACGATCTACCGGCATTTGCCCTGATGCATGCCGACCTCTATCGCGTCGAGGACGAGAGCGAGCTCGAGGAGATCGGGCTGTCACCACTGCCGGATGCGACGCTGGTGCTGATCGAATGGCCCGAGCGTGCGCCCTCGGCAATGCCGGCGGACCGGATCGACATCGCGCTGACGCATCGCCCGGCGCTGGGCTCGAATGCGCGTGCCGCGGACATCACCGGTCACGGCCGGAGCGCAGCCACCGTGGCGCGGCTGAAGGCGTTGCGCGAATTCCTCGATGCGTCCGGCTATATCAACGCAGGCCGCAAGCGCATGGCGGGCGACGCCTCGACGCGCTCCTATGCGCGGCTGATCCGCGATGATGGCGTCGTCATCCTCATGAACTCGCCGCAGCGTCCCGATGGCGCAGCGGTCTACAACGGCAAATCCTACAGCGCCGTGGTGCATCTTGCGGAGAACATCAAGCCATTCGTCGCCATCGACGAAGGCCTGCGCGCGGCAGGGATCTCGGCGCCCGCAATCCACCATGTCGATCTCGACCACGGTTTTCTGATCTCGGAAGACTTCGGCAGCGAAGGCGTGATCGAGGGCGATCCGCCGCGCCCGATCGCTCAGCGCTATGAGGCCGCGACCGACGTGCTGGCCCTGCTGCACGGCAAGGCTCTGCCGGAGACGCTGCCGGTGGACGGGCAAACCCATACCATTCCCGCTTGGGACACCGACGCACTGCTGATTGAAATCGGCTTGATGCCGGAATGGTATCTGCCCGATCGCAACGCACCGCTAAGCGAGGCGAAGCGCGCGGAATTTTTTGCGATGTGGCGCGAGCTGCTGAAGAAACCGCTGGCCGCACCGAAGACCTGGATCATCCGCGACTATCACTCGCCGAATCTGATCTGGCTCGCGGACCGCACCGGCATGGCGCGCGTCGGCGTGATCGACTTCCAGGACACCGTTCTCGGACCGCACTCCTATGATGTGGTGTCGCTGCTTCAGGACGCCCGCATCGACGTGCCCGAAGCCCTCGAGCTGACGCTGCTGTCGCGCTACATCAAGGCGCGCCGGGCTGAGGACGCGAGCTTCGATCCGGCCGGTTTTGCCGAGCTCTATGCCATCATGTCGGCGCAGCGCAACACGCGCCTGCTCGGCACGTTCGCCCGGCTCAACCGCCGCGACGGCAAGCCGCATTATTTGCGCCACCAGCCGCGGATCTGGACCTATCTCCAGCGCTCGCTGGCGCATCCAGCGCTTGAGCATTTGCGCAACTGGTATCTCGCTAACGTCCCGCCGCCCCGATCCTGAGCCCGGAACCGGTTTACCGGCTGTTAGCCATCGCACCGGTATCATCGCCCGCAGGCAGCCGGACAAAGACGGGCTGGAGCAAGGGCAGATGGCGGTCAAGGCGGACCATCGCGGGAACAGTCGGGTTGTTTTCGAACGTGGGGTGCCGGCCCAGATGATGGGCATCGACGGCACCTGGCGGCGCGAATGCACGATGGAGGACGTCTCCGAAAGCGGCGCCAAGCTGACCATCGACGGCTCTGTCGAAGGTCTGCATCTGAAGGAATTTTTTCTCGTACTGTCGTCCACCGGGTTAGCGTACCGGCGCTGCGAATTGGCCTGGGTCAATGGTGACCAGATCGGGGTCAATTTCCTCAAACAAGGCGACAAGAAGAAAAAGGCGCGCTCCACAGCCGTCGGGGCGTGACGGCAACACTCGTCGCACAACCGTCACGGCGGGTGGTTAAGGCGGTTGAGATGCGGTGCGGTCGAGTCCGGTCCGTGCTAGGATTGCTGCAAACGCGAATTTCAGAGGTTCGAGAAAGCCAAGCATGTCCGTCAAACCGACCAAAGCCATGGTGCTCGCCGCAGGGTTCGGCCTGCGCATGCGTCCGCTGACGGATACGATGCCGAAGCCGATGGTGCCTGTGGCTGGCCAGCCGCTGCTCGACCACGTGCTCGACAAGCTTGCCCGGGCCGGCGTGACCGAGGCGGTGGTCAACGTGCACTATCTGCCCGACCAGATCATCAATCACACAGCATCCCGCCAGCATCCGCGCGTGACCATCTCGGACGAGCGCGACCAGGTGCTCGGCACCGGCGGCGGCGTGGTCAAGGCGCTGCCGCTGCTCGGCGATGCGCCGTTTTACCACGTCAATTCCGATACGCTGTGGATCGACGGCGTGCGCTCCAATTTGACGCGGCTTGCGGAAAACTTCGACCCCGAGCGCATGGACATCCTGCTGCTGATGGCGCCCACCGCAACCAGCATCGGCTATAGCGGCCGCGGCGATTACGGCATGCTACCCGACGGTGCGCTGCGCAAGCGCAAGGAAAAAGAGATCGTGCCGTTCGTCTATGCGGGCGCGGCCATCCTGTCGCCGACGATCTTCGCCGACGCGCCGCAGGGCGAGTTTTCGCTGACAAAGATGTTCGACCGCGCCAACGAGCAGGAGCGCCTGTTCGGCCTCCGCCTCGACGGCGTCTGGATGCATGTCGGCACGCCGGATGCGATCCACGCCGCGGAAGAGGCGTTTCTGGAGAGCGTGGCGTAAGCCGCCCCAAACACGGTGCCGTAGGGTGGGCAAAGGCGCACTTGCGCCGTGCCCACCATCTCTCTCGATCGCAAAAATGCGTGGGCACGCTTCGCTTTGCCCACCCTACGAAATCTGTCCTGGTCGCACAAACAGCGGGGACGATTTCGCCCCAGCCCATATCCATTTGAGTCCGCCTCCCTATATTGGCGCCTGATCTCCGAATCAGGCGGCCCATGCGCGTTTTCAGCGTTCCCCTCTCAGTTCCGTTCCTGCGCACCATCGTCACCGCCCTGCTTGACGGCCGGCTGGTCGACGGATTCGAGGCGCGCAAGGAACCGGCGCGGCTGGCGGACGCCACGCTCTATCTGCCGACGCGGCGCGCCATGCGCGTCGTCCGCGAAATCTTCCTCGACGAGATGAAGGCCGATGCCGTGGTGCTGCCGCGCATCGTCGCGCTCGGCGACATCGACGAGGACGAGCTCGCTTTCGCCGACGAAGGCGAACAGTTTTCGGGCGCAACGCCGCTCGAGATCCCACCGCGGCTCGGCGAGCTCGAACGGCGGCTGACGCTGGCGCAACTCGTCGCCGCCTGGGCCAAGGGTCCGGTGCTGGCGCCGCTCGTGGTCGGCGGCCCGGCCTCGACGCTGGCGCTGGCCGGCGACCTCGCCCGCCTGATCGACGACATGGTGACGCGCGGCGTCGACTGGAGCGCGCTCGACGGCTTGGTGCCGGACATGCTCGACCGTTACTGGCAGCACTCGCTGGAATTCTTGCGCATCGCCCGCATCGCCTGGCCGAGCCATCTCGCCGAGATCAACCGCATCGAGCCCGCGGCGCGGCGTGATCTCCTGATCGCGGCGGAAGCGAAGCGCCTGACCGCGCATCCGCATGGGCCCGTGATCGCGGCGGGCTCGACCGGCTCGATGCCGGCCACCGCAAAATTCCTCCATGCAGTCGCCTCGCTGCCGCATGGCGCGGTGGTGTTGCCGGGCCTCGATACTGATCTCGACGATGACGCCTGGCGCAGCATCGGCGGCGTGCGCGATTCGCTCGGCAAATTCGCGGAGCATCCGGCCTCGAACCATCCGCAATATGCCATGCACGCGCTGCTGGATCGCTTTGGCATCAAGCGCAGCGACGTCGAAATCCTTCAGCCACCGGCGGACGGCGGCCGCGATCTGCTCGCCTCCGAATCGATGCGACCGTCGGCCAAGACGGAAGTCTGGCACGACCGGCTGAAGCAGCCGGATGTCGCCACAAAGATTGCCGGTGGCATGAAAAATCTCGCGGTGGTCGAAGCCCCCAATCCGGAAATGGAGGCGCTCGCCATCGCCATTGCGATGCGCGAGGCACGGCACCTCGACAACTCGGCAGCGCTGGTGACGCCCGACCGCGCGCTGGCGCGGCGGGTGATGGCCGCGCTGACCCGATGGGATCTCGCCTTCGACGATTCCGGCGGCGACGCTCTGATGGAAACCTCCGCCGGCGTCTTTGCGCGCCTCGCAGCGGAAGCCGCGACCAGGGGATTGGAGCCGCCGACGCTGCTGGCGATGCTGAAACATCCGCTGTGCCGGCTCGGCCGCGCACCGGGCGCATGGAAGGCGGCGATCGAGGGGCTGGAGCTCGCAGTGTTGCGCGGCACGCGCCCGCCGGCAGGCACGGGCGGCCTGTTGCGCGAGTTCAACCGTTTCCGCGAGGAACTTGCGAAGCTGGAGCGCAAGGAGGTTTCCGCGCTCCACCATGCCGAGCCGCGCGCGCGGCTCAAGGCAGAAGACCTCGACCGCATCCAGGCGCTGATCGATGCCCTGCAAAAGGCGTTGGCGCCGATCGAGAGCCTGGCGTCATCAAAGCCGCCGTTTGACTTCGCCGAGCTCGCGCATCGCCATCGCGAGATCATGATCGAGCTGTCGCGCGACGAGCAGGGTATTCCGCTCGCCTTCGAGGAGCGTGAAGGCCTCGCGCTCGCCGGCGCCTTCGACGATCTCCTGCGTGGCGGCACCACCAGCGGATTGATGGTGACGCTGCCGGACTACGCCGAATTGTTCCAGACCGCGTTCAGCGATCGTGCGGTGCGGCGGCGCGACAAGCCCGGTGCTCGCTTGCAGATCTACGGTCCTCTGGAATCGCGCCTGATGCAGGCCGACCGCGTCATCATCGGCGGGCTGATCGAAGGCGTCTGGCCGCCGGCGCCGCGCATCGATCCCTGGCTCAGCCGCCCGATGCGGCACGAGCTTGGTCTCGATCTGCCGGAGCGCCGCATCGGCCTCTCGGCGCACGACTTTGCGCAACTGCTCGGCGGCGACGAGGTGATCCTCACCCATTCCGCCAAGGCCGGCGGCGCACCGGCGGTGGCGTCGCGCTTCCTGCACCGGCTAGAGGCGGTCGCGGGCGACGAGCTCTGGAAGGCGGCGGTTCGCGCCGGCGAAAAATACGTGCAATTCGCAGGCGCGCTGGACCAGCCTGCCGAGGTCACGCCGGTCAAGCAGCCGGAGCCACGACCGCCGCGCGCGACGCGGCCGCTGAAAATGTCGGTGACTGCGATCGAAGACTGGCTGCGTGATCCCTACACGATCTACGCAAAACACATCTTGCGGCTGGATGCGCTCGATCCCGTCGACATGCCGCTGTCGGCTGCCGACCGCGGCTCGGCGATCCATGATGCGCTCGGCGAATTCACCGAGAAATTTGCCGCGCGTCTGCCCGACGATCCCGCAAATGTGCTGCGCGCGATCGGCGAAAAGTATTTTGCCCCGCTGATGGAGCGGCCCGAGGCACGGGCGCTGTGGTGGCCGCGCTTCCAGCGCATCGCACGCTGGTTCGGCGAATGGGAGACGGCGCGCCGCGATTCGATCGAAGCCATCACCGCGGAGACCCGCGGCGAGATCTCGATCAAGCTCGACCATGATCGCAGCTTCGTTCTCTCTGCCCGCGCCGACCGCATCGAGCGGCGCCAGGGCGGCGGCTACGCCATCCTCGACTACAAGACCGGCCAGCCACCGACCGGCAAGCAGGTTCGCATGGGCCTGTCGCCGCAGCTGACGCTGGAAGCCGCGATCCTGCGCGAGGGCGGCTTCCGCGACATCGACGCCGGTGCGTCCGTAAGCCAGCTCGTCTATGTCCGCCTGAGTGGCAACAATCCGCCCGGCGAGGAGCGCATCCTCGAGCTCAAATACAAGCAGGGCGACGAGCCGCAGCCGCCGGACACTGCGGCGGCGGAAGCGCGGGCCAAGCTGGAGGCGCTGATCCGCGCCTTCGACGACGAGAACCAGCCCTACACCTCGCTGAACCTGCCGATGTGGACCAACCGCTACGGCGCTTATGACGATCTCGCCCGGATCAAGGAATGGTCCGCGGCGGGCGGCCTGGGGATCGAAGAATGGTGAAGGCGCCCCGCCCCATCCCGGATGAAGTGCGCGCGCGGCAGGCGCGTGCCTCCGATCCGACCGCGTCCGCCTTCGTGTCGGCCAATGCCGGCTCGGGCAAGACGCACGTGCTGGTGCAGCGCGTGATCCGCCTGCTGCTGTCGGGCGTGCCGCCGGAAAAGATTCTCTGCATCACCTTCACCAAGGCCGCCGCCGCCAACATGGCCGAGCGCGTGTTCACGACGCTTGGGCATTGGGTGACGCTTGATGATACCGGGCTCGACGCCGCGATCCGCGCGGTCGGCATTCCTCACCCGGACCGAGAGCTTCGGCGCAAGGCGCGAAAACTGTTCGCCTGCGCGCTGGAGACGCCGGGCGGATTGAAGGTGCAGACCATCCACGCGCTCTGCACCCGCCTCCTTCAGCAATTTCCGTTCGAGGCAAATGTGCCAGCGCGATTCGCCGTGATGGACGACCGCGACCAGACCGACATGATGGAGCGCGCCAATCTGAAAGTACTGCTGGAGGCCGCGCGTGATCCGGAGACCATCACCGGCCGCGCGCTGCTGACCGCGATGACGAGCGCCGCCGACGTCACCTTCAAGGAGGTCGTGCGAGAGGCGTGCTTGAGCCGCGACCATTTCATGGCCTGGACCGATGAGGCCGGCAACGCCGGGGCGGCGGCTGAACAGATGGCGGCCGTGCTGGGCGTTGATGCGAGTAACCGCATCGAAGATGTCGAGACCGAGATTCTCGATGGCCCGTTCCTGCCGCGCTCGCGCTGGGACGACATCGCTTTCGCGCTGGAGCATGGCAACAAGTCGGACAACGACCAAGCGGGTCGCCTTCGCGAGGCAAAGGCGTTTTCCGGCGCGGCGCAGGTGGATGCCTATCTCAGCGTTTTTCTCACCGATGAAAAACTGCCGCGCAAGGCCGTACTGACCAAGAAGTTTGGCGAGCAAAGTCCGTCCGTCGCGCGCCTGTTCGAGAACGAAGCGTCTCGCCTCGGTGGATTGATCGAGCGGCGCCGCGCAGTGACCATGCGCGATCGCACGGCGGCCCTCCTGCACATCGCGACGGCCGCCGCTGCAAACTACCGGCGCGAGAAGCAGGAACGCGGGCTGCTCGACTACGACGACCTCATCGACAAGACGCTGGCGATGCTGAACCGCGTCTCCGCAGGCTGGGTGCATTACAAGCTCGACCGCGGTGTCGATCATGTGCTGATCGACGAGGCCCAGGACACCAGCCCGCGGCAATGGGACATTGTCGCGCATATCATCTCCGAATTCACGGCCGGCGAAGGCGCGCGCGAGGGCCTGAACCGCACGGTCTTTGCCGTCGGCGACGAAAAGCAATCGATCTTTTCGTTCCAGGGCGCCGAGCCCCGGGAATTCGACACGCGCCGGCGCGAGCTGCACCGCAAGTTCACCGCCGCCGGGCTGAAATTCGATCCCGTCGCCTTCACCTATTCGTTCCGCTCGGGCGCGGCGATCCTGCATTCGGTCGACCACGTCTTCCGCGAGCCCGCGATCTACAAGAGCATCCACTCGGTCGAAACCGGCCATCCCCTGCACAATGCGCTCGCCGATGCCGGCCCCAGCGTGATCGAGCTGTGGGATCTTGCCGAGGCCGATAACCGGCAGGAGATCGAAGGCTGGCGCGCGCCGTTCGACGGCGTCGCCGTCACCAGTCCCGAGGTCAAGCTCGCTCGCCGCATCCAGACCGAGATCAAGCGGCTGGTCGAGGGCGGCACGCTGACGGGGCACGAGGGCGAGCGGCGGCCGCTGCGCTACGGCGACATGCTGATCCTGGTGCGCCGGCGCGGCAATGCCTTCGACGCGGTGATCCAGGCGCTGAAGCACGCCAACGTTCCCGTCGCCGGCGCCGACCGGCTGAAGCTGACCGAGCACATCGCGATCATCGACCTGATGAACCTTGCGGACGCGCTGCTGCTGCCACAGGACGATCTCGCGCTCGCAGTGGCGCTGAAGAGCCCGCTGTTCGGTCTCGACGACGACGACCTGTTCCAACTGGCCCATGACCGCAAGGGATCGCTGCGCCGCGCACTCGGCCAGCATGCGGCTGGAAGCGAGAAGTTCGCCACCGTGCTGCGACGCCTTGAGGCGTGCGAGATCCGTGCGCGCGAGGAGACGCCGTTCGCCTTCTATGCCTGGCTGCTCGGCGGTGACGGCGGCCGCGCGCGTATGCTGCGCCGGCTCGGCCATGAGGCCAATGACGCGCTCGACGAATTTTTGGAGCTGGCGCTGAACTGCGAGCGCAAGGCACCGGCCTCGCTGCAGGGCTTCATGGCCTGGCTGCGCTCGGCCGACACCGAGGTGAAGCGCGACATGGAAATCACCCGCGACGAGGTGCGGGTGATGACGGTGCACGGCGCCAAGGGTCTCGAGGCATCGGTCGTGTTCATGGTCGACACAACGTCATCGCCCGCGGATTCGCAGCGGGTGCGGCTGATCCACGTGCCGCGCGGCAACGGCGGCGAGGTCGTGGTCTGGGCCGGGCGCAAGGCCGACGATCCGAAGCCCGTCGCCGACGCACGCAAGGCCATGATCGATGAGACCGAGGACGAATATCGCCGCCTGCTCTATGTCGCGATGACGCGCGCGGCCGATCGGCTGATCGTCGGCGGCTGCCTGCCCGGCAACATGAGGACCGTCCGCAAGCTGAGCTGGTACGACCTCGTCGACACCGGGCTCACCGGCTCCGGCCTCGACAAGCAGACGATCGAAACGCCGCTCGGCAAGGTGACCCGGTTCGCCCGGCCCGAGGACGTCGTCGCGCTGGGCACGCCGGCGGCAAGCATGGACCAGACGATCACTCTGCCGGACTGGCTGCGGACGCTGGCGCCGCGTGAGAGCGTCGACGACGATCTGGTGCGTCCCTCCGGCCAATCGGCCGAAGAGGGCCGCAGCGTACGGACAGGCGAATCAGTCCAGTCGCGCGCACTGGCGCTGCAGCGCGGCACGCTGGTGCACCGGTTGCTGCAGTCTCTGCCCGACATCGCCACCGAGCGCCGGCGCGAGGCCGCGCTCGGCTTCATGATCCGCAATGCCGCGGATTGGGCCGAGGCCGATCGCGTCACAGTGGCCGACAAGGTGCTCGCCCTCATCGCCGAGCCGCGCTTTGCACCGGTGTTTGCCGAGGGCAGCCGGGCGGAGGTCGCCATCGTCGGGAAACTCGACCGGCCGGGCCGCCCGCCGGCGCTGGTGTCGGGGCAGATCGACCGGCTGGTGGTTCGTCCGGACGAGGTTTTGATCGTCGATTTCAAGACCAACCAGATCGCCCCCAAAAGCGCCGCGGAGGCCCCCGCCGCCTATGTCCGGCAGCTTGCGCTGTACCGGGCGGTGCTGGCGCGGCTTTATCCCCAAAAGCCGATCCGCGCCGTTTTGCTCTGGACCGAGGCCCTTGAATATATGGAGATTTCAGCCCCCGCGCTGGACGCGGCGCTGGCATCCCTTCATGTCGGCGTGAGCGTCCTTGACCCGGCAAGGGGGCGTTCATAGGTTGACGCCATGATCCCGGGCGCGATTCCACGTCGCGCCGATTCTCTTTCAACCGAGTGAGGTACTCCAATGGCCGTTGGCAAGGTTTCCGATACCGATTTCGAAGCCGAAGTGCTCAAGGCGAACGGTCCGGTCGTCGTCGATTTCTGGGCCGAATGGTGCGGCCCCTGCCGCATGATCGCGCCCGCCCTCGATGAGATCGCCGGCGCGATGGGCGACAAGGTCAAGATCGTCAAGCTCAACGTCGACGAGAGCCCCAAGACCGCGTCGAAGTACGGCGTGATGTCGATCCCCACCCTGATGATCTTCAAGGGCGGCGAGATGGCCTCCCGTCAGGTCGGCGCTGCGCCGAAGGCGAAGCTCCAGCAGTGGATCACCTCGGCGGTATGATCCACGACGCAAGACAGTCGTTCGAACGGCCGGCCAATAATCGCCGGCCGTTTTATTTTACCCGCAGCCCGGGTCTATTTCCCGTCGGGCCTACCCTCCGCGAGCCTGGCCAGGCTCGCGAGAACCTCGGGAAAATCTGACGCGACGGCCGGACCGATTTCGGCCGCTTGCGGGCCCTTGGCGTCGACGGCGTAAACGATGCGCGTGCGCGTCGATCCGAGCGGTTCGATGCGATGGGCGACCTTGATGGTGAGATCGCCGACCCGCGTTTCGTCGATGAAGCACGAATTTTCGCGCACATCGATCAGTTGCGAGCGTAGCGCCTCCTCGCCGGGCGGCTTCATCGTGAACCAGGTGCCGGTCGCGAACGGCCCGTCAATCTCGATCTGCTCGATGCCTGCGTTCCAGGTTTTCCAGCCGGGCACATCGCGAAAGATGCTCCATATCGTCTCTGCAGTTGCGGACGTCTCGACCGCATATTCGCCCCGCCAGGTATTTTCGTCGCTCACGACACGCCTCCCCGTTCAATGTGCGCTTGGACGCCGCTATTTGATCCAGCCCGTCGCCAATGCATTTGCCAGCTCCGCTTGGCCGTTGCGGCGGGCGAGCGCAGCCATTGCGCCGTGATCATAAGCGATTTGACGGAATGTGACCTGCCAGTTGCCCGCGACAAATTCGAGAACCGCATAGCGCGCGTGCGGCGTGCCGGCTTCGACCAGATGCGGGAACGGATGCACGTCGCGATAGCCGGGGCTGCCGACGCTGCCGGGATTGACGATCAGGCGGCCGTCGCGAAGCCGCACGGCACGGGCAAGATGGGTGTGAGCGCAGAGGATCAGCGACTGCGTGATGCCCTGCGCGAACTGCTCGATCCGATCGAGCGGCGATAGGGCCACCGTGCCGTCGGGATGCACCGTGTCGAGCCAGTAGATTTCGTCATCCTCGGGCGTCGCGTGACAGAGGAAGACCTGCTCCCGAAACACACGAATCATCGGCTGCGCCCGCAGCCAGTGGAGCTGCGCGGCATCGAGCTGCGCGTGGGCGGGGCGGTCCCACGAACCCATCTTCTCCGGAGGGCGATCGAGCAGATAGCGGTCATGATTGCCGAGCACGTGCACGGCATCGAGCGTCATCAGGATCTCGATGGTGCGCCGCGCATCGAGCGGGCCGCTCAGCATGTCGCCGAGATTGACGATGTCGGTGATGCCTTGGGCGCGGATGTCGGCAAGCACCGCCTCCAGCGCGAGATAGTTTCCGTGGACGTCGGCAATCGCGGCAAAACGCATTGGGATTTTCCCACTCTCGTGCCCCGGACGCAGCGCAGCGCTACTTCAGCGGTGCGCTGCAGAGCCGGGGCCCATGTTGCGGCATTCTGGGTCCCGGCTCTGCGGAGCAGCGTTGCACGCTGCACCGCGTCCGGGACATGAGAGCTTATGCAGGAGGCGTGCCGTTGAGACCCAGAACGTGGCCAGCGAGATAGAGCGAGCCGGTGATCAGGATGCGCGGCGGCACTTCGTAGGCGAGTTTCGACAGAGCGCGCAATGCGGCCTCGATGCCGGGAGCGATCTCGACGCGCATGCCGAGGCTGCGGACGGCGTCCGCAAGGCGATCGACCGGCATCGCGTTCTCGGTGTCCGGAATCGGCACCACGATGACGTGTCGGGTGAGGCCGGCGAAATTGGCCAGAAACGCCTTCGCATCCTTGTTGGCCATCATGCCCGCGATCACCACCAGCGATCGTGACACACGCTCCTCGAGGTCGCCGAGCGCGGCGGCCGCGACGCGGCCGCCTTCGGCATTGTGCCCGCCGTCGAGCCAGATCTCGCTGCCTTGCGGACCCCAGGAGAGCAACTCGCCCGAGGTGAGACGCTGCATCCGCGCCGGCCATTCGGCGCCGACGATCCCGGCCTCGAATGCCGCATGGTTGATCTTGAAGTTCGGAATCGCACGCAGCGTCGCGATCGCTAGGCCGGCATTGTCAAACTGATGGCGGCCGAACAGGCGCGGCGCCGCGAGATCCATCAGGCCGCGCTCGTCGGAATAGACCAGACGCCCATGCTCGACATTGACGTGCCAGCTTTCGTTGGCGGCAAACAGCGGCGCGCGCATGCGCTTGGCCTGCGCCTCGATCACCGCCATCGCCTCAGGCGCCTGCTCGGCGCACACCACGGGCACATCACGCTTGATGATCGCGGCCTTCTCGCCAGCGATCGACGCAAGGGTGTCGCCGAGAAATTCCATGTGGTCCATGCTGACAGGCGTGATCACGCAGGCCGCGGGCGTATCGACCACATTGGTCGAATCGAGCCGGCCGCCGAGGCCCACCTCGAGTAGCACCGCATCGGCGGGATTTTGCGCGAACAGATGGAAGGCGGCGGCAGTCTTGAGCTCAAAGACGGTCGCAGGCTCGCCGGCATTGACGCTCTCAACTTCTTCCAGCGCCGCGCGCAATTCGTCGTCGGAGACGAGCACGCCACCGCCGACGCGGCCGAGGCGGAAACATTCGTTGATGCGGACCAGATAGGGCGAGGTGTAGGCGTGAACGCGCAGGCCGGCCGCCTCCAGCGTCGCGCGCAGATAGGCAACCGTCGAGCCCTTGCCGTTGGTGCCGGCGACATGGATCACCGGCGGCAGCTTGCGTTCGGGATGACCGAGCCGCTCGAGCAGGCGGTGCATCCGCTCGAGCCCGAGATCGATACGCTTCTGATGCAGGGCCGACAGCCGCCCGATCAATGCATCGAGCCGCGGCTTTGTGCTGTCCGAGGGCGCGTTCACGCGTGGGGCGCAGCCGGCGCCGTCTCAGGGACCGATACGATCTGCGCCGGGCTGACGACAGGCTGCACCGATTTCGACGCGCGTTCCTGCGCCGGCGCCCTGGTGAGCAGGCGGCAGAGCCGCGCCAAAGTCGGACGCAACTCGTGGCGATGCACGACCATGTCGACCATGCCGTGCTCTTTCAGATATTCGGCGCGCTGGAAACCTTCCGGCAATTTCTCGCGGATGGTCTGCTCGATCACGCGTGCGCCGGCAAAGCCGATCAGCGCGCCGGGCTCGGCGATCTGCACGTCGCCGAGCATCGCATAGGACGCAGTGACGCCGCCGGTGGTCGGGTTGGTCAGCACGACGATATAGGGCTGTTTTGCTTCACGCAGCATCTGCACGCCGACCGTGGTGCGCGGCATCTGCATCAGCGACAGGATGCCTTCCTGCATGCGCGCGCCGCCGGATGCGGCGAACACGATGAAGGGCGACTTCTTTTCGACCGCGAGCTCGAGCCCGCGCACGAGGGCTTCACCCGCGGCCATGCCGAGCGAACCGCCCATAAAATCGAAATCCTGCACGGCGATGACGACACCGGCGCCTTCGAGCTTGCCGTAGCCGACCTTGACCGCGTCGTTCAGATTGGTGCGCGCGCGCGCGTCCTTGATGCGATCGACGTACTTCTTCTCGTCGCGAAACTTCAGCGGATCGGGCGTCACGTCGGGCAAGGCGACGTCGAACCAGGTCTCGTTGTCGAAGATCGACTTCAGCCGCGCCACCGCGCCCATGCGCATGTGGTAGTTCGAGCCGGGGATGACGAACTGGTTGGCCTCGACGTCCTTGTAGAACACGAGCTGTCCGGAATCCGGGCACTTGATCCACAGATTCTCCGGCGTCTCCCGCCGCAGCATGTTGCGGATCTTCGGCCGGACCACATTGGTAAGCCAGTTCATGGTTTGCTCCGATGTGCGAACCCGCAGGGGATCGCCTGAAGGACTATATGGCGGCCGGGCCCTTGCCCGGCAAGCCGCCGTGTCGCCCGCCCCTAAAGCGGAATTATGGCCTATTCGGCCGCTTGTTTCGCAGCCCTAACGCCCTGGGCCAGCGCCGCCGTCAGTTCGGCCACGGCGTCAACGGTTTTGGCGGTTGCGCGCCCTTCGGCATCGAGACTGTTCTTGAGCGCATCGACCAGCGCGGTGCCGACCACCGAACCATCGGCCTTCTCGGCAATTGCGCGCGCCGCCTCCGGCGTGCGGATGCCAAAACCAACGCAGATCGGCAGCTTGGTATGCCGCTTGATGCGCGCGACAGCTTGACCTACGGCATTCGCGTCCGCCGCCGCTGCACCGGTGATGCCGGCGATAGAGACGTAATAGACAAAGCCTGATGTGTTCGCGAGCACCGCGGGCAGGCGCTTGTCGTCGGTGGTCGGGGTCGCGAGGCGAATGAAGTTCAGGCCCGCCTTCAGCGCGGGAATGCAGAGCTCGTCGTCTTCCTCCGGCGGCAAATCGACGATGATGAGGCCGTCAACGCCGGCCGTCTTGGCATCAGCCAAAAACTTGTCGACGCCGTAAATGTAGATCGGATTGTAATAGCCCATCAGCACCAGCGGCGTGAAATTGTCGTCCTTTCGGAAGCCGCGCACCAGCTCCAGCGTCTTCGTCAAGGTCATGCCGTTCTTGAGCGCGCGCAGACCTGCCGCCTGAATCGAGGGGCCATCCGCCATCGGATCGGTGAAGGGAATGCCGAGTTCGATGACGTCGGCGCCTGCCTTGGGCAGCGCCTTGACGATATTGAGCGAAGTCGTGAGATCAGGATCGCCGGCCATCACATAGGTGACGAAGGCCGAGCGGCCGGCTTTTTTCAGCTCGGCAAAACGGGTGTCGATACGCGTGGTCATGATTCGGCGGCCGCTGTGCTATACCTCTCCCCTCCGGGGAGAGGTCGGCTGCGAAGCAGCCGGGTGAGGGGGATGGAAAGATTCAAATCGAGAGCGCGAAGGCTTCGCGAGTCGCAGACGAGCGCGGAAGCAAAGCTTTGGCAGGCGCTGCGCAACAGGCAGCTCGCCCGCTGGAAATTTCGTCGCCAGCATCCGGTCGATCGATACATCGTAGACTTCGTGACCTTGGACGGAAAACTCATCGTTGAAGTCGACGGCGTCACGCATTCCAGCCCGTCCGAGGTCGAGCGCGATGAAGCCAGGACCAAAGTGCTCGAGGCCTGCGGCTTCCTTGTCCTGCGCGTCTCGAACACTGACGTGTACGAAAATCTTGAGGGTGTCCTCGAGCTTATCCAGACATCACTGAGGTTCGAGTGAGCGGATAGACCCCTCACCCGGCTGCTTCGCAGCCGACCTCTCCCCGACGGGGAGAGGTGAAGAGAGTGCGACACGCGCCTCACTTGCTCTTGCCCTTCAGGATGTCGCCGACCTGCGGGACGTCCTTGTCGCCGCGGCCGGAGAGATTGACGACCATCAGGTGGTCTTTCGGCCGCTTCGGCGCGAGCTCCATCACCTTGGCGATGGCGTGCGCGGGCTCGAGGGCGGGAATGATGCCTTCGAGCTTCGAGAGCAGCTGGAACGCGGCGAGCGCCTCGTCATCGGTCGCGGAGAGATAATTGACGCGGCCGATCTCGTGCAGCCAGGAATGCTCGGGGCCAATGCCGGGATAGTCGAGGCCGGCCGAGATCGAATGCGCATCCTGGATCTGGCCGTCGGCATCCATCAGGAGATAGGTTCGGTTGCCGTGCAGCACGCCGGGGCGGCCGCCTGCGATCGAGGCTGCATGCAGCTGCGTCAGCCCGTGGCCCGCGGCTTCGACGCCCAAGATTTCAACCGTTGAGTCATCGAGGAACGGATGGAACAGGCCCATCGCGTTCGAGCCGCCGCCGATGCAGGCGACTAGAGAATCCGGCAGGCGGCCCTCGACCTCCAGCATCTGCGTCCTGGTCTCGTTGCCAATGATCGACTGGAAGTCGCGCACCAGCGTCGGATAGGGATGCGGACCCGCCACCGTGCCGATGCAGTAGAAGGTGTTATGCACATTGGTGACCCAATCGCGCAGAGCCTCGTTCATGGCGTCCTTCAGCGTGCGCGTGCCCGACTGCACCGGGACCACCGTTGCGCCCAGCATCTCCATGCGGATCACATTGGGCTGCTGCCGCTCGACGTCGACGGCGCCCATATAGACCACGCATTCCAGGCCGAAGCGCGCGCACAGCGTCGCGGTGGCGACGCCGTGCTGGCCGGCGCCGGTCTCGGCGATGATGCGCTTCTTGCCCATGCGCCGCGCCAGCATGATCTGGCCGAGCACGTTGTTCACCTTGTGCGAACCGGTGTGGTTGAGCTCTTCGCGCTTCAGATAGATCTTCGCGCCGCCGAGATGCTCGGTGAGACGCTCGGCGAAATAGAGCGGCGAGGGCCGGCCGACATAGTTCTTGAGATAGCCGCTCATCTCGGCCTGGAAAGCCGGATCGGCCTTGGCCGCGGTGTAGGCCTTCTCCAGATCGAGGATCAGCGGCATCAGGGTTTCGGCGACGAAGCGTCCGCCAAAGATGCCGAAATGGCCGCGCTCGTCGGGGCCGCTGCGATAGGAATTTGGTTTGGCGATGTTCATCGAACGCTCAACTCTTGGGTGGCGCGCGCGGCGCGAATGAAGGCCTTGATCAGCTCCGGGTCCTTGACGCCTGGGGCGCTCTCGACACCCGAGGACACGTCGGCGCCACCGGCGCCGGTGACGCTGAGGGCCTCCGCAACATTGTCGGCGTGAAGCCCGCCCGAGACCATGTAGGGCAGTTTCAGATCGAGATTTTCCAGCAGGTGCCAGTCGAACGGCGCGCCCAGGCCGCCGGGACGCGTCGCATCCTTCGGCGCACGCGCGTCGAACAGGATGCGGTCGGCGACCGCGACATAGCCGGGCAGCACGGCGAGATCGGCTGCGGTTGCGACCGGCACCGCTTTCATCACGGGGCGGCCGAACTTCTGCTTGATGTCGCGCAGCCGCGCCACGCTCTCTTGGCCGTGGAGCTGAAAAATGTCCGGCGACAGCGCGTCCATGATGTTGTCGAGCGTGGCATCGTCGGCATCGACCGTGAGCGCGACCTTGAGCGCACGCCGCTTCGCCTGCCGGCCGAGATCGCGTCCCGTCTCCAGCGACACATGCCGCGGCGACGGCCGGAAGAACACGAACCCCACCATGTCGGCGCCCGCGTCGAGCGCCGTTTCGAGCGTCTCGGGCGTGGACAGGCCGCAGATTTTGACGAGCAGGGACATGGTCTCAAAGCGGGTGAAGGCCGCAAGCGGCGGCCTGGAAACGGGTTTTTTCGGTCGGGCCGCTTCTACAACGTCGCGCGCTGCTTGTCTCGCCCGATAGCCCCGTAAAGGCCCACCCCGGAGGGAACGGGGAGGCGCTGGCTCTCGGGCCTGGCAGGGGACGCCTGAGCCCGCAGTCCGGCCAATTCGACTTGGGCAGCCCGCGCATCCGCCTCATGCCGGCGCGCGGCGCGCCGCCAGTGCCGCTGGCCGAACCAGACGGCGCAGCCGCCGGCGATGACGCCCACGGCAGCCACCAGGATCAGCAGCAGGAAGAGCGGCAGCGTGATCGAGAGAGCCGGATCGGCCGCCATGAAGGGATCGAAGGAGACGGTGACGAAATGCCGGTTGGCCACCGCAAAGGTCACCAGGATCAGGGCCAGCGGAATCACGATCAGCGCGGTCAGGAACTTTCGCATCGCGAGCGCTCGTCTTGAATCAAGCTTGCTGCCGCATCATGCGGCTGTTCGGTTAAGCCCGGACGACAGACTTTAATCCGGGGCGCCCGGATCCGGATGATCGCGGTTCAGCCGCTCGCGCATTTCCTTGCCGGTCTTGAAGAACGGAACACTCTTCTGATCGACGGGGACATGGGCGCCGGTGCGCGGATTGCGGCCGGCGCGCGCGGGGCGGTGCTTCACCGAGAAAGCGCCGAAGCCGCGCAGCTCGACGCGGTCACCGCGCGCGAGTGCCGCTACGATCTCCTCGAGAATCGCATTCACAATGTTCTCGACATCCCGCTGGTACAGATGCGGGTTGTGCTCGGCGATACGCTGAACAAGTTCGGATTTGATCATCGAGAGATAGGACCCGGGAGCGTGCGGATGACCATTTCCGTGAAAATACCGTGATCTGTCAAGACGCTAAATGAAGGTTGAGCGTCGTGAAAATGCGTGACAAATGCCGAAAAAGCGGGCTGCACGGCTACCCGCCGGACGGGAAAAAGCTCTGAAGCTCGCGTTATTCCCGCTTATTCCCGGTCAATTCGAGGCAGCCGGCTGCCACAAGGCCAGCATTCCATCCAACCCGACGCGATCAACCGCCTGCACGACGCCGGTTTGCGCGATTTGGTGCGCAATCGAGCCGAATCCAAGCGCTTCCAGCGTCACGGCGGCGGCCGTCTTGAGGAACGGCAGGTCGCCAAAGCGCGGCTCGAGCTTGTAATCGCGCACGTTGAGACCCTTCTTGACGCCCTTCTGCTCCTCGAGCCAGGTCACCGCAGTTTTCTCGTCGCCGAGCTGATCGATCAGCTTGAGATCGATCGCCTGGCGTCCGGTGAAGACGCGGCCATCGACGACTTTTTCGAGCTGCGTGTCATCCATGCCACGGCGCTGCTTCACCAGATCCTTGAACCAGGCGTAGGAATCCTTCACCAGCGCATCCAGCGCGGCCCGTGCCTCGGGGCTGGTCGGCTCAAACCCGTTGGGCGCAGCCTTCAGCGGCGTGGACTTCACTTCCTCGACCCTGACGCCGACGGTCTTCAGCAGCTCGGTGAAGTTCGGAAACTGGAACAGCACGCCGATCGAGCCGACCAGGGAGCTCTGCTGGGCGATGATGTGGTCGCTCGCAATGGCGGTGATATAGCCGCCGGACGCCGCAAGACCCTCGACCACGACGACCAGCGGCTTCTTCGCCTTCAGGCGCGTGAGTGAATCATAAAGCTGCTCGGAGCCGGCGGTGGTGCCACCCGGTGAGTTGACGTGAACGATGACGGCGGCAGCCTGCGAATTCTCCAGCCGCTCCAGCGCCCGCGTTCGCTCGGAATCGCTGCGGATCAGGCCGTCGATCTGCACACGCGCGATCGAGCCTGCGGAGGCGAAGCTGCCCTGCGCGCCGGGTGTCGCGATCAGAGCGAAGCCCGCGATCGCAGCGATCGCGATCAGCGCAGCCATCACGCGCCAGAACGTCAGCTTGCGGCGGATCCTGCGGCGATCGACGATGATGTCCGAATCGAGTGACATCGGAATATCTCCAAATGAAGGGCCGCCGGCGTTGTGCCGTCACAACGTGACCAATGGCTTGTCTGGATACATCAATTGCGGCGCAATTTGAAGAAAACAAGGCCTGCGGCCGTAGCCCGGATGGAGCGCAGCGTAATCCGGGACCACTTTCGATCGTGGCACGGCCCCGGATCTCGCTTCGCTCCATCCGGGCTACAAGCGCCCCAACAAAAAAGCCCCGGCTCGCGCCGGGGCTTTGATGTCAGCAAAACCTGCGTTTCGCTTACTTGCTGTCGCGGTTCTTGAGCGCGGTGCCCAGGATGTCGCCGAGCGTCGCTCCCGAATCCGAGGAGCCGTACTGCGCGATGGCTTCCTTCTCTTCGGCGACTTCGAGCGCCTTGATCGACACCTGGACCTTGCGGGCCTTCTTGTCGAACTGGATCACGCGGGCATCGACCTTCTCCCCGACGGCAAAGCGTTCGGCGCGCTGGTCGTTGCGGTCACGCGCGAGCTCCGAGCGCTTGACGAAGGTGGTGAAGTCGGTCCCGGCGATCTTCACCTCGATGCCGCTTTCCTTCACTTCGAGCACTTCGCAGGTCACGACAGCGCCCTTCTTGACATCGCCCGGCTCGGCGAATGGGTCGCCTTCGAGCTGCTTGATGCCGAGCGAGATACGCTCCTTCTCGACGTCCACATCGAGCACCACGGCTTTCACCACGTCGCCCTTCTTGTAGTTGTCGATCACCTGCTCGCCCGGAAGCTTCCAGTCGAGGTCGGAGAGATGGACCATGCCGTCGACGTCGCCTTCGAGACCCAGGAACAGACCGAACTCGGTCTTGTTCTTGACTTCGCCCTCGACGGTCGAACCGGTCGGGTGACCTTCAACGAAGACCTCCCACGGGTTGCGCATGGTCTGCTTGAGACCGAGCGAGATGCGGCGCTTGACGGAATCGACTTCCAGCACCTGCACGTCGACTTCCTGCGAGGTCGACACGATCTTGCCGGGGTGCATGTTCTTCTTGGTCCACGACATCTCGGAGACGTGGATCAGGCCTTCGATGCCCGGCTCGAGCTCGACGAACGCACCGTAGTCGGTGATGTTGGTGACACGGCCGGTGAAGCGGGCACCCAGCGGGTACTTGGCTTCGATGCCCTGCCACGGATCGTCCAGCAGCTGCTTCATGCCCAGCGAGATGCGGTGCGTCTCGTGGTTGATCTTGATGATCTTGACCTTCACGGTCTGGCCGATCGAGAGCACCTCGGTCGGGTGGTTGACGCGGCGCCACGCGATGTCGGTGACGTGCAGCAGGCCGTCGATGCCGCCGAGATCAACGAACGCACCGTAATCGGTGATGTTCTTGACCACGCCGTCGATGACCTGACCCTCTTCGAGGTTCTGCACCAGCTCCTGACGCTGCTCGGCGCGAGTCTCTTCGAGAACCGTGCGGCGGGAGACGACGATGTTGCCGCGACGGCGGTCCATCTTGAGGATCTGGAACGGCTGCGCGTTGTTCATCAGCGGCGCAACGTCGCGGATCGGACGGATGTCGACCTGCGAACGCGGCAGGAAGGCGACGGCGCCGTCGAGATCGACGGTGAAGCCACCCTTGACCTGGTTGAAGATGACGCCCGTGACCTTCTCGTTGTTCTGGAACGCCTTCTCCAGCTTGCCCCAGCTCTCTTCGCGGCGCGCCTTGTCGCGCGACAGCACGGCTTCGCCGAGTGCGTTCTCGATGCGATCGAGGAACACTTCCACCTCGTCGCCGACCTTGATCTCGCTCTCACGGCCGGGGCCGGAAAATTCGCGCAGGGCGACGCGGCCCTCGGTCTTCAGGCCGACGTCAATGACGGCCATGTCCTTTTCAATTGCAACCACCTTGCCCTTGACGACCGAGCTCTCCTGCAGGTTGCCACCTGCGAAGGACTCGTCGAGCATCGCGGCGAAATCGTCGCGCGACGGGCTATAGGTATCAGCGGAAGTCGAAGCCATTTGTTCTCCAGTTGCGGATGTCTTGCCGGCCGTTGGGTTCTTGGGCGTACCGCGCGTGCAGTGTCGGAAGGTCCACAAAACCTTCGAGCGACCGCTCGTTGCTCCGGCTTGCGACCGGAACAGCGGAAGCGGGCCGGCTGGGCCCGCACGTTCGATACGTGAAAATCTTTTGTCCGGAGCCTGGATCGCGTCGGCCCCAAAGCAGGGACCGAGAGTATCGACCTCAAAGAGCGGGAGCGGGCGCTTCCTCCAATGACGGCTGCGGCTTAACCCCGCGACCGGCCCGCTCGGACGGCCTCGATAATGTCGATGGCGGCCCGGACGCCGCCTTCTATATCCAGTTGGGAGTTATCAAGCAAGTAAGCATCTGCGGCCGGTTTTAGGGGCGCGATCGGCCTGTTCTTGTCCCGTTCGTCGCGCTGGATGATGTCGGCGAGCACCGCCGCCTCATCCGCCTCCTCGCCCCGCGCCCTCGCCTCCATGGTGCGGCGGCGGGCCCGGACCTTTGGGTCAGCCACGACGAAGATCTTCACGTCGGCGTCGGGGCAGATCACGGTTCCAATGTCCCGGCCGTCCAGCACCGCGCCGGGCGGACCGGCGGCGAAATGCCGCTGGAAATCGAGCAGGACCTCGCGAACCCTGGGAATCGCCGAGACGATGGAGGCGCCCTCGCCGGCCGTCTGGGTCTTGAGGGCGGGATTGCCGAACTTTTCGGGATCGAGTTCCAGCGCAGCCTGCACCGCAGCCGTCTCGTCCCGGAGGTCATGGCCGGACTGCATCAGCGCGTAGGCGACCGCACGATAGATCACGCCGGTATCGAGGTGACGATAACCGTAATGATGGGCGAGGCGCTTGCCGAGCGTGCCCTTGCCCGAGGCCGCGGGTCCATCGATGGCGATGATCATGACACTCAAACCTTGACTGGGTGGGGTCCGCGGGCGCGCCGCAACGGCTGCTCTTCAGTAAAAATGTTGCGAGACGCGAATTCGGCGGGACTCGAAAATGTCAAGTACTCGCGCATCGCGTCGGACGGAGAAGACGTGGTGAACCATGGTTCAGCAAGGCGACGCGCCGGATCGCAGACCCACGCCGGCACCCGGCCGAGGCGACGTTGTTTTGCCAGATATTCGGCGATTGCGCCGACCAGAGCGTCGAGCCGGCCATTCTGCGTCAGCGCGGGCTCGTCCTCGATCGTCTCGTATTGAGCCCGGCCCGTCGCCGCGAGATCGAACGTGTCGAGGAATTCAGCCAGCGTCGTATCCTGTGGCGCGCCAGCGCAGATGCGATCGACGGCTTCAGCGAGGGTATTTGGGCGCATCGGCTCCTCCCCCCAGATCCATGTTCTTCAGCAGGAAACGCTGCTTCTCCGAGGAAGCAGCGCTTACCGGAAAATACCGACCGAGCAGCCCGATGGCTTCCCCCACCGTCGAGATTCCAACTACCTTCATCAAGTTCAGGATATCCAGACGTTCGGTCTCTCCACGAATGGGATCCGTGATCCGGAATGCCTTCAGCTTCAGCGCAAGAAGATATGCAGCGGAGGGCACCGAGACCTCAAGCCCTGGCGGCGTGCCATCCCGTGGGAAAGTGCCAAATTCGAGATGATCCGCAGCACGGTCGGCCAGCGGACTGAGATGGAATACGACCTGATCGTTGAACCAGTCGGCGCTCCAGCCGTTCTTTGCGGCTATTTCGGCTGTTGTCTTCTCCAACCAGTCCGGCAGCGGACGCTCGAGCTTCGAGACGTCGACGTCCTCGGTCGCGAAGCGGAAATTGCTGGCGAGCATGAGGGCAGAGCCGCCATAGACCGCGATCTGAAGCTTGGTTCCGGCGTCGGCTGCAGCACGGCCGATCGAATCGAACGCATCCAGCAGGGCGTCGCGATCGAAG
This sequence comes from Bradyrhizobium sp. AZCC 2230, assembly GCF_036924495.1. Taxonomy (NCBI): domain Bacteria; kingdom Pseudomonadati; phylum Pseudomonadota; class Alphaproteobacteria; order Hyphomicrobiales; family Nitrobacteraceae; genus Bradyrhizobium; species Bradyrhizobium sp. AZCC 2230. The sequence goes on along the minus strand of NZ_JAZHRS010000001.1, from coordinate 6,402,492 downwards.
GCTGCGCTCATGGCCACGGCCTCATGAAAACTCGGCCCCCAGCGACCGCATCATCGGAATGAAGTCCGGAAAGCTGGTAGCGATGAAGGCGGTGTCGTCGACCGTCACGGGCTGATCGGACGCGCAGCCCATCACCAGCGCGGACATCGCGATGCGGTGGTCCATATGCGTGGCGACAGTGCCGCCGCCGGGAACGTGACCGCGGCCATCGACGATCAGATCGTCGCCGGAAACAGTGACCTTCACGCCGTTGACGCGGAGCATGTCCGCGGTGGCCTCGAGCCGATCGGATTCCTTGACGCGCAACTCCTTCAGGCCGCGCATGATCGTCGTGCCTTCGGCGAACGAAGCCGCGACCGCCAGCACGAGATATTCGTCGATCATCGAGGGCGCGCGCTCCGGCGGCACTTCGACGCCGCGCAGTTTTGACGCGCGCACGCGCAACTGCGCCATCGGCTCGCCGGCATCGCCGCGCACTTCGCTTTCCTCGATGGACGCGCCCATTTCACGCAACGTCGTGAAAAGGCCGGTGCGCAGCGGATTGGTCATCACGTCGGACAGAACGACATCGGAGCCTTCGACGATCAGCGCCGCGACGACCGGAAATGCCGCTGAGGACGGATCGGCGGGCACGATGACGGTGGCGCCATGCAGCTCGGGCTGGCCGACCAGCGTAATGCGGCGGCCGTGAGCACCTTCGCTCACCGAGGTGATATCCGCGCCGAAATGCTTCAGCATCAGCTCGGTGTGGTCGCGGCTGGCCTCGTTCTCGATCACGGTCGTGGTGCCCGGCGCAGACAGGCCCGCCAGCAGCACCGCCGACTTGATCTGGGCCGACGCGACCGGGGTCTTGTACGTAATCGGCAGCGGATCGCGCGCGCCCTGGACGGTCAGCGGCAGGCGGCCACCCTCAGCGGCAGAAGCGACCTTGGCACCCATTTTTTCGAGCGGATCGAGGATCCGGCGCATCGGGCGGCTGCGCAGCGAGGCGTCACCATCAAAAATCGCCGAGATCGGGCAGCCGGCGACAGCGCCCATGACCAGCCGGCAACCGGTGCCGGAGTTGCCGAAATCCAGCGCTGCCTTGGGCTGGGCAAAGCCTCCGACGCCCACACCCTGCACCTTCCAGGCGAAATCACCGGTGCGTTCGACCTTGGCGCCGAGCGCCTGCATGGCTTTGGCGGTGTTGAGGACGTCCTCGCCCTCGAGGAGACCTGTGATCCGGGTCTCGCCCACAGCAAGCGCGCCCAGAATGAGGGCGCGGTGGGAAATCGACTTGTCCCCGGGCACCCGTACTTTCCCGGTCAGGGGACCGCTTGAGCGCGACTTCAGCGGCGTCGGCTTGTCGGAATGGGTCAAGATTGTGTCCTTGAATGCGCCTCAGAGGCTCGCGCGCACCTACCACATGGCCTCCCCGCCGTCACGAGCATGTCTTTCTCTCGTAATGCGCTATTGACAGCGGGCCGCCAACTAGCCAAGTGAAACACCGCTTTTCAGACATCCCAGGATTCCTCTGCCGTGGCCAAGTCCGAACTCGGAACCAAACGTATTTGCCCGACCACGGGCAAGAAGTTCTACGACCTCAACAAGAATCCGGTGATCTCGCCCTATACCGGCGAAGTGGTACCGATTGCGCCTGTGGCGCCGGCCCGCGCCACCCGCGGCGCCGAAGCCCGTCACGCGGCTGCCGCGGAGATCACGCCGGAGCCGGCAGAGGTCGAAGAGGTCTCGCTCGAGGAGGCCGATGCCGAGGAGAACACCGGCAAGGTCAAGGCCGTCGTCCCCGAATCCGAGGACGATATCGAGGTCGACGAGACCCTCGACGACGACGATGACGATGATTCGACCTTCATTGCCGACGAAGAAGAGGGCGATGAGGACGTGACCGACATCATTGGTGATGTCGGAGGTGATGAAGAGACTTGAGATCAGCCCTGATCTGTGAAAAAGGGTGCACCGCGCGAGTCACCAGGCTCGCCGGTCGGGAGTGATCCACAAGGATCGTCCCAGGACTTAAGGGGCCATAGCTCAGCTGGGAGAGCGCTTGCATGGCATGCAAGAGGTCGGCGGTTCGATCCCGCCTGGCTCCACCAGCCTTCGCAGGCTACGCCTGCTTCGGCTGGGCAAGCCCTCTCGTAGCGAAGGCTGTCCCGCCAGAGCCCGAAGGGCGTCGGCGGACCGTGACGCCCCCCTCCAGGACTCTGAATGGCCTGCTAAGCTCCTCCCGGGGGAGGAAGCGCTATGAAGTATGTCTACATTCTCCAAAGCCTCGACGGCGAGCACTTCTATGTGGGCATCACGGACGACCTGCGGGCGCGCTTAGTGAAGCACAATGCCGGCGAAGTGCCACACACATCGAAATACGGACCTTGGCGAATACGAACCTATTTCGCGTTTGATGATATGGCGCGCGCGATCGCGTTCGAGCGATATCTGAAATCTGGCTCAGGCCGCGCATTCGCAAAAAAGCACTTCTGACTATCCACGGGGCAAATGCACCGCCCTACTCCCCGATCACCGCATTCAACCGATCGCGCAGCGCGACGATCTCGTCTTTCATCGCGACCAGCTCCGGCACCGTGCAGTCCGACGCTGCCAGGATCGACTGCGGGACGCTGCGCGCTTTGTCCTTCAGCGCGTGGCCCTGCGGCGTCAGCGCGATCAGGACCTGACGCTCGTCCTCGCTGGAGCGCGTGCGCTTGACGAGGTGCGCGGCCTCTAACCGCTTGAGCAGCGGCGTCAGCGTGCCCGAATCCAGAAACAGCTTTTCGCCGATGTCCTTGAGCGGCACGTCGTCGCGCTCCCACAGCACCAGCATCACCAGATATTGCGGATAGGTCAGGCCGAGCCGGTCGAGCAGCGGCTTGTAGACGCGGTTGAAGGCGTGCGCGGCGGAATAGACGGCGAAGCAGATCTGGTTGTCGAGCCGTTGGGGATCCAGGGTCGATAATTTCCGGGCCATAGAGAATCTCACGAGATTGACCCGCATTGTGGGACCGGGCGGGCCGACATTCAATTGCGAACAATTAAATGTGAGGCATGCAGATTTGAATTGCGCACAATCTAATTGTTTGCGATATAGGCGTCACCGCAACCCGAATACCCCAAGGGAGACGAAAATGTCCGTGAACGTCCTCTACAAGACCAGCGCAAAAGCCACCGGCGGCCGTGACGGCCATGCTGCGACCCTCGACGGCGCGCTCGACGTCAAGCTTACCACGCCGAAGGAGCTCGGCGGCGGCGGTGGCGCCGGCAACAATCCCGAGCAGCTGTTTGCGGCCGGCTATGCCGCCTGCTTCATCGGCGCGATGAAGTTCGTGTCCTCGCAGGGCGGCCCAAAGGTCCCCGCCGACGCCTCCGTGACCTCGACCGTCGGCATCGGCCCGCGCTCGGCCGGCGGCTTCGGCCTCGACATCGATCTGGCCGTCTCGCTGCCGGGCCTGTCCCGCACTGAGGCCGAGGCGCTGGTCGAGAAAGCGCACCAGGTGTGCCCGTATTCCAACGCGACGCGCGGCAATGTCGACGTCCGCCTGACGGTCGTCTGATCAGACGGTGGATTGGCTGGCCCGGGATCCCCCTCGGGCCGGCCGCCTCTGCTTGATTTGCCACGCCGCGGGATTGTGCCGCGACGCATACGCCCCCACGCGACAAGCCATTGCTGGCTTGGACGAACCTCGCTAGGCCTGTGGTCAAATATCGACACAGGGAAGCGAAGGCATGACTGAAGCCGCAACCGGCGCAATGAGCGGACTGCGCGTGATCGATCTTACGCGCGTGCTCGGCGGCCCCTACTGCACCCAGATCCTCGCCGACCATGGCGCCGATGTGATCAAGGTCGAGCCGCCCGCGGGCGACGAGGTGCGCGATTGGGGTCCTCCCTTCCACGACGACGACGCGGCTTATTTCGTCGGCATCAACCGCAACAAGCGCTCGATCGGCCTCGATCTCGCTTCCGAGGGCGGCCGTGTCGTGCTGCTCAAGATGCTGGAGACCGCCGACGTCCTGATCGAGAATTTCAAGCCGGGCACGCTGGAGAAATGGGGCATCGGCAACGATGTGCTCAGCAAGAAATATCCGCGCCTCGTGCATTGCCGGATCTGCGGCTTCGGCGCCGACGGCCCGCGCGGCGGCAATCCCGGCTATGACGCCATCATCCAGGCCATGACCGGCATGATCGCGGCGACCGGCTCGCCGGAGAGCGGCCCGATGCGGATCGGCGTGCCCTTGGTCGACATCACCACCGGTCTTTACGCAGCGATCGGCATCCTGATGGCACTGTCGGAGCGGCAGCGCTCGGGCAAGGGCCAGTTCCTGGAGACGACGCTGTACGAGACCGGCCTTGCCATCATGCATCCGCACACCGCGAATTATTTCATGCATGGCAAGCCGCCCGGCCTCACCGGCAACGAGCATCCCAACCTCGTTCCTTACGCGATCTTCCCGACCAAGACCGACAACATCTTCATCGGCGTCGGCAATGACGGCACCTTCCGCAAGCTCGCCAAGGAAATCGGCAAGCCCGAGCTCGGCACCGATCCGCGCTTTGCCCGCAACAAGGACCGCATCGCCAATCGCGAGGCGTTGCGTGCCGAACTTGCCGCCGTGTTCAGCCAGCACGAGGCCGAGCCGTTGTGCAATCGCCTACTGGCCGCGGGCCTGCCCGCAGGTCCCGTACAGAAGATCGACCAGGCCTTGACCAACCCGCACACGATCGCGCGCGGCGATGTCATCGAGAAGGACTGGTACAAGGGCGTGGCCTCGCCGATCCGGCTCGATCGCAGCAAGCCGAGCCTGCGCCGCCCGCCGCCGAAGTTCAGCCAGCACGCCCAGGAGGTGCTGGGTGAGTTCGGCTACTCAAAGGCGGAGATCGACGCGATGGTCGCGAAGGGCACGGTCTGCGGTCCCGAGCGCAAGCGCTAAGGGCCTGCCCACCACATCCAGCGAGCGATGCCGCACTGCGGCGCGGGCACTAGTGTGCACCGCGAACGGATGCGGCTGCCCGTTTGGCATTCGCCTATTTGACGGCTTCCCTTTTCCCGCGCTTGCCGCTTTCGTTTCGGCCGCCTACACAGTCATGTGAACGTCATATGGCGCTGCTAGCGCAAGCGCTTCTTTTTGACGGCCAAGAGAACGGCCAAGGGAGGTTACTTGATGGCTCTTCGACATTTTGGGGCGGCTGCCGCTGTTGCAATCGCGGTTGGCATGACGGCTTCGCCGGCGCTGGCTGTGACCGAGATCCAGTGGTGGCATGCGATGACGGGCGCCAACAATGACGTCATCGTCAAGCTCGCCACCGACTTCAATGCGTCGCAGACCGACTACAAGGTCATCCCGACCTACAAGGGCAACTATCCCGACACGATGAACGCCGGCATCGCGGCCTTCCGCGCCGGCAACGCTCCGCACGTCATGCAGGTGTTCGAAGTCGGCACCGCGACCATGATGGCCGCGACCGGCGCCGTGAAGCCCGTCTACAAGCTGATGGCTGATGCCGGCGAGAAATTCGATCCGAAGAACTATCTGTCCGCGATCACGGGCTACTACTCGACCTCGAAGGGCGAGATGCTGTCCTTCCCCTTCAACTCGTCGTCGACCGTCATGTGGGTCAACCTCGACGAGCTCAAGAAGGCGAATGTCGAGATCCCGAAGACCTGGCCCGAGACCTTCGAAGCCGCCAAGAAGCTCCATGACAACGGTCATCCGACCTGCGGCTTCTCCGGCTCCTGGGTCACCTGGGTCAATCTCGAGCAGCTCTCCGCCTGGCACAACGTGCCGCTCGCCAGCAAGGCCAACGGCCTCGACGGCTTCGACACCGTGCTCGAGTTCAACGGGCCGCTCCAGCTGAAGCACCTCGAGAAGCTGGTCGAGCTACAGAAGGACAAGATCTACGACTACGCTGGCCGCACCAACACCGGCGAAGGCCGATTCACTTCGGGCGAGTGCCCGATCTACATCACCTCGTCCGCCTTCTTCGGCAACGTCAAGGCGCAGGCCAAGTTCAACTTCACCGCTGCACCGATGCCGTACTATCCGGACGTCAAGGGCGCACCGCAGAACTCGATCATCGGCGGCGCGTCGCTCTGGATCATGGGCGGCAAATCGGCCGACGAATACAAGGGCGTCGCAAAATTCCTGACCTTCCTCTCGGATACCGATCGCCAGGTCTACATCCACAAGGCGTCCGGCTATCTGCCGATCACCAAGGCCGCCTATGAGAAGGCCAAGACCGAGGGTTTCTACAAGGACCAGCCCTACCTCGAGACCCCGCTGCTCGAGCTGACCAACAAGGAGCCGACCGAGAACTCGCGCGGTCTGCGCCTCGGCAACATGGTTCAGCTGCGTGACGTCTGGTCGGAAGAGATCGAGCAGGCGCTGGCCGGCAAGAAGACCGCCAAGCAGGCGCTGGATGCGGCCGTCGAGCGCGGCAACACGATGCTGCGTCAGTTCGAAAAGACCGCTGTAAAATAAGGCGAAGGCGCCGGCAGGCCGTACGATGAGCGGCCTGCCGGCACCACCCCATCATGCAAAAGCAAGCCATTTTCCAATCAAGGCTGTTGCCCTACGCGCTGGTTGCCCCGCAACTCGCGATCGTCCTGATATTTTTCTATTGGCCGGCCTTGCAGGCGGTGATCCAGTCGTTCCTGCTCCAGGACGCCTTTGGTCTCTCGTCGAGCTTCGTCTGGTTCGACAATTACATCGACCTGCTGAAGGACCCCGCTTATTTCGAGGCGGTCGTCCGGACCTTCGTCTTCTCGTTCGCCATCGCCCTCTCGTCGCTGTCCTTTGCGCTGCTGCTCGCCGTGATGGCGGACAAGCCGCTGCGCGGCTCGATGCTCTACCGTACGCTTTTGATCTGGCCCTATGCGGTCGCACCGCCCGTGGTCGGCGTGCTCTGGATCTTCATGCTGCATCCCTCGCTCGGTGTGCTCGCGCGATACTTGCGCGCCGCCGGCGTCGACTGGAATCCGCTGCTCGACGGCAACCAGGCCGCTGGGCTGATCATCCTCGCCGCCGCCTGGAAGCAGATCTCCTATAATTTCCTGTTCTTCCTCGCCGGGCTGCAAGCCATCCCGAAGAGCGTGTTCGAGGCCGCCGCGATCGACGGCGCACGCCCGATGCGGCGGTTCTGGACCGTGACCTTCCCGCTGCTGTCGCCGACCATCTTCTTCCTGCTGGTCGTCAACATCGTCTACGCCTTCTTCGACACCTTCGGCATCATCGACACCATGACCCGCGGCGGTCCCGGCACGTCGACGGTCACGCTGGTCTACAAGGTCTATTCCGACGGCCTGCTCGGCGGCAATCTCGGCAGTTCGGCGGCGCAGTCGGTGATCCTGATGGTCATGGTCATCGTGCTGACGGGAATCCAGTTCCGCTTCGTCGAACGCAAGGTGACCTACTGATGGTCGAGCAAGAGGGCTTTCGACGCTACGTCGCCCATATCATCCTCTGGATCGGAATCGCGATCGTCGCGTTTCCCGTCTACATCGCCATCGTCGCCTCGACCCAGGACAACGCGCTGATCGCCAACGGGCAGATGTCGCTGCTGCCGGGCGGGCATTTCTTCGAGGTCTACTACCAGACCATCTTCGTCGGCACGAGCGGCTCGACCCGCGAGCCCGTCTACAACATGATGCTGAACTCGCTGGTGATGGCGCTCTTGATCGCTGTCGGCAAGATCGCGATCTCGATCATCTCGGCCTATGGGATCGTGTATTTCCGCTTTCCGTTCCGGATGGCGATCTTCTGGATCATCTTCATCACCTTGATGCTGCCGGTCGAGGTCCGCATCTATCCGACCTACAAGATCGTCGCCGATTTGCACATGCTGGACAGCTACGCGGGCCTGGCGCTGCCGCTGATCGCATCCGCCACCGCGACATTGCTGTTTCGCCAGTTCTTCATGACTGTGCCGGACGAATTGCTCGAGGCGTCGCGCATCGACGGCGCCGGTCCCTTGCGCTTCTTCTGGGATACGCTGCTGCCGCTGTCGCGCACCAACATGGCGGCGCTGTTCGTGATCCTCTTCATCCTCGGCTGGAATCAATATCTCTGGCCGCTGCTGATCACCACGCGCGACGACATGCAGACCATCCAGGTCGGCATCCGCAAGATGATCACCACCACCGACGCGCTGACCGAATGGCCGGTGGTGATGGCGACCGCCGTGCTGGCCATGCTGCCGCCGGTGTTCGTCGTCGTCGCCATGCAGAAATTGTTCGTCCGCGGTCTGGTCGAGACGGAGAAGTAGATAGTTATGGCCAACGTCACCCTGCGCAACGTCCGCAAGACCTACACTGGCGGCTTCGAGGCCATCAAGGGCGTCAACGTCGATGTCGGCGACGGACAGTTCTGCGTGCTGGTCGGCCCAAGCGGCTGCGGCAAGTCGACGCTGCTCCGCATGGTCGCGGGGCTCGAGACCGTGTCCGGCGGCGAGATCGACATCGGCGGCCGCGTCGTCAACCAGGTCGAGCCGGCCGATCGCGACATCGCGATGGTGTTCCAGAACTACGCGCTCTATCCGCATATGAGCGTCTTCAACAACATGGCTTACGGCCTGCGCAACCGCGGCATGGCCGAGACCGAGGTCAAGACGCGCGTCGACGAAGCCGCACGCGTGCTCGAGCTCTCAGCCATGCTGGAGCGCAAGCCGCGCCAACTCTCCGGCGGCCAGCGCCAGCGCGTCGCGATGGGCCGCGCCATCGTGCGCCAGCCAAAAGTCTTCCTGTTCGACGAGCCGCTGTCGAACCTCGACGCCAAGCTGCGCATCGCGATGCGGGTCGAGATCCGCAAATTGCAGCGCCGTCTGAACACGACGTCGATCTACGTCACCCACGACCAGCTCGAGGCGATGACGCTCGCCGATATTCTCGTCGTGATGAATGGCGGCCAGGTCGAGCAGATCGGCAATCCGCTGGCGATCTACGAGAAGCCGGCCACGACCTTCGTCGCGTCGTTCATCGGCGCGCCGCCGATGAATCTGATGTCGACGCGCGCAGACGAGATCAAGTCGCAGCTTGGCGGCATTGCGGGCGACGCCGGCATCCTCGGCATCCGTCCGGAAGATTTTGTCATCACCGACCAGACCCCGGCCGGCGGCGTGGCATTGCCGCTGACGGTGGAAGCGATCGAACGCGTCGGCGCAGAGACCTTCATCTACGGCTCGCGCGCCGAGGACGAGCAGCGCGTCGCCGCCACGCCGGGCGAGCTGCCGCCGGGCGAGGTCATCGTCCGCGTTCCCGGAACCGAGGCGCCTGCCATCGGCCAGAAGATCCGGGTCGCGGCAGTGCGCCAAAAGCTGCATTTGTTCAGCGGCGACGGACGGACGCGAATCGAGGCCTGACGGGTTTCGAAGGCGCGGCCAGCCAAGACTGCGAAAACAACCCCATGCACAGTAGACGGGGCTCTGTTTTCATTGGGATAAATCGCCCGGCAGATTCGTCATGCCGGGCGACGGCGGAAACAGTGAATCCGGAGCTCCATGCTAGGTGCTTGAACCCGCACGGGGATATGCCCATATTGCTGACCAAGGGGCGCCGCGTCCGGGCCCTGAAATGCCAAAGTCGCTTCGAGAGGACTTTGTAAACTATGTCTCGTGTTCCCACGTTATCCAGTCCGTTCCTTCTGGGCTTCGACGAGATTGAGCGCGTGCTCGATCGCGTCGTCAAAGGCGCCGACGGTTATCCTCCCTACAATATCGAGAGGTGCGACCGGTCGGACGGCCAGCCCGAGCGGCTGCGGATCACGCTGGCGGTCGCCGGATTCACCCGCGACCAACTCGATGTAACCATTGAGGAAAACCAGCTCGTCATCCGCGGGCGGCAGCAGGACGACAAGACCCGGCAATACATCCATCGCGGCATCGCCGCGCGCCACTTCCAGCGCACCTTCGTGCTGGCGGAGGGGATGTTGGTGCTGGGTGCGGATCTGAAGAACGGGCTTCTGTCAGTCGATCTTGCCCGGCCAGAACCGGAGAGGATCGTTAAGACAATCGCTATCAATGAGCACGAATAATGGAACGAGTAGCGGACTCGACCGCTTAGTTTCTGTGAAGGAGTCGAGACCATGAGTGAAGGTCACGTTGCGTTCGAATACGAAGCCAAGGCCGTCTCGCCGGAGACGCTGGCAACCCTCGGCGAAGGCCATATCGCCTATGTGAAGCAGATCCGCTCCGAGGATGTGCCCGGCCTGTTTCCCGAAGCCCCGAAGATCGCGCCCGGCCTCAAGCTGTTCGCGCTGCACTCCGCCGACGGCACGCCGATCATGCTGACCGACAGCCGCGAAGCCGCGGTGGCAAATGCCTGGAGCAACGAGTTGCAGGCGGTGAGCGTGCACTGAGCGCGCGCGTCGCACGAATAGAGTTTTGGCGGGCATGCCTTCGCAGGAAGGCATGCCCGTTTTCATTTTGAGGGATGATGTTTCGCGTCGTCATTGCGAGCGCAGCGAAGCAATCCAGAATCTTTCCGCGGAAACACTCTGGATTGCTTCGCTGCGCTCGCAATGACGGAGTGTGAGGCTACGGCGTGCCCACCTCTCATGTCCCGGACAAGCTGCAACGCGCATAAGCGCGTTCACGCGCGTCTTCGACGCGCTATGCGTTGTGGCGCAGAGCCGAAGAAGCGCTGCGCTATCGGCGGTCTTCGCATCAAGGTCGGCAATGAGGTTGTTAGTGGCATCGGCGTCTCGGGCGGGCCCGGCATTGATGACGACGAAGCTTGCGCCAAAGCCGGCATCGACAAGATCAGCGCACACCTCAAGTAAGTCGGTAGCATCGGAGCGAGTTGCAGGCGGTGAGCGTGCACCGACGCACGCGCGCGCAGTCGTGCGCGGTTCGCGAACCAAATACGCGGGCATGCCTCAACGCGGCCTGCGCATTTTTTGGCGCCTGGCAAGCGTTTACTAGGGTGTGTACTCATAAGCGTCGGCTTACGAAGGCAAAGCGGAAGTCCGCCACCTTGCGCGGATCGGCGGCTTGTGATCCGTTGCTGACGTCGGTGAGACCTTCGTTTGCCCCCTCAGCGATCGCAGTTGTGAAGATCATCCGATATGTTTGGGCGATCTAACCACCTTGTCTCACACCATCGAGAAATTGCTCCTTTTCGCCAGGCGCATATCCCTGACAAGCGCCGAAATACGGTTCAGGTTTGTCGCAGTCCGGGGTGCCGGACCGGTCTTGGAGCGGCAGGCGAGGTGGCGCGTAGGCAAAGCTCGAAGCGGAGCCCGGTGCGAACGTGCCCTGATTGGAGCGAACCACAGCGTGCCGGTGGGTGTGGTGCGCCGGCGCCGCGTTCGCAACGCCGCACAGGGCGATCAAAAGGCCCAAGGCCAAAATGGAACGCATTGCATTTTCTCCAATCGAGAACCACGCCTGCTTAGCTAGGGATTGGGTCACGCCGTTCCAACGAGTCCTGCTTCACGATTAGTCAAATCGGTGGCACCACTCGCGCGGGGCCTCTACTTCATCCTGGTTAGGCAAATCCTATGACCGGTCCGGCGCCCGCGAGAACGCGATGGTCTCAAACGATTTGAGAACGGCCTGCGGCGGGCTGGTTTCCGCAATGAGACGATCTGAGGTTGGCGGAATTTCCGCTGTTGGACTCAAAGCCGACGTAGGGCAGGAACGCGCTGAAGTCGGCTTCTGACCGGAAGCGCCCATCACCCTTCCGGCACGCCAGCGAGGCGAAAGCCTTCACACGTGCGCTTGAGCCCGGCAAGAAAAGCCGGGTTGTCACTTTGTTGAGCAGCGACAAAACGACGGATGGTGAAACCTGAGTTGAGCGCAAGTCCCGTTCTCGCAGCAGTTCGCGCCTCATCGAGCGCGCCGGTCAGGCCCAACGCTGCGGCGAGCGACAAATGAGCGATAGGAAAGTTGCGGTTCGCCTCAGTGCTTTGTCGTAGCCAATTGACGGCTTCGACGTCCAAACCAAGCTGTAGCTTCGCCACGCCCACAAAACACGTCCACTGGTAGGCTTCAACGTCGCGAGGGGAGAGACGTAAAGCCTCGCGTATATGGCCTTCGGTCTCGGCAGCGCGACCCAAATAGAATTTGGCAAAACCAAGGGCGGCATGAGAGTTGGCCCTATTCGAATCCAGCGCCAACGCATGCTCGAATTCACGGATGCCTTGGGCGGCCCGGTTCGTAAAGATCTGGACCCAACCCCGAGCCGAGTGGGCTGAAGTATAGTTCGGCCTGATCGACAATGCCTTATTCACCATCGCCTCAGCCGCTGCAAACCGCGCAGGCCCATCATCCGTGGTAAAGCTGGACCCAATTGCCGTATCAACAGTTGCCAGGCCAATCATTGCTTCGACGTTGCCGGGGTCGAACTCCAGAGCGCGTTCGAAGAAGCTCCGCGCCTGCGTTACGTCTTCAGGGCTAAACCCCTTCATCAACCAGGCCCGGCCCTGGAAGTACAAGTCCATCGCATCGGGATGCAGCGTACGCTCGGCTCGTCGCGCCTCAGCCACGATGAGCTGCGCACCTAATGTATTGGCGAGCCTCGATACGATTTCGTCCTGCATGTCGAACAGGTCGACGACAGGCTTCTCGAAGCGCTCGGCCCAAAGATGCTGGCCGCTCCTGGCATCGATCAACTGCACGTTCATCCGAAGCCGCTTGCCGCTGCGTTGCACTGAGCCTTCGAGCACGTAGCGAACGTTTAATTCGCGGCCGACTTGCCGTACATCGACTGCTCTGCCCTTGTATGAGACGGCGCTGTTCCCTACGATGACAAATGAACCAGCGATGCGCGACAAGTCCGTGGTCAAACTCTCGGTTACACCATCCACGAAATAGTCCTGCTCGCGATCCCCGCTCAGGTTCGCGAAGGGTAGCACGACGATGGATAGGCGCGGCGTTGAAAGCCGGGCCCGACTTGCGCGTTCAACCTGTGTCTCGGAGCTAAGCCCATCCCGGACCGCTGCATAGGTCCGGACCGGAAGGGCGATGTTCTTGAGGTTCTGCTCGCCCAGATCAGCGAACTCGATGCCCACTTTACCTCTGACGTGGTCATACGCGGAAGACGAGATGCAGATACCGCCTGGTTCTGCGATGCTTTCGAGCCGCGCCGCAATGTTTACGCCGTCCCCAAAAATGTCATGCGGTTCGACAATCACGTCGCCTATATTGATGCCCACCCGAAAGGCAATGTGATTGTCTTCCGGCTCATCGATCGTAAGTTCGTGAGTCCGGGTCTGGAACTGCATCGCGGCCCGAACCGCCTCTACCGCGCTGGCAAACTCCGCCAAAAACCCATCGCCTGTGTTTTTCACGACGCGGCCACCGTGCTCGGCGATCGCGGGGTAGACGGCCTCCATGAGGAGCGTCGTCAGTTTGGCATGCGTAGCCTCCTCGTCATGGTGCATCAGCCGCGAATAGCCCGCCACGTCGGCGGCCAATATCGCCGACAATCTGCGTTCGATCCGGGACGGCCGCTCTTGCGCCATGACCTGCAGACCTTTTTGACCTGCAGATTCTACGATAAATCCGGCTGCCGTGCCACGACCACTCAAGCGGGACGGCAAAGTGGGCGTAATCGCCCGAAGATGACCATGGTGACGGCTGCATCAATCGGAATGGCCTCCAATCGGTTCCCCGTTCAACCCCAAAAATCAGGCGCTCGCCTGGGAAAGCTTCGTCCATTGCTCGGCCGTCGCAGATGAGATGATGTCGCCTTCTGGCCCAATTCGGACCTAGGGTGAACGCGCCAATGCGCCGCTATCAGAGGCACAGCGGACCTCATACGAAGTGCAGCGCGGGTTTATGAGTACACGTCCTACTCGCCTGAGCGATCCGACAGCCGCGCGCGGATGTCCGGCTTCAGCACCTTGCCGACCTTGGAGCGCGGCAGGTCGTCCCAGACTTCGATCTGCTTCGGTGTCTTGACGCTGCCGATCCGCTGCTTGACGAAGGCCGCAAGCGCCGTCGCATCGACGCTTTGGCCAGCGCGGGGCTGCACCACGGCGACGATCCGCTCACCCCATTTCTCGTCCGGAAGGCCGATCACGGCGCAATCCTGCACCGCCTCATGCGCCCGCAGCGCGTTCTCGACCTCGATCGAGTAGACGTTGAACCCGCCGGTGATGATCATGTCCTTGGCGCGATCGACGATATAGAGGTAGCCGTCGTCGTCGATGTAGCCGACATCGCCGGTGTGGTGCCAGCCATGCGCAGAGGCCTCCGCCGTCGCCTCGGGATTTTTGTAATAGCCCTCCATCACCAGCGAACCGCGGACCACGATCTCGCCGCGTGCGCCTGATGGCAGCAGATTGCCGTCACCATCCATGATGCCGGCCTGCACCAGTGGGCTGATCCGCCCGGCCGAGGCGAGCCGCTCCATCGCGATGGTGCCGTCGGCATTGTAATGCTCGTCAGGTGCCATCATCGAGATCATCATCGGCGCTTCGGTCTGACCGAACAACTGCGCCATCGGCCCGATACGCTGGAGTGCCTCCGCAAGCCGCGTGGCCGAGATCGGCGCCGCGCCGTACCAGAAGCATTGCAGAGACCCGAGCTTCGCGGAGTCGAGTCTGGGATGATCGAGCAGCATGTAGATCACGGTCGGCGGCAGGAAGGTGTGCGTGACGCGGTAGCGCTCGATCAGATCGAGGAATTCGGCGATGTCGGGGTGATGCATGATCACGATGCGGCCGCCGAGCGCCATGATCGGGAAACACAGCACTCCGGCCGCGTGGGTCAGCGGCGCGAGCGCGAGATAGATCGGGCGGCCCTTGAAGGGATAGCCCATCAGCGTCAGTGCCGTCATCGCCTCGATGTTGCGGCCCGACAGCATGACCCCCTTCGGCTTGCCGGTGGTGCCGCCGGTCCCGGGAATCATCGCGAGATCGTCGACCGTCTCGCGTTGATAGGGGTCGTCGGCGAGGCCGGCGAGCCAGCCGTCGAACGAGGGCGCGAAAGGTAACTCGGCATCGAGGCAGACGACGGCGCGCAGCTTTGGCAGCTCTGCACGTACCGCCTCGACCATCGGCGCGAAGCTCGAATGAAACAACAGCAGGCTGCAGTCGAATTGCTCGAGGATGAGCCGGTTTTCGGCCGTCTCGTTACGCGGATTGATCGGACACCAGACCGCACCGCCGCGGGAAATGCCGAACACGCAGGCAAACGCCACCGGATCGTTGCCGGACAGGATTGCGACCTTCTCGCCGGCAGCAATATCCGATCGTGCGAGCCCGCGCGCGACGCGGTAGCTCAACCGCTGCACCTCGCCATAGCTGAGGTCGCGTCCATCCATTGTGAGGCACGGCGCGTCGGCGCCGAGCGAGGCACCTTTGTCGAGGTAATCGATGAAGCGCATGATCAACACCCGAAGCATCGTGAGGTTGGCTGGACGCGTGCCACGGCGAAGGTCCACCTCTCCCCGATGGGGAGAGGTGAAGAACGATCGCTGTCACGTCTCCTAGTCGTGCACGGTCAGAACAGGCTTGCTGACGAGCCCGAAGCTGCGCAATTGCCCGAGCAGCTCGTGATGGCCGAACGCCTGGCAGCCGGAGGCGAACCCCACGCGCTTCGGAGGCTGCTGCAGCAGGTGCGCCGCGGCATAGGCCTGCAACATGCCGGTCTGCTTGTAGTTGCTGTTGCCATTGATGACGCAGTGCGCGCGCCCCAACGGGCCGGAGGCATGCACCGAATCCATCGACTTGTTGACGCGCGGGTTCTCGCGCGGCGGCATGGTGTTCATCACGCCGGCCGCGGTCTGCGCCAGCGCGGCGTAGCGCTCGTCGGGCTTCATGTCCTTGGTCGCATCCAGCGCGGCGGCAACGATCTGCGGCACGGCCAGCATCAGGGCGCGATTGAACACGCCGCCCAGCACTTTCACGTTGGCCACGCGCGGATCGCGCTTGAACCACACCGGGTGCGAGGTGCCGCCCCAGGGCAGCGCCAGCGCCAGCTCGTGCTGGCCGGGGATGGCAAGATTGTAGAGACCGGCATCGGGCTGATGCTCGACGTATTTGTTCTGCTCCAGATAGTAGGCCTTGGCCATCGCGGCGTTGACCAGGATGGTCTGCGTCGATGCGATGGTCGGGCTGCCACCCCAGAACACGGCGATATCAAGCGTGTCGAGGCCGGGTGTCTCCAGGCACAGCTGCGCGGCGATCTCCCCGGTGGTGTACATCTGCGCGATGCCCGGCGCCAACAGCAGCCCGGCATTGGCGAACTTCGTGCCCCACTCCTGCTCGAGTGTGATCAGCCAGTCCTGCTCACCGGTGGTGTCGGTGTAATGACACCTGGAAGCGAGGCAAGCCTGCACGACTTCGCCGCCGAACTTGGCGAAGGGACCCACGGTGTTGAGCACCACCGAGGCGCCGTTGAACAATTCAGTCAGCGCGGCCACGGTGTGCGGCACCTTGACCACCTCGTAGTCGGCGGTCTCGATGCCGGCCACATTCGACTTCATCGCGGCGTTGAGCTTCTCATTGCTGCGGCCGGCGGCGATGAAGGGGATGTTGTATTCGCGTAAATATTCACAGACCAGCCGGCCGGTATAGCCGGAAGCGCCATAGACGATGACGGGCTTCTTCTCGCTCATTGCGTTCCTCCGAAATGCTTGTTGTCGGCCTTGTTGTTACATGCCCATGCCGCCATCGACCGGCAGTCCGATGCCGGTGATGAAGCGCGCCTCGTTCGAGCACAGGAACACTGCGGCATCGCCGATGTCCGTGACCTCGGCGAGGCGGCCGAGCGGGGTTTGCTCCACCACCGAGCCGACCGCGGCATTGACGTCAGCCGCGAGCCCGACTTTGACGATGTCGTTGGCGAGCTGCATTCCCATGTCGGTCGGGATCAGGCCCGGATAGATGCAGTTCACGCGCACGCCGAAACCGAGCTTGCCGGCCTCCATCGCTCCGACCCGCGTCATGCGGTCAACCGCAGATTTCGTGCCCGAATAGACCGCGATGCCCGGGAAGGCGATCGTTGCCGCAACCGAGGCGATGTTGACGACGGCGCCGCCCTTGCCGGCCGGCCCGCCCGGGCGCATGGCACGGAAGGCGTGCTTCATGCCGAGCACGGTGCCGACGATATTGACGTCGCACATCCGCCGCGCGTCCTCGGCCTTGACCTCGGAGATCAGCGACGTGATCTCGATGCCGGCATTGTTGATCAGGATGTCGTAGCCGCCGAGGGTTGAGACCGTCGCGGCAACCGCTCGCTCCCATTGAGCGTCGTCGGTGACGTCGAGCTGGACGAAGCCGGTCTTCACACCGAGCTTTGCGATCTGGCCGGCGCTGTCCCGCCCGACGTCATCGAGGATGTCGCCGATCATGACCGCCGCGCCGGATTGCGCCAGTGCCGCTGCAATCGCGGCTCCGATTCCGCGGGCTCCGCCGGTGACCAGGGCTTTGCGGCCATCAAGACTCTTCTCACTCATCGCACGTCCTCCCTTGGTTGATCTCTTGATTGATCTCTTGGTCAGATTTCTTGGACTGATTTTTTTGCTGATGATCCGTGCGTGCTGCGATCAGCAGCACGGTGCCTGCGCAGTGGCGCAACGGCATGCGAGTCCGTTCCGGCGGCGCGGCGCCGGTGGGTGCGTTTCCTCCATTCGCGGACGTCTTGACGACTGTCCAAATTCTTGGCGGGCACACTCCGCCCGGAGCTTGACAGTTGTCAAGGCAAAATTTGACAGTTGTCAAAGAGGATGGTCTGTAGACGATGACGGACGAAGTGATCGTCGTAACGAAAAGACGGGAGACAGCGCGACAATGGCGCGGCAAGCGACAGGAGCGGCGAAACGTGAGGCCATGGCAGAGGTCGTGCGGGACGACAAGTTCAACGCGCGGCGCGTCGAGCTTGCCGAGGCCGCGCTCGAAACGCTTGGAGAGCTCGGCTTCGCACGCACCAGCCTGCGCGAAATCGCGCAGAACTCGGCGTTCACGCACGGCGTGTTCCACTATTATTTCAGCGACAAGCTCGACCTGATCTGCTGCTGCGTCCGCCACTACAAGGCGAAGTGCGTGACGCGATATGACGAGGTTGTCGCGACAGCAACGAGCCGCGACGAATTGACGGAGGGTTTCCTCGCCAAGCTCGCAGCAACACTGCAGAACGAAGCCCGCATGCACCGCCTTTGGTACGATTTGCGCTCGCAGGCGATGTTCGAGGCGGCGTTTCGCAAGGATGTGCTCGAGATCGACAAGAGCCTGGAAGCGATGATCTGGCGCATCGCCTCCCGCTATGCCGAGCTCGGCGGCAAGCGACCGGCGTCGTCGGCCGCCGCGCTCTATGCGCTGTTCGACGGTCTATTCCAGAGTGCGCTGCTCAAGCACCTCGCGGGTGACAAGACGGCGACCCCCGAATTGCTCGACGAAGTCCGGCGCCTGCTGCCAACAGTCTGCTGAGGCGGCGCGTTGCACGAAGGTGTGCCCGTTTTCATTTGTGCGACGGATCGGCCGCACTGTCCCCGTCTCGCAATGACGGGGTGTGAGGCTACAGCGAGCCCAACTCTCGTGTCCCGGACGCGCTGCAGCGTGCAACGCTGCCGCGCAGAGCCGGGACCCAGAAAGCGACACGCACAATTGTGGAGAGATGGGCCCCGGCTCTGCAGCGCACCGCTGAAGAAGCGCTGCGCTGCGTCCGGGGCAAGAGAAGCAAGCCTTACGCCGCAGTCGCCGGCGGCAGCGCGAGCACCGAATAGATCGCCTGGGCGTCGCGCGAGGCGCGGAGCTTCTTGGCGATGTCCTGGTCGCGCAGCAGGCGGGCGATGCGGGCGAGCGCCTTCAGATGATCGGCGCCGGCGCCTTCGGGGGCGAGCAGCAGGAAGACCAGGTCGACCGGCTGGCCGTCCATCGCCTCGAAATCGATCGGGCGATCGAGCCGGGCGAACAGGCCGAAGATCTTCTCGAGCTTGGGCAGCTTGCCGTGGGGAATGGCGACGCCGTAGCCGACCGCGGTGGTGCCGAGCTTCTCGCGCTGGAGCAGCACCTCGAACACCGCGCGCTCGTTCTGGCCGGTCAGCTCGGCGGCCTTGGCCGCGAGTTCCTGGAGCGCTTGCTTCTTGCTGTTGACCTTCAATGCCGGAAGAATCGCCTCCGGGGCGACCAGATCGGTAATCGGCATGGAAGTGTTCCGAGGTGAATTAAACCGTCAGGTTCCGAATAGGCCGGCTCGATCAGATCGAGCCCGGCCGGCGTCAAGAAGGTGAAGCAGGAGGCGGACTTAGCCCCGATCCTGATGTGGGGCGCTTCTACTCCAACGCAATCCCGGTGCCAACTCCCGCGTGCGGCTTTGCCCCGGTCATTGTTAAGACCTGTGGTTGATACGGGCCGCTATTGCCGGGCTAGCTACCCGATTTGGCCCCCGGGGGGTCGATCCAGCCGACATTGCCGTCGGCGCGGCGGTAGATGATATTCACCCGGCCCGAGGAGCCGTGCTGGAATACCAGGCAAGGTGCCCCACTGAGGTCGAGTTCCATGACGGCTTCGCTGACCGACATCTGCCTCAGCGACGTCGTGGCCTCGGCGATGATCACGGGGCTGTAGCCGGTGACCTCATCCTCGTCGTCGCCCTCGCCCGGCGCCTCCAGCACGTAAGCCGTCGCGTCGAGCGCGGCCAGCGCCGCGGAGGCGACATGGGCCTTGCGGGCCGAACGGTCCTTGAGCCGGCTCTTGTAGCGCTTGAGCCGCTTCTCGATCATCACGAGCGCCTGGTCGGCGCTGGCATAGGCGTCCTGCGCGTTCGAATCGGCTTCCAGCGTAATGCCGGAATCGAGATGCAGCGCACAGTCGGTGCGGAAACCGAGGCCGTCCTTGCTCAGCGTGATGTGGCCGGAGTAGTTGCCGTCGAAATATTTACGGAGGACCTCTTCGGTCCGGTCGTTCACGCGGCCGCGAAGGGCCTCACCGACGCTAACGCTCTTGCCCGAAATCCGAAGAGTCATGTGATACCTCGCTTGGTTTGCTGGCCTAGCTTGGATCGGTCGCGAATTGGGGGATGAGAGTAGCGCGATTTCGCGCCAGCGCAATCAGGCCGGTTCGACGTTGCGCGAGCGATCGGACATTGCGGTGGAAAGGACGTTACCAAGAGCGCTCTGCTTGTCACGACGGCGTTGCACCGAGGACGGAATGCGCATGGCTTCGCGGTACTTCGCGACCGTGCGGCGGGCAATATCAATGCCCGAAGCGCGCAAGCGTTCCACGATGGTATCATCCGACAGGATCGCGGCAGGTGCTTCCGAATCGATCAGCTGCTTGATGTGGTGACGCACGGCTTCAGCCGAGTGCGCCTCGCCGCCGTCGGCCGAGGCAATCGACGCGGTGAAGAAATATTTCAACTCGAATGTGCCGCGATTTGTCGCCATGTATTTGTTGGCGGTGACGCGCGACACCGTGGATTCATGCATCTGGATGGCGTCGGCGACCGCCTTCAGATTCAGCGGCCGCAGATGCGCGACACCATGGGTGAAGAAGCCGTCCTGCTGCCGCACGATCTCGGTCGCGACTTTCAGGATGGTGCGGGCGCGCTGGTCGAGCGCGCGCACCAGCCAGGTCGCGTTCTGCAGCGCGTCGGTGAAATACGACTTGTCGCCGTCCTTGCCCTTTTTCTTCGAGAGCTCGGAATAGTAGGTCTGGTTGACCAGCACGCGCGGCAAGGTGTCGCTGTTGAGCTCGACATGCCAGCCACCGTCCGGACCCGGGCGAACATAAACGTCCGGCACCATGGTCTGCAGCCGCGCCGAGCCGAATTTCATGCCGGGCTTGGGATTGAGGCGGCGAATCTCGCCGATCATGTCAGCGATGTCCTCGTCGTCGACGCCGCAGAGCTTGCGAAGAGCGCCGATGTCGCGCTTGGCGAGGAGATCGAGATGCTCGACCAGCGCCTGCATCGCCGGATCGTAGCGATCGAGCTCGCGGAGCTGGATCGCCAGGCATTCGCTCAAGCTACGCGCGCAGACACCGGGCGGATCGAATTTTTGCAGCACGGCAAGAACGTCATCGACGTCCTTTTGTGTCGCGCCAAGCCGCTCGGCCGCCTGGCCGAGATCGGGCGGCAGATAACCGGCCTCGTCGACGAGATCGATCAGGTACTGCCCGATCATGCGCTGCGCCGCGCCGGTGAAGGCGACCGAGAGCTGCTCGGCAAGATGGTCACCGAGCGTGGTTTCCGCCGCGACGAAGGCTTCGAGATTGTAGTCCTCGTCACCGGAGGCACCGCCGCCCCATTCCGTGTAGGTGGTCGGCGCGACGTCCTGGGCGTTGCGCGCCGCCGCCTCGGCGGGCTCCTCGGAGAAGACGTTGTCCAGGCCCGTGTCGAGGGTCTGCTCGATCTCGGCGCGGGTGCCGAGATCCTTGCTCATCCATTCTTCCTGGCCAGGCTCGAAGGCGTTGCCGCTGCCGCCAAAGCCGTCATCGGCGCCCTGACTGCCTGAATCATCGCCATCGTGGTCGCTGAACTGGGCGGCCTCGGCCGGGGCTTCGCCGCCGGGGGCCTCGTCATTGGCCCGCTCCAGCAGGGGGTTACGCTCGAGTTCCTCCTCCACGAAGGTCGTGAGATCGAGATTGGACAATTGCAGCAGCTTGATCGCCTGCATCAGCTGCGGCGTCATGACCAGCGACTGCGATTGCCGGAACTCTAATCTCTGCGTAAGCGCCATCTAACAAGAACCGTTCCCGAAAATTGGTCCGATTCTTGCTTATCTTAGTCCTGGCCTGATGTACACGCCTTGACGAAAAGGAAAAAAAGGCTAGAGGCGGAATTCCTCGCCAAGGTAAAGGCGGCGAACATCCGGATCGGCGACGATCTCGTCCGGGCTTCCCTCAGTCAAGATCTCACCGGCATAGACGATGTAGGCGCGGTCGGTGAGGCCGAGCGTCTCGCGCACATTGTGGTCGGTGATCAGCACGCCGATGCCGCGATTGGTGAGATGGCGAACCAGGTCCTGAATGTCGCCGACCGCAATCGGATCGATGCCGGCGAAGGGCTCGTCGAGCAGCATGTAGTTCGGACGCGTTGCGAGCGCACGCGCGATCTCGACGCGGCGACGCTCGCCGCCGGACAGCGCAATCGACGGCGATTTCCGCAGGCGCGTGATGTTGAATTCGTCGAGCAGGGAGTCGAGCTGCTGCTCGCGCTTCTTGCGCGAGGGCTCGACCACTTCGAGCACGGCGCGAATGTTCTGCTCGACGGTGAGGCCGCGGAAGATCGAGGCTTCCTGCGGCAGATAGCCGATGCCGAGCCGCGCGCGCTGATACATCGGCAGCTTGGTGACGTCGTGACCGTCGAGCTCGATCGCGCCGCGATCGGCCTTGATCAGGCCGGTGATCATGTAGAACACGGTGGTCTTGCCGGCACCGTTCGGGCCGAGCAGACCGACGGCTTCGCCACGCCGTACATAGATGCTGACGCCGCGCACGACCTGGCGGCTACCAAAACTCTTTTCCACGCTATGCACAGCCAGGAAGCCCGGCCGCTTGAGGAGTTGCGGCCCGCCCGAGCCGTTGGACTTGGCAGCGGGCTTGTTGGCAGGCCTGGCTTTGGGCGGTTGAGCCGCCGGCTGACGCGCCCGCAGCGGGGCCTCGACGCCATAGGGGTCCGAGGCCTGCACGGGCTGGTCACGGGCAATCGGCGGCGCGTCCCGCACCGGGCTCGCCACCAGGCCGCCGACACTGTCACCGAGCGCGGTGATGTCACGGGCAAATCCTGGCCGGCCGCGCTTGGCGGGGCGCCGACGGAACATGCTGAATAGATCGACCATCCCCGCCTTCTAGCCTGCTACGGATCCTGCGCGGTAGTCGCGCGGTCTGCCGCGCCGGCCTCTTGCTTCGCCGACGCAGCATGAATGTAGGGATGTCTCATGCCCAGTGAAACACGCCCGAAAAGCGGCGGACCCCGCTTCGAAAGCCCTGCGCTAGATACAGTCTCGCCGGGCAAGCTTCAACCTCGGATCGGCCGCATCTGAGCCAAGCTATTGAATTTACTTTTGTTTACCTGAACCGGGCAGCTGCAAAGGCGAGCCCGCGCCGGGGGCCACCGGCGTTCCGCATTTGCCGTTCGCGCCGCCCTGGGTCTGGATGAACAGGCCCTGCACCTTGCCGCTGTCGGATTCCACCCGGGAGACGCCGGTGGTCATGTCGACCATGAGGCGGTCGCCGCGCAGCACGTTCTGGCACTGCGTCAGCACCACGCCGCCGAGCATGGTGATGAGGTTGGTCTTGGTGTCGAACACCGCGGTCTCGCCGGTCACCACCTGGTCCTTCTGGGTGACGACGACATTGCCGCGCGCTTCCAGCCGCTTGATCGAGGAGGCGCCGCCCGGCCCCGGCGTCGCCGACTGTATTGGCGCCCCCTTCTGGCCCTTTGCGGGTGCGGTTTGCCCAGTTGCCGGCTGCGGCGCGGCCGCCTTGTCGCTGCTGGATTCGTAGAACACCACCAGCGTCTTCGAGGTCATGGTGGTGTCGCCCTGCACGACCTTCACATTGCCCGAGAAGGTCGCTTCCTTTTTCTTGTCGCGCATCTCGAGCGAGGCGGCTTCGATCTGGATCGGCTGATCGCGATTCTGCGAAAAGCCCTGCATCGCATTGGGCACGCCTTGCATCGTGCTTTGCGCAACGGCGGCACCGGTCGCAATCAGCGCCGCGCCGCCAAGCGCGATCGCCGCGACGATGGCGCGACGCTTGCTGTCGTTGCGCGGAAAAAAAAGAGCCATGAAAATCACTTTGAGTTCGAAGATTTGTTCTTGGACTTCACAGGCGGCGGCGCGGGCGCGGGCTGCTCGACCGGCACGGGCGCAGCGTCATCCGTGCTGATCTTGTCCAGATGCATCACGACATTGCCTTCGAAGCGGATGACGTCGCCGCCTTCGGTGATGCGCAAGCGATCGGCGGTGAGCGTGCCGTTGGTCAGCTTGACGTCGACATGGTCATCGGAGGAGACCGTGCCCTTGGCCATGTCGACGAAGGCTGAGTTCAGCCGCGCCTCATAGCCGGTCGAAGTGCGCAGGAAGATGTCCTTGTGCAGATCGAGCTGCTGCTGCTTGTTGTCGAAGCGGCCGGTGCGGGCATCGAGGAACATGGTCGACTGGTCTTCCATCAGCAGCTTCGCGCGCAGATCGGCGAGATCGACGTGATCGGGATCGGTGATGTCCTGCGTTGCGGTCTTGGCCCAGAGCTCATAGGGCCGCTGGTCCGGGTTGAAGCCGGACATATGCGGCGATTCCATCGTGATCTTGGTGCCGGAGACCACGAGGTTTCCGGAATCGACCTTCACGGGGATCATGGAGAAGGGGTTGAGGAAGGTCGAGACCGCGACGATCGAGGCCATGGAGAGAACCACCGTCACCGGCACCGCGATGCGCAGAATCCGCACCAGGCGGCTGTGGCGCGCCGCGGTGGCAAACTTCGCCGCAAGCGCGGCGTCGTAGGTGGAAAACTGGGCCGAGTTCACCGCTGCTCCGGGGGCATCGCTTGCCTGGTCAGAAGGCTCCAATCGAGGGCGCCCCATTGTACCCGCGACCTCGGGAATATGCAGCCTTGAGCATATCAGCTTTGGACAGGCCGTTACGAAAGTGTCCGAAACGGGGCGATCGTCTCTCCCTCTCCCGCTTGCGGGAGAGGGCTGGGGAGAGGGTGTCACCGCAATGGGACAGTCCCCTAGAGGAGAAAACCCTCACCCGCGCCTTCGGCGCGACCTCTCCCGCAAGCGGGAGAGGTTAAGCACCCATCAGGAATGCGCGAAAATGTCCTCTTCCTCCCAGCCCTGGAGGTCGAGCAGGGCACGGGTCGGCAGGAAGTCGAAACAGGCCTTGGCCAGCTGGGTGCGGCCCTCCCGCACCAGTATCGCGTCGAGCCGCTCACGCAGGGCGTGCAGGTGCAGTACGTCGGAGGCGGCGTAGGCGAGCTGCGGCTCGGTCAGGCTGTCGGAACCCCAGTCGCTGGATTGCTGCTGCTTGGAGAGGTCGACATTGAGCACCTCGCGCACGAGGTCCTTGAGACCATGGCGGTCGGTATAGGTGCGGGTCAGGCGGGAGGCGATCTTGGTGCAGTAGATCGGCCCGGTCATCACGCCGAAGCTCTGGTACAGCACCGCGACGTCGAACCGCGCAAAATGGAAGATTTTCGTGATGGCGGGATTGGCGAGCAGGGCCTTCAGGTTCGGCGCGTCGGTGTGGCCCTTGGGGATCTGCACGACGTCGGCGCTGCCGTCACCGGGCGAGAGCTGGACCACGCAGAGCCGGTCGCGGTGCGGGTTCAGCCCCATGGTCTCGGTGTCGATCGCCACCGCACCGGTGTAGCGGGTGAGGTCAGGCAGGTCGCCGCGATGCAGGCGTACGGTCATGGCGTTTCAAACCCTCAATCGAATCGGCGCTGGATCAAATTAATGCCTGAAGCGGCAACTGGCGAGGGCCGGCCGGGTCGAAGATCCGCCAGCAGCCTTGCGCGCCGCGATGTAGCTGCTGGCCACGGCCGGCGCAAGCATCGGGGCCGTATTTCAACCGGCCGGCGCGCGTTCGGCGGCCGAGACGCAGAGCCGTCTGGTCCGGAACACCACGTCCCGCTGCGAGGACAATGTCTCGCAGCGATCGACGACGTAACCGATGCCGTGCCCCGCGGCATAGGCCAATCGTGCGGCGTGGGACTCCAGCGCCTCCGTCTCGGTCATCCGCTCGTGCCAGATCCGGTAGTAGGACGGCGTCCACATCGCGGCGGCCCCGCGCTTGTAGTCGACCCAGATGCGGCGATGCGCCACGAATTCGAAGATGATCGCCCGTGCGAGCGCGAGGTCCGCGGGATCCGCCGTCGTGGTTTCCGGGCGATGGGGCGGCGGCAGGAAGATCGCATCGGTCCGTGTCGTGGCGCTCGCCCAATTGCCGACGTCCTTCCACTCACCGACCGCATCGTTGAAGAGGCGGTTGAGGGCGACGTCCTGCCAGACCGCAAGCCGCCATAGCACCAGACCCGCCAGCGCCAACGCCGCATAGCCGAACCGGCGATGCGAGGCGGGCGCGTCGTCCGTCACGGATCGCTTCGAGCCCGTGGCCAGGACCACGCCCACAACCAGCGGAACGACGAGCGCGATTGCGATGCCGTTGATGCCAAGGCAAAGCAGCATCAGGCATCCCGGGAGGAAGGCGATCGCACGGTCGCGGCTCAGCCAGTTGGTCGCGAGCGCCGCCACGGCAAGTCCGGCCAACAGATAGATCTGCGTGCCCGAACGCAGCAGCTGAAGATTGAGAACGAGATTCGCGCCGGAGACGAATGGAATGACGATACCGGCCGCATAGACCAGGACCGCGCCGAGATAGGCCGCCTGCAACGCGCGCGCCCGGGCGCCGAACCACGCAAACGCGGCGGCGCCGGCAGCGATCACCGCGACCATCACGAGGATGTTGTCGAGATCGACCGCCGTGATCAGCGAATGGCCGGCATAATATTCACGGAGATAGGCCGGATAGTCGAAGCCTGGCGGCTTGCCGAACTCGGGATTGCCGAGCACGGCATGCAGGACCGGATAGGCAAAGGGGAGCGAGATCACGAGCCCGGCGAGGGTCCGCCAACAGACCGTCCGCAGCGTCGTCTCGCCTCGAAGCATCGAGGTGGCCGCGACGAGAACCAGCAGCGGCGCCAGCCAGACGGCAACGAAGGCATTGACGAAGAAGGTGACACCGCAGGCAATGGCCGCCGACATGAACCATCGTCGTGCCGCGAAATAGATTGCGAGCAGGACGGTGCCGTTGGCGATCTCGGAATGCGTGAAATAGTTCACGAACAGTCCGCCCATGCCGCCGGCCCGGCTGTAACCGTCGAGGAACGCGATCGCGCACAGGATCAGGCTGAAGACGATCTTGTCGCGCCGCGTGACGACGCCGAGCAGCGAGGCGCAGCACAGGAAGCCGACAAAGGACAACAGGCGCGACAGATAATTCAGGACGAAGAACAGCACTTCGGTCCGCCCCACATCCTTCTGCGTGTCGTTCAGCAGGATCCAGACGCCGGAGGCGAAATAGCGCAGCGACTGGATGAAGGCGTCATCGTGAAACTGCGGCTCGTTGCCGAGACCGGCGACAATCGGGAAATGGAACAAATTGTTCTCGATGCCGAAGACGAAGCCGGTGCGCAGCAGGGACACCACGGCCGCGAACGCAGCAATCACCAGCGTATCGACGATCGCAGGCGAGAGCGCCAGCAAGCTCTTCCGGCTCGCCGCACCCAGGCTCGACGTCGCCAGGCTCATCAGATCGCCGCCAGCATGATGCAGACCATCGCCGCCACGGTGATGCGGCTCGCGCCGTCCCGGAAGGCGTAGATGATGGGATCGTCGGGCATCTCGCGGCGATGCGCGATCATCAGGGCCCGGCCGAACCAGTAGAGCAGCAAGGGAGCGAGCAGCCAGAGCATCCAGGGATGGCTGTAGAGCGGCGTCACCGCGGAGGACGAGACATAGAGCGCGAACACCGTCACCGCGTTCATGGCACTCGCGGCCGCCATCGCGGCGATGATTTGCAGATCGCTGATGCGGTAGTCGCGGTTTGACGGATCGGAGAGCCCTGCACCCTCGCGCATACTGAGCTCGCTGAAGCGCTTGATCAGCGCGAGCGAGGTGAACACGAACAGCGAGAACACCATCAGCCATTCCGACAGCATGACGCCGGCCGCGACTGCGCCCGCGCCGATGCGCAAGGAATAAAGCCCGGCGAGCGTGACGACATCGACCAGCATCTTGCGCTTGAGCACGAGCGAATAGGCGATGGTGGTGGCGAGATAGGCGGCGAGCACGCCGAGGAAGGTCAAGGAGATGCAGAGGCTGGCGGCAACGGCGAACGCCCACAGCACGGGGATTGCCGATAGCGCCGACGAGATCGGCAAGTCGCCCGCCGCAAGCGCGCGATGGCGCTTGGTCGGATGCTGGCGGTCGGCGGCGAGGTCGAGCAGATCGTTCATCAGATAGGCGCCCGACGCACAGGCCGAGAACGCCAGGAACGCCAGCAGCGTGGTGCCCAGCGTCGCAAGATTCACCTGATGCGCGGTGATGACGGGCACGAACACCAGCGTGTTCTTGGCGTATTGATAGACCCGCAGCGCCTTCGCCCAGGTCTTCAGGCTCGCGCGGGCGCGGCTTCGGGGCTCGATGCGCTCGATCGCAGCGCGATCGAACGGCAGATTGTCGCCCGCAGCAAGATCGGCGGGCGCCACGACGCCGTCAAAACCGAGGTGGGCGGCGATGCCCGCGGCATGATCGGCGAAGCGGCCGGCGGCGAGATAAATCTTCGCGCCGCGCGCCCGCGCCATCAGCGCCTGGTTCAGCACATCGGCATCATAGGGAAGGTGGGCGTAGTCGAGCTCGGCGCGCGCCAGAATATCCGTGAGTGCCGCCATGCCGGCACGTCCGCCTGCGCCGAAGCGGGCCAGCATGCGCGCAGGGGCAGAGAACAGCGCCTCCATCAGCAGCTCCGAGCGCAGCAGCGCGCCTTCGAGATCGATGACGAGGGTGCGCCCCGGCGCAGACATGGTCTGCGGCGCGGCCTCACTCCGATCGTACTGCCTGACGGGCTGCTCCATCCGAAAACGCTCTGACTGACTGCGACACGGCCGGCCCAAGGGCTGGGGAGGCCGGGGAGCAGGAAAATGGACGGCCGCGAGCCTAGGGAGCATTCGCTAAGGGCGGCTTAATTCGGCCAGCCGAACGCGGCTGGAAGGTCCGCCGCCAGGCTGTTGCAGGGATCCCACAATCCGGCGCGCGCGCGATATACCAGCGGAACTTGGGCCTCGCGCCCGTGGAAATCGCCCACGCCCACCCTATCTGAGCCCAGCTTCTCACCACACATCAGGTGCCATGACAGACCAGACGCTCGCCGCGCCGATCGACGATCAGCAGGAACGCCAGCGCGGCTTTTCGCGCTACCAGTCACTCCTCGTGGCGCTGCTCGCCTTCGCTCAGTTCACGATCATCCTCGACTTCATCATCATGTCGCCGCTCGGCGCCATCCTGATGCCCGCGCTCAACATCACCGCCGGGCAATTCGGCGTCGCGGTGTCGGCCTATGCGTTCAGCGCCGGACTATCGGGTATCCTTGCCGCCGGCTTTGCCGACCGCTTCGACCGCAAGCGGCTGCTGCTGTTCTTCTATGTCGGCTTCACGCTCGGAACGTTGCTCTGCGCGCTGGCGCAGAACTACCACGTGCTGCTGCTCGGCCGGATCGTGACCGGATTGTTCGGCGGCGTGATCGGCTCGATCGTGCTGGCCATTGTCACCGATCTGTTTCCGCTGCACTTGCGCGGACGCGTGATGGGATTCGTCCAGACGGCGTTCGCCGCGAGCCAGGTGCTGGGCGTTCCGGCCGGACTGTTTCTCGCCAATCACTGGAGCTGGCATGTCTGCTTCTTTGCGATCATCGGCCTCTCGATCCTGGCCATCGCCGTCATCGCCTTCGCCATGGAGCCGGTCGATGCGCATCTGAAGCTGAAGCAGGACAAGAACCCGTTCCACCATCTGGTCGCGACCATCGGCGAACCGCGCTACACGCTGGCCTTCGCGGTCACGACATTGCTGGCGACGGGCGGCTACATGCTGATGCCGTATTCCAGCGCCTTCACCGTCAACAATATCGGCATCGACATCGTGCATCTGCCGACGATCTATCTGGTCTCCGGCCTGTTCAGCATCGTCACGGGCCCGCTGGTCGGCCGCGCCAGCGACGCCTTCGGCAAATATCCGACCTTCGTGTTCGGCTGCGCCATGACCGTGATCATGGTGCTGATCTACACCCATCTCGGCCACGTCTCGCTGGTGACCGCGATCATCGTCAACGTCCTGATGTTCGTCGGTATCTTCTCGCGCATGATCCCGTCGCAGGCGCTGATCTCGGCAATCCCCGATCAGAGCCAGCGCGGCTCGTTCAGCGCGGTCAGCGCCTCGCTCCAGCAGTTCTCCGGCGGGCTCGGCTCGGTGCTTGCGGCTGCGATCATCTCGCAACAACCGGACGGTTCGCTGCTCCATTTCGAGCGGATCGGCTATGTCGTCGTCACGACGACGATCATCACGCTGGTCGCGATGTATTTTGTGCAGAAGTCGGTGGCGGAGCGGGCCGGGAGGAGCGTGGTCTGAGGGCTGACAAGGCCGATTTGGCCAGCTCAGATATCCTGGCGGCGGCGATCCAGGGATCGCCGTCCCGTAGCCCACAGCGTTGCGCTCCATCTGGCGTGCAAATTCCTCGTCGCGACGACGTTGCTGGTCCGCCAAGGTCCTCTCTTATTGCAGGGCCGAAAAGCTTGTTGGGCTCATGAAAGAGTTCGAGATATTCGCGAGGATTGGCCCGTCGACCTCCGAGGCCGCGGCTGCCTCCAGCCATTCGGGATCCGTTACGAAGGCACCCCAAAGACGCTCCCGCTCCGCGAGTGAGTCCCAGGCAAGGATGTAGACGAGCTCTAGGTGTGACGGTCCGACCGTGGTGCGCCAAAAGCCAAGCTGGCGAATGCCCAGTCGCTCCCAGATCTTCAGTGTCCGCGTCTCAAAGCGCTTCAGCAGTGCCGGCATCCGGCCCGGCAGGGTGTGGTAGGTGCGCAACTCGTAGATCATCTGTCATCCTCGCTTGGTTTAAAACTCATCCGAGTTACGCCGATTGCGACTGGCATATTTGCCATACTTGTCGTATTTCCTGCCAATGCTCACGCCGGCCTCGGCAACCCCTCGGCATATTGTCTTCCTGGCCTTTGAGGGCTTCCAAGTGCTCGATCTCGCCGGCCCGATGCAGGTGTTCCTTTCGGCGAGCGAACATGCGCGGGATGCCGCAACAGGGCTGCCGATCGATTACCGGGTCTCGGTCGTGTCGTCCGGTCCCAAGGGAGTAAAGGGCTCCTTGTCACTGGCGATCGATGCCGAGCCTTTGCCGTCCGCGTTGATGCCCGGAACAACGGTTATGGTGGTTGGAGGAAAGGGCGTCGAAGCGGCGTCGCGCGATCCCCTTCTGATCGGCTGGTTGCGGAGCCACATGGACGAGGCGGAGCGGATTTGCTCCGTTTGCAACGGTGCACTCGTGCTTGCGCGGGCCGGCTTGCTTGCCGGCAAGCGAGCGACAACGCACTGGGTCGATTGCGACAATCTCCAGCGGAACTTCCGCGATGTCACGGTCGACCGCGATGCCCTCTATGTGCGTGACGGCAAAATCTGGAGTTCCGCAGGCGTAAGCGCCGGCATCGACCTCGCCCTCGCGCTCGTTGCGAATGACCACGGCGAAGCGGCCGCCGCAGTCACGGCCAAGTGGATGGTCCTATACGTCAAGCGACCAGGCAGCCAGTCGCAATTCAGCGAATTTATCGAAACTATTGACCATGACAAGGCTGGAGCCTTTAGGGAGCTTCACCAGTGGATGTTGGGCAATATCAGCCGCGACCTACGCGTTCCTGAGCTTGCGGCTCAGGCGGGCATGAGCGAGCGAACATTCGCACGCAAATATCGAACGTTGATCGGTGTGCCGCCTGCCGAGACGGTCAAACGGCTTCGTGCCGATACGGCACGTCACCATCTTCGGACCTCGACTTTGCCACTCAAGGCGGTTGCGGCCAGATGCGGCTTCGGGTCAGTCGAGCAGATGAATCGGGTTCATCTGAAATTCTACGGTCTGACCTCGCGTACATTACGTGACATCGGATAGCCGTGTGTTGTGCTGCTGACCGGACCACGTGAATGAATGTCGACTCCGGGATATTCGCCAACAGTCCTGGACGGCGCGAGTGTTGTCGTGACTGCGCGGTGACCGCGATCACCGTCAACGTGCCGCTGTTCATCGGCATCTTCTCGCGCATGATCCCGTCGCAGGCGGTGATGTCGGCGATCCCCGATCAAAGCCAGCGCGGCTCGTTCAGCGCAGTCAGCGCCTCGCTGCAGCAGCTCTCCGGCGGCCTCGGCTCGGTGCTGGCGGCCGCGATCATCTCGCAGCAACCGGACGGCTCGCTGCTGCATTTCGAGCGGATCGGCTACGTCGTCGTCACAACGACGATCGTCACGCTGGTCGCGATGTATTTTGTGCAGAAGTCGGTGGCGGAGCAGGCGGGGAAGCGGGTGGTGTGAGGGGGCTGGAGGAGAAGCAGCATGACGAGACGAGCGGACTCGGGCGAAGCCCTTGAAAACCTTTCCACAAAGCTGGCTGCGCTAGACGCCGCGATCGCACGCGGGTTCGATGACGCCGAGACGGGTCGGGTGAAGCCGAGTTCCGAGGTTTTTGACCGACTGGAGGCGAGATTGGCCAGCAAGGCCGACAGACGTGATCCGTCAAAGAGCCCGAAAGACTAGATTGTCTTCAAGGTGGCGCCCGCCGAATAAGGGTCGCACCAACCTAAAATGGTGCCCAGGAAAGGACTCGAACCTTCACGGCCGTTAAGCCACTGGCACCTGAAGCCAGCGCGTCTACCAATTCCACCACCTGGGCATGCCGTTTGGGGCACGGAGGCGGTTACTACGGTTCAGTGACGCCGTTGTCAATTCATGGTTCGGCTTACCGATTGCGCATTGCAAACCGGGCCGATACAAGCCTGATAACACGCACTCTTCCTGCAGAATCTGACCCAGGACAATTCCCATGACATCGAATCTGGAAACTCTCGTCACGGTTTTCGGCGGATCGGGGTTTTTGGGCCGGAATGTCGTCCGCGCGCTGTGCCGGCGGGACTACCGGGTCCGGGTCGCGGTGCGGCGGCCGGAACTCGCCGGATACCTCCAGCCCTCCGGCAAGGTCGGGCAGGTCCACACCATCCAGGCCAATCTGCGCTATCCGGCCTCGGTCGAGGCGGCGGTGCGCGATTCGGATGTCGTGATCAATCTGGTCGGCATCCTCACCGAGGGCGGCGGGCAGACCTTCGACGCCGTCCAAGCCAAGGGCGCCGATACCGTCGCCAAGGCGGCGGCCGCCGTCGGCGCAAGGCTGATCCACGTCTCGGCGATCGGCGCCGATGCCGAATCACCATCGCGCTATGCCAAGGCCAAGGCGGCCGGCGAGGCGGCAGTGACGGCTGCGGTGCCGTCGGCCACGATCTTCCGCCCCTCCGTGATGTTCGGCCCCGAGGACCAGTTCACCAACCGCTTCGCGTCGCTGGCGCGGATGTCGCCGGTGCTGCCGCTGATCGGCGGCGCGACGAAGATGCAGCCGGTCTATGTCGGCGACGTCGCCACCGCGATTGCCGACGCCGTCGACGGCAAGGCCAAGGCGGGCGCGACCTACGAGCTCGGCGGGCCGGAGGTGCTGACCATGCGCGAGATCATCGAGGCCATTGTCGAGATCGCCGATCGCAAGCCGAGGCTGGTGCCGCTGTCGTTCGGCCTCGCCCGCCTCCAGGCCAACTTCCTGCAATTCGCGCCGGGCGCGCTGAAGCTGACGCCGGACCAGGTGATGCTGCTCGAGCGCGACAATGTCGTGTCGGATGCGGCGAAGACCGCGGGGCTGACGCTGGAAGGCCTCGGCATCACGGCGGATTCGCTGGAAGCGATCGCGCCGCAATATCTCTGGCGTTTTCGCCCGCAGGGCCAGTTCCAGCGCAAGAGCGCGTGAGTTGGTTTCACCTCTCCCGCTTGCGGGAGAGGTCGCCGCGTAGCGGCGGGTGAGGGCTTTCTCCTCTAGGGGGTTCTCGCCCGCGGAGATACCCCCACCCCAGCCCTCCCCCGCAAGCGGGAGAGGGAGGGCACCTTCACCGCGGTTGCCGCAGCAACCTCAGAACTTCAGCTTCTTGAACACCGCCTCGGGCAGCGTCTTGATGATGAGCATCACGAGACGCCATTTGCCGCTGACATAGACGACATCCGTCTTCTTCTCGACGGCGCTGAGGATCGCATCACCTACGACAGGCGAGTCGACGGTGAGCGGGCCGATCAGCTTCATGCCTTCCGTCATCTTGGTGCGGACGAAGCCGGGTTTCACGGTGACGACGTGGACGCCGCCGCGGCTGGCGCGGGCGCGCAGGCCCGACAGGAAGGCGGAGAAGCCGGCTTTCGCCGAGCCGTAGACATAGTTCGAGGCGCGGCCGCGATCGCCTGCCACCGACGACACGCCGACAATCGTGCCATTGCCGCGGCCTAAGAATTTTTCGGCGAACAGGCCGAGGATCAGCGACGGGCCTTCGTAGTTCGAGCGCATGATCGTGGTGGCGTGCGCGAGGTCGCTCTCGGCATTTGGCTGCACGCCCAGCAGGCCGACGATCGAGACGACGACGTCGGGCAACACCGGAAGGCCGGCGACGAAGCCGTCGAACGAGGCGGTGTCAAGCACGTCGAATGTCCATGTGCTCGCTTCGATAGTGTAGCGCGCGCGCAGATCGGCGGCGTCAGGCTCGAGCGCGGCGGCATCGCGGCCGGCGAGGCCGACATCGTAGCCGGCCTTGGCAAAGGCGCGCGCCGCGGCGCGGCCGATATCGGAGGAGCCACCGAGCACCAGAACGGTCTTGCGTGATGTCACGGTTTAAACCTCATCGAACAGGCGTTGTGAAAGCTTTGAGCGGATGTTTTTGGCGGGATCGAGCGATTTGCGGATCGCGTTGAAGCGCGATAGTGCGGGATAGCCGGCCTCGAACGTCGCGCGCGACTGCCGCGCATCCTTGGCAAGATAAAGCCGGCCGCCGGCGGCGACGACCAGACGGTCGATCTCGTCGAGGAAATTCAGGATGTCGCCCTTCACCGGGAAATCCAGCGCCAGCGTGTAGCCGGGCAGCGGAAACGACAGCAGGCCGTCGCCGTGGCCGAGCTTCTTCAGCACCGCGAGAAACGACGCATCACCGCGCTTCGAGACACGATCGAGGATGTCAGCGAGCACGGCGCGTGCATTGGCTTCCGGGATCACGCATTGATGCTGGAGGAAGCCGCGTCGTCCGTAGATTCGATTCCAGTCAGCGATGCTGTCGAGCGGAAAGAAATACGGATAGAGCGAGACCACATGGTCGCCGCCGGCGCGCCTGACGCCCATGCGATAGTAGAGCTCGTTGAAGGCGCGGATGCTGACGCGATTGAGCGTCATCGACGGCAGATCAATCGGCACGGCGAGCCCGGGATTTTTGCCGATGGGAAAGCGATCGGCGCCCTCGGCAAGCTCGCTGGCCGCTGCGTGCTCACCGAGATAGATCAGCGAGCGGCCGAGGTCGCGCCCTCGCGCTGCGCAATCAATCCACGCCACCGAATAGGTCGCGGAATCGCCGGTGTCTAGCGCGCGCATCGCAGCGTCGAGATCGGATGCGGAGATCACGCGCTCGCGGATCCAGCCGGTCTCGATCGCGCGCAGCCGCATCGTGGCCTCGAGGATCACGCCGGTGAGACCCATGCCGCCGACGGTTGCGAAGAAGGCATCGGAATTTTGTTCGCGCGAGACCTCGATGGTCTCGCCCGCGCCGGTGCGCAGCAAGATGCTGTCGACATAGCGGCCAAAGCCGCCCTCGCCATGATGGTTCTTGCCATGCACATCGGCCGCGATGGCGCCACCGACCGAGACGAACCGCGTGCCGGGAACCACGAACGGCAGGAAGCCGCGCCGGCCGAAGGTGTCGATCAGGTCGGACAGCAGCACGCCGGCTTCGAGCCGGATGCGGCCAGTTGCCGGGTCGAACGACCTGACCCGGTCGAACCCGATCATCCCGATCGTCCTGACCGCGCCGATCGCGGCATCGCCATAGGCGCGGCCGTTGCCCCGGGCGACAGAGCCGGTCACGGCAGCGACAGCCGCACCCACGGCCTCGAACGACCGCGGCCGCAGCACTTCGCTATCGACGACCGGGAAGCGCCCCCAGCCGCTGACGAGGGTCATCGTTCAGCTCCGCCAGCGGGCCACCCCGCTCCGGACACTGCCTACCGGTCAAAAGCTTATTTTACGTTGAGGGGCGTTTGCGAGTGCGCGGCAGTTGGCGCCGGTGTCCACCTCTCCCCAGCGGGGAGAGGTCGGATTGCTTTGGCGCGCAATTGCGCGCCTGAGCAATCCGGGTGAGGGGCCGCGGCACCCAGTGAGACCAGAACCCCTCACCCGGATCGCATCTTCGATGCAATCCGACCTCTCCCTACGGGAGAGGTAAGTCGAGCGCATCGGCCGGCACTGATCTCAGTCAGAAATTGTCAGAAGTTAATGGCCGAGCGCCAGCGCGATCAGGCCGAGCGTGCCGACGATGACGCGCCACCAGGCGAACACCACGAAGCCGTGGCGGGTGACGTATCCGAGGAACGCCTTCACCACGATGATCGCGGTGATGAACGACACCACGAAGCCGATCGCGACGATGCCCATGTGGTCCATCGTCATCTCGGAGCGGTTCTTGTAGAAATCATAGGCGAACGCACCGATCATGGTGGGGATGGCGAGGAAGAACGAGAACTCCGCCGCCGCGCGCTTGTCGGCGCCCAAAAACATCGCGGCGACGATGCTGGCACCGGAACGCGACACACCCGGGATCATCGCGATGCACTGGGCGATGCCGATATAGAGATACATCATCAGCGGGAACTTGGTGGCGTCGTGCTCGCGCGCCTTGAGATCGAGCCGATCGACCCACAACAGGATGGCGCCGCCCACGATCAGCGAGAAGCACACGACCCAGGGATTGAACAGCATGCTCTTGATATATTTGCCGGCGACGAGACCGACGATGACAGCCGGCAGGAACGCCACCAGCACGCCGATCACGAAGCGGCGCGCATAGGCATCGCCGGTGAACATGCCGATCGCGACGTCCCACAATTTCTTGAAGTACAGCACGACGATCGCGAGGATCGCGCCGAGCTGGATCAGAACCGTAAACGAATCCCAGAAAGCGCCTTCGCCGAGACCGAAGAAACGCTCCGCTAGCAGCAGGTGGCCGGTCGAGGAGACCGGAAGGAACTCGGTCACACCCTCGATGATGCCGAGGATTACTGCCCGTATTGCATCTGACATATTTACGGTCCATTTCCGCTGGAAAAGCGGGGCTCTTCTCGCCCATTCGCCTCTTTCCCGCAATCGCAAAATGCGGCATCGCACCCTTGCTTCGCGGTTTTGAATGACTAGTGTGGCGCCGCACAAACATTGATGGATTCTTAAGCACCATCAAATAGTCAAAGGGTTCATGTTTACGCTGTTTCATCATCCGTTCTGTCCGCATTCGCGTTTCATCCGCCTGATCGCGGGCGAATACGGGCTCGAACTGAAGCTGGCCGAGGAGCGCAGCTGGGAACGGCGCGAGGCATTTCTGCTGCTCAATGCGGCCGGCACGACGCCGGTGCTGGTGGACGACGAACAGCCGCCGATCCCCGGCGCGGCCATCATTGCCGAGTATCTCGATGAGGCCTATGGCGCCGAGATGGGCCCGAAGCGCCTGATGCCGGAGACGATCGCCGAGCGGGTCGAGGTGCGCCGGCTGATGGCCTGGTTCAACGAAAAATTCTTCGAGGAAGTCTCCCACCCGCTCGTCACCGAGCGCATCTACAAGCGCTTCATGAGCGAGGAGAATGGCGGCGGGCCGCCCTCACCCGACGTGATGCGCGCCGCCAAGGCCAACGTGCGCTATCATCTCGCCTATATCGGCTGGCTGGCGCAGACCCGTAACTTCCTCGCCGGCGACCGGCCCACCTACGCGGATTTCGCCGCCGCGGCGCATCTCTCGGCGATCGACTATCTGGGCGACGTGCCATGGAGCGAGGACGACGCAGCAAAGGCGTGGTACGCGCGGGTGAAATCCCGCCCGTCGTTCCGTCCGCTGCTGAGCGAATGGCTGGCGGGCGTGCCGGCGTCGCGGACCTACGTGGACCTGGATTTCTGAACTCCGATCCGACTGAACTGAAGGCGGCGCTCGCGCGCGAGGCGCGCGCGCTCGGCTTCGATTGCATCGGGATCACCGAGCCGGGTACGATCGAAAACGCCGGACAGCATTTCCTCGAATTCATCGCCTCCGGCGGCCATGGCGACATGGACTGGCTCGCGAACCAGCCGGAGCGCCGCGTCGATCCGCGCGGGCTATGGGCTGACGTGCGCTCGGTGATCATGCTCGGCGTCAATTATGGCCCCGACCAGGATCCGCTCGCGATCCTGCGAGAGCGCACGCGCGCGGCGATCTCGGTCTATGCGCAGGGCGACGACTATCACGACCTCATCAAGAAGCGGCTGAAGGCGCTGGCGCGCTGGCTGGTCGCGACCGCGCCGTCGGAAGTGAAGGTGTTCGTCGACACCGCGGCGGTGATGGAGAAGCCGCTCGCGCAGGCGGCCCATTTGGGCTGGCAGGGCAAGCACACCAATCTGGTCTCGCGCGAATTTGGCTCGTGGCTGTTTCTCGGCGCGATCTACACCACGCTCGACTTGCCGCGCGACGGCGCCGAGATCGATCATTGCGGCTCGTGCCAGGCGTGTCTCGACATCTGCCCGACCGCGGCGTTCCCCGCGCCCTACAAGCTCGATGCGCGGCGCTGCATCTCCTATCTCACCATCGAGACCAAGGGGCCGATCCCGCAGGAATTTCGCAAAGCCATCGGCAACCGCATCTATGGCTGCGATGACTGCCTCGCGGCGTGCCCCTGGAACAAATTTGCGCAAGAGGGCCGCGAGGCCAAGCTCGCCGCGCGCGATGAATTGCGTGCGCCGGGTCTTGCTGAACTGTCACGGCTCGACGACGCCGCATTCCGCGCGCTGTTCACGAAGTCACCGGTGAAGCGGATCGGTCGCGATCGCTTCTTGCGGAACGTGCTGATTGCGATTGGTAACTCGGGTGACGCAGCTTTGGCGGACGAGGCGCGGCGATTGCTCGATGATACCAGCCCGCTTGTGCGGGGAGCCGCGGTGTGGGCGTTGGGGCAGTTGGTCGGGCGGGAAGAGTTTGAAGCGGCCAAGGCTGCAGCGCTTGGCGGCGAGTGCGACGAGAGCGTTTGCGAGGAATGGCGGGCTGTTTCCCAGACTTGATTTCCCTGAGCGTTCCCGCAAAGTCGCGCGTCATGACAAACATGCCTTTCTTCACCCGCGACGGCGACACATTCCATCCGACGGAAGTGGCCAATGGCCCGTGGGATCCGAAATCGCTGCACGGACGCGTCATCATCGGCCTGCTCGGCTTCGCCATCGAGGAGCGCCATTCCGGGCCTGAATTCGTGCCGGCGCGGTTGACTGTCGACATGTTTCGGCTGCCGACCATCGACAAGCCGATCGAGGTGACGACGCGTCTGGTGCGCGACGGCCTGCGCATCCGCGTGATCGAGGCGGAGTTTGTCTCCGGCGGCGTCAGCATGGCGCGCGCCTCGTGCCAGCTGTTGCGGCGGACACAAAATCCTGATGGCAATGTCTGGTCGCCGCCGAACTGGGACGTGCCGAAGCCGGACGACATCCCGAAGCCGACCGATCCGCGGCTCGGCATGAACGGCAAATGGACGACACGGCCGATCATCGGCCACATGGGTTCGCTGGGTGCGCGCCGACTCTGGATGAGCGAAGTCCGTGAGCTCGTTGCGGGCGTGCCGATGACGCCGTTCGTCCACGTCGCCACTGGCGCCGATTTCGCAAGCCCGTTTGCCAATGCTGGCGACAAAGGGCTCGGCTACATCAACAGCGACGTGACGATCTATCTGCACCGCCTGCCGGTGACGAACTGGATCGGTTTTGATGTTGTCAATCACCAGGCCACCGACGGCGTCGCGATCGGCGAATGCTGGCTCTACGACGAGCAGGGCCCGATCGGCACCGCGACGGTGGCAGCACTTGCGCAACGCAAGCCGATGGCGAAGCCGTCGCCGCCGCCGTAGTCCTCCGTCGTCACGCCAGATGCCGCTTCATCTCCGCCCGCGCCTTCAGCTCCGCGCCCTGCTTGCCGACGATCTTCGCGATCCGCTCCGGCGCGAACTTCAGATCGACGAACGCCGGCGCGGTGTTGGCGACTTCGTGGTAGCTGACGATCTTGCCGTCGCGCAGCGTCATGATCGCAACGCCCTCGAACATCGCCCGCGCGCCGTTCGCTTCCGGCAGGGTCGACTTGTAGCTGAAGGTGTAGCGCGCATAGAGCGTGGTGCCGTTGCTGACGGGATCATGCATGTCCCAGCGGAAATCCGTCGCCGTGCGATAAAAGAAGTCGTCGACCATCGCGGCGATCTTGTCGCGGCCCGTAAACGCGCCATAGAACACGTCGTGATAGACGCCGTCCTCGGTGAAGAGATCGGCGAAGGCACGGCCGTTGCGCTGTTCGACGGCGTCGCAGAACGCGCGCAGCATGGCGGTGGTGGTTGTCATTGGCGTTTCTCCTTCCTCTCCTCCGTCATGCCCCGCGAAGGCGGGGCATCCAATACGCCGAGACTTCTCGGCTGAAGCACGACCGTCTCTGGAATACTGGATCGCCCGATCAAGTCGGGCGATGACACCGAGTGCTTAGCGACACTTCACCCGATCTCCGCCACCGCGGCAAGAATGCGCGCGATGTCTTGCGGGCGCGACAGGCGGTGATCGCCGTCCTGGATCATGGTCAGCACGACATCGTCGGCCGGCAGGCGATGCGTCAGCGCAAACGCGTGCTGCCACGGCACGTCGGGATCCTGGGCGCCTTGCAGAATTCGGACGGGGCAGCCGAGATCGATGGCGCTGCCGAGCACGAGATGGTTGCGTCCCTCCTCGATCAGCTTGCGCGTGATCGGATAGGGCGTGCCGTCACCATATTCGGACGGCCGCAGCCAAAACCCCTTGGTCTCGATCTCTTGCTTCACCTCGGGCGAAAAGTTCTTCCACATCAGCTCTTCAGTGAAATCGGGCGCGGGCGCGATCAGCACCAGGCCTGCGAGCGACGCCGTTCCCGAACGCTTCCTGATCTCGCGTGCGAGCAGCAGCGCCATCCAGCCGCCCATGGAGGAACCGATCAGGATCTGCGGACCGGTGCAGAACCGCTCGAACACCGCGACGCTGTCCTCGAGCCAGCTTCCGATGGTTCCGTCGGCGAAATCGCCGCTGGATTCGCCATGGCCGGAATAGTCGAACCGGACCGCGGCGCGGCCATGCTCGCCGGCCCAGCCGTCGAGCGCCGCCGCCTTGCCGCCCTGCATGTCCGACTTGAAGCCGCCGAGCCAGACCAGACCGGGCCCTTGTCCGGCGCGGCTGCGCACCGCGATCCGGCGCATTGACGGACCCTCGCCCAATTCGACAAAGTTGAGCACGGCATCGGGAATTGCTGGGGTCATGGAACGTTTACTCTGGCTGTGGGGTTTGAGCTGTCCGGGCGCATTCCCGCGAAGCAACCCTATATTGGTATCGACCCTTTGGGACGCTTGCGGAACAGGTGCAAGGTGTCTATGTCGAGCACCGTGCCGATGGGCGTGACCAAAATGCCTCGCATTTGAGGGTTTTTCGCTCCCCGCAGGAGCGAGTTGCTTGCCGGCAAACGCATCTTCCTGCAAAGTAGCCGCTTCCTTCCACAACTTTGGAGAACCACCCATTCGCCGTCCCAATAGAGCCCCGCCCGTTGCCAGCAAAGACGGGCCGCGCATCAATGATGATATTCGCAATGCGCAGATCCAGCTGATCGATCAGACGGGTGACAACAAAGGCACCGTCGAGACGATGCTTGCCATCAAGATGGCCCAGGAAGCCGGCATGGATCTGGTCGAGATTTCGCCAAATGTCAGCCCTCCCGTCTGCAAGATCATGGACTACGGGAAGTATAAGTATTCCGCCCAGAAGAAAGCCGCCGAGGCCCGCAAGCGTCAGAAGACCGTCGAGATCAAGGAGATCAAGCTCCGTCCGATGATCGACGATCACGACTATGACGTGAAGATGCGCGCGATGCTGCGGTTCTTCGAAGAGGGCGACAAGGTCAAGATCACCCTGCGCTATCGCGGCCGCGAAATGGCGCACCAGGAGATCGGCACCAAGCTGCTGGACAAGATCAAAACCGATGTCGCCGAGCTCGCCAAGGTCGAGCAGGACGCCCGGTTCGAGGGCCGTCAGGTCGTCATGGTCCTGGCGCCGCGCTGAGCGCAGCTCTTCGGGACTGAAAGTTCAACGGCCCGTCCGGATCTCCGGCGGGCCGTTTTGTTTATTCTAGGTGTAGCCCCGAGCTCCACTGCACCTCTCCCGCTTGCGGGAGAGGTCGTGTCGCGCAGCGACGCGGGTGAGGGCTTTCTCCTCTTGGGGGTTCTCGCCCGCGGAGAAACCCTCTCCCCGACCCTCCCCCGCAGGCGGGGGAGGGAGCGCACCTAGCGCTTGGCGCCTAGACTAAGTCCGCGATGCCTGCCAGGTGCCGCTGCACTGGTCTCCGGAAATGATGCCCCGCCAGGAGCCTGCACCGGCCGCGCCGCCGAGCC
Source organism: Bradyrhizobium sp. AZCC 2230 (assembly GCF_036924495.1). NCBI lineage: Bacteria > Pseudomonadati > Pseudomonadota > Alphaproteobacteria > Hyphomicrobiales > Nitrobacteraceae > Bradyrhizobium > Bradyrhizobium sp. AZCC 2230. The sequence continues at coordinate 6,360,287 of NZ_JAZHRS010000001.1, read as the reverse complement.
GGCCGCCGCCGCTGGCATGCGAAGCACCGACCGAGACCTGGACCGCGACGGCACCGCCACGATTGACCGTGCCGGACACCCGGCCGCCGCCGGCGGACGACACCCGGCTGCCGGTGACGGTGAAGGGGACGCTGTAGCCCGAGCTGCAATTGCCGCGGGTGGTGGCGAAGATGACATTCCAGACCCCGTCATAGCCGCCGATGCGGGCATCGGCCATCGACGGAACGGCGGTGGCAGCAAGCACGGCGAACAGCGCCAGAGTGCGCGGACGGGCGACGACAGACAAAATCGATTGGGAAAAATGGGCCATTTTGGTCCTGCTCCGGACGGGACAGCGTGAACGATGGGGCGGCAACCCCCAATAGTCGGCGGGCAGGTTCTGGCGGTTCATCGTTGCCAATTGGCTCGTCCTCTGTCATAAGGCCGACCTTCATCGCCCGGCTGATTAAGGGCTGCCGTGGCGGTGTTTCGTGCGGGTTTTCGCGCTTGTTCGCAAAAACCTGAGCACAATCAACGCTCTAACGAGCATTTTAGACGGCCAGCCGCCTTCGCAGGCGGCATTCTGTTGTGGCCATAGGAGAGCAAAATGCCCAAGCTGAAGACCAAATCGGGCGCTAAAAAGCGCTTCAAGGTGACTGCCACCGGCAAAGTGATGTTCGCTCATCGCAGCAAGCGTCACGGCATGATCAAGCGGACGAAGAAGCAGATCCGTCAGCTTCGCGGCACCGCTGTGCTGTTCAAGACCGACGGCGACAACGTCAAGAAGTACTTCTTGCCGAACGCCTGATCGCGTCCACGATCATTGCCACCTCTGCCGCGCCTTGCGCGGCAAACCGAAAACCAAGTCATCTCTGAAGGATATTTGTCATGGCTCGCGTCAAACGCGGTGTGACCGCCCACGCCAAGCACAAGAAAGTCTACAAGGCCGCCAAGGGCTTCTACGGCCGCCGCAAGAACACCATCCGCGCCGCCAAGCCGGCCGTGGAGAAGGCCCAGCAGTACGCATTCCGCGACCGCAAGCGCAAGAAGCGCACCTTCCGCGCGCTCTGGATCCAGCGTCTCAACGCTGCCGTTCGTCCGTTCGGCCTGACCTACAGCCGATTTATCGACGGTCTCGCCAAGTCGGGCATCACCGTGGACCGCAAGGTGCTGTCGGATCTCGCGATCCACGAGCCCGCGTCGTTCCAGGCGATCGCCGAGAAGGCCAAAGCCGCGCTCGCCGCCTGAGGCTTGCGCTAGCGGGCTGTCTTGCCCGCAGCCTTCAGCGCGCGTTGCGAGTAACGCTGGGCGACCTCCGCGCAGCAGAATGCCGTGAACGAGAGATACATGGTGCCGGACTTGTTCCGGTACTTGCGGTCGCATACGCGCATCTCGCGTTTGTAGGCCTGTGTCTGCGCGGCACTAAGGCCGGGCTTGAAGTCCGCCTCGCATTTCTTCTCCACGGCGGCACCGAGCGCGACGTCGCCGCTCGCGGTCAGTTCGCAATCCCTGAAGACCTTCATCGCGCTTTCGCAGCTCTTCTGGGCGCTGATGGTGTCGGCGACCTCGTCCAGCGTCATGGATTTGTCCATGCAGACCATGGCGCGCGCCGGGTGGCCTGCGAGCGACAGAACAATGGCCACTGCGGCCAGGCAGCATTTCGAAAGCATCGCAAAGGTCTCCTCGTATCCCCCTTGGTGCCCGGCCCCCGCGCGAGGTTCAACCCAGCTGGTCCTATGCCCGAAATGACCGGCTTTTTGCTTGACGTTACGGCCTTCGGGCGGCGACAACCCAGCCGAATTTGGCAGCAAGGATTTGACTGTGTCCGACCTCGCAACGCTCGAAACTTCCATCCTCGACCAGATCGCCGCCGCCGGCGATGAAGCCGCGCTCGAAGCGGTGCGCGTCGCAGCCCTCGGCAAGAAGGGCTCGATCTCGGCGCTGCTTGCCACGCTCGGCAAGATGTCGCCCGACGAGCGCAAGTCGCGAGGCGCGGCAATCAACCAGGCCAAGGACAAGGTCACCGAAGCGCTCGCCGCACGCCGCGATTTGCTGAAATCCGCGGCGCTCGATGCGCGGCTCGCATCCGAGACCGTCGACGTGACCTTGCCGCTGCGCGATGCGCCCGCTGAAGCCGGCCGCATCCATCCGCTGAGCCAGGTCTGGGACGAGCTGACCACGATCTTCGCCGACATGGGTTTCTCGGTCGCCGAAGGCCCTGACATCGAGACCGACGACTACAACTTCACCAAGCTGAATTTTCCGGAAGGCCATCCGGCGCGCGAGATGCACGACACGTTCTTCTTCCATCCGAAGGAAGACGGCTCGCGCATGCTGTTGCGCACCCACACCTCGCCGGTGCAGGTGCGCACCATGCTCACGCAGAAGCCGCCGATCCGCGTGATCTGCCCGGGCCGCACCTACCGCATCGATTCGGATGCGACCCACACGCCGCAATTCCACCAGGTCGAAGGGCTCGTCATCGACAAGCACTCGCATCTCGGCCACCTCAAATGGATCCTGCACGAGTTCTGCAAGGCGTTCTTCGAGGTCGACCACATCAACATGCGCTTCCGTCCCTCGTTCTTCCCGTTCACCGAGCCGTCGCTGGAAGTCGATATCCAGTGCCGCCGCGACAAGGGCGAGATCCGCTTCGGCGAGGGCGAGGACTGGCTCGAGATTCTCGGCTGCGGCATGGTGCACCCGAACGTGCTGCGCGCCTGCGGCATCGATCCCGACGAGTACCAGGGCTTCGCCTGGGGCATGGGCATCGACCGCATCGCCATGCTGAAATACGGCATCGCCGATCTGCGCCAGCTGTTCGACAGCGACGTCCGCTGGCTCAACCATTACGGCTTCAAGCCGCTCGAAGTCCCGACACTCGCCGGAGGGCTGAGCTCGTGAGGCTCGCTCTCAATGAAGGGCTTGCGAATGCTCTCTCCGTTCCCTCCGCGGAGACAGCCCTCTCCCTCTCCCTACCCCGCAAGCGGGGGAGGGAATGGATAGAGCGAGCGCGCGGCGTTTGTCTCATGGATACTTGTGCTCAGTCCGCCCGACAGGTCGGACTCCCTCCCCCGCTTGCGGGGGAGGGTTGGGGTGAGGGTGTCTCCACAATGGGGTTACCAATGGTCGATCCTGAACATCCGAGCTGGAAAGTACCGGCGAAGCTGCGAGCCAACGCGCGCGCGCTTAGACGCAATTCGACTGATGCCGAGCGTATCCTCTGGTCGGAGCCGCGCGGCAACCGGCTGAATGGCGCGAGCTTCCGCCGCCAAGTGCCGATCGAGCGCTACGTCGCCGATTTCATCTGCCACGCGGCAAAGCTCGTCATCGAACTCGATGGCGGCCAACACTTCTCGGACGATGGCGAGCGCGCCGACGCGCGTCGCTCTGCCGCAATCGAAGCGAAGGGCTTCAAGGTGCTCCGCTTCAGCAATCTTGATGTCATGACCAATCGTGCGGGCGTTCTCGAAACAATCGCGACTACCATCGCGGAGAGAGCCCCCACCCCAGCCCTCCCGCGCAAGCGGGAGAGGGGGCAGACCGTCTCCGTGGAGAAAAAGCAGCCATGAAATTCACCCTCTCCTGGCTGAAGGATCATCTCGACACTGACGAGTCCCTGGAAAAGCTTGCCGACAAGCTCACCATGATCGGGCTCGAGGTCGAGAACATCGAGGACAAGGCGAAGGCGCTGAAGCCTTTCACCATTGCGAAGGTGATTTCGGCCGAGCAGCATCCCAATGCGGATCGCTTACGCGTCTGCATGGTCGACACCGGCGACGGTGGCGCGCCGGTGCAGGTCGTGTGCGGTGCGCCGAATGCGCGCGCCGGGCTCGTCAGCGTGTTCTCGCCGCCCGGTACCTATATTCCCGGCAAGGACATCACGCTCGGTATCGGCACCATCCGCGGCGTCGAGAGCCGCGGCATGCTGTGCTCGGCGGCCGAATTACAGATCTCCAACGACCATGACGGCATCATGGAATTGCCGGCGGATGCGCCGATCGGCGCCGGCTACGCCGAATGGGCAGCCCTCGGCGATCCCGTGATCGAGATCAACCTGACGCCGAACCGGCAGGACTGCACCGGCGTGCACGGCATCGCGCGCGATCTCGCCGCCGCCGACATGGGCAAGTTCAAGGATCCCTCGATCAAGCCGATCAAGGGTGAATTCCCCTGTCCGGTGAAGGTCACGGTCGAGGACGCCGCGCTGTGCCCGGGCTTTGCGTTGCGCCTCGTGCGCGGCGTGAAGAATGGTCCGTCGCCGGAATGGCTGCAGAAGCGGCTGACCGCGATCGGCCTGCGTCCGATCAATGCACTGGTCGACATCACCAACTTCATGACCTACGACCGCGCGCGTCCGCTGCACGTGTTCGACGCCAAGAAGGTGGTGGGCAACCTCGTGGTCCGCCGCGCCCGCAACGGCGAAGCGCTGCTCGCGCTCGACGGCCGCGCCTACAATCTCGATCCTTCGATCTGCGTGATCTCGGACCAGCACGGCGTCGAATCGCTCGCCGGCATCATGGGCGGCGAGGCCTCGGGCTGCGATGAGAACACCAACGACGTGCTGATCGAATCGGCGCTGTGGAACGAGATCAACGTCGCCCAGACCGGCCGCAAGCTCGGCATCAATTCCGATGCGCGCTACCGCTTCGAGCGCGGCGTCGACCCGGCCTTCATGGTACCGGGGCTGGAGCTCGCCACCAAGATGGTGCTGGAGCTGTGCGGCGGCACGCCGTCGGAGAACGTCGTGGTCGGCAAGACCTTCGGCGACGATCGCGTGATCGATTTCCCGCTCACCGAGGTCAAGCGTCTCTCCGGCATCGAGGTGCCGCAGGTCGAGATGAAGCGCATCCTGTCCCATCTCGGCTTCATGATGGCGGGCCCGGGTCCGGTCGTGAAGGTCGCAGTGCCGTCATGGCGCTCCGATGTGCATGGCAAGGCCGACATCGTCGAGGAGGTCGTCCGCATCTACGGCGTCGACAAGGTGCCGATGACGCCGTTCGGGCGCGGCGAGGACGCGCGCAAATCCGTGCTAACGCCGCTGCAGCTTCGCACCCGCCGTGCGCGGCGCGCGCTCGCGAGCCGCGGCATGACCGAAGCCGTGACGTGGTCGTTCATCACCAAGCCTGCGGCACAACTGTTCGGAGGCGGCCAGCGCGAGCTCGAGGTCGCCAACCCGATCGCCGCCGATCTTTCCGACATGCGGCCGAGCCTGCTGCCGGGCCTGGTCGCAGCCGCACAGGCCAATGCCGATCGCGGTTTTGGCGACGTCGTGCTGTTCGAGGTCGGTCAGGTGTTTAGGGGCGATCGCCCGCAGGATCAGTTCATGGCCGCGAGCGGCGTGCGCCGCGGCCTTGCGTCGTCGGACGGATTGGGACGGCACTGGTCGGGCTCGGCGCAGGCCGATGTGTTCGACGCCAAGGCCGACGCGCTCGCGGTGCTGGCAGCCGCCGGTGCGCCGATGCAGGCGCTGCAGATTGTCGCCGGCGGCCCCGCCTGGCTGCATCCGGGCCGCTCCGGCACGATCCAGATTGGCCCGCAGAACGTGCTCGGCACTTTCGGCGAGATGCATCCGCGCGCGCTGGAAGCCCTCGGCGCCGACGGCCCGCTTGTCGTGTTCGAGGTGATCCTCGACCGCATTCCCGAGGCCAAGAGGAAGCCGACCCGCGCCAAGCCGCTGATCGAGCTCTCGGCATTCCAGCCGGTGTCGCGCGACTTCGCCTTCATCGTCGACCGCACCGTCAAGGCCGGCGACATCGTGCGCGCCGCGCAAGGGGTCGACAAGAAGCTGATCACCGGTGTCAACGTGTTCGACGTCTATGAAGGCAAGGGCATCGACGAAGGCAAGAAGTCGATCGGCATCGCGGTGACGATCCAGCCGCGCGAGAAGACGCTGACCGACCAGGAGATCGAGGCGGTTGCCGCGAAGATCGTGGCGGAGGTCACGAAGAAGACCGGCGGCACGTTGAGAGCATGACGCCGAAAAGTGTGAAGCGGTTTTCGGACAACGTCATGCTCAAGAGTCATAGAGCATGACCCTCGCCGACTTCCTTCCCAAGGACGTCAGTCTCACCATCGCGATGGCGCTCTGCGCCATCGCTTTCGTTTCGGGCACCGCGCGCGGCTTCTCCGGCTTCGGCTCCGCGCTGATCTTCATGCCCTTGGCGAGCAGTGTGGCAGCGCCGCGGCTGGTCGCGGCATTACTCCTCGTCATCGATTTTGTTGCTGCCGCGCCGCTGCTGCCCGACGCGTGGCGAAAGGCCGACCGCAAGGCGACCGCCGTGATCGTGCTCGGTGCGCTGGTCGGCGTGCCCGTCGGCACCTATTTCCTCAGCGTGCTCGAGCCCGTCACCACGCGCTGGATCATCTCCTGCTTCGTCGCCGCGCTGCTTCTGCTGTTGCTGTCAGGCTGGCGCTATCGCGGCAAGGACCACGCCTGGCTCTCGGTCGGAATCGGCGGGCTCTCCGGCTTCTGCAGCGGACTGGCGCAGACCGGCGGGCCGCCGATCGTCGGCTACTGGCTCGGCCGCCCCATTGCCCCGATCGTCGCGCGCGCCAACATCGTGCTGTTCTTCGGCGCCTCGGATCTCTTCTCGATGATCAGCTATGCCACCACGGGACTGATCAGCCGCGAGTCGCTCGTGCTGTCGCTGATCGTCGGCCCGGTCTACGCGATCGGCGTCGCCTTCGGCGCATCGTTGTTCGGCCGCGCCAGCGAAACGATCTTCCGCAGGATTTGCTACGGGCTGATCGCGATCGCGGTGATCACCGGGTTGCCGGTGCTGGACGGGGTATTGCGGTAGCTTTCACTGCTGTCGTCCTGGCGAAAGCCAGGACCCATTACCCCGGTCAGCTATTTTGGCGCGAGCCGGTCACCACGAATCTTCGCCAAACCGCTCCCTGGGGTAATGGGTCCTGGATCTGCGCTGCGCTTGTCCAGGACGACAGCGGACCCTACTGCCGCGGCGCGCGACGCTTTCTCGTCGATTGCGTGGGCACCTCGGCGGGCCCGTCCTTCAGCGCGCCGATCTTGCGGAGGGCGGCGTCCGCGGCGCGCTCGCCGCTGTCCCAGGCGCCGTCGACGGTGCCCCAGAGCGTCTCGTGCGTGGCCTCGCCGGCGAGGAACATGTTGCCGATCGGCTCGGTCAAAACTTTTCGCGAGAACTGGCCGCCGGGCGAGGCCGCCGACATCGCGCCCATGACATAGGGCGAGGCGTTCCAGCGCGTCACGGCGGTCTTCTGTATGTTGGCGGCCACTTCGCTGCCGAACAGCTTTGTGATCCACTCCTTCGCGAAGGCCGCCATCGCCTTCTCGCCCTGCTCGGAGAGATCGCGGCCGAATGAACCGCCGACGTCGATCGAACACAGCGAGGAGCCGCCGATATTGGCGAACATCAGCGCGGTGCGCGTCGAGTTGCTCTGCTCGATCAGGATATCGTCACGCGAGAGCCCGAGCGGATTTCCCGGCAACTGCAGCACGATATGATCGTAGCTGCCGAGCGTGAGCTTTGACGCCGCATCGAGCGTGCGCTTCGGGATATCAGGCGCGAACTTGATCGCGCCGCTCGTGAGCACGTTGGTCGAGACCGTGAGGATGGCCGCGCGCGCGGCGATCTTGCCTCCTTGCGTCTCCACGCTGACGTCACGATTGCTCCAGACGATCCGGCTTGCCGGTGTCGCAAGCGCAACCGGCGCCTGCTCGCCGAGCTTGGCGATCAGCGTGCCCAGACCCTGCCGGCAGGCGATCGGGGCGTTGCGATCCTGCGCACGCGCCTTGTCGATCGCCGACAGCTCTTTCAGGTCCTTGCCGGCAAAGCTTGCGCCGAGCACGAACTCGGCGGCGCCCGCCCAATCGCCGAGATCTTTTGGCAGGACCGATGCGCAGGACGTATCGAGCTTGCCGCGCGAGGCCTCATCGATGGAGCGGTTGGCGCGCACCAGCGCCGCCAAAAACTCCTCGGTCTCGCCCGCGCGCGCATTGCGGCGGCCGATGCGCATCTTCTGGCCCGACGGTGCCGGGGAGACATCGAGCCCGGCACTGCGCGCCAGCCGGATCATCGGGTTGGTGTCGGGATTGTGCATCCAGCGCGCGCCACGATCGAACGGCACATCGAAGGTGGTGCTGTCGGTTATGCAGCGCCCGCCGATTTGCGACGCCGCCTCCACCACGACGACCTTGCGATTGGCCGCCATGATGCGCCGCGCTGCAGCGATTCCGGCCGCACCCGCGCCGATCACGACAATGTCAGCTTCGCGCGACAAGGGCGCAGCGGTCGCGCGCAGGACCGGCGCTGCGGCCAAGGCTGCCGACGCCGATAGGAAGCTGCGGCGCGTGATTGTCATGTCATGGTTTCCGGGGACTTGCGGCGAACGGGAACAGCCAGCGAACCTTGCCGTATCTGATGTTGCGCAGCAACCATCATGGTGAATCAATCGTACTTGAAGTCACAGAGCCATGAACTGAATTGCAACAGGTTTGGACCATGGTACAGATTGAAAAAAGATGGCCAGAAAGGCCCGGGGGAGTTCATGGGGACGGTTCTGGATTCAGTCGGCAAGTTGATAGCCGCGTACCTCTCGAAGGAGGTGCCGGGCTACGAGCCGTTCACGCCGAGCGACCCGGAGCACCTGCGCGGCGTCATCGAGCCCGGCGACGTGCTGCTGGTCGAGGGCAACAACCGCATCTCCGGCATCATCAAATATCTGACGCAGTCGACCTGGTCGCACGCCGCGCTCTATGTCGGCCCCGTCGAGGGCGCCGTTGAACCCAACGGCGAGCCGCATGTGCTGATCGAGGCGAATATCGGCGAGGGTGTCACCTCCGCGCCGCTGTCGAAATATTTCCCCTACCACACCCGTGTCTGCCGTCCGGTCGGGCTGTCCTACGAGGACCGCACCACGGTGTGCCGCTATGCGATCAACCGCATCGGCTTCGGTTACGACACCAAGAACATCATCGATCTGATGCGCTTCCTGTTTCCGCTGCCGATCCCGCAGCGCTGGCGGCGGCGCATGATCGCGATCGGGTCGGGCGATCCGACCAAGATCATCTGCTCGGCGCTGATCGCGCAGGCGTTCGACGCGGTGCGCTATCCGATCCTGCCGAAGATCACCAAGGCCGGCAGCCGCGCCGCCCGCCGCGAGATCCTGCACATCCGCGATTCCTCGCTCTACATGCCCCGCGACTTCGACATCTCGCCCTATTTCGAAGTGGTCAAACCCACCATCGTGCACGGCTTCGACTACACAGCCTTGCACTGGGCCGACAAGCAAAAGCCGCTCGAGGAGGTAGCGGGCTCATTCGGTGTGTTTCCAGAAACGCTCCGTGCGCCGCCGCTCGTTCCTGAAGCGGCTGACGAAGAAGCGCCGGCTGAGGCTGAGCAAGTGAGCGCACAGCCTGCGGAGATGGGTGTCGCCTTCTCCGAGCACTTTGTGATGCTGAAAGAGCTCGCGACGTATCGCGCGCGGGGGCCGAGGCAGGAGATGGCGGCTTAATCCGCTGTCGTCCCTGCGAACGCAGGGACCCATACCGCGGAATCTATCGCGTGTCGGCGATAGAAGTACCCAGTCTTCGCCAAACCTCACTCTGGGGTTATGGGTCCCTGCTTTCGCGCTAGTGGATGCACATATCTTTTCGAGCCGAAAAATCGACTCGTAATCAATGACTTGGTCGCTACTCAATGACGAAAATTCGCGAAGGCAGCTTCGCAAGAATTCGCCATTTTGCTGCGTTGATGAGCCAAGTCGTTGATAAGACTCTGGAAGATATGTGCATCCACTAGTGCTTTCGCAGGGACGACACCTGAGGGTGAGGTGCGATCTCGCCCAACAGTCGTCATTGCGAGAAGCGAAGCGACGAAGCGATGACGACGACAGCGAGCCCTACCGCTCCGCCCGCCCGATCACCGCCATCAACTCCGCGATCTTCTCGCGCTGATCCGCCTTATCCCCGCTCGAGATCGCGTGCTCGACGCAATGGGCGACGTGGTCCTTCAAGACCTCTTCCTCGACCCGGCGCAGCGCGGCGCGCACCGCCGAGATCTGCGTGACGATGTCGATGCAGTAGCGGTCCTCCTCGACCATTTTCGAGAGGCCGCGAACCTGGCCCTCGATCCGGCCGAGGCGTTTTCCGACGGATGCCTTGATGTCCTTGCGCATGGCGTCTATATACCCCTACCGGGTATAGGTTACAAGGCCGGAGTGCAGGAATGAACAACGCGGACCACAAGCATCATCACGACGGGGACACGCATTCCGGATGCGGCTGCCCCGCGAAGATCGCGGCGCCCGCTCCCAAGCCCGAGGCCTCGTCCTGCTGCGGCGGCCATGCCGGCCGTGCGCATCACCACGCCCATGACCACAGCGCAGCCGTGACAAAGGTGCTCGATCCCGTTTGCGGCATGACGGTCGATCCTGCGACCTCAAAGCACCGCTTTGATCATCACGGCGAGACCTTCCATTTCTGCTCGGCCGGCTGCCGCACCAAATTCGCGGCCGATCCCGAAAAATATCTTGCAAAGGAGAAGGCGCCCGAGCCGGAAATGCCGGCGGGCGCGATCTACACCTGCCCGATGCATCCGGAGATCCGCCAGGTCGGACCCGGCAGCTGCCCGATCTGCGGCATGGCGCTGGAGCCGGAGGTCGCGAGCCTGGAGACCGGGCCAAATCCGGAGCTCGCCGACATGACGCGGCGGTTCTGGATTGGCGGCGCGCTGGCCCTGCCGCCTGTGGTGCTGGAGATGGGCGGACACCTTGCGGGTCCGCACAACTGGATCGAGCCGACGCTCTCGAACTGGATCCAGCTCGTCTTTGCGACGCCTGTGGTGGTCTGGGCCGGCTGGCCGTTCTTCGTCCGCGGCTGGCAGTCGCTGCTGACGCGCAACCTCAACATGTTCACGCTGATCGCGATGGGCACCGGCGTTGCCTATGTCTACAGCCTGATCGGCACCGTCGCGCCGCAGATCTTCCCCGCCACCTTCCGCGGCCATGAAGGCGCGGTCGCCGTCTATTTCGAAGCCGCCGCGGTCATCACCGTCCTGGTTTTGCTCGGCCAGGTTCTGGAGCTGCGCGCCCGCGATGCCACGTCGGGCGCGATCAAGGCGCTGTTGCAGCTCGCGCCGAAGACCGCACGACGCGTCGATGCGGACGGCGGCGAGCATGAGGTCGAAATCGACTCGCTGCACGCCGGCGATTCCTTGCGCGTACGTCCCGGCGAAAAAGTGCCGGTCGACGGCGTCATTCTCGAAGGCCGGTCCTCGCTCGATGAATCGCTCGTCACCGGCGAATCCATGCCGGTCACCAAGGAGGTCGGCGCAAAAGTCATCGCCGGCACGCTCAACCAGTCCGGCAGCTTCATCATGCGCGCCGACAAGGTCGGGCGCGAGACGCTGCTGTCGCAGATCGTGCAGATGGTCGCGGATGCGCAGCGCTCGCGCGCGCCGATCCAGCGGCTGGCCGACCGGGTCGCGGGCTGGTTCGTGCCGACCGTCATCGCTGTCGCTATCATCGCCTTCGCCGCCTGGACCTGGTTCGGGCCGGAGCCGAGGCTCGCCTTCGGCCTCGTCGCCGCCGTCAGCGTGTTGATCATCGCCTGCCCCTGCGCGTTGGGCCTGGCGACCCCGATGTCCATCATGGTCGGCGTCGGCCGCGGCGCGCAAGCCGGCGTTCTGATCAAGAACGCCGAGGCGCTGGAGCGGATGGAGAAAATCGACACGCTGATGGTCGACAAGACCGGCACGCTGACCGAAGGCACGCCGAAAGTGGTCGCGATCCTGCCCGCGTCCGGCTTTGCCGAGGATGATATTCTTCGGCTTGCAGCCAGCGTCGAGCGCGCCAGCGAGCATCCGTTGGCTGACGCGGTTGTACGTGCAGCCAATGAGAAGCAGCTTGCGTTGAGCCAGGTCGAACAGTTCGATTCACCGACGGGCAAGGGCGCGACCGGCAAGGTCGATGGCAAGACCGTCGTCCTCGGCAACGCAAAGTACCTGACATCGATCGGAATCGACACCAACGCACTTGACGCGGAGGCTGAGCGCCTGCGGGGCGACGGCGCCACCGTGATCAACATGGCGATCGACGGCAGGCTCGCCGGACTGTTCGCCATCGCCGATCCGGTCAAGGCTTCAACCCCGGAGGCGCTGAAGGCACTCGCCGCCGAAGGCATCAAGGTGATCATGCTGACGGGCGACAACCGCACCACGGCCGAAGCCGTCGCGCGCAGGCTCGGCATCGCCGATGTCGAGGCCGAGGTGCTGCCGGACCAGAAGAGCGCGGTGGTGACAAAGCTGCAAAAAGCCGGCCGCAGCGTCGCGATGGCCGGCGACGGTGTCAACGACGCACCGGCGCTGGCGGCGGCCGATGTCGGCATCGCCATGGGCACCGGCACGGATGTTGCGATGGAAAGCGCGGGCATCACCCTGCTCAAGGGCGACCTCACCGGCATCGTGCGTGCGCGAAAACTGTCGCAGGCGACGATGAGCAACATCCGGCAAAACCTGTTCTTCGCCTTCATCTACAACGCCGCCGGGATTCCGATTGCCGCCGGCATCCTCTATCCCGCCTTCGGCGTGCTGCTGTCGCCGATCATCGCAGCCGCCGCGATGGCGCTGTCCTCGGTGAGCGTGGTCGGCAATGCGCTGCGGCTGCGCGCGACGCGGTTATAAGGGTCTTCGTAGCCCGGATGGAGCGGAGCGAAATCCCGGGGTCTGCTAACGGATCCGGCACTGCCCCGGATTGCGCTTCGCTCCATCCGGGCTACGGTTCAACGGACACAGGCGAGGCGCACAGAGAGGACCTGATGCAGCGAATAACGATCACGATCGAGGACGATTTGCTGGCGGAGATCGATGCCGCGGCCGAGGCACGCGGCTACCAGAACCGCTCGGAGATCATCCGCGACCTCGCGCGCGCCGGGCTGCAGCAATCGAGCGAGGACACGGCCCAGAGCGGCCCCTGCGTCGCCGGCCTCGTCTATGTCTACGACCACGCCGCGCGCGATCTCTCAAAGCGGCTGGTGCAGGAATTCCACGGCCATCACGACCTCGCGCTCGCGACGCTGCACGTCCATCTCGACGACAACAATTGCATGGAGATGACGGCGCTGAAGGGCGATGCTGCCGAGGTTAAGCATTTTGCGGATCACATCATCGCAGAGCGTGGCGTCCGTTATGGGCGTGTGGTGATGATCCCGATGGGAGAAGGCAAGCCTGCCAAGGCGCGGAAGCACGGGCATCGGCATGAGTAGGCTTTGAGCGACGCGGACGGCGAGACGGATGAGGGTATCTCTCCGCGAGTCGGGAATCGTAGGGTGGGCAAAGGCGCACTTGCGCCGTGCCCACGATTAAGTCGTGGGCATCTTCGCTTTGCCCACCCTACGATACTGTGGTCGCCGAGAGAGAAACTTCACGCTGCCTTCCCCGCACTCCCACCCGGCAACCCTGCCCGCGCGAGGCCGCCGTAGAGCTGCTCGTTCGGCATTTCCTCGCGCAGGATCTTGCGGACCGCGATCAGCCGGTCAAGATCGATCCCCGTGACAAAACCCTTGCTCTCGCAGAGGAACACGAGGTCTTCGAACACGACATTGCCGGTCGCGCCGGGCGCAAAGGGGCAGCCGCCGAGGCCGCCGAGCGAGCCGTCGAGGATACGCGCGCCTTCATCCAACGCAGCGGACGCATTGGCGATGCCCATGCCGCGGGTGTCGTGGAGATGGATGCAGATCGGCTTTGCGCCGGCGAGCTTGACCGCGGCGCGCGATAATTCACCCACCTGCTTCGGTCCGGCATAGCCGACAGTGTCGGCGATCGCGACGAAATCGACGCCGGCCTCGAGGCATTTGTCGACCAGCCGCAGCACCTCCTTGGGATCGACCGCACCGGTGATCGAGCAGCCCAGTGCCATCGAGATCGCGGCATTCACCAGCGGCTTGTGCGCGCTGGCGTCGCGCATCTCGCAGAGACGCTTCACATTGGCGATTGCGGACTCGCGCGAACGATGCGCGTTGGCCTGGCTATGCTCTTCGGTGGCCGAGACCACCGAGGCGATCTCGCCGACGCCGGATTCCAGAGCTTCATTGACCCCGCGCTCATTGAGCGCAAGCGCGACGCCGTGGGCACCGGGCAGGCTCGCCACCGTCGCGATGACATCGCCGACATCGACGAATTGCGGGAAGGTCTTTGCCGGCAGGAATGAGCCGACCTCGAAATGCCGGACGCCAGCGGCGTATTCCTCGCGCACCCAGCGTTGCTTGGCCTCGGTTGATGGAATCTTCTTCACGAGCTGCAGCCCGTCGCGCAAGCCGACCTCGCGCAGGCTGACGCGGTCAGCGGGGTAGATGGTCTCGATCCGGCTCATGCGCGCCTCCCAGCGGCTTTTGACGTAACGTCGTTGTTGTCGATCTCGGCGCGAACGGCGGATGTGTCGGCGCCCAGCGGCGCGACCTTCAGGCCTTCGCCAAAATGACTGCCGTTCCATTCGAGCGGCAGCGTCGGCACGTGGAACGGCTTGCCGTCGGCGGTGATGTTGGTGACGAGGCCACCCGGCCGCAGCACATGCGGGTCGCTGAGGAGGTCCTCGGGCCGGTTGATCGGCGAGAAGCAGATGTTGAGCGCGTCGAGCCTTTGCGACAGCTCCGCCACGTCCCGCTGCCGGATGATCTCGGCCACGCGCGGAAGGATCCGCGGCCGCGCCAGGATGCGATCGGTCGTGGTGCGCAAGGTGGGATCGTCGAGAAACTCGGTCAGGCCGAACTCCCGGCAGAACGCCTGCCAGTGGCCCTCGGTCACGACGCCGATGAAAATGCGGCCGTCGCCGGCGGCATCGAAAATATCGTAGATCGGCCAGGCATGCTCGCGCTCCGGCATCGAGCGCGGCTTGTTGCCGGTCATCTCGTATTCGACCATGTGCTGGGCGACCAGGAACAGGCAGTTCTCGAACAGGCCGATGCGAATGTCGGCGCCGTCGCGCTCGCCGCCGCGCTTCTGATAGAGTGCGGCGAGAATCGCGATCACCCCGAACATGCCGCCCATGATGTCGTTGGCGGAGGAGCCGACGCGCTGCGGCTTCTCTTTCGTGCCGGTCATGGCGGCAAGGCCAGACATCATCTGCACCACCTCGTCGAGCGCGGGACGGTGCTCATAGGGGCCGGACAGAAACCCCTTGTGGCCCGCGATGATCAGATGCGGATGGCGGCGGCGCAGTTCCTCGGCACCTAAGCCCTGCTTCTCGAGCTGGCCGTCGCGAAAATTTTCGAGGAACACGTCGGCCGTTTCCAGCAGGCGATGCATGGTCTCGCGATCCTCGGCCTTTTCGAAGTCCAGCACCACACTGCGCTTGCCGCGGTTGAACAGCGGGAAAAACGCAGTGCCCATGCCGCCGAGACTCCGCGTCTTGTCGCCGGCGGGCGGCTCGACCTTGATCACCTCCGCGCCGAGTTGGGCGAGGATCATGCCGCAGGTCGGGCCCATGACCATGTGGGTCATCTCGACGACCCGCACGCCTTCAAGCGGCAATCCGGTCTCAGCCATACCTCACTCCCTGTCCGTTCGCTTGCAAGACTAGGCCTTCACAAGCCTTCTTAAAAATATAATCTGTCGAAGATTGCCTTCGCAGTTTTAGAACGCTTGATCGCCCATGGATTCACGCCAGCTCCGCTATTTCATCGCCGTCTACGAGCAGCGGAACCTGTCGCGCGCGGCCGACCAGGTGAATGTCGCCCAATCCGCGCTCAGCCATCATATCTCGAATCTGGAAGCTGAGTTCGCAACGCCGCTGTTCGAGCGCAAGTCGCGCGGCATGGACCCGACCGCGGCCGGCGAGCGACTCTACGAGCACGCCCGCATCATCCTGCGCGCGATGGCGGAAGCCGAGACCGAGGTGCGCGAGGGCGCCCGCGTCATTGCCGGCGAGATCTCGATCGGCATGGCCAATTCCGGCGTCAAGGCGATCGGCGTCGAGCTGATGCGTACGGTGCTGACCAAATATCCCAAGCTCAAGCTGTCGCTGACCGAGAGCCTGTCGGGCGCGACGCTGATGCATCTGATGATCTCCAATGTCGATCTCGCGCTGGTCTACAATCCGCCGTCGGAGAAGGAGCTGATCACGGAAGCCGTGCTCGAAGAGGAGATGTTCCTCGTCGGCATTCCAAAACTGGTCGGCAAGAGCAAAACCCCGATCCGCTTCGAGGAACTGAGCCGGCTGCCGCTGATCCTGCTGCGTTACGGCCTCGGCCTGTCCTCGCGCGCGCTGCTCGACGATCCCGTGCTGCTCAAGCGGCTGGAGGGCAGCGCGATCCTGCACGCCAACTCGATCACGGGCATGACCGGCGCACTGGTGGAGGGGCTCGGCTGCACCATCGCGACAAAGCTGTTCGCACGCGAGGAACTCGCCGCCGGCCGCCTCGTCGCGCGCGAAGTGATCGCCCCGAAGCTTACCCGCACGCTCTATCTCTGCCGCCTGCGCAATCGCCCGATGACTTACGCGATGGAAGAGATGCGCCGGCTGATGCTGTCGCTGATCGCCGAGCAGGTGCGCGAAGGGGCCTGGCAGGCGGAGCTGATGGGGTAAAGCCCGCTCTTACGGGGCGAAAAAACCCGAGTTCGAAAATCTCGAACGTTCCCATCGATATGTTCGTCTGGATTTCCGCCCTTGACCCGCCAACATGGCGCGGTCCGGCAGAGCTTGCGAAAACCACAGAGATGAGCCGCCGGGAAACGCGCGCGATCCGCGCGCCACGGGGAGGACATCATGAGCGTTGTCGGCATCGACACAGGCTTTGAGCTCGGCGCTGCACCATCCGGACCGGACGAGATCTCGCGACGGCTCGAGGCGATGCCGGCGACGGGCTATGTCTGGAGGCTCGTCATCCTGCTCTCGCTCGGCGGCTGTTTCGAGATCTACGATCTGTTCCTGACCGGCTACATCGCGCCGGGGCTAAGCCGCAGCGGATTGCTCTCCACGACGACAACGGCTTTTTTCGGCTTCTCCGGCATCGGCGCCTTTGTCGCGGCGACCTTTGCCGGCCTGTTCGTCGGCACCTTCTTCCTCGGCTTCCTCGCCGACCGTTTTGGTCGGCGCGCGATCTTCACCTATGCGCTGCTGGGCTATACCGCGGCATCCGTGATCATGGCCTGCCAAACCTCCTCGGAAGGTCTGTTGCTCTGGCGCTTCCTCGCCGGGATCGGCATTGGCGTCGAGGTCATCACCATCGATGCCTACATCACCGAGCTGGTGCCGAGCCGGATGCGCGGACGCGCCTTTGCGGTGAACCAGTCGATCATGTTCATCGCCGTGCCCGTGGTCGCCTTTCTCGCCTGGTGGCTGGTGCCGCTCGCGCCTTATGGCGTCGAGGGCTGGCGCTGGGTGGTGCTGATCGGCGCCGCCGCCAGCATGATCATCTGGGTGCTCAGGCTGTTCCTGCCCGAGAGCCCGCTCTGGCTGGCACGTCATCGTCGCACCGAGGAGGCCTTTCGCATCCTTGCGACGCTGGAAGCCCGAGGCGGAGCGGCCGCGCCAAGCCCTTCATCTTCGCTCGCGCGACCAGCGGCGCAAACAGCCGCCCGCATCAACTTCGCCGATCTGTTCCGGCCGCCTTATCTGCCGCTCGTGGTTCTCTTCATGGTGTTCAACCTCTGCCAGGCCTTCGGCTTCTATGGCTTCGCCAATTGGGTGCCGACGCTGCTGGTCGAGAAGGGCGTCAATGTCACCAAGAGCCTGCAATATTCCTTCATCGTCGCCTTCGCCTATCCGATCGCGCCGCTGCTGGCCGCAAGCTTCGCCGACAAATTCGAGCGCCGCTGGATCATCGCCGGCGCCTGCATCGCCATCATCGCCTTCGGCATGGCGTTCGCGCAATTGACCGAGCCCGGACTGCTGATCGTCTGCGGCGTGCTGCTGACGGCCTGCAACACGACGATGTCCTACGCCTATCACGCCTACCAGACAGAGATGTTTCCGACCCAGATCCGCGCACAGGCGTCCGGCCTCGTCTATTCGATGAGCCGGCTCTCCGCGACGTTCTCCGGATTCATCGTCGCCTACATGCTGAAGGAGGCCGGCGTCACCGGCGTGTTCGGCCTGATCACCGTGGCCATGCTGATCGTGGTGATCGCGATGGCGCTGTTCGGCCCCAACGTGCGCGGCAAGGCGCTGGATACGATGTAGCCCCGTCGTCATTGCGAGCGCAGCGAAGCAATCCAGAATCTTTCCGCGGAGACAGTCTGGATTGCTTCGCTACGCTCGCAATGACGGAAGAGAGAGCCTCTCCCCGCAACGACGGGGAGAGGGAGAGGAGAGAGCGTCTACACGCTCACGCTGCGAGCAGATTCTGCAACGCCGCTCCGTTGGGGACGCCAAGACCTGAGCAGGCGTCCCAGCCGGGACCGGCCTTGTACATGCCGTGGAGATCGCCGGTGATGTCGTTATTGCCGACCGTGATGTCGCGGAACACACCTTGCGCATGCGAGGCGTAGATCAGCGGGTTGATGAAGCCGACCGTCTTGCCGAATTTCTTGGTCGTGGCCTCGTTGATGCGGGCGATCAGTCCGGCCATCAGCGGCGCCACCGCACTGGTGCCGCCGATCGTCGTCATGACGCCATTGAGGAAGATCTGGTAGCCGGTCGCAGGATCCGCATCGCCGGAAACGTCGGGCACGCCGCGCCCGACCGAATGCGACGGCGATTTCGGCACATGCGCATGGGCCTGGTATTGCGGCCTGGGGAATACGATGCTGACGCCGCCGCCACCCGCGCCGTCCTGCGGGCCACCGTTCCAGACCGTTTCGGTGATCGTGCCGTTCGAGGCCCGCAAATTGGTCCCGCCGCAGGCCAGCGCAAACGGGCTCGAGGCCGGGAAATCGGCGTGCGGCTTGCCGTCCCACCCCTGCGCCATGTCGGCGGAGCCGTTATCGCCGGATGCGACACAGACGGTGACGCCCATCGCGGCGGCATCGCGGATCGCCTCGTTGAGGCCGTCGACGAATTGCTGTGAGCCGGCCGGATCTTCCGGTCCGCCCCAGCTGATCGAGATCACCGAGGGTCTTCGCGCGGTGTCGTGGACTGCGGCTTTCACCGCATCGATGAAGCCGTTGGTGGTATTCGGCGCGAAATAGACCACGATCCTGGCGCCGGGCGCGATCGCGCCGGCCACCTCGATGTCGAGCACGACCTCGCCGTCGGCCTCGGAATGGCCGGGCTTGTTGGCGCCGCCGTCGACGCTTGCGGGCACGATCTGCGGCATCGGAATGCCCGCCTTCTTGAAGAAGGTTTTCAGATCCGAGGTCTTGTAGCCGGCGCCCGTGGGGTGACCCTTCTGGTCAATGTCGTTGAGCTCGATGATGGCGATGCACTGGCCCGCGCCGGTCTCGCCGCCCGGGAAGTTGTAGAGCTGCGCGATCTGCTCGACCGAGAAGCTGCCGCCCTGCCCCGCACGCGCGGTCGCGCCCTTTTTCGCGGTCTTACTGGCAGTCTTGCGCCGGAAATGCGGCTGCGCCACCGGCCGGTTGTCCAGGCCGTGCACGCCGACCACGATGCCTTCGAGCTCGGCCGGGATCTGCACATTGCCCTTGCGCATGCGATAGGTCGCGCCGTCGTGCTTGACCTTGTTGAGCTTGACGCCGAAGGCGGCGCTCATCGCCTTCACCGTACCGGTCAGCTTCACCGTGCGGGAGGCCAGGTGCACGCTCTTGACGTTGAGCTCGTGGTGATGGGCGAAATCGTCGATCTTGGCGACGTCGGCGGGATCGGCGCCCATCTGCTCGGCGAACTCGGCGCGGGAAAGATACTCCCGCTCGCGCGGCGGTTGCGCGCCGAGCGCCATCACCTGTTCATCGTCGGCGCGCTTGGCACGCAGGCGAACGCTGATCTCGATTTCCTGCTTGGGATCGGCCGCGCCGACGAGCTTGGCGCCCTTCGGCAATTTCCGGGCGCTGTTCACGAGCGCAACACGCTTGGTCGAGCTTGCCATGACTTCCTCCGTTTGTGATTGGAAGGCGGATTGTCGCACCTCAACTATAGGTGTAATCTCAGCGGCGAATTGGTTCAGATGATTGAGCGATTTTTTTCAAAACTAGTCTTGTTTTACAGAGTCAATTCTCTGCTGCTTCAAATCGGCACGAAATCGGTCAATAGTGCGGACCATTCGCGCCTACTTTTTCGACCTCAGATTGCAACCGTTGACTGCCCCGGCCGACCAATGAAAGACGCTTGTCAAAAACAATTGGCGGAGACCGCGTGATGCCTGCTGACCGCAAATGGGTTGAGAAAAATCTCGGGTTTGATCCGATCACCACACCGCCTCCGCGCGAGACCTTCGTGGTCAAGCGCATCGCGGATGCCGCCGTGAAGAAGACCGCGAAGGTCGCGCCGGAAGACTTTCAGCGCGAGATCATCGATTTCGATTCCGAATCGACCGAAGGCCGCGCGTTCATGGCCTTCTCGACCGCGACCGGGCTGTCGCGCTTCACCGATATTCCCTGGCCCAAGGGCCTTGCGCCGCAGACCGGGCCGAAGCCGGCGGGCAACGGCAAGGGCCCCTTGCCGCGCGCCGACGTGCTGGTCGTGACCTGGACCGTCGACGAGGGCCACGCGCTCAGCCGCGTGCTGACGCCGGGCAAGGACTCGCACAACGACTATTTGCCCTACACGCATAATTACGCGACCATTTCGAAGAAGATGCGCAACGGCTGCCCGGCCAAGGAGCTGAAACGGCTCGGCGCCTTCTGGACCACGACGATCGGCAAGAAGAAGGTCGTGGTGTTCAAATCCGACTCGCACATGTCGCAGGACGGCCCGCAATTGCCGAACATCGACGTCTGGCGACAGATCATCACCGAGGTGCAGCCCACCCTCGTGATCACCACCGGCACGGCCGGCGGCATCGGCAAGCAGGTCGAGGTCGGCGACGTCGTGGTCAGCCCGATCGTGCGCTTCGACTGCCTCTCGAAGTTCAAGAAGCAACCGTTTGCGCAGGAGCATTTCTCCAGCAAATCGGCCAAGACGACGAAATACGCGACGGCCAAGACGCTGTTCAAGGCCAATGCCGGGCAATTGCCGAAGACGA
Source organism: Bradyrhizobium sp. AZCC 2230 (assembly GCF_036924495.1). Classification (NCBI taxonomy): domain Bacteria; kingdom Pseudomonadati; phylum Pseudomonadota; class Alphaproteobacteria; order Hyphomicrobiales; family Nitrobacteraceae; genus Bradyrhizobium; species Bradyrhizobium sp. AZCC 2230. The sequence continues at coordinate 6,339,256 of NZ_JAZHRS010000001.1, read as the reverse complement.
ACACCCGCGCGCCGAAGATATTCGTCGTCGCGCTGAGCGGCCTTTCATCCTCCGTCGTGACCACCGATTTCTTCGGCTTCGACACCTCGGACAATCACTTCGGTCTGCAAGGGCTCGGCGACGTCTCGGAGATGGGCGACGCCATCCTGGGTCTCGTCGCCCAGGAGATGGGCGCCAAGGCGCCGCGCTGGCTCGCGATCCGCAACGTCTCCGATCCGCAGATCAAGGCTGAAGGCACGCTGAAGCAACAGGAACAGGTCGCCGCCCAGATCTACAAGGGATTTGGCCGCTGGAGCACGGTCTGCAGCGCCATCACGTGCTGGGCGAGCATTGTGGCGGAACCATAGGCCATGATCCGGAAAAGTGTGACGCGGTTTTCCCTCGCGACAAACGCGGAACGCGTTTGCGCGGAGATCATGCCCCATACATAAAGCCGCATCGGCCCAAGGGTCCGCCTCCCTTGCCGAAGCGGCCCGGGGTGTCTACCTCTCGCGGGTGATTTCGTGAGAGGTTCCCATGTTGGATGCCGCCGTCAAGGCGTTGTCGCAAATGATATCGCCGCCGATGCGTTCGATCCTGTGGCGGTCGATCGGGCTTGCGCTGGTGCTGATCGTCGTGCTCGCGATCGGGTTGCAGCGGCTGCTGAGCTGGTTCGCCACCTATGGCGAGGTCTGGCTGGAGGGCCTGCTCGGGCCGAGCTGGCACTCGTCGCTGGAGGTGCTGTCCTGGATCATCTCGATTGCGGCCGGTTTCGGCGTCGTGTTCGGCAGCGTGTTCCTGATGCCGGCGATCACCTCGCTGGTGGCGAGCTTCTTCGTCGATGACGTCGCCGACATCGTCGAACGTGAATATTATCCCGCCGAGCGGCCGGGCACGGCGCTGCCGTTCAACCAGGCCATCTCCGAGGGCATCAAGACCGCGCTGCTGACGATCCTGGTCTATCTGATCGCGCTGCCGTTCGTGTTCCTGGCCGGCGCCGGCTTCCTGATCTTCTTCCTCGCCGCTGCATGGCTGTTGGGTCGCGAATATTTCGAGCTCGCCGCGATGCGCTTCCGCTCGCCGGAGGACGCCAAGGCGATGCGGCGCGACAATGCCGCGACCATCTTCACCGCGGGCCTCTTCATCGCGGCCTTCGTCTCGATCCCGATCGTCAATTTGGCGACGCCGATCTTCGGCATGGCCTTCATGGTCCACATGCATAAGCGGCTGTCCGGACCGCGGCCCGAGCTGATCGAGCCGGCCCGGCAGATGCGGTGACGCTTTGCTCCCTCTCCCGCTTGCGGGAGAGGGTTGGGGTGAGGGTGTCTCCGCAATGGGACAATCCCTCCCCTAGGGGAAAGAGCCCTCACCCGGCACTACGTGCCGACCTCTCCCGCAAGCGGGAGAGGTTACTCCGCCGGAGCGGGCACCGCGCTCTACGCGACCTTCACGCCGCATTTTCTCAGCAGCATCTTGGCGAAGCCGAACGGCGACGGTGTGAACGGGCCCGGCGGTGCGCGGGTGATCAGTGCGATGAAGCCGAGCGCTGATATCGCCAGCCAGAAGCACAGCCAGAAGCCGTCGATATAGGCGAGCACATTGGCCTCGCGCTGCACGAAGCTTGCGAGCGTGCCCACGGCGCGCGCCTGCGCGGAGCCCGCGCCATGGGCCGCGAAGTGATCTGCAAGCTGCTTGAGCGCGCGCACCACGTTGACGTCGCCAACCTCCAGGTTCTGGCCGAGATAGAAGGAATGGACCTGCTCGCGGACGCGCAGCCACGTCCCCATCAGCGCCACCCCGATCTCGGCGCCACCGAGCCGCATGATCTGGATATAGGCGGCAAAGGCGGTGGCCCGGCTGGGGTCGGAGTTCGACACCGCCAGGATGATGATCGGCAACAGCGTCGTCGCTTGACCGACCGACTGCAGCAGCACGATGCCGATAAAATCCTCGCGCGCCCAGTCATGGGTGAGCTGGGTGCCCCAGAGATTGGCGGCGGCAAAGCAGGCAAATCCCAGCACCGTCACCACGCGCGCATCGAAATGCCGGAGCAGCCAGATCGAGATCGGCACCAGCACGAACATCGGCATCGCGCCATAGGTGAGCAATAACAGGCCGCTCTGCTCCGGCCTGAGCAGGACGACGTTACCGAGGAAGTTCGGCACCAGCGTCGAGTTGGAGAGCGACGTCAGCGTGTAGAGCAGGATCACGACCAGCGACAGCCCGACATTGCGGGAGAACAGGACGTTCACATGCGCCCAGGGCTGGCGGGCCAGAACCTCGTTGATGATGAAGGCCACGAACAAGACACCACCGCCGACCAGCAGCGCCATCACCGTGCCGGAGCCGAGCCAGTCCAGCCGATTGCCCTGGTCGAGGCCCGCATAGATCATCCCGACCGATGCGCCGAGCAGCAGCATACCGCCCCAATCGGCCTCGCGCAGCAACGCGCGGTTGACTGGGTCGTTCGGCGTGCCCAAATAGACCATCAGGCCCATCAAGGGCGCGATCACGACGCTCTGCCAATACAGCCATTGCCAGCCGAGATGATCGACATAGAAGCCGACCAGCGAGCTCGATGTATCGAGCGCGAAGCCGACGCGGATCGAATAGAGCGCGATCGCCGGCAGCCACCAGCGCATCGGCAAATTGCGGAACACGATCATCAGGGTCGCCGGCACGAAGGTACCGAGCAACAACCCGTGCACGACGCTGAGGGCGATCAGCGTCGGATAATCGCGCAGGAACGGAAGCACCAGCGAGACCGCGGCATAGACGAGGCTGGGGATACCAAGCACGCGCCGCAGGCCGAACACTGTCGCAAGCCACGCCACCGCCGGCGCGATGAAGATCTGCGAGCCGATGCCGGCGGTAGAGAGCCAGGCACCCTCGTCGAAGCTGAGCGAGAATGCGCCGCGCAAATCGGGCAGGCCGACAGTGGTCAGGCGGCTGTCGAAATTGGCGAGGAACGAGCCGAGCAGCACCGCCGCCACGGCGAACAGCGGCTGTGGCGCGACGCCGCCGCGCGAGACCGGTCCGCGGCTGGCGTCGTCATTTTCCGCCATTCATGCCCGCAGTGTTGATGTTGGTGACGACCGACATGCCGGGCACGAGGCGATCTAACAGCGGCTGGTTGTCGTCGAACTGAATGCGGACGGGAATGCGCTGCACGACCTTGGTGAAATTGCCGGTCGCATTATCAGGCGGCAGCAGCGCGACCTGTGCGCCGGTCGCCGGTGCGATGCGCTCGACCCTGCCGCGCAGTCTTTCGCGGGGGAAACTGTCGACGGTGATCTCGACCGGCTGGCCTGGCACCACGTGCGTGAGCTGGGTCTCCTTGTAGTTCGCGATCACATAGACCTTCGGCAGCGGCACGACGTTGATGAGGCTGGTCCCAATGTTGACGTAATCGCCGGGCTGCACCTGGCGCTCGCCGACGACGCCATCGAATGGCGCCGTGACTTTGGTGTAGCCGAGCTTGAGCTTGACGCTCGCCAGCGTCGCCTTGGTGGCATCGAGATCGGCGGCGCGCTGCTTCTTGGTGCCTTGCAGCACCTCGAGCTGATGCTGCTGGGCTGCGATCACGGCGCGGCTGGCGCGCACGTCGGCCTGCGCCTTGGCAAGACCCGCGACCGCCTGCTCGAGCCGCTGCCGCGTGCCGGCTTCGGTTTGCGTCAGCGATTGCTGGCGCTCCTGTTCCTGCTTGGCCTCGACCTCAAGAGCTTCCGCCGACAGGCGCGCGGCCTCGGCCTGCGCGATGGTCGCGTATTGCAGCTCGATCTGGTTGGCGAGATTGTCGAGCACGGCTTGCGCGGCGGCAACGGCGGCCTCGGACTGCGCGACCTGGGCCTCGTAATCGGCGGGATCGATCTGGATCAGGAGATCGCCGGCTTTGACGCGCTGGAAGTCGGTCACCGCGACGGTCAGCACCTCGCCGGAGACGCGGCTCGCCAGCCGCGTCAGCTCGGCGCGCACATAGGCGTCATTGGTGGTCTGGACCACGGCATTGCCGACCCACTCGTCGAACCGCAGCGTCGCCAGCGCGACGAAGGCGAGCGCGACGATGACGGCAAACAGCGGGATTGCGAACCGGCTCCAGAGCGAACTCGCCGGCGGCTGCGTCGGCTTGGATTGCATCGCCGGCGCGGCCGGCTGAGGCGACGGGGCTTGTTCCTGCTGGCTCACGACATGACCTCAAAACCGACTTGCTTCACATCGTTCCGGAACGACGACGAATACTGCCATCACACCGTCTTCTCCGGCCACCGGCAGAGATCATTGATCAGACATACCTCGCAGCGTGGCTTGCGCGCGAGGCAAGTATAGCGGCCGTGCAGGATCAGCCAATGATGGGCATGCAGCATGAATTCGGCCGGGATCACCTTTTCGAGACCAAGCTCGACCTCGAGCGGCGTCTTGCCAGGCGCGAGCCCCGTGCGGTTGCCGACGCGGAAAACATGCGTATCCACCGCCATGGTGTGTTCGCCGAAGGCCATGTTGAGCACGACGTTGGCGGTCTTGCGTCCCGCGCCCGGCAGCGATTCGATCTCGGCACGTGTGCGCGGCACCTCGCCGCCGAAATCGCTGAGCACCTTGGCCGACAGCGCGATCACGTTCCTGGCCTTGGTGCGATAGAGGCCGATGGTCTTGATGTACTCGCGCAGGCGTTCTTCGCCGAGATCGAGCATCTTCTGCGGCGTGTCTGCGATTTCGAACAATGCGCGTGTCGCCTTGTTGACCCCCGCATCGGTCGCCTGCGCCGACAGCACCACGGCAACCAGCAGCGTGAACGGGTTGACGTGCTCGAGCTCGCCTTTCGGCTCGGGATTGGCCGCACGGAATCGGCTGAAGACCTCGCGAACTTCGGCCGGCGTCCAGGGTTTGATAGAATTGGGTTTTGGCGCTTTAAGCGATTTCTTCGCGGGCGCCGATTTCTTGGCGGAAGGCTTTTTCTTAGCGGAAGGCTTGGGCTTCGCGCTGGCTGCCTTTGCCTTTTTCTTCGGCACCGTCTCTTTGCGCGGGGCCGGCTTGCGGGTGATTTTCGCCATGATCGGGATATACTGAGGGACGATGAGCACAGGCAACGAAATTGAGCGCCAAGACCTTGAAGATCAGGATCTTGAAGATCATGCCGAGCAGCAGATCTTCTCCGCGCTGCTGACGCCGCATCGCTCGCTGAACCGCACCGGCTTCCTCGCCGTGATGCTGTTCCTGAGCGTCGTCAGCTTCGTCACCGGCCTCGTCTTCCTGATGATGGGGGCGTGGCCGGTGTTCGGCTTCTTCGGCCTCGACGTCCTGGTGATCTGGTGGGCCTTCAAGGCCAATTTCCGCAGCGCGCGGGCGCGCGAGGAGATCACGGTCACGACGACAGAACTGCGCGTGCGGCGGATCAGCCACCGCGGCCAGGTCGCCGAATGGTCCTTCAATCCGCTCTGGGTCCGCCTCGACATGGAAGTCGACGAGGATTTCGGCATCGAGCATCTCTATCTGATTTCGCGGGGTCACCAGATCCAGATCGCCCGTTTTTTGGGGCCGGATGAAAAAGCAAGCTTTTACAAAGGCTTGATCGAGGCACTCAACGCCGCCAAGCGTGGCCCGACCTACAACCCGGTGACCTGACGCGCAGTCGGAAATCGGGTGGTTTCCCACCCCTGCCGCGCCTACATTTCCGGTCATGATGACACTTGCCATACACGACCAGCGCCTGACCAAGCCGGGCCCCCAGAACGCCGCGTTGCGCGACTATGATTCCGTGCGCCGGGCGATCGCCTTCATCTCGGAGAACTGGCGCGCGCAGCCGACCATCGAGGCGATGGCCGATGCGGCCGGCGTCACGCCGGATGAGCTGCACCATCTGTTCCGCCGCTGGGCCTCGATCACGCCGAAGGCTTTCATGCAGGCGCTCACCCTCGATCACGCCAAGGGGTTGCTGCGGGACTCCGCGAGCATCCTCGACGCGGCGCTCGATTCAGGTCTCTCGGGGCCGGGCCGGCTGCACGATCTCTTCGTCACCCATGAAGCGATGTCGCCCGGCGAATGGAAGAACGGCGGCGCGGGCCTGACCTTGCGCTACGGCTTCCACCCCTCGCCATTCGGCACGGCGATCGTGATCGCGACCGATCGCGGTCTATCGGGACTTGCCTTCGCCGATCCCGGTGAAGAGAAGGCAGCGCTTGCCGACATGACGCGGCGCTGGCGGAACGCAACTTACATCGAGGATCATGAAGGCACCGCGCCGCTCGCCCAGCGCATCTTCGATACAAAACTGTGGCGGCCGGATCAGCCGCTGCGCGTGGTGATGATCGGCACCGATTTCGAGGTGCGGGTGTGGGAGACGCTGTTGAAGATCCCGATGGGGCGCGCGGTGTCCTATTCCGACATCGCCTGCAACATTGACAATCCGAAGGCCTCGCGCGCCGTCGGCGCGGCGATCGGCAGGAATCCGGTCTCCTTCGTCGTGCCTTGCCACCGCGCGCTCGGCAAGAGCGGCACGCTCACCGGCTATCACTGGGGCATCACCCGCAAGCAGGCGATGCTGGGCTGGGAGGCCGGGCAAGTCGCGCAGTAACCGCCGCGCACGTCGATGCCTCCCGCTTGCGGCGTCGACCGCCGGCGGATCACGATCGCTCGGGGATGACCGGCAAGACCACGTGCGATGGGCGATCGCGGTCCAGATAGATGCTGTTGCGCGCCACCCGGCGCGAGAGGCCCTTGCCCTCGGGTGCGCCGGTGTTCGGGTTGACGTCGAAGTGAGGAAAGTTGCTCGACGAGACATCGAGCCGGATGCGGTGCCCGCGCTTGAAGAGATTGGCCGTGGGGAAAGCCTCGACTGTCACTGCAACGGGTTCGCCCGGGGGAAGCAGCTCGGGCTTCTCCCAGGAATTGCGATAGCGCAGCCGCAGGATGCCGTCGGTCAGGTTCATGGCGAAGCCCTGCGGATAATCGTCAGACGACGGATAGACGTCGATCAGCTTGATGGTGATGTCGGTATCGGGCTGGTCGGACGAAACCCAGAGATGAGCCACGATCGACCCGGTGATTTCGATGTCTCGATCGAGCACCGGCGTCTCGAAGACCAGCACGTCGGGGCGTGCGGCAAGCGGAAGATAGGGCTCGCGCGAGCCGAAGAAGCGCGGCCCCTCGGTCTGGTCGAACGCCCCGCCAGCCATCACGGGAGCGCCTGAAGTCACCGTGCCACCGATCGTGGGCACCGGATGCGCCGGATCGAAATCGAAGGTCAGCGGCTCGGCTGCGGCCGCAGGCGGCTCCTGCGCCAGCCGGCCATTCTCATGCAGATGGTAGGGCGTATTGCGCGCATCCGGGATGGGCCAGTCCTTTTCGGCGCGCCAGTGCCCGCCGTGGTCGAGCCGGCCTGCAGCGTTGCGGCGGCCGGAGCCGCCTCCCATCACGAAAACCCGCACCGCCGGCTCTTCGGCCACACCGTTGGGCTCGCCTTTCAGCCAGGCGTCGAACCAGCGCAATCTCAGGCTGAGATAGTCCTGCGCCAGATTGCGGTCGAGCGTGGCGGCGGGCCCGAAATCGACGTCGCCTGCATAGGTCAGCGAGCGGTCGCCGTGTGTCCAGGGACCAAGGATCAACCTGACCGGGCCCTTCTTGCGGGCCTTGAGACCCATGTAATTTTCGGTCGCCGTGCGCGGATAGGGATCGAACCAGGCCGACATGTGCACCATCGGCGCGTCGCTGAACTGGTCGTAATAGCCCGCCGCGTGAATGCCGATCTGTTTCCAGTAATCGTCGAAATTGCCGTGTTCCCACTGATCGTAGACGTAGTTTTCGTATTCGGGAGCGGGCGTCAGCGGAGAATGGCCGCGCTTCCAGGGCATGCGTGCGAACCAGGCCTTCAGGTCGATCGCTTTCATTTCGGCGAGCCGGACCGGATCGTTCTGAACCGCCGGGCTGACGATTCCGTTGTTGAAGCCCCAAGTCACCTGCTTCAGCTCGAAGGCTCCGCCCTGGCGAATCCCGCCCTGGTAGGAATTGGAGAAGCCGCCGCAGTCGAGAAACATAGCGGCAATGCCCGGCGGGTTGGTGCAGCCGAGCGCGCCCTGGGTATGAGCCGCGTAGGATAACCCCATGGTGCCAATCTTGCCGTTGCACCATTGCTGAGCCACGATCCATTTGCAGCAATCGTAGCCATCGTTTCCATCGCTCAAATATTTGACGAACTCGCCTTCGGAATCATAGCGCCCACGGCAGTCCTGATAGATCACGACATAGCCGGTCCTTGCAAAGAACGCCGCGACCTCGGCACGCGACTTCGGCTTCGGCTCCGCGACGGATAATTCGGATCGACTGACGATATTGCGGCCGTAGGGGGTCCGCTCGAGAATGACCGGAAACGGGCCGGGCAGCGCCTTCCCGTTCAGCGCGGGGCGGTAGACATCGGTGGCAAGCCTGATGCCATCGCGCATCGGCACCATGATTTTGGCTTCGAGAATCACCTCGTAGGACTGGGCCGCCTTTCCGGCACCGGCGACCGACATCAAACCAAGGCCAATGCCGAGCTTGGCGGCTTCACGTCGGGAGATTCCACTCCGTGCCGAACCGTCCATGGAAGCCCGCCCTTTCTGCGCCGCTCCGCACCAGCTCCCGAACGACTACGACGCCAGATCCAGCTTCGACGCCACCGTCGAATCCGCATTGAGGCGGTAGATGATCGGCACGCCGGTGGCGAGCTCGCGCTTCAAGATGCCTTCGGGCGAGAGCTTTTCCAGCACCATGATCAGCGCGCGCAGCGAGTTGCCGTGGGCGGCAACGAGCGTGCGTTTGCCATTGAGCACGCTGGGCAGAATCTCCTGAACGTAGTACGGCAGCGCCCGCGCGAGCGTGTCCTTCAGGCTCTCGCCACCGGGCGGCGGCACGTCGTAGGAGCGGCGCCAGATCAGCACCTGGTCCTCGCCCCACTTCTTGCGCGCATCGTCCTTGTTGAGGCCGGAGAGATCACCATAGTCGCGCTCGTTCAGCGCGAGGTCCTTCGAGGTCGGCAGGCCCTTCTGGTCGAGCTCGCCGAGGATGAGATCGAGCGTGTGCTGCGCGCGCGTCAGCACCGAGGTGTAGGCGACGTCGAACACGAGGCCTTGTGCCTTCAACTTGCGGCCGGCCTCGCTGGCTTCCTTCACGCCGAGCTCGGTGAGGTCAGGATCCTTCCAGCCGGTGAACAGGTTCTTCAGATTCCATTCGCTTTGGCCGTGCCGCACCAGCACGAGAAGACGTTCGCTCATTGACTATTTCCGTTGCTTGTTTCGTTCAGATGTCAGCGAGGCCGAGCACGTCGGCCATGGAGTAGTGTCCCGGCTTCTTGCCATGCGCCCACAGCGCCGCCTTCAGCGCGCCGTGCGCGAACAGCATGCGGTCCTCGGCGAGATGCGACAGCGTGAGGCGTTCGAACGGGCCGAGGAAGGTCACGCTATGCTCGCCGGCGACGGTGCCGCCACGCAACGAGGCAAAACCGATCGCGCCCGGCTTGCGCGCGCCGGTGATGCCGTCGCGGCCGCGTTCCGCATTGTCTTCAAGCGAGATGCCGCGGCCGGCCGCCGCAGCCTGGCCCAGCATCAGCGCGGTGCCGGACGGCGCATCGATCTTCATGCGGTGATGGGCTTCGACGATCTCGATGTCAAAATTCTCGTCGAGCGCCTTGGCGACGCGCTTGACCACCGCGGCGAGCAGATTGACGCCCAGGCTCATATTGCCCGACTGCACGACGATGGCGCGATTGGTGACGCTCTTGATCACGGCGTTATCGGAGGCCGACAGGCCAGTGGTGCCGACGACGTGCACGATGCCGCGCTCGGCCGCGATCGCGACATTGGCGATGGTCGCGGCCGGCACCGTGAAATCCAAAATGCCGTCGGCCTCTTTCGACATCGCCCAGAGGTCCGCGGACACCTCGATGCCATTGGCCGGCAGGCCTGCGAGCACGCCGGCATCCTTGCCGAGCAGCTCGGAGCCCGGCGCCTCCAGGGCGCCAGCCAGCACCGCGCCTTTGCTGTCGGCAATCGCCCGCGTCAGGGCGCGGCCCATCCGGCCGCCGGCTCCAGCAACAATCAAGCGCATGTCTGACATGGTGTGATCCTCTCAGCGCCGTTGTAGCGGCGGGATGCAGTTCCGGCAACCGAGGGGGATCAGGAGGCGCGCGCTGCCACCCTCCCCTGGAGGGGCCTGGAGGGGGAGGGTCGATCGCGCGCAGCGCGAGCGGGGTGGGGTGACGGTGTTTCCGCCACCAACGGTGCCCGAGTGGAGAGATCACCCCACCCCGTCACGCTATCTCGCTTCGCTCGATCGCGTGCCGACCCTCCCCCTCCAGGGGAGGGTAAGCGAGAGAACGCGCCTCAACCGTCCGACGGCTGCGGGCCGTCGTAGCCCTCGATGATGATGAGGTCGGCGATCGAGTGCGGCTGGCGCACCTTGATGTTGGCCTGGTATTCCGGCGAGTTGTAGCAGGCGATCGCGGTCTCATAGTCCGGGAATTCGATCACGACGTTGCGGGTGCGGCTGGCGCCTTCGACGGTGGTGAACTTGCCGGCGCGGACGGCGAAGCGGGCGCCCCATTTCTTGAAGATCGGACCGTTGGCGACGGCGTAGGGCTTGTAGCCCTCGTCATTGCTCACATCGACGCGTCCGATCCAGTAGCCTTTTGCCATTGTTCTTCTCCTTGGTTGCTCGTTAGCCGAGCGCTTGCGCGATCTCGGCGTGGATGGCCTCTGCGGTCGCCTTGGGGTCGGCGGCTTCCAGCACAGGTCGCGCGACGACGAGGTAGTCGGCACCCGCGGCGATTGCGCGCCCAGGAGTCATGATGCGTTTCTGATCGCCAACGGCCGATCCGGCTGGCCGAATGCCTGGAGTCACAAGGCTCGTCTGGTGCCCCACGATCTTGCGCAGATTGCCGACTTCTTCCGGCGCGCAGACGATGCCGGCGACGCCAAGCGCCTGCGCCTGCGCCGCACGCGCTTCGACCAGTTCGGAAACATGGAGCCGATAACCGGCTGCATGCAGATCGTCGTCGTTGTAGGAGGTCAGCACCGTGACGGCGAGAATTTTCAGGCCGGAGCCTGCGCAACCTTCGACCGCCGCCTTCATGGTCTGCGGATAGGCATGCACGGTCAGAAAGGTAGCGCCGAGCTTGGTGATACTCTGAACACCCTGCATCACGGTGTTGCCGATGTCGTGCAGTTTCAGATCTAGAAAGACCTTCTTGCCTTTGTCTGCGAGCTTGCCGACCAGCGGCAACCCGCCGGCATAGGCCAGCCGGTAGCCGATCTTGTAGAACGTGACGCTGTCGCCAAGCCGATCGACCATCGCTTCCGCTGCGTCCAGGTTTGGCAGATCGAGGCCTACGATCAGGCGGTCTTTCGGGGCGATTTCGGCTGGCGTCATGTCACCTCACATCATGCGTTGGGAAATGTCGATCAACTGCCGCACCATCTCTTTGAGGCCATCGCTATCGGCCTGGATCTTGAGCCTGTCCATATCGTCATAGGCCTGGTCGGCAAAGGCGAGCGTGAACTGGCTGGCGATCACATTGGCGTGGCAGGAGGTCAGGATCAGCCGCAGCGCCTGCAGCGCGCGAGCGGCACCGAGCCGGCTCTGCGAGGCACCGGCAAGCGCGAAGGCGCGGTTGCGGAAGACGTCGCCGCGCGCCTCGTGCGGATCCTGCACGCGGCTGACCCAGTCGATCGCGTTCTTCAGCAGCGGCGGCACTGAGGCATTGTATTCGGGCGAGACGATCAGCACGCCATGATGCGCGCCGATCATGCGCTTGAGATTGATCGCGTGCTTGGGCACGCCGGATTTGGCCTGGAGATCGCCATCGTAGATCGGCAGCGGAAAATCGGCGAGCGAGATGCGGGTGACATCAACGCCGGCCTGGGCGAATTCATAGGCAGCGACCGCCGCCAGCTTCGCGTTGTGCGAGCCGGTGCGCAGCGAGCCGGGAATGACCAGGATTTTCGGGGCTGACATCCAATCCAATACGTTCGGCGAAACGAGCCCGCCGCGCATGAGAGGAAGCCGGCGGAATTAGTCCCTGCGATACACCCAGACGCGGGCCGGCGGAAGGTTCATCCAGATCCGTTCCGAGGCCTCTGTGGACACGCCGGGCAGCGATTTCGGGATCGGCGGCACCACCGCATAGGTGAATTGGACGAAGGGCGCGCCGGGCGCGAGCGCCGTGAAGGCGTCGCGAATGAGCCGCAGCCGCGTCAGCATCGGTTTTGTGACCAGAGGCAGGCCGGAGACCACCGCGCTAGCCGGCGCGCTCAGCACGTTCCAGAGCGTGTCGCGCAGGCGATACGCATCGCCCTGCACCACCTTGGCCTGCGGATAGCGGTCGCGCAAAAGCGCGCAGAAGCCGGGATTGTATTCGACGAGGACGAGGCGTTTCTGATCGACGCCGCGTTCGACCAGCGCCGAGGTGATGGCGCCGGTACCGGGTCCGAGCTCGACCACCGGAGCGTCCGAATTGATGTCGACGTAGTGAGCCATGGTCCGGGCCAGCAGCTTGCCCGACGGCATCACCGCGCCCATGTGGAGGGGCTTTTCGATCCACGATCTTAGAAAGCGCACCTCGTCATCAAGACGGGGCTTCTTCAACGCACGCGCGGACGACGGCAATGGCATGTCTGGACCGGACGGGACGAGACCGCGTGACCGCGGCTGTCAGAAAATGGTCACAAACAGGTATAGGCCGAAGGCGGTACGGTCAAGACGGCTCAATTCGCCCGATTACCGAAGAAATCCTTGACCTTGGTGAAGAAGCCCTCGGATTCCGGCTGGGTGTTGCCGGAGGAAAGCTTTTCGAACTCGGCCAGCAATTCCTGCTGCTTCTTGGTGAGGTTCTGCGGGGTCTCGACCACGACCTGGACGTACATGTCGCCCATCTGGCGCGAGCGCAGCACCGGCATGCCCTTTGATGCAATGCGGAAACGGCGGGCGGACTGGGTTCCGGCCGGCACTTTCACCTTGGCCTTGTTCTTGTCGATGGTCGGCACCTCGAATTCGCCGCCGAGCGCGGCGGTCACCATCGAGATCGGCACGCGACAATGCAGATCGGCGCCATCGCGCTGGAAGAACTGGTGCTGGGCCAGCGACAGGAAGATGTAGAGGTCGCCGGGCGGGCCGCCGCGGACGCCGGCCTCGCCTTCGCCGGCGAGCCTGATCCGGGTGCCGTCCTCGACGCCCTGGGGGATGTTGACCGACAGCGAGCGCTCGCGGGTGACGCGGCCCTGGCCCGCGCAGGACGGGCAGGCGTCCTCGATCATCTGGCCGCGGCCCTGGCAGCCGTGGCAGGTGCGCTCGAGGGTGAAGAAGCCCTGCGACTGCCGCACGCGGCCGGCGCCGCCGCAGGTCGAGCAGGTCTTGGGCTTGGTGCCGGCCTTGGCGCCGATGCCCGAGCAGGCCTCGCAGGTCACCGAGACCGGGATCTCGATCTGCGCGGTCTTGCCGCCAAAGGCTTCCTCGAGCGTGATTTCCATGTTGTAGCGCAGATCGGCGCCACGCTCGCGGCCGCCGCGGCCACGCTGTCCGGCCATGCCGAACAGGTCTTCGAAAATGTCGGAGAAGGAGGAGGCGAAGCCCGCGCCGAAGCCGGCGCCGCCGCCAGGACCGCCCTGCTCGAAGGCGGCATGACCGAAGCGGTCATAGGCCGCGCGCTTGTCCTTGTCCTTCAGGACCTCATAGGCCTCGTTGATTTCCTTGAACTTGATCTCGCTGGTGTCATCACCCGGATTGCGGTCGGGATGGAACTTCATCGCAAGCTTGCGGAAGGACGATTTCAGGACGGAATCGTCGGCAGAGCGTTCGACTTCGAGGGTTTCGTAGTAGCAGCGCTTGGCGGACGTGGACATGTTCAACTCGGTCTATCCAATCGCGATTCAAGTCGGAGCGAAACGACGTCGCCACGCAACGATATAGGCAGCCTTCCGCCCAGTGGCAGAGGGCTGCATGGCAACGTTGAGCATAGCGGCTGGGAATTGATCGATCGTAACGGGACCGACTTCAAAAGAGTCTTGCTCAAAGGAGTCCTGGCCCGTCGAGCCCGACACGACGGCCTCCCCCTTGAGAGGGGAGGCCAGTGCAGCGTGTGGGGTCCAAGCCGTCCGCATCATACCCTCTCGGGGCTTATGCAGACTTCTTGTTGTTCTTGTCGTCGTCGACCTCGGTGAATTCCGCGTCGACGACGTCGTCCTTGGCCGCATCCCTCTTGGCGTCGGCCTCGGCCTGCTGCGTGTACATGGCCTCACCGAGCTTCATCGAAGCCTGGGCCAGCGTGTTGGTCTTGGTCTTGATCGCCTCGGCATCGTCGCCCTTCAGCGCTTCCTTGAGGTCGCTGACGGCATCCTCGATGGCGCGGCGCTCGGTCTCGCCGACCTTCGAGCCGTGCTCGGCCAGTGCCTTCTCGGTGGAGTGCACCAGCGCGTCGGCGTGGTTCTTGGCGTCGACCGCTTCGCGGCGCTGCTTGTCGGCCGCGGCATTGGCCTCGGCATCCTTGACCATCTTGTCGATGTCGGCTTCCGACAGGCCGCCGGAGGCCTGAATGCGGATCTGCTGTTCCTTCGCAGTCGCCTTGTCCTTGGCCGAGACGTTGACGATACCGTTGGCGTCGATGTCGAAGGTCACCTCGATCTGCGGCATGCCGCGCGGAGCCGGCGGAATACCCATCAGGTCGAACTGGCCGAGCATCTTGTTGTCGGCCGCCATTTCACGCTCGCCCTGGAAGACGCGGATGGTGACCGCGTTCTGGTTGTCCTCGGCGGTCGAGAACACCTGGCTCTTCTTGGTCGGGATCGTGGTGTTGCGGTCGATGATGCGGGTGAACACGCCGCCCAGCGTCTCGATGCCCAGCGACAGCGGGGTCACGTCGAGCAGCAGCACGTCCTTGACGTCGCCCTGGAGCACGCCGGCCTGGATCGCGGCACCGATCGCCACGACCTCGTCCGGGTTGACGCCCTTGTGCGGCTCCTTGCCGAACAGCTGCTTCACGACTTCCTGGACCTTCGGCATGCGCGACATGCCGCCGACCAGAACGACTTCACCGATCTCACCGGCAGTGAGGCCGGCATCCTTGATCGCCTTGCGGCAGGGCTCGACGGTCTTCTGGACGAGGTCGTCGACCAGCGCTTCGAACTTGGCGCGGGTGAGCTTCATCGTCAGATGCTTCGGGCCGGTCTGGTCCGCGGTGATGAAGGGCAGGTTGATCTCGGTCTGCGTCGTCGACGACAGCTCGATCTTGGCCTTTTCAGCGGCTTCCTTCAGGCGCTGCAACGCGAGCTTGTCGTTGCGCAGGTTGATGCCCTGCTCCTTCTGGAACTCGTCGGCCAGATAGCCCACGAGGCGCATGTCAAAGTCTTCGCCGCCGAGGAAGGTGTCGCCGTTGGTCGACTTCACCTCGAACACGCCGTCGCCGATTTCGAGAATGGAAATATCGAACGTGCCGCCGCCGAGATCGTACACGGCGATCGTGCCGGCCTTGGTCTTGTCCAGACCATAGGCCAGCGCAGCCGCGGTCGGCTCGTTGATGATGCGCAGCACTTCAAGGCCCGCGATCTTGCCGGCATCCTTGGTGGCCTGGCGCTGGGCGTCGTTGAAGTAGGCGGGAACAGTGATGACCGCCTGATCGACCTTCTGGCCGAGATGGGCTTCCGCGGTCTCCTTCATCTTCTGCAAGATGAACGCCGAGACCTGCGAGGGCGAGTAGGTCTGGCCGTCGGCCTCGACCCAGGCGTCGCCGTTGGAAGCCTTCACGATCTTGTACGGAACGAGCTTCTTGTCCTTCTCGACCATCGGGTCGTCGTAGCGGCGGCCGATGAGGCGCTTCACTGCGAAGAACGTACGCTCTGGATTGGTCACGGCCTGGCGCTTGGCAGGCTGGCCGACGAGGCGCTCACCGTCGTCCGTGACGGCGACGATCGAAGGCGTCGTGCGCATGCCCTCGGAATTCTCGATAACTTTGGCGTTCTTGCCATCCATTACGGCGACGCACGAATTCGTGGTGCCGAGGTCGATCCCAATGACCTTTCCCATGGTCCTGATATCCTTGTTTTTGCGGCAGGTTGGCTGGGCCCAGAAGGCACCCGAACCGAAACCCCCTAAGATCAAACATTCGCGATATTGCGATGGTTGACGCTCATATAGGAGGGGGGGAGGGGCCCGCAAGGACCGAACGCAAGTTTCGGCCGTGAAAACATTGGGTTTTGGAAGATCATATCCGGGCATCACCGCCCTTGCGGGTGAGGAAATATTAACAGGTTCGGCGATCTGCCAGCCCCGCCGCCGTGATCGGCCCGGCCCTGTTGCCGGCCCGCTAAACCCGCTAAAAGGCCGACCTGCCGGACAGCCTCGTCATGGGGCTGCTTCGCGCGACAAAGCGGCCCAATCGCCGACCATCGAACGGCCTCAATGTGAACCAATCAGAGTGCCCATGAAGCTGACCCGCCCCCTCGCCGCGCTCGCCCTCCTCGTTGCCACGGCATTTCCGGCGCTCGCTGCCGATGCCGTCTACCCGCCCGGCTTGCGCCTCGGCATGGTGCCGCTGGTCGGGCTGAGCACGGCAAAAACCTTTCCGGGCTTCGAGAGCGAGGACGGCAGCGTCAAGGTGCTGATCACCGAGCTGCCGCCGGCGGCCTATGGCGAGGTCGTGGGCGCCTTCAACGCCAATCCGGCCGGCAACAACGGCGTCAAGCCGGACAAGATCGAGACGCCAGCGGGCCTTGCCTATTTCACCACCGAGAGCGGCAAGGCCGGCACGACCCCGGTGAAGCGCTATTCGATGATCGTGCCGGGCGCCGGCTTCTCCGGCTATGTCGCGGTGCAGGTCCCCGAGAACGCGTCGAAGATCTACACCGACGAGGCGGTGCGGCAGATGTTTGCGACCGCCACCACCCGCAAGGAGGTGTCGGCCGACGAGCAGCTCGGGCTGATGCCGTTCAAGATCACCGATCTCGCCGGCTTCAAGGACATCCGCACGCTGGTGCCGGGCTCGAGCCTCATCCTGGCCGACGGCAACGAGAGCTCGGGCTATGAATCGAAGCCGTTCATGATCCTCGGCCTGATCGGCTCGACCCCGCAGCAGGCCGACGACCGCGCCCGCTTCGCCCAGGAGGCCGCGCTCCAGATCCCCGGCGTGCGCGAGTCCCGCGTCACCATGTCCGAGCCGATCCGCATCAACGGCCAGCCGGGCTTTGAGACCCGGATCGACGGCGTCAGCGGCAAGGACAAGACGCCGGTAACCGTGGTGCAGTGGATCCGCTTCGGCGGCGGCACCTCGCTGCGCATCATCGCCAGCGCTCCGCGCGATCAGTGGCCGGATGCCTTCACCCGCTTCCGCGCCGTGCGCGACGGCATCCAGCCCAAGGGTTAGGCGAAGGCGATCCAACACACTCGGTGTCGTCCCGGCCTAGTGCGCAATTGCGCACGGGGGGCCGGGACCCATACCGCGTGATCTCGCGATCGTGGAAGGTCGAAGTACCCACTCCTAGTTTTCGTCAAACTTCTCCCTTGGGGGTATGGGTCCCGGATCTGCGCTCCGCTTCGCTGCGCTTGTCCGGGACGACGGAGGCATTGCAAGCTCAACCGCTCCCCAGCGCCGGCTGCATTTTCGGGCTTTTGTTCGTACACGAACGGAATTAGGCTTCCCTCCATTGGATCAACCTTTGAGGGGAGGCGGACGATGCTGGATCGACGACAAATCTTGGCGGCGCTGGGGACCACGGCGCTCGCGAGCCTTGCTCCCACCGCACTTTTCGCAGCAGCCACGATCAAGCCGGACGATACCTCCGCGCTGCTCGTGATCGACGTGCAAAACTGCTTCCTGCCGGGCGGCAGCCTCGCGGTGAAGGAAGGCGAGCAGGTCGTGCCCGTGATCAACAAGATGGCGAAAGCGTTCTCGAACGTGGTGATGACGCAGGACTGGCACACGCCCGGCCACGTCTCGTTCGCATCGGTGCATTCCGGCAAGAAGCCGTTCGAGACCATCGACCTTCCCTATGGCAAGCAGGTGCTGTGGCCCGACCATTGCGTGCAGGGCACCGACGGCGCCTCGCTGTCGAAGGATCTTTCGATCCCGCAGGCCGAGCTCATCATCCGCAAGGGCTTTCACAAGGACGTCGACAGCTATTCGGCGTTCCTCGAAGCCGACGGCAAGACCTCGACCGGACTTGCCGGTTATCTGAAGGGCCGCAAGATCAAGCGCGTCTTCGTTGCGGGACTCGCAACGGATTTCTGCGTCGCCTGGACCGCGCTCGATGCGCGCAAGGCGGGCTTTGAGGTCTATGTCGTGGAAGACGCCTGCCGCGGCATCGACAATCAGGGCTCGCTGGCGAAGGCCTGGGCTGACATGGCCAAGGCCGGCGTGAAGCGGATTCAGTCTGCGGATATCGCGGTCAGCGCGTAAGGCGCGCTGCCAGACCCTCAAGGCGAGGAGACGCGCGCGAGCGCGCTCCTCGGGCCTGAGGATCGCTCAGTTCGCTTCGTTGCTGTTCGCGGCCGGAGCGGGCTTCGCGCCACCCTTGGCGACGCCGACCAGCGCCGGGCGCAGCACGCGGTCGCCGATGGTGTAGCCGGCCTGCATGACCTGCACGACGGTGCCTGCGGGCACCGACGCGTCCGGCACCTCATACATCGCCTGCTGGAAGTTCGGATCGAACTTCTGGCCCTGCGGGTCGAACTTCTTCACGCCGTGCTTTTCCAGCGCGTTGAGCAGCGAGCGCTCGGTGAGCTCGACGCCCTCGATCAAAGCGGTCATGCCGGGATCGGCCGCAGCGCGGGTCTCGGCCGGAATGGCATCGAGCGCACGCTGGAGATTGTCGGCGATGTCGAGCACGTCGCGGGCAAAGCCGGTCACGCCGTAGAGCTTGGCGTCGGCGACCTCCTTGGCGGTGCGCTTGCGCAGATTTTCCATCTCGGCCAGCGTCCGCAGCATGCGGTCGCGCGCCTCGGCGACTTCCTTCTGCAGCAATTCCACCGAACCCGGCTCGGGATCGTCGGGCATGATGTAGGGCTTTGACACCACCGGCTCGCCGGTCGCGGCAGTCGTGTCTTCGGGTTGCCGGTCTCGATCGGTCATCGGCTCTCTTTTCGAACTGGTCTTACGGGATTTTGCTGGCCCGGATATCGTGCTTCGGGCGCCGAAAATCAAGCGCCCGTGATCGGCTCAAATGCCGGTCAGCCCCCCAGCAGCCGACTGACGATGCGGGCGGCGTAGTCCACGGTCGGGATCACACGGGCATAATTCAGCCGCGTCGGCCCGATTACGCCCAAAACGCCGACGATGCGGCCGGCGGCGTCCTGATAGGGCGAGATGATGGTGGAGGAGCCCGATAGCGAAAACAGCTTGTTCTCGCTGCCGATGAAGATCCGCACGCCTTCGGCGGTTTCGGCGCGCCCGAGCAGGTCGATCACGCCGCGCTTGGTCTCGAGATCGTCGAACAGCAGCCGAACGCGCTCGAGATCCTCCAGCGCGTGCAGATCTTCCAGCAGATTGGCGTGGCCGCGGACGATGAGCTGGCGGTCTTCGTTGTCGCCGCCCGACCAGCTCGCAATCCCGGCCGAGATCACCTTTTGCGTCAATTGATCGAGTTCGGCGCGGGCCTCTGCGAGCGCGGTTTCCAGCTCGAGTCGCGCCTCGGCGAGCGTCCGGCCACGAATCCGCGAATTGAGGAAATTGCCGGCCTCGGTGATGGCGGATGAGGGAACTCCAGGCGGCAGCGCCAGCACGCGGTTTTCAACCTGGCCGTCCTCGCCGACCAGGATGACCAGCGCCTTCTCGGGTTCCAACCGGACAAATTCGATGTGCTTCAGCCGCGCATTGGACTTTGGCGTCAGCACCACGGCAGCGGCGCGGGTGAGGCCGGAGAGCCGGGTCAACGCCTGATCCAGCGCCGCCTCGACCGACTGCGCCTGACCGACGGAGGTCAGCTGGCTCTGGATCGACTGCCGTTCGGCGTCATTGAGGTCGCCGACCTGCATAAGAGCGTCGACGAAGAAGCGCAGGCCGAGTTCCGTCGGCAGCCGGCCGGCGGACGTGTGCGGAGCATAGATCAGGCCGAGCTGTTCCAGATCGGCCATGACGTTGCGGACCGAGGCCGGCGACAGCGGCATCGCGATCAGCCGCGAGATGTTGCGCGAGCCGACCGGCTCGCCGGTCGCGAGATAGCTTTCGACAATTTGACGAAAGATGTCGCGGGAACGCTCGTTGAGCTGGGCGAGGCCTGCGCGCGGCGCGATCAGATGGATCGGATCGTGATGGGCCACAGACGGTAACTCCTCTCGGCTGCACATAACTTGTCCATCCGGACGGCCCATGACAAGCGGGGTTTTGCGGTTCTCTGGGGACTGAAAAGCCTTGCTGCTCACCCTCAGCCCCCCTACAAGCACCGCGAATAGCCCTTACCCTGCGAGTTTTGGAGGATTTCCCATGCGGCCCAGCCGCCGTGCGCCCGACGAATTGCGCCCCGTGACGCTTGAGCGTGGCGTGGTCAAATATGCGGAGGGCTCCTGCCTCGTGAAATTCGGCGACACCCATGTGCTGGTCACCGCCACGCTGGAAGACCGCCTGCCGCCGTGGCTGAAGGGCCAGGGCCGCGGCTGGGTCACCGCCGAATACGGCATGCTGCCGCGCGCGACCTCCGAACGCACCCGCCGCGAAGCCGCCGCAGGCAAGCAGAGCGGCCGCACCGTCGAGATCCAGCGCCTGATCGGGCGTTCGTTGCGCACCATCGTCGACCTCGAGGCGCTCGGCGAGCGCCAGATCACGGTCGATTGCGACGTGCTCCAGGCCGACGGCGGCACCCGCACCGCCTCGATCACCGGCGCCTGGGTCGCGCTCGCCGACTGCATCAACTGGATGAAGACGCGCAACATGATCAAGGCCAACGTGATGCGCGACAACGTCGCCGCGATCTCCTGCGGCATCTATCAGGGCAAGCCGGTGCTGGATCTCGACTATGCCGAGGATTCCGAAGCCGAGACCGACGCCAATTTCGTCATGACCGGCGATGGCCGCATCATCGAGGTGCAGGGCACCGCGGAACGCGAGCCGTTTACACAGGACGAGTTCCTCGCGTTGATCGCCCTGGCGCAAAAAGGTATCGCGCGTCTGGTGGACTTGCAGAAACTGGCTGTCGCGTAGTCAATAGGCCCATGCACCGCCGAATCACCGGAAAGCTCGTCATCGCGACCCACAATCCCGGCAAGCTCGCCGAGATGAAGGAGCTGCTCGCGCCTCACGGCATCGAGGTGGTATCGGCCGGTGAGCTCGGCCTGCCCGAGCCGGACGAGACCGGCGACGACTTCCGCAGCAATGCCGCGATCAAGGCAATCGCGGCGGCGCAGGCGACCAAGCTTCCCGCGTTCGCCGACGATTCCGGCATCGTGGTCGACGCGCTCGACGGCGCGCCCGGCATTTTTTCCGCACGCTGGGCTGGTCCGAGCAAAGACTTCGCTGCCGCAATGGCGCAGATCGAGCGCCTGTTGCAGGAGCGTGGCGCCACAACGCCTGACAAACGCAAATCGCATTTCGTCTCCGCGCTCTGCGTCGCCTGGCCCGACGATCATCTCGAAGAGGTCGAGGCGCGCGTCGACGGCACGATGGTCTGGCCGCCGCGCGGCACTGCCGGTTTTGGTTACGATCCGATGTTTTTGCCCGACGGTCATACGCGCACCTTCGGCGAGATGGAAAGCATCGAGAAGCACGGCCTGCCGCCGCTCGGCCTCGGCCTGTCGCATCGCGCCCGCGCCTTCGTGAAACTGGCGGAGATCTGCCTTGAGCCGCGCTAAGGAAGCCTTTGGCGTCTACGTGCACTGGCCGTTCTGCCTGTCGAAGTGCCCCTATTGCGACTTCAACAGCCATGTCCGCCACGCCGCGATCGACGAGACGCGCTTTGCATCCGCCTTCGCCCGCGAGATCGAAACCACCGCACAGCGCTCGCCCGGCCGCGAGGTCACCTCGATCTTCCTCGGCGGCGGCACGCCGTCGCTGATGCAGCCGGCAACCGTCGGCGCCGTGCTCGACGCCATCGGCAAGCACTGGAAAGTTGCCAGCGACGTCGAAGTGACGCTGGAAGCAAATCCCACCAGTGTCGAAGCCACGCGCTTTGCCGGCTATCGCTCAGCCGGCGTCAATCGGGTTTCGCTTGGTGTGCAGGCGCTCGACGATGCCTCGCTGAAGGCGCTGGGCCGCATGCACAGCGCGCGCGAGGCGCTCGATGCCGTTGCGATCGCGCGCCGCTCGTTCGATCGCTACTCGTTCGACCTGATCTACGCCCGCCCGGACCAGACGCCGGCGATGTGGGCCGATGAGCTTCGCCTCGCGATCGATGAAGCCGCCGAGCATCTGTCGCTCTATCAATTGACGATCGAAGAAGGCACGCCGTTCTTCGGTCTGCACCAGGCCGGCAAGCTGAAGACGCCGGACGAAGCCGTCGCGCGCGCGCTCTATGACGTGACGCAGGAGACCTGCGACAAGCTCGGGCTGCCCGCCTACGAGATTTCAAACCACGCGCGGCGCGGCGCCGAGTGCCGGCACAATCTGGTGTACTGGCGCGGCGAGGAATATGCCGGCATCGGTCCCGGCGCGCATGGCCGCCTCGACATCGACGGTATCAGGCACGCCACCGCCACCGAGAAGCGTCCCGAAGCCTGGCTGATGCGCGTCGAAAGCGGCGGCCACGGCGTCGTCACCGACGATCTCCTCAACAGCGAAGAACGCGCCGACGAATTTTTGCTGATGGGATTGCGCCTGGCCGAAGGTATCGACCCCGAGCGCTATACCGCGCTCTCCGGCCGCCCGCTCGACCCCAAACGCATCGCGCTGCTAAGCGAAGAAGGCGCGATCACGGTGGATGCGACGGGCCGTCTGCGCGTCACGAGCAGCGGATTCCCGGTGCTGGACGCGGTGGTCGCAGATCTCGCGGCGTAGCGAGATCTCGTAGGGTGGGCAAAGCGAAGCGTGCCCACCGATTCCATCCGAATGTGTTGAAAGATGGTGGGCACGGCGCGCAAGTGCGCGCCTTTGCCCACCCTACGGCACCGGCGTTCCGAACTACGCCCCAAAACTCTTCGGCGAACCCGCGACCGCGACACCGCCGCCCGTCGTCACCTTCATCACCGCGAGCCCCCGCTCATTCGTGCCGTCGGCGCGGAAGCGGAACAGGCCGTCGATGCCGGCGAAACCAGATGGATTAGTGAGCACGTCCGACGAGAAGCGCGTGGTGCCCTGCGTGCGCGCGAGCGCTGCCACAAGCGCGACGGCGTCATAGGCGAGCGTCGCGGTGCGGATCGGCTCGGCGCCGTATTTGGTGCGATAGCGGCCGGAGAACGCGCGGAAGCCGGCCGGATCAGGTGCGGCGTAGAGGCCGCCTTGCAAGTTTTGGCTGGCATAGACACGCGGGCTGTCCCACAGGCCGGTACCGAGCAGCTGGATGTTGCGCAAATTCGCGCCCGCTGCGGTCATCGCATCGGCGACCGCGACGACGGCATCGCCGTCATCGGCAATGAACAGCGCATCCGCGCTGCCGAGCTGCTGCGCCACGTTGCGCGCCGGCGTCGCACGATCGGCGCCGTATTTCTCGAACGCGACGATGCGTCCGCCGCGCCTGGGCACCGCAGCCTTCACTGCGGCTTCAACGACGTTGCCATAGGCATTGTCGGGCACGAGCACGGCGACGGAGCGTTTTCCGATGCTGGCGGAATATTCGACGATGCGATTGACGTCGGACTCCGGCAGGAAGCTCAAGAGATACACGCCGCGGCCGGCGATGCTCGAATCGGTCGAGAACGCCATCACCGAGATGCCGCGCGTGCGCGCGACCTGCGCCACGGCCGGGACCGACTGTGCGAACAGCGGCCCCAAAATGATCTCGGCGCCTTCGTCGACCGCCTGCTGCGCGCCGGCTTGCGCGCCCTGCGGGCTGCCATTGTCGTCCTTGATCAGGAGCTGGATGTTCGGATTCTGGAACTCGGCCAGCGCCATCTCGGCGGCATTGCGCATGGATTGCGCGGCAAGCCCGGCATTGCCGGCGGCCGAGAGCGGCAGGATCACGGCAACCTTCACGCCGCCATTGCCCGCGGTGGTCGCCTGCTGTGGCGGACCGGCCGGCTGGGCCGGCGGCGGAGAGGAGCTGGAGAACGGATTGGAAAACTGGCTGAGGCTCTGCTGCACGCCGGCGCAGGCCGACAGCAGGGGCGTGCCAAGCAGCAGGCCAAGCGCACTCCGCCGGGTCGCGCCCGAGAAACGGGGCCCCTGAACGGGAGACTTCAGATCACGCGGGCCCACCATGGCAGCTTCTCTTCTGACCGGCCGCAGCCTGCCGATCACAACAAATCTTGCCGCGACAGAAGCCGCGGATTCAGGCATATTGTCGGCAAATAGTTAACCAAAACAAAAGGATAATGGCCGCTTAACGCGGCTGCCCTCGTTTCCTGGCTGGCTGTCCGCCGTCCGTCACCCAGCATCAAGGCGGCGTTTCCGCCGTGAATATGACGCTGGTGCTTCACTCCCTCCGAAATGTGATGCCTGATGGATCACATTCCAGTCCTACCTCGCCCCCCACCCGGCACGATCTTTTTCGGGAGACCGGTTCCCAGCCCCGGGGATCATGCCTAAGTTCGATTCATTATGCGCGCAAAGCCGGCCCCGATAAATACGCCTGAAGGCACAGACGCCGCCCCGCGCGGTTTCTCGATAGACGCCCATCGGCTCGCGGCGCCGAAGCCGGCCGCCGGCCTCTATCTGGTCGCGACCCCGATCGGCAATCTCGGCGACATCACCCTGCGCGCGCTGCAGATTCTGGCCGGGGTCGACGTCATCGCCTGCGAGGACACCCGCATCACGCGGCGCCTGACCGAGCGTTACGATATCTCGGCGCAGCTCAAGCAATATCACGAGCACAATGCCGAGGCCGCCCGCCCAAAGATCCTGGAGGCGCTGGCCGCAGGCGGCTCGGTCGCGCTGGTGTCGGATGCCGGCACGCCATTGATCTCCGATCCCGGTTACAAGCTGGTGCGTGAGGTCTGCGCCGCCGGCCATGCGGTCTATGCACTGCCCGGCCCGTCCTCGGTGCTGGCGGCGCTGTCGGTCGCGGCGCTGCCGACCGACCGCTTCTTCTTCGAGGGTTTTTTGCCGGCGAAATCCGCCGCGCGGCGGTCGCGCCTCACTGAACTTGCCCGCATCGACGCGACGCTGGTGATGTTCGAATCCGGCAACCGGGTGCAGGACACACTTGCCGAGCTCGCCGAGATCATGGGCACGCGCGAGGCCGCGATCTGCCGTGAGCTGACAAAACTGCACGAGGAGATCTCGCGCGCGAAGCTCGACGAGCTGGCGCGCGAGGCAGACACGCTGGAGACACGCGGCGAATTCGTGCTGGTGATCGCTCCGCCTGCGGCGGATGCCGACGTGCTGACATCGGATGCGCTGGACGATCTCCTGCGCGCGCAGCTCGCCACCCATAGCGTCAAGGACGCCGTCGCGCACGCGGTCGCGCTCTCGGGACGGCCGCGCCGCGAGGTCTATGCCCGCGCGCTCGAGCTCGCAAAAGATTTGCGGGGCGGCGATGGCGAAGACTAAGGACGACGCCGAACCAAAAGTGGCCTCGCCCGAGCGCGTCGCCGCGTTCCGCACCGGCATCTCGGCCGAGAGCCGCGCCGCAGCTTTCCTGATGGCGAAGGGTTATCGCATCCTCGCCAAGCGCTACCGCACCCCACATGGCGAGATCGACCTCGTGGCGCGCC
Organism: Bradyrhizobium sp. AZCC 2230; assembly: GCF_036924495.1. NCBI lineage: Bacteria > Pseudomonadati > Pseudomonadota > Alphaproteobacteria > Hyphomicrobiales > Nitrobacteraceae > Bradyrhizobium > Bradyrhizobium sp. AZCC 2230. The sequence continues at coordinate 6,313,534 of NZ_JAZHRS010000001.1, read as the reverse complement.
GCCGCAATCTGATCGCCTTCGTCGAGGTCAAGGCGCGCGCCAGCCTCGATGAGGCCGCTTACGCGGTAACGCCGCGCCAGCAGCAGCGCATCATCGACGCCGCGCAGGGCTGGCTTGCCACGCATCCCGAGCATGCGGAATTCGAACTGCGATTCGACGCCATGCTGATTGCGCCGCGCTCGCTTCCGCGCCATGTGTTGGCGGCATTCGACGCCTCGACCTGAAAGGCAGACCATGAAACTGAACGTCGCCGTCCAGATGGACCCCATCGCCCGCATCAACATCAAGGGCGATTCCACCTTTGCGCTGCTTCTGGAGGCGCAGAAGCGCGGCCACGGCCTGTCCTATTACACGCCCGACAAGCTCTCGATGGTCGGCGAGGAGATCGTTGCGCCAGTGCAGCTCCTGACCGTGCGCGACGAGCCCGGCGATCACTTCACCCTCGGCGAGCCCAGGCGCGAGGCGCTCAACGGCTTCGACGTGGTGTTGCTGCGCCAGGATCCGCCGTTCGACCTCGCCTACATCACCTCGACGCATTTGCTCGAGCGCATTCACCCGAAGACGCTTGTGGTCAATGACCCTGCCTCGGTGCGCAACGCGCCCGAAAAGCTGTTCGTGATGAACTTTCCGCAGCTGATGCCGCCGACCCTGATCTCGCGCGACCTCGACGAGATCAACGCGTTTCGCGACAAGTACGGCGCCGTCGTGATGAAGCCGCTGCACGGCCATGGCGGCGCCGCGGTATTCCGCGTGATGCCGCAGGACATGAATTTCGGCTCGCTGTTCGACATGTTCTCGGTCACCTTCAAGGAAGCCTGGGTGATCCAGCAGTTCATCCCCGAGGTGAAGCTCGGCGACAAGCGCATCATCCTGGTCAATGGCGAGTTCGCAGGCGCGGTGAACCGCGTGCCGGCCGCCGACGACCTCCGCTCCAACATGGTGCGCGGCGGCGCGGCAAAGGAGACCGAGCTGACCCCGCGCGAGCGCGAGATCTGCGCCACCGTCGGCCCGGCGCTGCGCGAGCGCGGCCTGCTGTTCGTCGGCATCGACGTCATCAACGGCAACCTCACCGAGATCAACGTGACCTCGCCCACCGGCATCCGCGCCATCGCACGGCTCGGCGGCCCGGACGTCGCGGCCAAGATCTGGGACGCGATCGAGCAGAAGCGAGCGAAGTAGGCGGCGGCGCTACGGACATCGATAGCAACACTGCGAGCCCATCACTAACCACCTATTCACCATGACGTCCCCGCGCCTCATGCAAGCGCATGAGCGCGCTTGCGTGAATCTACGGGGCCACCGGCCGAGCGGCTAACGCGGCATTCACCATCTGCCCAAAACCAGCAGCATCACTGACCATCACACTCGGTCTCGCAACACCCCTTATACTTTTACTCCCTACTCATCGATGCCGGGGAACCCGCCACGTGCGGTTCGAGTGCCCCGCGTAAGAGTAGAAGCGTATGAACACCGCACGCATTGTCGTTCTCGTCATCGCACTGGGCGCCGGCGGCGTCGCTGCATATCTGGCGAGCGGCTACGACAACAAGCCCGCAGCCCCGCTCCCGGTGGCCGAGAAGCTGCCGACGGTCGAGGTGCTCGTCGCCAAATCCGACATTCAGCTCGGCCAGGCCGTGAAGGCCGAAGATCTGCAATGGCAGACCTGGCCGCAATCGACCGCAAGCAGCGCCTTCATCCGCCGCGACAGCAGGCCCGACGCGCAGACCCAGATCGCCGGCTCGATCGCACGCGTGCCCTTGATGCAGGGCGAGCCGATCCGCGAGCAGAAGCTGGTGAGGGCCGACGGCTCCGGCTTCATGGCCGCGATCCTGCCGTCCGGCATGCGGGCCGTCTCCACCGAGATTTCCGCCGAGACCGCGGCCGGCGGCTTCATCCTGCCGAACGACCGCGTCGACATCGTCCTGACGCGACGCCTGAAGAATCCCGACGGCCCCAACAATAACGGCTCGACCGGCGGCAATGACCTGATCCTGTCAGAGGTCATCCTGACGAATATCCGCGTGCTCGCCATCGACCAGGCGCCGAAGGAGAAGGAGGGCCAGAACGCCGTGGTCGGCAAGACCGTCACGCTCGAGCTCCGGCCCGACCAGATCACGACGCTCTCGGTCTCGCGCCAGGGCGGCACGCTGACACTCGCACTGCGCAGCATCGCCGATGCCAGCGCCGCCGACGGGCCCGAGGACGAGGCATTCAAGCAGCGTTCGAGCGGCGTGAACGTGATCCGCTACGGCGTGCAGGCGCGACAACTGACGTCACAGAAGTGATGGGGACATGATGAACTACGGGGACAATCGGATGGGCCTGCGCATTCGGGGGAAGCGCGCTGGCTCGTTCTGGGCAGGGGCAATGCTGATACTGGGGCTGGTCGCAGCCCCCGATCTCGTCCGTGCTACGGATGCGCCGGTCGGAGACCAGGCGCCGATGCAGGCGCCGGATCTCGGCGTGTCGCCGGTTGCGACCATCGCGCCGGCGCGGACGCGTTCACTGTCGCTCGGCATCGGCAAGTCGGTCGTCATCGACCTGCCGCGCGAGGTCAAGGACGTGCTGGTGGCCGATCCCAAGATCGCCAATGCAGTGATCCGCTCGGCGCAGCGCGCTTATATCATTGGCGGTCAGGTCGGCCAGACCAACGTGGTGTTCTTCTCCGCCGACGGCCAGCAGGTTGCTTCCTACGACATCGCGGTCAAGCGCGATCTCAATGGCATGCGCACGGCGCTGCGCACATCGCTGCCGGGCGTGCAAATCGAGGGCGTCGGCGACAGCGTGATGCTGACCGGCTCGGTGTCGAGCCCGGTCGAGGCCCAGCAGGCCGGCGACGTCGCCGCCAAGCTCGTCGGCGGCGCCGAGAAGGTCGTCAACAACATCGTCGTGCGCGGCCGCGACCAGGTGATGCTGAAGGTCGTCGTCGGCGAAGTCCGCCGCGACATCGTCAAGCAGCTGGGTGTCGATCTCAGCGCCAGCCTGAATGCCGGCACTGCGGTGGTGAATTTCAACAATTCCAACCCGTTCTCGGTTTCGGGCGCTCCGCTGGTCTCCAGCAACGGGCTCGGCGTCGCCGGCCTCACCAAGGGCGTCGCCACCGTCAGCGCCACCATGCGTGCGATGGAAAGCGCAGGCGTGATGCGGACGCTGGCCGAGCCGAGCCTGACCGCGATCTCCGGCGAGTCCGCGACCTTCATCGCGGGTGGCGAATTCCCGATTCCCGCAGGCTATTCCTGCGATCCGACCACGCATGTCTGTACCACCCAGATCTCCTACAAGAAGTTCGGCATCTCCCTGAACTTCACCCCGGTCGTGCTCAGCGAGGGCCGCATCAGCCTGCGCGTGATGACCGAGGTCTCGGAGCTGTCGAACCAGCAGGCGATCACGGTGACGCAGGCGGTGTCGTCGACCGCCAACAACTCCATCACCATTCCCTCGATCCAGACCCGCCGCGCCGAGACCACGCTCGAAATTCCCTCGGGCGGCTCGATGGCGATGGCCGGCCTGATCCAGCAGCAGACCAAGCAGGCGATCAACGGCCTGCCCGGCGTCGACCAGGTGCCGATCCTCGGCGCGCTGTTCCGCAGCCAGGACTTCGTCAACAACGAGACCGAGCTGATGGTGATCGTGACCCCCTATGTGGTGCGCGCGGTCGCCCAGAAGGAATTGTCGCGGCCCGATGACGGCTTCGCGCCGTCCTCGGATGCGCAGTCGGCGCTGCTCGGCCGCATGAACCGCCTCTACGGCATCGCGCGCCGCGTCGATCCGATCGACGGCAACCGGGGCGATTTCGGCTTCATCATCGACTGACACCAACGGTTTGGGGACCGGGGCAAGAGACTTGGGACAAGATTTGGGGCAAGAGGGGATGAAGCGATGACGAAGACGAATGATCGACGTCGCAATTTGCGCATCGCGCTCGCGCTGACGGGGCTCTCCGTCATGCTGGGAGCCTGCAACACCACGGGCGAGGTCGTCACCACCCAGACGGTGCCGACCGACTACCGCATGCGTCACCCGATCGCGGTTCAGGAAGGCAAGCGCTCGATCGTGATCTTCGTCGGCAAGGCGCGCGGCGGCCTTACGGCCGCGCAGCACGCCGACGTGATGGGCATCGCCCAGGACTGGGTGCGCGAAGGCACCGGCTCCGTCACCGTCGACGTGCCCATCGACACCACGAATTCGCGCGCGGCTGCTGCAACCTATCACGAGATCCGCGCCGTGCTCGGCAGCGGCGGCGTGCCGTCGCGCGCCATCGTCCAGCATCCCTATCGGCCGGAAGATCCCGGACTGCTGCCAACCATCCGGCTGAGCTATTCCAAGATCGCGGCGGTCGCCGGCCCCTGCGGGCTGTGGCCCGAAGACATGGGACCCTCGATCCTCGATCCCGGCTACAACGAGAACCGGCCCTACTTCAATCTCGGCTGCGCCACGCAGCGCAATCTTGCCGCGATGATCGACAACCCCGCGGACCTCGAGCAACCGCGCGCGGAGACGCCGGCCTATACGGCACGGCGCGACATCGCCTTCGACCGCTACCGCAAGGGCACTTCAACCGCGACCGGTTATCCCGAGGCTGACAAGGCCAAACTCAGCGATACAGGCAAATGACGGACTTCCACGACGACGAGGCGGACGATCCGCAGCACCCCGAGGAACACATTGCACCGGTTCCCCGGATCTCGGTGCAGGCGTTTTGCGAGACCGAGCAGACGCTCGCCGCGATAACCGCGGCCGGCCAGGATCGCCGTCTCGCCAAGGCGCATCTGACCGCCAAGAGCGGCGGCCTCGCCGCGGCGATCGAAGTCTATGACACGATGCCGACGCCGAACGTGATCGTGATCGAATCCGACGGCACGCGCGACATCCTCGAGGGCCTCGACGACCTCGCCGGCGTCTGCGACCCCGGCACCCGCGTGGTCGTGATCGGCAATCCCAACGACACCGCGCCCTATCGCGAGCTGGTGCGCCGCGGCGTCAACGACTACGTGGTCGGGCCGGTCGAAACCCTCGACGTCGTGCGCTCGATCTGCAGCCTGTTCTCGGCCTCGGAAGCCATCATCACCGGCCGCGTCATCGCGGTGGTCGGCGCCAAGGGCGGCGTCGGCGCCTCCACCGTCGCGCATAACGTCGCCTGGACCATCGCGCGCGACCTCGCGCTCGACTCCGTCGTGATCGATCTCGACCTCGCCTTCGGCACCGCCGGCCTCGACTACAACCAGGATCCGGCGCAGGGCATTGCTAACGCGGTGCTGTCGCAGGACCGGCCGGACACCGCGCTGATGGAGCGTCTGCTTTCCAAATGCACCGATCGGCTCAGCCTCCTTGCAGCACCCGCCACGCTCGATCGCGTCTATGATTTCGGCGCCGAAGCGTTCGACGCGATCTTCGACACGCTGCGCATGACGACGCCCTGCATCGTGCTCGACGTGCCGCATCAATGGTCGGCCTGGACCAAGCGCGCGCTGGTCAATGCCGACGACATCGTCATCGTGGCCGAGCCGGATCTCGCCAACTTACGCAACACCAAGAACATGCTGACCGTGCTCAAGACCGCGCGGCCGAACGACCGGCCGCCGCTCTACTGCATCAATCAGGTCGGCATGCACAAGCGCGCCGAGATCGACGTCAAATCGTTTGCCAAGACGATGGAGAGCCAGCCGCTGGCGGTGATCCCGTTCGATTCGAAGCTGTTTTCGACCGCCGCCAATAACGGCCAGATGATCGCGGAGGTCTCCAAGAGCCACCGCACCACCGAGCTGTTCCAGAACATGGCCAACCGTCTGGCGGGACGCGGCGAGGTGAAGAAGCCGAAGCGCTCGCTGCTCGGACCGCTCTTGAAGAAGCTGAAGGGCAGGACCGGACGCGCATCCGCCCCGCATCGCAAGGCGTCGTAAACGCTATAGCGTTTTCGAGCGAGCAGGACTCCCAGCGGCGGCGGATTACTTCTCCGCCCGCTGCTGCTGCTTCTTCGACAGCAACTCGCGCAGCGCCGTGACCTTTGCCGCCGCCTGATCCGGCGGCAGATCGGCCTTCACGAGGATTTCAGCCTCGGTTTGACGGCCCTGCAATCCCAGCACGAGTGCGAGATTGGCACGGATCCGCGCATTGTTCTGATTGCGCTGATAGGCGCGGCCGAGCACCTGTTCGGCCTTCGGCAGATTGTTTTGCAGCACATAGGACAGGCCGAGATTGGACAGCACGGCCGGTTCGTCGGGCACGATCTTCAGCGCCGCGGCGTAATATTGCTGCGCTTCCTCGTTGCGGCCGAGCTGATCGAGCGCGGCGCCCTGCGCCGACAGGATGCGCCAGTCCGGATCCTCGGGCGTATGCGCACGGCCGAGCACGTCGAAAGCCTGCTGGAAATTGCCATTGTCGGCGAGCGCGCGGCCATAGCCGGCGAGCAGCGCCTTGTTGCTGGGATGGGCGAGCACGGCCTGCTCCATCACCGCGACCGCCTGGGCGCGCTGGCCGGTCTCGCGCAGCGCCATGCCGTAGTCGAGCGCGATGGCGGGATCGCCGGGCTTGGCGCGATAGCGCTCGCGCAAGCCGTCCATGTCGGGCTTGGCGTCTGCGGTCGCGGCAGGCTCCGACTTGCCACCGACGCCGAGCGCGCCGGTCACATCCTCCAGGCTCGTGGTCTGGCAGCCACCGAGGGCGAGCACCAGAAGCGCGGGAAGCAGGAATCTCGCCGGGGGAGAGGCAAGGGACGAACGCTTGGACATACTCTGATCACCGCCGGCGGACTGATCAGAGATGCTTTGCCGATTAACGCTAAATTCCCGTTAAGGAAACGCGCCCCTTAGGCTCAGTCGGTGAATTCCGCACCGAATTCGCAGCCGATGCGCCAGCGCAGGCGGCATTGGCGGGAATAGTCCGGTGCGAAGATGATGGTGAATTGCGGCGGCACTTCCAGAAACTCCGCCACGACCTTCACGCCGCCATCCGAGATATCCGTGATCGTGCAGTCCCGCGGCAGCGATCCGGCGCCAAAATGAATCTTGGCAAGCCGGGTGCACATCCGACGTTCGCTCTTCCGGCGATTTGCAAGCATTTGAATTGTTCACCCGTTACGTCACGGCCCATCCCGCACCCCTAGGAGTAGCGGACATTCGTTGGAATGTGCTGAGCGTAGCCGGTCGCATTCGAGGCGTAGTCGAAGCTTAGTGTCCTCGTCCCGTTTACCGGTCGTTAGGTTTCGCGGCGCCCTCGCTTTCGTTCCCGTATTGTTCTTGTCAGGTCGATCCCGCTCTGCTACCCTCGATTGTGCGAGGGGAGCAGCATGGTTCAGCGGGTTTCGACAGTCGCCTTTGAGGGGATCGAGGCCCGCGCGGTCGACGTGCAGGTGCAGGTCGCGCCGGGCCTGCCGGCCTTCGCCATCGTCGGCCTTCCCGACAAGGCGGTGTCGGAGGCGCGCGAGCGGGTCCGCTCCGCGCTGATCGCCTCGGGGCTGGCGCTGCCGGCGCGGCGAATCATCGTCAATCTCGCCCCTGCCGACCTGCCCAAGGAAGGCAGCCATTACGATCTGCCGATCGCGCTCGGGCTGATGGCGGCGATCGGCGCGATCCCGCCGGATGCGCTGACCGGCTTTACCGTGCTCGGCGAGCTCGGCCTCGACGGCTCGATCGCACCGGTGGCCGGCGTTCTGCCCGCCGCGATCGGCGCCAATGTGCGCGAGGAAGGCCTGATCTGTCCGGCGGCCTGCGGCTCGGAAGCGGCGTGGGCGAGCCCGGATATCCAGATCGTCGCCGCGCACTCGCTGATTCAGATCGCCAACCATTTCAAGGGCACGCAAGTGCTGTCGCGGCCCGTGCCGAAAGTGCATGAGGCAGCCACCTCGCCGCTCGATCTGCGCGACATCAAGGGCCAGGAGAGCGCCAAGCGGGCGCTGGAGATCGCAGCCGCGGGTGGGCATCACCTCCTGATGATCGGCGCGCCCGGCGCCGGCAAATCGATGCTGGCCGCGCGCCTGCCCTCGATCCTGCCGCCGCTGTCGCCGGGCGAATTGCTCGAGGTCTCGATGATCGCCTCCGTCGCCGGCGAGATCGAGGGTGGCGCGCTGACATCGCAGCGGCCATTTCGTTCGCCGCATCATTCCGCCAGCATGGCCGCCCTCACCGGCGGCGGCGCGCGCGCAAAGCCCGGCGAGATCTCGCTGGCGCATCAGGGCGTGCTGTTCCTCGACGAGCTGCCCGAGTTCGATCCGCGCGTGCTGGATTCGCTGCGCCAGCCGCTGGAGAACGGCGAGGTCTCGGTCTCCCGCGCCAACCACCGCGTGACATATCCGGCGCGCTTCATGCTGATCGCAGCGATGAATCCCTGCCGCTGCGGCAATGCGTTCGAGCCCGGCTATGCCTGCAAGCGCGGACGCATCGACCGCTGCACCGGCGACTACCAGGCGCGCATCTCCGGCCCGCTGATGGACCGCATCGATCTGCGCATCGAGGTGCCGGCCGTCACCGCAGCCGATCTGATCCTGCCGCCGCCGGCCGAAGGCTCCGCCGAGGTTGCCGCGCGCGTGGCGGCGGCGCGCGACATCCAGCTCGCGCGCTATGCCGATGCCGGCCTGCCGCGAATCCGCACCAATGCCGAGGCGCCGGCGTCAGTGCTGGAGGACATCGCCAAGCCGGACGCGCAGGGGCAAAAGCTGCTGCGCGAGGCCGCCGAAACCATGCGGCTGTCGGCGCGCGGCTATCACCGCGTGCTGCGGGTGGCGCGCACGCTCGCCGACCTCGACGGCACTGAGAAGATCGGTCGGCTGCATCTCGCCGAGGCGCTGTCCTACCGCGCACTCGCAGAGGATGTGCGCCAGATGGCCTGATCATCCAGCGCATCAACCCGGCGGTAACGAGTTTCCTTTACGCTCTGCAAACCATAGGCCCACAAGTTCCAGTCCGGGCCTGGCGAGTAGAGTGTCATGTTGCGTTTCAAGATCCTGGCCTCGGTGGTTCCCCTGTTGGCGGCTGCGGTGTTCGCCCGCAATGAGATCGGGTCGGTCTCGCAGCCCTGCATCGCCCTCGGCGAGACCTCGGTCGAACTGACATCCCTGTTCTGGACGGCCGGCGTGCATGTCGCCTTCACCGACGATCTGTCGCGGGCCACGGTGCGGGTTCAAATCACCGACGATGCCGACGCTGCCGACTTCGCGGTCGTCGACGATGGCACGAGCGACGAGCCGGGCGCCTGCCAGGGCAATCCGTCGACCCGCCTCATTACGATTGCCTCGCAGCCCGTCGACGGCGGTCCGGTGATCTATCTCTCCACCGAAGGCCCGGCTGATTACCGCGTCTATGTCCGCTCGAAGACGTTCTCGCAGAAGGAAGCGGCAGCCCTGATCGTCGGCGCCCGCGGCAACCGCCCGCTCCCCCTCCAGGCCGCCTCGCTCTGAAGCATTAACACCTCGTCAACCCTGTTTGGAGGCCGCCGCAAAGCCTCAAGCTGTTTGCAAGGTCGGCGAGACATCGTCGCGCACGGCGGTGGCAGGTTTCGGTCAAGGGTCGGTGGCAATGGGTCGGACGTTCCGGATCAAGGTGCGCATGCGCCACTTCAGGCGGCAGCACCCCCGAATAGCCTTCGCGATCCGCTCTTTCATGATTTTCTCGGCGACGTTCGGCGGCGCCTATGGCTTCGTCACCGGCAGCCGGGCGCCAAATTCCGGCTACGATCCCAACACCTTTGCGATCGGCGCGAGCTTCCTGTTTGCGCTGGCCTGCCTTGGGCTGGCGACCCTCAGCATGCGGCTGCGCTTCGTCAACAAGCGGATGAAGAAGCTCGCCGCCCATAACGAGGCGCTGATCGATCGCAATTGGGAGCTGAAGGAAGCCGAAGAGCGCGCCCGCAGCCTGTTCGAATCGCAGAGCGATCTGATCGTGCTGCGCGACCATCAGGGCCGCATCACCTTCGCCAACGACGCCTATTGCGCGCTCGCCGCGCAGGCCCGCAGCGCGCTGGTCGGCACACGCTTTGATTTCGATGTGCTGGAGCAGGGCGATAGCGCCCGCGAAAGCAACGGCACCCGCATCCACGACCAGAAGATCGCAACGCCTGTCGGCGCGCGCTGGATTGCCTGGCGCGAGGGTTTTGTGCGGCACGATGCCGGCCAGCCTGCCGAATTGCAGAGCGTCGGCCGCGACGTCACCGACCGCACCGAGACCGAACGCGCGCTGTCGGACGCGCGAGACCAGGCCGACGCCGCCAACCGCGCCAAATCGCGCTTCCTCGCGATGGCCTCGCACGAGATTCGCACTCCCCTCAACGGCATCATCGGCATGGGCGGCCTGTTGCTCGACACCGCGCTGACGCCGGAGCAGACGACTTACGCCAGAGCCGTGAAAACCTCGGGCGAAGCGCTGATGACGCTGATCGAGGAGTTGCTCGACTATTCCAAGATCGAAGCCGGCAAGCTCGATCTCGACCAGCGTCCTTTTGCGCTCTCGACCTTGATCGAGGAGGTCACTGAGCTGCTGGCTCCGCGCGCGCAAGCGAAAAACCTCGAGATCGCGGCTTACGTCGACGAGCGCCTTCCGCTGGAAGTCGTTGGCGATGCCGCACGGCTGCGCCAGGTGCTGCTCAACCTCGCCGGCAACGCGATCAAATTCACTGCCAGCGGCGGCGTCGCGCTGATCGTCGAGCCCGGCATCTGGCCGAACGAGATCAGCTTTCTGGTGCGCGACACGGGCATCGGCATCGCGCCCGAAGCACAGTCGCGCATCTTCCGCGAATTCGAGCAGGCCGACGACCGCGTCGCCCGCACCTATGGCGGCACCGGGCTTGGCCTCGCCATCAGCGAGCGCATCGTCAAGCGCATGGGCGGCCGCATCACCCTGGAGAGCGAGCCCGGCAAAGGCTCGACCTTCGAGGTCGCGATTCCGCTCGCGCTCTCGCACGGCGACGCCGGACATACCGCATTTCCAAGTCCGGATCTCGCCGGCAAATCGATCCTGCTGGTGGCCGACGGCATCGAAGCGTCGCTGATCGCGCGGCGGCTGGAACGCTGGGGCGGCCAGACCTGCCTGGTCGCGGACGCGGCTGTGGCCGAAGCGCTGCTGCCGGAGCGCTCGTGGCATGCGGTGCTGATCGACCGCGCACTCGGTCTGTTGGTCACCGACCGCCTGGGCGAAGTTGCCCGCGCTCACGCGACGCAGCGGCTCGTGCTGCTGACGCCCAGCTCGCGTCATGACAAGCTTTCGCCGGCCTTCACCGGCTTCCTGGTCAAGCCGCTGCGCGCAGCCTCCCTCGCCGCGCGCCTCTCGCTGGCGCCGGAAGTCGCCTCGCCCGATCTCGCGCCGGAGCCTGTCGAGCCTGCTGCGATCAGAACGCCTGCGAAAGGTCTTTCGATCCTCGTTGCCGAGGACAACGAGATCAACGCGCTCTTGATGCGGTCGCTTCTGACAAAACTCGGTCACCGCGTCGTCATCGCGGTCCATGGCGAGGCCGCGCTGGAATCCTGGCTCGCGGCGAACTCTGCCGGCACGCCCTATGATCTCGTTTTGATGGACATCCAGATGCCGCAGCTCGACGGCATCGAAGCAACCAAACGCATCCGCGCCCATGAGGCCGCCACCGGTCGCCACCACACCCCAGTCCTCGCACTCACCGCGAACACGCTGGTGGAAGACCGCTACGCCTGCTTCGAGGCGGGCATGAATGGGTTTTTGATCAAGCCGCTCGATCGCGAAAAACTGGACGAGGCCCTGGCCGGGCTGGCCGCGGCGCGGCAGCTGGTGGTGTAGCCGCGATTGACGCTGCCGTAGGGTGGGCAAAGCGCAGCGTGCCCACGAACATTTGAGATTGCGGATGAATCGTGGGCACGGCGCTTTGCGCCTTTGCCCACCCTACGGCACCGTCACAGCCGCCTCAGCGCCACGCTCTCCACCACGTGATCCGCGCCCTTCTTCAGGATCAGCGTCGCACGCGGGCGGGTCGGCAAAATGTTGTCCTCGAGATTGGCGAGGTTGGTGCGCTCCCAGATCGCGGTGGCGGTGGCGGTGGCCTCCTCGTCGGACAACAGCGCATAGCGGTTGAAATAGGACTTTGGATTGGTGAACGCGGTGTCGCGCAGCGCCAGGAAGCGCTTGATGTACCAGCGCCGCAGCGCCGCTTCGTCGGCGTCGATATAGACCGAGAAGTCGAAGAAGTCGGAGACCACGGGCACCGCCTTGCCGTCGCGCGGCAGCTTGCCGGTCTGCAGCACGTTGACGCCCTCGACGATCAGGATGTCGGGCTGGTCGACCTCGGCCCACTGGTTCGGCACGATGTCGTAGGTCAGATGCGAATAGACCGGCGCACGCACGTGTCGGCGTCCGGACTTGATGTCGGACAGGAAGTTGAGCAGCAGCGGCAGGTCGTAGCTCTCCGGAAAGCCCTTCTTCTGCATGATGCCCTGCCGGTCGAGCACGGCATTCGGATAGAGAAAACCGTCAGTGGTGATCAGCTCGACCTTCGGCCGCGGCGACCAGCGCGCCAGCAGCGCCTGGAGCACACGAGCGGTAGTCGACTTTCCGACCGCGACCGAACCGGCGACGCCGATGATGTAGGGCACCTTGCGGTCGCGGATGTCGAGGAACTGGCGCTCCGCGTAATACAGGCGTTGCATCGCATCGACATAGATCGAGAGCAGTCGCGACAGCGGAAGATAGATGTCCTCGACCTCCTGGAGATCGAGGCGATCGTGCAGCGAACGCAGCCGGTCGAACTCGCCTGGCTCCAGCGTCATCGGCGTATCGTCACGCAAATGCGCCCATTCCTGACGCGTATAGATGCGGTACGGATTATACTGCTGCTCGGGTGCGCGGATATCCATGACGCCGCCTTCTCCGTTGCGACCTACTTATTTACGCGAAGCTTTCTCTTCCAACCCCGACATCGACGTCCGCTTGTCCAGCGCGGCCTCGACTTCTTCCAGCTTTACGCCGCGCACCTTGAGCAGCACAAGGAAGTGATAGAGTAGGTCCGCGCCCTCGGCGATCAGATGCGCGCGATCGTTTTCGACTGCTGCGATTACGGTTTCGACTGCCTCCTCACCGAACTTCTTGGCGCAATGTTCGGCGCCCTTGTCCAGGAGCTTGCGGGTATAAGAGGCCTCGCCAGCGGACGCCGCGCGGACGTCGATGGTTGCGGCCAGATCGTGGATCGTGAAACGCGACATCGGAATTACTCAGAAACGCACCCGGCCAGGGGCCAATCCCCGCCAGCGTGTGTAGCATTTTTATGAACGGGAGTCGTCAGGCATCCATGCGCATGGGCAACCCGCGCCGGGCCATGTGCTCCTTGGCTTCACGGATGGTGAATTCCCCGAAATGGAAGATCGAGGCGGCCAGCACGGCGGTGGCGTGGCCGTCACGGATACCATCGACGAGGTGGTCGAGGTTGCCGACGCCGCCCGAGGCGATCACGGGAACGGGAACGCTGTCGGCGATCGCCCGGGTCAGCGGAATATCAAAGCCCTGTCTGGTGCCGTCGCGATCCATCGAGGTGAGCAGAATTTCACCAGCGCCGAGCGAGACCACTTCCTGGGCATATTCGATGGCGTCGATGCCGGTCGAGTTGCGGCCGCCATGGGTGAAGATCTCCCAGCGCTCGCCGCCGCCGGCGCGCTTGACCCGCTTGGCGTCGATCGCGACCACGACACACTGCTCGCCGAACTTCTCGGCGGCTTCCTTGACGAATTCGCGCCGCGACACCGCGGCGCTGTTGATCGAGACCTTGTCGGCGCCAGCGCGCAGCAGCGTCTTGATGTCGTTGACTTCACGAACACCGCCGCCGACGGTGACAGGCATGAAGCAGGCCTCGGCCGTGCGCCGGACCACGTCCAGCATGATGCCGCGGTTCTCATGGGTCGCGGTGATGTCGAGGAATGTGAGCTCGTCGGCGCCGGCGGCGTCATAGGCGATCGCGGCTTCGACGGGGTCGCCGGCGTCGCGCAGATCGACGAAGTTGACGCCCTTGACGACACGGCCGTCCTTGACGTCGAGGCAGGGGATCACACGCACCTTGAACATGTGTCAGCTCCTCGGCGGCGCGTTGCGGATCAAGGTGAGGGCGGTGGCGGGATCGAGCCGGCCATCATAGAGCGCACGGCCGGCGATCGCGCCTGCGAGCTTCTTCGCGCGCGGCGTCAGCATCGCCTTGACGTCCTCGATCGAGGCGAGGCCGCCGGAGGCGATCACGGGGATCGAGATGGCGTCCGCCAGTGCAATGGTCGCATCGAGGTTGAGGCCTTTGAGCAGGCCGTCGCGCGCGATGTCGGTGAAGATGATGGCGGCAACGCCGGCATCCTCGAAACGCTGCGCAATCTCCAGCACCGTCACTTGCGAGGTCTCGGCCCAGCCTTCGACCGCGACCTTGCCGTCGCGGGCATCGAGACCAACAGCGACGCGGCCGGGAAACTTCTTTGCGGCCGCTTTCACCAGCTCGGGATCGCGCACCGCAGCGGTGCCGATGATGACGCGGGTGATGCCTTTTTCGAGCCAGGCCTCGACGGTCGCGAGATCGCGAATGCCGCCGCCGAGCTGCACCGGGATCTTGATGGTCTTCAGCATGGCCTCGACGGCCTGCGCGTTCACCGGCTTGCCGGCGAAGGCACCGTCGAGATCCACGACGTGGAGATACTCAAAGCCCTGCGTGACAAAGCTCTCGGCCTGCGCGGCAGGATCGAGATTGAACACGGTCGCGCGCGCCATGTCGCCTTGCTCGAGGCGCACGCACTGGCCGTTCTTGAGGTCGATGGCAGGAAAGAGAATCATGTCGCACCTTCTCCCTCCCCCCTTGTGGGGGAGGGTCGGGGAGGGGGGTAGCCACGGACACCGCCGTTGGGGCTTACCCCCCTCCCGAACGCTGCGCGTTTGACCTCCCCTACAAGGGGAGAGGTAACAAGAGAGAGCGAAGCAACCATCACGGTTTCCATCGCAAAAAGTTCGAGATCAGGGCCAGGCCAAAACGCTGGCTCTTCTCGGGGTGAAACTGCGTACCGATGGCGGTGTCCTTCGCGACGATCGCGGTGACAGGCCCGCCGTAATCGGCGCGCGCGAGCACGTCCGCCTCGTTGGCGGCGTTGAGGTGGTAGGAGTGCACGAAATAAGCGTGCTGGCCCTTGGGGCCGAGCGGCAGCTTGTTCAGCACCGGATGCTCCCCGAGCACGTCGAGCGTGTTCCAGCCCATGTGCGGGATCTTCAGGCTCTCGTCGCGCGGCGTGATTTTTTCGACATCGCCGCCGATCCAGTTCAGGCCTTCGGTGATAACATGCTCCTTGCCGCGGCTCGCCATCAGCTGCATGCCGACGCAGATGCCGAAGAACGGCCGCGCCTTGACGCGCACGGCTTCGGTGATCGCCTCGACCATGCCGTTGACGGCATCGAGACCGCGCCGGCAATCGGCAAAGGCACCGACGCCCGGCAGCACCAGACGGTCGGCGCCATAGGCCTGGTCCGGATCGCTGGTGACGAAGACCTTCTGCGGGTTCTCCATGCTGCGCGCAGCGCGCTCAAAGGCCTTGGCGGCGGAATGCAGATTTCCGGAACCGTAATCGATGATGGCGACGCTCATCTTGACCCTCCCGGTTCTGGAAACAAACCAATGATGCCGCCGGCCGGAATCGGCGGCGGGTTGGAGAATTGCTGACCCGGCAAATTGCGGGTCGGCGGCGGGCCGCCGCGATCGACAGCCCATTGATCGTTGACGACGCCGCGCTGTGTCTTGCTCCAGCGCTCGAAGAAGCGCCGCTCGGCGGTGTCCTCGTCGTCGGCGACGACGACGTCGAGCTGACGCCACTTGCCGCGCGACAGCGTCCAGCGGCGCAGGCTCGAGGCCTCGAACCCCATCAGCAGCGCAATGATGGTGTTGGCGAAGAAGATCGAGCTGCGGCCGACGCCGAGGCTGTGCAGCCCGGCATCGAACGCGGCGAGAAAGACGATCCAGCCGATCAGGGCGAGCCAGAGCCTGTTCCAGAGCAGCCAGAACGGGCCGAACACCATCGCCCAGAAATGGAAGCCGTCGCGCACGAACACGAATCTGTCGGTCGCGCGCAGATCGGCCCCGCCTGGGGTGGGAGCATGAACTGTGTAGACAGGCATTTTCGATGCCCCGTTCTCGAGAATTCTATGATGCCGCCGATGGCGCCTGGCCACCGAGACGGAGATGTCAGCCGCCAAGCGAGCCCTTGGTGGACGGGATCTCGCCCGCCGTCTTGGGATCGATCGCAACCGCGGTGCGCAGCGCCCGCGCCAGGCCCTTGAAGCAGGACTCGGCGATATGGTGGCTGTTATCGCCATATAGGGTCTCGACGTGGAGAGTCACGCCAGCGTTGATGGCGAAGGCCTGGAACCACTCGCGCACCAGCTCGGTGTCGAACTCACCGATCTTGTCGCGAGGGAAGTCGGCCTTGAACACCAGGAACGGGCGGCCCGAAATGTCGATGACCACGCGTGACAGCGTCTCGTCCATGGGCATGTGCACGCCGGCATAGCGGGTGATGCCCGCCATGGTGCCGAGCGCCAGCCTGACCGCCTGGCCGAGCGCGATGCCGGTGTCTTCGGTGGTATGGTGATGATCAATGTGCAGGTCGCCAACCGCCTTGACCGTGAGGTCGATGCGGGAATGGCGGGCGAGGAGATCGAGCATATGGTCGAAAAAGCCGATGCCGGTCGCGATATCAGCCACGCCGGTGCCATCGAGGTTCACGGTGACCTCGATGTCGGTTTCCTTGGTCTTGCGCTTGATCGTCGCGGTGCGCATTGAAAGCTGGTTTCCATCCTGGCTTGAGGGCCGAAAACGCCAGTCTATTAACAGCCAAATGACGCCTTCGCTACTGCGGGAACGGCTGGCCGGGCTCTACTTCTGCCTATGGTGAGCGAATTTGAGGCCGGAACGGCCCGTTGTGCCCATGGCTCTGACCGCCTAAATCAGGCCGGACAACGAGGGTCATTATGCAGGATTCCCAGAACAGCTCGCCGGTTTGGCACGGCACCACGATTTTGACGGTCCGTAAGGGCGGCAAGGTGGTGGTCGGCGGCGACGGCCAGGTCTCGATCGGCCAGACCGTGATCAAGTCCAATGCCAAAAAGGTCCGGAAACTCGGCAAGGGCGACGTCATCGGCGGCTTTGCCGGCGCCACGGCCGACGCCTTCACCCTGTTTGAGCGGCTGGAGAGCAAGCTCGAGCAATATCCGGGGCAATTGACCCGGGCCGCCGTGGAGCTCGCCAAGGATTGGCGCACCGACCGTTATTTGCGGCGGCTGGAGGCCATGATGATCGTGGCCGACAAGGACGTCTCCCTGGTCCTGACCGGGACCGGCGACGTGCTCGAGCCCGAGGCCGGGGTGATGGCGATCGGCTCCGGTGGAAATTATGCGCTGGCCGCCGCCCGCGCCCTGATCGACACCGACAAGGACGCCGAGACCATCGTCCGCCGCTCGCTCGACATCGCCGCCGACATCTGCGTCTACACCAACCGCAACGTCACCATCGAAGCGCTGACGGCCGGCTGAGCGGATGGCATTGGCCCGCAGCGCCAGCCCGACCCAACCCGCGTTGCCGCAGCTCGCCTGGGTCGGCATCGCGCTGCTGTTACTGGCGCTGCAGGCTTCGATCCTGTTCGCGATGGGCCGGGTGCCGATCTGCACCTGCGGCTACGTCAAGCTCTGGCATGGCACGGTGAACAGCTCGGAGAATTCCCAGCACATCGCCGACTGGTACAGTTTTTCCCACGTCCTGCACGGCTTCCTGTTCTACGGACTGACGTGGCTGCTGTTATCGCGACGTCTGACCAGGCCGGCGCGGTTGATCATCGCGATGCTGATCGAGGGCGCCT
Source organism: Bradyrhizobium sp. AZCC 2230 (assembly GCF_036924495.1). Classification (NCBI taxonomy): domain Bacteria; kingdom Pseudomonadati; phylum Pseudomonadota; class Alphaproteobacteria; order Hyphomicrobiales; family Nitrobacteraceae; genus Bradyrhizobium; species Bradyrhizobium sp. AZCC 2230. The sequence continues at coordinate 6,295,725 of NZ_JAZHRS010000001.1, read as the reverse complement.
GGGAGATCGTCGAGAACTCGCCGTTCATCATCGAGCGCTACCGCGCCGGCACGATCTCGCTGGATTATTACGGCGACAGCATCGTCAACTCGGTCTCGGACAATCTGTTCATGATGCTCGGGTTCCTCACCGCGCGCGTGCTGCCGATCCCGGCAACAATCGTGCTCGGGCTCGCCTTCGAGATCATGCTGGCGCTGCACATTCGCGACAATCTGACGCTCAACGTCCTGATGCTCATCCATCCGATCGAGGCCGTGAAGCAATGGCAATCCGGTCCGCCGATCATTTGACGGTCAAAAAAGCGGCTTGTCCCCGCCGGCTTCTAATCCTAGCTAAGGTCCCATGACAGACTTCTCTCCCCGCGAAATCGTTTCCGAACTCGACCGTTTCATCGTCGGCCAGGCCGATGCCAAGCGCGCCGTCTCGATCGCGCTGCGCAACCGCTGGCGCCGGCAGCAGCTCGAAGGCTCCTTGCGCGAGGAAGTGCTGCCGAAAAACATCCTGATGATCGGCCCGACCGGCGTCGGCAAAACGGAGATCGCGCGGCGATTGGCAAAACTCGCGAACGCGCCGTTCCTGAAGGTCGAGGCGACAAAATTCACCGAGGTCGGCTACGTCGGCCGCGACGTCGAGCAGATCGTGCGCGATCTCGTCGAGGTTGCGATTTCTCAGGTGCGCGAGCGCAAGCGCAAGGACGTGCAGGCGCGCGCCCAGCTCGCCGCCGAAGAGCGCGTGCTCGATGCGCTCGTCGGCGCCAATGCCAGCGCTGCAACCCGCGAATCCTTCCGCAAGAAGCTGCGCGCCGGCGAGCTCAACGACAAGGAAATCGAGGTCGAGACGCAGTTGTCCGGCAGCGGCATGCCGATGTTCGAAATCCCGGGCATGCCGGGCGCGCAGATGGGCGCAATCTCGATCGGCGATATCTTTGGCAAGATGGGCGGCCGCAGCAAGACAAGGCGGCTGACGGTCGAGAACTCGCACGAGATCCTCGTCAACGAAGAGTCCGACAAGCTGCTGGATACCGATCAGCTGACGCTGGAGGCGATCAACGCGGTCGAGAACAACGGCATCGTGTTCCTCGACGAGATCGACAAGATCTGCGCCCGCGACGGCCGCGTCGGCGGCGATGTCTCGCGCGAGGGCGTGCAGCGCGACCTGCTGCCGCTGATCGAGGGCACCACCGTCTCGACCAAGCACGGCGCGGTCAAGACCGACCACATCCTGTTCATTGCCTCCGGCGCCTTCCACGTCGCAAAGCCGTCCGACCTGCTGCCGGAATTGCAGGGCCGGCTGCCGATCCGCGTCGAGCTGCAGGCGCTGACTCGCGACGACATGCGTCGCATCCTGACCGAGCCCGAGGCCTCGCTGATCAAGCAATATATTGCCTTGATGCAGACCGAGGGCGTCACGCTCGACATCACCGACGACGCCATCGATGCGCTGGCTGACGTCGCGGTCGCTGTCAATTCCACCGTCGAGAACATCGGCGCGCGCAGGCTCCAGACCGTGATGGAGCGGGTGCTGGACGAGATCTCCTTCACCGCCCCCGACCGCAACGGCGAGACCGTCCGCGTCGATGCCGATTTCGTGCAGAAGCACGTCGGCGACCTCGCCAAGAATGCGGATCTGAGCCGGTTTATTTTGTGATTTCGCGCGGTCGCGCTATTGATGCCGCGTGACCGCACGCATCCTGCAAAACCCCTGGCGCCTTCTGCTCGCGATCAACGCCGCAATGATCGCCGGCGTGTTCGTTCACAAGATCCAGCTGCCACCTTACGTCCCCTACGTCCATCTCCTCGTCGACTACCATTTCGGCTTCATCAAGCGCGCGCTGATCGGGGCGATGGTCGCGCTGTTCACCGCCAAGGTGCCGGCCTGGCTGGTGTTCGCGCTCGGCGGGGCGACATGGCTGGTGACATCAGCCCTGTATTCAAAACTGTTTCAGAAGACGTTCGGCTTCACCGCGAAGACGCTGCCGCTGTTCGTCTTCATCGCGGGATCGCCGTTCTTCCTCAAAAATTTCATGCACACGCTCGGCCATTTCGACATCTATGGCTGTGCGCTGGCGATCATCCTGCTGCTGATGCCGGCGGGCTCGTTGCTGTTCGTGGCGACGGCGGCGCTGTTCTCGATCATTCTCGTCCTGATCCACCACATTCATCTCTTGATGTATGTGCCGACGATCATCACCATCGTCGTGACCCGGCACTATCTCGCTTACGGCTGCAATCGCGGCAATCTCGCATTCGGCATCGTCGCCCTCGCCGCCGTCTCCGTGCTGTTCTTCGCCGCCCAATTCCTCGGGACGATGCCGATCCCCGAGGCGGATTTCGTCGCGTATCTGAAGACCCGGATGGTCGATCCCTCGCGCACCGACCTGCTGCAATTCAGCTACATCTGGTACCAGCCGCTCGCGAAGGAGATTTCCGACACCTGGGGCCGCCTGCCGCACAACAGCCTCGGCATTCCCGTCTTCGCGCTGCTGATCTGGCTGCACACGCCGCTGTGGCGCTACTTTGCGAACCTGATCGGCGGGCTCGCCAACGAGGCGCACCGTCGTCTCGTCATCGCGGCATTGATCGGGGTCAGCCTCGCCTATCTCGTGATGTTCGCGATGGTGTTCGACTATTCGCGCTGGATCTCGAACTGGGCCGTCTGCATGTTCCTGATCCTGCATGCGGTGAAGATGCTACCGGCCGGGAAGGAGACGCCGTTGATCCCGGCCGAGGACCAGAAGACCAATATCTTCGGCCTGATCATTACCCTGATCCCGCGCGTCGGGATCGTCCGGCCGTTCTAGGAGGTGCGCTCCCTCTCCCGCTTGCGGGGGAGGGCTGGGGTGGGGGTGTCTCCGCGGAGGGACTCCCCAAGAGGATAGAGCCCTCACCCGCCGCGCTCTTCGAGCGCGTCGACCTCTCCCGCAAGCGAGAGAGGTATAGAGCCGCTAAAACCTGGCCCGCCTGATCCGCACATAAAGCGCGCCCTCGCCGCCGTGCCCGATTCCCGCTTCCTCAAACCCGACGACGAAGCCGCGAAACTCCGGCAGGCTCAGCCATTCCGGCACCTGGCGGCGCAGCACGCCGCTTTCGCCACCGCTCCTTCCCTTGCCGGTGATGACCAGCACGAAGGTCAGGCCGTCGTGATGGGCGCGGTGCAGGAAGCCAGTCAGGGCGCGATGGGCGCGCATCTGGGTCATGCCGTGCAGATCAAGCCGCGCCTCGATCTCGCTGCGGCCACGCGACAGTTTGGTGCGCTCGCGCTTGCCGAGCGGGGCGAGCGGCGGCATCGCCGGCTTTGACGGACGCGGGGCGGCCGTCGCAGCCAACGGCCGTGGCGACAGCGCGGGCTTGGCAACATGCGCTGCAGGCGAAGGCTCGGCGCGCGGGGCGGCGTGCAGCTTCGTCGCGCGATGCTTCCGCAGCGGCTTGACCTGTTTTGCGACGAGCTCCCACAGCTCGCGATCTTCCTCGCTGAGCACACGACGGCGCGGCGAGGGACGCGGAGGATCCAGCACGGGCGGACGGGACGATCGCTTCATTGCTGGTGGGGACGACTCTTGTGCCTGCGCGGTTCGCGGACCGGTTCTATCACAGGACGCGGCGCCGGCAGCGGCACCGGACCGGCAATTGCGACGGTCTCGCTCTTCGCCGGCTCCTTGGGCTTGGTCTGCGGAAACAGCTTTGCGATCTTCTCCGACGGCCGTGGATCCGGCACCGGCAGCCGCGCGGCGCGCAACCCCGGATCGAGGCTCTTCGGCACCAGCATCACGAAATGCATGGGGTGACGCAGCCGGCCCGAGACGCGGCCGGCGTCAGCGCCTGCGCCAAAATAGAGATCGGCGCGGGCGGGGCCGATAATGGCCGAGCCGGTGTCCTGCGCGATCATCAGGCGATGGAACGACGTCTTGGCGCGGTCGGATTCGATCGGCAGCTCGCCTTCGATGAAGAACGGCGTGCCGTAGACATGGAGCGATTTGTCGACCGCGATCGAACGGCCGGCGGTCAACGGGATGCCCTGGGCACCGACCGCCTCGTCCTTGTCGGACAGATTGACCTCGCGGAAGAAGATGTAGGAGCGGTTCTGGCGCCGCAGCTCCTTGGCGCCGTCGGGGTTCTGCGCCATCCACTCCCTGATCTTCTGCATCGACATCTCTTCCCTCGGAATGATGCCACGCTCGATCAGGACGCGCCCGACGGCGGTGTAGGGATAGCCGTTATAGGAATCGTAATTGAGCCGGAGGGTGCCGCCGTCGTCGAACTTGATCCGCGCCGAGCCCTGGATCTGGGCGAACAGCAAATCGGTCGGGTCCTTCAGCCAGGCGATCTCCAGCCCGCGGCCGGCGATCTTGCCGTCCTCGATCTCGCCGCGGTCGTAATAGGGCACGAGCTTGCGGCGGCCGATCTTGCGGTAGACCGATCCCTTGTTGGGCAGGCTGACGGAGGCCTGATTGTAGCCGCGCACGAACAGGTTGGAGGGCCGCCGATAGACCGGGACGTTGTAGACATCGGTCTGCGTGCGTGAACCGTCCAGCACCGGTTCGTAATAGCCGGTCACGAAACCGTCGGGCTCGCCGAGGCGCGAGATGCGCAGCGGCGAAAAATTGTCCTCGAAGAAGGTCTTTGCTGTCGCGTCGTCGTTCAGCTCGAGCGATTTGGCGGCCCGGCAGGGTTCGTTCAACGAGCCGGCCAGCGCTTTCGGCTCGGGTGCGCCGGTCTGCGCGTTGATCGAGCGGCAGCTGGCGCGAAAGGTCTTGTAGGCCGCGAGATGATCGTCGTCGCTCCAGCCCTTCACGTCCGCCCAGGCCAGCGGCAGATATTGTGCGCCGGGAATCTCGAACGAGAGAGGGAGCTGCGGATAGGGCAAGGCGCGCGGCGGGATCGCGGCCACTTCGGGAAGGTGATGGTAGTGGCTGCGGTAGTGGCGCCGCGCAGCCTCAGCGCCGAGCGAAAACGAAGCCAGCACGACGACACCTGCGCAAAGCGCCGTCGCGCTGTTCTTCAGGAAACTCTTAATTCGCGCTTCCGGTGCCAACCAGCTTCCAGTTCGGATCGCGAGAGGTGGTGTCGCGGGCGAAGGTCCAGATGTCGGTGATGTCGGCGACCGTGTCGGCGCTGCCGTCGACGATGGTGCCGGCCTTGTCGCGGGTGGCCGAGATCATCTGCGAGACGAAGCGGATGGTCAGCTGGGCCGTGCGGTCGCGCAGCTCGGCGCCGACCAGCTCGGCCTTGTCGATCGAGACGAAGCGCGTCTCGGTCTTCTGCTCGTTCTTCTCGCGATCCTTGATCGCGGCGTCGAAGCTTTCATAGACCTCGGACGACAACAGGTCGCGCAGCGCGCGGCGATCGCCATTGGCGAAGGCCAGCACGATCATCTCATAGGCGCCGCGGGCGCCCGAAATGAAGTGGCGCGGGTCGAAGGTGGAATCCTTGTCGACGATGGCATCGAGGCCCTGGGCGAGCGGAGTGCCCGGCTCGGTCAGGCCCTTCCAGCGATCGGAGGGCGGGGTCGGCTCGGCCGTCGGCGCCTGCGGCGCCTGGTCGATCACCTTGCCCGGCATGGTCACGACGTTCTTATCCGGGGCACCACCCAGCGCATTGCGAGCCGTGCGGTCGAACGGCGGCCGCTCGTTGCCGGTCCGCTGCCCCAGCACGCTGCGCAGACGCAGGAAAATAAAGACCGCCAGCGCCAGGAAAATGATGGTGTAGATGTCCACGTGGTATTCGCTTTCTGGTCTTCTCGAGAAGGGGCCGTCGCCGGGGAAAATCGATCCGGCCAGTAGACCGTTCCATACGGGAACGGCAAGTCTACATCACCATTTTGGGTCCGCGCGTCACGTCCGCCGGATGTAGGCACGAAATTGGGCCCGGCCAATGGCGCCTTTTGGCACAGCGGAGAGTGTAGCGCGTTTTATGCTTAAGGGGAAACCCGATCCTGGGCGGAAATCGCGCATCTTCAAGCGTTTAACGTCCGATTTCGGGTTCAGGGCGGGTCAAACGTCACAGTTGTGGGCGCGACCCGGATCGACCCTCCGGAGCCGTTCGTCCTTGTGGAATGAGGCGGCCCTATGTTAGCCAACCGCCGCGAAATTCAGCCCAATCGGGTAAGGAGACACTTCGATGACCAACGGTAACGGCACCCCTCCCGAGGCGGCCCAGGCTCCCCAGCTCAACGTGCTGGCGCAATATACCAAGGACCTCTCGTTCGAAAATCCGAACGCACCGACCTCGCTGCAGCCGCAGAGCCAGGCGCCCCAGATCAACATCCAGATCAATGTCAGCGCCAATAACCTCAGCGATACCGAGTTCGAAGTGACCCTCTCGGTCGAGGGCAAGGCCGAGAACGCGGGCAAGGTGATGTTCTCGTTCGAGCTCGCTTATGCCGGCGTGTTCCGCATCGCCAACGTGCCGAAGGAGAACCTGCACCCGCTGGTCATGATCGAGTGCCCGCGCCTGCTGTTCCCGTTCGCCCGCGAGATCATCGCGACCGCTGTGCGCGACGGCGGGTTCCCGCCGCTGATGCTGGATCCGGTCGATTTCGTCGGTCTCTATCGCCAGAACATGGAGCGGCAAATGGCCGCTCAGCCGACGAGCGGCCAAGCCTAACTGACGGGCCTAACCGGCAGCAGGCACGGCTGGAGCGGGCAAAAACTCGTTCCAGATCGCCTTGTCGCCGAGCGTCGCGATGAAAGCCCGATGGGCCTCGCGCTCGGCGTCCGACACCCGCGGCGCGAGCGGCACAGACCGCTGCCGCCGCGGCGCATCGCCGGCGGCTTTGACGCGAATGTCCTGGGCGTCCGACGCCAGCAGCAGCTGCGACTGCCGCGCCCCGACCAGATCGACATAGACTTCTGCAAGCAGTTCCGAATCGAGCAGCGCGCCGTGCTTGGTGCGGCGTGAATTGTCGATCGAATAGCGCGAGCAGAGATCGTCGAGCCGGTTCGACACGCCGGGATGCTTGCGCCGCGCCAGCAGCAGCGTATCGACCAGCCGCTCGCGCGGGATCGCGGCGCGCTTGATCCGGTCGAGCTCGGCATTGATGAAGCTGATGTCGAACGAAGCGTTGTGGATCACCAGCGGCGCATCGCCGATGAATTCCAGAAACGCGTCGACCACCTCATGGAATAGCGGTTTGGTCGACAGAAACTCGGCCGACAGCCCGTGCACGGCGAAGGCTTCCGCCGGCATATCTCGTTCGGGATTGATATAGACGTGGTATGTCTGTCCCGTCGGCATGCGGTTGAAGATCTCGACGCAGCCGATTTCGACCAGGCGATCGCCGCGGAGCGGATCAAGGCCGGTGGTTTCGGTATCGAGAACGATTTCACGCATGATTTTGAGGTGCCGTGCAAGAAGCCGCGGAAGCCGGCGAATCAGGCTCGCCGCTGCGGCATCTTAACGACCTCGGCCAGGATGTGCGTGATTTGCGCGCGCACCGGCTCGAGTCCCTGTGAGGTATCCACGACGAAATCGGCCCGCTTGCGCTTTTCGGCGTCAGGCGTCTGCTTGGCGATGATGGCGTCGAGTTTTGCTTCGTCCATCGTGCCGCGCGCCAGCACCCGCTCACGCTGAAGTTCCGCCGAGGTCGAGACCACGACCACGGCGTCGACCCGTTTCTCACCACCGGTTTCAAACAACAAGGGAATATCCAGGACCACGACCGGTGCCTTGATGGCTTCGGCATCGGCAAAGAATTTTTGTCGGGAGGCGCCGAGCATGGGGTGAACGATCTGCTCGAGCTGCTTGATCGCGGCGGGATCATGCACCACGCGCGCAGACAGTTTGGAGCGATCAACCTTGCCGTTCGCGGTAGTGCCGGGGAAAGCGGCCTCGATCGCGGGCGCGGCCTCACCTTCATAGAGCTGATGGACGGCGGCATCGGCGTCGTAGACGGGCACACCGGCCTCCGCGAACAATTTCGCGGTGGTGGATTTGCCCATTCCGATCGAGCCGGTCAGTCCGAGAATCCGCATCAGTGCAAAATCATCCCTGTCAGTCACACCGCAATGAGCCGCTCGCGCCGCAGGAACGCAAGCAGCGGCAGCAACGGCAGGCCGAGAATGGTGAAATGGTCGCCCTCGATGCGCTCGAACAGATGGATTCCGAGACCCTCGAGCTGATAGGCGCCGACGCTGGTGGTGACGGCATCGCCGGCGGCGTCGAGATAGGCTGACAGCTCGGCCTCGGACATCTGCCGCATCGTCATGCGGGCGACCGACACATCCTCGAAGACAATCTCGCCGCCATGCGCCACGGCGACGGCCGAATTCAGCTCGTGGCTATGGCCGGCGAGATCGCGCAATTGCGCCAGCGCCTGTGTACGGCCGGCGGGCTTGTTGAAGAGGCGATCGCCGAGCGCCAGCGTCTGGTCAGCGCCGATCACATGGCTTCCGGGACGATGGACCGAAACCGCCTTCGCCTTCTCGCGCGCCAGCAGCAGGCCGATCTCGCGCGGGTTTGAAAGTTTGGACGCGGCCTGAATGCCGCGCTCGTCGATGTCAGCAGTAACAGTCTCGAATTCGAGCCCAGCGTTCGTCAGCAGCATCTTTCGCGCGCTGCTCTGCGACGCGAGGATCAGAGGAGAGGTGCCGCGCCAAAAACCCATTTTTCGAAAACTATTCCCAAGACTATTCAGAAGGCCGGTTGCGCTGACGATCGCTGTAGAGCTTCATGATCGCGGCCGCTGTTTCCTCGATCGAGCGCCGCGTGACGTCCAGCAGCGGCCAGTCGTGCTTGGCGCTCAGCTTGCGCGCAAACGCGACCTCCTCCGTCACCGACTGCCTGTCGATATAGGTTTCGTTGCCGGATTCGGCGCCCATGGAGAGCAGGCGATTCTGACGGATCTGGATCAGGCGTTCCGGTGTCGCATGCAGGCTCACCACCAGCGGCCGGGTCAGCGTCTCCAGTTGCGCCGGCACCGGAATGCCCGGCACCAGCGGCACGTTGGCAGTGCGGATGCCGCGATTGGCGAGATAGATTGACGTCGGCGTCTTTGAGGTACGGGACACGCCGACCAGCACGACGTCGGCGTCCTCCAGCCCATCGACATGCTGACCGTCGTCATGGATCATCGTGTAGTTCAGTGCGTCGATGCGCTTGAAATATTCGGCGTTAAGCACGTGCTGTGCGCCGACGCGACCCGTCGTCGCAGCTCCGAGATAGGCTTCGAACATCTGCATGACCGGGCCGATGATCGAGAGGCTCGGAACGTTGATGTTTTTGCATTTGTCCTCGAGCCGGGAGACCAGATCCTTCTCCAGCAGCGTGAACAGCACGATGCCCGGCGCTTCCTCGATCTCGTCGAGCACGCGGTCGAGCTGCTTCTGGCTGCGCACCAGCGGATAGACATGCTCGACCGGCGTGACGTTCGCGTACTGTGCGGCAACGGCGCGCGCGACCGTGATCAGGGTCTCACCGGTTGAGTCGGAGACGAGGTGCAGATGGAAATAATTGTTCGAGGTCGGCACAAAAACTCTTTGTATGAGGACGGTGTGGTTTGTGGATTTCTGTGGACCTTAACCCCTCGGAAAGGGTTGCGCGACACCAGGGGCGGGACAAGTGCCAATTTTCTTCACACCACTGCCCGTCGGAACAACTCTGGAAGCCTTCCGAGAGGGAAACGGGATTGCGCGGACAAGTCTCTTGATAGACTGCGGATCAAAACCCGCAAGCCTTTGAGCCCGGGCCACTTATCCGGTCAGGCCGGAACCGCATAGGACATGTTGATGGATGTGAACAAGCGCGCGCCAATTGGCGGACGGTATTGTGTGAGTCCAATCCACTGTCACTTAGACTCAGACTCTAAGAATCTAAGATTCTTTATTGGAGAAGGGAGCTCCAGACGGATATGTGTGTGAAGGTGAGACCTTAACGAGTTCTTACTATCCCCAGACCGCCGGAAGGCTGGGCGCAAAGGGGCGGACGCCGGACATGTTTGAAGACGTCTACCTCTGGATCAAGGCGCTGCACGTGATCGCGGTCATCTCCTGGATGGCCGGCATGCTCTATCTGCCGCGGCTGTTCGTCTATCACTGCGAAGCCGAGATCGGCTCGAAGCAGTCCGAAACGTTCAAAGTCATGGAACGCCGCCTGCTCAAGGCGATCATCAACCCCGCCATGATCGTCACCTGGCTCGCCGGGCTCTATCTCGCCTGGGCCGGCCATTGGTTCACCTTCGGCTGGCTGCACGTAAAACTGGCACTGGTGCTGGCACTGTCCGCGGTCCACGGCTTTTTTTCGCGCTGGGTCAAGGACTTCGCTGCCGACCGGCGCTCGCACAGCCAGAAATTCTTCCGGATTATCAACGAGGTGCCGACCGTCCTGATGATCATCATCGTCATCATGGTGATCGTGAAGCCGTTCTAGGCAGGAATCGTGAACGATCGCTCAGCGCTTCGGCTTGCGGAGTTGGAAGCGATTTTCTATATTAGCGATATCCCACCCAACGCAGGCGGATGTGGTTGTGTCTGAGCTTTTCAGAGGCCGGACACCGCATCAGGTTTGAAGCCCCCACCGGCGCTCTCCTTGCCAGACCTGCGGACCTTACCTTCTCGCGTCCGCATTTCAGAGCCTCCTCGCACCCCCTCCCCAGGTTACCCCACAGGACCACCCCAATGCGGGAAATTAAGCTCCAGGACCTCAAGTCGAAGACGCCGGCCGAGCTCGTCTCGTTCGCGGAAGAGAACGGGGTCGAGAATGCCAGCACCATGCGCAAGCAGGAGCTGCTGTTCGCCATCCTCAAGCAGCTTGCGCTGGCCGAAACCGACATCGTCGGCGAGGGCGTCGTCGAGGTGCTCTCCGACGGCTTCGGCTTCCTCCGCTCGCCCGATGCGAATTATCTTCCGGGCCCGGACGACATCTACGTTTCGCCCTCGCAGATCCGCCGTTTTGGCCTGCGCACCGGTGACACCATCGAAGGCCACATCCGCAGCCCGAAAGAGGGCGAGCGCTATTTCGCGCTGCTGAAGGTCAACACGCTCAATTTCGAGGACCCGGAAAAGGCCAAGCACAAGGTCAATTTCGACAACCTCACGCCGCTGTTTCCGAATCAGCGTTTCCGCATGGAAATCGACGATCCGACGCGAAAAGACCTTTCCGCAAGGGTGATAGATATCGTCGCGCCAATCGGCAAGGGCCAGCGCGCGCTGATCGTCGCGCCGCCGCGCACAGGTAAAACCGTGCTGATGCAGAACATCGCGCATTCGATCGCGCACAATCATCCCGAATGCTATCTGATCGTTCTCTTGATCGACGAGCGTCCGGAAGAAGTCACGGACATGCAGCGCTCGGTGAAGGGCGAGGTCGTATCCTCGACCTTCGACGAGCCGGCCGTGCGTCACGTCCAGGTCGCCGAGATGGTGATCGAGAAGGCCAAGCGCCTGGTGGAACATGGTCGCGACGTCGTCATCCTGCTCGATTCGATCACGCGTCTGGGCCGCGCCTACAACACCGTGGTGCCGTCATCCGGCAAGGTGCTGACCGGCGGTGTCGATGCCAACGCGCTGCAGCGCCCGAAGCGCTTCTTTGGTGCCGCTCGCAACATCGAGGAGGGCGGCTCGCTGACCATCATCGCGACCGCGCTGGTCGATACCGGCAGCCGCATGGACGAAGTCATTTTCGAAGAGTTCAAGGGCACCGGTAACTCGGAACTGATCCTGGACCGCAAGGTCTCGGACAAGCGGACCTTCCCGGCGATCGACATCTCGCGCTCCGGCACCCGCAAGGAGGAGCTCATCACCGATCCGCTGGTCCTGAAAAAGATGTACGTGCTCCGCCGCATCTTGAACCCGATGGGCACCATGGACGGAATCGACTTCCTGCTCGACAAGCTGCGCTCGACCAAGAGCAATTCGGAGTTCTTCGACTCCATGAACACCTAAGTGCATTGCAGCAAAAGATCAGAGGGCGCCTTCGGGCGCCCTCTTTGTTGTGCGGCTTTGCTGCGGCGAAGTGCAGCATGACGGGCTTCCGGAGCGCGACGCAGTTTCTTCCGGAAGATGTTGATATATCTATATTACACTTGACTATTGTTTCGTGGGATAGGGGTCCGAGCGGCGGGATTTCGCAGCAAATGCGGGATTTTATGCTGCATTGCAATATAGATATTGCTGCGGGCTAGAGCGCAGCAAAAAGAGGTTGTAGCCGGCCAGAACAGGCCGTTTGCCTTTTCCCCGCCAGCCGGACAAATAGGCCATGCACCCGCGAGACCAGACCATCTTTGCGCTATCGTCCGGCCGTCCGCCGAGCGCGATCGCATTGGTACGCGTCTCGGGTCCGCAAGCCGGCCTGGTGCTGACGACGCTCGCAGGCAAGCAGCCGGCGCCGCGGCAGGCCAGCCGCCGGCTGCTTCGGGACGGCGCCGGGCAGCCGATCGACGATGCGGTCGTGCTCTGGTTTCCGGGGCCGGGGACTGCCACGGGCGAGGACGTCGCCGAATTTCACGTCCATGGCGGACGCGCCGTGCTGGCCGCGCTTCTCACTGCAATTTCGATAATTCCGAATACGCGCGCGGCGGAGCCTGGCGAGTTCACGCGGCGCGCATTCGAGAACGGCAAGCTCGATCTCACCGAAGCCGAGGGCCTCGACGATCTCATTCACGCCGACACGGATCGCCAGCGCCGCCAGGCGTTGCGACAGCTGCAAGGCCTGCTCGGCAATCGCGCGCGCGACTGGCGCGCGCGCATCATCGAGGCGTCCGCGCTGATCGAGGCCGGCATCGATTTTTCCGACGAAGGCGATGTGCCCGCGGAATTGAGGGCGCCGGCCGTCAAAGCGATCAAAGCGCTGCACGACGAAATTACAAAGGTCCTTGCGGCACAGGGACATTCTGAACGCTTGCGCGACGGCCTGGTGGTTGCGATCGCAGGCGAGCCGAATGTCGGCAAGTCGACGCTGATGAATCAGCTCGCCCGTCGCGAGGTCGCGATCGTCTCGCCGCACGCCGGCACCACGCGTGATGTGATCGAGGTGCAGCTGGATCTCGATGGCTATCCCGTCACGATCATCGACACCGCCGGCATCCGCGAGACCGATGATCCCGTCGAGCAGGAAGGCGTGCGCCGGGCGCGAGCGCGGGCCGAAGATGCCGACCTCGTGCTGTGGCTGGTGGAGGGCGAGCGTGCCGCCGGTCCGCCCAGTGGCCAGGTCTGGATCGTCCGCAACAAGATCGATCTCGGGGGAGCGGGGTCACCCGACGAGTTCGGGATCTCGGCGAGCCGCGGCGATGGCATTCCCGAGCTGGTCGGGGCCCTCGTCACATTCGCCTCCGACATTTTCGGAACCACCGAGGGCGCTCTGGTGACCCGGGCCCGTCAGCGAGAATTGTTGGGTCGCGCGTCAGACAGCTTACGCCGGAGTCTCGACCTTGTAGAAGAGGGCGAGGAACTCGCCGCCGAAGAGTTGCGCGCCGCCGCTTACGCCCTGGGCCGGTTGCTCGGCCGGGTGGACGTCGAGGACGTCCTTGGGGCCATTTTCCAAAGATTCTGCATCGGAAAGTAGCGCTAGTTCTTCAATGTAGAACTAGCACTTGTTCCATTGCTTGTGTTTCACGTGAAACGCGGGCGGGGTGGATGCGTCCTGTTGCACGTGAAACATGCCCGAATCGAAGCCCCGTCATTGCGAGGAGCCCTTGCGACGAAGCAATCCAGGCTGTCGCCACGGAGGGAATCTGGATTGCTTCGCTTCGCTCGCAATGACGGATCGCGTGGCGGCCATCCCGGTCGACGGCCCCGCGTCTATCCTTGCCGCGCGGTCCGTCTTGTTTCACGTGAAACAGCAACTATCCCAACGCACTTCCTACTGTGCATGGGGTTGTTTTCGCGAAACCACGCCCGGCTCTCCCGTGACCCCGTTTCACGTGAAACACGGGCATCACCCAGTTTCCACTTCCGGCTTTCCTGCCGCTGAGCTAGAAGTCCGCCCATGCGACCAGAGCGAGAGAGTTTCGACGTCATCGTCATTGGCGGCGGCCATGCCGGTTGTGAAGCTGCGGCTGCCGCGGCCCGGATGGGTGCGGCGACGGCTCTGGTCACACATCGTTTCTCCACCGTCGGCGCGATGTCCTGCAATCCGGCCATCGGCGGTCTCGGCAAGGGCCATCTGGTCCGTGAGGTCGATGCTCTCGATGGTCTGATGGGACGAGTCGGCGACGCCGGCGGCATCCAGTTTCGCGTTCTCAACCGTCGGAAGGGTCCCGCTGTCCGTGGTCCGCGGGCCCAGGCCGACCGGAAGCTCTACGCGGCCGCCATGCAGGACGCGATCCGCGAGACCGAGGGTCTTTCCGTTATTGAAGGTGAGGCCGACGAGCTGATCGTGGTCGATGGCCGGGTCACCGGACTGCGGCTGGCGGACGGTCGCGAGCTTCCGGCAGGGGCTGTCGTCGTCACCACCGGCACCTTCCTCCGCGGTCTGATCCATCTCGGCGAGAAGAACTGGCCCGCTGGCCGCGTCGGCGAAGCGCCGGCAATGGGTCTCTCAGCCTCCTTCGAGCGCGCCGGCTTCACCCTCGGGCGGCTCAAGACCGGCACGCCGCCGCGTCTGGATGGCTCGACCATCGACTGGTCCGCGGTCGAGATGCAGCCCGGAGACAAGCCGCCAGAGCCTTTCTCGGTGATGACCAAGGGGATCACGACCCCGCAGATCCAGTGCGGGATCACCCGGACCACGGCCGCGACCCACGAAGTCATCCGGGCCAATGTCCATCGGTCCCCCATGTACTCCGGCCAGATCAAGAGTTCCGGTCCGCGCTATTGCCCGTCGATCGAGGACAAGATCGTTCGCTTCGGCGATCGCGACGGCCATCAGATCTTCCTCGAGCCGGAAGGGCTCGACGACACCACGGTCTATCCCAACGGCATCTCGACCTCGCTTCCCGAGGAGGTCCAGCTCGCGATCCTCGCGACCATTCCCGGCCTGGAGTGGGTGAAGATGGTCCGACCGGGCTACGCCATCGAATACGACCACATTGATCCCCGGGAGCTTGACCCGACCCTCCAGACCAAGCGCCTGCGTGGTCTCTTCCTGGCCGGGCAGATCAACGGCACGACCGGATACGAAGAGGCTGCGGGACAGGGCATTGTAGCCGGTCTCAACGCGGCTCTCTCCGCCAGTGGGGCCGCGCTGACGGTGTTCGATCGCGCCGACGGCTATCTCGGGGTCATGATCGACGATCTCGTCACCCGCGGGATCAGCGAGCCCTATCGGATGTTCACATCGCGGGCCGAATACCGGCTGACCTTGCGTGCGGACAATGCCGATCAGCGCCTGACCGAGAAGGGGATCGCGCTGGGATGCGTCGGGAGTGCCCGAACCCAGCATCATCGGACCAAGATGGGCGCCCTGAATGCGGCGCGGACGCTGTCGAAGTCGCTGACCATCACCCCGAACGAGGCGATCAAGCACGGGCTGTCCCTGAACCGGGATGGCCAGCGCCGCTCGGCTTTCGAGCTGATGGCCTATCCGGACATCGGCTGGAGCCAGGTCCGCGCGATCTGGCCGGAGCTGTCCGCCATCGATCCCGTTATCGCCACCCATCTCGAGATCGACGCCAAGTACGATGTCTATCTCGAACGCCAGAGCGCTGACGTCGAAGCCTTCAGGCGCGACGAGGGGATGGTGCTGTCGGAGGTCGACTACAGCCTCGTCCCCGGTCTCTCCAATGAAGTCCGCGCCAAGCTGGAGAAGGCCCGGCCGTTCACGGTCGGTCAGGCTGGCCGGATCGACGGCATGACGCCGGCGGCGCTCGGCATCCTCGCGGCCTATCTCCGTCGCGAGGCGCGCAAGACTTCCAAGGCAATCGCATAGGCGTTTCACGTGAAACAGCGCGGACCGGGCGGAGACAAACCGCTATCCCGACGACCCGGAACAGGTGAGGGCGCTGGTCGTCGATCCGAACCGGTACCGACCAAGCCGAAGATCGACAAGGCCAGCGCCAACGATCAGGCGCTCGACTCCATCATCGCCGCCGACAAGCGCGCGGCGCTGAAGCTCGCGCCCGTTTCACATGAAACAGCGGCGCGGCTCGATCGCTACATTGCGCTGCTGCGGGAGTGGCAGGCCAAGACCAATCTGGTTGCACCTTCGACGTTGCCGCAGCTCTGGACCCGGCACATCGCCGACTCGCTCCAGCTCGTCGATCTCGCGCCGACCGCAAAACGCTGGGCCGACCTCGGCAGCGGCGGCGGTTTTCCCGGCGTCGTGCTGGCCTGCGCCATGGCGGGGACACCGGGCGCCAGCGTTCACCTCGTCGAGCGAATCGCCAAGAAGGCGGCCTTTTTGCGCGAAGCCATTCGCGTCACCACATCTCCGGGAGTCGTACATCTCGCTGAGATCGGGGATAATGTGGATAGAATCACCGGCCCCGTCGATTGCGTCACCGCCCGTGCGCTGGCTCCGCTACATCAACTCATCGGCTTTGCAGAGCCGCTGATGCGCCAGGGTGCAAAGGCGTTGTTTCTCAAGGGTCAAGATGTAGAGGCTGAATTGACCGAAGCCGCTAAATATTGGAATATTCAGCCGCAGCTCCACCGAAGCCGGACGGGCGATGGTTGGATCGTCGAGCTGGCTTCAGTTGAACGGCGCGGGTGAACGTTCAGGGGTTGAGTTGGGGAATTTCGATGACCGTGATTGACGAGCCGCAGCAAGAACAGACCGCTGAAGTCCCGCATGGTCACCCGCGCATCCTGGCGCTGGCGAATCAGAAGGGCGGCGTGGGAAAGACAACCACGGCGATCAATCTCGGCACGGCGCTCGCAGCGATTGGCGAGCGCGTTTTGATCGTCGATCTCGATCCGCAGGGCAATGCCTCGACTGGCCTCGGCATCGATCGCCGCAACCGCTCCTGCTCGACCTATGACGTGCTAATCGGCGAATCGAGCTTGCGCGAGGCGGTGGTCTCGACCGCGGTGCCGCGGCTGCACATCGCGCCCTCGACCATGGATCTCTCCGGCCTTGAGCTCGAGCTCGGCACCACGCCCGGCCGCGCCTTCAAGCTGCGCGATGCGATCGGCGCGCTCAACAACAACGTCTCGCCCGAGGCCGATTACACCTATGTGCTGATCGACTGCCCGCCGTCGCTCAACCTGCTCACGGTCAACGCGATGGCTGCGTCGGATGCGATCCTGGTGCCGCTGCAGTGCGAGTTCTTCGCGCTCGAAGGTCTGTCGCAATTGCTGCAGACGGTGGAGCAGGTGCGCTCGACGCTCAACCCGAACCTGTCGATCCACGGCATCGTGCTGACCATGTTCGACTCGCGCAACAACCTCTCGAACCAGGTCGTCGCCGACGTTCGCCAGTTCATGGGCGAGAAGGTCTACAAGACCATGATCCCGCGCAACGTGCGCATTTCGGAAGCGCCGTCCTACGGCAAGCCGGTGCTGGTCTATGATCTCAAATGCGTCGGCAGCGAAGCTTATCTGCGGCTCGCCACCGAAGTGATCCAGCGCGAGCGCGAGCTGCGCGTCACGCATTAGCGGTGCCGTAGGGTGGGTTAGCCGAAGGCGTAACCCACCACGGTCTATCTCCGCGGAAACAGAAGAGGTGGGTTACGCCGAGCAGATGCGCAAGGCGCATCTGCGGGGCTAACCCACCCTACGATTTGAAATTCAGTTCTGGAGTGCTACAGCGTGAATCCAAGGGAGCTGGCGATGGCCGACGAAGCGCGTTCGCGATTGGGCCGGGGTCTTGCAAGTCTGATCGGCGACGTCGGCGGCGAGGCTCAGCACGTCGACCGTCCGCGTGCGCAGCGCAAGGTGCCGATCGAATTCATCAAGGCCAATCCGCGCAACCCGCGCCGCACCTTTTCGGAGACCGAGCTCAAGGAGCTCTCCGAGTCCATCAAGCAGCACGGCGTGATCCAGCCGATCGTGGTGCGCCCGGTGAAGGGCGCGCAGGATCGCTTTGAGATCATCGCCGGCGAACGACGCTGGCGCGCCTCGCAGATGGCCGGCCTGCATGAAGTGCCGATCGTGCCGGTCGATATCAGCGACAGCGATGCGCTGGAATTTGCGATCGTCGAGAACGTGCAGCGCGAAGATCTCAACCCGATGGAAGAGGCGCAGGGCTATCACGCGCTCGCCAACGAGTTCAAACGCAGCCAGGATGACATCGCAAAAGTCGTCGGCAAGAGCCGCAGCCACGTCGCCAACATGATGCGGCTGACCAAGCTGCCGGCCGAGGTGCAGGCCTTCATCGCGACCGGTGAGCTGACAGCCGGTCACGCCCGTGCGCTGATCGGCGTGCCCGATCCGCTCGCCGCCGCCAAGCGCATTGTCGCGGAGGGCCTCAACGTCCGCCAGGCTGAGGCGCTCGCGCATGAAGAGGGCGTGCCGGAGCGCAAGCCGCAAAAGGCGCGCGCCACCGCGGGCAAGGAAAAGGATCCTGACACGGTCGATCTGGAGAAGCGCGTCAGCGACGCGCTCGGCCTCAAGGTCACCGTCAATCATCGTGATCCCGGCGGCTCCGTCCAGATCGCCTACCGCAACCTCGATCAGCTCGACGAGGTGATGAAGCGGCTCGCGAAGGGCGCGCTGTAGCCGAATCTCTATCACCGTCACCCTGAGGTGGCCGCTTCTTCAGCGGCCCTCGAAGGGCGACGGCCCGGCCGCATCGGGGCCGTTCATCCTTCGAGGCTCCCTGCGCGCCGCGTTGCGCCGCGCGGCTCGCACCTCAGGATGACGGATTTGGCTGTCCTTGATTGCTTCGCTGCGCTCACAATGACGGCGGATGGAGCGGTGACCTCAGCCCCGACGCTTCGCATTCGCGGCGATCGCCATCAGCGTACGCTGGGCGATGGCGGCGGCCAGCGTCGATTGCTTGCGGGTGTCGAGCGCGGCGGTCGCGAGCTGCTCGATGATGCCGGCGAGCCTTGCCACGCTGAAATTGCGCAGCGCGGTTTCGACCATGGGCTTTCGCGAAAAATGCAGCCGCGGATATCCGCCGTCGAGCACGGCGGAGGCAGGCTGGCCGTCGGCGATCGCGAGCGCGGATTTGTGCAGCCACGCGGCCTGGCGTTGGGCGGCCGAGATGATCACGCCGGGGTAGGTGCCGGCGATCATGGCTTTTGCGAATTCGGTCTCGACGATATCGGGCCGGCCGGCGAAGGCGCCGTCGACGATGGGATCGAGCTTCAGTTCGGATGCATCGGCAACGACGGCCATCACGTCGTCCAGCGTGATCTCGCCTTTGCCGTGGGCGTAGAGCGTGAGCTTGCGCAGCTCGTTGCGCGAGGCCTGGCGGTCGCCGCCGAGGAACGACATCAGCGCGGCGCGGGCATCCTGGGCGATGCGCAAATTGGCGATGCGGAGTTCGTCCTCCATCAGCTTCGCGAGGTCGCGCTCGGTGTCGGGATAGCAGCCGATCGCCACGGCGGTCTTGGCCTTCTCGCAGGCCTTGCGGAGCGGCGATTCCGGGCGCAACTCGCCGGCCTCGATCACGATGCGGCAATCCTTCACCGGCATCTCGGCCAGCGTATCGACGCCACTGGCAAAGCTGCGCGAGCCCGCGCGGATACGAATGGCGCGGCGGCCACCGAACAGCGGCACGGTCATGGCTTCGTCGACCAGGCGCGACGGCTCGGCCGAAAGCTCGTCGCCGTCGAGTTTGACAAGCGAGAAGGGATCGTGGGGATCGTCGACGGCCGACGCAATCAGCGCGTCGGCGCGTTCGCGCACGAGGCCGGCATCGGGACCATAGAGCAGGATGATCGGACGGCCCGCGTCGGGACGGGCAAGGAAGGAATCGATCTCTTTTCCGCGCAGTGCGACCATGTTGCCCAAGGTTCGTCATTCCAGGGCTCGCCCTGCGGGCGCCCCGGAATGACGGGAAATGAACTAGGTGCCTGCGGTGAAGAACGCAGCGAGCCTTGTGTTGATGTTCTCGGCGATCTCGTTGGCGGCACGATCCTCGGCGTCACGCACCGCGCGGTTGCGGGAGAAGCGCTGGTAGGAGCCGGGCATGTCGTAGGACACGCGCGAGAACGTCGTGCCGGTCATCACCGACTTGCCGGTCACGACCTCGACCAGGTTGTACTGGCAATCGATGCCGTAGTTCTCGCTGTTCGGCAGGCCTGTGGCGGGATCGACGATCAGGGACGTCTTGCTGGAGTTGAAGCGAATCTCCAGGCGGTGGGTCGGCGGCATGCCTGTCGCCGAGCCGTAGAGCTTGAAGGCCAGCGCGTTGCGGACCTCGACGCCGACCCGGGCCTCGCGCGAGGCGTTGGCCTTGTTGATCGGCGGAAGATCGACCCCCATCAGCTTCTCGCGCAGGCCGGGAGTGCCGTCGGTATGCTCGGCATACATCGGCTGGAAGCAGCCAGCCGTCAGCGCCGCCAATGCGGCAACCGCCAGCAAGCGGGCTGCGATACGGATCCTAGCCGACAACATTCACGATCCTCTTGGGAACGATGATCACCTTGCGGACGGGCTTGCCATCCAACGCCAGCTTTACCGCATCGAGGGCCAGAACGGCAGCCTCGATTTCCGGATTCTGGGCCGCTGTTGCAACTGTGACATCACCCCGCTTCTTGCCGTTGACCTGAACCACAAGGGTCACGCTGTCTTCAACCAGCAAATCGCGTTCGATTTGCGGCCAATCGGCCTCGGAAACCAGCCCTGGCAGGCCAAGTCCATTCTTAAAGAGCACCTGCCAGCACTCCTCGGCCAGATGCGGCATCATCGGGGAGAACAGCTGGACCAGGATCTGGCTGGCCTCCCGGATCGCCCAGGCGAGATCAGGGGCCGGCTGGCCGGGGCACTGCAGCATCTCCGAAAAAATATTCGTGAATTCTCGGATATGGGCGAGGCAGACGTTGAAATGCAGCCGCTCGACGCCGGTCGTGACCTTGTCGAGCGCGCCGTGGGCGGCCTTGCGCAGGAGGAGCGCATCGGCGCCGAACGAGGCCGGCCGGGCCGCCGGGGCCGCCTTGCCGAGTTCAACCGCATCGTTCACCAGCCGCCACAGCCGCTGGACGAAGCGCGAGGCGCCCTGGACGCGCTCGTCGCTCCAGATCACGTCGCGGTCGGGCGGGGAGTCCGACAGCATGAACCAGCGGGCGACGTCGGCGCCGTAGGTCGCGATGATGTCGTCGGGGTCGACCGTATTCTTCTTCGACTTCGACATCTTCTCGATCGCGCCGATCTGGACGTCCTCGCCGGTCGAAAGCAGCGTCGCGCGGCGACCGTTACCGCCAACCTCGACCTTGACCTCGGCCGGCTGCACCCAGGTGCCGTCGGCCTTCTGGTAGGTCTCGTGCACCACCATGCCCTGCGTGAACATTCCGGCGAACGGCTCGTCCAGCGCGATGTGCCCGGTCGCCTTCATGGCGCGGGTGAAGAAGCGGCTGTAGAGCAGATGCAGGATCGCGTGCTCGACGCCGCCGATATACTGGTCGACCGGCAGCATCCGATTGGCGACCGCGGGCGTCGTCGGCGCGTTCTCGTTCCAGGGATCGGTGAAGCGCGCAAAATACCAGGACGAGTCCACGAAAGTGTCCATAGTGTCGGTTTCGCGTTGAGCCTTGGCCCCACATTTCGGGCAGTTGACGTGCTTCCAGGTCGGGTGATGGTCGAGCGCGTTGCCCGGCTTGTCGAAGCTCACATCCTCCGGCAGCACCACCGGCAGGTCGGCATCCGGGACCGGCACGACGTCGCACGTCGGACAGTGGATCACTGGAATCGGGCAGCCCCAATAGCGCTGGCGCGAAATGCCCCAGTCGCGCAGGCGGAAATTGACCTGGCGCTCGCCGACCGGCGCGTTACCGCGCAGTTCGCCTTCGAGGCGTTTTGCAACTTCCTCCTTCGCCTGATCGATCGTCATGCCGTCGAGGAAGCGCGAATTGATCATGCGGCCGTCACCGTCATAGGCGGTGTCTGATATGACGAACGTCTTGGGGTCCTGGCCCTCGGGGCACACGACCGGAATGTTGCCGAGGTTGTACTTGTTGACGAAGTCGAGGTCGCGCTGGTCATGCGCGGGGCAGCCGAAGATCGCGCCTGTGCCGTATTCCATCAGCACGAAGTTGGCGACATAGACCGGCAGCTTCCAGCTCGGGTCGAACGGATGGACCGCGCGGATGCCGGTATCAAAACCCTGCTTCTCCGCGGTGTCGATGATCGACTGCGCCGTGCCGATCTTCTTGATATCGGCAACGAATTCCGCAAGCTTCGGGTTCTTCGCGGCGGCTGCTTGCGCCAGCGGATGATCCGCCGAAATCGCCATGAACTTCGCGCCGAACAGCGTGTCGGGGCGCGTCGTGAAGATCTTCAGCTCGCTCTCGCCGGCAGGCGTGGTCGCCTGATCCAGCGCGAAGCGGATCAGCAGGCCTTCGGATCGGCCGATCCAGTTGCGCTGCATCAGCCGCACCTTGTCGGGCCAGCGGTCGAGCCCATCCAGCGCGGACAGCAATTCCTGCGAGTACTTCGTGATCTTGAAGACCCACTGGCTCATCTCGCGCTGTTCGACAACAGCACCCGAACGCCAGCCGCGGCCGTCGATCACCTGCTCGTTGGCGAGCACGGTCATGTCGACCGGGTCCCAGTTCAGCTTGCGCTTCTCGCGCTCGGCGAGACCAGCGCCGAGCATGTCCAGAAACATCTTCTGCTGATGCTTGTAGTAGCTGGGGTCGCAGGTCGCGAACTCGCGCGACCAGTCCAGCGACAGCCCGATCGAGCGGAGCTGCTTCTTCATCGCGGCGATGTTGTCGTAGGTCCAGGCTTTCGGCGCGACCTTGCGCTCGATGGCGGCGTTCTCGGCCGGCAGGCCGAAGGCGTCCCAGCCCATCGGGTGCAGTACGTTAAAACCCTTGGCGCGCATGAAGCGGGCCAGTACGTCGCCGAGCGTGTAATTGCGGACATGGCCGATATGGATGCGCCCGGACGGGTAGGGGAACATCTCCAGCACATAGTATTTCGGCCGGGAATCGTCGTTCTTGGAGACGAAGATCGCCTGTTCGTCCCACTGGCGTTGCCAGCGCGGTTCGGCGTCGCGGGCGTTGTAGCGTTCGGAGGTCATGGAATCGTTGGGTTTTCGTGGTTTCGGCCGCCTGAAGAGGCCGGACTAGGCCATAGAAGTCCTCGGGGGGTCAATGGGTTGCCGCGGCCGGCGGCACCTCGCAATACTGCTCCGCAAAAGTACGGACAAGGGTATTGGGATCGGATTGAGGGGTCGCTGCGAGGTTGGCCGCCAACAGCACCCCGCGTCAGGCGATGGCCTCAGATTTCGACGATCCCGATTACGGCTATGCCGCGTCCATCGCTGGACGGGCTATGCGGAGCATGGCCAAGCAGCGGATCCCGCCGACGCCGACCAATTTTGCCATCTGGATCGCGCGCTCTATCTCGCCAAGGGCGGCGGCCGCAATCGTGTGGTGACGGAAAAGAGCTCGGTCGGGCCGAGGTTGCGGGCTAAAGGCCAGGTGGGCTGGCGGTCAGCCCGCCATCGCGATTTCGGTGGGGCTGCCCTCGATCCGCAAAATGCCGTGCTCGACGACATTATTGCGGCCGCGGTGTTTTGCGGCGTAGAGCGCGGCGTCGGCGGCTTCGATCAGATCGCCCGGACGCAAGGTCTCGTTCGGACGTGTCGCCGCAACGCCGATCGACACCGTGACCACCATGTGGGCGGAGGTGATGTGCGGCAGGCAAAGCTTCAGCACGGCGCCGCGGACGAGCTCACCGATCTCGACGGCGCGATGCACGTCGGTGTTCGGCAGCAGCAGGCAGAATTCTTCGCCGCCGTAGCGGGCGGCAAAGCCCATCGTGTCGGCGGCGATGCCGGACAGCGACTCGCCGAGCCGGGTCAGGCAGGAATCGCCTTCGAGATGGCCGTAGGTGTCGTTGAACAGCTTGAAATGGTCGACGTCGATCATCAACAGCGCGAGCTCGCTGCCATATTGCTGCGCGCGCATCCATTCGAAGTCGAGACGGCTCTGGAAGCCGCGGCGGTTGGCAAGTCCCGACAGCATGTCGATCGACGCCATCACCGTCAGCCGGTCATTGGTCGCGATCAGCTCGCGCTCGCGCTGGCTGAGTTGCGCCGCCATCGCGTTGAACGCGCGCGCCAGCGGCACGAATTCGGACGGCAGCCGGTTGCGCGCCGCGCGGGCCGACAGGTCGCCTTCGCCGAGACGCTTGGCCATGTCCGCGAGCATCTCGATTGGTTTGATCACGAGCTTCTCGGCAGCGATCAGCGCGCCGAGCAGCACGAACACGACGACGAAGGCGAGCTGGAGATAGGCGGTGCGGATGTCGCGGTTGACCGCCGCGGACACCTTGTCCTCGTCGATGCTGGCGATCAGGCGGGAATTGGTGCCGGCGATGCGGATGAAGCTGACCGCGCGCTGCGATCCGTCTGCGGCGAGAAACGACAGCGAGCCTTCGTCCTGGTCGGAGCGCAAGGCCATGTCGGCGATCGCCGACATCAGCGGCATGTTGTCGAGCGGACGACCGACCGCGCTGTGCTGGTCGGCGGGCGCAGCCAGCACGGTGCCGGCGCTGTCGACCAGTACCGCCGTGATGCCGGCGCGGCCGCCCAGATTGTTCATCACCTTCGACATCCAGTCGAGGTTGACGGTCGCGAGCACGACGGCGTCAGTAACGCCGCTGAACGCGGAGACCGGATAGACCGCCATGACGGTCGGCGACTGCACCGGCCGCGACAGGATGAAGTCGGACAGCACGAAGCGGCCGGTCTCCTGCGCCTGCTGGAAATAGGGCCGGTCGGAAAGATCGAGGCCGACATACATGTTGTTGGTCGCGCACTGGATGCGGCCGTCCTGGCCGGCGATCAGAAGCGTGCGGATCCAGGGAAGGCTCGTCGGCAGGCTCGCGCGCAGCACGTCGCAGCTCTTGCTGACGCCGCCGGCGGAGGCGCGGATGAAGGCTTCCGATTTCAGGATGGTCTCGACCGACGAGATCACTTCGCGCTGCGCATCGGCGCTGTGCCTTGCCACCGTGGTGAACTCGGCCGTGGCCTGCGCGATTTGTTTGGTGCGGGTGTCTTCGAGCGAGCGAATGCGCTCGAGCATCAAGGGCGCGACCAGAATCACCGCGAGCAACGCAAGCCGGGCCCTGATGCCGAGGACCTGCTTGAGTTTTGCTCGTTTGCGGTTGAAACTAACGTTTGCCATCTTCGCTACCCACCCCACGGGCAAGGTAAAGCGAAGGGTTCAAAAACTCTTTCTTGAACTCGGTAAAAATGGAACTACCTCCGTTACTCCTGTAAATCGATCGACGTCATGACAGAAGAAAACGCCGCGCCGGTAACCGGCGATTCACCAAACGCGCTCGCCGCGGTCGAAGCGGAGATTGCACGCGCCTGCAAGGATGCGCGGCGTGATCGCGCCTCCGTGACGCTGATCGCGGTGTCCAAGACTTTCGCGGCGGATGCAATTATCCCGGTTATCGGCGCCGGACAGCGCGTGTTTGGCGAGAATCGCGTGCAGGAGGCCAAAGGCAAGTGGCCGGCGTTAATTTCTGTATACCCGGACATCGCGCTGCATCTGATCGGGCCGCTGCAATCCAACAAGGCGAAAGAGGCGGTGGCGCTGTTCGATGCCATCCATTCGGTCGACCGTCCGAGCATTTGCCAGGCGTTAGCCAAAGAAATCGAATCCCAGAACAAGCACCCGCAACTCTTCGTCCAGATCAACACCGGCGAAGAGCCGCAGAAGGCCGGCATCGCGCCCGGCGAGGCCGACGCCTTCCTCGCGAGCTGCCGTGACACCTACGGGCTGACGATCTCCGGCCTGATGTGCATCCCGCCGGTGGACGAGCCGCCGGCGGCGCATTTCGCGCTGACCGCCAAGATCGCCGCGCGCAACGGATTGCAGAATCTGTCGATGGGCATGAGCGCGGATTACGCGACCGCCATCATGCTCGGCGCCACCCATGTACGCGTGGGCAGCGCGATCTTCGGGCATCGGTAGGAGCCGTTGGAAGGCCGAGAGCCAGACCAGCTCTGTAATTCGTCATTGCGAGCGAAGCGAACCAATCCAGAGTCCCTCCGCGGAACGATTCTGGATTGCTTCGCTGCGCTCGCAATGACGGCGGAGTGTGAGGCCGCCTACGCAAACCTCACCGACACCTTCCCCAACACCCCGAAATCCACCGCAAAATGATCGCCGGCCTGGATCGGCAGTGGTGGATGGCACGTACCTGTCGTCACCACCTCCCCTCCCCGCAAGGTGATGCCGAGTCCGCGCAGCTCGTTGGCGAGCCAGGCCAGCGCCACGCGGGGATCGCCGAGCACGTTCTTGCCGTGACCGGCATAGCGCTCGCCGCGCAGCGTGATCTGCGGCCGCTCCTCGACAAGATCCATCGCGCGCCAATTGGCGGATGTCGCGGCACCCAGCACGAACAGATGCGCGCAGGCATTGTCGGCGATGAGCTGCGCCTCGCCGGCGCCGGCAAAATCAGTGAAGCGCGAATCCGGAATCTCGATCGCGGGATGCAGCGTGTCGGCGGCGGCAAGCACCTCGTCGACACTGTACGGCGCCGCACGCGGTGCCAGATCGCGCCCCATGCGGAAGCAGAATTCCGGCTCGCCAACACGCATCGCGTTGCCCTTCATCGACGCGGTGCCGCCGTCGGCGATGACGGTATCGCGCATGATGCGACCAGCCAGCGGGCCTGTGACGTTGATGTGCTTCTGTCCGGCCTCGCTCGTCGCGGCGATCTTCCAGCCGAACACTTCACCGCCAAGCGCGGCCTGCACCGCGTAACCGTCAGCGCGGTTCTGCGGCCGCAGCCGCGTCTCGAGCGCGTCAAGCTTGCTGCCGTCGCGCCAAAGTTGAATGAGGACGCGCGAGGCGGCGGCGATCTGATCCTTGTCGAGCATGTGTCCTCACCCGATGATGATTTTTGTTCTTGGTCCTATCAGCCGAAGCAATTGTAGCATTGCCGCCTTGGTCATGGAGACGCAGCCCGCGGTCGGGCCGAAATTGTCGCGCGCCAGATGCAGAAACACCGCGCTGCCGCGGCCGGCGATGCGCGGCCTGGTGTTGTGGTCGATTTCGATGATGAAGTCATAGAGCTGGTCGGCGCGCTTGAGCCGGTCGCCGCCCTCGCCCTCCCCGCGCCGGATCCACCGGTTGTAATGGCGATCGCCCGGATCTTCGCACCAGGCGTCCACGCCGGTGATGATCCGGGCCGGCAGCAACGTCTGGGGACGGCTGTGCCGGTCGCCCCGCCACCACAATCGCCGGGGCCGAAAATGGCCCCTGGGGGTGCCGCCGTCGCCCTCGCGCTTGTTGGCCAGAATGCCGCCGCGCCCCAGTGCCACCGGGATCGTCAGCTGTCCGGCGGTTAGCCAGCCCCGGCGCGGATTGCCGGCGGC
Organism: Bradyrhizobium sp. AZCC 2230; assembly: GCF_036924495.1. Taxonomy (NCBI): domain Bacteria; kingdom Pseudomonadati; phylum Pseudomonadota; class Alphaproteobacteria; order Hyphomicrobiales; family Nitrobacteraceae; genus Bradyrhizobium; species Bradyrhizobium sp. AZCC 2230. The sequence continues at coordinate 6,268,405 of NZ_JAZHRS010000001.1, read as the reverse complement.
AGGCTTAACGCGGATCGCCGAGAGCTGCTGGACGCGTCGATTCATGGTATAAGCGTCTGAATTGGCGTTGTTTTTCATGTGAACGGGCAATGTCGAATTCATTACAGGACATTCATCGAATGGCCCTGCTATTCTGGGTTAGAGTAATTCCGGCTTGTGAATCGGTAACAGCCCACTACTTCAACACGAACAACAATAAAAACAGCGACCCTTTAAACTTCCCATCACGGCTGGGTGCGGCATGCATGCGCGCCCGGTCGACCCCAAAAGGATGATCCCCTATGGCCAATGCCCGCAAGATCCTGATCGTGGATGACGATACCGATCTGCGCGACACGTTGGTGGAGCAATTATCGCTGCACGAAGAATTTGAAGCCTCCGCCGTCGATACTGGCGCCAAAGGCGCCAGCGCCGCAAAGGCCAACGCCCCCGATCTCGTGCTGATGGATGTCGGCCTTCCCGACACCGACGGTCGCGAAGTGGTCCGCTCCCTGCGCAAGGGCGGCTTCAAGGCGCCGATCATCATGCTGACGGGGCATGACACCGATTCCGACACGATTTTGGGCCTGGAATCCGGTGCCAACGACTATGTGGCAAAGCCCTTCCGTTTCGCCGTGTTGCTGGCCCGCATCCGCGCCCAGCTGCGCCAGCACGAGGCCAGCGAGGACGCGGTGTTCTCGGTCGGCCCCTATTCCTTCCGTCCGGGCTCCAAGATGCTGACCGCCGCCAATGCGCGAAAAGTCCGCCTCACCGAGAAGGAAACCGCGATCTTGCGCTTCCTCTACCGGGCCGGCCAGATGCCGGTGTCACGCGAGACCCTGCTCCAGGAGGTCTGGGGCTACAATTCCGGCGTCACGACCCACACGCTGGAAACCCACATCTACCGTCTTCGCCAGAAGATCGAGAAGGACGCCGCCAACCCGGAAATCCTGGTGACGGAAGCCGGTGGCTACAAGCTGGTGCCGTGATACGTTCCAGGAACGCGCGATTCGTCGTAAATTAGCGCGTTCCACGAGCCTCGGACCGGAATGTCAATCGACGATGACGTAGCGCTGCTCGAGCGTGTCCCGACACTGCGCCTGTTGGGAGAGGCCTCGTTGCGCATGCTGGCGATCGGCTCCGAGCAGCGTGACTTCGTCCGCGGCGACATCCTGTTCAATCTCGGCGACGATGCCGACGCCGGCTTCGTGGTCCAGCGCGGCGCCTTTCGCGTCGATGACGGCGCCGGCGCCGAGATGATCGCAGGTCCCGGCACGCTGATCGGCGAGATCGCGCTGGTCGTGCCCATGAAGCGGCCCTCGGGCGCGGTTGCGATCGAGCATTCCTCCGTCATCCGCGTCGCGCGCAGCCTGTTTCAGCGCGTGCTCGAAAGCGACCCTGCCGCCGCACTCCGCCTCCGCGACGAATTCGCGGTTCGCTCCAGCCAGATCGCGAGCGACATTCTGATGGCCGGTGCGAAGCTGAGCACCTGAGCGCGGCGGACTTAGCCGCGCCCTGCTCCGCAGATTTCATTCTCTGTCGAACCCATAAAGCGCGCTGCGGTCGTCCTGATAAAGCCGCCGCAGTCCGGGCATGACCGCCAGTTGCGACGCATCGACGTCGAGCAACCAGACATAGTCGAAGCGATCGCGCGGAATTTGCGCGATCCTTTGCGCAAGCGTGGCGCTCAGATCGCCGTCGCAGTCGCCAGGGGCAACCTCGATGTACTGAGACGGATCTGCGTTGAATGCGGTGCCGCGCGCACGGAGTGGTGTCAGCAGCTGTTGACCGCCCGATGCGTCCCATTGCGAGTTGACGAAGGCGTCCCGCCGGACGATCGCAAGCGACCCTAGATGCGCGACACGCGGTGCACGCCATTGCTCGCAGGTCGGCGGCCGGGTCAGGACCGCAATGCTTGCGCCGTGCGGGACGTCCTTCAGGGCCTGCAGATGTTGCGAATAGCCGGCATCGTAGGCGGCAAACCCGGCAGCCATGGCGACGATCCGAATCGCAAAAACAGCCAGCGCCATGCCGGCAATGATCGCGGAGCCGCGCCTCATGCCGTCGGTCGGCGCGATGGCGGTGAGGCCGACAATGAAGAAGATGGGCCACAGTCGGACATCGGCATAGACCGAACCGAACATCTGCCCTGGCATCAGCAGGATCAGAATGAGGAAGCTCGCTGCTCCGACCAGCAGTGGTGGATTGCGCCTGACGTCACGGCTGCGGATTCCAAAGTACAGCAGGCCGATGGCGAGCAGCAGGCTCAGCGTGTCGAGCCAGATATTCTGGTCACGCAGCGTCCATACCAGTCCAAGAACCTTTGTGCCGATGTCGAAGAAATGACCCGTAGCGGCGGCGCCATTGCCTTGCCGCCAGACGATCATGAGCACAGCCGGAATCATGACCGGCCAGATGCGTCGCAGAATGACGATCACCATGGCGGGCCACGCTGCCGGCGCGCGATTCCAGCTGCGGCAGAGCTCGAAGGCGCCCACGAGGACGACCAGAACCACCCAGCCATAGGCGTGCGCGAGCCAGACCAGGCAGGCGGCCACCGCGAACAGCGCGGCGCGCATCACCGAGCCATTCTTGCCTGTCGTCTCGACCCAGGATGCGAAACCGTGAAACGCGAGCGCACAGCCGAGCCAATAATTCACGAAGCCAAGCTGGAACGGATAGGCCATCGCGAACCATGCGGCCGCGATGGCGAAGGGCGTGAGTTCCCCATGCAACGCCCTGCTGATGCGCCCGATGGCAGAGATCATGAGGAGCGGAAGCGCCAGCGCAATCAGCCAGGCGGCGCGTTCGAGACCGAGCATCGGTGCCAGCGGAGCGATGAGCAATTCAACGCCGAGATTGCCGACGAGCTGCCAGTGAAAATCCCAGTTCTGCTGGAGCGCTGGCGAGTCCGCCAGCTGCAGCTGCACCTGGTAGCGGCCGATATGGGCGAGGTAATCGATCAGCGTCGGCGTGTGCACGAACCAGAAGGGTATCGTGCTCAGCAACATCAATCCCGGGACGACGAAACGGGAATTCCACCATGCTCGAGTTGATGGTTCTGCGAGGTCTGACGGTGCGGGCGTGCCCATCGTCGTCTCCGAAGGCCTAGACGTCCAGCGTCACCGTCACCGGCACGTGATCCGACGGCCGCTCCCAGCTTCGCGCATCGCGCGAGATCTTGAAATCCTGGACCGCGTCTTTCAGCGCGCGCGAGACCCAGATGTGGTCGAGCCTGCGGCCGCGGTCGCCGACGGTCCAGTCGGCGGAACGGTAGCTCCACCAGGTATAGACCTTTTCCGACATCGGGATGCGGTCGCGCGCGACGTCGATCCATTCGCCCGCTTCAAGCGCCGCCTGCAGCTTCTCGGTTTCGATCGGCGTGTGCGAGACGACCTTGAGCAGCTGCTTGTGCGACCACACGTCGTTCTCGTGCGGCGCGACGTTGAGATCGCCGACCAGGATATGGCGATCTTCTTCGCGCGGATGCAGCGGCTCGCACGCCTTCATCTCGTCGAGAAAGCGGAGCTTGTGGTCGAATTTCTCGTTCAGTGCGGGATCGGGAATGTCGCCGCCGGCGGGCACGTAGAAATTATGCAACACCAGCGGCTTTGCGATGTTGGCCTTCTCGCCGAACGACACCGAGATGTGACGCGAATCCACCTTGTCGCAGAAAGTACGGATGTCCGAGGACTCGAACGGAATCTTCGAGACGATGGCGACGCCGTGATAACCCTTCTGCCCGTTCAGCGCGACGTGCTCGTAGCCGAGCCGCTTGAAGCGCTTCAGCGGAAAGGCGTCGTCGATGCACTTGGTCTCCTGGAGACACAGCACGTCCGGCCGTGCGCTCTTGAGAAACTTCGCGACCAGATCGATGCGCAGCCGCACCGAATTGATGTTCCAGGTTGTCAGGGAAAGACGCATGAGAATTGCGTCTTAGCAAGCTCTCGTAGGGTGGGCAAAGGCGCAAAGCGCCGTGCCCACCGTCTTTTCTGAGTTTGGATCGAGAATGGTGGGCACGCTTCGCTTTGCCCACCCTACGGCACTGCGGCACTTACCCCGGTGACGGCACGCTGTAATTGGTGAAGTCGATCTTGAACATGCTGGGATCGAGCTTCTTGCCCGCATCCAGATTATAGACCGCGATCGTGGTGTCGTAGCCCTGCGGATCGGTCACGGTCCATTGCTTCAGCTGGCCGTCTTTGGCGCCGATCATCAGCAGCAGCCGGCTGGTGCCGACCAGCGCCTGCTTCTCCTCGATGGTGACGCTGATGAAGAGATCGTCGGCGGTGACGTTGACGACGTTGGTGTCCTTCATCAGGTCGATGCGGTCGGACAGCAGGAAGCGGAGCGGCGTCTGCGACAGCGGATAGACATCCTGCGTCGCGAGCTTGCGGTCGCGCACCACCACCGACGATCCGTCGGCGACGATGTCGATCGGGCTCGGCGGATCATATTCGAAGCGCAACTTGCCGGGCTTCTGGATGTAGAAATCGCCCTGCGTCTTGCTGCCGTCGGGGCCGACCTGGACGAAATTTCCGACCAGCGTCGACAGCGAGGACAGATAGGCGCTGACCTTGGCCGCCTGCGCCTTCTGCTTGTCGTCGAACGTCTGGAAGATACTGCTCGGCACGTTGCGGCGCGGATCTGGAATGACCGGATTCGGCGGCGCCTGCGTCGCGCCGGTAATCGACGGTCCGCCCGACGGCGGAGCAGCGTCGCGGGCCTTCGGTGCCGGTTTCGGCACGGGCACGGTCTGCGCCATCGACGCAGCGGTCACCATCGCGGCGGTGACGAGCAGCACGCCCGCCACGCGCGCGCTGCGCGCAGCGATTGAGGCCGCGAATCGGATGTCCGGATGTTGGGTCAACGCGTCGTCCTGTGTGGCTGGGCGTCGTTTTAGCGTGATTTCGGGCAAAAGCAGATAACGTTTTTGCGTGAAATAGGACTTTGAGGCGGCTCGCCTCACATATGGCTGTCTTCTTCTTCGACCAGAATCTCGCGTTTGCCGGCGTGGTTGGCGGGTCCGACGATGCCTTCCAGTTCCATCCGCTCCATCAGCGATGCGGCGCGGTTATAGCCGATTTGCAGGCGGCGCTGGATGTAGCTGGTCGAGGCCTTGCGATCGCGTTTGACGATGGCAACGGCCTGCTGGAACAGGTCGCCGCCGCCATCCGCGCCCATGCCGCTGGCGTCGAACACGGCGCCGCCGTCCTCGTCCTCGGTCGGCTCTTCGGCGGTGACGGCCTCGAGATATTCGGGCTGGCCCTGCGTCTTGAGGTGGCGCACCACCTTCTCGACTTCATCGTCCGAGGCAAAGGGGCCGTGCACGCGGCTGATGCGGCCGCCGCCGGCCATGTAGAGCATGTCGCCCTGGCCGAGCAGCTGCTCGGCGCCCATCTCGCCGAGAATCGTGCGGCTGTCGATCTTCGAGGTGACCTGGAAGGCGATGCGGGTCGGGAAGTTCGCCTTGATGGTGCCGGTGATGACGTCGACCGAGGGACGCTGTGTCGCGAGGATGACATGCAGGCCGGCGGCGCGCGCCATCTGCGCGAGACGCTGCACGGCGCCTTCGATGTCCTTGCCGGCGACCATCATCAGGTCGGCCATTTCGTCGACGATGATGACGATGTAGGGCAGCGGGTCGAGCGAGAGCTTTTCTTCCTCGTAGATCGCCTTGCCGGTTTCCTTGTCGAAGCCGGTATGCACGGTGCGCGTCGGCTCTTCGCCCTTGGCCTTCAATTCGCCCAGGCGCGTGTTGTAGCCGTCGATGTTGCGCACGCCGAGCTTGGCCATGTTCTTGTAGCGCTCTTCCATCTCGCGCACCGCCCATTTCAGCGCGACCACCGCCTTCTTCGGATCGGTCACGACGGGGGTGAGCAGATGGGGAATGCCGTCATAGACGGAGAGTTCGAGCATCTTCGGATCGACCATGATCAGCCGGCACTGGTCCGGGCGCAGCCGGTAGACCAGGCTGAGAATCATGGTGTTGATGGCGACCGACTTGCCGGAGCCGGTGGTACCGGCGATCAGCATGTGCGGCGTGCGCGCGAGGTCGATGATGACAGGATCGCCGCCGATGGTCTTGCCGAGGCAGAGCGGCAGTTTTGCAACCGTGTCGATGGTCTCCTTGGCGACCAGCAGCTCGCGCAGATAGACCTTTTCACGATGCGCGTTCGGCAGCTCGATGCCGATGGCGTTGCGGCCGGGGACGACGGCGACGCGCGCCGACAGCGCGCTCATCGAACGGGCGATGTCGTCGGCAAGGCCGATCACGCGCGACGACTTGATGCCGGGGGCCGGCTCCAGCTCGTACAGCGTGACGACCGGACCTGGATTGGCTTTCACGATCTCGCCGCGCACGCCGAAATCCTGCAGCACGCCTTCGAGCGCGCGCGAATTGGCTTCCAGCTCGGCCTTGCTGAGCGGCTGGCGATCGCCGGCCTTGGGCGCAGCCAGCACGGACACGGACGGAAGCTCGAACTTGTCGGAGGATTTCTTGGAAGCGGCTTTCGGTGCGGCCTTCTTGCGCGGAGCACGCGCGGCCGGCTCCTCTTCTTCCTCCTCGTCTTCCTCTTCTTCGTGCTGGTCCTCGGAATCCTCGTCCGCGGACTGCGGCGAGATCGAGGGCGCGGCACGGCCGCCGAGATTGGGTTCCTGCCGGCTGAACGAAACTGCCTTGGTCTTCGATCCGCTCGAGACCAGCGAGCGATAGGCCGCGCCGAACAGCCAGATCAGCCGTGCCTTGGTGCTCATCACCGCGTGGAACAGCCAGCCCAGCGACACCGAGCCGCGATCGCTCTCCTCGTCTTCGTCGAGCGGCTTGTCGTCGTCCTCGATCTCCGCGAGCTCTTCGTCATGCTCGCGTGCGCCGAGACCGCAGGCGATCAGGAAGGTCGCAGCCAGTGCGACGAACAGGATGGCGGCGAGCACCATGCGATAGATCGCGCCGGGCGGCCCGAAAATCACCGCGGGCGCGCGCACCAGCGCATCGCCGACCACGCCGCCAAGCCCGGTCGGCAGCGGCCAGGCGCCACCATGCGGCCAGCAGCTGACAAAGCCCGCCGCGATCACGGTGCAGAGAATCCAGGAGCCGAGCCGCAGCGCCTCGCGGTCGAACGGGCGATGGGTCATCATGCGCCAGCCCCACACCGCGACCGTCAGGATCAGCATGATCGCGCCGAGCCCGAGGATCTGCATCGCGAGGTCGGCACCGATGGCGCCGGCATAGCCGAGAATGTTGCGAATCGGCCGCGAGGTCGCGTGGCTGAGGCTCGGGTCCTGCACCGACCAGGTCATCAGCGCGGCGGACGCGACGCCCGAGAGCGTGATCAGGCCGAAGCCGGCGAGCTCGCGCGCGCGCCGGCTCAGTGCCTCGCGGATCGAGGGTGGCAGATGGCCGACCAGGGGAATCACACGTTCGATTGCCGACATGCTCATGGGCCCGCCTAACCCAGAGTTTCGACCAGCCGGTGCAGCGCCTGCGCCGTGGTCTCACTATCCTGCACCAGCGCCAGGCGAATATAGCCGGCACCGGGATTGAAGCCGTCTGGCTGACGCCGCGCCAGGTAGGAACCGGGCACCACGCGCACGCCGGCTTCCTTGAAAAGCCTGAGGGTCACGGAGACATCGTCGCCGATCTCGGACGTATTGAGCCAGACGCAGAAGCCGGCGTCGGGCCGGCGATAGCCGTAACGATTGCCGATGATCTGGTCGGCGAGATCGAACTTGATCCGGTAGAGCCTGCGGTTCTCCTCGACATGCGCCTCGTCGCCATAGGCAACGATCGCGACATGCTGGAGCGGCACCGGCACCTGCGGCGCCGCGATGTTGCGCAGCTCCAGGAACATGCCGATCAGCTTCTTGTCGCCGGCGGCGAAGCCAACCCGCAGGCCCGGCAGGTTGGAGCGCTTCGACAGCGACTGGAACGCAACCACGCGGGTGAAATCGGGGCCGGCACATTCGAGCGCGCTGCCCGGTGCTTCGCGGGTGTAGATCTCGGAATAGCACTCGTCGCTGAGGATCACGAAGTTATGGCGATCGGCGAGACTCTTCAGGCGCGTGAAATAATCGCGCGAGGCGACCGAGCCCTGCGGATTGGCGGGTGACGCCAGATAGAACGCGACCGTGCGCGCCAGCGTCGCTTCGTCGATGGCGTCGAGATCGGGCAGGAAGCCGTTTTCGACGATGGTCGGCAAATAGACCGGCTCGCAGGCCGCGGCACCGGCACCGGCGCCATAGACCGGATAGAACGGGTTCGGCATCAGGATGGCGGGCTTGCCGGGACGTGGGCCGACATAACGCGCTGCTGCGATCGCGGCGAGGAACAGCCCTTCGCGGCTGCCATTGAGGACAAGAATCTCGGCCTTGGGGTCGAGCGGCCGCGGCAGCCTGAAGCGCGACGACAACCAGGCGCTCGCGGCCTGGCGGAATGGCTCGGTGCCTTGGTTCATCGGGTAACGGCCGAAATCGGCTATGTGCTTGGCCAGCACCGGACCGACGAAATCGGGCACCGGATGCTGCGGTTCGCCGACCGCAAGCGAAATCAAGGGCTTGCCGGGCTGATGCGGCGCCAACAGCTCGTTCAGCCGGACGAACGGCGAGCGTTCATTGTCGGAGCTTCCACCGGCTAGCGGCGCACGGGATGAAGCGGTCATAGCCATTCTGGGCGCCAGCACTCATGGAACGGCCGGCGCATGGATACGCCAGCGGGAAAGCGGTTCAGTTCACCATAGATAGGGCGAGGTTAAGACGCGATTAACCATCGGTCGGCCGGCCCGTCCAGAGCCGGAAAAATGAGGCCGGATAACAACGGGATGCGGTGGTGGTCCTAACCTCTCCCGCAAGCAAAGCGGGAGAGGGAGCGCACCGGATTTCCTGGCTCGACTCGATCTTCAGTGCGCCGGCAGCTTCTCGAAGGTCGCCATGCCCGCGGGGATCGCGTGGAACTCCTGCTTGTCGCAGGTGTAGATCGCCATCTGCGGGTGGAACTGCTTTGGCTCGTCCAGCGTGCCGACCTTCACGATCGTGGCCGGCAGTCCCGGAACCTTGGTTACCAGATGGGTGCCGCATTCGGCGCAAAATTCCCGCGTCACGGCGTGCTCGAGGTCCTTGCGGGTGAACTGCTTGGGTTGCCCGGTGATGTAGGTGAAGCCCGCCGCCGGCATCGCGATGAAGGTGTTGGGCGCGCCGCCCGAGATGTACTGGCACTCGCGGCAGTGACATTGGGCCTGCATCATCGGATCGCCCTCGGCCACATAGCGCACTTCGCCGCAATAGCATCCGCCTTCCAAACGCATGACGACCTCCCGTTTTGTTGTTCGTTGTGGTCGTTATTTCTGCGCCGGCAATCTGGAATGGCAATCTCTTTCTTCGAGGCGTGGGGCAAAAAGAAAGGGGCTCCAACTTGCGCTGGAGCCCCTCAACGGTCGGGGCATTGCCGGGTATGTGCCCAAACCGTAGTTGTGGACGCGATCCCCGAGGAGAGATCGCGCCCCGGGAGGAGGGGTTACATGTTGTAGGCGCGCTCGGTGTGGTCGGTGATGTCGAGACCTTCACGCTCGCTCTCGACGTTGGCGCGGAGGCCAACGATCACATCGACGACCTTGTAGAGGATCGCCGAACCGACACCCGACCACACCAGCGTGGTGCAGACGGCTTCGGCCTGGGAGATCATCTGCGCCGCGAAGTCGTAATCGGCAACCTTGGGCGGGATCGCGGTGTAGTCGATGATGCCCGCACCACCGAGAGCCGGATTGACCAGGATGCCGGTGCCGAGGGCACCGACGATGCCGCCGATGCAGTGCACGCCGAAGACATCGAGCGAGTCATCGTAGCCGAGCGCGTTCTTCACGACGGTGCAGAAGAACAGGCAGACCACGCCGACCACGAGGCCGAGGACGATCGCACCCATCACGCCGGAGAAGCCGGCGGCAGGCGTGACGGCCACGAGGCCCGCGACAGCGCCGGAGATGACGCCGAGCACCGACGGATGACCCTTCACGATCCACTCCGCGAACATCCACGACAGCGCGGCGGCTGCGGTGGCGACGAAGGAGTTGGTCATGGCGAGCGCAGCGCCGCCGTTGGCTTCGAGGTTGGAGCCGGCGTTGAAGCCGAACCAGCCGACCCAGAGCAGCGAGGCGCCGATCATCGACATGGTCAGCGAGTGCGGAGCCATCAGGTCCTTGCCGTAGCCGGTGCGCTTGCCGATCAGCAGAGCGCCGACGAGACCTGCGATGCCGGCGTTGATGTGCACCACGGTGCCGCCAGCGAAGTCGATCGCGCCTTTCTTGAAGATCCAGCCGGCGTCGGCGTTGATCTCGTCGAGCTTGGCCTGAGCCGCCGTCTTCGCAGCCGCATCACCCGCAGCAGCCAGAGCCTTGGCAGCGTCCTGGATCGCGTCCGGGCCGGGCCAGTACCAGACCATGTGCGCGATCGGGAAGTAGATCAGCGTGACCCAGAGCGGGATGAACAGGGCGATCGCCGAGAACTTCATGCGCTCGGCGAAGGCGCCGACGATGAGGGCGGGCGTGATCGCCGCGAACGTCATCTGGAAGCACACATAGACGAGCTCCGAGATGTTGGCGTCGACCGAGAAGGTCGCGGCCTTCGAGTCGGTGGTGACGCCCATCATGAAGGCCTTCGAGAAGCCGCCGATGAAGTCGGAGCCGCCGGTGAAGGCGAGGCTGTAGCCGTACACGGCCCAGATCACGGTGACGACGCAGACGGTGTAGAACACCTGCATCAGGACCGAGAGCATGTTCTTGGAACGAACGAGGCCGCCGTAGAACAGCGCGAGACCCGGGATCGTCATCAACAGCACGAGCACTGTCGATGTCAGCATCCAGGCGTTATCTCCCTTGTTGACCGTTGGCTCGGCATAGGCTGCGGTCGCAGCGAACAGGCCGACTGCGAGAGCCGCCAATCCCGCGCCATAGGGACGCTTAAACGTCATTTCATTTACTCCTGATTGGATTTTGGTTGAGCGCGAAATCAAAGGGCCGCGGCGTCGGCCTCACCGGTGCGGATGCGGACCGCATGGTCGAGGTTGATGACGAAGATCTTGCCGTCGCCGATCTGTCCGGTTTTCGCAGCCGACGTGATGGCGTCGATGGTCTTGTCGACCTGCTCGGAGGCGACAGCGACTTCGATCTTGATCTTGGGCAGAAAGCTCACGGCATATTCGGCGCCGCGGTAGATTTCCGTATGGCCTTTCTGACGGCCATATCCCTTGACTTCCGTCACCGTGAGACCGTGAACGCCAATGGCGGTCAGGGCGTCACGGACTTCTTCCAGCTTGAATGGCTTGATAATCGCCATAACAATTTTCATGGGTCCTATCCCCGCTTGGGCCCGGTCCGGACGTGGCCGGGCGTTTCTCGACTGGTTCGCCACGAGGGAGAAAGTTCACTACGCGGGCACAGCCAGGACCCTTAGAATCAAATGCCGTGCCAGATCGGGCGGCTTGCCTAACGGACTATGAAAGCGGGGGTTTTCGCGTTTGACGGGTATCGCGGTGCAGTGCGCTATTACGTCGCGCTCAATCCATGGTCATACCTGATCAAAAAGAAGGCACGACAGGCTGCCGACACAATCGCTGCCCACGCGTCGGGCAGCGGAGAGGTATTTAATTACAGGAAAAGCTCCAGAAGGGCCTCGCCGCGCTGCGAAATATCGAAGCGGCTCCCGCCGTGCCCACGGGATATGCGCAACCGACTTCGACCGTCAGGCTGGCTCGCGCTCCGCGAAGACCCGGTCGATCAATCCCCACTCGACCCCTTGCGGCGCGGTCATGAAGTGGTCGCGGTCCAGGGTCCGTTCCACCTCCGCCTCGGTGCGCCCGCAATGCTGCGCGTAGAGCCGGGTGATGCGCCGCTTGGTCTCCTGCATTTCGTTGGCGTGGATCAGGATGTCGGACGCCTGGCCCTGGAAGCCGCCCAGCGGCTGATGCACGTGAAGGCTTGCATTGGGCAGGGCTGCGCGGTGACCGGGCTCGCCGGCCATCAGCAGGAACGAGCCCATCGAGCGCGCGGTGCCCATGCACAGCGTATGAACCGGCGCCTTGATGAACTGCATGGTGTCGTACATGGCCAGCCCGGAGGTGACCACGCCGCCATAGGAGTTGATGTAGAGATTGATCGGTCTGTTCGGGTTCTCCGCCTCCAGGAACAGCAGCTGTGCGCAGACCAGTCCGGACATCGCATCATTGACCTCGCCGTTGAGGAAGATGATGCGCTCGCGCAGGAGCCGCGAATAGATGTCGAAGGATCGTTCGCCGCGGGCGGATTGTTCGACAACCATAGGGACGAGCTGAAGCATGTCGCGCATCGGCGACCTCCATGTCTGCAGGTGATGAAGTCTGTTTGTCGTTAGGCCGCCGCGCGCATCATGCAGCAATTGCTGTTGGCCGCTTGCGGTAGTGCTACCTCGCAGGCCTGCTGGATGATGCGAAAGCGCGTGCCGCCGTCCTCGTTCGGCTCGATCCGGAAGATGACGTGGCTCTCGCGAAACGGCGGCTCTGAATCGCGAAGCCGGTAGCGCACCTCTTCGCCTGCGATCGTTGATTCCGGCTCGGCGCCCGCAAGGTCGCAATCCGGCAGCCAGCGCTCGCGCAGGGCCGGAATGGTCACGGCGCGCCAGACCTTTGCCGGCGGCGCATCGAAATCATATTCGAGCACCAGGGCTTCTTCGCGCATTAAGGCTTCGTCGGAGGGATCAGGCTTCGCTGCGTCGCTCATTGATCCATATCCTTCAAGAGATCGGCGAGAGCTTCCATGCGCGTCGGCCAGTAGGCGCGGTAGCGCGCAAGCCATGCCCCGATGGCCACGATTCCGTCCGGGTCGACTTCGTAATTCACAAAGCGGCCCTGGCGCTGTTCGCGCACGAGGCCCGCCGCGCGCAGCACCGAAAGATGCTGCGACATCGCCGGCTGGCTGATCTCCAAGCCGTCGCGCAAGGCGCTGGCATTCAGGCTTCCGCCAGCGAGCTTCTCAAAGACTTTTCGGCGCGTCGGGTCGGCCAGCGCCTTGAAGATGTCGGCTTCGATCATGCCGATACATAAGCACGTACTTATGTGTCGCGCAAGCTCCGATTACTGAAGTGCTTCGCCATGCTGCGAGATATCGAGCCCCTCGAGCTCGTGCTCGCGCGAGACGCGCAAGGGCACGAACAGGCCGACCAGCCTGAGCAGGACAAAGCTCACGCCGGCCGACCAGACGAAGGTGACGGCGACGCCGTAGAGCTGGATCAGCAATTGCTGCGGATGGCCCTCGAGCAGGCCGGCCGTGCCGCCGATCGCGCTGGTTGCGAACACGCCGGCGAGCAGCGTGCCGGTCAGTCCGCCAATGCCGTGGACGCCGAACACGTCGAGCGAATCGTCGTAATTGAAGCGGTGCTTCAGCCAGGTGCAGGCCCAGTAGCAAATCCCGCCTGCGGCGATGCCGATGACGATGCCGTGCCACGGTGCGACGAAACCGGAAGCCGGCGTGATGGTGCCGAGGCCTGCCACCGCGCCCGAGATCATGCCGAGCACGGAGGGCTTGCGCCGCGTCGACCATTCGATCGCGCCCCAGGTCAGCGCGCCGGAGCAGGCCGCGAGGTGCGTTGCGATGATCGCCATCACGGCGCGCGAATTGGCCGCACCGGCCGAGCCGCCGTTGAATCCGAACCAGCCGACCCACAACAGGCCGGTGCCCATCACCGCAAGCGAGAGGTCGAATGGCGACAGATTTTCAGTGCCGTAGCCGTGACGGCGCCCCATCACCTTGGCGGCGACGAGGCCACCGGTGCCGGCCGACAGATGCACGACGAGACCGCCGGCGAAATCCAGTACGCCCATGCTGGCGAGAAAGCCGCCGCCCCACACCCAATGCGCCAGCGGAATGTAGACGAAGATGAACCAGGCGACGGAGAACAGGAGATAGGCGGAGAACCGCATCCGGTCGGCGACCGAGCCCGCGACCAGCGCCACCGTGATGATCGCAAACGTCATCTGGTACAGCATGAACAGCGCTTCGGGGATTGTCTTCGCTGCCGGGTTCACGCTGTCCATGGTCATGCCGGCGAGAAACCAGCGGTCGAGCGAACCGATCCACGGGCCGTCGCCGACGAAGCACAGCGAATAGCCGAATGCGACCCAGAGAATCGAGATGATCGTCACCGCGGCAAGGCTCTGCGCCATGGTCGCGAGCACGTTCTTCTTGCGGACCATGCCGGAATAGAACAGCGCAAGTCCCGGGATCGTCATCATCAGCACCAGCGCGGTGGCGACGATCATCCAGGCAGTGTCGGCGGTGTTGATCTCGCCCGTCGTGGCGTGCGCCGGCGCGGCCATGACCAAAGCAAATCCGATTCCCGCAGCCATAGCAGCTGCGCGGCGCAACAATCCCGCCATGTCATTTCCCCCGGCATAGTGATGGCGTCGCACGCGTGGCGTCGTTGCCCGCCGCGATCGAAGAAGAGATTGCGTTAGAGCGCGTCGCTGTCGGTTTCGCCGGTGCGGATGCGCAGCGCGTGATCGATCGGCGTGACGAAGATCTTGCCGTCGCCGATCTGCCCGGTGCGGGCGGTCGCGGTGATCACGGCGACCGCCTTGTCGGCGACGTCGGTGGCGACCGCGATCTCGATCCGCAGCTTCGGCAGGAAGTTCACGACGTATTCCGCACCGCGATAGATCTCGGTGTGACCCTTCTGGCGGCCGTAGCCCTTCACCTCGGTCACGGTCATGCCGTGGACGCCGATCGCTGTCAGGGCCTGACGGACCTCATCGAGCTTGAAAGGTTTGATGATCGCGACGACGAGTTTCATGGTCAGGCCTATTTCCCGGGGGGCGCCGCGCCGTCCCCCGGCGCTGCGTCAATCTGGCATCTTTCCGGGCAAATGGCACAAAAAACTTGCAGATTGAAGCGGAACAAACGTTTGGCCAAGGGAGGCCATATGAACGGCCGCCTCTGTACAGGGCAACGTTTCATCCGTCACAATGCATTTTTGGCATGGATGCGGTGAACCCGCACCTGTCGGGCGGTACATAAGTATTTTGGGGGGCGCTTCATGGCGAGTTGGTTCTACGCATCCGAGGGCAAGCAGCAGGGGCCCTATCCGGAGGGACAATTCCGCGACCTGATCGCCCAGGGCGTCGTGCGTCCGGAGACGCTGGTGTGGTCCGAGGGCATGGCCGGCTGGCAGAAGGCTACCGAAATTCCCGGTCTGATCTCGGGCGGCGGAGCGCCGCCGATGATGCCGGTCGGAGGCCCGCCGATGATGGGCGGCGGCGGCTATACGGATAGCGGTAGCGCCGCCGGCGGATCGCTGTCGGTCGATTTCGGCATCCTCGACTTCACCTGGCGCACGCTGGTGATGCTGATCGGCTCGTGCTTCATCATTCCGATTCCGTGGCTGTTCGTCTGGTACACGCAATGGATCGTGTCCTGCGTGAGAGTTCCGGGGCGGCCGAACCTCTCGTTCACCGGCAATGCCATGGCGATCGTGCCGTGGTTCTTCGGCTTCATCGTTCTGGCGATTGTCGTCGGCTACACCGGCATCCAGGTTCTGAGCACCGCGCTCTACATCGTCCAGATCGTTCTCTACTGGATGCTGCTCAAATGGATGATTGCGAACATCGCCTCCAACGGGCAGCCGCTCGGCCTCAGCTTCACCGGCTCGGTGCTGGGCTATATCGGCTGGAACCTGCTGTTCGCGGTTTCCATCATCACCATCATCGGATGGGCCTGGGTCGCCGCGGCGCAGCTGCGCTGGACCTATCGCAACATCCAGGGGACGCGTCGGGAGATCATCTTCAGGGGCAGCGGATTAGGGATTCTCTGGCGCGGAATCGTGGCGGCGATCCTGTGCGGCTTCATCATCCCGATCCCGTGGGTTTATCGCTGGATCATGAACTGGTTCGCGTCGCAGACCGAGCTGGCGCCGCGCGGTTCGCTGTAAGCACGACCCAAACAACCCCGAGCGCGATTGATCGCGCTTGGGGCGATCAGCTCCTCCGCTCGCGCACCGAGCCTTCCTGTGCCACCGAGGCCACCAGCGTACCATCAGGCTTGAAGATCGAGCCGCGGGTCAGGCCGCGGCCGCCTTGCGCGCTCGGCGAATCCTGCGCGTAGAGCAGCCATTCGTCGGCGCGGAACGGGCGGTGAAACCACATCGCGTGGTCGAGGCTCGCCGGCATCATGCGTTTGTCGAACAGCGTGCGGCCATAGCGCGCCATGATCGCGTCGAGCAGCGAGAAGTCCGAGGCATAGGCGAGCGCGCACATGTGCAGCGCCGGATCGTCCGGCAGCGTGGCCGCGGTCTTGATCCAGACATGGATGCGACCGTCCTCGATCTTCTGGCCGAAGTAACGGCCAAGCTCGACCGGGCGCAGCTCGATCGGACGATCGGATTCATAGTAGCGGCGGATGAAGTCCGGCATCTCGCGGAACATCGGCTGCTTCGCCACCTCCTCCGCCGTCAGCTTTTCCGGCGGCGGCACGTCGGGCATCTTCTCCTGGTGGTCGAACGCGGTCTCCTCCTCGGCATGGAACGACACCATGATCGAGAAGATCGCGTTGCCGTGCTGGATCGCGGTGACGCGGCGGGTCGAATAGCTCTTGCCGTCGCGCAGCCGCTCGACCTGGTAGATGATCGGGATCTGCGGATCGCCCGGCAGGATGAAATAGCAATGCAGCGAATGCGGCAGCCGGCCCTCGACGGTGCGGCAGGCCGCCACCATCGCCTGCCCGATCACCTGTCCGCCGAACACCCGCTGCCAACTCGTCTTCGGGCTGTTGCCGCGGAACAAATTCACCTCGAGCTGCTCGAGGTCGAGGATCGAGATCAAATCGATCAGGCCTTTGGACATGGTGGTGCTTTCTTGCCGTCATGTCGGTGCGAGCCGTCGCCCCGGAATGACACATTAGGGCCGTTCCGCCCTTGTTTCACCGCACTGTTTCGCCCACCTCAAGTCTGCTAGCAAGACCAAGAGTTGGCCGGGAATTTGGTATGTCACAGAATAGCATAGTCATTGGCGGCGGGGCGTTTGCGGGCCTGGCGCTCGCGCTGGCGCTGCGCCAGGGGCTGGGACCCGAGATTCCCGTCATCGTCGCCGATCCCGCCTTCGCCACACGGCCGAGCCGCGATCCCCGCGCGACCGCGATCGTCGCGGCCTGCCGCCGCCTGTTCGAGGCGCTCGACGCCTGGGACGACGTCAAGGCTGAGGCCCAGCCGATCCTCGACATGGTCGTCACCGATTCCAAGCTCGAGGACGCCACCCGTCCGGCGTTTCTGAATTTCGCCGGCGACGTCGCGCCCGGCGAGCCCTTTGCGCATATGGTCGAGAACCGCCGCCTGATCGATGCGCTGGTGGTTCGCGCCGAAGCTGAAGGCATCGATCTCCGCGCGACAATTGTTGCGTCCTACGACGCAAGTGCCGATGGCGTGGATGTGACGCTCGGCGATGGCAGCAGGATTGCCGCGAGCCTGCTGGTCGCGGCCGACGGTGCGAAGTCGAAGCTGCGCGAGCGGGCCGGCATCGCCACACATGGCTGGGAATACGATCAATCCGGCATCGTCGTCACCGTCGGCCACGAGCGCGATCACGAGGGCCGTGCGGAGGAGCACTTCTTGCCCGCGGGTCCGTTTGCGATCCTGCCGCTGACCGGCAAGCGATCGTCACTGGTGTGGACCGAGCGCCGCAGCGAGGCCGCGCGCATCATTGGCTTGAGCGAAGACGAATTTCACGGCGAGCTCGAGCAGCGTTTTGGTTTGCATCTCGGCGAGATCAAGGCGCTCGACAAGCCGCGTGCGTTCCCGCTGTCCTATTTCGTGGCGCGCTCCTTCGTCGCCGAGCGCCTCGCGCTGGTCGGCGATTCCGCCCACGTCATTCACCCGATCGCAGGGCAAGGCCTCAACATGGGGCTGAAGGATGTCGCCGCATTGGCCGAGGTCGTGGTCGATGCCGCGCGGCTCGGCATGGATCTCGGCGGCGCCGACGTGCTCGAGCGCTACCAGCGCTGGCGCCGCTTCGACACCATGGCGATGGGCGTTGCCACCAACTCGCTGAACTTCCTGTTCTCGAACAAGTCGACCTTGTTGCGCACGTTTCGCGACATCGGCCTCGGCATCGTCGACCGCACCCCGCCGCTGAAGAATCTTTTTATTCGCCAGGCGGCAGGGCTGACGGGTGAGATCCCAAAGTTGCTGAAGGGCGAGGCGTTGTAGGGCGAGTGGCGAATGGGGAGTAGCGAGTGGAACTTTCCCCATTCGCTATTCGCAACTCCCTACTCGCCTAGTCGATCTTCCGCGCCTCTTCCGGCAGCATGATCGGAATGCCGTCGCGGATCGGATAGGCGAGCTTGGCGCTGCGCGAGATCAGCTCCTGCTTGGCGGAATCGAATTCCAGCGGGCCCTTGGTCAGCGGGCAGACCAAAATCTCCAGCAGTTTTGGATCGACGCTGGCTTCGGGGCGTTCGGTGGGCGCGTTCATCATGGTCTCCGGCGATCGGCTGCGTTTAGCATAGAAAATTGCGCACGCCCATTGTGGCGGGCAGAGCGTTTAGGAGGACACCATCCGCTGGATCTCGTCGAGCAGGCCCTGCAGCCGCGCGGCCGACAGTTGGGGGCCCGAGAGCGCATAGCCCAAAAACGTCCAGTACAGGATCTGCGCGCGCGCCTGCGCGGTTGCTGCGGAGAATCCGCGTCGTTGCAGCAGGGCTTCGATATAGTCGAGCCTGCGGCGGTCGATGGCGCGGAGAGCCGCTTGCGCCGCCGGATCGAACACCGCCCAGTTGCGCACCGCGCGCTCCAGATCGAGCCGGGCGCCAAAGGTCCTGCGCAGCAGCGCCGTCAGCGGCTCGTCGCTGTCGGCCTCGACGCGAGCGATGATCTCTTCGGCCGCGATCTCGCGCCAGCGTTTCAGCACGGCCGCGTGGAACGCGCCGAGATCGGCAAAATGCCAGTAAAAACTGCCGCGGGAGACGCCCATGGCCTTTGCCAATGGATCGGCCTTCAGCGCGGTAAAGCCGCTCTTGGTGAGCGCCTTGAGGCCCTGGCTGATCCAGTCGTCGGCGGAAAGCTGGTCGGTCATATCGGGTTCCGAGATCCTGACCATACACTAGTGTATTGACAGGCGGTAGGCCAGCGTCTACCTCACCATACACAGATGTATGGAGGCCTCGATGCGTGATCTCTTGCTCCAGTGCGCCGGAACCCTCGCCATCGTGGTGGCCCTCATCCATGGCATCCTCGGCGAGACCAAGGTTTTCCCCCGCGCCACGATCGAGCCACCGCGGCTCCGCACCCTGATCCGCCTGGTCTGGCAGGCCTCGACCGTGGCCTGGATCGGCTGCGGCGTGCTCCTGATCGCGACGCCCTGGATGGACTCCGCGCTGGCGCGCCGCTGGATCGTCATCACCATGATCTGCGTGTTCGGCTTCTCCGCCTGCGCCAAAGCATGGGCGACACATGGCCGGCATTTCGGCTGGATGGCGCTGAGCGTGGTCGTGGCGATGGCGGTGGCCGGCTACTGACGTCATGAGACGTAAGGCCGCAGCGCTGCTGCAAACGCGCACTGCTTGCGGAGAGCGCTGATCTTTTGGCTCCCGTTAGAATATCTCTAAGGCCATCTGAGCCCGGCGCCGAGTTGACTTCACCCTCTCCTTTGCTTCCTTCGGGCGCGCTTCGCGCACACGACAGAGGAGGAGACATTCGTGAGAGTCATTCGTGTTCTTGCCATTGCACTGACGGTCGGGATCGGCATGGGGTCGACGGCGATGGCCGACGGTTTCAAGAACTGCACCAAGCTCGACAAGGCGTCGTGGAAGCCGGCCGGCGATGCCGAAGCCAAGGCCAAGGCGGCCGGCTACGAGGTGCGGCGCTCCAAGATCGAATGCTCGTGCTATGAGGTCTATGGCGTCAAGGAAGGCAAGACCTACGAGCTGTTCTACAGCCCGGAAGATCTCAGCCTGAAGCACACGATCGCCAAATAAGGCTTTACCCCAAGGGTGGTCCCGGCTTGAACGACAAAGCGGTACGAGAGGTGCGCGGGGTGTCCGATCGGACCCCCGCAGATCGAACGGTCGCGGTCTGGGACCTCCCGCTACGGCTATGGCACTGGGCCCTCGCAGCCAGCGTCCTGGCCGCCTGGTTCACGCCCACCGTCTACGACAGCCTTCACCGCATCGTCGGCTATACGGTCATCGGGCTTTTGGCCTTCCGCCTGCTCTGGGGATTTTGGGGCAGCCGCTACTCGCGCTTTCGCATGATCGGCGTCAGGCTTCGTGTTGCACCCGGTTATCTCTGGAATCTGCGCCGCGGCATCACCGGCCGCTACATCGGGCTGAATCCGGCCGGCACCTTGATGCTGGTGGCGTTGCTGCTGTCGCTCGCGATCTCGGCGATCACAGGCGCGATGTCGGTGACCGTCACCTTCTTCGGCGTGTGGTGGATCGAGGACACCCACGCCTGGGCATCAGACGCTGTCATCGTCCTGGTTATCTTGCACATCGTGGGCGTGGCGCTGATGGGACTGCTTCAGCGCGAGAATCTGATTCGCGCGATGCTCACGGGACGAAAACGCATCCGCCATCGTCCCTGAGCGGGATGCGTTGTTCTGGATGGGAGAGTTGCGCCACGCTGTGCTGCAGCGCGAATGGGCCACGTAATTTCACGGGGATTGAACCTTTCACCGCACCGAACTACCGCGCATTGGCGCCATTGCCGAGCAACGTTTACCTCACGATAGGCATGCAATCGGGCACTGCGGAAAATTAATACGGAGAAAGCCTGCTTGGAGCCATTGTCGAAGCATTGACGAGGGAGCGATTGCGAATGTTCCGCGTTTTTACCTGTCTCACGGCAGAGCATGATTGGCGGCTTGTCATGCTCGCCGGTCTGGTTTGCTTCGTTGCAAGCATTGTAGCCGTCAGCATCTTTCATCGCGCGAAAGCGTCGTCAGCCAGGAGACGGTCGATCTGGATTGCGATCGCCGGTGCCGCCATCGGCTACGGAATCTGGGCAACGCATTTTGTTGCAATGCTCGCCTACGAGCCTGGCGTCTCGACCGATTACGGTATCGCGCTGACGACGCTGTCGCTCGCCGCGGCAATGATCCTGACGTCGGTCGGCTTTGGCGTTGCGGTCAGCAACTCCGGCCGATGGCGCGCGGCTGCCGGCGGCGGCATCATCGGCGCTGGTATCGCAAGCATGCACTATCTCGGCATGTGGGCCCTCGAAGTGCCGGGTTACGTGACCTGGTCGCCTGGGCTGGTGTTCGTCTCGATCGCCCTCGGCATGGTCCTGGGCTACGCTGCACTCGCGGTCGCTCTGGGTCGCAATGACAAGTGGGGAACCTTCGTCGCCGCATTGCTGCTGACGCTCGCCATCGTGTCGCACCATTTCACGGCCATGGGGGCCGTGCAGATCGTTCCGGACCCGACGCTGAACAACAACGATACCCTGTCGCTTTCGCCCGCCTTTCTCGCCATGGCAATCGCGGGTGTGGCACTGTCAGTGCTCGGGATGAGTCTTGTCGGCGTGCTGACTGATCGGCGCCTGGCGACCAGAACCAGCAGATTCAAGGAAATCATCGGCCAGCTTTCGATCGCCCGGCAGCAACTCGAAGGTTCGCAAAGAGAGCTCCAGGAGCAGAAACTCAGACTCGATACGGCCATCAACAATATGGTTGAGGGTGTTTGCATGTTCGATGCGGAGAAGCGACTTGTCGTCTGCAACGAGCGTTATGCCCAGCTCTACCAGCTGCCGCCGGAATTGCTGAGAACGGGGACACCGCACACCGACATCATCCGGCATCGCATCGTGAACGGCATCCTCAAGGGCGACACCAGCGAGGGCGCGGCCGAGAAATTCGTCTCGAAATTGGCCG
Source organism: Bradyrhizobium sp. AZCC 2230 (assembly GCF_036924495.1). Classification (NCBI taxonomy): domain Bacteria; kingdom Pseudomonadati; phylum Pseudomonadota; class Alphaproteobacteria; order Hyphomicrobiales; family Nitrobacteraceae; genus Bradyrhizobium; species Bradyrhizobium sp. AZCC 2230. The sequence goes on along the minus strand of NZ_JAZHRS010000001.1, from coordinate 6,246,555 downwards.
CGTTGCCATTCGATGCGGTCTCGAGCAGGATCGACGAGCTCGCGGACGGTCGGTTGATCTGCGTGACGCGACAGCCGATGGCCGGCGGCGGGTGGGTGGCCACCCATCTTGATGTCACCGAGCAACGCCGGTCCGAGGCCAAGATCACTCATATGGCGCAACACGATGCGCTGACCGATCTGCCGAACCGCGTGCTGCTCAGAGAGCGGATGGAGGATGCCATTGCGGTTACGCGCAATGGCGGTCTCGATCTGGCCGTGCTCATGCTCGATCTCGATCGCTTCAAGGAAGTCAACGACACGCTGGGACATCCGGCGGGCGATGCGCTGCTGCGCGCCGTCGCCGCGCGTTTGCGCGATTGCACCACGGAAACAGCTTTGATCGCCCGGCTTGGCGGCGACGAGTTCGCGGTGATCGACTACGTCACCAGCCCAGCCGTGGAGGCCGCAGCCCTTGCCGAGAGGATCAGGAAGGCACTTTGCGAACCCTTCGATCTCGGCGATCACCGGGTCACGGTGGGCACCAGCATTGGCATCGCCATCGCGCCGCGCGATGGCGACGATTCCGACGTGCTCATGAAGAGCGCGGATCTCGCCCTCTACTCGGCCAAGGGTGACGGACGCGGTGCGTTCCGTTTCTTCGAGCCGGAACTCGACGAACTCATGCATGCGCGACGCAACCTGGAGCGCGACATGCGGGATGCGATTGCTCGCGGTGAATTCGAGCTCCATTACCAGCCATTCGTCGACGCCGCGACCGGAGAGATCCGCGGCTTCGAGTCCCTGCTACGCTGGCATCATCCGCAGCGAGGCCTGGTCATGCCCGGCGAATTCATCCCGCTTGCGGAAGAGACCGGCTTGATCGTGCCGCTGGGAGAATGGGTCTTGAGGACCGCCTGTGCGGAAGCCGCCAAATGGCCTGCCGATCTCAGGATCGCGATCAACCTGTCTCCCGCTCAATTCAGGAGCAAGGAGCTTGTCCCGGTCGTGGTCGGCGCGCTGGCGAATTCGGGCGTTGCGCCGCACAGGCTCGAGCTCGAGGTGACCGAGACGGTCATCATGCATGACAGCGAAGCCGTCTTCACAGCGCTCGGTCAACTTCGCGGGCTCGGCGTGCGAATTGCGCTCGACGATTTCGGCACCGGCTATTCATCGCTGAGTTTTCTGCAAAGATTCCCCTTCGACAAGATCAAGATCGACCGCAGCTTCGTCAACGAACTGTCCGGCACGAGGGAAGAGGCGCAGCATCTCGCGCGAGCCGTGATTCGTTTCGCAGTCAGCCTCGGCAAGACGACGACCGCCGAAGGCGTCGAAACGAAGGAGCAGCGGGACATTCTCCGTGAAGAGGGCTGCGTCGAAACCCAAGGCTATTATTTCAGCCGGCCGATGCCTGCATCCGACGTTGCGAAAATGCTGCGGCGAGGTGCCAGGGCAGCTATCCGCGCTGCGTGAGTATCCCGGTGGTCACTGCAGCGGCGGATCGCCGCTGGTGCGCTTGGCGAGATCCATCTCGGTCACCGCGATCAAAATCTCGGCGTGGGTCTTCAGGTTCGGTGCCCCAGCATGGCCTGCTTTTCCTGGCGGCCAGAGGACGGCATGAGTCCTTTGATTTATTCTAATTCTAATATGGAGCGATTCTAGATTCGTTTCTGAATGTTTCTGCTTCCCAAGAGCGCGCTTGCCGGCTTTTGCTGCGTCCGGATGTCGCAACACTTTTGGGGGCTTACATGTCGTCGGACGTTTCCGCCGGTCGATTCACGTCACAACTCGAACGCCGTCGGCATTGCAGCAGATCGGTCATGCTCGCGGCCACCGCGATATCGATCGTGAGTTCTGGTGCGGCTTCCGCCGCGGATGGCGACGCGAATGAATTGTTGTTGAAGAAGCTCGAGAAGATGGAGCGGCGCATCCAGCAGCTCGAGGGCGAGCTGAAGCAGAAACAGGATCGCCCGACGGCCGATGCAAGCGCAAGGCCGGCCGCAAAATCCGCGACGGTCAGGAGTGCCAACGCAGCTGCGCCAGCTGCTGAACCAACGGACACGCAGGCCAAGCCTGACGCGCAACATTCCGAGAAGTCGAGCAAACCAAGCTCGAAGGACTGGAGTGCTTTGCCGCCCCTGCCGTCCTCACCGGATAAACCCATTCTTGGTCTCGCCGATTCTCCGGTCGCCGGTCTCAGCATCGGTGCTTATGGCGAGATCAAGTTCGGCACGATGCAAAATCCCGAAGCCGGCGGCCAATGGCAGAAGGGCTTTGACGCACAAAGGTTCGTTCTCCTGCCGACCTATGCGATCACGCCGAATATCATCTTCAACGCGGAAATCGAATTCGAGCACGCCGGCGCGGGATTTGATAACGACGACAAGCTCCACGGCACCGCCGAGATCGAACAAATTTGGGTCGACTTCAAGATCGTCGATCAGTTCAACTGGCGCTCGCCAGGCATCGATCTTGTGCCGTTCGGGTACATCAACCAGCACCATGAGCCCACACAGTTTTACAGTGTCGGCAGGCCCGAACTCTATAATGGCCTCATTCCATCGACCTGGAAGGTGCCATCCACCAGCATCTATGGAACCATCACCGAGGATCTCAAATATCAGGTGATGGTGAGCACCAGCAACGAGGACTTCGGTGACTCCTTCGACAATCGTACCGGGGCTAAGACGGCCCCTCCTCCCGGCACCGCATACGCCGCGGGCATCGATGGCGTGAACGCTCTCGGATTCTCCAGGCCTCCGCTGGGCGACTTCCAGCAGCTCAACAACGCAACGGCAATATCCGGCCGGCTCGACTTCACGCCGACGTTCTGGCCCGGCTTCGCCGGCAGCGTCAGCGCCTATTATTCGCCGAACACGACGCCGCGCGGCGCGCATGACGATTTCGGCAACTTCCTGGGCAGGTCGAGCCTGACGATGTTCGATGCCGAGTTTCGGTACCGCGTACCCGACACAGGCCTTGAATTTCGTGCCGAATATGTCCGCGCCAGTTTCGGCGCGCCGGAGAATCTGCGCGCCAACAACGATACCGATCCCACCAACAACATGTCGGCAAGTCGATGTACGGCTATTCCGGCGAAATCGCCTATCACGTGCCGCTCGGCACCGTTCTCAACAGCGAGTGGGAGGCGGTGCCCTTCTATCGCTATACCTCAATGAATCTGCAAACCGGCGGCTTCGCCGGCACCGATGCGAACCTGCCGACCGGTCAGGGGCAGCGGCAGTATCACACCGCCGGCTTTGCGGTCTTTCCGTCCCCGAAGATCGTGCTAAAGGCGACCTATCAGCGCGTGATCGACAAGAGTGCTACCGGCGCGCTTTCGGATTCGTTCCTTGGCGGCGTCGGGTTCTTCTTCTGATGCCTTGGGTGGGTTAGGGCAATGTCGCGGTACGCGACGACAGCGACAGGAACGAGGTGACGTATGACTTGGGTTCGATACACCCTGCCGGCAGCAGCCATCGTGTCTGCGGCATCTCCTGCCTATGCCGTCCGGTATCTGTCGATCGAGGAGGCCCGGAAAGAAGCATTCCCGTCCGCGACGAATTTCTCCGAGGTCCAGGCGGGGCGGGTCTGGAAAGCTGAAGCCGGTGGCAAGGCTGTTGGCTTCTTCGTCTTCGATCGAGTCGTCGGCAAGCACCTCTTCATCGATTACGCTGTGGCGTTGACTCCAGCCGGAGCTGTCCAGAAGGTGGAAATCCTGGAGTATCGCGAGTCCTATGGCGGCGACATCAGGAGCCCAAGCTGGCTCGCCCAGTTCGTTGGCAAGACCAGTGGCAGCGCGTTGAAGATCAACGGCGATATCAGGAACATCTCGGGCGCAACGTTGTCCTCGACCCATGTCACCGAAGGTGTGAAGAGAATTTTGGCCGCCTATGGCAGTCGTGTCAGATAGCATCCGTCGCGCGAGACCCCTTCTTGGCACCTTCGTCGAGATCGAGGTCGCGGCGGCTGGCAGATCCGAAATGGAAGCAGCGATCGACGCCGCGTTCGATGCCGTCGCTGAGGTGCACCGGCTGATGAGCTTTCATGAGCCGGACAGCGACGTCAGCCGGCTCAATCAGGACGCCTGCATCCGGCCGACGAGGGTTGATCCCCGGACGTTTCAGGTTCTCGAAACGGCGGCCGAACTGTACCGCCTGAGCGGCGGGGTCTTCGACGTGACCATCGCGCCCGCATTGCAGGCCATGGGATTGCTGCCCCGGTTGGGCGGCGATCCGGTCCTCTCACGGAATGCTCGCTTCGCCGATGCGATCGAGTTGCTTCCCGAGCACATGGTCCACTTTCGATCTGCCGGTGTCACGATTGACCTCGGTGGAATCGCCAAGGGTTTCGCGGTCGACCGCGCCGTGGACGCCCTGCGCGGCCTGGGCATCGCGAGCGGCATGGTGAACGCCGGCGGCGACCTTCGGATCTTTGGAGAGCCGCGTACGGTTCATGTCCGCGATCCCCGCGATCCAAACCGATCGATCTGCCGTATCGATGTTGCAGATGACGCTCTCGCATCGACCGCGCTCCGTTTCGATCTGTTCGACGGCGTCCGATCAGGCAGCTCGGCAGTCATAGACCCGTCGACCCGCCGGCCGGCCGGCTCGACCGATGGTGTCACGGTTCGTGCACCTTCCTGCATGATCGCCGATGCCCTGACGAAAGTCGTGATGATTTCCGCCAGCGACGCCGGCGGTTTGCTGGAACATTACAAGGCGAGTGCCTTGCTGATCGGCACCGGTGGCGACGTTCAAATCACCTCCGACTGGCATCACGCGGTGCACCTTGCGGCTTAAAACGTCATTTCGCTATGCGCTCTACGCGGCTTTCGCGGGCCTGGCTCTCACCGGTGCCGGTTGGCTCCTGGCGGACTGGCAGAAGAATATCGCCGCGGACGAGAGCTGGCAGGAGATCGCAGCGACCATGCTGATGGTGCACGGTGGCACGGCGATGCTGACGCTATTGCTGTTGGGGGCCCTCATTCCCGTGCACCTGATGCGGGCCTGGCGGAGCCGCAAGAACCGCATTTCGGGAGTGATCATGGCGGCGTTCAATGCCGTGCTGATTGTCACTGCCTTTGGGCTCTATTATCTCGGGTCGGAGGCGGTCAGGCCCTGGATGAGCTGGATCCATCTGGGGGCCGGCTTTGCCCTGGCTGTGATGTTTCCGCTTCATGTCTGGCTGGGGCGACGGGATTCCGGCATCACCGCCGCCGGTGCACGCACCGCCGTGTAGGCCAGGAGCCTACTGCAGCGGCGGATCGCCCGAGGTGCGCTTCTTGGCGAGATCCATCTCGGTCACCGCGATCAGGATCTCGGCACGGGTCTTCAGATCCAGCGCTTCCAGCATCGCCTGTTTCTCGGCGGGGCCGTAGGGCGACATCATTGCCAGCGCATTGACGAGCGCCTCGTTGGGCGCGCTCTCGACGCCCTCCCAGTCGACCTTGAGATTGTTGGCCTTCAAGAAATCCGCCAGCACCGTCAGCAGCGCTTCGCGATCGACCGCGTCCTCGCCCTTGCGCGCGGTGAAGTCGTCGATGAAGGCAAAGAAGTCCGCCTTGCACTGCCGGTAGGCGGTCAGCACCTCAAGCTCTTCGACCACCCTGAAGCGCGCGACGCCAGTGAGCTCGAGGATGTAGCGGCCGTCACCGGATTCGGCGAGCTGGGTGATGCGGCCGACGCAGCCGACGCGGAACAGCGCCGGCTTGTCGGAATTCTTCGGCGAATGCGCTGCATCCGGCTGGATCATGCCGATCAGGCGATGGCCATCGCGAAAACTGTCGTCGACCATTGCGAGATAGCGTGGCTCGAAGATGTTGAGCGGCATCTGGCCGCGCGGCAACAGCAGCGCGCCCGGCAGCGGGAACACCGGGATGATCTCCGGAAGGTCGGCGGGGCCGCGATATTCGATGTTGATCGGCATCTGGTCCCCGCTGACGTCGCTAGAGCATGATCCGGACCCGAAGGGCCGCGTCAGCGCAAAGTGTGAAGCGGTTTTCCGACAAGATCATGCTCCAACTCATCATTTTCCTTATGAAAACAGGATCGTCGACAAGCGCTTGCGCCCCTCGACGGTTGCATCGTCCGCGCCGCCCCAGGCCTCGAAGAACTGCACCAGCTGCTTGCGGGCGCCGTCGTCGTTCCATTTGCGGTCGCGCTTGATGATCGCGAGCAGCTGTTCGGTGGCGGCGGCCCGGTTTCCTTGCGCGTTCAGCGCGGTGGCCAGGTCGAAGCGTGCCTGATGATCGAGCGGGTTTGCGGCGACTTTCTGTTCCAATTCAGCGACGGGCCCGAGCGACTCTGCCTGCTCGGCGAGATCGATCGCGGTCTGCACGGCCTTCACGGCGGGATCGTTGCGCTTGGATTCCGGCACCATGGCCAGCGTCTGCTTGGCCTGCTCCATCGCACCGGAGGTGACGTAGCATTTGGCGAGCCCGGCGAGCGCTGCGATGTTGGTCGAATCGTACTGGAGCACTTCGGCGTAGATCTGCGCGGCCGCTGCGGCGTCGCCCTCGGCGAGAACGGCCTCGGCCTCCTGCAGGATCTCGGCGATGTTGGGCTCGCCGGGCGCCGTCACGCCCTTGGTGACCTTCTCGATGAAGGCATTGATCTGGCTCTCCGGCACCGCGCCCATAAAACCGTCGGCGGGCTGGCCGTTGACGAAGGCGATCACGGCCGGGATCGACTGGATGCCCATCTGGCCCGGGATCGCCGGATGCTGGTCGATGTTCATCTTGACCAGCTTGACCTTGCCCTTGGCCGCCTTGACCGCCTTCTCCAGCACGGGGGTGAGCTGCTTGCAGGGGCCGCACCACTCCGCCCAGAAGTCGATCAGGACCGGCTGGCGCTTCGATTCCTCGATGACGTCCTTCACGAAGGTCTGGGTGGTGGTGTCCTTGATCAGATCGGCTGCAGCCGGGCTCGCTCCGTTACCCTGGTCGATGATCGTCACGGGATCCCCTCGTCTGATGTCTGGAATGGCGGGTCTTTAGCACGTCGCCATCGCATATGCTTCGTTTCAGGCCCTAAAATTGGGCCGCGGCGGCCGAATTTCAATCCATGGCTGCCGATTCGGCAGTTCCGGGGCATTTGGGGGCGATTCGACCGGGTTCGGGCTCATATTGGGGCTCCGAAAGCGAATTGATGCCGCCGGTAGCTGTTGCATTCGCCGCCCGCTTTTGGCATACGACAGCCGTTGCCGGCGCGTCACGCGACCGACACAGGATGCGGGTGTAGCTCAGTGGTAGAGCACGACCTTGCCAAGGTCGGGGTCGAGGGTTCGAGCCCCTTCGCCCGCTCCAATTTTCCCCCGCGTCCGAATGAGTTAGCTCTTCCGCCCAGAGCGGGTCGCTGCACTGATTTTTGGTGTGGATCGTTGCTCGAAGTCCCGGGCTGCGTCGAAATGGGCACCAACCCGCAATTCAGGACCGTTCGCCTGGTCATACAGCGCGAAGGAGATCTTTGGTCCTTTCCAGTGCGACGTTCGCGATCTGCTTATAGGGGTCTCTGATCGAGAGCTGGTTGATGACGGCGCGCACAAAATCAGGCTTCAGCCTGTCGATTGCGGCCAGCGTGCCTGTGACGCTGCCGCGATAGCTCGCCAGCTCCCGGATGATGGATTCCGCGTGCTTTTCGCCGGCCGCCGCGATGTCAAATATATCGCGCGGCACGATGCTATCGCCCCGATGATAGATTTTCTTCGCGATGATTTCCGGGATTGTCTCCAGGAGGACCGTCTCACCCTCGACTGTCGCTTGCGTCGTTGGGAAGGAAGTCAGTGACGGCGCGACGATGAAATCAATTTCTCCAAATTCAAAACCGAGTTTCAGGAGACGTGCCCCATCTCCTTTGTAGTCAGCAGGTCCAACCTCGAAATGGAAGTCATGCTTCTGAGGATCGAGAAAGGGAAGAACTTGAGGGTCCGCGAGAAAGATATCGATATCGTGACTTATCCGATGATCGATCTGCAGCATCATCGCCGTGCCGCCGCCGAACGTCCAATAATCAATGATTTTCTGTTCGGTGTTGACTTGCCGGATCATCGCACAAGCAATGCGAAACAGTTGCGCCCAATCGGATTGCGCGCTCACCTGTTACGCCGCGAGTGGATAGGACTGGCCCGAAAATTCGGCAAACGTCTTCGCTGCGGCGACCAATTGATCGCGGTTGATGCCATGCATTTCAGCGAACGCAATTTGCAGTTCGGGTTCAACATCCCCAAAAAACGACGACATAGGACCGCAGGCCGCCTTCGCCGCTGAGGGATCCAGCAGGCAATGGACGAGCTCATGCGCGCCCAGCTTTTTGCTGTACGGCGCATTCACAGTCGTCAGGACTAGAGTGGGGCTCTTCATCTGCGTCACTGCTTAGATACCCAGCCAATATACGGCTGACATGGAAGTATCCAAACCCCCTCTCGACAGGCCTCGCAGAAAACACTACTTGAATACCATTGGCCGTTCGTGGCATTCCGCGGTTGGCCGGTACATTTGGTCCCAAATGACAATCCTGGTTACCGGCAGTGCAGGCCACCTCGGCGAGGCCATTCTTCGGACACTCCGGCGTCATGGGACACCCGCGCGCGGGGTCGACCTGAGGACATCGCCCTTCACCGCCGACGCGGGCTCGATCGTCGATCCCCGTTTCGTCCGGGCGCAGATGGACGGCGTGACCGCCGTCATCCATACGGCGACGCTGCACAAGCCGCATGTGGCGACCCACAGCAAGCAGGCCTTTGTCGATACCAACGTCACCGGCACGCTCAATCTGCTCGAGGCGGCGGTCGCCGCTGGCGTGAAGAGTTTTGTCTTCACCAGCACGACCAGTGCATTCGGCTCGCAGCTCCGGCCCGAGGCCGGGCAGGCGGCGGTGTGGGTCACCGAGGATCTGCCGCCGGTGCCTAAGAACGTCTACGGCACGACCAAGCTCATGGCGGAAAATCTGTGCGAGCTGTTCTTTCGCGAGCGCGGGTTGCCGGTCGTGGTGTTGCGGACCTCGCGGTTCTTTCCGGAGGACGACGACGATCCCGAAATGCGGTCGGCCTACCCGCTGGACAACGCGCAAGCCAACGAGCTGCTCTATAGACGGCTGGATATAGCGGACGCGGTGAGCGCCCATCTGCTCGCCGCGGTGCGAGCGCCGGAGCTCGGCTTTGGGCGCTATATCGTCTCGGCTACAACCCCATTTGGGCAGCACCATCTCGCGGCGCTCGCCCGCGATGCGGCCGGTGTCGTGCGCGAGCTCTACCCGGATTGCGCCCGGCTCTATGCGACGCGCGGCTGGCGGCTCTTTCCCGGGATCGACCGCGTCTATGTCAACGACCGCGCGCGGCGCGAGCTGGGCTGGCATCCGGAATTCGATTTCGCCCATGTGCTACGGAGCCTGCGCGATGGCTCCGATTTCCGCAGCTCTCTGGCGCGCGAGGTGGGAGCGAAGGGCTATCACGATACGCAATTTGACGATGGACCGTATCCCGTCGCCAAATAGTCGCCGCTTTTGTCAATTCGCACGATGTTTCAGATGCGTGGTCGGCGTCACCGCGCACCATCCGGTCTCGACCGTTCTACGGTGCATGGGGTTGTTTTCGCGGTTTGGATTGGTCGACCATTCTGCTGCCTGCAAATGAGGCGCGCGTCATTGCCATTCCGCGTTGCAGCGAGAGCGTTGTCGTCGCCGCGTTCGCTCGATTAGAAAATCCGTCTCAATTTTTATTGAGCGCAACTGCAGCGCACGCGACGCGCTTCTCACGGCTCGCAGATGTGCTAACCTTTTTGCGTCTGCCACCTCGACAGACTCCGAACTTCGCCTATTCGAACATCAAAATAAATAACGTGCAGCCCTGACGGCTGCCTTAGGGGAGTGACGCGATGAAATCGATGATCCATCGATCCGTGTTGGCGCTTGCGGCCGTGGCCCTTCTTGCCGGGACCAGCGTTGTCAACGCACAACAAGACAAAGACAAAGGCCGGGCTCTGAAGAAGTACGAATCCGGCACCAAGGACTTCTGGACCCATCCGCCGGATGACTGGTTCCTCGGCGACGAGACCGAGGCGCAGAAGGGCCTCGTGCCGCCCTCGGGTCCGCCGACCGGCGCCTCCGATGCCGAGCTCGCCAACATCATCAAGAAGGTGAAGCTGCCGGCGGGCTTCAAGATGGAGGTCTACGCCTCCGGCGTGCTGGCCGCGCGGCAGATGGCCTGGGGTGACAAGGGCACGCTGTTCGCCGGCTCGTTCGGCCTCGGCAACGTCTATGCCATCAAGGACAACAACGGAAAGAAAGAGGTCAAGACCATCCTCAAGGGGCTGAACATGCCCACGGGTCTGGCCGTCAAGGACGGTGCGCTCTACGTCATCGCGGTCGACAAGCTGATCCGCTACGACGACATCGAAAACAAGCTCGACAATCCCGGCGAGGGCAAGGTCGTCTATGACGACATGCCGTCCTACGCTGCGCATGGCTGGAAGTACCTCGCCGCTGACAAGGACGGCTGGTTCTACATTCCGTTCGGACCGCCCTTCAACGTCGGCATTCCCCCGACCAGCGTCGCGCAGATCCGGCGCGTCGATCCCAAGACCGGCAACGCCGAAACCGTGGCGCTCGGCGTCCGCAACTCGGTCGGCGGCGACGTCGATCCGCGTACCGGAAAATACTGGTTCACCGAGAACGCCCGTGACTGGGTGAGCGACGATCTGCCCAGCGACAAGCTGAACATGATCTCGAAGATGGGCGAGCATTTCGGCTATCCCTACTGCCATCAGGGCGACCTTCCCGATCCGAAGTTCGCGATGGGCCACAAATGCTCCGAGTTCACGGCGCCCGTGCTGAATCTCGGTGCCCACATCGCTCCGCTCGGCATGAAGTTCTATACCGGCGACCAGTTCCCCGCCGAGTACAAGAACAACATCCTGATCGCCGAGCACGGCTCCTGGAATCGCCACAAGTACCAGGGCGGCAACATCACGCGCGTGATCGTCGGGCCCGACGGCAAGAACGCCAAGAAGGAGGTGTTCGCCTCCGGCTGGATCGAAGGCGACCAGGGTTATCTCGGCCGCCCCGACGACATCATCCTTGCTAAGGATGGCTCGATCCTCGTCGCCGACGACTGGGCCGGCGCGATCTATCGCATCAGCTACAGCAAGAAGTAGAGCGACATGACCACGAGGCTGCGGTGGCCGAGAGGCGCCGCAGCCTCTTTCATTTCAAATTCACATGCTGTCGTTCCGGACTGCGCGCCGCCCGCGCGTAAGTCTGGAACCCGTAACCCCGAATGGTGGTTATGGAGTCCGGGCTCGCCTTTCAGCCGCCCGGAATGACAAGTCCGTCAGAGTGGAATTCCATCATGCGCCGGCAGTTTATCTCGCACGCAATCAGCGCGGCTGCGCTGCTCACGCTTGGCGCCCTCTCCGCAAGTGCCGCCGACAATACTGCCGTCCAGGAGAAGGCTGCCGTGTGCTCCGGCTGTCACGGCGAGAACGGCATCTCGCAGACCGAAAACATTCCCTCGCTGGCCGGTCAGCCGGATCAATTCCTGCAATGGCAGCTCGTGTTCTTCCGCGCCGGCTCGCGCAAGAACGAGCAGATGCAGCCGATTGCCGAGGAGATCACCAACGAGGACGTCCGCAGTCTCGGCGCCTATTTCGCGGCCATGACGCCGCCGAAAGCAGCTGAGGACAAGGATCCGGACTTGTCGCAGAAGGGCTCGCAAGTGGCCGTCGGCCGCCGCTGCGCCTCATGTCACACGGATAGCTTCGCCGGCACCAAGGCCGTCGCGCGGCTCGCGGGTCAGCGCGAGGAATATCTAGTCAAGGCGCTGCGCGACTACAAGACCAGCCAGCGCGTCGGCGGCGGCGGCGCCGCGATGGCCGATGTCGCCTATCACATGAGCGATGAGGAAATCACCGCCGTCGCGCACTATCTCGCGTATTTCAAATAGCGGAACGGGCGGCCCTACCCCGCCCGCTGCTTCTCATACGCCTTGAGATGCGTGTAAGCGATGCGCAGTTTCGGTACCGGGACCTTGGCGGCGTCGGCGCGCGCGATGAGATCGCCGATCACGTGATCGGCTTCGACCGGAAAGCCTCCCTTGATGTCGCGGAACATCGAGGCCGTCATCGGCGAGCCCTCGGTGGTGAGGTTGTCCTTCACGCGCTCGAAGAACGGACCGCCCGGCGTATAGCCCGAGGCGGTGGCGATCGAGCTGGTCTCATCGAGCATGCCGAGCAAGAAGTCGCGGCCGCCGGGCGCGGCGAGAATGTTGCCGACGGAGGTGCGCATCAGGCTGGTGCTTGCGGCGAGCGAGGACAGGAACACCCACTTCTCCCACATGTCCTGCATGATGTTCTGGCTGGCAGTGGCACCATTGATGCCGCTCTTGAAGGCTTCGTCAATCGCCTTGACGCGGTCCGACAATTTGCCGTCGCGCTCACCGTAGTTGATCGACTGCATCGGCTGCAGTTGCACCACTTCGCGCTTCTCGTTCAAGGTTGCAGCGATGGCGCAGAGACCGCCGAGCACGCGCTCCTTGCCGAATTTCGCATCGAGCGTATCGAGATGCTTCATGCCGTTGAGCATCGGGATGATCGCGGTGGTCGGGCCGACTGCTGCGGCGAACGACGTGATGGCATCGTCGAGGTCGAACGCCTTGCAGCTCAGCAGCACGACGTCGAATTTGTCCTTGAGGTTGTCCGCCTGCACGGTCGGCGGGTTCTTCAGCGTCACGTCGCCATTCGGGCTCTTGATGACGAGGCCGTCGCTCGCGAGCTCGCCGGCGCGGCGCGGCCGGACCAGGAATGTGACGTCGCGGCCGGCCTGCAAAAGCCTGCCACCAAAATAGCCGCCGATGGCGCCGGCGCCGACCACGAGGATACGCATTGTAGAGCTCCGCTATTGTTATTCTTCGGAAAGGGGCGAGTGGCGAATAGGGAGTAGCGAATAGGATAGCAACGTGTGAAAGGCGAGTAACGTTTCCACTACTCACTATTCGCTACTCGCCCGTCTCCAGCACCATCTCCTCGACCTCGCGCAGCTGCTCCTTGCCGAAAAACATCTCGTTGCCGACGAAGAAGGTCGGCGATCCGAACGCACCGCGCGCGACTGCCTCCTCGGTGTTCTTGATCAGCTTGCCTTTCACCTCGGGCTCCCCGGCGCGGGCGAACAGCTTTTGGGCATCGAGACCCGAGGACGCCAGCGCCTTCGACGCGACTTCGAGGTCGTCCATTTTCTTCGGCTCGCGCCACATGTGGTGGAAGGCGGCGTCGACATATTTTTCGAATACGCCCTCGAGCTGCGCCGCGATCGCCGTGCGCATCAGGTTCAGCGTGTTGACGGGGAAGAACGGATTCATGACATAGGGCGGAACTTGGAAACGCTTGACGAAGCGCTCGGTCTCGACCTGCTGGAATTCGCGCTTGTTCTTGACGCCGGCGAGCGTCTCGGCCGGCGACTTGTTGTTGGTCGACTTGAAGATGCCGCCGAGCAGGATCGGCACATATTCGAATTTGACGCCGATGCGCTGCTCGATCGCCGGGATCGCCAGATGGCTGAGATAGGCGTTCGGGCTGCCGAAATCGAACAGGAATTGCGGGGCTAAGCGGGTCAAATTCGTTCTCCCTGACGTCACTTTTCACCCATTGTGGCGCAGGGCGCGCCACAGGTCCACCGTTTAATGACGGTCATAATATCTTGATGATCAGACCAGGCGCCGGATCGCCTTCTTGCGCCACACCAGCAGGTAATAGCCCATCTGCAAAACGAACATGGCGCAGAACACGATCGGATAGGCGGACCATATGCCGTCGAGGCCGATCGTGCGGCTCAGGATCACCGCCGACGGCAGCTCGATCGCGACGATGGCGAAGATCGACAGCAGCATCGGCGTCAGCGCAACGCCGGCGGCACGCATCGCGCCGGAAAACGTCGTCGCAAGGCCGAACGGCACCGAGCTCCACAAGGCGATGATGAGCAGCCCTTTCGCCAGATCGAGCACGGTGCTGTCCGTGATGAAGATGCCGAGCACGGTGCGCGGCATCAGGTAAATCAGTGCGACCAAACCGCCCGTCAGCACGAGGTTGAACGCAAGCCCGGTGCGGACGATGCCGTCGAGCCGGTCTCTATCGCCACCGCCGATGGCTTGCGCGCCGAGGATCGAGACCGCGATCGAAATCGACAGCGCCGTGAACTGCGTGTAGCCCATCACCTGATTGACCGCGCCGTAAGCCGCGGTTGCGTCCGAGCCGAAGCCGTTGACGAGGCCGAGCAGAACCAGCTCGGCGATCGCCATCACGACCATGCCGACCGCACTGGGTAATCCAATGCCGAGGATTTGTCCGATCACGGTGCGATTGAGCCGCACGTGGCGCAGCAGTGTGATGTCCGGTGCGAGCGCGTGCTTCTTCCGCAGCAGATAGGCCGCCAGCGCGAGCAGCGTCACGGCATTGGAGATCGCAGCCGCCCAGGCTGGGCTGGTGATGCCGAGCGCCGGCAGTCCGAATGCGCCGCGGATCAGCATCGGCGTCAGGACCAGGCCGATCGCAGTCGACAGCGCCAACGCCAGCAGCGGTGTCACGGCATCACCGACGCCGCGGATCATCGCCGTCATCAGCAGGAACACGAAACCGAGCGGCATCGTCAGCAGCATGAGGCGAGCATAGGCGCTGGCCTGGTCGAGAATGTCCGCGGGCGTCGCGAGAGCCATCATCAATTGCCGGCTGAAGAGGCCGCCGACCAATCCGACAGACATCGAGAGCAGCAGGCCGACCGCGAGCGTCGTGCCGACGACGCTTCTGATCTTCCCGAGCTCGCCCGCACCAAAGGCCTGGCCGATCAGCACGGTGGCGCCGGTGCTCAGGCCCATGACAAAGGCGAACAGAAAGAAGAACACCGGGAAGAATGTCGAGACCGCCGCCAATGCGTCCACGCCGATCATCTGGCCGAGATAGACATTGCTGACGGTGCCGAACAGCGATTGCAGCGCGTTGCTCAGCATCAACGGTGCGAGGAAGCGCAGGAAGCTTTTCCAGAGTGGTTTTGGAGCGGACATGGATGTGCCTTTCATCAGGGCGAGCAAAGCCGTTGCCGCGCGACGCGCGCGCGGTTGGCCGTTGATGGGGTCATTGGAGATCGCGCCTAGGCGCGATCGCTATGGGCGAGCTTGACGATGTGGTCGCGGATGTCGGCGGGCCAGTCGGCGATCAGTCCGGTGAAGCGCCGCCGGTCATCTGCAAACAATGCCCGTGAGGCTTCCTCGAACTGCGCCAGATTGCCGGCCATGGTCGACATGAAGTGATAGGCCGCATCGCGCGCCTGCCGCTCGCGATCCTTGTCGCCGCTCGCGCGTCGTGCCTCGTCGACGAGTTTTCGCAACGCGACCGAGGCGCCGCCGGGCTGCGCGCCGAGCCATTCCCAGTGTCGCGGCAGCAGCGTCACCTCGCGCGCGACCACGCCGAGTTTCGGCCGCCCGCGGCCGCGCGGTTCAGTTGGCGGAGCAGTCTCCTCAACCGGTGGCGGGATCAGCTTCGCCAGACGCGCCAGCACCTCGCGGTCCCCGCCGCGCAGATCGAAGTCGATCGATCGGCCCGTGGCGTCCTCGAAGATGATGATGGGCTCGTCCGGCCGTGGCGCCACGCGTTTGACGACGAGCGCGACCTCTCCGGCCGGCCCGGACGCCAGACGGCGTGGCCCCTGGAAGGCGGTGAAAGTCTTTTGCATTGAAATCATTGCCATATTGAAGACGTTGGCGAATTTAATACCCGGGTAAATTGCTGAGGTCAATATACCCGGATTAAAATATCCATCCGGATGGCTCGACATTGCAGTCCCGGACTGGCACCTACGCGGCCGACCGACCACGCCTAGCCCTAAGGATCTCGCGATGCTGACCGTCCACCACCTCAACAATTCGCGTTCGCAGCGGGTGCTGTGGCTGCTCGAGGAGTTGGGCGTGCCCTACGAGATCGTGCGCTATCAGCGCCAGCCCGACATGCGTGCACCGAAAGAGCTGCGCGCGATCCATCCGCTCGGCAAGTCGCCCGTCATCACCGACAACGGCAACACCATCGCCGAGTCCGGCGCGATCATCGAATATCTCATCGCGACCTACGGCAATGGCCGGCTGATCCCGCCGCCGAACACGCCGGAGCGGCTGCGCTTCACCTATTGGCTGCACTATGCCGAGGGCTCCGCGATGTCGCCGTTGCTCTTGAAGCTGCTGTTCACGCTGATGCCGAAGCGCGCGCCGGCGCTGCTTCGTCCGCTGGTGCGCAAGGTCTCGAACCAGGCGCTCACCGCGCTGGTCAATCCGCAGCTCAAGCAGCACATGGATTATTGGGAAGGCGAGCTGGGAAAGAGCGAGTGGTTCGCCGGCAGCGAGTTCACCGCGGCCGATATCCAGATGAGCTTTCCGCTTGAAGCAGCGCAAGCGCGCGGCGGTCTCGAGCAGGGCCATCCCAAGGCGATGGCATTCCTGGAGCGCATTCACGCGCGGCCGGCCTATGCGCGCGCCCTCGAGAAGGGTGGGCCGTACCAGGTGGGGCGGTAAGTTTCCTCACCGCCCCGCGATGGCCTGTCAGTCCGCGTGCAGCACGCGCCCGCGCGTCTCCGGCAGCGCGAAGGCGGCGATGAAGAACAGCGCGTAAGCTGCCACCGCGAAGATCGCGATTGCGTTCGCGAGCGACGTCGAAGCCGAGAGCGCGCCGACGAGAAACGGAAACAGCGCGCCGATGCCGCGGCCGAAATTGTAGCAAAAGCCCTGCCCGGAGCCGCGCAGCCGAGTCGGATAGAGCTCGGTCAGGAACGCGCCTATCCCTGAGAAGTAACCGGAGGCGAAGAAGCCGAGCGGGAAGCCGAGCACCCACAGGATTTCGTTGGTCAGCGGCAGCTGTGTATAGAGCAGCACGATTGCAATCGCGCCGATCGAGAAGGTCAGGAACAGATTGCGCCGTCCGATCCGGTCGGCGAGCCAGGCGCCAACGAGATAGCCGATGAAAGAGCCGATGATCAGCGTCGAGAGATAGCCGGTCGAGCCGACGATCGACAGATGCCGCTCCTTGGTCAGAAACTGCGGCACCCAGAAGGTGATCGCGTAATAGCCACCCTGGCAGCCCGTTGCGGCGAGTGAAGCGAGAATCGTGGTCTTCAGGATCGGGCCCGAAAAGATCTCCCACAGCGCAGGGCGGTCGCCGCTCGCGGCCTGCTTCGCGCGCGCCTCCGCCGCGATCTCGGGCTCGGTAACGGAACGGCGAATATAGAACACCAGCAACGCCGGCAGCGCGCCGATCACGAACATCCAGCGCCACGCCGTTTCCGCCGGCATCAGCGAAAACAGGATCGCCTGCGACAGCACTGCAAGGCCCCAGCCGACCGCCCAGCCCGATTGCACGGAGCCGACCGCGCGTCCGCGATATTGCGGCCGGATCGCTTCGCCCATCAGCACGGCGCCCGCGGCCCATTCGCCGCCGAAGCCGAGACCAAGCACGGCGCGCGCAATCAGGAGCTGCTCGAAATTCTGCACGACCGCGCAGACCAGCGAGAAAAACGAGAACCAGATGATGGTGATCTGGAGCGTCCTGACCCGGCCGATATGGTCGGAGAGATAGCCGCCGAGCCAGCCGCCGATGGCGGAGGCCAGCAGCGTCACCGTGCCGGCAAGACCTGCCGACGCCGCATCGACCTTCCACAGTGCGATGATGGTGCCGATCACCAGCGGATAGATCATGAAGTCCATGCCGTCGAGCGCCCAGCCTGCCGCGCAGGCCCAGAACGTGCGCCGCTCCGGCGCATTCATGTCGCGATAGAAGGCGAGAAGGCTGGTGTCCTCGATCTCGGCGCGTTCGATGCGCCCGGTCGGATCGGCTGTGGTCATGTGCGTTTCCCCGGCAAATTCTTTTGGCCGGGCGGTGGTAGCACGCGCGGCGGCCGGCGCAAGCCGGCGCGCACGGTCGTGCCATGCAGGGGCAGGGTTACTGTCCTGCTGCTTCCGCGCCGCGTGAGCGCGGATCCGGCGCGCCGAGAGGTCCGTTCGGCGTCACGAGAATCGAGTTGGCGGACGTCTGTCCCATCGGCTCGACGATGAGATGATCCATAGCCTTCAGCTTGAACAGCACATCGTCGGGAAAGCCGCGCTCGACGCGCACCTCGTCCGGCAGCCATTGATGATGCAGCCGCGGTGCGGCGACTGCGGCGGCGACGTCCATTTTGTAGTCGAGCACGTTCACGATCACCTGGAGCACGGTCGAGATGATGCGGCTGCCGCCGGGCGAGCCGGTCACCAGCACCGGCTTGCCGTCTTTCAGCACGATGGTCGGCGACATCGAGGACAACGGCCGCTTGCCGGGCCCGGGCAGATTGGGCTCATAGCCGACGAGGCCATAGGCATTGGAGGCGCCGACGGCGGCGGTGAAATCGTCGAGCTCGTTGTTGAGCAGCACGCCGGTGCCATCGGCGACGAGGCCGACGCCATAGCTGAAGTTCAGCGTATAGGTGTTGCTGACGGCGTTGCCGTTGCTGTCGACGACGGAGAAGTGCGTGGTGTTGCTGCCTTCGCGCGGCGCGGGCGGGGCGGAAACGATCTCTTTCGACGGCGTCGCGCGATCGGTCGAGATACCTGCCCGCAGCTTGGCCGCATAGGTCTTCGCCGTGAGCGTTTCGATCGGCGCATTGACGAAGGCGGGATCGCCGAGATAGCGCGCACGATCTGCATAAGCGCGCTTCATGGCTTCGATCAGCAGATGCAGCGATGCCGGTGAGCCCTGCTTCAAATCGGCGAGCTGAAAGCCTTCGAGGATGTTGAGCGATTCCGCCAGCACGACGCCACCGGACGATGGCAGCGGCATCGAGACGATGTCATAGCCGCGATAGGTGCCGCGCACCGGCGAACGGATCACGGCCTGATAGGCCTTCAGATCGGCCGAGGTCATGATGCCGCCGGCGTCGGACACGGCCTTGGCGAGTTTTTCCGCCACCGGACCCTCGTAGAAGCCGCGCGGTCCTTGCGATGCGACGCTCGCCAGCGTGCCGGCGAGATCGCTCTGCACCAGCCTGTCGCCTTCGCCGAACGGCGTGCCGCCGGGCTTTGCGAAAATCCTGGCCGAAGACGGCCAGCGTGCCAGTCGCGGGTACCAGCCCGGCAGGGTATCGGCGACGTCGTCGGTGACGATAAATCCGTCGCGCGCGAGTGCGATCGCAGGTTCGAGCAATTGCGCCAGCGTGAATTTGCCCGAGCCGTATTTCTCGAGCGCGAGCGCCAGGCCGGCGACCGTGCCGGGCACGCCGATGCCAAGTCCGGAATCGCGCGACTTGGCGGGATCGGGCTTGCCGTCGGCTCCAAGGAAGATCTGCGCCGTGGTCGCCGCCGGCGCGGTCTCGCGATAGTCGATCGCGATGTCTTCGTTGCGCTCAGTGGAATGGATCACCATGAAGCCGCCGCCGCCGATATTGCCGGCACGCGGATAAGTCACTGCCATCGCAAAGCCGGTCGCGACGGCCGCGTCGACGGCATTGCCGCCACGTCGCAGGATGTCGGCGCCGACCTGCGCAGATATTTTCTCCTGCGCCACCACCATGCCGTGCTCGGCGGGGATCGCGTGCACCGTGTCGAGCGCCGGCGGGACGTAGGCCCGCCGCGCATCCTGCGCGGTTGCGGATGCAAGACCAAACGCCAGAGTGGCGATGAGTGCGAAAAAAGTCCGCCGTGTCGAAAATGACGCCATCATCAAATTTCCGCCGGGCCTTCAGGCCATTCAAACGCGTCGCAGTAATGCTATACCGTTTGCGCTAAGAGTAGCAAAACTGTTCGTGATGAGGACTGCGTAATGGCGACGATCGCCCCGGGGGCGCGCATGGCCAGCGCCCCGCGGACCTATCCGCCGCGCGCCGCTGTCGTCAGCTGGATCTTCTTCGATTGGGCCGCGCAGCCCTATTTCACGCTGATCACGACCTTCGTGTTCGCGCCTTATTTCGCCACCAGCATCGCGCCGGATCCTGCCACGGGTCAGTCGCTCTGGGGTTTTGCGATGGCAGCAGCTGGCATGGCGATCGCGCTGTTGTCACCCGTGCTTGGTGCCATCGCGGATGCCTCGGGCCGCCGCAAGCCATGGATCGCCGCGTTCGGTGCACTGCTGGTTGTAGCCTCCTGTGCATTGTGGATCGGCAAGCCCGGCGATCACGCCATCATTCCACCGCTGCTCACCGCGGTCGCGCTTGCGAGCGTCGGCGCGGAATTTGCTACGGTCTTCAACAATGCGATGATGCCGACCCTGGTGCCGCCGGAGCGCATCGGCCGTCTCTCCGGCACCGGCTGGGCCACGGGTTATATCGGCGGCATCGTCAGCCTGATCATCGTGCTCGGCTTCCTCGCCGCCAATCCAGAGACCGGCCACACGCTGCTCGGTTTCACGCCGCTGTTCGGGCTCGATCCGGCCACGCATGAGGGTGATCGTGCTGCGGGACCGCTGACCGGGCTTTGGTTCATCATCTTCGTGACGCCGATGTTCTTGTTCACGCCGGATTATCCGGCGAAGCGTCCGGTTCGCGAGGCGCTGCATGAAGGCCTGGCGGATCTGAAGCGATCGCTGAAGGATTTGCCGCAGCAGAAATCGCTCGCGGCGTTTCTGCTCGCCAACATGATCTACACGGACGGCCTGGTGTCGCTGTTCGCGTTCGGCGGCATCTATGCCGCAGGCACCTTCGGCTGGCACACGATCCAGATCGGCACGTTTGGGATCATCCTCGCCATCGCCGGCACCTTCGGTGCTTGGCTCGGCGGCAAGCTCGACGACTTTCTTGGCCCGAAGCGCGTCATCGCCGGCAGCATGCTGATCCTGTTGCTCGCGGTTGCCGCGATCCTGCTCGTCGACAAGGACAGCGTGCTGTTCGTCAAGGTCGCGCCGCCTCAGCCGGGTGCAGCCATGTTCTCAAGTGCTGCCGAACG
Source organism: Bradyrhizobium sp. AZCC 2230 (assembly GCF_036924495.1). Lineage (NCBI taxonomy): Bacteria > Pseudomonadati > Pseudomonadota > Alphaproteobacteria > Hyphomicrobiales > Nitrobacteraceae > Bradyrhizobium > Bradyrhizobium sp. AZCC 2230. The sequence goes on along the minus strand of NZ_JAZHRS010000001.1, from coordinate 6,225,649 downwards.
CGCCTATGTGATCCTGGGCTGCCTGATCGGCGCGGCCGGCGGCCCGCTTCAGGCGGCTTCGCGCACGCTGCTGATCCGCCTCGCGCCAAAGGACCGCATCGCGCAGTACTTTGGCTTGTTCGCGCTGACCGGGAAGGTGACGTCCTTCATCGGACCGCTGCTGATCGGCGTGATCACCGCGGCAACCGCGAGCCAGAAGGCCGGCATGGCCGTGCTGGTGGTGTTTTTCGTCACAGGGTTCGCGCTGCTGATGCGGGTGCGGGAGTAGCCCGCAATTCACCGTCATTCCGGGGCGCGCGAAGCCCGAGCCCGGAATCTATCGTGCAGCAGATCGTGCGGAGGAATGGATTCCGGGTTCGCGCCAAGTGGCGCGCCCCGGAATGACGGCCAGATCAGTGCCTGAAATGCCGCGTGCCGGTGAACACCATGGCGATGCCGTGCTCGTCGGCGGCCTTGATCACCTCGTCATCGCGCATCGAACCGCCGGGCTGCACCACGGCGGTGGCGCCAGCCTCGATGCAGGCGAGCATGCCGTCCGCGAACGGGAAGAATGCATCCGACGCCACGACCGAACCCTTGGTCAGTGGCTCGGCGAGCTTCAGCTCGTTGGCCGCATCCTGCGCCTTGCGTGCCGCGATCCGGGCTGAATCCACGCGGCTCATCTGGCCTGCGCCGATGCCGACGGTGGCGAGATCCTTGGCGTAGATGATGGTGTTCGACTTGACGTGCTTTGCGACCCGGAATGCGAATTTGAGGTCGCGCATCTCGGCATCGGTCGGTGCACGCTTGGTCACGACCTTGAAGGTCATGTCGTCGACAACAGCGTTGTCGCGGCTCTGCACCAGCAGACCGCCCGCTACGGTCTTTGCGGTGAGACCAGCTGTGCGCGGATCGGGCAGGCTGCCGGCGAGCAACAGACGAAGGTTCTTGCGTGCGCCGATGATCGCGATCGCTTCCTCGCTGGCGTCGGGCGCGATGATCACCTCGGTGAAGATCTTCGTGATCTCGCGAGCGGTGTCGGCGTCGAGCGCACGGTTCATCGCGATGATGCCGCCGAAGGCCGAGGTGGAATCGCAGGCCAGCGCCTTGCGATAGGCGTCGACGAGGTTCGCACCTTCGGCGACGCCGCAGGGATTGGCGTGCTTGACGATGACGCAGGCCGCGGTGCGCTTGGTGTCGAACTCACCGATGCACTCATAGGCCGCATCGGTGTCGTTGATGTTGTTGTAGGAGAGCTCCTTGCCCTGCAGCTGCCGCGCGGTCGAGACCCCGGGCCGCTTGTCGGGCGTCGCGTAGAACGCGGCGGTCTGGTGCGGGTTCTCGCCGTAGCGCAGCGACTGAATCAGCTTGCCGCCGAAGGCGCGGAAGTCAGGCGCGTCAATCTCGAGCTGGCGGTTGAACCAGTTCGAGATCGCGGCGTCATAAGCCGCGGTGCGCGCATAAGCCTTTGCGGCAAGTCGCCGGCGCAGCTTCAATGTGGTCGCGCCCTTGTTGGCGGCGAGCTCGTCGAGCACGGCCTTGTAGTCGTCGGCCTCGACCACGACGGCCACGTCGTCATGGTTCTTCGCGGCGGCGCGGATCATCGCGGGGCCACCGATGTCGATGTTCTCGATGCAATCCTCGAAGCCTGCGCCTTTGTCGACGGTCGCCTCGAACGGATAGAGGTTGACGACGAGCAGGTCGATCGGCGCGATGCCATGCGCCTTCATCGCCTCGGCGTGCTCCTTGTTGTCGCGGATCGCGAGCAGGCCGCCATGCACCTTCGGATGCAGCGTCTTGACGCGGCCGTCCATCATCTCGGGGAAGCCGGTGAGGTCGGAGACGTCTTTCACCTTGAGGCCGGCGGCGGCGATCGCTTTCGCGGTGCCGCCGGTCGAGACCAGCTCGACATCATGCGCGGCAAGCGCCTTGGCGAACTCGATCAGGCCGGTTTTGTCGGAGACGGAAAGCAGGGCGCGGGTGACGCGGCGGGGGTGGTCAGTCATGAGCAAGATCCTCTGTCTTAAGGAGTGTCTATGCCCAGGCGCGCGGCGGATATGTCTCGCGCTTCCCGATGGTGCTCCATCCAAGGTCGCCAGTCGCGCGAACGAGCGCTCGATAGCAGTTTTCGAGGCCCTTCACAACGACCAGATGGGGCCGAATCGCAGCTCTTTACAGCGGAAGTTCCGGCTCGCGCCGGGCGTTGCGGCGGGCATTGGTCACCGCCGGCGAGGCGGTCGAACGCACAAAACTCCAGCGGATCGAGGGCGCCTGGCGGGCATCCTGGCGGATCACGATCTGCGCAGTGCGGCGGGGGCCGTCATTGCCGGCCAGGAACACGCTGTCCTCGAGGTCGACCTTGTCGTCGAGGGCTTCGAAGGTCCAGACGTCGCGATTCGGCAGCACCAGCATGACGCCGCGGGCGTCCGACAGCCGGCTCGCCTTCACCGCGGGATGCAGGTGGAAGCGCAGCGCGAAATCGGCGTCGGCGCCCTTGAGGCGCGCGCCTTGCGGCGGCGACAGCATATCCTCGCCATCGATCCGCGCGCCGTCATTGGCGACCATAAGCACGCGGCGATGGATCACGCCGAACTTGGCGAGATAGCCGTCATGCGAGGCCGTGAGCAGCGTGCCGTCCTGCACGATTTCGCGATAGCTCTCCACCTCATGGGGGCCGCTGGTGATCGGGGCGCCGTGCAGCAGCCGCTTCATCGCCGACATCTCGACGAACTGGCAGGACGACGTCTCGTGATAGGTCAGCGTCGAATGCGCCGCGGTGCCGCGCGCGAAGGGCCGCCAATTGTCGCGGCCCGTGGTCGGCATGCCGCAATTGGTCACGATGCGGCTGATGCCGGAGGACAGCTCGAACGACAGGCAGCCGGCATGTGCGTCGTGGCTGACGCCGGGCGCCGGCGGCGGGCCGGTGTCGATGATCAGCGTGGTCGGGCCGGCATCGAGGCGCTGGAAGCCGGTGTGCGGCATGTTCGCCATCGGCGCGCCATGGGCGTCGTCGTAGGCGAGTAGCGTGGCGAGCAGATCCGACGGCGTCGCGCTCATGCCGTTGAATAGCGCGAAATTGCCGTCGCCGTGCCGGAAGAAGCGCAGCATCGGCATCATGCGGTCGATCGCATTGAGCAGCGCCGGCGGCGGCGCGATGTTGCGCGCGGCAAAAGTCTGCCGCAGCGGCAACAGGTCGATCAGCAGCTCGGTCAGCGCGCCCGGGTTGCGCGAGATGTGGCCGCCGTCGGGGAGAATCTGCCGCTGCAATTCGTCGGAGAGCTTTTTCGAGGCGCTGCGGATGTGACGGGCCTGGTTGGCGAGGCAGAGCGTCGTATAGCACAGCGCGATCTGCACCTGGAGTTTCGGCACCCCGTCCGGGATGTTGACCATGGTGAAGCGCAGGAAGCGGATTTCGCGTGCGAGCGCGCGCAAGTAACGGCGGTAGAATTTGTTGTCGGTGTCGTTGAGCACCAGCGGTGCCTGCGACAACAGCGAGATCACGCGCCGCGCCAGCACGTCGGCGCGGCGGGCGACGGGCCGGCGCTTGTTGGCGGGGTTGCTGATCCAGTCCTCGACCAGCGCGCGCGCATTGGCCCGGGTCAGCGCGGTGTCGGCAGCGCGCAAGTGCCGCAGCCAGCCGAAGCCGAGCAGCGCGACCTCCCAATCCTCCGAGGGCGGATCGAGGTCGAAGATCGAGCGGCCGTGGCAATTGACGATCTTGCCGGCGAAGACGAAGCGCCCCGCATAGATCTCGGCGGCGCGTGTGGCATCCGCGGTGCGCAGGTCGTGCGGCGCGATGATCAGCCGATCGGTCCGGCCCGGCCAGACCCGCGACAGCGCAACGGAGCCGCCGCTCGCGCGCGCGAGCATGTTCCGCGCGAAGCGGTTCATCACCAGCGTCGAGATACGTCTGCGTTGAGCGACCGACACGCCTTGCCTTGAAGGGGGAGGAGGATTCCGACGAATCCTTATTAATCCCAAAATCGGACCGCGGACACCACCTTGAATGGCCCCGAATCAGTCCAGCGGTAGCAAAATCCGGTGCAAAATCAGGATTTAACGAGCCGGGCCGCGAAAAATCCGTCGAGCCCGCCGAGCTTCGGGTCGGCGTGCGGCAGGTGGCTCGGCAGGGTCCGGAGATCGCCCTCAGTGGTGATGATCTCGCTGAGCCCGAAGACCTCGCTGGCCTCGATCGGCACGCGGCGAAGCGCAGGCTCTGCAGCCAGCAGCGAGGCGACGGCCTGCTCGCCTTCTTCGGGTTCCAGCGAACAGGTGCAGTAGACCAGCATACCGCCGGGCTTGAGCAGCGAGACGGATTTGCGCAGCAGCCGCTGCTGGAGAACGGTCATCGCAGCGACGTCGGATTCCTGGCGCAGCCAGGCGACATCCGGGTGCCGGCGGATCGTCCCGGTCGAGGTGCAGGGCGCGTCGATCAGGACTCCATCGAGGCCATCCGCCAGGCCCGCCCATTCCACGGCGTCGGCGACGACAGTCTCGGCCTGGAGCGACAGACGGTTGAGGTTTTCGCGCAGGCGCGCCACCCGGGCCGGCGAGCGGTCGATCGCTGTGACATGCGCGCCGGCCTGCGCCAGCTGCGCGGTCTTGCCGCCGGGCGCAGCACAGAGATCGGCAATGGATTTACCTTTGATGTCACCGAACAGTCGGACCGGCAACGCGGCCGCGGCGTCCTGCACCCACCATTGTCCTTCGGTGAAGCCGGGCAGCATCGTCACGGCGCCGTGCAGCACCGTGCGGACCGATCCGGTCGGCAGCACTTCGCCGTGCAGCCGGCTCGCCCACTGCTCGGCATCCGACTTCACGGTCAGATCCAGCGAAGGTTCGTGACCAAGGGCGAGCGCCATGTCCCGCGCTGTCGCCTCGCCGTAATGCGCGCTCCAGCGCGCCATCAGCCAGGGCGGCAAGTCCAGCGATTGCGTGGCAACCTCTTCGACCAGCGCCTGGCCCTCGCGCGCGCAGCGGCGCAGCACGGCGTTGACGAGGCCGGCATAGCGAGCCGCACGCCGGTCGGATTGCACCAGGCGGACGGAGAGATCGACCGCGGCGTGATCGGGCACGTCCATCCAGAGGATCTGGGCGGCGCCGATCAGGAGCGCGCTCTGCGCGCGCGGTGCGTCGGAGGGAATGCCTTTGTCGAGCAGGCGCGACAGCACATGGCCGAGCGTGCCGAGGCGGCGAAGGATGGTTGCGACCAGCCGCCGCATCAGCGCGCGGTCACGGTCGGCGAGCGTCTTCAGTCCGGGATGGGCGCCGGAGCCGTCGAGCTGGTCATCGAGCGTACGGTGCTTGTGCAGGACGCCGTCGACGATGTCGGCAGCAATCCGCCGCGCCGCGAGACCGGGCACTTCGGACGGAGGGGCAAAACGTTGAGATGGCATGCGGAAGTAAGGTTCTGAGCGAGCGGCAGTTCCGCCAATATGGGCGCATGCCTTAAGAACACCAGCTGTGGCATGCGAATATGCCAAATGTAAGAATGGCCTCTGGCGATTTCAGCCCTTCGCGGCCATTTCAGCAATGCGCAATTGGACGTCGCGCCACCTTCGATCCTGCGCTAGGACCCCGACGATGAGTGACCAGCCTCCCGTTCCCGATCGCAAGCCCCTGCCGCCGGCGGCACAACGCGCGCTGGCCGAAGCCGAGGAACGTCGGCGAGCCGCAGCAGCGCACAGCGAGGCCGCGCCGAAAGAATTGCAGGGCCCGAAGGGGCCCGAGCCTACGCGCTATGGCGATTGGGAGCGTAAAGGGATCGCCTCGGATTTCTGAGGCTCGGGCTTTTCAAGCTCTCTTGTCGACCCGGCCGACTCAGCCCTAGCGTGCGCGGATGTCGCGCTTCGACCCCGGTCATCCATATCGCCCGTCTTACAGCGGCTCGCCATTCGGCCGCCGCTTCTCCGGACTGTTGCCGTGGATGTTCGTCGTCGCTGTCGTCGTGGCGGTCGTGCTCACGTTTAGGCACGGGACGAACTGGCCGTTGCCGCACACGGCTGATGATCAATCGCGGGACGCCGAGATCATTCTGCAGCAGTCCGGCAATCCCGACAGCCGCCTCCCGATCGACGTCATCCGCACCATCGACGGCGACACCTTTCTTGCGCGCGTGCATCAACGCGACGGGCGCGATCTTGTCGCGCGGGTTCGTTTGCGCGGCATCGATGCGCCCGAGATGAAGGCATCCTGTCAGGACGAGCTGGACAGGGCGGAAGCCGCCACCGGGGCGTTGCGCAATCTGCTCGGCCAGGGCGGCGTCACCATCTACAATCTCGGCTCGGAGAAATACGGGCGCGTTCTCGCCGATGTCGCGACCAGACGGACCGCCAACGTCTCGGCGGCGATGCTCGCGGGCGGTTTCGCGCGCAGCTACAATGGCGGTCATCGCGACGGCTGGTGCGTGCGGGGCCGGCGTTTCTGGTAACAAAAAAGCTGCGTCGAAACGCGGCTCTTTCAATCTCCGTTTTGATTGCGGCGATCAGCGCGCCACGACCACCGTCGTGCCGACGGAGACGCGGCTGTAGAGATCGGTGATGTCGTCGTTGAGCATGCGGATGCAGCCGTAGGAGACGAAGCCGCCGACCGAGCCCGGCACGTTGGTGCCGTGGATGGCATATTCACCGCCGGCCAGTGTCATCGCCGCAACGCCCATCGGGTTGTGCGGCGAACCGCCCGGGATGACGTCGGGAAGCTGCGGCTTGTCGCGCTTCACCTCGGCAGGCGGCGACCAGGCCGGATTGCGGTACTTGCCGTCGATGCGGGTGGTGCCGGCCCACTGTTTGCCGGACTTGCCGACGCCGACCGGATAGCGCACGGCGTGGCCGTCATCGAGGATGAGATAGAGCCGCCGCTCGCTGGTTTTGACCAGGATGGTGCCGGGCGAATAGTTGGCGACGTGCGTCCCCACCATTTCCGGCCGCGCCTCGGCCGCCGTCGACATCAAGACCCCTGCCCCGATGGTGGCGGCCAGCGCCAGTGCAATCTTCATCGACATCAATTTTCCCCTTGCCCCGAACGGATCGTCCAAATTCACGCAAAACCGGCAATTTGCCCGCCTCGCCCAAACATTCTTAACCGCGCCTGTTAACCGGATGGTTTCCACGCGCGGCCGCCAAGGGCCAGCCAGCAGGGGGAACAAAGGAAATGTTCGAAATAAAGTAAATGACTTGAAAACAACACTCGGCGGCAAAGATGCGGGTATGGGCGCGTGCGCCCTGACAAGTGTGTGAGGGTGTGTGAACGGAGGTTGTTTCAGGCGACGTTGGCGCGAAAGGCGGTCTCGTGTCCCGGACGCGGCGCGGCGCCATAAGCGCGTTCACGCGCGTCTTCGACGCGCTATGGTGCTGCGACGCAGAGCCGGGACCCAGCTCTTTCTTCTACGTGGATGGATGGGCCCCGGCTCTGCAGCGCACCGCTGAAGTGGCGCTGCGCTGCGTCCGGGGCACGAGAATGCTCTTACGCCGACTTCTTGTTCTGCCGGTTCTTCACGAGATCGTCGACCACGGCGGGATCGGCCAAGGTCGAGGTGTCGCCGAGGCTGCTCGGCTCGTCCTCGGCGATCTTGCGCAGGATGCGGCGCATGATCTTGCCGGAGCGGGTCTTGGGCAGGCCGGGCGAGAACTGGATCTGGTCAGGCGCAGCGATCGGGCCGATTTCCTTGCGCACCCAGGTGACGAGTTCCTTGCGCAGTTCGTCGCTCGGCTCGACGCCGGCCATCAGCGTCACATAAGCATAGATGCCCTGGCCCTTGATGTCGTGCGGGTAACCGACCACGGCGGCCTCCGACACCTTCTCATGTGCAACGAGAGCGCTCTCGACTTCCGCTGTGCCCATGCGATGACCGGAGACGTTGATGACGTCGTCGACGCGGCCGGTGATCCAGTAATAGCCGTCGGCGTCGCGCCGGCAGCCATCGCCGGTGAAGTATTTGCCCTTGTAGGTCGAGAAATAGGTCTGCTCGAAGCGGGCGTGATCGCCATAGACCGTGCGCATCTGGCCCGGCCATGAGCGGGTCAGGCAGAGATTGCCTGATGTCTCACCCTCCAGCACCTTGCCGTCGGCATCGACGATCTCAGGCACCACGCCGAAGAACGGCTGCGTCGCTGAGCCCGGCTTGAGTTTGGTCGCGCCCGGCAGCGGTGTGATCAGGATGCCGCCGGTCTCGGTCTGCCACCAGGTGTCGACGATCGGGCAGCGATCGTCGCCGACGACGCGGTAATACCACTCCCAGGCTTCCGGATTGATGGGCTCGCCGACCGAGCCGAGCAGGCGCAGGCTCGCGCGCGAAGTCTTCTTCACGGGCTCGTCGCCCGACTGCATCAGCGCGCGGATCGCGGTCGGTGCAGTGTAGAAGATGTTGACCTTGTGCTTGTCGATGACGTTCCAGAATCGCGAATTATCCGGGTAATTCGGCACGCCTTCGAACATCAGCGAGGTCGCGCCGTTGGCGAGCGGCCCGTAGAGAATGTAGCTGTGGCCGGTGACCCAGCCGACGTCGGCGGTGCACCAGTAGATGTCGCCGTCGTGATAGTCGAAGACGTATTGATGCGTCATCGACGCGAATACGAGATAGCCGCCCGAGGTGTGCAGCACACCCTTGGGCTGGCCGGTCGAGCCCGAGGTGTAGAGGATGAACAGCGGATCCTCGGCGTGCATGTGCTCGGCCGGGCATTCGGTCGTCACCATCGCCGCCGCCTCGTGATACCAGAGGTCGCGCGTCGGGTTCATGTCGATCTTGCCGCCGGTGCGCTTGACGACAACGACCCAGTCGACGCCGTCGGCCTTGGCGAGCGCCGCGTCGACATTGGCCTTGAGCGGTACCTTCTTGCCGCCGCGCAGGCCTTCGTCCGCGGTGATGATGACCTTGGACTGGCAATCGTTGATGCGCTGGGCGAGCGAATCCGGCGAGAAACCGGCGAACACCACGGAGTGAATCGCGCCGATCCGCGCGCAGGCCAGCATCGCGTAGGCCGCTTCCGGGATCATCGGCAGATAGATGGTGACGCGGTCGCCCTTCTTGACGTTGCGGGTGCGCAGGATGTTGGCCATCCGGCAAACCTCGTCGTGCAGCTCCTTGTAGGTGATGTGCTTGGACTGCGAGGGATCGTCGCCTTCCCAGATGATCGCGGTCTGGTTGCCGCGCTTGGCGAGATGGCGGTCGATGCAGTTATGCGCGACGTTGAGGATGCCGTCCTCGAACCATTTGATCGAGATGTTGCCGGGCGCGAAGGAGACGTTCTCGATCTTGGTGGGGGCGTGCATCCAGTCGATGCGCTTGGCCTGCTCGGCCCAGAAGGCGTTCGGGTCCGCGATCGAGCGGGCGTACATGTCCTTGTACTTGGCCTGGTCGACCCAGGCCCGTTTTGCCCATTCCGCGGGGACGTCGTAAATCTTCTCGGACATGTTTCCCTCCACATACGGCAAGCCAAACGCTGGCGATGCGCAAGCCGACTTGATCGTTGAACCGATTATGCGTCGAGCTAACCGGACCCGACAAGGAGCACAAGCTGGACCTTCGGTGAGCGGCCGGCGATGCGGAAAATCAAGCCGCAAAGGCCGGCTGTCGCAAATCTGAAACAGGCCGGGCAGAGGTTTTCGGCCCTTTACCCAAATCTCCGGAAGAGGCCTGCGCAGGGCGCCCATGCGTCGCAGGCGGTATTTAGGAACCGCTTTTCACTGATTCGGGACTCGCAATGCGGTTCGGAACACCCTAAGTGGCTAACCCGGGTCCCAAGAGACCTTCCAAGCGACCCTTGGAACAATAATCAGAACAGCGGCATTGAACGGTAACAAACAGGGTCAAGGCATAAGACTATGATGGATCAGCAGAATCTCGGGACGATGCGGCCCGCTTCGGCCGATCCTGCTGCCATTGCGCTGGCCAAAGCCCTCGGACAATGGCCGAAACCGGCCGGTTCCACCCGTCCCAGCCCCAAAAAGGTGTTCGATTCGGCGCCCGCGGTGACGGTCGAGGCGCTTGCCAAGGAACTGGGCCTGCGGCTCGGCGACCAGAATGAACTGACCATCCGGCGCATCAAGCGCGGCAAGGGCTATTCCTTCGTCCGTCCCAACGGCGCGCATGTCCGCGACGCCCGCACCATCCGCCGGCTGCACGCCATGGCGGTGCCGCCGGCCTATCGCCAGGTGCGTTACTCGGCCGATCCGAGCACGCATCTCCAGGCAGTGGGACGCGACGCCGCGGGCCGGCTGCAATATCGCTATCACGCCGACTGGGAGAAGGTCCGCGAGCACCGCAAGGCGCATCGCCTGGAAAAACTCGTCGGCGCGCTGCCCAAAATCCGGCGCAAGGTCTCGGCGTTCCTGTCGGGCGACGAGCCGACGCGCGAATTCGCGCTGTCGGCGGTGATCGAGCTGATCGCGCGCACCGCGATCCGTCCCGGCAATGAATCCTACGCCCGCCTCAACGGCACCCGCGGCGCGACCACGATGCTGAAGTCGAACGTCACGCTCGAGGACGATTGCTTCGTGCTGACCTTCAAGGCGAAGGGCGGCAAGGCCGTGCGCAAGGAGTGCGACGCGGCCAAGCTGGTGCGCGCCATCGGCATCCTCAACGGCGTTCCCGGCAAGCGCATGTTCCAGTATCGCGATGCCTACGGCATCGTGCGCGCGGTCAGCACCACGCAGGTGAATGCGTTCCTGCGCGAGATCGCCGGCATCAAGATTTCGCTGAAGGACTTTCGCACGCTGATGGCCTCGGCCGTCGTTGTGGAATCGCTGTCGCGGATTACGCCGGCGACCAGCCAGCGCGGCCGCAAGAAGCAGGTGCTGGACGCGATCCGCGCCGCGGCCGACAAGCTCTCCAACACGCCTGCGATCTGCCGCAAGAGCTATGTCCACGACACCATCGTCACCGCCTTCGAAGACGGCATTTTGGAGCGCTTCGCCGCGACCATGAAGGGTCAGCGCTCGCAGGCGAGGCGTGAGCAGCTTCTGCAGCAGGTCGTCGCGACCGCGGCGGTTTAAGCGGCGGTGCCGTAGAGTGGGCAAAGGCGCGCTTGCGCCGTGCCCACCATTCTTCACACATTGATGATAGGCAGCGTGGGCACGCTACGCTTTGCCCACCCTACGAGAGCTACATATTGTCCGAGATACCCTTATCAGGACCGGGATCGCGGCCAGCGGCTGCGTTCGTGAGTCGCGCCAGATAATGCGCCCACCCTTTCGCGTGCGCTGCCACCTGCTCCTCCGTCGGCAGCCCGCTATGGGTCATGCGTAGCAGCGTTCCGCCGTCGCGTTCGATCAGGTCGATCTCGATCAGGCTCGACCCGGGCGGCACTTCCTGGCCGCCATCCCAGCCGAACGTGTAGGCCAGACGATGCACCGGCACGACTTCACGGAAGGCGCCCCGGGCGACGCTGCCACGTGGGCCGATTCCCTTGAGCAGATAGAGTCCGCCAGGATGCGGCTCGGTGGTCGCATCCGAGCCCATCCAGCTCAGGATTTTCTCAGGGTCGGTCAAATAGGCGAAGACGGTGGCGCGCGGGGCTGCGATCTGGGTCTCGCGTCGCAATACGAACGGCTCGGTCATCGGCGATCATCCCTGGGCTAGAGCCTCGTTCCGAAGGAGTCGGAACGAGGCTTTAGCTTCTTGTTTTGACGCGTTTTCTTGACGCGAACCGGCATCCACTTCGCTTGAAAACGCTCTGCCACTGGCACATGGCGGTGCCAAAGCAGCCCGTCAAGGATTGCCCGTGACAAAGCCGGTCCTCTTTCGCCATCATCGGATCATGCAACTCTCTCCGACCCTTGCCTGGCTTGTCGATGCCGCTTCGGAGTGTCCCGGGGCCGATCGCCTGCTTGCGGAACTCGGCGCGCATCTGCGCGCCGATGGTGTGCCGCTTGCGGCAGGCAGCCTGACGCTTGAGGTGCCGCACCCGCTGATCGCGAAGCGGACATGGCTGTGGCGTGCCGAAAGCGGCGCGGTGATCGAGGCGCTCGGCTTTGCGCCAGGCGGACTGGCGCCCGATTTGCCCAACGATGCCGGCCGCCGCTGGCTGCGCGACATCGCGGGCGGCGAAGTGCATGAAGATGTTGTCGGGCGGCGCGATGGGCCACTGCTCGGCTGGATCGGGTCGCGTCCGTTCGTGCCCGGCGAGATCGAGCAATTGCGCCAGGCCGCGCGTTTTGCCGCGACACCGCTCGCCGTGCTCGCCGCACGCGCCACGTTGCGGGCGACGCTGGAGGCCTATCTCGGCAAGCGCAGCGCCGAACGGGTGCTGGCGGCGCCGTTGCGGCGCGACCTCGGCGAGACCATTCAGGCTGCGCTGCTCTATGCAGATCTGCGCGGCTTCACCACCTTGTCGGAAGCCCACCCGCCGGCCGATGTCATCGCCGCGCTGGATGCCTGGTTCGATCGCATTGCCGGTGCCGTTCACGCCTTCGGCGGCGAAGTGCTCAAATTCATCGGCGACGGCGTGCTCGCGATCTTTCCGGTGGTCGAGGCATCACCGCGCCGCGCGTGCGAGGCCGCTCTGCGTGCGGCAGGCGCGGCCGAAGCCGGGATGGCGTATCTCAACGCGGAGCGCAGCACTCAAGGGTTGCCGCCGCTCGCGTTCGGTGCCGCACTTCATCTCGGCGAGATGCTCTGGGGCAATATCGGCGCCGCCAATCGGCTGGACTTCACGGCGATCGGTCCCGCCGTCAATCTTGCCAGCCGGCTCGAAGGCTTGTGCAAGCCACTCGGCAAGACCGTGCTGGTGTCGGGGGCACTTGCCGCCGAGACGGACATGCCGCTTATTGCGCTCGGACTGCACAAGCTGCGCGGCATCGCTTCGCCTTGCGAGGTGCTTACGCTGCCGGAGATACAAGGGCTACGGCACTGACTACATCCCGCCCATCTTGCAAACCAGCTTCCATTCCTCGGCCATGACCGGTTGCACCGACAGGCGCGAATATTTCACCAGCGCCATGTCGGCGAGTTTTTTCTCGGCCTTGATCGCGGCCATCGTCACCGGAGTCTTCAAGGGCTTGTCGGCTTTGATGTCGACGCAGACGAACTTTTCGGTCTTGTCGGTCGGATCCGGATAGGCCTCCTTGATAACCTCCGCGATGCCGACGATCTCCTTGCCCTCGTTGGAATGATAGAAGAACGCCTTGTCGCCCTTCTTCATGTTCACGAGATTGATGCGTGCCGTGAAATTGCGCACGCCGGTCCAGGCCTCGCCCTTGGCGCCCTTCGCGACCTGCTGGTCCCAGGACCACACCGATGGTTCGGATTTCACCAGCCAGTACGCCATGTTCATTCCTCTGCCTTGAAGGGGCGCGTCAATAGCCCCGAGATCGCGGCGTCGATCGTGCTCTTGCCGGTCAGGATCGCCGCGACCGCCTCTGATACCGGCATCTCGATATTTTGCGAAGCCGCGAGTTCGATCAGCACCGGCGCAGTGAACTCGCCCTCGGCAAGCTTGCCGGCGGGCGGCTGCTCGCCGCGTCCGAGCGCGAGGCCGAGCGCAAAATTGCGCGACTGTGGGCTCGAGCAGGTCAAGATCAAATCGCCGAGGCCTGACAGGCCAACGACCGTCTCACTGCGCGCGCCGAGCGCGCGGCCCAGGCGTGTCAGCTCGGCAAAGCCGCGGGTCGTGAGCGCGGCCTGGGCGGAGGCGCCGAGCTTGCGTCCGACCGCGATGCCGACCGCGATCGCCAGCACGTTCTTGGCCGCGCCGCCGATCTCGACGCCGCGGATATCGGTGGAGTGATAGGGCCGGAACGTCGGCGAACCGAGGGCCTGCACGAGGGCGCTCGCGAGTGCATCATCCTTCGCCGCCAGCGTCACCGCCGTCGGCAGGCCGCGCGCCACGTCGTCGGCAAAACTGGGGCCCGACAGGATCGCGGGCTGCGCATGCGGCGCGGCTTCCGCGATCACGTCGGTCATGAATTTGTGGGTGCCGTGCTCGATGCCCTTGGCACAGGCGATGACCGGCACAGCCTTCGTAACGTGCGAGGCCAGCATGTTGACCGCGCCGCGCAGATGCTGCGCAGGTGTTGCGATCAGCAGCATGTCGGCACGCGCGGCGAGCGACAGCTCGCTCGTCACCACGATCTCCGGCACGAGCCGCACGCCCGGCAGTCGCGGATTGTCACGGGTCGATGCGATCCGCGCGGCATGTTCGGCGTTGCGCGCCCACAGCGTCACGTTCCGTCCAGCGCGTGCGGCCACCGTCGCCAGCGCCGTACCCCAGGCACCCGCGCCGATCACAGCGACGGACTGGAACGCGGCCATTAGTATCCCGCCCGCGTCTTGCCGTAGCCTGCCGGCGCGGTGGCGTTGGCGTCGAGCAGCCAGCGCGCGCGGGGCTGCGCCTCCATCGTATCGGTGATGCCGAGCGCGAGGCGTTCGGCGCCGGCCCAGGCGATCATCGCGCCATTGTCGGTGCAGAGCGCGGGCGGCGGCATGATCAGCTGCGTCTGGGCTTCCCCGGCGACGTCAAACAGTGCGCCGCGGATCGCCTGATTGGCGGCGACACCGCCGGCCGCGACCAGTGCACGCGGCGCGCCGAATTGTTCGCGGAAAATTCTCAGGCCGACGTTCAACCGGTCGGCCGTCGAATCCAACACCGCGGCCTGAAAGCTCGCGCAGAGATCGTTGACGTCCTGCGGCGTGATTTCAGCCAGCCGGCTCGCTTCGGTGCGAACCGCCGTCTTCAGTCCCGACAGGGAGAAATTGGCATCGGGACGTCCCTGCATCGGCCGCGGGAAAGCGAAGCGCGCCGCATCGCCGTTCGCGGCCGCGCGTTCGACCTGCGGGCCGCCTGGATAGGGCAGGCCCAGCATCTTCGCGACCTTGTCGAAGGCCTCGCCGATCGCGTCGTCGACGGTGGTGCCAAGCCGCACATATTGGCCGACGCCGGTGACCGCGACGATCTGGGTGTGGCCGCCGGAGGCGAGGAACAGACAATAGGGAAATTCTACGCCGTCGGTCAGCCGCGGCGTCAGCGCATGGGCCTCGAGATGGTTGACCGCGACCAGCGGTGTGTCATGCACCATCGCAATCGCCTTCGCGGTGGTGAGCCCGACGATGACGCCGCCGATCAGGCCCGGGCCCGCGGCTGCCGCGACGCCGTCGAGCTGGGCGTAGTCGATGCCGGCCTCGTGCATGGCACGGTCGATGATGCCGTCGAGCACGTCGACATGAGCGCGCGCCGCGATCTCCGGCACGACGCCGCCGAAGCGGGCATGCTCCTCGACCTGCGACCGCACGATGTTGGACAAAATCTTGCCGCTCCCGTCAGGCGCGCGCTCGATCACGGCCGCCGCGGTCTCGTCGCAGGTGGTCTCGATGCCCAGCACCAGCATTGGCGAATTGTTATCCAATTTGCGCCCTTGCGCTCATCCGTAAAGCAGAGTTCTGGTAACGCGGTAGCATTCCGGGGTCGGCTTGCGCAATCGTCACGCGCCGCCATCCCTTGAATGCATCACCGCCACGTGGTCCGGGAACACAAGCGATGTCCATTCTTGTCACACGGCCGCATCCCGACAATGAGGCGACGGCGGGAAATCTGCGCGCGCGGGGACATGTGGTGTTGCTCGCGCCGGTGCTCAAGTTCGAGCCGGTCGCTTTCCATGACGAGAGTGAGGCGGGCTATAGCGCCATCATCGTGACATCGGCCAACGCGATCCGCGCCGTCGCGCCGCAATTGCGGGACCTTGACCTAAAGAACCTCGGCCTGCTGGAGCTGCCGCTGTTCGCGGTCGGCGAGCACACGGCTGCCGTGGCGCGCGAAGTCGGCTTCGCGGATGTGATCGTCGCGGGCGACGATGCCGCTTCCTTGCGCGACAAGGTGATGCAGAGCGCGCGCGCCAAGGTGCTGAAGAAAAAGAGTACGCTGCTTTATCTCGCGGGCGCCGACCTGTCGCGGGATCTCGGCGGCGAGCTGGGCGCGGAAGGGTTTAGCGTGGTCACTCAGACGACCTACCGTATGGTCCCGGTCAAGATTCTCCCGCGCGACGTCTGCGACGGTTTTGCCGAGCATGGCATCGAGGCGGTGCTGCATTACTCCCGGCGCAGTGCGCGGGCCTTCCTGGACGCGGCCCGGGACGAAGGCGTCGAAATCTCGGCGCTGGCGATCCCGCAATGCTGCCTGTCCGAGACGGTCGCCAGCGTGCTGCGTGATGCCGGAGCATCGCAGGTCCTGGTGGCCGCGACCCCGGACGAAAATGCCCTGTTTGACGCCTTGGAGCGTGCTTTGCGGACCCGTTTGGCGTAAGAGGACGGGCCGAATCCGAGGCAATCGGGCTCGTCTCTGGTATGAAAGTGTGAGGAACCGTCACGATGGCCGACGACAAGCCTGAAGACGCAGGATTGGCCCCCGAGTCCGGCCGTGCCAAGCGCACCCCGCCCACGATCGACCTCGAGGCGACCGAAGTTTCCACCCAGCCGCAGGACGTGGCGGTCGAGCCGGAGGCGCAGCCCTCGGCCGACCAGGTCAACGCCGACCAGGCCGGTGCCGAAGATGCCAAGGTCGAGACGGCCAAGGTAGAGACAGCCAAGACCGAGACAGCGAAGGCCGAACCGGAGCATGGCGAAGCGCAGGCCGCAGCTGCGTCGGGCGCCATTTCTCCCTGGGTCATCGCGCCATTTTCCGGCGCCGTTGCAGCCGCGGTCGTGATCGCGGTTGGCTGGGCGCTGGGCTGGCCCGCGGTGCAGGCGCCGCCGGCCGCGCCGCAAGTGACGGGTGCGACGGTCGATGCGCTGAGCGGACGTGTCGCCGCAGTCGAAGCCAAAGCGGGCAAGCCCGCGGCCGATCCGGCCATCGTTGCACGGCTTGATGCGCTGGAAAAATCCGTCGGCACCCTGCGCGGCGACATCGCCAATGTGCGCGCGCAATCCGACAAGACTGCCAGCGCATTGAACGATGCGAAATCCGCGCCGCGCGATGCGGCGGCTTCGTCCGGTCTCGCCGCGCTCGACGACCGTATCTCCCAGCTCGAGCGTGCCAGCACCACCGCACGCGCGGAGCTCGCACAGCAGGGCGAAAAGATCGCTGATGCCAAGGTGACGGACGACAAGCCGTTGCGCTCCGTGGTCGCCGCCACCCTGCTCGACGTTGCCGTTCGCCACAATGATCCCTATGAGGCGCAGCTCATTGCTGCGCGGTCGTTCGCGGCCAAGCCCGAACTGCTGAAGCCGCTCGATGCGTTTGCCGCGTCGGGCATTCCGACGCCGGTCGCGCTGACCCGCGAACTCCTCAACATCGTGCCGAAGCTGTCGCCGCCACCGGAGGCGCCGAGCAGCAGTACCGGCATCGTCGAGCGGCTTCAGGCGGGAGCGTCAAAGCTCGTCCGCATCGAGCGCACCGACGGCGTCGGCAATGACCGCGCCGCCATTGTCACGCGGGTCACGGCCGCTGCGCTGCGCAACGATTTCGTCGAGGCGCGCCGCGAGCTGAAGATGCTGCCCGAGGCCGATCGCGCGCCGGCACAAGCCTGGCTCGACAAGGCTGACGCGCGCGATGCCGCGCTCGCGGCCTCCCGCAAATTCGCCGACGACGCTCTGGCTGGTCTCGCCAAGCCCGGTCAATAGGCCTGCTCAATAAGATTCGCGCAACAATCCGCGCGTATAGGGATAGCCATGCTTCGCATCGTTCTCTTCCTTGTTCTGATTGCGCTCGCAGGCGCCGGCGCGGCCTGGGTTGCCGATCAGCCCGGCGATGTCGTGCTGACCTGGGGCGGTTTTCGGGCCTCACCGAGCATTCCGGTGTTCGTGCTCTGCCTCGGTATATTCGCGGTCCTGATCGTCTTGCTCTGGAGCCTCCTGACCGTGATCTGGCGCGCACCGGGGCGGATGCGCCGCCGCCGCCATGAAAAGCGGCATGCTCGTGGCCGCCACGCCATCACCCACGGGCTGCTCGCGATCGGCCACGGCGACACGGGGCTCGCCCGCCGTCACGCCGAGGCGGCGCGGCGACACGCGCCGAACGATCCGCTCGCGCTTCTCCTGCACGCGCAATCGGCCCAGCTCGACGGCAATCGCGACGAGGCGCAGCACGCCTTCCGCGCCATGGCCGAGCGCGAGGATACGCGGCTGCTCGGCCTGCGCGGCCTGTTCATCGAGGCGCAGCGCGCCGACGATGCGGTCGGCGCCGTGATGATCGCAGAGGAAGCGATCAAGCTGTCGCCGTCCTCGACCTGGGCCTCGCATGCTGTGCTCGGCTTCCGCTGTGCGCGCGGCGACTGGAGCGGTGCGCTCGCGATCCTGGATTCGAACCTGTCCGCGGGCCTGATCGACAAGCGGGGCTACCGCCGGCAGCGCGGCGTGCTGCTGACGGCGCGCGCGCTGGAACTGGAGACGATGGACCGCGATGTCGCGCGCGAGAGCGTGATGGAAGCCGTCAAGCTCGCGCCGACCCTGGTGCCGGCCGCTGTGCTCGCCGCGAAATTCGAGAGCGAGGCGCATCAGGTGCGCCGCGCCATGAAGCTGGTCGAAGCCGCGTGGCTTGCCAATCCGCATCCTGATCTTGCCGACGCCTACGCACATGTCAAACTCGGCGATGCCGCGCGACAGCGTTTGCAGCGGGTCGAGACGCTCGCGGCGAAAACGCCCGCCGACAAGGCCGGCCATGTCGAGGGACAGCTTGCGATCGCGCGCGCAGCGATTGATGCGTCCGAGTTCGCCCGTGCGCGCGCGGTGCTGACGCCTTACGTCAACGATCCGACCCAGCGCGTGGCGCTGTTGATGGCCGAGCTCGAACGCACCGAGCACGGCGATGGCGGCCGTGCCCGCGCCTGGACCTTGCGTGCGGTCCGCGCCCGTCACGATCCGGCCTGGACTGCGGACGGCTATGTCAGCGACCGCTGGCGTCCGGTCTCCCCGGTCACCGGCCGGCTCGACGCCTTCCAGTGGCAGACGCCGGTGGCGAGCCTGCCCTCGGACAAGGGCACGACGATCGAGTCCTCGGCCTTCGAGGAAGCCATGCTTGCGGCCCCGCCGCCGAAGCGGGTGACCGTGGCCAGCGAGGCGCCGGTGGAACCGGCCGTGATCGCGCCGGTCGAGACCCCAGCCCCTGCTCCGGCCGCGCAGGACAATGCGCCTCCCGCGGTCAAGGAAGAACCGGTGGTGACGCCTGCCGAGCCGGTCAATCCGGCCCCTGAGGCCGCCGAATCATCGCCGGTGGCGGCAACCCCGGTGTTCCGGACCCGTGCCGACCTCGGCAAGCCCGCACAGGCGACGATCCAGGCCGTCATCCCGATCGTTCGCGCGCCGGACGATCCCGGCATCGATGACGACGGTCCGAGTGATGAATTTACGGAACAAATCGGCACGCCCAGGGACGATGCAAAGGCCCAGGCCGGCGGTTGGCGCGGATTCTGGTCCCGCTGGGGCGGGTGACCCGTATTTCGCCTGCCGCTTGTCCTTGCCAATTCGGGCCATGCCCGATATCAGGAGCGCGCGTATCGGGGCCGGCATCGCCCGGGCCCGGCAGGGTTCGCCGCAATAGCTCAGCTGGTAGAGCACGTCATTCGTAATGACGGGGTCGGGGGTTCGAGTCCCTCTTGCGGCACCAGCGCTCCATTCATCCGACCGTCACAAGCAAGCTTCCTGCGTGATCGCGCTCGACGCGTGTGTCACTGCGATGCGTTGCTGAAATCGGGGACGGCCGTCTGCGTGACTTCTATCACATAACCTCGCGCGGCTCTCCCGTACTGTCCTGGTCACGCAAACACGGGGAGATTTCACATGCGCAAGATCATTCTGGTTGCCGCCATGGTTCTGGTGTCTGCATCTGCCCAGGCAGGTGACCGCAGCCTGTCATTGTCCACGGCAACAGCCGCTCCGCAAACCACCACAACCACCACCCCGACCACGCAAATCAGCGAAGTTGCCCCGGTGGTCGAAGCGCCGAAGTATGTCGACCGCCCGCCGGCGATCCCGGCTGCCGCGCCCGCTGTGGCGACTGCTCCCGCCGCGACCACGACAACGACGGCGCCAACGCCGGTCACGACGGGCAAGCCTGCGCCGAAGTCGACGGCGAAGGCCGACAAGCCCAAACACAAGCGGTGGACCGAAGGCCGCATCATCGCCGAGCTGCATCGCCACGGCATTTATTGGTAAGCGGCGTGACGCTCTCAAAACAAAATGGCCGGGCTGAGCCCGGCCATTTTGCTTGTCGAGACCTGACGTGCTCAGCGCTGCGAGACGGTCTGCACCACGCTCGAGACCGGGCGCGCGTTCGTCGCATTGGACGCAGGCACTTTCAGTTCCTTGAGCACCGCTTCGTCATACTCGGGCAGCGAGTCGAGCGTCGTCTTCGCCTTGATCTGCACGACCTTGTAGCCACCGGCCTTGAGGCGCGTGAGCAATGTCGGCAACGCTTCGCCGGTGCGCTTCTGGAAGTCGTGCATCAGGATGATGCCCTTGCCGAGCTTGTCGAGCTTGGTCATCACGTTGCTGACGATCTTGTCCGGCGTGCTCTCCTTGCGGAAATCGAAAGAGTCGAGGTCGGTCGAGAACAGCCCGACGTTGCGGCTGCCGAGATAGCTGACGAGCGCCGGATTCTGCTGAAGCTGCGGGAAGCGGAAGAACGGTGACGGGTTGGTGCCGAGCGCCCATTTCACGGCACTGATACCCTTCTCGATCTCGTCCTTGGCTTGCTGTTCCGTCATCTTCTTGCCGTTGAGATTGACGTGCGACCAGGTGTGCGTGCCCACCGTGTGGCCCTGGGCCAGAACCTGGCGCAGGATCTCCGGATGCCAGGTCGCATGCTTGCCGACCGAGAAGAACAGGCCCTTGGTGCATTCATCGGCGAGCGCCTTCAGCACCGCGGGCGTGTTGACCGGCCAGGGACCGTCGTCGAAGGTCAGCACGACCTCCTTGTCGGCGAGGAAATCAAACTGCTTGTACTGCTCGAAGCCGAACCCCGGACCGCCCGTCGTGTCGATCTCGACCACGCGTGAGACGCCCAGTGCATTCGGGTTGGTGCAGGTCGTCGTCTGCTGAACCGGTGCCACCGCCGGTGCGGGCGCCGGCACGGGTGCGGCGGCAACAGCAGCGGGCTTGCCCGCGATCGCCGCAGTGGTCTCGACGTCGTCCTTGGCGGCGAGTTTTGCCGGCAGAGGATCGGCGGCACGGGCGGCTGTTGTCTTGGGGGCGCCCTGGTCGGCGCGCGAGGAATAAAAGTACCAACCTCCGGCGATCAGGACCGCCGCGAGGACACTGGCCAACATCAGGCCCAACGCATTACGCATCGCTACTCTTTCCAAATACGCAACCAAACCAGCGGAATGTCCCGCGCGCCCGGCCATTAATGCGAAGGAACAGTTAACGTGACACCAACACGACAGCGGTTGCGGAGGAATTTCAGGCGGGTGCGCCAAAGTGACCGAGGTCACAGAGGGGGAGCCGCCCGTGACCATCATCACAGTGGAAACTGTTTTGGTGGAGCATCGTAGTTCCCATCAACAACGGCCCCGCCACCGGCGGTGCCAATGGGAGCTTCAAATGACCAAGTCTTTCTCTTCCAAAATCCGCGACACCAGTCTGGCTCTGGGCTTTGCCGCCATCGTCTCGATCAGCTCGACGACGTCGAGCTTCGCCTTCTCGGCCGAAGCGCAGCAGATGTGCACCGGCGACGCCTTCCGCCTGTGCTCGTCGGAGATCCCCAACATCCCGAAGATCACCGCGTGCATGATGAAGCATCGTTCGGACCTGAGCGCCGGCTGCCGCGCGGTGATGGACAAGGACCTCGCCAAGGGCGCCTCACGCAAGGTCGCTGACGCCCAGGACGGTCAGTAAGAGCGCAACGATAGCGTCGTTGCGTCGGTTAGCTCCCCTCGCGATGTGCCCCGGCGTCAAGCCGGGGCCACGCGGTGGCGCCAATCAGCCTGCAAAGTCTGCCTGCCAATAAAGCCGTTGCGGCTAAGGGATCGTCGCACTAGCTTCGCCCGCACATCTTCCGGGTACGAGGCACGACGCGATGGCCAGATTTCTTTTCATTGTTTCTTTGGTTCTGTGCGCATCCGGCGCGTCAGCGCAGCAGCAGCCCGGCCACGACGCCTGCGCGCGCGACGTCACGCGTCATTGCCGCGCCGTGATGAATAATGGCGATAGCGCCGTGCTCGCCTGCCTGAAGCAGAACCGCACCAAGCTGAGCAAGGGCTGCGACAAGGTGCTGACGGATCACGGGCAGTAAAGGCTACTGCTAGCGAGCGATACTGCTTCCCGCCGCGGTCGCGACCACCGGCAGCACCTCGGCACTGGCGCGGTCCGGCGTCCCTTCATTCCAGCGCACCGAGCCGAACGGCCGCTCCAGCATGCGGCGGATCCGCACCGGATCGGCGCCGATGTGAAAATCGATCGCTTGCTGATGCAGCGCACGTTCGGACTGGGTCGAACGGTTGCGCTGGCGCAGATAATCGAACCAGGTCGGGCAGTGATAGCGCTCGGTCCACAATTCCGGATCGGCGATGTCGCGCGCGATCGACCAGCCATAGGCGCCGTTGCGTTGCCGCGACAGCTGCACGTCCTGCATCACATTGTGGAAGGCGCGCGCGTTCTCCTGGGCGACGCGATATTCGATCTCCACCACCAGCGGTCCGCTGCGTCCGGTCAGTGACAGCTTGACCTCGGGATCGGCCAGCACATCCGCGTCCTCGTTGCGGGCGCCGACCCGTGGCATCGTCAGCCAGATGCCGAGCACCGGCGAGACCAGCATCAGACCCGCCGCGGTCAGCAGCGCGACCTCGACGCCGGCATAGTCGGTGAGATGACCCCAGCCCCACGCGCCGATTGCGATGCCACCGGAAATCGAGGCCTGGAACGCTGCGAGCGAGCGTCCCGCGACCCAACGCGGCGCCGAAAGCTGCACGCCGATGTTGAACAGCGCCACCGCGGCCATCCAGACTGCGCCGGCCAGCACCAGCGCGGCCGCGGTCAGCACCGGCTCGCTGCTCAGGGCAATCGCGGCCATCGCAAACGCCATCGAGATCGTGCAGGCGCGGATCGCCGCCTCGCCGCTCATGCGCTTGCGCAATTCGTGAATGTTGAGTGCGCCGACCACGGCGCCCATGCCGAACGCGCCAAGAATGATGCCGTAGGTTTGCGCGCCGCCATGCAGCAGGTCGCGCGCGACCAGCGGCATCAGCGCCATCACGGCGCCGCCGATCAGGCCCATCACCAGCGTCCGCAGCAGCACGATCTTGATCGGCGGCGAGTTGGTGATGTAGCGGAAGCCCGACACCATCGCGCGATTGAGCTTCTCCCGCGGCAGTCGCGAGGGTTCGACCGCGCGTCGCCAGAGCAGCAGCACCACCAAGAGCGGCAGATAGAGGATCGCATTGCAGGCAAACGCCGCAACCGCGCCGAGCGCGGCGACGATGACGCCGCCCACCGCAGGACCGAAGCTGCGAGCGATGTTGTAGCTGATGCCGTTCAGCGCGACGGCCGATGGCAGGGCTTCGGGCGGCACCTGCTCGCTGACCGAGGACTGCCAGGCCGGTCCAAACAGCGCATTGCCGCTGCCGACGACGAAGCAGAAGGCCAGCAACGATTCCGGGGCGATCAGCTTGAGCCCGGCCAGGATCGTGAGTGCGGATGCACCGGTCAGCGCGATCATGAGTGCGACGAGGGTCACAATGCGCCGGTCATACATGTCGGCGATTGCGCCGGCCGGCATCGAGATCAGCATGATCGGCAGCATCAGGGCGGTTTGCACCAGCGCCACCTTGTCGGCGGAGGCCGCCATCTGCGTCATCGCCCAGGCCGCGCCCACGCCCTGAATCAGGAGACCGAGATTGGAAAGCAGGCTGGCGAGCCAGATGCGCCGGAATATTGTGTACCGCAGGGGGGCCGTGATGCCGTCGGCGGAACGTCTCTGACGGTTCGTCTGCTCGGTCATATCCCCTTCCAAGTCCTCTGGCAGAAATGGCTTCGATGATTCCGGCGGGTTCAGTGATGCCCGCGAAAGTCCTTCGCTGTCCAGTGGTTAGGCCGCTATAAGCAGTGCAAAGACATGGTTTTACCGGGGAGGACCAGATGAAGCTGTCACGACGGACGATCCTGCAGGGTGCGGGTAGCCTGGCTTTCGCGGTTGCGAGCTTCCGCAACGATGCGCTGGCGCAAGCGCAGTCGGCGGCCAAGAGCTCTGACAACAACTCTGAGGTGCCGCCGATCCTGTTCGTCCATGGCAATGGCGACTACGACGCGCTCTGGATGACGACGTTGTGGCGGATGGAATCCAACGGCATCGCGCGTGACCGCATGATGGCGATCAATTTCACAAATCCCACCGCGCGCACCGATGATACGGTCGATCAGGCCAACCGCTCCTCGACCGAGGATCAGCGCCGCGAGCTTGCCGCCGCCATCGCCGAGCTGAAACGCCGCACCGGAGCGGCGCGCGTGGCGCTGGTCGGCAATTCGCGCGGCGGCAACTCCATCCGCAACGTCATCAAGAACGGCGGCGGCGGCGATGTCAGCCACGCGGTTCTGTGCGGCACGCCCAATCACGGCGTGTTTGCCCTCGATGATCTTCTCGGCAGCGAGTTCAACGGACGCGGCGCCTTCCTGCGTGGCTTGAACGACGGCGACAGCGAGGTGACGCCGGGCACGGCTTTCCTCACTTTGCGCAGCGACGGCATGGACAAATATGCACAACCCGATGGCCGCTTCATGGGCAAGCCGGGCGTGCCGACCAATGTCACCTTCGAGGGGCCGGAATTGAAGGGCGCGACCAATCTCGTGCTCGGCACGATCGACCATCGCGAGACGGCGTATCACCCGCGCGCCTTCCGCGAGATCTACAAGTTCATCGCCGGTCGCGAGCCTGCACGCATTGCGATCACGCCGGAGCAGACCGTTCGCATCGGCGGATTGGTCACGGGCGCGGTAGACGGCGTACCGACCAACCGCCCGGTGGCCGGGGCGACGGTGGAGATCAACTATGTTGACCGCGAGAGCGGCGAGCGCAGGGGCGATGTGGTGCATCGCGCGACGACCGGCGCCGACGGCCGCTGGGGCCCGGCCACGGTCGATTCCACCTCGCCGCTCGAGATCGTCCTGACCTCGCCGGACGCCCCGATCACGCATTTCTACCGCTCGCCCTTCCCGCGCTCCTCCGACGTCGTGCATTTGCGCGCCGCGCGCCCGTTCTTTGCCGCGGACAAGGACGCCGGTGCGGTCGTGATCATGTCGCGTCCGCGCGGCTATTTCGGTCTGCCGCGCGACACTATCCTGTTCGACGGCCAGGAGCCTGCCGACGTCCATCCGGGCGTACCCACGGATGCGGCAGCAACCCTGCGCCTTCCGGCCAGCGAGGTCGGGCGTCACGTCGTGGCCCAGTTCAACGAAGAACGAATTGTGGCACGCGCCTGGCCGGCATCCGAGAACAGGATTGCGGTTGCCGAACTGACTTATTAGCTAATTGCCTGCGGCAAGCCTTTACTGCGACGAGATCTGCGGGAGAGAGCCATGAACATCGCCAGCGTGCGTCGGCCCATCATCCCCCCGACCCCGCCGCGCGCGCCGGACAATTTGTCGTTCTTCGGCCGGCTTGCGGTGATCAGGCAGAACATGATCGCCACCTGGGGGCAGCGCGCCTATGAGGAAGAGATCATCCAGGGCCGCTTCTTCCTGCACAAGAGCTTCATCCTGAACCAGCCGGATGCGATCCGGCACGTGCTGCTCAGCAATTACGAGAATTACACGCGGACGCCGGCGGGCATCCGCATGCTGCGTCCCGTGCTCGGCGAAGGTCTTCTGCTCGCCGAGGGTCATGCCTGGACACATCAGCGCCGGACGCTCGCACCTGCCTTCACGCCGCGCGCCACCGCCAATCTCGTCCCGCACATGACGGCGGTGCTCGACGAGACCATCGCGAAGCTGGATGTGCGCACGAACGAGCCGATCGATCTGCGCGAGATCATGCAGCGCATGACACTGGAGATCGCCGGCCGCACGATGTTCTCGTTCGGTATGGACCGGCACGGTCCGACCTTGCGCAACTTCATCATGGAATATGCCGAGCGGCTCGGGCGGGCCTATTTCCTCGACATGGTGCTGCCGGTGTCCTGGCCGACGCCGATGGATCGCGCCCGCGCCCGCTTCCGCACGCGCTGGACCGAATTCGTCGCGATGCTGATCGCCGAGCGGCGTGCGGCGGGCAAGAAGGCCGGCGCGCCGCCGCGCGATCTGTTCGATCTCATGGACGAGGCGCGCGATCCCGAGACGGGCAAGGGCTTTTCAGACGAGCAACTGGTCGACGAGGTCGCGACCATGATCCTGGCGGGTCATGAGACCACCGCGACCGCGCTGTTCTGGGCGCTCTATCTGCTGGCGCTCGATCCTGATACCCAGGAGGAGGTCGCCTCCGAGACCTGCGGCGAGCATCTCGACAGCATGGCCGATATCGACCGGCAAAAATTCACCCGCGCCGTGGTCGATGAGACCATGCGGCTCTATCCGCCGGCCTTCCTTGTCGCCCGCGCCGCACGCGGCAAGGACGTTGTGGCCGGTGCCGAGGTCAACAAGGGCGACATCATCATGATCGCGCCCTGGCTGCTGCACCGGCACGAGAAGCTGTGGGATCAGCCGAACGCGTTCATTCCCAAGCGCTTCATGTCGAAAGAGCCGCCCGATCGCTTCGCCTATCTGCCGTTCGGCGCGGGCCCGCGCGTTTGCATCGGCGCGCCGTTCGCGCAAGCCGAGTCCGTGCTGGCGCTGGCCCGGCTGATCGGCGCGTTCCGTGTCGAACTCGTCGACGCCAATCCTGTCATTCCGTACGGCGTTGTCACGACCCAGCCTGACCACTCACCCCTGTTCCGCATCACGCGCCGGTGACAGGCTCTGGCCGTTGGCGTGATCCACCCTAAATAGAGTTGCGCCATGAGCGACATCCAGGCCCAGTTATCCGTTCTGAACCAGACCGCCGACGCAAAGGTGGTCGATGCGATCGAGCGTCTCATCAAGGACGGCGAGGATCACGAGCTCAACCGCGTCAATGTCCTCGACTTCGCCACGCAGCACGGCGTCGATGAAGAGCACGCAATCTCCGCCTTCCTGCATTCGGCGCGGCTGGGGTTGTTCGATCTCGGCTGGAACGTTCTATGCCCCGGCTGCGGCGGCGTGCTTGGTGCCCATACGACGCTGAAGGCGCTCAAGCCGGACGATTATCACTGCGCGCTCTGCGCCTGCGGCTACAAGGCCTCGGTCGACGATCAGGTCGAGGTCTCCTTCACCGTGAATCCGCGCGTGCGGCGCATCGCGGCGCACGACCCGGACTCGCTTCCGGTGTGGGAGTATTTCAAGCAGGTGTTCTGGAGCTCCGGCGTCGACTTCAACAAGGAATCGTTTGCGACACTGGCCAACGAGGTGACGCTGGATACCATGGAGCTGCCGGCCGGCGAGAAGGCGACCATGTCGCTGCAGCTCCCGAACGACTTCATCATCATCTTCGAGCCGGTGACTCACGCCGCCCAGTTCATCGACGTCCAGGGCGAGCCGACCAAGGACCGCCAGCAGCTCGCCATCATGTACAACAAGGTGCAGGCGCCGACGGGGACCACGACGATGCGGCCGGGTCCGCTGCGGCTGTCGCTGGAGAACCAGGCCGGCGTGCGGGTGCTGCCGTCGGTGTTCATCGCGGCCGAGGCGCTCCATCATCTGATCGGCCAGCGCAAGCCATTCCTCACCGCCAAGCGCATGCTGTCGAACCAGACGTTTCGCGATGTCTTCAAGGCGGACAATCTCAGTCTCGACCAGCGGCTCCAGATCACCTCGCTGACCTTTCTGTTCACCGACCTGAAGGGATCGACCGCGCTCTACGAGCGCGTCGGCGATCTCGCCGCTTTCGACCTCGTGCGTGCGCATTTCCACGCGTTGCTGGAGATCATCTCGTCCGAGAAGGGCGCGGTGGTGAAGACGATTGGCGATGCCGTGATGGCGACCTTCGTCCGTCCCGAGCATGCCATCGTCGCGGGCCTGCGGATGCGCGCCGCGATGGACGGGCTCAACAAGCAGCGCGGCACCGACGATCTCATCGTCAAGATCGGCATCCACGAAGGCCCCTGCCTCGCGGTGATGCTGAACGAGCGGCAGGATTATTTCGGCCAGACCGTCAACATCGCAGCGCGCGTGCAGAGCCTGTCGACGGCGCAGGAGATCCACATCACCGGCCCGGTGCTGGACGCACCAGCGGTCGCCGAGGTTCTGCAGCAGCGTTCCATCAAACCGATACAGAAGCAGGCGGCGCTGCGCGGCATCGCCGACAAGATGGTGGTGTACGAGATACCGTGAGGGATTTCTGCTGTCGTCCCGGCGAAGGCCGGGACCCATACCGCGTGATTTCTGAAACGGGCAAGATGGCCGTTGCCAGAGCTTTCGCCAAACCGCAGCCTGTGGTTATGGGTCCCGGCCTTCGCCGGGACGACATCTGAGGGTTTGGCTCGCCCCTCGCGCCAAAATCACAGCGCCCAGATTGCCGAAACGTAATCAGCGCGCGGAGCTGACGCACGTTGCGCCGGTTGAGTTTCCCGCTCATATAATGCTGGTAGCGGCCTCGCCGCGTCATCGATTTCGGTGGGATCTTATGCTCGACGGCCTGCGCCAATTCATCGCCGACATTGTTGCTCCTCATGCCCAGGACCGCGCCTTCGGCGACAGCGATTATCGGCTGGCGGCCACCGCGCTGCTGGTCCATGTGGTTTCGCTGGACGGCCAGCCGACGCAGGCCGAGCAGAGCAAGCTGCACACTCTGATCGAAAGCCATTTCAAGCTCGACCGCGGCACGGCCGACCGGCTGATCGCGGATGCGACCCAGGTCGAGGGCGAGGCGGTCGATCTTTATCACTTTACCAGCGTCATCATGCGCTCGCTCGACGAAGAGGGCCGCAGGCGCATCGTCCAGATGATGTGGGAGCTGGTCTATGCCGACGGCCAGGTCACCGAGTTCGAGGACAACGTCGTCTGGCGTGCCTCCGACCTGCTCGGGATCTCCCAGCGCGACCGGATCGATCTCAAGCACGCCGTCGCGGACCGCGCCGCGGATCAAGTCAAGGACAACGTTGTCGGCGGCTGAGCTATCGCCAAGGCGGCAAGATTCGCGGTTGTATGGACCACATGACGAAACTTTAATGTAGTGATCGGACCTCCCGGCTCCGGATTCCCCTGTAAATCGGCCGTTTTTCCTGCTCTCTGTTGCCCGCTCAGGCCGCCATGCCGTCGGCGCCGCTTGCCTGTCGCGCGTGGCCTATGCTCCAGTTCGGCCATTACGGGGCCAAAAAACTTCAATTCAAGAGACTGCGATCGTGACTGAGCGGGTAACGTTGATCACCGGTGCCTCGGCGGGCATAGGCACGGAGCTGGCGCGTGTGTTTGCCGCGAACGGACATCGGCTCGCGCTGACCGCGCGACGTGCCGACCGGCTCGAGGCGCTCGCAAACGAGCTCACCTCCAAGTGCGGCAAGAAGCCGATCGTGATCGCATGCGATCTCCAGGCGCCCGATGCCGGCGAAAAAATCGCAGCAGCGCTCGCTGCAGAAGAGGTCGAGCTCGACAATCTCGTCAACAATGCCGGCTTCGGCGTGTTCGGCGATGCCATCGAGCGCGACCGCGAAGAGCAGGTCGGCATTGTCGACGTCAACGTCCGCGCGCTGACCGATTTGTCGCTGCGCTTTGCCGACCAGCTCATCAGGAACAAGGGCGGCCTGCTCAATGTCGGCTCCGTCGCGGGCTTTCTGCCGGGGCCCGGCATGGCGGTCTATTACGCGTCCAAGGCCTATGTGATTTCGCTCACCGAGGCCTTGCGGGCGGAGCTCGCGCCGCGCGGCGTTCGCGTCACCGTGCTGTGCCCGGGACCGGTGCAGACCGAATTCCAGGGGCGCGCCGGCGTTGGCTCCGGGCACGATACGGCGATTCTCAATGTCCCGGCCGCCGATGTCGCACAGCAGGCCTATCGCGGCCTGATGGCGAACAAACGGGCAGTGCTGCCGGGTCTCGGTATCAAGATCGTACCGTTCGCACTGCGCTTCTTCCCGCGCGGCTTCATCCTGTCCGCCACCAGCCGGTTCCAGCGGCAGAGACACTAACGAACATCCGTAGTGGCCCGGAGCTTGCTTCAATAGCTGCGCGTGTGTGCGCGAACTCACACGATGTTAACCGTCGCTTAGCTATGCTGGCGGCTTGAACTGATAGCACTCGCAGAGGCCATGTCGTTTCGGACGGACAGGTTTGGTGGCGCAGAATTGGTGCCCTTCCCCGGAAGGACGCCGAGCGCGGCCGCCTCCGAACCCCTTCTGCCGGTTCTGATCGTCCTGCACCAGGAATCCTCGACACCCGGCCGCGTCGGCAATGCGCTGCGCGCGCTCGGCCATCGTCTCGACATTCGCAGGCCGCGCTTCGGCGATCCCCTGCCCGACACGCTCGACCGGCATGCCGGTGCCGTGGTCTTCGGCGGCCCGATGAGCGCCAATGATCCAGACGACTACGTTCGCCGCGAGATCGACTGGATCGAAATTCCGCTCCGCGAACAGCGGCCGTTCCTAGGCATTTGCCTGGGCGCGCAGATGCTGGCGATGCAGCTCGGCGCACGCGTCGCGCCGCATGCGCAGGCGCTGACCCAGATCGGCTACTACCCGATCCGCCCGACAGCGGCTGGCCACGCGCTCTGCCCGGACTGGCCGGCGCAGGTCTATCACTGGCATCGCGAAGGATTTCAGTTGCCGCGAGGTGCCGAATTGCTTGCGGAAGGCGATGATTTTCCGATCCAGGCGTTCCGCATCGGCAATGCCGTCGGCGTGCAGTTTCATCCCGACGTGACCTACGCAATGATGCATTGCTGGACCACGCGCGGCTATGACGGCCTCAGCGCGCCTGGCGCGCGCGAGCGGCATCATCATTTTGCGGACCGCGCGGTCTACGATGTCGCGGAACGCGCCTGGCTCGATCATTTCATCGACGGCTGGCTGACGCGCCGGCCGGCGCTGGCGCAAGCCGCCGAGTAGACCGCGGCTTCCCGCAGGTCCTTCCCGCAGGTCCTTGGCGCAAGTCCTAGGCTGATCCCGGAATATGCTACGCTCGTCGCCAACGAGCGCGCGCGAACGCGTGCCGGCCAACAAAGGGAGAGCGCGATGGCCTATGAACACATTCTCTATGACGTGAGCGATCGGATCGCGACCATCACGCTCAATCGTCCCGACCGCATGAACGCGTGGACGCCGGTCATGGAGCGCGACGTGCGCCATGCGATGGAAACCTCAAGCGCCGATGACAATGTCCGCGTCATCGTGCTGACAGGCGCAGGCCGCGCCTTCTGTGCCGGCGCCGACATGGACGCGCTGAAAGGGCTCGATCCCAACGACGTCAGGCGCGCCTCGAACCTGCCGCCCTTCGACATGAACCGCCGGCCGGACTGGCAAACGCGCTACGCCTTCTACCCGTCGATCGGCAAGCCGATCATCGCCATGCTCAACGGTGCGACGGCCGGCATCGGTCTCGTGCACGCACTCTATTGCGACCTGCGCTTTGCCGCCGACAACACCGTGTTCACGACGGCCTTCGCGCGGCGCGGCCTGATTGCCGAACACGGCATCAGCTGGATGCTGCCGCGCATCGTCGGTCATGCCAACGCGATGGATCTGCTGCTCTCGGCGCGTCGTGTTCCAAGCGAGGAGGCGTTGCGAATCGGGCTGGTCAACCGGCTCTGCTCGCCCGAGAAGCTGCGCGAGGAGACTTACGCCTATGCCCGCGATCTCGCCGATTTCGTCTCGCCGAGCGCGATGGCCGTGATCAAGCGACAGCTCTACGACGTGCCGTTCCAGACGCTGGCCGAGGCAACGATCGAGGCGAATCGGGAGATGATGGTGGCGCTGAACGGAAGTGATTTCCGGGAGGGGGTCGCGAGCTTCATGGAGAAGCGGCCGCCGCGGTTTACGGGGAAGTAGGACAATTGGGGCGGAGAGAGTCCGCCGTCGCCCTTCGGGCTATGGCGGGACAGCCTTCGCTCACTTCGCTACGAGAGACCTTCCGGGCTTGCCCAGCCGTAGCTCGCGAAGCGAGCGAAGGCTGGTGGAGCCAGGCGGGATCGAACCGCCGACCTCGTCATTGCGAACGACGCGCTCTCCCAGCTGAGCTATGGCCCCTTTGCTGGCCGCTCTGGTAAACGCGGCCGACAACCGGGCGCCATTTAAGTCCCCGCCAAGGTCAAGTCAAGGACTGGTGTAAGGGCGGTTTTAGCCATCCGGGCACCGACTTCCCTTGTTTGGGCCGGGGGGAACCGATATCTAGCGATGACCGTCCCAAACACTGCCCCAATGACACTGGCCCAGAGAGTGTTTCGCTGATGCGCCCGATAGTCTTCATTCTGATCCAGATCATCAATCTCTACATCTACCTGCTCATCGCATCGGCAATCCTGTCCTGGTTGATCGCATTCAATGTCGTGAACACCCGCAACCAGTTCGTCGGTGCGGTGTGGGAGTTTCTCTATCGGATTACCGAGCCGGTCCTCGGCCCTATCAGGCGCAGGCTGCCTGCGATGGGCGGGCTCGATCTGTCTCCGATCGTCGCCTTCTTCGTGCTTTGGTTGATCCAGCTCTATCTCGCCGAGTACGTCTATCCGAACGTGCCGTAGGTCAATGGAACCTCGATGGTCCCTTGGCGCACCTCCACCACGGGCGTCAGCATCGCATTGCGCGTGACGCCGCGTGGCGGACGTGACGGCGTCGACGGGATCGAGCAGCTCTCCGACGGCCGCAGCGTATTGAAGGTGCGCGTGCGTGCCATCGCCGATGGCGGCGAGGCCAATCGCGCGGTGCTAGGGTTGTTGGCGAAATCGCTCGGCGTGCCCAAGGCCAGCGTCAGTCTGTTGTCGGGGTCGACGTCGCGGCTGAAGCAGGTCGCCATCGCGGGTGATCCGGCACGGCTGACTGAGGCGTTGCGCGAGCTCGCATCGGTCAAATCGACAGGCATAAGGAACTGACATGACGGCAAAGATCATCGATGGAAAAGTCATCGCAGCGGACCTTCGCGCGCGCGTCGCGGACGAGGTCGCCCGCGTCAAGCGCGAGCACAATCTGGTGCTGGGCCTCGCAGTGGTGCTGGTCGGCAACGATCCTGCCAGCGAAGTCTATGTCCGCTCCAAGCATACGCAGACCCAGGCCGCCGGCATGGCCTCGTTCGAGCACAAGCTGCCGGCCGACGTCTCGCAAGCCGATCTGCTGGCGGTGGTCGCAAAGCTCAATCGTGATCCCGCCGTGCACGGTATCCTCGTGCAATTGCCGTTGCCCAAGGGCCTGAACACCGAGGCTGTGATCAATGCCATCGATCCCGCCAAGGATGTCGACGGCCTGCATCCGAACAATGCCGGTCGGCTCGCCGGCGGCTTCGAGGCGCTGTCGCCCTGCACGCCGCTCGGCTGCATCATCCTGACCAAGAGCGTGCACCCTTCCCTCGCGGGCATGAATGCCATCGTGATCGGCCGCTCCAATCTGGTCGGCCGCCCGCTGGTGCAATTGCTGCTGAACGAGAACGCCACGGTGACGATCGCCCATTCGCGCTCGCGCGACCTGCCTGGGCTCGTGAAGCAGGCCGATCTCGTCTATGCCGCGGTCGGCAGGCCGGAGATGGTGCGCGGCGACTGGCTGAAGCCGGGTGCGACCGTGATCGATGTTGGCATCAACCGCATTCCGAAGGACGACGGCAAGACCCGTCTCGTCGGCGATGTCGCCTATCAGGAAGCGCTTGGCGTTGCCGGTGCGGTGACGCCGGTGCCGGGCGGCGTCGGCCAGATGACGGTCGCCTGCCTGCTCGTGAACACGCTGCGCGCGGCTTGTGCGATCGCGGGGCTGCCGAAGCCGGCGGTGTAGTTCACCTCGCCCCGCAAGCGGGGCGAGGGAGCAAAGCTCAGCTCTTCTTTTTCTTCTCGCGCTCGATGCCTTCGAGGATCAGCTTCTGCGCTTCCTCCGGGCCGCCCCAGCGCGTGATCTTCACCCACTTGCCCGGTTCGAGATCCTTGTAGTGCTCGAAGAAGTGTTGGATCTGCTGCAGCGTGATGTCGGGCAGGTCGGAATACGACTTCACCTTGTCGTAGCGCTGCGTCAGCTTCGACGACGGTACTGCCAGAATCTTCTCGTCGCCACCGGCTTCGTCTTCCATGAACAGCACGCCAACCGGGCGCACGCTCATGACGGCGCCGGGGATGATGGCGCGGGTGTTGACGATCAGGACGTCGCAGGGGTCGCCGTCATCGGACAGGGTGTGCGGGATGAAGCCGTAATTGCCGGGGTAACGCATCGGCGTGTAGAGGAAGCGGTCGACCACCAGCGTCCCGGCTTCCTTGTCCATCTCGTATTTGATCGGCTCGCCGCCCACGGGGACTTCGATGATGACGTTGACGTCCTCAGGGACGTTTTTCCCAATCGAGACCGCATCGATACGCATTAGATAGGCTCCGTTGTTGCCGAGGTTAAATCGCGCCCGGCAGCGATTTTGGCGCTGTCATACGCGGGCTTGGCCCCCCGATCCATCGTGTTTTTATGAAATAATGAATCCAGCGATCACCGGCGCAAACGGCGGGCGGTATCGACGGACGGGAAACGCTGCCGGTTAAGGTTTCAGCAGCTCAATTGGTCCGAATCTTAGTTGGTCCAGGCGAAGGCAACCTTGTCGAGCGACTTCGGCCCGAACCGCTCCGAGGAGCGCGCCACCATGCGGCCTCCCAGTGCCCGATAGAACTCGGTCGCCGGATCGTTGTCCGAGAGCGCCCAGACCACCATGCTCTTCAGATTGCTCTGCATCAGGTCGCGGCGGGCGGCGGTGAACAGGCGGCGGCCGAAGCCGAGGCCCTGAAACTCGGGGCGCAGGTACAGCTCGTAGATCTCGCCGTCGAAATGCAGGCTGCGGGCGCGGTTGCGGCCGTAGTTGGCGTAGCCTGCGATCTTGTCGCCGAACACCAGCACGCTGACGCGGCTGCCCTTGCGGATCGCGCTGTCCCACCACTGCGGACCGCGACGGTTAATCAGCTTCTCCAGCTCGGAGCCGGGAATGATGCCCTGATAGGCGGAACGCCAGGCTTCGTCATGGGTGGACGCCACCGCAGTTGCATCTGCAGCTTTGGCCGGCCGGACCTCGATCAGGGTTGTGCTCATGGACGCGATCAAACCAAGTCGCCGCGCTGGCGGCAAGACCTATCGTTAATTATCGGTTAACCTGTGGACTTTCTGCATCAGTATTTTAACCATGTTGTACCGAAAAAAGACAAGCCGCCATTTCGTGCGGCAATCGTCTGCCATGCGCCCGTGCAAAACTCCGCGGTCTCAACGAATGAACGCCGATGGCAACGCAGAAAGTCCGCCCAGAGTGATTCGTTCCGACTAGTCTGGCCTGCGTATCCGTGCTCGCCCTCGGCCATTCATGCGGCTCCTCGACACCCTTGCTCGCCTGCTTCTGCTGTCCCTGCTGACGGCGCAGCCTCTGTGCGCCCAGGTCACGTTCGGGGCATCGGGTGCAGAGAGCGAGCCGTTCCGCCGGCAGGAATGGCGGGTGCCGTCGCCGGATACCGACATTGCCGCGCGTGCGCTGCTGTTTCGTCCCACAGGTAGCGGTCCGTTCCGGCTTGCGGTGATCGCACATGCGTCGACGCAGAACGTGCTGCGTCGCGCGCAAATGCCGCAACCGGAATACCGCGCGCTCGCAGCGTTTCTCGTCGCGCGCGGCTTTGCCGTGCTGGTGCCGGAGCGACTCGGCCATGGTGCGACCGGCGGCCGCTATGTCGAGGACCAGGGCGGCTGCGACGAAGCGGATTACGCCCGCGCGGGCCGCGCCACCGCGGAGGAAATTTCGCTTGCGCTGGACTATCTGCAAAAGCAGGATTTTATCCGCAAGGATGCCGCGGTCGTGATCGGACACTCCGCAGGCGGCTGGGGTGCGCTGGCGCTTGCGAACGCCGATCCGAAACAGATCTCCGCGATCACGGTATTTGCGCCCGGCCGCGGCGGCCACGCCAATGACGAACCGAACAAGGTCTGCGCGCCACATACGCTTCTCGCGGCCGCTGCCGAATTCGGCAAGGCGGCGCGCATTCCCGTCACATCGCTGGTCGCGGCCAATGACAGCTATTTTGCGCCGGCATTTTCGAAAGCATTGGCGGATGCGTTTCGCCGCGGCGGCGGCAAGGACGATTTTCGTACGCTGCCGGCCGTGGGCAGCGAGGGCCATTGGATGATCGAGACCGAGGCCGGCGTCCAGGCCGCAGGCGGCGAGCTCGCGCGTGCACTGAACCTGCCTAAACCAGTGGCGACCAAGAAGCCATGACGCTGTATTTCCTGGTCAAATATCTGCACGTGCTCGGCGCCATTGTCATCCTCGGCACCGGAACCGGCATCGCCTTCTTCATGCTGATGGCACATCGCACCAACGACGCGTCGTTCATCGCGCGCACGGCGTCGGTGGTGGTGATTGCGGACGCGATCTTCACGCTGTCGGCCGTGATCCTGCAGCCGGTCACCGGCGGCCTGCTAATGATGCTCTCGGCGACGCCAGTTACCGAAAATTGGCTGCTGGCCTCGCTCGCGCTGTACGTCTTTGCCGGCTTGTTCTGGATCCCCGTCGTCTTCATGCAGATCGAGATGCGCGATCTCGCGCGCAAGGCGGCCTTGCAGCGCGTCGCGCTGCCGGAGCGCTACTTCACCCTGTTCCGCCGCTGGTTCGCGTTCGGCTTCCCCGGCTTCGGCGCCACGATGGCGATCCTCTGGCTGATGATCGCAAAACCGTTTTGAATGACGCGATGAACCAGCGAACCATTTTGGTGCTCGGCGCCTCCGGCCTGATCGGCCGCTTCGTCGCCGACGATTTGCGCGCGCGCGGGTTTCGCGTGGTCGGTCTCGCGCGCAGCCTGTCGCCGGCGCAAAAGATGAGCGCGCTCGATATCGAGCTGCCGATCCTTATCCTCGACGCCTCCGAGCTGATGCGCTTGCTGAGCGAGCATTCCGTGGATGTCGTCGTGAACTGCCTCGGCGTGCTCCAGGATGGTCCCGGCAGCGACACCAATGCCGTGCATCGCGATTTTGTCGCGCGCCTGCTTCAGGCGATCGCCGGCAGCGGTCGTGCGGTCCGGCTGGTCCAGATCTCGATCCCCGGGATCCCTGAGGCAGATCGGACCGCGTTCGCCACCACCAAGCGCGAGGCTGAACGCCTGATCGCGGCATCCCACATTCCCCACGCCATCCTGCGGCCCGGCTTCGTGGCCGCACCGGCAGCCTATGGCGGCAGCGCCATGCTGCGCGCCCTCGCCGCCTTCCCGCTCGACCTGCCGCAGAAGGAGATGGCGACGCCATTCCAGCCCGTCGCGGTCGAGGATATCTCCACCACCATTGCCTGGCTCGCCGCGCGCGATCTCGACGATGGGTCCGTGAAGGCGGTGAGCTGGGACCTGATGCAATCCGAGCCGTTCACGATGGCTGGCGTCATCGGGCAGTTCCGGCTCGCGTTCGGCACGGCCGGCTGGCCGCATGTCGCGATGCCGTCCTTCATGCTCGATCTCGGCGCCAAAATCGGCGATCTCGCCAATACTCTCGGCTGGATGCCGCCGATGCGATCCACCGCCATCGCCGAGCTGCGCCGCGGCGTGAGCGGTGATCCCTCGGCGTGGATCGCCGCCACCGGCATCGTACCGAAAACGCTGGCTGAGACGATCGGGCGCCACCCCGCCACCATCCAGGACAAATGGTTCGCGCGGCTGTTCCTGATCAAGGCGCTCATCTTTGCGAGCCTGGTCGCGTTCTGGCTCGTCTCCGGCTTTATCGCGCTGTTCGTGTCGTATCGCGCGGCCGCCGGCATCTTGTCCGCGCACAATTTCCCGCTCGCGCTGGTCGATCCCATCACCATCGGTACCAGCCTGATGGACATGAGCATTGGCGTGCTGATCGCCG
Source organism: Bradyrhizobium sp. AZCC 2230 (assembly GCF_036924495.1). Lineage (NCBI taxonomy): Bacteria > Pseudomonadati > Pseudomonadota > Alphaproteobacteria > Hyphomicrobiales > Nitrobacteraceae > Bradyrhizobium > Bradyrhizobium sp. AZCC 2230. The sequence continues at coordinate 6,187,792 of NZ_JAZHRS010000001.1, read as the reverse complement.
TCCGCCGGACGGCTGCGATCGGGCTCGTTGCAGGTATCGTCGCCTCGCTAGGCTATATGTTCGGCGCGGCGATCCTGACGCCGGATCTCTGGATCGAGCCGCTCGGCGCGCTGGTGAAGACCGGACCGGCCATCGTGCTGATGCTGGTGGCGCTTCTCATGCTGGATAATCGCTGATGCCCAAATGGCCTGATGACGACGTGATCCTGTTCGACGGCGTTTGCATCTTCTGCTCACGCTGGGTGCGCTTCGTCGCGCAGCGCGATACGGCGAAGCGGTTTCGCTTCACACCGATCCAGTCGGATTATGGCGCGAGGCTCGCGCGCACGTTCGGCATTGACCCCGATGATCCCGACACCAACGCGGTGGTCCATAGTGGCGAGGCGTTTCTGAAGTCTGATGCCGCGCTGACGGTGCTCTCGCATCTTCCGGGTTGGAGCTGGACGCAGGCGCTGTTCGCCGTGCCGAAACCGCTGCGGAATGCGGTCTACAGCCTCATCGCGCACAATCGCTATCGGATTTTTGGGAAGTATGATGCGTGCTTCGTGCCGGATGCCGATTTGCGGGCAAGGGTGATTGAGTAGCGAGCGCAGCAGCTACAAACGCGATGTCGTCCCGGCGAACGCCGGGACCCATAACCACAGGGAGAAGTTTGGCGAGGGCTGGCAGTTTAGGAATCGCCGAGCGGTACTGATACCGAGCTTCACCGATAGATCACGCGGTATGGGTCCCGGCGTTCGCCGGGACGACGCTGAAGGATGACGCCGCAGCGCGGCCGTTCGTTAACGCTTGCACAAAGCCGCCAGCACTTCCTTCGCCGCGCGCTCCCCACTGTCCCGCGCCCCATGCGCCGTCGTGAAAAAGGTTGGCGACGTCGCTTCTCCCGCGAAGAACAACCGTCCATCCACCGGCGCGGCCAGCACCGCACGGTCGCCGGCATGCCCGGGCAGCGCGTGCGAGTACGATCCTCTCGCAAAGGGATCATGCCCCCAGCGGGACTCGTACAGCGGCTTCAGCTTGCGGCGGATGTCGTTGCCGAGGAAGCCTGCGATTTCGTCGATGCTATGCGCGGCGATGGCGCCTTCGCCGGCGTTTTCCAAGGCGCGCGCAAAGCTGCCGCCGAAAAAGCCCTCGATGCAGGGCTGGCCGAACGGGCGGATGTGGTAGGTGCCCATCTCGGTGCGCATGGTGGCGCCGCGCAGATTGCCTTCCTTCGGGAAGGCTTCGGCATCGTCCAGCGCCAGTGTCACCTTGTCGTCGACGCCGAGCGGCAGGCCGCGCGCTGCGTCGACTTTGGCCGGCAACGGCGGCGAAAAGCGGATCGCTTCATCGGCGATGAGATTGGTCGGCACGGTGACAATCACCTTGTCCGCGGTCAACGTGCCCTGTGATGTTTCGATGCGAACGCGCTTGTTCGAATGATCGATCAGCGTGACGTTGCAGTTCAGCGCCACCCGGCAGGGCGCGCCATAGGCCGCGATGAGCGCGCCGTAGCCGCGGCGGACGCGCCAGTTGAGCTCGGTGTCCTCATAGGCGTCCCAGTCGAGCGTCGACATGTCCTTGAGTTCGCAGCCGTTGATGTAGGTCGAGACCGCGTCGATCATGGGATTCCAGCGATTGCCGGGCTCGAGGCTCAGGCTCGCGGGCTCGTCCTTGCCCTTCTGCGCGGCTTGCCAGAGGCGCTCGTAGAACGCGTCCATCGCGCGCATGAAATCGTCGCGCTCGCTTTGCGGAAACGCATTGCCATAGGCGCGCTCGCGCCAGGGCGGCAGGTCCTTGTTGAGCTCGAAATCGAGTTGCCGCGCGATTGGAACGAAGGAGTTCTTGTCGGCCGAGTGCAGCCAGCCGCAGCCGACGTCGAAGGTGACGTCGGGCGAGGCCTGCACGGTCCAGGCGCGGCCGCCGAGCCGGTTGCGCGCCTCCAGCACGATCACGGAGAGGCCGGCGCCGTGCAGCGCGCGTGCCGCGCCAAGGCCGGCTGCACCGGCACCGATGATGGCGACTTCGACCGAGGAGGGGAAGGACATGGGTGGGCTCTAGCACGTTAGCTGGGCGCGCTGAAGCCGGGCAGATATGCAGCCCTCATGTCCCGGACGCGCTGCAGCGCCCTTGCGCTGCTGCGCAGAGCCGGGACCCAAAGGAGCGAAGGATACCGATAAAATTGCTGGGCCCCGGCTCAGCAGCGCATCACTGAGTGCTGCGCTGCGTCCGGGGCACGAGAGAGCGGATTCTTACGCCACCGCTTCCTTGGACTTTTCCGCGCGCTTGCGCTCGTTCGGGTCGAGGTGCTTCTTGCGCAGGCGGATCGACTTCGGGGTGACCTCGACGAGCTCGTCGTCCTCGATATAGGCGAGCGCCTTTTCGAGGGTCATGCGGATCGGCGGGGTCAGGCGCACGGCTTCGTCCTTCGACGTGGTGCGGATGTTGGTGAGCTGCTTGCCCTTGAGCACGTTGATCTCGAGATCATTGTCGCGGGTGTGCTCGCCGACGATCATGCCCTTGTAGACCTTCCAGCCGGGCTCAATCATCATCGGGCCGCGGTCTTCCAGCTTGAACATGGCGTAGGCCACCGCTTCGCCCTGGTCGTTGGAGATCAGGACGCCGTTGCGGCGGCCCTGGATCTCGCCCTTGTACGGGGCATAGCCGTGGAACAGGCGGTTCATGATCGCGGTGCCGCGGGTGTCGGTCAGCAGTTCGCCCTGGTAGCCGATCAGGCCACGGGTCGGCGCGTAGAACACGAGGCGCAGGCGGTTGCCGCCCGAAGGCTTCATCTCGACCAGCTCGGACTTGCGCTCGCTCATCTTCTGCACGACGACGCCGGAATGCTCCTCGTCGACGTCGATCACGACCTCCTCGATCGGCTCCATGGCGCCGCCGGTGGCTTCGTCCTTCTGGAACACGACGCGCGGGCGCGACACCGAGAGCTCGAAGCCTTCGCGGCGCATGGTCTCGATCAGGATCGCGAGCTGCAATTCGCCGCGGCCGGACACTTCCATCGCGTCCTTGTCGGCGGCCTCGACGACGCGCAGGGCGACGTTGCCTTCGGCTTCGCGCAAGAGGCGGTCGCGGATCATGCGGCTCGTCACCTTGTCGCCTTCAGTGCCTGCGAGCGGGGAGTTGTTGACGATGAACGACATCGACACGGTCGGCGGATCGATCGGCTGCGCCGGCAGCGGCACCTCGACGGTCGGGTCGCAGAAGGTATCGGCGACGGTGCCCTTGGTCAGGCCGGCAATGGCGACGATGTCGCCGGCTTCGGCTTCCTCGAGCGGCGTACGCTCGAGACCGCGGAACGCCAGGATCTTGGTGATGCGCCCGGTCTCGACCAGCTTGCCGTCGGCATGCAGCACCTTGACCTGCTGGTTCGGCTTGAGCACGCCGGACGAGATGCGGCCGGTGATGATGCGGCCGAGATAGGGATTGGCCTCAAGGATGGTGCCGATCATCCTGAACGGACCTTCCTCGACCTTCGGCGGTGCGACGTGACGCAGGATCAGGTCGAACAGCGGCTCCATGCCCTTGTCCTGCGGACCCTCGGGGCTCTCGGCCATCCAGCCCTGCTTGGCCGACCCGTACAGGATCGGGAAGTCGAGCTGCTCCTCGCTAGCGTCGAGCGCCGCGAACAGGTCGAACACCTCGTTGATGACTTCGGTCGGGCGCGCGTCGGGACGGTCGACCTTGTTGATGACGACGATCGGCTTGAGGCCGACCTTGAGCGCCTTGGAGACCACGAATTTGGTCTGCGGCAGCGGGCCTTCGGCGGCGTCGACCAGCACCAGCGCGCCGTCCACCATGTTCAGGATGCGCTCGACCTCGCCGCCGAAATCGGCGTGGCCAGGAGTGTCGACGATGTTGACGCGGGTGTCCTTCCACTGCACCGAGGCCGCCTTGGCCAAAATGGTGATGCCGCGCTCACGCTCCAGATCGTTGGAGTCCATGGCGCGATCCGTCACCTTCTGGTTCTCGCGGAACGTGCCGGACTGCTGGAGGAGCTTGTCGACGAGGGTCGTTTTGCCGTGGTCGACGTGGGCGATGATGGCGACGTTACGAAGATTCATGAGTGAGCTTCTTTGCGGTCGGACAATGGGTTAAGCGCGATCTCGCCGGTCAAGCCGGGACCTCTTCACGGATAACGCTGGAAACGTGGAAAACGGGGCCTGCTACGCCCAAAAAGGAAACCCGGCCATATTGACCGGGAGCCCTACGCGTTTGCGGCGCAATATAGGGAAAAAACGCCAAAAAACAATGCGTTCTTTCGGGGTTGGTTGACTGAATTTTGTCCGGGAATCCCCGGAGCTTAAGCGATCCCGGACCAAATCGGCCCTTTATCCCGGGGGTGGCGGCCGCGATCAGCCCTGAGCCGAGCTGCGGTCGGCTTCCTCGGTCGGATAGACCCCCCGCAGCACCTCCTCGAAGTGCATCTTGACGGCGTCGTTGCAGAGGCAGGCGCGCAAGCGCAGGCCGTCATGGTTGCGGACCAGGATCGAGCCGCGCCGCGTGTCGAGCACGCCTTCGGCCTTGAACGATTGCAGCACGCGGCTGGCATAGCTGCGCCCCACCCCGAGCAATGTGGCGAGCTGCTCATGCGTCAGCGGCACGCTGCTCGCGTCGCCGGTCCGCTCCATCGCCGCCAAAATCCATTTTGCCGTGCGTTGCTCGATCGAGTGGATGGCGTTGCAGGCGGTCGACTGGAAAATCTGCGCCAGCATGCAATCGGCATAGCGGGCGAAGATGTTGCGCAGCGACGGCGAGCGCGCCTTGGCCGCCTCCAGCTTGGCGACATTGATGCGCGCAAAGGGTCCGCCGAATTTCACGCAGATGCGGGTATACGCCGGCAAAAATCCTTCGCTGACGATGCCGCCCACCGCGCCTTCGCGGCCGACCAGAACGGTCTCGACATCGCGACCGTCTTCGTTGGAAACGAGAAACGTCGCGAGCGCCGGCCCGCAGGGAAAGTGCACGATTTGGACATCGTCACCGGGACTGTAGAGCAGATGGTTCGCGCCGACGTCGTCAACAGCAACGTGCGGTGCGAGCAGCGCATAATCCGCCGCGTTCAAGCGGCGCAGCAGATTATTGGCGGGGCGGCTCTCGACCTCGTTTGCCTTGCTGATACGCGCATCCATCGCAAATCCCCTGCTCTCCTTTCCGACACTAGCCAGTTCCGTCCGTCGGTTGTGTGCACATGTGGACAGACGTCCAAACTGTTCTGTGGTGAGTTTCGTTCCGGGAACCCTCCGATGCGCTGGGCGCAGGCATCGGCATGCGGTTGTCCAGATCGGTAAAAACATGCAGCCCTCGATAGCAGCCAGGATCATGATACCTGCCTCCCCGGACGGCTCGGCCGCCATCCCTGCCGATGTTCTGATCGTCGAGGACGATCCGATCATCGCCATCGATTTCGAGGATCGTCTGCTCGGCTTTGGTGTCACGAGCGTGCGCACCGTGGGCTCGGTGGCGCAGGCGCTGAATGCGATCAATGCACGCGCGCCCGATTTCGCGCTGCTTGATGTCGAATTGATCCGCGAGAAGAGCTTTGCGATCGCCGAGCGGCTCGCAGCCCTGAAAATTCCCTTTGTCTTCGTCACCGGCTACGGCGCGGAGACCAGCATCCCTGCGCAATTTGCTGCACGTCCGCGGCTGCAAAAGCCGTGCTCCAGCGATGCGCTGGAGGCGGCGTTGCAGGCGCGTGGCACCTGACGGCGATTTAGCTCAGGCGAGCTTTGGATCGAGCGTCGTCGACCATAGTGCGACGTCGGCGCGGTCGCGCAGCGTCACGATCATCTGACCCGAGGCACCGTCGATCTTGACGTGACCGAAGAACTGCATGCCGGCGGACGGCGGCAGGTTCTGCTTGTCGAGGCCGGGCGCCTTGATGAAGCGCACGTCGGGGCCGAAGGTGTTGTCGAGCTCGTTCGGACCGAACGTTCCGGCGTGCAGCGGACCCGAGACGAATTCCCAGAACGGCTCGAAATCCTGGAATTGCGCCTTGTTCGGATCGTAATAATGCGCGGCGGCGTAGTGCACGTCCGCCGTCAGCCACACCGTGTTCTTGATCGGCGCCATCTTGATGAAGCGCAGGATGTCGGCGATCTCGAGCTCGCGGCCACGCGCCGGGCCGTCGCCTTGCGCGAAAGCTTCCGAGCCTTTCTTGTTGGTGGCATCGTCATAAACGATCAGGCTGAGCGGCATGTCGGAGGCGATCACCTTCCATGTCGCGCGCGAGTTAAGCAGGCCGCGCTTCAGCCAGGCCATCTGTTCGGGCCCAAGGAAATAGCTGGCCGGGCCGTAGTCCGTCTCGAGGTTGGCGCCGTTCGGGCCGCGATAGCTGCGCTCGTCGAGCACGAACACGTCGAGATGCGGACCGTAGGAGATCTGGCGATAGACCCGGCCCGGCTCGACGATGCTTTCGCGCATTGGATACATCTCGTGGAAGGCGCGGCCCGCGCGCGCCGCGAGCAGCGAGATGTCGCGCACCTTGTAGGTCGCCGGCAGGTCCTTCGACAGCGACCAGTTGTTGGTCACCTCGTGATCGTCCCACTGCACGAAGATCGGCACCTCGGCATTGAAGGCGCGGACATTGTCGTCGGTGAAATTATATTTGTGCGCGGCGCGGTACTCGTCCAGCGTCTCGGCGACCTTGGCCTTTTCGGGGATCGTGAGGTTCTTCCAGATCTTGCCGTCGGCAAGCTTGACCTCGGAGGGGATCACGCCGTCGGCGTAGATGGTGTCGCCGGAATGCAGCAGGAAATCCGGCCGGTGTTTCCGCATGGCCGAGAAGGTGATCATGCCGCCGTCATCGGGATTGATGCCCCAGCCCTGGCCGGCGACGTCGCCGCCCCAGACGAAGCTGACGTCGCGGCGGTCGGCCGGCGCGGTGCGGAAGCGGCCGACCACCGGCTCGCCCTCGATCGCGGTGTGGGAGAGATCGCGGAAGCGGACGCGGTAGAAGATGTCCTGTCCGCCCGGCAGATTGTCCACCAGCATCTTCGCGGTGAAGTCGCTCTCGGGCAGGGCCGCGATCGGCGGCAGCGCGCGGGCGTCCTTGAACGATTCCGTCGTCGCCACCTCGACCAGCATCTGCGCGGGCCGGTCGGTGCGCGCCCAGACCACGCCACCGTCGACGGTGACGTCGCCGGACTGCACGCCGTGGGTGACTGCAGGCCGGTCGGCCGCGCGCGACAGATGCGGCATCGCGATCGCGCCGAGCGCACCGGCGCTGGTGGTGAGGAAACGACGGCGGGAGAATTTGATCTTCATGGCGATGCTCTCGATATCGCGCGGCGGGCCCGCCGAGGTGGCGGTCGCCAGGATGAAGTCCGACGCTATATTGAGACAATGTGACGCGGCAATTACGCGCGCAAGCGTTTATGCGTTGCCGGCGGCCCGAAATTGCGCGCCGGTGCGTTGCAGGTTCTGCGGCAGGCTGAACAGCACCGCCTTGCGGTCGGCAACCGCAGTGTGGAACTGGTCGAGCACGATGTTGAAGGCGGTCAGCGCGCCTTCCTCGATGGCGCCGTGATCGTAGCAGCGCAACGTGTCGCGCAGGATCTCGTCGGCCTCGGTCTGCATCTGGTCGAGCTCTTCGCTCGTCTCGCTCTTGCGGGCGGCGGCGAGCATGTCGAGCAGGCGGTCCCGCAGATGGCTGTTGTTGTCGCGCTCGTCCTTCTTCAGATAACCCGCGAACCATGCACCGATCGAACCCGTGGCCGAGAGCGCCATCAGGCTCCACCAGATGTAATCGCTGTACTTGTCGAGGAAGGTTTTCTCCTCGCCGTCGACGAAGGCGGCCGCGCCCGGATGCACGGGGATCACCGCGTCCTTGTCGGTATCGGGCGTTTCGATCTTCGCGGCCTGCGGGAATTCGGTCAGCAATTGCTGGCGCACCGCGAAGAGCTGCCGGGTGAAGGCCGCAACCGTGGTCTCCGAGAGGCCTTTGCGCGCCACGATATGGTGCGAGAAGCTGATGGTCTTGACCTCGTCGTCGGGACGATCGGGCGAACCGCCATAGGTGCCTGCCGGAATTTCGGACGCTTCATAGACCGGATGGTTCTGCGCGATCGCATCCGCCGAATCGATTGCGAGGAAGGTCGGCGTGCCGCCATCCTTGGCGGAGGCGGCGATTGCGTCCGCCGTGATCTTGCTGTTGACGGGGCCGGCCGCAAGATAGGCGTCGGTTTTCTGGGCCTTGATGGCTTCGGCGACTTCGCTCGCCGGGAATTGCACGATCTCGACCTTGGCGGGATCGACGCCATATTGCTGCAGGATCACCTTGAGCAGATTGACGTTGGCCGGCGTGCGGCCGACCACGCCGACGCGATGGCCGGCAAGCTGCGCGATCTTGGTGATCTTCGCGCCCTTCTTTTTGCCCTTGCCGGGCACGGACCACAGCACTGCGACGTTCTTGCGCAGCGTCGCGACGGCTTGTGCGTTCTTGGGGACATCGAGATCGCCGCGCACGATGGCGAGATCGGTCTTGCCCTCCGCGAGCAGATCCGCGCTGGCGGTGGCGCCGTCGGTCTGGACCGGGCGCAGCCGCACAAAGCCTTTGCTCTGCGCAAAGGCCTGCGTCAGGGCGTGCACCACCTTGACGTCGTCGCTGTTGGCGGGACCGACCGCGATCTTCAGCGTCACCGGTCGCATCGCGAAGTAATAGCCGCCGACAAGCGCACCGATGATTGCAAACACCAGCGCCAGAGACACGAGCGCCGTCTTCCGCGCCGCGGATCGCGGCGAAGGCGGAGAGGGCGTTTCGGCCAGGTTCGAGTCCCCGGTCATCGATCTCCCAAACAGGCGCTTCAGGCTCAGTTTCATCTTGGCCGGCGATTTACGCCCGCAATTGTAGCAAATTTCTTGTTCCGCGGGGTTACATCTCCGTCATGGTTAGCGGATCGGCCAAATCCCGTCTGAACCCGGGGCGTAAGCACGGTGTTAGGGTAAAGTTCCCCTGAAAACGGAGGTCATCATGGCAGAGCTTCTATCGGCGGACGCACGCAAGCAGGCGCTGGGCGGTATCCCGGGCTGGGCTGAGGTCCAGGACGGCAAAGGGATCGGGAAGACCTTTGTGTTCAAGGATTTCAACGAGGCTTTTGGCTTCATGACCCGCGCAGCGCTGGTTGCCGAGAAGATGGATCACCACCCCGAATGGCGCAATGTCTACAAGACAGTAGAGGTGATCCTGTCGACCCATGACGCCGGTGGCGTCACCAGGCTCGACATCGAGCTCGCAACGGCGATGAACGCGATTGCCAAGCTGACGCAGGGCTGACGCCTTGCGGGCCCGAGCCGCATCCCCATCTTGTGATCGTCGTCGGATGCGGCCTTCAGCCGCGCCGGGTTGAGCTGGAGTTTCCAAAGATGGCTGCCGAGCACAGCGTCGGCTTCGAGCCGGCCGATCGGCTCGCGGAAGATCGTGAAAGCGTGCGCCGCCGCTTCTGGCGCAAGCTGAAGCGCGTCGTCGCGCATCTGCCGTTCGCCGAAGATCTGCTTGCCGCCTATTACTGCGCGTTCGACCGGCAGACGCCGCGCCATGTCCAGGCGTCGCTGCTCGGTGCGATCGCCTATTTCATCCTGCCGTTCGACTTCATCCCCGACGTGATGCCGGTCCTCGGCTTCACCGATGACGCCGCCGTGCTCGCCACCGCCATTCGCATGGTCGCGAGCCACATCACATCAGAGCACCGCGACGCGGCCCGCGCCGCGCTGAAGCGCGGAGTGGATGAGGTGGAGCAATAGCGCGCCACCCGCTACTTCTTCTCCGCCCGCGCCTTCTCCGCGTCCCACGCCTGGAATTGCCTGAACAGCGTTTCCCTGTCTGCGTCGGACACCTTTGCGGCCGTGGGGCTCTGCTTTAAAAATGCCTCGAAGCGCTGTTGCGTCACCGGCTCGACGCCGTGCCGGTCGAGCCATTGCTGCGCCACCGGCAACCTGTTCCAGCCGGACAGGGGCGCCGCGAGCGAAACCTCCTTCCATTTGGGATGGAACGGCGGGTTCTGCAGCGCGGGGAATTTGGTGAAGAACGCGTCAACGAAAAGCGCAATCTTGCGATAGCGCTCGGTGTTGGGCGCCCAATTATAGGCCGCGAGCACGGCGGGCACCGCGATGGTGTCCACGCTCTCACCGTCCTTGATCAGGTTGGGGTAGTCCTTAGGCGTCAGCGTCGCCGGCAGATAGTCGTTCTGGAGCGGCTTGGCATAGTCGACCTTTGCGAGGTGAAAGCGGCCGTCATTGCCGAAGGTCGAGACCGATTTGTACGGCTTGCCGCCGACCACGATTACGGCATCGATCTCGCCGGCCTTCAGCTTCTCCATCGCGATGCGCTGCTCGACATAGACGAACTTGGCCTTGATTCCGAGCCGTTCGAACACGGTGAGCGCGGTGACGAAGGTGCCGCCGTTCGGCAGGTCGACGCTCACCGTCTTGCCCTCGAGGTCTTTCAGCGTCGCGACCGATTTCGGCGCGATCACCTGCATCTCTTCATTGTAGAGTTTCGTCACATAGGTGAACTGCCGCTTGATGTCTTTCGCAAAGCCCTTGCGTTCGAGATAGTCGAGCGTGTCGGCGCGCACCACGCCGAGATCGACGCCCTGCAAGAACAGGATGTCGGCGACGCTCTGCACCGAGCCGCGGCCGACGATCGGCAGCACGCGGATCTTGTTGCCGTCGTCGAGCACGGAGGCGAGGTCGGCGCCGAATTGCACATAGGTGCCGCCGATCGTGCCGGTGATCAGCGTGACCGTGTTGGCGTTCAGCGCCTGCTTGGTCGAGGTCGAGCCGAACTGGAAGATCGCCTTCAGGCCGTCCGAGACTTTTGCCGGATCATATTCGGTCTGTTCGGCGCGTGCCGCGAAGGCACAGATGGTCATGATGGCGGCAAGCGCCATTCCCAAAGCGTTACGCATGATGTCCCCTGAAGTGGTCTAGTTCGAGAGAAGAGCGAGGCGCTGTTCCGCCTCGGACGATCCGAGCGCTGCGGCTTTCTGATACCAGTCACGCGCCGCGGCAGCGTCGGCATTGACGCTTCGCGTGTCGCGTGTGCCGAGCACCGCCGGATCATAGGTTTGCGCCAGCAGGAGTGCCGCCGTTGCATCCTGTGCATTGGCCGCGCGTTCGAGCAGCAAGCGGGCTGCAACGATATCGCCGATCTTCAACAGGCTCTTCGCGCGCGTCATCAGCCCGGCCAGCGTGTCGGCGTCGAGCGTCTTGGCGGGCGGAGGGGGTGCAGGTGGCGCCGCGACGGGTGCGGGCGCGGGTGCCTGGGCTTGCAGCGCCGTCTGATAGGCGGTCGCAATCGCTTCGCGGCTCGGCGTTGACGGTGCAGGGATATCCTGCGTGTCGGCGCTCGCCAGTCTCGTGTTGGTCACACGGGCCGGATCCTTGAGCGGGGTCTGCGGTACGGCCGGCGCGCTGGCCGACGCCATGGCCTGGTCCGGCGCGATGCCCGCCCAGCTACCGGCATTGGCGGCCAAGAGGCCGCGAAAGTCGGACTGAAACAGTGTGACCAGAACTGCCAGGGTGGACGCCGCCAGAACGGCCGCGAGAGCACGCGGGACAATTCTGGAGCGCAACTCCACTGGCGCATATTCGCGCGGGTCCGGCGCACCGAGCGGATCGGACAAGAAGAGTGGAATTGGATCGTCCTGCGAAAGATCGGCCCGCGCGGCGCGCGCACGGATAAAGGACGCGGTCGGCGGATGTGATGCGGCTCGATTGGAGTCGAACGCCCTCGACTCCTTCGACGGGCGATACGCCGTCGTCTCCATGGTGATGCTCCCCATTACTACGCAACGCAGGGGCATTCCCGGCTTCAGTTTTCTTGCTTTTGTCCAGAAGTGTCCCGCAAATGGAACCGGTAAAACGCAGTTTGAATCAGCCCAAAAAACGACGGCGGTTTGCGCGAATCGGGAAATAGTTGGGTTTGATTAGGGCGGTGCAGGGGAATGCACCGCAATTTCGGCGGCGATGGTTGACGGGGATACAACCAGCACACTGTCATGCCCCGGCTTGACCGGGGCATCCAGTACGCCACGGCCCATCGATTGAGCCACGACCGTCTCGGAGTACTGGATCGCCCGGTCCTGATGCGCAATTGCGCATAAGGCCGGGCGATGACAGTTGAGTATGTGGCGACAGCACTGCATCCTCACGGGTGCAAGATCACCTTGCCCATGGCCTGGCGTCCCGCCAGCACCTTCAATGCGTCGGCGGTCTGCGCCAGCGGGAAGGTGCGGTCGACATGGGAGGAGATCTTTCCTTCCGCGGTCCACTTCACGAGCTTCTCGAGATTGGCGCGGTTCTTCTCCGGATTCTGCCGGGTCCAGGCGCCCCAGAACACGCCGCGGATGTCGCAGCCCTTCAGCAGCGCGAGGTTCAGCGGCATCTTCGGGATGTCGCCGGCGGCAAAGCCGATCACGAGGAAGCGGCCTTCCCAGGCAATCGAGCGCAGCGCCTGCTCGGCATAGGCGCCGCCCACCGGATCGAAGATGATGTCGACGCCCTTGCCGCCGGTGAGCTTTCGCAAGCCTTCCTTCAGATCTTCCTTGCCGTAGTTCAGCGTCAGCTCGGCGCCGTGGGCCTTCGCGAATTCGAGCTTCTCGTCCGACGAGGCGCAGGCGATGACCTTCAGGCCCATCAGCTTGCCGAGCTCGCAGGCAGCGAGGCCGGTGCCGCCGGCAGCGCCGAGCACCGCGAGCGTCTCGCCCGGCTTCGGGCTCGCGCGATCTTCCAGCGCATGCAGTGCGGTGCCGTAGATGATGATGATGCCGGCCGCGCGGTCATAGTCGAGATTGTCGGGAATCTTCACGATTCCTGCCGCCGGCAGCGCGATCTTTTCGCGCGCGCCGTTATGGCCGCAGGAGGCAACTACGCGATCGCCGACCTTGAGGTCAGTGACACCAGGACCGATGCTCTCGATCACGCCCGAGACTTCAGCGGCCGGCGAGAACGGGAACGGCGGCTTGATCTGGTATTTGCCCTGAATCATCAGGATGTCGAAGAAGTTCAGCGCCGCCGCCTTGATCGCGATCACGGCTTCGCCGGGACCGGCCACCGGATCCGGCACGTCAGCGAGCACGAGATCGTCGGGCTGGCAATATTGCGAGCAGAGGATGGCTTTCATGGCGGCACCTTCTTGAGAGAACTTGGCGTTTCAGCGAATTATAGTTTGGCCGTTTCTGCCGGATTTAGCTCGGTCCGACAATCCGGATTCTTTGCTCGATGCTATGTTCGGCCTATCCTCCCGTCATTGCGAGCGCAGCGAAGCAATCCAGACTATTTCCGCAGGACGGATTCTGGATTGCTTCGCTTCGCTCGCAATGACGGCGTGTGTGGAAACAGCGAGGATTCAAACGATGTTTGAAACAGGTCTGCTCAGGGATAAGCGTATCCTCGTCACCGGCGGCGGCTCCGGCCTCGGCGCCGCGATGGGGCGCCGCTTTCTCGCGCTCGGCGCTGAGCTCATCATCTGCGGCCGCAAGCTCGACCGGCTCGACGCAACCGCGAGCGAGATGCGCGCGCAGACCGACGGCAAGGTCACGACCATCGCGTGCGATGTTCGCGATGGTGCAGCCGTCGACAACATGATGGATGCGATCTGGCGCGAGGCACCGCTCGACATCCTCGCCAACAATGCTGCCGCGACCTTCATCGCGCAGAGCGAGCATCTGTCGTTCCGCGCCGCGGACGCGATCCTCGCGCCGACGCTGCATGGCGCGATGTACTGCACGCTCGCCGCCGGCAAGCGCTGGATCGACGGCAAGCACAACGGCGTCGTGCTTTCGATCCTCTCGACCTCGACCATCACCGGTCGCGCCTTCACGGTTCCCTCGGCGATGGCGAAATCGGCGGTGCTGGCGATGACCAAAAGCCTCGCGGTGGAGTGGGGTCCGAAGGGCATCCGCACCGTCGCGATCGCACCGGGGCCGTTCCCGACCGCCGGCGCATCGGGCCAGCTCCGCCCCGAGGGCCGCGACGAAGGCTGGACCGCACGAAACCCGATGGGGCGCACCGGCGAGCACAGCGAGCTCGCCGATCTCGCCAGCTTCCTGGTCTCGGACCGCGCCGGCTATATCAACGGTGAGATGGTGGTGATCGACGGTGGCGCCCATTTGCGCAGTTCCGGCGCCGAGGATTTGTTGCGCTGGACCGAGGCACAATGGGCCGAGCAGCGCGCCGCGCGATCCAAAGGCTGACCCGCTAACTGCCTTCCCAAATTGGACTTTCCCGGTTATCCCTGCGACGGGGACAAAGCACGGCCGGGCCATCTTCCAGTCACAATATTGAGGGAACCACTCCAGCATGTGGCGGGTGCTGATTTTAGCTTTGATGACTGGCGTGACAGCCTGTGGAATCACCGATTCCGCGTGGGCGCAGACGACGCAACCGGCGCCGAAGGCGGCGGCCAAGCCAGCCGCTGCCGCCGCCAAGACGGCAGCCAAGCCCGAGAGCAAGCCGGCGGCCGTTCCCGCGGCGGTTGCGGGTGGCGCGGAGCCGACCCTGATCGGCCAGTTCGGCACCTGGGGCGCCTATTCGGCGACGCCCAACGGCAAGAAGGTCTGCTTTGCGCTGGCCAAGCCCTCGTCGTCGAAGACCAATCCGCCGAACCGGCCACGCGATCCCGCCTATGCCTTCGTCTCGACCCGCCCGGCCGAGAAGGTGAACAACGAAGTCTCGGTCATGATCGGCTATGCGCTGAAGCCGGGCTCGGAATCCTCCGTCGAGGTCGGTGGCGCTGCGTTTGCGATGTACACGCAGGGCGACGGCCTTTGGATCAAGAATGCAGCCGAGGAGGAGCGGATGGTCGAGGCCATGCGCAAATCCGCCGATCTCGTGGTCAAGGGCGTCTCGGCCAAGGGGACGGAGACGACCGACACGTTCTCGCTGAAGGGCCTCGCCCAGGCGCTCGACCGGATTTCGCAAGACTGCCGACGATAAGACTGCCGACGATAAGATTGCAGGCGTTAAGGCTGCGGGCTCAAGCCTTTAGGGCTAAGCAACAGCCACGGTCGCAATCGGCGGTTCCGGTTGCTATATTAGGGGTATCCCAAAGGTACAGCCGTCATGGCCGGGCTGGAGCGCGAAGCGCGTCTTCGCATCAGATGTCCCGGCCATCCACGTGCTAGCCACGGGCGAAAAGAACGTGGATGCCCGGGACGAGCCCGGGCATGACGAGAGATATCAGGCAACCAATGCAACCGACGACCGAGCCGCGCGACGCAATCCTGGTGGAGAAGACTCCACTCGAAACCTATGTGCCGCCGGCGAAGCCATCGCTGATCGGTCTGTCGCGCACCGAGCTTGCCGATCGCCTCGGCGAGATCGGCGTCGCGCCCGCGCAGCGCAAGATGCGCGTGCAGCAATTGTGGCACTGGATGTATTTCCGCGGTGCCCAGAGCTTCGACGACATGACCTCGGTCTCGAAGGGCATTCGCGCCGAACTGGCGCAGCATTTCACGGTTGACCGGCCCGAAGTCGTGGCCGAGCAGATATCCAACGACGGCACGCGCAAATGGCTGCTGCGGCTGCCGAGCGGCGACAATGTCGAGAAGGCGCATGAAGTCGAGTGCGTCTACATCCCCGAGACCGATCGCGGCACGCTCTGCGTCTCCTCGCAGGTCGGCTGCACCTTGAATTGCTCGTTCTGCCACACCGGCACGCAGCGCCTGGTGCGCAACCTCACCGCCGGCGAGATCGTGGGCCAGATCATGGTCGCGCGCGATCGCCTCAATGATTGGGCCGACCGCGAGGACGGCACGCGCCGCGTCACCAACATCGTGATGATGGGCATGGGCGAGCCGCTCTATAATTTCGATGCGGTGCGCGATGCACTGCTGATCGTCGGCGACAATGAAGGCATCGGCATCTCCCGCCGTCGCATCACGCTGTCGACCTCGGGCGTGGTGCCGAACATCGTGCGCGCCGGCGAGGAGATCGGCGTCATGCTCGCGATCTCGCTGCATGCGGTGCGCGATGAGCTGCGCAACGAGCTGGTGCCGCTCAATCGCAAATATCCGATCAAGGAGCTGCTGCAGGCCTGCCGCGACTATCCCGGCGCCTCCAATGCGCGCCGCATCACTTTCGAATATGTGATGCTCAAGGGCGTCAACGATTCGCTCGACGATGCAAAGCTGCTGGTGAAGTTGCTCAAGGGCATTCACGCCAAGATCAATCTGATCCCGTTCAATCCCTGGCCTGGCACGGCTTATGAATGCTCGGACTGGGACCAGATCGAAAAATTCTCCGAATACATCTTCAACGCCGGCTATTCCTCGCCGGTGCGCACCCCGCGCGGCCGCGACATCCTCGCCGCCTGCGGCCAGCTCAAGTCGGAGACGGAAAAGCTGTCCGCCCGTGAACGCCAGGCGTTGCGCGCCATGGCGATGACGGATTAGCCAGATATGTGCGCGCTCTCGCCTCCTCGTCATTGCGAGTGAAGCGAAGCAATCCAGACTGTCACTGCGGAAGCACTCTGGATTGCTTCGTCGCAAGTGCTCCTCGCAATGACGGCAGTGGTAGTTTTGGTGTCATGTCCCTGATCGGCCGCCTCATCGTCATCTTCATCGGCTTTCTCGCCGCCTGTTTCGTCGGTGGCATGATCGTCGTTGGCGCGCTGCTGTTTCCGGAATTTTCCGATCTCGGCGCCGGTCCGGTCGACCAGGGCACGATCGACATCCTGCTCGGCTTCGGCTTTATCTTCGTCTCGGGCTTCGCGCTGGTGCCGGCCGCGGTGATCGTCGCGGTGACCGAAGCGCTCTATATCCGCAGTGCGCTCGCCTATGCCGTCTGTGGCGGCGTGGTTGGGCTTGCCTGCTATCTCGGCCTCGTTCCCTTCCACTCCGACACGTTGCAATTCGAAGGCATCGTGCGGCGTCATCTCGAGATCATGACCGGCGCGGGCATTGTCGCAGGCGTCGCCTACTGGCTGGTCGCCGGCCGCAATGCCGGCGCCTGGCGCCAGCCGCCGCCCCCGCTCCAGCCGCCTCCGCCGCTGCCGTTGAATTCAAGGCCGGACGCGCGGTGAGCCGCGCCCGATTCCGGGGTTTTCATCCTCGCTTGCCTCCGCTAAACCGCGCGCCATGAACCGTACCGGACTCTTCATCGCCCTGGCGCTGTGGCTCGTGATCGGCGTCGTTTTCGGCCTCTATCCCGAGCTCGATCTCAAGCTCGCCGCGCTGTTCTTCGATCCTGATACCAAAACCTTTCCGCTCAAGCTGAACGGCTGGGCCGGCATTGCGCGAGACGCTGCGATGTGGGTCTCCTGGGCCTTCGTGCTGCCGTCGCTGGTCGCACTCGTGGTCAAGATGATCCGGCCCGATCGTCCCTTGATGGTGTCGGGGCGTGCGATCGTGTTCCTGCTCGTCACGATCATCCTGTCGGCCGGCATTCTCACCAACCTCACCTTCAAGACCTATTGGGGCCGGCCGCGACCGGTGGTGGTGACCGAGTTTGCCGGCGACCAGCAGTTCGTGGCGTGGTGGGATCCGCGCGGCGATTGTGCGCGCAATTGCTCGTTCTTCTCGGGCGAGGGTGCGACGGCGTTCTGGACCCTGGCGCCGGCTGCGCTGGCGCCACCGGCATGGCGGCCGCTCGCCTATGCCGGCGCGGTGGTGTTCGGCGCCACGACCAGCGGGCTCCGCATGGCCTTTGGCGGGCACTTCTTCACCGATGTCGCGACCGCGGGCCTCGTGACCTTCATCGTGATCTGGTTCGGCTATGCGCTGATCTACCGCTGGCCGCGGACCCGGTTTTCGGACGAGGCGGTCGATGCCGCCCTGACCCGGCTGAACATGCCTGCCTACCGGCTCCGCCTGCGCCTGTTCGGCGGCAAGACGGACCCCGCGCCGTCGATTTGAGCCATTAAATGCGTGCCGAGCCTCGCGAAATTTGATATTCGCGCGGTCAAACCACTAGCCATCAGCCCCTTGCCATCAGCCCCTTGAGACCCGATTGGAAGCGCCATGACCACGATCCTGAAAAGCCTGCCCAAGGGTGAGAAAGTCGGCATCGCGTTTTCGGGCGGTCTCGATACCAGCGCGGCGCTGCTCTGGATGAAGCAGAAGGGCGCGCGCTGCTACGCCTATACCGCCAATCTCGGCCAGCCCGATGAAGCCGATTACAACGAGATCCCGCGCAAGGCGGAAGCGTTCGGCGCCGAGAAGGCCGTGCTGGTCGATTGCCGCATGCAGCTCGTCCACGAAGGCATCGCCGCGATCCAGTCGGGCGCCTTCCACATCTCGACCGGCGGCATCACCTATTTCAACACCACGCCGCTGGGTCGCGCCGTCACCGGTACGATGCTGGTTGCGGCGATGAAGGAAGACGGCGTCAACATCTGGGGCGACGGTTCGACCTTCAAGGGCAACGACATCGAGCGCTTCTACCGCTACGGCCTGCTGACCAACCCGTCCTTGCGCATCTACAAGCCTTGGCTCGATCAGCAGTTCATCGACGAGCTCGGCGGCCGCGCCGAGATGTCGGCGTTCATGACCGCCCAGGGTTTCGCCTACAAGATGAGCGCCGAGAAGGCGTATTCGACCGACAGCAACCTGCTCGGCGCCACGCATGAGGCCAAGGATCTCGAAAGCCTCGACAGCGGCATCAAGATCGTCAACCCGATCATGGGCGTGCCGTTCTGGCGCGACGATTGTGCTGTGAAGGCCGAGAAGGTCGTGGTGCGTTTCGAGGAAGGCCAGCCGGTCGCGCTGAACGGCAAGACTTTTGCCGATCCCGTCGCGCTGTTCCTCGAAGCCAATGCGATCGGCGGCCGCCACGGCCTCGGCATGAGCGACCAGATCGAGAACCGCATCATCGAGGCCAAGAGCCGCGGCATCTACGAAGCGCCCGGCATGGCGCTCTTGCACATCGCCTATGAGCGTCTCGTCACCGGCATCCATAACGAGGACACGATCGAGCAGTACCGCATCAGCGGCATGCGCCTCGGACGTCTGCTCTATCAGGGCCGCTGGTTCGACTCGCAGGCCCTGATGCTGCGCGAGACCGCGCAGCGCTGGGTTGCGCGCGCGATCAGCGGCGAGGTCACGCTGGAGCTGCGCCGCGGCAACGACTATTCGATCCTCAACACCGAGAGCCCGAACCTCACCTATGCGCCGGAACGGCTCAGCATGGAGAAGGTCGAGGACGCCGCCTTCACGCCGGCCGACCGCATCGGCCAGCTCACCATGCGCAATCTCGACATCGCCGATACGCGGGCCAAGCTCGGTCTCTATTCGAAGACCGGACTGCTGTCGGGCAGCGAAGGCTCGCAGATCTTCAAGCTCGAGAACGACAAGGATTAAAGTCGGCGCTCTCGTAGGGTGGGCAAAGCGAAGCGTGCCCACCATCTTTCTACGACGATAGTGATGGTGGGCACGGCGCTCACGCGCCTTTGCCCACCCTACGATTGTGCGATGTGCCGTAGCATCGCGCGTAACAACTTCAAACAAAAATGGCCGGGATCGCTCCCGGCCATTTTGCATTTATGCGTGTCGCCTCAGCGCGGCGGCGTGGTGCCGGGCGGAGGCGGCGGCAGCGAGGCCTGGCCGCCGTTGAGCAGCGGTGTGATGCGGCGGACGGTGACGCGCCGGTTGATGCGGCTCGGGCCGTCGGTCTGCTCACCTTCGGCCTGCGCAAGAGAGCGGGGTTGTAGGCGTGAATAACTCTCGTATATGTTGCGGCCCACCATCAATTGGAGGTAAGTTTTTTAAATGTCGGATATTGGGCATTTGATTTGTGGCGAGCCGCCCGCTGATGGGCTTGCTAAATCCGCGCTAAGTTGAGCGCGCATGGTCCAGTTCTGGTGCGCGGTGGTCGCGGAAGTGGGAAGAGCGCGCTTTTGATAGAAGCCTACCGTCGCATGAAGGAAAGTGAGACCGTATTTCCGGTCTATTCGCAATCAATTTATGCAATCTTTTGGACAGTGTTCCTTCAAAGCGGCTCACTTTTGAGATGATCGACCAATGGATTGGGGCCGTTCCGGAACCCGCAGAATTCCATGTATCCGGCCAAGCCTTTCATAATGTGCAGCTCCCGGTGCTGCCGGTTGAGCATGGGCTCGCAATTTTAGACAAGGCTGTCACTGTGTTGCGTAAGTCACCGGCTTATCCGTACGGGCTCACGGACAACTTGATTGACCGTCTGATGGGAGCAGGCATCACGACCGTTGGTCAACTTGCGACGACAGACGATCGCAAGCTGGATCAAATTGATTACATCGGGGGTGCCACTATTAAGCGCATTAGAGAAGTCCTGTATCAGGCCATCTGGATGTGAAGACTTCACGTTGCTTCTTCGATGGTGGCCATCGAAGACAAAATTGGCCGGGATCGCTCCCGGCCATTTTGCATTTATGCGTGTCGCCTCAGCGCGGCGGCGTGGTGCCGGGCGGGGGTGGCGGCAGCGAGGCCTGGCCGCCGTTGAGCAGCGGTGTGATGCGGCGGACGGTGACGCGCCGGTTGATGCGGCTCGGGCCGTCGGTCTGCTCCTTCAGGTACTGCCTGCCGTAGCCCTGCGACGTCAGGTTCTCCGCGGGCACATTGAACTGCTGGGTCAGCAATTCGGCCGCGGACTGCGCGCGGCGATCCGACAGCGACAGATTGTCGACGTCGTTGCCGACCGCGTCGGTGTGTCCCTCGATCAGGAACACCTCGCGCGGGTTGCGCTGGATCGCACGGTTGAGGCCGTCGGCGATCGCCTGCAGCCGCGCCGCCTGGTCTGGCGGGATGACCCACGATCCGGTCTCGAAGTTGATCGTGTTGACGTCGATGCTCGGCATCGCCATGCGGACGTTCGGCGAGTAGCGGATCTCGTCGAGCGAATAACGCCGTTCGATCCGCTGCACCGGTGGTGCCTCCATGGTCTCGTAGATCACGTCCGGCGTCGCCTCCTGGGCATCGACGATGTAGCGATCGTACGGAATGTTCACGACCGGCGGCGGCACGTCGACATAGAAGCCGCCGACCGCGCGCGGATCGCGATAGCTGTTGTCGATGATGACGAGCTCCTGCCCGCGGGGGTCCCTGCGGATTCGACGCAGCAGCGAGCCGTCCGGACCGACCACGGTGATCACCTCGCTGCCGTCGGGACGGATCACGACGGTGCGGGTTTCGCCGCCGATGGTCTCGGTGCGGATGTCGCGGGCGCCATAGCGGAAGCGATAGAGATCGTTGCCGCGGACATATTCCTGCCCGCCGGGGTCGCGGATGATGATGCGATCCGGCTCGGTGTAGACGGTGCGGCCGCCTTCGACGACCTCCTGCCGCTGATTGCGGTAGTCGGCGATGGTGGCGCCGATCACGGCACCGGCCACCACGCCAGCACCGAAGGCAAGCGGCGTCAGGTCACGCTGTTGAGGTCGCGGCGGAGGCGGTAGCGGAGTGGTGGTCGTAGGTGCTGCGCGGAAGGCCGGAGTGACAGTCGGCGGCGTGTATTGCGCCTTGTCGGGCGGCGGTGCTGCGGCTGCCGTGGCGGGGACGACACTCGGTGCCGCTACGCCGGGCGGTGGAGTTGCGGGCCTTGGCAGGGCACCCGCCTGCGGTGACGCAGGCGGAGCTCCGGCAGCGGGCGCGCCCGCCGGCGGTGTTCCACCTTGGCGTCCGGACGGCGACGTCACCGCGCCGCCGGGAGCCGGCGTTGCCGTCGGGGCCGGGGTGGCACCCGGAGCCGGTGTTCCTGCAGCCGGCGGAGCGCCCGGACGTCCGGCCGGCGTCGTCGGGGTGCCACCCGGCGCCGGCGTGGCACCTGGAGCCGGTGACCCTGCAGCCGGGGGGGCGCCGGGGCGTCCGGGCAGCGTGGTGCCGGGCGCAGGCGTCGCGGACGGTGTGGGTGTGGCTGTCGGAGCAGCAGGTGTCGTGGCCGGGCGAGCTGCCGGTGCTGCGGGCGACGGGGTGGGCGTTGCGGTCGGAGCTGGCGTTGCCGCCGGCGCAGGCCGTGCCGCAGGGCCCGCTGAAGGTGGTGTGGCTGCAGCAGGCGGAGGCGGGGCACCCGGACGCACCGGTGCTGCCGCGGGCGGCGGCGGAGGAGTCGGTGTCGGTGCGTGCTGCTGCGGGGCTGCTGCCGGAGGCGGCGGCGGCGTTGGTGCGTGCTGCTGCGGGGCTGCCGCCGGAGGCGGCGGCGGTGTCGGTGCATGCTGCTGCGGAGCCGCGGCCGGAGGCGGCGTCGGAGCCTTGGGTGCAGCAGGCGGCGGCGGGGGCGGCGGAGGAGCCTGATGAGTCGGGGGCGGCGCGGCCGGGGGAGGCGGCGGCGTCGGACGTGCCGGCGCTGCAGCCGGCGGAGGTGCGGCGGGCGGATGCGGCGGGGCAGCCGCCGGGGGCGGCGCGGCCGGAGCCTTGGGCGGAGCAGGCGGCGGCGCCGCCGGCGGTGCTGCCTTGGGTGCAGCAGGCGGCGGACCCTTCGGCGCTTCCTTCGGAGGCTGCTTCGGTTTTCCGTCAGGGCCCAATTCTGGCTGGGCCTGCGCGACCACGAGCGGCGCGCTTTGCGCATGCGATGCGGAGCTTGCAAATTGCATCGCGGTCAGAGCCGTTGTGGCAAGCAGCACGAAACGAAGGTTGGTCATGTGGTTCAACTTCCCCGGAAGGTTCTTTGACGAAGTTTTGGTTTGAGTCTTGGTTTGACGAAGTGCTGGAATGAACGGATACGCGTTAGGCCGCATTGTGGCGGGCGAAGACATTGCGTCGCGATTTATTTCTGCATGCAAATCGTGTGACACGAACAACGTTCATTGCGCATTCAGGCGCAGCTTGCAATCGCCTCACATGTGATCGCTCGTCTCACATGTGACCTGCGACGAATTGGCATCCGTCGCAGGATTGGGCGTGGTCGGTCCATTCGGTCCGCGCGATGGAATCTCTTCAGGAATGCGGCCGGGCAATTCATCGGGCCGCGGTGATTCGCCGGGCTCGCGCACCGGCGGCGTGATTTCAGGTTGCGGATTGCCCGGCGGAATTCCGGGTGGTGGCTCGGTGGGCGTGCCGGGTGTCGATGGCGGTATCTCGGGCGGTTCAATCGGCATCGGCATCACGAAGATCAGTTGTCAGGAGAACGACAACGATGATGCCGCGCCGATGTTCCTTAGTCGCCGCGCTATTCCGGCACGTGACAGACCGCCTCGATGTTGTGGCCGTCGGGGTCCAGCACGAAGGCGCCGTAATAGTTCGCGTGATAATGCGGGCGCAGGCCGGGCGGCCCGTTGTCGCGGCCACCTGCGGCCATCGCAGCCTTGTGGAACGCGTCGACCGTCGCGCGGTCTTTCGCGAGGATCGCGACATGCACCGGCTTGTTCATCGCGCCCTCGCCGCCGATCCAGAAATCGGGCTTGCCGCCGGCGCCGAAGCCTGCTGCGGCAGCGTGACCGGTCTGCTCCTCCGTCACTTCCATGATCAGGCTGTAGTCGAGCGGCGCCAGTGCCTTGCTGTAGAACGATTTCGCGGCCTCATAGTCGGAGACGGAGAGACCCAAATGATCGATCATCGTAACCTCCGTGGTTCGTCGTCAGCGTGACAGGAACGTATTGCTTCGCGTCTTGCGCGCGATCGTAAAGCCGCGCGTGACCATGTCGGCGATACAATCCTGCTGCCATTCGTTTTGTGACAGGTGCTCGATCACGACCGCGCGGGGCCACAGCGCTGGCGGCGCGTCGCGGAAGAAGCCGATCAGCACGCGGTCCTCAAAGCCCTCGACGTCGATCTTGAGCGAATCGACCTGGCCGACGCCGGCCTCTTCCAGGATGCGCGTGAGCTGCAGCGATGGCACCTTGATCGCATCACGGCTGGCCGCGCCGGTGACGACATGCGTGGCGCCGAGATTGCCGCCGCCGCTCTCGATCATCAGCTCGCCGTCGCTGTCGCCCGCGGCGGCCTGCACCAGGCGCACCTGCGTCGCATTCGATGCGGCATGGTTGAACGAGAGCCGTCCAAAGGTCAGCGGATGCGGCTCGATCGCCACCACTTTGCCATTGGTGCCGACTTGCCGCGCCATCACCAGCGCAAAAGTGCCGACATTGGCGCCGACGTCGACGAAGGTGCCGCCGGCCTGTGTGTGCTGGCGCAGGAAGTCGAGCTCGTCGAGATTGTAGTCGGGGTTGAACAGCGCGCCGCGTTCGGTCGCACTGCCCTGATGATAGAATCGGAACGAGGCGCCCTGATATTGCACGTCGATCGGGCCGCTGCGCAGCAGATTGACCAGCCGCGACATCCACGGCCGGAACGCGCCGCGCTTCAGCCCCGATCCTTGCGCGAGGCGAATGATTGCGGCCTGCGCTGCGTTCGGCGCAAACGCGCCGAATGGCGCGGTCGAAAGGGCATTGTCGGGCGTCAAGCAGGCGATCCTCGTTGCAGGCGGCGCATGCATAGCCGGTTTTGCCGGGGACTCCAACGGCGCTCACGCCGCCTTTTCCGCAGCCGGCTTGCGCTGCCGCAGGAATCGCCCGAGCAGCTTTCGTTTGCCCTTGCGCGGGATCAGGTCGATGTCGCTGACCAGTTTTGCGCCACCCTTGCGGCGCTCCAGCACGATCTTCCGGCTGTGGAAGGCCTCGAGCTCGACGCGATGCGCGACGCTGACGATGGTTGCCTCTCGCAGCTCGTCGATGACCATCTTCATCATCTTGTCCTGGCTCTTCTCGTCGAGCGCGGAGGTCGCTTCATCCAGCACGACGATGTCGGGGTTGTGCAGCAAGAGCCGCGCGAAGGCGAGGCGCTGCTTCTCGCCGCCGGACAGCGTCTGGTCCCACGATCCCTCTTCCTCGATCTTCTCCTTGAGATGGTCGAGGCCGACCCTGTGCAGGGCCTCGCCAATCTCCTCGACGGTCCAGTCGTCCTCGGCGCCGGGATAGGCGACCGCGCGGCGCAAGCTGCCTGACGGCACGTACGGCCGCTGCGGCAGCATGAACAGCCGCCGGTCTGGATGGAAATTGACGCTGCCGCCGCCCCATGGCCAGAGGCCGGCGATAGCGCGCACCAACGTGCTCTTGCCGGTGCCGGATTCGCCGGCGACCAGAAGCCGCTCGCCGGGCTCGATCGCCACCTCGGTCTCGCCAACCACGGCGGTGCCGTCGTCGAGCGTGACGGAGAGGTCGTTCAGCTCCAGCATCGTCTCGTTGCTGGTCTCGCCGCGCTTGATGCGGCCAAAACCATCGCCCTGCTCAGCGCGCTCGAGGCCGTCGAGCGACATCATCAGCGAGGCGATGCGGCGGGCGCAGGCATTCCAGTCCGCAAGCCGCGGATAATTGTCGACCAGCCAGCCGAATGCGCTCTGCACGATGGTGAAGGCGGAGGCCGCCTGCATCACCTGTCCGAGGCTCATGCTGCCGTCGAGGAATTTTGGCGCGCAGAGCAGAAGCGGCACCACGGGTGCAACGAGGCTCGAGCCCTGCGACACCAGCGTGGTGCGCATGTGCTGGCCGGCGAGCCGCGCCCATTGCCGCAGCACGCTGGTCAAATTGCGGTCGATGCCGCCGCGTTCTTCTTCCTCGCCGCCGAGCAGCGCGATGCTCTCGCCATTCTCGCGCACGCGCGTCAGCGTGTAGCGGAAATCGGCCTCGGCCTGGTTCTTGTCCTCGGACACCTGCACGAACTGGCGGCCGATCGCCAGGATTGAGCCCGAGGCGATGCCCGCATAGAGCATCGCGGTGATGACGAGGAAGCCGGGAATGGTGATGCTCGATCCACGGATCGTGACGGTGAGCGCGCCGCCGATAGTCCAGAGCACGACGATGAAGGTCGCGGCGGACAGCAGGGCGGAGGTCACGCCGGCGAGAAAATCGACCGGCGAGTCCGTCGCAACGCGAAGATCCTCGGCGATCCGGTATTCCGGATTGTTGTGATCGCCGCCGACGAGGTTGAGCTGGTAGTAGCGCCCGTTGGCGAGCCACCGCGTCAGCACGCTGTTGGTGAGCCAGGCGCGCCAGCGCCGCTGAATGCCCATGCGCGCAAATACCTGCGCGACGCCGAGCACGATGCTGCCGATCGCCAGCGGAAAGAACATTGCGGTGAGGTGGAAGACGGTGGACGCATCCCGCTTCTCGATGGCGTCGAAGATCGCGCGATTCCAGACATTGATGCCGTATTGAAAGCCGACGGTCAGGACGATGAGCACGCCGAGGCCGATCGAGAACGGCCAGGCGAGGCGGTCGCCCTTGCGCGCCCAGAAGCCGCGCGCGCTGATCCAGAAGCGGGTGAGGAGATATTCCTTGCGCGCCTGCTCGGCCTCTTCGGGCGACAGCTCGGGGTCGGGCTCGACCACTTCGGGCGGCGGCGCGATTTCGTCGCCGTCCCCGCCCTCGATGTCGGCGATGGGCGGCTTCTTAACACTTTCGTGCTTTGCGGCTGGCTTTTGCATGGCCGGATAACGCGAGACAAATCAGCCGGTTCCCTCGGGTTCCGCTGGCCCAATCATTCAGCGGCGCCGTCGCGCACGCGTTTGAGCCGCGCCGCTTGGTGCAGGATCCGCGACAGCTCCTCGATCGAATAGGGCTTTTGCACGAGCTCGAAGCCGGCAACGCCGTCCTGGGACAAAGCGTGGCTGTAGCCCGTGGTCAGCACGATCGGCACGCCGATGCAGCGATCGCGGATCGCCTGCGCGAGATCGAGCCCGGTCATGCCGGGCATGACCACGTCGGAGAACACGACATCGAAGCGATCGGGGTCGCCGAGGAGCTCGGTGAGCGCGTCGGTGGCGTTGTCGACCAGCGTGATGCTGTAGCCGAGCTCGGTCAGCCCGTCGGCGGCGAAATTGCCGAGCTCGATGTTGTCCTCGACCACCAGCACCGACATGCCGCTGCCCGCGACGGCCGGTGCGGTGGTCGGCGCCTGGCTCCGGGGCAAACGATCCGCCGGCACGCGTGGCAGATAGAGCGAGAAGGTGCTGCCCTGACCGACCTCGCTGACGACGGTTACCTCGCCGCCGGATTGCCGGGCGAAGCCGAACACCTGCGAGAGGCCGAGGCCGGTGCCCTGGCCGACCTGCTTGGTGGTGAAGAACGGCTCGAAGATGCGTCCCAATTGTGCGGCCGGAATGCCGATGCCGCTATCGCCGACGGCGACACAGACGAATCCGTGGCTGCCCGAGAGGTGCGCCAGCGTGTCCGGAAGATTCGTCGCCGCGTGCACCGTGAAGACGATCCGGCCCTTGCCCTGAATGGCGTCGCGCGCGTTGGTCGCCATGTTGATGATGGCCGTCTCGAACTGGCCGGCATCGGCATTGACGAGGCAGGGCTCGGCCGATAGCTGCGTGACGATCTCGATGGCCGATCCGAGCAGCGTGGCGAGCATGTCGCGCAGCGATTGCATGCGATCGCCAATGTCGAACACTTCGGGCTTCAAGGTCTGGCGTCGCGCAAAAGCCAGAAGCTGCGAGGTCAGCTTGGCTGCGCGTGCGACCGCCTCGGCGATCGCCGTGATGTAGCGCTGCCGCCGCTCCTCGCTGATTTGCGGGCGGTTCAGGAGATCAACGGACGCGCGGATCACGGTCAGGAGGTTGTTGAAATCGTGCGCGACGCCGCCGGTGAGCTGGCCCAGCGCTTCCAGCCGCTGGCTGTGCTTGAGCGCCTCTTCGGCTTCGCGCCGCTTGGCAGCTTCAAGCTGGAGATGCTGGGTGCGCCGGAAGGCGAACGCCAGCAGGATGAACAGCAGCGCTGTCGCGGGCACGCCGAACACCAGATGCTGGCTCGTGGTGGCGAGCCAGCGTGCACGGATCGCCGACGTCTCGAGGCCGGCGCTGACATAGATCGGATATTCGGCGACGCGCCGGTAGCCGATGCGCCGCTCGATCCCGTCCGGTGGCCAGGCAATGGTCATCAGCCCGTGGTCGGGATGGGCTGCGATACTCCGGCCGACCGGACCGCTTGGATCGAGCTGGATCTGGCGATCGAGCCGCGGGAAATGCGCCAGCAGCACGCCGTCGGCACGTCCCATCGCAAAGAAGCTGCCGGGATCGGTGCCGATCCTGGCGTAAAAGCTCTCGAAATATTCCGGCAGCACGGACGCCTGGATCACGCCGGTGAAGCTGCCATCGTCGGAGTTGCGGCGGCGGCTGACGCCGAAGAAGCGCGCGCCCTGGTAGGGTTGCCGCGGCGTCAGCGAGACGCCGATGTAGGTGCCGATGCTCTGATCGACATGGGCATAGAAATAGTCGCGGTCGGCAAAGCTCTGATCCGGCGGCGGTGACGCTAGGCTGTTGACCAGTGATTTTCCGTTCGCGTCGAAGATCCAGGCCGATTTGAGCTGCGGCAGCGCGTCGGTCAGCTGCCTCAGGCGCCGGTGCAGCACTGGTTCCCGCGACCGGATGACGTCGTCGGGAAGGTCGCGCACGACCTCGTTGAGCTCGGCGAGGCTGCGATCGATGGTCTCGAACACCTTGAGCGCGTGCTCATGGGCGACATCGAGCGTGCGCTCGATCTCACGGTCGGCGATGTCGTGCGTCGAATTGTAGGAGATGGTGGAGGCGATGGCGAACAGCGCAATCGGCAGCGCCAGGGATGCGGCCATCATCCACCGCAAGAGTCTCAGCGAGTTGCGTTGTGCGCCCTGCACGGTCGCTCCGGTCCCCCGACCGGAAGCTTACTAGAATCTGACGCTTTGAAGGAAGCGGCTTGTAGTGGGAACCGGAGGTTGTAGTGCGTCGATTCGCCCGCGGCGCGAGTTGGGGTGGATTTTACCCAAAATCACCCGGCGGCAGAACATCCCGGGCATTTTGGCCCGGGATCGCAGCATGAAGACGCCTAGATCTGGCGCTCGACCATCTTGAGCTTGAGCTCGGCGATGGCCTCGGCCGGGTTCAGGCCCTTCGGGCAGGCCTTGGCGCAGTTCATGATGGTGTGGCAGCGGTAGAGCCGGAACGGATCCTCGAGATTGTCGAGCCGCTCGCCGGTGGCCTCGTCGCGCGAATCGGACACCCACCGGTTGGCCTGGAGCAGCGCGGCGGGACCGAGATAACGGTCGCTGTTCCACCAATAGCTCGGGCACGAGGTCGAGCAGCAGGCGCACAGGATGCATTCGTAGAGACCGTCGAGCTTCTCGCGGTCCTCGTGGCTCTGGCGCCATTCCTTCTGCGGCGTCGGCGAGGTCGTCTTCAGCCACGGCTCGACGGAGGCGTATTGCGCGTAGAAATTGGTGAGGTCGGGAACGAGATCCTTCACCACCGGCTGGTGCGGCAGCGGGTTGATCTTCACCGCGCCGTCCTTCACGTCGTGCATCGAGCGGGTGCAGGCCAGCGTGTTCTGGCCGTCGATGTTCATGGCGCAGGAGCCGCAGACGCCTTCGCGGCAGGAGCGGCGGAAGGTCAGCGACGGATCGATGTGGTTCTTGATCCAGATCAGGCCGTCCAGCACCATCGGACCGCAATCATGGGTGTCGACGTAATAGGTGTCGACGCTCGGATTCTTGCCGTCGTCCGGATTCCAGCGATAGACGCGGAATTCGCGAAATTCGGTCGCGCCCGCGGGCTTCGGCCAGGTCTTGCCGCCGGTGATCTTGGAGTTCTTCGGAAGTGCGAATTCAACCATTTCGATGAGGCTTTCGCTGTTCGCTCAGTACACGCGCGCTTTCGGCGGGATGTACTGCACGTCGTTGGTCATGGTGTAGTCGTGAACCGGGCGGTACTCGATCTTGACCTTGCCGTTGTCGTCGAGCCAGGCCAGCGTGTGCTTCATCCAGTTCTTGTCATCGCGCGCGGAGAAGTCCTCGCGCGCGTGCGCGCCGCGGCTCTCGGTGCGGTTGGCGGCCGAATCCATCGTCACCACCGCCTGCGAGATCAGATTGTCGAACTCCAGCGTCTCGACGAGATCCGAGTTCCACACCAGCGAGCGGTCGGACACGGCGATGTCGGTGATGCCGCTGTGGACCTTTTCGATCAGGTTCTGGCCTTCGCTCAGGATGTCGCCGGTGCGGAACACGGCGCAATTGTTCTGCATCACGTGCTGCATGCCTTCGCGCAGCTTCGCGGTCGGCGTGCCGCCGGAGGCGTAGCGGTAATGGTCGAGGCGGCCGAGCGCGAGGTCGGACGAGTTCGCCGGCAGCTCGGGCTGCTTGGCGTTCGGCGTCAGCTTCTCGGCGAGACGGAGCGCCGCGGCGCGGCCGAACACGACGAGGTCGATCAGCGAATTGGAGCCGAGGCGGTTGGCGCCGTGCACGGAGACGCAAGCGGCTTCGCCGATCGCCATCAGGCCGGGAATGATGGCGTTGTCGTCGCCGTCCTTCTTGGTCAGGACTTCACCGTGATAGTTCGTCGGGATGCCGCCCATGTTGTAGTGCACGGTCGGCACGATCGGGATCGGCTCGCGCGTGACGTCGACATTGGCGAAGATCTTGGCGGATTCGGAGATGCCCGGCAGGCGCTCGGCGAGCACCGCGGGATCGAGATGGTCGAGATGAAGGAAGATGTGATCCTTCTTCTTGCCGACGCCGCGCCCCTCGCGGATCTCGATGGTCATCGCGCGCGAGACGACGTCGCGCGACGCGAGGTCCTTCGCCGACGGTGCGTAGCGCTCCATGAAGCGCTCGCCCTCGGAGTTGACGAGATAGCCGCCTTCGCCGCGCGCGCCTTCGGTGACGAGACAGCCCGAACCGTAGATGCCGGTCGGGTGGAACTGCACGAACTCCATGTCCTGCATCGGCAGGCCGGCGCGCAGCACCATGCCGCCGCCGTCGCCGGTGCAGGTGTGCGCCGAGGTGCAGGAGGCGTAGGCGCGGCCGTAGCCGCCGGTCGCGAGGATCACGGTCTGGGCGCGGAAGCGATGCAGCGTACCGTCGTCGAGCTTGAGCGCGATGACGCCGCGGCAGGTGCCCTGGTCGTCCATGATCAGGTCGATGGCGAAGAACTCGATGAAGAACTCGGCCGCGTGGCGCAGCGACTGGCCGTACATCGTGTGCAGCATGGCGTGGCCGGTGCGGTCGGCCGCGGCGCAGGTGCGCTGTGCCTGGCCCTTGCCGTAGTCCATGGTCATGCCGCCGAACGGACGCTGGTAGATCTTGCCGTCCTCGGTGCGCGAGAACGGCACGCCCCAATGCTCGAGCTCGTAGACCGCGTCGGGTGCGTTGCGCACCATGTATTCGATCGCGTCCTGGTCGCCGAGCCAGTCCGACCCCTTCACGGTGTCGTACATGTGCCAGCGCCAGTCGTCCTTGTGCATGTTGCCGAGCGAGGCCGAGATGCCGCCCTGTGCCGCAACCGTGTGCGAGCGGGTCGGAAACACCTTGGTGATGCAAGCGGTCTTCAGGCCGGCCTCGCTGCAGCCGACCACGGCGCGCAGGCCCGCGCCACCGGCGCCGACCACGACGACGTCATAGGTGTGGTCTTCGATCGGATAGGCCTTGCCGTTGGTGCCGGGAGCGCCTTTGCCCTTGCCATTCGTCTCGTTGGCCATGGGTTACACTCCGGATGACAGTTGGAGAATCGCATAGATCGAGGCGAGCGCGACCGCGAT
Source organism: Bradyrhizobium sp. AZCC 2230 (assembly GCF_036924495.1). NCBI lineage: Bacteria > Pseudomonadati > Pseudomonadota > Alphaproteobacteria > Hyphomicrobiales > Nitrobacteraceae > Bradyrhizobium > Bradyrhizobium sp. AZCC 2230. The sequence continues at coordinate 6,156,385 of NZ_JAZHRS010000001.1, read as the reverse complement.
CGAGAAGAAGTTGTTGGCCATGATCGAGACGAGCTTCAGCTTCTCGTTGTGGACGTAGTCCTCGATCACGACCTGCATGCCGATCTTCATGTGCCAGGCGCTGGCGATGATGAAGAGCAGCATGATGATGGCGACCGGCAGCGAGCCGAGGATCTGCTTGGCGCCGGCCTGGTTGCGGCCGAGCAGCATCATGATGACCACGATCACCGGGATCATCAGCAGAACCATCGCGACGGCCGTCAGGCGCTGGCGCCAGAAGTCGGATGTACCGGAATGCGCGGCGCCGAGATTACGGACGCGGCCGAGCGGGGTGCGCATGCTGCGCTTCGGCGTATCGGCTGTGCTCATCGTCCACCTCCGATCATATAGGCGATGATCCAGATCAGCACCGTCAGCGCGATGCCGCCGATCGCTGCGCCCCAGGTCAGCGCTTCGCGCTCATTGGCCTTGAAGCCGTAGCCGAGGTCCCACACGAAGTGCCGGATGCCGCTCAGCATATGGTGCATCAGCGCCCAGGTGTAGCCGAACACGATCAGCCGCCCGATGATGCTGCCGGTGAAGGCCTGCACATTGGCGTAGGCGGCAGGCCCCGAGGCCGCCGCAACCAGCCACCAGACCAGCAGCAGGGTTCCGACGTACAGGGCGATACCGGTGGCGCGATGGACGATGGACAGTGCCATCGTCAGCGTCCAGCGGTAGATTTGCATGTGTGGGGAAAGCGGTCGTTCGATCCGTGCGGTCATGGGCTTTTGATGTTTATGGCGGCCCGGCAGAGGGCACGCGGGGATCGCGAAAGGTCGGCTCTATTTACGGAGTCGATTTGGCCTGCGCAATCACCAAATCGCCATAAATCGAACCGGCGTTCAGCCCTACGGCATTGATGCAACAAGCCAATCAGGGGCTTGGTATACCAGAGCGATGGTGCACCGACCAAGGATAGAATAATAATTCATCTTTTGCGGCGACCGCCGAGGCGCATTGAAATCACTATTGGAACGGCTCTAAGCCACCGCTCCGCTGCGAGGGTTCGAACCAGTCAGTTCACAGCGCCCAAGGCGGCGCGGCCAGGCGATGTCCCCTTTCCAATTTCCGCCTTGCGCATCGATTTTCCGTCAGGCGGCGGATATGCGCAACTTGCATTCCACCCCAGCCGGAAGGCGCGGCGTGTCGACCACGCAAATCGGATCGCCTACAGCTTCTCGCGCAGCTCATTCCGTTGGGGCGAATCGGAGAAGTTGCGGGGCAGGTCCGGGTGATTGCAGGTCTTGATATGAAGGAGCTCGTCGAGCTCGCGCTGCTGCTGATCGCAGTCGGCGCGCTCTCCGGATTCCTCGCCGGCGTGTTCGGCATCGGCGGCGGCGCGATTCTCGTGCCGGTGTTTTACGAATGCTTCCGCATCGCCGGCGTGCCGCTCGAGGTGCGCATGCCGCTTTGTGTCGGCACCTCGCTGGCCGTGATCATCCCGACCTCGATCCGTTCGTTCCAGGCGCACTACAAACGCGGGGCCGTCGATATGACGATCCTGCGCGTCTGGTGGCTGCCGATTCTGATCGGCGTCGTCACCGGCAGCGTGGTCGCGCGCTACGCGCCGGAGCGGCTGTTCAAGATCGTGTTCGTCTGCGTCGCGTATTCGGCCGCCGTGCGCCTGATCTTCGCGCGCGAGACCTGGAAGCTCGGCGACGACCTCCCGCAGGGCCCGCTGATGCGCATCTACGGCTTCTGCGTCGGCATCTTGTCGACGCTGATGGGCATCGGTGGCGGCCTGTTCTCGAACCTGCTGATGACGTTTTACGGCCGGCCGATTCATCAGGCAGTCGCGACGTCGTCAGCGCTCGCGGTGCTGATTTCGATCCCCGGTGCGCTCGGCTACATCTATGCCGGCTGGCCGGCGGCTGCGACCTATCCGGCCGTCACAGCGCTGCAAATCCCGTTCGCGCTCGGCTATGTCTCGCTGATCGGTGCCGTGCTGGTGATGCCGATGAGCCTCGTGACGGCGCCGCTCGGTGTGAGGGCGGCGCATGCGATGTCGAAACGCACGCTGGAGGTCGCGTTCGGCTGCTATCTGTTTATCGTGGGCAGCCGGTTTGTGATGAGTTTGGCGGGCGGACAGTAGCCGCCACAAACTCCGTCATTGCGAGCGCAGCGAAGCAATCCAGGATCTTTCCGCGGAGGCAGTCTGGATTGCTTCGCTACGCTCGCAATGACGGGGCTGAGAGCGTGCGCGACATCAGGTGAACGGCTGAATGCCGATCGGGTCCAATTGACAGACTAGTCCTTCAATCGCACTTCGCTGTGGAGCCAGCTCTGAAGATTGCCGATGCCTTCGATGCGATCGGAAACCGAAAGCACTTTCAATCGCGCCGCAATCATCTTGTCGTCGATCGGCAATCCAAGCTCTTTGCAGCGGTTCATTGCACGGGTGGCTATCATCGCGGTCTTCCGCCACGTCGGCTTCATGACCGAGAAAATGATCTCGTCGAGCCGTTGCTCGGTTACTCCCGGCGGGAGGTGCACCTCGTCCCACGTTAGTTCGCAGATATATTCGTATGGCTCGCGGTCGGACTCCGGAGGCTCGAGATCCGAGTACTGCTCGTAGACAGGCCGAAGTAACTCGTCCTCCAGCGCGCCAAGGATGCCATAGAAGCTGTCTTCTAGCTTGATCCGCTCGGCCTTGCCGAGCCCCGCAATAGCCATTCGGGCTTGGTCCAGTGCCGCGCAAGCGTCAAGAAGGTGGTCGTTGATCCGGACAGCCTGCTCGCGTTTCATGCTTCCCCAGCCCTGGAGCACTCGCTCCTATTTCTTCGCGAAAATATCCTTGTACGTATCCCGCAGCACGTTCTTCTGCACCTTGCCCATCGTATTCCGCGGCAGCTCGTCGACGACGAAGACGCGCTTGGGCATCTTGAATTTTGCCAGGCGCCCGTCGAGTGCTTTCAGCACGGCGGCTTCAGTCACGTCGGCGCCCTTGTTGCAAACGAGGACGGCCGTGACGCCCTCGCCGAAATCGGCATGCGGCACGCCGATCACCGCCGACTCGGCCACGCCGGGCATGGCGTCGATCTCGCTCTCGATTTCCTTGGGGTAGACGTTGAAGCCGCCGGAGATCACGAGATCCTTGCCGCGGCCGAGAATGTGGACGTAGCCCTTGTCGTCGATCTTGCCGAGATCGCCGGTGATGAAGAAGCCGTCGGGGCGGAATTCGGACTTGGTCTTCTCCGGCATGCGCCAGTAGCCTTTGAACACGTTCGGGCCCTTGACCTCGATCATGCCGATCTGGTCGCGCGGCAATTCCTTGCCGGTCTCGGGCTCGGTCACGCGCACGGAGACGCCGGGGAGCGGAAAGCCGACCGCGCCCGGCACGCGCGCGCCGTCGTAAGGATTCGACGTATTCATGTTGGTCTCGGTCATGCCGTAGCGTTCGAGCACGGCATGACCTGTGCGCGCCGACCATTCGCGATGGGTCTCTGCCAGCAGCGGCGCCGAGCCCGAAATGAACAGCCGCATATGCCTGGTCGCCTCGCGCGACAGCGCGGGATTCTGCAGAAGCCGCGTGTAGAAGGTCGGCACGCCCATCAGCACCGTGGCGCGCGCCATCAGCTTGATGATGAGGTCCGGATCCAGCTTCGGCAGGAAGATCATCGACGCCCGCGAAAACAGCGTCACGTTGGTCGCCACGAACAGGCCGTGCGTGTGGTAGATCGGCAGTGCGTGGATCAGCACGTCCTTATTCGTGAAGCGCCAGTAGCCGACGAGTGAGAGCGAGTTCGACGCGAGATTGTCGTGCGTGAGCATCGCGCCCTTGGAGCGGCCGGTGGTGCCTGATGTGTAGAGGATCGCGGCGAGATCGTCGTTTGCCCGCGAAACAGTCGCGAACTCGCTGCTTGCCTTCTCCGCGGCCTCCGTCAGCGAGCCCTTGCCGTCAGGCCCGAGCGTCTCGACCTTGGCTTTCACTTTTGCGGCGATCGGCGCGAGGCCTTCGGCCTTCGAGGGATCGCAGACCACCAGCGACGGCTCGGCATCGCCGATGAAATAATCGAGCTCGTTCAGCGTATAGGCGGTGTTGAGCGGCAAATAGACCGCGCCGGCCCGCACCGTGCCGAGATACAGCACGATATTGGCGACTGATTTCTCCACCTGCACCGCGACGCGGTCGCCGGGCTTCACGCCGCGCGCCACCAGCACATTCGCCATTTGCCCGGCCCGTGCGATCAGATCGCCATAGCTGATAGGGGCGCCGTCCTGGGTCTCGATGGCGAGACGTTTGGGATCGTCGAGGCCGTCGAACAGGCGGGAAAACAGATTGGCGTTGGCTGCTTGGTTCATGCAAGATTTCCTCGACCGCAAAGGCAAACAAGGCCGGTCAAAACCGAGGGCTGGATTAGCAAAAACCGCCCCAATGAAGCAACGGAGACAGTTGGCATGGCAAAACACGGGAAACGCGTGGCCTGGGTCACGGGCGGCGGCAGCGGGATCGGGGAGGCCGGCGCCGAGGCGCTCGCGGCTGATGGATGGACGGTGGTGGTCTCCGGCCGGCGCAAGGACGCCCTGGAGACCGTGGTCGCGAAGATCGCCAAGGCGGGCGGTGCCGCAGAGGCGCTGGCGCTGGACGTGTCCAGTGCGACTGACGCCCAGAAGGCGGCCGATCACATCGTCGCGAAGCACGGCCGCATCGACCTGCTCGTGAACAATGCCGGCATCAATGTCCCGAAGCGGAGCTGGAAGGACATGGAATTGGAGGGCTGGGACAGACTGGTCCAGGTCAATCTCAACGGCGTGCTCTATTGCATGCGCGCAGTGCTGCCGACAATGCGCAAGCAGCAGGACGGCTCGATCATCAACGTGTCGTCCTGGGCCGGCCGCCACGTCTCGAAGATGCCGGGGCCCGCTTACACCACGACCAAACATGCGGTGCTGGCGCTGACCCATTCCTTCAACATGGACGAATGCGTCAACGGCCTGCGCGCCTGTTGCCTGATGCCGGGCGAGGTCGCGACGCCGATCCTGAAACTCCGCCCGGTGGTGCCGAGCGAGGAAGAGCAGGCGAAGATGCTGCAGTCCGAAGATCTCGGCCGCACCATCGCCTTCATCGCCTCGATGCCGCCGCGCGTCTGCATCAACGAGCTGCTGATCAGCCCGACGCATAATCGCGGATTCATTCAGACGCCGCACAACAGGGATTATTAGTTCGTCATTGCGAGCGAAGCGAAGCAATCCAGAGATGTATCCGCGGAAACAGCCTGGATTGCTTCGTCGCAAGTGCTCCTCGCAATGACGGTGCGGATGCACCACACGGCCACGCCGCCGCATAGTTTCACGCATCACGATAAATTATTGTTCGAAACCACTTCGCAGACCCTCCCGTAGTTCGGACCAACGACGCGTTACTGCTTCACGTCAAACTGTCGCAGCCGCCGTTGTTGCCCCAACGCAAACGCCGGCGAAATGCCGGTCACAATCATCGGGAGTTTCTCCATGTCGAAGCGCATTGCCTATCTCACCGCTGCAGCCTTCAGCGCGCTGGCCATCACCGCGACCGTCATCGCGCCCGCCCGCGCCGAGGAAAAGACCGTCATGGTCGGCGGCGCCGCGATGTTCCCGTCGAAGAACATCGTCCAGAACGCGGTCAACTCGAAGGACCACACCACGCTGGTTGCGGCGGTGAAGGCGGCCGGTCTCGTCCCGACGCTGGAAGGCAAGGGCCCGTTCACAGTGTTCGCGCCGACCAATGCCGCGTTCGGCAAGCTGCCGGCCGGCACCGTCGACACCCTGGTCAAGCCCGAGAACAAGGCGACCCTGACCAAGATCCTGACCTACCATGTCGTGGCCGGCAAGCTCGAGGCCTCTGACCTCACCGACGGGAAGAGGCTCAAGACCGTCGAGGGCGAGGAACTCACCGTCAAGAAGCAGGACGGCAAGGTCTGGATCGTCGACGCCAAGGGCGGCACCTCGATGGTGACGATTTCCAACGTCAACCAGTCCAACGGCGTGATCCATGTGGTCGACACCGTGCTGATGCCGGCGACGTAACACCGCGCAACCCCTGTTTAGTCCCCCCTGACAGGGGCATGCGGCAAGGCGAGCCGGGGGTATCTCCGGCTCGCTTTATTGTGAGAAGCTGTCCGCCAGATTCGCAGATTTGCGGGTGTAACGAACGCAGGGCGACTGGCGTATAATTGCCAACGCGACCTCACAGGACGGAACCATGTCGAGCCTAGCCACAGTCGACGAGCACGTGAGTGCCACCCCGGCCAAAACGATCCAGCCGGTCTGGGTCCGGGTGATGCACTGGACCAACGCTGTCGCCATGATCCTGATGATCATGTCGGGCTGGCAGATCTACAACGCCTCCCCGCTGTTCGATTTTCGTTTCTCCCACGACATCACGCTTGGCGGCTGGCTTGGTGGGGCGCTGCTCTGGCATTTTGCGGCGATGTGGCTGCTGATGGTTAATGGCCTCGCCTATCTCGTGACTGGCTTCGCGACTGGCCGCTTCCGCAAGAAGCTGCTGCCAATCACGCCGACGGGCGTGCTCCACGACGTCAGGGCTGCGCTCACCTTCAAGCTCAGCCATGACGACCTTAGCGTCTACAACTACGTGCAGCGTACGCTCTATGCCGGCATCATCGTGGTCGGCGTGCTGATCGTGCTGTCCGGCCTGTCGATGTGGAAGCCGGTGCAATTGCATTGGCTGGTGACGCTGTTCGGCGATTACCCGACCGCGCGTTACGTGCATTTCTTCTGCATGGCCGCGATCTGCGCCTTCCTGGTCATTCATGTGCTGCTCGCGCTGCTGGTGCCGAAGAGCCTGCGCGCGATGATCATCGGTCGCTAAGGGAGGAAGTCATGGCCAAGCGTTCGTTCCTGATCCCCGGCGTCGACAAGCGGCTCTTGATCAAGGATTCCATCAAGACGATGCCCGACGTCACCCGCCGCCGCTTCATCGCGGGCGGCGCCAGCCTCGGCGCGCTGACGCTGCTCACTGGCTGTGATGTAGTCGATTCCTCGTCCGCCGACGCGCTGCTGGCGAAGATCTCGAAATTCAACGACGCCGTGCAGGATTTCATCTTCAATCCCGATGCGCTGGCGCCGACCTTTCCCGAGAGCGCGATCACAAAACCGTTCCCGTTCAACGCCTATTACGATCTCGACGACGCGCCGGAGGTCGATGGCGAGGCCTGGAAGCTCGAGGTGCGCGGTCTCGTCGACAACAAGAAGTCGTGGACGCTGCCCGAGCTCACCAAGCTGCCGCAGTTCACCCAAATCACCCGCCACATCTGCGTCGAAGGCTGGAGCGCGATCGGCAGCTGGACCGGCACGCCCTTGCGCGATTTCCTGAAACTGGTCGGCGCCGACACGCGTGCCAAATACGTCTGGTTCCAGTGCGCCGACAAGGACGGCTACAACTCGCCGCTCGACATGCGCACCGCGCTGCATCCGCAGACGCAGATGACGTTCAAATACGCGGGCGAAATCTTGCCGCGCGCCTACGGTTTTCCGATGAAGATCCGCGTGCCGACAAAACTCGGCTTCAAGAACCCGAAATACGTGGTCTCGATGGAAGTCACCAACGAGTACAAAGGCGGCTATTGGGAAGACCAGGGGTACAATTCGTTTAGTGGGAGCTGACGGCTTCAGTCATTCCGGGGCTCGCGAAGCGAGAACCCGGAATCCATCAGACCGCAGCGTTGGTGGATGAATGGATTCCGGGTGCGCGCCATGCGCGCCCCGGAATGACACCTAGGCTGACCCCACCTTCCGCTGACACAACGCCGCCACCGCGCCCAACGCGAGCAACGCCGCCGACACATTCAGCGCGTAACTCAGGCTCCCCAGCGCATCCGTGATCGCGCCGACCACGATCGGGCCGAGCGTCTGGCCGACGCCGAATGAGATCGTCATTGCCGCGATCGCGGTCGGCCACGCCTCATGCGGATAGTTGAAGCGCACGAAGGCAGTGGTCGAGCCGACCACGGCGAAGAAGGCGACGCCGAACACCACCGCCGATGTCGCGAGCCACGCGGTTGAATGCCCGAGCATCGGCAGGCCGGCGCCGATCGCGTTGGTGCCGAGGATGATGGCGGTGGCGAGACCGCCGCGGTCGAGCGCGAGCACGCGGCGCCAGACCCAGGGCGTCACGAACGCACTCATGCCGATCAGGCCCCAGAATCCGGCCTGCGCCGCGGCACCGCCGCCGCCGTCGCGCACATAGGCGATCATGAAGGTCATGTAGGCGATGTAGCCCGCGCCGAAGAGGAAGTAGGCGGCGAGATAGATCAGCACGGGAAGAATCCGGAAAGAGGCGTGGCTGCCTTCGTTGAAATGCGCGCCGCTTTCGATGCGGACCAGGAACAGCGGCACCGTCATCGCAGCCGAGAGCAGCGTCAGCGCCCACCACACGATCCACCACGAGCCCGGGCCGAAATGCTGCAGCGTGAACGGCGCGATCAGCCCCGAGGAGAGAATGCCGATGCCGGGGCCGGCATAAAACAGGCTCAGCAGGAAATTGGCCCGCTCCGGGCGCGATTGCGCGACGGTCGCGGCGAGGGCGCCGCCGGCCACGAAGCCAGCCGCGGCACCGATACCGAGCACCAGCCGCGCCAGGCTCAGCGCAATGAAATTCCCTGTCAGCGCGCAGACCGCCAGCGCGGCGACGCAGGCCAGCGTTCCGCCGCGGATCGCGGCCGCCCAGCCGACGCGCTGGATCAGCCGGGACGCGACCAGCGCGCCGACAAGATAGCCGACGGCGTTGATGGTGTTCATGAAACCGGCCGCCGAGTAGGACCAGCCGAGGTCCTCCCGCATATCCGGCAGCACCAGCGCATAGGCAAAGCGGCCGATGCCGAGCCCGACCGTCGCAGCCAGCGACAGGGTCAGGATCAGCCGCGCGGGGTGTGCGTCGGGCGGGGGTCTATCAGGGGCGAGCAAGGGGTACTCCGGCCTCTCCAGTGTGGCAGGCCCTGCCCGCCTTGCACAGCCGCGCGGCGGCAATGGTGTCTTGCCAAGCGCGCAACGCCGCTCTAGCACTCCGGCCGAAATTCGATCTCAGAGGAAACGACCATGGCGACCCACAAATTGCTGCTGCTCCCCGGCGACGGTATCGGCCCCGAGGTGATGGGCGAGGTGAAGCGGCTGATCGATTGGCTCAATAGCGCGGGAATCGCCAAATTCGAGACCGATACCGGCCTCGTCGGCGGCTCGGCCTATGACGCCCACAAGGTGTCGATCTCCGAGGGCGACATGGCCAAGGCGCTGGCTGCCGACGCCATCATCTTCGGCGCGGTCGGCGGGCCGAAATGGGATGCCGTTCCCTATGAAGTGCGCCCCGAAGCCGGCCTGCTGCGCCTGCGCAAGGATCTCGCTTTGTTCGCCAACCTCCGCCCCGCCGTCTGCTATCCGGCGCTGGCGGATGCCTCCAGCCTGAAGCGCGAGGCAGTCGAGGGCCTCGACATCGTCATCGTGCGCGAGCTCACCGGCGGTGTCTATTTCGGCGAACCCAAGACCATCACCGATCTCGGCAACGGCCAGAAGCGCGCCATCGATACCCAGGTCTACGACACCTATGAGATCGAGCGCATCGGCCGCGTCGCCTTCGAGTTGGCCCGGAAGCGCAAGAACAAGGTGACGTCGATGGAGAAGCGCAACGTCATGAAGTCGGGCGTGCTCTGGAACGAGGTCATGACCCAGGTCCACAAGCGCGAATATCCCGATGTCACGCTCGAGCACCAGCTCGCCGATTCCGGCGGCATGATGCTGGTGAAGGCGCCGAAGCAGTTCGACGTCATCGTCACCGACAATCTGTTCGGCGACATGCTGTCCGATATCGCGGCGATGCTCACCGGATCGCTCGGCATGCTGCCTTCGGCCTCGCTCGGCGAAGTCGACGTCAAGAGCAAGAAGCGCAAGGCGCTGTACGAGCCCGTGCACGGTTCTGCGCCTGACATCGCGGGTAAGGGCCTGGCCAATCCGATCGCGATGATCTCGTCCTTCGGCATGGCGCTGCGCTATTCCTTCGACATGGGCGCGCTCGCCGACAAGGTCGACGCCGCGATCGCCGCCGTGCTCGCCAGCGGTCTGCGTACCGCCGACATCAAGTCGGAAGGCACCACGGCTGCCTCGACCACGCAGATGGGCGAAGCGATTCTGAAGGAACTGCAGAAGCTGCACGCGTAAGCGGCGGCAAACGCAGCTCTCGTAGGGTGGGCAAAGGCGCTAAGCGCCGTGCCCACCATCTCTCTCGATCGCGAAAAATGCGTGGGCACGCTTCGCTTTGCCCACCCTACGGCACCTGCTCTCGGAGCTACCTCATGGATACCCCCCGCCCCAAGATCGCGGAAACCATCATCCATGACACCGTCCGCCAGCGCGAGGCGCAGATCGGGCGGCGCTGCGAGATCCTCAGCCATACCCGCATCGAATATGCCTCGCTCGGCGACTACTCCTATCTCGGCGAGAATTGCGACGTCGCCGATGCCGTCATCGGAAAATTCACGGCGATCGCAAATTCGGTGCGGATCGGCGCGCCGAACCATCCGATGGGCCGCGCGTCGCAGCATCGCTTCACCTATGTCCCTGAATATTACGACGCGACGGCGAGCCGCGACCGCGACTTCTTCGCGGACCGCCGCGGCGACCGCGTCATCGTCGGCAATGATGTCTGGATCGGCCACGCCGCGATCCTGCTGCCCGGCGTCACAATCGGCGACGGTGCGGTGATCGGCGCGGGTGCGGTCGTCAGCCGCGACGTCGCGCCCTACACCATCGTCGGTGGCGTTCCCGCGCGCGCCATCCGCAAGCGCTTTGATGATGCTGTCGCGGAAAGTCTGCGCCGCATCGCCTGGTGGGATTGGCCGGATGAACTGATCTTCGAACGCCTCGCCGATTTCCGCTCCGAGGCGATCGAAGAGTTTTGCCGGCGCTATGACCCGGCGGCCAATTCATAGAGTGGCTCTCGCAAAACGACAGGTCTCGTAGGGTGGGCAAAGCGACTTGTCCGCCGTAGCTCGAAGAGCGAAGGCGGAAGCGTGCCACGCATTTTCCGCGATGGAGAGATGTGGTGGGCACGGCGCTTTGCGCCTTTGCCCACCCTACGGCACCGCCCGAAACGCAAAAGGCCGGGCGTGAGCCCGGCCTTTTCGATTCGAATTATCGTCCGCTCAGTACAGCGGGAAATTCTGCGGGTAGCCGCCGAGATCGGCCGGCGTGGGCAGCGGCTGGCGATCGATCGGGCGGTTGTTGTTCTCACGGGCGAAGGACGGATAGCCAACGGCCGGCGGGAAGGCATAATCGCTGAACTTGCGGTCGCCGGGATTGACCTCGGTGCCGCCGTCGAGCCAGGAGCGCTTGCTCACATAGATACGGGTGCGGCCCTGCTGGTAGACCGCGTTGGGACCGCTCGGGCCGTAAACGGGCCGGCCGCGATCGTCATAGCGTTGCTGCTTGGTCTTGGTGTCGGCCGAAGCCGGCGCAGCGAAAGCCATCGCAACCACGGCGCCCGCCGCAAGCAAGGTCGCCAGTTTGGTCGCGGTCAAGAAATTCGAGCTCATCACGTCCCCTTCAGGCGGCAAGCCGCCAGTCGATTTCGCCCCATACTAGCCCGGCCGGGGTGGCCGCAACTAGGTCAATTCAGTCACACCACGCCGGAATAATCGTGCGCGCCGGCAAAAGTTACATGCAAACCAGTCACTTGGCCTGACGCCGCTTAAAGCGCCCCGCGCAATTGTGCGTTGGCGGCGCCCAGCAGCCAGTCGCCAGAGCCGGCGGCATCGCAGGAGCGCCGCTTCAGCTCCGCGTGGGCGAACAATTCCGCGAGCTTCGGCTCGTTGCCCGAGGCAAGCAGCGTCATCCGGTTCAGCGTGCAGGCGATCGCCGCGCGACGGGCCGGCATGGTGTCGCCCTGGCAGGAGAAGCCGGAGATCTGCAAGCCCGGCTCCTCATTGCGCTTGAGGTAGCCGAGGCACGCCGGCGTCCCATCCGCTGTGCCGGTCGGCCGGAACAGGGCGACAGGGCCGAATTTGGTGTCGATCAGGCCGGCCTGCTCGAGCGCGGTGGCCTCACCCAGGCCCATCTGGACGGCGAGGCCAGCGGTCGCCGGCCGCGTCACGTCGAATTCGCTGCCTTCCCGGTAGATCTCGAGCTCGGCCAAGGGTCTGTCGGCGCGCTTGTCTGCCTCGCCAGTCCAGCGCATCACGTCGCGCCGGCCGCCCTCGGGATGCCTGAAAATAGTGTAAGAGGCTGTTTTCTCTGTTGAATCGAGCCGGCTGAGCGCAAACGCCGGATGCGACCGGTCCGCGACAGCCCAGCCCGGCTTTGAGGCGGCCTCATCGTCGCGCAGATCAGATAGCTGGCCGAGCCCGGCGAGCGCGAGGATGGCAAACAGCGCCAGCGTCCCCACATAGGCGAACAGGCGCGCCAGCGTACCGACGACTTCGTCGGCGAAATTGGCAAGCGCTAAATGGATCTGGGTGGGCGTTGCGGCCGTGCTGGCCTCGGGCGACTGCATCCACGGCCTTCAGGCATGGTCCAACGTTGTCTTGAGGCCGGTTCTCGCATAGAAGCGCTGCTCTTCCTGTTTAAGCGTCAGCTTCAGGAACGGGCTTTTTCATCGGAGAGTGAACGATGGGTTACAAAGTCGCAGTCGTCGGCGCGACCGGCAATGTCGGACGGGAAATGCTCAACATTCTGGATGAGCGCAAATTCCCCGCGGACGAGGTCGTCGCCCTGGCGTCACGGCGCAGCATAGGCGTCGAGGTCTCCTATGGCGACCGCACCCTGAAGTGCAAGGCGCTCGAGCACTTTGATTTCTCCGATGTCGACATCTGTCTGATGTCGGCGGGCGGCGAGGTGTCGAAGGAATGGTCGCCGAAGATCGGCGCCGCCGGCACGGTCGTGATCGACAATTCCTCGGCCTGGCGCATGGATCCGGACGTGCCGCTGATCGTGCCGGAAGTGAACGCGGACGCAACAGCCGGCTTCAAGACGAAGAACATCATCGCCAACCCGAACTGCTCGACCGCGCAACTCGTGGTCGCGCTGAAGCCGCTGCACGACAAGGCGACGATCAAGCGCGTCGTGGTCTCGACCTACCAATCGGTGTCGGGCGCCGGCAAGGATGCGATGGACGAACTGTTCTCGCAGACCAAGGCCGTCTACACCAACCAGGAGCTGGTCAGTAAGAAGTTTCCCACGCGCATCGCCTTCAACGTCATTCCCCACATCGACGTCTTCATGGAGGACGGCTACACCAAGGAAGAGTGGAAGATGATGATGGAGACCAAGAAGATTCTTGATCCCAAGATCAAGCTCTCCGCCACCTGCGTGCGCGTGCCGGTGTTCGTCGGCCACTCCGAGGCCGTCAACATCGAGTTCGAGAATCCGATCAGCGCGGATGAAGCGCGCGACATCCTGCGCAAGTCGCCCGGTTGTCTCGTCATCGACAAGCACGAGCCCGGCGGCTACGCCACGCCGTATGAAGCCGCCGGCGAGGACGCCACCTACATCAGCCGCATCCGCGAGGACGCGACGGTTGAGAACGGTCTCGTGCTGTGGTGCGTGTCGGACAATCTGCGCAAGGGCGCAGCCCTCAACGCGATCCAGATCGCGGAAGTCCTGATCAACCGCAGGCTGATCAGCGCGAAGAAGAAGGCGGCGTAAGCTCCGTCACAGGTCTCGTAGGGTGGGCAAAGGCGCAAAGCGCCGTGCCCACCATCTGACTATGATTGCGAAAGGTGGTGGGCACGCTTCGCTTTGCCCACCCTACGAATTCAAACCGCGCCGCGGCAGCCCTACACCACGCTCCGCGCGCTCCGGAATTCCTTGCTCGCCTGGTCCAGCACGAACAGCGTTCCCTCAGCGACGCCGAAATAGGCGCCGTGCAGCTGCATCTGGCCGCTCTCGACGGCCTTGCGCACGAAGGGGAAGGTCATCAGGTTCTCGAGGCTGCGGAACACCGCGGCCTTCTCGATGCGCTCGACGAATTGCGCCATGGACTCGTGGCCGCGTTGCTCGACCACTTCGCCCGGCTTGATGAACATCTGCATCCATTTGCCGATGAAGTCGCCGGGCGTCAGCGGCTCGATCTTGTCGACGAAGGCGCGGATGCCGCCGCATTGGGCGTGGCCGAGGATGACGATGTGCTTCACCTTCAGCACCGTCACGGCGTATTCCAGCGCGGCCGAGACGCCGTGCGCGTTGCCGTCGGGCTGATACACCGGCACCAGATTGGCGATGTTGCGGACCACGAACAATTCGCCCGGGCCGACGTCGAAAATGGTCTCCGGTGCAACGCGGCTGTCGCAGCAGCCGATCACCATCACTTCCGGGAACTGTCCCTTCACCGACAGCTCGCGATAGCGGTTCTGCTCGGCCGGCAGCCGCTGGGTGGCGAAGGCGTTGTAGCCTTCCAGCAAATGCTTCGGGAATGTGATCATGGCCTATGCCTAATCATATACCGGTAGCGCGAACAAGCCTTTCGAATAGGCAGGCCAGATGCTATCGGCTTCGGCCAGAATAGAGACGAGCAAACCGGAAGGAACGACAGCATGACCCGCCCGCGCCGCAGCCATCTGTTCATGCCCGGCTCCAACCCACGCGCCCTTGAAAAAGCGCGCAATCTCGCCGCCGACGGCCTCATCCTGGACCTCGAGGATTCCGTCGCCCCCGACGCCAAGGCGGCGGCGCGCGATGGCATCGCCGCCGCGATTGCAGCAAAAGGCTTCGGCAAGCGCGAGGTCCTGATCCGCACCAACGGCCTCGACACGCAATGGTGGGCCGACGACGTCGCGATGGCCGCCAAGGCGTCGCCGGACGGCATCCTGGTTCCCAAGGTTTCAAGCATCGAGGATCTCCAGACCATCGGCCACCATCTCGCCGAGCTCGGCGCCGCGCCGACCGTCAAGGTCTGGGCGATGATCGAGACCGCGCACGCCGTGCTGCATGCCGAGGAGCTGGCCGTGGCCGGCCGCGATCCGAAAACGCGCCTCGCGGGTTTCGTGTTCGGCCCGAACGACATCTCGCGCGAGACGCGGATCAAGATGATGCCCGGCCGCGCCGCGATGATCCCGATGATCACCCATTGCATCCTGGCGACGCGCGCCGCCGGCCTCGAGATCCTCGATGGCCCCTACAGCGACATCAACAATCCCGATGGCTTTGCCACCGAATGCGCGCAAGCGCGCGATCTCGGTTTTGACGGCAAGACGCTGATCCATCCCTCGCAGATCGAAGCCTGCAACGCCATCTTCACGCCGCCGGAAGAAGAAATCGCCCGCGCCCGAAAAATCATCGCGGCGTTCGAGCTGCCGGAAAACGTCTCGCGCGGCGCGATCCGCCTCGATGGCGCGATGGTGGAGCGCCTGCACGCCGACATGGCAAAGCGCACGATCGAGATCGCGGACGCGATCGCGGCGATGGGGAAGGGCTAGGGCGTGCCTTCGGCTCTCTGAGCGATGCTGTGCCATATGGCATCTTTCATGGCAATGAGAGATGGCGGCGGAATGGTCGGCGGATCCGCAGGCCCATTTGCTGCTCCTGGCACCAGGACGGCAACGTGTATCTCGCCATCGGTGTAGTAGGGGTCGCCACCCCCGTTTCGGCCGAACAGCGTTGGGCCTATGCCCGAGATCTGAAAGAAATTGCTGACGACACGTGCCTCGCGCAGATCGGTCATCAGAAGATCTCGCTCGGCATCGATGTTGGCAGCGATATGGTGGGTGACCTGTCCCGTGTCGTGGCTTAGCCCGACGCCCCGATCGAAAGTCGCCGAACCGAGCCAAACCGGACGACCATCATCGCCCTTCTGAAGGGCCTTCCAGAATCGAACGTGATTTCGCCGATCGGCGCTACGCCCTGCAGGCTTCTCGAAGGCGTATTGCTCCTTCTTCCCAAGGTAGTAGAGCGGGCTGACAGGGGCGCTACGATATGGCCGATCCAGTACCACGCTCCCGACGATCTCGATGCTTGAGCGCAGCGTCACAGCATCGGCTGCAAACCAACCGGCCGTGTTCATTGCTCGGACGACGTCTTCGTCGTTACCAACAAGTCCAACGTTCAGCGGATCGGCAGGGATATCGTCCGACGTCCTGGTGATCATCGGCAATGAAGCGAGCCCGGCTTCGTGCTCGTGGTGAATCCACAGGAAGGGCGCCAGAAAGTAGGCCAGGGCCAGATAGGCGATCAGAACCACGGCCAAACGGTAAGGCCACCGTCGCCTCTTCGTCCCGCTCTCGGTGAAATTGGTCATGCGATATCATTCGAGTATTCGTCCAAACTCGCCATCATGGCTGTGGCCCGGACAAGCCCGGTTCGCGCTCAGCCCGGAAAACGTTGCCATACAGGTTTGCGATCCATTGCCGCCCGCTCGCGGTGATGTTGAGGTAGCGTATGGCGCCTTGAATTTGCGGGGCGACGTTGTTCCAATAGAATTGCGGGTACTTGTAGACGACGTCTGCTGGCGTTTCGTAGCCGAGCTTCTTGTTCAACCCGATTTCCTCAAACTCGTAGAAGAGCGCATTTGCTTTTCTGAGATAGTTCGGGTCGCCGAGCTGGCCAATGAGGTCCGCGGCGCGCAGCAGCATCCCTTCCTCTTCAACCAGTTCGTCGTTGGGCGAATCCGTATAGGGAAATCGCGTGAATTCTATCGCTCGCGCAATCCGGCTTGCGTCGACTTCCTCGACACCGTCGAAGCGCTCGGAGGCGAACAGCTTCGAGCGGTCGACATGATGGGGTGCGAGCGAGGCATCGGTCGCCCCGCGCGGGAGGCGAATCGTGCGGCCGGTGACGTCTGCAACATAGGAGTCCTCGGTATCGCCCTGAACGATGCCGCGCACGTATCCGATGTCATGAGTGAGGCAGGCCAGGATGAAATTTGCGTAGTCTGCGGCTGTGGTCGGACGTAACATCATCCGTCCCATCAGGATATCGTGTCCCGCCAGGGTAACGAGCATGGTGTGCTCGACGTCGTGATAGAGTGCGTCGCTGTTGCCGATGCATTCCAGTGTCAGCCTGGCCGCAAACGGCAGCACTTCGGTCAGACGGGCATGAGAAGAACCAAACCGATCTCGGGTATCGGTCGTCAGAAACGACGATAAGGTCTGCGCCACCAATTCAGGAATCGTGATCATTCGGGCACCCGCTCAATGTTGGCACGACAACGGATCACCGTTGCCAGCCCATGATCGAGCCTGAATTTGCCCTGAAAGCTTGACCTAAATCAACCGCCGGTTCGACCTCGATCCGAGGCGGGGACCAAGAAATTCCTCGCGGGGCAGGGATTTCCCGCGATGCATTAGTGCGGCGCGACGTCGCGCGATCGAAGGGCTGATGCGCCATCTCGAAAAGCGGTATCCGCTTTTCTGCGCCAACGCGATTCCAGGCTTTGCTCTCTATTTTATTTTCCCGCCCGCGAAACGGCTCTGGATTCACCATCCGCCTTGTCGGAGGCGACGATGGCGCTTTCCCGTAGCGGCGCATGGGCAGGCTGCGGCGCCGACAATTCCTCGCAATACATCTGATCGATCTTGCCCTGCATGAGCGCATAACAATCGCATGCGGCCTTCTCGAGCCGCGCCCGATCGATCTCGACGGACCCGCGCCGGTCGGACGGGACGGCGCCGGCCTGGCGCAGCTTGCTCATCGTCAGAGTCACTGTCGTCCGTCGCACACCAAGCAATTGCGCAAGCGCATCGTGCGTTACCGGAAGCAGGTCACCGGGAACGCGGTCGTGAAGCTGTAGGAGCCACCGCGCCATGCGGCCATCCACCCGGTGCAGCGCGTTGCAAGCGGCGACCTGCTGGAGCTGCAATAACACCGCGCGGGCGTGGACCTGCACGACATTCCTGATGGCTGCGCTTTGCGCATAGGCAGCCCGAAATCTGGCGGCGGAAATCAGCGATGCTGTGCCAGCCACGCGAGCAACCGCGGTCACGGATGAAAGCGATGGGCCGAGCACGGAGAACGAGGCCAAGGCGCCTTCCCGCCCCATCAAGGTGGTTGCGACCGTTTGCCCGTCCGGCATATCGAGCATGAAGGCGATTGCGCCACTATGGGGAAAATAGACAGGGTCGAGCTCATCGCCGGCCCGCACCAGGACGGCATCGGCTTCGAACGAGACCTTCTGGAAATAGGGCGTGAGCAAGTCGAGGTCCGCCGGCGGCAATGCCGTCAGGAGCCGATTTCGGATGCCCGCGCGGTGGGCGGTCACAATGCCTTCTTGTGAACGCGCACCCAATGAACGGCGGTATCCATCTGTTTGGTTTACCATGACTATCCGAAGAATTGCCGAACGGCAGCCATCCAAACAGAGCCACTCGTCCAGATCAAGCACGGACAATTGCGGAGACCTGACCGGCGGCCTCGCCACTGAAACGGGATCCCGCATAAGTCATACTATTCGATCCTCGCGCGACAGCCGTGATAGTTCGGCGCGGCGATGCCGCCGGCGAGATCGTGGTGGCGCTGTCCCTTGTGATGGCAGAGCGAGCAGACCCGCTTGATGTCGCGCAGCAACGGCGGCTGCGCGCGCCGGCACCTCGTCGTGCCACGGTCCTTCTTGCATCCAACAACGTCGTCTCTCGTCTCGGCCGTCGCCGGATAAGGCCGACAGCCGCTCGCTGCAGCTCAGCGCGACGCGATGTCGGCGCGATCGAGTGACTCCAGCGTCGCGGCATTGCCGCAATAGCCGTGGTAATTTTCAACGACCGTGCCGGTGACGAGCTCCAGATAGCAGCGTGCCTTTTGATGGCACAGCGAGCAGACCCGCTCCATGTCGCGCAGCAGGAGCGGCTGCGCGCGCTGCAGGCGGTCGGTGTCGATGCCAAGCTGCTCCAGCATTTGCGGGAGTTCGTCGGCCGCGTGCCGGCCGTGGTGGACCAGCTCTTCCAGATCATCGGGCGCGATCCTGAGATCATTCGCGACCGGCCGAAATCGGAGCGATCGAGCTGCCGCAACTCGCTCAGCTCGCGGCGATGCTTCAGCCAGCCGGCAAAGGACTCGATGAGGTCCTGAACAATGGGATAGGGCCTGCTTGCGGCGTTCATGGCGAAGCTCCATTGGGCGCGTGCGATGGGAGCGAGACTAGGCACAATGGTGCAAGGGCGCGTTGCGCTGGATCAAATTGAGAATGGATCGAGAGACACCGGTCTCGTGCCCCGGACGCGGCGCAGCACGCAGTGATGCGCTGCAGAGCCGGGGCCCATGTCGCGGCGTACTGGGTCCCGGCTCTGCGGAGCAGCGTTGCACGCTGCACCGCGTCCGGGACACGAGAGAGGAGAGCTACGCAAACCGCTCCGTCGCCCACGCATACAGGCTGCCTGGAATCGGCTTCTCGCCGCCGCGGCCTTTGGGCGAGATGTGCAGGCCGATGATCTCGGGGTTGGTGACGAGGTCGAGATAGCTCGACGGATCGAAGAACAGTTTTGGTTCGGCATGTACGGCGTAGAACGACTGCTTCGGCAGCGCGTTGTGCAACTCACCGGTGCGGCGGGCGAGCGCGGTCAGTGCCGCCGGCCCGAAGATCGCGACACGAATGTCGGAGAGTCGGTTCGAGCCGCCGCGCAGGCGGCGCATCAGGAAGGTGATGCGGTGGCGCACCGACAGCCAGTTCGGTGTCAGCTCCTCCTGCTCCATCAGCTCTTCAAAGGCCGCGACGATGCCGTGCTCTCGCGGAAGGTAGATCACGGAGTTGCCGAGCTGGCGCGGCCGCTCCCATGCGAAGTACGGTTTCGCCGGATCGATCTCGACGGGCTTGAGCAGCAGCACATCGGCGTCGAGCCAGAGGCCGGCACTCTTGGCCATCAGCTTCATGCGGAAGAAATCGCTGAACTGCAGCGTGGTCCAGTCGCGCCAGCTGCCGTCCGGCTGCGGCGGCCGCAGCCGTTCGGAGAACGCGTGCGGCAGGATCGCTTCGGCATCGGCATTGCCGACGCCCGCGGGAAGACCCGGGATGGTGTCGAAACTATAGACCGTGACCTTGTGGCCGGCAGCCAATTGCGAGCGCAGACAGGTCTGGCGCAGCGCGTCCATCGGGCCATGCCAGAAGGTGACGATCTCGGGCAGCATGCGTGCAGCTATACGGGATATTTTGGGCAAAGAAAAAGCCCCGGCGCTTGTAGCACCGGGGCTTCGAATGAAACTTGAGATCAGGCCCAGGCGCGCTCGCGCTTGAGCTTGTCCTCATAGGTGTCGATCGAGGTCTTCTTTTCCATCGTGAGACCGATGTCGTCGAGGCCGTTGATCAGGCAGTGCTTGCGGAACGGGTCGATCTCGAACTTGACCTTGCCGCCGTCGGGACCACGGATCTCCTGGTTCGGCAGGTCGATCGTCAGCGTCGCGTTGGCGCCGCGCTCGGCGTCGTCGAACAGCTTGTCGAGGTCTTCTTGGGCAACGCGGATCGGCAGAATGCCGTTCTTGAAGCAATTGTTGTAGAAGATGTCGCCGAACGAGGTCGAGATCACGCAGCGGATGCCGAAATCGAGCAGCGCCCACGGCGCGTGCTCGCGGCTCGAGCCGCAGCCGAAATTGTCGCCGGCGACCAGCACCTTCGAAGTGCGATAGGCGGGCTGGTTGAGGACGAAATCCGGATTCTCGCTGCCGTCGTCCTTGTAACGCTGCTCGGAGAAGAGACCCTTGCCAAGGCCGGTGCGCTTGATGGTCTTGAGGTACTGCTTCGGAATGATCATGTCGGTGTCGACATTGATGATCTTCAGCGGCGCCGCGACGCCTTCCAGCGTAGTGAACTTGTCCATGGTTGCGCTTCCCGAGGGTGGTTAGGGACCGCGTATTTATCGCGATCGGGGGCCAAATCCTAGGCCGATTTCGGCAGATCTCGTCTGCTTGGCGGGTCTGAGGCCAAACTAGTGCGGCATCGGGAATCCACCTCTCCCTGCTGGGGAGAGGTGGACCGAGCCGCTCTACTCTGCCTGAGCCTCAATCGCCGCCATATCGTCGTCCGAGAGGCCGAAATGGTGGCCGATCTCGTGGATCAGGACGTGGCGGACGATATGGCCGAGGCTTTCGTCGTGCTCGGCCCAGTAGTCCAGGATCGGCCGGCGGTAGAGCCAGACCATGTTGGGCAGCCGCGCCACGTCGCCAAAGCTCTGCTGGGGCAGGCCGACGCCCTGGAACAGGCCGAGCAGGTCGAACTCGCTCTCGCATTCCATCTCGTCCAGGACCTCCTCGGTGGGGAAGTCGTCGACGCGGATGATCACGCCTTCGCAAAGGCTGTGAAATTCCGCCGGCAGGCGCTCGAAAATGTCGTGCGCCGTCACTTCCATCTCGGCCAGCGAGGGCGCTTTCAGGTCCGTCCACATGCGCTTGTCTTAGCGCGGGTTCCGCAGCGATGCATCCGGCTTTATAAGCGTGCGAGGTTGACGGGCGCCGCCAAAACGGGGAGCTTGGGGCCTCGATGGGGACGGTTCAGGTGGGCGGTAAAATGCGAGCAAAAACAGCGCTGACGCTACTGTGCATGGGGTTGTTTTCGCAGTCTTGCGTTGGCGCACATGCGCAGACGGCTGGCAGCGTGGTCCGCATGGCCCAGGCGGTCTCGCCCGATGACGTCCCGCCGCCCCGCAAGCGGCCCCAGAGCCGCCTGCGCGTCACGCCCTACTACACCCCGGACGGCGTCTATCCGCGCTACAACCCGGGCCCGGATGCGGTCCGCGAGTGCAACGCCACCTATGTGCAGGAATACCGGCCGAGCGGCACGGTGATCGTGCCGCATATGAGCTGCTACTGGCGCCGCGGCTGAGACGCGCTCAGTGCCGGCGCAGCGCGCCGATCAGGCCGGCGCCGACGACGAGTGCGGACACGCCATAGACCAGGATCGCCATCACGAGCTGCGTCAGCGGGCTCGCCGTGCCGCCCTCGACGCCGGGCCCCTGCGAGGCCAGTGCTGAACTCGCGCCGAGCAGGACGCTTGCTGTGATCGCGAGTCGAGATATCCGCAATGCGCTGGAATTTGCCATGACCATCTCCTGCATTCGCTCGACCAAGAGATACGTGCGTCGCTGACGGCTGGTTTTGGTGGCGCACGAAATGTTGCGCCGATGCTCAGGAACTTGCCTGTGCCCCGCGCATTCGTGTCCGGGGCGCGTTCATCCATAACAGACTCAGGCCCATGGTTCCAGGTTCGGCGCTTGCCGAGCCTGCGCCGCGACGTCTGATCCGTGCGTGCACCCGCAACGATGTCAGGAGATCCAACAAAAATGCAGTCCTTGAAAATGCTGGGCCTCGCGGCCGCCGGTGCGCTGTTCGTCCTCGCCGCACCAGTCGAGCGCGCGCAGGCGGTGTCGCTGATCAATCCCGGCGCCGCGCAAGCGGTGCAGGATGAAGTCACGCCGACAACCGAGGTGCGCTGGCATCGTCACGGCTGGGGCCGGCCGCATTGGCGCGGCCACCACTGGCGTCATCATCGCCGTTGGTGAACCACGGCGCGAGTTGAGAACAGGCCCGCATGTCGGGCCTGTTTTAACTTGCAGGCGGCGGTGCGATGCCCTCATGTTGCGGGCGGAGGTCGTCATGACGAGATGGATTGCATTGGCTGTTGTTGTCGGGCTCGCCGCAGGCCTGTCTCACGCCTCCGCTGCGCAGAGAGTGACGAAGCTGCCCGATGCCTCCGCCGGCCGCGCGGTGTTCGATGGGCGACGACATGTGCGATATGATGTTGCGCGGTACACTCCGCGACCTGATCCGCACTATTACGCGCGGCCCGTCTATTACCGTCCTTATCCCTACGGCGTGCCCGCGCCGTTCGTCATCGGCTACGGACCGTTCTGGTGATGCGTTAGCCGCAGGCGCAAATTCCTTCGATTGCGTAGACGTTCATCTCTCAAACTCCCTTTGTCGTGGCATTGCGCGGAGCGTCGTTCATTCATGGCGCGTTCACGTCGCTGTCCCTAGTTTCATCTTGGGAGCGACTGCAATTGAACAGCGAGGGCGCCAGACGCAGCGCCGCAATGACGCTGTCCATATTCAGGGAGACATTCCATGCTGAGGATATTGGGTCCCCGGACAAGCGCGCTGCGCGTGCTCGGGCTTGCGGCGATGGCCACGCTGATGCTGACGGGTGGGACTGCGCGTCGCGCTGAAGCGATGACGCCGATCAATCCGACCGCGCTGCCCGCCGCGAAAGCTGCAAGCGACGACATGATGATCCAGGTCCGCCACGGCGGTGGCGGCGGTGGTGGTGGTGGACATGGTGGCGGCTTCCATGGTGGAGGTTTTCACGGCGGCGGCGGCTTCCACGGTGGCGGTGGATTCCACGGAGGCGGCGGCCATTTCGGTGGCTTCCATGGCGGCGGCTTCCGCGCGGCGCCCGCCTTCCATGGCGGCGGCATGCGCTACGGCGGCATCCATTATGGCGGCTATCATCGTCACTGGGGCGGCGGCTACTATCGCCCGCATTACGGCTATCGCCACTTCCATCGCCGCTATTACGGTGGCTATTCCTACTACCACTATCCGCGCCGCTGCCGGATCGTCTGGACCTACTACGGCCCGCACCGCATCTGGCGCTGGCATCGCTGGCACTATCCGTACCGCTATTGGTAAGTGCGGTCGAAATGAAAAGGGCGCCCCAAGCGGCGCCCTTTGTTCATCCTGTGGCTCAATCCTTCAGCTTCCAAGACGCGGATTTCCACGGCATCAAATTCTCGACCTTCCATTGCCGAAACATTGCCGGCGGCCAACGGCTGAGCCTTGATGTTTCCTCGGCCTCCGGCTTGGCGACGATGCGCAGCGGCGTTGCGCGCCGCCGGTGCTGGCGGGTCGCATCGCTGATCAGGTCGACATATTCAGACTTGTTGGCCATGGGGTGTCCCCGCGAACCGTCGCGAGGACACAATGTGGGTGACGCGGATTAACGGCCGTTTGCCGCGATCACTACAATTGCAGGGACTGGCTCAGCGCCACTCCCTGATATCAACAAAGTGACCCGCGATCGCCGCCGCTGCCGCCATCGCCGGCGACACCAGATGGGTGCGGCCCTTGAAGCCCTGGCGTCCCTCGAAGTTGCGGTTCGAGGTCGAGGCGCAGCGCTCTTCCGGGGCCAGCTTGTCCGGGTTCATCGCGAGGCACATCGAGCAGCCCGGCTCGCGCCATTCGAAGCCGGCCTTGATGAAGATCTTGTCCAGACCCTCAGCCTCGGCCTGCTCCTTCACAAGACCGGAGCCCGGCACGACCATGGCGTTGACGTGACCGGAGACCTGCTTGCCTTCGGCGATCTTGGCGGCGGCGCGCAAATCTTCGATGCGGCCGTTGGTGCAGGAGCCGATGAAGATGCGGTCGAGCTTGATGTCGGTGATCTTCGTGCCCGCGGTCAGGCCCATATACTTCAGCGCGCGATGCTTGGAGAGACGCTTGGCCTCGTCGGCGATCTGGTCGGGATCGGGCACGATGCCGGTCACCGAGATCACATCCTCAGGCGAAGTGCCCCAGGTCACGATCGGCGGCAGTTTTGCGGCGTCGAGGCGCAGCTCGTGGTCGAAATGCGCGCCCTCGTCGGAGCGCAAGCCTTCCCAGTAGCGCATCGCCGCATCCCAGTCCGCGCCCTTCGGTGCCTTCGGGCGGCCGCGCAGGAAGTCATAGGCCTTCTGGTCGGGCGCAACGAGGCCGGCGCGGGCGCCGCCTTCGATGGACATGTTGCAGACCGTCATGCGGCCTTCCATGCTGAGCGCACTGATCGCGTCGCCCGCGTATTCCAGCACGTAGCCGGTGCCGCCGGCGGTGCCGATCTCGCCGATGATGGCCAGGATGATGTCCTTGCCCGTCACGCCGTCCGGCAATTTGCCGTCGACAGTGACGCGCATGTTCTTCGCCTTCTTCTGGATCAGCGTCTGCGTCGCCAGAACGTGCTCGACTTCGGAGGTGCCGATGCCGTGCGCGAGCGCGCCGAACGCGCCATGCGTCGAGGTGTGGCTGTCACCGCAGACGATGGTGGTGCCGGGCAGGGTAAAGCCCTGCTCGGGGCCGATGACGTGGACGACGCCCTGGCGCTTGTCGAACTCGTTATAATATTCGATGCCGAATTCCTTGGCGTTGTCGGCCAGCGCCTTGATCTGCTCGATGCTCTCCGGATCGGGATTCGGCTTGGTGCGATCGGTGGTCGGCACGTTGTGGTCGACAACGGCGAGCGTCTTCTCCGGCGCGTGGACCTTGCGGCCGGTGGCGCGCAAACCTTCAAACGCCTGCGGCGAGGTCACCTCGTGCACCAGATGCCGGTCGATATAGAGCAGGCAGGTGCCGTCATCGGCTTCGTGCACCAGATGGTCGTTCCAGATCTTGTCGTACAATGTGGTCGGCTTGGACATGAGCTTCAGCTCCGAACAATGTGTGTCAGCGAAATGCGCGGGTTTCGCGCGGGGCAATCGTCTTCAGCGCAGCCTTTAAGCTGCGGGACTAAGCTCTGACGTTGCCGAGGTCGCGAAGCGTCCGAAGAACCGGCCAGGCAGCCGCGAGCGATCGTCGATGACGACGCGCTGGGGGGTGACGAAGCTGGTCAGATCTGGAAACATTCCAGGAATATATAGCAGGCCGATTTGGAAGCGCGAGGGCTTTGACGCGCACGGCTGACGCAACAAAAAAGCGCGGGGCGTTTGGCGCCCCACGCTTTTCGAAACTTGCCTGATGGCGGAGCTTACTCGTTGACGGCCTTGGCGTGCTCAGTCTTCTCGACGATGCGGGCCGACTTGCCGCGGAGGTTGCGGAGGTAATAGAGCTTGGCGCGACGCACCTTGCCGCGGCGCACCACCTTGATCGAATCGATCATCGGCGACATCACCGGGAACACGCGCTCCACGCCTTCGCCGTAGGAGATCTTGCGAACGGTGAAGCTCTCGTTGAGACCGCCGCCGGAACGGCCGATGCAGACGCCCTCATAGGCCTGCACGCGGGTGCGGTCGCCTTCGACGACCTTCACGTTGACGATCACGGTGTCGCCGGGACCAAATTCCGGAATGTCCTTGCCGGCGGACAGCTTGTCGAATTGCTCTTGCTCGAGCTGCTTGATCAGGTTCATGGGTAAATCTCCATCGGCGCGCCCAGCCTTGGAAACGGGGGCTGCGCGAAATTCGTCTATCCAGCCATTGCGGATGTGGCCGCTCCTATAAGGCAGTCCGGAGCGTTTGTCACCCGTCTGTCTTGTTTTTTGGCGCTTTTTGGCGTCCAGGCCGATTCGGGGCTTTGGGCGGGATTTGGGCCCATAAATCGGGCCGCCGGGCCGCCGTCAGGGCTTCGGACTGCGCCCGCCGCCAGGCCGCGACCTTGGCATGGTCGCCGGAGGTCAGGATCTCCGGGATCGGAACCCCCTCGAACAGCTGCGGGCGGGTGTATTGGGGGTATTCGAGCAGGCCGTCCGAAAAACTCTCTTCGGTTCCCGAGGCTTCCTTCCCCATCACGCCCGGCAGCAGCCGGACGCAGGCGTCGATCAGGGCCAAAGCGGCGATTTCGCCCCCTGAGA
This sequence comes from Bradyrhizobium sp. AZCC 2230, assembly GCF_036924495.1. Classification (NCBI taxonomy): domain Bacteria; kingdom Pseudomonadati; phylum Pseudomonadota; class Alphaproteobacteria; order Hyphomicrobiales; family Nitrobacteraceae; genus Bradyrhizobium; species Bradyrhizobium sp. AZCC 2230. Next base: position 6,129,939 of record NZ_JAZHRS010000001.1, on the reverse strand, counting down.
GCACGTAATCGCCGATCGAGACCTCCTCCAGACCGCGGGCGTCAATCACCCGCTGGTCGATCCCCTCAAACCGTCCGCAGACGATCAGGGGACCGGGGCCCTGGGCGAACTCGGCGACACGGGCCTGGGTCAATGGCCGACCACGCGGGCTCATCAGCAGCTTTGGCCGGTCCGGGCCAATATCCGCGGAATCGATGGCGGCGGCCAGAACGTCGGCCCGCAGCACCATGCCCGGGCCGCCGCCGGCGGGGGTATCGTCGACGCTACGGTGACGGTCCGTGGCGGAGGCCCGGATGTCCCGCGCCTCGATCTCCCAGAGGCCGGAGGCCAACGCTCGCCCGGCCAGGCTCACGCCAAGCGGCCCCGGAAACATCTCCGGAAACAGCGTCAGCACCGTCGCGCGCCAAGGGAAAGAAGTCGTCATGGCCGCTGGTTAGGGCATTGCGGCCGGCAGGTCGAGGCCTCCGCGGGCCTCAGTTCTTGCGGCCGTACTCGACGAGCTCGAGGACGTTGTTGCTCAGCAGATGGCCGTTACCCCGCGACACAAAGGTTCGCTTTACCCAATGGTCGACGGCCGGCGCGTACCAGGTCACGGCGGTGATGTCGTGCTTGCGGCTCGGATCGTTGGTCGGGCGCCTCAGAAGCGTCGTTTCGATCTTGTACGTCTCGAACGTGCCGGCCCGGGTGGTGATGGTCTCCTGGCCGACGACCTTCGAATGGCCGGAGCGTTTCCAGATGAAACCCTTGCCGCTGTTGACGTCGTCGGCAGAGAAATTCCAGCTATCGCCAATCTTCAGCGGCGCATGGATGCCGCTGCCGTCTCCGGGTTGATATTTCCATTCGCCGGCGTTCTTCAGATTCCACGATCGGTCGTAGACGCTCAGAACCTGGTCTTCCTTGCCTTCGGTGGTGACGCGGATGCTGATCTCGCTCGGCGTAACCTCGGTGACGATGTTCTTGCGGATTGCGCTGACCTTGCCGCTGATTTCGTCGCGCACTTCATAGGTCCAGAAGTCGCCCTGCAGAGGCGCTTCCATCGCGATGACCGGGTTTGCGCCGGCAGGCGCGGGTGGTGGTGTATCGCTCGCAGCCCATGCCACGGTGTTACCGGCAAGCAGACAAGCCATCATCGTGGCTGCGTAACGAGACATCAGCGTTTTCCCCTGGAAGATTCGGTCATCGACGGTCGCTTTCGCGCCGGCTGTCAACGGCGGCCGTATTCGACCATTTCGAGCGCGCCTCGCTCGCGAACCCTACCGTCCGCCCTGCTGACATAGGTGCGTTTCACCCAATGGTTGATCGCCGGCACGTACCAGACCTGCTGCTCGGCCTGGGATTTCTTGGTGGGATCGTTGGCGTTTCGCATCTCGAACGACGTCTCGATCTTGTAGGCCTCGAAAGTGCCGGCGCGGGTGGTGATGTTCTCCTTGGCGGTGACCTTTGAGGTGCCCGTGCGCTTCAGGTTGACGCCGGTCGTGCTGTTGGAATCGTTGGACTTGAATGTCCAGGACTTGCCGACCGCGAGCGGCATGCGGACGCCCGTGCCGTCGTTTGGCGCGAAGCGCCATGCGCCATTGTTGATGATGTCCCAAGACCGGTCATAGGTCTGGTAGCCGAAACCGGGCTTGCCGAGGACCTCGAACCTGATGCTGATCTCGGTGGCCGATACGTCCGTGATAGTGTGCGTCGTGGTCGATTTGAGATCGCCCGTGATCTCGTCGCGTATCTCGTAGGTCCAGTGGTCACCGACTTGCGGCTCCTCCATCGCGTCTTGCGTGGTGGCTTGCTCGGCTGGTGCTGGTGGCGGCGGGCTCGGTGGCGTCTGGGCATTGACGAGGCCCGCGGACGCGAGCAAGCCGATCGTTGCCAGAAGGCAGCGGCACAACATTTGAAGCTCCGGTGTTCGGGAAGACGCGGGAGGGTGATGCAACCCAAGCGTGAACGAGCCGGATGCCGGATGCAAGTGAAGATTTCGCGAGACTTGTTAGCGAACCGTTACCGCTTGGTCACGATGACGATGCCTCGTCATCGCCTTCGACTTCCTGCGGCAGCTCGATCACGACGCGGCCGCCGGCGATATCGACCTCGGGCACAACTGCGTTGGTGAACGGCAGCAGCATCGTGGCGCCTTTGAGGGGCGCGATCTCGATGATGTCGCCGGCGCCGAAATTATGAATGGCGAGCACGCGGCCGAGCGCATCGCCTGCCGTGGTGACGGCGGCGAGCCCGATCAGATCGGCGTGGTAATATTCGTCCTCGTCGGTCGCGGGCAGTTTTTCGCGCGCGACGTAGAGCTCGATTCCGTTGAGGCGCTCGGCCTCATCGCGGGTCGTGACGCCCTTGAAGGTCGCGACCAGATGGTCCTTGGCTTCACGGGCCTGCGCCAGCTCGAACTGGCGCTTGCCGTCCTTGGTGAGAAGCGGACCGTAGCGCTTAACGGCAAAGGGATCGTCGGTGAAGGTCCACAATTTGACCGCGCCGCGCACGCCATGCGCGGCGCCGATCCGCGCGACGCAGATCAGCGCCGACATGGATGAGCCTTAGCCCTTCGCAGCGGCTTCGGCCTGCGCCTTGCGCTCCTTGCGCGGCACGGCCTTCTCGGGGTTGTTGCGCGCTTCGCGCTTCTTGACGCCGGCGGCATCGAGGAAGCGGGACACGCGGTCCGACGGCTGCGCGCCCTTGGCGAGCCAGGCCTTCACCTTGTCCATGTCGAGCTTCAGACGGGTCTCGTTGTCCTTCGGCAGCAGCGGGTTGAAATAGCCGAGACGCTCGATGAAACGGCCATCGCGCGGGAAGCGCGAATCGGCGACGACGACGTGATAGACGGGACGCTTCTTGGTGCCTGCGCGGGCGAGGCGGATAACGACGGACATTCAGTTCTCCTTGAAAGTGTGGTTTGCAAAGTACGTTTTGTTCGGTTGATTGGTATTCCGCGTTGCGTGAGACCGATGCGATCCCTCGCGACGAATTCCTCATTTCTTCTTGCCCGGAAAACCGCCGAGGCCCGGCAGCGTCGGCTTGCCGCTCAGCCCGGTCAGTCCGGGAACGTTCGGCAGGCCGGTGCGCAGACCAGCCGGCAGATCCTTCGGCAGGTTCGGAAGGCCACCGCCGCCGCTCTGCATTTTCTCCTGCAGCGCCTTCATCTCTTCCGGCGAGGGCGGCTTCATGCCGCCGCCAAAGCCCATCGCCTGCGCGATGCCGGCGAGCGGGCCGCGCTTGCCCGAGCCCATGGCCTTCATCACGTCCGCCATGTTCCGGTGCATCTTCAGCAGCTTGTTGACCTGCTCGACGCTCTGGCCGCTTCCCGCAGCGATACGCTTCTTGCGGCTGGCCTTGAGCAGGTCGGGATGACGGCGCTCGTCGCGCGTCATGGAATCGATCACCGCGACCTGGCGTTTCAAAATCTTGTCGTCGATCCCGGCGGCCGCGATCTGGTTCTTCATCTTGGCGATGCCGGGCATCATGCCCATCAGGCCGCTGATGCCGCCCATGTTGGCCATCTGCGAGAGCTGCTCGCGCATGTCGTTGAGGTCGAACTGACCCTTGCGCATGCGCTCGGCGGTCCGCGCGGCCTTTTCGGCGTCGATGTTGGCGGCGGCACGTTCGACCAGCGAGACCACGTCGCCCATGCCGAGGATGCGGCCGGCGATACGGTCGGGATGGAAATCTTCCAGCGCGTCGGTCTTTTCACCAGTGCCGAGCAGCTTGATCGGCTTGCCCGTGACCGCGCGCATCGACAGCGCGGCGCCGCCGCGGCCGTCGCCGTCGACGCGCGTCAGCACGATGCCGGTGAGGCCGACGCGCTCGTCGAAAGCGCGCGCGAGATTCACCGCGTCCTGGCCGGTGAGCGAGTCTGCGACCAGCAGCACTTCGTGCGGATTCGCTGCAGCCTTAATGGCCGCCGCCTCAGCCATCATCTCTTCGTCGAGCGTGGTGCGGCCGGCGGTGTCGAGCAGCACGATGTCGTAGCCGCCGAGCTTGCCGGCCTCGAGCGCGCGCTTGGCGATCTGCGCCGGCTGCTGTCCCGCGACGATCGGCAGGGTCGGAATGTCGAGATCGCGGCCGAGCACGGCCAGCTGCTCCATCGCCGCCGGGCGGTAGATGTCGAGCGAAGCCATCAGCACCTTGCGCTTGTCGCGCTGGACCAGGCGGCGGGCGAGCTTTGCGGTGGTGGTCGTCTTACCCGAGCCTTGCAGACCGACCATCATGATCGGCACCGGCGGCACGGAATTGACGTCGATGGTCTGGCTTTCGGCGCCGAGCGTGTTGATCAGCTCGTCATGGACGATCTTGACCACCATCTGGCCGGGCGTGACCGACTTGACGACGGTGGCGCCGATCGCCTGCTCGCGCACGCGTTCGGTGAAGCTGCGCACGACCTCGAGCGCGACGTCGGCCTCGAGCAGTGCGCGGCGCACCTCGCGCATCGCGGCGTCGACGTCCTTTTCGGTCAGCGCACCGCGCCCCGTCAGACGATCGAGAATGCCGCCAAGCCGTTCCGACAGATTGTCGAACAATGCAATTGTCCCTTGTCCTGCTCGCCAGAATGGCGATCTTCCAAACACCTTTGTGCCCGAGGGCGCACAGCGCTGTCGGACGTTGGCCTCTGGCCTCCAGGACCAGTCGGCGGTTCGAAAAGAAAGCCTTTCCGAGAAAGTGGCGGGGTTAAACGCCGCTCACGCCCAAAAGTCAAGGAAAGTTAGGGCGCCGGGGCGCGTTTGGTAGGGCAAGGTGCTGAAAACGTGATCGTTTTGGCGACGGGTTCCTTTTCCGGAGGCCCCGCCCATATAGGCGGTGATGTCTTACCGCCCCGACTATCCCTAAAAGCCCGCCCGTGCAGATCACCCGTCGCCACATCTTTGGACTGCTCGCGGGCGGGGCCGCGCTGGTCGGTGTCCCGTCCCTCTGGATCTCCCGCATGAAAAACTATGACGGCCCTGTCTCCGACCATTTCGACGGCCTGCACTTCTTCGATCCGGACGGCGCGCCGCCGAGATCGCTCGGCGAGGTGTTCCGCTGGCAGTTCGGCGGGGGGCGGAAGCGCGAGACCTGGCCGGACTGGGTGCCTAACTCCCACGCGGACACCCCGCCGGCGGGCGTCGACGGCGGCAAGGTGCGGCTCTCCTTCGTCGGCCACGCCAGCTGGCTGATCCAGACCGGCGGCCTCAACATTCTCGTCGATCCCGTCTGGTCGATGCGGGTCTCGCCGGTGGGCTGGGCCGGACCGAAGCGGCACAATGATCCCGGCATTGCCTTCGACAAGCTGCCGAAGATCGACGTCGTGCTGGTCTCGCACGGGCACTACGATCACCTCGATATCGCGACGCTGTCGCGGCTCGCGAAGAATTTTGCGCCGCGCGTGATCACGCCGCTTGGTAATGACGTGACGATGCGGAGCGCAGACTCCACCATCAAGGCGGAAGCCTTTGACTGGCACGAGCGCGTCGAGCTCGGCGGCGGCGTGGCCGCGACGCTGGTGCCGACCCGGCACTGGTCGGCGCGCGGCATGTTCGATCGCAACAAGGCGCTATGGGCGAGTTTTGTGCTGGAGACGCCTGCGGGGAAAATCTACGTCGTCTGCGATTCCGGCTACGGCGATGGCGGGCATTTCCGCCGCGTCGCCGAGAAGCATGGGCCGTTGCGCCTGGCGATCCTCCCCATCGGCGCCTACGAGCCGCGCTGGTTCATGCGCGATCAGCACATGAACCCGGAAGACGCGGTGAAGGCGCTAGCGGATTGCGGCGCGCAACTGGCGCTCGGGCATCATCACGGCACGTTCCAGCTCACGGATGAAGCGATCGACGCGCCGGCCACGGCGCTGGTCGAGGCGCTCGATGCCGCGAAGATTCCGCAGGAGCGATTCGTGGCGATGAAGCCTGGGCAGGTGGTGGAGATTTAGGTCTCTCCCGGGACACGAGACCTACTGCTCTTTCGGCTTGATCGCCCAGCTCACATTCACCGTCACCGACAGCGTTTCCTCGCCCGGCGCGACCGCAGCAGGCGCGGCCATCGGCGCTGCGGTCATGCGGCCCTTGAACAACGGCATCGGAGCGCTGCCTTCGGAGACGCTGAGCGGCGCGCCCAGCGTTACGCCGGTGGCCCTGGCGTAGATCTCGGCCTTGCGGCGGGCATCGGCAACGGCCTGTTCGCGGGCATTGTCGAGCAGTTTTGAGGCCTGCGTCACCTCGAACAAGATGTTGCCGATATCGTTGGCGCCGGCGCCGACCAGCGTGTCGATGATGCCGGCCACCTTGGTCACGTCGCGAATTTTCACGGTGACGCGGTTCGAGGCCCGGAAGCCGACGACTGGCGAGGCGCCGGTCGATTTGTTCTGGCCGTATTGCGGCTGCAGCGACAGCCGCGAGGTCTGGTAATCCTTCTCGTCGATCCCTGCGCCCTTCAGCGCCAGCAGCACCTTGCCCATTGCAGCGTTATTGGCATCGGAGGCTTCCTTCGCCGTCTTGGCATCATTGGCGACGCCGGCGTCGATCTGCGCCAGATCGGGCGCCACGGACACGGTGGCTTCGCCACTCACCGAGATCGCGGACGGAAAATCGTCGGCGAGCGCGGGTGCGGCCAGCATTATGGCGGCGAAGATTGCGGCGAGGGCAGCGGGCTTTTTCATTGGTCTCACTTCAGCGGCACGAACACGTTGATCACGAGCTTGTCCTCTGCCGTCTTCAGGGGATCGGTGAGGTACTCCTCGATGAAGGTGTCCTTGGCTTCCAGCTTCTTGTCGTCGAGGTGATTGGTGATCGCCTCATAGGTGTTGTCCATGTTGTCGTAGGAGCCGCGATGGACGAATTTCAGCGCCTTGCCTTCCGGCGATTTGCCGATGCTCATGTCCTTGGTCAGATTCTTCGGGTCCTGTTCGACCGGGATCTCGGCCAGGAAGGTGAAGCCGGTGTCGTCGGTCGAGGTGTAGACGATCATCGAATTGCCGGCGTGCTTGATGCCCTGCTTGTCCAAGAGCGCGTTCAGCGTCTTGAAGGCGTCGACCAGGGTGTCGAAGGCCGAGTCCCAATTGGCGGTGCCCTTGACCATTACGACCTTCTTCGGCTCGAGCGTGGTCTCGAGGCCAAAGGGATCGGCGGTCTGCACCGGGGCTGGCGTTGCGGCCGCGGCCGGCGGCGGGGTTGCCGGGCTTGGTGAGGCGCTGGCTGCGGGTGAGGGCGATGCTGCAGGAGCGGGCGAGGCGCTCGCCGCCGGGGCACTTGTGGCCGGGGAGGGCGAAGCTGAGGGAGCCGGGGCGGGACTGGCCGATGCAGCCGGGGCCGGGCTCGGAGTTTGCGCCAGGGCGACGGAAGGGCCAAACGACATGGCCGCTGCCGGGATCAGCGCGACCAGAGCGAGACGGCAAAAACGATTCATTCTATTCTCCCCAAAACCTTGCGTACCAAGGCCTTAACCCACCAAGGCCTCAAATCCGGCCGCGCATCCCGGTTCGCGCGAACTGCGCCGTTCTAACACGCGACCGCCGAATTCGTCCCATGACAGATGCGTCATGGCAGACGTCCTGGCAGACGTCCTGGCCCCGGCGGCAAATCACTGGCCAAGCCGGCAAGGATCGCCATATAAGACGGGCGAAATTCAGGAATTTTCATGAGCGCGCTGGACAACCACGCATTTGCCAAGATGAACGGCATCGGCAACGAGATCGTCGTTGTCGACATGCGTGATTCCGCCTCGCCGGTCACGCCGGACGATGCCCGCGCAGTCGCGTCCGCGCAAGGCGGCGTGCCTTACGACCAGCTGATGGTGCTGCAGAAGCCGCGGCTCGACGGCACCGAGGCCTTCATCCGCATCTACAACAATGACGGCTCGGAAGCCGGCGCCTGCGGCAACGGCATGCGCTGCGTGGTCCGCCGCATCTTCGAGAAGACCGGGCAGGCCACGGTCACGTTCGAGACCGCGGCCGGCCTGCTCAATGCCTGGCAAGGCCCTGCGCCGGACCTCTACACAGTCGACATGGGGGCGCCAAAATTCGGCTGGCAGGACATTCCGCTGGCGGAAGAGTTTCGCGACACCCGCTACATCGAATTGCAGATCGGGCCGATCGACAACCCGATCCTGCATTCGCCGTCCGTGGTCAGCATGGGCAATCCGCACGCGATCTTCTGGGTCGACGACGTCGACGCCTATGATCTCGCGCGCTTTGGTCCGCTCTTGGAAAATCATCCGATCTTCCCTGATCGCGCCAACATCACGCTCGCCCATATCGTCGATCGCGAGCACATCACGATGCGCACCTGGGAGCGCGGCGCGGGTCTCACCAGGGCCTGCGGCTCGGCGGCCTGTGCGACTGCGGTTGCGGCTGCGCGCCTGAAGCGCACCGAGCGCAAGGTCGAGATGACACTGCCGGGCGGCAAGCTCGGCATCGAATGGCGCGAGCGCGACGACCACGTGCTGATGACGGGCACCGCCACCTTCGAATATGAAGGCAATTTCGATCCGGCGCTGTTCGCGCCGGTCAGGTGATGACCGTCGAGGTCGTCACCTTCGGCTGTCGCCTCAATGCTTTCGAGGCGGAAGTGATCCGCCGCGAGGCGGAAGGCGCGGGCCTTTCCGACACCATCGTCATCAACAGTTGCGCCGTCACCAACGAGGCGGTGGCGCAGGCGCGGCAGTCGATCCGCAAATTGAAACGCGAGCGACCGGAAGCGCGCATCGTCGTCACCGGCTGCGCGGCGCAGACGCAGAGCGGCATGTTCGCCGACATGACCGAGGTCGACCGCGTCGTCGGCAATGACGACAAGATGCGCAGGCAGGTCTGGCGTGAGGCACGCGACGCCTTCGATCTCGGCGCCAGCGAGAAGATCGCCGTCAGCGACATCATGTCCGTGAAGGAGATGGCGCCGCATCTGATCGACGGTTTTGCGAGCGGCCTGCCGCGGGTGTTCGTGCAGGTGCAGAACGGCTGCGATCATCGCTGCACCTTCTGCATCATCCCCTACGGCCGCGGCAATTCGCGCTCGGTGCCGATGGGCGCGGTGGTCGATCAGGTGCGGGCGCTTACGGAGCGCGGCCATGCCGAGATCGTGCTCACTGGCGTCGATCTCACCAGCTACGGCGCCGATCTGCCGGGCGCACCGAAGCTCGGCATGCTGACGAAGCAGATTCTGCGGCACGTGCCGGAGCTGAAGCGGCTACGCATCTCCTCGATCGATTCGATCGAGGCCGACGCCGATCTGCTCGATGCCATCGCCGACGATGCGCGCGTGATGCCGCATCTGCATCTGTCGCTGCAATCCGGTGACGACATGATCTTGAAGCGCATGAAGCGTCGGCATTCGCGGCAGGATGCGATCGCGTTCTGCGATCAGGTGCGCCGGCTGCGGCCGGATATCGCGTTTGGTGCCGATATCATCGCGGGCTTTCCGACCGAGACCGAGGAGATGTTCTCGCGCTCACTCGATCTCGTCGAGCAGTGCGGGCTGACCTTCCTCCACGTCTTCCCCTATTCCCCGCGCCCCGGCACGCCGGCCGCGCGGATGCCGCAGGTCGCAGGGCCGGCGATCAAGGAACGTGCGAAGCGGCTGCGGGCAGCGGGCGAGGTCGCGCTACGGCAGCGGCTGCAAGCAGAGATCGGCGCAATGCGCGACGTGCTGATCGAGAGCGCGGGCCAGGGACGCACCGAGCATTATCTGCCGGTGGCGATTGCGGGTGGGCGTGTGGGGAGTGTTGTGTCGGTGATGATCACTGGTAGCGATGGCGAGCGGCTCACCGCATAACAGGTGTCGTCGCCCGGCTTGACCGGGCGACCCAGTACGCCGCGGCTTCTCCGTATCCCACTGATGTCTCTGGAATACTGGATCACCCGCTTTCGCGGGTGATGACACAGTCAGTTTGGCGAATAGCGTAACCCTACGACGCCCGCACCTGCCAGAACCGCAACGTGCGCCGTGCATTCTCCGGCGACATGCGGGCGAAATTGCTCTGCGCCCTCGCAACATCCGCCGGCTTCATGGCGCCTGTCGCAAAGCGGCTTTCGAGTACGGCAGCAGTCGTTTCCCAGCTCAGTTGCGCCGCCTTGCACGGCACCAGCAGGCCGTCTTCGCGCAGGCTCTGCATCAGCGGACGAATCACCTCGACGGTCGATCCCGACAGCGCCGCCAACGCGGCCACGGCTTCTTCGTAGCGTCGGTATCTTGCAAAGCCGAGCAGCGTCGCCTCGTTGAGCTGGCCGGTCGCCTTGAGATTTGCAATCGCCCGCTTGGCGCCCTCGAAATCGCGGACACCCGACATCTCGCGCTCGACGCCGACGGTGACCGCGGCAATGGCGCTCTGGATTTCATCGAACAGATCGGGTGGCGCGCGCGACAGCAATCGCGTGCGCACGGCATCCGTCGCGGAACGCAGCAACTGGCGGCGCAGGTCCGACGGCAGGTCGACGCGGACGCCGACGCTCACCGCGAGCTCGGGATCGCTCTCGGCCTGTCCGACGACAACGGCGAATCCCTTTCCGGACATGCGCGCGCCGGGATTGGCGGCGAGGCGCCGGCTGACGCTGGGATAACGGCGCGCCAGCAGTGCGTCGGTGACGATCTCCTTCAGCCACCAGCGGCCGGCGACCGCGAGCAGATGCGGTTCGCCCTTGGCTGATGCGATCTTCATCAGCTCGCCGTCGTCGAGGCGCGCGGATTCCTGCAGCACGGGACCGGCGATGCGGATCTCGTCATTGTTGGCGAGGCGGCGGATCACAGAGGGCGGCGCCTGCGCGACCGGCGCAAGCTGGGCGCTGATTTCGGCCAGCGCCACGCGCGCGCCCATGTCGGCGATGGCGCGCAGCTCGATGGTGCCGATCAGGCGCTCGAGCACGTCGTCGAACAGTGCGATCTGCTCGTCGTCGAAACTTCCGGCGGAGGACAGGAACAGATCGGTGACGCGCCGGGCCGTTTCGAGACCCTTTTCCGGCGAGCCTAGTCGGATGGCGGTTTCGACCTCGTCGATGATCGATAGTTCGGCCGTGGACATGACGCGTTGCTCGTCCTGAGCGGATGGGAGGCTTGTTCTAAGCAACCGCTATCATTAGAGACGAGCACTGAACGTTTCGTAAACCATGGTGCGGGCCGCCCACTATTCCCCGTTCCAGCCGCAGGCGCGGAGTTTTTCGTGCATGTGGGGCGGGGCGGGCGCGACCACGCGGACCGGCTCCTTGTTCCGGGAGATCGGCACCACGATCTCGCGGGAATGCAGATGCAGCTTCGGCTCGCCGAATCGCGGGCCGTTGCCGTAAATGTTGTCGCCGAAGATCGGCCAGCCGGTTGCTGACGAATGCACCCGCAATTGATGGGTCCGGCCGGTCACCGGTTCCATGGCGAGCCAGGTGAAACCGTCGCCCCGGCCCATCACCTTCCAGTTGGTGACGGCCTTCTGCCCCTCCGGATCAGGCTTCTGCCACCAGCCGCGCTCGGCGTTGAGCCGGCCGAGGGCCAAGTCGATCGTGCCTTCGTCCTCGGTCGGGCCACCCTCGACCACGGTCCAGTAGGTCTTGCCGATCTTGCCGTGCTTGAAGAGGAGGCCGAGCGACGCTGTCGCTTTCCGATGGCGGCCGAGCACGAGGCAACCGGAGGTGTCCTTGTCGAGCCGGTGGGCCAGCACCGGCGGCCGCGGCAGGCCGAAACAGAGCGCGTTGAAGGAAGCTTCCAGATTGGCGCCGCCCTTGGGGCCGCGATGCACCGGCAGGCCCGAGGGCTTGTCGATGACCAGCATCAGCCCGTCGCGATGGAGCACGCGCGACTGGATCTCCTCGGCGGTCAATTCGGGAACATCGAGCAATAGCAGGACCTTTGGCTCAACACTTTCGTTTAACAGCGGGAACGGCTAACACACCGCCACCATGAACGATACCACCCCCGAGACCCCCAAGCTGAGCTGGTGGCGCCGCCTGTCCAACGGGCTGAAGCGCACCTCGTCCTCGCTCGGGACCGCGGTCGCCGACCTCGTCACCAAGCGCAAGCTCGACCGCGCCATGCTCGACGACATCGAGGACGTGCTGCTGCGCGCCGATCTCGGCACCTCGGTCGCGGTGCGGATCGCGGATGCCGTCGGCACGGGGCGCTATGACAAGGCGATCTCGGCCGACGAGGTCAAGGACGTGGTCGCGACCGAGGTCGAGAAGGTGCTGGCGCCGGTGGCGAAGCCGCTCGAGATCGATAAGGCCAGGAAGCCGTTCGTGATCCTCGTGGTCGGCGTCAACGGCTCCGGCAAGACTACGACCATCGGAAAACTCTCGCAAAAATTCGCGTCCGAAGGCCGCAAGGTGATGTTGGCCGCCGGCGACACTTTTCGCGCAGCAGCCATCGAGCAGCTCAAGGTCTGGGGTGAGCGCACCAAGACTCCGGTCATTGCCGGCGCGCAGGGCTCGGACTCGGCGAGCCTCGCTTTCAATGCGCTGACGGCGGCGAAGGAGCAGACAATCGATGTGCTCCTGATCGACACCGCCGGCCGCTTGCAGAACAAGGCCGAGCTGATGAACGAGCTCGAGAAGGTCGTGCGCGTCATCCGCAAGGTGGACGACACTGCGCCGCATGCCGTGCTGCTGGTGCTGGACGCCACCGTCGGCCAGAATGCGCTGTCGCAGGTCGAGGCCTTCCACCGCACCGCAGGGGTGACCGGCCTCGTGATGACCAAGCTCGACGGCACCGCGCGCGGCGGCATTCTGGTGGCCCTCGCGGAAAAATTCAAACTGCCGGTGCATTTCATCGGCGTCGGCGAAGGCGTCGACGATCTCGCGCCGTTCACCGCGCGCGATTTCGCCCGCGCCATTGCCGGAATCGAAAGCTAGAGAATGGACAAGACCCAGCCGCATCCGCTGTTCAAGCTTGCGACCGAGCTCGGTCCGCTGCTCGTGTTCTTCTTCGTGAATGCGAAGTTCAATCTGTTTGCCGCGACCGGCGCCTTCATGGTCGCGATCGTGGCGGCGATGATCGCCTCCTATGTGGTGACGCGCCACATCCCGATCATGGCGATCGTCACAGGCGTGATCGTGCTGGTGTTCGGCACGCTGACGCTTGTGCTGCACGACGAGACCTTCATCAAGGTCAAGCCGACCATCATCTACGGCCTGTTCGCCGCGATCCTCGGTGGCGGGCTGCTGTTCGGCCGCTCCTTCATCGCCGTGATGTTCGATCAGATGTTCAACCTGACCCCGCAGGGCTGGCGCATCCTGACGCTGCGCTGGGCGTTATTTTTTGCCGGCATGGCGGTGCTGAACGAGATCGTCTGGCGCACCCAGAGCACGGATTTCTGGGTGAACTTCAAGGTGTTCGGCGTCACGCCGCTGACCATGATCTTCGCCATCGCCCAGATGCCGCTGACCAAGCGCTACGGCGTCGAGCCGGTCTCGCTGGAGACGAGCGAGGCCGAGGCGGGGGACGTGCGGAAGGGGTAGCCAGGTCTCGTGTCCCGGACGCGCTGCGGCACGCAGTGACGCTGCGCAGAGCCGGGACCCAGATTCGCTGTGGCGACATGGGCCCCGGCTCTGCAGCGCACCGCTTGCGCGCTGCGCAGCGTCCGGGGCACGAGAGCTGCGTTAGCTCCCCGCCTTCAACGCCTTCTCCATCTGCGGCAGCAACACGCTGCGGAAATTGTCCGGCGTGATCGGGCCGACCAGCTTGTAGACGATGGTGCCTTCGCGGCCGACGACAAAGGTCTCGGGCACGCCATAGACGCCCCACTCGATCGAGGCGCGGCCGTTGGCATCTAGGCCGACGCGACCGAACGGGTTGCCGTAGCGCCCGAGGAAGCGCCGCGCGTTGTCGGGCGCATCCTTGTAGTTGATGCCGACGAGTTGGAAGCGCTTGTCTTTCGCAAGCTCCGTCAGCAGCGGCGCCTCGTCGTGACAGGGCACGCACCAGGAGGCCCAGACGTTGACGAGGCTGACCTTGCCCTTGAACGCGGTGGGATCGAAGCCCGGCACCTGCACGTTGTCAGCCTGCAATCCCTCGAGCGGCGGCAGCGTGGTCTGTGGCGCAGGCCGGCCGATCAGCGCGGACGGAATGCGCGACGGATCGCCGCTGCCGAGCCGGAACCAGAACAGCACCGCAAGGGCGATGAAGGCGAGCAGCGGCAGCACCATCAGGAAGGTGCGGCGCTGCGGCGGTGCGGAAGTCGATTGTTCGCTCATGGTGTGTCCACGGCACTGCGGCCTGAACGACGCGTGACGCCGCTGCGATCGAGTTCGCGCAGCCGCTGCGTCTGGTTGCGATAGTCGAGCACGACCCAGCCGATCAGGATCGCAACCACGACGGCCGCGGCGGCATAAGATGTCACGATGAAAGACGCGTAGGGGCCGAGTGATGTCATCATGCCGCCTTCTGGCTCGCCTGCATCATCTGCAGCGAGCGGACACGGCGTCGCAAAATCTCGTTGCGCATGGCCGCGATGTGAAGCGTGATGAACAGCAGCGTGAAGGCGACGGCCATCACCAGCAGCGGAATCAGGAACGATTTGTCGAGTGTCGAGCCGCCCATGCGCATCACCGAGGCCGGCTGATGCAGCGTGTTCCACCAATCGACCGAGAATTTGATGATCGGCAGATTGATCGCGCCGACCAGCGTCAGCACGGCGGCTGCGCGCGCCGCGCGCGAGGGATCTTCCACCGCGCGCCACAGCGCCATCAGGCCGAGATACATCAGGAACAGAATCAGCACCGAGGTCAGCCGCGCATCCCATTCCCAATAGGTGCCCCACATCGGCCGGCCCCACAGCGAGCCCGTGAGCAGCGCGAGGAAGGTGAAGCTGGCACCGATCGGTGCGGCGGCTTTGGCGGCGACGTCGGCGAGCGGATGCCGCCACACCAGCGTGCCGAGCGAGGCGATGCTCATCACGCCCCAGACGAACATCGACAGCCACGCATTGGGCACGTGGATGAACATGATCTTCACGGTCGCGCCCTGCTGATAGTCGTCGGGCGCGTACGCGGATTGATAAAGGCCGATCGTGAGCAGGATGACGGTCGCAGCCGCAAGCCACGGCAGCACCCGCGCCGAGAGCGCGAGGAACCGTGTGGGGTTGGCGAGGTCGATCAGCGTCATGGTCTTCTGATAATCACAGGTCAGCGCTCACGCAATCAGCATGAAAGTGCGCAGCGAAAGTTGATCGGGGTCAAGGCAACCGAACTCATTTCAGTCCAGCCCATGTTTCAGGCTCGCCGCCGCCGCAAACGGGCCGATCACGAGGCTGACCAGCGACAGCGCGCAGAGGATCGAGAACGGCGCACCGAATGACAATGGCCCGGTGATGGCGGCTTGCGAGGCCGCAACCCCGAAGATCAGGACGGGGATCGACAGCGGCAGCACCAGCACGGCCATCAAGAGCCCGCCGCGATGCAGCGTCACCGCTAGCGCCGCGCCGATCATGCCGGTAAAGGTCAGCGCAGGCGTGCCCGCCAGCAGCGTCAGGGCCACCGCGCCGGTCGCGGTCATGTCGAGGTTGAGCAGGAGGCCCAGCACCGGGGTTGCGACAATCAGCGGCAGGCCCGCCGCCAGCCAATGCGCCAGCGCCTTGGCCGCGCACGCGAGTTCCAGCGGCGTCCGGCTCATCGTGATCAGGTCGAGCGAACCGTCCTCATGGTCGGCCATGAACAGCCGGTCCAGCGTCAGCAGGCTCGCCAGCAGCGCGCCGAGCCACAGGATCGCCGGCCCCAACCGCGATAGCAGCGCCAGATCCGGCCCGACCGCGAACGGCATCAGCACCACCACGGTGAGGAAGAACAGCACACCAATCAGCGCCCCGCCGCCAACGCGGAGCGCGATCCGGATGTCCCGGCGGATCAGGGCGGCGAGGGCGGTCATGGGGCGCTCCTGGCGGTGAGACGGCCATGAGAGCCCGGCTCGCGCCCTAGGCGAACTGCGCTCCCTCCCCCCTTGTGGGGGAGGGTTGGGGAGGGGGGTAGCCCCGGGAGTGATGCTCCGGGAAGCCGAGCTTCCAGCAACAGAGCGTCTCCCTCCCACGCGCTTGATCCGAGAGAGCACGTCGTGTGGCACCCCCCTCCCTGACCCTCCCCCACAAGGGGGGAGGGAACGGAGAGGCCGGTGCCCAGGCGCTTGGAAAGCTGAGGGTCCATCGGAATCACATCGCACCCCCGATCCGCAGCTCCCGCGATTCGATCCCGAGCGGCGCATGGGTGGCCGCGATGATCAGGCCGCCGCGGGCGAGATGGTCGCGCATGAGCCCGCCGAACATGTCCTGGCCGGCCGCATCCAGCGCATTGGTCGGCTCGTCCAGCAGCCAGACCGGGCGGCGGACCGTCAAGAGCCGGGCCAGCGACAGCCGACGACGCTGGCCGGCCGACAGGAAGGCCGCGGGCAGATCGGTGGCGTGGTCGAGGTCGACGGTGGCGAGGCTCTCAGCCGCGTCGCCGCGCTCGCCGCCCAGAAAATCAGCCCAGAATGCCAGGTTTTCCGCCACGCTCAGCGCAGGCTTGAGGGCATCGCGATGGCCGAGATAGTGGCATTGCTCGGGCAGCGTCATGTCGGCGTCGCCCCCGTCCAGTACGATTGTCCCGCCTGCCGGAATGAGCAGGCCGGCAATCAGCCGCAGCAGCGAGGTCTTGCCCGATCCGTTGCGCCCCGTCACTGCCACGGCTTCGCCGGAGACCGCCTCGAAATCGAGCCCCGAAAACACCTCGCGGCCGCCCCGCACGCAAATCACCCCGCGTCCCGACAGCTGCATCTGGCCTGGTACCAACCCGTTCAAAGCCGGGCCTCAGGAAATCTTGGGGTAGCGCATCAGAATTTTTGGCTCGCGACTTGCTGGGTTCGATTGTGGCTGTGGCGGCGCGGTTAGAAAGCTTCTATAAGCCCGGAACTACTTGATGCAGCAACTCAACCTGCCCCTGCAAGCGACCCAGCCGGACTCGCTGACGGTGTTAAAATACCCCTTGCCGGGTATAACTAACAATTGGGATTTCCTTTCATGACCTCGCTCGACAGCTTCAAATGCAAAAAGACCCTCAAGGTCGGCGCCAAGACCTATGTCTATTACAGCCTGCCCACGGCCGAGAAGAATGGTCTGAAGGGAATTTCGAAACTTCCCTATTCGATGAAGGTGCTGCTTGAAAATCTCCTCCGCAACGAGGACGGCCGCACGGTCAAGAAGGAAGACATCACGGCGGTCTCGAAGTGGCTGCGCAAGAAGTCGCTGGAGCATGAGATCGCGTTCCGCCCGGCCCGCGTGCTGATGCAGGATTTCACCGGCGTGCCGGCGGTGGTCGATCTCGCCGCGATGCGCAATGCGATGCAGAAGCTCGGCGGCGATGCCGAGAAGATCAACCCATTGGTCCCCGTCGATCTCGTCATCGACCACTCCGTGATCGTGAACTTCTTCGGTGACAACAAGGCCTTCGGCAAGAACGTCACCGAGGAGTACAAGCAGAACCAGGAACGCTACGAGTTCCTGAAGTGGGGCCAGAAGGCGTTCTCGAACTTCTCCGTCGTGCCGCCCGGCACCGGCATCTGCCACCAGGTCAATCTCGAATATCTCTCCCAGACGGTGTGGACCAAGAAGGAGAAGATGACGGTCGGCAAGAAGACCGGCACCTTCGAGGTTGCCTATCCCGACTCGCTCGTCGGCACCGACTCCCACACCACCATGGTCAACGGTCTCGCCGTGCTCGGCTGGGGCGTCGGCGGCATCGAGGCGGAAGCCTGCATGCTCGGCCAGCCGCTGTCGATGCTGCTGCCGACGGTCGTCGGCTTCAAGCTGAAGGGTCAGCTCAAGGAGGGCGTCACCGCGACCGACCTCGTGCTGACCGTGACGCAGATGCTGCGCAAGCTCGGCGTGGTCGGCAAGTTCGTCGAGTTCTTCGGCCCCGGCCTCGATAACCTCTCGGTTGCCGACAAGGCGACCATCGGCAACATGGCGCCGGAATATGGCGCGACCTGCGGCTTCTTCCCCGTTGACGCCGCCACGATCGATTACCTCAAGACCTCCGGCCGCGCCGCACCGCGCGTTGCGCTGGTGCAGGCCTATGCGAAGGCGCAAGGGCTCTTCCGCACCGCCAAGTCGGCCGACCCGGTGTTCACGGAAACGCTGACGCTCGACCTCGCTGACGTCGTGCCGTCGATGGCCGGCCCGAAGCGTCCCGAAGGCCGCATCGCGCTGCCGTCGGTCGCCGAAGGTTTTTCGCTCGCGCTGGGCACCGAATACAAGAAGACCGAGGAGCCCAACAAGCGCTTCGCCGTCGAAGGCAAGAACTACGAGATCGGCCACGGCGACGTCGTCATCGCCGCCATCACCTCCTGCACCAACACCTCGAACCCGAGCGTGCTGATCGGCGCCGGTCTGCTTGCCCGTAACGCTGCCGCGAAGGGCCTGAAAGCAAAACCGTGGGTGAAGACCTCGCTCGCCCCGGGCAGCCAGGTGGTCGCGGGCTATCTCGCCGATTCCGGCCTACAGGCTGATCTCGACAAGGTCGGCTTCAACCTCGTCGGCTTCGGCTGCACCACCTGCATCGGCAATTCCGGTCCGCTGCCGGAGGAGATCTCGAAGTCGATTAACGACAACGGCATCGTCGCCGCCGCCGTGCTCTCCGGTAACCGCAACTTCGAAGGCCGCGTTTCGCCGGACGTGCAGGCAAACTATCTCGCCTCGCCGCCGCTGGTCGTCGCGCACGCGCTCGCCGGCAGCGTCACCAAGAACCTCGCCGTCGAGCCGCTCGGTGAAGGCAAAGACGGCAAGCCGGTGTACCTCAAGGACATCTGGCCGACGACGAAGGAGATCAACGCCTTCATGAAGAAGTTCGTGACCGCGGCGATCTTCAAGAAGAAGTATGCCGACGTGTTCAAGGGCGACACCAACTGGCGCAAGATCAAGACGGTCGAGAGCGAGACCTATCGCTGGAACATGTCGTCGACCTATGTGCAGAACCCGCCCTACTTCGAAGGCATGAAGAAGGAGCCGGAGCCGGTCACCGATATCGTCGAGGCGCGCATCCTCGCCATGTTCGGCGACAAGATCACCACCGACCACATCTCGCCGGCCGGTTCGATCAAGCTCACCTCGCCCGCTGGCAAATATCTCAGCGAGCACCAGGTGCGTCCCGCCGACTTCAACCAGTACGGCACGCGTCGCGGCAACCATGAAGTCATGATGCGCGGCACCTTCGCCAACATCCGCATCAAGAACTTCATGCTGAAGGGTGCCGACGGCAACATTCCGGAAGGCGGTCTCACCAAGCACTGGCCGGACGGCGAGCAGATGTCGATCTACGACGCCGCGATGAAGTACCAGCAGGAGCAGGTGCCGCTGGTGGTGTTCGCCGGCGCCGAATACGGCAACGGCTCCTCGCGCGACTGGGCTGCGAAGGGTACGCGCCTGCTCGGCGTGCGCGCCGTGATCTGCCAGAGCTTCGAGCGCATCCATCGCTCCAACCTGGTCGGCATGGGCGTGCTGCCGCTGACCTTCGAGGACGGCACCTCGTGGTCGTCGCTCGGCCTGAAGGGCGACGAGAAGGTCACGCTGCGTGGCCTCGTCGGCGACCTGAAGCCGCGCCAGAAGCTGACCGCGGAGATCGTGTCCGGCGACGGTTCGCTGCAGCGCGTTTCGCTGCTTTGCCGCATCGATACGCTGGACGAACTCGATTACTACCGGAACGGCGGCATTCTGCACTATGTGCTGCGCAAGCTCGCCGCCTAAGCGCGAATTTGTGAACGGTGGCTCACCGCGACGTGAGTAGAAGGTTAAACGAAGGCGGCCTATCACAAGGTCGCCTTCGTGCGTTACGGGATGCTTCAGATGGGCCCGCCCGGCGGACATTTCGCATACGATGGTTGAATGTGCCGTGCCCGTAAGACTACGGTGACCATCAGGCGATAGGATATCCCTCCACGAATACGAGATGTGACGTTCGACATGACTGGAATGATGGCTTCTCATTTGGTTTCGCGATGGTCCGGCGCACTCTGGTCGGGGGCGCTCGGCATCTGCGCAATCGTCGCCGTCATCCGTCCCGCCCAGGCCGATCCCCGCGCCGTGGTCGAACTCTTCACCTCGCAGGGCTGCTCCTCCTGCCCGCCCGCCGACAAGGTCATCGGCGACCTCTCCAAGGATCCCTCGATCATCGCGCTCAGCATGCCGATCGATTATTGGGATTATCTCGGCTGGAAGGACACGCTGGCCGATTCACGTTTCTCGGCGCGGCAGCGCGCCTATTCACGCATGCGCGGTGACCGCGAGGTCTATACGCCGCAGGTCGTGGTCAACGGCGAAGCCCATGTCATCGGCAGCGACCGTGCCGGCATCGAAAGCGCGATCGGCAAGACCGAAAAGGGCACGGGCGTGATGAGCGTGCCGGTGACGATGTCGCTCGCGGGCAAGCAGATCAACGTGTCGGTGGCCGCGAGCAACGAGCCGGCGATCTCGCATGGCGAGGTCTGGATCTGCTCGATCGCGAAGTCAGTGCCGATCGAAATCAGCCGCGGCGAAAATCGCGGCCAGCAGATCACCTATCACAACGTGGTGCGCAATCTGCTCAAGGTCGGTGACTGGAACGGACATCCGGAAAGCTGGACGGTGCCGCTCGAGAACCTCACCTCGCGCGATGGTGTCGACGGCGCGGTGGTCTATGTCCAGGACGGCAGCCGCGAGAAGCCCGGCGCGATGCTGGGCGCAGCGTACACGTCGCTGCACTGAAGCGCGCGTAGATATTCTCAGCCAAATTGTTTTCGTCATTCCGGGGCGCGCCTCTTGGCGCGAGACCGGAATCCATCGATCTTCTTGTTGAGCTGGGAAATAGATTCCGGGCTCGCGCTTCGCGCGCCCCGGAATGACGGCGGAGAGAAACACCCCGACACAAACAAAAAAGGACCAACTTGCGTTGGCCCTCCTTGTTGCGCGTACAGACCCGATCCTGTCCGACCCCGGGGGGCTGGGGGCTGAGGAATCCGGAACCGAAAGGACCGGGTCAACGCACACAGGTCTTTTCGCAGTGCAGGGCGGCGGGCCGTGGGCGGAAAAGCGGCGATCCTGTGATTCCTGCTAACGTTCCCGTGACGGTTTGCCGCTGAGAAGTTCCACCGTTGCGTGTGTCATGATTCGCAACCGGTTGGCGAGGCGAGCCGAGGTCCTCAAGAGACCCTCAGGAGCCTCTTGCGGCGGGGAACAGTTGGCGCAATCATGCAATTGTCATGAACCGTGGCTCCGGGGACGGTCTTCGCGGAGGCGGGTCATGCTGATGTGACAGGAGGCGCTGCATGAGTTTGACGCCGGAGGATGCCGATCCGAGCGAGCAGCGCGCAGTGGCGCGCCCCGCCGCTGCGAATGCCCAACTCAGTCGGGTGACGTTCAACCGGTTCGAGCTGAACCGAATTCTCAATCTCTATGGCCGCATGGTCGCCGACGGCGAGTGGCGCGACTATGCCATCGACTTCCTGAAGGACCGCGCGGTGTTTTCGGTCTTTCGCCGCGCCTCCGAAGTGCCGATCTACCGCATCGAGAAGGATCCGCGGCTGGCCCGCAAGCAGGGCATGTACAGCGTGATCTCGGCGACCGGCCTGATCCTGCGCCGCGGCCACGAGCTCGACCGCGTGCTGCTGGTGATCGATAGGAAGCTGGCGGTGGTGTAGCCAGGCGAACGGTGCGGTAACTGAGGTGCGGTAGGGTGGGCAAAGCGAAGCGTGCCCACCATTCGCCTATGATCGAGAGATGGTGGGCACGGCGCTGTGCGCCTTTGCCCACCCTACGAGAGCGATGAGGTGACGAAGGTTCGCAGCCCGGATGGAGCGCAGACCTATTTCCCCGGCACCGTGCTCGCGCCCTCGCCGAGGTCGCGCTGCATCATCACCGTATCCAGCCAGCGGCCGAATTTCAGGCCGACATTCGGATGCGTGCCGATCATCCTGAAGCCGCCTCTGGTGTGCACGCCGATCGAGCCGGCATTGGCGGAATCGCCGATCACCGCGATCATCTGGCGGAAGCCGCGCGCCTCGCATTCGGTGATCAGCCGCTCCAGCAGCAGCGAGCCGATGCCGCGGCGGTGGAAGGAGGGATCGAGATAGATCGAGTTCTCGACCGTGAAGCGGTAGGCAGGCCGCGGCCGGTAGGCGCCGGCATAGGCATAGCCGGCCACGCGTCCCTCGAGCGTGGCGACGAAATAGGGATAACCGCCGTCGACCAGCGTGCGATAGCGCCGCGTCATCTCGGCGAGATCAGGCGGCTCCAGCTCGAACGTCGCGGTGCCCTCGCGGACGGCCTGCTGATAGATGGCGGTGATGGCGGGGAGGTCGGCCTCAAGGGTGGGCCTGATTTCGGGTGCGGACATGGCGGAAGATTAGAGGCTTCGCGCGGCGGCTGGAAGAGGCAACGCCGCTTCCACATACTCCGTCATTGCGAGGAGCCCTTGCGACGAAGCAATCCAGAAATGCATCCGCGGAGGGACTCTGGATGCTTCACTGCGCTCGCGATGACGGTGGTTGCGGAAGCACTCGGGCCCCTAAACAAAAACCCCAGCCTCGCGGCCGGGGTTCGTGTCCGTTCTCTGAAGCCTGGCGCTTAGTCGCGCTGGCCGAGGAGCTGCAGCAGCAGCGTGAACAGGTTGATGAAGTTCAAATACAGCGACAGCGCACCGGAGATCGCCGCACGCTCGGCGATGTCACCGCCGGCCGAAGCGTAGCCGTAGATGTAGTCGTTCTTCAGGCGCTGCGTATCCCAGGCGGTGAGGCCCGCGAACACGAGAACGCCGACCACCGACACCACGAACTGCAGCACCGAGCTGGCCAGGAACAGGTTCACCAGGCTCGCGATGATGATGCCGATCAGGCCCATGAACAGGAACGAGCCCATGCCGCTCATGTCACGCTTGGTGGTGTAGCCGTAGAGGCTCAGCGCGCCGAAGGTCGCCGCGGTGATGAAGAACACCCGCACGATCGAGGTGTGCGTGTACACCAGGAAGATCGAGGACAGCGAGATGCCCATCAGCGCCGAGAACACCCAGAACAGGATCTGGGCGGTCGAGGGGGCGAGACGGTTGATGCCGGCCGAGATCACGAACACCATGGCCAGCGGCGCCAGCATGAACAGGTATTTCAGCGGGCTCACGAACATCGCGTAGCCGAACGGCGTCAGGAACAGCTTACCGACGCGGACGGCTTCCGCAGTCGGAACGTCAGTCACGGCAGCCATGTAGACGCCAAGCGCGGCCAGGCCGGTGATGGCCAGGCCAATGCTCATGTAATTGTAGATGCGCAGCATGTAAGCGCGCAGACCGGCGTCGACCGTCGCGGCGTCAACACGCCCGGCGGCCCTGCCGAAAGGAGAAGCGTAATTGCGGTCTAGGTCCGACATGGTCGAATTCCCGTTGGTTGCCCGGTCCGGCATGAGGGTTGCCATGCCGCCGGGTCGTCTAATTCTATCTCGGATACCGATGCCTGCCGACATTAATTTTGGCTAACAATCGGGTCTCCGAACCCATCCGATATGTGGGAAACTAACACATCCGCTGCAACCGTCCACGCGCGGCTGAATGTCGCCCTTGGCGCGCAATCCTGACGCGTAGAGGTGGTTAATCGCAGGAATCGCCCGATTCCGGTCCGGCGCAGCCACCCGCTACCTTTTGTCACAAATTGCGCAACACTGTGGCAGGCTTTTTGTTCAACGCCAGCAGCGTGCCGGCGAGCCCGAGCCCGACGGTGACGACCAGGGCGGCGGCCACCACGCCGGCCGCGCTGCCGGCCTGCCAGACGAAGGTCAGCGTCATCAGCCGCGTCACGATCATCCAGGCCGCGATGCTGCCGGCGAACACGCCGAACACCGCGGTGGCAAGGCCGATCAGGAGATATTCGAGCGCATAGGCGCCGAGCAGCCGCAGCCGCGTGGCGCCGAGGGTCTTCAGGATCACCGCGTCATAGACCCGGTGGCGATGGCCGGCGGCGAGCGCACCGCCCAGTACCAGGATCGCCGAGATCAGGGTCACGGCGCTGGCGCCGCGGATCGCGAGCGCGAGGTTGGTCACGACCGCGCCGACCGTCTCCATCACCTCGCGCACGCGAACGCTCGTCACCATCGGATAGGCGTCCGCCACCTGCTTGATGATCTTGCCGTCGCCGGTCGCATCGCCGCCGGCTTCGGTCAGCGTCGCGATGTGGGTGTGCGGCGCGCCCTTGAAGGCGTTCGGCGAGAACACCAGCACGAAATTGATGCCGAGCCCCTGCCAGTCGATGGTGCGGAGATTGCCGATTTTCGCCGGGATGTCGCGGCCGAGCACGTTGACCACGATCTCGTCGCCAACCTTGAGCCCGAGACCGTCGGCGATCTTCTTCTCCATCGAGACCAGCGGCGGGCCGGAATAGTCGGCGCCCCACCATTCGCCCTCGACCACCTTGGAGCCCTTCGGCAGCTCGCCGGTATAGGTCAGGCCGCGGTCGCTCTGCAGCACCCATTCGGAATCGGTGGTGGGCTTGAGGTCCTCGGCGCGGACGCCGCGGGCGGCGACGATGCGCCCGCGCAGCATCGGCACGTCCTCGACCTTCGCGCTCGGGGCGATCTGGCGCAGATAGTCGTCGAACGGAGCGGCCTGGGTGCTCGGAATGTCGATGAAGTAGAACGACGGCGCGTGCTCGGGCAGCGCCGCCAGGAACTGTCGGCGCAGATTGCCGTCGATCTGGGTGATGGTGACGAGCACGGCGAGGCCGAGACCGAGCGACAGCACGACCGAGGGCGTGAGTGCGCCCGGCCGGTGGATGTTGGCGATCGCAAGCCGCAGCATGGTGAAGCGCGTGCGCGGCAGCCGCCGCGCGATGGCCATCAGCACGGCCGCGACACCGCGCAGCACGACGAATACGACGACGGAGGAGGCCACGAACACCGCCGCGATGCGCTTGTCGAAGGACAGTCCGATCACGACCGCAACCAGCAGGACGACGACGACGCCCATGAAGGCGAGATAGCTCAAGCGCGGCCGGTGCCATTCGGAGCTGATGGTGTCCCGGAACAGTGCCGCGACCGGCACGTCGTGCACGCGCCTGAGCGGCCACAGGCCGAAGGCGAGCGCGGTCAGGAGGCCGTAGACAAAGGACAGCGCGAGCTCGTCGGCGTGCACGGCCGGGACCACCGGCAGCGGCAAAAGTTTTCCGAACAGGCCGACGATGGCAAACGGCATCGCGGCGCCGAGCGCCAGGCCAATCACCGAGCCGATCGCGGCGAGCAGGACGACCTGCGCGAGATAAATACCGAATACGTCGCGCCCCGTGGCGCCGACGGCCTTGAGGGCCGCGATCACCTCGAGCCGGCGATCGATATGGCTCTTCACGGCATTGGCGACGCCGACGCCGCCGACCAGCAGTGCGGCGAGGCCGACTAGGGTCAGGAATTGCGTGAAGCGGCTGATATTGCGTTCGAGCTGCGGCGAGGCGTTGGAGCGGCTGCGCACCTCCCAGCCGGCCTGCGGCGCGGCGTTGCGGGCGTCCGCGATGAAGGCATCGGTGGCACGGTCGCTGTTGGCGGTGTCAGGCAGTTTGACGCGGTAGACCCAGCGCACCAGGCTGCCGGGCTGGACCAGGCCGGTGGCGCGCAAGGCCGCCTCGCTGATCAGGAAGCGCGGACCAAAACCGATGCCGCCGGCGAGCTTGTCGGGCTCGGCCTCGACGCTAGAGCGGATCTGGAAGGTCGCAGAGCCGATGGTGACGCGGTCGCCGATCTTCAGCGAGAGCCGCGCCAGCAACGTCGGATCGGCGGCGGCGCCGAATGCGCCATCGCGCTCGGCAAGCAGATCGGTCAGCGGCAGTTGCGGCGCCAGCGTCAGTTGGCCGAGCATCGGATAGGTGTCGTCGACCGCCTTCATCTCGACCAGCGCCAGCTTGCCCTCGGCCGAGCGCGCCATGCCGCGCAGGGTGGAGGCCACGGAGACCGTGCCGCGCGAGCGCAGAAGGGCAACTTCTTCGGGTTTCGCTTCGCGCTGGAACAGCACGAAGGAGACGTCGCCGCCGAGCAGCGTGCGCCCCTCGCGCGCGAGGCCGTCGCTCAGGCTCGCCGACACCGAGCCGACGCCGGCAATCGCCATCACGCCGAGCGCGATGCAGGCGATGAAGACATAGAAGCCGCGCAGGCCGCCGCGCAATTCGCGCAGTGCGTAGCGCAGCGACAGCGCGACGCCGTTCGGCTTCGCAAACGGTTCGACAGCTACGCTCATGCGTTGTTCGTCTGCGTGTCGATGCGCCCTGAGCGCAGGCGGATCACGCGATCGCAGCGATGCGCGAGCGAGGAATCGTGCGTGACCAGCACCAGCGTCATGCCGCGCTCGGCGTGCTTGGTGAAGAGCAGATCGATGATCTGCTTTCCCGTGGTCTCGTCGAGATTGCCGGTCGGCTCGTCGGCGACGAGGATGGCGGGATCGGGCGCCAGCGCGCGCGCAAGCGCCACGCGCTGCTGCTCGCCGCCAGAGAGCTGCGTCGGATAATGATGCAGGCGATCACCGAGCCCGACCGATTGCAGCTCCTCGGCTGCGCGCTTTTTGGCATCGGGATTGCCGGCGAGCTCGAGCGGCACGGCGACGTTCTCCAGTGCCGTCATGGTCGGGATCAGATGGAAGGACTGAAAGACGATGCCGACCTGGCGGCCGCGGAAGCGGGCCAGCGCGTCCTCGTCGAGGGCATTGAAAGGCGTGCCGTTGACCACCACCTCTCCGCTATCAGGACGCTCCAGCCCCGCCATCACCATCAGCAGCGTGGATTTGCCCGAGCCTGACGGGCCGATCAGGCCGATCGTCTCCCCCGAGCCGACGCGCAGGCTGATATCCTTGAGGATGTGAACGCGTGCCGCCCCCGACCCCAATGAGAGATTGACGTTGGAGATGGCGATGGTGTCCGGCGTGGTGCCGGCGAGCGAAGAGGATTCGATGCGACTGTCCATGGTCCGGTCATATGGCAACTCCGCACACGCGGTCGAGAGGCGTTACGGATTCTTCATGCACATAGCCGTGTTGATGCTCGCTTTGATGACGGTCGCCAACCCCGCTTGGGCGGAAACGACAAAGCCGATCAAGCTTGTCGTTCTAGGCGATTCCCTGAGTGCCGGTCTCGGCCTTCCGGCCCAGGACGCGTTCCCGGCCAAGCTACAAAAAGCCTTGCAGACCAAAGGCATGGCCGTAGACATGACCAACGCCGGGGTGTCGGGCGACACCTCGTCGGGGGGGCGCGACCGGCTCGACTGGTCGGTGCCCGACGGAACCGAGGGCGTCATCGTCGAGCTCGGCGCCAACGACGCGATGCGCGGCATCGACCCCGACTTGACGCGCGCGGCGCTGACCGACATCGTCGGGCGTCTCAAGGCGCGCAAGATCGCCGTGATGCTGTGTGGCATGCTGGCGCCGCCGAATTTCGGCGCGGACTATGGCGCGCGCTTCAATTCGATTTATCCGGATCTGGCAAAACAGTTCGACCTGCCGCTCTATCCGTTCTTCCTCGACGGTGTTGCGGCCGACGCCAAGCTCAACCAGGCCGATGGCATTCACCCGACCGCTGAAGGCGTCGACATCGTCGTCAACAACATGCTGCCCACGGTAGAGGCATTCCTGCGCACGATCGGCGAGCAACGCCGTTGAAAAGCAGGCAATGCTAACCCTAACAACCAGGGTTTTCCCGGTGTAGCGTTAGGCACTCTTCGCAGAGTCACACAACTGCGATAGGAATTAGACTACAGATGATTCGTCGCCGGCTCTAAAATTTGGATATGATCCTTCCCCTCGGATCATGCCCAAGCATCGGGAGTGCGAAACGATGCCGCGTTTGTTCACTGGTCTGGAAATCCCGGCCGAGGTCTGCCAGACGCTTTCCAATTTGCGAGGTGGCCTTCCAGGCGCCCGCTGGATCGATCCCGAAAATTATCACGTCACCCTGCGCTTCATCGGCGATATCGATGGCATCTCCGCCAACGAGATCGCATCGATGCTGTTTCGCGTCGACCGCAAGCCTTTCGAAGTGAAAGTGCAGGGCCTGCAAAGCTTCGGCGGCCGCAAGCCGCGCGCGGTGGTCGCCACCATCGCGCCGAGCAAGCCGCTGATGGATTTGCAGGCCGAGCTCGAACGCATGATGCAGCGGATCGGCCTCGATCCCGAAGGGCGTAAATTCATTCCGCATGTCACGCTGGCCCGGCTGCATGACGCCACCGACCGTGACGTCGCCGACTACCTCTCGCTGCGCGGCTACTTCCCGAGCAAGGCGTTTATGGCGGAGCGGTTCGTGCTGTTCTCGTCGCGCGCGTCGACCGGCGGCGGACCGTATGTGGTCGAGGACGCCTACGAATTGTGTGAATAGCGCTGCTCTCGTGCCCCGGACGCAGTGCGCCACGAAGTGGTGCACTGCTGAGCCGGGGCCCATCGCTCCACGGAAATGAACGAAACAGTGGGTCCCGGCTCTGCGCAGCAGCGTTGCACGCTGCAGCGCGTCCGGGACACGAAACCGCATACCCCGTCCACCAATTGACGGCTTGCAATTTCCGCCGGTCTCTGGCGGTAAAGAGCGATGCTCTCCACCCAGGATTCCTCCTTCAGCGAAGCGTATCAGGCCGAGATCGCCTCCGGCGCGATCGAGCCCGATGCCGCGCAGGCCGAGGTCGCCGAGGCCTATGCCGCGCTCGACCTGCGGCTCGCGAACTACAAGTCGCCGCGCAAGCAGGGGCTGCTTGCCCGCCTGTTCAGCGGTGGTGACAAGGATGAGGCGCCGCACGGGCTCTATGTCCATGGCGAGGTCGGCCGCGGCAAGACCATGCTGATGGATCTTTTCTTCCAGCACTCCACCGTCGAGCACAAGCGGCGCGCGCATTTCCACGAGTTCATGGCGGAGGTGCACGAACGCATCTACGACTACCGCCAGAGCATCGCGCGCGGCGAGACCGCCGACGGCGACGTCATCGCGCTGACCGCGCATGCGATCTTCGAGGAGAGCTGGCTGCTCTGTTTCGACGAATTCCACGTCACCGACATTGCGGACGCGATGATCCTCGGCCGCCTGTTCGCAAAACTGTTTGAGCTCGGCACCGTCGTGGTTGCGACCTCGAACGTTGCGCCCGACGATCTCTACAAGGGCGGCTTGAACCGGTCGCTGTTCCTGCCCTTCATCAAGCAGATCACCGACCACATGGACGTGCGGCGGCTGGATGCGCGCACGGATTTCCGGCTGGAGAAACTTCAGGGCGTACCGATGTGGCTGACGCCGGCGGACGGCGATGCCGATGCCGCGCTCGACCGCGCCTGGTCGAAGATGACCGGCAACGCCAAATGCAAGTCGCGCGACATTTCGATCAAGGGCCGCATCCTGCACGTGCCGTGCTCGGCCCATGGCGTCGCGCGGTTTCCGTTCGCCGATCTCTGCGAGAAGCCGCTCGGCGCATCCGACTATCTCAGGCTGGCGCACGACTATCACACCATCCTGGTCGACCATATTCCAGTGATGGACTTCTCCCAGCGCAACGCCGCCAAGCGCTTCATCACGCTGATCGACACGCTCTATGACAATGCCGTGAAGCTGATGGCCTCGGCCGATGCCAACCCGATCTCGCTCTACCTCGCCCATGAGGGCACCGAGGCGATGGAGTTCAAGCGGACCTCGTCGCGCCTGATCGAGATGAGCTCGGAATCCTATCTGGCGCTGCCTCATGGCCGTAAGGATTCCACCGCCAGCGGGTCCACCAAGGGCCTGGTGGAGACTTAAGTCCTATTTTATCAGTACCCACCGGTGTCATTCCGGGGCGCGACAAAGTCGCGAGCCCGGAATCCATCGCGCCATCAACTCTGCCGCCCGATGGATTCCGGGCCTGCGCCTGTCGGCGCATCCCGGAATGACGACCGGGTATGCTGGCTGCCATCGCGGCAAGCCCGACAAATGGGCATCCACCGACTTGAACGGCGGAAGCGAAAGGGATAACCACCCATTCAGTTTTTCCCTCACGTGTCTAAAGGACAGGTTCACATGGCGCGCGACAAGATTGCTTTGATTGGCTCCGGCCAGATCGGCGGAACGCTGGCCCACCTCATCGGCCTGAAAGAACTGGGCGACGTCGTGATGTTCGACATCGCCGAGGGCGTGCCGCAGGGCAAGGCGCTCGACATCGCGCAGTCCTCGCCGGTCGACGGTTTCGACGCGCACTATACCGGCGCCAACTCCTACGAAGCGCTTGATAACGCCAAGGTCTGCATCGTCACCGCCGGCGTGCCGCGCAAGCCTGGCATGAGCCGCGACGACCTCCTCTCCATCAACCTCAAGGTCATGGAGCAGGTCGGCGCCGGCATCAAGAAGTACGCCCCCGACGCCTTCGTCATCTGCATCACCAACCCGCTCGACGCGATGGTCTGGGCGCTGCAGAAGGCTAGCGGCCTGCCGCACAAGAAGGTCGTCGGCATGGCCGGCGTGCTGGATTCCTCGCGCTTCCGCTACTTCCTGGCCGACGAGTTCAACGTCTCGGTTGAAGACGTCACCGCCTTCGTGCTCGGCGGCCATGGCGACACCATGGTGCCGCTGGTGAAGTACTCCACCGTCGCCGGCATCCCGCTGCCCGACCTCGTCAAGATGGGCTGGACCTCGCAGGCGCGCCTCGACGAGATCGTCGACCGCACCCGCAACGGCGGCGCCGAGATCGTCAATCTGCTCAAGACCGGCTCGGCCTTCTACGCGCCGGCCGCTTCGGCCATCGCGATGGCCGAGAGCTATCTGCGTGACAAGAAGCGCGTGTTGGCCTCGGCTGCTTACCTCAACGGCGAATACGGCGTGAAGGACATGTATGTCGGCGTGCCCGTCGTGATCGGCGCCAAGGGCGTCGAGCGCGTCGTCGAGATCGAGCTCACCGGCAAGGACCGCGAGGCCTTCGACAAGTCCGTCGGCGCGGTGCAGGGCCTCGTCGATGCCTGCAAGAAGATCGCACCCGATCTTCTCGGCCGCTAAGGGCAAACAATCCCCGCCGAAGATCGAAACCCGGTCTTCGGCGGTTTCATTTCCGGACCCTGGCTGCAACCCTTGTTGAAGGCTGGGCGGGTTCCGGTTCCGCGATTTCGATGTCAGAGAATCCGGGTTGCAGTTCCTGTGGTATATGGTATGCCAGCCACAAGACTGAGGTGGGCCCCTAGGGGTCACCGCCCGCGGGTTCAGGGAGCGACCATATGAATATCCATGAATATCAGGCCAAAGCGCTGCTGAACGAGTTCGGCGTAGCGATCTCGAAGGGCGTTCCGGTCCTGAAGGCCGCTGACGCGGAAGCTGCCGCCAAGGCCCTCCCGGGCCCGGTCTGGGTGGTGAAGAGCCAGATCCATGCCGGCGGCCGCGGCAAGGGCAAGTTCAAGGAAGCCTCGGCCGGCGACAAGGGCGGCGTCCGTATCGCCAAGTCGGCCGCTGAGGTCTCCGAATTCGCCAAGCAGATGCTCGGCGCCACCCTCGTGACGATCCAGACCGGCGCCGCCGGCAAGCAGGTCAACCGCCTCTACATCGAGGACGGCTCCGACATCGACAAGGAGTTCTATCTCTCGATCCTGGTCGACCGCGAGACCTCGCGCGTCTCGTTCGTGGTCTCGACCGAAGGCGGCGTCAACATCGAGGACGTCGCGCACAACAGCCCAGAGAAGATCGTGACCTTCTCGGTCGATCCCGCGACCGGCATCATGGGCCATCACGGCCGCACCGTCGCCAACGCGCTGAAGCTCTCCGGTGATCTCGCCAAGCAGGCCGAGAAGCTCACCGCGCAGCTCTACGCCGCCTTCGTCGCCAAGGACATGTCGATGCTGGAGATCAACCCGCTGGTCGTGACCAAACAGGGCCAGCTCCGCGTGCTCGACGCCAAGGTGTCGTTCGACGACAACGCGCTGTTCCGTCATCCCGAGGTGCTCGCGCTGCGCGACGAGACCGAGGAAGACGCCAAGGAAATCGAGGCGTCCAAGTACGACCTCAACTACGTCACCCTCGACGGCAATATCGGCTGCATGGTCAACGGCGCCGGTCTCGCCATGGCGACGATGGACATCATCAAGCTCTACGGCATGGCGCCGGCGAATTTCCTCGACGTCGGCGGCAGCGCCAGCAAGGAGAAGGTCGCGGCCGCGTTCAAGATCATCACCGCGGATCCCAACGTGAAGGGCATCCTGGTCAACATCTTCGGTGGTATCATGAAGTGCGACGTGATCGCCGAGGGCGTCACCGCCGCCGTGCGCGAGGTCGGCCTGAGCGTGCCGCTGGTGGTTCGCCTCGAAGGCACCAACGTCGAGCTCGGCAAGAAGATCATCCGTGAATCCGGCCTGAACGTGGTGCCTGCCGACAATCTCGACGACGCCGCGCAGAAGATCGTGAAGGCCGTCAAGGGAGGCTAAGGCCATGACCCAGGACCATCTCTCCGCATCAGCCCCCCTTGCAGAGCATGCGCGTCTCGCCGCGTTCGCCGGCGAATGGAATGGTGAAGAGGTGGTCTTTCCGTCGCGCTGGATGGAGGGCGGACCGGCGACCTCGCGCACCGTGGCGCGCATGGATCTCAACGGGTTCTACCTGATCCAGGATGCGATCCAGATCCGCGACGGCAAGCAGAGCTTCGCCACTCACGGCCTCTTCACCTGGGACCGCGAGGACCGGACCTACAAATTGTTCTGGTACGATTCACTCGGCTACACGCCGCCCTCGCCCGCCTCCGGCGGGTGGGTCGGCAAGACCCTGACGCTGGTGCGCGGCTCGCTGCGCGGCAATGCGCGCCACGTCTACGAGATCATCGACGACAATTCCTATTCGTTGAAGATCCAGTTCTCGCCGGACGCGGAAGGCTGGGCTGACGTGCTCACCGGCGTCTACCGCCGCATCCACTGACCTCTCACTCGTTAGTTTCGCGAAAGCACACCTCATGTCCATCCTGATCGACAAGAACACCAAGGTCATCTGCCAGGGCTTTACCGGCAAGAACGGCACCTTCCACTCCGAGGCCGCGATTGCCTATGGCACCAAGATGGTCGGCGGTACCTCGCCGGGCAAAGGCGGCGCGACCCATCTGAACCTGCCGGTGTTCGACACCGTCCGCGAGGCGCGTGAGAAGACCGGCGCGGATGCGTCGGTGATCTATGTGCCGCCGCCGGGTGCGGCCGACGCGATCTGCGAAGCCATCGACGCCGAGATCCCGCTGATCGTCTGCATCACCGAGGGCATCCCGGTCATCGACATGGTGCGCGTGAAGCGCTCGCTCGCCGCCTCCAAGTCGCGCCTGATCGGGCCGAACTGCCCGGGCGTCATGACCGCCGGCGAGTGCAAGATCGGCATCATGCCCGCCAACATCTTCAAGACCGGCTCTGTCGGCATCGTCTCCCGCTCGGGCACGCTCACCTACGAAGCCGTGTTCCAGACCTCGCAGGAAGGCCTCGGCCAGACCACCGCGGTCGGCATCGGCGGCGACCCGGTCAAGGGAACCGAGTTCATCGACGTCCTTGAGATGCTCCTGGCCGACCCCAAGACCGAATCGATCATCATGATCGGCGAGATCGGCGGTTCCGCCGAGGAGGACGCTGCCCAGTTCCTCAAGGACGAGGCCAAGCACGGCCGCAAGAAGCCGATGGTCGGTTTCATCGCCGGCGTGACCGCACCTCCCGGCCGCCGCATGGGCCATGCCGGCGCGATCATTTCGGGCGGCAAGGGCGATGCCGGTTCCAAGACCGATGCGATGAAATCCGCAGGGATTACAGTCTCCCCGTCCCCCGCCCGCCTTGGGCACACCCTTGCCGAAATATTGAAGGGCTAATTCAGTTCTTCGTAATTTTCCGGGCGAAGTTTCGCAGCAAATAGGGTAAATGGTGCCTGTCGCGCTGAGCCTCTGCCGGGGAGCTCAGCGCGAGCGCCGTTTGTTATGCGCGAACCGAAATCGCCAGGAACTCAAGTATGTCTCGCCAGGACGCGAACGCAGCCTTTGCCCTCTCCTCCTTTTTGCAGGGCACCAACGCCACCTACATCGACGAAATCTACGCCCGCTACGAGAAGGACCCGTCCTCGGTGGACGCCGAGTGGCAGGAGTTCTTCAAGAGCCTCAACGACCAGCCCGCTGACGTCCGGAAGAACGCCGAGGGCCCGTCCTGGGAGCGCGCCAACTGGCCGCTGACGCCGAAGGACGACCTGACCTCCGCCCTCGACGGCAACTGGGCGGAAGTCGAGAAGGCGGTCGGCGCCAAGATCGCCGCCAAGGCGCAGGCCAAGGGCGCGGATGTCTCTTCCGCCGACGTGCTCCAGGCCACGCGCGACTCCGTCCGCGCGCTGATGCTGATCCGCTCCTACCGCATGCGCGGCCACTTCCACGCCAAGCTCGATCCGCTCGGCATCGAGGCCCCGCGCAACCGCGAAGAGCTCGATCCCCGTACCTACGGCTTCAGCGAAGCCGATTTCGACCGCAAGATCTTCCTCGATCACGTGCTCGGCCTCGAATACGCCAGTCTGCGCGAGATCACCGCGATCTGCGAGCGCACCTACTGCCAGACGCTCGGCGTCGAATTCATGCACATCAGCAACGCTGCGCAGAAGGCCTGGATCCAGGAGCGCATCGAAGGGCCGGACAAGGAAATCTCGTTCACCCGCGAAGGCCGTCGTGCCATCCTGATGAAGCTGGTCGAAGCCGAAGGCTTTGAAAAATTCTGCGACACCAAGTTCACCGGCACCAAGCGCTTCGGTCTCGACGGTGCTGAATCGCTGATCCCCGCGCTCGAGCAGATCATCAAGCGCGGTGGCAATCTTGGCGTGAAGGAAGTCGTGGTCGGCATGCCGCATCGCGGCCGCCTCAACGTGCTGACGCAGGTGATGGGCAAGGCCCATCGCGCCCTGTTCCACGAGTTCAAGGGCGGCTCGGCCAACCCCGACGCGGTCGAAGGCTCGGGCGACGTCAAGTATCACCTCGGCGCGTCCTCGGACCGCGAGTTCGACGGCAACCGCATCCATCTGTCGCTGACCGCGAACCCCTCGCATCTCGAGATCGTCGATCCCGTCGTGCTCGGCAAGGTCCGCGCCAAGCAGGACCAGCATGGCGATCCGCCGGACCAGCGCATTTCGGTGATGCCGCTGCTGATGCACGGTGACGCAGCGTTTGCCGGCCAGGGCGTGGTCGCGGAATGCTTTGGTCTGTCGGATCTGAAGGGCTACCGCACCGGCGGCTCCGTGCACTTCATCGTCAACAACCAGATCGGCTTTACCACCTATCCGCGTTACTCGCGCTCCTCGCCCTATCCGTCGGATGTGGCGAAGATGATCGACGCGCCGATCTTCCACGTGAACGGCGACGATCCGGAAGCTGTCGTGTTCGCGGCCAAGGTCGCGACCGAGTTCCGGCAGAAGTTCCACAAGCCTGTCGTCATCGACATGTTCTGCTATCGCAGGCACGGCCATAACGAGGGCGACGAGCCGGCGTTCACCCAGCCGGTCATGTACAAGAAGATCGCGGCTCATCCGACGACGCTGGAGCTCTACGCCCGCCGCCTGATCAGCGAAGGCGTGCTGACCGAGGGCGAGGTCGACAAGGCCAAGGCCGACTGGCGCGCGCGGCTCGATGCCGAGCTCGAGGCCGGCTCCGGCTACAAGCCGAACAAGGCCGACTGGCTCGACGGCAAATGGGCCGGCTTCAAGATCGCCGACCAGGAGGAAGATGCCCGGCGTGGCGTCACCGGCGTCGATGTTGCCGAGCTCAAGGATATCGGCCGCAAGATCACCAAGGTGCCGGACGGCTTCCGTGCCCACCGCACCATCCAGCGTTTCCTCGAGAACCGCTCGAAGGCGATCGACACCGGCGCCGGCATCGACTGGGCGACCGGCGAGGCGCTGGCGTTCTGCACGCTGCTCAACGAGAACCACCACGTCCGCCTGTCAGGCCAGGATTCCGAGCGCGGCACCTTCTCGCAGCGTCACTCGGTCCTGATCGACCAGGAGGACGAGAGCCGCTACACGCCATATAACCATCTCGGTCACGAGCAGGGCCATTACGAGGTCATCAACTCGCTGCTGTCGGAAGAAGCCGTGCTCGGCTTCGAATACGGCTATTCGCTCGCCGAGCCGAATACGCTGACGCTGTGGGAAGCCCAGTTTGGCGACTTCGCCAACGGTGCGCAGGTCGTGTTCGACCAGTTCATCTCCTCGGGCGAACGCAAATGGCTGCGCATGTCCGGTCTCGTCTGCCTCTTGCCGCATGGCTATGAGGGCCAGGGACCGGAGCACTCCTCGGCGCGTCTGGAGCGTTACCTGCAGATGTGCGCGGAAGACAACATGCAGGTGGTCTATCCGACCACGCCGGCGAACTACTTCCACGTGCTGCGCCGCCAGCTGCATCGTGAAATCCGCAAGCCGCTGATCGTGATGACGCCGAAGTCGCTGCTGCGTCACAAGCGGGCGGTCTCGCGTCTCGAGGAGCTCGCCAAGGACACGACCTTCCACCGCATCCTCTATGATGACGCCCAGATGCTGCCGAACGAGGCGATCAAGCTCGTTCCGGACGACAAGATCCGCCGCATCGTGCTCTGCTCGGGCAAGGTCTATTACGACCTCTACGAGGAGCGCGAGAAGCGCGGCATCGACGACATCTATTTGATGCGCGTCGAGCAGCTCTATCCGGTGCCGCTGAAGGCGCTGGTGGCCGAGCTGTCCCGCTTCAAGAAGGCGGAAGTGATCTGGTGCCAGGAAGAGCCCCGCAACATGGGTGCCTGGCACTTCATCGAGCCCTATCTGGAATGGGTGCTGAACCAGGTGAACGGTGTGAGCCGGCGTCCGCGTTATGTCGGCCGCGCCGCTTCCGCCGCGACCGCCACTGGTCTGATGTCCAAGCATCAGGCGCAGTTGAAGGCGTTCCTGGACGAAGCACTGAGCTAACCGAAATTCCAATTGTCATGCCCCGCGAAGGCGGGGCATCCAGTACGCCGCGGCGTCCGTTTTGATCCACGATCGTCACGGAGTACTGGATCGTCCGCCTGCGCGGACGATGACGGCCAAAAACGATTAAGGAAAAGACCATGACTGAAATTCGTGTGCCGACGCTCGGCGAATCCGTCACCGAGGCCACCATCGGCCGCTGGTTCAAGAAGGCCGGCGATGCCGTCGCCGTCGACGAGCCCTTGGTGGAGCTCGAGACCGACAAGGTCACCATCGAGGTCCCGGCGCCTTCCGCGGGCACGCTGAGCGAGATCATCGCTGCTGACGGTACGACTGTTGCGGTCGGCGCGCTGCTCGGCCAGATCACCGAAGGTGCCGCCGGCGCGAAGCCGGCTGCTGCTCCCGCGAAGCCCGCCGCTGCTGCTCCCGCCGCTGCCGCTTCTGCGCCGGCTCCTGCTGCAAAGGCGCCGCCGGCTGATGCCCCGCTCGCTCCGTCCGTGCGAAAACTTTCCGCCGAGACCGGCGTCGACGCGTCGACCGTTCCGGGCTCCGGCAAGGACGGCCGCGTCACCAAGGGCGACATGCTCGCCGCGATCGAGCGTGCGGCCTCCGCGCCGACCCCGGTCAACCAGCCCGCGGCTGCCGTGCAGGTTCGCACCGCTTCGCCGGCCGATGACGCCGCCCGCGAAGAGCGCGTCAAGATGACCCGCCTGCGCCAGACCATCGCGCGCCGCCTCAAGGACGTGCAGAACACCGCCGCGATGCTCACGACCTTCAACGAGGTCGACATGACCAACGTGATGGCGCTGCGCGCGCACTACAAGGATGCGTTCGAGAAGAAGCACGGCTCGAAGCTCGGCTTCATGGGCTTCTTCACCAAGGCCGTCGTGCAGGGTCTGAAGGACATCCCGGCGGTCAACGCCGAGATCGACGGCACTGATTTGATCTACAAGAACTACTACCACATCGGCGTCGCCGTCGGCACCGACAAGGGCCTCGTCGTGCCCGTGGTGCGCGATTGCGACAACAAGTCGATCGCCGACATCGAGAAGGGCATCGCCGATTTCGGTCGCCGCGCCCGTGACGGTCAGCTCAAGATCGACGAGATGCAGGGCGGCACATTCACCATCACCAATGGCGGCATCTACGGCTCGCTGATGTCGACCCCGATCCTGAACGCGCCGCAGTCCGGCATTCTCGGCATGCACAAGATCCAGGATCGCCCGATGGTGGTCGGCGGCAAGGTCGAGGTCCGCCCGATGATGTATCTGGCGCTGTCCTACGATCACCGCGTGATCGACGGCAAGGAAGCCGTCACCTTCCTGGTCCGTGTCAAGGAGAGCCTGGAAGATCCGGCGCGCCTGGTGCTGGACCTCTGATCCCTGACGCTCTGCAAGCGCCGTCGCCCTTTTGCGCGACGGCGTGTGTCGAACCTTGGAGGCGGGCGTGACCGATAAAGTCGTTGTCATCACCGGCGGCAGCCGCGGCATCGGGCGGGCGACCGCGCTTGCGGCGGCCGCGCGCGGCTACCGCGTCGTGGTCGGCTATGCCAGCAACAAGAAAGCCGCCGACGAGGTGGTCGCCGAGATCGAGGCCGGCAACGGCAAGGCGATTGCAGTGAAATGCGATGTCGCCGAGGAAAGCGATATCGTCGATCTGTTCAAGGAAGCGGACAAGTTCGGCACGCTTGCCGCACTCGTCAACAATGGCGGCATCGTCGGCAAGAGCGGCGTGCGCGTCGACGAGATGTCGGCTGAGCGCATCCAGCGCGTGATGGCGGTCAACGTCACCGGCTCCATCCTCTGCGCGCGCGAGGCCGTGAAGCGGATGTCGACCAAGCATGGCGGCAAGGGCGGCGTCATCGTCAATCTGTCATCGGTTGCTGCCAAGCTCGGCGCGCCCAACACTTACGTCGATTATGCCGCGTCCAAGGGCGCGATCGATTCCTTCACCATCGGCCTCGGTTATGAAGTTGCCAGCGAAGGCATTCGTGTCGCGGGCATCCGTCCCGGCCTGATCGACACCGACATCCACGCCTCCGGCGGTGAGCCCGATCGGCATCATCGCCTGGCCCACATGGTGCCGATGAAGCGCGTCGGCACTGCCGATGAAATCGCCAACGCCATCGTCTGGCTGATGTCGGACGATGCTTCCTACGTCACCTCAGCCATTCTCGATGTGTCCGGCGGACGCTGACGCGCCGCGCGGACGCTGACACATCCTCACAACGCTAAACTTACGGGACTTCTCTCATGGCTACCTACGATCTCGTCGTCATCGGCACCGGACCTGGCGGTTATGTCTGCGCGGTGCGCGCAAGCCAGCTCGGCATGAAAGTCGTCGTGGTCGAAAAGAACGCCACGCTGGGCGGCACCTGCCTCAATGTCGGCTGCATGCCGTCGAAGGCGCTGCTGCACGCCTCCGAGATGTTCGAGGAAGCCGGGCACTCTTTCGCCAAGATGGGCGTCAGCGTCTCCGCGCCGAAGCTCGAATTGCCGGCGATGATGAACTTCAAGCAGCAGGGCATCGACGGCAACGTCAAGGGTGTCGAGTTCCTGATGAAGAAGAACAAGGTCGACGTGCTCAAGGGCACCGGCAAGATTCTTGGCACCGGCAAGGTCGAAGTCTCCGCCGACGGCAAGTCGCAGGTGATCGAGACCAGGAACATCGTGATCGCCACCGGCTCGGACATCGCGCGTCTCAAGGGCATCGAGATCGACGAGAAACGCATCGTGTCGTCGACCGGCGCGCTGTCGCTGGACAAGGTCCCCGGCAAGCTTCTGATCGTCGGTGCCGGCGTGATCGGCCTCGAGCTCGGCTCGGTGTGGAAGCGGCTCGGCGCCGAAGTCGTCGTCGTCGAATTCCTGGATCGCATCCTGCCCGGCATGGACGGCGAAATTGCAAAGCAATTCCAGCGCATCCTCGAGAAGCAGGGTTTTGCGTTCAAGTTAGGCGCCAAGGTCACCGCGGTCGACACGTCAGGCAAGACGCTGAAGGCGACCATCGAGCCCGCTGCCGGCGGCGCTGCCGAGACGCTGGAGGCCGACGTCGTTCTCGTCTGCATCGGCCGTGCGCCGTACACGGATGGTCTCGGCCTGAAGGAAGCCGGCGTTGCGCTCGATCCGCGTGGTCGCGTGCAGATCGATCCGCATTTCGCCACCAGCCTGAAGGGCGTCTATGCCATCGGCGACGTCGTCGCGGGCCCCATGCTCGCGCACAAGGCCGAGGATGAAGGCGTCGCGGTCGCTGAGATCATCGCAGGGCAAGCCGGTCATGTGAACTACGACGTTATCCCAGGCGTCGTGTATACCACCCCGGAAGTGTCCTCCGTCGGCAAGACCGAGGAAGAGCTGAAGCAGGCCGGCGTCGCTTATACCGTCGGGAAGTTTCCCTTTACCGCCAACGGCCGCTCCAAGGTCAATCAGACCACTGACGGCTTTGTGAAGATTCTCGCAGATGCGAAGACTGACCGCGTGCTCGGCGTGCACATCATCGGCATCGAGGCCGGCGAAATGATCCATGAAGCCTGCGTTCTCATGGAGTTCGGTGGCAGTGCGGAAGATCTCGCCCGCACCTGCCACGCGCATCCGACCCGCTCCGAGGCCATCAAGGAAGCCGCGCTTGCAGTCGGCAAGCGGGCCATCCATATGTAGGTCCGCGCCCAGAGCCGAATCGGGCGGGAAACACATGCTGCGCCGCCTTCTTCAACCGGTCTGGGTCCTGCTTGCGATCATCTTTTTGATCGAAGCTTGGCTGTGGGACCATTGCGAGCCGATCGTCGCGCGGGTTGTCGCACTGATTCCGCTCGCCCGGTTCAAGGAATGGCTGTCGGAGCGCGTCGACGCACTGTCGCCTGCGATGACGTTGATCGTGTTCGCCGTCCCGATCGTCCCGCTGTTTCCGCTCAAGCTGGTCGGCCTGTGGCTGCTCACGCACGAATACTGGACCAGCGCGGTCTTCACGATCCTGTTCGCAAAGATGCTCGGCGTCGGCGTCACCGCCTTCGTGTTCGACGTCACGCGCGACAAGCTGCTGGAGATGCAATGGTTCGAGCGGCTTTACGAGCTGGTCTTGAGGTTGCGCGCCAAGGCGACCGAGCTGGTCGAACCGGTCAAGCGGCGCATCCGCGATCTGGTCAGGGGCAACGGCGAAGGCTGGTCCTCGCGCACGCTCCGTCTGATCCAGCGCTTTCGCAAGAGCGTGCACGAAGCGCGGTGAGTTCTTCGCCACATACTCGCTGTCATCGTCCGCGAAAGCGGGCGATCCAGTATTCCAGAGACAGCGAGATTAGAACCGAGGGGCTGCGGCGTACTGGATGCCCCGCCTTCGCGGGGCATGACAGCGGTGCGCGTAACAGCCCCCTCACCCGTGCAGATGCAACACATGCGGCGCCCATGCGCCGAGCACGGTCATGCTGAGCCCGGCGAGCGTCAAGAGGCCCGCGACCCAGGCGAGCGGCAGCATGCCGGTGATGATGGTGGCCGAGGCCAGCACGATGCCGATCTGGAACGCGGCCGACGCC
The DNA here is from genome assembly GCF_036924495.1 of Bradyrhizobium sp. AZCC 2230. NCBI lineage: Bacteria > Pseudomonadati > Pseudomonadota > Alphaproteobacteria > Hyphomicrobiales > Nitrobacteraceae > Bradyrhizobium > Bradyrhizobium sp. AZCC 2230. Next base: position 6,088,635 of record NZ_JAZHRS010000001.1, on the reverse strand, counting down.
AGCTCGAAGTGATGATATTTCGCGGTCGCCTCGTCGCGCGCGTGCTCGGCCTCCTTGGCCTTCTCGGCGAGCTGCTCGGTGCCTTCGCCGGTCTCGGGCTCGGAGCGGTAGCGCGCTGCGGTCTTCTGCCAGTCGTCGATCTGCTTCTGCACTGCGGCCTTGATGGCGTCGTCGGTGGCTGCGCCCAGGGTCAGCTTGCCCTGGTCGGCGGCGGTCTGGACGACGGTACGGCGGATGCTCTTGGCCTGGAAGAACGCCCAGAGATTGGAGGCCTCGACGTTCTTGCTGATCGACTCGGTCTGCGCGCCCTTGCCGAGCGTTTCCGAGATCGCCAGGAACAGCGCCAGCACCGCGATCAGAAGGGCGATCTTCTTGTTCTCGCCGGACGCGTGCTCGGCATGCTCCGCATGCTCCATGCTTTCGTGTGCGCTCATGAATCCCCTCCTGTGTCGGTTCCCCACGATTGACCGAACCGCGCGGCCTGCGCAAGAGGCATGCGGGTGATGACAGGCTGATGTCAGGAATGAGCGAGCAGTTCAGCGCCTCTCTCAGCGCCTCTCTCAGCGTCTTGGATGAGCGCTGGCATAGACCTCCAGCAATCGTTCAGAATTGATGCCGGTATAGATCTGCGTGGTCGAGAGCGAGGAGTGGCCGAGCAATTCCTGGATGGCGCGCAAGTCCCCGCCGCGCGAGAGCAGATGCGTGGCGAAGGAGTGCCGGAGCGCGTGCGGCGTGGCGCTGTCGGGTAGCCCAAGCGCGCCGCGCAGCCGCTCCATCGCGAGCTGGATGATGCGTGGGCTCAACGGACCGCCGCGCGCGCCTACGAAGATCGGCCCTTCCGGCGGCAGCGTATGCGGGCACATCCGGACATATTCATCGATCAGCGCCAGCACGTTCTGCAGCACCGGCACCATGCGGGTCTTGTTGCCTTTGCCGGTGACAACAAGCACGTCGCCTTCGCCTGCCTTCGGCACCTCGCGGCGCTTCAGGCCGAGCGCTTCGGAAATGCGCAGGCCCGAGCCATAGAGCAGCGCCATCACCGCGGCGTCGCGCACCAGAATCCAGGTCTCGCGATCCTCGCCGGCGCGCTCGTCGGCGTCTGCCAGGCGTTTTGCCGATGCCATCGGCAGCGGCTTTGGCAAGGTTTTCGCGACCTTCGGCGCGCGGATGGCGGAGAGTGCGCCGACCTTGCCCTTGCCTTCGCGTTCCAGAAAGCGGCCGAAGGAGCGCAGGCCCGCAAGCGCGCGCATCAGCGAACGGCCGGCGATATCGTCGGCACGCCGCATCGCCATAAAGGCACGGATGTCGGTGGCTTCCAGCGAGGCAAAACGGGTGAGCGTCACGCGTTCGCCCCAATGGCTGCACAGGAAGTCCAGGCACTGCCGCAGGTCGCGCGCATAGGCCTCCAGCGTCTTCGGCGACAGCCGCCGTTCGGCGCCGAGATGCGCCAGCCAGCGCGTCATCTCCTGCGCGATCGAGGGATCGGCGCTGGCGAGCTCGATTGGTGGGGCGGCCGCTTTGCTCATGCGCTCTGGACGTTATGATTCCGCACAGTATATCGCATCACACCCGTTTACTGTTCGCTAAGGCGGCCTCGGGCGGCTAGCCTCAAGGCCCCCAGGTTCCGATTCTCCACCCAAAGATCATTGATGGATCATTCGTCGCGTAGCCAAACCGCCCCCGCCAACGCGACCCGCATGGTCGACGTGCTGGTGCCGGTCGCGCTCGACCAGACCTATTCCTACAAGGTGCCGCGCGGCATGGAGCTGAAGGCCGGCGATCTCCTCAGTGTGCCGCTCGGGCCGCGCGAGGTGCTCGCCGTGGTCTGGGCGGAAAACGCCAATCCCGATCCGCGCCTGCATAACCGTCTCAAGGAGGTCAACGAGAAGCTCGACCTTCCGCCGCTGAAGGGTGAGCTGCGTTCCGTCGTCGACTGGGTCGCCAATTACACGCTGAGCCCGCGCGGCATGGTGCTGCGCATGTGCCTGCGGATGGGCGAGAACCTCGGCCCCGAGCGCGTGCGCGCCGGCGTGCGGCTGACCGGCGATCCGCCGAAGCGGCTGACGCCGGCACGGCAGCGCGTGATGGAGGTGCTGTCGGACCGGCTGCTGCACGGCAAATCCGAGGCCGCCAAGGAAGCCGGCGTGTCGGCCGGCGTGATCGACGGCCTCGTCGACGAAGGCACGCTGACGGTCGAGCCGATGCCGCCGCCACCGCCGCCGCCAGCGCCCGATCCGGATTTCGGCCGGCCGGATTTCTCGCCGCTGCAGCGCGCCGGCGTGGATGCGATGCGCGCGCTCGCGGCCAACGGCACTTTCCACGTTGCGCTGCTCGACGGCGTCACTGGCTCGGGCAAGACCGAGGTCTATTTCGAGGCGATCGCGGAATCGATCCGCCGCGGCAGGCAGACGCTGATCCTGATGCCGGAGATCGCGCTCACCGGCCAGTTCCTCGATCGCTTCGCGCAGCGTTTCGGCGTGCGGCCGATCGAATGGCACTCCGAGCTGACGCCGCGCACCCGCGCGCGCAATTGGGCGGCGATTTCGGAAGGGACCGCGCCGGTCGTGGTCGGCGCGCGTTCGGCGCTGTTTTTGCCCTACGCCAATCTCGGCCTGATCGTGGTCGATGAAGAGCACGACCAGGCCTACAAGCAGGACGACGGCGTGCATTACCACGCCCGCGACATGGCGGTGGTGCGCGCGCATATCGCCAAGATTCCGATCGTGCTGGCCTCCGCGACGCCGTCGGTCGAATCCGAGGTCAATGCGCGCAAGAACCGCTATCAGCGCATCGCGCTGCCGTCGCGCTTCGGCGGCCAGCACATGCCGCATATCGAGGCGATCGACATGCGCCGCGAGCCGCCTGCGCGCGGCCGCTTCATTTCGCCGCGGCTGGCCTCCGAGATCAGAACCGCGATCGAAAAGCGCGAGCAGGCGCTGCTGTTCCTCAATCGCCGCGGCTACGCGCCGCTGACGCTGTGTCGTGCCTGCGGCCATCGCTTTGCCTGCACCATCTGCGATGCCTGGCTGGTGGATCACCGCTTTCGCCAGCGTCTCGTCTGCCACCATTGCGGCTTCTCGATGCCGCGTCCGCAGACCTGCCCGCATTGCGCGGCGGAGGAATCGCTTGTGGCCGTCGGTCCCGGCGTCGAGCGCCTCCAGGAGGAGGCGGCCGCGCTGTTTCCGGACGCGCGCACCATGGTGCTGTCGAGCGATCTCATCACCTCGATCGAGACCATGCGCAGCGAGCTTGCCGAGATCGCGGAGGGGCGCGTCGACATCATCATCGGCACGCAACTCGTGGCAAAAGGCCACAATTTCCCGCGGCTCAATCTGGTCGGCGTGGTCGATGCGGATCTCGGCCTTAGCAACGGCGATCCGCGCGCGGCGGAACGCACCTGGCAATTGCTCAACCAGGTGATCGGGCGTGCGGGGCGCGAGCAGGGCCGCGGCGTCGGCTATCTCCAGACCCATCAGCCCGATCATCCCGTCATGAAGGCGCTGATCGCCTGCGACCGCGAGGCCTTCTACGACAGCGAGATCGACCTGCGCGAGCGCACGCTCTATCCGCCGTTCGGCCGGCTCGCGAGCCTGATCATCTCGGCGGGCGATCGTCCGAGCGCAGAGGGCCTCGGCCGCCGTCTCGTCGCGCTCGCGCCGCGCGACGAGCGCGTGGTGGTGCTGGGCCCGGCCGAAGCCCCGCTCGCCGTGATCAAGGGCCGCTACCGTTTCCGCATCCTGGTGAAATCGGCACGCGGTTTTGATCTGTCGGATTATCTGCGGAACTGGCTCGCGGTCTGTCCGAAGCCGAAGGGCAATCAGAAGCTCGAGGTCGATGTCGACCCGCAGAGCTTTTTGTAGGGCCGCCGCTGTCATTCCGGGGCGCGCGTAGCGCGAGCCCGGAATCCATCGGGCGGCAGAGTTGGTGGATGAATGGATTCCGGGCTCGCGACTTCGTCGCGCCCCGGAATGACGGGACGTAAAAGAGCCCGCCGTCCCCCAAGACGGCGGGCTTGTTTCACCTGCGCTGATCCCGCCGCTCACATGTCGCGGACATTGACGAGAGCTGCGCTTGTGATTGAGGCGCTTCAGCGCACCGTCAGGAGACCACTTCCGCGGTGACGCGGCCGACGCCGGCGCCGGTGAGGCCGATGGCGCGGGCAGCGCCCGTGGAGAGGTCGAGCACGCGGCCGCGCACGAACGGGCCACGGTCATTGATGGTGACGATGACGCTCGAGCCGCCATGGGTGACGCGCAGCTTGGTGCCGAACGGCAGCGAACGGTGCGCCGCGGTCATGGCGTTCTGGTTGAAGCGCGCGCCCGAGGCGGTGCGGCTGCCGGACTCGTTGCCGTAATAGGAGGCCATGCCCGAGAAGCTGCGGCCCGTGCCCGACGACGGCGTCATCGACGCATTGGCATTGCGCCAATCGGAGGTCGCGTTGGAATCGTCCTGGGCGTGGTGACCGTGATGATGGTGAGAATAGCGGTGGTGATGCCTGGATTTGGCGGACGCTTCGGTGGCAGTTCCACCAACGAGGAGAGTTGCGGCAACGAAAGCGATCGCTGTACGCGGCCGGGTCACAGTGCCCAGCGTCTTCAAAGACAGCATTTAGTGGTCCCTAAGCTAGTATTGCCACATATGTGGCAAGTGGAGCCCCCATCAATTTGCGAGCGGGTTGGCGTTTCGATTCCTAATGAGGCGTGAATTGGGCAGTAAATCAGATCCGTATCGTGTTGAAATATCTTGTGATCCGAATCGATATTCAGCCGAAGTTCCGTAATCTTTCATTTTAACGATTCATTAACTCGTTGATTACTTGCAAGTACTGTAAAGCTAAGTTGTTACTCTTCGCGTTTAGAATTGGGTAAGTATTCGGCGGCCGCGAACGGCGCGGCGCGGATCACGCCTCAGCGATCCGTGTTCATGGCCGCTATGCGCTGAGGGCAGGAACGAATGGGCCGGTTGCCGCCGTAACGGTCGCGGCAATTCCGTGGCATGGCAGGTTCACCGCAGCTTCCTGGCAGGTCAGCGATCTCCGATCACAGCGTGCGACGAACTGGCGAGAAACAGCTGAGCCTTTAAGTTGCCGTCATGTTGCACGTGCGCGCCTGCTATGTTAGCAAAGCCGCGATTTTAACGGACCCGGCATGTCCCGTGTCGGCCGAGAATCAAAGTCCCGCTTGAATTCCAAGGGCTTGGATCGCTAGGCGCCGCTTCGTGGCGACGGTTTTTCCCTTGCGAATTTGACAGCTAAAAGAGCGCGTCTGTGGCTGCAGAAGATACGTCCGTTTCCGGTGTGTCGGGCCGTTATGCAACGGCCTTGTTTGAACTGGCCCGCGACCAGAAATTGGTCGACGAGGTCAAAGCCGATCTCGAGAAATTCGAGGGGCTGCTTAACGAAAGCGCTGATCTCAAGCGCCTCGTCCGCAGCCCGGTTTTTGCGGCCGATGCCCAGTCCCGGGCCCTTGCGGCCGTGCTGGACAAGGCCGGTATCGCCGGCATCTCCGCCAATTTCCTCAAAGTGCTGACCGCCAACCGCCGCCTGTTTGTGGTGACTGACGTCATCCGCGCCTACCGCGCCCTCGTCGCCAGGTTCAAGGGCGAGGCGACCGCGGATGTCACGGTCGCGGAGGCGCTCTCGGACAAGAATCTCGATGCCCTCAAGGTTGCCCTGAAGTCGGTGACCGGCAAGGACGTCGCGCTCAACGTGAATGTGGATCCCTCGATCATCGGTGGCCTCGTCGTCAAGCTTGGCAGCCGCATGATCGATAGTTCGCTTCGCACCAAACTCAATTCGATCAAGCACGCGATGAAAGAGGCAGGCTGATGGACATCCGCGCCGCGGAAATTTCCGCGATCCTCAAGGACCAGATCAAGAATTTCGGCCAGGAAGCTGAAGTCTCCGAAGTCGGACAGGTGCTGTCCGTCGGCGACGGTATCGCCCGCGTCTATGGTCTGGACAACGTTCAGGCCGGTGAAATGGTCGAGTTCGAGAACGGCACCCGCGGCATGGCGCTGAACCTCGAAACCGACAACGTCGGTATCGTCATTTTCGGCGCCGACCGCGAGATCAAGGAAGGCCAGACCGTCAAGCGCACCCGCGCCATCGTGGACGCGCCGGTCGGCAAGGGCCTGCTCGGCCGCGTCGTCGACGGTCTCGGCAACCCGATCGACGGCAAGGGTCCGATCCAGGCCGACAAGCGCATGCGCGTCGACGTCAAGGCGCCCGGCATCATTCCGCGCAAGTCGGTGAGCGAGCCGATGGCGACCGGCCTCAAGGCGATCGACGCCCTGATCCCGATCGGCCGCGGCCAGCGCGAGCTGATCATCGGCGACCGTCAGACCGGCAAGACCGCGATCGCGCTCGACACCATCCTGAACCAGAAGCCGCTCAATGCGCAGCCCGACGAGAACATCAAGCTGTATTGCGTCTATGTCGCGATCGGCCAGAAGCGTTCCACCGTTGCCCAGTTCGTGAAGGTGCTGGAAGAGCAGGGCGCGCTCGAATACTCGATCATCGTCGCCGCCACCGCCTCGGATCCGGCGCCGATGCAGTACATCGCGCCCTTCACCGGCTGCACCATGGGCGAGTATTTCCGCGACAACGGCATGCACGCGGTCATCATCTATGACGATCTGTCCAAGCAGGCCGTCGCCTACCGCCAGATGTCGCTGCTGCTGCGCCGCCCGCCGGGCCGCGAAGCTTATCCCGGCGACGTGTTCTATCTGCACTCCCGCCTGCTCGAGCGCGCGGCGAAGCTGAACAAGGACCAGGGCTCCGGCTCGCTGACGGCGCTGCCGGTCATCGAAACGCAGGCCAACGACGTGTCGGCCTACATTCCGACCAACGTCATCTCGATCACCGACGGTCAGATCTTCCTGGAAACCGACCTGTTCTTCCAGGGCATCCGCCCCGCGGTGAACGTCGGTCTGTCGGTGTCGCGCGTCGGCTCCTCGGCGCAGACCAAGGCCACCAAGAAGGTCGCCGGCAAGATCAAGGGCGAGCTCGCGCAGTATCGCGAAATGGCGGCGTTCGCGCAGTTCGGCTCCGATCTCGACGCCTCGACCCAGCGCCTGCTGAACCGCGGCTCGCGCCTGACCGAACTCCTGAAGCAGCCGCAGTTCTCGCCGCTGAAGATGGAAGAGCAGGTCTGCGTGATCTGGGCCGGCACCAACGGCTATCTCGACCCGCTTCCGGTCAACAAGGTGCGCGCGTTCGAGGACGGTCTGCTGTCGCTGCTGCGGGGCAAGAACGCCGAGATCCTCAATTCGATCCGCGACAGCCGCGACCTCACCGACGACACCGCTGCCAAGCTGAAGTCGGTGGTCGAAGGTTTTGCGAAGTCGTTCGCGTAATTGCGACACGGTCGGATTTTCCGGCCGTGACCGCTTCGCGAGAGGCAAACCAATAATAAGCGTGCCCGGCGCTCGGCCGGGCATTGCGATAGGGACAGGCTAGCGGTCCGACGTTTTGTCGAACCGCCGGGGTGAACGAAGAATGGCGTCACTTAAAGACATGCGCGTCCGCATCGCCTCCACCAAGGCGACGCAGAAGATCACCAAGGCCATGCAGATGGTCGCAGCGTCCAGGTTGCGTCGCGCCCAGCAAGCGGCCGAGGCGGCGCGACCCTATGCCGACAAGATGAGCGCGGTGATCTCCAATATCGCCGGCGCCGCCGCAGGCTCGCCCGGTGCGCCGGCGCTGCTCGCCGGCACCGGCAGGGACCAGGTTCATCTGCTGCTGGTCTGCACCGGCGAGCGCGGCTTGTCCGGCGCTTTCAACTCCTCGATCGTGCGCCTGGCGCGCGAGCGCGCGCAGGCGCTGATCGCGCAGGGCAAGGAAGTCAAATTCTTCTGCGTCGGCCGCAAGGGCTATGAGCAGCTCCGCCGCCTGTTCGACAAGCAGATCGTCGAACATCTCGACCTGCGCAGCGTTCGTCAGCTCGGCTTCGTCAACGCCGAGGACATCGCCAAGAAGGTGCTGGCCCGTTTCGAGGCCGGCGAGTTTGACGTCTGCACGCTGTTCTACGCGCAGTTCAAGTCGGTGATCGCGCAGATCCCCACCGCGCAGCAGATCATCCCGCTGGTCGTCGAGGAAAAGGCCGCGAGCGGCCCGGTGATCTCATACGAGTACGAGCCCGAGGAGGACGAACTCCTCTCCGGCCTGTTGCCGCGCAATATTGCGGTGCAGATCTTCCGCGCGCTGCTGGAAAACAACGCCTCGTTCTACGGCGCGCAGATGAGCTCTATGGACAACGCCACCCGCAATGCCGGCGAAATGATCCGCAAGCAAACCCAGATCTACAACCGAACCCGTCAAGCCCAGATCACCAAGGAGCTGATCGAGATCATCTCCGGCGCCGAGGCGGTCTGACGCACGAACCAAACGACGGTCGTTCAAGTCCAGAATTTCGAAGGAGAGCTTCATGGCTACAGCAGCTAACCCGGTCGGTCGCGTCACCCAGGTCATGGGCGCCGTCGTCGACGTTCAGTTCGAAGGCCACCTGCCGGCCATTCTCAATTCGCTCGAAACCAAGAACGGCAGCATCCGCCTCGTGCTGGAGGTTGCGCAGCATCTCGGTGAGTCCACCGTGCGCACGATCGCGATGGACGTGACCGAGGGTCTTGTGCGCGGCCAGGAAGTGACCGACACCGGCCAGCCGATCGCGGTTCCGGTTGGAGACGGCACCCTCGGCCGCATCATGAACGTCATCGGCGAGCCGATCGACGAAGCCGGTCCGATCAAGTTCGAAGGCAGGCGCGCCATCCACCAGGAAGCGCCGAGCTACACCGACCAGTCGACCGAAGCTGAAATTCTCGTCACCGGCATCAAGGTCGTCGACTTGCTCGCGCCCTACGCCAAGGGCGGCAAGATCGGCCTGTTCGGCGGCGCCGGCGTCGGCAAGACCGTGCTGATTCAGGAGCTGATCAACAACGTCGCGAAGGCGCACGGCGGTTATTCCGTGTTCGCCGGCGTCGGCGAGCGCACCCGCGAGGGCAACGACCTCTATCACGAGTTCATCGAGTCCAAGGTCAACGCCGATCCGCACAATCCGGATCCGAGCGTGAAGTCGAAATGCGCACTGGTGTTCGGCCAGATGAACGAGCCGCCGGGCGCGCGCGCCCGCGTCGGCCTCACCGGTCTGACCGTCGCCGAGCACTTCCGCGACCAGGGCCAGGACGTGCTGTTCTTCGTCGACAACATCTTCCGCTTCACGCAGGCCGGTTCTGAAGTGTCGGCGCTGCTCGGCCGCATCCCGTCGGCGGTGGGTTATCAGCCGACGCTCGCCACCGACATGGGCGCGCTCCAGGAGCGCATCACCACCACGCATAAGGGCTCGATCACCTCGGTGCAGGCCATTTACGTTCCGGCCGACGACTTGACCGATCCGGCGCCCGCGACCTCGTTCGCGCATTTGGACGCCACCACGGTGTTGAACCGCGCGATCTCGGAAAAGGGCATCTATCCGGCGGTGGACCCGCTCGACTCGACCTCGCGCATGCTCTCGCCGCTCGTCGTCGGCCAGGAGCACTACGACACCGCGCGTCAGGTTCAGCAGGTGCTCCAGCGTTACAAGTCGCTCCAGGACATCATCGCCATTCTCGGCATGGACGAGCTTTCGGAAGAGGACAAGCTGACGGTGGCCCGCGCCCGCAAGATCGAGCGCTTCCTGTCGCAGCCGTTCCACGTCGCCGAAATCTTCACCGGCTCGCCCGGCAAGTTCGTCGACCTCGCGGACACCATCAAGGGCTTCCGCGGCCTCTGCGAAGGCAAGTATGACCATTTGCCGGAAGCCGCCTTCTACATGGTTGGCACCATCGAAGAGGCGATCGAGAAGGGCAAGAAGCTGGCGGCGGAAGCCGCCTAAGCTGGCGAATAGCGAATAGGGAGTGGCGAGTAGAATCTATTCGCCATTCGCTACTCGCCACTCGCCTATTCGCTACTCAGCATTCGCAGGTTTCCCATGGCCTCCTTCCACTTCGATCTCGTCTCGCCTGAAAAGCTCGCATTCTCGGGCGAGGTCGATCAGGTCGACATTCCCGGCGTCGAGGGTGATTTCGGCGTGCTGGCGGGTCATGCGCCGGTCGTGGCTGCGATCCGCCCCGGCATCCTCACCATCACCACCGGCGGCAGGCACGAGAAGATCATCGTGCTCGGTGGTCTCGCCGAAGTCTCGGAGAAGGGCCTGACCGTGCTCGCCGACGTTGCGACGTCGCTGGCCGAGCTCGACCGTGCCAAGTTCGCCGAGACCATCTCGGACATGGAAGAGAACCTCAAGGAGCACGAAGGCAGCGAGCTCGATCAGGCCATCGAGCGGCTCGATCACTACAAGAGCATCCAGCAGCAGCTCAGCTCGACGGCCATGCACTAGGCCCCGGGGCGCGGCTTCGGGGCTCACAAGAAATTCTGGAATAAAATCAGCGCTCGTCACGGAAGTGGCGGGCGCTGAAACTTTGTTGCACCGCGCCGCCGATAGCGGCATTCTGCGGCCGCGAAAGAGGTTCCAGGGCTGGTACAGATGAAGCGCAAGATCGCGGCGATTTTCGCGGCCGATATCGCCGGCTATTCGAGGCTTGTTGCGGAAGACGAGGAAGAGACGCTGCGGCGTCTGGCGTCCTATCGCGAAGTCATTGACGATTTCATCGCCAAGGCGAACGGCCGCATCTTCAATACCGCAGGCGATGCCGTGCTCGCGGAATTCCCGAGCGCGGTCGACGCGGTACGCTGCGCCATCGACATTCAGGAGTCCTTGCGAACCCGCAACATGGCCTATCCGCCGAGCCGGCAGATGTCGTTCCGCATCGGCATCACCATCGGCGACGTGGTCGAGCGCGACGGCGATCTTCTCGGTGACGGCGTCAACATCGCAGCCCGGCTCGAAGGGCTGGCCGAGGTCGGCGGCATCTGCGTCTCGCGTGCCGTGCATGAGCAGGTTGCCAACAAGCTGTCGGTGCAGTTTGCCGATATCGGCGCGCAGGAAGTGAAGAACATCCCGACGCCGGTGCACGCCTATATGGTGGCGATGCGGCGCGAGGACGGGACCTATTCCACGCCGCAGGTGAAGAAGGTCGCAAAGGCGCAGCCCGCACCGAACTGGATGTGGCCGCTGGTGGTCGGCGTGGTCTCCGTCGTCGCCATCGGCGTCGGCGGCTTCCTCTATTTCACCAAGCTCGAGACCACCCAGCTGTCATCGACTGCGGCCGCGCCCGCGCCGAGTCCCGTTGCTGCTTCGGCGCCCAACCCAACGCCCACGATGGCCGCGAAGGCGCCGATGCCCTCGCCCATGCCGACGTCGACACCGACACAAACGGCAGCCGTGACGCCGATGCCAATGCCGTCGCCCCCGGCCGCCTCAGGCGGCAATTTCCCCGCGGATATGGTGCCCTTCATCAGCGAGCGCCTGCGCACCTATCTCAGCAACGAATATGCCGCTGCCGGCGATTACAAGGCCTTCGCCCTCAACATCGCCGGCTTCACCGGTTCCGCACTCAATCAGCAGAATGAGGAAGCCGCGCGCAATGCCGCGCTCGATCAGTGCCAGAAGCGCGCCGACGCCGCGCAATCGCCGCGGCGCTGCGAGCTCTATGCGGTCGGCAACAATGTTGTCTACACGCACGGCAAGCCGCCGATGCCGCCACAGCCCTGGGTTCGGCACGACACCGTGACCGAGCGCGCGTTCGCGTCGAAGGACTTTCCGATGCTGCGCGACCAGGCCAAAGTCCGTCTCGAGAACTTGTTCGTGCCGGCCGCGAAGTCCCGGTCGGTCGCGCTCGGTCCGGGCGGTCAGTATTTCACGGTTTTGGGCGCATCAACCGTGGACGAGTCGGCGCGGCGTTCGCTGGAATCCTGCGGCGCGTTCGCCGGCGTGGCCTGCATGATCGTCGCGGTCGACGACGTCTTCGTCGTGCCGATCCCGACCCTGCTCAGGATCACCGGCTTCTTCCACGCCGCGACCAATTCCTCGATCGTGGCCGATGCGCGTGACGAGGTGATGCGCAAGCTCGGCGACGGCATGGGTTGGAACGCAGTCGCCGTCGGCACCGCGGGGCGCCCCGGCCTCGGCCTGAAGGCCGCGGACGAACAAACCGCCGTCAACGGCGCGCTCGCCGACTGCGTCAAGCACGACAGCGACTGCCACGTGATCGCGATCGGCCCGTTTACGGTCGGGCCGACGAACTAGCGCGGACGCTGCGCGCTTTCGCTGATTTGGCCTGACGTATCAGTTGCTTCGTCGAGACCACCGTGGATCGCGCCGAAAACGGCCGGCTACTGTGCATGGGGTTGTTTTCGCGGTTTCAGTTGGCGAAGGGCGCAAACTGCTTCGCGACGGCGCGATAGACCTCGCGGCGGAACGGCACCACGATGTCGGCGACGCGGTCGAGCCGCTCCCAGCGCCACGCATCGAACTCCGCCGGCTGGCCGTTGCGCGGCGTCAGCGGATCGATCTCGTCGTCCTTGCCGGTGAAACGCAGCGCGAACCATTTCTGGCGCTGGCCGCGGAATTTTGCCAGCCGGTGCGTCTGCGGTCCGTCATAGGGCGGGAATTCGTAAGTGAGCCAGTCGGTCTCGCCGAGATAGTCGGCGCTGACGACGCTGGTCTCCTCCCAGAGCTCGCGCATGGCGGCATCGCGCAAGACCTCACCCTCGTCGACGCCGCCCTGCGGCATCTGCCAGTCGAGCCCCGGCAAGATGATCTCGGGGCCGTCGCCCTTGAAGCGGTGGCCGATCAGCACACGGCCGTCGGCATTGAACAGCGCGATGCCGACATTGGGACGGTAGGGTTTTTCGTTCGTCACGCGCGGCTCTCTCGTTGTCAGCCCAGCCGTGCCTTAGCATCAAAGCCGGGATGACAATTTGATTTAGTCATCGGCCAGCGCGGAAAATTCCTTCACCACGCGCTCGTAGACCGGGCGCTTGAACGGGATGATCAGCTCGGTCAGGTTCTTCATCGGTTCCCAGCGCCAGCTGACGAATTCGGCCTTGTGGCCGCCGCCGCCGGGATTGGCGACGTTGATCTCGCTGTCCTTGCCGGTGAAGCGGACCGCGAACCATTTTTGGCGCTGGCCGCGGTAGCGGCCCTTCCAGGCGCGGCCGGCGACTGTGCGCGGGATGTCGTAGATCAGCCAGTCCGGAACCTCGCCGAGCCGCTCGATCGAGCGCACGCTGGTCTCTTCATAGAGCTCGCGTTTCGCGGCGTCCCAATTGTCCTCGCCGGGATCGACGCCGCCCTGCGGCATCTGCCAGACATGGCTGTCGTCGACATGCTCGATACCGCCGGCACGCCGACCGATGAACACCAGGCCCTTCGCATTGATTAGCATCACCCCGACGCAGGTTCGGTAGGGCAGATCCTCATAACGCGCCATTCCGCCAAACCCCTCGCGTACGGCCGGCTGGGCTGTCGGGCCCATGCCGTACCAATTCTTTGATTTAGCTGGATTTTGATTTCAGCATCGCGGTTGTCAATGGCACCAAAAGGATACCCCGGTCGCTCAATGTCTTGATCCAGGCGCCGACCCGCTCGATCGAGACGGGCAGGGCCGAGGCGGTGCCGACGGCAACGCCGCGTTCCCTCGCCACCGATTCCAGCTTGTTCAGGGCGCGGTCGATCTCGGTCGGGGTCGGCACCGCGTCGAGCGCGATGTCGCCCTTGCCGAACGGCACGGCGAAGCTTCCCGCCGCCTGCGGCGCGATGCTGCGGGGCGAGGAACCGTCGTCGAAGAAGCCGAGCCCGCGCCTGGAGGCCTCGCGGATGATCGGCTGCATCGCCGGCTCGGTCGCCACGAAGCGTGCACCCATGAAATTGGTGATACCGGCATAGCCCTGCATCCGGCTGAGGTGCCAGTACAGGCGGTCGGTGTTCTGGTCGGCGGTCAGCGAGGTCAAGAGTGTCTGCGGCCCCGGATCGTTGTCCGGGAAGTCGTAGGGCTCCATCGGGATCTGGAGGAAGATCTCGTGGCGCTGGGCACGGGCGCGCTCGGCGAGCTTGCCGGGGTCGGCGCCATAGGGCGTGAAGGCCAGCGTCACCGCGCCCGGCAGCTTCATGATCGCATCGGTGGTCTTGGCGGCGCCGACACCGAGGCCGCCGATCACGATCGCGACGACCGGCATTTTCGCCGCCTTGGCGCGGTCGGCCTCGGCCGCGTAGACGTTGAACGGCTTGAGATCGCCTGAGACCGTGGGGATCATGCCGTAGCGGGATTTCTCCAGCAGCTTTGGATCGATCCCGGCCATGACGGCCGGAGCAGCGGACGCCGCCTCGCTTTTGCCGGCGTCGTCGCCTGCGCCGATCACCACGTCGTGGCGCGCGCCGGTCGAGCCGTCGATCATGGTGACGGTCTTCTGCTCGCCGGAGGTAGCCTCTTTCGGCGCCTCCTTGGTTGCTTGCTTGGTCTCCTGACCATGGCTGGCCGGAGCCGCCTCGGCCGCGGGCTTCTCGTCAGTGCCCTTCGAATCGCGGATCGCCATCCGCGTCATCGGCTCGCCGCCGAGCGGGTCCTTGTTGAAGATGGCGAAGCCGGCAAAGGCGACCAGGAACAGGCCGAGCATCACGGCCAGCGCCTGCATGGCGGTAAACGGCAGCCGCAGCCGCCGTTTCCGGCGCGGCTTGTCCTGTCCGAGCGGGGCGCTCAGATCATCGGCCGTTTCAGTCATGCCAGATCCCGAATCACTCCACCGAAGATACCACGCCGAGGTCAAGCGGCGGCAGGCCGGGATAGGCCGGGGATGTCAGGAGCTCCAAGCAAAAAGGGCGGCTCCCGGAGCCGCCCTTTTCAATAGATTGCCGAGGCTGCGCTTAGTTGGCGGCCTTGGGCTTATCGGCTGCCGCCTTGTCGGTGGTGCCTGGCGTCGGCGCCGCGTTGGCGCTGTTCTTGATGCCGTGGAGCAGATCGTCGGCGAGCTTGAGCGCCTTGTCGTCCTTGGCATCCGGCGGAACGTAGGACTGCGAGCCGGTCTTCTCGTCGCCGTCGTTCTTGAGATGGCCGCGGAGCGAAGCTTCGCCCTTGGTGTCGGTGCGCGACTTCAGCTCGTCCGGCACGTCCTGCAGCACTTCGATGTCGGGCACGATGCCCTTGGCCTGGATCGACTTGCCCGACGGCGTGTAGTAGCGCGCCGTGGTGAGGCGCAGCGCGCCGTTGCCCGAGCCGAGCGGGATGATGGTCTGCACCGAGCCCTTGCCGAACGAGCGCGTGCCGACGATGGTCGCGCGCTTGTGGTCCTGCAGCGCGCCGGCGACGATTTCCGACGCCGAAGCCGAACCGCCGTTGACCAGCACGATGACCGGCTTGCCCTTGGTGAGGTCGCCCGCGTGCGCTGTGCGGCGCTGGGTCTCCTCGGCGTTGCGGCCGCGGGTCGACACGATCTCGCCCTTCTCCAGGAACGAGTCGGAGACGGTGACGGCCTCCTCGAGCAGGCCGCCCGGATTGTTGCGGAGGTCGATGACGTAGCCCTTGAGCTTGTCGCCGATCTGCGTCGAGAGGTTGGCGACCTCCTTCTTCAGGCCTTCGGTGGTCTGCTCGTTGAAGGTGGTGATGCGGATATAGGCGATGTCGTCGGCCTCGACGCGCGCGCGCACCGAACGGACGCGGATGTTGTCGCGCACCAGCGTGACGTCGATCGGGTTGTCCTGGCCCTTGCGGATGATCTTCAGCTTGATCTTGGTGTTGACGGGGCCGCGCATTTTCTCGACCGCCTGGTTCAGGGTCAGGCCCTGCACCGCTTCATCGTCGAGATTGGTGATGATGTCGTTGGCCATGACGCCGGCGCGCGAGGCGGGCGTATCGTCGATCGGCGAGACCACCTTGATCAGGCCGTCTTCCATCGTGACCTCGATGCCGAGCCCGCCGAACTCGCCGCGGGTCTGCACCTGCATGTCGCGGAAGCTCTTGGCGTCCATGTAGCTCGAATGCGGATCGAGACCGGTGAGCATGCCGCTGATGGCGGATTCGATCAGCTTAGTGTCGTCGGGCTTCTCGACATAGTCGGAGCGCACGCGCTCGAACACGTCGCCGAACAGATTGAGCTGGCGATAGGTGTCAGCGGTCGCGGCTCGCGCGCTGGAGCCCATGAAGACCGCACGCGGCTGGGTCACGAACAGCGTCAGCGCCGCACCGGTCGCAGCGCTGAGGAGGATAACTGAAGTCTTGCGCATCATCCGCGAACCTTCTCGCCTTCATTTGCGGCCCACCATGGGCCTGGATCGATTGGAGTGCCGTCTTTGCGGAACTCGACATACAGCACAGGTTGACTCGCGTTGGTGGCGAGAATGGAGGCGACTTGAGAAGTCGATCCCATGGTCGCGACCGGTTCCCCCGTGAGCACAAACTGTCCGATGTTTACCGAAATGCGCTCCATCCCGGCGATCAGGACATGATACCCGCCCCCGGCATTGAGGATCAAGAGTTGTCCATAGCTGCGGAACGGGCCGGCATAGACCACCCAGCCGTCGCACGGCGTTGTGACCTGCGAACCGGGCTTGGTTGCCAGCGAAATGCCCTTCTGGACCCCGCCGACCCCGTCGGAACCGCCAAAGTCCCTGATCTTGTTACCGTTAACCGGCAACGGCAGGAGCCCCTTGGCCGAAGCGAACAGGATGGCCGGGCTGGTCCGGGAACGGTCCTTGAACACGGCCGGGCCGGGTTTGGCGTTTGCGGCCGCGTTTGCCGCTGCTGCCTTGGCCTCCTTGGCCTCGGCCTGCTTTGCGGCCTCGGCCGCCTTCTCAGCGGCCTTGGCCGCGCTTTGCAGGTCCTGCTCCATCTTGGCGATCAGCCCCTGGAGATCGCCGACCTGCTTTGACAGCGTGATGGCGCGCGAATTCTCGGCGTCGAGGTCCTTTTCGCGCGAGGACTGCTGGCGCTGCCGTTCGTCGACCAGGGCGGTGAGCCGGGTCTGGTCGCTGCGGACCCTGTCGCGGTCGGAGGCGAGCTGGTCGCGCTCGGCGGCGATGCTCTTGCGCAAGGTCACGAGTTCGCCGAGCTCGCCCGCGATCTTCTCGGCGCGGCCGCGCAATTCCGGCACGACGGCACCGAGCAGCATCGCCGTGCGCAGCGATTGCAGCGCATCTTCGGGCCGCACCAGCAGCGCCGGCGGTGTGCGCCGGCCGGCGCGCTGCAGCGCCGCCAACACCTCGACGATGTCGGCGCGGCGCGAATCGAGCGAGGCGCGCGCCTGCTGCTCGCGGCCGTTCAGCGTTTTCAGCCGCGCCTCGGCCTCGTCGATCTTGGTCTCGACGCTGCGGACATTGGCGGCGGTGTCGATCAATTGCTGATTGAGCTGGGTGCGGTCCTGGCCGAGCGAGGTGATCTCGGCCTTCAGCTTGGCCTGCGCCTCCTCCGCGCTCTTCTTGCTTGCGCGCGCGGCTTCCAGCTCCTGCTCGCGCTGCTTGATGGCGTCGGGCGAGATGGCCGCAGTCTGCGGCGCCGGTGCGGCTGTCTGAGCTTGCGCGAGGCTTTCTTCAGCGAAGAGGCTTGCGCCGGCGCAGCTCGCAATCAGCAACAATTTGAGGATTGGCGCTCGCATCTGTTGGGCAAGGTTCTTGGGCAAGGTGCTCGTTGTCGCGCGAATCACGCGCGGTGATAGGGGTGGCCGGCCAGAATGGTGGCGGCCCGATACAGCTGTTCCAGAAGCATGACGCGGACCATTTGATGCGGCCAGGTCGCAGAGCCGAACGCAATCGCGAGCTTGGCCTTACGGCGCAATTCGGGCGAAAGTCCGTCCGCCCCTCCGATCACGAAGATAGTATGACCGGCGCCCTCGTCGCGCCAGCGCCCGAGATTCCGTGCGAATACGGTGGAATCGAGGTTTTGTCCGCGCTCGTCCATCGCCACCAGAATCGATTTTTCGGGAATGTGCGCGGCGATTGCCGCGGCCTCCTCAGCCATTCGCGTCGCGGTGTCGCGCGCGCGGCTCTCGGGGATTTCGTGGATGGTGAGCTCGCGGAATCCGAGCTTGCGGCCGGCCTCGTCGAACCGCTCGAAATAGCGGTCGGCAAGCTCCCGTTCGGGGCCCTGCTTCAGCCGGCCCACCGCAATGACAGCAACACGCATGAGGTTTTAGGGTCGCGTTTCCAGACCGCGCGCAGTCCGCGCGCGCACGACGCTAGCATGCGCGTCAGCCGATTCGAAATCGGCCAGTCACCTCTAAGATCGCGCCTAGATCGCCTTCGCCGCCCCTGGGCCCTGCGTGTACAATCTCTCGAGATTGTAGAACTCACGGACCTCGGGTCTGAACACGTGCACGATCACATCGCCGGAATCGATCAGCACCCAGTCGCAGTTGGGCAAGCCCTCGACATGGATGTTCTTGATGCCGGTTTCCTTGAGGCTCTTTGCGACGTTCTCCGCGATCGCGCCAACGTGCCGGTTCACGCGGCCGGTGGTGACGATCATGTAGTCGGAGTATGCCGATTTGCCGCGAAGGTCGATGGTGACCGTCTCTTCCGCCTTCATGTCCTCGAGGCGGGAGAGGATCAGGCTCAGCGTCTTGTCGGCGTCGGGTTGCGCCTTCAAGGCCGCCGCTTTGGTCGATGTTTTACGCGCCGGTTTCGTAGCCTTGGGTAAAACAGACTTCGTCGAAGCTGACTTGGACAATACAGACGTGGCCAGGGACCATTCCTTTCACTGTATCGCGAGGGCCGAATCCGCCCCTCACGGGTTACACTACATCATGTGGGGTTAAGGGTTTCAATATGCCAGAGAGCCCGTAAATCCCCATACTCTGTCTCACTTCGTACCTTTCCAGCTCCCGTCCGGGTTCCGTAACCGGGTCGAGGAGAGGTTGAGCTTCAATCCGGTCAGAAAGACCCAGGCGGGCGCTGGCTGATCCGCAAGTAATGCTGCCTTATTCTCGGGGAGGCGATAGCGCGCAAGCGCCTGGGCAGCGGGTGAGGCAAGGGCACGAAAACTCTGCGGCGGGCGATCGATGACCGCCATCGGCACCTGGTCGGCGATGCGCCGCCAGTGCTGCCAACGATGGAATTGAGCGAGATTGTCGGCGCCCATAATCCAGACAAAGCGCAAGCCACTGAGACGGCGGCGCAACGTGTTGATCGTGTCGATAGTGTAGCGCGTACGAATGACGGATTCGAGACAGCTCACCTCGATCCTGGAATCGTTGGCGACGTCGCGCGCCGCCTGCATGCGCTCGCCGAGCTCATGCAGATTGCCGTTCTCTTTCAGCGGATTGCCCGGCGTCACCAGCCACCACACGCGATCGAGCTGAAGGCGCTTCAGCGCGAACTGGCTGATCGCGCGATGCGCCTGGTGCGGCGGATTGAACGAGCCGCCGAGCAGGCCGATGCGCATGCCTTCCGTGTAGGGCGGGATGGCCTGCGCGAAGAAACGTGGCGCGACGAAATTGTTACTCAATGCCCCACGCCTCGCGCCATGCCTTACGGCCGCGTCTGCCCTGTGCCGTGAACGCGATATTTGAAGCTCGTCAACTGCTCGGCACCAACCGGACCGCGGGCATGGAAGCGGCCGGTGGCGATGCCGATCTCGGCGCCGAAGCCGAATTCGCCGCCATCGGCGAACTGCGTCGAGGCGTTGTGCAACACGATTGCGGAATCGACCTCGCTGAGGAATTTCTTCGCAGCCAAATCATTCTCGCTCACGATCGCATCGGTGTGGTGCGAGCCGTGGTCCTGGATGTGCGCGATCGCGCCGTCGACGCCGTCAACCACCTTTGCTGCGATGATCGCGTCGAGATATTCGGTGTCCCAATCGTCTTCGCTGGCAGGCTTTACACGCGCGTCGGTCTTTTGCACGGCGTCGTCACCGCGCACCTCGCAGCCGGACTCGATCAGCATCTCGACCAGCGGCTTCAGGGTCTTCGCAGCCGCTGCGCGATCGACCAGCAGCGTTTCGGCCGCGCCGCAGACGCCGGTGCGGCGCATCTTGGCGTTGAGGACGATCGACTTGGCCATGGTGAGATCGGCGCTGCCATCGATGTAGACGTGATTGACGCCTTCGAGATGCGCGAACACCGGCACGCGCGCTTCCTGCTCGACACGCGCGACGAGGCTCTTGCCGCCGCGCGGCACGATCACGTCAACGGCGCCGTTCAATCCGGACAGCATCATGCCGACCGCCGCGCGGTCGCGCGTCGGTACCAGCGTGATCGCGGCTTCGGGCAGGCCGGCTTCGCGCAGGCCTTGCACCAGGCATTCATGGATGGCGCGGCAGGAGCGGAAACTGTCGGAGCCGCCGCGCAGGATCACGGCATTGCCGGACTTCAAACAGAGCACGCCGGCATCCGCCGCGACATTGGGCCGGCTCTCGAAGATCACGCCGACGACGCCGATCGGCACGCGCACGCGCTCGATGGTCATGCCGTTCGGCCGCTGCCAGCTCTCGGTGACGATGCCGACGGGATCGGCGATCCCGCGCACGATGGCGATGCCTTCGGCCATGCCTTCGACCCGCGCCGGCGTCAGCGTGAGACGGTCGATGAAGGAGGACGTGGCATTGCCGGACGCACGCGCCTCGGCGACGTCCTCGGCATTTGCGGCAAGGATCGCTGCAGCATTGCTGCGGATCGCCCGCTCCATGGCTTCCAGTGCCCGGTTCTTCTGCTCCGGCGGCGCCAGCGCCAGCACGCGCGCGGCGGCGCGCGCTTTGGCTGCGAGATCGGACATCAGCGCCTGAAGATCGGCATTGCCGTCAACGGCTTTGAGGGGGGCGGCCATAGGGAGTTCAACCTTCTGCTAAGGCAGTGTCCTAGCACGGAAATCCCGCGTCTGCGAAGGGCGGGGAGGGTATGGCAGGGGCTCAGCCGGCGCCGCCAGGTCGGCCAATGGCCGGGTCGTGCCGAAAATCGGACAAATCCTTGCGGGCGGCTCAAATATCAATGAGTATCACTATATGATAACGGAGCCTCCCCATGCCGAGCAGCTACAGCATTGGTAAGCACTTCGAGGACCTGATCGACGGCCTCGTCGAGACCGGTCGCTATGCCACCGCGAGCGAGGTGATGCGCGAAGGCCTTCGCCTGGTCGAAGAGCGCGAGGAGCGGCGCAAGGTCAAGCTGGAGGCGCTGCGGGAGGAAATCCAGAAGGGCTTTGACAGCGGACCAATGGAAGAGGTCGATGTCCAGGAATGGATGAACGACATCAAGGCGCGGGGACGGCAGCGACTGGCCGCGCGCAAACGTGACGAATAGATTCCGCAAAGCTCCGCAAGCCGACCGAGATCTCGATTCGATCTGGGATTTCATCGCGTCGGACAGCGTTCAGGCGGCAGACAAGCAGATTGCGCGCATCGGCGAGATTTTCGAAATGCTCGTGGAAAACCCTTTGGCTGGCCGCGAGCGGCGAGAATTGCGCGACAGCCTGCGCAGCTTCCCCGTCGGCAATTATGTGATCTTCTATGTCCCGTTGCCCGATGGAGTCGAGATCATCCGCGTGATGCACGGCCGTCAGGATGTCGGCTCTGACGACATGCAATAGTTGGCGGACTTGCTCGCGCTTACCCGCCGACCACCAGATCGTCGCGGTGGATCATCTCCGAGCGCCCGCTGATGCCGAGGATCGACATCACGTCCGGCGACGAGCGGCCCTTGATCCGCTCGGCGACCTCGGCGTCATAGGCGATCAGGCCGCGGCCGATCTCGCTGGTGTCGGGGCCGCGGACGATCACGGCATCGCCGCGGGCGAACTGGCCCTCGACCTTGATCACGCCGGCCGGCAGCAGGCTGGCGCCGGCACGCAGCGCCGTCACGGCGCCGGCGTCGATCGTCAGCGTGCCCTTCGGCTCCAGCGTGCCCGCGATCCACCGTTTTCGCGAGGTGATGGGATTGGCCGGCGTCAGGAACCAGGTGCAGCGGCCGCCATTGGCGATCGCCTGCAGCGGATGCTCGATCTTGCCGGACGCAATCAGCATATGCGTGCCGCCGGTGGTGGCGATCTTGGCCGCCTCGACCTTGGTGCGCATGCCGCCGCGCGACAATTCGGACTCGGCGTCTCCTGCCACCGCCTCGATCTCGGAGGAGATGCTGTCGACCACCGGGATCAGCTTGGCGTTCGGATTGTTCTTCGGCGGCGCGTCGTAAAGCCCGTCGATGTCCGAAAGCAGCACCAGCAGATCGGCGCTCGCCATGGTGGCGACGCGCGCGGCGAGGCGGTCATTGTCGCCGTAGCGGATCTCGTTGGTCGCGACCGTGTCGTTCTCGTTGATGACGGGGATCGCGCGCCACTCCAGCAGCTTGCCGATGGTGGAGCGGGCGTTGAGATAGCGGCGGCGCTCTTCGGTGTCCTGGAGCGTCACCAAAATCTGTCCGGCGCCGATGCCGTGTGCCCCGAGCACCTCCGACCAGATCCGGGCGAGTTCGATCTGGCCGACGGCGGCGGCGGCCTGGCTCTCCTCCAGCTTCAGCGGCCCGCGCGGCAGCTTGAGCCGGCTGCGGCCGAGCGCGATCGATCCCGAGGAGACCACGAGGACATCGCGCCCCTCGCGATGCAGCTTGGCCATGTCGTCGGCGAGCGCGGCCAGCCACGACGCCCGCACCTCGCCTTTGTCGGAATCGACCAGCAGCGCGGAGCCGACCTTGACGACGATGCGGCGGAATTGACTGAGTTCGGGGCTGGCCATGTGCGTACGGGTTGGCGCGTGTGACGAATTGCTCTGGAAACGGCGGAGCGGAGAGCTGTGCCGTTGAGGCCTGCTTTTGCAGCAGGACGATGGCCAGCGCAAGGCGGCAGGCCCGGTAAACGGCGAAGGTCGGTCTTGTCTTGCCGGCCGGCCCGGTTCTAATGCCGACAACCAATCACGGGCTGGATGGGGAAACGAATGGATCGCCGCAAATTCATGGCCGGATGTCTCGGTTTGCCGCTGCTGGCGCAGGTCGGTGAGGCCCCAGCGCAGGCCGGACTCAGCAAGGTCATCTTCCCATTCGCGGCGGGGGCGGGCGGCGACACGCTGTGTCGGCTGATCGCGCAGGAGATCGCACCGGTGCTGCAACGGACCATCGTGGTCGAGAATCGCACCGGCGGTGACGGTCTGATCGGCATCAAGGCGGTGAAAGGTGCAAGCCCCGACGGCAGCATGGTGCTGGTGACGACGGGGCCGACCATGTATCTGCTGCCGATGGTGGAGACGATTCCGAGCTTCGACACGGCCAAGGATTTCATGCCGGTGTCGCTGCTGGCGCGGTTCGAGTTTGCCGTCGTGATCGGTCCGGAAATCGATGCCGCCGACTTCAAGGGCTTCGTCGCATGGCTGAAGGCGCATCCCGACAAGACGTCGTTCGGCGTTCCCAGCAACGGCACCATTCCGCACTTCATGGGCTCCAAGCTCGAGAAGGATCTCGGCATTCCCTTGACGCGCGTGCCTTATCGCGGCAGTGCCCCGATCCTCAACGACATCATCGGCGGCCACATTTCTTTCGGGATCACCACGCTGGCGGATGCGCTGCCGCAGCATCGCGCCAAGGGCGTGAAGATCATTGCGGTGTCGAGCGCGGAACGTTCGCCGTTCGCGCCCGACGTCCCGACACTGAAGGAGAGCGGCATCGATCTCGTCGCCGATGCCTGGTACGGCATGTGGCTTCCCGCCGGCAGCCCGCCGGAATTCGCCAGCAAGCTCGGCGTGGCCGCAAGTGCTGCGCTCGCCAAGCCAGAGGTGAAGGAGAAGCTGACGGCGATCGGGCTAATTCCGGTCGGCAGCAGCGCGGATGGATTGACCAAGGAACTCGCCGCAAATACGACGTTCTGGCGGCCGATCGTGAACGCGACGGGGTACAAGATCGAGAATTGAGGTCTTCTCCCTCTCCCCGTTCTTACGGGGAGAGGGTTGGGGTGAGGGGCTGCTTCCGCAAAGGCGGCTGGAGTTGAACTCGCGGAGAGTCCCCCTCACCCGCCGCGCTGTGCGCGTCGGCCTCTCCCCGCAAGCGGGGCGAGGCGAGGCAACTCACATATTCGCGCGCTGCGCGATGCCGTCCTTGATCGACGCAAGCTCCGCTTCATCCCACACGCCGATCAGAATCCCACCCTTCACCTGGAGCTGGTTGTCCGCATAATTCGCGATCTTCTCGCGCGGCGTGGTGATGTGGTCATTCGGATGCAGCGCCCAGTCGAACAGCTCGGCTTGCAACCGCGCGATGATGCCGGCGCATTCTGGATCCTCGCCGCGGTCCAAGAATTCCTGCGGGTCGGTTTCGAGGTCGTACAGCATCGGGCGGAAGCCGGAGGCGTGGATGTATTTCCAGCGGCCGTCGAACACCATGAACAGGCGGCAGCGCTCGATCGGCTGGTTGAGCTTCAGCCGCACGTCCTGCATGGCGTAATCGTATTCGGAGAACGCCACCTTGCGCCAATCGCCCGGCGTTGGGCCGCGGAGCAGCGGCAGCAGCGAACGTCCTTCGAGGATGTGGCCCGGCACCTTGCCGCCGAAATAATCGACGAAGGTCGGCGCGAGATCGATGCCTTCGACCAGCGCATCGCTGCGTGTGCCGCGCGTGGCGTCGGCTTCATTCGAGGGGTCGATGACGATCAGCGGAATCTTGGCCGACTGCTCGTGGAACAGATCCTTCTCGCCCATCCAGTGATCGCCGAGATAATCGCCGTGATCGGAGGTGAACACGATCATGGTCGTTTCCAGCAGGCCGCGTTCCTCCAGGAACTTCATCAGCACGCCCATCTGATCATCGATCTGGGTGATCAGGCCCATATAGGTCGGGATCACCTTCTCGCGGGCATCGTCGCGCGCCATGTTGCGGGAATAGCGCATGTCCATATAGGCGCCGAACACCGGATGCGGGCTCGAGCGCTCGCGCTCGGAGCGGATCACCGGGATCATGTCTGATGACGAATACATGCTCGCGTAAGGCTCTGGCGCGATGTAGGGCCAGTGCGGCTTGATGTAGGACAGATGCAGGCACCACGGCCGGCCGTCGGTCTCGGCCTCGCTGATGAAGTCCATCGCGCGCCGCGTCATGTAGGGCGTCTCGGAATGCTCGTCCGGCACGCGCGCGGCCTTGTCGGCGTGCACCAGCAGCCAGCCGTTCTGCAACGAGCCGTCGTCGGCTGCGCCTGAATTGGCCCAATGCTCCCACGGGTTCGTGGCTTCAAAACCTTGGCGGCGCAGATACGCGTCGTATTTCGGGCGCGGCCGGCCGGTCGGATGCAGGCCGTCGTCGCGCTCGTAAGGCTCGAAGCCGCATTCGGCGACGTGCACGCCGATCATCGATTCCGGGGGAATGCCGAGCGCCTTCATGCCTTCGAGGTCGGGCGCCATGTGGGTCTTGCCGACCAGCACGTTGCGCACGCCGATTTTCTTGAGGTGGTCGCCGAGTGTGGGCTCGCCGACGCGCAGCGGCCAGCCGTTCCAGTGCGAGCCGTGCGAGCGCATGTAGCGTCCGGTGTAGAACGACATTCGCGACGGGCCGCAGATCGGCGATTGCACATACGCCTTCGAGAACAGCACGCCACGCTTGGCCATGGCGTCGATGTTCGGCGTCTTCAGCGTCGGATGGCCGGTGCAGCCGAGATAATCATAGCGAAGCTGGTCGCACATGATCCAGAGAACGTTCTTCGCGCGCGCCATGCTCATCGCTCCATCCTTCGTTTGCGGGATATTGCGCTATTGATGGTACGAAGAAAACCTCTCCCGGAGGGAGAGGTCGGCGCGTAGCGCCGGGTGAGGGGTTACGCTTTCTCGTGGGACCTGAGCCCCTCACCCGATTTGCTGCGCAAATCGACCTCTCCCCGTTGGGGAGAGGTATGGAGAGAGCGGCGCTCGCCTTAGGCCGACCACGGCTCCGCTTCGGCCGCGCTCTTCGCCTTGGCCGAGACCGGGGCCTCGCCGATCACATCCACGAGCGCGCGGAGCGCTTCCTTGACGCCGTCGCCGGTGATGCCGGAGAGCAGCAGCGGCGTCTTCTTCGCGGCGCGCTTCAGCCGCTCCTTCTGCTTCTTCAGCTCGTCCGGCTCGACCGCGTCGATCTTGTTGAGCGCGACGATCTCGATCTTGTCCGTGAGCAGCCCGCCATAGGCGTCGAGCTCCTTGCGCACCGTCTTGTAGGCCTTGCCGGCATGCTCGCAGGTCGCATCGATCAGATGCAGCAGCACACGGCAGCGCTCGACATGGCCGAGGAAACGGTCGCCGAGGCCGGTGCCTTCATGCGCGCCTTCGATCAGGCCCGGAATGTCGGCCAGCACGAATTCGCGGCCGTCGGCGTTCACGACGCCGAGCTGCGGATGCAGCGTGGTGAAGGGATAGTCGGCGATCTTGGGCCGCGCCGCGCTGACCTTGGAGAGGAAGGTCGACTTGCCGGCATTGGGCATGCCGACGAGACCGGCATCGGCGATCAGCTTCAGCCGCAGCCAGATCCAGCGCTCTTCGCCGGGCTGGCCGGGATTGGCGTTGCGCGGGGCGCGGTTGGTCGACGATTTGAAATGCGCGTTGCCGAAGCCGCCATTGCCGCCCTCGGCCAGCACGAACTTTTCGCCGAGATTGGTGAAGTCATGGATCAGCGTCTCGCGGTCTTCGTCGAAGATCTGCGTGCCCATGGGAACCTTGAGCACGATCGCCTTGCCATTGGCGCCGTGGCGGTCCGAGCCTGCGCCGTTCTCGCCCTTCTGGGCCTTGAAGTGCTGCTGGTAGCGGTAGTCGATCAGCGTGTTGAGGCCGTCAGCGACTTCGAGGATGACGCTGCCGCCGCGGCCGCCATTGCCGCCGGAGGGACCGCCGAATTCAATGAATTTTTCGCGGCGGAACGCCACGCAGCCGTTTCCGCCGTCACCGGAGCGGATATAGACCTTTGCTTCGTCGAGGAATTTCATGGGCCATAGGTAGGCCAGCCGGTCCCCCGCGGCAACCCGGACTTACCCCTGAATCGGCCGAATTTCCGCGAATTTGGCCCCTTGCTTAACCAGCCGGCCGGCGGCGGATCAGGAATTTCTGCGTCCCTTCCAGGTCACGCGCCTATCGCTACCGCGAGTGCGACAATCCGTTCAATTCGACGGAGGTGGGCTTGTGGCGGTGGCTCACGTCATTAAAACGACCGCAAGCGACTCTATTCGCCGGTTTCCCGCGCTCACTCCGCCCGTCATTGCGAGCGAAGCGAAGCAATCCAGACCGTCTCCGCGGACACAGTCTGGATTGCTTCGTCGCAAGAGCTCCTCGCAATGACGAGTTTCCACGATCGACAGCAATGCCCTTGTTCAAAAATCTCTCCGCCTATGACGACCGCTCGGCACGGCTGGCCGGCATCGCCCTCATGGTGCTGTCGATCTCCATGTTCTCGTTCGGCGACGCCATGGGCAAGTTCCTGGTCGGGACGTATTCGGTGGGGCAGCTCTTGTTCCTGCGCGCCTGCGCGGCGTTGCTGCTGCTGTCGCCGATGATCTGGCGGCAGCGTCACGACTTTTTTCACATGGAGCGGCCGTGGCTTCAGCTGCTTCGCGTGACGCTGTCGACGCTGGAGGTGGCGGCTTTCTTCCTCGCCACCGTCTATCTGCCGCTCGCCGACGTCGTCACCTATTATCTCGCCGGCCCCATTTTCGTCACCGCGATGTCGGCGATCTTTCTGGGCGAGAAGGTCGGCTGGCGGCGCTGGACGGCGATTCTGATCGGCTTCTGCGGCGTGTTGATCGCGCTGCGGCCGTCGGCGCAGACGGTGAGCCTGCCGGCGCTGATCGCGCTCGGCGGCAGCCTGTCGTTTGCGACGCTGATGCTGATCACGCGCAGCCTGCGCAAGACGCCTGACATCGTGATGGCGTCCTCGCAATTCATCGGCACGTTTTCACTGGGCGCTGTGCTGTCCGCGTTCCACTGGGTGCCGCCGACGCCGGGCAGCCTCGTGTTCTTCGCGCTGGCGGGCCTCATTTCGGTGACCGCGCTGTTCTGCGTCAATCGCTCGCTCAAGCTCGCGCCGGCGAGCGTCGTGGTGCCGTATCAATATTCGATGATCGTCTGGGCCGTGATCTTTGGCTTCGTCGTGTTCGGCGATGTGCCGTCGATCGCCACCATCGTCGGTGCCGCGATCATCATCGGCGCCGGGTTCTACATCTACTTGCGTGAGCGCGATTTGGGCCGCGCCGGCGGAGAGGTAAATCCGCCGGTGTAATTCCGCTGTCGTCCCGGACAAGCGAAGCGCAGATCCGGGACCCATACCCACGGGGAGACATTTTGCGAAGACTCGGAGTGGGGGCCTCGCCCCACACTCCTCCCTGTGGTTATGGGTCCCTGCTTTCGCAGGGACGACAGCGGAGAATGACGCCCTACCTCATCCGTCTCGCGCTGCTCCAGCTCTTCAGCGACGACCACACCCCGCGCGAGAGGCGGAAGCAGTCGACCGGCGTCGAGGAGCCCAGCGCCAGGAAGCGATGCAGTTGCACGCCGCTCCACTGGAAGCCGCACTTCTCCAGCACGTTGCGCGAGGCCGGGTTGGTGACGCGCGCACCGGCATAGAGGTGGTCGTCCTCGAACTCCTCGAAGAAGAAGTCGATCGCGCCGCGCGCGGCCTCGGTAGCAAAGCCCCGGCCCCAATGCTCGACGCCGAGCCAGTAGCCGAGCTCGGCATTGTCAGGCGTGGAGCGGTCGATGCCGACCATGCCGACGGGCCCGCTATCGTGCTCGATCAGGAACACGGTCTCGCTGCCGAGCGCGGCGGTGGCGCGGATGAATTCGACGGCATCGTTCTGCGAATAGGGATGGGGGAGGCGGCGGGTATTTTCCGCGACACGGCGGTCGTTGGCGAGGAGGGCGATGGTTTTGACGTCGGCAAGCGTCGGCCGCCGCAAGGTCAGCCGTTCGGTGGCGACGACGCTCGGTCTCGCCTCACGCAAGGTCACGCTCGAAAAGTCCTGCAACATGTCCGGCTCCGTGAAAGTCACTAAGTGAAAAGTGAGCAAGTCAAACGAAAAGGGAGGCCGGTTTCCCTGCCTCCCCTGGAGCCCCGATCTTTTGATCTCTGGACTCCGCCGGTTCGGTCAAGGACCCGGCGGACTCCAAATGATCCACCGTCTATTCAGCAGCCTCTGCAAGCGGGAGCACCGCTACGAAGGTGCGGCCATTGGCTTTGGCCTGGAATTCAACATGACCCTCGATCTTGGCGAACAGAGTGTGGTCGGTGCCCATGCCGACATTAAGGCCGGGATGCCAAGTGGTGCCGCGCTGACGTGCAATGATGTTGCCGGGAATCACGCGCTCCCCGCCGAACACCTTGACGCCAAGGCGCTTACCCTTTGAATCGCGACCGTTGCGCGATGAACCGCCTGCTTTTTTGTGAGCCATGGCTCGTCTCCGAAATCCTGCGTATGTCTAGGTCAATTCCTTGACGGAATCATTTCAAAATCTCTCACGCATCAATTCGTGAATTGGCGTGATCGATTTTAGGCGGCGTCGGCTTCCTTGTCGGCTTCCTTCGCCACCTTT
This sequence comes from Bradyrhizobium sp. AZCC 2230, assembly GCF_036924495.1. Lineage (NCBI taxonomy): Bacteria > Pseudomonadati > Pseudomonadota > Alphaproteobacteria > Hyphomicrobiales > Nitrobacteraceae > Bradyrhizobium > Bradyrhizobium sp. AZCC 2230. Next base: position 6,059,262 of record NZ_JAZHRS010000001.1, on the reverse strand, counting down.
TCCCGCTTCGGACGCGGGCCCTTGGTGGGCTTGGCGCCGTCCGTCAGGATCTCGGAGATGCGGAGAACCGTGATCTCGTCGCGGTAGCCACGCTTGCGGCGCGAATTCTTGCGGCGGCGCTTCTTGAACGCGATGACCTTCGGTCCGCGCTTGTGGTCGAGCACTTCGACCGCAACGGACGCACCGGCCACCGTCGGGAGACCCAGGATCGGCGTATCGCCGCCAACCACCAGAACCTCGCTCAGCTGCACGATCGTGCCGACTTCGCCTTCGATCTTGCCTACTTCCAGGACATCATCCGGAACGACGCGGTACTGCCGGCCGCCGGTTTTGATGACTGCGAACATCGTTGTTTTCCTTCGTGTTCAATCCCGGCCTCGCGACGAAATTCGTCGGGGCCGGCTTTTTGTCAGTCGCTATGGGTTTATTGCGAGTTTTGTGCGGGCGGGAGTTATCCCTTTGAAAAACCACGCAAAAACAAGCGGCGCGAGAAACGCCCCGCGCCGGTCGTGGGACTTATAGCCGCCAGCTGCGAAGAGTCAAGGAAAAGCGGGCGAAAAGGCCCCGGATTGGAAGGATTTGGCCCGCGCCGACCCGAATCTCGGCCGCCTAGCAACCAACCGGTTCCCTCGCCGTTGTCCCCCGCAAATCCGCACGCGGGCAAGGGCTTTCCATGGCAACGGACGAGTTGGTCAAAACGACGGGCATCGCCGATCACGGCGGCGAGCGGCTGCCGTCGGTGGACGTCGACAGCTTCAACATCGAGATGAAGGACGAGGACGGTTTTCTCGGCGACCGCGCCAGCAAGGGCGCGTTCCGCGAGATTCTCGACCGCTGGCGCAAGCCGCTGCGCAAATCGGGCGAGGACCCCTTCGGCAAGGAGCCCTCGGAGAACATCAGCAAGAAGACGCTGGATGCGATCCTGGTCAGCGACGACGTGGAGGCCTCCGCGGTGGTGCACAGCGCGATCGAGGATTTCGCCCAGGAGCTCGCCTACGTCACGCGCCGTTTCCTCAAGTCAAAGGCCTGGGCCAAGACCGAGCGCATCGTAGTCGGCGGCGGCTTCCGCGATTCACGGCTCGGCGAGCTCGCGATCGCGCGCACCGAGATCATCCTGAAGTCCGAGGATTTCAAGATCGACATGGTGCCGATCCGGCATCATCCCGATGAAGCCGGCCTGCTCGGCGCGCTGCATCTGGCGCCGTCATGGATTTTCGAGGCCTATGACAGCATCCTCGCGGTCGATATCGGCGGCACCAACATCCGCTGCGGCCTGGTGGTGACGAACTGGAAGAAGGCCAAGGATCTTTCGAAAGCTTCGATTCTAAAATCCGAGCTGTGGCGCCATGCCGATGACGAGCCGACGCGCGAAGGCGCGGTGAAACGTCTCATCAAGATGCTGAAGGGGCTGATCACGGAAGCCGAGACCGAAGGCCTCAAGCTCGCGCCCTTCATCGGCATCGCCTGTCCCGGCGTGATCAACGCGGACGGCTCCATCGAAAAGGGCGCGCAGAATCTCCCCGGCAATTGGGAGAGCAGCAAGTTCAACCTGCCGGCGAGTTTGATCGAGGGCATTCCGCAGGTCGGCGAGCACGACACCGCGATCCTGATGCACAATGACGGCGTGGTTCAGGGCCTCTCCGAGGTGCCGTTCATGCAGGATGTCGATCGCTGGGGCGTGCTCACCATCGGCACCGGTTTGGGCAATGCCCGCTTCACCAATCGCCGCAAGGACAACGGCAACGGCAAGGACCGGGACTCCACGGATAATGGGAAGAAAAAAGCCAAGGAAAACAACAAGGACAGCAAGAAGAACGACAAGGAGTAACCTTGACTGGTTAGGTTAAGGACCGGATTGCGTTGCGGCGCACGGGCTGCACGCTAGGGTCGAATCGTCGCCTCAAGCAGGCCTGCGAAGCCGCCCTTCCTGGCCAGCATTGTAATGAGCGGCACGGGACCGCCAGTGTTTACCGCGTCTGGCGGTCCCACTCGTTCTTCAGAGCGGGATGACTTTTGGTTGAATCGCTGCGAGCCCCAGGACTCGGATCACCTCTCCCGTAGGGAGAGGTCGGATCGCATCGTAAGATGCGGTCCGGGTGAGGGCTTACGGTCTGACTGAGTGCTGCGTCCCCTCACCCGGATTGCTCAGGCGCGCAATTGCGCGCCAACGCAATCCGACCTCTCCCCGCTGGGGAGAGGTGAACCTCGCACAGCCGAACTTGATTTCATCATGCTTCAGCTCCAGCCAATCCGCTGAAAGAACCCCGCGATCTCCGCCGCCGCGCGATCCGGGTCCTCGCGATGCGGGAAGTGTCCGACCCCGGGAAACATCGCCAGATCGAGCTCGGCAAACGTCTCACCCAGCCGGTCGGTCCATTCATAGGGAAACAGCGGATCGTGCTCGGCCCAGCGCACGCAGGTCGGCACAAAGATCGGCGGGAGCTGCGGCGCTTCGCCCTTCATCATCGCGACCCGCCCCGCATGCGACGCCCGATAATGTGCAAAGCCGCCGGCGAGATTGCCCTCCTTGAAGAAATTGTCGCCGAAGGCGTCGAGCACGTCATCGAACGCGTCGTTGCGATGGGCCCAGCCCTTCAAAAAGTGCGCAATATAGAGCAGGCAGCTCTCACGGCTCGCGCCGACCAGGCCCGGCGCCATCTCCATCTGGTGGAAAGATTGATACCAGATGTGGTTGAGCCGATCCGGCGCCGCCATCCGCGCCCCGATCCCGGGATAGACGAAATCGAAGAAGAACAGCCCGGCGAGCCGCTCGGGCGCCCGCCGGGCCAACGGCTGCATCACCGCGCCGCCGACATCATGGCCGACCACCCCGAATCGGTCGATGCCGAGCCCGTCCATCACGGCCAGCATGTCGACCGCATGGCCGTCCGGCCCGTAAGCCCCCTCCGGTTTGTCGCTGTCGCCAAAGCCGCGCAGATCGGGTGCTACAAGCATGAACCGGTCCGAAAGCCCTGACATCACCGGCTCCCAGGTCAGCCAGAATTCCGGCCAGCCATGCAGCAAAAGCAGCGGTTTTCCCTGTCCGGCGCGAACCAGATGGAATTCGGCGCCATTGGCGGAGATCGTCAGGTGCTCCATGGCAGTTCCTCCCCAATCGCGAGGGCAGGGCGAAAGAGGCAGCGGATTTTCCCCTTTCGCGCCTTGTCTGGCCCGCCATCCTCGCCTATTAACGCCCCCAACCACAGGGGCCCTGCTCCTCATATGGCGCCTTCAGGAGAGGTGGCAGAGTGGTTGAATGCACCGCACTCGAAATGCGGCATAGGTGCAAGCCTATCGGGGGTTCGAATCCCTCCCTCTCCGCCAGCAGTCTGCAGAATCCGGGGCAAATGGTGACCGCGACTGGGGAACGTACTCTGCCATGGCGATGACGATCGGACCCCAGCCCGAGAAATGGCTTCGAAAGAAAGCCAAGCAGGGCATGCGCGGCTACCCCGTTGGCACGATCGCTTTTTATGGTCCCGACAATCGGCGGGCTTCAAAAATAGCTGTCTCCTTTATCCGAACGGAAGGAGCGGAACCCGAATTGCGCCGCTGGTTTTCGGAGACCGCGGATTTGCGGACCGAAGAGAAGGTGTTCGCCGAAATCGCTTTATTTCTAAAGCAGCATTCGGTGCACTCGGTGGCGATGGTCGATGGAATCATCGGCTGTCCGCACGAAGAGGGTATTGATTATCCAATGGGAGAGGCCTGCCCGCACTGCCCTTACTGGAACGGGCGGGATCGGTGGACAGGCGAACTCGCCTAAATTCGTTACGATGCCGGCGCCTGTGTGGTCCGCGACTAGCGTTCCTTGAACGGATTAATCACCTTCGCACCCAGCCCCGCAACGTCGCGATCGTTGCGCGTCACCAGCGTCAAATCGTGCGTCAACGCGGTTGCCGCGAGCAGGCCATCGATGACCGGCACCGACCTGATGGCGCTAATGCGGCCCCATTGATCGGACACGGCATTGTCGATGCCGAGCACGCGTCCATCGAACGCGGCCTCGACGTCGCGCAGCCAGCGTTCGAGCGCCGCCGCCTTGCTCGCGTCCCGGGGGCGAGCGAGCTCGATGCCCTTTCGTATCTCGCCAAGCACGAGCGTGCTCAGGAAAATGTCCGCGTCAGTGATTGACTCGTACCAGCCGAAGACGCGGGCGTCGCAGCGCCCGCCCTTGCGGATCTCGGAGATGATGTTGGTGTCGATCAAATAGCTCACAGGTCGACGTCGCGGCCGGGATCAGGGCTGCGATCGAGCTCGATGCCGTCGAGCGGCGCGGACGCGAGCAGCGACTTCAGGCTGACTTGTGACGGTTCGGCAAAGCGGTGCCGAAGCAGCGCCCGCGCCTCTGCCTGACGCGCGGGATCGGACAGGGCCGAAGCCACACGGCGAACCAGGCCCGCATCTTCCTTGCGGACATTGACCTCGACCCGCACGAAGCCCTGGCGCTCCCGACGTGCGCGGTGGCTGGCGACTGGGGATTTCTCTTTGCCGCTCACGGCATCCTCATTTCCGGAAATATTACCGGAAATTGCTGTGAAAGCAAGCGACGAGATTGGCGACGAGGCGCTACCGACATGCATCCGTGGTGTGAGTTGCTTGCATCATTTTAATAGCTATATCAGATACTTCGTTCGATTCGGCGAGCACAGCACTGGCGGCGGCCGGCTACTGTGCATGGGGTTGTTTTCGACATTTTTGCCGTCCGGCTACGGAAGCTCCTGCAGAGTGGTCACAGCTGAACCTGCCACCGGCGCGGTCCGACCAATATCCCGCGACCGGCAGGGAGACAGCCACCGGCAAGCCGTCAGGTGATCCACGACGATGTTCGACAAGACCTATCGGCAACGCCTCGAGGCTGATCTCGCGCAATGGGAGGCCGATGGCGTGATTGCGCCGGCGGCCGCCGCTTCCATTCGCAATGCGCTGCCGCCGCTGTCGCCGGGCATCAACATCGCGGTGGTCGTCGCCATCGTCGGCGGCCTGTTGATTGCAGCCGCATTCCTCGCCTTCGTCGCGGCGCACTGGACCGAGATCGCGCGGCTGTTGCGCTTTGCGATCCTGCTTGTCGGCATGGTTGTCGCCGGCGGCCTCGGGGCGTGGTTCGCCGCGACCGGCCGCATTGTTCTCGCCGATCTCTGCGCGAGCATTGGCGCGATCATCTTCGGCGCAGGCATCGCGCTGGTCGGCCAGATGTATCATCTCGGCGACGATTTTGCCGGCGGCATGCTGTTGTGGTCGATCGGCGCATTTGCCGCGGCAATGCTGACTGGCTCGCGCGGCGCGCTTGCGGTCGGGCTCGCGGCCGCCTGCATCTGGACCTGCATGCGCGTCTATGATGCACCGGACGCGCTTCATCTTCAGTTCGTATTGGTCTGGCTCATCGCCGCCGCGCTCGCGTTGGCGTGGAATTCCCGCGTCGCCGCCCATCTCGTCGCGGTAGCGGTGCTGCCGTGGTGGATCGCGACGTCGCTTCGCTTCGACTTCGATGGCGTCCAGCCGTCCTTCGTGCTGGCGAACGGTGCGGCCCTGCTGTTCGGCGCCGGGCTCGCCATCGCCGCCGTGCCGTCGCCGCGGGCACACCGGCTTGGATCTGTCCTGGCGATCTATGGCGCGTTCGCGCTCGCCGTCGTCGCCTTCCTCGAGGTGACAACGGTCGACGACATCATCCGCCTCAGAACCGGAACTACTCCAGCCCAACCCATGTGGGCGATCCTGTGCGGCGTCGCGGGTGTGGTCCTTGCGCTGGCGTCCGCCGGCGTCACGAAGCGTGTCGGCGAAATCCTCGCAGCATGCGCGATCGGGCTCGTGCTGCTCGCCGCGCCGATCTGGCCGGCATCGACGGCCGGCGAGCCCTGGTTCGCTTATGCCGCGCTGCTCTGCGCCATGCTGTGCCTCGTCGTCTCCGGCGTGCTCGACGATGTGCGTCCACGGATCGTCGCCGGCTGGCTCGGCATCGCCGGCGTCATCGCTGCGATCACCTGGGCGGTGAAGGGCTCGCTGCTGCGCCGCTCGGCCTTCCTGGCGGTGGCGGGAATCATCGCCGTCGTGTTTGCAACAGCACTCAATCGCGCGCTGCCGAGGGCTGAACGATGATCGGGCTCACCGCGCTCTGGCAACGTATCCCGAAGGCCGTGCTGTTCGGTGTCGCCATCCTGCTGCAATGCGCGCTGCTGATTTGGATGGTTGCCGACCGCGTGCGGATCCTGCGCGAAGGCCGTGAGGTGACCTTGCAGACCCGGCCGGTCGACCCCCGCGATCTCCTGCGCGGCGACTACGTCGTGCTCGGTTACGACATCTCGCAACTGCCGGCGGGCGCGCTCGCCGGCGCGCCTTCCGCCGAACGCAACCCGATCGTGTTCGTCAAGCTCGCGCCTGATGCCAACGGCCTCTATCAGGCCGTTTCCGTGCATGCCGCGCCCGTGACGGTCACGGCGCCCGAAGTGCTGATCCGGGGCCGCGTCAGCTATTCCTGCGGTTCGACCAGCCGCACCTTCTGCGACAGACTGACGATCAGATACGGCCTCGAAAACTATTTCGTGCCGGAAGGCGAGGGCAAGACGCTCGAGCTCGCCCGCAACCAGCAAAAGCTGCGCGTCGTCGCCGCCGTGCTGCCCTCGGGCCGCGCCGCCATCAAGCGGCTGTTGCTCGACGGCGAGCCGGTCTATGAGGAGCCTTGGTACTAGGCAACTCAAAAAGTGGGACGGACATGCAATCTGCGGGCAGCGGCTGGAGCAACGGGCTTCTCGGCGTCATCATCTTCAGCGGCTCGCTGCCGGCGACGCGCGTCGCGGTTGGCGGCTTCTCCGCGCTGTTCCTGACGTCCGCACGCGCGATCATCGCGGCGCTGATCGGTGCGGCCGTGCTCGGCCTGCTGCGCCAGGCGTGGCCGCAGCGCAGGGATCTCGCCTCGCTCATCATCGTCTCCATCGGCGTCGTGGTCGGCTTCCCCTTGCTGACGGCGCTGGCGCTCCAGCACATCACCTCGGCGCATTCGATCGTCTTCATCGGCCTGCTGCCGCTGTCGACCGCGATCTTCGCCGTGCTGCGTGGCGGCGAGCATCCGCAGCCGCTGTTCTGGCTGTTCGCAATTCTCGGCAGCGCCACGGTGGCGGGCTTTGCCCTCTCGAATGACGGCACCGCATCAGTCGCCGGCGATCTCCTGATGGTGGCCGCGATCGTGCTGTGCGGGCTCGGCTATGCCGAGGGTGCCGCGCTGTCACGCCGGATCGGCGGCTGGCAGGTGATCTCCTGGGCATTGCTGCTGGCCCTGCCGCTGATGCTGCCCGTCATGATCTGGAGCTGGCCGCAGGCATGGAGCGGCGTCAGCCTGCCCGCCTGGATCGGGCTCGCCTATGTCTCGATCTTCAGCATGTTCGTCGGATTCATCTTCTGGTATCGCGGGCTCGCGATCGGCGGCATCGCGCGCGTCGGCCAGTTGCAACAGCTGCAGCCGTTCTTCGGCCTCGCACTGGCCGGCTTCCTGCTGCACGAGCCGGTCGCATGGAGCATGATCGCCGCGACCGCGCTCGTCGTCGTCTGCGTGTTCTTCGCGCGGCGATACGCCTGAGGCCCTTGCACCTCACTCCTGCCCCATCACCGTCCGCGTCTGCGTGCTTCTTGCAAATTTCTTCAGCGGCATCGGCTTGCCGAACAGATAGCCCTGCACGAGGTCGAAACCGAGCTCGTTGGCGGCCACCAGGTCGGCGCGGCTTTCGATGCCTTCGGCGGCCGTGCGCACACCGTAACCCTGCGCGAGCTCGACGATATGACGGCACACCGTCCGCTTCAGGCGATCATTGCCGCAGCCGGTGATGAATTGCCGGTCGGCCTTCAGATTGATGAAGGGGATATTGTCCAGGCCCATCAGCTCCGGCCAGTTGGCGCCGAGATTGTCGATCGACAGACCGATATTGTGGAAGCGCATTTCGTGCGCAGCTTCGGTGAGGAATTCGATGTCGTGGATCGCCTCTGCGCTGGCGATTTCGATCGTCAGTCCGCCGAAGGCCGGATGCGTCGGCACCCTGCGGCAGAGATCGCGCACGGCCTGCGGCTCCCTAAGGTAGGGCGCGGGCAGGTTGATCGACAGATCGACCGCGCTGTGCCGTTCCAGAAGATAGTGCCAGTCCTGCAGCGCGCGCTCGATCACGAACTCCGACAGATCGCGGAAATGCGGATCATCCGCCTCCGGGATGAAATAGGCCGGCGGCACCACGCCCCAGGTCGGATGCCGCATCCGTACCAGCGCCTCGGCGCCGCAGCGGACCAGCGAGCGAGCGTCGATTTTCGACTGGTACCAGAGCTCGAGCCAGCCCGCATGCAGGGCCTCGCCGACATGTACGGCCGGGCTTGGCGCCGGCTCGTCCGGCAGCAGCATCGCGACGCGCTCGCGCAGCGTCTCCGCCGCAAAGGGCGTGGTGAGCGGCGGCAGCATCGCAAGCCCGTATTCCTCGCCGACCTGCTGTACCGCCTTCAGGATGATCGACTCGCGCGCGCCGACCGCTAGCACCTTGCCGACAAAGGCCTCGCGTACCAGTGTCTCCAGAAATTTTCCCGGCTCGATGCCGTCAGCGGCTATGCCGAACAGGATCAGGTCAGGCAGGTCGGTGGCGAGCATGGTCTGCAGCTCGCTCGCACTGCTGCATTCGCTGGTGACGAAGCCGAGATCCTCGAGCACCTCGCTCATGAAGGCGCGCAGATGGCGCTTGCTGTCGGCCACGCATGCGCGCGGCATCATCTTCCGCCGTCCGAAGGTTCTGGGCCTCCGCTCGGCGACTTCACCAATCCCGTCGTCCATCTCATACCACTCCCGTTCCGTGACGGTGGTGTTACCGACGTGAGCGGTTTCAAATATGGAGAGCTTCAGTCGATTGTTGAATTATCCGGGTAACGTTAAAGCCGCCATCATGTGTAAAATTGTCCGGATATTCTTCGAGAAGATTTTGCGTTTGTCGGCGGTTTGCTCGCGGCAGCACGACAATGTCTGAGATTTTCGGGAGGGCACCGACCGTGCGTGCGCGCAGCCGGTGTCTTGTAATTGGACGAAGCTGCACGCGGTTCGCCCAAATCAATAACGCCGGTATCAGTTGGCCGTCGCCTTTTCATGCTCGGCCATGCCGACCGCCTTGTAGTCATAGGTCGGATAGAATTCGGTGCGGTACGGCCCCCACGCGGTGTCCTCGATGATGCGGTTGACCTCGCGCAGCCGCGAGGTCGGCAGCCGCAGCGTGACCACCTGGCCGATGCCCATCACCACGTACCAGCTCACGACCTCCACGCCCGCCGGCGGAAAGGCTTTGCGGAAGCCTTGCTTGTCGAGTTGCGCATTCAGCTCACTGAGCGGACGCGACTGGTCGTGTTTGAAGAAGACGGTAAGCAGGACGGCATTGTCAGCGGTCGGCGCCGCATTGCCCGGAGGCGGCGCCGTCTGCGCCATCGCCGCCGGTGTGAGCGCACATGCGCCCGCGAGCCACGCCGTCACCATCAACGCCAGTCGGATCGATCTCATCGCCCATGTCCTTCCCAATGCAGCATGCGATGCATCGGAGAATAGGAGCGATACGGTCAGTCCACGAATTCATTTTCGCGCGATGCGCGCATGTTCCCCCGCCGCGCGTGACAGTAATGCGACAACTCGCCCGACGGCTGCGCCGACGAGTGTGAAGCACCTCACATGCTTATGGCTGCAGCTGCGCTATTGGTCGGACTAGCCGGTGGTGGGCTGTCAGGGATTGCAGCTATGACGACGCGGCGGTTGATCTATTGGTGGTTCAGGTTCGTGATGTCAGGACGATTTCTCGATCGTTTCCTGTGCATGCCGCACGCACCCGAATAGCCCACGGCGAATTAAGTCGCCCCGATCAATTTGCGAAGCGCCGCCGCGCCGTCCTGCACGGCGTCGCGGCCCTTCCAGGCCAGATAGCTCAGTTTGCCGCCCAGCGTATCCTGGCTGCGCAGCCGGCGCGATCCCAGGATGTGACCGACATTGGCGGGGAAGCGGCTGACCTCGGCCGACACCAGCGCCGCGATCGCGTCCATCAATTGCTGCAGCCGGATGCCCCATGCGCTCTGCTCGATGCCGTCGATGCGAAGCTTGAGCGCATGTTCGGCGTCGTAGATTTCGGTGAGCAGGTCGCGCGCGACGAGGAAACGGTTGTGGCGGAGTGCGATCCGCAGGGCGAGGCGCTTGTCGTCGAGCCGGTCGAGCACCATGGGAACGACGCAGGCATAGGGCGCCGCTGCAACCTCGGCGGCGCTCTTGCTCGCGGCCGCCTTGGTCGCAAGGTATATGAGCTGCCAGAATGTCTTCAGGCGCCTCGCCACCAGCGCCACCGCAAAGGGCAGCGCATCGGGATTGGCCTTCTTGAAAGCGTCGAGCTGCGCGGTGATCTGGGCGATCTGGCCGTCGTCGAATTTCGTGATGGCCTCGGGCAGCTTCTCGTTGAACTTCGTCAGCGCGTCGCCTGCGCGCAGCACTTTCTGCATCTTCTTCACGTCGTCGAAGGCAGTGCGCGAAGCCGTGTATTGCGCGAGCTTGCCGCGCGCGAATTCGGTGCTCTCGTCCGAGGCGAGCGTGTTCTCGACCACCTTGACGACCTTGACCTGAAAGGTCGTCGCGATCTTCAGCACTTCCTTGGGATTGTTGGCGGTGACCTGGTCGTTGATCGCCTTGACGTAGTCGCGCGCCATGGTCGGCAGCAGGTCGCGGCAGATCCATTCCCAGATCGGGGTGAGCGTGTTGCGCGAGATCCGTCCCGCATTGGCGTGCTCGGGCGCGCCGTCGATCAGCAGCAACTCGAGCGGCGCGAAGAAGTAGCGCGACGGATTGGTGGCGCGCGCCTGGGTCGATCCGTCCTTGCGGAATTCGGCGCGCAGCTTGGCCTGGACGCCGGCCGAGCCCGGCATGTCGATGCCGCAGAGTTCGAGCCGCTCGAGTTCGCTCAGCAGACAGCTGCGCGACAACGGCGTCAGCTTCTGCAGGAACTCCGAAAGCTCGTCGACCTCGTCCATGGCACGCAATCTCTCGCAACGTTTCCAGCAGGCCGACCGGCGGCCCAGTGCATGGAGGCATTTGCGCGCTCTCAATTTGTGACAAAGAGAAGCAGGCCGCCGTTAATTTATCCGTAAAATCCGGGAGCGCGGGGGCGAGCGCGGTAGCGATCGTTAAGAAGGCTTTTGCCGCCCTGCTTATGATTTAGGCAGGTTTATCAACCCTGACATAGTCAATGATCCAGGCATGCAAGCACAAATTGTGCCTATGTCGGCATTTCAGCACAAAACTGACAAAATCACCGTAGTCTTACGGAGCAGAAAGTTAACCACAGATCGCCCCGGGTTCCGCTAAACGAGTCACATGGGGTCACAGAACGATACGGTCGCTGATTCGCGGCCGTCGGAATGGTTCGAAAGCAGCACTGCTCCGGCAGAAGAGCTTGATTTCGTCCGGCTGAACGCCGCCCGCGCCAAGGCGGCCGACGAGATGGCCGCGGCCATCGCCCGCGAGCTCAACGGTCCCCTGACCGCACTCCTGCTCTACATGGGTGAGATCAAGCACCACAGCGACCAGCTCGCGCCTGTCTCGGCGGACCGCGCCTATTTGCAGCAGGTGGTGGAGAATGCATTGGCGCAGACCGAGCGCGTCTGCGGCGTGGTCAAGCAGCTCGCCGGCTCCCACAAGGGCGCGTTGCCCGCGCCCTCCACGACCGAGGATGCCGAGTTGAAGGCCGGCCGCGTGCCGCCGGCGCCGCGTGAGACGGGCTCCGAACTATCGAGCCTGTCGGGCAAGCGGCTGACCAAGCGTGAGCGTGAAGTGCTGCGGCTGATCAGCGAGGGTTTTTCGAACAAGCAGGGGGCGCTGAGGATGCAGATCAGCCCGCGCACCTTCGAGAGCCACCGGGCCGAAGCGATGCGCAAGCTCGGCGCGCGCAACACCGCGGACCTCGTCCGCGCCGCGCTGCTGCATTCAATCGATTGAGGCCGTCGTCCGGCGCCGCCCTGGTGGCGGCGCGGCCGCACCTTAAAAATAATCTTCGGCGAAGGGGCGGGCGCGCGAGGTTGGCCGCAGCACCTTCGGCTCTTCCTTCGGCGCATTCGGGATGATGGTGATGGTCCAGCGCGGCGGGATCGCCGAATCCTGCTCCAGCACCGAGCGGACAAAACCCGTCACCGTGGACTCGCCCGCCTTCACCGTAGCCATCCGGCCGTTGAACTGTGCGATGCGGAAGCGACGGACCTCTTTCTGGTCCGCAGTCTCATAGGTGAACATGGAAACCCTCCTGGTTTCCGGCGACTATCGCCACCTATGATTAGTCATCTGTGAAAATTGCAAACCGTATAAGTACGGCGGGGTGCAGGCGGGGATGGTCAGCCCCGCGGTTCCTGCGCCTTCGCGGCGGTGAAGGCCTCATCCATCTGCTGCAGCAGATCGCCGAATTCGGCGTCGTCCAGGGTGTCGGCGGTGCTCTCGAGCCGCAGCGCCAGCGCCGCGAGCCGGAGATAGCCGAACGTCCTGGCCGTGCTCTTCAGCGAATGCGCCTCGCGCGCGATCCGGCCACGATGCTGGCCGAGCGCAAGCGCGTGAAACAGCTTCAGCCGCGCGCTCGTCTCGCTCCAGAACACCGCGCGCACTTCACAGGCGCCGGCCTCGCCGATCTCGCGTACCAGCACGGTGAACGCGCCAGGCTCGCGCAGCGGTTCAAGCTCGCGCAAGGGCGCGGTATCGAGCGCACCGTGCATGGGCGCGAAAGCGGCGTCGAACATGGTGTCCCGGTCCCCGTGGTGCGCCTCGCGGTACGAGGCGTCCGGGATATCTACGCCATTCCGATTTCGGTTCTGGTCACGAGATATGCGGTGTTAGCAGGCGAGGATAAGCACTTGCTTTACCATGCGCCGCGCCTGTCAGGGCCCGAGCAGCCGGTCGTACTGGGCCTTGACCGTGGCGTAGCATTCGCACGCGGTCTGGCGCAGCCCGTCCAGATTGAGGATCTGGATGTGTCCGCGGCTGTAATGGATGAAGTTGGCCTGCTGCAAGGTATTGGCGACCAGGGACACGCTGTTGCGCCGTGCCCCGATCATCTGCGCCATGGCCTCCTGGGTCAGCAGCAACCGGTAGTCGCCCGACAGATCATGGGTGTGCAGCAGGCAGCGCGACAGCCGCGCCTCCACCGGATGCGCCGCGTTGCAACCCGCGGTCTGCTGCACCTGCGCGTAGACCGCGAGCCCGTGGCGCGTCAGCAGCATCCGCAGGGTGGAGCTCTGTTCGGCCGCGATGCGCAGCCGGTCGAGGTCCATCACCGACGCGACGCCGGGAACCAGCACGACCGCCGTATTCAGCGCGCAGGCATCGCCCATCGTCGACAGTGTCCCGAGCAGGCTGTCGCGGCCGACCATGGCGACCTGCACATGCTCGCCCTTGGCAAGTTTCACGACCAGCGAGATCACGCCTCGGTGGGGGAAATAGGCCCGCTCGAGCGTCTCGCCGGTTTCGACCAGCACGGCATCGTGCGGCAGATCGACCGTGCGCAAATGTGAACGGATCAATTCATAATCGTCTGCCGACAGTGCCGACAGGAAACCGTTGGATGGGCGTACCATCGTTTCCAAATCTGCCTCCCGTCTCATCCGCCGGTGAAACGCCCGCCACCTAATCCGCTATCCCCTGCACGGTAAGTTCCATCATGTTCGCGGCGGGATATATTGGCAATTGGTTCATTGTTCACAGCTGCATCCCCGATCGCCTGATACCGCTTGGTGTGCACACCGGCATGCAGCCGGCGATGGTAGCGCTCACATCATCGCGGTCTCTCCAGCAGACGCGCGTCATGGGCCTTCACGGCGGCATAGCAATCGCAGGAGGTCGCCTCCAGCGCCCGCAGATCGGTGATCACGATCTGGCCGCGGCTGTAGCGAATGATGCCGGCACGCTGCAGCGCGTGAGCGACCAGCGAAATGGCATTGCGCCGGACGCCCATCATCTGCGCCAGAGTCTCCTGTGTCAGCGGCAGGGTTTCGCTGTCGGACAGATCCCGGGCCCGCAGCAGCCAGCGCGCCAGCCGCGCCTCGACCGGATGCAGCGTATTGCAGAGCAGGGATTGCTGCGCACGCGCGAGCAGCGCCTGCTCATGCCGGATCATCAGGCTGCGGAATGGCGCGCTGCTAGCTGCAATGGTTCGAAAGGCCGTGATTTCAAGCATGGAAGCGGTCCCGGGGAAGAGCACGACGGCGTCTGACGCCGCGATTCCGTCAGCGAGCGCCGCGCCGCCACCGACGATGCTGTCGCGGCCGAGCATCGCCACCTCGATCGTCTGTCCTTCGGAAAGGCCGACTGTAATCGAAACGGTTCCGGCGTGCGGAAAGTAGACGTGCCGCAGCGCCGCGCCTGCCTCACCCAAGACAGTCTCTCTGACCAATTCAATCGTGATGAGATGAGGGCGCACCAGATCGAAGTCGGCAGCGCCGAGCATTCGCAGCAATCGGTTCGGCGGTGGTCCGCTCGCGATCATGCACAATCATCCAACGTTCGATGGGATGTCGGCGCCGCGCATTCGGCATCTGGTTGCGCGTTAAAACGTAATATCTTATTGGTTGTGTTGTCCATATACCTGTTGGGGGGCAGACAGCTTGCCGCATTTGCGGCGGAAATAAGAGCTGCGTACTGATTCGTGCGCGCACCCGGCAAGCCAGTCCTGCGTCATCACCGGGAATGAGTGGCAAAGGGACCTTCATGAACTGGAATGTCGCAATCGACGGCAGACATTGCATCCGCATGTCCATCGGTCGCCCGCCGGTCCGCATCACCTTTCTCCTTCGTCGCTTCTTTTCAGCCGTCAGCAATTGCCTCGCGCCATTGCGTGGCCTGGCCGCAGATCTCGCGTTCATCCCATTCGGATGCCGCAGAAGGCAGACTGTACGCGCGGTCATCACCATTTCAATGCAAGCGAGAGGAGAACGGCGTGCGCCACGATTCAATTATTGAATCACCGAAAAGAGACATTCAAACGACGACGGAAAGTCCGCGCCATGTTCTCGTTGTCGACGACGACCCGATGGTGTGCATGGCCATCGAGATCTATCTCCAGCGAAACAATTTTCGGGTGACGATTGCCGACGGGGGAGAAGCGGGGCTTAGCGCGCTCGAGCACGAACAGTTCGACCTGATGATCGTCGACATCTTCATGCCGCATATGCGCGGGTTCGAATCGATCCGGCTCTTTCATGGCCAGGCACCCGCCATTCCGCTGATCGCGATGTCCGGCTATGCCTTCGCAGATCTGAACTCGCCTGCGCCCGACTTCCTGAGGATGGCGCTCGAGCTCGGCGCCGCGCGCTGCCTGCGCAAGCCGTTCACGCCGGCTGCGCTGCTGGCTGCCGTCAAGGACTGTCTTGCCGAGCGCCATGCCGCTGCCGCGCGGCTGGGTTAGCGCGTTATTGTCCGCGACGCTCGCGAGGTAAGAGTCCGTTTACCGCGAGCGCAGTCCTTGCGGATTTCAGCACAACATCGACCGACGGTCGCACACGCGATTCCGATCGCGCGTGATTTGATTCAATTCGCGCGGGCCGTGCATATCTCCCGATTTTGGCGGGATTTTTTTCCGCATGTCGCGACGCTATTATCGGTGCGTTTACCTGTTGCGCTTCCGGCCCGATGCCGCGTGCCGGATTTGCCGAAAACCGCAGCTCCGCGCGGTCGAACAGCAAACTTCGTTTCAATATCCGTATTAGCACGGAGGATGAAATTAACGGGACCGTGAAATGGGTTGTCTAACGATCTAGGAGCGGACTTCCGCCGATTCCAAGCGCGGCACAGGCGTCGAGGTCCAGCTCAGTCAAGGCGTAGCCCATGGATGATCTGTTGCGGGAGTTTCTGACGGAGACCAGCGAGAGCCTGGACACCGTCGACAATCAGCTGGTGAAGTTCGAGCAGGAGCCGAACAACGCCAAGATCCTGGATAACATCTTCCGCCTGGTCCACACCATCAAGGGTACGTGCGGCTTCCTCGGACTGCCGCGGCTTGAAGCGCTGGCGCATGCCGGCGAGACCCTGATGAGTAAATTCCGCGACGGCATGCCGGTGACGGGACCGGCGGTGACGCTGATCCTGTCCTCGATCGACCGCATCAAGGAGATCCTGGCCGGCCTCGAGGCCACCGAAGCCGAGCCCGAAGGCACCGACCGCGATCTCATCGACAAGCTGGAAGCGATGGTCGAGCAGGGCATGGCGGCTATGTCAGCGTCGGCGCAGCCGATCGCGGCAGGCTCGGCGCAGCCGATGCCGGCCGGTGCTGCTGCTCCCGTTGCTGAAGCGCCGCCGCTGGTGCCGGAAGCGCCCGCTGCCGTAGCGCCCGCGCCCGCAAAGGAGCTGACCACGGGCTCCCTGATCGACCAGACCCTGGAGCGCCCGCTGCGTCCGGGTGAAGTGTCGCTGGACGATCTCGAGCGCGCCTTCCGCGAGACCGCGATCGAGGTGCCTGCGCCTGTCGCGGCAAAGGCCGAGCCCGCGCCGGTTGCTGAAGCGCCCGCGCCTGCTGCCAAGGAGAAGGCGCTCAAGGAAAAGGCTGCCAAGAAGTCGGCGGCCGACGAGACCGCTTCCGAAGGCGACCGCGTTGCCAACCAGTCGATCCGCGTCAACGTGGATACGCTGGAGCATCTGATGACCATGGTCTCCGAGCTGGTGCTGACCCGCAACCAGCTGCTGGAGATCTCCCGCCGCAACGAGGACACCGAGTTCAAGGTGCCGTTGCAGCGCCTCTCCAACGTCACCGCCGAGCTGCAGGAAGGCGTCATGAAGACGCGCATGCAGCCGATCGGCAATGCCTGGCAGAAGCTGCCCCGCATCGTCCGCGATCTGTCGAGCGAACTCGGCAAGCAGATCGATCTGGAGATGCACGGCGCCGACACCGAGCTCGACCGCCAGGTGCTCGACCTGATCAAGGACCCGCTCACCCACATGGTGCGCAACTCCGCCGATCATGGCCTGGAGACCCCCGCCGAGCGCCTCGCCTCCGGCAAGGGCGAGCAGGGCACCATTCGGCTCTCCGCCTATCACGAAGGCGGCCACATCATCATCTGCATCGCCGACAACGGCCGCGGCCTCAACACCGAGAAGATCAAGGCCAAGGCCATCTCCTCAGGTCTCGCCACCGAGGCTGAGCTCGAGAAGATGTCGGAAGCCCAGATCCACAAGTTCATCTTCGCGCCGGGCTTCTCCACCGCGGCCGCCATCACCTCGGTCTCCGGCCGCGGCGTCGGCATGGACGTGGTCCGCACCAATATCGACCAGATCGGCGGCACCATCGACATCAAGTCGGTGGCCGGTGAGGGCTCCTCCGTCACCATCAAGATCCCGCTGACGCTCGCCATCGTCTCCGCGCTGATCGTCGAAGCCGCCGGCGACCGCTTTGCGATCCCGCAGCTCGCGGTGGTCGAGCTGGTCCGTGCCCGCGCCAACAGTGAACACCGCATCGAGCGCATCAAGGACACGGCGGTCCTCAGGTTGCGCAACAAGCTGCTGCCGCTGATCCATCTGAAGAAGCTCCTCAAGATCGACGACGGCGCGGCCAGCGATCCCGAGAACGGTTTTATCGTGGTGACCCAGGTCGGCAGCCAGACCTTTGGTATCGTCGTCGACGGCGTGTTCCACACCGAAGAAATCGTGGTCAAGCCGATGTCGACGAAGCTGCGTCACATCGACATGTTCTCGGGCAACACGATCCTGGGCGATGGCGCGGTCATCATGATCATCGACCCCAACGGCATTGCCAAGGCGCTCGGCGCCGCCGGCTCCTCGGCCCATGACATGGCCGACGACAACGGCGCGCACCACATCGGTTCGGGCGAGCAGACCACCTCGCTGCTGGTGTTCCGCGCCGGCTCGTCCCAGCCCAAGGCGGTCCCGCTCGGGCTCGTCACCCGCCTGGAAGAGCTCCCGGCCGACAAGATCGAGTTCTCCAACGGCCGCTACATGGTGCAGTACCGCGAGCAGCTGATGCCGCTGGTGGCCATGGACGGCGTCACCATCGCCAGCCAGGGCGCGCAACCGATCCTGGTGTTTGCCGATGACGGCCGCTCCATGGGCCTCGTCGTCGACGAGATCATCGACATCGTCGAGGAACGGCTCAACATCGAGGTCGGCGGCTCCGCCTCCGGCATTTTGGGCTCGGCCGTGATCAAGGGCCAGGCCACCGAGGTGATCGACGTCGGCCACTTCCTCCCGATGGCGTTCGCCGACTGGTTCACCCGCAAGGAGATGAAGCCGTCGATGCATTCGCAGTCGGTGCTGCTGGTCGACGACTCGGCGTTCTTCCGCAACATGCTGGCGCCGGTGCTCAAGGCCGCCGGCTACCGCGTCCGCACCGCGCCGACTGCGCAGGAGGGCCTCGCGGCGTTGCGTGCACAAACCTTCGACGTGGTCCTGACCGACATCGAGATGCCCGACATGAACGGGTTCGAGTTCGCGGAAGTGATCCGCTCCGACAGCAATCTGGGCGCGATGCCGATCATCGGCCTCTCGGCGCTGGTGTCGCCGGCCGCGATCGAGCGCGGCCGTCAGGCCGGCTTCCACGATTATGTCGCCAAGTTCGACCGTCCCGGTCTGATCGCGGCGCTGAAGGAACAGACCGCGGGTGCCGCCGGCGCCTCCGAGCTGAACCGGGCAGCGGCGTAAGCGGCACGAGAGGAGACGCAAAGATGAGCAAGAAGATGCAGACGGGCGAAGGCGCCATGGTCGAATACGTCACCGCGATGATCGGCGGCCAGCTGTTCGGCCTGCCGATCTCCCGGGTCCAGGACGTGTTCATGCCTGAACGCGTCACCCGCGTTCCCTTGTCCTCGCGCGAGATCGCGGGCGTGCTGAACCTGCGCGGCCGCATCGTCACCGTGGTCGACATGCGCGCCCGCCTCGGCCTGCCCAAGCCCGAGGACGGCAAGACGGCGATGGCGGTCGGCGTCGACCTGCGCGGTGAATCCTATGGCCTCTTGATCGACCAGATCGGCGAGGTGCTGCGGCTGTCCGAGGACGGCAAGGAAGAGAACCCCGTCAATCTCGACCCCCGCATGGCCAAGCTCGCCGGCGGCGTCCACCGTCTCGACGGACAGCTCATGGTCGTCCTCGACGTCGATCGCGTCCTCGAGCTCAAGACCGAAGTGCAAATGGCGGCCTGAACTTTCACGAAAGACATTTAAGCCGGAGAACCAAGATGAAGACCTGTTTGGTGGTTGACGATTCCAGCATCGTTCGCAAGGTCGCCCGTCGCATCGTCGAAGCGCTGGGCTTCCAGGTCATTGAAGCGGAAGACGGCGTCGAAGCGCTGGTCCATTGCAAGAAGGCCATGCCGGAAGCGATCCTGCTCGACTGGAACATGCCCGTCATGGACGGCTTCCAGTTTCTGGGAACGCTGCGCCGCATGCCCGGTGGCGAAGAACCCAGGGTGGTGTTCTGCACCACCGAGAACGGCATCGACCACATCACCAAGGCGATGGGCGGCGGTGCCAACGAGTACATCATGAAGCCTTTCGACAAGGAAATCGTATTGGCGAAGTTCCAAGAGGTCGGGCTGGTCGCGCGCGAAGAAGAGACAGCTGCCTGAAATTACACCTGCTAGTAGCGTCAAGAGGTATCCTGTGAACCCGCCCGACTACGAGTATCTGCGTAAGTTGCTGAAAGAGCGCTCCGGTCTCGACCTGTCCGCCGACAAGCAATATCTGATCGAAAGCCGCCTGCTGCCGCTGGCGCGCAAGGCGGGGCTCTCCGGCATCCCCGAGCTCGTGCAGAAGCTGCAAGGCGGCTCGAGCGCGCTCATCACCAGTGTGGTCGAAGCCATGACCACGAACGAGACCTTCTTCTTCCGCGACAAGGTCCCGTTCGACCATTTCCGCGACACCATCATGCCGGAAATCCTCAAGGCCCGTGCCGGCCGCCGCAGCGTGCGGATCTGGTGCGCCGCAGGCTCGACCGGGCAGGAGCCCTATTCGCTTGCGATGACCTTGAAGGAGATGGGCGCGGCCCTGACCGGCTGGCGCGTCGAGATCATCGCGACCGACCTTTCGCAGGAAGTGCTGGAGAAGGCCAAGGCCGGCGTCTACAGCCAGTTCGAGGTGCAGCGCGGTCTGCCGATCCAGATGCTGATGAAATATTTCAAGCAGACCGGCGAGACCTGGCAAGTCAATCCCGAGCTGCGGGCGATGATCCAGCATCGGCAGCTCAATTTGCTGCAGGATTTCTCCCACCTCGGAACGTTCGACGTCATCTTCTGCCGTAACGTGCTGATCTATTTCGACCAGGAGACCAAGATCAACATCTTCAACCGCCTGGCCCGCCAGATCGAGCCCGATGGCTTCCTGGTGCTCGGCGCGGCTGAAACCGTGGTCGGACTGACCGATACGTTCAGGCCGCTTGCCGATCGCCGCGGCCTCTACAGGCCGAACGATGCGCGTGCGGCGGCCCCGGTCGGTGCCGGAGCGCCGCGGATGGCGGCGATGGCAGGACGATAAGAATGGCCGAGGATGGCAAGGGCGTAGAGCGCGTCACGTTCAGTCGGGGCTATGATGTCTGCATCATGGCCATCGACGGCACGTGGCGGCGCGATTGCACCCTCAATGCGATTTCCGATACCGATGCCATCCTCACGGTGGAGGGCTCGATCCAGGGGTTGAACCTCAAGGAGTTCTTCCTGCTGCTGTCGTCCACCGGCCTTGCCTATCGCCGCTGCGAGCTGGTGCGCGTCAACGGCGCCGAGATGGACATCCAGTTCCTGCGCGGCAAGAACCGCAAGAAGCGCGGCGCGGCCGGCGGTCATGATGCGGTGGCGTGATCGCCCACGCGTAGTCGGCTGCCCTTTGCGGACGCGTTGCTTCACATTTTCTGAAAACATCCGAACGAATTCGCCGACCCGGCTTTACGTGGCCTAAGCGCGTACCGTGTATCAACGGCCGGTCGCAATTTCAGGGTCCGGTAATGCCAAGAAGCTCTCTCTCTTCCGTCACGTCAAACCTGCCCGACGTCGCCGAACGGCGCGCGCTTCAGCTTCTGGTGGTCGATGACGACGCCACGCAGCGCAGTCTGATCACGGTCGCCGCCAAGCAGGCCGGCCACGAAGTCGCGGTTGCGCCGTCTGTTGCGGAGGCCATCGAAAAGCTGCGCGCGGCGCGCTTCGACTGCGTGACGCTCGATCTCGTGCTGGAGGATGGCGACGGCGTCGACGTGCTGCGCGAGATGGCGGCGGCGAAATTCACGGGCTCCGTGATCGTCATCAGCGGCATGGATGGCAAGCGCCGCAGCGCCGCCCGCAGTTTCGCCCGCTCCGTCGGGATCGAGCTTCAGAGCCTGCCGAAGCCGCTGGATCTCGCGGCGCTGCGCATCAGCCTCGCCAATCTCGGCAAGACGGCGATGGGGCTGCCGACGATCCATACCTGGGGCGGCGTCGCCGCCGACGCGATCGTGGAACGGCACCGCGCCTGAGGCGCGGAGCTGCCATGCAATCGGCTGCGGCAAATCGGCCGCGCTGATTGCTGCCTATGCGGGATTGCCAGATTCCGACAGGTTCTGCAGGGCGTTGCCAAGCTCCGCCCGGCAGGCATTGAGGGCCGCGCCCACTGTGGCGTAACGGGGCGTGACGTCGTCGAGCACGACAATCTCGGTGGAACCCGAGATAGCACTCGAGATAGCGCTATCGTCTTCAGGCTCCATCGCGGCGTCGACCAGACGCGCACTGATCTCGATGCGCGCGATCAGGGAGCGAAGTTCAGCCGCGATCAACTGACGGCTGTCCGTTTCAGCCATCGCGGCAAGCGGGGGTGTGCCGGCGTAATTTAGCATGGATATTCTCCGTCCCCCGCAATAAGGCACCTCAGCGCTACTTGTGCGTTAAGTTCATGTCCCGTACAAATGCGGGGTGGGCCGAATCTGCGCCGAAAGCCATAACGTTAGGCGCGGACGCGAGTCCTTGACTGCCGGACGTTCTTGGCAATCGACTTGGCGAATGGACATGGCACATGGTCGAACAAACCTCCCGTGGTGAGATCTTCGTGGTCGATGACGACCCGGCTGTTCGCGACACCCTGTCGATGGTGTTGAAGGCGGCGGGTTATGAGGTGATCTGTTTTGCGGACGGCGCAGCACTGCTCTCCGTCGCGCGAAGCCGCACGCCGGCCGCCGTGCTGCTCGACGTGCACATTCCCGGAAAGTCGGGCCTCGATATTCTCAAGGAGCTGCACGGCGAGGACTATCCCGCGCCGATCTTTATGATCTCCGGCCAGGGCGACATTTCGATGGCGGTGGGCGCCATCAAGAGCGGCGCGCTCGACTTCATCGAGAAGCCGTTCCGCGGCAGCGAGATCGTCGGCCGGCTGGACGAGGCGATCGGCGCCTATGCACGCAGGCAGTCAGAGAATGCGTCGCCGAAATTCGGCTCGCTGCATTTCCCCGGACGCGAGCCGCTGACGCGCCGGGAGCGCGAGGTGCTCGAGCAGTTCGCTGCCGGTGCCTCCAACAAGGAAGCCGGCCGCACCCTCGGCATCAGCCCGCGCACCATCGAGGACCACCGCGCCAACATCATGAAGAAGCTCGGCGCCCGCAATGCCGCCGATCTGATCCGCATTGTGATGACCGCGGCCCAGCGCGCGTCGTAAGGCGGCTGGTTTTTCCGTGCCTTACGCCTGCAGCGCCTTGCGGATGATCCGCGCCAGATCGGACTTGCGATAGGGCTTTGCCAGCAGCAGCACGCCTGAATCCAGCCGGCCGTGATGGATGATCGCGTTCTCGGTATAGCCTGAGGTGTAGACCACCCTGAGATCGGGGCGCGTCTTCAGCACCTCGTCAGCGAGCTGCCGTCCGTTCATCTTGCCGGGCATGATCACGTCGGTGAACAGCAGGTCGAACGGCTTGCCGCTGGCGACGATCGTGAGCGCCTCCGCGGCATTGGCGGCCTGCAGGGTGACGTAGCCGAGCGAATGCAGCTGGGCCAGCACGTAGTCGCGCACCAGCCGGTCGTCCTCGACCACGAGGATGGTCTCGTGCCCGCCCTCGATCGAGGCCGGCATCACGCCATCGGCGACGGCCGTCGGCGTCTTGCCCGGCGGCAGATACATCTTGATCGTGGTGCCGTGGCCTTCCTCGCTGTAGATCTTGATGTGGCCAGCGGACTGCTTGATGAAGCCGTAGACCATGGAGAGCCCGAGCCCGGTGCCCTTGCCCGGCCCCTTCGAGGTGAAGAAGGGATCGAACACCCTGGCCAGCATATTGGCGGGGATGCCCGAGCCGGTGTCGCTCACCGCGATCAGCACGTAGTGTCCGGGCGGGACGTCATTGGCGTTGGCATAGACCTCGTCGAGATAGGCGGCGCCCGTCTCCACGATCAGCTTGCCGCCGCTGGGCATCGCGTCGCGCGCGTTGAGCGCGAGGTTGAGGATCGCCGTGGTGAGCTGGTTCGGGTCGACGACGGCGACGCAGCTCTCGTCCTCGAACACGGATTCGATCTGGATCTGCTCGCCCAGTGTCGGCCGCAACAGCTTTGCGGTGTCGATGATCAGCGAATTGATGTCGATCTCGCGCGGCTGCAGCGGCTGCTTGCGCGCAAAGGCGAGCAGATGCTGGGTCAGCTCGGCGCCGCGGCCGGCGGCCTCGTCGATCATCTTCGTGATCGCGGCAAGCCCCGGATCCTTGGCCACGGCCTCGGCGAGGATCTCGATCGTCCCGGTGATCACGGTGAGGATGTTGTTGAAATCATGCGCCACACCGCCGGTGAGCTGACCCACAGCCTCCATCTTCTCGGCGTGCCGGATGCGCTCCTCGGAGGCGATCTTGTCGGTGAGGTCGCGGTAGAACACGTTGAAAAGGATGCCCTCGCGGCGCCTCAGCGCCGTGACGCTGAGCTCGGCCTTGAACTCCTTGCCGTCGCGACGGCGGACCATGAGCTCGCGGCGGCGGTTGAGCGTCTGGCCGTCCGCGGACTCGAGGAAGCGGGCGAGGCCGGCCTTGACCCTGTCGCGTTCGCTCTCGGCGACGATCAGATCGACCGCGTTCTGGCCCAGCGCCTCGTCGCGCCGCCAGCCGAACAGCTCTTCGGCCCGCGAGCTCCAGTTCAGGATGGTGCTGCGATCGTCGGTCTGGACGAAGGCGTCGAGCGCGGTCTCGACGATGTTGCGCGCAAGCTGCTCGCTGTCACGCAAGGCTTGGGCGGTGTGCCTCGCCTCGGTCATGTCGCGCCCGACGAAGAAGAAGCGCTTGGCCTGATCGGACCAATTGCCGAGCCAGGACAGCCAGACCTCGTGGCCGTCCTTGTGAATGCAGCGCGTGTCGGCGAGCTTCGGGTGCCCGCCGCGCCGAAGCGCGCGCATGTCCTCGCGGGATTGATCGAGATGGGCGGGGTGAATGAAATCGACGCCGCTGCGGCCGATCATCTCGTCCGGCTGGTAGCCCAGAATGGCCTTGCTGCTCGGGCTGATCTGCACGATATCGCCCCGCGCGCTCATGATCATGATCAGATCCTGCGAGGTGTCGAAAAGCTGCCGCCGCTCCTCGATCTGCTGCTCGAGCGCCCGTTCGGCGCGCCGCGCCTCGGTGAGGCTGCGCGCGCTCCCGGAGATCCCGGTGATCTCGCCCGATGACCCCCTGATCGGCGAGAGGCTGAGCGCGATTTCGACCGGCGTGCCGTCGCTGCGCAGGCGCACCGTCTCGAACCGTTCGATCGGCTCGCCCCGGGCGATCCGCGCCCGATAATCCTTGCCCTGTTCGCGGCGGTCGGGTGGGACAATGATTGAGGTGGATTCTCCGATAGCCTCGTTCGCCGAATAGCCATAGAGGCGTTCAGCGGCAGGATTCCAGCCCGTGATGATGGCATCGAGCGACTGCATCACGATTGCGTCGTCGGATGATTCGACCGCGGCGCTGAACAAGCGCTCGCGCGCCTCATGGTGGCTTCGTGCGGCCTCGGTGCGGCGATGCTCCCGGACCTCGCGCTCGAGGGCGGCTGTTTTCGCCCGCGTCTCCTCGACCATCTGGGCAAAAGCCCGCGCCAGCACGCCGGTCTCGCCGCTTGCATCGACCGGTATGTCGGCTGGCCGTCCGCTGCCGATCGCCTCCACCGCCGCGGTCAGGCGCCCGATCGGGCGCGTCAATGAGCGCGCCACGAGCACCGCGAGCAAAGCCGCGGCGAGGACGGCAAGCACGCCGACCAGCAAGGACGTTTGTTGAATCGCGGACGGCACGCGGCCGAACACGGACGGGGGAACGATCACGAGGATTGCGACCCATTGCTTGCCCGCAAGCAGTGCCGGCGCAATCGCCGCACCGCTCGGCCGGCCCGACCGATCGGTCATGACCTGCGTGGATACGGCCGACGTGCCATCCAAGCCTGAGAAAAATGGAAAATCGCTGCGCCAGTTGGTGGGGTGGCCGCGCAATGAGCCGAATTCCCGCGCACGATCGGGATTGACCAGATAGTCGCCGTGCGAATTCACGACGTAGATCTCTCCTGCCGAGCTCGTCGTCGAGCGGATGCGGTCGAGAGCCGGACGCATGTCGACGTTGGCGATGATGATACCGAACGGCTTGCCGTCCGGCGTGAACAGCGGTGTTGCGACTCGCAGAGTCGGAACGTGCAGGTCCGCGGTCCCCCCCTGACGGGTCGCGAGATCGATGGGCGAAACATAAATCTCGCCCGGCGCCAGTTGGATCGTCTCTTGGAAGTAGGTTCGCTCGCCCTTGCGCTCCAGTTCGCTGTCGGGGACGATCCGCGCCGCTCCGTTCGGGCCTGAGCGATCGACGCGGACCAGTTCGCGCTGGTCGTCGTCGAGGCCGATGATTCGAAACTGCCCGTAGCTGGGCTTGGCCTCGATCTCGGCCATGAGCCGCGTCGCGATGCGCTCGCGCCAGGTTTGCTCTGACACGCCGTCGAGAGCGTCAGTTCCTCCACCGATGTGGGCGCGGATCAGACCGTTGATTGCCGCGGCGGAGCGGTAGCCGATCAAATCGCCGCGAACTCCGGCCACGTAGGATTCAAGATTGGTCGCCAGCAGGCGTGACTGCGCTTCGACCCGCTCCAGCACGCGCGGAATGACGGCTTGCGTGATGTTGCGATAGCCCAGCCAGTCGACCGCGGCCACGGTCACCGCGACCAGCAGAATCATTGCGATTGCCAGCCGGGTTGCGAGGGTCATGTTGGCCGTCGCGCCGCGTCGAGAATGGACCCGAATGTTCTGCACCGGCGCACCATGGATCGCCCCGTCATCGGCTGCCGGCTCCGGCATCGGGCAGCGGCGGGGATAATGATTGCGCCGATTTCAGGCAGCCGTCGACAGCCGCAAGCAGTGCGTCGGCCCGGAATGGTTTCTGCAAGCTTGCCACAGCCCCGAGCTTGGTCGCCATCTTCAGGAAGTCCGGCTCGGCATAGGCACCCGGCGTGATCGAGCGGCCGGAAATGACGATGATCGGAATTTTCGGCTGCCGCGCCCGGACGTGGCGCATTGTTTCCAGCCCGTCCATGCCCGGCATGAAGATGTCGAGGAACAGCAGGTCGAACTGGCTGCCCTCGAACAAGGCGAGCCCCTTGCGGCCGTCGCCGGCGACCGTCACGTGGTGACCGGCTCGCTCCAGGAGCAGCCGGATCGTCAACTGAACGGCCGGGTCGTCATCCACGATCAGGATGTTGGCCACGTCAAAAAACCTCCGGGTCGGGCAGGGAAGTTCCCTGCGACCCAAATCAAAGCATCAAATGCGAAATTGTTGCGCGGATCGTGCCTGGGCTGCAAGCACTTCGGATCTCCCCCCGGGGTTGGCGGACCGGATATTGCACTGCACCTTGATGTACGCACGCCCCCGTGCATACCAGCCGCTCGCGTGACTGATTATCCGGTGCCTTGCGGTGGATGGACGTCCCGTGAGAAGAGCAGCGCGAATTCCCTGACGGAGAAGGAAAGTGACCAAGAAGAAGAAAACACCCGACCAGCTCCGCAGCGCGCGCTGGTTCGCGCCCGACGATCTCCGCTCGTTCGGCCACCGCTCCCGCGCCATGCAGATGGGCTACGCCCCGGAAGAGTGGAAGGATCGGCCGTGCATCGCGATCATCAACACCTGGTCGGAAGCGCAGCCCTGTCACATGCACTTCAAGTCGCGCGTCGACGACGTCAAGCGCGGCATCCTGATGGCTGGCGGCCTGCCGGTGGAATTGCCGGCGCTGTCGCTGTCGGAGTCGCTGCTGAAGCCGACCACGATGCTCTATCGCAATCTCCTTGCGATGGAAGCCGAGGAGCTGCTGCGCAGCCATCCGGTTGACGGTGTGGTGCTGATGGGCGGCTGCGACAAGACCACGCCGGCGCTGCTGCTGGGTGCGACATCGATGAACATTCCGGCGATCTATCTGCCGGCGGGCCCGATGCTGCGCGGCAACTGGAAGGGCAAGACGCTCGGCTCCGGCTCGGACGGTTGGAAATACTGGGACGAGCGGCGCGCCGGGAAAATCTCCGACAAGGACTGGCTCGACATCGAGGCCGGCATCGCCCGCAGCTACGGCACCTGCATGACCATGGGCACGGCCTCGACCATGACGGCGATCGCCGAAGCGATCGGCATGACGCTGCCAGGCGCTTCCTCGATTCCCGCCGCCGACGCCAACCACATCCGCATGGCCTCCGAATGCGGCCGCCGCATCGTCGACATGGTCTGGGAGGATCTGACGCCGAAGACGATTCAGACCCGAAAAGCCTTCGAGAATGCGATTGCGGTCGCGATGGCGATGGGCTGCTCGACCAACGCGATCATCCATCTGATCGCGCAGGCCCGCCGCGCCGGCCAGGACATCGGGCTTGACGATTTCGAGATCGCGAGCCGCAAGGTACCCGTGATCGCGAATGTCCGCCCGAGCGGCGATGCCTATCTGATGGAAGATTTCTTCTATGCCGGCGGCCTGCCGGCGCTGATGGGCCAGATCAAGCCGCATCTGCATCTCGACTGCATCACGGTGAGCGGCAAGACCCTTGGCGAGAACATCGACGGTGCCGAGGTGCACAATGCCGATGTCATCCGCGGCGTGGACAATCCCATCTACAAGGAGGGCGCGCTCGCCGTGCTCAAGGGCAATCTCGCGCCCGACGGCTGCGTCATCAAGCCGTCCGCCTGCGCGCCACGTTTCCTCAAGCACACCGGGCCTGCGCTGGTGTTCGGCGACTATCCGTCGATGAAGAAGGCGGTGGACGATCCCAATTTGGATGTCACCGAAGACCACATCCTCATTCTGCGCAATGCGGGCCCGCAGGGCGGACCGGGCATGCCGGAATGGGGCATGCTGCCGATCCCGACAAAGCTGGTGAAGCAGGGCGTGCGCGACATGGTGCGCATCTCGGACGCGCGCATGAGCGGCACCAGCTACGGCGCCTGCATCCTGCACGTTTCACCGGAGTCCTATATCGGCGGCCCGCTGGCGCTGGTGCAGAACGGTGACCGCATCACGCTCGATGTCGCCGCACGCACCATCAATCTCGATGTGCCCGAGGCCGAGCTCAACAAGCGCCGCGCCGCCTGGAAGCAGCCCGAGCGCCGCTTCGAGCGTGGCTACGGCTGGATGTTCACCAAGCACATCAAGCAGGCCAACGACGGCTGCGACTTCGATTTCCTCGAGACCGATTTCGGCGCGCCGATCGGCGAGCCGTCGATTTACTGACACTGTCGTTCCGGGGCGATGCGCAGCATCGAGCCCGGAACCCATTTCACCACAGCGCTTGCGGCCCAATGGATTCTCAGGTGCGCAATTGCGCACCGTAGTTCGCGCTACGCGCGCCCCGGAATGACGAGAGAGAACACAATGACCAAACTCAGCGAAGCCACTCGCCACAAGCTCAAATCCGTCTCCACCGCCACCGTCGCGACCGCGCTGTTCAAGCGCGGCCTGCGCATCCAGATGATCCAGGATGTGCACCCCTTGGGCGCCGACCAGCCGACCATGGTCGGCGAGGCCTTCACGCTGCGCTATATGCCGGCGCGCGAGGATCTCAACACCATCGACGTCTTCAGGGATCACTCCCATCCGCAGCGCAAGGCGGTCGAGGATTGTCCGGCAGGCAGCGTGCTTGTGATGGACAGCCGCAAGGACGCGCGCGCGGCCTCGGCCGGCGCGATCCTGGTGACGCGGTTGATGAAGCGCGGTGTCGCCGGCGTCGTCACCGACGGCGGCTTTCGCGATTCCGCCGAGATCGCGAAGCTCGGCATTCCCGCCTACCATCATCGCCCTTCAGCGCCGACCAATTTGACGCTGCATCAGGCGATCGAGATCAACGTTCCCATCGGCTGCGGCGATGCGCCGGTGTTTCCAGGCGACATCATTCTGGGTGATGCCGACGGCGTCATCGTGATCCCCGCGCATCTGGCCGATGAGATCGCGAACGAAACCTTCGAGATGACCGCGTTCGAGGATTTCGTCACCGAGGAGGTCGGCAAGGGCCGCGGCATCTTTGGCCTGTATCCCGCGACCGATCCGCAGACGCTCACCGACTTCGCGGAATGGCGAAAGAAGAACGGCAGGTAGTTTCTTCGCCTCGCCCCGCTTGCGGGGAGAGGCCGGAATTCAAGCGCAGCTTGAATTCCGGGTGAGGGGGACTCTCCGCGAGCCTGACTCGCGCCGTTTACGCGGATACAGCCCCTCACCCCGACCCTCTCCCCGTAAGAACGGGGAGAGGGAGAAAATCACACCCCCGCCTCCGCCATCCCTGTCGCCCATAGCGCAAACGCATAAACGATCGCGACTTCGTCGAGTCGGTCGAAGCGCCCCGACGCGCCGCCGTGGCCGGCGCCCATGTTGGTGCGGAGCAGGACTGGACCGCCGCCCGTCATGGTCGCGCGCAGGCGGGCGATCCATTTGGCGGGCTCCCAGTAAGTGACTCGAGGATCAGTAAGCCCGCCCATCGCCAAAATCGCCGGATAGTCCTTGGCCGCGACATTGTCGTAAGGCGAGTAGGACAGGATGGTGCGAAAATCCTTTTCGCTCGCGATCGGGTTGCCCCATTCCGGCCACTCCGGCGGCGTCAGCGGCAGCGTATCGTCGAGCATGGTGTTGAGCACGTCGACGAACGGCACTTCGGCCACGATGCCGGCGAATAATTCGCCCGCGCGGTTCGCCACCGCGCCCATCAGCATGCCGCCGGCCGAACCGCCATGGCCGACGATGCGTTTGGCGCTGGTGTATTTCGCATCGATCAGCGCGCTGGCGCTGGCGGCGAAATCGTCGAACGAATTGGTCTTCTTCTCGCGCTTGCCGTCGAGATACCAGCCCCAGCCCTTGTCGGCGCCGCCGCGGATATGGGCGATGGCGTAGACGAAGCCGCGATCGACCAGCGACAGGCGGTTGGCGTTGAACGAGGCCGGCATCGCCATGCCGTAGGAGCCGTAGCCATAGAGCAGCAGCGGCGCAGCGCCGTCGAGTTTTAGTCCGCGGCGATAGAGGATCGAGACCGGCACCTCGGCGCCGTCACGGGCTTTCGCCATGATGCGCGTGGTGACGTAGTCGGCCGCATTGTGGCCGGACGGGATCTCCTGGCGCTTGCGCAAGGTGCGCGTGCGCTTGGCCATGTCGTAGTCGTAGACTTCCGACGGCGTCGTCATCGACGAATAGGCGAAGCGCAAATTCGGCGTGTCGAATTCGTAGGAGCCCATCGTGTCGAGCGAATAGGCGGCCTCGTCGAAGGCGATCGCGTGCTCTTCCTTGGTTGCGAGATCGCGGATCACGATCGCCGGCAGCGCGTTGGCGCGCTCCAGCCGCACCAGATGGCCGGCATAGAGATCGAGGTCGATGATGTAGATGCCGGGACGATAGGGGATCAGGTCGCGCCAGTTCTTCCGCTCGGGCTGGCTCAGCGGCGCGGTGACGATCTTGAAGTCGATGGCGTCGTCGGCATTGGTGAGGATGAAGAGCTCGTCGCCGCGATCGGCCAGCGAATATTGCACGCCCTCCTCGCGCGCTGCGACCAGACGCGGCGGCGCTTCGGGATGGGTGAGATCGATCAGCCGCTGCTCGGAGGTTTCGTGGTCGCCACCGGCGATCACGCAGAAGCGGCCACTGGTGCTCTCATGCAGATGGGTGAACCAGCCGGAGTCCGGCTCCTCGTAGACCAGCGTATCGTCGGCCTGTTTGGTGCCGAGCCTGTGCCGCCACACCTGCATCGGCCGGTGATTGTCATCGAGCTTCACATAGAAGAAGGATTTTGCATCCTTGCTCCAGACCACGCCGCCGTCGGTCTCCTCGACGACGTCGTCGAGGTCTTTAGCCGTAGCCCAGTCGCGGATGCGGATCGTGAAATATTCCGAGCCCTTGGTGTCGGCGCTCCAGGCCTGCAGTCTGTGATCGTCCGAGTGCCGGCTGCCGCCGAACTTGAAATATTTGTGGTCTTTTGCGAGCGCATCGCCGTCGAGCACGATATGGCCCTCGCCGCCGTCACGCGGCATGCGGCCGAACAGCTCGTGCTGGCCACCCTCGCGGAATTTGCGGAAATACGCGAACGGTCCGTCCGGCGACGGCACGCTGGAATCATCTTCCTTGATGCGGGCGCGCATCTCGCGCACCAGCGTCTTCTGCAGGCTCGCGGTGTGGCCGAGCAGGCTCTCGGTGTAGCCGTTCTCTTCATCCAGATATTTGCGGATGTCGGGATCGAGCACTTTGGGCTCGCGCAGCACCTCCTGCCATTTCGCGTCCTTCAGCCAGGCATAGTCATCGGTGACGGTGATGCCGTGATAGGTGAAGGAATGCGGCCGGCGCGGAGCGACGGGAGCGGTCGGGGTCGTGCTGGCGGATTTGGGCAAATCGATCCTCGATATAGGCGGAGTGTCTGGCCTCTATATCAGATCGAATGTGGGGGATTTAAAGAAGGCTGATGGGATGAGAACCGCTGTGGCCGCCTCATCCTCCGCCGTCGTCCCGGCGAAAGCCGGGACCCATATGTGGACGGCCCCCGTGGCACAAGAGCTTTGTGATGTTTGATCGGATCGCTTGCATCCATATGTCCGGCCTATTGATGCGGCTTGTCGGAGGACCGCTGGCCAAGATGGTTTTCGCGACACGAGTTCCAATCAACCACGCGACCTTGTTCGGCCAATGGGTCCCACGGATTTACTCGCATCTCGAACGATCGATCGCACCATCTCCTCTGCTCTTGCAGCTCCGGTTCGGCCGGTGGGCTAACCCGCCGGCCGGCCGAATCTCTCGATCACACGGCGGCGGCCGTTTGGGCCTCGGTTCGCGCCTCACGCCGCGCGCTGTCGTAGTGTTCTCCCGTCGTCATCAGCTTCCAGGCGATGCGGGCCATCTTGTTGGCTAGCGCCACCGCCGCCAGCTTCGGTGTCTTGCGCTTCAAAAGCTCGATCAGCCAGCTCGGCCCACGAGCTTTCGATTTGGCTATCTTGACCACCGAGGTTGCTCCAACCACCAGCAGCTGACGCAAGGTCTCATCGCCTGCACGGGTTATCTTGCCGAGCCTGGTCTTTCCCGCGGTGGAATGGTCCTTTGGGGTCAGGCCGAGCCAGGCGGCAAACAGCCGCCCCGAGCGGAAGGCATGTGGATCGGGCGCCTTCATCACCAGCGCTGCGGCGGTGACCGGACCAATCCCCGGGATCTGCGCCAGGCGCCGGCTCATGGCATCGGCACGGTGCCAGGAGAGAAGCTTAGCCTCGATGGCCTTCAGCTCGCCCTGCACCTGCTCATATTGGCGGGCAAGCATTGCAAACAGCTCCCGGGCCAGCGCCGGCACGCCTTTGTCCTGCCCGATCGCTGTCAGGAACGCGGCGAGCTTGTCCAGCCCCTTGGCCGCGATCAGACCGAACTCCGCCGCATGCCCGCGGATCATGTTGGAGAGTTGCGTGCGACGTGCGACCAATTGCTCTCGGACGCCCAGCAGCATCAGCGCGGCCTGCTGCTCGGCCGTCTTCACCGGCACATACCGCATCCGCGGCCGGCTTGCGGCCTCGCACAGCCCGTCCGCATCGCGCCCGTCGTTCTTGTTGCGCGGTATATAGGGCTTCACCAGCTGCGGTGCGATCAGCTTGACCGTGTGTCCCAGCTTGCCAAGCTCTCGCGCCAGGTGATGAGCCGCCCCGCAGGCCTCGATCACCACCACCGTCGGCGGCAGCTTGGCAAAGAAATCCAGCATCGCCTTGCGGCTAAGCCGCTTGCGCAACACGACCTGCTCAGACGCATCAACGCCATGCAGCTGAAAAATATACTTCGACGTATCCATCCCAATGCGGATAATCTGGTTCACGGACGGCTCCTGTGAATGAGTTTCTGACAACCTCATTCTGGCACACTGATGCCGTAGGGGGCCGTCCACACCATCAACCACAGGGAGTGGTTTGGCGAAGACTCGCAGTTAAGAGGACTTCCCGCGATACATTCACCGCGGGCAACCGATAGATCACGCGGTATGGGTCCCGGCTTTCGCCGGGACGACACTGAGTGTGTGGCGCGCAGCTGCGCCTCACGCCGCCACCTGCTCGCCGAGATACGCCACCGCCGCCTCGAGCCCGCCCTTGCCGTGCGGGATCTTCAGCGCGTTGAGGCTGACCTCGATCACCCCCAGCGTGCCGAGCAGCATCGGCGCGTTGACATGGCCCATATGGGCGATGCGGAACGCCTGTCCCGAGAGATCGCCGATGCCGGTGCCGAGCACGACGCCGCACTTCTCCTTGCAATAGCGCTGCAGCACTGCGGGATCGTGGCCGGTGGTCATCGTCACCGTGGTCACGGTGTTGGAGCGCTCGTGCGGTTCGGCAACGTTGAAGCCGAGCACCTGGCCCTCCGTCCATGCACCGACGGCGCGGCGCGTGGCCTCGCCGAGCAGGGCGTGGCGGCGGAACGCGTTCTCGAGCCCTTCCTCGTGAATGAGGTCGATGGCCTGGCGCAGCGCGAACAGCAGATGCACCGGCGCCGTGCCGGCATATTTGCGATAATTCTCGGTGCCCTCGCGCTCGCGCCAGCTCCAATAGGGCGTCGCCATGTTCGCTGTCTTGTTGACTTCCTGCGCGCGCGCGCCGGCAGCTACGAAGCCAAGACCGGGCGGTGTCATCAGGCCCTTTTGCGAGCCGGACATCGCGACGTCGACGCCCCATTTGTCCATCTCGAACGGCATGCAGCCGAGCGAGGCGACGGTGTCGACCATGTACAGTGCGGGATGGCCGGCGGCCTTGATCGCCTTGCCGATTGCCTCGATGTCGTTCTGCACGCCCGAGGCGGTATCGATCTGGACGACGACGACGGCCTTGATCTTGTGCTCGGTGTCGCGGCGCAGCCGCTCCTCGACCTCGTGCGGGCGCACCGCACGGCGCCAGTCGCCCTTGAGCACCTCGACCTCGGCGCCCATCAGCGCGGCCGCATTGCCCCAGCCGATCGCAAACCGTCCGCTCTCCAGCACCAGCACCTTGTCGCCGCGCGACAGCACGTTGCTCAGCGCGGCTTCCCAGGCGCCGTGGCCGTTGGCGATGTAGATGTAGGATTTGCCCTTGGTCGCGAACAGAGCAGAGATGTCGCGGAGCAGGCTTTCAGTCAGGTCGAGCATCTCCTTGGAGTAGATGTCGATCGCCGGACGATGCATCGCCTGCAGCACCGCGTCGGGCATATTGGTGGGCCCGGGGATGGCCAGAAATTCCCGGCCCGCGCGAACGGTCATTGCTAACTTCCTTGTGTCGTGAAGACGGTCTGGTGGGTTGCTTCGTTACGCTTTCTACGCGCCAGCGGCCTGCAAGAAAAGCGCGCAAAACGCAGGTCTGGGGCTCTTATCGCTTGGTCTCGCGGCATCCGGCGGCCTCGGCCTCCTCGACCGAGCAGAACCAGCGGGTGCCCTTGCTGATCTTCATCTTGATCTGGGTGTACCAGCGGCTGGTCGGGGTGTGATAGATGCACTCGCCGGCGGTATTGACGTTGCCCTTGATGGTGCAGTCCGGCGAGGGCGCGACCGGTCCCGAGGCCGAGGCGAGCAGCACCGAATGGGCGCCTTCGGGCGGCTTGGTGGCGCCCAAAATCGTCGTCTTCTTGTTGCGCACGCGCCAGTCCCAGGGCGCGATGAAGGCGCCCTGCCACATGCCGGCCTTGGCCTCACGCGCGGCGGCCTCGTCGGCATCGTAATCGTGGGAGACGCGGGTGTAGGACAGCGCCCAGCCGCTGCGCACCAGCCATTTCTGGATGTCCTCGCCGCCGACCTCGCAGCGCGCCACGGTGCGGCCGCGCCGGTCGATCGCGCGGGTATGGCAGACCCAGCTCTTGCCTTCGGTGTATTTGGCGAGCTCGTCGCGCGCGGCCGCACCGCAAGTCCAGCGCTCGGACTTGTTGTTGAGGCAGAGCTGGTCGCCCGACGGCGCGTCGATGCCGCCGAGCCGGATCCGCGTGCTGCCGATCACAACGGAATCGCCATCGCGGACCTTGGCGGTGCCGGTGATGTCGGCCGCCTGCGCCAGCGACGGGAGCGCGAGCAGAGACAGCGCAATCAGGAATTTTCGCAACATGCCGGTCCGCATTGTTGTCCGCATTGTCTTGGGAACACCTTGATAAGCCGCGCAATTGTGGTCGGCTTTGGGCCATGCGGCCAGCATATGCCTAACGGACAGGCTTTCAACTTCCCGTCATTGCGAGGGAGGTCTCGTAGGGTGGGCAAAGCGCAGCGTGCCCACCATAAGGAGATGGTGGGCACGGCGCGAAGCGCGCCTTTGCCCACCCTACGAGATCGTGTTCGGGGCATGCGACCTCACCGCCCCGCCATCGCCCGCTTCGCCACCGCCAGTCCCATCAACACGAACGCCGACGTCACCTCCGGGCCGCCGACCAAAATCCGCGTCGGGGTCTTCATCTTGTTCCATTCATAGGCGCGGAACGGGCCGCGGCGGCCGCCTTCGCCGATGGCATCGACGATCACGTTCAGTGCGGGTGCAAAGGCGCGCGGGTCGGCGCCGAGATGGCCGAGCGCGATCAGCGCCAGTGCCGCGTCGAACACGTTCATCTCCGCGGCCATCAGCTCGCCCTTGACGTAGGACAGCACGCGATGGCGGATGACATCGAAATCGCCGTCGGGATCGATCGCGGCCTGTGCTGCCAGCGGCAGCGCCAGGAAGGCCGCATAGCAGCGGCCGAAATAGGCGCTGTAGAGCTCCGGCAGATAATAGATGTGCGAGCGCGGATTGGCGAAGGCGCCGCTCGCGGCCAGCCGCTTCTGGAAGCCGATGATGCGATGCACGGTTGCGAGCCGCGCCGGCGTCTCCAGAATCTTCCAGCGCGCCAGGTTGCGAAAGCTCACCTCGAGAATGTCGAGATTGAGCGTCGGATCGAGATCGTTGCCGTAGGGCCGCTCGCCCTTGAGATTATCGATCCAGGTCGCAACCCCGCCGTCGTAGTCGATATTGTCGTTGAGCGGCACCGTCACGCGCGGCTCGTTGACACCGGCATGCACCTGATAGCCGCTGTAGAAATCCAGCAGCGGCTGATCGATGATCGCATCGGTGCAGCCGGCCTGCGTCGCCGCGGAAATCGAGCAGGCCGTCGTGTCGCAGTCGGGCACGTAGACGCCGAAGCCGAGGTCCTGCTTGATCTGCGCGAAATAGCGCGAAAAGCGCGGATGCGGCGGCGGCGCCAGCGCGGTGATGACGTTGAAGCGCTGACCGCCGATGCCCTCGACCTCCTCGCGGCTGATATTGACGCAAAAATCGACCATGTCGGCGATGGCGCGCTCGGCTGCGGTTTTGTCGGCCGGCGTAGCGAGCCCGGTCTCGACATAGCTGAGCAGTGCTTCGATGAAGAACGCGTCGTAATAGGCCGAGCGGTGGCGGATCTGCACCGGCTCCCACATCGGCTCGGCAATCCCGCGCCAGGGCGGATTGACCACCGCGCGCGCCGGCGAGCGCGCGATGAAGACGCGCGCGAGGTTGAACAGCAGTGACGAATTCTTGTAGCCGCGCGCGTTCAGCCCGGTGAGCGCCATGATCAGCTCGCGCCCGCGAAAATCGGGATCGCCGATCAGGTTGAAGGCGGCATAGGTCGGCAGGAAGCCGTTCTTGCGGTACGAGCCGAGCAGATGCTGCGCGCAATCGCGGATCACGCCGTCGATCTGCGATTGTGCCGGCATCGTGCCGACGAACCTGGCCGGCGGCGGTTTCGGATGATCGAGCGCGATGGTGTCGACGAGATCGGCGATGGGTTGGCCGACCGCCGCCCAGTCGGGTTCGGCATCGTCGCGGGCGCGGACCAAAGCTTCGCGCACCCGGGTCAGCCTGGCCTCGTCGCGCAGCTCGCTCAAGCCGGCGCGGCACAACAGCACCCGCAGCGCGGGATTGCCGAGCGCGGTCTTGTAGAATTTCGCCAGATGCGGATCGCCGCTGGCCTGGCCCGACAATACGGGATCGCAGACGTCATAAAGGGAGGGGCCGTCTTTCCGCGCCGTCAGTGCCCGGCACGTGGCTCCTGCGAAATAATGAAAGCTCATGAAATACCTGGGCGCGGGGGACTTATCCGGGGACCAGGTCGGTGACCCACCCCCGCAAGTCTTTGAAAAAGCTACCCGGATTCGCAGGAAATTCAAATGTGACTGAGGTCACGGAAAAACCCGGCACAAGGGCTGCATGATCGAACCCCGGAAGGCTACGGGGGAGCGAAAAAGGCGGAGATCTGGACAGGGGAATTAACCAACATATTCCGAGGCTTAGCTCAAATTTGGAGCGATCTATTGCCGGGCCGGCGATATCCGGTTAAGAGTTTGTTTGGTGCGGTGCCGCAAATTGCGCGCAATTCGGGGGCACTCCCCGGCCAATCCCTCAAACCTAAAGCGGCCATCGCGCTACTCAAACAGTGTGCGCGCGCTTGGCCGGTCTTTGGCAGTGACAGGAATGAAGCGAGATGAATGTTAGGCAGCTCGACATTTCCCGACGCTCGATTGCGCTCGTCGCCGCCCTCATCGGCACGGTGTCGCTGGCGATCGGCGCCCATGCTGCCCTCAACATGCGCGCGCTCGACGCTGCCAAGGCCGTCTCGACCGACCAGGTCACGGGCTCGCTGGGCCAGACCTCGCGTCTCGCGCTCGTCATCGGCAATGGTCATTATCCCGACGCGACCGCGCCGCTGACGCAGTCGATCAACGACGCGCGCGCGCTGTCCTCGTCGCTGCGCAAGAACGGTTTTGACGTCGACATGGTGGAGGACGCGAGCAAGGATGACATGGTCCGCGCCGTCAACCGCCTGAAGTCCCGCATCAAGCACGACACCGTCGTCATGCTGTTCTTCGGCGGCTACGGCGTGCAGGCCGGCCGCGAGAGCTACATGCTGCCGGTCGATGCCGTGATCTGGAAGGAAAGCGACGTCCGCCGCCAGGGCATCTCGATCGAGGGCGTGCTCAACATGATGAAGGAGCAGGGCGCCAAGGCCAAGCTCGTCGTCGTCGATGCGTCCCGCCGCAATCCCTATGAGCGCCGCTTCCGCTCCTATTCGCATGGTCTCGCGCCGATCGGCACGCCCGACAATGCGCTGATCCTCTCCTCGGCCTCGCCCGGCAAGGTCGTCGACGACGGCAAGGGTGAGCACTCGACGCTGGTCAGCGAGCTCCTCACCAATCTCAATGCGCAGGGCAGCGCCGAAAGCGTCTTCAACAAGACCCGCGTCGCCATCTCCCGCGCCTCCGAAGGCGACCAGGTCCCGACGGTTTCGTCCTCGCTGCTCGAGGATGTGCATTTCGACCAGGCCGGCGGCTAGTTTTTCTCGCGAAGTCTCGTGCCCCGGACGCGGCGCATCATGCAATGATGCGACGCTGAGCCGGGGCCCATTGTTTTGAGCTTCTCGTTCGGTGAGAGATGGGTCCCGGCTCTGCGCAGCAGCGTTGCACGCTGCAGCGCGTCCGGGACACAGGGACCGCTACTTCG
The DNA here is from genome assembly GCF_036924495.1 of Bradyrhizobium sp. AZCC 2230. Taxonomy (NCBI): domain Bacteria; kingdom Pseudomonadati; phylum Pseudomonadota; class Alphaproteobacteria; order Hyphomicrobiales; family Nitrobacteraceae; genus Bradyrhizobium; species Bradyrhizobium sp. AZCC 2230. Next base: position 6,020,402 of record NZ_JAZHRS010000001.1, on the reverse strand, counting down.
CCGCTTCGCTCGCCATCACCGGGCGCACGGGATCGCCTTCGCGGAGCAGCGCGCCGGCGCGGGCGACGACGATATCGCCTTCGTTGAGGCCGTCGCGTACCTCGATATTGCCGCCCGACATCAACCCGGTCTCGACGCGCTTGGTCTCGACGCGATTGCGGCGGATCACCTGCACCACGGTGCCGGCGGATGAATATTGCACCGACGTCAGCGGCACCGCGACGTTGCAGCTCTGTCCGGACTTGATCAGCGCACGACCGCTCGCATTCAGCAGCAGCCGCTTCTGCGACGAGATCCCGATATAGACCATGCCCTGCTGGATGTTCGGCTCGACGGTCGGACCGATGCGGCGCACCTTGCCGTCGAGATCGCCGGCGCCGGCAATGCGCACGGTGGCCGGCTGATTGATCGCGAGCTTCCTGATATCGCTGGTCGCGACGAGGGCGACGAGGTCGTATTCGCTGCGCGCCACGATGGTGAACAGCGCCTCGCCCTTGGCCGAGGCGAGGTTGCCGATCTGTGCGGTCGAGGTGGCGATGACGCCGGCGACGGGAGCGGTGACCTGCAGCGTGCCGCCTTCGGGCAACGCCAGCCGTGCCATCACCTGGCCGGCCGTCGTGGTCTCGCCGGCTTCGGCCAGCACCTCCGTCACTTTCAGCCCCGGACGCTCGGGCCGCACCGAGGTTTCCTCGCGCGCGATGATCGAGCCGGTGGCCTCGACGATGTCGGAGAAGCAGGATTTTGCCGCCTTCAGCACCGTGACCGCCGGCCCCTTGGGCGCGTCGTCATCGGCAGCGCGCACGGGCTGGGCGGAGACCAGCGCCAGTCCGGCGAGGGCAACGAAGATCTGGGAAAAGGAACGCGCAGGCAATGAACGCATCGGTCATCCCGGTTGATCGCAAGAAGGCTTCAATCGATAGCAGAAGCGATTGCGGCGGGCCATGGGCTGACCGGATGAGAAATGCCACAGCGCAGGCGGCGCGATGCCGCCTGTTGATTTAGTCGCTACGACAGCAAAGAGGTTCGCCGCCTTTACCCTGCCCGGCAAGAGGGAGGGAACGAAGAGAGAGCGGGCCGCTCACATCCCGCGCTTCGGTCCGATCGCCTCGAAGGCGGCCTTCTGCTCGTCGCTCAGGTCCGCTTCGAAATCATCGAGCGCATCGCCGACACCGCTCGCCGCCTGCTGCATCCTCTCGAGCCGTACCTTCACGGCGGCGAGGCGGGCCTGCGGCGTTGCTGCCGATTTCGACGGACAGGGACTCAGCGTCTCCATGGTGCGCAGCGTGGTGTCCTGGAGCACGTCGAGCCGGGCGCGACCGGTGTCGTCGAGCTTGAGCATGGATGAGATGTCGGCGGCCGGCCATTGCTGCTGCACAAGCTGCTCATACTGGCGCTGGGCCTGCACATCGTAGCGGGGATCGTTGTTCGGATCGCAGGCTGAGGCGGCCTGCGCGTCCTTGTGCAGAGCCGACGCCAGCGCAGCGCGGCGTTCGTTGGCCAGCGAATCGAGCCTTGCTTTCTGGCCGTCATCGAGAAGGTCGACGAATTTGGCGAGCGGCGCCGTCAGCGCGTCCGTCGCCTTGATCATGGCATCAAGCCGGGCCCGCATCACGCCGAGGCGCTCTGGCGCCGTCATTGGCGCGCGCGCCGGGCACGCGGCGCGGATGGTATCGCGCGACGAGGCCCAGGCGGCGCTGAGATCGTCGAGCGCGGTGCGCTGCATCTCGTTCGGCTGCACCGTGGCGGCGATGCGGTCGACCGGCAAGCCGCCGGTGTCGCTGCCATTGCAGACCGCTTCCACCGACGGGACGCGTCGCGCACGACGTCCCTGCGGCGCGGTGTAGGCGGCGAGCTCCGGCGCCGCATAGGGCGCGAAGATCGCCGCATAGATATCGCCATAGCCATAGAGCGAGAGGCTGGTCGTATCGCCGAAGACGATTGCGGTGGTGAGATCGTCATGCGCGAACGGCCAGAACACGGGACCGATCCAGCCATAGCTGCCGTCGGGATGACGCCACCAGCCCTGCGGCCGCCGGCCGCCGTGCCAGCCTGACAGCGCAGCACCTGCCGTGAGCGCGGCACGCATCACGTAGGGATTGGCGGCTTGGCCCCGCTCGGCACCGCGAGGGTCCTGCGATCTCAACGCGGCGTCACGGGTGCGGCCGCTTCGCACCGCCATCCGCGCGTGGCGCAATCGCGACAGACCGATCACGTGGCCGACCGCGAAGCGCGCAACACCGAGCGGCCCGCCGCGTAGCCCGAACTGCGCTTCGGCCGTATTCGGCAACAGCACTGTCAGAAGCACCAGGACAGCGCCGGTAAGCGCCAGTCCCAGGCGTGATCTCGACATGACCACCGAGCCGATCACTTCTTGGCCCTCCTCCAGCGCCAAGCGCGCATCGCGTCGCAGGAAGAAGACGCGCAGGGGAACCAAATGTTCCGCGGCGAGACGGTCAAAGCGTCGCAGAGTGGTGGGGCATCATCGCGGCGCCTTTACCTCGCCCCGCTTCAGGCAGGGCAATCGCATATGGTGTGCACGGATGCGGCGGCATCGGCACTGGGCTCCCTCTCCCGCTTGCGGGGGAGGGCTGGGGTGGGGGTGTCTCCGCGTCGGGATTGTTGAGAATTGCGGAGGACGTCCCTGCGTGGCGAGAGCCCTCACCCGCCGCGCGCGGGACGATGCTTCGCATCGCCCGGGGCGCGTCGGCCTCTCCCGCAAGCGGGAGAGGCGAAGCAAGCCTCACTGCGCCTTTTGCGGCATGACAACAGTCTGCCCGGGATAGATCAAATTGGGATTGCGGATTTTTTCCCGGTTGGCGTTGAAGATCACCGCGTAACGGGCCCCGTCGCCGTAAGCGAGACGGCTGAGCGCCCAGAGGCTGTCGCCACGGGAGACCACCCGGCTGCCGCCGGCCTCCGCCGGTGTCGTGTTGAGGACGTCCGCGGGCGAGGCGGAAGCGACCGTCGCACCCGCCCCAGGCATCCTCGCCATGGACCTGGGCTTGGGCGTGCCCATCATGCGCGGCCGAGCTGCGGACCGATCCGGCGCCGAGGCCAGGCGCGGTGCCGGCAGGGACGCGACGACGTCGGATTTGTCGTCAGGCTTTGCTTCCTGCTTCGGCGACGCTGCGACGCGCGCAGGCGGCGGCGGGACTTCGGCCACCGTCACCGGCATGGTACGGCCGGATTGCGTGACGGTGCCGTCGGGCGCCTTGGCGCGCAGCGTCAGCTCATAGCTGCCGGCGGGAAGCTTTGGCGGGGTCATCACGAACTGGCCCGAGGCATCGGCAACCACGCTGTCGAGCGGCTGGCCATCACGCAGCAGTTCGACCTTCGAACCCGGCGCGGCCTGGCCGGCGATCACCGCGGCCTCGCCATGGTCGTCGACGCGGGCGACGTCGAAGCGGGGACCGGTGTCCGCAACGGATGGCTGCGGCTTGGCCGGCGCGATATCGGCCAGCGCCGCGACCTGCTTCTGGGTCTCGGCGAGCGCGCCCGCCTTCGGCGCTTCGGCCGGCGCCGGCGAGGCGGACGGCGCCGGTGGTGCAACCGCAGCGAGCTTCGGTTCTTCGGCCTTCTCGGTCTTGGCCTCGGCCTTCACCTCCGGCTTGCTCCCAGGCTTGGCGACGACCGCGACCTCGGTGCTTGTCCCGCCCGGCAGCAGACGGCGCAGCTCGGTCGGGCCGATCACCAGCACGGTGCCGGCCACCGCGAGCAGACAGAATGCAATGAAGGCCTTGGATGCGGTGATCATCAGTCCTCAAACCTCAGGTCGCAAATCAGCCCCGGCAAATTGCGCCGTTTTGGCTGCGGCAGCAAGACGGTCAATGGGATGAACCGAGTTACCCCCCTCCGCGTCAAATGGACGAGGCCGCACTGCCGCATTTTTTTAAGGACTTTCCTCGTGACCGCATTTCATCGCGCCGCGCCATGGCTGGTGCTTGCCCTGACGCTCGCCGCCGCCCCCGCGCTCGCCGCCTCCGGCCCGCCGGCGGGTTTCGTCCTCACCGACAATGCCGATCTCGCCTTCACCTCGCCCGACGGCGCCACCAGGCTCGAGCAGTACATGAAGGACGGCGGGGATTTCGACGTCAAATGGCAGGTCTGGGCCCGGCGCGGCGACCAGATGACCGAGCTGAAGCCGGAGCAGGGCTATGGCGCCGGCTTCCGCTTCACCAGCGACTCGCAATGGCTGGTGCGGATGCAGAAGACCGGCTCGGGCGAGCAGGATCTGTTTCTCTACCATGTCGAGAACGGCGCCTTCGCCAGCGCCACCAGGAAGTCGCTCAGCGATCTGGCCTGGGACTATTTTCACAGCCGGCCCGATACGAAGAACATGAAGCTCGACTACCACATCTCGGCCAATCTGATGAAAGGCACCGAGGATGCTTATCGCTGGCTCGGCGTCGACTGGCCCAACAATCGCTACCTCCTGATCTCGCTGTCGGGCGAAATGGACAAACACCCGAAGAACGTCGCCGTGAAGGGGCTGGCCGACTGGAAATGTCGCTATGACCTCAAGACCGGCAAGTTCGACGTGCCGGCGATGTTCGCCAAGGGCAACGCGGAAGCGCTGAACTGGGAGATCAAGCGGTGACGTTTCATCGCCTGTCGGCCGGGGAACCAACCCCCTGATTCCGCTCCGATTCACATTTCCCTAACCCTTACTGGTAACGGGGTCTTGTCGGTTTTGCTGCATCTTGCATCCCACGGGAGGACGGGATGGGCGCTTCAATCCGATGGACCGCGCGACTGCGCGCGCTGCTTCGCCAATGGCGGGGCGCGCCGCTGACGTGGCTGATCGTCGGCGGCTTCGTGCTGATGGCGGCAACCGCCATCGGCACCGGGCTCACCGTCGATCGCTTCCGCCAGAGCGCCATCGAGAGTGGCCGCGACAACCTCGAGAGCGCAGTCCGGCTGCTCGCCCGTCATTTCGACCGCGAATTCGCGGATTTCGCGGTGTTCCAGAAGAGCGTCATCGCGGAACTCGAAAGTCATGGCATCGCTTCCCCGGACGTCTTCCGCAGCGAGATGAGTACGCTCGCCATGCACGAAGAGCTGCGCGCGAAGGCGAGCGGCTGGTCCGACATCGCCGGCGCCAACGTGTTCGATTCCAATGGCGTGCTGATCAACTCGTCGCGGCGTTGGCCCGTCCCCGACGTCTCCGTCGCCGACCGCGGCTATTTCAACCGGCTCAAGAACGATCCGATCGCACAGGAAGAGATCGAGGTCGTGCCCGGCCGGCTCGGCAATGGCCCGGCGATCGTGATCGCGCGCCGCGTGTCCGGCCTGCATGGCGAATTCCTCGGCATGGTCACGCGGGCAATCACGCCGGAGCAGCTCGAATCGTACTTTGCTTCGACAGGGCTCGGCGAAGAGTCCTCGATCGCCATGCACCACCAGAACGGCCAGCTGCTCGCGCGCATTCCCCATGTCGACGACATGATCGGGCAGAACTACCGCACCGGCTCGCCCGAGCAGAGGGCCGTGTTCGAACGCACCTCCGTCACGACGCAGCTCGCAAGCCCGATCGACGGCAAGGACCGCATCGTCGCCTCGCGCCTCCTCACCGGCGAGCCGCTGGTCGTGGTCGCCACCAAATCGCTGGACGCGACGCTCGCCACCTGGCGCACCCAGACCAAATTCTTCGTCACTGTAGCCGTGCTGTCGATCGGCCTGCTCGTGCTGACGCTGTTCCTGATCTTCCGCCAGGTGACGCGCCGCGTCTCGCTGGAGAAGCAGCGGCTCGATACCGCGATGAACACGATGACGCAGGGCCTGCTCATGTTCGACCAGGACGAGCGGCTCATCGTCTGCAATCGCCGCTACATCGACATGTATGGGCTCTCGGCCGCGGTGGTGAAGCCCGGCGCCTATTTCCGCGACGTGATCCAGCATCGCGCCGACACCGGCTCGTTCGACGGCGACGTCGATTCCTATTGCGACGACATCCTGAACAGCGTCGGACGCATCCAGAGCAACATCGTCGAGACCTCCGACGGCCGCCTGATCGAGATCAAGAACCAGCCCGGCGCGGCCGGCGGCTGGCTCGCCACCCATGACGACGTCACCGAGCGCATCCGCGCCGACGAGCGCATCGCGCATATGGCGCATTACGACGCGCTGACCGACCTGCCCAACCGCGTGTTGATGCGCGGCCATCTGGAGCGGCGCGTGGCGGAGCTTGCCCAAGGCAAGCCGTTTGCGATCCTCTATATCGACGTCGATGAATTCAAGGGCGTCAACGATTCGCTCGGCCACGAGGTCGGCGACGAGTTGCTGCGCCAGGTCGCCAACCGCCTGCGCGCCTGCGTCAGCGGCAACGATCTGGTGGCGCGGCTCGGCGGCGACGAGTTCGCGATCATCAAGGCCGGCACCTGCGATCAGGCCGAGCTGAGTGCGCTCGCCGAACAGATCCTGACGTCGCTGCGCACGCCGGTGGACTGCAAGGGCCAGGAGATTGCGAGCGACGCCAGCATCGGCATCGCGATCGCGCCCGATCACGGCGACAATCTCGACGATCTGCTCAAGCGCGCCGATCTGGCGATGTATGCCGCGAAATCCGAGGGACGCGGCACCTTCCGCATCTTCGTGCCGGAATACGACGCCAAGGCCACGCTGCGCCGCCAGCTCGAGCTCGATCTGCGCCAGGCGCTCGCCCGCAGCGAATTCGAGGTGCACTACCAGCCGCTGGTCGATCTCTCCGCCAATGTCGTCACCGGCTGCGAGGCGCTGCTGCGCTGGCATCATCCGGAGCGCGGCATGGTCTCGCCCGCCGACTTCATTCCGGTCGCTGAGGACACCGGCCTGATCAGCGAGATCGGCGAATGGGTGCTGAGGCAGGCCTGCACGGAAGCCGCCTCCTGGCCCGGCGACATCCACATCGCGGTCAACGTCTCGCCGGTGCAGTTCCGGTCCAAGACGCTGGCGCTGAAGGTCGCCGCCGCGCTGGCCGAGTCAGGCCTCGCGCCCGGACGGCTCGAGCTCGAGATCACCGAAACCGTGCTGATCCGCGACGATTCGGAGGCGCTGACCATCCTGCAGCAGCTGCGCGAGCTCGGCGTGCGCATCGCGCTCGACGATTTCGGCACTGGCTATTCGTCGCTGAGCTACCTGCACCGCTTCCCGTTCGACAAGATCAAGATCGACCGCAGCTTCATCAGCGATATCGGCCAGTCCGAAGATTCCTCGCCGATCGTCCAGGCCGTGGTGCATATGGCCGCCGCGCGTCACATGGCAACGACGGCCGAAGGCGTCGAGACCGAGGCCCAGCGCGAGGTGCTGCGGCAGCTCGGATGCAGCCAGATGCAAGGCTGGCTGTTCAGCCCGGCGGTGCCGGCGGCGAAGCTGAAGCAATTGCTGTCGAAGCAGGCGGCCGCGGCGTAAGCGCACGCGAGCGTGCGATCAGGACTCGTCGGGATCGCCGACCAGCCCGCGAAGGTGCTCGAGATCGATCATCGGACCTTCGAAGGTTGAGACGACCGGCTCCAGCGAGCCGTCGTCGCCGAGAAGCTTCTCGACCGTGTTCAGGACGTCCGACGCGCTGCGCGCGACGACCGTCAGCGATCCGACTTTGACGAGGAAGGGCAAGCGCTACTCCGGCGTCCGCGGACCGGGCGAGGTCAGCCATTCGCTCATATGCGAACCGGTTTCGGCCTGTCGGGCCTTCCGCAACAGAGCCTCCCGCTCCAGGCCGAACGGCAAGGATTCCGCGTCCGCGCGCAAACGCTTTGCCTCTGCGGCCAAGCGCTCTTCCAGGGATTGGACTTGTCTAAACCGTCGTCGCTTCTGCATCGGGAGCTTTCCAAACTCCCTGCCCGCCACGACCATAGCCTACTCCGAATGCGATGTAACTCATTGTTTTTATGGAAGTATTTTACTCACAATCCCTCTTTCAGGGGGTTTGTGGAACTTTAGCGAAATGAGTAGATTGAGTAACCTACTAATCCGCCATCCCTCCCACTGCAGCGAGAAAGGCCATGCAGGACCTCCGCGGAGAACGTCTTCAAATCATGCTCACCCCGGAAGAGCTTTCGCTCGTTGACGATTTTCGGTTCGAGCACCGCATGCCGACCAGGGCGGCAGCGGTTCGAGAATTGCTGAAACTCGGACTCGCCGCCGAGCCGGTCCAGGCCGACGGCAGCCGCTCCAGCCATTACGGTCTGTTCGACCGCGGGCCGGATGGACACAAGCCAAGTGGCGAGGGCACCCAGGAGCCGGGTTAGTCCAACCAGGCACGATCATGCCGGGACGCGCGTTCAGCATCCGCTCATACAAAGGCTGTTACGTTCGTCCTGATCGTCCGCACCTTGTATTCGCGCGGCGTTTCCATATCTCACCGGCATGATGCAGCTCACACTCGTCCAGGACCAGGCGATACAGGCGTTGATGGCAGGTGCCGTCGGCGCCGAGACATTCGATCGCCTCTTTGCAGGCATCCGCTTCGACAAGCTCGACGGCACGATGCTCTATGCCTTCGCCAAGGACGAGGAGATCGCCTCCGACATCGAGGACGGCTATTCGATCTATATCGCCGGTGTCGCAGCGCGCGTGTTGAAGCGACAGGTCGATGTCGTCGTCGTGATGCCGAAGGTTCTGCAATAGAGGATGGTCTCCCTGCATGAGGGCGGCCCGGTGCGCGCCGGTGTCTTCAACTTGGGCTTCGGAGAGGCCGGAACGCGTCGCGAACCTCCCTGCTGAAAATCCCGGGCTGCTCCCACGCCGCGAAATGTCCGCCGGCCTCGGCCTGATGGAAGTAGATCAGCTTGTGATAAGCCTTCTCGGCCCAGCTCCGCGGTGCCACGAAACTCTCGGCGGGAAACGCGGTGACGGCGGCCGGTATCTCGACATTCGCCGGCAGATAGAGATTGGTCTTGTTCTCCCAGTACAGCCGCGCCGAAGAGATCGCGCTGTTGGTCAGCCAATACAGCGTGATGTTGTCCAGCACGTCGTCGCGTGTCAGCGCGCCTGCTGAATACCCGTTGATCGCGCGCCCGAGCACCGCGGCCTGCATCGCCGAGGCCGGCTGGGCATAACCGTCGCCGTGGTCGAGCAGCCAGGCCGCAAGACCGGCCGGCGAATCTGTCAGGGCTGCGAGCGTTTGCGGGCGCGTGCCCATGATCTGCGCGTAGGCGCGGCGTTTCGTGAATTGAACCATGAGCTGGGCGAAGGCGTCCTTCTCCTCATCCGACAGATTGGCCGGGGCAGGCTCGCCCGACGCCACGGCCTTGAGAATCTCCGGCGGAACGACGCCGGGCAGATTGACGTGGATGCCGATCAATTCCGGGGCGCCGAGCTTGGCCATCTCGTTCGAGACGGGCGAGCCCCAATCGCCGCCCTGTGCGACGAACTTCTCGTAGCCGAGACGCTTCATCAGCACGACCCAGGCGCGTGCGATCCTCTGCGGATCCCAGCCGGTCGTGGTCGGCTTGCCCGAGAATCCATAACCAGGCATCGAGGGGATCACGAGGTGGAAGGCATCATCCGCGCTGCCGCCATGCGCCGTCGGGTTGGTCAGGGGATCGACGATCTTCATCTGCTCGATGACCGAGCCGGGCCAGCCATGGGTCACGATCATCGGCAGGGCGTTTTGATGCCGGGAGCGAACATGGATGAAGTGGATGTCGAGACCGTCGATCTCGGTGATGAACTGCGGCAGCGCGTTCAGCCGCGCCTCGACCTTCCGCCAGTCGTAATCGGTTTGCCAGTAACGGACGAGATCCCGGAGCATCGCCTGCGGCACACCCTGGGAATCGTCGGTCACCGTCTCCTTGTCCGACCAACGGGTCGCCGCCAGACGCCGGCGAAGGTCGACAAGATCCGCCTCGGGAATATCGATGTGGAATGGACGGATCTCGCCGCCGGTGGCGGCCGGCGCCGGACCTCCCGAAAGGAGGCTCGCGGTACTCGCGGCAGCAAACCCGATGGCGGCGCCGATCAGCAGCTTGCGCCTGTCATTGTCGATCGTATCCCGATCAGATTCCGCAGCGGTGATGGCGGCTGGTGTGTTCGCATGCGTTTTCGTTGGACGGAAAAGCAGCGCGGTCTTGTCGCGCAGATAGCTGGTCTCGGACATTGTCACCTCCTTGAGCCGCCATGCGGCGGGGTGCATGGAATCTATTCGGGCAATTTCCGGCCGGTCCGTTCGCGGATGATGTGGTCGGCGTACCAGTCCGGCCAATTTGCATCGTGTTCGCCGCTCCGTCTTTCATGATCGCCGTGTGCCGTGGCGGCGCGCCGCAGCGCTGCCGGATGAAGAAAACGTGATGTAGCCCGTGAAGGACAATCTAGCTGACCGTTGCGTCGCGAAGAGCTGGTCGCCGAGCAGGCCCTCAAATACCGAGGGGAGCGGGAGGCGCGCTGGGAGGTATTCAAGGCAAACCGCTAGGCGAAATTCAGCCGGCGTGACCTCGCGATCAAACCACGCTACCCTCTTGGGACAAGAACAAGAGGAAACGCCAATCGTGTACGACTACATTATCGTGGGCGGCGGCTCGGCGGGGTCCGTGCTGGCCCACCGGCTCTCCGCCAGGAGCGCCAACAAGGTCCTGCTGTGCGAAGCCGGACAGGACACACCACCCGGCAACGAGCCGGCCGAAATCAGGGACAGCTATCCGGGCACCGCCTATTTCGATCCACGCTTCCACTGGACGGAATTGAAGGTCACGACCCAGGTCGTCAGCCACAACAATCCGAACGAAGCCCGTCCCCCGTTGCGCAAATACGAGCAGGCGCGCGTGCTCGGCGGCGGCTCCTCGATCAACGGCCAGATGGCCAATCGCGGCGCGCCGACCGATTACGACGAATGGGACGCGCGGGGCGCCGAGGGCTGGACGTGGAATGACGTGCTGCCGTTCTTCAAGAAGGTCGAGCGCGACCTCGATTTCGACGGACCGTATCACGGCAAGGATGGCCGGATCCCAGTCCGCCGCATTCCGCGCGAGCACTGGACCCGGCATTCGCAGGCTTTCGCCGACGCCTTCGATCAAGCCGGCCATCCCTTCGTCGCCGACCAGAACGGCGAGTTCGTCGACGGCTATTTCCCGGTGACGCATTCCAACCAGGCCGAGCAGCGCGTCTCGGCCGCGATGGGCTATCTCGATCGCGACACTCGCAAGCGTTCGAACCTGACGATCTCCACCAACACGCAGGTGAGAGAGCTGCTGTTCGAAGGCACGCAATGCGTCGGCGTGAAGGCTGTCGTCGACGGGCGCGAGCAGGAATTCCGCGGACGCGAGATCATTCTCTCCTCTGGCGCGATCCATTCGCCGGCGCATCTGCTGCGCGCCGGCATCGGCCCGGTCGGCCACCTCAAGGATATGGGCATTCCGGTGCTGATGGGGCTCGCGGGCGTCGGCCAGCGCCTGATGGATCATCCCTCGATCTCGCTGTCGTCGTTCGTCCGCCGCGGCGCGCGCATGAACGAGCATACCAGGCGCCACATGCAGCTTGGCCTGCGTTACTCGTCGGGGCTGCCGGGCGTGCCGAAGGGCGACATGTTCGTCATCGTGCTCAGCAAATCGGCCTGGCACGCGGTCGGCACGCAGATCGGCTCGCTGCTCACCTTCGTCAACAAGACCTATTCCGAGACCGGACAGGTCAGGCTCGCCTCGCGCGACCCGGGAGCCGAGCCGATCGTCGAGTTCAACCTGTTGTCCGACCGGCGCGACCTCGAGCGGCTGATGAGCGGCTTCCGCAAGATGGCGGCCATTCAGATGAGCGACATCGTGAAGGCGGTGACCGACAAGCCGTTCCCGGCCGCCTATACCGACAAGGTCCGCAAGATCGGCGTGGTCAACACCAGGAACAGGATTTTGACCCAGATCGCCGCGACCCTGATGGATGGACCGGCGGCGCTGCGCCACTACCTGATCGACAATTTCGTGGTCGAAGGCTTTACCTTCGATGACGTGATCAACGACGACGAAGCGCTGGAAGCCTTCGTGCGCAAGGCCACCATCGGCGTCTGGCACGCCTCATGCTCATGCCGCATGGGCTTGGCCAGCGATCCCATGGCGGTGGTCGATGCCCAGGGCCGCGTCAAAGGCATCCAGGGCCTGCGCGTCGTCGACGCCTCGATCTTCCCGGTGGTGCCGTGCGCCAACACCAATTTTCCGGTGTTGATGTCGGCGGAGAAGATCGCGGCCGCGATGATGCAGTAGTCCCGAACGACTACGCCGCCCGGAGATCGCCGACGAAGCGGTCGACGTCGCGCTTGAGATCGTCCGACAGGCGCGCCAGCATCTTGGCGGAATCCAGCACTTCGCCGGCGGCAGCACCCGTTTGCCCTGCGGCCTGCGACACGCCGGAGATGTGCCGCGAGACTTCGTTGGTGCCTTGCGAGGCCTGCTGCACGTTGCGCGCGATCTCGCGCGTTGCGGCGCCCTGCTCCTCGACGGCGGCGGCGATGGCAGCCGCGATCTCGTTGACGCGCTGGATGGTGGTGCCGATCGACTGGATCGCGGTCACCGACGATTTGGTCGCGCCCTGGATCGCAGCGACCTGACCGGTGATTTCCTCGGTCGCCTTCGCCGTTTGGGTGGCGAGGTTCTTCACCTCGGATGCGACCACCGCAAAACCACGACCGGCGTCGCCCGCGCGCGCCGCCTCGATGGTGGCGTTGAGCGCGAGCAGATTGGTCTGCTCGGCAATGCCCGTGATGAGCGCGACGACATCGCCGATGCGCTGGGCGGCATCGGCCAGCGCCTGCACCTCGGTATTGGTGCGATCGGCTTCACTGGCGGCGGCACCCGCAATGCTGGAAGATTCCGCGACCTGACGGCTGATCTCGGTGATCGAGGCCGACAGCTCTTCCGTGGCCGCCGCAACCGTCTGCACGTTGGAGGAGGCATCGCCCGACAGGCTCGCGACCGAGGCCGCCTTGGACGAGCCCTGCTCGGCGGTCGACGACATCGACTGCGCGGTGGCATTCAGCTCGCCGGAGGCCGAGGCCAGCGTGTGCAGCGATTCCGTGACGGTCTTCTCGAACTGTTGGATCAGCCCGTCGACGGCGAGCTGGCGCCGTTCTTTCCGGCCCTGCTCTGCCGATTGCTCCTCGGCGAGGCGATCGCCGGTCATCATGTTCTCCCTGAACACCGACACCGCGCGCGACATTTCCCCGATCTCGTCGCCGCGCTCGATGCCCGCGAGCTCGATCGCATAATCACGCTCGGCAAGCCGGCGCATCGCCTGCGTCAGCTTGCGGATCGGCGCGCTGACGCGGCGGTTCACCAGGATGAAGCCGAACAATGTGATGGCGAGCGCGACCAGCATCATCCCGCCATTGAGCGCCAGGCTCCATGTCGCCGACGTCATCTGCCGACCGGCGCGGGCGACCATTTCGGCAAGCGCGGCGTGGCCGGCCTCGACGTAGAAATTGAGGATGGCGGTATTGAGCTTGGCGAGCTCCACGCCCTTGATGTCGATCGTCTGGTTGTTGCTCAGTGCCTTGATGAGGCCCTGCTGGCGCTCGATCATGGCGGTGGCGTCGCTCTGCTTCGAGCGCGTGATCACGTCGATGAGGTTCGCGGGGGCATCAGTGCGGCCTGCCGCATCCAGCACCTGGCTCCAGGCTTGCCTGGCACGACCGGTATCCTCGGCCGCCCCGACAATGTCGACGGCAGTCCAGGGCTTTGCGGCGGCGCCCGCGGCTTCCAGGCGAATGGCGACGAGGCCGCCGAAATTGCGCGCGGCCCAGGCCGACTGCTTCACCCCGAGCAGGTGATCGACCACGGGATCGGTCAGTTTCAGTGCGTTCTCCAGCTCGGAGGTCAGCACGAACAGGGAGTCGAGATAGTCCTGCGCTGCTTTGCGAAACTCGTCGGCCGCCTTCGTATCGCGTGCCGCCTTCGGCTGGTGGATGAGGGCTTCGGCCTTCGTCCGCAGCGGCACAAGCGCATCATGGAGCGCAACGAGCTTGCTCAGGGCACCGGTCAGACGGGCATCGGATACACCATCGAGCCGTTCGAGCACGCTCTTATAGGCGGTTTCCGACAATTGCCGGTTGGTGGCGATCCGATCGTCGGCACTGGCGGCGGCCGGCTCTTCGGCAACCAGCGCCGACAGGAAGGTGCCGCGCTCGATGCGGAAGCCGAGCAGGGCCGTGAAAAGCTGCTGGTCGGTGCTGGCGAAGCGCTCGACCTTCTGTGCGGCGCCGTTGCGCTCGATCGCACCGAAAAGTCCGGTTGCGAGCTGCCCGATCAGGAATAGGCCAAGGACGCCGATAATGGCGCCGAGAACCGAGCGGATGGAGGGATTGCCGAACAATGCCATGGGGTGCGCCGGATCGCTGAAAAAGATGCCGAAAAATACCGGCTCGCCCCTAAGATTTGGTTCACCACATGCGCCCTCGGGCGCGTCCGGCGCGCGGCCCGGATCAGTTGAACTACGGTCGTGGAGCACTCAGGCGGCGGGGAGGCTCATTTGCCCTGCCGTGCGGCCTGGATCTCGACGAACTCGGCGTCCGGATGCGTGACGATGGTGGTGAACATGATACCGCTGATGATGAGCGACCAGGCGGTGTCCCAATAAATCCAAAACACTTCCAGCCTCCGTTTGCCAGCCACCGTTTCGGTGTCCTTCACCGGCGAGACCGGGGTAACGGCAGGGCGCGGCTGCCGTTCCCACGCGATCATGCGGCCCGGGTGCCTGCGGCTTGCGCAGGCGAAGCGCAACGTCTCCTGAGTTTGTCAGCAAGACCTTGCGATCGGTTTAACCGGTGTGGCGCTTTGCCACGACATCGCCATACCGAAGGTCCCTGTGAACGAGTTCATAGGGTCGTCGCCGTTTGCAGTGCACGATGGCCGAAGCTTCGACGGACGGATCTGGCCTGATGCGCAAACAACTGGTCGCCTGGACCATCCTGACCTCGGCTCTGGTGGCCGTCGCGGTCTGGACCTTGCTCGGTCCGCCCGACCATCCGGCCGGCACGCATCTGCCCTCGCGCGACCTGACCGCCGCGGTGCGGTAGCTCTCGCACCTGAACCGATACCATTTCAGCATCGATCAATCCCAATTGGAATTTGGTGCAAGGGAACACCAGCCGCTATCCTCCGCCGCAAAACGACAAGCCACACCGGCTCAAGGAGGACGGCCCATGATCAGACCGACACGCCCCGCACCCCGCGCGGCGATCGCCACCACACTCTTCACTGCTCTTGCCCTCATCCTGGGAGTCCGTGCCGGCATGGCCGAAACCTTCGCCTATGTCGGCAATGCCGACAGCAACGACATCAGCGTGTTCAAGCTCGCCGAGAGCGGCGAGATGACGCCGGTGCAGACCGCCGCCTTCACCGGCGTGGAAAAGCCGGGCTCCTCGACGCCGCTCGCGATCACGCCCGACCATCGCGTCCTGATCGCGGGCGTCCGCTCGCAGCCGTTCCTCGCGGTGAGCTTTGCGATCGATCCCAAAACGGGTCTCCTCAGCCATATCGGCAACGGGCCGCTCGCCGACAGCATGGCCAACATCGTCACCGATCGCGGCGGCAAGGTGCTGTTCAGCGCCTCCTATGGCGGCAACAAGGTCGCGCTGAATCCGCTGCAGGCGAACGGCGTTGTCGGCGAGCCGAAGCAGGTGATCCCGACCGGGCTGAACGCACACGCCTTCCTGCCCGCGCCCGACAACCGTTTTGTGTTCGCGACCAATCTCGGCTCCGACCAGGTGTTGAGCTTTGCGTTCGATGCGGCTTCGGGCACGCTGACGCCGAGCGATCCGCCGTCGATCAAGACGCCGGAGAAATCCGGGCCGCGGCACTTCGTGTTCCATCCCAACGGCAAGTTCGTCTATCTCATCCACGAGCTGAACGGCGACGTCGCAGCCTACAGCTATGAAGCCAGGAGCGGGGTGTGGTCCGAGATCCAGCGCACCACCGCGCTGCCTGAGGGTTTTTCCGGAAAAGACTCTGGTCAAAAGCCTTGGGCCGCCGACATCCACATCACCCCGGACGGCCGCTTCCTCTATGCCTCCGAGCGCACCACCAACACGCTCACCGCCTACAAGGTCGACGCATCAAGCGGCAAGCTGACCACGGTCGGCAGCGTGCCGACCGAGAAGCAGCCGCGCGGCTTCAACGTCGATCCGACCGGCCGCTACCTCGCCGCAGTCGGCGAGCTGTCCGACGGCATGACCGTCTACGCCATCGACCAGAGCAGCGGCGCACTCAGCAAGCTGAAATCCTACGCCACCGGCAAGAAGCCGAACTGGGTGGAGTTTTTGACCCTGCAGTGACGGGGCGCTTACCCCCCTTGCCGTGACCCGCAAGGGGGAGGGGCGCACCGCCGTTGTGGCGCTAGGTGAGTCTCATCCCGACACGCGCGAGAGCGCGATGGAGTCAGGTTCGATCGGCGTCCGGGTGAGGGGCCGCGGCACCCAGTGAGACCAGAACCCCTCACCCGGACCGCATCTTCGATGCGATCCGACCTCTCCCTACGGGAGAGGTGATCTGAGCTCTCGGTTCGCATCGATTCAACCAAAATACATTCCGCTTTAGCTGAAGAAATGCCCGCCGGAGGCCTGCGAATAGGCCTGCCACCGATGATCGAGCACGATCGTCTCGTGGCTGCCATGCTTATGGGACCTGAGCGGAATCGGCGGGATGGGCTAAGAGCGGCGGAGAGAAAAGCGATCTACCCGCACGCCCAGTCGAACTTCATGTCCCCAAAATCAAGCTGCGCATTGCCGCCGCCGAAATTGTAACCGCCAAAGTATTCCTCGAACTCGATGTAGAACGGGCTCATCTCCGGCACGGCCTGGCAGGGCCGCATGGTGCCGCCGAGATGATTTGGGGCGTGGTCCTTGCCCCAATCGTGCAGGCGGAAATTGTCGCGACTCGGCACGCCGCCGACATAGTAGTAAAGCGGCTGATAGCCGGTCGGCGCGTTGCGGCGGGTAGGTTCGTCCTGCGGACCTTTGCCGGCGTTGGGATCATCAGCGCGCGGCGCGAGCGCAATCGCGCGGTTCTCGGTAAGATCGGTGCGCGGCGGAGCGGTGAACATCTTCCTCGCGTAAGGCGCGGCGGCCTCGAAGAAGGCGCTGGCGCCGCCGACGTCGAGCCAGCGCGGCCGGTCGGCGGTGGCAAGTGCAAGCGGCGCCGGTGGCGTTGCAAACGCGCCGTCATATTCGCGTGCCGTCAGCAGCAGCGCGGCATATTCGTAATCGAGAATGTCGGTCATGCGGGACAGCCGCGGATGCGCGGGCCGTGCCGCCACCGCCTCGCGGATTTCGGGATCATCGGGCGCGCCGCCGTCATTGTGGTCGGGCGCGGTCGCAAAGAACGACACCGCGACGATGTCCTCGCCATGCACGCGGTAATCCTCCGGCAGGTTCAACGTAAAGCCGTGCATCAGCGGAAATCCGGTCACGGGATCGAGCGGCCATTGCTCGCTCGCGATGCCCGGCGGCAGGCCAAAGACCCAGCCATGGTCGCGCGCCCGCTCAGTGGGACGATCCAGCATCTGCAAATCATACGCACGCGAAGGCAAGCCAAACGCCACGGGTCTCTCCCATCCGAAGTCCGGCCTCGCCGTTGAGGCGAGGGTTAGTCGCGGGGAGGGGGGATGTGGTTCGTGGGAGGGTTGGAGGAATATCCTTCGAGGTCGACGGCAACGCCGTCGCCTCAAACTCCGTTGTCGTCCCGGCGAAGGCCGGGACCCATAACCCCAGGAAGAAATTTGGCGAAGACTCGTCGTTCGGTACCGTTACCTTCCGCAACCGAAAGATCACGCGGTATGGGTCCCGGCGTTCGCCGGGACGACCCCGGGGAGAATAAGTCCTCCACACTCCCCACCAAAGCCGCGCTTCGCTTCCCTCGCCTCATTTGCTAATGCAACCTCCGGCAAGCGCAAATCGAGGCAGGGAATGCTCACAGGCGAACTCCGTTCCAAAATCGACAATGTCTGGAACGCTTTCTGGGCAGGCGGCATCGCCAATCCGATCGAGGTGATCGAGCAAATCACCTATCTCCTCTTCATTCGCGGCCTCGACGAGGCGCATACCCGCGAGGAGAACAAGGCCAACCGCCTCGGCAAGCCAATGGAGCGGCGCATCTTCCCCAAAGGCAAGGATGATGTCGGCAAGGGCGGCGGTGTCGCCTATGAGGAAATGCGCTGGTCGCGGCTGAAGAACCAGGACCCCGCGACGATGTTTGCCATCGTCTCCGAGCATGTCTTCCCGTTCCTGCGCACCATGGCGGAGGAGGGCACCGCACACGCCACCCACATGAAGGGCGCGCGCTTTACCATTCCGACGCCGGCGCTGCTCGCCAAGGTCGTCGATCTCCTCGCCGATATCCCGATGGAGGACCGCGACACCAAGGGCGACCTCTACGAATACATGCTCGGCAAGATCGCGACCGCCGGCCAGAACGGCCAGTTCCGCACGCCGCGCCACATCATCGCGCTGATGGTGGAGATGACCGCGCCGACGCCGAAGGACGTGATCTGCGATCCCGCCTGCGGCACCTGCGGATTTCTGGTCTCGGCCGGCGAATACCTCCGCGACAACCATCCGAAGCTGTTTCACGATCAGGCAAGCCGCGACCATTTCAACAAGGAGATGTTCCACGGCTTCGATTTCGACGGCACGATGCTGCGCATCGGCTCGATGAACATGACACTGCATGGGGTTGATGATCCGGACATTCGCTACAAGGACTCGCTGTCGCAGGAGCATGCCGCCGACGAAGATCGCTATTCGCTGGTGCTTGCCAATCCGCCGTTTGCCGGCTCGTTGGATTATGAGACGACGGCCAAAGATCTGCTCGCGATTGTCAAGACCAAGAAGACTGAGCTTCTGTTCATGGCGCTGTTCCTGAAGCTGTTGAAGCCGGGCGGTCGCGCGGCCGTGATCGTGCCGGATGGCGTGCTGTTCGGGTCGTCCATTGCGCACAAGGCGATCCGAAAAATGCTGGTCGAGGACCACAGGCTCGATGGCATCGTGAAATTACCATCCGGTGTATTGCCGCAAGCGAAAGCGCGGGATCGAGCTGCTTGCCAACCTGTCGCAGTCGATATTTCTGGATATCTTTGGTAGCCCGGAAGCTAACCCCAAGGCTTGGAAACGGGGGCGGGTGGCCGATCTCCTCGATGATACTCAATACGGCACTAGCCAGAAAGCAGGTGAGAAGGGCAAGTACCCGATTTTGAGGATGGGAAATATAACCGACCGAGGAAGGATGGACTTTGAAGACCTCAAATACATCGATCTGAGCGAGCGGGACGTCGAAAAGTTTACGGTGAGGCGCGGCGATATACTTTTCAATCGGACCAACAGTGCGGAACTCGTTGGAAAAACTGCCGTCTATGAACGAGATGAGCCGTTCGCTTTTGCTGGCTATCTTGTCCGTGCGCGACCAAAGAGCGGCGTTAGTCCGCACTACATCTCCGGCTACCTAAACTCCAGCCATGGGAAGGCGACTCTTAGGGGGATGGCGAAAAGCATTGTCGGGATGGCAAACATCAATGCAAAGGAAATGGCAACGATTCCAATATTGCTGCCAGATTTCGGGACCCAAAGGCTCTATGATGAGACAATTTCGTTAATCGAAGGAAATCGTTCGGCGCTTGACCCAGCCGGCGCGCATCAGGAGATCGACCAGCGCGATCACGGTCCGCGTCTTGCCGGAGCCGGTCGCCATGACGAGAAGCGCCTTGCGCTCGCCATCCTCCTCGAAATGTTTGGCGATGGAGCGGATGGCCCGGTGCTGATAGGGCCGTTCGACGATTTTTCGGTTGATCGCCTCCGCGCCGAGCGATCTGCGGCTGGCGCGGCGCTGGATCAGAAGCTCCAGTTCGTCGCGCTTGTAGAACCCGCCGATCTGGCGCGGCGGATAGCGCGTGTCATCCCAAATCCAATGCTCGTATCCGTTCGAATAGAAGATCACCGGTCGCTGGCCGTACACCCCCACCCCAGCCCTCCCCCGCAAGCGGGAGAGGGAGCGCACTTCCTTCGTGACACGCAATCAGGATCACCGCACCGTTGGGCAAGACGATACCCCCTCCTCGTCAGCAGCCCGCCTAGTCGGAAGGCCTCATTGACTCGGGTATCGTTCCATCTGGCCGATCTGGATGCAACCCCTACGGGTTGATGACTTGCCTTCGCGCCATGGCCGTCCTCGGGACCGCTATTTGGCCGCGTCGATCCGCTCGATATCTTCCTTGAGGAGCGTGTTCACGAGGTCGTTCAGCGAGGTCCCCTGGGTGACGGCCAGGTCCGAGAGGTAGGCCAGGACGTCCGGCTCCAGATGGACGGGCGGCACGAGGCGCGCGCCCTTCCGGAAGAACTTGCCGCGCTCAGCGGTCGAGAAATCGTATTCGTCCTTCATCGGATCACCCATCTTCGTAAGATTTGATCTCGCGGCGGGTCGGGTGGCGCGCCGAGATGATGCGGATCAAGGCCCGGTCCGCGGAGAGTTCGACATAGGTATGTACCACAAGGAGCAGGTGGCCAGCCGGGTTCCGGCCCATGGTAACCCATCGTTCCTCCCCTTCGCCAGACTCTTTGTCGAGCAGCGACAGGGCCAGTGGATCGTCGAAAATGCCCATCGCCGACTCGAAGGCGACACCATGCTTGCGCCGATTGCTGTCCGCCTTCGCCGGGTCCCAATCGAACTCGAACTGCATGGTCAGAGCTGCCCGGAGAAGGCGCGGTGTTGGAGGGAGGAGAAAAGGGAATTAAGGGACATCAAGTGGCGTCCAACCCCGAACTGAAGGAGGCGAGCGCGGCGCGCTCGCTCTCCGAGCGCCTCTTCGCGGGACGGGTCGATCTGGTGCGGGCATTGGACGAGAAGCACGCCAAGGCGGGCGGCTTCGCCGCAGGCGAACAGGCTCCCTATGGGGCGGGCGACGAAGCGCCGCCGAGCGAACCGGACATTCGCGCGTCCGCCGCAAAGACGTTGCAAGACATTGTTGGCGGAATGAATGAAGACAATTTCATTGTACGTCAGCACCGCCGCTCCGTTGAGAAATTCCGTGAACCAAAGGCGTGGGAAGTCATCGACGAAGAGAAGCGCAAAGAGCTAGTCGACGAGGTCGCGCCGCTTCCCTCCGGCCACATGCTCGGCACCGAGGACGCCAAGCGCTTCGACCTCCTGATGTTCCAGCTCGAACTTGCGTTGCTCAAAGGTTCGAAGCGCTTCGACACGCTGCGCAAGCAGCTCCTCGAAATTGCGTCAGCGCTGGAAGAGCAGACAGCTATCCCAGCGATAGCGCAGCACGCGGAACTGATCGAGGAGATCCAGACCGACCAGTGGTGGGAGGGCGTCACGGTGCCTCTCCTGGAGCTCGTGCGCCTGCGCCTTCGCGATCTCGTTCAACACATCGAGAAGGGCAAGAAGGCGCTGGTCTATTCAAACTTCGCGGATGAGATCGGGGAGGGCATTGAACTCCAACTCCCGCAAGTCGGAGAAGCCGACTTCGCTCGCTTCAAGACCAAAGCGCGACACTTCCTGCGGGCGCATCAGAGCAACATCGTCCTGCACAAATTGAGGCAGGGCAAACCCCTGACGTCGTCTGACCTGAGCGAACTCGAAAAGCTACTTCTCGACGCAGGCGTTGGCGAAGCCGGCGACATCGAGCGAGCGCGCGAGACGAGCCACGGCTTCGGACGGTTTGTGCGCTCACTCATAGGACTTGATCGCGCTGCTGTCAGCGAGGCATTCGGTGGATTCATCGCCGCGGGCACCGCGACCGCCGCACAAATCGAATTCATCAACATGGTGGTAGAGCATCTGACTGACCAAGGCATGATGGACCCGTCGCTGTTGTACGAACCGCCCTTCACCGCCATCGCGCCGACAGGCCCCGAGCATCTGTTCGACGAAGCCAAGGTCGTCCGTCTCGTCAGCACGATTCGTGAGATCAACGACAGCGCAGTCGCTTGAGCGGGGCGGCAGCAACTCACAGATTCAAAACACATCAGAGCTTGGTGAGATCAGGCGCAAACGTCCGATGATGCCATCATGCCGGTGTTTTGCCCGACGTGTCAAAGGAAATTTCGCTAAATCCGCAAACGCGGAGAAATTTCGCCATGTCACCAGTGCCTTGGCTACCGTGCATGGGGTTGTTTTCGACGTTTGTGTCGGAGCTCACCCTCTCCGTCGGGCAGCAGAGGCGTCCACGACGCTCTCCTCGTCATCGCGCCACGACAAAATCTCCATCGCCAGCACGGGATGATTAAAACCCTTGAGCTGGAGATCGTCGAGTGCGCGGGCTTCGACGGATTGTTCGACCATGCCGTAGACGCGGCGGCTGACCACGATCTGGTTGGCCAGCGCCTCGCCGCAGAGGCGGGAGGCGAGGTTGGTGACGCTGCCGATCGCGGCGTATTCCAGCCGCTGCTCGAAGCCGACCTGGCCGAGCGTGGCGTAGCCGAGCGCGATGCCGATGCCGAAGCCCAGGCTATGCCCGCGGTTGCGCCACCGCTCGGTCAGCGGGCCGATCGTGTCGCGCATCTCCACCGCCATCTTCACCGCACGCGCGGTGTGGTCCTCGAACTGGATCGGCGCGTTGAACAGGATCATCACGCCGTCGCCGGCATATTTGTCGAGCGTGCCCTCGTATTTGAAGATCAGCTTGCCGAGCGCTGCGTGATATTCGCGCAGCACGTTCATTGCCTCTTCCGGCTCGGTCGCTTCCGTGAACGCGGTGAAGCCGCGCAAATCGCAGAACACCACCGTCACTTCGCGGCGCTGGCTGGTGAGCAGCCCCTCGGGGCTGTCGGAGGAGGCGATCAGCTGCGCCACCTGCGGCGCCAGGAATCGCTCGAGCTTGCGGATGCGCTCGATCTCACTGAGCTGGGTCTCGACGCGTTCCTCCAGCGACTTGTTCCAGTCCTTCAGCTGCTCGGTCTGCTCGCGCAGCTTGTCGGCCTGGGCGCGCACGGTCTCGTGCGCGGTCTCGAGCGCATGGCTCTTGTGGTCGACCTCGGTGAACAGGCGCGCGTTGCGCATCGCCAGCACCGCCTGGTTGGCGAAGGTGCGCATCAGGCCGGTGAGGCTGCCCTCGAACGCGCCGCTGGCACGGCGCAGCACCACCAGCGAGCCGAGCGTGCCCTGCTGGTCGACCAGCGGCACCACCAGCACCGAATGGAAGCCGGCATCGACCGCGACGTCGCGCAGCGGCTGTCCGGCGGCGTGATCGATATCGGCAATCGCGATCGGCTCGCCGCGCGCGGCGGCCTCGCTCAAAATGTTCTCGCCTTCGTCGATCGTGACGTGGGTGCCCTCGGCCGATTTGTCGATGCCGTCGGCCTCGACCAGATTGAAGCGATGTCGTTCGGCATCATAGCCGTAGATCAGCACCGCATCGGCGTGGCTGATCTCCAGCGCGCGGGCGGCGATGGTCGGCAGCACGGCATTGAGGTCGAGCGAGGAGGCGACCGCGCGGCCGACCTCTTCCAGCACCTTCAGCTCGTTGATCGACTGCGCGAGGTCGCGGGTGCGCGCTTCGACTTTCGTTTCGAGGTCCGTGTAGGTCTCCTGGAGCTGGCCGGCCATGCGGTTGAACTGGCCGGCGAGCTCTTCCAGCTCGTCGGAAGTGTGCACGTCGATGCGATGGCTGAAGTCGCCTTCGCCGAGCTTGTGTGCGCCGTCGCGCAGCGCCGTGATCGGGATGATCATGCGGCGCGCCAGCAGCGTGCCGGCGAGGATCGCGACCAGCAGGCCCATGCCGATCAACAGCGCGATGCGCACGAGCTGGTCGCGGATCGGCGTCAGCGCCTGCACGGTCGGCTGCTCGAACAGCACGCTCCAGCCGAGTTTTGGTACGGTGCTCGCGGCAGTCAAAACAGAATGGCCGTTGAAGTCGGTGCCTGATGTCTCGGGCTCGCGGCCGGGCGCGATCGCAGCCGCGACCTGCGGCAGCTTCGACAGATCCTTGCCGACATCGGGCCCCTTCGACGAGGCCGCCAGCACGCGACCGCGAGCGTCGACCGCATAGGCGAAGGCGGCCTTGCCGACCTGGGCGTCGGACAGGAGGTCGGAGAGGAAGCTGAGATCGATCTCGGCGACCGTGACGCCGGCATTGAAACCGGAATGCGCCACCGAGATCGACATCACCGGCTTCTGATCGACGAAGCTCGCCGCGGAATAGCTGACCCCGCGCGCCACCGCATCGGTGAAGCGCATGTCGCGGGCGAGGTCGGCATTGCTGCCGGTCGTGGTCGACTGGCGCGAGACGCGCAGCACCTCGTGGCCGTCGCCGTTGAGCTGGAACAGCTGGGAGACGACGGAGACCTGCTGCAGTAGCTGGGCGTAATCGGCGCGGCGCTTCTCCAGCGTGTCCCGGCTTGCCGTCGTCACCCAGCTGATCTGGCGTTCGAGCTCGGAGACGGATTGCTCCATGCGCCTTGCGGCGGCCTGCGCCTTGTCCTCGAGCCCGTCGGTCAGCGAGGTCTTGGTGGCGCGATAGGAGATCCAGGTCTCCATCGCGCCGTTGACGGCGAGCACGAACACGACGAGGCCGACGAGGGAGACGACATATTTGGCGAACAGGCCCTCGCGCAGAAACCAGGTCTTGTCTTTCGCTCCCGCCATCCGGATCCTCTCGCGCGGCGACCGACGCCGGCGCTACGGGCCGTACAGGCCCCGCGGCTGTTCTACCACAATTTGGGCCTTTGGACCGGCAGGGGGCCAGTCAAGGGGCGGGTGTGGTTACCCGCAGGGGACGTGGGTGGCGGCTGGCAGGGTGGTCAATCGTCGCAGCTGGCAGGCCGTCTCCTCCGTTCGGAGGAAGAACCGTGTGACGAGGCGGTGTAAGGCTGCGCGCGGAGTTCGCCGCCTTGGTCTGCCAATCACCGATTAAACAGCTGCCGCATTACGTCGTTCATCGGCTGGCTGTCCTGCTGCGCCTCGGGCGGGTCCTGGGTCGGAGGGGTCGGCGAAGCCTGGGGGGCCGGTGTGGCCGGGCTGCCTGGCAGGCTGCGGCTGCGGGCGGCGCCGTTTCCGGCGCCGCTCGAGAGCCCCTGCTGGATCAGATTGCCGATCGCCTCGCCAAGCTGGCCGCCGAGCGGATTGTTCGGCCCTTGTCCTTGCCCCGGCTGCTGGGCTTGCGGATTGGCATTGCCGGTCGCGTTGCCGCCACCGGGCGCGGCAGCGCCGCCGAGGCCAAAACTGTTCAGGATGTTGCCGAGCCCGGCGCCGTCAGGTCCGAACAGGCCCTTGCCCATCTCGCGCAGCTTCGCATAGGCGGCATCGGGATTGTCGAGCATGCCGGCCATGTCAGGATAGATCCGCGGCTGCGACCACGCGCCGGTAATCATCACGGGAATGCCGAAGCCGACGGGATCGGAGGTGCGGCCCTGGCCTTCGGTCGTCATCACCAGTTTCGGCTCGACGCGAAAACCCATCATCTTGGTGTCGAGCGCGATGGTGCCGGCGCCGGTGACGCGCACCAGCGGCCCGATCAGATTGAGATCGGTCGTCACCGCCTGGCCCTTGTCGATGCGGAAGGACGCCGAGAGCTGCGACAGGTCGGTGCTCTGCTCCTGGCTGCTGTTCTGGCTGTCCTGCCAGCCCGAGAGCGTGCCCGACGTCAGCGAGCGGATCATCTGCGCGACATTGATGCCGCGGATCGCGCCGTCCTGGAAACTGACGAAGGCCGTGCCCTGCATGTTCGCCATCAGCGCGCGCTGGCTGGTGCCGGCGCTGCGCAAAGCGAGCTTGGCTTGCAGCTTGCCGTCGATCCGGTCGAATTCGGCTAGGCCCTGCAGCAGCGGCAGCGCGCGCACGCCGAGGAGGTCGGAATGCATCGCAAAGCTCGGCGCACCGCTGGTCGCATCCAGAATCACCTCGCCCGAAACCTGGCCGCCATAGGCGCCGAGATTCGCGGTGCCCACCTTCAAGATACCGCCGGCGAGTTTTGCATCGAGCGCCAGTGGCGCAAGACGGGCGTCGCCGATGACGGCTTCGTTGGCCGAGATCCTGATCTGCGCGTCGACATAATTGAGTCCGGACACGTCGATCGGCGCATCGCTCCAGGGCTGTCCGGCCGCGCCGTCAGGCGATTTCGCCAGAGGGATCGCGAGCCGCTGGAAGTCGAGATCGACCTTCACCAGCGGCTTGCTCGCGATATCGACCGAGGCCCAGCCGTTGAAGGCGCCGTCGCCGAGCGTGCCGTTGACGCCGTTGACCATCACGACCGAGCCGTTGAGCCGCAGCTCGGCGTGGCCGGCGAGCTGAGACTTCAGCACGTCGGGCATATCGATGGCAAAATCCACCGGGATGGTCTGCCGCTCGACCGGCGTCGCCGGTGTGGTCGCCTTGATGTCGAACTTGGTCGGGTGCTCGCCGACGCGCGCGGTGCCGGCGACATTGACCTTGCGGTCGCGGCCCATGACGGCGTCGGCATTAATCGCGCCGATGCGGCCGTCGACGCGATCGCGCACCCGCGAGAATACGACTTCGCCGTTGATGATCTTGACGCGGTCGATGGTCGCGCCGTCCATGTCGAGCGCAAGCGGCTTCGGCGATGCATCGGCGTTCGGCAGGCGCTCGCGCAGCAGCGGCTGGTACAGCACCGGATGGGTGACGACGATCTCGCTGATCTTCGGGTGGCCCGACCACACGCTTGCGAGCGACATATCGGCCTGCACGCTGTCGATCGTCACGCGCGTGATGCCGCTGCGGTCCTTGGGGTCCTGGAGCGTGAGGTCGTTCAGCGTAACGTTCAGCGTCGGCCACAGGCTGATCTTGGTGGTGCCGTCGATCGACAGGCGATAGCCGCTGGCCTGCTCGACGCGCGAGGCAATCGTCGCAGTCAGGAAGCCCGAGGGGATCCCGATCACCAGCAGGAGTGCGATCACGACGATGACGGCGGCCAAAGCTGCGCCGGCGAATTTCACTGCTCTCATGTCGACCTTCCAACGACGGACGAGCGGCGTCGAATCCGGCAGATTGCCCGTCCTTCACGCCCGAGTTTATCCCGGGACGGGAAGCCGCTCCAAGCGGCTAAAAATAGTCGGGAGGTGCTGCAAAGTTATGTGACTTATGACACACTTCCCCGGCGCGGTTTTACGCGATTCTGACGACGATGCTTCCAAGCGATTTGCCCAGGAAATTGACGAGTAAATTCACAAGGACGTTGAAATGAGCAAGCAGGCCGAATTTGCGGTCATTCTGAAAATGAATGCCATGTTCGCCGATCTCGGGACGGACGAACTCCAGCGGTTGTCCAACCTCTGCCACACTCAGCATCTGGGGAATGGCGAGGTGCTGTTCCAGAAGGGTGATGCGGGCGACGCGCTGTACGGCGTGCGCCGCGGGCAGGTTCGCATCGAGACCGGCGCCTCAGACGGCAGCCGGCTGACGCTGAACTTCATGGGGCCGGGCGATCTGTTCGGCGAGGTCGCGGTGCTCGACGGCCAGAGCCGCACCGCGGACGCGACCGCCGGTGAGGTGAGCGAATTGTTCGTGCTGCGGCGCGAAGACTTCCTCGCCTTCCTCGAGCGCGAGCCCAAGGTCGCGATCAAGATCATCGCGCTCTTGTGCCAGCGCATCCGCTGGCAGAGCGAGCGCATGGAGGAATCCATGCTGCAGCCGCTGCCGGTGCGGCTGGCGCGGCGGCTCTGCGCGCTCGCCGCCGATTTCGGTTCCGAGGTGCACATCTCGCAGGAGCAGCTCGGCGTCTTCGTCGGCGCCGCCCGTGAGAGTGTCAATCGCCAGCTTCAGGCCTGGCGCAAGGAAGCGATCCTGGACCTCCAGCGCGGTCGGATCCTGCTGCGGAACATGACCAAGCTGACGGCGATCGCGCGGAACGAGTAGCGATCGCGGCGAGGGGTTTCAGTTCGCTCGCTTCAGCCGCGCCGGTGGGAACTTACTCCGCCGCCGGATGCACGATGCTCTTCGGCGCCGGCACCGTCTCCGCAGCCTCGTGATGACCGTCGGTCTCCGCGTCCTCGCTGTGCACGATCAGCCGCTTGCCGAAGCGCCAGATCAGGGCGCCGAGGTCGTCCATCACCATGAACATCGCGGGCACGAACACCAGCGACAGGATGGTCGAGAAGATCAGGCCGCCGATCACCGCGAGCGCCATCGGCGAGCGGAACTCGCCGCCGGCGCCGACCGCGAGCGCGCTCGGCATCATGCCGGCGGCCATCGCGATCGTGGTCATCACGATCGGGCGGGCGCGTTTCATGCCGGCGTCGATCATCGCCTCGTCGCGCGGCTTGCCGGAATTGATCGATTCGATGGCGAACTCCACCAGCATGATCGCATTCTTGGTGACGATGCCCATCAGCATCAGGATGCCGATCCACACCGGCGTGGTGAGCTGCTTGCCGGTGACGAGCAGCGCGGCAATCGCGCCGCCGATCGAGAGCGGCAGCGAGAACAGGATGGTGATCGGCTGCAGGAAGGTGCCGAACAGCAGCACCAGCACCGCATAGACCATCATCAGGCCGGCCGTGATCGCGGTGGCAAAGCCGTCGGAGAGCTCGTTGAGACTTTCGGCATCGCCGGAGGGGGAGACCTTCACGCCCTTCGGCAGGCTCTTCATGACAGGCAGGTCGTAGATCTTCTTGGTGGCGTCGCCGAGCGCCGCGGAGCCGACGAGGTCGGCGGCGACGGTTGCCTGCCGCTCGCGGTCATAGCGGTTGATGCTGGTCGGGCCCTGGTCGAGCTTGACGTCGGCGATGACGGAAAGCGGCACGCCGCCTTTCTCGCCATGCTCGCCGAGCGGCACGCGCAGCTGCTCCAGCGTCTTCAGATTGCCGCGCGCGGCGTCCTCGAGCTGCACGCGGATCGGGACCAGACGGTCGCCGACGTCGAACTTGGCGAGCGCCGGACCGACATCGCCGATGGTCGCGACACGGATGGTCTGCGACAGGCTTTCGGTCGAGACGCCGAGTCGCGCGGCAAGATCAGCGCGCGGCTCGATGCGCAGTTCCGGACGTTCCAGCGAGGTTTCCGAGATCACGTCGGAGATGGTTGGAATCCGCTTCATCTGCGTCGCGAGCTCGCTGGCGACGTTGTTGACGATGTTGGGGTCGACACCGGTCACAACCAGCGAAATCGCGCGCAGGCCGTTCTCGTCCAGGAACCAGAAGCGGATATCGGGAACGTTCTCCAGCTCCTGGCTGATCGAGAATTCGAGCTCGCGCTGGGTGATGTTGCGGTCGTTCTTGGGCGTGTAGTTGATGATCAGGGCGGCGCGCCGGACTTCCTGGGTGCCCGGCGGAACGCGCCCGCCGTCCACGAAGATGCTCTTTACCTCGGGCCGCTTGCGTAGGCGTGCGACGATGTCCTCGGTGACTTTTTCGGTATAGGAGAGCTGCGTGCCCGGCGGCAGTTCGAGGGCGAGAAGCGAGCGGGCGCTGTCCTGCGCCGGGAGGAAGCCCTGCGGCAGCAGCGTGATGCTCCAGATCGAGGCCGCGAAGATGCCGAAGCCGATCAGCACGGTGATGAAATAGTGCTTCACCGACCACGAGACGAGGCCGTGATAGGCGCGCAAGATGCGGCCAGGCGGTGGCTCTTCATGATTGCCATGTTTGAGAAAGTAGGCCGCCAGCATTGGCGTCACGAAGCGTGCCGCGAGCAGCGAGAAGAACACCTGCACCGAGACGGTGATGCCGAACTGCTTGAAGAACTGTCCGGCGATGCCCGACATGAAGCTCGCGGGTGCGAAGATCGCGATGATGGTCAGCGAGATCGCGATCACGGCGAGGCCGATTTCATCGGCAGCTTCCAATGCGGCACGATAGGGCGATTTGCCCATGTTCATGTGCCGTACGATGTTCTCGATTTCGACGATGGCGTCGTCGACCAAGATACCCGTCGACAGCGTGATGGCGAGGAAGCTGACGAGGTTGAGCGAGAAGCCGAGGATGTCCATCGCCCAGAACGCCGGGAAGATCGACAGCGGCAGCGAGACCGCGGCAATGATGGTGGCGCGCAGGTCACGCAGGAACAACAGCACGATGACGACGGCGAGGATGGCGCCCTCGAACAGGGTCGAGATCGCCGCTTCGTAATTGCCGTTGGTGTATTCGACGGAGGTGTCGATCAGCTTGAGGTCGACGTCGGGATAGGCGGCCTTGAGCGCGTCGATGCGCTTCTGCACGGCTTCGGCGACCTTCACGTCGCTGGCGCCCTTGGAGCGCTTGATGCCGAGTGCGACCACCGGCTCGCCGTTGAAGCGCGCGAAGGTGCGGCGGTCGGCGATGGTGTCGGTGACGGTACCGAGATCGTCGAGACGGACCTCGCCGCCGCCGAACAGCGGGACCATGGTGCCGGCGAGGTCGCTCAGCGTCTTGGCGCCGGCCAGGGTTCGGATCGCCTGGTCGTTCTTGCCGATTTCGGCGCGGCCGCCGGCGACGTCGACATTGGTGCCGCGCAGGCTCTGGCTGACATTGACGGCGGTCAGCCCCATCGCCTGCAGGCGATCAGGGTCGAGCGAGACCAGGATCTCGCGCTCGACACCGCCGATGCGCTCGACCTGGGCGACGCCGCGCACGCCTTGCAGCGCGCGCTTGACCACGTCGTCGACGAAATAAGAGAGCTGCTCCGGCGTCTTGCCGGGCGAGATCGCGGCATAGGTGACGATCGGCAGGCCGATCACGTCGACGCGCTGGATCAGCGGCTCGGTGACGTTCTGCGGCAGGTTCGAGCGCACGCGCGTCACCGCGTCCTTGACGTCATTGAGTGCGCGGTCGGTGTTGGTCTCCAGCGCGAACTGGATGGTGGTGACCGAAACGCCGTCGGTGATCGAGGAGGTGATGTGCCGCACGCCCTCGACGCCGGAGACGGCGTCTTCAACCGTCTTGGTGACCTGGGATTCGAGTTCTGCCGGGGCGGCGCCGAACTGCGCCACCGCGACCGAGATCACGGGAATGTCGGCAGAGGGCAGTCGCGTGATCGCGAGCTTGCTGAAGGAGGTCCAGCCGAGGATCAGGAGGATGATCGAAAACACCACCGACGGCAGTGGATTACGGATCGACCATGCCGAGATATTGAGAGCCATCAGCGTACCCGCGTGCGATCGAGTTCATCGGCGAACATGGTCTTGATCTGGTCGCCGTCATGCAGCGAAGAGCCGGCGTCGGCCACGACGATTTCGCCGACGTCGACCCCTTCAAGGATTTCGGTTTGGCTGTCGGATGTCAGCCCGACGCGCACCCGGCGTGTCTCGACGGTATTGCCCTTGACCACCTGCACGGTGAGATGGTCGATCGCCGTCTTGGGGACCGCCACGCCGCAGCTTCGCTTGGCGTCGATCGAGGCACGGGCAAACACGCCGACCTTCAGTGATGGATTGTTGGTGACGCTGATGCGGACACGGCCGAGCTGCGTCGCGCGGTCGATCTCGGGTGCAACCAGCCGGACCCGGCCGATCAGGTCGGCGGCGTCATCCCGGCTGATCCGTACCGTTGCGCCGGGGCTGAGTTTTGGCATGTGCACGGCCGGGACCTGCGCATCCAGCTCGATCTCGCCGCTGACGGCGATGCGGAACATCGGTCCGGCCTGCGGCGAGGCCGGCGCACCGACAATGGTCCGCACCTCCGTGATGAGACCAGGCGCGGGGGCCTTCAGCGAGATCGGGCCTTGCGGGCCCGGTCGTTGCGGCTGCCCCGGGATCTGCGGCGGCGCGGTCAGGCGCGCCAGCTCCTGGTTGTCGGTGACAACAGCGCCCTCGGTGACGAAGATGTCGGTGACCTTCGACCCTTCCTGGTCGGCCATCACCACGGCCTCGCGCCGCGGCACGAAGAAGCCGGTGACCCGCACCAGATCGGAGAAGCAGGCATTGGTCGACTTCGTCACGATGACGAGCGCCTCGCCCGGCGTCTCCTTCGCCTCGGGGCGATGCCGATGCTCGAACCAGTAATAACCGACGCCGAGCGCAATGATGAACGCCACGGTTCCCGCAGGCTTGAGATATTCGGAGATGTTCATCGCCGGATCATCCTGGCCTGGCTCGGGGTTGCTGGGATCGCTTCCCTGAAACGAAGCGGCGTCCCGCAGGGCTGCGGGACGCGCGCTGGGAGCAAGACTTTACACCACATCACGACTTGTCACTTCAACGGATTACGTCGTGGTCACTTCGATGCGGTGGTCTTGTTTTCCATATTCACGACCTGCACGCGGCGGTTCACCTCCGCCATCGGCTGGTTCGGATCCTTCAGCTTGCTCTTGCCGTAGCCGACGGTGACGAGGTCGGCGGCGGCAATGCTGTACTTCTCGACGAGGTAGCGCTTGATCGAATCCGCGCGGCGTTCCGACAGCTCCTGATTGTAGCCCTCGCCGCCGGCGGCGTCGGTGTGGCCGGCGACCACGAAGGTCGAGCCCTTCAAATCGGGGCTGGTCAGTGCGCGGCCCAGCGCCTGCACCGAAGGCAGCGATTTGGTGCTGATGTCGGCCGAGTTGTAGTCGAAGGTGATTTCGAGATCGATATTCGGCTTGTCCTTGGCGGCGGAGGCGATCTCCTCACGCTCGGTCGACGACAGCGAGCGCGTGGCGCGGCCGCGGACGGACTGGATCAGCTTGGTTTCCGCCGGGTTCGGCGCCGGATCGGCCTGAGGGGCAATCGAGAGGCCGCGGGTCAGGGGCTTCTTCGGCGCCGGCGCCAACGCGCGGACGATCTCGTCCTCGGTGACGTTCTTGCTGTTGCCGTCGTCGCCGGCAAAGGCGGGCGGGAGCGTCAGTGCGGCACTGATGGTGATGATGGACAGGATCGCGGTCAGTCCCTTTGCAGCCAATCTCATTGCCAGTCCCTCCTGCGCGAGCCCGCGCGGTTCCAAAATTCCTGCAAATGGCCCCACGGCAAGGCCGCCTGCGGCATCCGTTCTGTTAGTCTTGCCGGACCGCCGCGGGTTCGAGGCGCCGCCGGCCTCAAATCAAAAAAATATCAACGCACTCCGTAACTTGCGAATTCTCCAGCGATGTTCGGGTCCATCGCCTTGGCGTTGGCGACGTCGAGCGCGCCCTCCTGGGCCGAGCCGTTGCGCTGCTTCGCCACGCCCCGCCCATAGAGCGAGGAGGTCAGGCGCGGGTTGATCCTCAGCGCGGCGTCAAAATCGGCGATGGCGTTCTTCGCCGCCCCGGATTTGAGGTTCACCAGCCCACGGCTGTCCAGCGCATCGACGAAGTTCGGCCGCAGCCGCAGCGCCTCGTTGCAATCCTTCAGCGCGCCCTGGAGGTCGCCGATCACGGCACGGGTCCAGCAGCGATTGTTCAGCGCCTCGACGTCCTTCGAATTGATCCGGAGCGTGTCGTCAAAATCCTTGATGGCGAGGCTGTAGGCCCCCTTGCTGGCATAGACCTGGCCACGCCGGTACAGCGCATTCACGTCGTCCGGATTGGCGGCGATCTTGGCCGTCAGGCCCTTGATGGTGGGATCCTCAGCAAGCGCGGCCGCGCTCGGCCCACCATCTGCGTTCGGTGCCGGCGCCGGGGCTGGGTCGGCCGGTTTGACCGGCGGTTGCGGTGGAGGCAGCGCGGCCTCGACCTGCGGCTTCGGTGCCGGCGGCGGTGACGGAGGTGCAGGCGGCGCCGGCGGATTGTTCGCAGCCACGGGTGGTGCTGGCGGGACGGGCGGAGCCGGAGGCGGGTTGTTGGCGACCGGCGGCGGTGCGGGAGGCGCCGGTGGCGGCGTGGTCGCCGTCGGGCGCGATCCAGCGGCCCCCGGAATGAACGAGAAATCCTCGGCGAGGGAGGACGAAATCCACGGTACCTGCTCGCCGCGCGAGGCGCGGGTGACGCCCATCTTGGTGCGGTTCAGCGTTTCCTCAGCCATCAGGTCGGGGACGCGGATTTCCTTGAGCAGTTCCTGGACGAACAGGCTGTGGTCGCCGCCGGCGTCCGATACCACCGACGCCAGCGCCGCCGAGTACATCACCAGCGTGCCGTTCGGCGCGATAACGGGGGTCAGGCCCGCCGAGAAGCTGCGGAACCGCCGCTCGAACGGGTTGCGCCTGGAAGCGTCGATCAGCGCGATCTTGACGCCGGCGCCGCGGGTGTTGAGCTCGCCCAGGATCGCTTCGATGCTGAAACCGTCGCGACGGACGTCGGACTCGGTCCAGATCTGCGCGTCGACCGGGATCATGTAGCTCTGGCGCGCCGACTGGATGCCGAACCCGCTATAGAAGATCAGCGCCACCGAGCCCGGCTTGATCTTGCCATAGAGCTTGTCGAAGGCGCGGCGCATGCCGTCGCCGGTGAGGTTCTCGCCGACATCGACCGAGAAGCCGTCGCGCTTGAACTCGTCGGCGACGTCGCGGGTGTCGTTGATCGGCTCCTTCAGCGGGCTGTCCGCGTCCGGATATTTGGCATTGCCGATGACCAGCGCATAGCGGTCGCCGGCCGCGTGCGACGGCGCGGTCGGGATGAACGAGACAAGCAAGGGCAGAAGAAAAAGCAGGCGAATTTTCATAATCAGCGCGGTCCAGCCAAAAAGGCGCCGTTCCCAGCTTGCGCCGCGGCGACCTTAACTTACGCAATGTGCATTATCAAACCGGCGAGTGGGGGCGTCAACCGCTTGGAGATTCGGCACTATCGCGACAATTGACCGCGACGCGCAAGCAGCTCGCAAGGGGAATAAATCTGCGGTCACGGTTCTCCTCGACGCGTTCTCGTTCAGGGTTCCGGCCGTCATGTTAGGCCGGTACTCGCGACGAAAATGTGATTGGTCTCACATTGCACCCTGCGTCCACCGCAGGCTCAGACGTTTGACCTTTACGGCGGGCAATGGCTTGGTGCGCGGCAGGTCCATTCAGAAAAAGCAAAAGCCGGGATCAAAGTCATGGGAAACGCCTACGAAATCTATGCCCTGCGCTATGCGACGATGTCGCCGCGTACCCCCAGCATGAATTTTTTGGCGCCCGACCCGCATGACAGCGCGGCACAGGATCTCGACTACTTCGTTTGGCTGATCCGCGGGCAGGGCCGCGAGATTCTGGTCGACACCGGCTTCAATGCCGAGGAGGCGACCTCGCGCGCGCGCAAGCTGACGCTCAATCCGGTCGATGCGCTGGAGCGCTTTGGCGTCGCCGCGTCGAGCCTTCGCGACATTATCGTGACGCATCTGCATTACGATCACGCGGGCAATCTCGACCGCTTCCCGAATGCGCGCTTCCATCTCCAGGAGCGCGAGATGGCTTACGCCACCGGCCGCTGCATGTGCAACGGACTGCTGCGACATCCATTCTCGGTCGAGCACGTCACCCAGATGGTGCGCCACGTCTATGGCGAGCGTGTCAGTTTCTATTCCGGCGACGGCGAAATCGCGCCCGGTGTCACCGTGCACCGCGTCGGCGGCCATTCAGACGGCTTGCAGGTGGTCAAGGTCGAGACCGCGCGCGGTCCGGTGGTGCTGGCGTCCGACGCCGCGCACTACTACGCCAATCTGCAGCGCCGCAGCCCGTTCCCGATCGTCTACAATGTCGGCGACATGGCCGTGGGCTGGGAGACGATCGAACGTCTCGCCGGCCATCCCGACCGCTATATTCCCGGCCACGATCCGATCGTGACCGAGATCTATCCGCGTGCGAGCGATAAGGTCGATGCCTGGGCGCTGCACTTGCCGCCGACGCAATCATTTGCGAAGTGATCAATACGCCTGCTTGGCGTCGGCCTCTTCGCTGGTCTGGATCAGGTCGAGGCTCCCCTCGATCTTGCCGAGCAGCACTGAAAGCTGCTTGCGCTCCTGCGCGGACAGGCAGGCGAGGATCTCGTCTTCCCGCCGCAGCAATTGCGGGAACAGCTCCTCGTAGAGCGCGCCGCCCTTCTTCGTCAGTTGCAGGCGGAATTCGCGACGGTCGGCTTCGTTCTCGACCCGCTCGATCAGGCCGTCATGCAACAGCGCGGTCACCGCGCGGCTGATGGTGGATTTGTGCGTGCGGGTGCATTGCGAGATGTACTGCGCGCTGCAGGCATCGTTGCGGAAACCGAGCGTGGCAATCACGCGCCAGGCCGGAATGTCGAGGCCGTGACGTTCCTGATATTCGACCGCGAGCGCGGAACTGACCTCCGCCGCGAGCCGGTTGAGGCGAAACGGCACGAATCTGAACAGATCGAGACGCGATTTGGGCCGCGGTGAAGCCGCGTCGGCTTCTCTTGTCTTCAGCGCGATGTTGCTGGATGTCCTCGCCAAGGAGAGCGCTCCGAATTCCAGTTGACGGCCGGCCGGCTCCGGTCCAAAATAGTTGCACGTGAGACTATCTAGCAGATCAGTCCTCTCCTGACCAGAGCCGAGGTTAGTGTATGGCGGGCGCCAATACGCATCAGGCCAAGACCTTTCAAGCGAAGACCCAGTTCGGCTATCGCCGCCAGTCCGACCAGGACCGCCCCGGCGAAAGTCCGGCCGAGCATCCGATCGTGGTCGTCGGCGCAGGGCCCGTCGGGCTGTCGCTGGCGATCGATCTCGCCCAGCGCGGCCAGCGCGTCGTCCTTCTGGATGATGCCGACCGCATCGGCGAGGGCTCGCGGGCGATCTGCTTCTCAAAGCGCTCGCTGGAATATTGGGACCGGCTCGGCGTCGCCGACCGCATGGTCGACAAGGGCGTGGTGTGGAGCGTTGGCCGGATTTTTCACGGCGAGTCCCAGCTCTATCAGTTCAATCTGCTGCCTGAGGACGGCCACAAGCGGCCGGCCTTCATCAACCTCCAGCAATATTACGCGGAAGCCTATCTTGTCGATCGCATCAGCGATCTGCCCGCGATCGACCTGCGCTGGCGCAACAAGGTGACGGCGGTCGAGCAACGCAACGATTCCATTGCGCTGACGATCGAGACACCCGAAGGCGCCTATCGCCTGCACGCGCAATATGTCGTCGCCTGCGATGGTGCGCGCTCTTCGCTGCGGCAGATGGTCGGTGCTGAATTTGCCGGACAGGTGTTCGAGGACCAGTTCCTGATCGCCGACGTCAAGATGACGGCGGAATTCCCGACCGAGCGCTGGTTCTGGTTCGATCCGCCGTTTCATGCGGGACGTTCGGCGCTCTTGCACCGCCAGCCCGACGATGTCTGGCGCATCGATCTCCAGCTCAATCGTTATGCCGATCCCACAGTCGAGAAGAAGCCTGAGAATGTGCGGCCACGGATCGCGCGCATGCTCGGCCACGACAAGTTCGAGTTCGAGTGGATCTCGCTGTACAAATTCCAGTGCCGGCGCATGGACCGTTTCATCCACGGCCGCGTGATTTTTGCGGGCGATTCCGCACACCAGGTCTCGCCGTTCGGCGCGCGTGGCGCCAATTCGGGACTCGAGGACGCCGAAAACCTGTCCTGGAAGCTCGACCGCGTGCTGCGCGGCACCTCGCCGGCAAGCCTGCTCGAAAGCTACCATGTCGAGCGCAGCGGAGCTGCCGACGAGAATATCCGCGAATCCACCCGCTCGACCGATTTCATGGCGCCGAATTCGCATCAGGAATCCCGGCTGCGCCAGGCGGTGTTGGCGCTCGCCAAGGAAACCGAGTTCGGCAAGCGCATGGTCAATGGCGGTCGACTGTCGGTGCCATGCAGCTATGATTCTCCGCTGTCATCGCGCGATGCGGATGCCTGGCGCAGTGGACCATCGCCGGGTTGCTCCATGCTCGATGCGCCGGTTGCAACGCGCGCGGGCGAGCAGGCCTATCTGACAGATGCCTTCCGCAAGGATGGAACGGATTTTACCCTGCTGTCGTTCAGCAATGGCGCTGCGATCGATAGGCCCGATGGCGTGAAGGATATTCGTATCGGCGGCGAGGGCGGGCTTGCCGATTCCTTGGGCCTCATCGCCAAGCGCTATGACGCCGAGCCGGGCTCCGCCTATCTGCTCAGGCCTGACGGCTACGTCGCGGCGCGCTTCCGTCATCCGACGCGTGAGGCGATCGCGGCCGCGCTGTCGCGGGCCGCAGGTCTGAATTGAGGTCTCATATGCCGCTTTCCACCAGCTCCAACTTCGCGCGACCCGACGATGCCTTTCGCGCCATCGTCGAAGCGCATCGCGGCCTCACCGACGAGCAGAGCGCGGATTTCGACGCGGCGCTGGTGCTGATCCTCGCCAACCATATCGGCGATATCGACGTGCTACGGGAAGCGCTCGTGCTGGCGAAACGCCGCATGATCGACGGCCAGCAGCAGCAACAACAGCAACAACAATAACCCCGTTACCTAAGGACGAACTGATGGCGAAGAACTTCGCATCCACCGGCGATCTCTCCGAGAAGAAGATCACCTTCTCCGAGATCGGTACCGATCTCTACGCGTTCACCGCCGAGGGTGATCCGAACACGGCGATCATCGTCGGTGACGACGGCTGCCTGGTGTTCGATGCGCAATCGACGCCGGCGATGGCCAACAAGGTGATCGAGCGCGTCCGCACCGTCACCGACAAGCCGATCAAATATGTCGTGTTGTCCCATTATCACGCCGTGCGCGTGCTCGGCGCCTCCGCCTACAAGGCGCAGGGCATCGTGGCCTCGCAGGAGACCTATCGACTGATCCAGGAGCGCGGCCAGCAGGATTGGGATTCCGAGTATGGCCGCTTCCCCCGTCTGTTCCGGGACGCCCAAAGCATTCCCGGCCTGACCTGGCCGACGCTGACCTTCGAAGGCGAGATGTCGATCTATCTGGGAAAACGCGAGGTGCGGCTGATGCAGCTCGGTGCCGGCCACACCTCCGGCGACATCGTCGCCTGGGTGCCGGATGCCGAGGTGATGTTCTCCGGCGATCTCATCGAATATCACTCGGCCTGCTATTGCGGCGATGCGCATCTGCGCGAGTGGCCGCTGACGCTGAACGAGATTCGCAATTTCAATCCCAAGGCGATTGCGCCGGGCCGCGGCGATGCGCTCAAGGGCACAGCCACGGTGCGCGAAGCCATCGCGATGACGCGTGATTTCGTCACCTCGCTCTATGGCGCGGCCGAAATCTCCGTCGCCAAGGGACGCAGCTTAAAGGAATCGATGGCCGCGACCCGCGAGGTGATGGATCCGAAATTCCACAGTTTTGCCATCTACGAGCACTGCCTGCCGTTCAACGTGTCGCGCGCCTATGACGAGGCATCGGGAATCGACGATCCCGTGATCTGGACCGACAAGCGCGACCAGGACATGTGGGCCGCTTTGCAAGGAGGAGGATAGTCATGAACATCAATACCTCGCCTGATCAGATCATTCGCAGCTCGGCGCAGGTGACGCCGGGCTACATGTCCGGCTTCGGCAACAGCTTTGAGACGGAGGCGCTCCCCGGCGCGCTGCCGATCGGGCGCAATTCGCCGCAGCGCTGCGCTTACGGCCTCTATGCCGAGCAGCTCTCGGGCTCGCCCTTCACGGCGCCGCGCGGCACCAATGAACGCTCCTGGCTCTATCGCATCCGCCCCTCGGTGAAGCATTCCGGCCGCTTCGAGAAGGCTGATGGCGGTCTGTGGCGTTCGGCGCCGTGCCATGAATATGATTTGCCGATCGCACAGCTGCGCTGGGACCCGGCGCCGATCCCGAAGGAAGACATGACCTTCCTCCAGGGCGTGCAGACCATGACGACCGCCGGCGACGTCAACACGCAGGCCGGCATGGCCGCGCATGTCTACCTCATCACCAAGTCGATGGTGGACCAGCACTTCTACAATGCCGATGGCGAGCTGATGTTCGTGCTTCAGCAGGGCAATCTGCGCGTCGTCACCGAGTTCGGCCGCATCGACGCCGAGCCCGGCGAGATCGTGGTGATCCCGCGCGGTGTGAAATTCCGTGTCGAGATTCCAAACGGCCCGGCGCGCGGCTATCTCTGCGAGAATTATGGCGGCGCCTTCACGCTGCCGGAGCGCGGGCCGATCGGCGCCAACTGTCTTGCGAATGCGCGGGACTTCCTGACACCGGTCGCGCATTACGAGGACAAGGACACGCCGACCGAGTTGTTCGTGAAATGGGGCGGATCGCTATTCAAGACGAATTTGCCGCATTCGCCGATCGACGTCGTCGCCTGGCACGGCAATTATGCGCCCTACAAATACGATCTTCGCACCTTCTCGCCGGTCGGCGCGATCGGCTTCGACCATCCCGATCCCTCGATCTTCACGGTGCTGACCTCGCCCTCGGAGACCGCGGGCACCGCGAATATCGACTTCGTCATCTTCCCCGAGCGCTGGATGGTGGCCGATAACACCTTCCGTCCGCCCTGGTATCACATGAACATCATGAGCGAGTTCATGGGTCTGATCTACGGCGTCTACGACGCCAAGCCGCAGGGTTTTGTCCCGGGCGGCATTAGCCTGCACAATTGCATGCTGCCGCATGGCCCCGACCGCGACGCCTTTGAGCACGCCAGCAACGGCGAGCTGAAGCCGGTGAAGCTCACGGGCACCATGGCCTTCATGTTCGAGACCCGCTACCCGCAGCGCGTGACAGCGCATGCCGCGAATGCCTCGACGCTGCAGGACGATTACGCGGATTGCTGGAAGGGACTCGAGAAGCGGTTCGATCCGAACCGACCGTAGTCTTGCTTATCCTCCCCTGGAGGGGGAGGGTCGCTCGCGTTAGCGAGCGGGGCGGGTGACAGTCTCTCCATTGAGGCAGTGCCCGTGTTGAGAGATCACCCCACCCCGTTTCGCATTCCGCTTCGCTTCATGCGAACCGACCCTCCCCCTCCAGGGGAGGGTGAAAGAGGTCAGCATCAGAATTTGTATCGGGAGAAACATGCCCCACCCCAACGATCCCAGCCTCCGCTCCTTCATCGAAATCGACCCCGGCTCCGACTTCCCGATCCAGAACCTGCCCTATGGCGTGTTCTCGACCGTGGCCAATCCGACGCCGCGGGTCGGCGTTGCGATCGGCAACTTCCTGCTCGATCTCTGGGAGCTCGAGCAGGATTCCCGGCTCGATGTTGGCCCGCTCGGCGTGTTCTCCGGGCCCTCGCTCAATCCCTTCATGGCGCTGGGGCCAAAAGTCTGGACGAAGACACGGGCGCGGATCAGCGAGCTGCTGCGTCATGATCATCCGGAGCTGCGCGACAATGAGGAGCTGCGCAAGCAGGCGCTGGTGCCGATGCGCGAGGCAAGGCTGCATCTGCCGTTCGCGGTCTCCGGCTACACCGATTTCTATTCGTCGAAAGAGCACGCCACCAATGTCGGCGTGATGTTCCGCGGCAAGGACAATGCGCTGCAGCCGAACTGGCTGCACATGCCGATCGCCTATAACGGTCGCGCCTCCACCGTCGTGGTCTCGGGCACCAAGGTGAAGCGTCCACGCGGGCAACTGAAGCCGCCGAATGTGGACGTGCCGAGCTTCGGTCCGTGCAAGCGGCTCGATTTCGAGCTGGAGATGGGTGTGGTGGTCGGCCAGCCCTCACCGATGGGTGGCATGCTCACGGAGAGCCAGGCCGAGGAGATGATCTTCGGCTTCGTGCTGCTCAACGACTGGAGCGCGCGCGACATCCAGCAATGGGAATATGTGCCGCTCGGTCCGTTCCTGGCAAAAGCGTTCGCAACCTCGATCAGCCCCTGGGTGGTGACGCGCGAGGCGCTGGAGCCGTTCCGTCTGAAAGGGCCGGCGCAGGAGCCGGTGCCGCTGGATTATCTCAAGCAGGCCAAGCCGCAGAACTACGATCTGGAGCTCGACGTCTCCTTGTGTGCCGCCGGCGCCGACGCGCCTGCGGGCATCAGCCGGACCAACTTCAAATACATGTACTGGTCCTCGGTGCAGCAGCTGATGCACCATGCTTCCTCGGGCTGCGCGATGAATGTCGGCGATCTCCTCGGCAGCGGGACGATCTCCGGGCCGGAGAAGAGCCAGCGCGGCAGTTTGCTGGAGATCAGCTGGAATGGCACCGAGCCGGTCGAGCTGCCCGGCGGCGCCAAGCGCACGTTCTTGGAAGATGGCGACAGCCTCGTGATGCGCGGCTGGTGCCAGGGCAACGGCTATCGCGTCGGGTTCGGCGAGGTCGAGGGGACGATTTTGGCGGCGGAGTGAGCCGAGGGCTCAGTCTCGTAGGGTGGGCAAAGCGAAGCGTGCCCACCATTCGTTGCGATGGAGAAAGGACGTGGGCACGGCGCTAACGCGCCTTTGCCCACCCTACGAGACCTAGCGTTTCTCCGGCGGCACGTCCTTCACCCGCGCGCAATGCGCCGCGACATCCTCCACGCTGTACTTCAAATGCACCCGCTTGTCGGACGGCGCCTGCTTGCTCGTGCACAGGCCCGGACGCCATTCCTGCGTCGGTCTGATCGGGCGCGGGGCAAAGCCGCCGCCGCAGTTCGGGCAGACGTTGGAGAGCTTTGTCTCCACGCAATCCGCACAGAACGTGCATTCATAGGAGCAAATCTGCGCATCAATTGCATCAGGCGGCAGGTCGCGGTCGCAATACTCGCAGTTCGGTCGAAGCTGGAGGGTCATGGTTTAATCTCCGCAAGCTGGCCGGGATCATCGCAGATCGCGCGCACGACGCGAATGGCGTAGTTCCCTCGATTTCAGCCAGGCTTGATCTCCTTCAGCGGCAGCCGTGAGCTTTCCTTCAGCCTGTCTAGCACGATCGAGGAGCGTACGTGTGCCACGCTCTGGTGCGGCATCAGCACATCATTGACGAGGTTGGAGAGCCCCTTCAGGTCGCGCAGTACGGCCTTGAGCACGTAGTCGGCATCACCCGTGAGCGAATACGCCTCCTGGATCTCGTCGATCCGGTTCACCAGCGTGCGGAAACGCTTTGAATTGTCCGGCGAGTGGGTCGCAAGCCCCACCTGGATGAAGGCGATCACGCCGAAGCCCAGCGCTTCGCTCGAGAGGTCGGCGTGGTAGCCGGCGATGACCTTCTCTTCCTCCAGCCGCATCCGCCGCCGCGAGCATTGCGAGGCCGACAGCCCCGCGAGATCGGCGAGCTCCTGGTTGGTGAGGCGGCCGTCATCCTGGAGCGCGCCCAGGATCTTGAGGTCGAAGGCATCCACGGAAAGCATGCGTCGTTGGTCCATTTCGTGCACGGATCGTGCATAAGGTACCCAAAACGCGTCCCGTTTGCACGCTCCTTGCGCGCGCAATGAAGGATAGTCCAAGGCAGCAGCAAATTGGGAGAGCACCATGGGTCCGTTTCCGCACGATGCACCGCCGGCCACGATCACCGCCGACAATCCGATGGGCACCGACGGGTTCGAGTTCGTCGAATACGCGCATCCCAATCCGCAAGAGCTGCATGATCTGTTCAAGCTGATGGGCTACGCGCCCGTCGCGCGCCACAAGACCAAGACAATCACGGTCTATCGCCAGGGCGACATCAACTATCTCGTCAACGAGGAGCCCGGCACCCACGGCTACGAGTTCGTGGCCGCACATGGCCCCTGCGCGCCGTCGATGGCGTTCCGCGTGGTCGATGCGAAGGCGGCCTACGACCGCGCGATCGCGCTCGGCGCGGAGCCTGCCGATGGGCCAACCGCGCAGAAGACGCTCGACGTGCCCGCGATCAAGGGCATCGGCGGCAGCCTGCTCTATTTCGTCGATCGCTACAGCGCCAAGGACTCGGCCTACGATGCCGAGTTCGAGTGGCTTGGCGCGCGCGATCCACGGCCGGTCGGCGCCGGCCTGTTTTATCTCGATCACCTCACCCACAACGTCCATCGCGGCCGCATGGATGTCTGGACGGGCTTCTACGAAAAGCTTTTCAACTTCCGCCAGATCCGCTTCTTCGACATCGAGGGCCGCGCGTCGGGCCTGTTCTCGCGCGCGCTGACCAGCCCGGACGGCAAAATCCGGATTCCGATCAACGAGGACGCCGGCGATTCCGGCCAGATCGAGGAATATCTGAAAATCTATCGCGGCGAAGGCATCCAGCACATCGCCTGCGGCTGCCGCGAGATCCACGGCACGATTGAGGGCTTGCGCGCAGCCGGCTTGCCTTTCATGCCGTCGCCGCCCGAGACCTATTTCGAGAAGATCGACGCGCGACTGCCCAAGCACGGCGAGGACGTCGCACGGCTCCAGAAGAACGGAATCCTGATCGACGGCGAGGGCGTGGTCGACGGCGGCCAGACCAAGGTGCTGCTGCAGATCTTCTCGGCCAACGCGATCGGCCCGATCTTCTTCGAGTTCATCCAGCGCAAAGGCGACGACGGCTTTGGCGAGGGCAACTTCAAGGCCCTGTTCGAGTCGATCGAGGAAGATCAGATCCGCCGCGGGGTGCTGAAGGTGGACACGGCGGCGTAGGGCGCCGAGTTTAGGCCCGAGTTGTACCTACATTACCGGTGTCGTCCTGGCGAACCAGGCTGTGTGAAAACCCAGCGAGTTATGGTGTTTTGGGTTTGGCTTGATTCGAGGCGATGATGGGGCACGTGACGGGACAATCGCGATACCAGACGACGCTTTTTCCGGAGGTTCTGGACGAAGCTGTGGGCCGGGACGATCCGGTTCGGGTGATCGACGCGTTTGTCGCGGGGCTCGAGTTGGAGCAGCTCGGGTTTTCCAAGGCTATTGCGGAGGAGATGGGACGACCGCCCTACGCGCCGGGCGACCTGTTGAAACTGTATATTTATGGGTACTTGCACCGGGTGCGGGCGAGCCGTCGGCTGGAGGCCGAGACGCGGCGCAACATTCAGGTGATGTGGCTGCTCAACCGTCTGACGCCGTCGTTCAAGACGATAGCGGACTTCCGCAAGGACCATGCAGAAGCGATCGTGAAGGTATGCCGCGCCTTCATTGGGTTCTGCGGGGAGCAGTCGCTGTTCGGGGCGGAGTTGCTGGCGATCGACGGGACCAAGATCGCGGCGGTGGCGAGCCGCAAGCAGGTGGTGACGCCGCAACGTATCGCGAAGATGAACGCGGCGATCGACCGCCGGATTGCGGATTATCTGGCGTCGATGGACGACGCCGACCGGACGGAGGCGGGCTCGGTCGGCAAGCCTGTCGATGTTGCGGCTGCGATCGAAGCTCTCAAGGCGCAAAAGGATCAACTACAAGCTCAGGCGCAAGATCTGGCGGCGCGCGGGCTCAAGCAGGAGGTCATGACCGAGCCGGAAGCACGGTTGATGCGCACGCC
This sequence comes from Bradyrhizobium sp. AZCC 2230, assembly GCF_036924495.1. NCBI lineage: Bacteria > Pseudomonadati > Pseudomonadota > Alphaproteobacteria > Hyphomicrobiales > Nitrobacteraceae > Bradyrhizobium > Bradyrhizobium sp. AZCC 2230. The sequence continues at coordinate 5,975,494 of NZ_JAZHRS010000001.1, read as the reverse complement.
GCACGGCCACGCGGTCGCCTACAATGCGCAGACCGTGGTCGATGCCGAGCACAAGCTGATCGTGGCGTTCGATCTGACGAACGAGGGCAACGACCTGCAGCAGCTCCATCCGATGGCGGTGCAGGGCAAGGCTGCGGTCGAGGCCGACGAGATCACGGTCGTGGCCGACACCGGCTATTCGAACGGCGAACATGGGGCGCTCTGCGAGCAGGACAGGATCACCGCGATCGTGCCGCGGCCAGAGGTGGTCAATCCGAAGGGCCCCCAATACTTCAGCCGGGATCGGTTCAGCTACGACCATGAGAGCGACACCTGGCGTTGTCCGGCCGGGGAGACGCTGAGCCTGTTCAAGACTTCGCAGACCCAGCAGCAGAAGGAATACGCCAGCCGGGCGTGCGGCGCCTGCGCGCTCAAGGCGCAGTGCACGAACGCTGCGCGGCGGGTGATCGTGCGTCATTTTTACGAGGATGAGCGTGAAGCGATGCACCGGCGGGCCGTCGCCGATCCGAGCTGGATGACGCATCGGCGGGAGACCGTCGAACATCCGTTCGGAACCATGAAATGGCTGATGGCCGGTCCGCGCTTCCTGGTGAAGGGGTTGAAAAAGGCAAAGGCCGAGTTCGCCCTGGGTGTCCTCTGCTACAATCTCAAGCGGGTGGCCAACATCCTCGGCGTGCCGGCCTTGCTGGGAGCGTTGGCACCATCTGCGGCCTGACAGGGGTACTTTTGCCTCCCGCTCAATCGTCCCAGCTTCCAGCGCGACTTCTCGCACGGCCTGGAACGCCGGGACCCATACCGCGGAATCTATCGATTGCGGTCGGCAGAAGTACCGAACTCCGAGTCTTCGCCAAACCACTCCCTGTGGTTATGGGTCCTGGCATTCGCCAGGACGACAGCGGAGCTTGTTGTAACGGCGGGGCTCTAACGCCCCGTCTTCCACGCAGCCGTCACGGCGGCAATCTCCGCGCCTTCCGGCTCGCGAACCGCCGACGGCGTACGCGAGAAGCGCGGCGCGGGCGCGGGCTGTTTCACGCCGTGGCGCTCGATGAAGACATCGCGGGCGACCATGTGCGGATGCTCGGTCGCTTCCGACATGGTCAGCACCGGCGCGAAGCAGATGTCGCTGCCTTCCATGATCTTGCACCAGTCCTCGCGCGTCCTGCCCTTGAATACGGTCTTCAGCTTCTCCTTCAGCGCGGGCCAGGCCTTGGGGTCCATCTGCGCGTCGAAATCGGCGTCGGAGAGGCCCGCATGCTCGCGCAGCAGTGCGTAGAACTGCGGCTCGATCGAGCCGATCGAAACGAAATGGCCGCAGGCGCATTCATAGACGCCGTAGAAATGGGCGCCGCCGTCGAGGAAGTTCCGGTTGCGGCCTTCAGTCCAGCGGCCGAGCGTTTTCATGTCGAAGAAGAACGACATCAGCGATGCTGCGCCGTCGCACATCGCGGCGTCGACCACCTGGCCCTTGCCGGACTTTGATGCTTCCAGCAGCGCGGCGAGCACGCCGACGACGAGGTAGAGCGCGCCGCCGCCGAAATCGCCGACGAGGTTGAGCGGCGGCACCGGCGCTTCGTTGGTGCCGATCGCGGCGAGCGCGCCGGTGATGGAGATGTAGTTGATGTCATGGCCGGCGGCATTCGCCAGCGGGCCTTCCTGGCCCCATCCGGTCATGCGGCCGTAGACGAGTTTTGGATTGCGCGCGAGCACGATATCGGGGCCGAGGCCGAGCCGCTCCATCACGCCGGGCCGAAAACCTTCGACCAGCGCGTCGGCGTTGGCGAGCAGGTCGAGCACCTGTGCGATGGACGCCTTGTCCTTGAGATCGAGCTCGATCACCTTGCGGCCGCGGCCCGCCACCGACTTCATGCTCTTCTTCGTACCGATGCGGTCGAGCGTGACGACATCGGCGCCCATGTCGGCCAGCATCATGCAGGCGAACGGGCCCGGTCCGATGCCGGCGAATTCGACGATCCGGAAGCTCGCAAGCGGGCCGGTGGTGCGGACGGATGTGGTCTGGGCTGGTTTATCGAGCACGTTGTTGTTTCCTCGGGTCGCGGGCGGATGCCGATGGTTCGGCGATCGCCTCCGACGTTCCTCTCTGGGACGAGTTAATTGGCTGATTAACTTTTCTCGCCTTCACGCCAGCGAGGCAAGCGCTTTTCATGCATGGGCGCATAATAAAAGCGGCGCGTATTGCTACGCGCCGCGGAAGATTTGTGTTGAGGCGCTAGAGAAGGATCTCAGCCTGCGGCGGTCACGGCGCGCTGTGCCATCACCTTGACCAGATTGGCGCGGTACTCCGCGGTGCCGTGGATGTCGGCCAGCAGATTGCTCGCCGAAACGCTCACGCCATCGATTGCTGCCGGCGACCAGTTCGCCTTCAGCGCGGCTTCGATTGCAGGCACCCGCATCACGCCGCTTTGCGATGCTCCGGTCGCGGCGACGCGGATCTCGCCCGACTTCGTCTGCGCGACGAAGACGGCGGTTAGCGCGAAGCGCGAGGCGGGATGCCGCATCTTGGCGTAGCCCGCTTTCGCCGGAACCGGGAACGACACGGCGGTGATGATCTCGCCGTCTTCAAGCGCCGTCGTGAACAGGCCCTTGAAGAAATCTTCCGCCGCAATCGACCGCTTGTTGGTCTTCACAGTGGCGCCGAGCGCGAGCAGTGCGGCCGGGTAGTCCGCGGCGGGATCGTTGTTGGCGATCGAGCCGCCGATCGTGCCGCGGTAACGCACGGCGGGATCGCCGATCAGCGACGCCAGGTAAGCAAGCGCGGGGATCGCCTTCTTGGCGGCATCGCTGGACGCGACGTCGTAATGCGGCGTGGCGGCCTTGATGGTTAGCGTGTCGCCGGAGGCCTCGACGCCGATCAGCTCCTTGATCTTGCCGAGGTCGATGACATCGGAGGGGCTGGCGAGGCGCTGCTTCATCACCGGCAGCAGCGTCTGGCCGCCGGCAAGAAATTTCGCCTCAGTGCCCTTGGCGAACAGGCTGGCTGCCTCGTCGACCGAAGAGGCGCGATGATAAGTGGTCTGGTACATCTTGTTGCTCCTCTCAGGCCGCGTGGATCGTGCGCCACACCCGGTCCGGGGTTGCGGGCATTTCCAGATTGTTCTTGCCGATCGCATCCGTGATCGCATTGATCACGGCCGCAGAGGCGCCGATTGCGCCGGCCTCACCGCAACCCTTGATGCCCAAGGGATTGCCCGGGCACAGCGTCGTGGTGTGGGAGAGGTTGAACGAGGGGAGATCGTCGGCGCGTGGCATGGAGTAGTCCATGAACGAGGCCGTGACCGGCTGGCCGTTGGCATCGTAGATGGCGTGCTCGAGCAGCGCCTGCCCGATGCCCTGGGCCAGGCCGCCATGGACCTGGCCTTCGACGATCATCGGGTTGATCAGCCGGCCGAAATCGTCGGCCGCGACGAAGTTGACGAAGGAGGTCTTGCCGGTGCCGGCATCGACCTCGAGCTCGCAGATGTAGGCGCCGGCCGGGAAGGTGAAGTTGGTCGGGTCGTAGAAGGCGCTTTCCTTCAGACCCGGCTCCATCCCGTCGGGCAGATTGTGCGCGGTGTAGGCCGCGAGCGCGACCATCGGGAAGGCGATCGCCTTGTCGGTGCCGGCCACCTTGAACTCGCCGTTCTCGATGACGATGTCGCCTTCGGAAGCTTCCAGCGCATGCGCGGCAATCTTCTTGGCCTTTGACTCCATCTTCTCCATGGCCTTCAGGATCGCGGTGAGACCGACGGCCGCCGAACGCGAGCCGTAGGTGCCCATGCCGAACTGCACCTTGTCGGTGTCGCCATGGACGATCGAGACCTGGCTGATGGGAACGCCGAGACGTTCCGCGACGAGCTGGCAGAACGTCGTCTCGTGGCCCTGGCCGTGGCTGTGCGAGCCCGTGAGGATCTCGATGGTGCCGACCGGGTTGACGCGCACCTCGGCCGATTCCCACAGGCCAACGCCGGCGCCCAGGCTGCCGACGGCCTTCGACGGCGCGATGCCGCAGGCTTCGATGTAGCAGGACACGCCGATGCCGCGCAGCTTGCCTTGCGACTTGGCTTGCGCCTTGCGGGCGGCGAAGCCGGCATAGTCGATCGCCTTCATCGCGGCGTCGAGCGAAGCATTAAAGTCGCCGGTGTCATAGGCCATGATCACGGGTGTCTGGTGCGGGAACTGGGTGATGAAGTTGCTCCGGCGCAAAGCTGCCGGATCGACCTTCAGCTGCCGCGCCGCCGTCTCCATCAGACGTTCGACCAGGTAGCTCGCCTCGGGGCGGCCGGCGCCGCGATAGGCATCGACCGGCGTGGTGTTGGTGTAGACGCCGATCACCTCGGCGTGGATCGCCGGGATGTTGTACTGGCCCGACAGCAGCGTCGCGTAGAGATAGGTCGGCACCGACGACGAGAACAGCGACATGTAGGCGCCGAAATTCGCGTAGGTCTTCACCTTCAGGCCCAAGATCTTATTCTGGGCGTCGAACGCCATCTCGGCATGGGTGACATGGTCACGGCCATGCGCGTCGGTGAGGAAGGCTTCGGTGCGGTCGCCGGTCCATTTCACCGGGCGGCCGACCTTCTTGGAGGCCCACAGCGCCACCATCTCTTCAGGATAGATGAAGATTTTTGAGCCGAAGCCGCCACCGACGTCGGGGGCGATGACGCGCAGCTTGTGCTCGGGGGCGATGTTGTAGAACGCCGACAGCACGAGGCGGGCGACGTGCGGGTTCTGCGAGGTCGTATAGAGAGTAAAGTGCTCCTCCGCCGCGTCGTAGTCGGCGATCGCCGCGCGCGGCTCCATCGCGTTCGGGGCGAGGCGGTTGTTGGTGACGTCGAGCTTCACGACATTGGCGGCCTTGGCGAAGGCGGCATCGGTTGCGCCCTCGTCGCCGATCACCCAGTCATAGACCTGGTTGCCGGGCGCTTCGGGATGTAGCTGCGGCGCGCCAGCCTTGATGGCTGACTGCATGTCGGCGACGGCCGGGAGCTCTTCATAGTCCACGACCACGGATTCGGCTGCGTCGCGCGCCAGATTCTTGCTATCGGCGATCACGACCGCGACGGCCTGACCGACGAAGCGCACGGTCTCCGGCGCCATTGCCGGCCATGCGCCCATTTTCATCGGGGTGCCGTCCTTGGAGGTGATGGCCCAGCCGCAGATCAGGTTGCCGACCTTGTCGTCGACCAGCTCTTGTCCGGTGAGCACCGCGACCACGCCCGGCATCTTCAGCGCGGCGGAAGAATCGATCTTCTTCACCTTGGCGTGCGCGTGCGGGCTCCGGATGAAATGGGCGTGGGTCATGCCCAGCAATTTGATGTCGTCAACGTACCGGCCCTTGCCGGTAATGAAACGCTTGTCTTCCTTGCGCACGACGCGCGCGCCGATGCCTTCAACACCCATGTCTGGTCCTCCCGACCGGAATTGTTTTGACTGCGCTTTCCCTCGAAAGCCGCAGCGGTGGTTCTTTTTTTCGAGGCGAGCCGCTTTACTCGGCCGCCTGCGAGACCTTCATGCGTCCGGCTGCATCCAGCACGGCTTTGACGATGTTGTGGTAGCCGGTGCAGCGGCAGATGTTGCCTTCCAGCTCCTGGCGGACGGTGGCCTCGTCGAGGCCGCCACCATGGCGGTGCACAATGTCGATTGCCGACATGATCATGCCCGGCGTGCAATAGCCGCACTGCAGGCCGTGATTGTCGCGGAAGGCGGCCTGCATCGGGTGCAGTTCGTCGCCCTTGGCGATGCCTTCGATGGTCGTGACGTTGGCGCCGTCGGCCTGTCCCGCCAGCATGGTGCAGGATTTCACCGCCTTGCCGTCCATGTGCACGACGCAGGCGCCGCACTGGCTGGTGTCGCAGCCGACATGAGTTCCGGTGAGGTTGAGGTTCTCGCGCAGGAGCTGGACCAGCAGCGTCCGGTCCTCGACGTCGACAGAAACGGCCTTGCCGTTCACCGTCAGTTTGACTGTAGACACAGAAAGTACCTCCCGGGATTGATTTTGATTGTTTCTAATTAGAGACCTCGGTCCCCGGACTTGGCAACTAGGATTTTGGTCGCCCCGGTCCTGTGGGGGTCGGCCTCTGGCCGACGAAGCCTTGGATTGCGCGAGGCGTGCCGAATTTACCGCCCTTTATTCATTCTGCCCTAGTTTTGCGCATCCGGGTCTGGGGGCGGGGCGCCTCCAGACGTCGGCTGAATAGAAAATGGGGGTTGGAATGTCCGGGCGTACCGCGTCGCCGTCCAAGCGCAGCATATTTCCGACCCTCCGGTTCCGCGCCAAGATCATCCTCGGCTTTGCCGCCGTGCTGGTGATCTCCGCCGGCAGCATGGCGTTCGCCTATTTCGGCTTCGAGCGGGTCTCGCTGGGCGTCGGGTCCTATCGCTCGAGCGTCTCGGAGGCCGATCTCGCCCGGAACATCGACCGCGAGCTGCTCGGCTACCGTTCGGCCGTCAAATATTTCGTCGTCACCGGCAAGGAAGATGATGCCAAGGCGGCGCTCGACGCCGAAGCCAGCCTGAAGAGCGCCATCGATCAGGCCGTCAAGAGCGCCAAGACACCGGCGCGGCAGGACAGCCTCGACAAGCTCGCCAAGGAGTTTGCGAATTTCTCCGCGACTTTCGCCAAGGTCCTCCAGGCCAAGCGTGACAGCACGCTGCTGGTGCAGAACCAGCTCTCGCGCCAGGCCAATCTGCTGAAATACAAGCTCGACGATATCGGCAATAACGCCTCCGATTCCGAGGCGCAGGCCATCGAGTTCGGCACCAAGCAGGTCAACGCCCAGTTCCAGACCGCAAGCGCGGCGGCGACCAATTTCGTGCTGACGTCAGACCAGGCGATCGCGACCAGTGCGCTGGCCCGGCTGAAATTCGTCGAGAACTCGCTCGGCGCGGTCTATTCCATGGACGACAAGATCGTCGCCGGCCTGAAGGATGCCAAGACCATCCTTGTCGCCTATCGCGAAGCGCTTGAGAAGCTGATCGCCAACGCCAAGATGGTCGATGATCTCGTCACCGAGATGAGCGGCTCGGCGGGCGCGATCCTGCGCGGCGCCACTGCCATGAAGGCGGATCTGGTCGCCGAGCAACAGCGGCTCGATTCGGAATCGGAAGCGACCATCGGGAAGACCGAGGAACTGGTGCTGATGCTCGCCGTCGGCGGCACGCTGCTCGGCGCGGTGCTCGCCTTTCTGCTCGGTACCGGCATCTCGCGGCCGATGATCGCGATGTGCAAGGCGATGCGCGAGCTTGCCTCGGGCAATTTCGACGTCGTGCTGCCCGGTCTTGGCCGCAGGGACGAGATCGGCGAGATGGCCGGCGCGGTCGAGGAGTTCAAGGTTCAGGCCGTGGCGAAAGCCGAACGCGACGCCGCTGCCAGCGAAGCCCAGAACAAGGAACTGGCTGCAAGCCGCCGCTCCGAGCTGATTCGTTTTGCCGATGATTTCGAGAGCGCCGTCGGTGCCATTGTGTCGAACGTCTCGGCCTCCGCCGTGCAGCTCGAATCCTCGGCGTCCACGCTGACCCGGACTGCAGAGACCACGCAGACCCTCTCGAGCCAGGTCGCCGGCGTTTCCGAGCAGGCCTCCAGCAACATGCAGTCGGTCGCGACCGCGACGGAGGAGCTCTCGGCCTCGGTCGAGGAAATCGGCCGCCAGGTTCGCGATTCCAGCCGGATCGCCGAAGCCGCCGTGGTGCAGGCCAGGGAGACCGACGGCCGCATCGGAAAACTGTCGCATGCCGCCCAGCAGATCGGCGAAGTCGTCAAGCTGATCACGGCGATCGCCGAACAGACCAACCTTCTCGCGCTGAACGCCACCATCGAGGCAGCCCGTGCCGGCGAAGCCGGCCGCGGCTTTGCGGTGGTTGCGAGCGAAGTGAAGTCGCTGGCGAGCCAGACGGCGAAAGCCACCGACGAGATTTCCTCGCACATTACGGGCATGCAGGGCGCCACGGCCGAATCCGTCGCCGCCATCAAGGAGATCGGAGCGACCATCGGTAAGATTTCGTCGATCTCGACCTCCATCGCCAGCGCGGTGGAAGAGCAGGGCGCGGCGACCCAGGAGATCGCCCGCAGCGTCCAGAACGTCGCGCAAGGTACCCAGACCGCCGCCACCGATATCGGCCAGGTCAACCGTGGCGCCGCCGAAACCGGCTCGGCCTCGGAAGAAGTGCTGAATTCGGCGAAGACGCTATCGAGCGAAAGCACCCGCCTGCGCGCCGAGCTCGATCGGTTCATGGCGAATATCCGGGCGGCGTAGGGGCGGCCACCCCGCGTCACCTAACCGCAAGTTGCGACGCGGTAAATTTACCGCAGCTTATCCTTTGCCATTTACCGTGCATTCGAGTCGGGGAGCGGGCTGCTTCCCGGCTGCGCCTGGTTTTCCGCGAATGGAATGGGGTGGGGGAATGTCCGTGAAGTCGAAGCCGAGCTCGTCGAAGCTCTTCACCTTGCGTTTTCGTGCAAAAATCATCCTCGGCTTCGTGGCGGTGCTGGCCATCCTCGCCGTCAGCATGGCATTTGCCTATTTCGGCTTCGAGCGAATCGCGGGCGCCGTCGCGTCCTACCGGACCAGCGTGGCGGAAGCCGACCTGGCGCGGACCATCGATCGCGAATTGATCAGCTATCAGGGGCTGACCCGGGCCTACACGCTGACCGGCGCCGCGGACGACGAAACCGCGGCCAAGGCGGCCGAAGAGAATCTGAAGGCGGCGATCGCCAAGTCGATGTCTGCCACGACAGGCGCGGCGCGCCGCGAGCAGGTCGGCAAGCTCGAGGCCGATTTCCAGCGCTTCGCAAAGGTTTTCGGCGAGATCATCACGCTGACGCGCGAGAACAACAAGATCGCGACCGATGAGCTGAACAGCGTCGGCAACAAGATCCGCTTCAAGTTCGACGACCTCGCCGATACCGCGGCGCTCGCCGGGCTCGCATCGGTCCAGACCACGGCCAAGGACATCACCTCGCAATATCTCGCGGTCTCCACCTCGGTTAGCGCCTTCGTCGCCAAGCCGGAGCCGAAGACCGCCGACGGCGTGGTCGCCCGCATCAAGTTCCTGGAGACACTGCTGGTCTCGATCTACGCCAACGACCAGAAGATCACCGACCGCGTCACCGAGATCAGCGGTCTGCTGAAGCAGTACCGCACGTCGTTTGCGAAGCTCTCTGACAACGTGAAGATCATCGTCAAGTCGAACGGCGAGATGACCAAGACGGCTGCGTCCATTCTCAAGCTCTCGGGCGAGTTGCGGTCGGACCTGTCGGCCGATCAGCAGCGGATCGAGGCGAGCGCCAATGTGACGATCGGGGAAACCGAGCGGCTGATGCTGATGCTGGCGCTGGGTGGTCTTGCCATCGGCGCCGTGCTGGCCCTGATGCTCGGCAATGGCATCTCGCGGCCGATGATCGCGATGTGCAAGGCGATGCGCGAGCTCGCCTCGGGCAATTTCGACGTCGTGCTGCCGGGCCTCGGCCGCCGGGACGAGATCGGCGAAATGGCCGGCGCGGTCGAGGAGTTCAAGGTTCAGGCCGTCGCCAAGGCCGAGCGCGATGCCGCCGCCAGCGAAGCCCAGAACAGGGAGCAGGCAGCGAGTCGCCGCGGCGAGCTGATCCGCTTTGCCGATGATTTCGAGAGCGCGGTTGGCGCCATCGTGTCGAACGTCTCGGCCTCCGCCGTGCAGCTCGAATCCTCGGCCTCTACGCTGACCCGTACCGCTGAGACCACGCAGGCTCTGTCGAGCCAGGTCGCCGGCGTCTCCGAGCAGGCATCCAGCAATATGCAGTCGGTCGCAACCGCGACGGAAGAGCTATCGGCTTCGGTCGAAGAGATCGGCCGTCAGGTCCGCGACTCCAGCCGCATCGCCGAAGCTGCAGTGGTGCAGGCCAGGGAGACCGACGGCCGCATCGGAAAACTCTCGCACGCGGCCCAGCAGATCGGCGAAGTCGTCAAGCTGATCACGGCGATCGCAGAGCAGACCAATCTACTCGCGCTCAATGCTACGATTGAGGCGGCCCGTGCCGGCGAAGCCGGCCGCGGCTTCGCGGTGGTCGCGAGCGAAGTGAAGTCGCTGGCGAGCCAGACGGCGAAAGCCACCGACGAGATTTCCTCGCACATCACCGGCATGCAGGGCGCCACCGCCGAATCGGTCACCGCGATCAAGGAGATCGGCGCCACCATCGGCCAAATCTCGTCGATCTCGACCTCGATTGCGAGTGCCGTCGAGCAGCAGGGCGCCGCGACGCAGGAGATCGCCCGCAGCGTCCAGACCGTCGCGCAAGGTACCCAGACTGCCGCGACCGATATCGGCCAGGTCAACCGCGGTGCCGCCGAGACCGGCTCGGCGTCGGAAGAGGTGTTGAACTCGGCGAAGACGCTATCGTCCGAAAGCACCCGCCTGCGCGCCGAGCTCGATCGCTTCATGGCGAATATCCGGGCGGCGTAAGGACTATTCTCTCCCAAACGCCCGCTTCAGCTCCACCTTCGCCTTCTCGAGCCGTTCGCGCTGTGCCTTCGGCAACGTCTTGCCGGCGCGGTTGATATAGAAGGTCAACATCGATAGCGCCGAGCGATAGGCTCCGGTCTTGCGGCGGGTGCTGTGCTCGGCGGAACGCTTCAGCGAGGCCGCGATCCGCTTCGGGCTCGTGAGCGTGAACACGCCGCGCTTGAGATCGAGCGCGTCGCTTTCCTTTGTCACGCGCCGTGACCAGCGTTTTGGCGCGGCGCGCTTGGCGCGCTTGGCGCTCTTGCGCGCGGTTGAGCGTCTCGTGCTGGTCTTCTTGCGTGCGGCCGTTTTGCGTGAATGTGTCGTCTTTCTGACATGAGCCATGCGTCAACTCCTTGCGGCTCCAGCGGAAACGGCCGGCGTTCGACCGCGTTCCCATGGGAACCTGCCCTTGCCGCAGACGTTGTCGCAGGTGGCAGGTGAAATGCCGCACCCCCGTGACCCAGCAACGCGATGGAATTGCAGCAGAGCCCAGCGCTGAATGATGGACCTGCAGTCTCGACGGCGGCCGTGACCGATCGCATCGTCGAGACCAGCATTCCCGCACGGCTCGACGCGCTGCCCTGGAGCGGCTTTCACACCCGTGTGGTGCTGGCGCTTGGGATCACCTGGATCCTCGACGGGCTCGAGGTGACGTTAGCCGGCGCGCTCTCGGGTGCGCTGAAGCAGAGTCCGACATTGCACTTCTCCAACCTCGATCTCGGCGTTGCCAACTCGGCTTACCTCGCGGGCGCCGTGCTCGGCGCGCTCGGCTTCGGCTGGCTGACCGATCGTATCGGCCGGAAAAAACTGTTCTTCATCACGCTCGCGCTCTACCTCTCCGCGACGGCCGCGACCGCGCTGTCGTGGAATATCGCAAGCTACGCGCTGTTCCGCTTCCTGACCGGCGCCGGCATCGGCGGCGAATACACCGCGATCAACTCGACAATCCAGGAGCTGGTGCCGGCGCGCTACCGCGGCTGGACTGATCTCGTCATCAACGGCAGTTTCTGGATTGGCGCGGCGATGGGCGCGGTTGCCGCCATCGTGCTGCTTGACCCAGCATTGATCGGTCCCGATCTCGGCTGGCGTCTGGCCTATCTCATCGGCGCGACCCTCGGTCTCGTCGTGCTCTTGATGCGGATGTGGATTCCGGAAAGCCCGCGCTGGCTGATGATCCATGGCCGCCCGGACCAGGCCCACAAGATCGTCGACGACATCGAGCGTTCGGTGATCGGGCATGATCAAAATGCGAGCGATCGACGCTTCGCCAAGATGCGGCTGAAGATGCGCGATCACACCCCGATCAACGAGGTCGTGCACACGCTGTTCGTCACCTATCGCCAGCGTTCGCTGGTCGGCCTGGTGCTGATGGTCGCGCAGGCCTTCTTCTACAACGCGATCTTCTTCACTTTTGCACTGGTGCTGACTGACTTCTACGGCATAAGCGCCGATCATGTCGGCTGGTACCTGCTGCCGTTCGCGGCCGGAAACTTCCTCGGTCCACTGCTGCTCGGCCGTCTGTTCGACACGCTCGGCCGCCGCACCATGATCATGTTCACCTATGGTGTCTCCGGCCTGTTGCTGGCGGTGTCAGGCTATCTGTTCTCGATCGGTGCGCTCAGCGCGCAGGGGCAGACCATCGCCTGGATGGTGATCTTCTTCTTTGCCTCGCCTGCGGCGAGCGCCGCCTATCTCACCGTCAGCGAAACCTTTCCGCTCGAGGTTCGCGCGCTGGCGATCGCAGTGTTTTACGCCATCGGCACCGGCATCGGCGGGGTGGCTGGCCCCGCGCTGTTCGGCGTGCTGATCGACACGGGATCACGCAACAGCGTGTTCGCCGGTTATTTGCTGGGAGCTGCCCTGATGATCGCGGCTGCGATCGTGGCGTGGCGCTACGCCATTTCCGCGGAACGCAAATCGCTCGAAGAAATCGCGCGGCCGCTGGCTTCTATGGAGTAGACTTATGAAATCGGAACTCGCTGAACTGGATCAGAACCACGCCATGCCAGATGAAGAAGCGCCCGACGCCGTGCCGGTGCCGCATGCACTCGTGCCGCATCTCGGCGAGACCGCGATCCTGCTCGACATCGACGGCACGCTGCTCGATTTGATGCCGACGCCGCGCGAGGTGTGGGTGCCGCCGGGCTTGTCGGAAACGCTCAACCGGCTGACGGAGCGCACCGCGGGCGCGCTGGCGATGGTCAGCGGCCGTTCGCTCAACGACATCGACCTGATCTTTGCGCCGGATGTGTTTCGCGCCGTCGCCGGTCACGGCGCGGAGATGCGGTTGTCGATGGACAACGAAGCCGACGATGTGCACGCCCCGCCGATGGACAAGGAGCTGAAGCGGCGGCTGGCCGCGATCGCAAAACTCAGTCCCGGCATTCTGCTCGAGGACAAGGGCTATTCGCTGGCGCTGCATTACCGCCTCGCGCCGCATGCCGAGAAGGCGATCTATGAAGCCGTCTCGCTGATCCGCGCAGATCTGCCCAATGCGCCGATCGAGGTGCTGCCCGGCAAGTTCGTCTGCGAGATCAAGCATTCCGGTTTCACCAAGGCGACCGGCGTGCGCGAGTTGATGAAGCGCGAGCCCTTTAGGGGACGCCGCCCGATCTTCATCGGCGACGACGTTACCGACGAGACCGTGTTCGCGATCATGCCCGATATGAACGGGCTCTCCTTCTCGGTCGGCCGTCGCGCCATCGGCGTCAACGGTCACTTCGATGCGCCGAAAGATGTGCGTGTGTTCCTTGCGCGCCTGCTCGACGACACAAGGCTGGAATAAGGCGCCGTCATCGCAGAGCCACATTATCACGCGCGCAATTCCATTGCGCGCGTAACCTATGCTGCGTGAATTTCACGCCAAGACCCTCTTTCCTGAGTGAAAACGCCGGGTTCCCGCAAAGAAAACTGGTTCCAACGCGCGCGCCTGACTTTGGTTTCATTTCGTAGAAATGATGACAGGAACCATATTGATGAACATCAGTTAAACAGCGTGGAATGAACAGGAGGGGACGACCTGTGAACTTAGTCGTCGTTTCGAATCGAGTTGCGCGCGGTAAACCCAACGAGCCCATGACGGGCGGCCTCGCTGCGGCATTGCTTCCGGTCGTGGAGCATTCGGGTGCCATCTGGGTGGGTTCCTCCGGGCGCGTGCGTGACGGCCATCAGAAGGAACCTTTCGCCGAGATCGAGGCGTTGGGAACTGGCGCGATTGCGACGCTGGATCTGCCGGCAGCGCACTATGGCGGCTACTATGAAGGCTTCGCCAATTCGGCACTGTGGCCGGCGCTGCATTCGCGCAGCGATTTGATCCGCGTCTCGCGCGACGACTATGTCAGCTATCGCGAGGTCAACGCGTTCATGGCGCGTGCCTTGATGCGCTTCCGCAAAGCCCAGACCGCGTTCTGGGTGCAGGATTATCATTTCTTCGCGCTCGGTGCGGAGCTGCGCGATCTCGGCGTCGATGATCCCATCGGCTTCTTCCTGCACACGCCGTGGCCGGTCTCGGCGGTGATGCAGGGCGTGCCCAATCATCGCGAGCTGATCACGGCGATGCTGGCTTATGACCTGCTCGGTTTCCAGACCGAGGTGGATTGTCAGAATTTCCTCGGCTATGCCGACGGCGAGCTCGGCCTCATTGTCGAGGACGGCGTGGTGCTCTCGCAGCACGGCCGGACGCGCTGCGAAGTGTTTCCGATCGGCATCGACGCGGAGAAGTTCGCGGCCTATGCCGCGAAGTCGGTCTCGCACCCGGACGTCTCCCGCCTGCGCCGCAGCCTAAACGGCGAGCGGCTCGCGATCGGCGTCGACCGGCTTGATTATTCGAAGGGTCTCGTCAATCGGATCAGCGCGTTCGATCGGCTCTGGACCGATCAGCCGCAATTTGCGCGCAGCATCTCGCTGCTGCAGATCGCCAACCCGTCGCGTGGCGCGATCGAAGCGTATGGCAATCTCCAGAACGAAGTCGCGCGCCTCGTCACCGACGTCAACGGCCGCCATGGCGAGGTCGACTGGACGCCGATCCGCTATCTCAACAAGGGCTTTAGCCAGGCCGTGCTGGCGGGCCTCTATCGCACCGCGCAGGTCGGCGTGGTGACGCCGCTGCATGACGGCATGAACCTCGTCGCCAAGGAATATGTCGCCGCGCAAAACCCGGCCGACCCCGGCGTGCTGGTGCTGTCGAAGTTCGCAGGTGCCGCCAACGAGCTCGAGACCGCGCTGCTGGTCAATCCGCACGACATCGACGGCATGGCTCGCGCCATCGCGGTCGCCGCCGCGATGCCGCTCACCGAGCGCAAGATGCGCTGGGACGCGATGATGAAGACGCTGCGCGGCCACACCATCCAGCAATGGTCGTCGGATTTCGTCGCCGCGCTGGAGAAGTGCCGCATCGAGAAAGTCGCGGCCGCCCCGCTCGCGGCGCAGCCGCCGCAGGCGCTGCGCTGGCTGAAGTCGGCGATATCGGGTGTGCGGTTGATCTAGTGCGATGCTCTTCCCCTCCCCCTTGCGGGAGAGGGTGGCTCGCCGCGTAGCGGCGAGACGGGTGAGGGGGTCTCCCAACGCGTGAGCCTCTCGCAGTAAGACTCGCTGATGTAACCCCTCATCCGGCGCTTCGCGCCACCTTCTCCCGCAAGGGGAGAAGGAAGAAGGCCTCAATAACAATACGACACGCCATCCAGAATCGCGCATTGCCGCTTGTTCGGCGCGTTCGGATCGTCCATTGGCACCATGCCCTTGCCCTGGCCGACGAACACGCCGGGCCCGACGTGCACCGAGCTTTTGTTGCCGATGATCACGCTCTGATGCGGGGTCGAGCTGGAGCGGGTCCCGTCCGGCCAGAGGATGGCATCGCCCGAAAGCACCCCGCGCCGTCCATCGTCGCAGGTCACATCGACGCCCTGACGGGTGCAGGCCTGTGCGTTGGCCGACGCTGTCAAGGCGGCGCCAAGGACCAGGATCAGGCTCAGTGCGGCAATGGTTTTGCAGATGGTCATGGCGTCCCGGTCGTGTTTGGCGTCCTCGAGTGAATCGTCGCGCCAAACCCGCGACGGGTTCAGCCTGAGGTGGGTTCCGGGCGGTCTTGTGATGCGAGATATTCCCCCGCAAATACAACATGTTGCGGAAAATTCACCTGATTTATCCGCGATCCCTTGCAAAATCGCCGGCTCCCCTTCAAGAGAAGGCGCTCCGGAGAGATGGCCGAGTGGCTTAAGGCGCACGCTTGGAAAGCGTGTGTGCGGGAAACCGTACCGTGGGTTCGAATCCCACTCTCTCCGCCAGCCAACCAAGGTCATTCGCACTTCGATGTGGACAGGCCAAGGTTCAACGCTTTCGCGCGTTGGAGAACGCCTCTGGCCGGTCTGCCAAGCTTTCGATCATGCGAGCGAGCCTGACTTTCGTAAAGCCCGTTGCAAACAAGCCTGGCTCTACACGATCACAAAGTTCGATGCGTGCAATTGGCTGATCGCGGTGTCGATGAAATCGAGAGACCCTGCGCTCGGAGCACTGCCCAGGGCGAGCAGGGTCCCGCCATGCCCATCGCTTCTCAGCGCGCTCATAATGTCGGCGACGGAGTGGTAATTGCCTGCGCCGTTCCCAAGATCGATGACGCTGAGCGGGTCGTTTCCAAATCCGGAGATCGTGTCGATTTGGTTGCTGGAGTTGACAGTGACGGTCAGACCCGTGCTGTGATCACTGATGTTGACATGGGCAGCGCCATTGATGATCGCCTGATTGCCGAACCCGACAAAGTTGAACTGGTCTGATCCGCCATTGGCCGTCATGACGTCCAGGCCAATCTGGTTTGTCGCATTTGCCGTGGACCCGTTGAGCACCACGTGATTGGCGACTCCGCCAAGTGTGATCGTATCGTGGCCAGCGCCGGCAACGACGTTATCCGCTCCGTTGCCGGCGATGATCGTGTTTGTTCCCGAGCCGACGGTGATCTGGTTGACCATCCCGCCGAGATTCACGGTGTTGTTGCCATCGCCGAGAGTGACACTGTTGGCGCCGCCTCCGCCCGTGACGAGATCGTTGCCATTTCCAAGCACGACCGTGTTGCCAAATCCCGAGAGCGTGACCTGGTTGTTGCCGTTGCCAGCCGTCGTTGTGCTCGCGCCGTCACCCGGATGGACAATATTGTTGCCGTTGCCCAGCGTGATGATGTTCCCGTATCCGCCGGCGTCGATGGTGTCGTTGCCATTGCCGAGCGTCATCATGGTGGTGCCAGTCGATCCCGTTACCGTGATATTGCCGTCGCCGCCGGTTACGCGGTTGCCGAACCCCTCCAGATGGACGGTGCTGTCGCCGCTCGGCACATCGACCGTGCCGTATAGCCCGGCGTAGATCGTGTCGTTGCCGCCGTTGCTGTGGATGATATTGAACATGCCATAGGCATGGATGATGTCGTTGCCCGTCGTGCCCTCAATGGTCGCATAACCGGATGCCGGGCCGTTGATCATCGTGGGACCGGCTTGATGCGTGTCTATGACGGACGTATGGGCGTCGCTGACCGTCAAGCCCACACTGCTGGTGTCGCTCAGCGTGAATGTGGTCGCTGCGCTGCCGTCTCCGTGCGGCGAGGCCACAAAGGTGAGGGCGTGCAGTTCGGCGGTCAGCTTGTCAGCGCTGGTCGCTGCAAGTTCGTAGATTCCGTTTCCAAGCGAGATCAGTCCTGTCCCGGACAGAATGCCGGCCGCACCCGCGAGCGTGATGATGAGGCTATTCGTTGCTGCTGCGTTTGGATCTGTGATCGTGACAGTCGCGAATGGATTGATCGCCGCTTCGTTGCTGGTCGTTTGTCCCGATATGGCGCCAGCGATGGAGGCAGCGCCGCGGCTGTCAGCAGAATGCCGCCGGAGCCGTCTTTCGTGATGCCGAAACGCGTAACCGAAGTATCCGCCAGTGTGAAAGTCTCGCTGGCCGTACCGTTGCTGACCGTGAGCTTCGAGCCGGATACAGTCGCCGTTGCGCCGCTGGTATAGGACAGCCCGGAAAGATCAATCTGGTCGCCGAGCGAGATGCCCTTGACCTGGCTTGCAAAGGTTGATGAGCCCGAAGTCAGCTTCTGCTCGATCTTAAGTGTGCCTTGGCCGGAGAAGGTGATCGCGTTGTCGGACACCGCGCCCGCCTTGAGATCAAGAGTACCGCCGCCGATCGTGGTCGCGCCGACAATGCCACCCGCTTCGACGAGTTCGATCGCGCCAAGATGAATTGTCGACGCGTTCGCGGTGCCCTGATCGAGCACATCAAGTGTGCCGCCGTTCAGAGTCGTAGAGGTGACGATGCCGCTGTTGGAGACCGAGAGGCTTCCTGAATTGAGGATTGTTCCGCTCGCCGCGCTGGCGTCGACCGCCGGTACGCCTGGGTTGTTCGTCGGGTCCGCAATGGATCCCGAAACCGTCATCACGCCACCATTGATGGTGGCGCTCTTGGCGATCCCCGCCCCGGTCAGGTGCAACTGGCCGCCGATGCCGACAACGGCCGAATCGACTTCGCTTCTGATGACGGCACCGTATGGGCCTCCCGGAGGATAATAGATCGTCTCTCCCGAAGCATTGATGACTCCGCCAGATTTAACGATGGTGCCGCCGGCAAAGCCCCCATTGGTGAGATTCTGGACACCGCCGGCGTTGACGGTGGTTGACGTCACGTAGCCAGTGTCGACGTCCTGCTCGCCGCCGTTGACAGTGGTGTGATCCGCCAGTCCCGGACCCGGCATATCGTGCATATAAATGCCGGTGACACGCTGAACGCCGCCCATGTTGATCGTGGTGTAGCTCGCGGTGGAGGCAAGCCCGACATCCTGTTCGCCGCCGTTGATAACGGTGTTGCTGGCGGCGCCGCCCAAGTCGGCGAGACCTACGATTTGCTGGCCACCCGCTGATATCGTCGTGTTCGTGGCTGTGCCGTACACCTTAAACACGATGCCGTTCGATACGGTGAAGCCGTTTTCGGTGTAGCCATAGTCGGCAATGAACGTTGCGCCACTCTGGAAGGTCGTATTGGACAGCGTCGCGCCAACTTCAACAATGAGCGTACCGCCTGCGGAAACAATGCTGTTCTTGAGGATACCGCCGTCCAGAACGGCCAGCGTCACGCTCTGAGCAACAGTAAATCCGTTTTCGATCGTGCCGTCGCCGATCTGTAGAGTGCTGCCGGCGTTGAAGACTGTCCCCGAAAAATTGGCGTTACCAAGCACGATAAGAACGCCATAGTGATTGACGGTCGTGTTGGTCGCTGTCGCGCCGGCCGTCAGTTTCACTGTTGCGTCAGTGACTGTCGTGCCGGTTGCTGTGCCACCTGCACCCACATTTAACGTGCCGGAGTCTTGGACTATTGTCCCGGATACCAACGCCCCAGCCGACACCGTTAAAGTTCCAAAAAAGCCTTCGACGGTGGTGCCGGTCGCCGTGCTGGCGTCGACGGCCGGCTGGCCGGGGACGTTGGCGAACGGATCCGGTATCGATCCCGAGACGGTCATGACGCCGCCATTGACGATGGCGTTCACTGCAGTCCCGCCGCCGGTGACGTCGAATTCGCCTTGGTAGTTGATGGTTGCCGCGGTCGCCACGCTTTGGATAACCGGCGGCGGATACACGGGCGCCGTTTCTACAGTTTCACCCGAAACTTTGAGGATACCGCCGGAATTGACAATCGTGCCGCTGGCGCTGCCACCATTCGTCACATTCTGCACGCCGCCGGAATTGACCGTCGTCGTCGTTGCGATGCCCGTGTCGATGTCCTGCTCGCCGCCGCCATTGATCGTGGTGTGATCAACCTCGCCGGGTGTTGGGCCTTCATGGACAAATTCGCCAGTTACGCGCTGGATTCCGCCCTGGTTGATAGTCGTGTAGCTGGCGACGCCATCAAGGATAACGTCCTGTTCCCCGCCAGCGATGACAGTGTGGGTTGCCGTGCTTGTTGAAAAAGACCCGCCGACCGTCTGCAAGCCGCCAGTTTCGATCGTCGTGCTATCGACCGAAGCGCCGTAACTGACAGCCATCGTGTCGCCGTTGTGGATCGTCACGCCACTGGCGGGAGGAATAACCGTCATATGAATGCTCCGCGTTCGGTGCCTGGAAAGTCAAACGAGCAAAGCAAAATCATTCGATGGGTTATTCAACCTAAAACTGCGATGGCTGAGAATGCCTGTCAAGCAGATGCTATTCTTGAACGAAGTTGTGAACGGATGCTCGCGCGATTCCTGCTGTCGAAAATCGTGACGTGTATACGCAATGCATATTGCCGGACGAATTTATCGACAGCGTGACGAAAATTGCGGCGGTCGCGCGTTCTCGAGATTGCGCGAAAACTTTTGCCTCAGATCGTGGCGTGTCGAAAGTTCCATCGCCGTCGAAGCCCTTTGCTCTCCCGCCCCATTTGCCTCATTCCACCAATTTCCACTTCCCATCCTGCGCACGCTTCAGCACGGCGTCGTTCACCCGCACATGTTCGGCCAGAAAATCGATGAAGGCGCGCACGCGCGCGGGCAGCGGCGCTGTGTGGCCGACATAGACGGCATGGATGTCTTCGCGGTCGCCGGGATTGTAGTTTTGAAGAACCGGAACAAGATGTCCGGCTTCGATGTCGGGGCCGATGTGGAAGAGGGCGAGACGGGCAAGGCCAACGCCGCCGAGCGCAAGGCGGCGGGCTATCTCGCCATCGCTGGCGCGGCCGGCCGGCGGAGGCACCGCCTCCTCAGCGTGCTCGCCGCGCTTGAACGGCCAGCCGCGGATCGAGCGCGGGAAGGTCCAGCCGATGCCGCGATGGTCGGCGAGATCCGCCGGCGTCTTCGGCGTGCCCGCGCGGGCCAGATAATCCGGTGCGCCGACCACGACCATGCGGCTGGTGCCGAGTTTTCGCGCGACGAGGCGTGAGGCGCGCAGGGGGCCGACGCGGATGGCGACATCGGCGCGCTCCTGCATCAGGTCGATCAGCGTGTCGGTCAGCACGAGGTCGAGCGTGACGTCGGGGTGCTCTCCGAGAAAGCGCGGGATCAGTGGCATCACATGCAGCATGCCGAAGGGGATGTTGCTGTTGACCGTGAGCCGGCCGCGCGGCGTGGCGCCGGATGCCGCTTCGCGTTCGGCTTCCTCCATCTCGCCGAGGATGCGCAACGAGCGCTGGTAGAAGGCTTGGCCTTCCTCCGTCAGCGTTAGCTTGCGCGTGGTGCGGTTGATCAGTCGCGAGCCGAGCCGCGCCTCCAGCCGCGAGATCAGCTTGCTGACGCCCGACGGCGTCAGGCGCAGTTTTCGCGCGGCCTGGGTGAATCCGCCCAAGTCGACGACGCGGACGAAAACCTCCATCTCCGCGGAACGGTTGGTGTCGAAACGGGCCATGTTGAATTCACGTCACAAATGATTGGATTGCGGACATTCTAATGGTTTTGCCGTGGCGCGGCTATCTGCGTGGATCGTCTCATCCATTGGAGCCACGCATGCCTCCCGCCGTCCTCGCGCTCACCGCCGGTGCCTTCGGCATCGGCACCACCGAATTCATCATCATGGGCCTGCTGCTCCAGGTCGCCGCCGACATGCATGTCTCCGTGCCGGTCGCGGGCCTGCTGATCTCCGGCTATGCGCTCGGCGTGTTCGTCGGCGCGCCCGTGCTGACGCTCGCGACCCGTCGGCTGCCGCGAAAGACCGTGCTGCTGGCGCTGATGGCGATCTTCACGCTCGGCAATGCGGCCTGCGCGCTCGCGCCGAACTACGAATTGTTGATGGCCGCGCGGGTGCTGACCTCGCTGGCCCACGCTACCTTCTTCGGTGTCGGTTCGGTCGTTGCCACGAGTCTGGTTGCCGAGGACAAACGCGCCTCGGCGATATCGACCATGTTCATCGGCCTCACGGTCGCGACACTGCTCGGCGTTCCCTTCGGCGCCTGGTTCGGCCTGATGCTCGGCTGGCGCGCGGCGTTCTGGGCGGTGACGGTGATCGGCGTGATCGCCTTTGCCGTGGTGGCGGCGCTGGTGCCCGGCCATGTCGGCAACGGCGACAAGCCGATCTCGCTGGCCGAGGAAGTTGCCGTGCTCGGGCGAGGACAGGTGCTGCTCGGCCTTGCCATGACCGTGTTCGGCTTTGCCGGCCTGTTCGTCGTCTTCACCTACGTCCAGCCGATCCTGACGCGCTTCACCGGCTTTTCGGAGGCGGCCGTGTCGCCGATCCTGCTGGTGTTCGGCGTCGGGCTTGCGATCGGCAATGTCGCCGGCGGCAAGCTCGCCGATCGTGGTCTCGCGCGTGCGCTGATCGGAACGCTCGCCGCGCTCGCCATCGTGTTGCTTGGTCTCTCCGCCGTGCTGTCGATCAAGATCCCCACCATTGGGCTGATCCTGCTGCTCGGCATCGCGGCGTTTGCAACGGTCGCGCCACTGCAGCTTCGCGTGCTGGAAGCAGCCGGCCCGAGCGGCCGCACGCTCGCCTCGAGCCTCAACATCGCTGCGTTCAATCTCGGCAATGCGCTCGGTGCCTGGGCCGGCGGCGTCGCCATCGATCGCGGGCTTGGCCTCTCCGCGCTGCCGCTGGTCGCGGCCGGAATCACGGCGATCGGACTCGTGCTGGCGCTGTGGAGCCTCCAACTCGACCGCAGGCAGGCCGCAGTCGCGGCGTGCCCGGCGGAATAGGGGGAGGCGCACATGGAATACCGCAATCTCGGCGCTTCCGGACTCAAAGTGCCCGTTCTCAGCTTCGGCACCGGCACCTTCGGTGGCGAGGGCCCACTGTTCTCGGCCTGGGGCCGCAGCGGCACTGACGAGGCACGCCGGCTGGTCGACATCTGCCTCGAGGCCGGCGTCAATCTGTTCGATAGCGCCGACGTCTATTCGAACGGCGCCTCCGAGCAGATTCTCGGCGCCGCCATCAAGGGTCGGCGCGACAAGGTGCTGATCTCGACCAAGATGAGCCTGCCGATGGGCAACGGGCCGCTCGATGCCGGTTCGTCGCGGCATCGGCTGCTCGCCTCGGTGGAATCGGGGCTGCGGCGGCTTGGCACGGATTATATCGACTTGCTCCAGCTCCATGCCTTCGACGCCTTCACGCCGATCGAGGAGGTGCTGTCCACGCTCGATACGCTCGTGCGCGCCGGCAAGCTGCGCTATGTCGGCGTCTCCAATTTCGCCGGCTGGCCGTTGATGAAGTCGCTCGCGATCGCCGATCGTCACGGCTTGCCGCGCTATGTCGCCCATCAGGTCTATTACTCGCTGCTCGGCCGCGACTATGAGTGGGAGCTGATGCCGCTCGCACGCGACCAGGGCGTCGGCGCGCTGGTCTGGAGCCCGCTCGGCTGGGGCCGGCTCACCGGCAAGATCCGGCGCGATCAGCCCTTGCCGCAAAACAGCCGCCTGCATGCGACTGCGCAGTTCGGCCCGCCCGTGGACGAGCAGCGGCTCTATGCCATCGTCGATGTGCTCGACGCGATTGCGATCGAGACGGGCCATACTGTGCCGCAGGTCGCGATCGCCTGGCTGTTGTCACGCCCAACGGTATCGTCCGTGATCATCGGTGCTCGCGACGAGGCGCAGTTGCGCGACAATCTCGGCGCGGTCGGCTGGTCGCTGAGCGCGGATCAGCTCAAGCGCCTCGATGAGGTCAGCGCGGTGATGGCACCCTATCCCTATTATCCCTATCGCATCTAGGACGGATTTGCGCGGCTGAATCCATCGCTGGTCTAAGGGCTGACGACAATCCGTTCGCATCGTCTGTCGCGCCAATGCGCCATGCAGAAACGCCGCTGTACAGGCCTCAACGCCGTCCGTAACCTCCGCGCCGCAATTTCAGGAGATGCGACGTGGCGAAGAAGACGGCGACCAAGAAGAAAAGCGCTGCAAAGAAAGTAGCGAAGACCTCGAGCAGGAAGGCTGCCGTCCGCAAAGGGGCTGCCGCGAAGCCGGCCAAGAAAACGGTCAAGAAAGCCGCCGCACGCCGCCCCAAGGGGCCGGCCTGGCAATGGTCGGCGGTTGACACTGCGGCCGCGATCCGCTCAGGCGCAATCTCCGCAGTGGAGACCGTCGAGGCGCATCTGGAGCGCATGCATGCGGTCAATCCGCGGCTGAATGCAGTCGTTGTCGATCTCGGCGAGGACGCGCTGAAGGCCGCGCATGCGGCCGACAAGCAGCGCGCCAAGGGCGGCGAGCTCGGTCTCCTGCACGGCGTGCCCATCACCATCAAGGAGAACGTCGACTTTGAAGGTCGGCCGAATTTCAACGGCGTTCCCGCCAACAAGGACCTCATCGCGCCGTCGGATTCGCCGGTGGTGCGTAACCTGAAGAAGGCCGGTGCGATCGTGCTGGGCCTCACCAACACGCCGGAGTTCTCGTTCCGCGGCTTCACCGACAATCCGCTGCACGGATTGACGCTCAATCCCTGGGACCCGAACATCACCTGCGGCGGCTCCTCGGGCGGTGCGGGGTCGGCCGTGGCCGCCGGCATCGGCACCATCGCGCATGGCAACGACATCGGTGGGTCCTTGCGCTGGCCGGCGCATTGCAACGGCGTTGCTACCATCAAGCCGACGCAGGGGCGCATCCCGGCCTTCAATGGAAGTGCCACCGCCGAACGGCCGATGCTGGCGCATCTGATGTCGGCGCAGGGACCGCTCGCCCGCCACGTTGGCGACGTCCGTCTTGCGCTGGAGGTGATGAGCCAGCGCGATCCGCGCGATCCCTGGTGGGTGCCGGCGCCGCTCAACGGGCCGAAGCCGAAGGGCCCGATCAAGGTCGCGCTGGCAAAAATCCCGGAAGACATGGCCGTCGATCCGGCGGTCAGCGCGGCGCTACGCCAGGCCGCCGATCATTTGGAGCGCTCCGGCTATCGCGTCAGCGAGGTCGAGGTGCCCGACATCAACGGCGTCTGGCAGACCTGGTGCGACATCATCACCAACGAGACGGTGGTGATGCAGGAGGCCGGCATGTTGAAGGTCACGACGGAAGACTTCCACAAGGCGTGGGGCGGCATGAAGGCCAAGGCGAGCACGCTCGATCTCAAGGCCTGGATGCAGGCGACGGCCGCCCGCAATGGCCATATCCGTGCCTGGCAATTGTTCTTCGAGGAGTATCCGGTAGTGCTGGCGCCGACCACGGTGAAGCCGACGCCGGGGCCGCGTGACGACACCGTCAGTGCCGAACGCGTGCAGGAAATCTTCTGGGGCGAAATCCGCTTCATCTCGGCGATCAACGTGCTGGGGCTGCCTGGCGCCGTGGTGCCGGTGGCCGTCCACGACGGCAAGCCGATCGGCGTGCAGCTCATCGCGGGCCGCTATCGCGAGGATCTGGCGCTGGATGCTGCCGCCGCGATCGAGAAGCGCGCCGGCGTGCTAACCCACCGCCTCTGGGAGACGATGGCCGCGCGCGGGATTTCTGGTGAGTAGTTAATCCAAATTGACTCAAATTTGAGCCAATTCACCAATAATCATTAGGGTTACTTCCTCGATCTCTAAGCGAATTATTGTCCGCTTTACCGCCCGCCTCTAACAGAGAGACGGCGGACAACGCACATGCCTCATACAGGCCAATAAGTGCGGCCCGCGTCCCACGCGGAGGTGGTACGATGCGCAACGAGACGATTGCTATCCACGCCGGCTACGAGCCCGAAGCCACCACGCACGCTGTTGCCGTGCCGATCTACCAGACCGCGGCCTACGCCTTTGACAGCGCCGATCACGGCGCGGCCCTCTTCAATCTCGAGGCCGAAGGTTTCCGTTACAGCCGCATCGCCAATCCGACCAGCGCGGTGCTGGAGAAGCGCATCGCCGAGCTCGAAGGCGGCGTCGGCGCGCTCGCGGTTGCGACCGGCCAGGCTGCGCTGCATTTCACCTTCGTCAACGTCGCCGACCACGGCGGCAACATCGTGTCCGTGCCGCAGCTCTATGGCACCACCCACACGCTGCTCTCGCACATCCTGCCGCGGCAGGGCATCACCGGTCGCTTCGCCGAGAGCGACAAACCCGAGGCGATCGAGAAGCTGATCGACGAGAACACCCGTGCGGTGTTCGCCGAGACCATCGGCAATCCGGCCGGCAATGTCTGCGACATCGAGGCGCTGGCCAGGATCGCGCATGCCCATGGCGTGCCGCTGATCGTCGACAACACCGTCGCCACGCCCATCCTGCTCAAGCCGTTCGACTATGGCGCCGACATCGCCGTGCATTCGTTGACCAAGTTTTTGGGCGGCCATGGCACCACGCTCGGCGGCGCCATCGTCGATTCCGGAAACTTCCCCTGGGCCAAGCACGCCGACCGCTTCCCGGCCTACAACAAGCCGGACGCCTCCTATCACGGTCTCGTCTATGCCGAGCGCTTCGGCAAGACCGCCTATATCGAGCGCGCGCGCAGCGTCTATCAGCGCACCATGGGTTCGGTGCTGTCGCCGTTCAATGCCTTCCTGCTGCTCCAGGGCATCGAGACGGTGGCGCTGCGCATGGAGCGCCATTGCGAGAACGCCCGCAAGGTCGCCGAATTCCTGCGCAACGATCCGCGCGTCGCCTGGGTCAACTACACCGGCTTCCCGGACAGCCCCTATTATCCGCTGGTCCAGAAGTATCTCGACGGCAACGCCTCCTCGCTGTTCACCTTCGGCATCAAGGGCGGCATGGAGGCCGGCAAAAACTTCTATGACGCGCTGAAGCTGATCACGCGGCTCGTCAATATCGGCGATGCCAAGTCGCTGGCCTGCCATCCGGCCTCGACCACGCACCGGCAAATGTCGCCGGAACAGCAGCGCATAGCCGGTGTGCTGCCGGAAACGATTCGCCTCTCGATCGGCATCGAGCATGCCGCTGATATCATCGAGGACATCGACCAGGCGCTGGAAAAGGCCTGTCCGGCCGCGCGTCTTCAGGCCGCGGAGTAGGCAATCGGGCCGATGAGCGTCTTGATCGACAGGGATCAAGGTTTCGCAAGCCCGGCGCTGGTGCCGGCCGAAGGCGACTTCGCGCGCAATCATGCCGGCGCCGAGCTCAACATCGGGCTGATCAACAACATGCCGGATACGGCGCTAAAGGCGACCGAGCGGCAGTTCATGAAGCTGCTTCAGGCCGCCGCGGGGCCGCGCCGCATCCGCTTTCATTGCTTCTCGCTGCCATCGGTGAAGCGTTCGCCGGAAGCGAAGTGGCACGTCGAGAGCGAATATTCCGATCTCTCCGATCTCAAGCGCGAGAGGTTCGACGGGCTGATCGTGACCGGTGCCGAACCGGTCGCGCCCGAGCTCGATCAGGAGCCGTACTGGCGCGATCTCGTCGAACTGATCGACTGGGCCAGAACCAATACCCGTTCGACGATCTGGTCATGCCTTGCCGCACATGCGGCGGTGCTGCACCTCGATCGCATCGAACGACAGCGTCTGCCGTCCAAATGCCATGGCATCTTCGACTGCGAGACTGTCACCGGCGACGCGCTCACGCGCGATGCGCCGGCGCCGCTCAAGGTCTCGCATTCCCGCCTCAACGAAGTCACCGAGGCAGATCTCGCGCAGGCCGGCTATCAGGTGCTGACCCGGTCGGCCCAGGCCGGCGTCGACGTCTTCGTCCGGCAGTATGACAGCCGCTTCGTGTTCTTCCAGGGGCATCCCGAATATGACGCGCTGTCGCTCCAGCGCGAATATTTGCGCGACATCGGCCGCTTCCTCGCGCGCGAACGGGAGGCTTATCCGGCGCTCCCCGTGAGTTATTTTGACGCAGCGACGGAGGCGAGGCTGGTTCGCTTCGAAAAGCGGGCGAGGCATCAGCGGCATCCGGCACTGACCAATGAATTGCCCGCACTGACTTTGCGCACCGACATCGCGGCCGGCAGCGCCGCGGCGGCACTTTTTCGCAACTGGCTGCAATTTCTCGGCGCGGACACTGAAGTTCCGCTGCTCGCGCGTTAACCCAGCACTTTTGAACCCAGGACTTTTGGTCCTGCGTTAGGATTACCCAAGCGTTAAGCTTGCCTCAGACCGCGCGCAAATGTTTCAGTCGAGACATATAGAATCACAGGGAATGCACCCGTGCTGTCGACTCTCAATGGACGCTTGAGCAATCGGCTGGCCCGGCATTTCCGCGCCGCGCCGCACCGCTTGCCGGCGCATGCGCCGATGGTAAGCTTCACCTTCGATGACGCCCCCGACAGCGCCGCAGGCGAGGGCGCCTCGCTGCTGGAAGCGCATGGCGGGCGCGGTACGTTCTATCTCGCCGGCAGCCTGGTCGATCAGCCCGGAGACCATTGGCACGGCCTGTCGAACGAAGCGATCGTTCGGCTGCATCGCGGCGGCCACGAGATCGGCTGCCACACGTTTTCGCATTTGCGCGCGGTCGATCTCGACGAGAGCGCGATGGCGCGCGAGATCGAGCGGAACCGCAGCCATTTTCTCGGTATCGACTCCTCGATCCGGCTCGAGAATTTCGCCTATCCGTATGGTCTCGCCTCGGTCTGGCGCAAACCGCAGCTTGCCCAGAATTTTCGCTCGGCGCGCGGCATCCTTCCCGGCGTCAACAGCGACGTCATCGATCTCCAGTTCCTGCGCGCTTCGCCGCTGGTCAATTGCGAGATCGATACGGCGGACGTGGACCGTTATTTCGACGAGGCGGTCGCAAGCGGCGGCTGGCTGATCTTCTACAGCCATGACGTCGTGGACGCGCCGAGCCCCTATGGCTGCACGCCGGCCCTGCTGCGTCACGCGCTGAACGCTGCGGACAAGCGCAACATGCCGATCGTGACGGTTGCCGAAGCGTTGCGCCGAATCGGGGCGTAGCTCTTTCTTCCTTCTCCCCTTGCGGGAGAAGGTGGCGCGAAGCGCCGGATGAGGGGTATCTCTCCGCAAACTCCAATGTCGGACGTGATTCGCGGAGAGATACCCCTCACCCGTCTCGCCGCCAGGCGGCGAGCCACCCTCTCCCGCAGGGGGAGAGGGAAAGACATCGCCATCGCCGCGCAAACAGTCTTGCAACGCCAGCGCCGTCATGCGACTGGCGTTGTGACGAATCTCGCAAACCCCCGACACGCCCATGTCCGCCCCTTCCACCGCTCCGCTGCC
Source organism: Bradyrhizobium sp. AZCC 2230 (assembly GCF_036924495.1). Classification (NCBI taxonomy): domain Bacteria; kingdom Pseudomonadati; phylum Pseudomonadota; class Alphaproteobacteria; order Hyphomicrobiales; family Nitrobacteraceae; genus Bradyrhizobium; species Bradyrhizobium sp. AZCC 2230. Next base: position 5,947,016 of record NZ_JAZHRS010000001.1, on the reverse strand, counting down.
AGCGCCGGCCGATGGCCGCGATGCGCTGTCGGTGCTGCATTCGGTGTTCGGCCTGCCGGGGTTCCGGGGCGCGCAAGGCGAAATCATCCGGCACGTCACCGACGGCGGCAATTGCCTGGTGCTGATGCCGACCGGCGGCGGCAAGTCGTTGTGTTATCAATTGCCGTCGCTGTTGCGCGAAGGCTGCGGCATCGTGGTCTCGCCGCTGATTGCGCTGATGCGCGACCAGGTCGCGGGCCTGCTCGAAGCCGGCGTCAACGCCGCCGCGCTGAACTCGTCGCTGACATTGCAGGAGGCCTCCGACATCGAGCGCCGCCTGATCGCAGGCGATCTCGACCTGCTCTATGTTGCGCCGGAACGCCTGGTGACGCCACGCTGCCTGTCGATGCTGGCGCAGGCCAAGGTGGCGCTGTTCGCGATCGACGAAGCGCACTGCGTCTCGCAATGGGGTCACGACTTCCGGCCCGAATATGTCGGTCTCTCCATCATCGCCGAGCGCTTTCCAAATGTGCCGCGCATCGCGCTGACTGCGACCGCCGACGATCTGACGCGGAGAGAAATCGTCCAGCGGCTTCAACTGACGGACAGCCCGCAATTCGTCTCGAGCTTCGACCGGCCCAACATCCGCTACGAGATCGTCGACAAGCGCAATGCGGTGTCGCAGCTGAAGGAGTTCATCCGCGAGCGCCATGAGGGCGATGCCGGCGTGGTCTATTGCCTGTCGCGCAATCGCGTCGAGGAGGTCGCTGCCGCACTCGCCGAGGCCGGCATTGCGGCGCTGCCTTATCACGCCGGGCTCGATGGCAGCGTGCGTTCGCGCAATCAGGACCGCTTCCTGAACGAGGACGGAATCGTCATCGTCGCGACCATCGCCTTCGGCATGGGCATCGACAAGCCCGACGTGCGCTTCGTCGCCCATCTCGATCTGCCCAAGAGCATCGAGGCCTATTACCAGGAAACCGGGCGTGCGGGGCGCGACGGCAAGCCGTCGGCGGCGTGGATGGCCTACGGCCTCTCCGACATCGTGCAGCAGCGCCGCATGATCGACGAGTCCAGCGGCTCCGATGACTTCAAGCGCGTGTCGATCGGCAAGCTCGATGCGCTGGTCGGGCTCGCCGAGACCGCGCAGTGCCGGCGCAAGCGACTGCTCGGCTATTTCGGCGAGACCTCGCATGGCGAGACTTGCGGCAATTGCGACAATTGCCTGGCCCCGCCGAAAATGCGGGAGGGCAAGGTGCTCGCGCAGAAGCTGCTGTCCTGCGCCTATCGCACGGGGCAGCGTTTCGGCGCCATGCACCTGATCGATGTGCTGATCGGACGCCTGACCGAGAAGGTGACCCAGTTCGGCCACGACAAGCTCTCCGTGTTCGGCATCGGACGCGAGCTTAATGAGAAGCAGTGGCGCACCGTGCTGCGGCAGTTGGTGGCGATGGGTCATTTGCAGAGCGACAGCGAAGCCTTTGGCGCGCTGAAGCTGACGGAGACCGCGCGCGGCGTGCTGCGCGGGGAGACCGAGGTGTGGCTGCGCGAGGAGGCGCCGGGCACCCGGGTCCGGTCAAGCCGCGCAAAATCCCGGCGCGGCGATCTCGCGCCTGCGGCCAGCGCAGCGCAGGGCGACGTCGATCCCGAATTGCGCGCGCGGTTGCGTGCCTGGCGCTCGGACATCGCGCGCGAACGCGGCGTGCCCGCCTATGTCGTGCTGCACGATGCCACCATCGATGGCATCGTCCGGGCCTGGCCGACTACGCTGGACGAGCTGCGCAACGTCCCCGGCATCGGCGACAAGAAGCTCGAGCATTATGGCGAGGAGCTGCTGCAGATCGTCAAGACGCGGTAGGGCCGTCTCGTCATCCCGGACAAGCGGAGCGCAGATCCGGGATCCATACCGCGTGATCTGTCTTGAGGCACGCGGGACGACGTTCTTCGCCAAACGCCTCCCTGGGGTTATGGGTCCCGGCGCCCCGTGCGCAATTGCGCACTAGGCCGGGACGACACCGGTGTATGAGGCGAGAGTCGGGCAACCTTACCCGTTCCGGAAAGCATATCCGTAGCCGTTGAGCGCCGGCGCACCGCCGAGATGGGCGTAGAGAATCTTCGCGCCCTTCTCGAAATGGCCCTTCTGGGTCAGGTCGATCAGGCCCTGCATCGATTTGCCTTCATAGACGGGGTCGGTGATCATCGCCTCTAACCGCGCGGTGAGGCGGATCGCCTCCTTGGTCTCCTCCGACGGCACGCCATAGGCGGGATAGGCGTAGTCCTCGATCAGCACGACGTCATCTGCAACGATGTCCTTGCCGAGCTCGACGAGCTTTGCGGTGTTCTGCGCGATCGAGAGCACCTGCGCTTTCGTTTGCGCCGGGGTGAAGGAGGCGTCGATCCCGATCACCTTGCGCGCACGGTCGTCGGCGGCGAAGCCGACCAGCATGCCGGCATGGGTCGAGCCGGTCACGGTGCAGACCACGATGTAGTCGAACTTGAAGCCGAGCTCCTTCTCCTGCATGCGCACTTCCTCGGCGAAGCCGACATAGCCGAGCCCGCCAAATTTGTGCACGGAGGCGCCGGCGGGAATCGCGTAAGGCTTGCCGCCCGCTGCCTTCACGTCCTCGATCGCCTGCTCCCAGCTCTTGCGGATGCCGATGTCGAAGCCGTCGTCGACCAGGCGCACGTCGGCGCCCATGATGCGCGAGAGCATGATGTTGCCGACGCGGTCATAGACGGCGTCCTCGTGCGGCACCCAGGCTTCCTGGACCAGGCGGCACTTCACGCCGATCTTGGCGGCGACCGCCGCGATCATGCGGGTGTGGTTCGATTGCACGCCGCCGATCGAGACCAGCGTGTCGGCGTTCGACGCGATCGCGTCGGGGATGATGTATTCGAGCTTGCGCAGCTTGTTGCCGCCATAGGCGAGGCCGGAATTGCAATCCTCACGCTTGGCGTAGATCTCGACATTGCCGCCGAGGTGCTTCGACAGCCGCTCCAGCTTCTCGATGGGCGTCGGGCCGAAGGTCAGCGGATAACGCGCGAATTTGTCCAGGTTCATTGGATCATCCCGATTGGCGTTGGTGTCTGGGATGTGGCTAGCATTGCGACGCAAAAAGGTGCTCTCGAATATTGCGCCCATATTGCGCGTAATCTTGCGAAGATCATGAGATTAGCTAATATTCCTTCCGTAATGTCACTAATTTACGGAAGCTTCTTCCATGTCCGCTCGTCTCGATCGTATCGACCTCAAGATGTTGAGATTGCTGCAGAATAACGGCCGGCTCAGCAACGCCGAGCTGGCCGAAACCGTCGCGATCAGCCCCGCCACCTGCCACCGTCGCACCCAGCGCCTGTTCGAGGACGGCTTTATTGCCACGGTCCGCGCCATGGTGGCGCCGAAGAAGGTGGCCAAGGGCACGCTGGTGATGGTCGGCGTCGTACTGGACCGCTCGACGCCCGAGAGCTTCGCCATCTTCGAGCAGGCCATCGCAAAACTGAAATTCGTGCTCGACTGCCACCTCGTCGCCGGCGATTTCGACTACTTCCTGAAGATCCGCGTCGGCGACATGGAGGATTTCAACCGCATCCATGGCGAGCTGCTGATCGCGCTGCCCGGCGTGCGACAGACCCGCACCTTCTTCGTGATGAAGGAAGTCGTCGACAACGCGCCGCTGGAGTTTTGAGCGGGCAGACACTCGATCGGCCGATCAGGGGCGATGCCTGTTCTGGGCCGCTCGGGGTCCACCTACACGAGTACAGTAGAGCAGATAGCTCCCGTCTTCGTGCCATGCATCGGTCTTGGCAACTTCTTTCCAACCGCGCTTTTCGGGATCTCGTTCGAAGTGCTTTGGCTTCGTTTCAATTAGAGGACCTATCTCCATCTCGATCTTGTTGATTGTCCAATCGTAGACTATGGCGGGTGCACCTGGTTGGTGCGCATGACTTTCGAAGTAAAAGAATGGGTCTACTCCGATGGAGACTAGTCCTCCCAACCACGTGCCTGGGCGAGCATTGTCAGGAGGCTTTCCGTCGCAATACATGAGAAGGCCGGCGTCCAACACCCACCAGTCATCTTGTGCATGCACGACTTGAGCAGCAATTTCGTAAGCGCTCTCGAACAGGTGAGTGATTGACGGCGCTTTGTGGTCAGGTCGACCGTACTTGGGAAGCGGGACTACTGGCCAGAATTCGAGCGCGAATGAGGCGTTTGTCGCTTGCGCGAAATCACCATAGTTGCCGTCCTGAACAACCCAGCTATCGAGTCCGACGATTAGATCGGCCATCGCATGCCCCGCCAAAGAATGACGGGACATAACATGGTTGTGTTCGCATCTCCATCCCGCTTGCCAAATTGCACGGTCGTCACGGCAACTTCACTTGCCATGCGCGCGCACGCGGGAGAGCCTTCGCCCTTCTCAACGAGGAGGTCCTGCCGTGCGCCTTCCCATTCTCGATCCGAAAGAGCTGAGCGACGAACAGAAGCCGCTCTATGCCGACATGCAAGCGGGCATCAAGGACCACTTCAAGGGCTTTGTGAACATGCGCGACGACGGCGCGCTGCTCGGCCCCTGGAATCCCTGGATCCGCGAGCCGCGCTTCGGCGGGCCTGTGTGGGAGCTGGTCAAGGCGATCGCGTCGAATCCGCTGCTGCCGGCGCCAGTGCGCGAGGTCGCGATCCTCGTCACCGGCTCGCATTTCCGCTCCGGCTACGAGCTCTATGCCCATGTGCTGGTGGCCGAGCAGCGCGGTCTCTCCGACGAGAAGCTTGCGACCATCGTCGCCGGGCAGCGGCCGGTCGATCTCACCAAGCAGGAGGCGGTTGCCTACGACATGGCATCTGCCCTGGTCAGTGGCGGCGTGCTGCCCGAGCTGACCTATCGGGCTGCCGTGAAGGAATTCGGCGAGCACGGCGCGGCCGAGCTGTCCTATCTCGTCGGCGTCTACTGCATGGTCTCGGTTACGCTGAATACGTTCGACGTGCCGGTGCCGGAGTAGAAGCGTCTCGCCACGATCACTCCGCCGCCCTGCTTGCAGGCGGCGGGGGCGTCCAGGCGATGCAGCGATTGCGGCCCTCGGCCTTGGCCTGGTAGAGCGCCTGATCGGCCGCGCCCATCAGCGCATCGATGCCGGACATGCTGACGCTGGCCTCGGCAATGCCGATGCTCACGGTGACCCCGAACTGCACCTGATGAGCGTTCAGCCGCGTCGCCATCGCGCGCTTGCGGATTCGTTCGGCGACGAGCTTGGCACGCGACAGGCTGGTCTCGGGCAACAGAACCGCGAACTCCTCGCCACCGATGCGGCCGACGAGATCGGACTTGCGCTTGCCCTCGTTGCATGCGGCGGCGATAGCCTTGATCGCTTCGTCGCCGACCGCGTGAACGTAGCGGTCGTTGACCGACTTGAAGTGGTCGATGTCGAGCATCAGGACGGAGACCGAGCGGTAGTAGCGCTGGAAGCGGCTCCATTCCGCATCGAGCGAACCCAGGAAATGTCGGCGGTTGTACAGGCCGGTGAGCGGATCGGTGGTCGCGAGCCGCTCCAGCATGTTGGCCTTGTCGTTGAGATCGGTGATGTCGACATAGGTCAGCATGCGGCCGCCGTTCGACATCGTGGTGCAATGGGCCCTGATCTGTCGCCCGTCGGGCGTCCGGAGGTCGCGCACGTGATCGCCCGCCTTGACCTCGGCAAGGCGCTTGCCGGGGAATTTCGCCAGCTCGTTTGCCGCAAGGTCCGGCGCGCTCGCGCGCTGCGCGCGGCTCACCAGCGAAGCATAGGCCGGGCGGGCCGCGGCTTCCTCCTCGCTCACCTCCCAGAACCGCCGCATGGGTGTCGGATCGCCCGCCTCGATCACGCGGACACGCTCTTTCACATGGGCACCTCGTAGGCCCCGATGTCGCGCCCGTGATGAAGCAGCGTGAGAATGGATGGATTGCTGTCGGCGACCTGGTCAGGCAGGTGCCACATCTGCCGAAACGACCGGTTGATGAGGCGGGCCCTGAGGTGGGTGTCGAGCAGCACGATGCCGGTTGGCACATGATCCAGGGCCGCGCGCAGGGCCAGCATCTGGGCGCGCATCAGCGAGTCGGGCGAACGCTGCTCGTCGCTGGCGGGGCGCTCGACGCTGCCCGGCCGTTCGAGGCCGACCCCCACCTGACGGTCCGATCGCCAGATCACGCGGCTGCTCAGGATATCGCGTCCCGCAAGTCTGAGCTGGAAGCGGTCGGGCACGCCGAGGCCGCTCTGCATCTCGAGTGTCGCGGCCTCTTCAGACAGCCTGCGCACGACGCAGTCGATTGACGACTGGCCGAAATTGAAGATGATCTTCCCAGAAAGGAACGTCCGTTCCGGCACCAAGCGGGACATTCGCAGTCGCCAACGCTGAACACGATGCGAAAAGGCCTCTGAGTGTCGCGCAAGGTTCCTTGCGGCGATGTAACGCGATCGATGTTTTCGCATCAGGATTAACGATCGGTTGACACGGAATGCGAACGGCTCGCAGAGGTCGGCCTTCACGCCGATGTTCCCGCTCATAAGCGCAACCGGCGATGGACGATACCGCTGTGCGCGGTTACCCTGCCGTGATCGCACTGACACACTCGCCCGCCACAGTGCAGGGCCGGACAACGGAGACGACAGCCATGAACACGTCACGCCGCATCCTGCTCGCTGGAATGGCGGGGCTCGCCGTGGCTCCGACCGCAATGGCCGCCGCGCCGGCACCGGCTATTGGCGATGCGACGGTTGCCGAAGAACGCTTCGCGCGCATGATTGCCGCTGCGCATGCGCCCGACGTCACCTGCGCACATCAGGCCGAACGTTATGCGGACGCGCATTGGCCGGACTATGTCGTGGCAGCCAGGGCCGTGCTCGAGGCGCGCGGGTGATTCGCGCCTTTATGTCTCCACCGCGCGCCTGACCTGCTCGCCGAGCTGCGACAGCACGAGCTGCGCCTGCGGCAGGATCGCGCCCATGGCGTGGAAATTGTGGACCATGCCGTCATGGCAGACGTGCTCGACCGCGACGCCCGCGGCGAGCAGCTTGCGCGCATAGGCATTGCCCTCGTCGCGCATCGGGTCGAACTCGGCGGTGTGGATGATGGCGGTCGGCAGGCCCGAGAGCCGCGTCGCGCGCAGCGGGGAGATGCGGGGATCGGCTGTATCCAGGCCCTCGGGCAGATAGTCGGCGAGATCCGCCTCGATTGTTGCGCGATCGATCAGATGTCCTTCGGCAAACGCCTCGCGCGAGGGCGAGGTCTCCTCGAAATCCAGCACCGGGCAGATCAGGCATTGCGCGACGATGGAGAGGCCGGCGCTCTGCGCCGCCTCCTGGCATACGATCGCAGCCAGCGTCGCACCGGCGGAATCGCCGCCGACCACCAGCCGCTCGGCGTCGATGCCGAGAGATGGAGCTTCGCGCGCCACCCACTCGGTGGCTCCGATCGCGTCGTCGACGGCAGCAGGAAATTTGTGCTCGGGCGCGAGGCGGTAGTCGACCGAAACGAGGCGGCAGCCGGTCGCATGCGCCAATGCCGCCGCGACACGGTCATGCGTCGCAATGCTGCCGGCGACGAGCCCGCCGCCATGAAAGAACACGAAGCCCGGCGCGCGCGCGCCGGCAGACGCCGGCGAATAAAGCCGATAGGGCAGCTCTCCGCCAGGACCCGGCAACTTGCCGTCGGAGGCCGTCACATCCGGCGCCTCAGTGCGCGCGAACTGCATCAGCTTCGCCAGCGACTGCCGCCGCGCCTCGACGCTCGGCCGGCCCCGCGCCTGCGGTGCAGCCGCAGCCATCATGGTCAACAAGCGTTTTGCGAGCGGATCGAGCGGCATGGGAAGCTCCGTGACGTGCCCGACACTATAGCCGGTTTGGTCGCGCTTTTGTCTCAACCTCCCGGGAGGGGAGAGTTGGTGCTTCCCCGCAGCAAATCGTTTAGAAATTGGGACAATAGTGCCCGGATATTTTTTGAGGGGAGGCCGGTCATGGCCGAGATCAGGAAGCCGATCGAATATTCGCCGAGCTGGACCTTCTTCGAGGACAAATGGCATGACGGCAACGTGCCGATCATGGGGCCGCGCACGCATGCGGCCTGGCTCGGCTCGGTCGTGTTCGACGGCGCGCGCGCGTTCGAAGGCGTCGCGCCCGATCTCGACCGCCACGTCGCCCGCGCCAATCAGTCCGCGATCAATTTTGGGCTGAAGCCGGTGGTCGATGCCGGCACCTGGCTCACGCTCGCCAACGAAGGCATCGCGCGCTTTGCGCCGAATGCCGAGCTCTATGTCCGTCCGATGTACTGGGCGCAGAACGGCGTCGGCGGCGGCGTGCTGTTCGACCCCGAGACCACCAATTGGTGCCTGTGCATCTACGAGGCGCCGATGCCGAAGCCGGTCGGCAACGCGATCACGCTGTCGCCGTTCCGCAGGCCCACCGCCGAGTGTGCGCCAGTCGAAGCGAAGGCCGCGTGTCTCTACCCGAACAATTCGCGGGCGCTGGCGGAGGCCGCCTCGCGCGGCTTCCAGAACGCGCTGATGCTCGACATGCTCGGCAATGTCGCGGAGTTCGGCAATTCAAATGTGTTCATGGCGAAAGACGGCGTCGTCTTCACGCCGGTGCCGAACGGCACCTTCCTCAACGGCATCACGCGCCAGCGCGTGATCAGCCTGCTCCGCGGCGATGGCGTCACCGTGGTCGAGAAGACGCTGCGCTATGCCGATTTCCTCGCCGCCGACGAGATCTTCTCCACCGGCAATTTCGCCAAGGTCGCGCCGGTGATTCGCATCGACGCGCGCGAATTGAAGCCGGGCCCGCTCTACAGCAAAGCGCGAAAACTCTATTGGGATTTTGCGCATGCGGTGAAGCTGGCGGCGTAGCCTCCTCAGTTTCTCCGTCATTGCGAGCGCCAGCGAAGCAATCCAGGCTGCCTCTGCGGAGGGATTCTGGATCGCTTCGCTGCGCTCGCAATGACGATGGAGAAACAGTCGGGCAAAGCAGCCGAGGGCTCGCCCGCGGCTGGCGCGCTTTACGAAAGACCTACTCGTCCTTCTTCGACATCTTTTCGAGACGTTCCTGCATGTCCTTCATCTGCTGGCGCAGGTCGTCGATGTTGGTGTCCTTGGCCGGCTCGGCGCTCGCATCGGGCTCCGGCTCGGCGCGGCCCGGCGTGGGGACAAACGGCTTGAACATCGAGAAGGTCTGCTGAAACAACTCCATATTGCGGCGGACCTGTTCCTCCAGTGGCGCAAACGGAGTTCCGGACAGCGAGTTGGCGATCTGCTTGCGGAACTTCTCCTGCTCCTGGGTCAGCGTCGCGATCGACTGCTCCAGATATTTCGGCACCACCATCTGCATGCTGTCGCCGTAGAAGCGGATCAGCTGGCGCAGGAAGGTGGTCGGCAAGAGGTTCTGGCCGGCCTTGTTCTCCTGCTCGAAGATGATCTGGGCGAGCACGGAGCGGGTGATGTCGTCGCCGGACTTGGCGTCGTAGACCAGGAAATCTTCGCCGTCCTTGACCATGGCGGCGAGGTCTTCCAGCGTCACGTAGGTGCTCGTTCCGGTGTTATAGAGCCGGCGGTTCGCGTATTTCTTGATGGTGGTGGGTTGGTCTGATTTCGCCATGGGCTCTCACTTCAAAGACGCTGAGAACGGGAACCTGCAGGGCAAATGCCGCAGGGCGGGAAGAGTACGCAACGCAACAAAATAAGCATTTTCAAAGGGGTCACGCTACCGTTTTGTGCGGCACGGTTAATTGCACAGCAAAAACGTGCTTGCGAAATCGCCAAGAACGCTATTTTGAATGCGTTGCGGCATGAATTCGGCCAGCTGCCGATTGACATGCCGCAACGACGTTAACAGGATGCCATTCGAGACTGGCGAGCCGTTTCCCAGCCCCGTCTGCCCCCCTTTCAACCCCAGGAGATGCCCATGTCAGACGATGTCGTCATCGTCAGCGCCGCCCGCACCCCGGTCGGCAGCTTCAACGGAGCCTTCGCGACCCTTCCCGCCCACGATCTCGGCGCGATCGCCATCAAGGCCGCGCTGGAGCGCGGTGGCATCGAACCCGGCCGGGTCTCCGAAGTCATCATGGGCCAGATTCTGACCGCCGCTCAGGGCCAGAACCCGGCCCGCCAGGCCTCGATCATGGCCGGTATTCCCGTGGAGAGCCCGGCCTGGGGCGTCAACCAGCTTTGCGGCTCGGGCCTGCGCACGGTTGCGCTCGGCTATCAGGCGCTGCTCAACGGTGATTCCGAGATCGTGGTTGCCGGCGGCCAGGAGTCCATGAGCATGGCTCCGCACGCCCAGTATCTGCGCGGCGGCGTCAAGATGGGCCCGGTCGAGTTCGTCGACACCATGATCAAGGATGGCCTGTGGGATGCCTTCAACGGCTACCACATGGGCAACACCGCCGAGAACGTCGCGCGGCAGTGGCAGATCACCCGTGCCCAGCAGGACGAATTCGCGGTCGCCTCGCAGCAGAAGGCCGAAGCGGCGCAGAAGGCCGGCAAGTTCAACGACGAAATCGTCCCCGTCACCATCAAGGGCCGCAAGGGCGATGTCGTCGTCAGCGCCGACGAATATCCGCGCCATGGTGCCACGCTCGACGCGATGGCGAAGCTTCGTCCCGCCTTCGAGAAGGAAGGCACGGTCACCGCAGGCTCGGCCTCGGGCATCAATGACGGCGCTGCCGCCGTGGTGCTGATGACGGCCAAGCAGGCCGCCAAGGAAGGCAAGAAGCCGCTCGCGCGCATCGTGTCCTGGGCACAGGCCGGCGTCGATCCGAAGATCATGGGCTCGGGCCCGATCCCGGCCTCGCGCGCCGCGCTGAAGAAGGCCGGCTGGAGCGTCGGCGATCTCGATCTGATCGAGGCCAACGAAGCCTTCGCGGCGCAGGCTTGCGCCGTCAACAAGGACCTCGGCTGGGACACTTCCAAGGTCAACGTCAACGGTGGCGCGATCGCGATCGGCCATCCGGTCGGCGCTTCCGGCGCGCGCGTGCTGGTGACGCTGCTGCACGAAATGCAGAAGCGTGATTCGAAGAAGGGCCTCGCGACGCTGTGCATCGGCGGCGGCATGGGTATCGCGATGTGTCTGGCGCGCGACTGAACTTACACTTAACTGACGCGTGCGCTGCACGCGTCAGTTAGTGCGTTGCACGCGACTAAAAAGGCAGCGGTTGCAAATCAAATATTCTTCGCAACTGCGCTAGCCTCGACTAAATACAAACGCCCGGCTCAACGCCGGGCGTTTTGTTCTTGATGTCCGTCAAACCAACCGCATAATCCACCACCAAAAACCATCACTCAGAAACGTCCGAAGAGTCCAAGGGAAGGAATACGATATGGCACGAGTTGCATTGGTGACGGGTGGTACGCGGGGCATCGGAGCTGCGATCAGCAAGGCGCTGAAGGCGGCCGGCTACAAGGTCGCGGCGAGCTATGCCGGCAATGATACGGCGGCGGAGAAGTTCAAGGCCGAGACCGGCATCGCCGTCTACAAATGGGACGTCAGCAATTTCGATGCCTGCGCCGACGGCGTGAAGAAGGTCGAGGCCGAGCTCGGCCCGGTCGATGTACTCGTCAACAATGCCGGCATCACCCGCGACACCGCCTTCCACAAGATGACGCTCGAGCAGTGGAACGCGGTGATCAACACCAATCTCGGCTCGCTGTTCAACATGACCCGTCAGGTGATCGAAGGCATGCGCGCGCGCAAGTTCGGCCGCGTCATCTCGATCTCGTCGATCAACGGCCAGAAGGGGCAGTTCGGTCAGGTCAATTATTCCGCGGCAAAGGCCGGCGACATCGGCTTCACCAAGGCGCTCGCCATCGAGAATGCCAAGGGCGGCATTACCGTCAACGCCATTGCACCTGGCTATATCAACACCGAGATGGTGCAGGCCGTGCCGAAGGACGTTCTGGAAAAGAACGTGATCCCGCAGATTCCGGTCAACCGGCTCGGCGAGCCCGAAGAGATCGCGCGCGCGGTCGTGTTCCTCGCGGCCGACGAGGCCGGCTTCATCACCGGCTCGACCCTGACCATTAATGGCGGTCAGTATCACGCCTGATATGGCGTCAAGCCTGTAGCGTTGGGCGTGACAAGGCGATAGTGAAGACGCAAATGCCCGGCCCCGTGCCGGGCATAAGCGTCCTCAGAGCCCTTTGATCCATGACCCCGCGCACCGCCACACTGATCGGACTGACCGCGATCCTGATGTGGTCGCTGCTCTCCGTGATGACGGTGGCGACCGGAAAGATCCCGGCGTTCCAACTCGCTGCGATGACCTTTGCCATCGGCGGTCTCGTCGGCCTCCTCACCTGGATTGGCCGCGGCGACGCCGCGAAAAGCCTGCGTCAGCCGCTCGTCGTGTGGCTCGTCGGCGTCGGCGGCTTGTTCGGCTATCACGCGCTCTATTTCCTCGCACTGCGCTTCGCGCCGCCGGCCGAAGCCGGCCTTCTGAACTACATGTGGCCGCTGCTGATCGTGCTGTTCTCGTCGTTCCTGCCGGGCGAGCGGCTCGCCGTGCATCACATCGTCGGCGCCGTGCTCGGCCTTGTCGGGACCGTGCTGCTGTTTGCCGGCAATACCTCCGGCTTCGCGCCGGGCGCGGTGCCGGGATTGATCGCGGCCTTCATCGCCGCCTTCGTCTGGGCGACCTATTCGGTGCTGTCACGGCGATTGAAGGCGGTGCCGACCGACGCGGTCGCAGGCTTCTGCCTCGCCACATCCCTGCTTGCGGCGCTGATGCATGGTCTGCTCGAAACCACGGTGTGGCCCGAGACGAATTTGCAATGGCTTGCCGTGATCGCACTCGGCATCGGTCCCGTCGGTGCTGCATTCTACGCCTGGGACATCGGCATGAAGCGCGGCGACATCCGCGTGCTCGGCGCCGCCTCCTACGCGACGCCGCTGCTCTCGACCGGCTTCCTCATCGCCGCCGGCTTTGCCAAAGCCAGTGCCAACATTGCGATCGCCGCAATTCTGATCGCCGGCGGCGGCCTGATCGCGGCAAAGGACATGGTGCTGAAGAAGCGGTGAGAGTCCGGGGTTAAGGCTCCCAGCCCTTCGGCGCGAGTTCGAATTTTGCGAACTCGAAGGCGGGCGCCACGGTGCAGCCGACCAGCGTCCACTCGCCGGTGGTTTCCGCCATCTGCCACGCATCCGCCGGCACGATGGCCTGCGGCCGCTCGCCGCTCACAAGGTCCGTGCCGAGCCGTACCTCGTGCTGGGAGCAGCCCTCATGGGCGATGCGCAGCGTCAGCGGGCTGCCGGCATAATAGTGCCAGGTCTCGACCGCATCGATGCGATGCCAGTGCGAGCGCTCGCCGCGCGCAAGCAGGAAGTAGATCAGGGTCGAGCGCGAGCGGCCGTTGGCGTCGGTGGTCTGGTCGCGAAAGGTCTCGCGATAATGTCCGCCCTCGGGGTGCGGGCGGAGCTCAAGGCGCGCGATGATCTCGGCTGCAGTCGGCATCGATCCCCGTCAGGACTTGGTCGTCAGAACTCGGTCTTCAGGACTTGTGCTTCAGGATTTGTTCTTGCGCTCGCGCAGCTCGCCGAACACTGCGGCGGCATCCGCGCCCTTCATGTGTAGCCTGGCTGCGACCGACGGTTCATCAGCGCGCAGGAACACGTTTGCTCGCTTCTCATCACCAAGCAGTGAGGGAATGGTCGGCTTGTTCTCCGCCCGCAGCCTCGTCACGTCAGCCGCGCGCGCCTGGAGGGCCGCATTGTCGGGATCGACGGTCAGCGCGAACTTGACGTTGGAGGCCGTGTATTCGTGGCCGCAATAGAGCTTGAAGTCGTCGGGCAGGGCCCGCAGCTTCAACAGCGAGTCCCACATCATCGGGTAGTTGCCCTCGAACACGCGGCCGCAGCCGATCGAGAACAGCGTATCGGCGGCGAACAGCGTCTTCTCGGTGTCGAACACGTAGGAGATATGGTCGAGCGTGTGGCCGGGCGTTTCCAGCACGCGCCCGAGCAGCGTGCCGACCTTGACCACGTCGGCATTGGCGACACGCAAATCGACATCGGCAATTTTCGTCGTCTTGTCATGCGGCGCGACGACGCGGCAATTGTATTTCTGCTTGAGTTCGGCGACCCCGCCGACATGATCGCCATGATGATGGGTGATCAGGATATCGGTGAGCTGCCAGCCCTCGCGCTCCAGCGCCTTGATGATGGGACCGGCTTCCGGTGCGTCGATCGAGGCGGTTGCCTTGGTTTCCGCATCGTGGATCAGATAACCGAAATTGTCGTTTAAACAGGTGAAAGTACGAATTTCGGCGGCCATGACATCTCCATTGCGCTCAGCCCCGTCAGACAAATATGGCGTTAACGTTGCGCAGGCAATGCAATATTCCGCGCGCGGCCGCCGCCTTGTGCATGTTACATTGCCGTCATGACCATCGATGTCGTCGACCTTCGCGAGTTCTATTCCCGCCGCCTCGGGATTGTGGCGCGGCAGATGATCAATCGCGGCATCCGGGAGCGCTGGCCGAACGCCGAGGGCCAGCGCGTGCTCGGCATCGGCTATCCGACGCCCTATCTCGGCCTGTTCCGCGAGGACGCGGAGCGCTGTATCGCCTTCATGCCGGCGGCCCAGGGCGTGTTGAAATGGCCCACGGGCCGGCCCGCGCTGGCTGCGCTGGTCGATGAGTTCTCGCTGCCGCTTCCCGACGCCGCGGTCGACCGCATCCTGCTGGTCCATGCGCTCGAGATGTCGGACGATCCGGCCGCGCTGTTGCGGGAGGTCTGGCGGGTGCTGTCGCCGTCCGGCCGCGTCATGGCGGTGATCCCGAACAGGCGCGGCGTGTGGACGCGCAGCGACAACACGCCGTTTGGCCACGGCCGTCCCTATTCGCGCTCCCAGATCACGGACCTGTTGCGCCAGACCTGGTTCACGCCGACCGGCTGGGGCGAGGCCTTGTTCATGCCGCCTTACGCGGGCCGCTGGGTGCTGAAATCGGCGCAGATGTGGGAGCGCGCTGGTGCTGCGCTGTCGCTGCCGTTTGCCGGCGTCCACATCGTCGAAGCGACCAAGCAGGTCTATCGCGCGATCCCCGCCAAGCGCGAACGGGCGCGGCTGATTCCCTCATTGAAGCCGGTGCTGGTGCCGTCCTCGACGACGGTGAGGCGGAGCTGAAAACAAATCGTCCCGGCGAGGCCGGGACGATCATGCATCGTCAATCCAGGATTTGGTTGCAGCTTACTCGCTGGGGGCGAGATCGTCGCCGGAAGCGGCAGGAGCAGCCTCGCGCTCGGGGCGCGGGCCGTTATGCGGCCGGCGGCGCCGCCGCGGGAAACGTTCGCCACCGCCGCCATTGCCAGCTTCGAAGCCGCCCGGAGCGCTGTTCGTCTGCGGTGGCTGCGCGCCGGTGATGAAGGACGGCAGGCGGTCGACATTGCCGGCGTCGGCGATGACAGGCTGCGGCTGGTTCGGCGGTTGCGGCTGCTGATATTGCGGCTGCGGACGATGGTCGCGTTCGCGGTGCTCGCGCGGCTGCTGGTCGCGAACATAGGGCTGCTGGTTATTGTCGCGCTGCTGATAGTCGCGATTGTGATCGCGCTGGCCGTCACGCTGATAGGGCTGTTGCTGCTGCGGAGGCTGCGGAACGAAGCCCGGCTCCTGGCCGAAATTCGAGAAATTCTCGCCGTCGTCCTCGCCGTCGTCACCGCTGCTGGTGCTGATGGGCTCGTCGCCGCGCGGCTGCTGGTTCTGGCGGAACTGTTCCTGCGCCGCCGCGATCAGGCGGAAATAATGCTCGGCGTGCTGGTAGTAGTTTTCGGCGGCGACCGGGTCGCCCGAGGAGCGCGCGTCACGCGCAAGCTGAAGATATTTTTCGGCGATGTGCGAGGCGGTGCCGCGGATCTTGATGTCGGGGCCGTTCGATTCGTAGACCCGGGTCATCGGGTTCTGGCCGCGCCGGTTATTGTTGTTGTTATTGTTATTGTTGTTGCGGTTGCGCATCCGCTGCTTGTTCTGACCGTTTCTCATGTCCTGCCTTTAATTCCAGCCCTAAAGGTTGCACGCATTACTGATTGCTCGGAGTGACCTGATGACAGCGGTTCACATGCCTCACGCGCACCGCGCGCAAGAGCGGATTGAACCCTGCCGATGTTCGTCGACCGTCGCGTTCAACAAAGACGCGTTCCCCACCCGCCAGCAGTCATTGCCAGCGAACCCATTCATATCGCCTGCCGAAACAAGCCCTGCTTTGCTGCGTAAGTCTTCAAGCGCAATATCAGGCTTTCGTTCACGTTGCGGTCGGAAAGCAGCGTACCTCAATGGGCCATCGCGCTTCACAGGACCTGCGGCTTGGAACCTTAAATCAGTGAAGCTCTCGTCTGAGAGCCCGGCTTTCGCCCGTAGGTCTACGGGGCCGACACCGATGTGCTGACGGGAAGGTAGTCGTTCCCAAGGGATATTCCAAGAGGTTTTTTCGAGCCCAATCCGGCTTTTATGAGGGCATTTTTCGGGCCGAGACGGCCCGCAGGATACCCGCCAGGTCGGCCCTGGGCGGCCTGTCGATCGATAACGCGGCGGCCGCCATCAAGGCCTGGATATCGCCGGCCTGGCCCTGTCCGGCCTCGACGATCAGGGCGCCGCCCGGCACGAGCCGCTCGGCCGCCTGCGGAATCAGGGCGCGATACGCGTCATAGCCGTCATTGCCGCCGTCGAGCGCCAAATGCGGATCGTGCTCGCGGACCTCGATGCTCAGTTTCGGAATTTCCCCGGCAGGAATATAGGGCGGGTTCGACACGATCAGATCGAACGGACCGCGAAGCGCCGATGCATAGGAGCAGGCGACGAACGCCGCGCGATCGGCAAGGCCGAGCGCGGCGGCATTGCTCCTGGCGGTATGAAGCGCGGTCATGCTGAGATCGGTGCCGACGCCGAACGCATCGGGAATCTCGTGCAGCAGTGCGAGCAGGATGGCGCCGGACCCGGTGCCGATGTCGGCGATACGCGGCGGATGAGACAAGCTCTGCTCGCGAAACATTTCGAGCGCGCGCTCGACCACGGTCTCGGTGTCGGGTCGTGGGACCAGGGTTGCTTCCGACAATCGAAACGGCAGGCCCCAGAATTCCCGCGTGCCGAGAATGCGCGCAACCGGCTCGCCGCTGATGCGCCGCTGCGCATAGCCCGCGAGCTGCGTCGCCTCGGCTTCCGTGAGCGGACGGGCGGCCTGCGAGATCAGGCCGGTCAGATCGAGGCTGAGAACCGCGCCGAGCAGGATGCGCGCGTCGAGCTCGGCTTCGTCGAGCCCCGCCGATCTCAGCCGTGCTGCGAGCGCGCGCCGCGCGCTTTCGATCGAGTGTGCGGTGAGGGGATTGCTCACGCGCCCGTCACGCGGCTGCGCCTTGTGCGGCGAGCTGCGCGGCCTGGTGCTCGGTGGTCAGCGCATCGGTCAATTCGCCGAGCGCTTCGCCGGCGATCACCTGCGGCAGCTTGTAGAGCGTCAGATTGATGCGGTGGTCGGTGACGCGGCCTTGCGGGAAATTATAGGTACGGATGCGCTCGCTGCGGTCGCCGGAGCCGACCTTCTCTTTGCGCTCGGCCGAGCGCGCGGCATCGACGCGCTGCTGTTCGGCGTCGTAGATGCGCGAGCGCAGGATGTTCATGGCGGAGGCACGGTTCTTATGCTGCGAGCGGCTGTCCTGCATCATCACCACGATTCCGGTTGGGATGTGCGTGATGCGGATCGCCGATTCGGTCTTGTTGACGTGCTGGCCGCCCGCGCCCTGCGCGCGCATGGTCTCGATGCGCAGATCGTCGTTCTTGATCTCGACGTCGACATCCTCGACTTCGGGCAGCACCGCGACGGTTGCAGCGGAGGTGTGGATGCGCCCCTGCGTTTCGGTGTCGGGCACGCGCTGCACGCGGTGCACGCCGGACTCGAACTTCAGCTTCGAGAACGCGCCGCGGCCCTGCACTTCCGCGATGATTTCCTTGAAGCCGCCGACGGTGCCTTCGCTCGCGGAGATCACCTCGACCTTCCAGCCCTGCAGGGCGGCAAAGCGCTCGTACATCCGGAACAGATCGCCGGCAAACAGCGAGGCCTCGTCGCCGCCGGTGCCGGCGCGGATTTCCAGCACGACGTTGCGGTCGTCCATGGCGTCCTTGGGCAGCAGCGCGACGCGGATCTTCTGGACCAGATCGTCGATCTTAGGATTGAGCTCGTCGCGCTCGGCTTCCGCCATGCTGCGCATCTCGGCATCGGTCGCGGGGTCCGCGATCAGCGCCTCGGTGTCGGCGAGCTCCTTCACGGCAGCGCGATAAGTCTTCACCGCCTCGATCAGCGGGGTGATCTCGGCGAGCTCGCGCGTCACCTGCACATAGCGTTCGGAGGAAAGCTGTCCCAGCGATTCGGCCTCGAGCGAGGCGTGATGCGCGAGCAGGACGTCAAGTTTGGCTTCGGGGAGTGACGACATCGGTTTGGTCTCAAAAGGCGGAGGGAGGCGAGGCGGCGAAGACGGGCGGCAGGCCCGCTACAACGCCAGGCCTTCGGCCTCGGCAAATTCCGTCAGCTTCTGCCGGATCGAGACGCTGCCGGCCGGCGCATCCAGCAGCGGCCCAAGCATCGCTTCGGCCTTCTTGGCATCGAGGTCGATCACCATCGCCTTGACCGGGCCGAGTGCGGTCGCCGACAGCGACAGCGAACGGTAGCCCATCGCGATCAGCGCCAGTGCGCCGATCGGCTTCGAGGCCATCTCGCCGCAAAGCGACAGCGATTTCTTCGCGTCCAGCGACTTGCGCGCGATGTCGCGCAGCGCCCGCAGGATCGGCGTCGACATGGTGTCGAAGCGCTCGGAGACCTTGGCATTGCCACGATCGACCGCGAACAGGAACTGGAATAGATCGTTGGATCCGACCGAGATGAAGTCGACCTTCTTCAGGAGCTCGTCGAGCTGGTAGAGCAGCGCCGGCACCTCGACCATGGTGCCGATGTCGATGCGCTCCGGCAGCGTGTGGCCGTGCTGGCGCAGATAGGTCAGCTCGCGCTCGACCAGGGCCTTCGCCGAATCGAACTCGGCGACCTCCGAGATCATCGGGAACATGATGCGCAGCGCGCGGCCGCCGCCGGCGCGCAGCAGCGCGCGGATCTGGCCGCGCAACAGGCCGGGACGGTCGAGCCCGAGCCGGATCGCGCGCCAACCGAGCGCGGGATTTTCCTCGATCACCGTCTCCATATAGGGCAGCGCCTTGTCGCCGCCGATGTCGAGGGTGCGGAAGGTGACGGGCTTGTGGCCTGCCGCATCCAGCACGGTGCGATAGAGCGCAAGCTGGTCGCTGGTGCGCGGCAGGCTCTGGCCGACCATGAATTGCAGCTCGGTGCGGAACAGGCCGATGCCGGCGCTGCCGGTGTCTTCGATATGCGGCAGGTCGATGGCGAGACCCGCATTGATCATCAGCTCGACCGTCTGGCCGTCCTTGGTGACGCAGGGCCGGTCGCGCAGCGCCAGATATTGCGCCTGGCGGCGGGCGCGGAAGCGCACGCGCTCGGCATAGGCCGCCTCGACTTCCTGCGAGGGCCGCACATAGATCGCGCCCGAGGTGCCGTCGACGATGATGGCGTCGCCGGGGTCGGCGATGCCCGTCGCGTTCGGCACCTCGCCGACCGCAGGGATTCCGAGCGCGCGCGCCACGATCGAGACGTGGGAGTTGGCCGTGCCTTCCTCCAGCACGATGCCGCGCAGGCGCTTGCGATCATAATCGAGCAGCGCCGCCGGTCCCATCGCGCGTGCGATAACGATGGCGTTGTCGGGCATCTGCTCGCGCGAGGGCGCATGGTCCTGGCCGACCAGCTGCCGCATCAGGCGGTAGCCGAGATCCTCGAGATCGTGCAGCCGATCGCGCAGATAAGGATCGGTGACGCGCAGCATGCGGGCGCGGGTGTCGGACTGGACGCGTTCGACCGCGGCTTCCGCCGTGAGGCCGGTGGCGACCGCCTCGTGCAGCTTGTGCGACCAGCCCTGGTCGTTGGCGAACATGCGGTAGGCTTCGAGCACGTCGCGGTGCTCGCCGCCCTCGGCGACGTCGCCGCGCTCGAGCATCCGGTCGAGATCCGAGCGCAGCTTGGCGAGCGCGGTGTCGAGCCGCTTGATCTCCTTGGGCAGGTCCTCGGCGATGTAGTCCTTGATGACGACGCGCGGCTCGTGCAGCACGACATGGCCGAGCGCGATGCCTTCCGAGAGGATTGCGCCGGCCTTCTGGGTGGAATGGCGCGCGGCCGGCTCGGCGCCGGGCTGAGCGAGCGCGGACAATTCGCCCGACGCAATCAGCTCCGCCAGCACCATGGCGGTGGTCTGCAGCGCCTCGAGCTCTTCCTCGACATAGGTGCGCTTGGCGCGGTTCTGCACCACCAGCACGCCGAGCGTATTGCCGGCGCGCAGGATCGGCACGCCCAAGAACGAGTGGTAAATTTCTTCGCCGGTCTCCGGGCGGAACGAGAAGGCCGGATGGCTTTGGGCGTCGTTCAAATTGAGCGGCGTTGCCTCGCTGGCGACAAGGCCGACCAGGCCCTCATGGGCGCTCAGCACCGTATGGTGCACGGCCTCGCGGTTGAGGCCTTCGGTGGCGTAGAGCTCGAGGGTATTGTCGATGCGCAGCACATAGACCGAGCAGACCTCGGCCACCATGTTGGCGGCGATCAGCACCACGATCTTGTCCAGCCGCTCCTGGGCCGAGACCTGCTCCGCCATGGTTTCGCGGAGCCGTCTCAACAAGACGCGGGGACCTCCCGACGCGCTCCGCATGAACCGTCAATCTCCTCCGTCTGCCCGACCCGGCGATATTGGCCGGCGGCTGGCCTAAAATTCCAGAAAAACAATCAAATTGTCTGTCCGGCGCAGGCGCAAACAACCGCTTGCACCGAATCAGCAGCCTGAACTGGGACACAGTCTGCGGCAGCCCACCCTCTTCGCCGTATAGCGAATTGAGGCTTGTTTTGCCAAGCAAAACGCCTGCCAAACGCGAAGGTGTGTACACCTTCGCGTTTGCTGCGACCGCTAAGAGAAAATTAGCCTAAGCATGGTCCGGAAAAGTGCGAAGCGGTTTTCCGGAAAGACCATGCTCAAACAGCAACCTGAAGCGCGACGACAGTCGCGCTTTAGGCCTGATCGAGGTCGTAGAGCGTGTGCAGCGTGCGTACCGCAAGCTCGGTATAGGCGGTGTCGATCAAAACCGAGAACTTGATCTCGGAGGTTGTAATGGCCCGGATGTTGATATTCCGTCCGGCGAGGGCCGAAAACGCCTGGGCGGCGACGCCGGCATGGCTGCGCATGCCGCTGCCGATCACCGAGATCTTGGCGACGTCGGTCGCGGTATCCAGCCTCTTATAGCCGATCGTGGCCTTGGCGGCGGTAATCGTGTCCTTGGCGCGGTTGTAGTCGGCCGCCGGCACCGTGAAGGTGAGGTCGGTGGTCTTGCCGTCCTCGGACACGTTCTGAACGATCATGTCGACGTTGATATTGGCATCCGCGAGCGGGCCGAAGATCGACGCCGCCACGCCGGGCTTGTCCTCGATCTGGCGCACCGAGATCTGGGCCTCGTCCTTCGAAAAGGCGATGCCGGTGACGACGTGGTTTTCCATGATCTCCTCCTCGCCGCAGATCAGCGTGCCGGGCGGCTGGTTGGCATGCGGGTCGATATCCTCGGGCTTGTCGAAGCTCGAGCGCACGAAGATCGGCATGTTGTGGACCATGCCGAGTTCCACCGAGCGCACCTGGAGCACTTTCGCGCCCTGGGAGGCCAGTTCCAGCATGTCTTCAAATGCGATCTTGTCGAGCCTCTTGGCCTTCGGCACGATTCGCGGGTCGGTGGTGTAGACGCCGTCGACGTCGGTGTAGATGTCGCAGCGGTCGGCCTTGACGGCGGCGGCGATCGCCACGGCCGAGGTGTCGGAGCCGCCGCGGCCGAGCGTGGTGATGCGGTTGGTCTTGGGATCGATGCCCTGGAAGCCGGCGATGACCGCGACCTCCTTGCGATCCCTGAAGCGGGTGATGATCTCGCTGCCGTCGATGTCCTCGATCCGGGCCGAGGCATGGGCGTCGCTGGTCTTGATCGGGATCTGCCAGCCCTGCCAGGAGCGGGCCTGGATGCCCATGCCCTGCAGCACGATGGCCAGCAGGCCCGAGGTCACCTGTTCGCCGGAGGCGACGACGGCGTCATATTCGCGCGCGTCATGCATCGGCGATGCCTCGGTGCACCAAGCCACCAGCTCGTTGGTTTTGCCCGACATCGCCGAGACGACCACAGCCACTTCGTGGCCGGCGTCGACCTCACGCTTCACATGGCGTGCGACGTTGCGGATACGTTCGATGTTGGCGACGGACGTGCCGCCGAATTTCATCACGAGGCGGCTCATGACGACGCGTGCATTCCCTCATAAGGATCAGTATGGTGACCCGCAATGGACGGGTGCCTGCGGACACCGACCGCGCGTATACATAGCGGCGGGGCCGGGGGCAAGCGGGTTCCTGCGGGGGCAGGCTTCAGGTCCAGCAGGCTTCAGGTCCAGCCGGGGGTATGGGTTAACCGAGATCATGGCGCGCTACATCGACGAGATCCTGCAGCCCGGCGAGCGGGTGCTGTATTCGACCAATGCGCACTGGATCTTCTATTTTCCGGCCATTCTGGCCTGGATCGTGGCTCTCGCCCTGTTCGTGGCCTCCCGCCAGATGATCGATATTTATAGCGTGATGATCCTCTGCCTGTTCGGCTCCGGCCTGGTGGCGCTGGCCGCCCTGTTCTGGACCCTGAAGGGCTGGTTCCATCGCTTCACCACCGAGACCGACGTCACCAACCTCCGGGTTGTCCACAAGACCGGCTTCATCAAGCGCCGCACCTTCGAGATGGCGCTGGACAAGGTCGAGAGCGTCGATGTTGATCAGACCATTCTTGGACGAATTCTCAACTACGGCGACGTGACCATTCGCGGCGTCGGTGAGGGGATCGAGACGATCAAAACCATCGCCTCGCCACTGGCCTTCCGTAGTTCGATCACCACGCGGTAGGACCGCGCCCAACCATGAGCATGCAGCAAGATACTTCCGCAACCGCGAGCCCCCCGCCGGGCTCGACCGTCGACGCCGCCGAGATCGCGAAATTCTCAAAACTCTCGGCCGAGTGGTGGGACCCCAAGGGCAAGATGGCGCCGCTGCACCGGATCAATCCGTTGCGGCTCGGCTATATCCGCGACGCCGCCTGCCGCAAGTTCGAGCGCAATGTGCGCAGCCTCAACTGCCTCGGCGGCCTGCGCGTGCTCGACATCGGCTGCGGTGCCGGCCTGTTGTGCGAGCCGCTGTCGCGGCTGGGTGCGCAGGTCATCGGCGTCGATCCCTCGGCCAGCAACATCGCGGCGGCGAAGCTGCATGCCGACAAGAGCCATCTGTCGATCGACTATCGCTGCACCACGGTGGAGGAGATCGACCCGCGCGAGCGCTTCGACATCGTGCTGGCGATGGAGGTGGTCGAGCACGTCGTCGACGTCGGCGTCTTCCTGAAGCGCTGCGCCGCGATGCTGAAGCCCAACGGCCTGATGGTCGTGTCCACCCTCAACCGCAATTGGAAGAGCTTTGCGCTCGCCATCGTCGGCGCCGAATACGTCCTGCGCTGGCTGCCGCGCGGCACCCACGAGTGGAACAAGTTCGTCACCCCCGACGAGCTGACCAAATATCTCCTCGACAACCGCCTCGTCATCACCGAGCAGACCGGCGTCGTCTACTCCCCCTTCGCCGACAAATGGACGCTCTCGTCGGATATGGACGTGAACTACATGGTGGTGGCGGAAGGGATGGTGTGAGGGCGCTGCGAGTAGGATGCGAGCATTCGCCTCTCGGACAGTGTCGTCCCTGCGAACGCACTAGTGGATGCACATATCTTCCAGAGTCTTATCAACGACTTGGCTCATCAACGCAGTAAAATGGCGAATTCTTGCGAAGCTGCCTTCGCGAATTTTCGTCATTGAGTAGCGACCAAGTCATCGATTACGAGTCGATTTTTCGGCTCGAAAAGATATGTGTATGCCCTAGTGCGAACGCAGGGACCCATACCGCGGAATCTATCGGTGGGCGGACGGTGTAAGATGCGCGGGTTGGCGGCCCTCGCAAAACTGCTCCCTGGGGTTATGGGTCCCTGCGTTCGCAGGGGACGACAGCGGAGTTTGTGGTGCGGGCATCGCTCCCATGACATTCGTGTGGTTGACCGCGCTGGTCTCAGCTTGCAGGTTGGCTGCAATCTCTGTCCTGCGTTAGCACTCCCACCCCATGTTCACCATCACCAGCCTCTGGATTCCCTTCACCGTCGTTGCTGCGCTCGGCCAGGTCGCGCGCAATGCGATGCAGCGATCGCTGACGAAGCCGCTGGGGACGTGGGGCGCGACCAATATTCGCTTTCTGTTCGGCTTCCCGTTCTCGCTGCTGTTCTTGGGCGTTGTGCTGGTCGCGACCGGCGATCACATCGGCATGCCGCCGACCGTGTTCTGGCCGTGGCTGCTGCTCGGCGCGCTCAGCCAGATCGTCGCCACCGGGCTGATGCTGCTCGCGATGAACGACCGCTCCTTCGTGGTGACGACGGCGTATCTGAAGACCGAGGCGATCCAGACCGCGATCTTCGGCTTCGTCTTTCTCGGCGATCATCTGACATGGCTGAAGGTGCTGGCGATCGTGATCGCGACCGTCGGCGTCGTCATCACCGCGCTGCGGCCAGGCGGCGAGAAGAGTTTTGCGGAATTGAAGCCGACGATCACCGGCCTGGTTGCGGCCGCGGCCTTCGCGCTCTCCGCCGTCGGCTTCCGCGGCGCCATCATCAACGTGCCGGGCGTGTCGTTCGTGACCGCGGCCTCGTTCACGCTGGTGCTCGGCCTGTTCGTGCAGACGCTGATCCTGACGATCTACCTGCTCTGGCGTGCGCCAAAGGTGCTGCAGTCGATCCTGGGGCTCTGGCGACCGTCGCTGCTCGCGGGCTTCATGGGCGCCTTCGCCTCGCAATTCTGGTTTCTGGCGTTTGCGCTGACGGCCGCCGCCAATGTCCGCACGCTCGCGCTGATCGAGGTGCTGTTCGCGCAAGCCGTGGCGTATTACTCCTTCAAGCAGCCGATCGCGCCGCGCGAGATCTTTGGCATCGTGCTGATCGTGGTCGGCGTGGCGCTGCTGGTTGGCTTCTGACGCGCTTCGCGCCTCAGTTCCTGTCTTCCGGCAGCGTCGGCAGCGGCGACACTTCGATGCCCTCGTCGATCAGCGATTTTGCCTCGTCGGGCGAGGCCTCGCCGTAGATCGGGCGGTGCTCCTTGTCGCCGTAATGCATCGCGCGGGCTTCGTTGGCAAAGCGCTCGCCGACATTGTCGGCGTTCTTGACGATGTGGTCGCGCAGCTCTTTCAGCTTGGCACGGAGCTCGCGCTCCTGCGCCATCATCAGCGAGGTGGATCCGGGCTGCGCAGCCTCGGGCGCGGGCGTCGCGGTCGGCTCCGGCGGCGGTGCCGCGCGCCCCTTCTTGCCGACGATGCGCGGCGCCATGATCGCCTTGTCGACCTTGGCCGAGCCGCAGATCGGGCAGGTCACGAGCTTGCGCTTCACCTGCGAATCGTAGGCCGACGAGCTCTGGAACCAGCTCTCGAACGCGTGCTTGCGGTCGCAATGGAGCGCGTAGCGGATCATGCCGATCCCCGCACCAGATGCAGATGATCCGGCCCGGCCTTGGGATCGGAGACGCCGAAGCGGCGGCCGTGCTGGAGCGAGGGGATCGCGCGGCGTGCGGTCTCGACCTTGGCCGGGTCGATCTTGGCCATGATGATGCCGGGCTCGACATCGCCTTCGGCGAGAATCTCGCCCCAGGGATCGATGATCAGCGAGTGGCCATAGGTCTCGCGCTTGTTCTCGTGGGTGCCTGCCTGGGCAGCTGCGAAGATGAAGCAGCCGGTCTCGATCGCGCGTGAGCGCAGCAGGATGTGCCAGTGCGCCTCGCCGGTCTTGCGGGTGAAGGCGGAGGGCACGGTGATGAAATACGCGCCGCTCTCGGCGAGTGCGCGGTAGAGCGCGGGGAAGCGCACATCGTAACAGATCGTCAGCCCGACGCGGCCCCAGGGCAGGTCGGAGATCACCGCGGTCTCGCCCGGCTGGTAATTGGCGGATTCGCGATAGCTCTCGCCGTCGGGCAGCTCGATGTCGAACATGTGGATCTTGTCGTAGCTCGCGAGCACGTTGCCCTCGGGCCCGATCAGGAAGGAGCGGTTGACCGCCTTCTCCGGCGAGAAGCGCAGCGCCAGCGAGCCGACATGGATGTGGATCTTCAGCTCGGCCGCGAGCGCGCGATACGCCTTCAGCGAGGAATCGTCCTCTTCGCTCTGCAGATGCTCGAACAGCGCCTTGCGGTTCAGCTGCATCATGTTGCTGACTTCGGGTGTCTGCACGTAGTCGGCGCCCTTGGCAGCCGCTTCCCGGATCAGCTTGGTTGCCTGCGCAAGGCTCGGCTCGGGCATCAGCCCGGTGCGCATCTGAATCATGGCCGCGGTGAAGGTGCGATCCTGAGCTTGATCTTGGCTCATGAGACCGCCTTGACGCTCTCGAGTATGCCGTCGAGCTTGCCTTCGCGGTCGAGCGCGTAGAGGTCGTCGCAGCCGCCGATATGGGTTCCGCCGATCCAGATCTGCGGGAAGGTCGAGCCCTCGCCGGCGCGGTCGTACATCTCGTCGCGCCAGGACGGGTTCTGGGCAACGTCGAATTCCGTGAAGGTCGCCTTCTTGCGGGTCAGAAGCGACCTGGCAGCGGAACAGTAGCCGCATCCCGGCCTGGTGTAGATCTCGACAGCAGCGGTCATGGCGTCCAGCGCTCTCATGTCATGAATTTGTTGAATTATATGGGAGTTTACCGGCTCTCGACAACCCGGGCAAAGACCAGCACGTCGACCCGGGCCGCCTTGGCGCGAAGAAGCGCACGTGCGCAGGCATCCAGCGTCGCACCTGATGTCAGGACATCATCGACCAGGATGATGCGCCGGCCCTGGACGTCGGCCTGGCGGTCTTGGGATACCTGGAATGCGCCCTGCACATTGGTGGCGCGCTGGGCCCGCGACAGGCCGATCTGCTGCTCGGTGGCGCGCACCCGACGCAGCACCTCGCCCCGCACCCTGACCCCGCTCTGTCGCGCGATGATGTGCGCCAGCGCGCCGGACTGGTTGTAGCGGCGGCGCCAGGCCCGGCGCCAATGCAGGGGCACCGGCACCAGCATGTCGGCGCCGGCAAGCAGTTCGCCGCCCGCGCGCGCCATCCAGCGGCCCATGGCGGGCGCGAGATCCGTGCGGTCCTGGTATTTCAGCGCATGGACCAGCGTGCGCGCGACATCGTCATAGCGCACCGCCGCGCGTGCCCGCTGATAGGCAGGCGGACTCGCGATCGCCTCCATCGACAGCATGTCGGGGCCGGGATCATAGACGAAGGGAATGCCGAGCCGCGGGCAGTAGGGCCGTTCAATGAACGACAGCCTTGCCCAGCACGCCGCGCACACGCCCTCGCCATCCACCGGCTCGCGGCAGGACACGCACAGCGTCGGCAGCGCAATGTCGAGCGCAAACCTTGGTAGATGCGCCAACACGTCGCGACAGGCCCCGAGCGCGCCGCGCAGATGGCTGGAAATGGAGCGTGGTGGTGATGCCTCGGCGTCCATTGGGCAAGGCTAGCGCCGTCTTGCGCCACGCTCAAGCCAATGGGCAGCTCTTGTCCGTGCCCGGCCTATGGCTCTTTCGGGAGCACTGGCCGGAAGAATGATCGCTCATAACGGCGGAAGCAGCGCGTTTGCTTTGCGAAGGCGATCGCTTTCTGAACATCCGGATCTTCGGCGCTGTCTTTCCGGTACTGTTCGTAGGCCGCGAAGCTCGGGAAGCTGAACATCGCGAGCGCGACGTCGCTCGCCCCTTCCGACGGCAGGAAGTAGCCGTGGTGGACGCCGCCGAATCTTGGCACCAGTTCCAGCCACATCCTGCTGTAAGCTTCGAATTCGGCGAGCTTGTCCGGAGGGACCTCGTATCGCAGGTAACAGGTGATCATCGTCGGATGCTCCGGCGCGCCGCGAACCTGGCGCGCGTTGTCAGCTTGGAACGCGAGAGGCCGGTGTCGGCTTTCATGAGAGGAGGCTAGCGCCACACGCAACGGATTGCCAGAACCAGCATGATCGGCGTAACCAGCGCCATGGCCACAAACCCGCAAACCCCGCCTGCCTTGTTCGATCGTGCCTTGCTGCGCGCGCGGCAGCGCCGTGCTCAGGCGCAAGGTGCCGTGAGCTTCCTGCTCGATCGGGTCGCCGAGGACATGTCCGACAGGTTGGCGGCGGTTATGCGTGAATTTCACGCGCCGGCTGATCTCTGGACGCCCGGTGAGGGGCTCGCAACGCTGCGCGCGCGGCTGCCGTCCATCGAACGGATCGCGCTCGATGCGGCGGGCTCGGAGAAATTGCCCTTCGCGCCGGAAAGCCTCGATCTTGTCGTCACCGCGCTGGCGTTGCAATTTGTCAACGATCTTCCGGGCGTGCTCGCGCAGGTTCGCCGTGCGCTGAAGCCGGACGGGCTGCTGCTTGCCGCGATGATCGGTGGCGACAGCCTGACCGAGCTGCGGCAAGCGTTCGCCGCGGCGGAGGCCGAATGCGAGGGTGGCGTGTCGCCGCGGGTGGCGCCGTTCGCCGATCTGCGCGACATCGGCGCACTGTTGCAGCGGGCGGGCTTTGCGCTGCCGGTCACCGATGTCGACCGCGTCGTGGTGCGTTATTCCAGCGCGTTTGCGCTGATGCAGGATCTCCGCCGCATGGGCGCGGCCAATGTGCTGATCGAACGGCGGCGCATGCCGAGTCGCCGCGCGACATTGCTGCGCATGGCCGAAATTTATGCTGAGCGCTTTGCCGATGCCGACGGCCGCATTCGTGCGACGTTCGACATCATCTGGCTCTCCGGCTGGGCGCCGCATGCAAGCCAGCAGCAGCCGCTGAAGCCGGGATCGGCGAAAGCGAGCCTGGCGGAGGCGGTGAAGAAGGCGGGGAAGGAGTAATCCCCAGGATGAGGTCCGGCCTCACATCAGCAGATCAATCAAATGCGGGATCAGCGGAATGTCCGCCGGCGGCATCGGATAGTCGCGCAGCTTGTTGGCGCGGACCCAGGCCAGCTTCTGGCCTTCGCGGGCCTCGACGATCCCTTCCCAGCGCCGGCAGATATAGAGCGGCATCAACAGATGAAAGGTCTCGTAGCCGTGGCTCGCAAAGGTCAGCGGCGCCAGGCACGGCTCGGCGACGGTGATGCCGAGTTCCTCGTTGAGCTCGCGGATCAGGCTCTGTTCCGGGCGCTCGCCCGGCTCCAGCTTGCCGCCGGGAAATTCCCACAGGCCGGCGAGCGTCTTGCCTTCGGGGCGCTGCGCGATCAGCACGCGCTTGTCGGCGTCGACCAGCGCGCACGCCACCACCAGTGTCAGCTTCAGGTCGGCCATGACCTAGGACCGATAATCGCCGTTGATCGCGACATATTCCTTGGTGAGGTCGCAGGTCAGCACGCGGTCGCGGCCCTTGCCGAGGCCGAGTGACACCTTGATCGCAATCTCCGGGGCCTTCATCGCCTCCGACACCTGCGCCTCGTCATAGGACGGATCGCGCGCGCCGCTCTTGGCGACGCGGATGCCGTTGAAGGCGATCGAGAGCTTGTCGCGATCGGCCGGCTCGCCAGCCTTGCCGACCGCCATCACCACGCGGCCCCAATTGGCGTCCTCGCCGGCGATTGCGGTCTTCACCAGCGGCGAGTTGGCAATCGACATGGCGATCTTGCGTGCGGAGGCCTTGGTCTTGGCGCCCTCGACGGTGATCTCGACCAGTTTTCGCGCGCCTTCGCCGTCGCGGGCGACCTGCTCGGAGAGGTTGGCGAGGATCTGGTTGAAGGCCTTGGTGAAGGCCTTCAGGCGCGGATCGCTGGCGCGGCTGATCTTCGGTGCGCCGTGCTCGGCGGCAGCGCCGGTGGCGAAAGCCAGCAGCGTATCCGAGGTCGAGGTGTCACCGTCGATGGTGACCGCATTAAAGGTGTCTTCGACGCCGGCCTTGAGCAGCGCCTGCAGCGCGGCGGGCGCGATCGGCGCGTCGGTGAAGATGAAGGACAGCATCGTCGCCATGTCGGGGGCGATCATGCCGGCGCCCTTGGCCATGCCGTTGATGGTGACCTTGGCCTTGCCGAGCTTCACGGTCGCGGTCGCGACCTTGGGGAATGTGTCGGTGGTCATGATCGCCTTGGCGGCGGCGAGGTAATCGCCGGCTTCCGCGGTCTCGGCGAGGCGTCCCAGCACGCCGTCGAACTTGGTCGCGTCCAGCGGCTCGCCGATCACGCCGGTCGAGGCCAGGAAGATTTCGCTCTCGCTGCAGCCGACGGCCTTGGCCGCGATCTTTGCGGTGAGCGCCGTCGAGCCGCGGCCGGTCTTGCCGGTGAAGGCGTTGGCATTGCCGGAATTGACGACCAGCGCGCGCGCCTTGCCGCCCTTCAGTTTTGCGCGGCACCATTCGACGGGGGCCGACGGGCACTTCGACTTGGTGAAGACGCCGGCGACCGCCGTGCCCTTGTCCATGATCGCCAGCAGCACGTCGGTGCGGTTCTTGTAGCGGATGCCGGCCTCCGCCGTCGCGAGACGGACGCCCGCGATCACGGGCATGTCGGGAACGTTCTTCGGGGCGAGCGGGGAGACGGTTGAGGACATCGCGGGGCGCCTTGGTGAGGTCTGGATATGCAGATGGCCGGGCGATGATGCCCGGCCATTGCGATGCTTAGATACCCTTGGCGTCACCGAAGTGACAGCAAATTTTTACTTCTTGGCGGGGGGCGCCATCTTGCTGTCGGAGGGCTTGGCCGCATCGGCCGGCTTGGCGTCGGCAGCCGGCTGATCCGTCCGCTCGACCTTGGCTTCGGCGCGGAGCTTGGCGACGTAGTCGGCCTGGGCCTTGCGGGTGACGTACTGCTCGATCTGGGGCCTGACCTGGTCGAACTCCGGCGCCTTGCGGTTGCGCTTTTCCTCGACCTTGATGATGTGCCAGCCGAACTGCGACTTCACGGGGTCGGAGATCTTGCCCGGCTCGAGCGCGAACGCAACAGTCGAAAATTCGGGCACCATCTGTTCCTTGGTGAAGAAGCCGAGGTCGCCGCCGTCGGCGGAGCCCGGATCCTTGGATTTCTTCTTGGCCAGCTCGGCGAAATCCGCGCCCTTGTCGAGCTCGGCCTTCACCGCCTTGGCCTCGTCCTCGGTCTCGACCAGGATGTGGCGGGCGCGCACTTCCTGCTCGCCGGTGATCTGCTTGGAGGCCTCCTCATAGACCTTCTTCATGGCGTCGTCGGTGGTGGCGGCCTTGCCTTCCTGGGCCAGCAGGCTGTCCATCAGCAGGCGATTGCGGGCGAACGCCATCCGCTTCTTGAATTCCTCGCCGTCGGCGACCTTCTTGTCCTCGGCGGCCTTGGCCACGATCTTCATGTCGATCAGGAACGACAGGACGTTGTCCTCCTTGGTCGCCGGGTCCATCTGGGCCAGGCTCGGTCCGAGTTCCTCCTCGGCCATGGCGACGTCGCTTTTCTTGATCTCAACGCCGTTGACCTTCGCCAGGACCGGATCGTCGGCCGCCCGGAGCGGGCCGGCGAACGCCAGGGTCAGCGCCAAGCAGGCTGCCAAGCCAAAGCAGCCAGCCAGGGCGGACGCGTGGCGGAAACGCTGGCCGGTGGTTACCGGGAACGAGGTGGTCATGCAAAATCCTTATGTTGAAGCAGGGGCTGCTTAAGCGGGGCGGACACTCGCCCAATTCAGGGGGGCTTGGCAACGCGAAAAGTCTGTCAAAATGATGAATTAGCCGCAATGCGCCCGCCGTTGACAAGGCCCTGACCGGGCCATATCTCTGCCCGGTCGCGACCATGGCGATGGCGTTTATTTTGCTGCGTTTTTGGCCGTTGAACCCAGACTAGTCCAATTCCCACCCATATGGCGGATGACCCCCGCAGTCCGGGCTCTGACGCCAACAGGCGTCACGGTGAGTTGATAGGCAAGCGGGTGACAACTTCTTGGCTGCAACGCGGTTAAATCGCGAACACAGGAACTAGGCATGATCGGCGCGCTCGCCCGCAAGTTTTTCGGCTCCGCCAACGACCGGCGGGTGAAGGGATATCAGTCCCGCGTCAGCGCGATCAACGCGCTGGAGCCCGAACTCATCAAGCTCTCCGATGAAGAGCTCAAGGCCCGCACCGCCGAGTTCAGGAAGCAGCTCGCCGAGGGCAAGACGCTGGACGACCTCCTGGTGCCCGCCTTCGCCACGGTGCGCGAGGCCGCCAAGCGCACGCTCGGCCAGCGTCATTTCGACGTCCAGCTGATCGGCGGCATGGTGCTGCATGAGGGCGACATCGCCGAGATGAAAACCGGCGAAGGCAAGACGCTGGTCGCAACGCTCGCGGTCTATCTCAACGCGCTCGCCGGCAAGGGCATCCACGTCGTCACCGTCAATGACTACCTCGCCCGCCGCGACTCCAGCTGGATGGGCCAGATCTACGGCTTCCTCGGCATGACCACGGGCGTGATCGTCCACGGCCTCGACGATGCCGAGCGCAAGGCCGCCTATGCCTGCGACATCACCTACGGCACCAACAACGAATACGGCTTCGACTATCTGCGCGACAACATGAAATACCGGCTCGAGGACATGGTCCAGCGGCCGCACTTCTACGCGATCGTCGACGAAGTCGACTCCATCCTGATCGACGAAGCGCGCACGCCGCTGATCATTTCCGGCCCGCTCGACGACCGTTCGGATTTCTACAACACCATCGACGGCTTCCTGCCCAAGCTCGACAAGACCGATTACGACGTCGACGAGAAGCAGCGCACGGTGACGCTGACCGAAGCCGGCATGGAGAAGATCGAGACGCTGCTGCGCGATGCCGGCCAGCTCAAGGGCGAATCGCTCTACGACGTCGAGAACGTCTCCGTCGTGCACCACATCAACCAGGCGCTGCGTGCGCATACGCTATTCACACGCGACAAGGACTACATCGTCCGCGACGACGAGGTCGTGATCATCGACGAGTTCACCGGACGCATGATGCAGGGCCGCCGCTATTCGGAAGGCCTGCACCAGGCGCTGGAAGCGAAGGAGCACGTCCAGGTTCAGCCCGAGAACCAGACGCTGGCTTCGATCACGTTCCAGAACTATTTCCGGATGTATGAAAAGCTCGCCGGCATGACCGGCACGGCGTTGACCGAAGCCGACGAGCTCTTTGACATCTACAAGCTCGAAGTCGTGGAGATCCCGACCAACGTGCCGGTAGGCCGCCTGGACGAGGACGACGAGGTCTATCGCACCCAGAAGGAAAAATACGGCGCCATCCTCGCCGAGATCGAGCGTGCCAATTCGCGGCTGCAGCCGGTGCTGGTCGGCACCGCGTCGATCGAGAAGTCGGAAGTGCTTGCCGAATTCCTCAAATCAAACGGCTACAAGCAGATCGACTTCGGCAAGGAGAACGCGCTCGACAAGCTCTATGCTGCGGCGCGCGCCGGCAAGCAGGCAAAGCTGTTCGCGGTCTTGAACGCGCGCTTCCACGAGCAGGAAGCCTATATCGTCGCCGAAGCCGGCGTGCCCGGCGCGATCACGATCGCGACCAACATGGCTGGCCGCGGTACCGACATCAAGCTCGGCGGCTCGCTCGAGATGCGCATTCCGAAGGAGACTGCGGGCATCGAGGATGAGGCCGAGAAGGCCAAGAAGATC
The DNA here is from genome assembly GCF_036924495.1 of Bradyrhizobium sp. AZCC 2230. Taxonomy (NCBI): domain Bacteria; kingdom Pseudomonadati; phylum Pseudomonadota; class Alphaproteobacteria; order Hyphomicrobiales; family Nitrobacteraceae; genus Bradyrhizobium; species Bradyrhizobium sp. AZCC 2230. Next base: position 5,913,292 of record NZ_JAZHRS010000001.1, on the reverse strand, counting down.
GAGCAGATCAAGGCTGACGTCGAGCGCTTCCGCGACATCGTGCTGAAGGCCGAGGAGACGGTCGAGATCGAGCCGGCGAAGGGCTCGAAACCGGCCAAGACCGTGAAGAAGCCGGGCGGCCTCTACATCATCGGTTCCGAGCGGCACGAATCCCGCCGCATCGACAACCAGCTGCGCGGCCGTTCCGGCCGTCAGGGCGACCCCGGCCGCTCAAAATTCTTCCTGTCGCTGGAAGACGATCTGATGCGCATCTTCGGCTCGGATCGCCTCGACAGCATGCTCCAGCGTCTCGGCCTGCAAGAGGGCGAGGCGATCATCCATCCCTGGATCAACAAGGCCCTGGAGAAGGCGCAGCAGAAGGTCGAAGCGCGCAACTTCGACATCCGCAAGAACCTGCTCAAGTTCGACAACGTCCAGAACGACCAGCGCAAGGTGATCTTCGACCAGCGCGTCGACCTCATGAAGGACGACAGCGTCGCCGAGACCGTCACCGATATGCGCCACGCCTTCATCGACGACCTCGTCGCCAAGCACGTGCCCGAGCATGCCTATGCCGAGCAGTGGGACGTCGCCGGCCTGAAGGAAGAGCTCAAGCGCGTGCTCGATCTCGACCTGCCGGTCGAGGACTGGGCCAAGGAAGAGGGCATCGCCGACGAGGAGCTGCTCAAGCGCATCGAGACCCGTGCCGACGAGCATATGGCGGCCAAGGTCGGGCAATGGGGTCCCGACGTGATGCGTTACGTCGAGAAGACCATTTTGCTCCAGACGCTCGACCATCTCTGGCGCGAGCATCTGATCATGCTCGACCATCTGCGCCAGGTCATCGGCCTGCGCGGCTACGGCCAGCGCGATCCGCTGCAGGAGTACAAGACCGAGGCGTTCAACCTCTTCCAGGAGATGAGCGCGCATCTGCGCGAGGCCGTCACCGCGCAGCTGATGCGGGTCGAGATCGTCCCGCCGGAGCAGGAAGCGCCCATGCTGCCGGCGATGGAAGCGCACAAGCTCAACCCGGACACCGGCGAAGACGAAATGGCCGTCGCCAACGTTTCGCTGGCCCCGCAGGCCACCGACGCCGCGTTGCGCGATCCCAAGAGCCCGGCCAGCTGGGGCAAGATCGGCCGCAACGAGGATTGCCCGTGCGGCTCAGGCAAGAAGTACAAGCACTGCCACGGGCGGTACGGCTAGCGGCTAGCTCTCTGTGATGCGGCTGAGACGCGAAGTTGGCGCCTCAGCTTCCGCTGTCGTCGCCCGGCTTGACCGGGTGACCCAGTACGCCGCGGCTTCTCCGTTCAATCACGACCGTCTCTGGAATACTGGATCGCCCGATTAAATCAGGCGATGACAGTTGCGTGCGTGGCGCGCAGTCGTCGTGCCAGTGAGAAAGCGTGGAGCCGCCAACTCAATTCGAGCTATCGATCAAGCTCTCCAGCAGCCGCTTCAGCTCGCTCGTCGACTTGTCGCCGTAGCTTTCCAGGATATGCTCCTCCTGGTCGACTGCGAGCGAGTTGAGCTTCCTGCACAGCACCTTGCCGCGGTCGGAGATGAACATCAGCACCTTGCGGCGGTCGTTCGGGTCCTGCACGCGATAGACCAGCGTGTCGGACACCATGCGGTCGATCATCTTGGTCAGCGTCGGATGATTGAGGAGCACCGCGTCTGCAAGCTCGCCCATCGAATGGCCGTCGCCGTCCGACAGCACTTTCAGGATGCGCCACTGTTCGACGGGAACCCCCTCCTTGCTCAACCGCAGTTCGAGCTGCCGGTTGATCTCCCGGTTGGCTTGCGCGAGCAGATAAGCGAGGTGTTCGGTGATTGGAGCGTTCGATTTTGCCACGGCTAAGACTTCGTCTTGACCCAAATGAGTGAATGTCTTGCAATCAATGCTGCTTCTATATGCACTTCAATTCTTGAATATTCAATATTTTCAAAATAGGATGATTGCACAACAAAAGGGCGGAAGCCGCGGCCGCCTGCTCAATGTGCTTTCAGGTCTGGTACCGGACAGGAGTTGGCGTGCGCGCGACGGTAAACTTCCCGGCTCACAGCGGTCCGGCGTTGCCGCCGTCCTTGCTGTTCAGGAATCTGTCGTCATCGGCGGCTGATGGTGCGTTGTCGCCCAGCGATCATGCCTTTCTTCGGCGCCGTGGCACGAACAGGCTGCGCGTCGGTTGCTTCATCTGCTGCAGCGGCTCGCCCGGTATCTGGGGGCCGTGCGCCACCAACACCGCGCAGCTCGCGGTCGCCGAGATCAACAGGCGTGGCGGCATTTTGGGGCGCGAGATCGAGCTGTCGATCTATGATGCCGGCGGCCCGCTCGACGGTGTCCTGAGCCGCGCCAAGCAGGCGGTCGTCGACGACGAGATCGACCTCATCATCGGCATGCACACCAGCGCGGTTCGCGTCGCGCTCCGCAAGATCACCACCGCGAACCGGATCCCCTATATCTACACACCCGTCTATGAAGGTGGCGAACTGACGCCGGGCGTCATGGCGATCGGCGAAACGCCGCGCTGGCAGAGCCGCCCTTCGATCCACTGGCTCGCCGACGTCAAGAAAGCGGCGCGCTGGTACCTGATCGGCAGTGATTATGTCTGGCCGTGGCAGTCGCATCGCGCGGTGAAGCGCTACATCAAGGAAACCGGCGGAAGCGTCGTCGGCGAGGAGTTCGTTCCTCTCGGCGAGGACAACCACGAGCCGCATCTGGAGCGTATCCGCGCCGCAAAACCGGACGTCGTCCTGATCTCGCTGATCGGTACCGACAGCATCACCTTCAATCGGGCCTTCGGCGAGTGCGGTCTTGCCGCGACCACGTTGCGGCTGGCCGGTGCGATGGACGAGACCGTGCTGCTCGGCATCGGCGCCGACAACAGCGAGAACATGTTCTGTGCCTCCGGCTATTTCCCCAGTGTCGGTTCGCGCGCCAATGACGATTTCCAAAGCCGCTATCGCCAGATGTTCGGACCGAACGCCGCGCCGATCGGCTCGCTTGGCCAGTCCAGCTATGAGGGCCTCCGTTTCCTTGAAGCTGTCGCCAACAAGGCCGGTTCGTTGGCGATGGGACCGATGCTCGCGGCGGGGCGCAACATCGATTACGGCGGCGCGCGCGGTCGGGTGGTCGTTCGCAACGGTCACGCCCGGATGCAGATGTATCTCGCCGAGGCCGATGGCCTCGACTTCAAGCTGATCAAGCCGGTCTGAGACACCAGCGGCAATCCCGGACAAGCGCCAACGCAAAATAATACTTGAAAAGGAAAATGTTTCCGTTTTGAATGTTTCGGCGAGGCCGGGGGTGCGTGCGTGCCCGGGCGGCCGCGCGCCAACGTTCGTTTCAAGAAACTTCAGGAGAGCGCCGTGCCAGTTGTCCTTCCCACGCCAGCCCAACTTCGCAGCGTCGCCGAGCAGTGCGGCCTCGCGCTGACCGACGACGACGTCGCCTCGTTCCGCGGCCTGATGCAGGGCTCGATCGATGCCTACAACCTCGTCGGCGCCATGCCTGACGAGGTGCCGGCGGTGAAATATCCGCGCACGCCGGGCTATCAGCCGTCGGCGGAAGAGAATCCGCGCAACGCCTGGTATCGCAAATCGACCGTGAAGGGCGCAGCTCACGGCAAGCTCAAGGGCAAGACCGTCGCGCTGAAAGACAACATCATGCTGGCAGGCGTGCCCATGATGAACGGCTCGACCACGCTCGAAGGCTATGTCCCCGATTTCGACGCCACCATCGTCACGCGCATGCTCGATGCCGGCGCCGAGATCGCAGGAAAAGTGCACTGCGAATCCTTCTGCATGTCCGGCGGCAGCCACACCAACGCGGTCGGCGCCGTCCATAATCCCTACAAGATGGGTTATTCGGCCGGCGGCTCGTCCTCCGGCAGCGGTGTCGTCGTTGCCCTTGGCGAAGTCGACATGGCGATCGGCGGCGACCAGGGCGGCTCGATCCGCATGCCGTCCTCGTTCTGCGGCACCTACGGCATGAAGCCGACCTGGGGCCTCGTGCCCTATACCGGCATCATGCCGATCGAGATCTTCGTCGATCACACCGGTCCGATGACGGCGACCGTCGCCGACAACGCGCTGCTGCTCGAAGTGCTCGCTGGCGATGACGGCTACGATCCCCGCATCAAGGCACCGAAGGTCGAGGAATACACCAAGGCGCTCGGCCAGGGCGTCAAGGGCATGAAGATCGGCATTTTGAAGGAAGGCTTTGAGCAGGCGACTGCCGAGGCCGCCGTCAACGAAAGCGTGCGCGAAGCCGCCAAGCGCTTCAAGGATCTCGGTGCCACCGTCGAGACCGTCTCGATCCCGATGCATCTCGTCGGCCCCGCGATCTGGACGCCGATCGGCACCGAGGGCATGACCCAGACCATGATGTATGGCGACGGCTACGGCTTGAGCCGGTCCGACCTCTATTCGACGTCGCTGATGGATTTCCATCGCGGCTGGCGTCGTCAGGCGGACTCGCTGTCCGAGACCACAAAGCTGTTTTTGATGCTCGGCACCTACATCAACAACACCTTTGGCCCCCGCTACTACGGCAAGGCGCTCAATATCTCGCGACGCCTGACCGCGGCCTATGACAAAGCCTTCAAGGACTACGATCTCCTCTTGCTGCCGACGACGCCGATGAAGGCGACCAAGCTGCCGGAGCCGACCGCCAGCCGGGAGGATTACGTCGCTCGTGCGCTGGAGATGATCTCCAACACCGCGCCGTTCGACATCACCCATCATCCCGCGATGTCGCTGCCCTGCGGCATGGTCGACGGCCTGCCCGTCGGCCTGATGCTGGTCGGCCGCATGTTCGAGGAATCCACCATCTACCGCGCCGCGCACGCTTTCGAGCAGATCGGTGACTGGAAGAAGATGTGAGCAAGGCATTGATGCAGACGGACGGAACACCAGAGCGTTTTCGAGCGAAGTGGATACCAGTTCGCGTCAACAAAACGCGTCAAAACAAGAATCTAGAGCCCCGTTCCGATTTCATCGGAACGGGAAAGGCTCTGGCGCATGGCTAACGCGTTCGTCGCGGCGTTCGAGATCCTGAGCTTTGGCGCGATCATCGTCCTGATCGTGCTGGGGCTCGGGATCATCGCCAGCATGATGGGCATCTTCAATTTCGCGCAGGGCGAGTTCGTCCTGCTCGGGGCCTACATCACCTATCTCGCCTACGCCAAGGGCCTGCCGATCTGGACCGGCATGGTTGCAGCACCTTTCCTGGTCGGTGCGCTCGGCTTCGTGCTGGAGGCGCTGATCATCCGCCGCTTCTACGCCGCGCCGATCGTCGCCATGCTCGGCACCTACGCGCTCGGCCTGATCATCCGTGAATCCGTGCGCGGCCTGATCGGCGGTTTCTATCTCACCGTGCCCGAGCCGATCGGCGGCTCGATCGACATCGGCACCATGCACATCTCGGCGTGGCGCTTCACCATCATCGTCATCACGCTACTGGTCATGGTTGGCTGCTATCTTCTGCTGTCGCGCACGAATTTTGGTCTGCGCATGCGCGCCACGCTGGAGAACCCGTCGCTGGCGCGCGCGTCCGGCATTTCGACGCCTTTGATGTACGGCGCCACGTTTGCCTTTGGATCGGCGCTCGCCGGCCTTGCCGGTGCGCTGATCGTGCCGGTGTTCAGCCTCTACGCCGATCTCGGCATCCGCTTCCTGATCCAGGGCTTTGTCGCCGTCATGGTCGGCGGTGTCGGGTCCTTCATCGGGCCGGTCGCCGGCGCCGGCGTGATCGGCACGCTCAGTGCCGCGCTGCCCTGGGTCATGGCGCCTGTCGTCGCCGATGTCCTCGTCTTCGTTCTCGCCATTGCCTTCATCAAATTCCGGCCGCAGGGCCTCATCGCTGGAAAAGGGGTTTAGTCATATGTTCGATCGTCAGCTCTCACGCCGCCGCTTCATGTCCAATTTCGCCTTCGCGTCCGGCGCGGTCGCGACCGGTGTCGGCAGCTGGGTGATCCCGGCGCCCTGGGCCAATGCGGCCGAGGCCCCGATCAAGGTCGGCATCGCGACCGATCTCACCGGTCCGATCGCCTACGCAGGCAACGCCGACGCCAACGTCGCCAAGATGGTGATCAAGGAGATCAACGCGGGCGGTGGCCTGCTCGGCCGTCCGCTCGAGCTCTACATCGAGGATACCGCGTCGAACGAATCGGTAGCCGTCGGCAACGTCCGCAAGCTGATCCAGCGCGACAAGGTCGACATGGTGCTGGGCGGCATCACCTCGTCGATGCGCAACGCGATCAAGGACCCGATCGTGGCGCGCGGCAAGACGCTCTATATCTATCCGCAGCTCTACGAAGGCAAGGAGTGCACGCCCTACCTGTTCTGCACCGGCCCGACGCCGGCGCAGCAGTGTGACGAGTTCATCCCCTGGCTGATCAAGAACGGCGGCAAGAAGTTTGCGCTGCCGAGCGCCAATTATGTCTGGCCGCACACGCTCAACGTCTATGCCCGCAAGGTGATCGAAGCCAACGGCGGCGAGGTCGTGTTCGAGGAGTATTACCCGCTCGACCAGGTCGACTTCTCCGCGACCGTCAACCGCATCATCTCCAACAAAATCGACGTCGTCTTCAACACCGTCATCCCACCGGGCGTCGGCCCGTTCTTCAAGCAGCTCTATGAAGCGGGCTTCCTCAAGAACGGCGGCCGTCTGGCCTGCGTCTACTATGATGAGAACACGCTCAACATCAATCAGGCCGCCGAGATCGAGGGCCTCGCGAGCTGCCTCGACTATTTCAAGGTGCTGACCAAGGAGAACCCGTTCGACGCCAAAATCCAGGCGGCCTACGAGAAGGATTTTCCGGGCAACTTCCTGTTCGCCGCCGGCAGTGCCGCGACCGGTACCTATCGTGGCCTCAAGCTGTGGGAGGCCGCCGTCAAGGAAGCCGGCAAGATCGACCGCGACTCGGTTGCCGCCGCGCTCGACCATGCCAAGATCGCGGAAGGTCCGGGCGGGCCGGCCGAGATGGTGCCGGGCAAGCGCCACTGCAAGATGAAGATGTACACCGCCGTCGCCAAGGCCGGGAACTACGAGATCGTCGGACGCAGCGACGGTCTCGTCGATCCCAAGGAATGCTGAGCCGGACTGTTCTTCACCTCTCCCGACGGGGAGAGGTGAACCCGCGGCCAACTACCGGGCTGACTTACTATGATTAACTCGAAATGCTAAAGTCCATGGGTGCAGCTAAGCAGGCGGTTCACGCCGAAGTCGACGAGGGGGCGGCCGCTCCGGTGATTGAGCACGGTCCGGCGAAGCAAACTTCTTCGACACCAAAAATCCTGCCGATCGTGGAGGGCGTGGTGCTCGTCGCCGCGCTCGTCGCGCCGCTGGTGCTGCAGGATTACCTCACGGTGTTCGCAACGCGCGTCATCATTCTCGCGTTGTTCGCGCTGTCATTTGATCTGGTCTGGGGCTATGCCGGCATCATGAGCTTCGGCCAGGCCCTGTTCTTCGGCTCGGCCGGCTACGGCGTGGCGCTGCTCGCGCGCGATCTGGACATCACCAATATCTTCCTGGTGCTGCCGGCGGGCACGCTGATCGGTCTCACCGTTTCGCTTTTGCTTGGCGGCTTCCTGCTGCTGGGCCGGCATCCCTCCAGCGTGATCTTCGTCTCGCTGGGCACCTTGACCGGCTCCTACGCCGCCGATCGCCTCGCGCGCGGCTGGTATTATCTCGGCGGCCAGAACGGCATCCCCTCGATTTCATCGATGACGCTCGGTGGCTACGAATTCTCGGAAGGCCCGGCGTTCTATTATCTCGTGCTCGGTATCCTCATCGTCGTCTACCTGCTCTGCCGCTTCCTGGTCCGCTCGCAATTCGGCCTCGCGCTGGCGGGCCTACGCGAGAACGAGCAGCGCATCGCCTTCTTTGGCTACAAGGCGCAACACCTGAAGGCGATCATCTTTGCGATCGGCGGCGCCATCGCAGGGCTCGCCGGCAGTCTCTATGCCTTCCACGAGGGTTTTGTCTGGCCCAACATGGTCGGCGTCGTCGTCTCGACGCAGGTGGTGCTCTACGTGCTGTTCGGCGGCTCCGGCACGCTGATCGGCGCCGTCATCGGCACCGTCATCGTCGAGGGCGTCAGCTTCTGGCTGTCGGACAATTATCGCGACATCTGGCCGATCATTCTGGGAGTGTTGCTGCTGCTCGTGATCCTGTTCCGGCCGCTCGGCTTGATCAGTTTTGTCTTGGGCGAGCGTGAGCGTGTCGGCAGCTTCGGGGCCAAGGCCAAGGAAGGCGTCAAGGAGAAGCGCAATGCTCCTTGAAGCCGCTGGCATCTCGAAAATCTTCGGCAAGCTCACCGCGCTCGACGGCGCAGCACTCACCGTCGGCGAGAACGAGTTTCACGGCCTGATCGGCCCCAACGGTTCCGGCAAAAGCACGCTGATGAAGTGCATTGCGGGTGCCGAAGTGCCGACGCAGGGCAAGGTGAGCTTCATCAACACCGACATCACCGCCTTCACGCCGACCGAGCGAGCGCGCGCCGGCATGAGCCTGAAATTCCAGATCACGTCCGTGCTGCCGACGCTGACGCTCTATGACAACATCCTGCTCGCGCTGCAGGCGCAGTCCTCGCTGCTCGACCTCGTGTTCTCGCGCACCAGGAGTGCGCTGCATGATCAGGTCATGACCATGCTGACGCAGTTTCGCCTTGCCGATCGCGCCTTCGATGCGGCGGCGGCGCTGTCGCACGGCCAGCAGCAATGGCTCGAGATCGCAATGGCGCTCGCGGGCAAACCCAAACTTCTTTTGCTGGACGAGCCGACCGGCGGCATGAGCCTGGAGGAGCGCCGCGTGACCGGCGAATTGCTCCAGCCGATCAAGCAGCATTGCTCGCTCGTCATCGTCGAGCACGACCTCGATTTCATCCGCGACATCTGCGATCGGTTGACCGTGCTCGACCAGGGCAAGGTGCTGGCATCCGGCACCGTGTCCGAGATCCAGGCCAACAAATCCGTCCAGGAGATTTATCTGCGCCGTGCCTGAATTTTTGGACATCAAGCATCTCGACGCCGGCTATGGCCGCAGCCAGGTCCTGTTCGACGTCAACCTCGGCATTCCCTGGCGCGGCGGCGTCGCCGTGCTCGGGCGCAATGGCGCGGGCAAGACCACGCTGATGAAGACCATCGTCGGCGAATTGCCGGCGTGGAAGGGCGAGGTCGGCTTCGACGGCCGCGACATCAGCCGCTGCGCGACCCAGGAGCGCGTCCGCGCCGGCATCGGCTACGTGCCGCAGGAGCATTCGGTGTTCGCGCGCCTGTCGGTGCGCGACAATCTCGCGGTCGGCTCGCTGGCGAGCAGGAAGGCCGACGCCGTCGACCACGTGCTGACCATCTTCCCGAAACTCGGCCAGCGCCTCGACCAGCCCGCCGGCACGCTCTCCGGCGGCGAGCGCAAGATGCTCGCCATCGGCCGCGCCATGCTGGGCGATCCGAAATTGCTGCTGCTGGACGAGCCGACCGAAGGCGTCTGGATCGGTGTGATCGAGGAGATCACCGAGCGCCTGATCGAGCTCGCAAAGAATATCGCCGTCATCATCGTCGAGCAGCACCTCGACCTCGCACTCCGCGTCGCGGATTATGCCTACGTGCTGGATCGCGGCAGAGTCGCGCTGCAGGGCGCGGCGGGCGAGGTGAGGGGAAATCCGGAGCTGATGCGGTACCTGGCGCCGTAGGGTTTGGCGTCTATCGCTCTTCCATCTCTCGCAGCGCCCATTCTGGCAGTCCCGTCATCCTGAGGTGCGAGTGGCGCGATGCCCAGGCATCGCGCCGGGAGCCTCGAAGGATGCACGGCCGAGCTGGCAGCCGGGCCGTCGCCCTTCGAGGGCCGCTGAAGAAGCGGCCACCTCAGGGTGACGGTTTTCAATATTCGTACCTGCGATTGGGGGCGGGTCGGTCACATGTCTACCGTGACGCAGGATTCAGAATGGGCGCTATCTCGGCTCTGCAACATACGTCGTTGGTGTCATGAGAAGTGAACCGTCGAGTGGCGGAGCTATCTCAAACATCTGCGCGCGATTGTGAAAGTGAAAGACTCGCCGGATTCGATACTTGTCGCTTCGTTCCGCAGCGACATCGACTTCGCGCCTTGTGAGCCAAAACGCCGTCCGCTCATGCCCACATGTCGTCTTGACCTCCAGCAGTCGCTCTTGGCCGTCAGTTTCAAATGAGCGGATGTCATAGCCGTAGCCGTCTCCGTCCAGATCGGAGACCCAGCGAACACCGCTGGCAAGGTCCTCGCGCCCCGCGCGTCGTAAACGGTCTCGCTCGAACGTCACGACGAATCCCTCGCCGGCCTTGCCCAATTGACGATTCCTGGCGTCGCGCTCAGCTGGGTCGAACTTTCCCATCAAACGGCGGACAGCAGGCGTCAACGTTTTGTCGAGGTCTTCGACGGGTGGCGGGGCAACGAAAGCCGCATCATCGTTAAGCGCCAGCGGTTGAGTGTCGGCATTCGCAGCGTAAAGGAAATCCGGCGTCTGGCCGACGTTGCGCTCGACTGCAGCCACCAAGGCATCCTGATAATGCGCCAAGGGCTTGTAGCCATTGATCCACTGCGCTCCGAGCCTATCGAGAACCGCGGAGATGTTTTGAAGCTTACGCTCGATTGACGCTTCGGAGCGATGGACAGTGGTTAAGAGCTGCCGTCTATTTTGCGCCTTGCTGTAAGCCGCGCGCGCCCTCTCAAGGGCCAACATACGAAAATAGCTTTCAACCACGGCGGAGATCTCACTCTCCGTCCAAGGTGTTCCAGCGATGCCGTCAGCGCGCTCCCGATCCAAGTCTTAGCCCCTTGGAGATAGAGAGTAACAGGGAGGGCACGAGACGCAATCTAGGTGCTTGAAATGCGGTGAGGCAACTTTTCGTTGGAGACTAACGCCCGCTTACTTCACCGCCCCAAACCGGCTGTCGAACGAGTTCGACGATACCACCGGCGCAGCGCCCATCATTTGCGCGGCATCACTCGCGCCATCCGAGACTGATGGTTTCAGCGCGGGGCGCGTTGCGGCAACTTTGGTCTCGGCGGGCTTCGCCGGCTCGACGGGTTTTGCAGCAACCGCCGGGGCGTCCTTGGACTTGTCGTGGCCGGGCACGAACCTCGTCACTGCGGCCTTCAGCTTGGAGGCCGTGCTCGGTGCTGCGGGGGCCGGGGCTACCGACGCGGTGGCTTGCGGCGCGGATGCGGTTGCCGTCGTGTCGGCGGTGCTCAGCCCCATCTTGCGGCCGAGATTGGAGAAGAAGCCGCCGGATTTCTCGGCCGAGGCGACGCGGGTATCGGTCGCGGGTGCGGCGGCCGCGACGACGGGCTCTTCCTGCGGCGTGGCTGCGACTGCGTCGAGATTCGGCTTCGGCGGGTTGACGGTGCCGGGGATCGTGCCCGGCGCCTTCGACATCGCCAGCATCTGCAGCGTATTGCCTTCGGCGCCTTCCGACAGGCCGGTCGAGCCTTCCGGAATCTTCGCCGCAAAAATTTTGTTCATGCCGCCGTCGATGCCGGTGTTCATGCGCGCCACCGGCGTGCCCTTGGCGACGAGCTTGTTGTACTCGGCCTCGTCGCGCTGCTCTTTCTCGCGCACGGCGCTGGCGACGTCCTCGGGGATCACATAGGCCGGGCACTTCGCGGAGGCGTCGAACACGGGATCGCGCTTGGCGTCGGGCGCCTTCGCGGCGTCGAACACGTACTTCTTCTCGCAGAAATCGACCTTCGGCTCCTGCCGCGTCACCTCGAAATGATCGTAGCCTTCCTTGATCATCTTCCAGAAGGCCATGTTCGGATTGTTGCGGTGCTTGGCCATGTTCACCGGCGTCATCTTGAACGGATACGCCTGGAACTGGAACGCCTTCTGGCCGCCGAAGAAGGACTCGCGCCCGAGCGAATAGATCTCGGCGATCTGCTCGTCCGTCATCGCGTAGCAGCCGCGCGACGAACAATCGCCATGCACCATCAGCTGCGAGCCGGTACGGCCGAGCGCCTTGTCGAACGCGTTGGGAAAGCCGGTGTTGAACGAGAGGTAATAGGCCGACTGCGGATTCATCTGGCTCGGATTGATCGAGTAGAATCCTTCCGGCGCCTGGCGATCGCCTTCGCGCACCTTCGGTCCGAGGTCGCCCGACCAGCGGCAGATCGGATAGGTCTTGAGCAGTGCGAACTGGCCGGAGCGGGTCTGCTTCCAGATCTCGAGTTCGGCCTCCGACTTGAACAGGCGGATCAGGATCGGCGATTGCAGATCCATGTCCTTCTCGCCCATCGCGGCGACGAGCTTTGGCGAGACCGGCTGGTTGGCCTTGGCGTTGGTCGCGAGCGAGACCTGGTCGGTGTCGCAGCCGGCCAGCACAATGCTGGCGGCAAGCGCGACCGAAGCCAAAAGCGCACGAGCAAGCGAACGAGAATTCAAGATGGACCCCACAACGTGCCGGGCAAGGAGCGCGAACCCCGATCTTTGGAGCATGGCCTGACCGGTTACCCGGACCTTATTCAGACCAAGCCCCAGCGCTTATGCCCTGAAGCCATTGATTAAAATTCTAACCTCCGCGCCTGATGGTCGCAACCCGACCGGGGATCACGAGCCCGTTGGCGAGCCGGCGTGGTCAACAGAGACTTAAACTGGGCCGTAACTTGGGACGTTTTTGGGCTTGGCAGCCAAACAGCTACTGAGATCGCCGATTTGGGCAGAAAAAGGGTTAACGCGGGGTTACCGGGCAGTCCGGGACAGTCTCGTAGGGTGGGTTAGCGAAGCGTAACCCACCTCTTCTGGCTCCGTGGAGACAAACAAAGGTGGGTTACGCCTTCGGCTAACCCACCCTACGAAGCCAAAAAAGACCCCAAACTAGCCCGAATCAGCCCAGTTTCCGGCCGATATCGAGGAATTTCTGCCGGCGCTGCTTGCGGATGGCGTCGCCGTCCAGGCCCCGCAGCTCGTCGAAGGCCTTGGCGATGGCATCGCCCGTGGTGGCGATCATGGCGGCGGGGTCGCGGTGGGCGCCGCCGACCGGCTCTTTCAGGATGCTGTCGATCACCCCGAAGCGGAGCATGTCCTGGGCGGTGATCTTCATGTTGTTGGCGGCTTCCTGCGCCTTGCTGCCGTCGCGCCAGAGGATGGAGGAGGCGGCTTCCGGCGAGATCACGCTGTAGATCGCGTGCTCCAGCATCAGCACCTTGTTGGCGGTGGTGATCGCAATCGCGCCGCCCGACATGCCCTCACCGGTGATGATGGCAACGTTCGGCACGGTCAGCGCCATGCAGGCATCGGTCGAGCGCGCGATCGCCTCGGCCTGGCCGCGCTCCTCGGCGCCGATGCCGGGATAGGCGCCGGCGGAATCGGCGAGCGATAGCACCGGCAGGCCGAACCGCTCGGCCATCTCCATCAGCCGCACGCATTTGCGATAGCCCTCGGGCCGCGCCATGCCGAAATTGTGCTTGATGCGGCTCTCGGTGGAATCGCCTTTTTCCTGGCCCATCACGCAGATGGCTTCGCCGCGGAAGCGGCCGAAGCCCGCGACCAGCGCCTCGTCCTCGCCGAACTTGCGGTCGCCGGCGAGCGGGGTGAATTCGGTGATCAGGCCCGTGATGAAATCGTTGAAATGCGGCCGCTGCGGATGCCGCGCGACCAGCGTCTTCTGCCACGGCGTCAGGTTCTGATAGAGGTCGGCCAGCGCCTGCGCCGCCTTGTCCTCGATCCGTCCGATCTCCTCGGCGATGTCGGTGCCGGAGGCCGCAAGCGTGCGCAATTCGTCGAGCTTGGAATCGAGCTCGGCGACGGGCTTTTCGAAGTCGAGATAGCTGCGCATCTGGTCTGGCATCAACTCAATATAGAGGGACGGGGCGGAGAGGCGAAGCGAGGTTGGCTTCTCGGAAAGAAGTGTAGCTTCTTCAAGGGTTTGACCTGTGCGCTCCCGGGAGCGCGCCAAATCACGAATAAGGCCACGGCTCTTTCTGCGGAGATGTGGCCGAAGTCAAGGCGGTTTCGGCCGCCGCCGTGCCAGCGGCGGCTACTTCTCCGCCAGCGGGTGCAGGTCGCGCACCAGGCTCTTCAGCCGCTCCTCGACCACATGGGTATAGATCTGGGTGGTCGAGATGTCGGTATGGCCGAGCAGGGTCTGCACGATGCGCAAGTCCGCGCCATTGTGCAGGAGGTGGCTGGCGAAGGCATGGCGCAGCACGTGCGGGGAGACCAGGCGCGCCTGAAGTCCCGAGGCGACCGCGAGCTCCTTGAGGTCGCGGGCAAAATGCTGCCGCGTCAGATGTCCGCTCTCGCCGAACGAAGGAAACAGCCATTTCGAGGCGGCGAGGCTGCTCTTCTTGTCGGCTTTTGCAGCGTCCGTCGCCGCGAGATAATCCGCCATCGCCTGCCGCGAGGCCTCGTTGAGCGGCACCAGCCGTTCCTTGTCGCCCTTGCCGCGCACCACGATCATGCGGGCGTCGCGCTTGGCCGCCGTGCGCGGCAGCGACACCAGCTCGGAGACGCGCAGGCCCGTGGCATAGAGCACCTCGAGCAGGCAGTAGAGCCGCAACGCGCGCAGCCGCTGCGACGGCGAGGCGTCCGCCGCCTCGCTCATCTCCTTGGCGCGGCCAAGCATGCGGTCGACATCTGATATCGACAGCACCTTTGGCAGGCCGCGGCCGCGCTTGGGGCCGGACAGGATCGCCGCGGGATCTTCGCTGCGGATGCGCTCGTTCAGGAGAAAGCGGAACAGGTGCCGCATCGCCGACAGCCGTCGCGCGACGCTGGAGGATTTAAATCCGCGCGCATCGAGGTCGCCCAGATAGTCGCGCAGGACTTGCGTCTTCGCGTCCACAAAGCCGTGGCCGACGCGCGTCAGAAACTCGGAGAAATCGGTGAGGTCGCGGCGATAGGCATCGAGCGTGTTGGGGCCGGCGCCCTGTTCCGCCGCGAGCATGTCGAGGAACAGGCCGGTGAGTTTTGCATCTGAGGGCTTTGCACGCATGCCCTGGAGCGTAGCCCCTATTTCTTGAGAAATTTATCCGGCGGGATCGTCACCGTCATTTCCCGCGGTTTCGGATTGACGAAGTTGGCCAGCGCGAACACCACGCCATAGACGATGCCGGCAAGCACGGCGACGGCCGTCAGGAAGCGGAACAGGCTGGGCATCGGGCAAGGTCTCGGCGAGGGTCTCGAACGGGCAAATTAACCAATGAAATCATCCAACATGTTCGCCGTTTCGTGGCAAGAGTCCTCTGGCGAGGGCCCCGAGGGGGTCGTATAGGTGGCCGGGATGCCGCCTTTGGCGGCAGATTGAGCGAGATCCAGAGCAAGATCCAATGTCCGACGCCGCGTTGCCAGCACAAGCGAGCCCTGAGGCCGACATCCTGTCGGCGCTCGGGACACGTTCGATCGTGCTGGTCGGCATGATGGGCGTCGGCAAGTCGACCATTGGTAAGCGCCTGGCGGCCCGGCTTGGCCTGCGGTTTTTCGACGCCGATGTCGAAATCGAGGTGGCTCACGCTGGCATGACCATCCCGGAAATCTTTACGACCCATGGCGAGCCCTATTTTCGCGACGGCGAAGCCCGCGTGATCGCGCGCCTGCTCGACGGCGGGCCGATCGTGTTGGCGACCGGCGGAGGCGCTTTCATGCGCGAGGAGACGCGGACCCGCATCGGGGCCAAGGCGGTCTCGATCTGGCTCAAGGCGGATCACGACGTCATCATGCGCCGTGTCCGGCGCCGCGCCGACCGTCCGCTGCTTCAGACCGCCGATCCCGAAGGAACCGTGACGCGGCTCCTCACAGAGCGCGAGCCGGTTTACAGCCATGCCGACCTCACCATAGCCTCGCGCGACGTGCCGCACGACAGAATCGTCGATGAGACCATCGAGACGCTGCACGCGCATCTGTGCGGCCAGGCCGCCGTATCCGAACCACCAGCCGACGTCGCGAGTGCGTCAAGATGACTGCGCCTTTGAAACATTCTGATTCCGTCATCGTCGACGTCGCGCTCGGCGATCGCGCCTATGACATCGTCATCGGCCGCGGCGTGCTGGCCTCGCTCGGCGAGCGCGTCGCGGCTTTGCGCCCCGGCGTGCGCACGGCAATCGTCACCGACCGCACCGTTGCAAAGTACTGGCTCGAGCCGGCCGAAGCCTCGCTCGCCGCCGCCGGCATTCCCACCTCGCGCGTTGTGGTCGAGGAAGGCGAGATCTCCAAAACCTATGCCGGGCTGACGAAGGTCAGCGAGGCCCTGATCGCGGCAAAGATCGAGCGCAAC
Source organism: Bradyrhizobium sp. AZCC 2230 (assembly GCF_036924495.1). Classification (NCBI taxonomy): domain Bacteria; kingdom Pseudomonadati; phylum Pseudomonadota; class Alphaproteobacteria; order Hyphomicrobiales; family Nitrobacteraceae; genus Bradyrhizobium; species Bradyrhizobium sp. AZCC 2230. The sequence goes on along the minus strand of NZ_JAZHRS010000001.1, from coordinate 5,897,065 downwards.
GATCTCGTCATCGCGCTCGGCGGTGGCGTGGTCGGCGATCTCGCCGGCTTTGCCGCCGCGATCCTGCGCCGCGGCGTCGATTTCGTGCAGGTGCCGACCTCGCTGCTGGCGCAGGTCGATTCCTCCGTCGGCGGCAAGACCGGCATCAACTCGCCGCAGGGCAAGAACCTGCTCGGCGCCTTCCACCAGCCGGTGCTGGTGATCGCCGACACCGCCGTACTCGACACGCTGTCGCCGCGGCAATTCCGCGCCGGCTATGCCGAGGTCGCCAAATATGGCGTGCTCGGCGACGAGGCCTTCTTCACCTGGCTGGAGAAGAACCACGCGGACATCTTCAAGGGCGGCTCGGCCCGCGAGCACGCCATCGCGACGTCCTGCCGCGCCAAGGCCGGTGTCGTCTCGCGCGACGAGCGTGAGACCGGCGAACGCGCGCTGCTCAATCTCGGCCACACCTTTGGCCACGCGCTGGAAGCCGCGACCGGTTTCTCCGACCGCCTGTTCCACGGCGAGGGCGTGTCGATCGGCATGACCTTGGCGGCGCAGTTTTCCGCAAAGCTCGGCATGATCGGCGAGCTTGAGGCGGCCCGCGTCGAGCGGCACCTCATCGAGGCGGGCCTGCCGACGCGCCTGCAGGACATCGCCGGCTTCGCGCAGGAAGGCCTCGCGGACGCCGACGCGCTGATGGCGCTGATGGCGCAGGACAAGAAGGTCAAACGCGGCAAGCTCACCTTCATCCTGCTGGAGGCTGTGGGGCGCGCCGTCATCGCCAGGGACGTCGAGCCGGCGCCGGTGCGCGACTTCCTCAAGGACAAGCTCGCTCTCAAGGCGTGAGACGCGGCTCAACGGCGCTAAAACAAGAAACCAGAGTGGTTCATGGACTGGCTCGGCTTCACCATCGTTATTTTCTGCCTGCTGGTGTCCGGCTTCTTTGCCGCGAGCGAGACCGCGCTGACCGGCGCCTCGCGCGCCAGCATGCTGCGGCTCTCCAAGCAGGGTAATCGCGACGCCGACGTGGTCTCGCAACTGCTCGACATGCGCGAACGCCTGATCGGCGCGCTGCTGCTCGGCAACAACATCGCCAATATCAGCGCTTCGGCGCTGGCGACTTCCATCTTCACCGCCTGGTTCGGCGATGTCGGCGTACTCTATGCCACCGGCGTGATGACGGCGCTGGTCGTGATCTTCGCGGAAGTGCTGCCCAAGACCATCGCCATCAACGCGCCGGACCGGATGGCGCTCGCGGTCGCGCGCCCGATGCGGCTGACCATGTATGTGCTGGGGCCGCTGCTGCGGGTGGTCGAGGTCATCGTGCGCGTGTTGATGCGGCTGTTTGGTTTGGCCGGCGAGCACCAGGCGATCCTGTCGCCGACCGAGCGCCTGCGCGGCGCGGTCGACCTGTTGCACCATGAGGGCAAGGTCGAGAAGCAGGACCGCGACATGCTCGGCGGCTTGCTTGATTTGCGCGAGCTTCAGGTCTCCGACGTCATGATCCATCGCACCGAGATGATGATGATCAACGCCGATCTGCCACCGGAGGAACTGGTGCGCGAGGTGCTGGCGACCGAATACACCCGCATCCCGCTGTGGCGCGAGAAGCCGGAAAACATCATCGGCGTGCTGCACGCCAAGGATCTCCTGCGCGCGATCCGCGCCGCGGACGGCGACACCTCGCGCATCGACGTCTCCACCATCGCGCTGCCGCCCTGGTTCGTGCCGGAGATGCGCCCCGTGTCCGAGCAGCTCAAGGCATTCCGCCGGCGAAAAACCCATTTCGCGCTCGTCGTTGACGAGTACGGCGAAGTTGAAGGTCTTGTGACGCTGGAAGACATTCTGGAAGAGATCGTCGGCGACATCTCCGACGAGCACGACGTCGTGGTCGCCGGCGTGCGCGCCCAGCCGGACGGCTCCGTCGTGGTCGACGGCTCGGTGCCGATCCGCGACCTCAACCGCGCCATGGACTGGCGCCTGCCTGATCAAGAGGCAACGACGGTTGCAGGCCTCGTCATTCACGAGGCGCAATCGATCCCGGACCGCGGCCAGAGCTTTACGTTCCACAACTTCCGCTTCCGCGTCCTCCGCCGCGAACGCAACCGCATCACCGCGCTCCGTATTTCACCGGTCCCGCGCGATGCGGAAATGGAAGAAGCCAAGCCAAGAAGAGCGGGGACGTCGTTTTGATTTCTTTCTTACCCTCCCCTGGAGGGGCAGGGGAATCGCATGTGAATTTGCGCGAGGTGTTGCGCGGGCCGACAATATGGATTCTGAAGAGGGCTCCCGATTCGCAGAGGGGGCCCCATGCGCAAGATCCGCAATATCTTCAGTACGTTGCCCGATCCGCGTGCACCGAACGCGCTGCACGATTTGCTGGACATCATCGTCATCGCGCTGGCCACGATCCTGTGTGGCGGGCAGAGCGCGACGGACATGGAGGTATTTGCATCGTCCAAGGAAAAGCTGTTGCGGCAATTCCTTCGGCTGGAGCACGGAGTTCCCAGTCACGACACGTTCAGCCGCGTGCTCAACGCGCTCGACCCTGCGGCTTTCGAGCAAGCCTTCCGATGCTTTATGGCAGCCTTCGCCGAGGCCAACGGGATCAAACTCACCGGTGTTGTGGCCGTCGATGGCAAGGCGGTGCGAGGAGCCTACGAGCGGGGCCGCAGCGCTACGCCGCTGCACATGGTCAATGTCTTCGCCACCGAGGCGCGGATGGCGCTTGCTTCGTGCAAGGCACCGGGTCGCAACGAGGCCCAAGGGGCGCTGGACGTGCTGCAAATGCTCTCGCTCGAAGGCTGCATCGTCACGGCCGACGCCCTGCATTGCAATCGCCCCTTCGCCAACAAGGTGCTCGCACGCGGCGCCAACTACGTGCTGGCTCTCAAGGAGAATCAAAGCAAATTGTTTGCGGACGTCGAACGCTGCTTCACCCGCTCGGGCAAGCGCAACGTGGCGCAGAGTCTCGAGCCGAGCACCCACGATCGATCCGAATCCAGACGCGCCACCATCATGCGCAACAGCAGCCTGGGGGTGGCAAACCGCTTTCCCGGAATGGCCGCCATCGCTCGCGTTACCTCGCGCCGACGGCTGCATGGCAAACCAGCCGGAAAACCGGCCGTGCGATATTACGTGTTGTCCAAGTATATGCCTGCAAGACGATTCTTGCAGGTCGTCCGCAGCCATTGGAGCATCGAGAACCAGTTGCACTGGGTCCTGGACGTCGTCTTTGGCGAGGATGCCTGCCGAACCCGAAAAGACAACGGTCCCGAGAACTTTGCGACCTTGCGGCGGAACGCGGTCAACCTCATTCGCGCTCACCCCGCCCGCATCTCCATGCGCCAAAAGGTCAAGCGCGCTGGCTGGGACGATGCCTTCCTTCTCGAACTCATCAGCCACATGCGATAGCCCTGCCTGGAGGGGGAGGGTCGATCGCGCGAAGCGCGAGCGGGGTGGGGTGATCTCTCCACACGGGCACCGTTCGTCGCCGAGGGACTGTCACCCCACCCCGCTGAGCATTTCGCTCCGCTGCATGCCCAGCGACCCTCGAGCGAGCTACGCTCGTCTCGGACCCCTCCAGGGGAGGGTAAGCGAAGTCACCCTTCCCCCGGCGCCTGCGCGTGGATCGCCAGCGCATGCACGCTGCCGGAGAGTTCCGCGGCCAGCGCCGCATTTATCATGCGGTGACGGTCGACCCGGCTCTTCCCTTTGAAGGCCTGAGACACGATATAAACCCGAAAGTGCGTCTCGCCGCTCGGCCGATGTCCGGCGTGGCCCTCATGCAAATGTGACTCGTCGACGACCTGCAGGCTTTCCGGCGTGAAAGCTTCCTGCAACTTGTTGCTGATAGTGTCTTTCATAACCATGACTGCCATTAAAGTGCGCGATCGCACTCCGTCAATGCCGATAGGCCGCCTTGGCGGCCGTTCTTGAGAACGGGTTTCACGCTAATTGCAATGTCAAGACTTGAAGGTTTTTGCATTGCGTAGTCAAAGTTGGTCATGCCGATCGATTCATCAAAGTTCTTCGACTCCATCCGCGTGAAGCCGCGGGGCAAGCAGCCTGAGGTGAAGCCGCGCGATGCCGTGGTCGCCTGCGAATGGACCGGGTGTCAGAACAAGGGCGCGCACCGCGCGCCCAAGGGCCGTGATAACCAGCGCGAGTACTGGCACTTCTGTCTCGACCACGTGCGCGAGTACAACCAGAACTACAATTTCTTCTCCGGCATGAATGCCGACGCAGTCGCGCGCTATCAGAAGGATGCGCTGACCGGCCATCGCCCGACCTGGAAGATGGGCGCCAATGGTGGCGTCAAGAAAGGCGCGGAGGCCGAGATCGACGGCGCCTTCGATCCCTTCAGCATGTTCCAGGAGCTCAACGGCCGCACCGGCTGGCGGAAGGGTCCCGAGGCCGCCCAGCCCAAGGTCGAAACGCGCAAGGTGATGAACGCCGAGCGCAAGGCACTCCAGGTCATGGGCCTCGGCCCAAGTGCGACGCTCGCCGACGTCAAGTCCAAGTACAAGGCGCTGGTGAAGCAGCACCACCCCGACGCCAATGGCGGCGACCGCTCCACCGAGGATCGCCTGATCGAGATCATCAAGGCGTATAATTATCTGAAGACGGTGGTGCGGGAGGCCTGAGGCCTCGCTGTAGCTATTTCCACAAACTCCCCTGTCGTCCCTGCGAACGCACTAGTGGATGCACATATCTTTTCGAGCCGAAAAATCGGGTCGTAATCAATGACTTGGTCGCTACTCAATGACGAAAATTCGCGAAGGCAGCTTCGCAAGAATTCGCCATTTTGCTGCGTTGATGAGCCAAGTCGTTGATAAGACTCTGGAAGATATGTGCATCCACTAGTGCTTTCGCAGGGACGACAGCGGAGCGGGTAGCTCCGCCGTCAATCTCTCCGCTCAAAGCTACTTCCTCACACCTCCGGCATCGCCCCCACATACGACGAGCTCGGCCGGATCAACCGCCCCGTCCGCTGCTGCTCACGCGCATGCGCGGTCCAGCCGGCTGCGCGTGCCACCGCGAAGATCGGCGTGAACGCCTGCCTCGGGATCGCCAGCGCATCGAGCAGAATCGCGGTGAAGAACTCGACATTGGTCTCCAGCGGCCGCTCCGGATTCTTCTTGCGCAACGCCGCGCGGATATAGGCCTCGACCTCGGCGGCAAACGGCAGGTCGGTACCGTTAGACGCGAGCGCCTCGACTGCGGTCTTGAGCACGTCGGCGCGCGGATCGCGCACGCGATAGACACGGTGGCCAAAGCCCATCATCCGCTCGCCGCGTGCCAGCGCCGCATCCACCCAGGGCTGGATCCGTTCGCGCGAGCCGATCGCATCGAGCATTTCCAGCACGGGCTCCGGTGCGCCGCCATGCAGCGGACCGGTCAGCGCGCAATAGCCGGCGGTGACGGCGGCGAACAGATCGGCCTGCGTCGAGGCCACCACGCGCGCGGTGAAGGTCGAGGCGTTCATGCCGTGATCGCTGGCGGTGACGAGATAGGCATCTAACGCAGTGACCTCGCGCGCAGCGGGCGCGCGCCCATGCAGCATGCGCAGCGTATCGGCGGCATGGCTCACGTTCGGATCGGGCGCGATCGGGTCGAGCCCTTTCGCGCGCCGGACCAGTGCGCTCGCGATCACCGGAAACGCACCGACAATGGTTGCCTCATGCTCGAGGCCGTGCTCGGCGCGAAGTCCTGCGACCGCCGCACGAAACCCGTCCACGATGCCCATGCCCTGGGTTGCCGGGAGCAGCTCGGAGAGCCGCGTGAAGGCACGTTCGCGCGCCGCACCCAGGCTCGACCGGACATTGGCTTCGGTGAGGGTGGTCTTGCTGGCGCCGTTCCAGAGCCGGGCGGTGACGCCCTCAAAGCTCGCTTTGGCGGCGAGGCGGCCGACATGCTCGCCGGCAATGATCAGCTCGCCGCGCTCGCCGTCGACATGGCTCAGCACGGTCTCGGCCGCGGGAACGCCGTCCAGCCCGATCTGGCTTTTGGTGAGGTGGATGTTCATGGCCCAAATCTCCTTTGCACTGCACCAGGAGAAAATCGGGCCTCTCGACAGCTTGATCAATCTTGATTACATAAATCAATATGAAAAATTCCGATGGGCTCTACCTCTCTGCCCGGGAAGCCGCGGCCGAGCTCGCGATCTCGCCGGCGACCCTCTACGCCTATGTCAGCCGCGGCCTGATCCGCTCCGAGCCGACGCCGGATTCGCGCAAGAATCGCTATCGCGCCGAGGACGTCCGCGCGCTGAAGGAGCGCCGCGTGCCAACGCCGGAGCCGCGCGGCCTGCGCAGTTTTGACGCCGATCTGCCCGTGATGGATACGGAGATCTCGACCATCACCGAGGAGGGGGCGATCTACCGCGGCGTCAACTGCATCGATCTCGCCGAGAACGACACGCTTGAGCACACCGCAACGCTGCTCTGGGACGTCTCCGACGTCGATCCCTTCGCGTCGGACAATCAGCCTGCGATGTCCGACGAGATGCGTGCGATTGCGGAAGCCGCGCGCCGCGCGGCTCCGATCGATCGCGCCATCGCGGTGCTCGCGCTCGCGAGCAGCGCCGATTCCCGCGCGTTCACCCGCGCGCCCGATGGCCGCGCGATGGTCGGCGCGCGCATCGTCCGGCTGCTGGTCGCGACCATGCTCAATGCCGGGTCTTCAGCCGAGCCGCTGCATCAGCAGATCGCGCGTATCTGGGCAGGCGACAACAAGCACGCGCCCGATCTCATCCGCCGCGCACTGGTGCTGCTGGCCGATCACGAGCTGAACGCCTCGACCTTCACCGCGCGCTGCGCGGCGTCGACCGGGCTCAATCTCTACGATGCCGTCATCGCCGGCCTCGCCGCGCTGAAAGGCCCAAAACACGGCGGCGCCGGCGTGCTGGCCTCGCAGCTGGTCAAGACGCTGGTGGACCGCGACGTCGAGCCGATGGTGCGCGAGCGCGTCGCGCTCGGCGAGCGTTTTCCGGGCTTCGGCCACGGCGTCTACAAGCGCGGCGACCCCCGCGCGCAATCGCTGCTGAACGCGCTTGCCCGCGCCGGCGCGCCACGCAAATTCACCCGCGAGGTGCCTGAGCGGATCGCGGAGGCGACCGGAGAGTTCGTCAATATCGATTACGTGCTCGCCGTGCTGGTGCACGCGCTGCGCCTGCCGGGAGGCAGCGAACTCGCTTTGTTCGCCATGGCCCGCAGCGTCGGCTGGATCGCGCATGCGAGCGAGCAATTGCAGTTCGGCAAGCTGATCAGGCCACGGGCAAGGTATGTGGGACCGGCGCCGGGGCGGAGGATGGGGATTGCGGAGATGAAGAGCTGAGCAAGGTGCACCCAGCGAAGTGCACTGTCACCCTCCCCTGGAGGGGGAGGGTCGATCGCGCGCAGCGCGAGCGGGGTGGGGTGATCTCTCAACACGGGCAGATTTCGATGACGAGAGACCGTCACCCCACCCCGCTACACATTGCGCTTCGCTTCATGTGTAGCGACCCACGAGCGAGCTTCGCTCGTCTCGGACCCCTCCAGGGGAGGGTAAGGACTAAGCCTGCGGCTTGGCCGCCGCGACGACGCCGTTCTGCCGCCGGCGGTAGAACCAGACACCGAGGCCGCCGATGATCGCTACCGCCACCACGGTCAAAATCCACATGTGCTTGATCGGGTGCCCCTCGTGCGGAACCCCGAAATATTGGTGGAAGGCCGACACCGCCAGCACGCCCGGCAGCACATGGGCCGGCGCCCAGACCAGGATCGCAGGGATGTTCACCGCGTAAAACCTTGCCGGCGCCATCCCAAGCGCACCGGCGGTGACCGGCACGAAGGCGCGGATCGGCGGCACGAAGCGGGCGAAGAACACGGCCCAGGTGCCGAAGCGGTGGAAGAAGGTCTCGCTCTCCTCGACCACGCGCGGATAATTGGTCAGCGGCCAGGTGTTGAGAATCTCGCGCTGCTGCCGGTGCCCGAGCCAGTAGGCCGAGCCGTCGCCGATCACGGCGCCAACGGCGGCTGCGAGCAGCACCCATTGCAGTTTCAAATCGCCGCCGGGAACCAGGGCGCTCAGTGCCAGGATGATGGTCGAGCCGGGGATCACCGACCCCACCACCGGGACCGCTTCGAGAAGCGCCGCCAGGAACAGGGTCAGATAGGCCAGCCACACATGGACTGAGACGAAGGATATCAGGGGATCAAGGAAAGAAGTCACATCGTCTCTGTGGTGGGCGGGGGCATTCGGGTTCAGACCCTTACACAAGTAGTGAAGGACGGTGAAAGTGCCATCTGCTTGGGCAGGACGGCTATCCGGGGCGAAATTTGGGCGAGATTTGCAGGGCAGCCTTCCAAAAATCGCGTTCCTTGCCTATCTAAATGAAAACACAACGGAACTTTGATTGGCGCGCGGGCTTCTGCCGGCCCGTCGTCTCTGATAAGTTCGCAGTCGCACCCAGCCGCAGCCAACGTGCAAATAACTGGTCTCGGGACCGCCCGTGGCCTCGGAGGATTGATGACGACCGCCGCCCTGTCCAAAGTTGAGGAAGTTTCCGGTTTGCCCGACATGAAGGTGTCGGTGCGCCAGGTGTTCGGGATCGACACCGATCTCGAAGTGCCGGCCTATTCCGAAGTCGATCCTCATGTGCCTGAAGTCGATTCCGACTACCGTTTCGACCGCGCCACCACGCTTGCCATTCTCGCCGGCTTTGCCCGCAACCGCCGCGTGATGGTGACCGGCTATCACGGCACCGGTAAATCCACCCATATCGAGCAGGTCGCCGCCCGCCTCAATTGGCCCTGCGTGCGCGTCAACCTCGACAGCCACATCAGCCGTATCGACCTCGTCGGCAAGGACTCCATCGTGGTCCGCGACGGCAAGCAGGTCACCGAATTCCGTGACGGCATTTTGCCCTGGGCGCTCCAGAACAACATCGCGCTGGTGTTCGATGAATATGATGCCGGCCGCCCCGACGTGATGTTCGTGATCCAGCGCGTGCTGGAAGTCTCCGGCCGCCTGACGCTGCTCGACCAGAACAAGGTGATCAAGCCGCATCCGTCCTTCCGCATGTTTTCGACCGCCAACACGGTCGGCCTCGGCGACACCTCGGGCCTCTATCACGGCACCCAGCAGATCAACCAGGGCCAGATGGACCGCTGGTCGATCGTCACCACGCTGAACTACCTCGCCCATGACGAGGAAGTGGAGATCGTGCTGGCGAAGGCCAAGCACTATCGTACCCAGGAAGGCCGCGACATCGTCAACAAGATGGTGCGCCTCGCCGATCTCACCCGTAACGCCTTCGCCAATGGCGATCTGTCGACGGTGATGAGCCCGCGCACGGTGATCACCTGGGCCGAGAATGCCGACATCTTCAGCGATATCGGTTTCGCGTTCCGCGTCACCTTCCTGAACAAGTGCGACGAGCTCGAGCGTCCCTTGGTCGCCGAATTCTACCAGCGCTGCTTCAATGCGGAGCTGCCGGAATCATCGGTCAACGTGGCACTGTCCTGATCTCTCTCGCGGTGTGTCGTCCCGGTGAAAGCCGGAACGGACGCCGCGAGGTCTCTCGATGAAGCGACGCTGATCATTTTCCCTGACGCACCAACCGTCGGTGGCTATGGGTCCCCTCCTACGCGGGGACGACGGTGAGATCGAGATGAGCACGCCCTCCAACTCCAAATTCCGCAACACCAAGGAAGCGCCGACCGAGCCGTTCAAGCGCTCGGTGGCATCTTGCCTGAAGGCGATCGCGAAATCGCCCGAGCTCGACGTGAGCTTTGCGGCCGAGCGCCCGGGCCTCGCGCCGGGCAAAGCCCGCTTGCCCGAACCCGCTCGAAAAATGACAAAACGCGATGCGGCGATCGTGCGCGGTCACGCCGACTCCATCGCCCTCAAGATCGCCTGTCATGATGCAAAGCTGCATCGCAAGCTGATGCCCGGCAATCCGCAGGCACGCGGCGTGTTCGAGGCGGTCGAGCAGGCTCGCGTCGAGGCGATCGGCGCGCGCCGCATGGCCGGCGTTGCCAAGAACCTCACCGCGATGCTCGACGATCACTTCCATCGCGGCAAGTTCGACGAGATCACCGACCGCGCCGATGCGCCGCTGGCCGACGCGCTGGCGATGCTGGTGCGCGAGCGCCTGACCGGCATGGCACCGCCAACGGCCGCCAAGAAGATGGTCGATCTCTGGCGCCCCATTCTCGAAGACAAGATCGGCAAGCGGCTCGACCGGCTCGATAACCTCGTCGAGGACCAGACCAGGTTCGGCGACGCCGTGCATGATCTCTTGACCGCGCTCGAGCTCGGCGACGAGCGCAGCGCCGACAGCGAAGACAATGACGACAACGACGAGAACCAGGACGGCGACAACGATCAGTCCGGCGCCGAGGGTTCGCCCGATTCCGATGCCGCGCAGGAGATGAGCGCCGACCAGGCGCAGGCGTCGTCGGAAGAGATGAGCGACAGCGCGATGGAAAGCGCGCAGGCCTCGACGTCGGATACGTTCGACGACGGCGAGCTCGGCGACGACGAGACGCCGGGCGAGGCGACGCGTCCGAACGCGCACGGCAAGAACGAGCCGCGCGGGCCGGAATATCACGCGTTCGCGCCCAAGTTCGACGAAGTCATCGCGGCCGAAGATCTCTGCGACCATGACGAGCTGGAGCGCCTGCGCGCCTATCTCGACAAGCAGCTCGCGCATCTGCAGGGCATCGTCGCCCGCCTCGCCAACCGCCTCCAGAGGCGTTTGATGGCGCAGCAGAACCGCGCCTGGGAGTTCGATCTCGAAGAGGGCATCCTCGACCCCGCGCGCCTGTCGCGCGTGGTGACCGATCCCCATCATCCGCTGTCCTTCATGCACGAGAAGGAGGCGACGTTCCGCGACACCGTGGTGACGCTGCTGCTCGACAATTCCGGCTCGATGCGCGGCCGCCCCATTACGGTGGCCGCGACCTGCGCCGACATTCTCGCGCGCACGCTGGAGCGTTGCGGCGTCAAGGTCGAGATTCTCGGCTTCACCACGCGCGCCTGGAAGGGCGGGCAATCGCGTGAGGCGTGGTTGGCCGCCGGCAAGCCGGCCAGTCCCGGCCGCCTCAACGATCTCCGCCACATCATCTACAAGTCGGCCGACGCCCCGTGGCGTCGTGCGCGGAAAAACCTTGGCCTGATGATGCGCGAGGGGCTGCTGAAGGAGAACATCGACGGCGAAGCGCTGGACTGGGCGCACAAGCGCCTGCTCGGCCGGCCCGAGCAGCGCAAGATCCTGATGATGATCTCGGACGGCGCGCCGGTCGACGATTCCACGCTGTCGGTCAATCCCGGCAATTATCTCGAGCGGCACCTGCGCCACATCATCGAGGAGATCGAGACCCGCTCGCCGGTCGAGCTGATCGCGATCGGCATCGGCCATGACGTGACGCGCTACTATCGTCGCGCGGTGACGATCGTGGACGCCGAAGAGCTCGGCGGCGCCATCACCGAAAAGCTCGCCGAACTCTTCAGCGAGACCAACACCGCGCCGACGCAACCGGCCAATCGCCCGCGACGCAAACTGCATTCGTGAGCACGCATCAATCCCGCCGCTTCTTTCTCGGCCACGCGGCGGCGGGATTTTCCACTCTCTTAACTGCTCGGCTCGCCCACGCGCAGTCCGCGCCAAAGCCGGCGCAGCCTGAGCACGCCGTCACCGAGCCTGTCGGCATCGAGGTCAATGCGCGGCCGATTCCGAGTTTCGAGCCGCGCGACCGTTCGCGCACGCGCTTCGGTCGGCTCGTCTATCGCAGCGGTCTGGTGCTGACCTCGCCGCATCGCGGCTTTGGCGGCCTGTCCGGCCTCCGCTTTCTTGATGACAAGGGCGAGCGCTTTCTCGCGCTGTCCGATCAGGGCACCTGGTTTACAGGCAGCATCCGCTACACCAGTGGCAAGATGATCGGGCTCGACGATGTCGAGGCCGCGCCGATGCTCAACGCCGAGGGGCGGCCGATCACGGAGAAGCGGCTCTGGTACGATACCGAGTCGCTCGCGCGCGATGGCTCGCAGGTCTATGTCGGGCTCGAACGCGTCAACCAGATCATGCGCTTCGACTTCGCCAAGGGCGGCACGCGTGCCCGTGGCGAGGTGGTGCCGACGCCGCCTGCGTTGCGAAAACTGCCCTACAACAAGGGGCTCGAGGCGCTGGTGTTCGTGCCCAGGGACATGAAGGGCCAGCCGCTCGCGGGCACGCTGATCGCGATGTCGGAAGGCGGCTTCGATGCCGACGGCAATCTGATCGGATTTTTGATCGGAGGTCCCTCGCCTGGCCAGTTCAGCATCAAGCGCACCGACAAGCAGTTCATCAGCGATGCCGTGCTGCTGCCGTCGGGCGAGCTGCTGATCCTCGAACGCAAATTCTCCTGGTTCACCGGCATCAACATCCGCATCCGGTCGATCCCCCTGAAGACCATCGCACCCGGCGCATTGGTCGACGGCCCAGTGCTGTTCGAGGCCGATCTCGGCCACGAGGTCGACAACATGGAAGGCATCGACGCCCACGTCACCGCGGAGGGCGAGACCGTGCTGACGATGGTGTCGGACGATAATTTCTCGCTGCTCCAGCGCACCCTGCTGTTGCAGTTCACGCTTGTAGAGTAGGTTGAACGTCGGCTCCCCCTGCGCCGACACACAACCATGCCCCACCGCCGCGCCATCCTCGCCATTCTCCTCAGCTTCGCCGTGTCGCCGGCTCTGGCCACGGCCGAGCATCAGTATGGCAAGAATGAATACGCCATCATCCAGGGCGGCCGCGCGCCGAATGGAAAACTTTCCGTTGCCGCCCATGGCGGCGGCGAGGCCGGCAGTGACGGCTTTCGCATGTACCTGATGGCGGAGCCAGGCCATCGCAAGCTGATGACGCTCGACAACGTCAACGACGACAACATCGTCGACACCGCGCCGGATGCCTTCCACGCGGCATGGTCGAGCGACTCGCGCACTGTCGCCGTGTCGTTCCGCAGCGAGCGCCACATCGTCACGCTGAACATCTATGCCATCGACGGCAATCGCGCGAAGCTCGTCGACGGGCCGGACCTGTTCCGCGACGCCACCGGCCGCACCGTCGATCGCGTCAATGACGGCGACATGCGCACCTCCGTGCCGGCGCTGAATTGGCTGTCGCCGCGCCGCTTCCACCTCACCGAGTATCGTGTGTTCGTGGAAGACGACACTGCGCTCGCCGATAAACTTGGCCCTCTCGGCAAAGCGAGCAAGCGTGACGGCGGCGGCAACACGATCCAGTTCTCGGCCGAGGCCGATGGCGAGTTACTCCCCGACGGCCATATCCGCATGGGCAAGCCGCAGCCGGGGAAGTTTGAGGTGCTGGATTAGGACGCCCGCAATGCATGGCCCGGCCTGTGGCCATGCCGCCCGCGCGACTGGCAATTCGCGATTCGGCTACTAAACTTCATGCAATCGCTTCCATTCCTCAGTTTCCGGATTCCCCGCATGAGCGCCCTGTTTTCCCCGATCAAGCTGCGCGGCCTGACTTTGAAGAACCGCCTGGTGGTGTCGCCGATGTGCCAGTATTCGGCCGAGGACGGGGTTCCCACCGACTGGCATTTCACCCACATCAACAATCTCGCGCTGTCGGGCGCGTCGATGTTCTGCATCGAGGCGACCCATGTCGAGGCGATCGGCCGCATCACGCCGGGCTGCCTCGGGCTCTACAGCGACGCGTCTGAAGCCGCGCTGAAGCAGATCCTCAGCTCCGTGCGCAAGCATTCGGGCACCGCGATCGCGATGCAGCTGGCGCATGCGGGCCGGAAAGCGTCGAGCGCGCGGCCCTGGGACGGCGGCCAGCTCATCCCCGAGGCGCAGGGCGGCTGGCAGACGGTGGCGCCGTCGGCGCTGCCGCACAAGGAGGGCGAGGCCGCACCGCTCGCGCTCGATGCCGCGGGGCTGAAGCGCATCCGCGAGGCCTTCGTCGACAGCGCGAAGCGCGCGATGCGCATCGGCATCGACGCGATCGAGCTGCACGGCGCGCACGGCTATCTCATGCATCAATTCCTGTCGCCGATCTCCAACAAGCGCACCGATGAATATGGCGGCGCGCTCGAAAATCGCATGCGCTTCCCGCTCGAAATCTACGACGCTGTCCGCAGCGTTTTCCCGCGCGAAAAACCGGTCGGCATGCGGGTGTCGTCGACCGATTGGGTCGAGGGCGGCTGGGATCTGGCGCAGACGATTGAGTTCGCCAAGGCACTGAAGGCGCGCGGCGTCGACTGGATCGACGCCTCCTCCGGCGGCGTCTCGCCGCAGCAGAAGATCACGCTCGGTCCCGGCTATCAGGTGCAGTTTGCGGAGGCCATCAAGCGCGAGACCGGATTGCCGACCATCGCGGTGGGCCTGATCACGGAGGGCAAGCAGGCGGAGGAGATCGTGTCGTCCGGCAAGGCCGACATGGTCGCGCTCGCCCGCGGCATGCTCTACGACCCCCGCTGGGGCTGGCACGCCGCAGCCGAGATCGGCGGCGAAGTCGAAGCCCCGCCGCAATATTGGCGCTCGCAGCCGTCGACGCAGAAGGCGCTGTTCGGCAAGACCACGTTCGGGGCGCGGTAGTCGATATCTGAGGCGCGAGGACCGCGCCACACACTCGTCATTGCGAGGAGCACTTGCGACGAAGCAATCCAGTATCCCTCCGCGGAAAGACTCTGGATTGCTTCGCTGCGCTCGCAATGACGGGGGGAGGCAGGCGTGCACCACATGCCCAGATCGCGTCTCGGCGACATCAGCACCCCTCACTCATCCCCCACCTCACGCATCCGTAACTCCCCCAACCTTCCACCGGCCGCAAAACAGGCCTAACCTCCGCAGCCGTCAAAGCTGCGCGAGGCCCGCCATGCGATTTCGTGTCCGCAAGACTGCCCATGTGCTGGAACGGATTGGCCTCGCGATGGCCGGCGCTGCGTGCGGGCTGTTCGTCGGCGCCTATGTCGGATCGTCGATCGCCTCGCTCACCACGCAGGGCTTTCTGCTGCTGATGATGCTGCTCGGTGCCGTCGGTTTCTATCTCGGCATCGACACGCCGCAGTTGCCCTTCGACGAAGCGCACAGCCACATCGACGCCGCGGAACTTCTGAGCTCCGCCGGCACCCTCTGCGCCACGCTCGCGGCCCTTGCGTCAGTCGCCGTCATCGTGCTCCGGCTGGAGGCCGACGGCGCGCCGAGCTGGCTGGTGCTGCTGGGCTGGATCGCGGGTGTGGCGATGCAGATCGTCGCAGGCGCGAAAGCGCGGATGCGGGCGGTGTGATGGGCCTGTTGTAGCAAGAGACCGTGCGGCGAGGTTCGCTGCAACCTCTCCCGCTTGCGGGGGAGGTCGGCGCGAAGCGCCGGGTGGGGGCTCTCTCCTCTGGGGGAATCTCTCTGCGGAAACACCCTCTCCCCAACCCTCTCCCGCAAGCGGGAGAGGGGGCGCACCTCCAGCGCGGCGACGCTCATGAATCCAGCGCCCTCTAAAACACCACGCCCACCCGCGTGCCGCGCTTCCAGGCGATGCGGCAGCGTTTCTTGGTGTTGACGTGCAGCAGCTCGAACCTATCAGGGATCTTCACCTGGCCGCCGAGATCGATGCAGGCGCCGCCCGGCGAATAGTCCACCAGCGTACAGACGATGATGGGCGCGCGCGGGTCGGTGATGATCTTGGCCTGGCGGGACACGAGGCCTGAGGGTTTCACACGGGCATGTCGGCGCGGATGCATTGGCACTCTCCTCCAATACCGCGGACAGCGCGGTGGCAGGTTCCGAGTGTGGAGGAGCAGTTGATGCGATCACGCTAAGGTCTGCGGGAGAATTTTAATGAAAAGTAGCCGCGATTGAAGAAAGCGGCGGTAGCGGGGTGGGGTGTCTTTCCCTCTCCCCCTGCGGGAGAGGGTGGATCGCCGCGCAGCGGCGAGACGGGTGAGGGGTATCGCGCGGCATACGAAGCTCTCGCGTTCGCGGAAACAACCCCTCATCCGGCGCTTCGCGCCACCTTCTCCCGCAAGGGGAGAAGGGAAGGGCTCCACTATCACCCCGTCACGATCTCCCCCGCATCCGCCTCGACACCGGGGCCCGGCGGCACCGGCATCGGCACCGTCACAAAATCCTTCGGCATATTCACCGGCCGATAGTCCGGCTCCACCGCCATCCGCTTCAGCACGCTCTCATGCACATGCGCGCCCTCGGGGATCAGCCGCGGTTCGCAATCGGGAATGTAGAAGCCGAGAAAAACCTTCCGCTCCGGCCATTCCTTGTAGGTCGCGCTCTTCGGCAGATATTCCAGCACGCGCCAGGCCGCCCTCATCGAATTGTGCAGCACGCCGGCCTTGCCGGTAAAAGCCGGCGCGACGTAGTCAAACTGCGAGTTCTTGCGCTGAACGCCCCAGGCGAGCTGGTTCACGGTTCGCGTGTTGAAGTTCAGCCCGCACCTAGCTGCCTCGTCGATCATCCAGATCAGCGGATATTTCGATTCGGCGCTTGTCGCCTCGGGATAACCGCCGCCGACGTCGCAATGCACGCCGGCGAACCACACTTGCAGGATGTCCTGCGGCACCTTTTTCTCGTCGGGCACGTAGCGGTTGCTCCAATAGTCCTGCGGCTCCTCATACTCTTTCAGGCGGAACATGCAGCGCCGCTCGTCGATCGCGATCGCCTGGCGGAAGATGTGGACACTCGGATTGCGCAGCGTGTAGGCCAGCTCCTCCAGGCTCGGCCAATAGAGTCGGTCGGCGCGCGGCACGATCACGCTAGCCACCGTGTCCCAGACACCGACGAAATGGATGGTCGGCCAGCGCGACGAGGTGATGCGCGCGAACTGGGTTGCGAGATCGAACTTGTCCTTCGCCAGCGGCCCCTGATCGTCGACGGCGACGTCCTTGAGGTCCTCGATGTCGTTGCCGCGTCCGGTGCCGGAATATTGCTTGTAGGCGATGAAGCCCGAGCCTGCGAGGTTGGTCTGCTCCGGCGAGATCAGGCCGATTTTGTGGATCAGCCCCGCCAGCACGCGAACCGTGTAAGCACCGCGCGAAAAACCGAACAGATAGATGCGGTCGCCCGGCGCGTAATGCTCGACCAGGAAGCAATAGGCGCTGAGCACGTTGTCATCGAGCCCGTAGCCGGTGGCGAGCCCGAGCACCAGCTTGACGTTGGCCTTCCAGCGACCCCACGTCGACGGCTCCGTCACCGTGCCGACGCCGGGATCGTAAAACACCATCTGCCGCGGCTGCGTCTTGTCGGTCTTGCGCAGGCAGCGATAGAGCTTCAGGACGTTGGAGATGTTTTCCGAGATCTCGTTGCCGGTGCCGTCACAGCAGATGACGAGGTTCTTCGGCTCGGTTGTGCGCGCGTGCTCCACAGGTCTACCCCTCCCGGTAATGCTACCGGGGCGAGCATAGCAAAAAACCGCGACGGCGAGGAGACGGGGGTGGGCTTTCCCCTCTCCCCTTGTGGGCTAGTGTGAGCACACATCTTTCCGCGATTTATCAATCATTTGGGACTTGAGCGGGAGGAATCGATTGTGATTCTTTAGCTGCTGTCGCGATTCTCACGAGAAGGCGGTAGCGGAGATGAATCTTGGACATTTTGGCGACGCGCGTCTTAAAAAAATGGCGCGCGGCTGTTGCAGCGCGTGTCGGATCGACAGACGATCTGCCTGCGTCGGCTTGGCGACACGCGCGCTGAGCAGGTTGCATTCCGCCGATTTGTGGTGAACGACCGGGTCACGGTCTCGAAGATGGTGCTGCATCAGAGGGCGCGGGTGGCCGAGGCCAGCGCCGATCGTCATGTCCTGGTGATCCAGGACACCAGCGAAATCAATTATGAGAGCCAGCGCGGACGCAAACGCGGCCTTGGCACGGTTGGTAACGGCCGCGATGTCGGGTTGTTCGTGCATCCGATGCTGGCGGTGGATGCCGAACTCGGACATTGCCTCGGTCTGCTCGATGTCCAGGTCTGGCGGCGCTTCAAATCCAAGAGCAAGGATTATCGCAAGCAGCCGATCGAGGAAAAGGAGTCCTACCGCTGGCTCAAGGGTCCTCAGCGGGCCAAGGCGGCGCTGGGCAAGGCCGCCGACGTCACGGTGATCGATGACCGCGAAGGCGACATCTACGAGAAATGGGCTCGTCTGCCGGACCGGCGCACCCAGCTTCTGACGCGCGCCTGCCGCGACCGCGCGATGGTCGATGGCGGGACGCTATTTGCGGCCATGGCGGAGCTGCCCGAAAAGCACAGCTACTCGCTCGATCTGCCGGCGCGGCCTGGCAAGAAGCGTCAGGCGCGGCAGGCCTGTCTGACCGTGCGCTTCGGGCGCGTCCGAATCCGCCGCCCGCAATCCTGCCCCGATCGGGATGCTCCGGAGGAGATCGAATTGTCCGCCATCGAGGTTATGGAGCGCGATCCGCCCGCCAAGGAAACGCCGGTCCACTGGCGCTTGCTGACCACCCATGCCGTCGACACGGTCGCACAGGCGCTGACTGTCATCGGCTGGTATCGGCAGCGCTGGCACATCGAGCAGCTGTTCCGGACCGTCAAGAGCCAGGGACTGAAGATCGAAGAGAGCGTCGCCGAAGAGGGCCAAGCTCTGGAAAAACTCGCCGTCATCGCATTGATCGGCGCAACGACCTGTATGCAGCTCGTGCTCGCACGCGCTGCTTCACTCCATGACCAGCCCGCCAGTCACGTCTTCGACGACAGACAGATCGAAGTGCTCGAAGTGCTCCAGGGCAAACTCCAAGGTCGCACCATCAAGCAGCAGAACCAGTATCCGCCTGGAACCCTCGCCTGGGCCGCCTGGACGATCGCTCGTCTCGGCGGATGGACGGGCTATGCGACCGAGCGATCCACAGGGCCAATTACCATGTCCCACGGCCTCACACGCTTCAATGCCATCGCAGAAGGATACTTCCTCGACGAAGATGTGTGCTCACACTAGCCCCTTGTGGGAGAGGGTGGATCGCCGCGAAGCGGCGAGACGGGTGAGGGGTCTCTCTCCCCGAACACGCCTCTCACATTGTCATGCGCGGAGAAAACCCCTCATCCGGCGCTTCGCGCCACCTTCTCCCACAAGGGGAGAAGGAAGAAAGTACGTGCTTGTTACCCTACTTCTTCTTCCCCTGACCGATCTCCGGCTGCCACGCCGCGTCCTTGCGGCTCGGTGCCGCGGCGGTCGCCTTGACCTTGTCCTTCTTCGGCTTCTTGGCTTCGCGATTGCTGCGTTGCTGTCCCTTGGACATGATTTTCGTCTCCTCTGGAGGTTTCGAATGAGCTCGGTTCGACCGATCGCAACACGCATCCCGCGGCTCGCGTGCAGGCGCATATGAGAGGTACGCCTGCCTCGCGCCGATAGCGAGGACTAAAACGCCGCGCGCAGCAGTGCTGATAGTGCTGGCTATCACGGCGCATAAAGCGCATGGTTGCAACCAAGCTGGCGTCGGTTGGGCCGCTCGCGCAGGAAGGCAGGCGTGCATGACCATCCGTTCGCGACGGGAAACCGTCACGTTCAGGCATCCTTTCCGCATCCACGGCATCGATCGGATGCTGCCTGCCGGCAGCTATCAGGTAATCGCCGACGAAGAGACGATCGTGCGTGAGATGTTCTCGGCCTGGCGCCGTGTCGGCACGTCGATCGTCGTGCCCGTCGACGGCATGCCCGGTTCCATGGAGACGCTGTCGATCCGCGCGCCCGATCTTGCGAATGCGCAACGCAGCGACGCGAGCGTCGTCCAAGAGCGTCGCCCATGACTGACATTCCCGTCGAACTCGACAAGCATCGTGGCCTCGCCGCCCAGAAGGCGACCGACCTGCGCCGCGCGCTGGCCGATGTCGAGAGCAATGTCCGGCAGCTGCGCGAGCGCGAGGCCGATCTCGAAAACCGCCTGATGACGGTGCCGGCCACCTCCTGGGCTGAGGCCGCCGTGAAGGCGCGCTACCTCCTCAACCTCTACGCCGCAAGCCTCCCCTCCGAGGACACCCGCCACCGCGCGCTGGTGGCCGCCCTGTTCGACGACTTTGCGAGACTTGGCGGAGACTGAGCAGCCGCGGGGTACACCTCTCCCGCGTGCGGGAGAGGTCGACGCGCCCCGGGCGATGCGAAGCATCGTCCCGCGCGCGGCGGGTGAGGGCTCTCTCCTCATCGGGGTTCTCGCCTGCGGAGACACCCCCACCCCAACCCTCCCCCGCGAGCGGGAGAGGGAGCGAACCACCGCCGCAGCAGCGCGTTCAGTTCTCAGGAAACAGCTCGCGTAAAAAGGAGTAACCCATGACCCTCACCAGCGGCCGTTTCATCGGCCACGAACAGGACCGCGGCATCGTCCAGTTCTCGATGCAGGACGGCGCGAAGGAAATCGCCTGCGCGATCTCGACCTCCGCGATGGACGACCTCGAACGCGGCCCGCGGACCCGCCCCAGCGAGCGCGAAGCCCAGTTCACCCGCCTCCGCGACCGCATCGAAGCGCAAGCGGCGAGCAAGTACCGCGCGACGGAGTTCGAGGGCACGCCGCCGGGGATCGTGCTGCGGAGCATTGATTTTCGGGGGTAGGGGTTACCTTGTCGAAGGCGACTCGGCGCGCCGGCATGATGCCCCCTGGCAGCATCGGTTGTTGACATTAACCATCTGTTAACCATGCGGTCGCCTAATGGTGGCAATGGGGGGATTCACCATGCCGGCCCAGGTGACGCGACCGAAGTTGACGCGACCGAAGTTGATGCCTGTTTCGGCCGATCCGGCCATCCGGTCGGTGGCGAGGCTGGCGGTACGCGCCAGGGCCGTCCTACAGGGCAAAACGCCTGTCCTACGGAGCAAAGCCATGTTCGGAAAGGACGACTTAGTGGACCATCTCAGCCGCGATCTCGATCGCGCGCGCGGAAGACGCGATGCACTCGCTTCCGAAGCCACGACCCTGACGGCCCAGATCGCCGAAATCGAAGCCCGCCTTTCGGAGGAGAAGAAAAGGCGGGAGCGCGAGCGCGTCCTGGGCGAGATCGAAGCGATCAAGACGCGAATCATGCAAGCCGCCGGCGCGTTTGCACCTGTCGTCGACGGTCTCTCCAGGGCGATCGAGCAGGCTACGGCGGTCGTGCCCGAGGCGCGCGAGCTCAATAGTTTCCTGGTGTCGGTGGCCAGCGAGATCGACAGCGTGCTCGATCCCCTGTTGCGCGAACTGGATCAGCGCGCGGATGCGGTGCGAGCAGGACAGGCAGTGCCGGACCTGCCGAGTTCGGCCAATGAAGCGCCGCCCATCGAGCTGCCGAACGACACCAACGAGCGCCTGCTTCGCTTCCCGGCGTGGCTGTCCCGTGACAAGGAGGCGGACAAGACGGAAACCGCAGAGAGCCCGCGCAGCACGGCAGCGTGAACCTGGCGGGTGGCGTCCTAGCGGCGCCTTCGAGACGTCCGCCAAAGCGGGGAGTTGCTGTTTGCTCCGTCATTCCGGGGCGCGCCTCTTGGCGCGAACTACGGTGCGCAATTGCGCACCTGAGAATCCATCCCTCAACGGTCACTGCGGCTAAATGAATCCTCAGATGCGCAATTGCGCATCATAGCTCGCGACTTCGTTGCGCCCCGGGATGACGACCTGTTGTTGGACCGCTCAGTTGGCGGCGCGGCGCAGGAAGGCCGGGATGTCGAGAACGGCCTCGTCGGGCGCATTGCGCGCGGGGGCGCGGCCGGAGGGATGGAGCGGCTGAATTGCCGCGTGGCGCGCATACTCCAGGCCCGGCCTTGCCGGTGGCCCCACGGGGTGATGCGGCTGCGGGCGGAGCGGCGGGCTTTCCACTTGCGGAAGGGGTGCGCTGCGCTCGATGCGATCGGCGATGCGCCGGCCGTCATTGCGCAGCCTTCCGGCGAGTTGGGCGAGGGCGGTTTCCACCGGCACCGCCTGCTCCGCGTCGAGATTGTCTATGCCGGTCGCCACCACCGAGACGCGGACGATGCCATCGAGGCTTTCGTCAAAGGACGCGCCGACGATGATGTTGGCATCCGGGTCGGCCTCGTCGCGAATGCGGGTCGCGGCTTCGTCGACCTCGTACAGCATGAGATCCTTGCCGCCGGTGATGGAGATGATGAGGCCGCTGGCGCGCTTGATCGAGGGATTCTCGATCAACGGATTGGAGATCGCGGCCACGGCGGCGGCAAGCACGCGCTTCTCGCCCGAAGCCTCGCCCCGTCCCATCATGGCCTTGCCCTTCTCCTTCATGACGGAGAGGACGTCGGCAAAATCGAGATTGATCAGGCCTTCCTTGACGATGAGGTCGCTGATGCAGGCGACGCCCGAATAGAGCACCTGGTCGGCAAGGGCGAAGGCATCGGCGAATGTGGTCTTCTCGCTGGCCACCCGGAACAGGTTCTGGTTCGGGATGATCAGGAGGGTGTCGACCGTCTTCAGCAGCTCCTCGATGCCGGCTTCGGCGAAGCGCATGCGGCGCTGGCCCTCGAAGTAGAACGGCTTGGTGACCACGCCGATGGTGAGAATGCCGAGCTCGCGCGCGGTCCTCGCGACGATGGGTGCGGCCCCGGTGCCGGTGCCGCCGCCCATGCCGGCCGTCACGAACACCATGTGCGCGCCGGTCAATTGATCGCGGATCGTATCGATCACCTCTTCGGCTGCGGCGCGTCCCAGTTCCGGCTGCGAGCCGGCGCCGAGGCCCGCGGTCACGTTCGTGCCGAGCTGGATGAGGCGGCTTGCCTTCGACATGGCCAGCGCCTGCGCGTCGGTATTGGCGACGACGAACTCGACCCCCTGCAGCCCGGCCGTGATCATGTTGTTCACGGCATTGCCGCCGGCGCCGCCGACGCCGAACACGACGATGCGGGCCTTCATTTCATGGATATCGGTGGTGCCTGCCATTTTTCCCTCGCGATTGCTCCGGCAAGCCGGGGATTAAAGAAAGTCTCGAATGCTACCTGCGGGCCATGCGGTCTGCTTGCACGATCGAAGCGGCCAGATGTCCCAAGCGAAGCGCGGCGTGTCCCGCGAGCGAGCCGCCAGTGCGGCAATCGGTCCGCAGCGCCGCCATTTCGTCTTCCAGTCGTGTTGCCCACGCATTGGCTGCCTTCGTCTCGGCGCTCGCCTGCTGCAGCTCGACGGCGAGGCGCTCGGCGCGCTCACGCTCGCGCTCGAACACCGCCCTGTAGGCGGTTGCGACGTCTTCGAGCCGCGCGATCTCCGCCTTGAAAGCCTCGGTCTCAGAAGCGTTTTCGAACGAAGTGGATACCGGTTCGCGCAAGGAAAACGCGTCAGAATAAAAACCTAGAGCCCCGTTCCGACACTGTCGGAACGGAAATGGCTCTAACGCCTCGATCCTTGCCATGGAGACATCGATGCAGTCTGCCCGGCGGCCCGTTCGCGGGCGGGGCGTGTACCGCAGCTCGGAGAAATCAACCCTCACCAGCGCCTTGCCGTCATCCGAACGCGAGCGCGGCAGGCGGCGACGTCTCGCCAGCGACCGCGCGGCCTCGCGCGAGAAATTGAGGCGGGCACCCAGATCGGCATATGTCAACAACGCAACAGACATCGGCGCTTCTCCTGGAGCGAACCGGGAAGGCATTTCGGGCTAATGATGGCTGGACGATTACAGCAGGCTAGGCTGCGTTGGTTAATGCATGGTTAACACGCGCGCGATGCTGTTTACCGGTGCCGTCACCGTGCCGCCCCCCGGGGATCGGAGAGCACCATCTGCCGCGCGGCTGCGTCTTGGCGGCCTTGCGCAGGCAGCGAGAGCTTCAGCACTTTGGAGATGTTCTCCGAGATCTCGTTGCCGGTGCTGTCACCGCAGATGACGAGGTTTTCCATCGCAAAGACCCTAAATATTTATTGCGGATCGGAAAAAGTAGAAAGTAGTATGTACAACCTATGGGTTAGATTGCATCTTTTATAGATATGCCATTGCACTTTTGCCCCGCGTTAGCAGGGAGAACTGTTTGGATTTTGAATGCGAAAGAGTCTCTTGGAAGCCTTGGTTGAAAAACCTCAGAGAGAGACCTCGGGATCTGATACGTCTGCGCGGTTTGACTATCAAAAAGGCTGGGCGTTCTGTCAGATGCTCCGTAGACACATGGAACAGGCCGACTATTTAGTGGCCTTCGAATTCCACGATGACGTGGTTTTTCTAACGCCGAGTGCTGCTCCGACAAGGGCTGAATTCTTCCAAGTAAAGACATCAAGCTCGGCGAGCCCTCGAAAGTTGGCCGGCTTGCTCTCTCGCCCGAAAAACTCGAACTCAATTTTGGGCAAGATGTTTCTGAATTTCGACGGCTTGCTTTCTGAGCATGAGCTCCAAGTGATCCTTGTTTCAAATATAGCCTTCGAATTCGCGGGAAATGACATATCGGCTACTGAGCTGCCAACAAGCCTTCGGACCAAAATCATTGAAAAACTGAAGGACGAGATTTCGGGCTTCGCAGAAGACCAAGGTAATTTTGCGAAGGGCCTCAAGGCGATACGTGATGGGGGCAAAATCTCTCAACACGAGCTCGAAATTTTGGAGCCGGTGTTGCAGGCCGGGCATGCCGCGGCGCATCGTGGCTGGGCGCCGACTAGAGAGCAGCTAGCGACTATTCTCGATACGGTAGAAGGATTGTTACATCGGCTGCTTGTCTTGCCCAAGTTGGCCGAGGAGCTTGAGGAGGCTGTGCCCTCCAGAGGGGGCCCAAAGACCAAGCAGGTAGCAACATTACCTAACATCAAGGCCAAGATAGATGCAGCGCCTAAGGATCTGCGTGCCGTGTACGATGATCTCGCGGGTCGCTTAAAGGCATTAGGGGATGATGTATCGGTTCATCCGCAGAAGCACTACATCGCGTTTCGGCGCAGGCGTAACTTCGCATCAGTTCAAATCTACAATCGAAAAAAGGTCGTGCGCCTCTATCTCAATCTCGACCCGGACGAGGTCAAGGTGAGCGGTTTGGCTGTACGAGATGTTCGTCAATTGGGACACTTCGGTACAGGCGATGTTGAGATCACGATCCATACAAAAAAGGACGTCGAGATGGCCGGCAGCCTCCTCAAGGCAAGTTATGACGCCTCGTAGGGCAAATATTGATCGTGATTGAGCTCAGAGCAATCGATGCTGCCTTTCAGCCTCTCAAAAACAAAAACGGCCGGATCTTTCGATCCGGCCGTAACGCAAACTCTACTCGGCTAAGCCTACGCCACGCGACGCAACCTAGCCCCCGCCCAATTCGGAAATCTCTTAGCTGGCCTTCTTGACCGGCGCGTCGCCGACCTTCTTCTGGATGGCGCGCTTCAGCTCGAGGGCGCGCGGCGACAGGACGTCGGCCTTGGCCTTGAGCAGGAAGGCGTCGAGGCCGCCATTGTGGTCGACGCTCTTCACCGCGTTGGTGGAGACGCGCAGGCGCACGTTGCGCTCCAGGGCTTCGCTGATGAAGGTCACGTTGACCAGGTTCGGCAGGAAGCGGCGCTTGGTCTTGATGTTGGAGTGGCTGACCTTGTGGCCGACGAGGGGGCCCTTGGCCGTCAGTTCGCAGCGGCGAGACATCTCACTAATCCTTGTTCGAGCCCCCAACGAGTTGCGGCCGCCATCCGGGGCGCCACGGGGGCAAATTCTCTGTCCTTGCAGGGAGCGGGCGGACGTATAGGGGGGAAGGGGCGGGTAGTCAAGGATTTGGGCGGTCTTTTGGCTCGCGCCGCTGCCAGTTCCCCCTCGCCCCGCTTGCGGGGAGAGGGTTGGGGTGAGGGGGGCTCTCCGCGGGGGCGGTGAGAGTTGACGGGCGATGTCTAGCAGCGCCCTCGCGGGAGAGTCCCCCTCACCCGGAATCCGCGCGTCCCGCGCGCATTCCGGCCTCTCCCCGCAGGCGGGGAGAGGCGAAGAGCGATCACCAAAACGGCAATGTTTAAAACGCCTTACCATCACATAAAGGGCGCAATCCACGCCGAAAGACTCCGGTGAGTTCCCGGCTTATCGCGCCCGGATGCATTGCTTGCGGCCGGATTCGGCTTAAGTAACAAACACTCGCTTCCCGATTGGATCGTCTCGTGCACACGTCCCCCCTCTTTCCGCCCCGGCTGCGCTCAGCCGGCAGGCTGGCCTTGGCCGCTTTGGGCGGGCTGGTGCTGGTGTGGGCGGCGGAGCCTGCGGCAGCCCAAGGCAAGCTCGAGGCGCAGTATGAGGCGACGCTATCGGGCATTCCGGTCGGCCGCGGCGCCTGGAACATCGATATCCAGGACGACGTGTTCTCCGCTGCGGCCTCCGGCGGCACCACCGGCATTCTGAAATCGTTTGCGGGCGGGTCCGGCACCGGCGCCTCGCAGGGCCGCGTCGTCAATGGCGCGCTGGTTGCGTCGGCCTACCAGGCTTCCACCACCACCTCGAAGAAGACCGAAGAGATCCACATCACGCTCGACAAGGGCAATGTGAAGGAGTTCGGCATCATTCCGGAGCCGCCGGTCGATGCCGACCGCATCGTCGTCACCGAGGCGCATCGCCGCGGCGTGTTCGATCCGATGACGGCCTCGCTGGTGCGCGTACCCGGTACCGGCGATCCGCTGTCGCCGGAGGCCTGCCACGGCAGCGCGCCCGTGTTCGACGGCCGCATGCGCTACGAGCTGAAGCTCGATTTCAAGCGCATGGAGACCGTGAAGGCGGAGAAGGGCTATCGCGGCCCGGTCGTGGTCTGTGCACTGTATTTCGTGCCCGTCGCCGGCTACATCCCCGACCGCCCCGTGATCAAATACCTCGCCGCCCAGCGCAACATCGAGATCGCCTTCGCACCGGTCGCCGGCACGCGCATTCTGGTCCCGTTCTGGCTGAAGGTTCCGACACCGCTGGGACCCGCGATGCTGGAAGCGACCAGCTTCATCGCCACCGCCCAGCCGCCCAGGGTCGCGAAGACGCAGTAGGGGGCGCGGCCGCGCGGCCCCCTAGTCATATCAACGACTTACCTACTGTGCATGGGGTTGTTTTCGCGAAAGTGAGTTCAGGGCCTTCGATCCCCGGGAATCCATTTGACTCCTCCCCGATTCTGATTCGACTCCGCGCCATCCCCAACTTAACGGAATCCGTCACCACATCGTCGCTTGTGCGGCGTCCCAAAACTCCATCTAGTGCGATGGAAACAGAGTCCCGCGACATGTTGCGTGAACGTAACAGGACTCAGGGGAGAGTCAGCGATTCGGCCGCGATTCGTTCTAGAGTCGTTCCGAAGCTTAAAGCCACAGGGAAAAGCGTCGCAAAGTGAGACAGTTGCGCGGGATTTGGACGACTCTCTCGTCCCCCTCGCCCCGTTCTTACGGGGAGAGGATTGGGGTGAGGGGCTGCTTCCATGGATGCGGTGACAGATGGACTCGCGGAGAGCCCCCCTCACCCGGCGCTAACGCGCCGACCTCTCCCCGCAAGCGGGGCGAGGTGACTTCCAAGCGCTTCTCACTGCCCAGCCCCAAACAGCACTGACATTCGCCCTATCAGCCACTACCTAATCATTCAGACATGGCCTTTTCTTCTTCCCCCTTCGCCTCCGAGCGCGCGCTGTCCGATCGAGTGCCTGGCGCTGGCGTCACTGCGGTGCTCGGGCCGACCAACACCGGCAAGACCCATCTCGCCATCGAACGGATGCTGGCGCATTCCTCGGGCATGATCGGGCTGCCGCTGCGGCTGCTGGCGCGCGAGGTCTATAACAAGATCGTTGGCCGCGTCGGCGCCGACGCCGTCGCGCTGGTGACGGGCGAGGAGAAGATCAAGCCGAAGAACCCGCGTTATTGGGTCTCGACGGTCGAGGCGATGCCGCGCGACCTCGACGTCTCCTTCCTCGCCGTCGACGAGATCCAGATCGCCTCAGATCTCGAACGCGGCCACGTCTTCACCGACCGCATCCTCAACCGCCGCGGCCGCGACGAGACGCTGCTGCTGGGCGCTGCCACCATGCGCCCCATTATCGAGCGGCTGCTGCCCGGCGTCTCCATGATCACCCGGCCGCGGCTGTCGCAGCTCGAATTCGCCGGCGACCGCAAGATCACGCGCCAGCCGCGCCGGACCGCGATCGTCGCGTTCTCGGCCGACGAGGTCTACGCCATCGCCGAGCTGATCAAGCGCCAGCATGGCGGCGCTGCCGTGGTGCTGGGATCGCTGTCGCCGCGCACGCGCAATGCGCAGGTCGAGATGTTCCAGAACGGCGATGTCGACTATCTCGTCGCCACCGACGCCGTCGGCATGGGCCTCAATCTCGACGTCGACCACGTCGCCTTTGCCTCCGACCGCAAGTTCGACGGCTACCAGTTCCGCCGCCTGACGCCGGCCGAGTTCGCGCAGGTCGCCGGCCGCGCCGGCCGCGCCACGCGCAACGGCACTTTTGGCACCACGGGCCGCTGCGGGCCGTTCGAGCCTGAGCTCGTGAACGCGCTCCAGAACCACATCTTCGACCCCGTGAAGATGCTGCAATGGCGCAATTCGAAGCTGGATTTCTCCTCCCTCGGCGCGCTCCAGGTCTCGCTGAACCTCGGCCCCGGCCATGAGGCGCTGACGCGGGCGCCCATCGCCGAGGACATGCGCGTGCTCGATCATGCCGCCCGCGACGTCGAGGTGCGCGATGTCGCGCATGGCAAGGAAGCGGTGGAACGGCTGTGGGAGGCCTGTCAGGTCCCGGACTACCGAAAACTGTCGCCGGCGGCCCATGCCGAACTCGTCACCACGCTCTACGGCTTCCTGATGCAGAAGGGCTGCATCCCCGATTCCTGGTTTGCCGCCCAGATCGACCAGGCTGACCGCATCGACGGCGATATCGACACGCTGTCGGCCCGGATCGCGCAGATTCGCACCTGGACCTTCGTCGCCAACCGCCCGGACTGGCTGAAAGACCCGGAACGCTGGCAGGGGATCGCCCGCGAGGTCGAAAATAAATTATCGGATGCGCTCCATGAACGCTTGACTGAGCGTTTCGTTGATCGCCGGACCAGTGTATTGATGCGCCGCCTGCGGGAGAACACGAGCTTGAATACGGAAATCGGCAAGACCGGCGAAGTCATCGTCGAAGGCCACGTCATCGGCCGCCTCGATGGCTTCACCTTTGCACCGGATGCGGCGGAAGCCGGCTCCGATGCGAAAGCCTTGCAGGCTGCCGCGCAAGCGGTGCTCGCCGGCGAGATCAACACGCGCGCCGAAAGGCTCGGCAACGCGCCGGACGATCAGTTCGTGCTGACCTCGGACGGCACCATCCGCTGGACCGGCGATGCCGTGGCGCGGCTGACCGCCGCAGAGGAGGCGCTGCACCCGCGCATCCGCATCATCTCCGACGAGCGTTTGACCGGTGCGCCGCGTGAGAAGGTGCAGGCGCGGCTCGACCTCTGGCTCAAGACGCATATCGAAAAGCTGCTCGGACCGATGTTCGAGCTGTCGAAGGCCGAGGACGTCACCGGCATCGCCCGCGGCATCGCCTACCAGCTGGTCGAGGCGCTCGGCGTGCTGGAACGGCCGAAGATTGCCAACGAGCTGAAGGATCTCGACCAGCCCTCGCGCGCGACGCTTCGCAAGTACGGCGTCCGCTTCGGCGCCTATCACATCTATTTCCCCGGCATTCTGAAGCCCGCCGCGCGTGCGCTGGCCGCGCTGCTGTGGGCGCTGAAGCAGGACAATGTCGATCTCTCGGCACTGTCGGGTGCGCAGCATCTGGCATCGTCGGGCCGCACCTCGTTCCCGGTCGACAAGCAGCTGCCGCGCGATGCCTATCGCGTGCTCGGCTACAAGCAGGCCGGCGAGCGCGCCGTCCGCGTCGACATTTTGGAGCGCCTGGCCGATCTGATCCGTCCGGCGCTGGCCTGGCGCGACAACGCGCCCGGCGAAAAGCCCGCCGGTGCGTTCGACGGCCGCGGCTTCGTGGTGACGCAGGCCATGACCTCGCTCACCGGCTCCGCCGGCGAGGATTTTGCCTCGGTGCTGCGCGCGCTCGGCTATCGCATGGAGAAGCGTGCGCCGCTGCCGCCGAAGCCGGCCGCGCCCGCTGCCGAGATGCCGGCTGCTGAAGCGTCCGTCGAGACGCCAGCGACCGAGGAGGCCGCTGCGCCGGTGGACGCCGTGATCGAAGCCGCAGCCGAGCCAGTCACCGTCGAAGACGCGCCCGGCATGGAGCAGCACGACGAGCCCGTGCACGAAGAGCCTGCGCTCGAAGCTTCGCCCGAAGCGCCTGTCACGCCCGAAGATGCCCCCGGTATCGCGCCGCCGGCGGAAGAGGCTGCTGCTGAAGAGACTGCTGCTGAAGCGGCTCCCGCCGAGATCGCTGCAACTGAAGCCGCTGCATCGCCCGATGCTGCTGCGCCCGTCGAGGCCGCTGCTGTGCCTGCCGAGCCAGAGCTCGTCGAAGTCTGGCGTCCCGGTGGCCGTCACGAGGATCGCAAGCCGCGCCACGAGCGCCATCGCCATCAGCGTCATAACAACCAGCCGCGTCCGCAGGCCGGGGCTGAGGCCGGTGTTGCGCCAGCGGAAGGCGAAGCTGCGCAGGCCGCCGACGGTGAGAAGCGCGGCGAGCGTCATCGTCATGGCGGCGGTCGCAGGGATGGCGGCAGGGATTTCCGCAAGCCGCGCGAAGGTGGTGAAGGCGCGCCGCGCC
Organism: Bradyrhizobium sp. AZCC 2230; assembly: GCF_036924495.1. Taxonomy (NCBI): domain Bacteria; kingdom Pseudomonadati; phylum Pseudomonadota; class Alphaproteobacteria; order Hyphomicrobiales; family Nitrobacteraceae; genus Bradyrhizobium; species Bradyrhizobium sp. AZCC 2230. The sequence continues at coordinate 5,866,524 of NZ_JAZHRS010000001.1, read as the reverse complement.
AGGAAGGGCGGGACGACAAGAACCGCAGCTTCCAAGGTCGAGATCAAGGCAAGGACCGCGACAACAAGAAGTTCGGCGGCGATCGCGACAAGGGCCGCGACAACCGTGGTCGCGACCGCGACAAGGGCCGCGATCGCCAGGGCGGTCCGTCGCTGCGTCCCTACGCCTCGAGCGCGAATCCGCGCGAGCGCGATCGCCCGGTCGATCCGAACTCGCCCTTCGCGAAGCTCGCTGCGCTGAAGGAGCAGCTCTCCGGTCGCAAGGAGTAGCACAGCGTTTTCAAGCGAAGTGCGGAGCGGTTCGCGTGAAGAAAACGCGTCAGAAGGAATAGAGCCACGACCGAGCGGCAGCGCCTCGACAAATGGCTGTGGCACGCGCGGGTGGTGAAGGCGCGCACCTCCGCGGCTGAGCTGGTCGAGTCCGGACACGTCCGCATCAACGGCACGCGCGAGAAATCGCCGGGCCACGCGATCAAGATCGGCGACGTCATCACCGTCGCGCTCGATCGCACCGTGCGCGTGTTGAAGGTGACCGGATTCAACGAGCGCCGCGGCGATTCAGCCTCGGCGCGCGTGCTCTACGAAGAGCTCGGCGACGTAAAGCGCAATTAATTGCGCTTCGTATTCATTTCTTGGTCGATCAACGGCATAAAGCCGTCATGATCGGGGCTTCCTGATCTTGCAGCGCCGGGCCATCCGCGCTACGCAAGCCGCGACTTTTAGAAGAGCTTTTCGGAGCGTTGGATGACTTACGTCGTCACTGAAGCGTGCATCAAGTGCAAGTACACCGACTGCGTCGAGGTCTGCCCGGTCGACTGTTTCTACGAGGGCGAGAACATGCTCGTCATCCATCCTGACGAGTGCATCGATTGCGGCGTGTGCGAGCCGGAATGCCCCGCCGACGCCATCAAGCCGGACACGGAACCGGGCCTGGAAAAGTGGCTGGAAGTGAACACCCAGTATGCCAAGAGCTGGCCGAACATCACCCAGAAGAAAGAATCACCCGACGACGCGAAGGAATTCGACGGGATGGAAGGGAAGTTCGAGAAATATTTTTCTCCAAACCCCGGCTCCGGAGACTAAATTCCGGCGCAAACTTAACCCTAATACCTTCGTCAGCGTCGAAAACCAGCCCTGAAGACCCCTAAATCATTGATTTTTGCGGGAAATGTGCTATATTGGGCACATTAAGCTGAACCCCCGATCAGCCCAGTTGGCCCCGTTGGGTTCCCGTGAAACCAAATGTCGAACAGGGGCGTGGCAGTTTCCGCGCGCAGGCTGTGTCACAGAAAACGCGTAAAAAGAGTACTTCAGCGAGGGCTTCCCATAAGGAGGCCAAAAAAGTCGCCGCGGCCAGCCGTAGCGCATCCAAGGGTCGGGCCGCTGCCAAGGCGCCGCCGGCTGCAAAGTCCTCGAAGAACAAAAGAAGCGCAATGCCTAACAAGACTGCCAAACCGGCCGCGAAAGCGACCGTTGCAAAGCCTGCTGCTGCCAAGGTTCCCGCTGCCAAGGCTCCCGCTGCCAAGCCTGTTGCTCCGAAGGCTCCTGTTGCTGCCGCCCCCGCCAAGGCCCCCGTTGCTGCTGCCAAGCCGGTCGTGAAGGCCGCTGCACCCGCGCCGAAGGTCGAGGAAAAGAAGGTCGTGACCCAGCGTCAGGGCTTCAAGGCCAATGAATTCGTCGTCTATCCCGCTCACGGCGTCGGCCAGATCCTGGCCATCGAGGAGCAAGAGATCGCCGGCGCGAAGCTCGAGCTGTTCGTCATCAACTTCATCAAGGACAAGATGACGCTGCGCGTTCCGACCGCCAAGGTCGCCAACGTCGGCATGCGCAAGCTGTCCGAGCCCGCGCTGGTCAAGAAGGCGCTCGAGACCCTCAAGGGCCGCGCCCGCGTCAAGCGCACCATGTGGTCGCGCCGCGCCCAGGAATACGAAGCGAAGATCAACTCGGGCGATATCGTCGCGATCGCGGAAGTCGTGCGCGACCTCTATCGCTCGGAGTCGCAGCCGGAGCAGTCCTACTCTGAACGTCAGCTCTATGAAGCCGCGCTCGATCGTCTCTCCCGCGAGATCGCGGTGGTGCAGCACTCGACCGAGACCGAAGCGGTCAAGGAGATCGAGGCCCAGCTCGCCAAGAGCCCGCGCCGCAACGCCAAGGCGGAAGCCGCGGAAGGCGAGGGCGATACGGATGCCGACGGCGATACCGACGAGACCGATGGCGACGGCACCACCGTCGCCGACGAGGCCGCGTAAGCGGCTCGTCAAGGCAAGAGATCAAAAGCCCGGCCGCTTGGCCGGGCTTTTTTGTTTGTGATGCAACGGCGCTCGAGCCTTGCCCTACGGCGCCGCGCGCGGCTGGGTCCAGATCGCGATCGGCCGCTCGAGCCCGCGGATCGCTTGAGGATCCAGGGCGATCAACGATGCAAATGTCTCGGCTGTGCTGCCGAGCTCCAGCTTGGCGCGGCTGACGAGATCATGGCTTGCCACCAGCGCGCAGTCGAGCGTGCGCGTCAGTGCTTCGAGGCGGCTTGCGGCGTTGACGGTCGCGCCGATCACGGCAAATTCCAGACAGGTGTGCCCGATGTCGCCGAGCACCACCGGCCCGTAATGCAGGCCAAAGCTGACGTGCATCGGCGGCTCACCGGATGCTCTTCGCCGCGCGCTCCACCCGTCCGCCGCCGCAATCATGGCCTGGGCGCAGCGCAGCGCGTTGCTTGCGTCGTGCGTGCCGGCGAAGGGCGTGCCGAATGTCGCCATCAATCCGTCACCCAGATATTTGTCCAACGTGCCGTCGTGACGGAAAACCTCCTGCTCCATCAATCCGTGGAATTCGCGCAACGTCCGCACCACCTCCTCCGGGGGACGCACATCGGCAAAGGCCGTGAACCCGACGATATCCACGAACAGCACCGCGACGTTCTGCGTGCGCACCTGCTTCAGTGGCTCGTCGTGCTTCGACAATTCCGTCACGACGTTGGGTGAGAAGTAGCGCGCAAGATTGCCGCGCTCCCGTTCCACCGCGGCATGCCGGATCAGCAGATCGTTGCTGCGACGGACGGCGAGCGCCAGCGTCACGGCGACGATCATGAAGACGACGATCTCCTGGATGCGGAGGCCGAATCCGATCGCAGCGGGCGAGATCAGCGCGAACAGCCTGTGATCGCCGCCCACCGCGTCCGCAATGCGGGCGGTCAGTGCGGGATCGCGATCAGGTTGCCACCACACCCAGGCCAGGCCGATCACCCAGAGCGCCGCGGTCCATGTCCCGACCGCAACCACGGTTCGCCAGGAATAGGCCAGCGGGGCGGTCGAGAGCAGCACGAAGAAGTAGATGAAGTTGCCGAAATGGTATTGCATCGGCACCGGCCAGTGCGTCGTGCCGAAAGGGTTCGGGACGACGATGACGAATGTGAGCAGCGCCAGGTCGCAGAACAAAAGCGCCAATTCCGACCGCGACACGCCGACCCGCCCAACCCTGACCTGGGCCCAGCCGATCAGTGCGAACAGGCCGAGCAGCGCCACGTAGTAGAGCTGCTCCCAGGCCGGGTTGATGGCCGGCAGCAGGCAGGCGATGACGGCCAGCGCGACATAGCGCGCCCGCACGGCCAGTTGCAGGCCCTCCTGCTTGGCGGATGCGAGTGCGGCCTGCGCGAACTGGACGGTTTCGGTCTCGCGCTGGCTGCGCGCGCGTGAAGGCGCGGCAGACGAGTCGAGGCGCTCGACGAGCATTGTCACGGGGCAGTCTCCTCGCTTGGGCCGTTGCAGCACAACGTCGGCCGCCAGCCGCCGCATTCGACAGTCTAGTGATGCATAGCCGCGAGGTCATCAGCTGAGGTGAGTGTGTTTCCCCCGCGCGTCGAGCGCGACTTGGGTGTTGCCTTCGGCCTTAAAACCGCTTCGATGTCGTCGATGTTCGACGGCTTTGCCAGATAGTGGCAGGTTCCTGACTTGATAGCTTCCATGGCGGTGGAGATGCTCGATCATTGGTCCCGGTGAACCCGAAGCCGGTTCGCAGGCACTGATGAAAGCAATAGGCAACGCAGCTTTCACAGATGGCCAGGCCGATCTCCCGCGTCCTTCAGTCCTGCCTCCTCCTGTGTTGCATGACCTTTCCTGCTGCACCTGCCGAGCGCATCGTATTCAAACATGAAAATGCCGCTGATCTGCGCGGCCTCGTCAACGTGTTGAGCGCCTTCCGCGCCGCTTGCCTTGCCGAGCCCGTGACATCGGGCCTGCCAACCCAGCTTGTCCCCGACGGCTATCGCATCGTCACCCGCGCCGTCTACATGTGGGGCAAGGAGGACGGATCGTTTCCGGATACCGCCACCCTGTCGAAGACCGGCGAGGAGGACAGTGATGTTGCCGGCGGCTACCCCATCATCGATTTCACGCTTCCGACTGCAAAACTGCCCGACGGTGCATGCAGCGTCAGCTGGAAGCGGCGTTGGAGGCAGGACTATCCCGACGGCGCCAGTCGCCTGAGCCTCGACATGGCAGCGTCCCTTTCGGCGCGCGTGTCTTACTATCTGGATGCGACACTGCTCTCGAAGCCCAACGACGTCTTCGCCATCGCCGACAGCTATAGCGACCTGACGACGTGGCGGACGGAATGCAAGGCAACCAGGCTTTGCCGCTTTGACGTCAATGCGCGCTTCGATCAGCAGGGTATTGACGTCACGATCATGTTGCGGGGAGAGGTGGAGAAGTAGTCATTTCCTGACCAACGGAATCTGCAAATTGGTCGGCCGGTTCTGCTCAGTGTCGAAGCCACGGCCGTCGATGTTGCGCGCGCCCCAGAACAACAGGTCGCCCCTGAGATAGACGAGGTCGTACTCCATGAAGTTCGTAGCCTCCGCGAGTCCGAAGGGAGCGAAGGTCTTGCCAAAGATGCTTTGGGTTGCGTTGACGACCCACGGCGCGTATCCGGCGGAAGCGACTTTGTTGAGCACGTCGGCGAACCCCTGCGCCAGCGGCGTAACTTCGTAGGTTTCGTCCGCGATGAAGTCGACTTTCTGCGCACCCGGTGCAATCGGATGCGCGCCGCGCCACTGCATGTGCCCGCCGATCCTGATCCGTGCGAGCGGCACGGCACCGTAGGGATCGGCCGAGTTGACGATTTCGAGCTCGAAGCGGTCGGACGGCTGATATCTGAAGCTGCGCTTGAGGTAGAACGGCTTGAGCGAACCATCGGGATTCTTCGCCGCGCTCGGCCGTATCTCCGGTGCAATGCTCTCCCAATTGCCGAGCATCGCCTGCTTCAGTCCTGCCACGTCCTGTTCCATGCCGGTTGCCTTCGCTTGAGTATTGGGGGATTGCGGTGCCGCCCCGCCAGCTCCCGCCAGCGCGAGGATCAGCATCGCTGCTTGAATGGCTTTGAACATGCGGAGCTCTTTTTCCCATAACGGCGCCTGCGGCATGCCCTGCTTGCCAGGCAGACCTCATTCACGGTGGCTATACGGTGCGCTAGCTCCGCTGAACAAGACTTTGTAAGCTGGCCTCATGCCTGTGAGATATGGGAGATCGTGATGGAGCTTCGGCATCTCCGCTATTTCGTCGCCGTTGCCGACGCAGGCAGTTTGACCGTTGCCGCCGAGAAGAAGCTGCACACGTCGCAGCCGTCGCTCAGCCGGCAGATCCGCGATCTCGAGCAGGAGGTTGGGGTTTCCCTGATGAGCCGCAGCGCCCAAGGCATCGCGCTGACGGCGGCCGGCAAGGCCTTTCTCGAGCACGCCAGAATGGCGCTGCTTCAGGCGGAGGCTGCCAAGGAAGCGGCGCTTCGTGCCGCGCAGCCCCCGCAGCCCGCTTTCTCGTTGGGCTTTCTATCGGGTGCCGAAATCGACCTGCTGCCCGAGGTGGATCGCGTTCTGCGCGACGCATTTCCCGGCATCGACATCCGCCTGTCGAGCGATTACTCGCCCTCGCTTGCCAAGGCCCTGATGCGGCGAAAGCTCGATGCCGCTTTCATCCGGCCGGAGGAGCATATGGAAGATCTGGCCTGCCGGCGCGTGCGAACCGACCCGTTGGTCTTCGTCTTTCCAAGGGATCATCGCCTGGCTTCGCGGACCCATGTGGCGCCGGAGGAGGTTGCGGAAGAGACGTTCTATCTTCCGTCGAAATCTGCGCCGGCGGTGCGCCGTATCGTTCTGGAATATTTCAACCGGGCCGGCATCGACCTCAAGCCCGACCGCGAAGTCCACAACGTCGTCCATGCGATCTCGATGATCGCATCGACGCGCGGCGTCATGATGCTGCCGGCCTACACGAAGCGATATTTGCCGGAGACGATCACGACCCGGCCGGTGCAGGGAGAGGCTCCGGTGATCGACCTCGTCGTCGCCTATCACAAGGCGAACAAGTCGCCGATCGTGAAGCTGCTTCTCTCGGAGGTCGGCAAGCTCGTGTCGTCGTCCTGAATTCTTGCGAGACGTGCCGCAAGCAGGCGCGCATTTCACTTTGTAGTGACGGAGACGGTTGTAATTGTCGTGTGAAGCCCAGGTTGTGCTATGGCTTGTAACGCTACAGGGAGGGGAAGAAACTAAGAAAATCTCAAGGGAGCCAACCATGACAAGAAAACTATTCGTCGCTCCTGCAATCCTTTCTCTCTCGGCTTCTGCGGCTTCTGCGGCTTCTGCGGCTTCTGCCGCTTCGGCAGCGCATCGTCATCACCACGCCCTGAACGCACAGGCTGGCGTTCCGGATCCTGCTTCTCCGCCTCCAACGGGTTGGACGGGTGGTCCGAACAGCAGCGATCACGCCACCTATCTCAAAAATTTGCACGATTCCGGCTACAACCCGAAGAACGATTTCGACGCCAACGGGCACATCGCGGGCCAATAGCTATTGCTTGAACAGCGAAGGCGGAAGCGCGACCACAGGCTTGCATTCCTCGTGGATAGCAGGCGGCGCGCTTCCGCTGCCGCGTATGCGTGAGATTGTCGTCGGCCGATCTGCCCGGCGAGAGTGCCTATTTCACCGGCCGCTTCTCGAGCTTCCGTGCCAGCGTGCGCCTATGCATGCCCAGCCGCCTTGCCGCTTCCGAGATGTTGAAATCCGTCTCGATCAGCGTCTGGTGGATGCGCTCCCATTCCAGCGTCTTGATCGATGTCGGCCGCACGTCCAGCGCGACGTCGGCGTTGCCTTCGGCCTTGTTGAAGGCGGCTTCGATGTCGTCGGTGTTGGAGGGCTTTGCGAGGTAGTGGCAGGCGCCGAGCTTGATGGCCTCGACGGCGGTCGAGATGCTGGCAAAACCCGTCAGCACCACGATCAGCATCTCCTCGTCATGGGTGTGCAGCAGCTCGACGCAGGCAAGGCCAGAGGCGCCACCGAGCTTGAGATCGACCACGGCATAGCCAAAGGATCGATCCTCTAGAACCGTCCGAACCTCGTCGATCGAGGCGGCGAGCACGACCTCGTAGCCGCGGCGCTCGAACGAACGCTTCAGCGTGCGCGCAAAACCTTCATCGTCCTCGACGACGATGAGCGAACGGTCAGGCGTCAAAGCTGCCTCCGATCGCGAGCGTGGCGAGCGGCAGCGTCAGGCGCACGGTGGCGCCGCGCTTCCTGTGGTTCTCGGCCGTCACGCTTCCCCCCAGCTTGCGCACCACGTTCACCACCAGGAACAGGCCGAGCCCGCCGCCGGCGCGGCCCTTGCTCGACTGATAGGGCTTTCCGAGCTGCGCCAGCATTTCCGGCGCGAAGCCCGGGCCGCGATCGCTGATCGACAGCACCAGATTGTCGCCCTCGCGCTCGGCGACCAGCTCGACCCACTCGCGCGAGACTTCATAGGCGTTGTCGAGCACGTTGAAGATCACCTGCTTCAGCGCGATGTCCGAGACGATCGCGACGTCCTCGCCAAAGGTGTTGACGAAATACAGTGTGCGCGCCGAGCGGGCGTCGCGCCATTCCTCGACCAGCGCGGTGACGAAGGCGGTCACCGTTGTCGGCGAGGATCCCTCGCCGCGGGCTTCGCCGGCCGACACCAGAATGCCCGTCACGATGGTCTTGCAGCGCTGCAACGAGGTTTCCATCTCGGTGAGGTCCTCGGCGAGCTCCTGATCGGCGGCGAGATCCGGCATGCGGCGCCAGTCGCTGAGGATCACCGAGAGCGAGGCGAGTGGCGTGCCGAGCTCATGTGCCGCGCCGGAGGCGAGCAGCCCCATGCGGACGATGTGGTCCTGCTCGGCGGCGTGCTGGCGCAGCGCCGCCAGATGCGCATCGCGCTCGCGCAAATTCCTGTTGATGCGGGTGACGAACACGACCAGCAGCACGGCGTTGAGGATGAAGCCCAGCAGCATGCCGGTGACGGTGAGCGTGTAGGTCTCGCTCAGCGGATTCGGCGGCAGGTCGAGCGGCCGGTAGGCCATCGTCAGCCACACGAAGCTGGCGCAGCTCAGCGCCACCAGCGACCAGGTCGAGCGGGCATCGAGCAGCACCGCGCCGAGCGTGACCTGGAGCAGGAACAGCGAGGTGAAGGGATTGGTGGCACCGCCGCTCAGGTAAAGTTGCGCGGTCAGTGCGGCGACATCCAGCATCAGCGCGACCAGGAGCTCGTTGTTGGTGATCGCGGCGCGATGGCGCACCCAGACCAGGCTCGAGACATTGAGCAGCACCAGCGCGCCGATCACCGCGCCCATGCGGGTCAGGGGCAGGGGAATGCCGAGCCAGAAATGCACGCCGCCGATGGTCACGATCTGGCCGACCACCGCGGTCCAGCGCAGCTGGATCAGCAGCGCCATGTTCTTGCGGTTGGTCTCGTCGTCGGTGGGGGCCGCGCCGACCAGCTCGCTGCGCGCGTCCGCCTGCGATTGCAGGGTGACGGCCAGCTCGCCGTAAGTGTTCCCGTCGTCAGGTTGATTCGACGATCGTTCCAGCATCTGATCCCGCCCTGCGGGCGGAGGCATCCGAGCCGCCGGCCGGTTCGTGGACGAAGCGATTGCGGCGGAACAGCCCGCCGCCGAATGTGACGAGAAGTCTACCGGCCAGCATGAAAGCCAGGGCAAACCACGTCAGCGCGTAGATCAGGTGGTTATTGGGAAAGCGGATCACGGTCAATCCGCCGATTGGACCGCCGCCGGATTGTGATCCGGCATCGGCATCGACGAAGAAGGGCGCGACGTTCTGGAGATCGCGCGCGGCCGCGATCGCGGCGACATCGCGCGAATACCAGCGGTTGTGCTGGGGCACGTTGTCCCTGAGAAATCCGCCTTTCGGCGCGGTGATGCGCAGGAGGCCGGTGATTTCGACCTGGCCGTCCGGATTGCCGGCCTGGCGCGTCGATGGGTCGCGCAGCTCGGACGGCACGAAGCCGCGATTGATCAGGACAAGCGTGCCGTCGCTGCGTTGGAGCGGCGTCAGCACCCAATAGCCGGGGCCTTCCTCGGTGACGGCCTGAACCAGCGTCTCGCGGTCGTGCAGGAAACGGCCGGAGACGCTGACATGCCGGTATTCGTCGGTTGCGGCCGAGACTGCGGGCCAAGCTGCGCGCGAGGGGATCGGCTGTGCCGGAGCATGAACGCGCTGCTCGACGCGGTCGATCAAGGCGAGCTTCCAGGCGCGGCGTTCGACCTGCCAGACGCCGAGGGCGATCAGGACAACGAAGGCGGCGAGTGAGAGAACCGTGAGCCACAGGGACGGCCGCGCAGCCCTGGCGGGGCTGCGCGGTTCATCGTCCTCGGGGCTCACGAGATCGCTCACTTCATTCCCGTCATCTCGTGGATCGGCATCATGTTGCTGTTGAGGTGGTTCATCACCCACAGCGAACCGGACAGCGCGATCACCACCATGACGATGGTGAAGATCAGCGCCATCATGCTCCAGCCGTTCTCGGATTTGGGGCTCATGTGCAGGAAGTAGATCATGTGCACGACGATCTGCACGACGGCGAAGGCCATGATGACCAGCGCGGTGATCTGCTTGCTCGGCAGCGTGCCGCTCATCACCAGCCAGAACGGGATCGCGGTGAGCACCACCGAGAGCACAAAACCGAGCATGTAGCCCGAGAACGTGCTGTGGGCATGGCCGTCGTCGTGGTGATGGTCGCCCACGTGGGCGGCGTGGGTGTCGGTGTTCATCGCAGAACTCCCAGGAGATAGACGAAGGTGAAGACGCCGATCCAGACCACGTCGAGGAAGTGCCAGAACATCGACAGGCACATCAGGCGACGGCGGTTGGCCTCGATCAGGCCGAAACGCCAGACCTGCACCATCAGGGTCACCAGCCAGATCAGGCCGCAGGAGACGTGCAGGCCGTGGGTGCCGACCAGGGTGAAGAAGGAGGACAGGAAGGCGCTGCGCTGCGGCGTGGCGCCTTCATGGATCATGTGGGCGAACTCGGTGAGCTCGATGCTGATGAAGGCGACGCCGAACAGGCCGGTGATCGCAAGCCACATCTGCGTCTGCGCGATCTTGTTCTGCTGCATCGTCAGCATCGCAAAACCATAGGTGATCGACGACAGCAGCAGCATCGAGGTGTTGACCGCGACCAGGTTGAGGTCGAACAGATCCTTCGGCGCGGGCCCGGCGGCGTAGTTGGCGCCGAGCACGCCGAAGGCGGCGAACAGCATCGCGAAGATGAGGCAGTCGCTCATCAGGTAGATCCAGAAGCCGAGCGAAGTGCTGTAGCCTTCGGGATGCGGGTGTTCGTCGGCGACGTAGAAGATCGGCTCGCCGGTTTGCGAGGGATTGACAGCGACAGTCATTTACTTGGCTCCGGCGAGCAGTTTGGTGCGCGCGTCCTCGGTCCGGATGACGTCGTCAGCCGGAATGTCGAAGTCGCGGTGATAGTTAAAGGTGTGACCGATCCCGACGGCGAGCATCGCCATGAAGCTCGCAGCCGCCAGCCACCAGATGTACCAGATCAGGCCGAATCCCATTGCTGTGGCGAAGCCGGCGAGGATGACGCCGGTGCCGGTGCTGCTGGGCATATGGATCGGCTTGAACCCGATGAGCGGACGCTGATAACCGCGCTTCTTCATGTCCCACCACGCGTCATTGTCGTGAACGACGGGGGTGAAAGCGAAGTTGTAGTCGGGCGGGGGCGAGGAGGTCGCCCATTCCAGCGTGCGCGCATCCCAGGGGTCGCCGGTGACGTCCTTGAGTTGCTCGCGCTTGATGAACGAGACCGCGAACTGCATCAGCATGCTGAGGATGCCGAGGAAGACGAGGCCGGCGCCGATCGCGGCGATGACGAACCAGATCTGAAGCGAAGGATCGTCGAACACGCGCAGGCGGCGGGTCACGCCCATCAGGCCGAGCACATAGAGCGGCATGAAGGCCATGTAGAAGCCGGTGACCCAGAACCAGAACGACAGCTTGCCCCAGAACGGATCGAGCTTGAAGCCGAACGCCTTCGGGAACCAGTAGTTGATGCCGGCGAAAGCGCCGAACACGACGCCGCCGATGATCACGTTGTGGAAGTGCGCGATCAGGAACAGGCTGTTGTGCAGGACGAAGTCGGCCGGTGGCACTGCGAGCAGCACGCCGGTCATGCCGCCGAGCACGAAGGTCAGCATGAAGGCGATCGTCCACAGCATCGGCAGCTCGAAGCGGATGCGGCCGCGATACATCGTGAACAGCCAGTTGAACATCTTCGCGCCCGTCGGGATCGAGATGATCATCGTGGTGATGCCGAAGAACGAGTTGACGCTGGCGCCCGAGCCCATCGTGAAGAAGTGGTGCAGCCAGACCAGATACGACAGGATGGTGATGACCACCGTGGCGTAGACCATCGAGGTGTAGCCGAACAGCCGCTTGCCGGAGAAGGTCGAGGTCACTTCCGAGAAGATGCCGAAGGCGGGGAGAACCAGGATGTAGACCTCGGGATGACCCCAGATCCAGATCAGGTTCACGTACATCATCGGGCTGCCGCCGAAATCGTTCGTGAAGAAGTTGGTGCCGACGTAGCGATCGAGCGAGAGCAGCGCGAGCACGACGGTCAGAACGGGGAACGAGGCGACGATCAGGATGTTGGTGCAGAGCGCGGTCCAGGTGAACACCGGCATCCTCATCATGGTCATGCCGGGGCAGCGCAGCTTGACGATGGTGCAGATCAGGTTGATGCCGGACAGTGTCGTTCCGACGCCGGCGACCTGCAGCGCCCAGATGTAATAGTCGACACCGACGTCAGGACTGTAGCCGATGTTCGACAGCGGCGGATAAGCCAGCCAGCCGGTGCGGGCGAATTCGCCGATGAACAGCGAGGCCATCACCAGCACCGCGCCGCCGACCGTCATCCAGAAGCTGAAATTGTTCAGGAACGGGAACGACACGTCGCGCGCGCCGATCTGCAGCGGCACGACGTAGTTCATCAGACCCGTGACCAGCGGCATCGCCACGAAGAAGATCATGATCACGCCGTGGGCTGTGAAGACCTGGTCGTAGTGATGGGCGGGAAGGAAGCCTTCGGAGCCGCCGAATGCGAGCGCCTGTTGCGCGCGCATCATGAGCGCGTCGGCGAAGCCGCGCAGCAGCATCACGATGCCGAGGATCATGTACATGATGCCGATGCGCTTGTGGTCGACGGTGGTGAACCACTCGCGCCACAGATAGCCCCAGAGGCGGAAATAGGTGACGCCGGCGAACAACGCGCCGCCGCCGAGCGCGACCATCACGAAGGTGCCGACCAGGATCGGCTCGTGCAGCGGCAGCGAATCGAGGCCGAGACGGCCGAAGATGAGCTTGAGAAGATCAGGAGACATGCGAGCTCTCAGGAATCTGACTTGGGACGTTGTCCGAGGAAGAAGGACGAGGACTTCAGCGGCGTGAAGGTCGGCCGCTTCAGGCCAGCGCCGGTAAGTGGCGCGGTGTCGAGCGGCGCCTTGATCGCGGCCGTCGTCGCGACGCCTTGCGGCGCATCCGGCGTACAGGTGCCGGCGACGAAGGTCGGCTCGGGCCCGAGCACGGTGCCGCGGCGTGCGTATTTGTCGTAAGCCAGCGGCAGGGTGTTGTTCAGGCCCTCATGGCCGAGACCGCCCTTGGCGTCGATCGCCATCATCTCGCTCTGGCACATCTTGCCGGTCTCGACGCACATGTTGAGGATCAGGCGGTAGAGATCGGCATCGACCGTGCCCCAGCGGCGCACCGGCTCGTTCTCGCTCGGCTTTTCGAGCTGGAGATATTCGGCGCGGCCGAGCGAGCCGCCGGCCGTTTTGGCCTGCGCGATCCAGGCGTCAAAGCCCTTGTCGTCGAGGCCGTGGAAGGTGAAGTGCATGCCGGAGAAACCGGCGCCGCTGTAGTTTGCCGAGAAGCCCTTGTAGGCGCCGGCGTGGTTGATCACGGCGTGGAGCGACGTCTCCATGCCCGGCATCGCGTATATCTGGCCGGCGAGTGCGGGGATGTAGAACGAGTTCATCACCGAGGAGGCAGTGATGTGGAAGTTGATCGGGCGGTCGACCGGCGCGGCGAGCTCGTTGACGGTGGCGATGCCGTAATCGGGATAGATAAAGAGCCATTTCCAGTCGAGCGCGACGACATCGACGTCGAGTGGAGCCTTGGACTGGTCCACGGCACGTTCCGCATGGATGCGGCCGATGTTGCGATAGGGGTCGAGCAGATGCGTCCCCATCCAGGTCAGCGCGCCCAGGCAGACGATAATCAGAAGCGGCGCCGACCAGATCACCAGCTCGAGCTTGGTCGAGTGGTCCCAATCCGGCTCGTAACGGGCCGAAGTGTTGGACTGGCGATAGCGCCAGGCGAACAGCACCGTCAGGGCCATCACGGGGACGACGATCAGGAGCATCAGGACGGTGGAGATGATGACGAGGTCGCGCTGTTGCGCCGCGATATCGCCGGCTGGCGCCAGCACGACGTAGTTGCAGCCGCTGAGCGCAGCTGCCAGGGATAGCAGCGCCAGGATCTTGAGACGGGACACGGGCCGAGCCTTTGGGAATGAGTTTCTTTTGCGGGGCCAATGGGTAGCTGCGGCGCAGCAATCCGGACATTGGACAATTTGTCCAATGTTGCAGTGCAAGATGATGGGTCAGACAGGGAGCGGACTGCCCGGCGCCCGCCGGGGGAGTCGGCTTTGGTTTTCAGGACGTTAAGGGCGCACGCATGGCGACGGCACAGACTCCCGCAATGGCAGACCTCCACTCGGGCGAACACGGCCACGACCTGGCCAGTCCCGGCGAGATCGCCATCGGCGTCATCATCGGCCGCACCTCGGAATTCTTCGACTTCTTCGTCTACGCGATCGCCTCGGTGATCGTGTTTCCGCGCCTGGTGTTTCCTTTCACGAGCGAACTGACCGGCACCCTCTATTCCTTCATGATTTTCGCGCTGGCCTTCATTGCCCGGCCGATCGGAACCGTCATTTTCATGACGGTCGACCGGGAGTACGGCAAAACGGCCAAGCTGGTCTCGGCGCTGTTCCTGCTCGGCACCGCCACCGTGGCGCTCGCGTTCCTGCCCGGCTATCACGACATCGGCGTCGCCGCGATCTGGCTGCTGGCGCTGGCGCGTATTGCCCAGGGTCTGGCCTGGGGTGGCGCCTGGGACGGCATGGCCTCGCTGCTGGCGCTGAACGCGCCGGCCTCGCAGCGCGGCTGGTACGCGATGGTGCCGCAGCTTGGCGCTCCGCTCGGGCTGATCGTGGCGAGCGCGCTGTTCGCCTATTTCGCCGGCAATCTCTCGGCTGACGATTTCTTCGACTGGGGCTGGCGCTATCCGTTCTTCGTCGCCTTCGCCATCAACGTCGTGGCGCTGTTCGCGCGCCTGCGCATGGTGACGACCGAGGAATATGCCTCGTTGTTCGAGACCCGCGAACTGCAGCCCTCGCGCATCTCCGACACGGTTGCGCGCGAAGGCCACAACATCATGCTCGGTGCGTTTGCGCCGCTGGCAAGCTTCGCGCTGTTCCACATGGTCACGGTGTTTCCGCTGTCCTGGGTGTTCCTGTTCACCCGCGAAAGCCCGGTGCGCTTCCTGATCATCGAGATCGTCGCCGCCGTGTTCGGCGTCGCCGCGATCGTGGCCTCCGGCATCATCGCCGACCGGGTCGGCCGCAAGTCGCTGCTGATGGGATCGGCGATCGCGATCGCGATCTACAGTGGCTTCGCGCCGCAGCTGCTCGATGCCGGCGCGTTCGGCGAGACCATCTACATGGTGATCGGCTTCATCCTGCTCGGCCTCTCCTTCGGCCAGTCCTCGGGCGCGATCGCCTCGAACTTCAAGCAGATGTATCGCTACACGGCGTCCGCGCTGACTTCGGACATGGCCTGGCTGTTCGGCGCCGGATTCGCTCCGCTGGTCGCGCTGCTGCTCGCCACCAATCTCGGCGTCATCGCCTCGGGTGCCTATCTGCTCTCCGGCGCGTTCTGGACCCTGCTCGCGCTCTGGCTCAGCGGCCAGCGCGAGGTGGGTGACATGGACGCGGGCGAATCGTCGAACTGACGGGAATAAAACGCGGGCCGGACGATCCTGTTTGCTGCCGCAAACAGGAGATCACATGAACGTCCGGTCGAATTCCGTCCTTCCGCGAAACACGACAAGCCCGGCTCTCGCGACAATCGCGATTGCGCTTCTGTGCGCAGCCGGCCCCGCCGGCGCCACCGGCAATGCCGCGCGCGGCCAGACGCTCTACAAGGGCTGCGCCGATTGTCACTCGATCACCGAGAACAATGTCGGCCCGATGCACAAGGGCGTCGTTGGGCGCAAGGCGGGCAGCGTTCCCGGCTATGACTATTCGCCCGATCTGAAGAACTCGGGGATCGTCTGGACCGAGGACAATCTCGACAAATGGCTGGCCGGACCGCAGGCCATGGTGCCGGAAACCAAGATGTTCTTCGATGTGCCGGACGCGCAGGACCGCGCGGATATTATCGCGTTCTTGAAGGAGAAGGCGAAGTAGCGACGGCGTCTCAGTCCGTCACGATCTTCACGCGGTCACGCACCTTCACCTGCGCGGTGCGATCGAGGCCGTTCAGCACGCGAAATCGCTCGGCCGGGTGATCGACGCCGGCCATGCGGTGGGACAGCGATTCCACCGTGTCGCCGGGCTGCACGGTGATGACCTTGATGCGCAGCGGACGCGCGGCCTGGATCTCCTCGAGGGTCAGGCGGCGGAACGAATTGACGGTCTCGCGCGCATTGCGCTCGCTCTCGGTCGACTTCTGCCGCGTGGCGAAGATGAAGCGATAGACGTCGCTGCCGAAGCGCAGTGCATAGACCTTGAACTGCCACTGGTCGCCCTTGGCGGTGGCAGACGCGGCCGGAAAGCCGTTGATGGTGATGTCCTCGGTGGACGCTTTCTCGACGCCTTCCATCCAGCCGGAATTGAGGTAGTCGCCGAGCGACTGCTCGGCCGGCACACGCACGACGTCGAAGCGCATCGCCTGCGCGCCGCCCTCGCGCACGCCGATCACTGCCTGGGCGGTGTTGTCGAGCGTGAAATTATCCGGCGCCTGGAAGGTGAAGCCGAGTTTGGGATGCAGGAAACGCCGGCCGCGGACAAAGCCTTCGCTGGGGTCCTCGCCATAGACGAGGTTGTCGATCGCGGCGAGATAGCTCTCGCGGTCGCGCTCGCCGCCTTCCGGGGCAACGTATTGCCGCGCGATGGTCTGCGCATTCTGCACGCGCTCGGGCGTGGCCGGATGCGACGAGGTGAAATCCTGCGCGCGCGGATCGAGCGAACTTTTGCCCGCCTTCAGCTCCGCATTGCGCTCCATCGCGGAGAGAAAGCGGGCGGCGCCATACGGGTCGAAATGTGCCTTGGCGGAGATGCCGACGCCGATGCCGTCAGCCTCGAACTCCTGGTTGCGCGAAAAGCTCGCCATGGTCAGCTTGGTCTTGGCGAGTGCGAGCGCGGTGAGGTCGGGATCGGTGCTCATGTCGGTGACAACACGCGTGACGATCGCAGCCTGGCGCGCCTGGTCCTCGCGCATCGCGGCGTGCTTGGACAGCACATGCGCCATCTCATGGCTGAGCACGGAGGACAATTCGGACGTGTCACTGGCCAGCGCGAGCAGGCCGCGGGTGACATAGAGCTGGCCGTTCGGCAGCGCGAAAGCGTTCACCGCGCCGGAATTGAGAATGGTGACCTTGTAGCCCTGGTCGGGGCGATCTGAGGCGGCAACGAGGCGGTCGACGGTCTTGCTGACGAGCGATTCGAGCCTGGGGTCGTCGTAGGTGCCGCCATAGCTCGCCAGGATGCGCTCGTGCTCTTTCTCGGTGGCGGGGGTCTGGGCGACGGCCGGCTTCGGCTTGGGCAACGCGACGGTCGGCGGGGCCGCCGCGGTCTGGAACCGGCCCATATCGCCGCAACCCGCGAGGGCTGTGCCCAGAACGAGGCAAAGCGCGGCCGGCGCAGCCCGACGGCGGCGTCCTTCGCCCTTTTTGTGCTGTTCTAGCACCCCATTCACGTCGTTTAACCCGTGCCCGGCCCTTTTAAGGCCTTACCCCAATAGGCTCGTTTGCGCCCAGCAATTCAACCTGTCCCAAGAGACGCACATCGATACGCGGCCCAGTAGTCCCCTCAACCCAGCCTCGGATACGAATACGACGATTTTCCAAGGACTTAAGGGTCATTCCGGCGCTTTCAAACGCCGGCAGCGTGCGCTTTGAAATAGTCGCCGCAAAGCCGCGTGTCCAGTTTCGTCCGAAGTTGAGGTAGGTCATTGCCCCAGCTTGCCGGACCGACAGGACTTTGCCCTCGACCACCATAAAGCGCCCGATCCCGGCCAAAATATCGTCCGGACTTTCCGCGTTTTTTATGGCCGACGGGTCAGCCCAGCTGCCCTTTTTTTGGCGCCTCGCTTCGGCCTCTGACGACATCAGGGCGGTGGCGCACGCCTTGTCCGTGATCTCGGCCGAGACGAGGGCGTCGCCTTGGGCGAGCAGCATGGTCTGTACCGAGGTGTCGCTATCGCCGATGAATAGCAGCGCGCCCTGGCGGCCGTAGCGGTCGGGTGTGTCGTCAGGGCTGCGCAGCGTCACGTCGCGGCCGGCGAGCAACGACGTCAGCGCCTGCTTCGTCGCAACAGTCGCCTCAATCCCGGTGAGGCGCACCTCGCGACCGTCGTCGAGCCGTACGCTGCGCGCATCGACGATTCCCGCCACGCGGCCTTCGCCCTGTGCTTCGAACTGGCACGGCGCCGCGAACGCAGTGTGACCCGCGGCGAGAACAAATGCGACGATGAGGTGAAGCCGTTGCGTCACGAGACCCGGAGAGGTGGTTGCGTTACGCTTCAACTCTAACTCATGCGTGGTGGGTCGCGAAGGGGCTTCCTCACACTCCGTCATTGCGAGACTTCCTCCGCGGAAAGATTCTGGATTGCTTCGCTGCGCTCGCAATGACGACGCGGAAACATCTCGCGTCTTCCGACCATTCCGCTTTGCGGAAAACATAAGACCGTCGCGAGATGCGCATCGCGCTTCTGCTTGCTGCGCTCTCGCGTATGCGGCATGATTGCGGCAACATCAATAATCAAGCCGCCAGTCAGAGCCATGCGATCAAGGGAGGTTCTTTTTCAATGAAGCATATTTTGTCGGGCATTTTGGCCGCCGCGTTGGCTCTCAGCGCGAGTGTTGCGCAGGCCCAGGACAAGCCACCCCTGAAGATCGGCGGCATCCTCGACATGTCGAGCCTCTATGCCGACATCACCGGTCCCGGCAGCGAGACCGCGGCCAAGATGGCCGCTGAGGATTTTGGCGGCGAGGTGCTAGGCCGCAAGATCCAGGTGCTGGCGGCCGACCATCTCAACAAGGCCGACCTCTCCGCCAACATCGCCCGCGACATGCTCGACAACCAGGGCGTCGAAATGATCTACGACGTCGCGGCCTCCGCCACCGCGCTTGCCGCCGGCGAGATCGCGAAGGCGCGCAACAAGATCATCATGTTCAACGGCCCGGGCTCGATCCGTCTCAGCAACGAGGCCTGCGGTCCCTACACCATCCACTACGTGTTCGACACCTACGGCCAGGCCAACGTCACCGGTCTTGCCGCCGTGAAGTCGGGCCTCGACACCTGGTTCTTCCTCACCGCCGACTACGCCTTCGGCCAGGATCTGGAAAAGGACACCAGCGCCGTCGTGACCAAGACCGGCGGTAAGGTGCTCGGCGGCGTGCGTCATCCGCTCAACACGTCGGATTTCTCGTCGTTCCTGCTCCAGGCGCAGGCGTCGAAAGCCAAGGTGATCGGGCTCGCGAATGCCGGCGGCGACACCGTCAATGCCATCAAGCAATCGGCCGAGTTCGGCATCATGAAGGGTGGCCAGAAGGTCTCCCCGTTGCTGGCCTTCGTTACCGACATCGACTCGATTGGGCTCGAGACCGCGCAGGGTCTGCTGCTGGCGGAAGCCTTCTACTGGGACATGAACGACGAGACGCGTGCTTTCTCGAAGCGCTTTCAGGAACGCGTCAAGCGGCCGCCGACCTCGGCGCAGGCCGGCGTCTATTCCTCCGTCATGCACTATCTCAAAGCTGTCAAGGCTGCCGGCACGACCGATGCGGCTGCGGTCATCAAGGTGATGAAGGACACGCCGATCAACGACTTCTTCGCTCACAACGGCAAAATCCGCGAGGACGGCCGCATGGTGCACGACATGTACCTGTTCGAGGTCAAGAAGCCGTCAGAGTCGAAGGGGCGCTGGGACGATTACAAGTTGCTGGCGACCGTGCCGGGCAGCGAAGCGTTCCAGTCGCTCGAGCAGTCGCGCTGCCCGCTGGTGAAGAAATGACGCGCGTCATCCCGGGGCTCGCGTAGCGAGAGCCCGGGATCCATCGGGCGGCAGTGACGGTTGAGAAATGGATTCCGGGCTCGCGACTTCGTCGCGCCCCGGAATGACAGAACCAAACAACAACAAGGGAGACGTCCCATGAACGACATGGTCCTGCAAAAGCTCGAAGGCGGACTGCTCACCATCACCATGAACCGGCCCGAGCGAAAGAACGCGCTCAACCCCGAGATGGTCGCCGGACTGGTCGAAGCGGCGCGGCGCGCGGCCGATGATCCGGATGTGCGCGCGGTGTTATTCAAGGGCGCCGGCGGCTCGTTCTGCGTCGGCGGCGACGTCAAGTCGATGGCAGCCGGCCGCGCGCCGCTGCCGTTCGAGGTGAAGATGGCGAACCTCCGCCGCGGCATGGAGGTCTCGCGCATCCTGCATCAGATGCCGAAGCCCGTGGTCGCGCAGCTCGATGGCGCCGCGGCCGGCGCCGGTCTTTCGATGGCGTTGTCATGCGATCTCCGTGTAGCCTCGGAATCCTGCAAGATCACCACCGCCTTTGCCAAGGTCGGCTTCTCCGGCGATTACGGCGGCACCTATTTTCTCACCCAGCTGCTCGGCAGCGCGCGGGCGCGCGAACTCTATCTGACCTCGCCGGTGCTCACCGCCAAGGAAGCGCATGCGATCGGCATGGTGACCAAGGTCGTGCCCGATGCCGAGATCGACGCTGCCGCGCACGAGCTGGCGCTATCGCTGGCGCAGGGGCCGTCCATCGCGCTCGGCTACATCAAGCGTAACATCAACAATGCAGAGCACCTGCCGCTGGAAGATTGCTTCGATGGTGAGGCGATCCACCACACCCGCTGCAGCGACACCGAGGATCACAAGGAGGCCGCGAAGGCTTTCGTCGAGAAGCGGAAGCCGGCCTTCAGGGGCGCATGACGATGGCGCCCTATATGCGGCTGCGGCAGATTTGTCTCGTCGCGCCGCAGCTCGCGCCTGTCATCTCCGATATCGTCGAGATCATGGGCCTCGCCGTCTGCTACCGCGACGGCAATGTTGCCAAATATGGCCTGGAGAACGCGCTGCTCCCTGTCGACACGATCATGCTCGAGGTCGTCGCGCCCTTCAAGAACGGCACCACGGCCGGTCGCTTCATCGAGAAGACCGGTGGCCGCGGCGGCTACATGGCGATCTTCTGCTGCAACGATCCGGATGAGCGCGGCAAAAATGCCAATGCGTTGGGTGTACGCACGGCGAACGTGATCGACCACGCGCCCTATCACGGCGTCCAGCTCCACCCCCGCGACTGCCGCGCCGCCTTCATCGAGTTCAATCACACCGAAGGCAGCGACGATAGTTTTGGGAGCGTATCCGCCCGCAGGGCCGGACTGGCAGAAGTTCATCCGCAAGGAGGTGACGCAGGCGCTGACGGGCGTGGAGATGCAGAGCCCGGACCCGCAGGGGTTGGCGGCGCATTGGGGCAAGATCATCGGCGTCGCGGCTGACAGCTCTGAATTGAAGCTGCCCAACGCGACCTTCCGTTTCGTCGAGGGCGCCAGCGAGATCATGAGTGCGCTGGAGTTTCGCGTGGCTGATGCCGCGCACGTGTTGCATGTGGCGAGGTCGAAGGGGCTCGCGGTTGCCGGGAATGAGTTTTTGCTGGGCGGTGTAACGTTCCGCGTCAGTTGATTGTTTGGTAGTGATCCGTCACCCTGAGGTGCTCGCCTCTTCGGCGAGCCTCGAAGGGCGACGGCCACTAGCGGGGCCGCTGTGGAAGCATCAGAGTGACACGGCGAAACGCCGCCCCGCTCACCTTCCCTTGAAATTCGCCACGCGCCGCTCTTCGGTCGCCTTCACGCCTTCCTTGAAATCTTCCGTCGCGCGCAGGCGGGCCTGCTCGGTGAGCTCGTGATTGGTCGCGGCCATGACGCGATCGGCCAATCCGGCGCGCATCGTGGCGCGGGTGGAGACGAGGCCGAGCGGGGAGCATTCGGCGATCTCGCCGGCGAGCTTCATCGCCTCCGCCTTCACCTGATCCTGCGGCACCAGCACATTGGCGAGGCCCCACTTATACGCCTCCTCGCCGGTGACGCGGCGGCTGGTGTAGAACATCAGCTCGGCGTTGTTCTTGCCGATCAGCTCGGGCAGTGTCGTCGTCAGGCCGAAGCCGGGATGGAAGCCGAGCTTGGTGAAGTTCGCGGAGAAGCGCGCTTCGGGACAGGTGACGCGGAAATCCGCCGACACCGCGAGACCCAAGCCGCCGCCAATGGCGGCGCCCTGCACGGCGGCGACGATCGGCTTCTTGGCGCGGAAGATGCGCACGGCCTGAATGTAGAGATGGTTGATCGGGCCGAGATTATCGGCGGGATCGCCCTTTGTCTTTTTCTCAGCCTCCTGCGCTTCCTGCGCCTGCCGCGCGGGATCGCCGAAATTCGCGCCGGCGCAGAACGCCTTGCCTTGCGCCGAGAGAACAGAGGCGCGGATCTCGATGTCGCGATCGAACTCGTCGAGCGCATCCGCGATCTGGTTGATCAGCGAGATGTCGAAGAAGTTGAGCGGCGGCCTGCGGATCTCGATGGTGCCGACGTGCCCGACTTTTTCGACGCCGATATCTTTGTAGGTGCTCATGATGTCCTCAAAAAGTTAGCGCAGGCCCAATCCGCGGGCGATGATGCCGCGCAGCACTTCCGTGGTGCCGCCCTGGATGGTGAGTTTCGGTGCGGTCTTGATGGCGAAGTCGAGCTGCCGCTCGAGCGTCTCGCGATTGGTCGCGGTCTCCTCGACGAAGGCGGCGAGATCGCGCACGCGGTGCGGAAGCTGCTGCTCCCAGACGGTGCCGATGTCCTTGACGATGGACGCTTCCACCACCGGCTCCTTGCCGGCGTGCAGCATGCCGGCGACCGAGACCGACATGCGCCGCATGGTGTGGAGCTGCGCGACCAGGCGGCCGATGCCTTCGGCGCTGCGCGTATCCGGATTGGGACCGACCGCGCGGACCAACTCGGTGAGCACGTAATAGGTCTCGAGGAAGCGCTCGGGACCGGAACGCTCATAGGCGAGCTCTGACGTCGCCTGTTTCCAGGCGCCGTCGACCTCGCCGAGCACGTGATCGTCGGGCACGAAGAAGTCGGTGAAGACGACCTCGTTGAACTCGTACTGGCCGGTGATCTGGCCGATCGGGTTCACCTTGATGCCCGGCTGCTTCATCTTGACCAGGAACTGTGTCAGGCCGTGACGGCGGTTTTCCTTGGTCGGCGGCGAGGTCCGGAAGATCGCGATCATGTAGTCGGCGATATGCGCCGACGAGGTCCAGATCTTGGTGCCGTTGATGAGATAGCCGCCCTCGGTCTTGGTCGCGCGCGTTTTCGCCGCGAACAGATCCGAGCCGGAGTTCGGCTCGCTCATGCCGATCGCAAAGCAGATCTCGCCGCGGCAGATGCGCGGCAGGATGTCCATCTTGATGTTTTCAGGCGCGTACTTCAGTAGCACGGGCCCGCTCTGGCGGTCGGCGACGAAGAAACGCCGCGTCGGCGCGTTGGCGACGCGCATCTCCTCGGTCACCACGTAGCGCTCGAGGAAGGAGCGCTCCTGGCCGCCATATTTCTTCGGCCAGGTCATCCCCAGCCAGCCCTTGGCGCCGACCCGGCGGGAGAATTCCGGCGCGTCGGTGTCCTCGCGGTTGGGCTTGTGCGGATCGAAGGTGCCGGCGGCGATTTCCTCGGCGAGGAAGGCGCGCACTTCCTTGCGCAGTTGCTCGCACTTCTCAGGTAAGCGGATCGGATCGAAACGGAGGGCAGCGGTCATGTGTTTCGTCTCCCGATCAACGCGAAGCCACGAGCGGCCACAATTCGTCGGCGCCACGTTTGGCGACAAGCTTGCCGAGCTCGACGGCCCAGTAGCTCTCAGAGCCGAAATCGTCGCGCCAGGCTAGCGCCCGCAGCGAGTAGCGGTGCAGGATGTGCTCGATGGTGAAGCCGATGGCACCATGGACCTGATGCGCAATGCCGCCGCCTTTTTCTGCGGCTTCAGCGCAGCGGATCTTTGCCGAGGCGGCTTCGAGGTAGACCTCATCATTGAACGATTTGGCGTTCGCGATCGCATCGGCGGCCGACGTTGCGGCCGCAAGCGCCGCGGCGGATTCGCCAGCGAGACGTGCGAGATTGTGCTGCACGGCCTGGAATTTCGAAATCTTCTTCTCGAAGGCGACGCGCTCGTTGGAATAGCGCACGGAGATGTCGAGCATGGACTCCAGCGCACCGGCGATCTGGAGGCTGCGCGCGACGCCGCCCATCAGCATCAGCGTAGTCTGGTCAATGCTCTTCGGTGCGGCCTTGATGGTGACAGGCTGGACCTTGTCGAGCGTCACGGTATCGCTGTGGTCGTAGCCGACATTAAGCCCGGATTCGATCCGGCCCTTGCTTGCATCGACCAGCGCAATCGAGACGCCATCCTTGCCATGCGCCAGCACTGCAAAATGTTTTGCCGCCTTCGCAAACGGCACGCCACGGCAGCGGCCCGAGAGCGCGCCGTCGGCATCCAGCGTGATGCGGTCCCTCGGGCTTGCCGGCAGCACCGTCATCTCGCCTTCGGGCGAAGCGATCTTCGCCTGCGCCAGCAGCCAGCCGGCGAGCATGGTCTCGGCCAGGGGAACCGCGATTGCAAATCGTCCGGCGGCGTTGAGAAGCGCAAAACCGTCGGCAAGGCTTGCGCCGGAGCCGCCGAGATCGTCGGGCACCCAGGACAAAGGCAAGCCGGCTTCGCTCAGCGCCTGCCACAGCGGTGCCTGCCACGAATCCTTTTTGTCGTTGTTGATGGTTTGCGGATCGGCGAGATCGGCGAAGATCTTCTCCGCGGTCTCGACGACGATATTGTCACTCTCCGCCACAGCGTTCCTCGTGTTTTGCCATTGGCGCGTCCTGCCCGGTGGGTGTGGTGCGCGGTCTCTTCTTGCGCCCGATGATCCGAAAAAGCCATGGCCCTGACAAGCGTTGATCGCAGGCCCATCTGCGGCGCCAGCATGGGGGCAAGAAACAGCCTGAGACCCGGTCTGGACTAATTCCGCTTAGCGGAGTTTGCTCGATTTGCAGGGCGCGGCAAACTCGCTAAACAAGGCGCCAGCAACTCGGTGACGGGGAAGGAAATCCGGATGGCAAAAGACAGTTTGTGCGCAATCGTGACGGGGTCCGCATCCGGGCTCGGTGCTGCGACCGCGGAAATTCTCGCGCGGAGCGGGGCGCGGCTCGTCATCAACTATTCGTCGAGTCAGAAGGAAGCCGAGGCCACGGCAGAGCTCTGCCGCAAGGCCGGCGCCGCGGAAGTGCTGGTCGCGCAGGGCGACGTCTCGAAGGACGACGATTGCCGCAAGATCGTCGCGGCCGCGAGCGGCTGGGGCCGGCTCGACATTCTCGTCAACAATGCCGGCATCACCAAGCACGTCGTCCATGCCGATCTCGACGGATTGTCAGCTGAAGATTTCCAGCGCCTCTACGGAGTCAACACC
This sequence comes from Bradyrhizobium sp. AZCC 2230, assembly GCF_036924495.1. Lineage (NCBI taxonomy): Bacteria > Pseudomonadati > Pseudomonadota > Alphaproteobacteria > Hyphomicrobiales > Nitrobacteraceae > Bradyrhizobium > Bradyrhizobium sp. AZCC 2230. The sequence continues at coordinate 5,841,372 of NZ_JAZHRS010000001.1, read as the reverse complement.
ATCGGCCCGTTCCAGATGGTGCGCGCGGCGCGCAGCCTGCTCGAAGCCGGGTCGAAGGTATCGGAGCGGGCGTCCGCCGTGGTCAACGTGTCGTCAGTCGCCGGCATCAGCGGCGTCGGTTCGTCGATCGCCTATGCCGCGAGCAAGGGCGCGCTCAACACCATGACGCTGTCGCTGTCGCGCGCACTGGCGCCGCTGATCCGCGTCAACACGGTATGCCCCGGCTATATCGATACGCCCTGGTTCACCAAGGGCCGTGGCGAAGCCGGCGCCAAGCAGGTGCGCGACAGCGTGGTGGCGAAGGTGCCGCTCAAGGTCGCCTCATCGGCCGAGGACATCGCGCAGCTGGTCTGCTTCCTGGCGATGCCGGCCTCGAGCAACATGACCGGCGAGGTCGTGCGCATGGATGCCGGAATGCATTTGATTACGTGAGATCGCGTCCCTCGCGTCAAACGCAGCTGTCGTCCCCGCGGAACGCGGGGACCCATAGCCACAGGGAGTAGTTTGGCGCGAACTGGCAACCACGAGTCTTCGCCAAACTACTCCCTGTGGTTATGGGTCCCGGATCGGCGCGCGCTTGACGCGCGCTTGTCCGGGACGACAAGGGTCACCCCTTGATCACGCCGCTCGCGACCAGCCGGTGCCAGATGAACAGCACCACCACGGCGCCGATCGTGGCCATGATGAATCCCGCGCCTTGATCCGGACCGTAATGGCCGATGGCCTGGCCGATGAAGGTCGCGAGAAACGCACCGACGATGCCGAGGATGGTGGTGAGGATGAAACCACTCGGGTTGTTCGGTCCCGGCGACAGAAAACGCGCGATGAGGCCGGCGACGAAGCCGACGACGATGATCCACAAGATGCCGCCCATGCTCATGTCAGTGCTCCCCTCGGTTTGACTAAAATCAGACTCTGTCCGAGATCTCGTTCTCGGTCGGCAGCCGTCCGTCCGGCGTCAAATGGTCGATCACTTGCGGCAGATACTGGCTGAGGCCGGAGAGTAGCTCGTCGCGCGAGAGCCCGCTCTGGGCCGACAGGCTCTGGATCTGGTCGGCGCCGAGTGCATTGGCGAGATCGCCGGGGGCGATAGGCTTGTTCTCGCCTTTGCCGACCCAGGTGCTCGCGGTCTCGCCGTGGCCGCCCTGCTGAAGCTGGTTGAGGAGATCGCCAAGCCCGCCGCTCAGCACGGAGCCCGCCGCACCACCCGCGAGCAGGCCACCGAGGCCGCCCTTGAGGACATCGCCGAGGCCGCCACCCCCGCCGAGAGCACCGCCAAGCGCGCCACCCAGGCCTCCGCCCGCGCCCGCATTCACCGGCGGCGGCACAGAGGTCGGCGCCGTCTGCGGCGCGGCGCCCGGCTGGCCTGCCGTCATATGCTTGAATGCCTTCCAGGCGAGCAGACCCAGGATCGCCATGGTCATCGGCGACATGCCGCCGCTGGATGAGGATTGTGAACTCGGCGCGCTCGGGCCGCGCGGGCCGTTCTGCATGCCGTTGAGGACGTCGAGCAAACCCATGGCGTTCTCCTGCCGGTAACAAGCCCCTTTCGAAAACATATGAGGCTCTCATGACGGTTACAAGGCGATTGCGCCGCAACCGGACGATGGGCAGCCGGCCTCCCCTCTGCTATCGAGGGCCGGAGCATTTTAGGAGCGGGGCCGAGTGAATACGGATCGACCGATCGTGGTGGCCGGCGCCGGCGCCATCGGCTGTTTTGTCGGAGGCCAGCTGGCGGCCGCCGACCGTCGGGTCGCACTGCTGGTGCGGCCGCGGGTCAAGACCGAGATCGAGCGGTTCGGCCTGCGGCTGACGGATTTCGGCGGCGCCGAGAAGAAGCTGGATGCGGGCCGGCTCGCGCTGTCGGAAGATCCCGCGATCTTCCACAGCGCCGGCATCGTGCTGGTCACGGTCAAGAGCGCCGACACGGCGGATGTCGCGGACCAGATCGCGCAGCACGCGCCTCAGGATGCCGTCATCGTGTCGTTGCAGAACGGCGTCGGCAATGTCGCCGTGCTGCAAGAGCGGCTCGGCGGCCGGCGCGTGCTCGCCGGTATGGTCCCCTTCAATGTGGTCGCAATGGGTGAAGGACGTTTCCACCGTTCGACCTCCGGCGACATCACTGTCGGCGAAGATGCTGACAACACGGCGGCGGCGCTCTCGGTGCCGGGGCTTAATTTGCGCGCAAGCCGCGACATCGCCGGCGTGCAATGGGGCAAGCTGATCATCAACCTGAACAACGCGCTCAGCGCACTGTCCGACATGCCGCTCGCCGCGCAATTGGCGAACCGCGACTGGCGAAGACTGTTTGCCGACCAGATGGCGGAAGGTCTGGCCGCGCTAAGGGCCGCCGGCATCACGCCGGCCTCGGCAACGCCCATCCCGCCGAACTGGACGCCGACCTTGCTGAGATTGCCCGACATGATCTTCAACGCGATCCTGGGGCGGACGATGAAGATCGATCCCGAGGCGCGCTCCTCGATGTGGCAGGATTTGAAGCAGGGCCGCAGGACCGAGATCGACTATCTCCAGGGCGCGGTCATTGCGCTGGCCGAGCAGAACAGTGTCGATGCGCCGCTGATGCGCCGCATTGTTGCGCTGATCAAGCAGGCCGAGACGGCCGGCAAGGGCCCGCCGGGGCTTTCGCCGCAGCAAATCCGCGGTGTGAGTTGAGCGCGAGGAGGAGCGGATGAAAAATTCTGCGATGATCGGGCTGGCACTGGCCGTGCTCTGCAGCGCGTCGACGCAGGCCCACGCCCGGCCGCCGACCGTCATGAACTCGCCCGGCTATGACGCGCGATTGCAGGAGAGCCGCAAGGCGTTGAGCAATTCACAGACGGTAACGACGCCATCGGATGCTCCAGCGACCAAGCCGAAGCGCAGCAAGAAGAAGCCCGCGAACTAGTTGCGCCTCAACTCAGCCCTTCTTCGCCGGCTTGCTCGGCGTCGGGCTGAACAGCTTCTTGAATTCGCTCAAGCTTTCCGACAGCCGCGGCCATTCGCAGGAGAACGAGCCCTTGGTACAGGGCGCGTTCTTCTGTCGCAACACCTTCGGCCGTTCCACGGGCACAGGCACACGCTCGACCTCGGTTCGCAGTGCGACCTGCTGAAGCTGCTGCACCTGTTGTTCCTGCTGCTCGCGCTGCTGCCGTGCCGTGGCCTGGGCCGCTTCATTGCTGCGGCGCTGATTGGCGAGATAGGCGGTGTAGGATTCGTCGATCTTCTTCTGCTCGTCCGGCGTCGGGTTCGGCCCGGCGATGTCGAAGGTGCGATCCTGGAGGAAGTCGTAATAGCTGTAGCCGCCGCCCGCCTTGCGCCGGCCGGCGAATTTTGCGTTGCAGTCCGCAAGGGCTGCGGTCTTTTCGGCCTTGGTCGCGGATTTTTCGGCGGCGTCGGCGCATTCCTCGAAGTCGACCGGCGTGCGCTTCCACCATTGCGCGTGGGCATGCGACGACGTCAGCAGAAAAACTCCTGCTGCGGCAATGAGAAGCGGCGCCGCACGACGCGATGCAACTACGTCCGACATTCTACGAGAGCATTCCTTGCAAAACTCAACCCCAACTGAGTCGAGCCTGATTTTTGCTCCATTATCGCCGCCTTGTCACCCGTGGAACCCGGGAATTTCATGGCTGGGTTGCTGACATTTTTTGCTTGACGTGGCGCAGGAGTCACAGCCGCGCAGCACAGGATGCGTTTAGAGTTTTATCGGTTCGAATCTGAGGGGAAATATTGGTCATGAAAGCGCTGAGCTGTCTCGCCGCCATCGCGTTGACGCTGGTTTGCGGCCGCGCGCTCGCCGCAGAGGACGATGCGCCCAACAACAAGCCGGTGAAGGTCGTGGCCGACGCGCGGCTGTCGGTCGGCGGCCAGGGCACCTTGCCGCTCTATCTCTCCAGCGACTGGTCGATGCCGCTGCCTGCGATCTCGCGCGCGATCATCGTGCTGCACGGACGTCTGCGCAATGCCGACGAATATTACATCTCGGCCCACACCGCGCAGGTCGCGGCCGGTGACGACGGCAAGAGCGCGCTCATGATCGTGCCGCAGTATCTCGCAGAGGTCGATATCGAAGCGCACAAGCTGCCCGCCGATACGCTGCGCTGGTCGCTGGTGGGATGGGAGGGCGGCGATGCCGCGCTTGCACCAAATCCGGTCTCCTCCTTCGAGGCGCTCGACGCGATCCTGGCAAAACTCTCCGACCGGCGCATCTTCCCGAACCTGAAACAGGTCGTGGTCGCCGGCCATTCCGGCGGCGGCCAGGTCGTGCAGCGCTATGCCATCGCCGGCAAGGGCGAGGCGGCGTTGTCGCGCCAGCACATCGACATCCGCTACGTCGTCGCCAATCCGTCGTCTTATGCCTATTTCAGCAAAGAGCGGCCCGTGCCGGCGATTGCCGCGTCCTGCGCGGGCTACGACAATTGGAAATACGGCATGGACGGGCGGCCGCCTTATCTTGCGGACGTAGCGCCAGCGGCGCTGGAGCAACGTTATGTCGACCGCGACGTGATCTATCTGCTCGGCACGCTCGACACCAAGCCCGCGGCGGACAAGAGTTGCATGGGCGAGGCGCAGGGCCCAAGTCGCTACGCCCGCGGCCACGCCTATGCGGACGCGATGGCGAAACGCAATCAGGGCACGCCCAATCACCGGGTGTGGGACGTCGCCGGTGTCGGCCATGACGGCGACAAGATGCTGACCTCGAAATGCGGCCTTGCGGCACTGTTCGATAGTCCGGGCTGCGGCGCGGAGCGCTGATGCGAGCGCTTTGAAGGTCCAGCTGCGGCTGTTACACTTCGTCCCGCGGGCGCCTCATTCGGAGGCGACGCCAAGAAGACGAAGTGGAAACGCCTGATGCTGCTGCCCCTGTCCGATGTGCCGCGCTGGTACGCTCAACGCAAACCCGAAGGCACAATCGCCGTCCAGCATGGGCAGGATCAACTGACATGGGACCAGCTCGAGCGTGGTGCCAATCGGCGCGCGCGGGCCTTTGCAGCGAAGGGCGTCAAGCCCGGCGATTTCGTCGCGATTGGTTTGCCCAACGGCAATGCGTTCTTCGAGACCACATTTGCGGTGTGGAAATGCGGCGCGACGCCGACCTCGCTGTCATGGCGGTTGCCGCGCGGTGAAGCTGCGGCCGTGCTTGAGATTCTCAAGCCTGCGCTGGTGATCGGCGGCGAGGCCGACTGGAATGCGCAGAACCGGCTGCCGGCGGATTTCGTGCCGGAAGGATTTTCCGACGAGCAGATCGACCCGCCGGTGGCGCGCTACTGGAAGGCCATGACCAGCGGCGGCTCGACCGGCCGTCCCAAGGTGATCCTCGATCACAACCCCGCGGTCGTCGACACGGTCGCACCGCCGCCGCTCAACATGCCGTTCGGCGCCTCGCTGCTGAATCCGGGTCCGCTCTACCACAATGCACCGTTCATCGTGTCGCATTATGCGCTGTTCTACGGCGGCAAGCTCACCGGCCTCGTCAAGTTCGACGCCGAGGAGACGCTGCGGCAGATCGAGCGCGAGCGCGTGCAATGGGTCAATTTCGTGCCGACCATGATGCATCGGATCTGGGCGCTGCCGGAGAATGTTCGCAACGCTTACGACGTGTCGAGCCTGCAGACCGTCTTCCACATGGCGGCGCCGATGCCGCCCTGGCTCAAGGAGAACTGGATCGCCTGGCTCGGATCGGAGCGGGTCTGGGAGCTCTATGGCGGTACCGAGCGACAGGGGGCCTGTATCATCTCCGGCACGGAGTGGCTGACGCACAAGGGCTCGGTCGGCAAGATCGGCGAGACGGCGAAGCTCCGCATCATCGGTGAGGACGGCAACGACGTCGCGCCAGGCGAGACCGGCGAGATCTACTTCCTCAACAATGACGGCAAGGACGCCACCTATCACTATCTCGGCGCCGAGCCGAAGCGTCGTGCCGACGGCTGGGAATCGCTCGGCGATATCGGCAGGCTGGATGCCGAAGGCTACCTCTATCTCGGTGACCGCCTCGCCGACATGGTGCTGCGCGGCGGCGCCAACATCTATCCCGCCGAGGTCGAGGCCGCCGTCTCCGAATGTCCCGGCGTGCGCTCCTGCGTGGTGGTGGGCTTGCCGGATCCGGAATTGGGCCAGCGCGTGCACGCCATCATCGAGCTGGAGGCGAACGCGGACGGTCAGGCGATTGCCAATAACATGGCGGACTTCCTGAAAGACAGGCTCAGCCGCTACAAGCATCCCGAGAGTTTCGAGATCGTCAGCACGCCGCCGCGCGACGATTCCGGAAAGGTTCGCCGCACGTTGCTGCGCGACGAGCGCGCCGCGTGGATGAAGGAGGGTCGTGCCTTCCGGATCATGCCCGCGAAGGCGCGGGCGCACGTCGAATAAGACTTCACAGAAGGACTGAATTTGATGACGATTACGATCGCCGCAAACAGCGTGCCGAAGCCGCCGGCCGATATCATCGAGGGCTTCAGGAATGCGCCGACCTCGATCATCTCAGACAATCTCGGCCGGCTGCCGGGCGCGGTCGGGCTCAAACCCTATCACCGCAGCGGCAGGCTGATCGGCGCGGCCTTCACGGTGCGCACCCGGCCCGGCGACAATCTCGCCATCCACCGCGCGCTCGAGCTGGTCGGTCCCGGCGATGTCATCGTGGTCGACGGCGGCGGCGACGAGACCCGGGCGCTGGTTGGCGAGATCATGAAAAACATCGCGCAGTGGCGCAAGGCGGAAGGCTACGTGATCGACGGCGCGATCCGCGATGTCGCAGCCTTCGCCGGCGACGACTTCCCCTGCTTCGCCCGCGCCGTGATCCATCGCGGCCCCTACAAGAATGGTCCGGGTGAGATCAACGTGCCTGTTACGATCGGCGGCAGCGTGATCTCGCCCGGCGACATCGTGGTCGGCGACGAGGATGGCGTGGTGTCGTTTCCTGCCGCGGGTGCGGCGGCGCTGCTGGAGGCAGTGCGTGTCCAGATCAAGCGCGAGGACGAGACGCTGAAGGCGATCCGCGAGGGCCGCTATCAGGGCTCCTACGGCAAGTCGTAAATCACAGCAGGGCAGGGAGATCAGCGTGAGCCAAAAGGAAGAATTCCACAATCTCGACAATGCCGCCGACGGGCTGTTTCGCGAGCTGGCGGCGGGAGTGACCACGCGCATCTTCTCCGGTGAGCAGGCGATGCTGTCGGTGGTGACGCTGGCGCCGCATGCGCAAGGTACGCTGCATCACCATCCCGAGGAGCAATGGGGCGTGCTGCTCGACGGCTCAGCCATCCGCGTCCAGGGCGGCGAGGAAATTCCGGTGAAGAAGGGCGATTTCTGGCGTACGCCCGGCAACGTGCCGCACACCATGCGCGCCGGCCCCGACGGTGCCCGCGTGCTGGACATCTTTAGTCCGCCACGGCCAGAATACAAAAAAGCAGGGTCGGGTTTCGGGACGACCTAGGCGCCAAAGAGCAAAAGCCAGGCGCAGAACAAATAAAGGGAGGAAACGATGACGATCACACGACGAGCGCTGCTGGCAGCGCCCGCTATTCTCGCACTCACGCCAGCGGCGGCGCAGGCCGGCAAGATCACCCTCGTCGTGCCGTTTCCGCCGGGCGGATCGACGGATGCGATGGCGCGGCTGCTGCAGAGCAATCTGCAGACAAAGCTCAACCGCATCGTCGTGGTCGAGAACAAGTCGGGCGCGGCGGGCGCGCTCGGCGCGGCGCAGGTCGCCAAGAGCCCGGCGGACGGCTCGTCGTTCCTCGTCACCTTCGATTCCCACGCGGTGATCCCGTTGATTCTCGACAAGCCGCCGGTCGATGTCGAACGCGAGCTGATGCCGGTCTTCCTGGTCGGCACCGCGCCTTACGTGATCGCGGCCGGCGCCGGTCGCCCCTACAAGAGTTTTGCCGACGTGGTCGCTGCCTGCAAGGCGACGCCCGGCGCGGTGAAATATGCCTCGGTCGGCATCGGGACGCTCGGCCATCTCGCGATGACCGTGCTCGGCAACAAGGCCGGTGTCGAGATCACCCACGTGCCCTATCGCGGCGGCGGCCCGGCCATGAACGACGTGCTCGGCGGCCATGTCGATCTCATCGCGGGATCGGCGGCGCTGGTCGCGGCCCAGCTCGGCACCAATCTGCTGCGTCCGATCCTGCATCTCGGCCGCGAACGGCTGCCGGCGCTGCCGGACACGCCGACCGCGATCGAGGCCGGCTTTCCGGACTTCGAGACGCTCGCCTGGTGGGGCGTCTTCGCACCCGCAGGCACGCCGCCCGATATCGTCTCCGCCATGGCGACGGCGTCAAAGGAGATCCTGAGCGAGCCCGCGACCGCCGCCCAACTCAAGGACACCCAGCAGATGACGCTGCTGCTCGAGGACGGGCCCGCTTTCAAGAGCTTCTTCGACAAGCAGGTCGCTTATTGGGGCAAGGTGGTCAAGGACAACAATATCAAGGCCTGATGAGGGCCAGTGGCTCTCCTATTTGCCAAGACGAGGGCTTCCGGTCCTGCCACTGCTTTGATATGTAAACCTCCAGGCAACCCGCCCTCACCGGCAGGTTCCGCGGTCCCGTAGCTCAGCCGGATAGAGCGGCGGTTTCCTAAACCGTAGGTCGCATGTTCGAGTCATGCCGGGATCGCCATTCGTCCCCATTCGCCCTCGCTCAGGTCAATATCCTGGGGATGCTCTATCCGATCCGCGCTGCGTAGCCGGCGATGAAGCGGCAGGGGTCCTCGTGATCAAGTCGTTCGGAACGCCGGTGGCTCGTGATCGGCATCCTAACGTAATTTCATCCGGTAATTCCTATGGGGAGCGCACCGGTCGGCGCTTCGAATAGGCTCGTCGTGCGCGCTCCCGGTTGCCGCAGACCTCGCTGGAACACCAGGCTCGTGAATGGTTTGGACTCTCATCGACGAAAAACCAGCCGCAGCCCTGCGCTTGGCAACAACCCAATCGAGCTGCGTCCTTCGATGAAAGAAGTGCCGTCAGTGACCAGAGGACTGGCCATAGCGGCTCCTCAGGATCGGCGCCCCGCAAATCGTGAACGTATCCCGCTCCATCCCTGACCAGTCCCGGCTGCGCCGGCAACGCTGCGAGCAATCGGTTAAACGGCGCAAGGCGCACGGATTTTCCGCCGCACAACGCATCCGCGGCCTCCCATATTTCGCCTCGCAAGGCGCGCGCGTCTCGCATGATGGCTTCTACTGCTGTTGGTTTTCGCGCGCCCAACACTCTCAGCCTTGCGACCGTTTTTGAAGCCAACGTACCGCGCGCGTTACTCCACGAAAGAAACGCGGCGTAGTCGGGGATCAATTCCTGTGGGGCATCGGAGGTGCGCCAGTCCATCGTATTGGCGAAGTCGAGGCAGACGCGACCTCCAAAGAACTGTGTCGCTGCACGTGCGGGATCCCTTGACATGGCCTACTCCGCGCAATCTAATGGTTATGACCATGAGAAACGCAAATTCATTCGCATCCAATTGCACCGCTGCTGCTTTCCGGCAGGGGTTCTTCGCGGCTCTTCCCTTTATAGCCAGCAATGGAATAGCGGGTATAGCCATGGGAGTTGCCTATCGAGGCCTGGAACTTGGCTTCGTGCCGGCTGTGCTGTTCAGTCTGGTCGTATACTCGGCCACGGCCCAGGCTGTAACACTGGGACTGTGGACATTGCCGCCTCCAGTCGCCGCATTGATGCTTGCCTGCGTAGCGACGAACGTCCGTTATCTGGTGATGGGAGCACAGCTCCGCTTGCTATTTCCGGATATTTCCCGACGCGCAATGCTTCCGATCCTGTTCCTGCTCGCTGACGCATCGTGGCTGATGACGGTGGCCGAGGCTGAACGAGGACGACGCGATGCCGGCTATCTGCTCGGGTGCAGCTTGCCCATGGCTATCGGCTGGATCGGCGGCACAGCGCTCGGCTATGCGTTGCCGCTAAGGCCGCACGGACCGTTTGCGATTGCGGCCGCGTTCCTACCACTTGCGTTCGTCGCTGCCCTTCTACCCACGCAGTGGCGCGGCTGGACAAGCCTGCTGCCGTGGACGGTGTCAGCGGCAGTAGGGATTGCCGTGGCCAGCAAGCTTGACCAGAGCTGGGCGATGTTGATCGGCGGCGGCGCAGGCATGTTCGTCAACCTGCTGTGTGGCGATGATGCTTGAGTGGCAGATTATCGCCGCGGTGTTCGCGGTCGGAGCAGCGAGTTACGCAATGCGCTCTGGAGGCTATCTTGCGGCAGGCGTTCTCCCGCAGACCGGCGTCTCGCCGAGGCTCTTGCGTTACGCGCCCGGCAACCTGTTTGTCGCGTTCGTTGCTGCAGGTATTGTCGAGGGCGGATGGCCAAGCCTCTTCAGCTGCCTCGGCGCCGTGACAACAATGCTAGTCACGAAGCGCGAGTGGGCAGCCTTTGGGGGTTGGGTTCTCCTTGGCTGCATTGATCGCGGCCCTGCGGTGATCGCAGGTTTGTACTGGAGAGCGGCGCCAACGGTAAATGCCGCGATGGTTCGTGAAAACTGAGGCCGGGTAGGCTCTGCGCGACTCCAACGGTTGAATTTCGGAAAAAATGTCCCGGGCGGACTGAAATTTCGGATTTTTGCCCTTGCGAAGCGCAAAGACGCCCTTTATTAAACCAATAGGTTATCAACTTATTGGTTTAATACATGCCGGTGGACCCACTCAGCGCGACCCTTTTTGCACTCTCCGATGCCACACGGCGGGGCCTCCTCGCCCGTTTGGCGACAGGCGACACAACCGTGAGTGAGTTGGCCAAGCCCTACGACATGAGCCTCGCGGCTATCTCAAAGCATCTCAAAGTACTCGAAACCGCGGGCCTGATTTCGCGAGGCCGGGATGCCCAGTGGCGGCCTTGTCACCTCGAGGCCGCGCCGCTTCGAGATGTTTTCGAATGGCTCGATAGCTACCGACGCTTTTGGGACAACAGCCTCGATAGCCTGGCTGAGTATTTAACGGTCATGCAGAAGCAGGGCTCCAGTGACCCCGGACCCTAGGTTCGGGGGAATTTGCGAGCCGACAATCTCAACGCGAGATAACGAAGGAAGATTTCAGTGACATCAATAGTCGACGCCAGTTCGCTCAGCGAGCCCGCGGTTATCGTCACCCGCATGTTCGATGCGTCGCGCAATCTGGTCTGGAGTGCCATTACAGATCCAAAACATGTCGCGCATTGGTACGGTGGTCCGGGATTTACCAGCCCGGTATGTGAGATGGACGTAAAGCCGGGCGGAATCTGGCGGCATATAATGCAAGCCCCCAATGGTGCTCAGTTCGCGATTAACAGTGTGTTTCTTGAGGTCGTCGAACCCGAACGGCTCGTCTGGAAAACCATTAAGGACGAAAATCGCAAGCCGCCTCCGCCGACGGCGGTCAACACGGTCACTTTGGAAGAGCAGGGCGCTCAGACGAAGTGGACACTCGTCGCGCGCTTCGATTCGATCTCCGACCGCGACATCTCTGCAGGAATGGGCTTCGGTAAGATGATCGGCATGGGAGCGGATCGCCTTGCAGAGCACCTCGCGACGATGTGAGGCGGCGAACGCCGACAGTCATTTTTATCGCCGGCATCGACCGTCAACTACGCAAGGGGCAATTTGCATGAGTGCAGAATCCAAGTTGATAACCACTTCAAGATCGAAGGTCTGGATAGGGTGGATCATAAGCGGCCTTGTGGTGCTGTTTCTTCTCTTCGACGGCATCACCAAGCTGATAATGATCGATCCGGTGGTGGATGCGACGATACGAATCGGATTTCCGCTGGATCTGATACGACCACTTGGAATCGTTTGTCTTGCCTGCGCCATTTTGTACGCGATTCCACGCACGTCCATTCTCGGTGCGATCCTTCTTACGGGTTTTCTGGGCGGCGCTGTTGCGAGCAAAGTACGACTGGAGGATCCGCTCTTCAGCCAAGTTCTCTTCGGCGTCTATGTCGGCATCCTCGCCTGGGGCGGGCTCTATCTGCGCGATGACCGATTGCGCTCTCTTATCCCCTTTCGACGCGGCTCGACACCATGAGCCCCGGCAACAAAGACGTGCAAAAAGTACTTTCGAAAGACGGCACCGCAATTGCCTTTGACCGGTCAGGGGAGGGACCCCCGATTATCCTGGTTGACGGCGCGTTATGCAGCCGATCCTTCGGACCGACTCCGAAATTGGCTCCGCTGCTCTCAAAGCACTTCACAGTATTCACCTATGATCGCCGTGGCCGGGGCGATAGCGGCGACACCGCGCCGTATTCGAAAGAACGCGAGGTCGAAGATATCGATGCCATGATCGGGCAGGCCGGCGGATCAGCGTTCGTGATGGGCATATCTTCCGGAGCGGCTCTTGCGCTGCTCGCGGCTACGAGCAGTCTCAACATTACGAAACTCGCGCTCTACGAGCCGCCGTTTATGGTCTCCAACGAGGGCCGCAAACCGCCTGCGGACCACGAAGCGCGTCTCAGAGAGCTAATCCACGGCGGGCACCGAGGTGGCGCGGTGCGGTTCTTCATGAAAGATGTTGTGGGCATGCCCGTGGTGTTCGTCGCCGCAATGCGGTTGATGTTTCCGATTTGGTCGAAGCTCGAGGCTGTCGCGCACACGCTACCCTACGATGCAGCAGTCATGGGTGACTATGCATTGCCGACCGAACGGATTTCTTCAATCACGATACCGCTGCTTGTGATGGATGGTGAGAAGAGTGATGTACGGCTCCGCCATGCGGTGCGGGCAGTTGTCGAAGCTCTACCTAATGCGGAGCGCCTAACCCTCAAAGGTCAGACCCACAACGTCTCTGCGGCAGCCCTTACTCCCGTGTTGGTGGAGTTCTTCGTCGGGTGAAAACTGCTTCTTTCCACGATGTGGGCTGCCACGATCGAAGCTTGAGCTTCCAATTTCGACGACGAGCAGGGAATGACGAGTGGCGAGAATAGGATTGCGCTTTTTATCGATGGCGCCAACCTCTATCCAGCTGCCAAGACGCTCGGCTTCGACATCGATTACAGCCGCCTGCTGAAGGAATTTCAGAGCCGCGGGACGTTGGTGCGCGCATTTGATTATACGGTGATCATCGAGGATCAGGAATTTTCCTCGGTCCGGCCTTTGCTCGATTGGCTGGATTACAACGGCTTTACGAAACCAGCAAAGGAGTTCGAGGACGGACAGGGCCGCCGCAAGGTGAGGGGCAACATGGATATCGAGCTCGCGGTCGGTGCGATGGAACTCGCCAAGCACGTCAATCAGATCGTGCTGTTTTCCGGCGACGGCGATTTCCGTCCATTGGTCGAAGCGGTGCAACGCCGCGGCGTCAAGGCTACCGTGGTCTCGACGATTTCGAGCCGGCCGCCGATGATCGCTGACGAACTGCGACGTCGGGCCGACGTCTTCCTCGACTTGGCGGAGCTGCACCCCGCATCGTGCGCCGCTCGGACTCGCGATCCTCGCTGGAACAATAGCGGTCCGAATGCGTGGGTGGAAGCTTAGACTTCTTGGCCTCAGCGCATTCGCGCATCCCACGCAAAAGTCGCGCAGCCTCAGGGCTGATGCCGCCGCGTGATCGCGACCTGGGCGGCCTGCGTATAGAGGCTCGATACCAGTTCGAGATGGGAGCCCGCGGCCTCCGACTTTTCAGCCCAGCCGTCCAGCGCTTCCAGCATCGGCGGGAGCGTTGCAGCGCGCAAGGCCGCATAGGCTTCGGTGACGTCGTGGCCCCGCTCGGTCGCGCGGTAGCGCGTCTCCTTGCGCGACGATGAGCCCTCGGTCTCGATCAGGCCGGCCTTCACCAGCTTGCGGGTTGCGTATTGCAGATTGGGGACATCGACGCGGTTGAGCAACTGGCCGATCTCCGAGAGCCGCTTCGGCTCGTCGCCCATGCGCACCACGTTGAGCACGGCGACGTCGTCGCCAGTCAGCGGCACATCGCAGACGGCGGCAAGGCAGGCAGCCTTCCAGCGGTAATAGGCCTGCGCCAGCCGCTCCAGCCTGAACTCGAACTCTGAGAGGCGTTTTTCGGTCTCGGTGCGCGCCAGGTGCCATGAGCCTGTCCGTTCGGCGGCGGCCGGCCGCTGCTTGTCTCTCGCGGCCGTGCCTGTTCGTCGCGCGGCCGCCTTCTGCGTCTTCCTCAACATCGTCTCCTGATTCCCGCCCTCGCTCACGGCCTGGGCAGGCTGTGCCCAATCTATGCTATTTACAAGTTCGATTCTTACATTAAAAATTCAATTAAGAAAGCATGATGAAAAGGCAGCGCCCTCGCCTCGTGCCGGACGCGTCAAACAGACGCGCCGAAATGGGCGAGGGCTCCAAGGGCTCAACGACGAGAGGGGACGATCACGATGGCCGGACAGTGGATCGACATCGCTGCCAAGGATGGCGGCACGTTCAAGGGGTATCTCGCGGTCCCTGCCTCGGGCTCCGGTCCCGGCATCCTGCTGTTGCAGGAGATCTTCGGCGTCAACAAATCGATGCGTGAGGTTGCCGACCACTATGCCGAGGAAGGCTATGTGGTGCTGGCGCCCGACCTGTTCTGGCGCATGGAGCCTGGCATCGAGCTCGGCTACACCGAGGCCGATTTCGGCAAGGCGATGGGCTATTACCAGCGCTTCGATGCCAATCAGTCGATCAAGGATGCCGCCGACGCGCTGAAGGTGCTGCGCGCGCGTCCCGAATGCAAAGGCAAGGTCGGCGCGCTCGGCTTCTGTCTCGGCGGCAAGCTCGCTTATCTCGTCGCCGCGCGCACGGATGTCGACTGCGCCGTCAGCTATTACGGCGTCGGCATCGAGGCCGATCTCGGCGAAGCCGGCGATGTCAAATGTCCGGTGGTCTTCCATTTCGCCGAGCTCGACCGCTTTGCGCCGGCCGAGGCGCGTGCGCAGATCGAGGCGGCGTTCAAGGGCCGACCCGAGATCGAGTCTTATCTCTACCCCGGCTGCGACCACGCCTTCGCCGCGCCGGAACGTACCAGCTTCAACAAGCCCGCGACTCTGATGGCGTATACGCGCTCGATCGCGGCGTTCCGAAAGGCGCTGGGCCCGCACTACGATCTCTCGGCGCTTTGGGACAGGCACACCGAGCTCGAATTCGCGACGCGTTCGGCCGAGCAGACCATGACGACCATGGTTGCCGAGCCCTATGTCAACCACATCCCGACCATGACCGGCGGCGTCGGCTATCGCGACCTGCTGCGCTTCTACAAGAACCACTTCATTCCGAAGACGCCGCAGGATACCAAGCTGGTGCCGATCTCGCGCACCATCGGCTCCGACCGTATCGTCGACGAGATGCTGTTCTGCTTCACCCACGACATCGAGATCGACTGGATGCTGCCCGGCGTGCCGCCAACCGGCAAATATGTCGAGATCCCGCTGGTTGCGATCGTGCGCTTCCGCGGCGACAAGCTCTACAACGAGCACATCTATTGGGACCAGGCGTCCGTGCTGGTGCAGATCGGGCTCCTGGATCCGAAGAAGTTACCTGTCGCCGGCGTCGAGACAGCGAAGAAGCTGGTCGATGAATCGCTGCCATCCAACACGCTGATGGCGCGCTGGTCCGAGAGCGCCGGGAAATAACCAGACCTGATCGACGGCGCCGCTCGCGGCGCCGCTTTCGCAACTGCTCGCAATCTCTCGTTCATCGTGTTGAGGGTCATGAACATGTCGTCGCTCTCTCGTCGCTCGCTTCTCCAGCTCGCCGGCGGCGCCGCCGCGCTGCCGCTCGCCTCTGGTCTTAACGGTGGTGCGCTCGCCGCTACGCCGGGCACGCTGACCATTGCCTACAATGTCAATTTGCCGTCGTTCGATCCGACCGTCGGCCTCTCGGCCGTCAACCCGACCATCCAGTCGATCTATCAGGCGGTGTTCGATCCCTTCATCGGCCAGGCGCCCGATCTGTCGTTCAAGCCGGGTATTCTGACGAAATGGGGCTGGAACGAGGATCGCAGCAAGATCACGCTGGACGTGCGGAAGGGCGCAACCTGGCATGACGGCTCGCCGGTGACGCCGGAAGACGTGGTGTGGTCGCTCACCCGCGCCGCGGATCCGAAGGGCGGCAATCCCATCCAGTTCGTCTGGTCCAAGGTCGGCAATTACAAGATCGACGGCAACACCATCACCGGTGACGTGCTGGAGTTCGAGCCGACGCTGTTCAAATGGATGGCGTTCCTCACCGGCTACATCCTGCCCAAGGCCTATTACGAGAAGGTCGGCGCGGAAGGGTTCGAGAAGGCGCCGATCGGTTCGGGCCCCTACAAGGTCGATGCCTTCGAGCGCAACGCGTTCCTCAGGCTGAAGGCGCATTCCGGCTATTGGGGGCCCAAGCCCGCCTTCGAGACCGTGGTGTTCAAGTTCATCACCGATTCCACCAGCCGCGTCGCGGAGATGGAATCCGGCGGCTCCGATCTCACCTTCGAGATTCCCTACGAGGAGTTCGACCGGTTAAAGGCCAAGCCTGGCCTTGCCGGCCAGACCAAGCCGGTCTCCGACATCGCGATGATCTTCCTCACCGACATCGATCCGATGCTCGACCGCAATGTACGGCTCGCGGCAAATCACGCCATCGACAAGAAGGCGATCGTCGACCGGCTGCTCAAGGGCTATGGCGTGCCGATCGCGACGCTGGAGGCGCCGGGCTATGCGGCCTTCGATCCCTCGATCAAGGTCGCCTACGATCCGGAGCTTGCCAAGAGCCTGCTCGCCAAGAGTGGTTACTCGCCCGAGAAGCCGGTCAAGTTCACGATCCAGACCACGCGCGGCTTCAAGCCGAAGGACTATGAGATGATCCAGGCGATCGTCGGCATGTGGCGCAAGGTCGGCATCGACGCCAGCATCGAGGTCTACGAGATCGCAAAGCATTTCGAGCTGCGTGCGCGCCACGCACTGGCTCCGGCCGCCTTCTACAATTGGGGCAACGCGATCGGCGATCCCTCGACCTCGACCGGCTTTGCGATGTTCGGGCCCTCGCCGCACTGCGCCTGGAAGGGCAAGGACCTCGTCGAGCGCATCGGGCCGCTGTGGGGCGAGAAGGACGAAGCCAAGCGCATCGCCGGTTACAAGGCGGTCGACAAATACATCGCCGAGGAAGGCGAGGTGATCCCGCTGTTCCAGTATGTGCAGCCGATCATCCACAAGAAGGGCCTCAAGGTCGTGTCGCAGTCCAACGGCATGATCCTTCCGCAGCTCGTCACGCCGGCTTAGGCCGCGGTTTCAGGGAAGGGCGACACCAGGATGCGATGGGGCGAGCTGATCAGGCGACTCGTCCTCGTGCCACCCACGCTGTTCGGTGTGGCGGTGATCGTCTTCGTGCTGCTGCGCGTCGTGCCCGGCGATCCCATCGCCATGATGATCCCACCCGGCGCCTCTGAGGCCGACATCGGCCGGCTGCGCGCGCTCTACGGCCTCGACCAGCCGATCCTCCAGCAATTTGCGACCTGGCTCGGCCAGGTCGCAAGCGGCGATTTCGGCCGCTCCATCAGCGTGCGGCAGAGCGTGCTGGAATTGTTGCTGGCGCGGCTGCCGGCCACGATCGAGCTTGCGCTGCTCGCAACGATGATTGCCGTTGTGCTCGGCGTGGTCGCAGCGCTCGCCGGTATTTTGCTGCGCGGCCGGCGCGCGGAATGGGTCGTCGATGGCGGCATCGGCATGCTGCTGGCGATTCCGGATTTCCTCTGGGCGCTGATCCTGCTGCTGCTGTTCGGTGTGCTGATTCCGCTGCTGCCGATCTCCGGCCGGATCGATCCGGAGATCGACCTCAGCCTGCGCAGCAATTTCTACCTGATCGAGAGCGTTCTGACCGGCCGCTTCGACATCGCCTTCGCGCTCCTGCACCACATGATCCTTCCGGCGCTGGCGCTGGCGCTGCCGTTTGCAGCCCTGGTGGCGCGCTTGCTGAAGGCGTCGCTGGCGGAGGCGGAGGACCAGGATTATGCGCAGATCGCGCGCGCTCGCGGCTATTCGCGCCCGAATATCCTGCTGCACGAGGTGTTTCCCAACGCGCTGATCCCGACGGTCGCGCTCGGCGGCGTCCAGGTGACGCTACTGCTCGGCGGCACCGTGCTGGTCGAGCGCATCTTCTCCTATGAAGGCATCGGCAACATGGCGATCGACGCGGTGATCAACCGCGACTTTCCGCTGATCCAGGGCCTGGTGCTGACCTTTGCGGTGTTGTTCATCGCGCTCAATCTCGTCGTCGATCTCGTGGTCACCATGCTGGATCCGAGGCTGCGCCATGGCTGACATCGCAGTCACCTCCGTCGCCGCGCCGCCGTCGCGTCTGCTTGCGGGTCTGAAGCGAGGCGGTCCGCGTCTCTGGCTCGGCGCAGCACTGGTCGCCCTGTTGGTGCTGGCTGCAATCTTTGCACCCGTGCTCGCGCCGCACGATCCGCTCGAGCAGGACCTGATGTCGGCACAATTGCCGCCGGCCTGGATGACCGGCGGCGAGCCCGCCTATCTTCTCGGCACCGACAGCCTCGGCCGCTGTGTGCTGTCGCGCCTGATCTATTCGGCGCAGACCGCGGTGATGGTTGGACTGATCGCGGCAACGCTTGCCGCGGCGATCGGCGTCGCGCTCGGCCTGTTTGCGGGGAGTTTTGGCGGCTGGGTCGACCAGTTCATCTCGCGGCTGATCGACGTCTGGATGGCGTTTCCGCCCGTGCTGCTGTCGATCGTGCTGGCCGCGGTGATCGGCGCCGGCCTGACCTCGGTGATCGCGGCGATCGTGGTGGTCGACTGGACGCGCTTTGCCCGCGTGATCCGCGCCGAGACCATGGTGCAGCTCACGCGCGACTATGCCGCCGCCGCGCGGGTGATCGGCTTGAGCCGGGTGAAGCTGTTGCGGCTGGAGATATTGCCCAACCTCGTTCCGCTACTGGTGACGCTGCTCGCCGTCGAGATGGGCATTGCGATCCTGGTCGAGGTCATCCTGTCCTTTGTCGGCATCTCCGTGGCCGGCGATACGCCGACATGGGGCAGCATGATCGCCGAGGGACATCAGATCGTCTATCAGGCGCCGTGGATCATGGCGCTGCCGATCGTCTGTATCATCACCAGCGTGATCGGCCTCAATCTGTTCGGCGACGGTCTCCGCCTCGCGCTCGATCCGGTACAACGCTCATGACGGCGACGCTCACTGTCGAAGGGCTGAAGGTCGCGATCGGCGCCGCCAATGTGCTGCGCGGTGTCAGCCTCGAGGTGCAGCCCGGTGAAGTCCGCGGGCTGGTCGGCGAATCCGGCGCCGGCAAGTCCATGCTCGGCCGCGCCGTGCTCGGACTGTTGCCGTCGAACGCGACCGTTACCGCAGGCCACATCGCCTTCGAGGGCCGCGATCTCCTGGCCATGGCCGAGGCAGAGCGCCGCCGCTTGCTGGGTCGCCGCATCGCTCTGATCCCGCAGGACCCGATGACCTCGCTCAATCCGGTCAAACGCATCGGAGCGCAGATCGGCAATTTGCTGCGGCATCATCTCGACCTGTCGAAGCGCACGGCGCTGGCGCGCGCCGCCGAGCTTCTGACCGAGGTCGCGATCCGCGAGCCCGAACGGGTGCTCGCGCTCTATCCGCACGAAATCTCCGGCGGCATGCGCCAGCGCGTGCTGATCGCGATGGCTTTTGCCTGCGACCCCGCCCTCGTCATTGCCGACGAGCCGACCACGGCCCTCGACGTTACCGTGCAGCGTCAGGTGCTTCAGCTCGTCGAGCGGCTGCGCTTGCGCCACGGCAGCGCCGTGCTGTTCGTGACCCACGATCTCGGCGTGGTCGCAAAGATCTGCCGCAGCATGACCGTGCTGCATGCCGGCCGCGTGCTGGAGGAGGGCGAGACAGCCAACGTGCTGACGCGACCGCGCCATGCCTATACCCGCGCGCTGCTCGCCGCGACGCCGCGCGCCGACCGGCCGGCCGAAGCGCTGCGCCCGGTGCCGCCAGCCCTGATCGAGCAATTGTGGTCGGAGGCGCACCGGCTCGATGACGTTGCAGCGGTGGGCGCAGCATGAGCGACATCCTGCTCAGTACCGGCAATCTCGGCTTCGGCTATCCGCAGCGCAACGGTCTGTTCGGCAAGCCGACCTTGCGCGAGGTGATCAAGGGCGTCGATCTCGCCGTGCCGCGCGGCTCGGTGCTGGGTCTCGTCGGGGAATCCGGCTCCGGCAAGACCACGCTCGGCCGCCTGCTGGTGCGGCTGTTGAAGCCGACCTCCGGCGGCATCCAGTTCGACGGTGTCGAGATCGGCCAGCTCGACGAAGCTGCGCTGCGCCCCCTGCGGGCGCGCATCCAGATGATTTTTCAGGATCCGCAATCCTCACTCAATCCGCGGCTGCGGCTCGGCACGACGCTGACGCGTCCGCTCGGCGTGCATGGGCGGCTGAAAGGCAAACGCGACCAGCGCGAGCGCGCGGCGGCGCTGCTCGATCTGGTCGGACTGCCGGGCGAATTCGCCGACCGCTACCCGCACGAATTGTCCGGCGGACAGCGCCAGCGCGCCGGCATTGCGCGGGCGCTTGCGCTCGAGCCCGATTTCATCGTCGCCGATGAGATCGTGTCGGGCCTCGACGTCTCGACCCAGGCGCACATCCTGCTGCTGCTGAAGGAGCTGCGCGCGCGGCTCGGTCTCACCATGGTCTTCATCAGCCACGACCTCTCGGTGGTACGCGTGCTCTGCGACGACGTCGCGATCCTGCATCATGGCGAGGTGGTTGAATTCGGCCCCGTCGCGCGCGTGTTCGGCGCGCCGCAGCACGCTTATACGCAGCAATTGCTCGCCGCCATCCCGTTGCCTGATGTCGAGCCGGGCTGGCTCGACGAAGCCGCGGTCGCTACTCCGCAACAACAAGGATCTGCCGCATGACCGAGACAATCAAGGGTTCCGTCATCCTCGTCACCGGTGCCGCCGGTGCGATCGCGCAAGCGCTTATCGCCGAGCTCAAGGCGCGCGGGGCGGCGAAAATCTACGCCGCTGCGCGCGATGCTTCCGCTCTCGCCGCCTCTGACGGCGTCGTGCCGGTCAAGATGGATGTCACAAGCGATGACGATGTCGCGAAGGCAGCAGGCGCTCTCGGCGACGTCACGGTGCTGATCAACAATGCCGGAATCAACCACAATACCGGCTTCATGGCCGCGCCCGATCTTGTGATCGCGCGCGAGGAGATCGAGATCAATTATCTCGCGCCCCTGCGGGTGACAAAGGCCTTCGCACCGACGCTGATCAAGAACAAGGGGGCGGTGCTCAACATCCTCACCATCCTGGCGCGCGTCAACCTGCCGTTCATGGGATCCTACTGCGCCTCCAAGGCGGCGGGTCTCAGCCTGACGCAGGGATTGCGCGGCGATCTCGGCCCGAAAGGCGTGCGTATCGCCGCCGCACTTCCCGGTGCGATCGACACCCGCATGACCGCGATGCTGACCATCCCGAAGATGACGACCGCCGATGCGGCAAAGGAAATCCTCGACGGTTTCGAGGCCGGCGAGGAGGAAATCTATGTCGGCGAGATGGCGCGTGGCCTTGCGCAGGGCCTCGCGCACGATCCCAAGGGGGTCGAGCGCCAGTTGGCGTCGCCGGGCTGAGTTTCAAATCGGATGTTGTGTTGCTGTGAACCAAAAGGAAGCGATCATGATCCCGTTGCGAGTACTGCTTGCCTCCGCCGCGCTGTCGCTCGGCGCCTCGATCCTGCCGGCTTCGGCGGATTCCATTCCCGGCCTGCGCGGCCACGATCACACCGGCATCACCGTGCCGGACGTGAAGGCGGCGACCGCCTTCTTCACCGACGTGCTCGGCTGCTCGCATGCGATGTCGTTCGGACCGTTCATGGACGACAAGGGCACGTTCATGCAGGACGTCGTCAATGTGAACCCGCGCGCCGTCATTGACGAGATCAGCATGGTTCGCTGCGGTTATGGCTCCAACATCGAGCTGTTCCAATATCAGTCGCCCGACCAGGCCAAGACGCTGCCGAAGAACAGCGACATCGGCGGCCACCACATCGCGCTCTATGTCGACGACATCGCAAAGGCCGCCGAGTATCTGCGGTCGAAGAACGTCAAGACCATGCAGGGCCCGATCCCGGTGAACGAAGGGCCGGCGGCGGGTCAATCCATCCTGTACTTCCTGACGCCATGGGGGATGCAGATGGAGCTGATCAGCTATCCCAAGGGCATGGCCTATGAGAAGAGCGCCAAGACCGTGCTGTGGTCGACGACCGAGCCGACGAAGTGACACTCGTCACAGACGAATTCGCGACTCGGATTTTTGAGCCGCCGAGCGGATCCTGACGGTCTGCTCGGCCGCGCAAATTCAGTTTCCGTCAAGTCCCCAATAAAAAAAGATTGGCACTGCTCCGCGCGACATCGTGCTTGCGGAGCAGGGGCCGTATTCACATCTCCGCTCCCGCAATTCTGGGGTGTGGCCTTGGTTAACACGGCTGCCCAGTTGCGAATTGTGGAGAAGAGCTATGGACCTCAATGGTTTCAATGGCGCCTGGCTGATCCAGCCGGCGCTTTGGGCCGCGGCGGCGATCGCGCTCGTGATCCTGCTGCGCGCTTCGAACATCTTTCGTTACATTCCGAACAATCAGGTCGGCATCGTCGAGAAGCTGTGGTCGACGAGCGGATCGATCGAGGGCGGATTCATCGCGCTGAACGGTGAAGCTGGTTACGAGCCGGACGTGCTGCGCGGCGGCCTGCACGTGTTCTTTCCGTTCATGTACCGGATCCACAAATCGGATCTAGTCACGGTCGGACAGGGCAAGATCGCCTATGTGTTCGCGCGCGACGGCGCGCCGCTTGGCGCATCGCAGGTGCTCGGCGCCAACGACACCCAGGACAGGGCGGATTTCCAGGATGTGCGGCGATTCCTGCTCGGCGGCGGCCAGAAGGGGCCGCAGCGCAAGATCCTGCGCGAAGGCACCTATGCAATCAACACGACGCAATTCGCGATCATCACCGACGAACGCGTCTACGGTCATGCCCTCAGCGGGCAAGAGCGTGGCGTGCTCGACGCCATGCAACTCACGATCGCCGAACGCTGGGGCTTTACGCCCGTCGTGCTTGCGGCCGATCACGATCTGGTCGGCGTCGTCACCGTGCATGACGGCCCGTCGCTGCCGTCAGGCGAGATCATCGCGCCCGAGGTCGGCACGGACCTCCGCGACGACGAGATCTTTCACAACAATTTCCAGGAGTCCGAGAAGTTCTTGGCGGCCGGCGGCTACCGCGGCCGGCAATTGCAGGTCATCGTCGAGGGCACCTGGTACATCAACCGCCTGTTCGCGACCGTCGAGGCGGTGCCGAAGACGGTAATCCCGGTCGGCAATGTCGGCGTCGTCATCTTCTATACCGGCCCGCATAGCGACGACGTGTCGGGCGAGCAATATCGCCACGGCGAGCTGGTTCTCAACGGCGGCCGCGGCGTCTGGAAGGATCCGTTGCTGCCCGGCAAATACGCGTTCAACACCTATGCCGGCAAGATCGAGATCATCCCGACCGTCAACTTCATCCTGAAATGGGTGCGCGGCGAGGTCGGTGCGATGAAGCTGGATGAGAACCTGTCGGAGATCTCGCTGATCACCCGCGATGCGTTCGAGCCGACGCTGCCGCTCTCGGTGGTCATGCATATCGACTACAAGAAGGCGCCGATGATCATCCAGCGTTTCGGCGACGTGAAGAAGCTCGTCGAGCAGACGCTCGACCCGATGGTGAGCGCGTTCTTCAAGAACATCGCGCAGAAAATGACCCTGATCGAGCTGCTGCAGAACCGGGCACAGATCCAGGAGGAATCGGCAGCGCAAATGAAGGCGAAGTTCGAGAGCTATTCGCTCGACCTCCAGGAAGTCCTGATTGGAACGCCGCGGGCCGCGGCCGGCGACCACACCATCGAGAACATCCTGATCCAGCTCCGCTCGCGCCAGATCGCGCGCGAGCAGATCGAGACCTATCAGGAGCAGGAGAAGGCCGCCGTGCAGGAGCGCGCGCTCAACGAGGCCAAGGCGACGGCTGCGGCACAGACGGCGCTGACGCAGTCGCTCATCCAGATCAAGGTGAACGAGAACGAAGGCGCCGCGGCGTTCGCCCGCGCGCAGAAGGATGCGGAGACCCGAAAAGTGACGGCGGCCGCGGTCGGCGAGCAGTCACGGCTCGAGGGCCAGGGCGAGGCCGATCGTGTGCTGGCGGTGGGTACTGCCAACGCTCAGTCGACGAAGCTCTCGGTCGACGCTTACGGCGGGCCGGAGTTCAGGCTGGCCGAGCAGAACTTTGCGAAGTTCGCGGAAGCCCTGACCAAGATCAACCAGCCCTTGGTGCCGCAATTCCTGATGTCCGGCGCGCAGGGGCAGGAAAGCAACAATGCGGGCCTGATCCCGACCGCGATGCTGAGCTCGATGTTCGGCCGCATGATGCCCGATGCGCTCGAGCGGCTGAAAGAGGAGGCGCCACGCGCGGATCGCAGGACGAACGGGCACTAAGCGCAGTTGATTTGCGTCGCTGGTGTGAAAATTGCTAACAGAGGCGGCCGGGCTGGAAGTATGCCTTCCAGCCCGGTCCATGTTTGCCTGATCCGGAGATGATGATGCCTTTCGACTTGATCCTGCGCGGCGGACGGGTGATCGACCCATCCCAGAAGCTCGACGCTGTGACCGATGTTGCCTTTGCCGGCGGCAAGGTGGCGGCGGTGGGCAGTGGGCTGAAGGCGGATCCGTCGACCCAGGTGCGCGACGTCTCGCAGCTCATCGTGACGCCGGGGCTGATTGATCTCCACACCCACGTCTATTGGGGCGGCACCTCGCTCGGCATCGATGCCGAGGAATTCTGCCGCGCCTCGGGCGTCACCACCTCGGTCGACACCGGCAGCGCCGGCCCCGGCAATTTCGCGGGCTTCCGCAAGCATGTGATCGAGCCGAGCCAGGTCCGCATCCTCGCTTATCTCCACGTCTCCCATGCCGGCATTTTCGGCTTCTCGCACCGGATCATGGTCGGCGAGAGCGAGGAGTTGCGGCTGATGAATCCGATCGAAGCGGCCAAGGTCGCGGATGCCAATCGCGACCTCATCGTCGGCATCAAGGTGCGCGTCGGCCTGCACTCCTCGGGCACCTCGGGCGCCGTGCCGCTCGATATCGCGCTCCAGGTCGCCGACGAGGTCGGCATGCCCCTGATGGCGCATATCGATCATCCGCCCCCGACCTATGAAGAGGTGCTGGCCCGCCTGCGTCCCGGCGACGTGCTGACCCATGCGTTCCGCCCGTTCCCGAACACGCCCGCGACCGCGCAGGGCACGGTGAAGAAAGCGGTGCTGGATGCGCGCGAGCGCGGCGTGCTGTTCGATATCGGCCACGGCAAGGGCTCGTTCGCGTTCAAGACCGCGCGCGCGATGCTCGCGAACGGCTTCTATCCGGACACCATTTCGTCCGACATCCATCAGCTCTGCATCGACGGCCCGGCCTTCGACCAGGTGACGACCATGTCGAAATTCCTCTGCATGGGCATGTCGCTGTCGGACGTGATCGCGGCGTCGACGGAGAATGCCGCGATGGCACTGCGGCGGCCCGAGCTCGGCAGCCTCAAGCCGGGCAGCGTCGGCGACGCCACGCTGATCTCGGTGAAGCAAGGCCAGTTCGACTATGAGGACGTGGTCGGCGAGCACCTGATCGGCGATCGCAAGATCGTCTCCGAAGGCGTCGTCATCGGCGGCCGATGGTGGCATCCGAATTAGGGCTTTGCCTCTCGCCGCTTGTGGGAAGAGGTCGGAGGCCTATTCGTTCTTGTCCACATTCCAGAACATCGGCGTCGCCGGGCCGTCGATCACGCCGGTGAGCGATTTGCGCCATGCACTCGGCGCCTGGAACTGGCCGAGCGGGACGTAGATCACCTGATCGTAGGCCTCCTTCTGCACGTCGAAGGCGATCTTCTTCCGCTCTTCCGGTGAGGCGGCGCGGGCAAAGGCGTCGCGCAGCTCTTCGAGCTTGGGGTCCTCGGACCAGCCGAACCAGCCGCCCTCCTTACCCTTGCCGACCATCGCGCCATTGACGAGCGGGTTCATCGAATCGGCGGCGCCCTGGTAAGTGAAGAACATGTTCCAGCCGCCTTCCTTCGGCGGCTTCTGGTTGGCGCGGCGGGTCACCACAGTCTGCCAGTCCATCGCCTGAAGGTCGACCTTGAAGCCGGCCTCGCGCAGGAGCTGCGCGACCACGATCGGCTGCGCCTTCAGCAGGATCTGGTCGCCTGGCGCCAGGATCACCACGGGCGTGCCGTCATAACCGGCCTCAGCCAGCGCCTTCTTGGCGTCCGCCATGCCGTTGCCCTTGATCAGGGTCTCGCCGCCGGCGTCGCTGGCCAGCGGCGTATCGCAGATGAAGAATGCGCCGCAGAGCTTGTAGTATTTGGGATTGCCAATCTGGGCGTCGAGCACGTCCTTCTGGTTGATCGCGAGCAGCGCGGCGCGGCGAATCTTCACATTGTCGAACGGCGGGTGCAGGAAGTTCATCCGGCCGAACGATTGGAAGCCGAACTTGTTCAGGATGGTCACGTTGACATCCGGATTGGACTCGAGCGCGGGCAACATGTCGAACGGCGGCGTTTCGACGAAATCGACATCACCCGATTGCAGCGCGTTGAGCGCGGTCTGCGCGTCCGGCATTGTCAGCCACTCGACACGGTCGACCTTGACCACCTTGCCGCCCGACGTCCATTCGGCCGGCTCCTTGCGCGGTACATAGTCGGTGTTCTTCTCATAAACGGCTTTCACGCCGGGCTGGAATTCGCCCGCCACGAATTTGAACGGGCCGGAGCCGATCTGCTCCGGAATCTGTTTGCTGATCGGGGTCTCCGCAAGCCGCTTGGGCATCATGAAGGCGCAGATCGACGATGGCTTGGCGATCGTCTCCAGCACCAGGCCATAGGGCTCCTTCAGCTTGAGGACGATCGTCTTGGCGTCCGCGGCTTCGATGCCCGCCGTGAAATCCATCAGCTTGCGCGCCATGCCGTCGACGCTCGTGCCCCAGCGCTTCAGCGAGGCGACGCAATCCTCCGCCGTCACCGGCGCGCCGTCATGCCACTTCAGGCCGTCGCGAAGGGTGAAGGTGTAGGTCAGCCTGTCCGCGGACACCGTCCAGTCGGCCATCTGCGGCTGCACCTTGAAGCTGGAATCGATGCCGAGCAGCGTATCGTAGACCATATAGCCATGGTCGCGGGTGATGATGGCCGTCGTGAAGCCGGGGTCGGTGACGCGAAGGTCCGATTGCATCACCGCAGTCAGGATCTTCTTTCCGGTCGCAGCCGATGCAGCCGACGTCCAGGCAGCGGTAAGTGCCGATGGTGCAACAGCCGCAAGCTGAAGCAGTTTCCGTCGCGAGACGTGAACCATTCGCAATTCTCCCGATGCAAGCGAGACCAGACGGCGGCTGCCGATGGCGGGCAGCGTATGGTTTGCCGCCGTACCTTGCAATGACGGTTGTCGCGCAAATCCGACTTCGTTTGCGGTCGAGCAGGGGCCATCGGAACCGGTGGCGCGACGGCAGGCTGCCTCGGTCTAGGCTTGCTCGCGATAGAATTGCAGCAGGCGCGCGCCTGCGGGCGAGAGCCACTCGGGCGCGCCTGCGATGTATCCCTCGACATGGCCGCTCGTCCCGACCAGATAGGTGATGGGCATGCCGACGATTGAGAACATCTCGGTCGATGCTTGCGCCGCTGCGCCGTAGGCATCGACATAGCAGGCGAGGTTTTGCACGGCGAGGCCGCCGACAAATGCGCGGATCTTGCGCAGATCCTTGGTGTCGGTGCAGATCGCGACGATGTCGAGCCGATCGGGCCGCGATCCTGCAAGGCGCGCCAGCGTCGGCAAATCGAGCCGGCAGGCTGCGCACCAGGTGGCCCAGAAATTGACCAAGGTGATGCGGCCCGGCTTCGCAGTCACCACGGCATCCCGGCCGTTCGGGTCCTGAAGCCTGAGTTGTGGCATCGCCGCCCGCGGCCGCACGACTGTGAATTGACTGCGCCCGACCTCGAACACTGGCGGCCAGCTTTCCTGCGCACGGATCGCGTGCGCAGAAGCGAGAACCGCCGGCGCGGCCATCAGGAGCGATCGCCGGGACAACGTACGAGGCGTTTCACGCATGGATATAGGCAAAACCCTTGAGTTGCAGATCGACCACGCGTCCGATGCCGAAGGGGACGAGGCTCGCGCCCGATATCAGCGGAATCGAGACCTGCTCCTTGGCTTCCGCGATCGCCTTCGACGATGCGCACATGCTGTAGGTAAGATTGGGCAGCGACTGCCGCAGCGTCGCCAGTGGCTCGATCAGCGGCGTCCTGTCGGCGCGAAACACGTCGATGCCCTTGCCATTGGCGACGACCTCGATCGGCAACCGTGCGCCTCTGTCGGCAAAATGCTTTGCGAGGTTGGCGGAGTAGCTGATCGCATGTCCCATCGCGTAAGGCTCGTTGCTGTCGATCAGGATCACGACGCCGTCAGCGAGACGATCCTCCTTGGCCGCGGCTGAGCCGCCGGCCGCGAGAATCGATGCGCCGGCGAGCAGGCCCCTGCGGGACCATCCATTGGCAGAGATCATGGCGGCGCTGTCCCGCCGGTCAGAATTGCCGCGGCGCGATCGGCGCCTTGCGGCCGCGTCCCCACAGCACGAACACGGCGAGTGCCAGCAGAACCAGATTGAGCGGCGTGACCGCGGCCTCGCCGCGCGAGACATGGAACGTGATCGCAAACACCTGCAACACCGAGCAGCCGAGCGCAGCCAGCACCGTCAGCTGCGGCAGGATCCGCGTCAGGGCCGGCAGCAGGATGCCGATGCCGCCGGCGATGTCGATCAGGCCGATGATGCGGACGAAGGCTTCGGAGTGCTCGCCGGTCCAGGGCATCATCGCGGCCAGCTGCGGAATGGGCGTGAGCAGCTTGACCAGTCCCGCGGCGGCGAAGACGAAGAAGATGGCGCCTTGCGCGACCCACAGGCCGATGCGAAGGGGGCGGCCGGGCGTGGCGGTCTCAATGGCAGTGGTGGACATGGTGGTCTCCGAACATTTGAGGTTGCCACCATTTGATGGTTTCTCCATTTTTGATCATTATGTGTTTCGGGAGTGGTTCTTTTCCTGGATGTTGATGATCTCATGGATTCCCTGGTCAGCATGCGGGTGTTTTGCCTGGTCGCGGAGCTGAAGAGCTTTGCGGCCGCAGCCGAGCGCCTGCGCATCTCGCCCGCCATGGCGAGCAAGCATGTGATGCAGCTTGAGAAGCGGCTGGGCACGCGGCTCCTCAACCGGACCAGCCGGCGCGTCAGCCTGAGCGAGAGCGGTACGCTCTATTTCGAGCAGGCGCGGCAGATGCTGGACTCGCTCGACGAGGTCGAAGCCGCCGTCAGCAAGGCGACCGTCGTTCCCCGCGGCACGCTGCGGCTGACGGCGCCGGTGTGGATGGCGAACACGATGTTCGCGCGCATCCTCGTCGACTATCAGGCGCGCTATCCGGAGGTGTGCCTGGACGTCGATCTCAGCGGCAGGCTGGTCAATCTGGTCGAGGAGGGATTCGATCTCGCCTTGCGCGCGACCGGCGAGCCCGACGAGGCGCTGATCGCGCGTCCCATCACCAGGGTCGCGTTCCACATGGTTGCCGCATCCGCTTATCTCGATCGCATCGGGCACCCGACCAAGCCGGCTGATCTCGCCGGCAAGGCCCTGCTGCACTATGCGCTCTATCCCGGAGAAACCTTCTCTTTGAATAGAAATGGCACCGTCGAGACGGTCAGGCTCAATCCGGTTCTGCGCAGCGGCAACGAGACGCTACTCCACATGGCCGCGCTGGAAGGGATGGGTTTCGCCTTCCTGCCGAAATGGTTGGTCGCGGACGACATCGCCGCCGGCCGCCTCGTGCACATCCTGCCCGACGACGTCGTATTCGACGGGCGTCTATTTGCGGTCTATCCGAGCCGCAAATATCTCTCTGCCAAGGTGAGGACCTTCATCGACTTCGTCGCCGCCGACAAGCGGATGAGATAGCCAACGCCTGAAGCGTGTGCGCTAGTCGCGTCCCGCCTCCATGATCGCCCTGGCAAGGCGCGCCGGATCGGAGAAGCACAGTTCGTGGCTTCCCGGCACCTGCACCAGGCGGAACAGGCCGAGCTTCTCCGACAGCCGCGGATGCCAGGAGTAGCTGTGCGGCAGCGCGGTGTCTTCGGTGCAGTTGATGTAGGATTTTGCCAGCTGCATCTCGGCTGGATTGGCCTTGAGCGCGATCTTGTCGGCGAAGGT
Source organism: Bradyrhizobium sp. AZCC 2230 (assembly GCF_036924495.1). NCBI lineage: Bacteria > Pseudomonadati > Pseudomonadota > Alphaproteobacteria > Hyphomicrobiales > Nitrobacteraceae > Bradyrhizobium > Bradyrhizobium sp. AZCC 2230. The sequence continues at coordinate 5,811,186 of NZ_JAZHRS010000001.1, read as the reverse complement.
CGCCAGCGGATGCGGATTGAGCACGTCATAGGCGCGCTGCGCCGTCTCGGCGTCGGCATCGTTGATGAAAGCTTCGCGCCAGATCGGGAATGGCAACACCACCGAGCCGTCGCCGCGCTCGGCCGCGATCGCGTCGAACAGCCCGATATAGTGCGGCGGCACCATGTCGTTGAGCGACTCGCCATTGTTGGGGACGAAGGCGTTCCAGTAGACCAGCCGGCGGATGCGCTCGGGCGCGAGGTCGGCGACGCCGGTGATGATCATGCCGCCATAGGAATGGCCGAGCAGGACGACGTCCTTGAGATTGTTCTCGGCGAGATAGTCGGCGATCGACTGGATCGCTTCCTTCAGCCCCGTTGTCTTGGCGTCGCCCGGGCGGTTGCCCTTGATGGTCGGGAGGTAGACCTGATGGCCGGCGGCGCGGATTGGAGCCGCGACAGGCTCGAGCTCGGCACCGGTGTGCCAGGCGCCGTGGACGAGAACGTAGGTCGACATGTTGTGGCTCCTCCGCAGGATGTGGTTAGATCGGCATCAATTGGGTCCTTTGCGGCGCTCGCGAGGCGCGGCGGACAATTCTTGTTGTGCGAAGTGTGAACCGGCGGGCCATTTTCCGCTTGGCTGGGAGTGAACCGGATTGGTCTCGGAGTGAACCGATGCAGCAGGTCAATTCCACAAGCCGGCCGCGGCACGTCGTCTGGAACACCGCGGAGACGCGGCTGGACGAGCAGTTTTCCTATTACCGCGAGGCGATCTGCCAGGCCTTCATGAACCTGACGCCGGAATCGGCGACGACGTCACGCTTCCCGGCCAAGGTGGAGACGATCGGGCTCGGCGCCGGCGCGATCAACCGGGTGATGTTTCCCGAGCACACCGTGAATCGTTCACGTGCCGACATCGCGGCGTCGCGCGAGAGCTGCTTCTATCTCAACTTCAAGCTCGCCGGGCGATGCCGCATGCTCCAGGATGGCCGCGAGGTCAGCCTGTCGCGGGGCCAGGTCGGCATCGTCGACAGCGACCGCGAGGTGACGTTGTTGCACGATCGCGGTCCGACGCTGGAGGTCGCTTCGTTCTGGGTGCCGTCGCGCGCCTTGCGCGACCGGCTGCCGGCCTCGTTCGATTTCAGGGCCGAGCGGGTGTCCGATGATCCTCATGTCGGTCATCTCATCGTCGAGACCGCACGCTCCCTGAATGCCGGCGCATTGCGGATGGCGGAGGAGGACAGCATTCGGCTGTTCGACGTGCTGCTCGATCTCGTGGCGCTCAGCCTGTCGCGCCGCTCGCGCGCGCAGACGGCGGAAGCCGCAAGCTTCGCGGATGCCACCGTACTGGCGCTGCGCCGCGCGATTCACGAGCGGTTGCGCGAGCCGGGGTTGACGGTCGCAGCGGTCGCGGGCGCGGTCGGCATCAGCGAGCGCTATGTCCACAAGCTGTTCGAGCGCTCCGGCACGACGTTTTCGGACTATGTGATGGATCGCCGCCTCGTGGGCGCGGCGGCCGACCTGAAGGATCCGGCGCTGGGCGGCCGCGGGATCGGCGCCATCGCGTTCGACTGGGGCTTCTCGGACCTCTCGCATTTCACGCGACGCTTCAAGCAACGTTTTGGTTGCCGCCCGCGGGATTGGCGCGCGCGGTGAGGCGCGGGTCAGCGCCTGCCTCGTCATCAAGTGCGATGAGATCGGGCCGAATCGTCATCGCGTTTTCGTCGCGGCCGACACACGGATGAGTTAGCCGCTCACAGCGATCTCGCATGCAGGCGCGGGACGTGAACCATTCGCTTGCTTCCTGACCTGACGCAGACGAAGCCCGATCGAGGCAATGTGCTGGCCGGAGGACCATTCAGATCCGGACCGTACCGGGTCCATGCCTTTGAAATCTGCGCGAGCCGCCGATGCGGCGCGCCCCCGCCGTCAAATCCTGCCCATCGCCATATCTTTGGACAAGCCCGCCCAAAATATATCCTTTGTGCAATAATGCATATAGTGCAAATTTGCATCTCAGGTGTTATGCAACGGGACGGAAAGGGATTGATCCATGTTCAGAACGAATTTCGCCCTTGGCGGGGCCTTCGGAGGGGTGTTTCTGGTCCTGTCGGCCCTTTCGGCGGCGGCGGGGCCGAATATCTCCGACGATGCTGTCAAGATCGGCATTTTGAACGACCAGTCAGGGCCTTACGCCGATCTTTCCGGGCAAGGGTCGGTGGCGGCTGCCCAGATGGCCATCGACGAATTCGGCGGAACGGTCCTTGGCAAGAAGATCGAGCTGGTGTCTGCCGATCACCAGAACAAGGCTGACATCGGGCTGGCGAAGGCACGCGAGTGGTTCGACCGGGGCGGCGTCGACATGATCGCCGATTTTTCCAATTCGTCCGTAGGCTTTGCGGTTCAATCGCTGGCCAAGGAACGCGACAAGGTCACCCTGATCGCGGCGGCCTCGTCGGACTTCACCGGCAAGGCCTGCTCGGCGACATCCGCCCAATGGGTCTACACCAGCTACTCGAACGGATACGGGCTGGCGAAGGCCCTGGTGAAATCGGGTTACAGCAGCTGGTTCCTGGTCACCGTGGATTACGCCTTCGGACAGGCGTTCGCCGCCGATATCCGCAAGGCCGTTTCGGAAGGCAAAGGGCAGGTCCTGGGCGAAGTCCGGCACCCGCTCAATACGTCCGACATGAGTTCGTACCTGCTCCAGGCGCAATCATCGAAGGCAAAGGTCATCGCTCTGGCGAGCGCGGGCGCGGACATGGCCACCGGCATCAAGCAGGCCGCCGAGTTCGGAATCACCGACCAATCACTCGTTGCGCCGATCGTGTTCATCACCGACGTCCATTCGCTGGGCCTGGCAGCCGCCAAAGGCCTCAAATTTGTGACGGCGTTCTACTGGGATCGCGACGAGGAGACGCGGGCGTGGTCCTGGAAATTCTTTGCGAAGCGGAATGCCATGCCGACCATGACTCAGGCCGGCGTGTACTCGGCGGTGCGGCACTATCTGCGGGCGGTCGAGGCGGCGCAGACCGACGAGGGGCGGGCCGTGATGAACAAGATGAAGGAGCTTCCCGTCGACGACATCTTTTCGCGCAACGGCAAAGTCAGGGAGGACGGGCTGATGCTGCACGACATGTATCTGGCGGAGGTCAAGCAGCCGTCGGAATCCAAGGCGCCGTGGGACTATTACAAGATCCTGGCGACCATTCCCGCAGACCAGGCGTTTCCGAGCCTGGAGCAGAGCGAGTGTCCGCTGGTCCGGAAATAGCGGGGGCGCGCTGCCTGGGTCCACGGTCCGGAAAACCATCTCCATAGTTGCATGTCCCGCAAATTGCCTCTAGAGCCAACCTCGAAACATTCGAGGCTAGGGAGCACGTGTTGGACCAGGCGCGATTTGTCGCGCGTCAGCTCGGACTTCGAATCCGGGCGGCGCGCCAACTTCGTAAACTCACGTTGCAGCAATTGGGGACCGCCACCAACCTGTCGGCCGCCTATCTCTCCCGAATCGAAAGAGGTGAGACCGCGACCTCCATCGCGAATCTCATCTCGATCGCGACGCGGTTGAACATTCCCCTGCGGGACCTCTTCGAGGACACCAACGAGGCCTACGTTCCGAAGCATTATTCGGTGTCGAGGAAGCAGGACCGCAACGATTCCGAGCAGATGTCGGCCAACGGCTACGACTACCACTGGCTTTCGGGCGATCTGACGGAGCCCAAGCTCAACGCCTTTCTGCTCGAGTTTCCGGTTACGTCGGAGATCGACGTCAAGCTCCTCTCGCATGAAGGCGAGGAGGTGCTCTATATCCTCGAGGGCCGCATCGAATTCCAGATCGGATCCGACCGGCTGACGCTGGATGCTGGCGATTGCGTCCATCTGCTCGGCGACAAGCCTCACATGGGCAGGAATGTCGGCAAGAAGCCGGCCAGGATGCTCATGGTGGTGACCCCGTCGGACGTCATCGACATGGCTCCCAGCAAGTCCTCCTGATCATCGCCGATTTAAGCGCCGCCCCGCGGGCGCAAATTGCCGTGAGAATGAATTTGCATATCATGCAAATTTGTGAATAGTGACTTTTGCCGCCGGGTGGCTCTCCGGCCGTCACATGGAGCAGGCTCATGCAAAATTTCGTTCAGATGTCGCTTGGCGAGGTCCACCGCTCGGCCAAGGCGGCTTTGCTGTCGCAGGGATTCAACGAGATCCACGCCCAAGCCATCGCCAACACCGTCACCGCGGCGGAACGAGATGAATGCCGTCACCACGGTCTGTTCAGGCTGCCGTTCTACATGAATGGTTTGCAATCGGGGCAGGCTTCCGGGGATGCGGAGCCGTCACTCGTCGAACTGACGCCCAGTGTGATCAAGGTCGATGCGAAATACGGTTTTTCCCCGTTGGCACTCGAACGCGGTGACCAGCCCTTGGCCGATAGGGCGAAGGAGCACGGAATTGCCGTGCTCGCGGTGACGAACGCGCTCAACGTTGCCGCGCTATGGCCGGAAGTCGAGCGGCTGGCCGAACGCGGGCTCGTCGGCTTCGCGTTTGTCGCGGCAAGTCCCTACGTAGCGCCCGCGGGCGGGACGAAGCCGTTGTTCGGAACCAATCCGATGGCGTTCGCCTGGCCGCGTCACGACAAGCCGCCGGTGGTCTTCGACCAAGCGTCGAGCGCCTCTGCACGGGGTGAGATCCAGCTTCGATTGCGTGACGGGAAAGCTCTGCCGGAAGGATGGGCCATCGGCCCCGACGGCAAGCCCACGACCGATCCGGCTCAGGCACTTGCAGGAGCCCAACTTCCCTTCGGCGGCTTCAAGGGCTCGAACATTGCCATGATGGTCGAGCTGCTGGCCGGCCCGCTGATCGGAGACGTGCTCAGCTTCGAGGCCGGCGAGCGCGACAAGGCGAACACCGGCGCTCCCTGCGGTGGTGAATTGATCATCGCCATCGACCCGGTCCGATGCGTCGAAAACGGCGACCGTGTCGCGCAGCTCAAGCATTCGGAGATGCTGTTCTCGCGCATGCTGGAGCAGGACGGAGCCCGCCTTCCCTCCGATCGCCGATATGAGGCGCGTGAGCGAACTGCAAAGGAGGGCGTCAAGGTGCCGGTGTCGCTCCACGAAAGGATTCAGGCCTATATCGCTGGAAGGCGCGTCGACGAGCGCAACGATTACGAAGGCGATCACCTCACGCACAACAAGCCCGTGATGGCGCATCAGTCCGCGTAGGAGATCTGTCGTGACGACCATCGCCCCCACGGAAAAGACACGCGTGCGCCGGCGTCCCGAGCGCGCGGCGTATGACCTGCACGTCATTCACGACATTCTCGACGAAGCGTTGGTGTGCCACATCGGCGTCGCTACTGAGAGCGGACCGCGCGTCATTCCGACGGCGATCATTCGTGTCGGCGAGCATGTGTATGTTCACGGCAGTCCGAATAACCAGCTTCTGACCGCCCTGGCTGACGGTGCGTCGGCCTGTATCACCGTCACGCTGGTCGATTCGGTCGTGGCCGGCAGGTCCGGGTTCGGAATGAGCATGGATTATCGATCCGTGATGATCTTCGGCACGGCGGAGAAGATCATGGATCCCGACGAAAAGGAGCGCCTGGTCGCAGCCTTCGTCGAAGACATCATGCCGGGCCACATCGTTCGTCCGCCGAAGAAGAAGGAGTTGGCCGCAACGATCTTCCTTCGCTTTCCCATTTCCGAGGCATCGGCGAAGATTCGAAATCACGGCGTCGTCGACCCGGAAGAAGATCATGCCTTGGACGTCTGGGCGGGTGTCGTGCCCCTGAAGCTCGTGGCCGGCGAGCCTCGGAATTGCGCGGATCTCAAGTCGGGCATTTCCACGCCGGACTATGCGAAGCGCTACACGCGGCCAACAACGAAATAGCTGACTACAGCGACCTTGCGATCAACAGCTTCATGATCTCGTTGGTTCCGCCATAGATCTTCTGGATGCGGGAATCGATGAAGATGCGCGAGATCGGGTATTCCTGCATATAGCCGTAGCCGCCGAACAGCTGGAGGCACTCGTCGGCGGTCTGGACCTGCTTGTCCGAGCACCAGTATTTCGCCATCGAGGCGGTGACGGTGTCGAGATCCCCAGCGACCAGGCGCTCGATGCACCAGTCCACGAAGACGCGCGCGATCATGGCTTCGGTCTTGCGCTCGGCGAGCGTGAAGGCGGTGTTCTGGAAATCCAGCAGCGGCTTACCGAACGCCTTCCGCTCTTTGGTGTATTCGGTGGTGAGCTTGATGGCGCGCTCCATCGAGGCGACGGCGCTGACCGCGAGCGACAGCCGCTCCTGCGGCAGTTGCTGCATCAGCTGCGCAAAGCCCTGACCTTCTTCCTTGCCGAGCAGGTTTTCCGGCGACACCGTGACATTATCGAAGAACAGCTCTGACGTGTCGGAGGCGTGCAGGCCGATCTTGTCGAGGTTGCGCCCGCGCTTGTAGCCATCGGCGCCCGCGGTCTCGACCACGATCAGCGAGATGCCCTTGGCGCCGGCCTCGCCAGTGCGCGCGACGACGACGACGAGATCGGCAGCCTGGCCGTTGGTGATGAACGTCTTCTGGCCGTTGATGACGTAGGAGTTGCCCTGCTTCTTCGCTGTGGTCTTCACGGCCTGCAGGTCCGAGCCGGTGCCGGGCTCGGTCATGGCGACGGCGCCGACCATCTCGCCCGAAGCCATCTTCGGCAGCCAGCGCTTCTTCTGCTCCTCCGATCCGTAATTGAGGATGTAGTGCGCGACGATGGCGCTGTGCACCGAAACGCCGGTCGTCAGCTCCGGCACGGTGCTTTCGAGATCCTCCAGCACGGCGGCGTCATAGGCGAAGGTCGCGCCCAGGCCGCCATATTCCTCCGGCACACTCGCGAGCAGCGCGCCCATCTCGCCCAGCCCGCGCCAGGCGGAGCGGTCGACCATCTTCTGCTCGCGCCATTTTTCGGCGTGCGGCGCCAGATCCTTGGCGAGATACTTCCGGAACTGGTCGCGGAAGACGTCGAGCTCTTCGGTCATCCAGGAGGAGCGGTAGGGCATGGCGGCCTCGATCGTTGATGGCGATGTGCCCGCTCAGCCGTGCCACAACGCCGGACGCGGGCGCAAGCCCGCAGCCTTGCTACGCCTGCCGGCGCTGCCAATGATTGTGTCTTGAGGCTGCGCCGGCGGATGCCCTATCCGGCCTGCGCGGTCTTGCCGCCATCGACGACGAACTGGCCGCCCGTCGTGTAGGGATGATCGTCAGAGGCGAGCACGAGTGCGAAGGCTGCGATCTCCTCCGCGGTCGCCACGCGCTGCATCCCCGGCACATGGGATTTGGCCCATTGCGCGATGGCCAGGTGCCAGGCGGCATCAGGGAGATTTTCCATGCCGGCGAGCCTGCGGATGAATGGCGTGTCCGTGGTGCCGGGGATCAGGGTATTGATGCGGATGCCGTACTGGGCATATTCGAGTGCCGCGGCCTGAACCATGCCGACAAGCCCGCGCTTGGCCGCGGAATAGGCCGAGCGATTTGCCGTCGTGGCGATGGCGTTGGATGAGGAGGTGACGACGATCGATCCACCCTCCTGCAGCATGTGTGGAATCTGGTACTTCATCGAGAGGAACACGCCGCGCAGGTCGGTATTGATCACGTCATCGAATTCGGCCGCGCTGTACTGATGCAGCGGCTTTTCGATGGAGATTCCGGCATTGTTGAACGCCACGTCGAGCCGGCCATGGAGATCGATCGTCTTGTCGACCAATGCCTTGACCTCGGCCTCGTTGCGCACGTCGGCCCGGACAAACGCCGCGTCGCCGCCGCCCGCCTTGATCTCGTCTTGCACCCTCGCCCCGCGCTCGACGTTGCGTCCGCAGAACACGACCTTACCGCCTTCGGCGGCGAACATCAGCGCGGCGGCGCGGCCGATGCCGGAGGTGCCGCCTGTCACGATGATAACCTTGTCGGCGAAGCGGCGCCTCCCGCTGGGCTTCTGCTGCGGCAGCGTCGCGCCCTGGCCGAGCGCGATGCCGCCGGCAAGGCCGCCGACGGCGCTTGCCAGCATGCCCAGCGCGGCGCCGCCGACCAGATGCCGCCGCTTTACGCGCGAGGCTGCGGTGCTATGCTGCATTTCGGTCATTTCGAACTCCCGGCTGTCCAATCTTAACAGTGTTAAGATAGATAGCCCTCAATCTGAACAGTGTCAAGTTTGCGCATGACGAAACCGATCGCGCCCGCGCGCGCCAAGCCGAGCCACAAGGTTCCGAAGCCGGAAGCCGGCTATCATCATGGTGAACTTCAGGAAGCCCTGATCGCGGCCAGCGAGGCCATTCTCGCCGAGCACGGCGCCGAAGCTTTCACGCTGCGCGAGGCCGCCCGCCGCGCCGGCGTGTCTCCGGCGGCGCCGTCGCATCATTTCGGCAACGCGCAGGGCCTGCTGACCGAGGTGGCGATTCGCGGCTATGATGCACTTGCAGGCGCGCTGCGGGACGCCGCGTCCCGCAAGCAGGATACGCGCGAAAAGCTCCACGCTCAGGGCCTGGCTTATGTCGAATTCGCGCTGAAGCATCCCGGCCGCTTCCAGATGATGTTTGCGAACAAGCGCCTCGTCGCAGATGATCCGCGTCTCAGGCAGGCGAGCAGAGCGGCCGGCCGCGAGTTCGAGATCATCATCGCCGAGCTCGTCGGCGGGACGCCCAAGCAGGCGAAGACGGCGGCTGCGGCAGCCTGGTCGACCGTTCACGGCTTTGCCAAGCTTGCCCTGGAAGACAAATTCGGTTCAGTCAGGAGCGAGGCCGGATACCGCGAGATCATGACGACGCTCAATCACATCCTGAACTATCTCTGGCCGGCGAGCAGTGCGCGCCGCTAAATGCAAATCAAGGGGTGAACGCGTATGATAGCCAAGGCGACAGAGTTCAAGCTCGACATCGCCCGCATCGGTGCGGTTTCCGCGATCCTGATGCGGCCGGACAATGCGCGCGCTTGCTACGTTCTGGCGCATGGCGCCGGCGCGGGGATGCGGCATGCGTCGATGGACAAGATCGCGGAAGGCCTCAGCGATCGCGGCGTCGCGACGTTCCGCTTCAATTTTCCCTACATGGAAAACAAGCAGGGCCGTCCCGACCAGCCGGCGGTCGCGCATGCCGCTATCCGTGCGGCGGTCGAGGAGGCGGCGCGGCTCTGCCCCGGACTAAAGCTGGTGGCCGGCGGAAAATCGTTCGGCGGGCGCATGACGTCGCAGGCGCAAGCCAAGGCGGCGTTGCCGGGTGTGAAGGGGCTCGCCTTCCTCGGCTTTCCCCTGCATGCCGACAAGAAGCCGTCGACGGAGCGGGCCGAACATCTCGCCCATGTCGAGCTTCCCATGCTGTTCCTGCAAGGCACGCGCGACGGGCTCGCCGATCTCGGCCTTCTCAAGCCCGTCGTCGCGGCGCTCGGCGTAAAGGCGACGCTGCATGAGATCGAAGGCGGCGACCACTCCTTCGCAGTGCTGAAAAAGTCGGGCCGCACCAACGATGAGGCGCTTGCCGAGGTGCTCGACACGCTCGCGGCCTGGATCGACAAGCTCGCCTGAGGTTCACGCCAAATAGAGCCCCTTGTCGCGCGCCTTCTGGATCGCCAGCGCTGCGATGAGATCGAGCGTCGGCGTCGACAGGCCGGCGGTGCGCGCGAAGGCGGCGGGCGCCTTCACCAGCACGTCGATCTCCATGGCGCGGCCGAGCTCGTAATCCTGCAGCAGCGATGGCTTGTGATTCGGGGCGGGGCCGCTGCGCGTCACGCGCTTGACCTCGGGGATGAAGTGCTGGGCGATGTCGTTGGCCTCGTTCAGCATGCGCGGGATGAGCTCGGAGAAAGCGGGGTCGTCGCGCACGCCGCGCGCGGTCTGGCCGGTCAGCAGGCACAGCACCGATAGCGACATGTTGGTCAGCAGCTTTGACCAGATCGCTTCGCGGATCTCGGCCACCGGGGGCGATTCCAGCCGTGCGTCATTGAAGACGCCACGGAGTTTCGTGATGCGCTCGCAATTGCGGTCGTCGCATTCGCCGATCAGGAGGCGATTGCGGTCCGGCGTCAAATTCTGCACCACGCCGGGCGCAGTCACCTCGTTGGAGGAGAAGACCACTCCACCGATGATCCGCTCCTTCGGGATGCAGGCGCGCAACCGCCCTCCGGGATCGAGGAAGGAAATGTCCGGCGGCGTCGGGTGCCGCGGCGGCAGGCCGATACCGTACCACCAGGGAATGCCGTTCTGGGCGAATACGATGGCGGTGTCGTCCTGGAGCAGCGGCTTGATGCTGGAGACCAGTCCGGTCAGAGCCGTGGCCTTCAGCGTCGAGATCACCACATCCTGCGGACCGAGCTGGGCCGCATCGCCGGATGCGTTCACCTTGGCCGAGACCTCGGAATCGCCGACGCGCAGCTTCAGGCCATTGGCGCGCACCGCCTCGAGATGCGCGCCGCGCATCACGCATGAGACCTCGTGGCCGGCGCGTGCGAGCCTGACCGCGAGATGGCTTCCGACGGCACCCGAGCCGAAAATGCAGATGCGCATATATATATGTCCCGTCCCTGATCCCTTTGGTCGTCGCCCGGCGCCACCATGACACAAGCCGCCATGCGATGGGCGCGACCGCCCCACGCCGGAAAGATATGGATCGGGGTCTATCGCCTCGTCCATAGTGCGCGGCAATCAATCTGACCGGAGGATCGCCGATGACTGCCAGCCCCGTCCTGTGGACCTTCGACAAGCGTGGGGTTGCGACCGTCACGTTGAACCGGCCCGAGGTCAACAATGCCTATGACGGCGCCTTGATTGCCGGCGTGCTCGCGGCCATGGACGAATTGGGCAAGAAGCCCAACCTGCGCGTCGTCGTGCTCAGAGGCAATGGCAAGCATTTTCAGGCCGGCGCCGACCTCAAATGGATCAACGGCGTGCGGCCGCAATCGAAAGAGGCCAACGAGGCCGCGTCCCGGGCGACGTTCGAGGCCGTGCAGCGGCTCAACACGCTGCCGATCCCGACGGTGGCGTTAGTGCAGGGCGGCTGCTTTGGTGGCGGCACGGGCGTGATTTCGGCCTGCGACGTCGTGATCGCCGCCGACAACGCCCTGTTCTCGATCACCGAAGTGCGCTGGGGCCTGACCGCCGCCATCATCATCCCCCAGCTCTGCGACGCCATTAGTGTACGGCAAGTCCGCCGCTACGCACTGACCGGCGAACGCTTCGGCGCCGAAGACGCCCGCCGCATCGGCCTCGTCCACGAGGTGGTACCGCTAGCTGATCTCGAAGCCGCCGGTGCCAAGGTGGTCGAGCAGTTGCTCGCCAACGGCCCGGAAGCGATGGCCGAGACCAAGCGGCTCGCGCTGGAAAGCTCATTCGGCGGGATGGCGGTGGACGATGCGGCCTACACGCGGCTCGTGCAATTGCATTCGCTCAAGCGCCAGAGCCCGGAGGCGGCGGAGGGGCTGGCGTCGTTCGCCGAGAAGCGCGCGGCGAACTGGGGCGGCGGGAAGGGCTGACGCAATTCACAGCGACGACGCGAGCGACGTTTTCAGCAGGGTCAGCAGCGCCTGCACCGCAGCCGCATTGCGCCGCCGTTCGGGGATCGCGGCCTTCACCCATAATTCCGGAATCGGAAAGTCGCGCAGCACCGGCTTGAGCGTACCGTCGCGCAACGCATCCGCGACGAGATAATGCGACATCAGCGTGATGCCGTTGCCGGCGATCGCGCTGCGCGCCAGCACATGTCCCTCGTTGGACGACAGCAGCGGGCTGACCTGGATGTTGATGCGACCGCGCGGTCCGTCAAAGATCCATTCCGGGCCGGTCGGCAGGAAGCTGAGGCAGCGATGCTCGACGAGGTCGCGCGGATGCTTTGGCGTGCCGTGTTTCTTCAGATAGGCCGGTGAGGCGCAGAGCAGCCGCTTCAGCGCGCATAACGGTTCGTCGACGACGCCGCCGAAGGAGTGAGGGAAGGCGCCGATGGCGATGTCGAAGCCTTCGGTGACGGGATCGACCGGGCGGTCGATCAATACGATCTCCAGCTTCAGCCGTGGATTCTGGGTCTGGAAAGCGCTGAAGGCGTCGGCGAGCCGCGCCACCGTCAGCGACGTTGGCGCCTTGATGCGGAGATGATCGACGAGATCATGGCCCTTTTCGCCCATGCGCGAGAGCAGATCGGTGGCATCGGTGACCACGCCGCGGGCGCGATGCACATAGCGTTGGCCGGCCTCGGTCAGCCGCAATTGCCGGGTCGAGCGGTGAAACAGCGGCGTGCCGATCCGCGCCTCCAGCTGCGTGACGCGCTTGGCCACGACTGAGGTCGAGACGCCAAGCTTTCGTGCGGCGGCGGAGAAGCCGGCTGCGTCCGCCGTGGCGAGGAACGCCTGAAGGTTTACCAGGATGTCCATTTTGACCTTTCTCGATTCGAGAAAGCTGATCGCGTATATTGGTGGATTGTAGCGCACCTCGCGTTAATTCATAGTCGGCCCCAAGCAAGAGATTTGGGAGAAGGACGCGCCATGCGGGCCACGATGATCGAAGAACCTGCGCGCCAGGTGCCGCTTTACGGCGAATATGAAGTCGTCGTGCTCGGCGGTGGCCCCGCCGGCATCGTGGCAGCGGCGTCAGCCGCGCGCGCCGGGCGGAAAACGCTGCTGATCGAGCGCTACGGCTTCCTCGGCGGCATGGGGACAGCGGCCGGCGTCACCAATTTCTGCGGCCTGCATGGCAATGTTTACGGTGAGGCCGTCCGGCTGGTGCAGGGCATGGCGTCCGACCTGCTGGCGCGGATCGATCGTCTGAACGGCCTCAATGCGCCGCATCTGATCCTCGGCAAGGTCTTCGCCCAGGCCTATGACACCGCGGCCTACAAGATCGCAGCCGACGAGCTGCTGGCGAGCCACAAGGTCCACATTCTCTTCCATGCGCTCGGTGCCGGCGTCGTGATGGGCGATGACCGCCGCATTGACGCGCTGATGGTCGAGACCAAGGCGGGCCGGCAGGCGGTACGATCAGAGATTTTCATCGATTGCTCCGGCGACGGCGATCTCGCGGTCTGGGCCGGCGCGCCGTTCGACATTGGCGATGAACACGGCCATCCGATGTACCCGTCGATGATGCTCCGCCTCAACGGCATCGATCCCGCAAAGGCGGGCGATGCCTGGCGGACCATCCCGCAATTGATGGAACAGGCCACCGCAGCCGGCACGCACAAATTCCCGCGCAAGAGCGCGATCGTGCGGCCGCAAAAATCCGGCATCGAATGGCGGGTGAATTTTACCCAAATCGCGCGCGAGGACGGCTACGCCATCAACGGCGTCGAGCCCGACGATCTCACTCGCGGCGAGATCGAGGGCCGCAAGCAGGCGCTCGCAGCCTATGAATTCCTGCGCACCGTGCCGGGGTTTGAAAAATCCTACATCGTCGATCTGCCGCCGCAACTCGGCATCCGCGAGACCCGGCGCATCAAGGGCGGCTACCAGCTCAGCGGCGAGGATGTGCTCGGCTGTGCCTCGTTCGAGGATTCCATCGGCGTCAATGGCTGGCCGATCGAGGCCCATGTTCCCGGCGACGTCGTCTTCACCTTCCCGCCGATCCCGGAATCGCGCGGCTATAACGAGCTGCCGTACCGGATGCTGGTGCCCGAGGGCGTCGATAACCTCTTGGTCGCCGGCCGCTGCGCCTCGATGACCCATGAGGGGCAGTCGGCGGCGCGGGTTTCCGGGGCCTGTTTCGTGATGGGGGAGGCCGCGGGCTCCGCAGCCGCCCTGGCGCTGTCCGGAAATCGGGTCCCGCGTGACTTACCCGTTGAAAAATTGCAGGAAACGTTGAAACAACAGGGCGCCTTTATCGGGCGGGACCAGCCGGTGCCCGAGGGCCTGTAACGGACTGCAAGAAGAACCATTGGAGGAAGCGGGATGATCGGGATTGCGCGGCTCGCGGCAGCTGGCCTTTTGGCGATGATGGCGATGGGCACGGCCCGGGCCGAGGACGCACTGAAGGCCAAGATCGGCGTGCTCCGCCTGTCGTCCTCCGCGCCGGTCTTCATCGCGCAGGACAAGGGCTACTTTCGCGAGGCCGGCCTCGACGTCGAGCTGAAATTTTTCGACGCGGCGCAGCCGATTGCGGTCGCCACCACCTCGGGCGATGTCGATTTCGGCGTCACGGCTTTCACCGCCGGCCTCTACAACCTCGCCGGCAAGGGCGTGCTGAAGGTGATCGGCGGTATGAGCCGCGAGAAGGCCGGCTATCCCCTGATCGGTTATTTTGCCAGCAACAATGCCTACGCGAGCGGCCTCAAGACGCCGAAGGATCTCGCGGGCAAGCGCATCGCGGTCACGCAGGTCGGATCGAGCTTCCACTATTCGCTCGGCCTGCTCGCCGACAAATACGGCTTCAAGCTCTCTGAAGTGAAGATCGTGCCGCTGCAGTCATTGTCGAACGCAGCCGCCGCGCTGAAGGGCGAGACCGTCGATGCGGCGCTGCTGCCGGTCTCCACCGCGCGAAAGCTGATGGATGAAGGCGGCGCAAAATTCCTGGGCTGGGTTGGTGACGAGACGCCCTGGCAATTGGGCGCGGTGTTCGCCTCGCCGAAGACGCTGACCAACAAGGTGCTGGTGACAAAATTTCTCGATGTGCTCGCAAAAGCCGATCGCGAATATCACGACGTCATCCTGGCTTCGATGAAGGACGGCGTCGCTCCGATCAACGAGCAGACAAAGCCGCTGCTGGAGATCATCGCAAAATACACCAACCTGCCGGTCGAGCAGGTGGTTGGCAACTGCGCCTATATCGACCCGGACGGCAAGCTCGACGTCAAGAACGTCGACAACCAGATCAAATGGCTCCAGGAGCAGGGCTTTGCCGACAAGGGCTTTGATGCCAATACGATCATCGCCAAGGACTTTGTGAAGGCGGATTGATGCTGCGCTCACCTTTCCAGACCCGTCATCCTGAGGTGCGAGTAGCGCAGTGCACCTGCACTGTGCTGCGAGCCTCGAAGGATGAACGGCCGAGCTACATCCGGGCCGTGCACCCTTCGAGGCTCGCTTCGCGAGCACCTCAGGATGACGGGGCGCGACTGGGGGCGTGTAGCTAATGGACCTAATCGCCAACCACATCTCTCACCGCTTCGGCGATCTCGCCGTGCTCGACGACATCTCGTTCACGGTGAGTGCGGGCGAGGTGGTGGCGATCGTGGGGCCCTCCGGCTGTGGCAAGAGCACGCTGCTGTCGATCCTCGGCGGGCTGCTGCAGCCGACATCCGGCGCGCCCGAGTTGCGTGGCACGCCGCCTGTGGACAGTCTCAATCCGCTGACCTTCGTGTTCCAGGATTTTGCATTGCTGCCCTGGGCAACGGTCGAGGAGAACGTCGAATTCCCGCTGCTCCATACCCAGCTCTCGGCCGTGCAGCGCCGCGCGCTGGTCGAGGATGCCCTGCGCCGCACGGGACTGACCGATTTTCGCAAGACCTATCCAAAGCAGCTCTCCGGCGGCATGCGCCAGCGCGTCGGCATTTCGCGCGCGCTTGCGGTCAAGCCTGCCATCCTGCTGATGGACGAGCCGCTCTCGGCATTGGACTCGCAGACGCGCGAGCTGCTGATGGAAGACTTCGTCCGCCTGCTCGCCGATGGCGGCATGGGCGCGGTCTATGTCACGCACAATCTCGAAGAGGCGGCGCGGCTCGCCGACCGTATCGTCGTGCTGTCGCGGCGGCCGGGTCGCATTCGCGAGGTCGTCGCCGTGCCGATGACGCGCGCTGAACGCGGCGAAATCGCTGCGCGCGAAAAGCTGCTGGCGCTGCAGAACCAGATCTGGTCGCTGATCCGCAACGAGGCGATCGACGCCGAGCGCGAGGTGCAGCATGCTTGATCGCGCGACGGACACATCAACCAAGGATGATACGACGCGGCGCGTGCGTTTCCGCGGCGCGGGCTTCGTGCCAGCCTCCAGCCGCTTCGCCGGCTGGATCGCGCTCGCCCTGGTCATCGCCATCTGGCAGGCGGCGGGGAGCACCGGCCTCGTCAATCCGCTGTTCCTGCCGGCTCCTTCGGCCATCGTGCGGGCGATCTATCAGCTCGCGATGTCGGGCGCGCTCTGGCAGCACCTCTCGGCGTCGATCCTTCGCATCGGCGTCGGCTGGCTGCTGGGGACCACGGCTGGCGTCGCGGTCGGCTTCGCCATCGGCCTGTCGCGGCTGGCGCGCAGCGTCGGCATCACCTTCATCTCGGCGCTGTTTCCGATCCCGAAGATCGCGCTGCTGCCGCTGCTGATCCTCTGGCTCGGCATCGGCGAAGAGCCGAAGATCGCGACCATCGCGCTTGGAGTGTTCTTCTCGACTGCGATCTCGGTCTATAGCGGCGTCGATGCGGTGCCGCGCAACCTCATCCGCATGGCGCAAAGTTTCAACGTTCCCTTCGCCACCATCGTGCGCAAGGTGGTCTGGCCGGGCGCGCTGCCCGCCATCCTCGCCGGCTTTCGCATCACGGCGTCAGTGGCGCTGCTGCTCGTCGTCAGCGCGGAGATGATCGGCGCGCAATACGGCATCGGCGCCTTCGTGCTCCAGGCCGGCAATCTCATGCAGACCGATCAACTGCTCGCGGGCGTGGTGATCCTGTCGGTGTTCGGGTTGGTGGTGGGGAGGGTGATTAATCTGCTCGAGATCAAGCTGCTGCACTGGCGGTAGCCAAATTCACCGCAGCCGTAGGGTGGGCAAAGCGAAGCGTGCCCACCATTCCTTCATGAGTCGCGAAGACGTGGGCACGGCGCGTTGCGCCTTTGCCCACCCTACGAGACCGGTGACCGTCACGCGTTCCCGCGATCCTCGCGAAACAGATCCAGCTTCTGCTGCACCGGCCGGTCCGAGAAGCTGAACAGCACGGCATCCGCATCCGCCTCGTGCGTCACCCATTGCCAGCTCGGCACCACGAAAAGATCGCGCGGGCCCCACTCGAAAACCGCATCGCCAATGCGGCTGCGGCCCTTGCCTTCGATCGGACAGAACACCGTCGCGTCCGTCGCGCGATAGCGTGCGGTCTTGAACCCCTTCGGCAACAACTGAATGAATGTCCCGATGGTCGGCATCGCGAAATCGCCGGTCTCGGGGTTGCTGAACTTGAGCTTCAGCCCGTGGCAGGCGTCCCACTCCTGGCTGTTACGCGCTTGCTCCAGCGCTTCGCGGGTGTAGGCATAGGGATAGCTGAAGATCGGCGAGGTTTTTGAGCTCCGCTTCACATCGACCGGCAGCAGATTGTGGCCGTAGCGGGCAAAGCTGTCGCCGGCAGGCTTTGTGATCTTCTGCTGGTCTTCCTTGGAGCCTTCCGCGAAGGAGCAGTCGAAGAACTGCACCAGCGGAATATCGAGGCCGTCGAGCCAGAACATCGGCTCGCTGGTTTCGTTGGAATGATCGTGCCAGGTCATCGACGGCGTGATGATGAAGTCGCCGGGCGCCATCGCGGTACGCTCGCCGTCGACGGCGGTGTGGGCGCCCTTGCCCTCGAGCACGAAGCGCAGTGCCGACTGGCTGTGGCGGTGCGCGGGCGCGACGTCGCCGGGCACCACCATCTGCACGCCGGCATAGAGCGATGTCGTGATCCTGGACTGACCGCGCAGGCCCGGGTTCTCAAGTACCAGCACCCGCCGCTCGGCCTCCTTGGCCGTGATCAGCTTGCCGGCCTCACGCATGTAGTCGCGGATGATGTCGAATTTCCACAGATGCGGCCGGCAGGCGCTCTTCGGCTCCGGTGTGATCAAATCGCCCATCACCGTCCACAGCGCGGTGAGATTTTCGCCGTCGATCTTCTTGTAGAACGCCTCGCGTTCCGGCGTCTTGGTCACGGCTTCCATGGCGCAACTCCCGTCGTTTTTCTAGATTGACAGCATACTGACAATCTTTTTAGCGTCAATGGCGGCCGCTCTTGCTAAGTAACGAGAAAATTCAGAGGGAGAGTTCCGATGAAGCTGCACGGCTATTTCCGGTCCAGCGCCGCCTACCGCGTGCGCATCGCGCTGAATCTCAAGGGCCTCGGTGCCGAGCATTTGCCGCATCATCTTCGCAAGGGCGAACAATGTGCGCCCGCCTATCTCGCGATCAATCCGCAAGGCCTGGTGCCGGCGCTGGAGGATGATGCGGGCGTGGTGCTGACCCAGTCGGTCGCGATTATCGAATGGCTCGACGAGACGCACCCCAATCCGCCATTGCTGCCGAAGGATACGCTGCAGCGCGCCAAGGTGCGGGCGTTTGCGCTTGCGATTGCCTGCGACACCCACCCGGTGCAGAATTTGAAGGTGCTGGCGCGGCTGCGCGAGCTTGGGCTGCCCGAAGAGAAGGTCCAGGATTGGGCCGCCTGGGTCAATCGCGAGGGGCTGTCGGCCTGCGAGACGCTGATCAGGGACGAGAAGGGCCCGTTCTGCTTCGGCGATGCGCCGACCTTGGCCGATCTCTGCCTGGTGCCGCAGCTTGCCAATGCGCGCCGCTTCGGCGTCGATGTCGCGGCGTATCCGCGTCTGCTCAAGGCCGAGGCCGCCGCCAAGGCGTTGCCCGCCTTCGCCAATGCCGCTCCGGAGAAGCAGCCCGATGCCGAGTAAGCCTCTTCCTCCGATCACGATAGACGCGGTCTATGCCGCGCCGGGCTATCTGTTCCGGCGCATGCAGCAAATCGCGGTCTCGATCTTCATGGAGGAGTGCAAGGCATTCGATCTCACGCCCGTGCAATATGCGGCGCTGATCGCGATCCACACCCATCCCGGCATCGATGCGACGCGGCTGTCGGCGGTGATCGCCTTCGACCGCTCCACGCTCGGTAGCGTGATCGAACGGCTCCAGGCCAAGGATTTTGTCGAGCGCAAGCCGGCGCCAGAGGACAAGCGGATCAAGCTGCTCTATCTGACCAAGCCGGGCGTAGCGATCCTGCGCGAGATCATCCCCGCTGTCGAACGTGCGCAGGCGCGCATGCTGGAGCCGCTCAAGCCCACCGAACGCAAGGCGCTGATGGGGCTCATGGCGCAGCTCGTCGATCTCAACAACGAGGCCTCGCGGGTGCCGCTGCGGGCGGAGGATGCGCTGGAGCATCTGGGGAAGGGGGGATGAGGGGAGTGATTTGCCAATTTGGGAGCTAAAAACTCCGCTGTCGTCCCGGACAAGCGAAGCGCAGATCCGGGACCCATACGCCGCAGCAGCAGTTTAGCGAAGATGGGCAATGACCAGCTCGCGCAACAACTATTGCTGCGGCGTATGGGTCCCGGCCTTCGCCGGGACGACACTGAGGGTGTAACGGCACGTGTACCTCACATCCGCAACAACGCCTGCCGATCAATCTTCCCCGTACCCGTCTTCGGCAGCTCGTCGATGAAGATCACCTCGCGCGGATATTTGTAGGGCAGCAGCTTGCCCTTGACGTAATCCTGCAGCCGCCGCGTCGCGTCGCTCTGGTCAGTGGCGCGGTTGTTCATGACCACTACGGCCTTCAGCGTCATGCGCCGGTCCGGCAGTTCGGCCGCGAACACGGCGCATTCGCGAATCTCGGGATGGTCGGCGAGGCACAGCTCGACCTCGAGCGGATAGACCCACTGGCCCGAGATCTTGATGAGATCATCGGCGCGGCCGCGGAAGAAGTGAAAACCGTTGCTGTCGCGAACGAAGCGATCGCCGGTGTAGATCCAGCCGCCCTCGCGAATGGTCTCGGTGGATTTGTCCGGCCGGTTCCAGTACAGCGGCGTGTTGGAATCGCCGCGTACCCACAAGATCCCTTCCTCATTGTCGCCGACGTCGCGCCCCTCCTTGTCGCGCAGCGCGACCTCGTAGCCGGGAACGCGCAAGCCCGCCGCGCCGAGCTTCTTCTGCTCGGGGCGGTTGGAGAGATAGATGTGCAGCACCTCGGTCGAGCCGAGACCTTCGACGATCTCCAGGCTCGTGAGCGCCTTCCAGCCGTTGAAGACATCGGCCGAGAGCACTTCGGCAGCTGACAGTGCCATGCGCAGCGACGAGAAGTTCGTCTGTTGCGCGCCCTCGGCCTTGGTCAGCGAGGTATAAAGCGTCGGCAGACCGAAAAAGACCGTCGGCTTGTACTGCTCGATCGCGGCGAAGATCGAAGCAGGCTTCGGCTGTCCCGGCAGAAGCAAAGTTGCCGCGCCCGCGGAGAACGGAAAGGTGACGGAGTTGCCAAAGCCATAGGCGAAGAAAATCTTCGGCACCGAGAAGCAGATGTCGTCCAGGGTCAGCTTCAGCACGTTTTGCGCAAAAGCGACCTCGCTATAGGCCATGTCGTGCTGTAGATGCACGATGCCCTTGGGCCGGCCGGTCGAGCCGGAGGAGTACATCCAGAACGCCATCTCGTTGCGATGCGTCGGCGCTTCGGCCAGCTCGGCCGGGAATTGCGAAAGCCAGTTCGCGGCAGCCATCGCCTTGGGCGCGGCGTGATCGCCGACATCGCCGTTGACGACGATCAGCGCGCGCAGCTCCGTGTCCTTGCAGGCCTCGGTGTTGAAACGCGCGCAGAATTCGGCGTCCGCCACCGCAACGGTCGCGCCGGAATCGGCGAGATAGAATTGCAGCAGGTCCGGCGGCGTCAGTGTGTTGATCAGCAGCGGCACGAAGCCGGCGCGCACCGCGCCGAAGAAGGCGGCGGGATAGGCCGGCGTGTCGTCGAGGAACAGCAGCACGCGGTCGCCGCGCTTCAGGCCGAGGGAGGCAAAACCGTTGCCCCAGCAGCAAGCCTCCGCACAGAGCTCGGCATAGGTCCGCGTGCCCGCCGGGCCAATCAGCGCGAGCTTGCCGCTATGGCCATTGGCGAGATTGTCGAACAGCACGCAGCTGGCGTTGTAGATTTGCGGAACGGCAAACCCGATCTCGCGGGCGCCCGCGCTGTCCGCGGGCACCTGGTCGCGTATCTCGTTGCTCATGCCGTAGCCTCGCCATCCGCGTCTCCGCCGTTCTTCGCGGCCTCGTATTGCGCCATGAAGGTTGGCGACATGTGGCGCAGACGCGCATCGTCGATGCGGCCGGAGCGGGTGATGTAGCTATAGGCGAAATCCATCAGGCCGAGCTGCATGTGCTGGGCAAAGTGCTCGTACCAGAAGGCGCTGGTGCGCGCGGCATTGATGAGCTTCTGCACCACCGGCTTGCGCGCCGCCTGGTAGCGATGCAGCGCAGTCGTCAGATGCGCATCCGATTCCAGTGCCTTCACCAGCGCGACGGCGTCCTCGATCGCGAGCCGCGTGCCGGAGCCGATCGAGAAATGTGCCGAGTGCAGCGCATCGCCAATCAGCACCATGTTCTTGAACGACCAGTGCTCGTTCCAGACCCAGGGAAAATTGCGCCAGACCGATTTGTTGGAGACCAGGCAGTGGCCGCCGAGCGTGTCGGCAAACACCTCCTCGCAGACGCCCTTGGACTGCTCGACGTCCTTGTAGGCGAAGCCATAGGCCTGCCAGGTCGCGTGATCGCACTCCACCAGGAAGGTGCTCATGCTCGGCGAGTAGCGGTAGTGGTGTGCGTTGAAGGCGCCACGATCGGTTTTCACGAACGTCTGCGACAGCGTGTCGAAGCGCTTTGAGGTGCCGTACCAGACGAATTTGTTGGAGGAGTAGGACAGCGAGGTACCGAAATCGCCCTCGTAGGCGCGGCGCACCAGCGAATTCAAGCCGTCGGAGGCGACGATCAGATCGTGGCCGTTGAGCTGGTCGATCGTTTGGATCTGGGTGTCGAAGCGCGCCGTGACGCCGGCATCGAGCGCGCGCTGCTGCAGGAACTGCAGGAGCTCCAGCCGGCCGATCGAGGAGAAGCCGACGCCGTCGATGGCGATGCTGTCGCTACCGTGGTTCAGCGTGATGTTCTCCCAGCTCTCCATATGCGGCGCGATCGCATCGACCGTCTCGGGGTCGTCAGCGCGCAGAAACTCGAGAGCTTGGTCGGAGAACACCACGCCAAAGCCCCAGGTCGCGTCGGCCGGGTTCTGTTCGAACAGGTCGACTTGATCCTCAGGGTGACGCTTCTTCCAGAGATAGGCGAAATAGAGCCCACCGGGCCCCCCGCCAATCACGGCGATCCGCAAATTCTGCCTCCCTAATTGACAGTATACTTACTATATCAGGGTAGACTAATGAGCTCCGGCTTCCCACGCCAGCGGAATTATCGCAAAGGCGTGGCACGCCGCAGCGCCGTCGCGAGCACGCGCATTGCGTGTGCCCGAAACCGTCAGGTGCGAATCATAGCCAAAGCGCGCCGGATTAGCCACCCGGGTGTCAGACGCAGCGCTTCACGTAGACCCCGTTCACCAGCACCCTGGTACAGCGGACCACGGGAACCGGCTTGCGGACAACGACCGCCGCGTTCGGTCCGGCGCAGCCGGCGCGATAGACGCCGCGGGCGCATACCACAGCAATGGCATCAGACGACTCGAAGGTCATGGTCGCCGCAAAGGCGAGCAGCGCGGAAGTGATCAGCAGAAATGCACGCATGTGTTTCTCCCGGTCTTGTCGTGATTGAAATTGGATGTCGGCAAAAAATTAGTCGCAAGAGGCGCGCGAAAATTCACGCGCGCCGCCCACCATCGATGGCAGTGTGAGCTGCGCGCCGCTTATCGCGCAGCGAACGGCGCAAGCACGTCCTTGCAGCCGGGCGAAAGCGACGCCGCGTTGCTGGCGATGCATTGCACGATGCGGCCGCCACCGGGCTGGACGCCGGCGCAGAGCGTGCGGATGTCGGCGCCGCAGGCGGAGCGGACGATGAACAGCTCTTCGCGCGGCCGCAGCAGGCGCAGGACGATCACAGCGGGCGCGGCTGCCGGCGCGGCTCCGGCAGCCGGTGCGGCAGCAGCACCTGGCGCAGCCGTCGCTGTTGCGCCGCCGCCACCGGCCGCAGCGGTCACGGCCTTCGCGCAAGCCGCCGAAACCTTGGCCTTGTTCTTCTCCAGGCACTCGAGCGCAGGAGCACCGCCCGGCGGCACACTGGCGCAAACCTTGGGATAATCGCTGCGGCACGCGCTCTTGACCGCCCCAACTTGCGCGCTGCTCGGCTGCCTGGCCGCCGCTGCTTTCGGAGCAGTTTCTGCAGCCGGCTTCGCCGCAGGCTCGGCAGCCGGCGCTGCCTCGGTCTTTGCGGGTTCAGATTTGGCCGGCGCTGCTTCGCTCTTCGGCGCCGCAGCCGGCTCGACTGCGCGAACCGCGGTCTGGCATCCCGACGACAGGCTCGACATGTGGCTCTGCAAACATTGATACGCCTCGACGCCGCCGGGCGTCACGCTCGCGCAGTGCGCCATGAAATCCGAGCGGCACGCGGAGCGGATGGCGCTCTTCTGCGCCTCGGTCGGCGCTTGCGCGAATGCGCTTGTTGCAGTTGCGAAGAGCGCTGCGGCGAGCAACGCCTTTCGCGTCGAAACATGTTTCAACGTGTTGAACATCTGGGTGAATTCCTGCCCTGTCGGCAACGCCGATGATTTTTCTAAATGTAATGCAAACGCAATCGTCGCGAGTGATGCCTCGCGACCGGTATCTTGGCCGCTTTGGTCACTACCGCAAGTAGATAATACCTGCGGAATTGCGACGTAACTTAGAGCATGATCCGGAAAAGTGTGCAGCGGTTTTCCGAAAAGATCATGCTCAAAGGATACGTCGTCACAGCTTGACCATGCGCTTGCCGCGGTTCTCG
Organism: Bradyrhizobium sp. AZCC 2230; assembly: GCF_036924495.1. Taxonomy (NCBI): domain Bacteria; kingdom Pseudomonadati; phylum Pseudomonadota; class Alphaproteobacteria; order Hyphomicrobiales; family Nitrobacteraceae; genus Bradyrhizobium; species Bradyrhizobium sp. AZCC 2230. The sequence goes on along the minus strand of NZ_JAZHRS010000001.1, from coordinate 5,787,585 downwards.
CCGGCGAGCAATCCGATCAGCGCCTTCGGCGTGTTCTGCAATCCGTCGATGACGTCTTCCTGCACCTTCAGCTTGCCGGACTTGACCCACGCCTGGAGATCGGCGAGCGCGCGCTGGCTCTCCTTCATGTAGTCCATCACGATGAAGCCCTGCATCACGAGCCGCTTCACCACGATCAGGCCGGGCACGCCGCGCGGGCCGTGCGCCGACGGCGCCCCGTCATATTGCGAGATCGCACCGCAGCAGGCGATGCGGCCGTAGTTGTTCATCTGCGGCAGACAGGCTTCCAGAATGTCGCCGCCGACATTGTCGAAATAGACGTCGATGCCCTTCGGGGCCGCCGCGCGCAGGGCCTTGAACGTTGCGCCGTCCTTGTAGTCGACTGCCGCGTCGAAGCCGAGTTCGGAGGTCAGCCAGTGGCATTTGTCCGCGCCGCCGGCGATGCCGATGACGCGACATCCCTTGATCTTGGCGATCTGTCCGACAATCGAGCCGACCGAGCCCGCGGCCGCCGAGACCACGACGGTCTCGCCTTCTTTGGGCTTGCCGACCTCGAGCAGGCCGAAATAGGCGGTGAGGCCGGCGATGCCGAACACACTGAGCAGATGCGTCATCGGCTCGAGCTTCGGCATTTTTGTCAGATGCTTTGCCGGCACCGCGGCATATTCCTGCCAGCCGGTGTCGCCGAACACGATGTCGCCGGGCGCAAGCCCCGGCGCCTTCGAGCTCACGACCTCGGCGATGCCGCCGCCGGCCATCACACTGTTGGCCTCGACGGCCGAGCGATAGGTTGCGCCGTGCATCCAGGCGCGGTTGGCGGCGTCGAGCGAGATGTAACGCACGTGCAACAAAGCCTCGCCGTCCTTCGGCTCAGGCATTGCACCTTCAACCATCTTGAAGTGCTCGGAGCCGAGCTTGCCGCTGGGCTTTTCCACCAGAAGAATTTGGCGATTGACGCTACCGGTCATGGCGTTTCCTCTCTGATTGTTTGACGATTATTGATGCAGTTGCAGCCAAGAAAACGTGCAAGCCGCATTCGTTGTGCGCTGCATGAAGGCTAGATCGCGGACCAAAGTTTCGCAACGGGAACATCCCGCCACCGCGTCCCACGCCAAGCGTGTTGCGTAGTCGTCATATCTGCGACATCATGAAGCGGTCGGTGTAGTGGGGGTCATTAATGTCGAACAGGTTTACGCAATACATTCTAGGCGCGATGGTGCTGGGCATCATCATGGGCTCGGCGATCTACAATTTCCTGCCCGATACGCGGGGCGACTGGGCCTCGTCCATCAACCTGATCGCCGTGATCTTCCTGCGCCTGATCAAGATGATCATCGCGCCGCTGGTGTTTGCGACCCTGGTCGGCGGCATCGCCCATATGGGCTCGGGCTCCAAGCTCGGCCGCATCTTCGCCAAGACCATGGGCTGGTTCGTCAGCGCCTCCTTCGTTTCGCTGATGCTCGGCCTCGTCATGGTCAACCTGCTCCAGCCCGGCGCCAACTTCCCGGGCACGCTGCCTGACAAGGCGCAGTCGACCGGCCTGCCGGTTTCCGCCTTCTCGATCGAGAAATTCCTGACCCATCTGATCCCGACCTCGATCGCGGACGCGATGGCGCAGAACGAGATCCTCCAGATCGTGATCTTCGCGGTGTTCTTCTCGGTGGCGATGGGTGCGCTGCCGGAGCGCTCGAAGCAGATCCTGGCGCTGATCGACGACCTCGGCCACATCATGCTGAAGGTGACGAGCTACGTGATGCTGTTCGCGCCGTTCGCGGTGTGGGCCGCCATCACCGCGACGGTCGCCAAGAACGGCCTGCTGGTGCTCTGGAAGCTCATCGTGTTCATGGGCGGCTTCTATCTCTCGCTCTTCATCCTCTGGGGCATCCTGGTGATCGTCGGCTTCATCGTGATCGGGCCGCGCTACAGCCATCTGCTCAGGCTGATCCGCGAGCCGCTGATGATCGCGTTCTCCACCGCGAGCTCGGAAGCGGCTTATCCGAAGACACTGGAAGGACTGAACAAGTTCGGCGCCTCGTCGCGGATCTCGAGCTTCGTGCTGCCGCTCGGCTATTCCTTCAACCTCGACGGCACGATGATGTACTGCACCTTTGCGAGCATCTTCATCGCACAGAGCTACCACATCGACATGCCGCTCGGCACGCAGTTGGCGATGCTGGCAACGTTGATGATCACCTCGAAGGGCGTCGCCGGCGTGCCGCGCGCCTCCCTCGTCGTGATCGCCTCGACGTTGTCGCAGTTCAACATCCCCGAGGCGGGGCTGTTGATGATCATGGGCATCGATACCTTCCTCGACATGGGCCGCAGCGCCACCAACGTGATCGGCAACACGCTGGCGACCTCGGTCGTGGCGAAGTGGGAAGGCGAGCTCGGGCCCGAGCATGCGATGGGACCGGGCGATGCTGTGCCGGGCGACATGGTGCCGGGCGAAGTACCTGCGATGGCCGGCCACTGACGGGAGTGCGGCATGCGCCCTTTGACGGCGATTTCGGGCGGCCTGTTGCTGGCAGCGTGTCTGCTGGCGACCGGCGCCTCCGCCCAGACCGGCGGCAGCGAAGGGCTAAGCCCGACGCTGCTCGCCATCAAGAACGCACACACCGTGCGGCTCGGCTATCGCGAAAGCTCGCCGCCGTTCTCCTTCCTCGATCAGGCCAACCGCCCGATCGGCTACAGCCTCGAACTCTGCGAGGCCATCGTCGAGGAGATCGGCGTCGAGGTCGACGATCCCAATCTGAAGATCGACTACGTCAAGGTCACCTCGGACGACCGCATTGACGCCGTGCTCCAGAACAAGATCGACCTGGAATGCGGTTCGACCACGGCCAATTCCGAGCGCGGCAAGCGCGTTGCCTTCTCGCCGCTGATGTTCGTCGCCGGCACCAAGCTGATGGTGCCGAAGGCGTCCAGCGTCCAGTCGCTGACCGATCTGAAGGGCAAGACCGTCGCGGTGACGAAGGGCACCACCAACGAGCAGGCAATCCAGGCGGCCGACAAGAAGTCGTCGCTGGGATTGAACATCGTCGTCGGCGCCGATCACGAGCAATCGTACCAGATGCTTGTCGACGGCAAGGCCGATGCCTTCGCGACCGACGATATTCTGCTCTCGGGCCTGATTGTCCGGCACAAATCGCAGAACAAGTTCCGCGTCACCGGTGACTATTTGTCCTACGACCCCTACGGCATCATGTTCCGCAAGGGTGAGCCGCAATTGTCCGCCGTGGTGGACCGCACCTTCCGCAAGCTCGGCTCCAACCACGACCTCGTGCCGCTCTACAACAAATGGTTCATCGCGCGGATGCCGACCGGCGAGCGGATGAACGTGCCGATCTCGCTGCAGCTCGAGGAAGCGTTCAAGGCGATGGACGATTCCGCGAGCGCGAATAATTAGGGCTCGTGCCGCAAGCTCGGTGCACCCTCTCCCCTTGTGGGACTGTTCGATTCACACATCGCGCAGGCCCAAGGTGGCGCCAAATTTGATGCTCTGGAAGGCTTCGAGCCCGAGGCGCATGGTTTTTGGCCCCGGCTTGCCGTAGTAGCCGTCCCATCCGCCTAGTCGGGCAATGACCCAGGCGGCGAAGGCCAGCGAACCTTTTGGGTACGCGTTCTTTTGCCGTTCGGTCTTGCCTTCCAGTTTTGCCGAGACGGCCTCGATGATGGGTTGATCGGCAGGATCGAAGACCTCGAGCAGGGTCTGGCCGGTGGTGCCATCGCGCGACTTGACCAATTGCATCACCGCTACGGCTGCGACGGCGACAGCAGCGGCGAAGCGGATCATGACCTCGGGATCGCTGATGTCGGCGGCCTCGATATCGAAGCCCCCAGTCTTCAACGTGTGGAAGTATTCCTCGATGATCCAGCGCATCCGATAGAGTTCAACGACGCGCCGCGCTTCAGCGATGTTGGTGACCGGATGGGTCGTCAACAGCCGCCAGTGGATCGGCTTGCCGCCCTCCGGCGTCGATGTCTCGCGGATATCGACCATGGTCAGCTTGACCGTTTCGGGCAGATCGGCAGCGCCATGCAGGGGCCTGCGCAGGGTCACAGACGAGAAGCGGACGACCAGTTCGCTGCTGCGCGCCTTGCGTCCCGGAGCCGCGGGAATGTTGACGTTGAGCCGGCCGTCCTCAGGCAAACTATCGATATGAGAGAACAGCAAATCAATCTGCTGCTCTTCCTCGCCCGTATCGATCCGCCGGTTCTGGCATGCCCGCACGATCAGATGCGCCTGTGACGGACGGTACGCGAAGTGCTCGTAGATGTCGCTTTCCCGATCCGAGACCACCGTGATGCTCGCAGCCTCCGTCAACCCCCTCGCGGCGCGCCTCGTGCTATCGAGCCAGCGTTGCGATTCCTTCTCTTGCGTGGTTCGCGACCGTCGATGCTTGGCCTTGCCGCCCGTCCGGTTCCACACCTTGGCATCGACGAGACCAATCACGCCACCATTGCCGGCATCGGCCGCCAGAGCCGCATGCAGCAATAGGCCCCGCAGCGCTCGCCTTTTCCGATCGGCCCATAGCCATTGGCTTTCGCACGTCGCCCACCCAGCGAGAGCTCACTCGTATCCTGCGCCACGACGACGTCGCGGCCCCGTGCACGCTCCGCCGTGCGTTCCGCCGCCTGCGCGGCTATCTCTTCCGCCGTCACCGCCTCGTTGCGCAGAAAGCGCGTGAACTGGATCTCACGTGCGCGGTCTCGTTGCGCGAGCTGGCGGATGCACGAGCCGGGCCGCGCAACAAGTGCCGCATGCAAACGAGCCCCCCTTTTTCCAGCCGCAGATCGCCAAATCGACCCAGCCCATAATTCATCCCACGCATCGCTCGCTCCCGCGAATCATCTCTCAACTCACGGAATCAGCGATCAAATTCCTCCGCAAGATGTGTGAATTCAACAGCCTTGTGGGAGAGGGTGGCTCGTCGCGTAGCGGCGAGGCGGGTGAGGGGTCTCTATCCTCACGAGTAGTCTCGCGAATGGAGAGAACCCCTCATCCGGCGCCATAGCCGAAGCTTCGCTTCGGCGTTCTTAAGCACGGCGGCCGCAGGCCGCCTACGCCACCTTCTCCCGCAAGGGGAGAAGGGAAGGAGGCCGCGTGGCATTCAGCGTTCTTCCCCAAACACCCGATCCAGCGCCGCATCGTACGTCGCCTGCACCAGTTCCGGATGCAGCTTGGCCAGCGCTTCCATCATCACGCCGGAATTGATCTCGAGCACGCGCCAGTCGCCGTCCACACGCACCACGTCGATTGACGCGAAGGCGATTCCGATGGCGCTCGCGGCATCGGTCGCGAGCTTGACACAGGCCGCGCGGACCTCGCCGTCCTCCAGCAGCACCGGCTTTGCGCCGGCGTCGAGATTGTGCCGCCAATCCGCGCCACGCTGCTTGCTGTAGACGACGCGGGGTACATCATCGAGCAGGATCACACGGACCTCGTCCTCGATCTCGACATAGGGCGAGATCACGAGCCCCGTGCTCATCGAAAAGACTTCGCCAGCCGCGTGGTCGAGCTCCGTCTCTGTCGTCACCCTGAAGACCGATCGTCCTGACGTCCCCTCGTTCGGCTTGACCACCACGCCTTGCGGATTGTCGTGAAGCAGCCCAACCATGGCCTCTCGCCAGGCGGCATCGACAACATTCCTGCCCAGCTTCGGGTTGAGGAAGAGGTGATGCGGAATGCAGGGCACGCGTGCAAGCGACAGCGCCTCTGATGTCGCCGATTTGTCGTTGGCGAGGCGATGTGCGATCGCGCTATTGAGGCCGATATCGTAGCCGAAGGCGAAGCGGCGCATCTCGCCGCGGCGCATCGCGATCAGCCAGCCACCGGCGCGGACATCGACGTCGATGCGATGGCGTGCGCCATAGCTCCTGATCGCCTGGACGAAGATCCGCTCGCCGCTTGCCGTCATGTGTTCAGTCGCTTGTCCTGATCATTCCTGTCGCCAAAAGCCGCAAAAATGCGGGAAACGGCGCCAAACCGGGGTGAAAGTGAGAGCTATTCTTAATGAAATTCTCGCGAGCAGGATGGAAATTAAGTGCTGCAATTGCGCCGAAAAGGGAAAAGAAATTGCCGACTGCACGCCCCGGACAGCAGATCCGTTAATGATGTGGCCATTTCCGCCGCAAATGCCGCTTTGACCGGCATCAATTGCATCCGGAACGAGGTTGATTATTGGTCTCAATGGCGTAGATCACACACGCGAAATCCTCCGCCATGGCAATGGTGTCCGCCCCGTTTCAGGGCCGGGCAATGCTTTTGCCCTAAAACCGCAGACATTCGGAATATCGAAAATCATGAGCGCGTTTTACCGAGAGAAGGTTCTTTCCGTCCAGCACTGGACCGACACGCTGTTCAGCTTCCGCGCCACGCGCGACACCGGCTTCCGCTTCCAGAACGGCCAGTTCGCGATGATCGGCCTCGAGGTCGATGGCCGTCCGCTGCTGCGCGCCTACAGCATGGCCAGCGCCAACCACGAGGAAGAGCTCGAGTTCTTCTCGATCAAGGTGCAGGACGGTCCGCTGACCTCGCGCCTGCAGAAGATCAAGGAAGGCGACACCATCCTGGTCGGCCGCAAGGCCACCGGCACGCTGATCACCGACAACCTCATCCCCGGCAAGCGGCTGATGCTGCTCTCGACCGGCACCGGCCTCGCGCCGTTCGCCAGCCTGATCAAGGATCCCGAGGTCTATGACCAGTTCGAGAGCATCGTGCTGGTGCACGGCTGCCGCCAGGTCTCCGAACTCGCCTATGGCGAGAAGCTCGTCGCGAATTTGCGCGAGGACGAGCTGTTCGGCGAGCTGCTCGCTGACAAGCTGATCTATTATCCGACCGTGACCCGCGAGCCGTTCCGCAACCGCGGCCGCATCACCGATCTCATCAGCTCCGAGCAGATCTTCAACGACATCGGCCAGGGCCCGCTCGACATCGCAACCGACCGCATCATGATGTGCGGCAGCCCGGCGATGCTCGAAGAGCTGAAGGTGATGTTCGAAGGCCGCGATTTCATCGAAGGCTCCGGCAACAAGCCCGGCCATTTCGTGATCGAGAAGGCGTTCGTCGAGCGGTAGTCGCCGCTCGGCCCTCACCATCCTCCCCCGACTTTGTTATTGGCGTCGCCCGCGCGCGGCTTGTTATAAGCGCGCGCTGAAATCTCGCGGCGATGTTGCGGTGCGAGAGGTGGGGGAGCTGCGCACGCCTTGTCCGCGATCGACCATGGTCGTCCGCCGAGACCGACGGCCTATGTGCTGGCGGGCGGCGGCAGTTTCGGGGCGATCCAGGTCGGCATGATGCATGCGCTGGCCAAGCACGGGGTCGTCGCCGATCTCGTGGTCGGCTCCAGCGTCGGCGCGATCAACGGCGCTTATTATGCCGGCGATCCCTCGCTCAAGGGCGTGCTCGGGCTGGAGGCGATCTGGCGCAGCCTGAAGCGTCACGACGTCTTCCCGGTCACATGGCGGACCCTGCTCGGCTTCATGTGGCGGCGGGACTTTCTGATTCCCCATGACGGCATCCGCAGGCTGATCGAGGATCATCTACCCTATCGCAACCTGCAGGAGGCCCAGCTTCCTCTGCACATCGTCACCACCGATTTCGTCTCCGGCGAGAGCGTGGTGCTGTCGGACGGCCCGGCGGTCGAGGCGATCCTGGCGTCGACCGCGATCCCCGGCGCCTTCACGCCGGTCCATTACCGGAACCTGTTCCTCGCCGACGGTGCGATCTCCTCCAACACGCCGGTCCGGATCGCGGTGAAGATGGGCGCAAAGCGGCTGATCGTGCTGCCGGCCGGACACGCCTGCGCGGTCGCAAGCCCGCCGGTCGGCGCAGTTGCCAATGCTCTGCACGCGCTGACGCTGCTGACCGCGCGCCAGCTGGTCGCCGAGCTCGAAGCGCTCGCCCCCGATATCGAATATGTCGTAGTGCCGCCGCTCTGCCCGATGGTCGGGTCACCCTACGATTTCTCGCGCACCGGCGAGCATATCGATCGTGCGATCGAAGCCACCAGCGAATGGCTAGCTCAGGGCGGCCTCGAGCGGCACGGCGTGATTCCGCACGAGGCGCAGCTACATAGCCACTGAATTGGTCACTGAATTGTCATGTCATTGAATCTATTGCACTGCAAAAGCCCGCGTCCGGACGGATTGATTTGAAGCGTGCGGATTCGGTAGCCTCAAGACAGGTCCGCGTCATATCTATAGACGCGGCGCGGGCGTATCATACCCCGTCATGCTGACGAGAGGGACGTGTTCGTGGCCAACGAGAACAAAACGCAAGCTTCGTCTGAAGGGCTGATGGAAACCCTTCTGCTTCCCTTCTCTCCGCGCTTCATCATCCTGACGATCTGCGCGGTCGTCACTGCCCTGTTGATCGGCATCGGCATCGCCGATCGCAAGATCTTCGACATCCTGCTGATCCCGATCGTGATCTTCGGCGCGCTTACGCTGCTCGGTGTCCGCGATCTCACGCAGAAGGGCCATGCGGTTCTGCGCAACTACCCGATCTCGGCGCATATCCGCTTCCTGCTCGAAGAGATCAGGCCGGAGATGCGGCAGTATTTCTTCGAGAGCGAGAAGGACGGCATGCCGTTCTCGCGCGACATCCGCGCGGTGGTCTACCAGCGCGCCAAGATGCAGCTCGACAAGCGTCCGTTCGGCACCCAGGAGGACGTCTATCGCGAGGGCTATGAGTGGATGCATCACTCGGTGTCGCCCAAGGCGCATGCCGAGGAGAAGTTTCGCGTCACCATCGGGGGGCCGGACTGCGCAAAGCCCTATTCGGCCTCGGTGTTCAACATCTCGGCCATGAGTTTTGGCGCGCTCAGCCCCAATGCGGTGCGCGCGCTCAATGCCGGCGCCAAGAAGGGCGGCTTCGCCCATGACACCGGCGAGGGCGGCTTCAGCCCCTATCACGCCGAGATGGGCGGCGACATCATCTGGGAGATCGGCTCCGGCTATTTCGGCTGCCGTCATCTCGACGGCACCTTCGATCCCGAGGCGTTCGCGCGCGTTGCGAGCCAGGACCAGATCAAGATGGTCGAGCTCAAGATCAGCCAGGGCGCCAAGCCCGGCCATGGCGGCGTGCTGCCGGCGGCGAAGGTCTCTGAGGAGATCTCAAAAATCCGTGGCGTGTCGATGGGCGAGGACTGCATCTCGCCGGCCTCGCATCGTGCCTTCTCGACGCCCGTTGGCATGATGCAATTCATCGCCGAGATGCGAAAACTCTCCGGCGGCAAGCCGGCCGGCTTCAAGCTCTGCATCGGCCACCCCTGGGAGTTTCTGGCGATCTGCAAGGCGATGCTGGAGACCGGCATCTATCCTGATTTCATCGTCGTCGATGGCAACGAGGGCGGCACCGGCGCGGCGCCGCTGGAGTTCATGGATCATCTGGGCATGCCGATGCGCGAGGGCGTCAATTTCGTCCACAACGCGCTGGTCGGCATCAACGCGCGCGACCGCATCAGGCTTGGCGCGTCCGGCAAGATCGCCACCGCCTTCGACATGGCCCGCGCCATGGCGATCGGTGCCGACTGGTGCAATTCGGCGCGCGGCTTCATGTTCTCGCTCGGCTGCATCCAGTCGCTGAGCTGCCATACCGATCGTTGCCCGACCGGGGTCGCGACGCAGGATCCGACGCGGGCGCGCGCGCTCTACGTGCCGCTCAAGATCGACCGCGTGCACAATTATCACCACGCCACGCTGCACTCGCTGACCGAGCTGATCGCCGCAGCCGGTCTGACCCATCCGCAGGAGCTGCGCCCGGTCCATTTCAGCCAGCGGACCTCGACGACCAACGTACAGTCGTTCGCACAGCTCTATCCGGCGCTGCGCCGGGGCGAGCTGCTCGAAGGTACGGAAGACCCGCGGTTCCGCGACGCCTGGCGGATGGCGCGGTCGGATACGTTTCAGCCGGCGCTGTGAGCGGGCGATCCACCGCATGATACCGCCGTATTCCGATACGGCGTAAATTCATCGGGAGCCGGTTGCATTTTAACCTCCGTGTCAGCTTCGGGTGTAAATTGGCCCGATGGACGAAGACCGACGCAACAAGGCCAGGCACCGCGTATTGAAAGCCGGAACCATCGAGTTCGGCGGCGGCGCGATCGACTGCACCGTCCGCAATTTCTCCGACACCGGCGCAGCCCTCGACGTCACAAGCCCGGTCGGCATTCCCGAGCATTTTACCCTGTCGATCAAGGCGGACGGCGCGCATCTCGCCTGCACGGTGGTGTGGCGCAAGGAAAAGCGGATCGGGGTGCGGTTCGGGTGAGGGAGGTGGTGCGAGCGCTCGCTCACCCCGTCTCGACTTCACCCAGCCGGCTCGCCAAAATCTTGTCGATCCTCCTGCCGTCGAGATCGACCACCTCGATATGCCAGCCACTGAGGTCGAACGCGTCGCCGACATTGGGCAGCACGTTGAATTGCTGGAGCACGAGACCAGCCACCGTGTTGTAGCGATGATGCGGCGGCAGCTCGATGCTGAGCAGTTCGCCGAACTCGTCGACCGGCATCCAGCCCGAGACGAGCAGCGACGAGTCCGCGCGCCTGACGTAAGCCGGCTCCGGCGGGCCTTCCTCGGAATGGAAGGCGCCGACGATCGATTCCAGAATATCGGCGGCCGTGACCACGCCTTCGAAGGCGCCGTACTCGTCATAAACAAAACCGACGTGAACCGGCGCAGCCCTCAGGATTGCCAGTACATCGCGGGCATCGGCTGACGCTGGAATGCTTGGCGCTTCGCGGACGAGTGCGCGCAGATCCGGCGCGCGTTCGTTCATGTACGCGACCAGCAGGTCCTTCGCCTGGAGCACGCCGATGGGCGCGTCGCGATCGCCGTCGGAAACAGGAAAGCGCGAATGCGGGCTCTTTGCGATGATCGCTTGAATTGCTTCCGGAGCATCATTCAGGTCGATCTCGTTGACCTCCGTGCGCGGCGTCATGATCGCGCCGACCGGCCGGTCGCCGAGCCGCATGACGCCCGCGATCATCTCCTTTTCGCCTGACTCCAGCACGCCGGCACTTTCGGCCTCGTTGACGAGATGGTGGATTTCGTCCTCCGACACCTTCTCCTCGGCCTTGCCGCCGCGCCCGAGCAGCGCGAGGATCAGCTTGCCTGAGAGATCGAGCAGGAAGACCAGCGGCAGCGAGATCTTCGCAAGCCAGTCCAACGCCGGCGCGACCTTGACTGCGATGCTTTCGGGGTCGCGCAATGCCACCTGCTTCGGCACCAGCTCGCCGACGATCAGCGTCGCATAGGTGATGATAGTGACGACGATGCCGACGCCGACGATGTCGGCAATCCCTGGGGACAGACCGAGCTCGATCAGCCATTGCGTCAGCCGCTGCCCGAGCGTCGCGCCGGAGAACGCGCCCGAGAGCACGCCGACCAGCGTGATGCCGATCTGCACCGTCGAGAGAAACTTTCCGGGATCGGCGGCAAGCCGCAGCGCGCGCTCGGCGCCGCGCACGCCCTTGGCGGCCAGCAGCGACAGCCGCGCCGGGCGCGATGAGACCACAGCCAGTTCGGACATGGACAACAGGCCATTGATGACGATCAGGACGACGACGACGATGAGTTCGACAGACAACATTGTGCGCTGGGGAAAGGGGATGCGGACCGGCGGACGCCGGACTAAGCCCTTTATATATGAAGGCGATGCGCGTTTTGCCCGGTTCCGACCAAATTGTCGCACTGTCGGGACATGTGTTCCCGAAAGCTCAGAACTCGGCGTGCAGGCGGCCCGAGAAGATCGAGACCGGGCCGCGGTCCGCGTTGTAGGCGGGATTGACGACGAGCTGATAGTCGGCGGTCAACGTCACGCCCTTGATCACCGAATAGGCGTAATAGGCCTCGAGGATGCGTTCGGTGCGATAGTTGAGCTGGCCGTCGCCGATCACGAGGCCGGTGCCGCCGGCGGCGAGGAAGTCGCGGTGCGCGGCCGACAGGCCGTTGATGGCGCCGCCGATGCCGACCGTATCGTCCGGTCGCCCCCAACGGCTGCCCTTGATCGACAGGCCGCCCGACAGGCTGCGGTCGATGTCGGTGAAGGACAGGATCTGGTTCTGGCCGTCGTTCCAGCTTGCGCGCGCAAACAGTCCGACATCGTTGACGATCTGCTGCTCGAGATTGACGTAGAAGCCGTATTTGAGCCGGTCGCGCTGGGTCGCGGTGACGATGTCGTTGATGTCGAGCCCCGGATTCGCCGCGGCCAAGTCTACCACTTGCTGGTAGTTGGCGGTGTTGCCGCTGTTGGCGAAGACGCCGACGCGCAGTTTGCCGGGCTGCTCGAGGAGCGTGTGACGCTCTTCGAACTCGACCACGGTGCCGCCGGTCTTGAAGGTGAGCACGTCGCTGTTCGGTGCGGCCGGCACCTGGAACAGGCCAGCACGGATCGCCCAATCCTTGCGGTTGAGCTCGACCACGGCGCCGCGGGTATAGCCGGGCAGGTCGGCAGGGAAGTCGTACGCGGCGGACGCCCACATCGCCCAGTTCATGAAGTCGGCGCGCGGGTCCTTCGCATAGGAATTGCCGTCGAAGAAATCGCCGACGGCGAAGCGGCCGACAATCAGCGTGACGCGATCGATGTCGCGTTTGCCGGCAAGCTGGTTCGGTGCGTCGTCGACCGCTTCCTGCTCGCCACCGAGTCCAAAGGTCTGCTTGAGATAGTAGCGCTGCGCCCGGATCTTCGGGAAGGGCGCGCCGGCCTTCTGCGCTTCGCCGTTGGAGAAGCCGGCAAGTCCGAGCGTGCCGTTGAGGCCAAATCCCTGTGCGAGCTCGGGGTTGAAATAGAACTCGCCGCCGTCCCAGAGTTTCGCACCCAAGAATGCCGTCGTCGTCCACGTCGCCTGAAACTGGCCGCCGCCGGGCAGGCTCTGCGGGCTCGCATAGGGCGAGTGGATCGGCCCATAGCCCTGCGGCAGCACGGTCGTCTGGGCGTGGACGTTCCAGGCGTCGGACTCCGGAAGCTTGGATTTTCCATTGACCGCCGGCATCCACGGCGTGTCGCCGAACTGATAGTTCAGGCCGAGCTTGAACAGATGGATGCGCGGATCGACGTTGACGCTGCCGAGGCCAAAGCCGCTGAGATCGAAAGTCTTGCGGGAGAGGTCGACATATTCGTATTCGGCCTTCGCGGTCCAATTGCCGCTGACGGCGTATTCGAGGCCGAGGCCGGCGGTCCATCCGGTCTGGTAATGGCCGACCGGAAATAATCCGGTGATGCCGTCGCCGTCGTTGACGTTGATGTGGGTATGGCCCCAGGCGAAGCCGCCGGTGACATAGGGCATGAATCTGTCGAAGGCATAACCGATGCGGCCGCGCACGGTGCCGACATAGTCGATCGTGGTGTGGAAGGGCGCCGGTGAATGTGCGAGTGCCGGACCGTCAGACGGACTCGTGAATGTCGAATCCGCCTCGATGCCGAGCACGACGCGGTTTGCGAGCTGGCGATTATAGCCGAGCTGATAACCGCTGGTGAGCCCGGTCGCGCTATGTGGCAGGACCACGCCCTGCTCGGGCATGGGATTGGTGCCGGGCCCGAAGCCCGCATCGCCGTAACCGAAATGGCCGCCCACATAGAAGCCGGTCCACTCGTAGACGGTTTTCGCGGCGCGCGCCTTCAGCGGCAGGTCGGCAGCGACGCCGGCCCCCGGCAGCACGAGCACGCCCGAGGCAAGCGCCGCGGCCGTACGCAAATAGCGATGTCGGTGACCTCTCAACGTCAAAACTACGCCCCCAGACGCGACTGTGCCCCAACCGCGCCCGACATCCCTGCCGATTCGCGGTGCTCCTGTCATCAGGGTCCTGGCTGTTCGCGCGACCGGACGAGACGAGCTCGTTTCGATGCGTTTCACCCCAAGGTCATGCCAAGTCCCTGTGCTTGTTGCGAACCTTATTGCAAGTAATTCGCAATAGCAACTAGTCCAGAAAGCCGCAGACGATGGTTCGCATCGTTATGTGACGGGACTGCAACAAATTCCCGGTGCAAAAACGGATGACCCCGCCCGGGGGGACAGCCGGGCGGGGTCGGGGCACGACACGGGGTGGATGAGGCGCCCGTGTCGGACGCAGGATCCACGTAAGATCGGCCTCAGAGCCTTAAATCAGTAGCAAGTACGAACGTTGCCGACGAACTGGCCGTACGCGTTGTACTGGGCGACCCAGCCGCAGCGATGATAGCCGTAATAGGGCTGGTTGCTGGCGGCGATCGCGGTGCCGACGATGGCGGCGGTGGCGATGCCGGCGCCCACGCCCCAGCCCCAGCCGAGCGGCTTGGCCTGAGCAGTCGACGTGGTGGATGCGACGCCAGCGGTGACGGTGAGGGCGGCGAGAGCGACGGCGGCAATCTTGGTCTTGATCGACATGTGAAACTCCATCCGGGTTGAGGCGGTCCGTTGTGGCCCGCGTGCCCAATTGGACGGAGGCTTGCCGAAACCGGTTCGAACGCGCCTCGGACGGCCTGGGAATTCGACTCTTTTATGAGTGATTCCAAAAGGATGCAGGCTAGCCGAGAGGGCCTTTGGCGAGCCTGTTCACGTCGAAGTTATCGACCTCAGTCAGCAGCTCGCAAAAGGCGCGCGCGCCCTGGTCGATGAGCTGCTCGCCCTTCTCGATCACGGCCAGTGTCGCATTGCCGACGGCGCCGCTGGCGTTGAGATCCTGCGCCTGCCAGGCAAAGGGCGCGGGCCGCTGCGTCGAGAGCCAGCGATATTGTGTCTCCATCGCGACGCTGCTCGCGGGAAAATCCGCGATCGCATCGGCGCGCACCTGCTCGGGATAGCGCGCCAGCATGATCGAGGTCTCGACCGCACCGCCATGGATGCCGTGACGCACTTCATCGGCCGGGAACAGCTTTTCCGCGCCCGACAGGCGCGACCACGACGTCGTCACCGCGAACAGTTTTTGATGCGCACGAAGATCCTGCGCCACCAGCATCATCGCCGCGCTGTTGCCGCCATGGCTGGTGATGATGACGAGCTTTTTCACGCCGCGTCGCGCGACATCCTCGCCGATTGCGGTCCAGCGCTTCAGCGCCATTTCGGTCGGCAGCGTCTGCGTGCCCGGATAGTCGATATGCTCGGTCGAGATGCCGACCGGTTCAACAGGCAGGAACGTCGCCGGAATGGTCGCGGGCAGCACCTCCTGCACACGCGCGAGATAGGCGTCGGCGATCAGCACGTCGGTCTCGAGCGGCAGATGCGGGCCGTGCTGCTCGGTCGCCGCCAGCGGCAGCACCGCGATCCAGCGCGATACGTCCGCAGGGTTCGCATCGGCCCAGCGGATCTCGGTCCAGTCGCGCGGAGGCGTCATCAAGGTTTCTTTGCCCGAATTTGTCACGTAGTTTGGTGTTATGGAGGGGACGCGGGCCTGACCGGTTCGCGTCCCCGAATGTCTTGCGGTTTTATCGCGTTGGTCTGGCATCGGCCAGACACGATCGACGGAGTCCCATCATGAGCCCTTCCCATCTGCGGCGAGCGTTAACGGCAGGCCTGCTGGCCACTTTCATGTCGGTCCTGCCGGCGCGCGCGGAAACCCTGGACAAGGTCACTTTCGGCACCAATTGGGTCGCCGAGGCCGAGCATGGCGGCTTCTTCCAGGCGGTCGCCGACGGCACCTACAAGAAATATGGGCTCGACGTCACCATCGTTCCGGGCGGGCCCAATGAGAACAACCGGATGCTGCTGATCGCCGGCAAGATCGATTTCTTCATGGCTGCGAACACGCTGATGTCGTTCGACGCGGTCGCCAACAACGTCCCCGTGGTGACCATCGCCGCGGTCTTCCAGAAAGACCCGCAGGTGATGCTGACGCAGCCGGATGCGAAGGTCACCAAGATCGAGGAGCTCAAGCCGCTGACGCTGTTCGTCTCCAAGGAGGGCATGACCAGCTACTTCCAGTGGCTCAAGTCCGAATACGGTTTCAGCGAGAAGAACGTCCGTCCCTATAATTTCAATCCGCAGCCCTTCATCGCCAACCCCAAGAGCGCGATGCAGGGCTACGTCACCTCCGAGCCCTTCGCCGTCGAGAAGGCCGCCGGCTTCAAGCCCAACGTCATCCTGCTCGCCGATGCCGGCTTCAACACCTATTCGACCCTGATCGAGACGCGCCGCGACCTGGTCGAGAAAAAGGCGGACCTGGTGCAGCGCTTCGTCGATGCCTCCATGATCGGCTGGTACAATTACATCTACCGTGACAATTCCGCCGGCAATGCCATGATCAAGCAGCTCAATCCGGAGATGACCGACGATCTGCTGGCCTATTCCGTCGCCAAGATGAAGGAATACGGCATCGTCGATTCCGGCGAGTCCTTGAAAAACGGCATCGGCGCGATGAGCGACGATCGCTACACCTCCTTCTTCAACAAGATGGTGAAGGCCGGCGTCGTGAAGGGCGATCTCGACTTCCGCAAGTCCTACACGCTGCGCTTCGTCAACAAGGGCGTCGGTGTCGAGCTGCGCCCCGCCAAGCCGTAACGCATGTCGAGATCAGACCGAGCTGCAGCCGCATCGTTTACCTCTCCCGTAGGGAGAGGTCGCGTCGCATCGCAAGATGCGATGCGGGAGAGGGGCTGCGCTCTCTCGTGGGACTTGATCCCCCTCACCCGGCGCTACGCGCCGACCTCTCCCCGTTGGGGAGAGGTGGCCGACCGCCGCCGACGACTGGCAGCCGACTGTCAATGGTAGAGACCAAAACGTCGCCCACGGTCGAGGCCAGCCTGACGGCGCTTGCCGTCAGCCTGCGCGGCGTGACGAAGGCCTATGACAACGGCGTCATGGCGCTCGGTCCCTTTGACCTCGCGGTGCGCAAGGGCGAGTTCATCTCGCTGCTCGGTCCGTCCGGCTGCGGCAAGTCGACGGCGCTGAGACTGATTGCGGGGCTTAGCGCTGCGTCATCAGGCACGGTGCGGATGTCGCGTCATGAAGGCCCGGCGCAGATCGGCCATAGTATCGGCTTCGTGTTCCAGGAGCCGACCCTGATGCCCTGGACCAGTGTGCGCGAAAACGTGCGGCTGCCGTTGAAGCTTGGCGGCGTTCCCAAGGCCGAAGGGCGGGCGCGGGCCGATGCGGCGCTCGCCAGCGTCGGTCTCGCCGATTTCGCCGACGCTTATCCGCGTGAATTGTCCGGCGGCATGAAGATGCGGGTGTCGCTCGCCCGCGCGCTCGTTACCGATCCTGATATCCTCCTGATGGATGAGCCGTTCGCGGCGCTCGACGAGATCACGCGATTCCGTCTCAATAACGATCTGCTCGCGCTGTGGCGCAGCCTTGGCAAGACCGTCATCTTCGTCACCCATTCGGTGTTTGAATCCGTCTATCTGTCGCAGCGCGTCGTGGTCATGACGGCGCGGCCCGGCCGCATCCAGGCCGACATCCGCATCGAGACCGTCGAGCCGCGCGGTGAGGAGTTTCGCACCTCGGCGGCCTATTCCGATTATTGCCGGCGCGTGTCGGCCGCGCTGGCGCCGTCATATTCGGGACAGTCGATGCTATGAACGCGCAAGCCCCCGTCACCGCAAAGCCGTCAGGCGCGCAAAACGCCGTGCGTTTCGTGCTGCCCGTCATCGTGTTCGCGGCCGGCCTTGCCGCCTGGGAGCTCGGGGTTCGCATTCGGGAGATCCCGCCTTACGTGCTGCCGGCGCCCTCGGTCATCTCCCTGACGCTGATCAAGGACTGGGCGGTGCTGTCACAATCGCTTGCGACCACGCTGCTGACGACGCTGGAAGGTTTTGTTGCCGCCAGCATCGGCGGCGTCGCGCTGGCGTTGCTGTTCAACCAGTCGAAATGGGTGGAATACTCGCTGTTTCCCTATGCCGTCGTCCTCCAGGTGACGCCGGTGATCGCGATCGCGCCTCTGTTGCTGATCTATCTGGAACAGCAGACCGCGGTCGTCGTCTGCGCCTTCATCGTCGCCTTTTTCCCGGTGCTGTCGAACACCACGCTCGGGCTGAATTCGGTCGATCGCAACCTCGCGGGCCTGTTCCAGCTCTATGGCGCCTCGCCACCGCAAACCCTGCGCTTCCTGAAGCTGCCGGCAGCGTTGCCCTATATCTTGGGCGGCCTGCGCATTGCCGGCGGCCTGTCGCTGATCGGCGCGGTCGTGGCCGAGATCGCAGCGGGAACAGCAGGCGCCGGCTCAGGCCTCGCCTACAGAATCGCCGAATCCGGCTATCGATTGAACATACCCCGCATGTTCGCAGCGCTGCTTTTGCTGTCACTGGCCGGGATTGTCATCTATGGGGTGCTGGCGCTAGTTTCCCACCTCGTTTTACGGCGCTGGCATGAGAGCGCGCTTGGAAAGGAAAACTGATGTCTACCGGTTCGATTTCGTCCGACAAGATCGACCTTCTGATCTATGGGCCGGTGCGGCCGATCCTCGAGAACGGGTTTTCCGATCATTTCGTCGTGCACAAGGCCGAGACGCGCGGCGACCTCGAGCGGCTGACGCCGGCGATCCGCGAGAAGATCCGCGGTGTCGCGGTGACCTATCACACCGTCCGCGCCGACAAGGATTCGCTGTCGCAATTGCCCAAGATCGAGATGGTGGCGAGCTTTGGCGTCGGTTACGACCACATCGACGCCAAATACGCCGCCGAACACAACATCATCGTCACCAACACGCCCGACGTGCTGACCGAGGAGGTCGCCGACGTCGCGATGGGCCTGCTGATCTCCACCGTGCGTGAATTCGTCAAGGCCGACCGTTACGTCCGCTCCGGTCTCTGGCAGACCCAGAATTATCCGCTCAGCGTCGGCTCGCTGCGTGACCGCAAGGTCGGCATCGTTGGCATGGGCCGGATCGGCCAGGCCATCGCGCGCCGGCTCGATGCCTCGCTCGTGCCGGTGGTCTATCACTCGCGCAATCCGTCCAAGGACGTCTCCTACAAGCACTATCCCGACCTGATCGAGATGGCGAAGGCGGTCGATACGCTGATGGTGATCGTGCCGGGCGGCGCCTCGACCAACAAGATGATCAATGCCGAGGTGCTCAAGGCGCTCGGCCCGCGCGGCGTGCTGGTCAACGTCGCGCGCGGCTCTGTCGTCGACGAGCAGGCGATGATCCAGGCGTTGAAATCCGGCACCATCCTCGCCGCCGGCCTCGACGTGTTCGCAGCCGAGCCCAGCGTGCCGGAGGAGCTCAAGACCATGCAGAACGTCGTGCTGCTGCCGCATATCGGCTCGGCCTCCGTCGTGACGCGCAACGCCATGGACCAACTCGTGGTCGACAACCTCAAATCCTGGTTCGCCGGCAAGGCGCCGCTGACGCCGGTGGCTGAAACGCCGTTCAAGGGGCGCTGATGACCGCCCTTCGGGTCGTTGCTTTGCTGATCGCGGCCTGTATCGCCGTGATCGGCGCTGCGCGTGCGCAGGACGCGACGACCCTGAAGAAGGAGATGGTTGGTCAGTGGGAGCTTTCGACCACCGAACGCAGCAAGACCTGCGTCGTCACGATCAAGGGCGACCCGGTGGCGCAGGGATTCAAGCTCGAGCTCGAGCCGGCCTGCAAGACCGCGCTGCCCTTCACCAAGGATATCGTCGCCTGGAGCGTGAAAGGTCTCGACATCGTCCGCTTGCAGGATGCGACCGGTGAATCCGTGATCGATTTCACCGAGGTCGAGGCCGGTATTTTCGAGGGCCTGCGCCAGGGCGAGGGCGTCTACATCCTGCAGGACCTCGCCGCCGCCCGGTCGATGGCCAAGTCGATGGACCAGATGATCGGCGACTGGGCCATAGTGCGCGGCAACGGCCAGCCGGTCTGCGGATTGACGTTGACCAACACGGAAGCCGATCAGGACAATTTCCAGGTCTTCCTGAAGCCGAAATGCGATGCGGCGATCGCCCAGTTCAACCCGACGCAATGGCGGCTCGAGCGCGGCCAGATCATCCTGATGTCGAAATCGGGCGACGCCTGGCAGTTCGAGGCCGACGACAACGCGCAATGGCGGCGGGTTCCCGATACGGCCGATCCCCTGATCATGCTGCGCCAGTAGGCGCCCGTTTGTTCCCGTAATTTCTGCCTGCAATTTTTCCGTTGCTGATGTCGATCCGGCCCCGGCCAGATCGTCATCCCAATAGCGAGCTGATCGCGCGACTGAACCGGCCGCATCTCGCCTCAACAGGAGTTTTGCATGCGCTTCATGTACATCGTCACCTCCCCAAAGCCCATGGCAGGTCCGTCCCCGGCGCTGGCGGAGGCGATGCAAAGGATCTCCGAACGGGAGATCAGGGCTGGCCGGATGCTCGACAATGGCGGCCTGATGCCGCTTGCGACCGGCGCGCGGGTGCATGTCGCCGATGGCGAGCTCAGCGTCATCGACGGCCCGTTCGTGGAGGCCAAGGAGGTGATCGGCGGCTATGCCATCTTCGAATTGCGCGACAAGGACGAGGCCCTGGCGATGGCCAAGGAATTCATGCAGTTGCACCTCGACCACATGCCGGGTTGGGAAGGCACTTGCGAATTGCGGGCGTTCGCTGCGCCGGGCGTGGACGTGGCCTGCGAAGTCAACGCGCGTGCAGGGGTAGCCGCCCACGCCTGATGGACACCACCGCTCGTCTCCTTCGGCGGCGATGACGGCCGCCGACACCGACATCGATCGCGTCATCCGCGCCACGATTCACGCAACCTGGCGCGTCGTGCAGCCGCGGCTGATCGCGACGCTGTCGCGGATGCTGCGCGACGTGCCGCTTGCGGAAGAGCTGACCCAGGACGCGCTGGTGGCGGCGCTGGAATCCTGGCCCATCATCGGCGTGCCCGAAAATCCCGGCGCCTGGCTCATGACGACCGCCAGGCGCCGGGCGCTGGATCATTTGCGCCGCGGCAAGATTCGCAGCGAGAAGCACGACATGCTGGCGCACGACATGTTGCAGGAGCAGGCGACCGTGCCGGATTTCGATGCTGCGCTCGACGATGATATCGGCGATGAATTGTTGCGGCTGGTCTTCACCGCCTGTCATCCGATCCTGTCGCGCGAGGCGCGCGCGGCGCTGGCGCTGCGCATGATCTGCGGCTTGACCACGTCCGAGATCGCGCGCGCCTATCTCGTGCCGGAAGCAACCATCTCCCAGCGCATCGTCCGGGCCAAGCGGACGCTGTCGGGATCCGGCCTCGCCTACGAGACGCCGAGCGGGGAGGCGTTGTCGGAGCGCCTCGCCTCGGTGCTGGAGGTGGTCTATCTCATTTTCAACGAGGGCTACCTCGCGGCGCGCGGCGAGGAATGGCTGCGGCCGCAGCTCTGCGACGAGGCGCTGCGCATGGGCCGCGTGCTCGCGGGCCTCGCCCCGGACGAGCCCGAGGTTCACGGCCTCGTCGCCCTGATGGATTTGAATGCCGCGCGGGCTCGCGCGCGGACCGACGCGAGCGGTGATCCCATTCTGCTGATGGACCAGGATCGCGCGCTCTGGGACCGCTCGCAGATCCGTCGGGGCCTGCGCGCGCTCGAACGTGCCCGCGAGCTCGACGGTGCAGGACGGTTTTACGTGATCCAGGCGGCGATTGCGGCGTGTCACGCCACGGCGGAGACGCCTGCAGATACCGACTGGCGTCGCATCGCGCAGCTTTACGCCGAGCTGGCGCTTCTGGTGCGCTCGCCGATCATCGAGCTCAATCGCGCGGTCGCGGTCGGCATGGCCGAGGGACCGCAGGCCGGGCTCGACCTGCTTGACGAGATCCGCAGCGCGCCAGAGCTGTCGGCCTATCATCATCTGCCGGCGGTTCGTGGTGATTTCCTGCAAAAGCTCGGGCGGCTCGCAGAGGCGCGGCAGGCGTTCGAGGCCGCCGCACATCTTGCCACCAACGGGCGTGAGCGCGCGCTGATGGAGCGCCGCGCTGCGGCGCTCCACGATCAGGATAGCTAAGTCGTCGGCTTGGGCGGTGGCGCAGTGCCCTGCGCCCACTTCTCCATCTTTCCAAGCACGCCCCAGGCCGTGAGCGCGAGCGATATCGGGAGAGCGAATTGGCTAAGCCCCGGCACCGCGGTCGCGATCGTCCCCAACAGTCCGGCGATACCTCCGGCATTGGGGCTTGCCGTCACCGCGGAGAGTAGCGCGGTGATGAGTGAGCCGCCGATACCGAGCGCCGTCTTCTTGCCGTCCAGCATTTTGCCGATGGTTTCGCCGAGCGCGCCGTTGACCTGGCCGAGCACGGGCTTGTTGCCGAGCAAGGCGCCGAGCAGGTCGACCACCTGTTTGAGCTGATCGGCCGGAGCGGGATTCGCTGGCGTGGTCGTTCCGGGTGCTGTCTTGGTGATGAGAGCGAGGAGCTGTCCAAGCACGCTAACCGTCGGGTTGGCCGCCGGAATTGGGCCCACCGGGACGTTTGCTCCCGGCTGCAAGGCCTGCGTGAGGCTCTGCAATTGGTTGAGGATCTGAGATAGCTGGGTGGACTGCCCTGCAGGCATTGTCCCTATCGGTGGGATCGCTATCGGCGTTGCACCTGTTGGGCTGGCTCCCGGCTGCAGACGCTGTGCGAGGTTCTCCAGCCGACCCAGGATCCGGGACAGATCCACATTTTGCGTCCGGACCGGCTGCATTCCAGCGCGCGTGATGGCGGCAATCGTGGTGCCGTCGAGCAGGCCGGTATCCTCGAGGGCGTGTTGTTGCTGAAATTGCGAGACCGCCGCCTGGGTCTTCGGTCCGCTGATGCCGTCTTCGTCGAGCGGCGGATTGGCGCCGAGCTTGTTGAGCGTCTGCTGCATCAGCAGCACCGACGACGCCACGTCTTCGTCGGGCTCGGAACGAGGGGCAATGGACGGGCTGTCGTCGATCGTGATCGAGGAATCCTGCGACATCATCGCATGCAGGACGACGGCGGTGCCGAGCTGCGTATCGACATGGTTCGGGTCGAAGACGTGGTCCGCGACGAACTTGCCGCCCCTCGCCTCGGTCGGTCCGTAGAGGGTCGAGCCGCCGTAGAGATAGGGCGAGTTGACGCCCTTGGCGTGATAGCCGAGGCCGTTGAAGCATTCGAGCCGGTACAGCGTACGCGCGATGCACCAGTCCTGCGTGCCGACGAAGTGCTGGATCCGCAGCGCGTCCACGGCACCGTCGACGAATGAGGCGAACGGGCCGCGGCCTTTCGGAACGAGGCATGTCACACGCTTCAGCGACTCGCCGTTGCCGAGATAGGTGTCGAGATCGAAATTGGACTCGCGATAATGGCAGAGCGCGACGAAATACCAGGGCACGCCGGTCAGCCGCTCGACCTGCTGATAGGTCGCCTTGCCGTTGATGGCCTTGCGTGCCGTCGCGTTGGCCTCGCCAAGGCGTGCGGGCCGGATCTCGAGATTGGCCCAGTTCCTCTCATATTCGCTCTTGAGACTCTCGTATGACACCATCTCCCGCTCCCGCGAATTGTTAAAATTATCGGTTCGTTGTGCAAATCAGGCGTGAGCCGCGTGCCGTCGGCGGCCAGGGCTCTAGGTGTGATCCGGCGAATGTGGCAGGCCATCGCTGCAGTGCATGTGAAATGGCTTACACGTGCAGCGCGAAAGGTGCGGTCAAAGGACGCAACATCGGATCGGCGCACGCGTGAATGTGAGGTCGCTACCCGCCGTCCGGGAACCGGCCGGGCGGCCGTCCGTTAGCACTGCAGACGGTCTGCTCAAGGGATCCTGCGATGGCCAAGCGCGTCCTCGCGATCGGCATCGAACCCGGCAGCGCCGACTACAGCGCGTTTCCGCAGCTCACGCCGGCGCTCGTCCGCAACTATATCGAAGCGCAGCTGCTGCGCCTGCGCGGTCTCGGCTACGAGGTCACGAGCTGTCTGATCGATCTCGACGCCGCCGCGGAAGGGGCCGTAACGGCGGCGCTGCGCGACGAGCACTTCGATTGCATCGTCATCGGTGCGGGCCTGCGCGAGCCGAAGGAACGGCTGCTGTTGTTCGATAAGGTGCTCAACCTCGTCCACTGCCTGGCGCCGCAGGCCGCGATCTGCTTCAACACGACGCCCGCCGACACAACGGAAGCCGTGCAGCGCTGGGTCGCGCCGTAACTGCGGCAAGCATATCCTCGATCGGAGGCCTCCACTTGTTGTCGCGACAGGCTGGCCCTGTGACGTAAAGGGCGGGAAGCGAGCCGGATTCACGCGATTATTCTGGCCCGGGATCGTCTCAAACGCTATGACTGGCCGCATCAGATGGGAGGATTCGGAATGCTTCGACGTCTTGGTATTGCAGCGTGTTTCGCTGTCGCGATGGCCGTACCGGTCCATGACGCGGTGGCGCAGGATGCTGTCGGTGGCGCCATCATCGGCGGTGTGGGCGGAGCGATTTTGGGCGGCGCGCTTGGCGGCGGCCGCGGCGCCGCCATCGGTGCTGTCGTCGGCGCCGGCACGGGGGCTGCGATCGCCTCCGAAGGCGAGCGTCGCCGGTCCGGCTATTACGCCTATCAGCGCGGCTGCTACATGCAGCGCCCGGATGGCCGCTACGTCCCGGTCGACCCGCGATACTGCTACTGAATGACGTTGCGCCGGCGCCGTCTCGCGCGCGCCGGCGCTGTCATGCCTGATCGCTGCGGTCAGGCAGCGCTGGCGCGGCTGACGGCGTCGCCAAGCTCGGCATTGGTGTAGGCCTTGCCGCCGATGCCCCACAGGCCGTCCACGGCATAGACCATGTTGACGAAAATCCGCTCGCGCGGATGACGGCCTTCCGCGGCCCTGAACGCGATGTCGGTGGCCTCTTTGATGAAGCCCGCCTTTTGCTCCGGGCTCGCCAGCGCGAAGGACGGGACTTTCAATTCGACCACGACGATGTCGTTCGACGTCCCGCCGGCGAAGGACCGGCCTTTCGGGACGGTGCTGATCTCACCGATTACGTTCGGCGTGAGGAACGCATTGCCCGCGAGATCATGGTGCCTGAGGAATGAGGCGGTCAGCTCGGCGAACATGGTTTTCTCGGCGGCTGCACTGAAGATGCCATCCGTGGCGACGACGGTGATCGGCATGACCAAAACTCCCTTCGTGATGTGAGCGTCGCGAACGCCGGCTGCGATCGCGGCTTGCGATAAGATTGCGATCGTTATATAACGATCGTGATTGCAATCGCACGACGAGGGCGATGCCGTCAATGATAAAATAACGATCGTGATCTGAAAGGTGCCGTCGTGCGATACAAGTCCGGACACAAGGAAGAAGCCCGCGCGCGCATGGTCGCGGCTGCCGGCCGCGGCTTTCGCCGCCAGGGTTTTGGCGGCATCGGCGTCGACGGCCTTGCCAAGGAGGCCGAGGTCACCTCCGGCGCGTTCTACGGGCACTTCTCGTCCAAGGGCGAAGCGTTCAAGGCTGCGCTGGTGGCGGGCCTCGACGAGCTGCGCCAGGGAGTCGAAAGCCTGCGGGCCGAGCACGGCGCCAAATGGGTCGCGGCGTTCGTCGATTTCTATCTCGGACAAAAGCGGGTCTGCGAGCTGGGAGCGAGCTGCGCCTTGCAGAGCCTGACCTCGGAGGTGCAGCGCGCAGATGCGGGAATCAAGACCGTGTTCGAGGCCGAGATCGAGGGCGTCGTGACCGCGGTTGCCGACGGCTTGCCGGGCCGCTTGGCCAAGGACAGACGTGCGCGCGCCTGGGCGCTGCTCTCGATCCTGTCCGGCGGTGTCACGATGGCGAGGGCCGTCGCCGACAAGGATGTCAGCGCGGCGATTGCGTCCGCGTGCCGCGCGGCTGCGCTCAAGGCCTGCGCAGAGACCTGATCAATTCAAGCGAGGAGTGCGAGATATGCGCCTGTCGAACTATCTCTTTTTCACGACCCAGTGCGAACCGGCGCTTGCCTTCTACGCCGCCTGCGGTCTCGGCAACGTCACCGAGATCATGCGCCATGGCGAGCCCGGCATGCCGCTCAGGAATCCCGCGCTGCGGGGCAAGATCATGCACGCGAAGTTCGAAGGCCCCGGCATCTGCTTCTATGCATCGGACAACGACGACGCCGAGCCAATGCGCGGCTCCGCCCATATCCTCATGATGGATGATCAGGAGGCGACGACGGATCTGTTTGTGCGCCTCGCCGAAGGCGGCACCATCACCACGCCGCTCGGGATCCAGCCCTGGGGCGACTATTACGGCAAGCTCACCGATCGCTTCGGCGTGCAATGGATGCTGAGCTGCACGCTGGCGCACGCCTAGCGCCGCTGGCGAAATCAACTTCGTCCCGCCGGCGCCTCCGGCATGATCTGGCGCAGCGGCTCCGGCGAGATCGATATCTGGCCGGTGAACGGGCGGTCGTGCGCCGCGATCAGGAGCACCGAGGTGGCGACGCCGGTCGCGAACAGGCCCATCGCGATCGCCGATCCCAGGCGGTTGTCGCAATGAACGAAGCCGATCACCAGCAGCTCGCACAGGGCCTGCAGATACAGGCACCACCATTTCACCGCGTTGACCGAGGCCAGGCTGACGATGATCCGCTGCCGCCGCGCATCGAGCGCCTGCTCCAGCGCGGCGACGATCTCGCGCTGCGCGGTCTCCTGCCCCCGCCCTTGCGGCGTCGTCGCGACGACCAGCTGCAACGCCTCGGCGAGCGCCGGCGGTGTCGCCTTCAGCGAGGCCTCCTGATGCGCCATCATCGGCCATTCCACGGTGACGGCCTGACCGACATAGTCACGCACCAGCCCACGTAGCTTTGCTTCCTGCTCCGCGGGCAGGCCGGCGGCGAGCAGAACAGCGCTGCGCAGCGCGCTGGCCTCGCGGCTCACCGCCGCGCCGGCGCGGTCGCTGTCACCCCAGACCTGTGCCGCGGTGAAGGCGACGAACAGGCCGAAGATGATGCCGAGCACCGGCAGCATGCCCGGCGAGATCGCCTTCAGCGCTTTCGCCCGCTCCTCCGTCGCCACCAGCGCGATCGCGGCGAATACGGTCGCGGCCAGAAGATAGGTGAACCCGAAGATCACCAGCGCCATCGCGGGCACAGGCAGGTTGTGCAGCCAATCGCTCATGCTGTTCCTGCTACGCGATTCGCGGAGCTAAATCAGCCGCATCCTGCGCGGCCTGGCGTGTCCGCTTTGCCGACCATGCACGGGGATCAGCGCGCTCGGTGTGGCTAGTTGTCCGTGAGCAGAGCAAATCGGCGCCTGTCGATTCGCTCACGCACCAACTGTCCCGCCGCCGCGCAAAGGTCGGGCGCATAGATTTGGCAATTTTCCCGTTTCGCGATTCCCCGGTCGATCAGATCCAAAAGTCGTGCAGGCGCCATATCAGGCGAGGCGGCGATGCGCCCGGTGACGACGTGCCTCTCCGTCTTCTCGTGATCAGCGTGATCGATGTCGGGATTGCGCCAGCAATTTTCACACATGATCTTGAAGCTCTCCGAGTGCGAATAGATGACGGTGTCCCCTCCAGCTCTTCGCTCATGTCGGCCAATTGCCGTGCCGTCTGCTGTGTGCCCGCGAAATCGAAAAACCGGTAGTTTCGACGCAGAAGCGTTGCCAGATGGGGGAAGACCGGAATCTGCTGCTCGCCGTACATATGATTGGTAATGGGCGCGCCATCCATGAGGATGACGTCGCCGTAATCGACGCCGAGATTGCGGTATAGCACGCTGCGGACAATGCCGTGGCACGGACTCAACCGTTCGATCCATACCGTCTCCTCATCGCCTGGGTCATCAAGGTCTGCCGTACGCTCTGCAAGAGGTCGTTCGGCGAGCTTCACCTTGCAGCCAAAATATCCGCCGTCCGGCAATCCAAACCGCCCAAGCTCGACTTTTTGCCCCATCCGCTTCCACACGTCCAAGGCTGTCTCGGCGTCGCCGGCGCCGGTGGCGCAGATTCCAAGGTTCCATTCGTAGCTGTCGACAACCTCTTGCGAGAGGCGTGCCGCAGCCCGGTTGGCCGCTACGCCTTCGGCAAATCTGCCGCGCGTCTTGTAGAAGAGCCCCAGATTGTAATGGTGCGCGCTCTTGTGCGGATTGATCTCGGCGAGCTTCCGGAGACTGTGCTCGGCGATGGTATCGCGCTGGCGCGCCATCATGCGCGCCGCCGTCGCCAGCCCGCGCAATATCTCTTCCTGCTCGGCTTTCCCGTCGTAGAGTCTCGCCAGACGGTCCAGCTTCTCGACCATCGTTTGAAATATTGGATGCGCCGGCGCCGCGGCGTTCAAATCATCAATGTCGCGGACGGCTTCCAGGCATAGGCCGATCCCCGAGAGAATAGCTGTATCATCATCGTGAGCATTTGCTATCTCTGAAAGCAGGTCCGCGGCCTCTTCCCTTGCGAGGCTTCGCTCGTCGACAATCCATAACAGCGCCCTGGCCGCCTCAGTCTGGTGGCGCTGGACCCTTCGAAGCGGCTGTATTTTTTGCGATGCGGCCTGCTTGCGGCCCGCTTGTCCCTCCGCGACGGCGTCTCGTGCAATGGCGCCGATCTCTTCGGAAGAGAGAACCGCGCTGGGGCCGTTCAACATGGTGGTCTCCGTGGCGGCTCCCGGTATGGCAGGGACGGGTGCTGTAACACGTCTCAACGTGGCGAGATTATATCAACCTCATGCCCCGCAAGCTCGCATGGCCGTTCTTGCCGACGATGATGTGGTCGTGCACGGCGATGCCGAGCGGCTTGGCGATGTCGATAATCGCCTTGGTCATCTGGATGTCGGCTTGCGAAGGTGAGGGGTCGCCGGAGGGGTGGTTGTGGACCAGGATCAGCGCGGTGGCCGACAGCTCCAGCGCGCGCTTGATCACCTCGCGCGGATAGACCGGGGTGTGGTCGACGGTGCCGGTCTGCTGCACCTCGTCGGCGATCAGCTGATTGCGCTTGTCGAGGAAGAGCAGGCGAAATTGCTCCTTGTCGGCGAAGGCCATGCTGGTGTGGCAATAGGCGATCACCTCGTTCCAGGACGACAGCGCGTTGCGGCTGTTGACCTCGCCCTTGGCGACGCGGTGCGCGGCCGCCGCAATCAGCTTGAGCTGGTTGATGGCGGCTTCGCCGACGCCGTCGACCTCGCGCAGGCGCGCCACCGGCGCATGGACGACCTCGGCGAACGAGCCGAAAGTCTTGATCAGCAATTTCGCGAGCGGTTTGGTGTCGCGCCGCGGCAGCGCCGGAAACAGCGCCATCTCCAGCAGCTCGTAGTCGCTGAGCGCGTCCGCGCCGGCGCTGTAGAAGCGCTCGCGCAGCCGTTCGCGATGGCCGAGATAATGCGGCGCTTCGTCTGGCTTGATCTTGTCGTGGTCGGTTTTGGCGGGCATCGCGCACAAGCATGCCGTTCCGGGGGCGTTTTGCAACCACGAAGTGTCATGGCGCCGGCGGCTGGTCTTTCAGGGATCCGGTAGCAACAATCCCGTTTGCTGGCCAAGCCGGCTCGATCAGGCGCAGTGATTCAGCCGGACGCGGGCGGCATGCGTAATTGACTGTTCATTCCAGAACGGCTATTGCAAGCTCATGGCGAGACCGAAGGAGTTTAATAAGGAAGAAGCGCTCGATGCCGCGATCGGCGTGTTCCGCGAACATGGTTTTGAGGGGACCTCGACCCCGATGCTCGTGGAGGCGATGGGCATTGGACGCCAGAGCATCTACGATACCTTCGGCGACAAGTGGCAGCTCTATTGCGCATCTGTCCAGCGCTATGCCGCCGCCGAGACGGGCGCTCATCTTTCCATGCTGCGGGGACGGCCGCGCGCGATGGAAGGCGTCAGGGCCATGGTCGAGCGCGTCGTCGATGAGGCGCATCAAGCCTGCCTCGGCGTCGGTTCGATGTGCGAGTTCGGCCGCACGCGGGACGATCTCGCCGAGATCCATCACGCTGCCGGGCGGCCGCTTCGCCTCGCGGTTTCGAAGCGAATTCGCGAAGCGCAGGCCGACGGCGATGCTTCGGCCGATATCGATGCCGACGAAGCGGCGGAGTTCCTGCTGGCGAGCTTCGCCGGCATCCGCATTGCCGCCCGAGGCGGCGCAAAGGCCCGGCACTTGCGAGCGCTCGGCGACATGGCGCTGCGCGCTCTGTCGTAAGGCGGATTTTTTTTGGATAATTTTGGAACGATCAATCAAACAAGGAGCAACGGCATGAAGGCTGTGGTCATGAATCGTCGGGGCGGTCCCGACGTCATCGCTTGTGTCGAGCGACCGGACCCGATACCGGGCCCAGGTGACGTGCTGGTCGAGATCGCGGCCGCAGGCGTCAACTTCATGGACGTGGGTGTCAGGCAAGGAACCATCTGGGCCGGCATGCCCGATCCAAAAATCCTGGGCGTCGAGGGCGCGGGCCGGGTTCTCAGGGTCGGCGACGCGGTCGATGGATTCGGGATCGGCCAGCGTGTGGCCTGGGTCTATGCGCCCGGAAGCTACGCTGACAAGGTTGTGGTCCCTGCGACCTCGCTGGTGCCCCTGCCCGATGCGATCGACGACAGGACTGCCGCGTCGGTGATGATGCAGGGGCTCACCGCCAGTCATTTTGCGACGGATTTCTATCCGGTGCAGCAAGGTGATATCGCCCTCGTTCACGCCGCCGCGGGTGGCGTCGGCCTGCTCCTGACCCAGATCATCAAGCTGCGAGGTGGACATGTGATTGGCCGCGTCTCGTCGGCCGACAAGATGGCGGTCGCGAAGGAGGCGGGCGCCGATCATGTGATCGTGGACACCGAGGGCGAGTTCGCCCGCGAAGCGGTGCGGCTGTCAGGCGGCGAGGGCGTGCACGTCGTCTATGACGGCTCTGGTCCCAAGACCTTCCAGGGTTCGCTCGATGCGCTCCGGCGCTCGGGCACGTTCTGCTGGTACGGACCTGTGCTCGGCGGCCCAGGACCGCTCGATATCATGAGCCTGCCGAAGAGCGTCAAGATCGGTTACGCCACGTTCTTGGATCACATTCACACGCCCCAACTGCTCCGCGCGCGCTCGACCCAGCTGTTCGACTGGATCATCGAGGGCAAGCTCAATATCAGGATCGGCGGGCAATATCCCCTGGTGAGCGCAGCGAAAGCCCACGCCGACATGGAGAGCCGCGCGACGACCGGCAAGCTGCTCCTGATCCCGTGAGCGCCGTAGGCTTTACTCGTCGGGGGCTAGGCGTCGCAGGCCTCACTTGTCGCGCTTCAACCCCGGCACCAATGCAGCGAGCCGGTCCCTGACCGGACGTCCGAACATCGCCCCGCCCATGCCGCCGGGTGGTGGCCCCGGCGGCGGACCGCCGGGCGGCGGTGGGCCTGCGCGTCCGACGGTCGCCTCCGCCCGGCGGTCGACGCCGAGCGTTAGCATCGCGACATAGCGGTCACGCTCCTCCTTCACCGCGCAGAAGGCGCGATGCTCGGGATCGGAACGTTCGATGACGTGATCGTTGGCGTTGATCACCATGCGCTGCCGTGCGCGATCGCCATAGTCGGGCACGTTGGTGTAGATGAATTCGTTCAGCGCATCCGGCAGGAAGGTCTGCCCGGTCAGCACGGTGCGATCGCTCAAAAACACCTTGAAATGGATGTGCGTGGTGCGGCCGTCATACCAGCCGGGATAGATGGTGTTGAAAATGACCCAGCCAGCGCCGTCGGTCATTTGCGTGCCGCGCAGGAACGTCTTGCCGGTCGCATCGACCTTGTGGTTGTCGCTCTGGCCAGGAAACGCCGAGTAGAGCCCCTTCGCGTCGCAATGCCAGATGTCGACCCGCGCGTCGTGAATCGCGGTGCACGATCCGGCCTCGATCACGCGCAGCCGCAGGGTCAGCGGCACGCCCGGTTTGCCCTCGGCGATGTCGGATCGGACGAGCTTCGGCTCGGAATAAAACGGCCCTTCCTCCGCCTGCGGTGTCAGGATGCAGGCAGGCTCACCGGCGACTGGCCCGGATGCCGCCTCCGCGCGGGTCTGCAGCAGGCCAGCGGCGCTGGCCGACACGAAGCCGAGAAAGCCGCGGCGCGTCGAGGTGCTCACTTCGTCTCTCCTGTCTGTCTGACGAGAGATCGTCATCGAGAAACAGGATGGCAAGATCAGGCTTTGAAGATGGCGACAATCAGCCCGACGGTTTCTGGCCGTTTCGGAGCCAAAGAGACCATCCCCCGGGACGGTTGAGCCACCGCAAAAAAAATCCGCACCGACTGTTTCCTTTTCACCGCCTCGTTCGTCTCAGCGCTGTGAACCTCGTCGAGCGGCCAGCAGAGCGTCCGCAAAGGAGAACATCGATGCCAGAGATCAAAGCCACGCCATCGCGTCGCGCGGTCGTCGCCACCGGCTTGAGTGCCGGCGTGCTGATCGCCGCTCAAAGCGTCCCGTCACACAGCCAGAACAGGAGTTCCAACATGGAAGCCACCATTCGCATCGGCAGCGACGTCACCACCCTCGTCAACGTCTTCACGGTCGAGCCGGACAACCAGCAAAAGCTGGTCCAGCTCCTGAAGGAGGGCACTGAATCCTTCTTCAGCAAGCAGCCCGGCTTCATCTCCTCCAGCGTCCACGCCGGCAAGGAGGGCGGGCGCGCGATCAACTATTCGCAATGGAAAAGCGCCGGGGATATCGAGAATTTCCGCAAGGATCCCAAATTCGCGCCG
The DNA here is from genome assembly GCF_036924495.1 of Bradyrhizobium sp. AZCC 2230. Taxonomy (NCBI): domain Bacteria; kingdom Pseudomonadati; phylum Pseudomonadota; class Alphaproteobacteria; order Hyphomicrobiales; family Nitrobacteraceae; genus Bradyrhizobium; species Bradyrhizobium sp. AZCC 2230. The sequence continues at coordinate 5,755,144 of NZ_JAZHRS010000001.1, read as the reverse complement.
TACATCCAGCGCCTTGCCGCGATCGCGAAGGCCGAAACGATCCTGTGCGAGGTCGTCGAGGTCAATCATGCCTGAGCTTCGGCGGGTAGTGCCTCGATCCCGATTGAGGTATCACGCCTGTCGGCCACGGGGAGATCCGGCTTGGCAGATGATGTGACGAGCAACGGAACGGGGGCGGTCCGGGAGACCGCCCTTAAAGCCCTCGACCACCTGGCGGTGGCAATGCGGCCGCAGCTGCATCGCTACTGCGCGCGCATGACCGGCTCGGTCATTGACGGCGAGGACGTGCTTCAGGAGGCGCTGCTCAAGGCCATCGAGGCGGCGCCGCGGACCGAGCCGCTGGACAATCCGGAAGGCTGGCTGTTTCGCATCGCCCACAATGCCGCGCTGGATTTTCTGCGCCGGCGCGCGCGCCACAATGCTGTTCACTCCGATGAAGATCTGGACATGATCGCCGCCTCGACCAGCCTCGTGACCGACCGCCAGATCGTGGCTGCAAGCTTGCGGACCTTCATGCGGCTGCCGGTGGCGCAGCGAAGTGCGGTGATCCTGCGAGACGTGCTCGGCTATTCCGTCGACGAGGTCTGCACCATCATGGGCGGCAGCATTCCCACCACCAAGGGCGCCCTGCAACGTGGCCGCGCCCGTCTCCGCGAGCTCGCCGAGGAATCCGACGATATCAGGCCTCCCGAACTGGAGACGGCCGAGCGCGCCCGCCTGATGCATTATGTCGAGCGCTTCAACGCGCGTGATTTCGATTCCCTGCGCGACATGCTCGCCGACGACGTGCAGCTGGAGATGGTCAACCGGACGCGCAGGGCCGGCCGCAGCGACGTTAGCGAATATTTTGGTCGCTATGCGCAGACCGGCGCCTGGCATTGCGTTCCCGGTTTTGTCGACCGGCGTCCTGCGATCATCATGTTCGATCCGCAGGATCCGTCAGGCCCGCCGCGCTACTTCGTTCTCCTCGATTGGGAGAACGGCAGCATCGTCAACATCAGGGATTTTCTGTTCGCGCATTACGCGATCGAAGGCGCGGAACTGTTCACGCTGGATTGACCGGCGCGAGGCCGGCAGCAGATCAGCCGATCTGCTTCTCGCCGTGCCGCTCCGACAGCGTAAAAATCTCGACGCCGGTGGCGGTGACGCCGACCGAGTGCTCGAACTGGGCCGAGAGCGAACGGTCGCGGGTGACCGCGGTCCAGCCGTCGGAGAGAATCTTCACGTGCGGCTTACCGAGATTGATCATCGGCTCGATGGTGAAGAACATGCCGGGCTTGAGCTGCACGCCTTCGCCGGGCCGGCCGATATGGATGATGTTCGGCTCGTCGTGGAACATGCGCCCGAGGCCATGGCCGCAGAAATCGCGCACCACGCTCATGCCCTGCGGCTCGACGAAACTCTGGATGGCGTGGCCGATGTCGCCGGTGGTGGCGCCGGGCTTCACGGCGGCGATGCCGCGCATCATGGCTTCGTAGGTCACTTCGATCAGCCGCTCGGCCTTGCGCGCGATCGGGCCGACCGCATACATCCGGCTGGAATCGCCGTACCAGCCATCGACGATGAAGGTGACGTCGATATTGACGATGTCGCCTTCCTTCAGCGGACGGTCGCCGGGCATGCCATGGCAGACCACGTGGTTGAGCGAGGTGCAGGTCGAATAGCGATAGCCGCGATACATCAGCGTCGCCGGATAGGCGCCATGGCTGAAGGCGAACTCGCGGACGAACTCGTCGATGCGATCGGTCGGAACGCCGGGGCCGACGATGTCGGTGAGCTCGTCGAGGCACTTCGCCACCAGGGCACCCGCCTTGCGCATGCCGGCAAAGGCGGCCGGCCCATGCAGCTTGATCTGTCCGGTCTTGCGCAGGGAGGTATCGGTGGCTTCGACGTAGCTCATGCGGGTCTGGTTCTTCTGGCTCGGGCCCGATCGGGCGGAAAGGCTTGATTTCAGGCCCAATTTAATGATTGCGGGCCTTCGTGCAAGCTTAGCTTGGCCGCCATGCGCCCGAAAGCGGGCTCAATTCGGGACTTCTACGGTGGTTTCGACCGGCAGTGCACCGCCGCGGACGCGGATTTCGCGGACGGGGTAGGGAACCCGGATGCCCTCGCGCTTGAAGACGTCCCACAGCGCCAGCATCACGTCGCTTTTGACGTTGTCCATGCCGTCGGGGTCCGCAAGCCAGAGGGTCAGGGAGAACTTCATGCCGGCTTCGGCGAACTCGGTCAGGATGCAGTTCGGCGGCTTGGCCTTCTGCGCGCGCGGGTGGGCGGCCGCGGTCTCGATCGCGAGCTTGCAGACCAGCCTGGGATCGGCGTCGTAATTGGTGCCGAAGGTGATCTTCACCAGCGTGTTCTTGTCGGTGTAGGTCCAGTTGACGACCTTCTGCGTCACCAGATCCTCGTTCGGCACCAGGAACTCGCGGCCGTCGCCGGCGGCGACGGAAATATAACGCGTCTTCATCGCGCTGATGCGCCCGGTATTGTCGCCGATGGTGACGAGGTCGCCCGGCTTCACCGATTTGTCGGCGAGCAGAATGATGCCGGAGATGAAGTTGGCGACGATCTTCTGCAGGCCGATACCGATGCCGACGCCGACCGCACCGGAGAACACCGCAAGCGCCGACAGGTCGATGCCGACCGTGCCGAGCGCGAGCACGATCGCGATTGCAAGCAGTCCGATGCGGATGATCTTGACCAGCAGCACCTGGACCGACGGTGTCAGGTCCGTCGCCGAGTTGATCTTGCTCTCGGCGAAATTGCTGGCGATGTTGGTGAGCCAGAGCGCGAGGATCAACAGCGCGCCGGCCTTGAGCACCAGCAGCGGCGTCAGCCGCAATCCGCCGAGCACGATCGCATAGGAGTCGAGCAGGTCGACCGTAGTATCGAGCTGGCCGAGGATGGAGAGTGCTGCGACAAACCACGCCGCAACCGACACAAGCTTGACGAAGAAGGCGTTGCGCAGCACCGAGGTCAGCAGCCGGATCGCGAGCCAGGCGAGCCCCAGCTTGGCGGCGACCATCAGGAGGTAGCTGCGGCTAGGCCAGGTCGCGTGATACATCACCACGCGGGAGATGATCACCAGCAGGGTGAACACCGCCGTCGAGGCGCTGGAGACCATCACGCGGGCGAAGTGCCGAAGCGGCAGTGGCCAGCGTATCGCCAGCGACGTCATGTCGACGCGGTTGCGAACGGTCGCTTCCGCCGCATAAGCGATCCCGGCCGCGGCCAGAATGAGACCAAATTGCAGGTAGAACCAGGGCGAGGAGATCTCCGCCCCGACGCTGCGCGCGGTCGTCTGCACGAACTCCATGAGGTCTTTGAGGTCCATGTCCATCGGGCGGTCTCGTCGGGAAGCAGGCGGGAGGATTTGATTCGAAAGCGCCGCAGAATCCCACAAAGGAAGCGGCCGGGCCATCGATACACCGCGAAGTGAAGCGCGTTAAGGCCGCAAAATACGGGCAGATTGCCGCGAGCGGGAGAAAATGGGTTGGCGCGCCGGTGCGGCGACGATAAGGATGCAATTCCAGCGATTTGTACCCGGATGGTGGATGGCCTCACTCGACTCTTTCAGCATCACCATTCTGCTCGGCGCCGTCCTGGTCATGGCCGGTATCCTGTCGAGCCTGCTCGCGCTGCGCTTCGGCGCGCCGCTGCTGCTGGTCTTCCTCGCGATCGGCATGCTGGCGGGTGATGCGGGTCCCGGCCAGCTCCAGTTCAACGACGTCGGCACGACCTATCTGGTCGGCTCGGTGGCGCTGGCCCTGATCCTGTTCGACGGCGGCCTGAAGACGCGCTTTGCCAGCATCCGCACCGTGCTCGCGCCTTCCGTGGTGCTCGCGACCGTCGGCGTGCTCCTGACCGCGCTGATCACGGCGCCGTTCGCGAAATTCGCGCTCGACCTCAACTGGACGGAGTCGCTGCTGGTCGGCGCGGTGGTCGCCTCGACCGACGCGGCCGCGGTGTTCCTGCTGGTGCACACCCAGGGCCTGCGCCTGAGGCCGCGCGTCGGCGCGACGCTTGAAGCCGAATCCGGCACCAACGATCCCTTCGCCATCTTCCTCACCTTGATGCTGGTCGAATACATCTCGCTGGGCTCGAGTTCGCCCGGCCATGTGGTGATGGAATTCCTGCAAGAGGCGGTGCTGGGTGCCGTCGTCGGCTTCTTCGGCGGGCGTCTCGTCGTCATCGGGCTCAACAAGGTCGCGCTGCCGCAGGGCCTGCACGCGCCGTTCGTCACCACCGCCGCGCTCGTGATCTTCGGTGGCTCGCAGATCATGCACGCCTCGGGTTTCCTCGCCGTCTATCTCGCCGGCATCATCATCGGCAACCGGCCGACGCGTGCGCATAATTCGGTGGTGGCGTTTCTCGATGCCGCGACCTGGTTGGCGCAGATCGTGATGTTCGTGCTGCTCGGCCTGCTGGTGTCGCCGAGCCGGCTGGGCTCCAGCGTGCTGCCCGCGATCGGCGTCGCCTTCGTCCTGATGCTGGTGGCGCGGCCGATCGCGGTGTTCGTGTGCTTGGCGCCGTTCCGCTTCAACTGGCGCGAAAAGATCTTCATCGCCTGGACCGGCCTGCGCGGCGCGGTCGCGATCTTCCTGGCCTCGATCCCGATGCTGGTCGGCCTGTCGAAGGCCTATCTCTATTTCGACGTCGCCTTCGTCGTCGTGATCATTTCGCTGTTGCTGCAGGGCTGGACACTGGCGCCGGCCGCGCGCAAGCTGCATGTGGCGCTGCCGCGTGCCGAACGCGGCCCGCGGCGTGTCGAACTGGATCTGCCCGGCCAGCTCGAGCAGCAGCTGGTCGGCTATCCGGTGCGGCCCAAGAGCCTGTATTTCCGCCGCGGCCTGATCCCGTCCTGGTCCAAGCCGACGCTGGTGATCCGCAAACAGAGCATTTTGACGCCTGTGGAAGCCGATCCGATCGCGCCCGGCGATTACATCTATCTGCTGGCGCCGCCGGAAAAGGCCGAGGCGCTCGATCGCTTCTTCGTCGACATGCAGCCGAGCTCGGAGCCCGATCCGCATCTGCTCGGTGACTTCATGGTGTCCGGCGAGCACACGCTCGCCGAGCTCGCCGAGATCTACAGCGTGAAGGTCGGCGAGGACGACGGCAAGCTCACGCTCGCCGATTATTTCGACGTCAATCTCGACCGCGCACCGAAGGAGGGCGCCGAGCTCGTGCTCGACACCATCGTGCTCGTCGCACGCAGTATTTCCGGCGGCCGCGTCAACGTCGTCGGCCTTCGTCTGCCGGAAGACGACGAAACCCCGGCGCCGCTGACGCGCAGCCAGGCGCTGCGGAAGAAGCTCGCGGAGATATGGACGTCGGTGGCGGGGGTATGACGCTGCCGTAGGGTGGGCAAAGCGACTTGTCCGCCGTAGCTCGAAGAGCGAAGGCGGAAGCGTGCCCACGCATTTTTTTCGATCGAGAGAGTTGGTGGGCACGGCGCAAGGGCGCCTTTGCCCACCCTACGAAAGCCGTCGCAAGGACGACGACGGACTCGCTCACGTCAGCACCTTCACCCCGCCGAACGACGTCACCCGTCCCTGCCTCAGCATCACGATCTGCGTCGCGAGCTGGCGCAGTTCGGCGACGTCGTGGCTGACATAGACCATGGGGACGTTGGCCTCGTCGCGCAGGCGGACCAGATAGGGCAAGATCTCGAGCTTGCGTGCTTCGTCGAGCGCGCCGAGCGGCTCGTCGAGCAGCAGCAGGCGCGGCTTTGACAAGAGCGCGCGGCCGAGCGCGACGCGCTGGCGTTCGCCGCCGGAGAGCTTTCCGGGACGGCGGTCGAGAAGCGCGCCGATGTCGAGCAGCTCGACGACGCGCGTACGCTGCGCCGGATCGGCCGCGAGGCGGTTCATCCGCCGTCCATAGTCGAGATTTTGCGCGACGTTGAGATGCGGAAACAGCCGCGCGTCCTGAAAGACATAGCCGATGCGGCGGCGCCAGGTCGGCACATGAATGCCGGCGGCGGTGTCGTCGACAACATCGCCGTCGATGACGATGGTGCCGCGGTCGGGACGCAGCAGGCCCGCGATCATGTTGATCAGCGAGCTCTTGCCGGCGCCGGATGCGCCGAACAGGCCGGTGACGCGGCCTTCGCTCGAGAACGATGCTTGAAGCGAGAATTCACCGAGCTGTTTTTCGATATCGACGCGCAGCATGGTCAGTTTCCGTGCAAGCGCTGCGTGGCGCGGCGGGCGAACCATTCGGCGGCGATCAAGGCGCCGAGCGCGAGCACAATCGAGACGATCACGAGCCGCCCCGCGGCGGCGTCGCCGTCCGGCGTCTGGATCAGCGAATAGATCGCGGACGAAATCGTCTGGGTCTCGCCGGGAATGTTGGAGACGAAAGTGATGGTGGCGCCGAATTCGCCGATCGCCTTGGCAAAGCCGAGCACCATGCCGGCGAGCACGCCGGGCAGCGCCAGCGGCAGCGTCACCGTGAAGAACACTTTGAAAGGCGCCGCACCCAGCGTCTCGGCAGCCTGTTCGAGCCGGCGATCGATCGCCTCGATCGACAGCCGCATCGGGCGCACCAGCAGCGGAAACGACATCACGCCGCAGGCGAGCGCCGCACCGGTCCAGCGGAACGCGAAGACGATGCCGAGATGATCGGCGAGGAAGGCGCCGACGAGGCCGCGGCGGCCGAAGGTGAGGAGCAGGAGATAGCCGGTGACGACCGGCGGCAGCACCAGCGGCAGATGCACGACGGCGTCGAGCACCGACTTGCCCCAGAAATCCTTGCGGGCAAGCAGCCACGCCAGCGCAATGCCGAACGGCGTTGCCACCAGCGTCGCGATGACGGCGACCCTGAGCGAGAGCAGGATCGCCGTCCATTCGGCGGGAGAGATGTCGAGCATCAAGTCGTAGTTATCATGTCGCAAAATTAAGTTGTGGGAGAGATCAGGAACTTGAAGCCGTATTTTTCCAGAATGGTCTTGGCGGCGGAGGTACGCAGGAAGGCGAGATAGTCATTGGTCTCGGGCTTCGCAGTCGTCGTTGCCGCGACGGGATAGATGATCGCCGGATGCGAATCCGCCGGGAAGGTGCCGACGATCTTCACGCCGGGCTCGACCTTGGCGTCGGTGGAATAGACGATGCCGAGATTTGCTTCGCCACGCGCCACCAGCGTCAGCGCGGCGCGCACGCTCTCGGCCATGGCGAATTTCGGCTCAGCCGCCTGCCAGGCGCCGAGCTTTTCCAGCGCCGCTTTGGCGTATTTGCCGACCGGCACCGACTTCACGTCGCCGGTCGCGATCTTGCCGTCACCGGCGAGCTTTGCGAGGTCGAAACCTTGCGCGATGGTGACGTTGTCGATTTTGGAGTCCTTCGGCGCGATCAGCACGATGCTGTTGCCGAGCAGGTTGACTCTGGAAGGCTCGTTGATGGTCTTCTTGGAGAGCGCGTAGTCCATCCAGTCGGTGTCGGCCGAGACGAACACATCGGCCGGCGCGCCCTGCTCGATCTGTTTTGCCAGAACCGAGCTTGCCGCGTAGCTCGCGGTGATCTTCACACCGGTCTTGGCGGTGTAGGCGGCGTCGATCTCGTCGAGCGCGTTCTTCATCGATGCGGCAGCAAAGACCGTGATGGTCTTGTCCTCGGCGCTAGCCGGCGAGAGGCTCGCGCCTGCGAGCATGACGAAGGCGGTGAAAAGTCCGGCAATGCGATACATGGATGGCGCTCCGTCCGAGCCCGCGCGCGTAGACGCACGCGCAAATCCGGCGTTGTGTGGGTGGTCGCGACGGGCGGAAGCGCTGTTCCACGGGCCCCCACAACGGCTTACGGCCGGCGGGGATATCGCTAGCTGTGAAGATAGCAGGCTGAGGCCTCAGGTCAAAGGCGACCCTTTGCCTGATCCGAAGGGCTTACTGCGCCGGCAGGATCGAAATCGAGAGCGAATTGTCCTTGGCGCCACTGACCTGGAGCACGAAGGGCTTGTCCGAAAGCTCGTATTTCATGGTCTTGCGGATGCCGTCGCAATCGGTCGCGCCGCTGAAGGCCACCGGCTTGAGGAAATGCCCGTCCTGAACCAGATCGACCCAGGCGCCCGAGGACAGGCTGATCGTATAGAGCCCGGCCTTCGCCGCCTTGATGCTGGTGAAGCCGGCAAAGGTGCCGTCCTTCGGCGCGCGCTCCGGCGGGGTCGGCAGTTTTGCTTCCTGAGGCGCGACCAGGCCCAGCGTGATCGCCGATGCCGGGACCGCGGCCTGCTCGGCTCCCGACGCGAACTTGGCGCGATGCGGCGCGGTCAACGCCGCGCGGTCGCGCTCGATCGGCCATTTGAACTTGTCGCAGCCGCTGGGTTCTTCCGCGGCAAGGGCGGAGGTCGCGCCGAGCGCGAGCACGGCAAGGAGAGCAAGGACGCGCATGTCAGATCTCATCGTTGGCCACGCGAGGGCCGCGGGCTTGCAGTCGGGCTTCGTCGGCGAACGGGATGCCCATCCCGGAATGCCGCGGGCTTACGGCCTAGCGGCAGGGCGATCTTAGCGCATGCTCCTCTCGTCGTCATCCCGGACAAGCGCAGCGAAGCGGAGCGCAGATCCGGGATCCATAGCCACAGGGAGGAGTTTGGCGAAAACTCGGAGTTACCGTTTCGCTCAATGACTTCTCCCTGTGGTTATGGGTCCCTGCTTTCGCAGGGACGACAGCGAGCTACGGTTTCGCATCGCCCGCGCGCAGCACGGCTTTGCAGGCCGCCGGCATCTGGGCCAGCGTCATCGGCGGTTTCGGCTTCGGCGGCTCCGGCGGCGGCTTCGGGTGCAGCACGCCCTCGCTGAACCAATAGGCGAAATCGGAGGGCTTGCAGCCTTCGTCCTCGGATTGCGACGGCTGGCTCTGGCATTCGCCGGCGCCCGCCGGGCAGCGCATGCGGATGTGGAAATGATAGTCGTGGCCCCACCACGGCCTGATCTTCGACAGCCACGAGCGGTCGCCCTTGGCTTCACGACAGAGCGCCTTCTTGATCGCGGGATTGACGAAGATGCGCTGCACCGCCGGCTCCTGCGCGGCGTCGCGCAGCACGAGCACGTGGGCAGGCGTGAACACTTTCGGATCGATGTCGAGCCGGTCCTCGCGCACCATCATCACCGCCGACATCTCCTCGCGCTCCTCGCGCGAGAGCCTGTGGTCCGGCATCGGCGTGAGCCAGATGTCGGCGTCCAGCCCGATCTGATGGCTGGCGTGGCCCGACAGCGCCGGCCCGCCGCGCGGCTGGCCGATGTCGCCGACCAGAATGCCCGGCCAGCCCGCGTCCTTGTGCGCCTTGGCAGCCAGGCGCTTGATCAGCGCGATCATGTCGGGATGGCCGTAATTGCGGTTACGCGACAGCCGCATCACCTGCCAACTGTCGCCGTTGAGCGGCATCTGCCCGGCGCCGCCGATGCAGCCCTTCACATAGGAGCCGATGACATGCGCCGGCCCCGTCGAGGGCAACAGCTTGCGCGCGAACAGCTCCCTGGCACCGATCTTGGGATCGTTCGGATTGGCGAGCGGCGGCAACGGTTTTGGATTCACGCTGCCCTTGTCCTGGGCCAGCGCGCCGCCGGCGGCCAGGAGCGTCATGACAAGCAGGAGAGGGGCGATGCGGCGGGGACTCATGCTGGCATCCTTATAGACCAACGCCGCACCGAAGCCGCACGCGATCTTCTTCCATCACGACATTGCCATCCATGGCACGACCGACATGTCCTGCCCCGCCGCGATCGATGTTTTCGACGAGACCATCCCAAGGTCGCATACTAGCCGGCGGTTTTTTAACGACCCGATAACTCTATCTCGCGTTGACCAAAATTCGTGCGCGGAACGAGATGCACTTGCCTCCTGCATGCAAGCAAGCCTGGTTCCGGAACTGATTCATGGAGACTGCGCGTTTTTGCATCTCCTCTTCGTCCGATCGCGACGCGGGAATGGGTTCGACACGCCTGCTGACGACATTCGCGCCTCGCAAACAGGCAAAACGGTCCGGCGCTCGGCCGGCGTCTCCGTGACGCCGCCGGCCAAGATTACTTTCTTTTCATAGACTTGCCCCAAGACTTGCAGCCTAAGACTTGCGGCCGCTGGGCGTGGCTAGGATGTGTGAAGTTGAGTTTGGGGTCCAAAAAAACCGGAAAGCGAAAGCAGGGCGTGCTCGCCAAGGCTGGCGCCAAGGCTGGCCGACAGCCGCGCAAGCCGCGATTTGCGCGCGCGCCCCGTCCGCCCGCCGAACGCGACCGGCTCGTGCAAAGCCGTGCGGAAGCTGAAGCCGCCATCACCGAGGCGCGCAAATCGCATGAGCGGCTGCGCCAGGCGGTCGACCTGCTGCCGCAAGGCATCGTGATCCTCGATCCCGAAGGCCGCTACGTCCTCTGGAACAAGCAATATTCCGAGATCTACAGCAAGACCGCCGATCTGTTTGCCGAAGGCGCGCGTCTCGAAGACACGCTGCGGGTCGGCGTTGCCCGCGGCGACTATCCGGAAGCGGCCGGCCACGAGGACGAATGGATCGCCGAGCGGCTGCAAAAGCTCTACGAGCCCGGCAAGCGCCACGAGCAGACGTTGTCGGACGGCCGCGTCATCCTGATCGAGGAGCGCCGCACCGATGACGGCGGCGTCGTCGGCTTGCGCGTCGACATCACCGAATTGAAGCAGCGCGAGGCCTCGTTCCGCCTGCTGTTCGACGGCAATCCCGTCCCCATGATCGTCTGCGCGCTGGACGACGAGCGCATCCTCGGCGTCAACGACGCCGCGATCGCGCATTACGGCTATAGCCGCGCCGATTTCGAGAAGCTGAAGATCCGCTCCCTGCAGGCGTTCGACAGCGAGCCGCCCTGGACCACCGATCGGTCCAGCGAGGAGCAGGCCGCGCGGACCTGGAAGCACGTCAAGGCCGACGGCGCGCTGATCGATCTCGCGATCTATTCGCGCGAACTGACCTATGACGAGCGGCCCGCGGTGCTGCTCGCGCTGATGGACATCACCGAGCGCAAGCGCGCCGAGGCGCGGCTTGCCTTCATGGCCCAGCATGACGGACTCACGGGACTACCCAACCGCAATCGCCTGCGCCAGACCATGGACGAGATGCTGCAGCATTCGCGGCGCGGCTCCGAGAAGGTCGCGGTGCTGATGCTCGGGCTCGACAATTTCAAGGCGGTCAACGACACGCTGGGTCACGCCGTCGGCGACAAGCTGCTGCGCGGCGTCGCCAAGCGCCTGCGTTCGACGCTGCGCGAGGAAGACGCGTTGGCGCGGCTCAATTCCGACGAGTTCGCGATCGTGCAGAGCGGACTGACGCGGCCCGAGGACGCCGTGATGATGGCCAAGCGTCTGCTGGAGGCCATCGCCGATCCCTATCTGCTCGACGGCCATTCCGTGGTGATCGGCGCCTCGATCGGCATCGCGATGGCGCCGGGCGATGGCGATGAGTCCGAAAAGCTGCTCAAGAGCGCCGACATGGCGCTGTCACGCGCCAAGCTGGATGCGCGCGGCACCTTCGCCTTCTTCGAGGCCGCGCTCGATGCAAGAGCTCAAAGCCGCCGCAAGATCGAGGTCGAGCTGCGCGACGCGATCCAGAACGACGTGCTGCGCCCGTATTATCAGCCGCTGGTCGACCTCTCGAGCGGTCGCATCACCGGCTTCGAGGCGCTGGTGCGCTGGCCTCATGCCGAGCGCGGCATGGTCTCGCCGGCCGAGTTCATCCCGGTTGCCGAAGAAACCGGCCTGATCAATCCGCTCGGCGGCCTGATGCTGCGCCGCGCCTGCCTCGATGCTGCGACCTGGCCGGACGACGTCCGTGTCGCCGTGAACCTGTCGCCGCTCCAGTTCCGCAGCGGTAATCTGCTCTCGATAGTGACGGACGCGCTAAAGCATTCCGGACTGCCGCCGCGGCGGCTCGAGCTCGAGATCACCGAGACGCTGCTGCTGGAGAAGAGCGCCCAGGTGCTGGCGACGCTGCATGCGCTGCGCGCGCTCGGCGTACGCATCTCGATGGATGATTTCGGCACCGGCTATTCCAGCCTCAGCTATTTGCGCAGCTTCCCGTTCGACAAGATCAAGATCGACCAGTCCTTCGTCCGTGATCTCGGCGCCAATCGCGAGGCGCAGGCGATCATCCGCTCCATCGTCAGCCTCGGCAAAGGCCTCGGCGTCATCATCACCGCCGAAGGCGTCGAGACCGAGGCCGAACTGAGCTGTCTCCGCACTGAAGGCTGCGACGAGGGCCAGGGCTTTCTGTTCAGCAAGGCCCGGCCGAATGCCGAGATCATCAGCCTGCTGACGGCGCAGCGGGGGATTGATGCCCCGGATGAGGATGCTGCGCTGGTGGCGTGATAGGCGTTGGAGCGCGCTGCCCTCTTACCTCGCCCCGCTTGCGGCAGGGCAATCGCATATGGAGTGCACGAGGCAGCGGCATCGGCACTGGTGCTCCCTCTCCCGCTTGCGGGGGAGGGCTGGGGTGGGGGTATCTCCGCGTCGGGATTGTCGCGGATTGCGGAGAATGTCCCTGCGTTGCGAGAGCCCTCACCCGCCACGCTCTGCGAGCGCGTCGGCCTCTCCCGCAAGCGGGAGAGGCGGAGCAAGCCCGCACAATCTTCGTAAAACCCATATGCGATTGCCCTGTCGCGCGCGGGAAGAGGTCGGATCGCTCTTGCGATCCGGGTGAGGAGGTACAGGTCTATCGACGATCTCACGTGTGGAGAGAGGCCCCTCACCCCAACTCTCTCCCCGTAAGAACGGGGCGAGGGAGCGTACCTTCATTGCGGTCGCAATCTCGGGAGATCATCAGCCTCTTGAAGGCGCGACGCAGCGTAGATACAACCTGCGGCGAGATCGCTGGCTGGTGGCATGATCCGACCTCCGCCATTGTCGGGCGTCTGACGATTGAGCCGGAGACCAGCGCCTATGAGCCTCACTGCGCCGACCGCGCCTGACATGCCGCGCTATGCACGGTTCTCACGGCGGCTGCGCGCCATGTTTCTCGACTGGACCCTGGCGATGGCGTTGATGTTTGGCGCCTTGATGGTGGCGAGCAACGTCGAGAGCGATGTCCTGGCTCGGGTCCTGGGCGCTGTGGTCGTTCTGATCCTGCTGCTGTACGAACCGGTGCTGGTCTGGTGTGGCGGCGGCACGCTCGGTCACGCCTGGACCAATTTGCGCGTCGTCGCCGATGATGGCGGCAATCTGAGCCTTGCCAGGGCGCTCGGACGCTTTGCGCTGAAGAGTCTGTTGGGCTGGTACTCGTTCCTGACCATGGTGGCCACCCGCCGCAATCAGGCGGTTCATGATCTCCTGACCCACTCGACCGTGCAGATTCGCGATCCGGCCAAGGCCAATTCGGGGCAATTCATCACGGAGCGGAGCGAGGACGATCCGGCGATGCCCTCGCGGCTGCGGCGCACGCTCGTGACGGCGGTCTATCTCGCGTTCGGTGTCTTGCTCTATTTCGGCGTGCTCGCCGCCCTCCTCCAGGGCGGTATCTTGACCCCGCGCCTGCGTCAATCACGGCATTTGCTCGGGAGGCGACCGTATCGTCGACCTCGCTGCCGCCGCGGCGTGGCTCGTGATGATCGCCGTCGTCATCGGCATGGGCTGGCGAGGCCGCCTGTTCGGCGCACGCAAGGCGTAGACGAATTCAGCGGCCGGCGTCGACGCCGCTCGCAAGGATCGCCTTCCCCTCATCCTCATAATGCGTGTCGCGGGCCTGGATCTGCTGGGTGATCGCGTGCATGTCGCGAAAGCGTCGCTCGAACGGATTGCTGCGGAACACGGCGGTGGCGCCGGCCATGTGATAGGCGGTGTCGACCACCTTGGCCGATTGCTGGATGGTCCAGGTCGCCGCGAGGCGAACCGCGCTGCGATGCGCCGGGCTGAACGTGCCCGTCGCAGAGAGGTCGCGCCACATCGCATTGGCCGTCGCATAGAGATAGGCGCGCGCGGCGCGCAGATCCCCCTCAGTGCGGCCGATCAATCCCTGGACCGCCTGGTTGTCGCGCATGGCGCTCGCCGCAAGCGACTGATGCTTTGCGCGCGCCAGTGCGATCGCCGCATCCAGCGTCGCGCGCGCGACGCCGAGTGACACTGCGGCGAAGCCGAGACTGTATGTTGAACCAGTGGGGAGCCGGTAGAGCGGGCCGGGCTCGCGCAGGGCGCTCGGCACGTCGCGGAACACGGCAAAGCGATCGGGAATGAAGAGGTCTTTCACCTCGTAGGAATCGGTGCCGGTGCCGGCGAGCCCGATCGCCTGCCAGACGTCGTGCATGACGGCGCTTGCGAGCGGGAACAGGATGGTGCGCATCTCCGGCGCGCCATCGGCAGTCTTCCGCGGCGTGCCGTCGGCATTGGCGATGCGGACATGCGCCCCTAACCAACTCGCCTGCCGCGAGCCCGAGGCAAAATCCCAGCGTGCAGTGACGCGGTAGCCGTCCTCGACCGCGCGCGCCTCATGCGCAACCGCGCCCCAGGCGAGAATGCCGGGCGCGGTGTTGAAGATCTCGTGTGCGGTCTCGTGGTCGAGTGCGGCTGCAATCATCGCGCAGACGCTGTTTTGGCCGAGGCACCAGGCCGTGGACGCATCGGCCTTCGCGATCTCCTCCAGCATCTGCATGAAAATGTCAGGCGGCGCTTCCGATCCGCCGAGGCTCTGCGGCAACAGTGCGCGATAGAGCCCGTTCCCGATCAGCGCGTCGACGACGGAAGGCGTCAGCCGCCGCGTCCGCTCGATCTCGCCTGCCTCACCCGCAATCAGCGGCGCGATGGCCCGCGCCCGCGCGACGAGATCGATTCCGACAGTTGCGTCCATGTCCGCGGTTCCTCGCCCATTCTGGTGTGAGCGGTGAAATGCGATGGTGGTCTATTTCGTGACAGCGATCAAGATCACAGCCCGGCGCTTGACTTGCAGACCATGATCCTCGATCTCGCGATCTCCCGTAGCCCGGATGGAGCGTAGCGAAATCCGGGGCTTTTGCACCTCACGGCGTCGAACCCGGATTGCGCTGCGCTCCATCCGGGCTACGGACTATTTGATGGAGAGGTCGAGCAGCCGCTCCATGATGATCGTGCGCTCGTCGCCGTGATAGCTGTCGCGCACGGACTTGAACCCTAGCCGGGCGTAGAACGTTTCGGCGGTGACCGAGGAGGGAACCGTCAACACAGGAATGTTGCGCGAACGCGCGATGTGCTCGACCTCTGCCATCAGCAGCTTGCCGATCCCGCGGGCCTGGACGTCGGGCGCGACGAACACGGTGCGGACGACGCTGCCGTCGAGGCTTGCCGTTCCGACGACGCGGTTGTCGATGGTGGCGACCAAGACGGTGCGTTTTGCGACCAGTGCCCGCACGGCGTCCGGGCCAAAACTCTGCTCGATCCTTGCGATGATCTCGTCGGTATAGTCCTTTGCATTGCTCTCGCGCAGCGCGCGCAGGATGACCGCGCTGATGTCGGCGGCGTCATCGTCGAGCGCAGGCCGGATCGTGCAGTCCATGGGCGCTCCTGATCTGCTTGCCGCGCAAGCGAGATAAATGCTACGATCTGTAGCATATCTCCATCCAAGAGGCACGTCATGAAGAAGCCTGCCGGTCGCGCTGCGGCTGCTGTCCGCGCTGCGGCGCCGCCCGAGCTGAGGCTCGAAGACGCGCCGATGAGCGACATCATCGATGTCCTGGCCGGCGGGCAGGTCACCGCGACGGCCCTCGCAAAAGCCTATCTCGCGCGCATTGCGGCCTACGACCGCCACGGGCCGATGCTGAACTCTGTCCGCGCGCTCAATCCGGATGCGCTCGCGCTCGCTGCCAAGCTCGACGGCATCAAGCCATCGGCCAAGCGCCCGCTGGCCGGCGTGCCGATCCTGCTGAAGGACAACATCGCAACCTCCGACAAGCAGCCGACCACGGCGGGCTCGCTGGCGCTGGAAGGCGCGCGCGCCAAGAGAGACGCCACGGTCGTCAAGCTGCTGCGGAAGGCCGGCGCGGTGATCCTCGGCAAGGCGAATCTGACCGAGTTCGCCAACATCCTCGCGATCGAGATGCCCTCGGGCTACTCGTCGCTCGGCGGCCAGGTGAAGAACCCCTACGTGCCGGCGCTGATGGACGATAAGGGCATTCCGATCGTGGACCCGGGCGGATCGAGCTCGGGTTCGGCCGTCGCCGTCGCGCGGCCGGCCTGTGCGCAGCCTCGATCGGCACCGAGACGTCGGGCTCGCTGTTGTATCCCGCGAGCATGAATGGGCTTGTCACCGTTAAACCAACCGTTGGCTTGATCAGCCGCGCCGGCATCGTGCCGATCGCGCACAGCCAGGACACCGCGGGGCCGATGACGCGCACCGTGCGCGACGCGGCGATACTTTTGAACGTGCTGGCGGCCGAGGATTCGCTCGATCCCGCGACCAAGCGGCAGCGGCGGCCGGCCGATTACACGGCGGGCCTCTCGCGCGATGCGATGAAGGGCGCGCGCATCGGCGTGCCGAGCGACCCGACCGATCCGCTGAACGATCGCTACTACGGCAAGCTGCAACCCGGATGGGCCAAGGTGATGACCGAGGCGATCAAGGTGCTCGAGGATCTCGGCGCCGTCATCGTGCGCGCCAGCATTCCGACGCGTGGCTGGCTCGGCGGTCCCGGCACCGGCATGGCCGTGCTCAACCGCAACCCGCTGAGCGAGAACAAGGGTAATCCGACGGGGTCGCCGATCGTGTTCCTCTACGAGCTGAAGTACGGTCTCAATCTCTATTTGAGGAATTGGGCGACCAATACCGACATCAAGACCATGGCCGACATCATCGCCTTCAACGCGGCGCATGCGGAGAAGGCGTTGCGTTTCGGCCAGGACCTGTTTCTCGCAGCCGACCTCACCAAAGGCGATTTGAGCGAGCGCGAGTACAAATCGGCACGCGCGATGGACCTGCTCGCCGCCAGGACGCGCGGCATGGACGCCTACATGAACCAGCACAAGCTCGACGCGGTGCTGTTTCCCGGCAGCAGCGGCTGCGTGATCTCGGCGAAAGCGGGCTATCCCAGCGTCATGGTGCCCGCAGGCTTCGTCTCCGGCGCCGGCGACAAGGAGACGCCGGACTATCCGCTCGGTGTCAGCTTCGCTGGGCCCGCCTGGAGCGAGCATAAGCTGTTGCGTCTCGCCTATGCTTATGAGCAGGCCTCGAACATGCGCAAGCCACCTCCGGGGCTGCCGGCGCTCTGAACCTCTGCGGCACTATCGGCGACCAACAACGGCCATTGTTACGAATATCGCCGTTCGAGGCCTGCCATGCCGATTGTCAGAATTCTCCTGGTCCTGCTCGCGTTCGCCTCGCCCGCCTTGGCGCAGGACGGCATCCACGAGCTGGCCGCCGCGCGCGATGCCGCGAAGGCTTTCAAGGTCTACGTCGATGGTGTCGCAAAGAAAGGCGAGCGGCCCGATCTGACCCGGCCGGACGTCGCAGCCCAGCTCGGCCACGTCTTCGATCTCGCCGCGCTCGCCGCGCTGCCGCCCCCGGAGGCGAGCGACACGAACTGGCTGCCGGACTGGTTCGACGCCGCCAACCAGACCCACAAGCTGTTCATCTTATACGGCGCCAAGCCGGGGCCGCAGCCTGATCTGGTCGCGCTCCAGCGCAATATGACCGAGTATGGCGACCAGTACGCGATAGCGGTCAGCTTCATGATCCGCGGCATGGCCCGCGAGGCGGTGGCGGGCCAGATGTTCTGGAACGAGCTTCCGCCGGAGCATCGCACTCGCATCCGCGAGGAGGGGTTCGCGGGCGTTCGCAAGAACAGCGCGCTCTTCATCCTGTCCACGGTCTGCGCGGCGATCCAGGGCGCCAGCAAGCCCGCCAACGCCCGCCTGGTGGCGGCTGCGCTCCGCGACACGCGCGAGGTCTGGGCGAGCTTTCTGCTGCCCCAGGATCGGGCCCGCGTGATCGCTGAGCTCGCCGACCTTCCGAAATGGGCGCCCGACGAGATGGCGCGCGCCGACCTCGCCACCTTCACGGCCGCGCTTCAGGCGGTGAACTGATCTCGCATCAGACCTGCGCTTCGGCTTTCACGTCCGGGCTGCTTTGGCCCAGCCGCGGCTCGGTCCCCGCCAGCAGCCGTTGAATGTTGGCGCGATGGCGGATGATCACGTAGAGGCCGCCTGCGATCACCAGCAGCCGATAGGGCAGAGAGTGCGCGAAACCGCAGACGAGGACGATGGCCGTTACTGCCGCGAGGATCGAGCTGAGCGAAACGATCCGCGCCAACGCCAGCACGGCGCCAAACACCGCTGCCGTGCCCAGTCCCACCGGCCATGACATCGCCAGCAGCACGCCGAGCCCAGCTGCTGCGGATTTGCCGCCCGTAAAGTTCAACCAGATCGAGCGGCCATGGCCCAGCAGCGCGGCAATGCCGGCCAGGCACACCGCCCATGGCACCCAGACTTCCAAATCGGACGCCGTCGGCGGTGTTGGGGATAGCGCCGCATAAAGCCAGGGACAAAGCCAGCGCGCAACGAAGATGGCGGCCACGCCCTTCAGCACATCGGCGATCAGCACCACCAGCGCAGGCCATTTGCCGAGGGTCCGCAACACATTCGTGGCGCCGGTGGATCTGGAGCCGTGCTCGCGAATGTCGATGCCTCGAAGCAGTTTTCCTGCCAGATAGCCCGAAGGGATCGAGCCGAGCAGATAGGCGATCACCAATCCAGCTGCGCCTGCAATCCAGAAAGCCATCGTTTTGTATCCGACGGGTGTTATGTCCAGTGCCCGCAAGCGCTGTTTTATCGCCGACGTTGCTCGATCGCCAGATGATCGCGAAGAAAGCTCACGATGCTCGCGTTGAGCTCTTGATGAAACGCGGTTCGGTCGAAGCCCGGCGGATCGGTGCACAGCCGCGGTAGTTCGGCCGCGAATTTCTCCGTGCAGGGCGCCAGGAAGGCAAAATGACCGGCTGGGACGACATGAACCGCCGGCTTGCCCGGCAGGCTGCTCGCCGTCAGCACAACATTTTTGGGATCGACACCGCCGCCGCCCGATTGCGATCGCCAGATCAGCAGGGGAATGTGCACGTCGGTCAGTCCGTCCGCAGAAAACATGAAGTTCAGCGCCGTGTCGGCGAGCACCGCAGCGCGAATGCGCGGGTCGTGCGGCGGCTCGGGCGGAATGTCGCCGCGGCGAAACTGTTCGCACCCCAGCGACTTGTTGCTGTCGGTGCAGAACGGCGCGATCCTCTCGAAGTCCGGCTTGGCGCCCGCCAGGATCAAACCCGTATAGGCGCCGGCGGAAAAGCCAAAGAAGCCGATCTTGTCGGGATCGATCACCGCGCGATCGCGCCAGTCGTTCAGCACGAAGTCCAGCAGGCGGATCGTATCGGCCGGGCGTGCGGTGATGTTGTACAGGCTTTCGCTCTGCGAACGGTCGGCGCCGTTGTCGCCGCGATAATTGATGGCCGCGACGACAAAGCCGGCATCGGCGAGCGCCTGCGCGGTGTCATCATGTCCGCCGAACCAGCCGCCGCGACCGTGGGCGACGATGACGAGCGGCAGCTTGGTCCCCGAGACGGGACAATCCATCACGCCTTGCAGCGTGTCGATGAAATTCAACGTCAGCCTGCCGAGCGGCACCGGCTGCGGCTCCGCCGCGCAAGGATACCAGATGGCGCCTGCCAAAGTCGGGTCGGTGTTCAGAAGCTGGAGACCCGCCGCTTGCGCGGACGAGGCCATGCAAAAGAACCAAGCGAAGCAAAACCAAATTAGCCGGCGCATCGATGCCGCTCCAAAAATGTGGCGTTGACCTAGTGGATCAAGATGGCCGGACTGTGTTGTATTCAAGCGCCTGCCTACAATGAAGGCTCTTTCAGAGCCTGCAACGCCGCAAAACGGTCACACAGAGAACGGCATCCTAGGGTTGCTCGACGTGGGCAATAGTGGGAGAGAGCCTGACATGCGGACATGGATCGCCGTCGTTGCAGCCGTGTGTGCGTTCGCCTCAAGTCCCATCGGAGCTCGAATTGCATTCGCGGCCGAGCCTGCATCCGGCTGCGGCATTCCGCAGGACATCCATGACGGATGGACGATGAGCTCGCCGGACAAGCAGGGGCTGAACGCGGCGCTGCTCTGCGCGATGGACGAGGGCATCAGCGGCGGCAAGCTTGCCAATGTGGACGACATTGTCGTCATCAGGCATGGCGTGCTCGTCTACGAGAGCTACTACGATTATCCGCATCAGCTCAATTATGACGCGACCACGCGGCACAACGGTTATTCCATGACCAAGAGCGTGGTCTCGCTGCTGGTCGGCATCGCCATGGATCGCGGCCTGATCAGGGATCTGGACGCTCCAGCTTTCTTTTATCTTCCGGAGAATACCGATCTCCGCATGCTCGACAAGGATCCCGTGACCCTCCGTCATCTGCTGACGATGTCGGCGGGGGTGGGCTCCGACAGGATTCCCGGTGCCACCTTCCGCTACAGCGACACCGAAACCGAACTGGTTGGCGCAATCCTGAAAAAAGTCACCGGCAAAACCGTCGACGTCCTGGCTCAGGAAGAGATCTTCACGCCGCTCGGCATCAACGACGTCGAATGGCTTAAATCGCCATTCACCGGTGATGCCATGTCGAGCGGGGGATTGAATCTACGCCCCCGCGACTGGGCCAAGATCGGCCAGCTTGTTCTCAATCGCGGCGCCTGGGACGGGAAGCAGATCGTTCCTGCGTCCTGGGTCGATCAATCGACGGCCGAGCACATCAAGACCGACGAGGCGGCGCTCGGCTATGGTTTTCAATGGTGGGTGGGGCGTTCGCCGGACAAGGACAGCGGCGTTCAATGGGCCGCCGCGCTCGGCTTCAATTCACAGAAGACCATCGTCATCCCCGCGCTCGACATGGTCGTCGTCTTCAACGCGTCCCGGCGATCCAGGAACATGGTCGCGCCCGAGCTCGAGCTGCTGGATCGATACATCGTGCCTGCGACGGACTGACGAACAAGCCGTCGGTCTAGGTGTCCACTAAGACCACCGCCCCGCAGTCGGCGCACTGTAAAACGGACACGGCGTGCTGTTCGCCCAACGGCATGATACGACCGCGCTCGAACGCGTGCCCTTCGCACTTGAGGCATGTTGCCGCGGCCATCTGAAACCCCTGGAAAAGCCCCTTGCTGACGCTAAAGCCTGTGCGTGTCCTTGGGGCCGAATGATACGAGCATCCAGGCCTCCTCTCCAATATTTTTTTTCGCATTGACGGCCCGGCGATGTCGGCATGGACCTGTCTCGTTCGTCCTTAGGCTAGACACGTCCCGGACGTGCTGGACATGGACCCCGCACTCGTGACGTGATGTCGTCATCTCGAGCCGTCAAAATCGAACCGGAGCAATGCCCATGAGGATCACCGTCGAAACCAGCGTCGCCGCCCCCATCGATCAGGTCTGGCGTGCCTATACGACGCCTGCCGACATCGTGAAGTGGAACGCCGCGTCGGACGACTGGCATACGACCAAGGCGACGGTCGACCTGCGCGAAGGCGGCGCGTTCTCGTCCCGCATGGAGGCCAAGGACGGCAGCATGGGTTTTGACTTCGCCGGCACCTACACGACGATCGTCGAGCACAGACTGATCGAATATGCGTTCGGCGATCGCAGGGCCGAGGTCGAGTTCGTGCCCGGTCCGAAGGGCGTCGTCGTCCGCGTCGTGTTCGATGGCGAGCAGACGCACTCGGTCGAGCAGCAGCAAAGCGGCTGGCAGGCGATCCTCGACAATTTTGCGCGATACGTCGAGGCGAAGCAGAAGGCGTCGTAAGGGCGCGCAGACCACGCGATGGAGGCGGAGCCAAATGCAGCGGCTCCTCCTCCGCCGATGGAGAGGAGGATGGCGCGCAGTCGCGACCTGTGCCAGCGTGCTCGCTGGCGCCGAGCCTCTTGTGATGGCCGAGCAAGAAACGGCTAACCACGTTGCGACGGCCGCAGAGGGGCAGGCATGGAAAGGCCAATCAACCAATGATAGCATGCCCTTCCTGAGACCAACCAAGGGGACTATCGTGCCTGGAATGACCAAGCTTCGCTCTTGGTTTCTGCCCGTCGCTGTGTGGATCATTCTCGTCGGAGCTTTCCTCGCCTGGTTTACGCTCACACCTCGCGGTGGTGTGCCGTACTGGTTGGTGAGTCTGATTGTGTCCTGGTTGCCCTTCCTGGCGCTGGTGGGCGTCTGGTTCTGGTTTTCGCGCAGGAATGGGCGCGCCTCATCCGGAGCGAGTTGGGTCGATCTCTTCGAGCAGCAGATCGTCGAAACCCAACGCACGAACGCGTTGCTGGAGAGGATCGCGATGGCTCTTGAAAAGCCGTCTGCCGGTTAGCTCGAACATTGGTGCATCGCGGGGAGAAGAGGATGCGCTCAGCGATTTCCGCGCATGTCTGGCTGGTCGCCTTGGCATTCGCAGCAACCGTTGCTGTCAGCCGACCGGCGGCAGCGGACGATCGACAGGGCTGTTTGCACGGATCGACGGAAACCGCTGAAACGACCATCGCCGCCTGTACCCGCGCGATCGAAAGCGGAGACTACGATGACCAGGACCTGTCCAACCTGTATCATGCGCGTGGCTATTCTTGGTCGCGAACAAGCCTCGCCGATCGCGCCGACCGCGCCTTCAAAGACTACACCGAGGCGATCCGGCTTTACCCGAAAGCCGTTAGCTCATTGCTCAACCGGTCGCAGATCTACAATCAACGGCATGACTACGACCGGGCGATAGCGGACGTGAACCGGGCGTTCGAAGGCGGCCTGTCGGACTATGGAAGGCGAATCGGATACGGCGAGCGCGGCTACGCCTATCAGGCCAAAGGTGACAACGGGCGGGCCATCGCGGACTATACCAACAGCCTCCAGCTCGACGCGGACAACAATGCCACCCGCACCGCCCGAGGCAGCGCCTACCATGCCATAGGCGATCTCGATCACGCCATCGCTGACTACGACCATGTGATCGCGCTTTATCCGAAATATGCGCTGGCCTACTACGACCGCTGCCTCGCATACAGGGAGAGGGGCGACCTTGATCGCGCCATCGCCGACTGTAGTCAGGCGATCGCGCTCTATCCGCCATACAGGGACGCCTACTATTATCGCGCCTACTCTTATCAAGCCAGGGGTGACGTCGACCGCGCCATCGCCGACTACGATCAGATCATCGCGCTCTATCCGAACGAAAGCGACGCCCATAGCAGTCGCGCCAGCGCGTACCTGTCCAAGGGCGATTTCCGCAGCGCCATCGCTGACCTCGGTCAGGGGCAGGCGTTATCTTGGCTCTTCACTATTGTCCTTTTCGCGGTGGCGGGCTGGCTTTGCTCCCGAATAGGCGTGCATGCGTGCCGGCGGTGGTCTGGGCGAACGATGATCGAGGTTTGCGAACAACAGGTCGTCGATATGCAGCATAGGAACGCCGCCCTGGAGAGAATCGCGGCGGCTCTGGAGAACGCGCGAATGATCGCCGGGACCACATCGATGATACGGCGGTGAGGCACCCCAATCCAAGGAAGCATCGATCCATTCGACGACTCCACTGGAGTCCGGATCGCGCGGGTATTGCATGGACGCTGGTGTTGGCAATCATTGCTGTCACCATCTTCGCGGCCGTTGCGGTTTATTACCCTTTCCTGCCACAGCGGAACGCCAATGCGGGCTTTGGACCTGACTGGGATTGCATACCTCACCCCAGCAGCGAACCCACCTGCATCAAGAAGATCGGCCGATAAATCAGCCTATATGCTGGAGGACAGAGGATCGAGTTACTGGACCTCGGCGACCTTCGGTCCGGATGACGGCATCTGCGCGTTGGTTGCCGAGGGCCGGTTCGACGGCAATGCCGGGTCCGGCGATCGGAAAGCGGCGTCGGGCGGCGCGCCTTGGGGCGGACGACGGGCAGCGGCTGGCGGAAGCACGATCACTTTCGCTCCGACTTTCACCCGCTCGTAAAGGTCGACGACGTCGTCATTGGTCAGGCGGATACAGCCGGACGACACCCGCTTCCCGATCGTATCGGGCTTGTTGGTGCCGTGAATTCTAAATTCGGTCTCGCCCAGATACATCGCCCGGGCGCCGAGCGGGTTGGTGGGACCGCCTGCCATGAACCGCGGCAGGTAAGGCTGACGCACGAGCATCTCTGCAGGCGGACGCCAATCCGGCCATTCGGTCTTGCGGGCCACGGTCTGTTCACCGGACCATGTGAAACCTTCGCGGCCGACACCGATGCCGTAGCGCATCGCTTGCGCGTCGTTCAGAACGAAATACAGGAACGTGTTCCTGGTATCGATGATCACGGTGCCCGGCGCCTGGTGGCTGGCGTAGTCAACCACCTGCCGGACAAGCGCTCCGGGACCGTCAGCGGCCTTTGGTGGTTCGATCAGGGGCGCCGGGGTTGGAATCGGGGACGGAGCCGGCGCTGATGCGTGAACTGGAGTTGCCACGTAAACCGGGGTTGATGATGCCAAGGCCTCGTGCGCGGGCGGCTTCCGCATCGATGGCACGCTCGCCGGGCGAGACAGCAAACTGTATCCCAATGCGGCGACGGCTACGGCGCCAATTGCAACTCTCGCGGCCATTGGTACTGCGAGCGCTTCTGCCTTTCCACGTTTGGCCCGCTTACCCATGTCTTCCCCCAGATCACTATGCCTGGAAGAGGTACCCAGCAAGTTTTAACAAACTTCGAAGCGATCGCACTCAGGCTGGAACCATTAAACGTCGTTAACGCCTCCTGCCGAACATTTCGGCCCGCTCAGCAACCCCGGCAAATTCCGCTGATCTTGCGGTCGACACTGGCATCTTCCTGATCGAGGACATCCAGCGGTCCCATGGTCGTTGCGGGAACGTCGGCCGCGTGAGGCTGGCGGTGGCCGACCGGCGCGGTCCACGGTTTGGTGGTGGTTTCCCTTCCAGCCACCGACGGACGGAACGATTGCGCCGACACGGCGCCGATCGTCGAGACGAGTGCGAACGCAACCAGCAGCTTCGAGGTGATCATGAATGCCTCCGGATGGCCTCCACGCGAGATGCGCGGTTCTGACATTCAGATTGGCATCGAAGACTGCCTATTCCCCTCGTCGCGGAGGCGTGATGCCGCGGTCGCGAAGCCGTCCGGCTCGGCGCCTGCTCAAACCGGCGCTTTGCGGCCGATCAGGCCGAACACGAGAATCCAGAGCCCCGTCCGATTCCATCGGAACGGAAACGGCTCGGGCATCCCGGAATACCGGGGGGAACCGCAACGGTCTCGCGCTTACGATAGCCACGGGATATACGACACCGCGACCAGCAATTTATATCGGTCGGCCGCCAAAGCTCGCGCTTGTGCCGGGATACAAGTGCTGCTGCCCGGACGTTATCTTCCTTCGGAAGAAGGTGGTATTCTTGCAAGGCAGGCAGCGATCCTGATCTCCGACCGGCAACGGCAAATGTCCTCTTCTGATGCGCAGATGAAAGTCACTGACGCAGCCCGCCGCGGGCGGAGAAGGACGAAGAGCCTGCTGCTGATTTTGGCCGTTGGATTTCTTGTTTTTGGAGCCGCCACGGGCACACTGTTTTATGCGCTGCGGCCGGTCACGCTCCGGATTGCCGTCGGACCGCCGGGAAGCAACGATCACAAGGTGATTGAGGCAATGACCGCGGCCTTCGCCGGCGAAAGCAGGACTGTGAGGTTGTCGCCGATCGCGACTGCCGGAGCGGTCGAAGCTCTCGCTTTACTGGGTGCCGGCAAGGCCGACCTTGCTGTCGGTCGTGGCGATCTGGAGATGCCGGCCGACGCGCAAATAGTCGTCATCCTGCGCAAGAACTTCGTCGTGCTGTGGTCTGGCTCGGGGCTTGCAGGCAAGGGCTCCAAGAAAAAGCCGGGGCCGAAAATCAAGGAGATCGCCGATCTCGCGGGGCACAAGGTGGGCGTGATCGGCACGACGCCGGCGAACGCCGCGTTGCTGCGGGTCATCCTGAGCGCCTCCGGCGTGGAGGCGGACAAGGTCACGGTGACGCAGTTTGGCACGGGCCAGATCGAGAATATGGCGCGTGACCCCTCCCTCGATGCATTCATGACGGTCGGTCCACTCGACAGCAACATAACCTCCGGCGCGATCGCCGCGACGGCTCGCGCCCATGGCGAGCCAAAGTTTCTCGCGATCGATGCGTCGGAAGCCATCGCCCTGAAGCACCCGAGTTACGAATCGGAAGAAATCCCGCCAAGCATTTTCAATGCGAACCCGGCCTGGCCGGATGACAAGGTGGACACAGTCAGTGTCAGCCACTTGATCGTGGCACGGAAAGCTTTGTCCGAAACAACGGTGGCGGCATTTTACCGGCAAGAATTCGCTCTCCGGCAGGCGATTGCAAAGCAAGTGCCTGGCGCTGCGCAAATTACCAAGCCGGACACCGAGAAAGAAGGCGAGTTGCCGATACATCGGGGAGCGGCAGCCGTGATCGACGGGACTGAACGCACCTTCCTCGACAAATATGGCGACTATTTCTGGTTCGCGCTCCTGCTTCTCTCCGGCATTGGTTCGGCCGGCGCCTGGTTGCGCCAATATTTGAATCGGGACGACAGGGACGAGAATACCAGCCATCGCCATCAAATTCTGGCCATGGTTTCAAAGGTGCGGACCGCGGAATTCGACCACGCGCTGCTGGCCATGCAGCAGGAGGTCGACACCATCATTGCGGAAACGCTCGACTGCTACGATGGCGGCTTGATCGAGGAGGAGGAACTGGCAGCGTTCGGCCTGGTGCTCGAACTGTTCAATCATGCCATGGTCGAGAGGCGTGCGGCCTTGCAAGCGGCCCCGTCGAACCTGCTCGCCGCGCGGCGGTGAGCACGGCGTCGCGCCTGCGCCAGTCATCGCGCCGGGTGGATGTCCGGCACTACGATTTGTCCGGTTACCTGCGTCCGAACAGTCCGCCCACGACGCCGCCAATCAGTCCACCCGGGCGGCCACCGCCGCCGTGACGGTGAGCACCACCCCCACCGTGACGATGGGCCGGGCGTCCTTCATCGGATTTGTCACTGCTGCTGGAGCCCGCGTGCGCTGCCGAGACCGACTCGGTCAGTAGCGCCTGATGCTGTAGCGTGTTGAGGAAGCCCGTCTTGGGATAGCCGCGTGCTGCCTGCCAGCGGGTTATGACGGACCGGGTCGCCTCATCGAAACGTCCGTTGACCTTGGTGTCGAAGCCGAGACGGGTCAGCCGGCGCTGCACGTCTCGACGCCTTCCCTTGTCGAGGCCCACCTGATCTTCGGTTTCCTGAGTTGCCTCCTGGGCATTGGCCGCCGGATCGACGGATGCCACCAGTTCGCGGTCGGCCGTGCTGGGTCCGGCTTTGGCAACATCGGCACCGGCGAAAAGTCCAAAGACCGACAATGCGATGATGAAGGCACGCAATGGCTTCTTCTTCCCTGATCTCAGAGCCTCTCAGTGATTTCGACTTCGAGGGCCGATGTCGTGCAACTGCTGTCTGGGTCGCTTGTTCCTTATGACGCGCCGGAATGTTACGCCGCATGACACTGAGACTGCCCAACAGAGAGGGCAGTTGCGCCCGACTCTATCCCCGTCACCCTGAGGTGGCCGCTTCTTCAGCGGCCCTCGAAGGGCGACGGCCCGGCTGCCGCGTCCTGGCCGCTCATCCTTCGAGGCTCAGCTTCGCATCGCAAGCTTCCTCCAGCGACAATGGCTTCGCCATTGCGCGGGGATGACGGGGTGACAGTTGTGATGGGTTGTGCCATGGCAAGCCCCGAAGTCCTCGTCTACGATCCGATCGAGCCACTTTCCGGAGACGCCTAGATGCAAACCATCGGCCTGATCGGCGGCATGAGCTGGGAGAGCACCGCGCTCTATTACAAGCTCATCAACGAGCGCGTCCGCGACCGCATGGGCAAGCTGCATTCGGTGCCGCTGCTGCTGTACTCCTACGACTTCCAGGAGATCAAGGAGATGCAATATGCCGGCCGCTGGGCCGAGGCGGCGACGAGCCTTGCCGAGGTCGCGCAGCGGCTCGAAAGCGCAGGCGCCGGTGCGATCGTGCTGTGCACGAACACGATGCACAAGCTCGCGCCCGATATCACCTCGAAGCTGACCATTCCCTTCATTCACATCGGCGACGCAACGGCACAACGCATCCGGGCCAAGGGATATCGGCGGGTCGGGTTGCTCGGCACCAAATTCACGATGGAGGAGGACTTCTACATCGATCGTCTGCGCGCGCATGATCTCGATGTCCTCGTTCCTCCCCCTGAGGCGCGCGCCGACGTGAACCGCATCATCTACGACGAGCTGTGCCTTGGCGTCGTCGCCGAACCCTCGCGCCGCCGCTATCAGGACGTGATGGCCGCGCTCGTCGCGCGCGGTGCAGAGTGCATCATCCTCGGCTGCACCGAGATCACGATGCTGGTGGGCCCGGACGACACATCGGTCGAGACGTTCGACACGACGGCCATTCATGCGGAGACAGCGGCGGATTTCGCGATCGGGTGAGGGCGGCGCCGGCGGACGTTCGATGCTCGTCTGAAGTCGAGATTTCGGCGATGTCCGATCTGGGAGGAGCGTTCGTTGTCTCGCTGACGGGTATGTCGGCTATGGGCGATAGGCTGATTTTCCCCTTGCTGGCTTTCTGCTCTACTGGTGGTGACGCCGCTGATTGGCGCGCTGGCCAAGGGAGCTCTCATGAGCCGAACGATGCATGTTCCTATCGGAATCTTCGATAGCTCACGCTACGGTTTCGCGCAGGTTGCTACGGTCCCCACACCGTTCGGCAACATTGTGCATGTGTCCGGCCAGGTTGCCTGGGACGCACATCAGAACGTCATTGGCGCCGGCGACATCGGTCGTCAACTCGGTAAGAGCCTCGAAAATCTCAGCGTTGCACTGAGATCGGTTGGTGCGAACCTCGATCAGGTCGGTGCGTTGCGGCTCTACATCAAGCAAAGTCATATGCACGAGGGAGAAGCCATCAGCGCCGCTCTCAAAGTGGTGTTCGGCGATAACCCGCCGTGTACAACCTGGATTGGAGTGCCAAGCCTCGCCAAGGACGAGTTCCTTATCGAGGTGGAGCCTTCTGCGGTGTTCCTTGCGAGAAGCGTCTGGATGTCGGCCTTGGGGCCAGGCCGTGTGAAAACGCTCTGTTTTCCGTGATTCGCACGATAAGATTCCCGGTGACTTTGCGGGGCATCTGATGAAGCGCTTTGTTGAAGGGTTGGATCGCGGGCAGAGCACGATGTTTCCGGCATCGCTCGACGATTATGTAACCGAGGATAACCCGGTGCGTGCGGTCGACGTGTTCGTCGACGGTCTCGATCTCGATAAGCTCGGGTTTGTCGGTGTCCAGCCCCTCGATACCGGCCGACCCAGCTATCACCCCGGTGTTATGCTCAAGCTGTACATCTACGGCTATCTTAATCGGGTTCCGTCGAGCCGGCGCCTGGAGCGGGAATGCCAGCGCAATATCGAGATGATCTGGTTGACCGGGCAGTTGACGCCGGACTTCAAGACCATCGCGGATTTCCGCAAGGACAATGGCAAGGCCATTCGTGAGGTCTGCCGCGAGTTCGTCGCGCTGTGCCGCAAGCCTTGATCTGCTTGTTGCAGCGAGCGTCGCCATCGATGGATCGAAGTTCAAGGCCGTCAATGCGCGGGACAAGAACTTCACCGAGGCGAAGATGAAGCGGCGTCTGGAGCGGATCGACGAGAGCATCGCCCGGTATCTCTCACAGCTCGAGACCGCCGATCGACACGGCGATGCGGTGCCGGAGGCGAAGGTTGAGCGATTGAATGGAAAGATCGAGAAGCTCAAGGAGGAGATTGTCCGGCTCAATGCGATCAATGCGGAGATGATGAAGAGCGAGGACAAGCAGATCTCGCTGACCGATCCTGACGCACGCTCGATGGCGACCAGTGGCAAGGACACCGGCATCGTTGGCTACAACGTGCAAATTGCGGTTGATACGCAGCATCATCTCATCGTGGCTCACGAGGTGACTAACGTGGGCACCGATCGCCACCAACTCGCCAACATGGCCGGACAGGCGCGCGGCGAGATGGCTGTCGAGGCGCTCGAAGTCGTGGCAGACCGCGGCTATTACGATGGTGAGGAGATCAGGGCCTGCGAGGAAGCCGACATCACGGTGACGTTGCCGAAGCCGATGACTTCGGGCGCCAAAGCTGCTGGCCGCTTCGGCAAACAGGACTTCGTCTATGTCGCCGCCGACGATGTCTATCGCTGTCCCGCCGGCGAGCGGCTAACTTATCACTATACGAACGTAGAGGACGGAAAGACACTGCGCCGCTATTGGACAAGCGCCTGCAAAACCTGCGCGCTAAAAGCTCAGTGCACGACAGGCCCCGAGCGCCGCATCTCACGCTGGGAGCACGAGGTCGTTCTGGAGAAAGTTCAGAATCGGCTTGACCACAACCCCAATGCAATGAGGGTTCGCCGTCAGACAGTGGAGCATCCGTTCGGCACGATGAAGTGTTGGATGGGGGCAACGCACTTTCTCACGAAAAAGCTGCCAAAGGTGGCCACCGAAATGGCGCTCAACGTGCTCGCCTACAACATGAAGCGCGTGATGATGATCGTGGGCGTAGGCGGATTGCTGGAGGCGATGCGGGCGTGAGGCCGGACTCTGCGCGACCAAATCAGCGTCTATATGACGCTCCTGGTTGCCACTGAGATGACAGGGAGTCGATTCCACCGAATTAGAAGCTAGGCGGTGCGAAATGCGCCAAAGCGCGCCCCAAGTTGCGGGATTTTCACACGGCCTGGGGCAAGAGCTGACATGAGCCCGTAGGATCGGCAGAGCGACATGTCCGCCGTACACGAAGAACGTAGGCGGCTGGCGGGGCGCAGCCCAATCAACGAAGGCGCGGACGGTGTCCTACAGTCCGAAGCCTCTGCTGATGTCCCGCATGAGCCGAAGCGCGGCCTCAGCGCGTAGGATGGGTTGAGCGAAGCGAAACCCATCAAACATCGTCATCGAGCTGACTAGAATTGCCAGATACTCGCTCCGCCCGTCAGGCGATGGGTTTCGCAAGAGCTCAACCCATTCTACGCGCTCGCTTCGCCTCTCCCGCTTGCGGGGGAGGCCGACGCGCTCGAAGAGCGTGGCGGGTGGGGGCTCTCTCCGCGCAGGGAATCCCAACGTGGATGCACCCCCACCCCAGCCCTCCCCCGCAAGCGGGAGAGGGAGCGCAGTGCCGATGCCGCTGGACCTCGCTCCTCATATGCGATTGCCCTGCCGGCGCGCGGACCCCAAAGCGGACAAAGTCTTGCTGTAGCGAAACGCGACGACGCAAGTGATGACGATTGAGCGTTTCATCCGGTTGGGCCTCGACCATGGTCAAGCTTCCTCCACCGATCTGGACGTTGATCTACATCCTTCTCAGCGCGGCGTTGAGCTGGTGGCTTGGCTGGCTGGAGTTCCCCGGCCTGCCGCTTCCGCCGCTGGGAATCGCCTTGGTGGTGATTGCGTTCGTTTCCCCGGTGTGGGCTTTCGTGCTTTTCCAGCGCGAAGGTACCGAAATCGAGCCGACGTCGCCGACCAACCGCAAACTGGTCACCAGCGGTCCCTACCGGTTCACCCGCAATCCGATGTATCTGGGCCTCGTCCTCCTCGCTCTGGGCATCGCCGTGTGGGTCGGCGCGTGGCCAATGTTTATCGCGCCCGTCGCGGTCTTCGCGACGGCCAACTGGGTGCACATTCCCTTCGAGGAAGCCAAGATGCGCCGGCAATTCGGCGCGGCTTATGACGACTATGTCGCGCGAGTGCGACGCTGGGTGTGAGCAGCCAGCGCGTAGGATGGGTTGAGCGAAGCGAAACCCATCAAACATCGTCATCGAGCTGACTAGAATTGCCAGATACTTGCTCCGCCCGTCAGGCGATGGGTTTCGCAAGAGCTCAACCCATCCTACGAGCTACGAGCTGTTCGCCGATAAAGTTGGCAAACTGGCCACAATCAGGTCCAGCGTTGCTTTGGGTCACTCGCACACCTCAACCGACAGCCTGTCAGATGTCGGTTGGGGGTCAATGGTAACTGCTGATTCCGGCTTCCTCCCGGTGAGCCCAACTCGCCTAGCCGAACGCAAGCAAAACGTCGTCGCCGCGCTGCGTCCATCCATTTGCCGCAGCGGGCACGGCTTGCTGTCATTGTCCAGGCCGAACCGGAAGCTCCCGGGACGCATCGATGCGCCAGAACGGATATGCAGCCATTTCTTTCGCATGCTGCCCGAACATGTCGATCTGTCTGCTTGTAAACTCCGTAATGACGGTGAAAAATTCCGTAGGCGACCTGGTCGCCGCAAGCCTCAGGCCGAATTCAAAAGCAAATTGCCAGTTGGCGTGGGCTATCTCAAGAAGTTTCGCTTGATAGGCCTGCACGTTTACCGTCGCCAAAGCGAGGCCTTTCGTTGGATCGCTATCCGTCATCCTCTGACTGAGGTCAGCTGGTAACGGATCCACCCGCGTCTCGATGAAGGGAGCATCCTGTTTTGGATCGTGCTCAAGAGGCGATTCAATCGAGGCTGCTGCAACAGAATTCGACAAATTGGCTTTCGGGCTTCTAACGACGTCCTGCTTGTTCTGTTGGGCCTGCGCAGCCTTTTTCGGATTGCGGACGCGCTTTGACCCTGTGGTCAGTTTGCTTTTGCTCATCTGACGCTCCACGAAGGTGGGGGGCACCACAACGGACATTTCTGAAAAGACAACAGACATTGCGATGTGACGTTCCAAGCCCCCGGATTTGCAGGAGTTCCGCGTGAACTGAGATCGATAGCGCGTTCTGGAAGTCGACCATGATTTTAGGTAGCAACACCAACCAACGAACGTCCGGCTGGCGATCCGACAGACCACCCCCAACTGCGATCTGAGAACAGCGCGTAGGATGGGCTGAGCGAAGCGAAGCCCATCAAACATCGTCATCGAGCTGACTAGAATTACCCGGGTGCGCCACCCGTAAAATTCCCAAGTGCTGTCCCCTAGCTGCAGTCGTTAAGTGGTGCAGGTCGTGGGGCCGCACCATGAAAACACCGAAGCCAAAGCAATGGGCCGAGCAGGAGATTCGGCGGTTGGTCGCGCTGGCCCGGCGGGGCGTTGGCGCATCGAAGATAACCGCGGAATTGGGCCGCCACGCCGGATCAGTCAGGCGAATGGCGCGAACGAAGGGAATATTGTTGAAGAAGTAGCGGCCGTGGCGGGGCGCAGCCCGATCAACGAAGGCGCACGGACGGTGTGCTACAGTCCGAAGCCTCTGCTGATGTCCCGCATGAGCCGAAGCGCGGCCTCAGTATTGCGACCGTTGAACAGCGCTCCATCAAGCTGGGAAAGGAAGCCCATTCCGAATAGCGCTATAGCGATGCCTCTAATCATGGTTGTGGACCGGGTTGAACGATGCTGTGAAAGTTCAAAACGGCCCCAGCCGCAGGATGGGGTAACAGCCGGGGCCGGCATTCCCATTCCAATGTGCCGCAATCGGCGGTGAGCAGCGGCACTCATCAAGTTAGGCACACAGAAGCTAACAAACTATTTTGTTTCGCAATCACTCCGCGGGTGCCGCGGCCGGTTGTGTGATACTGCGCGCTCCAGGAAGCGGTGAGCAAACTGAGCAGTGGTCAACATGATCGAGCGCCGCATCATTGGCCAAATGCTCCCAATACTCAGCTTCGGCGAGCAGTTTCCAACTTCGATCAGGATGACGCGTGGCTGTCTGACGGCACAACACTGCCATCGCGCGCAGGCGACCTGCAGTATCCATGTGCTCCTCCCATTATTTATTCTTGTTGATTGCAGCCTATTTTCTTTTTTTGCGTCGGAGTCATTACGATTATGACGCAAAACTAATTTTCAGCCACGAAGAGCGCTGCGACTTCATTACACCTTCAAATCGCGTTTCGCGCACAACTGGTGCAATTGCAAAGGATGTACCGACGCGCTTCCCCGTACATTTACGGCGTTGAGCATTCATCGTCCGCGGCATCCACCTCGGATTGTTTTTATGCCGCCCAAATTTTCAGACGAGCGCGCGTGAGCGCTAAAGCCATGATGGCGACGATTCTCCAGAACCACGCGGCGTGCATCCGCCGACTTCATCAGCCTATGAAGTGATCATCGAGCAGTTGGTCGAACAGCAACTGGAGCTTAGCTTGGTCGCCCGCGGCGCGGAGTGCGTCATCCTCGGCTGCACCGAGATCACGATGCTGGTGGGCGCTGCCGATACATCGGTCGAGACGTTCGAGACGACGGCCATTCACGCGGAGACAGCGGCAGATTTCGCGATCGGGTGAAGGCGGCCTCTTTGCGGCTGGCAGATGATTTTTTGGCAATCGGGCTCGGGCGTTTCGGATCCGAGACCCGGCAGGTGTCCGGTAGCGTGCTAATCCGAAGTTGAATTGGCGCCCGGCGTTGGCGATACTTGCGACGACTGCTCGCGCTGCTGCTGCTGCTGGACCACCTCTTCGGGCCAACCATGCGCACGCAGGCGATCGGCATTGATCTTTCCGAGGCTCGTCTCGGGGTCATGCACGATCACATTGTCCGCAATTCGCATGGCGATCTCCGTCTCAACTTGACCGTACTAGAAAATCGTTAAGAATCCTAGTTCACCCGGTCGGTGCGGGCAAGGGAACTTCCGCTTCATGGGACCGTGGGAACCACGGGGTCGGCTTGGTCTCCGACGTTCCCGATGATCCTAAGCATGTCGAAAACGCATTGTTGTGCCAATATTTGGGCGTCCTGCCCGATTTCTTTGGCCATTTCCCCCTTCGGATCGTCGTCGTTGGGGGCACATTCGTTAATTCTTGATGCCGCATTGTCCGATCCAAGCGTGATGACGGCGAGTACGGCGCCGGGCTCGGTGTCGAGCTCATCGCCCTTGGCATTCCGACCTCCCTGGTGAAAGACCGGCAGTGCCAGCACCCAATGCGAATTGAGTGCGCCGGACGAGGCCGGCCTGATCAGAGATTTGCTGGTTGGATCGTTTTTCCACGCGATAATCTGTCGCTGCAGAAAGGCGGCTCCGGCCACGCCACCCCCGAGAGGCACCTTGTAGTTTCCATCCGGTATTGGGCCCTGCGTCAAGGCAGGCCGAAGGCAAAGATCGTTGGGCTCGTACAACATCAGGAAGACAGTCTGGTTTTCCGCACGGTCGTACTCGAACCGAAAACGCATCATGAGGCTTCTTGCGAGCCGGTTGAAGCGCTCCTGACACTTCTTGACGATGTCGCCGCCGCAAGATCCGTCGAAAAGTCGCGCGAGCATTTTCCGGTAGGCGGTCGAACGGTCGCAAACCTTCTGTGGCGCACGCGGATTGGGGACGCGCCATTGCAGGCTGTAGGAACATCCGGGGACCGGATGATCAATTACCACTTCCCATGATCGCTCTCTTGCATCGTAGGTCAGCTCTCGCATTTCCTCTTTTGCGAGATCGTTGTCGGAGATGAGTTGAGGCCGAGGCTGATCACGTCTGGGACGTTGCTCTGGAAGGTAGCGCAAAGGAAAGTCCGGTATGTCGGGATGACGCCGGCAGCGCGGCCTCGGCGCGATGCCTTCAAGATTGGGAGGAAACGTCACCCGTATCGTCAATTTTTCGATCGGATAGCTGATATGTGAGCCAACCTCCTCATACCCGTAGTCAGGATCTCCAGCGCCGCCCTGATGATGCGACCGTTGTTCGATTTCCCACTGACTCATCGCCATGCTGTTGGCAGCCGCCTCACGGATCGCAAAGGTGAGCGGTTGTTGGTCGGCTCTCAGCGGCTCGTGGAAGTTCAACCAGTGGAAGCTATCCGCCGGAGCCTTGGGGTCGTTCAGAGGAAATATGTTGTCTTTATCGTCTCGCACGCACAGACTGACCCGATCACGCCCTTCCTCTAGTTCAACGTCCAGACGGGTGTCGTGAGGGGCGAGATCGACGTTCGAGACAAGGCCCGTCAGGGTCAGATCCTTGTCTATCACCCTCAATTGCGACGTTGTGTCGAGGCTGCGCATATGACCAACCTCGTCGATCACGACATCAGAGATTAGCTGCTTTGCCTTGATGCCGGTTCGGTCCAGGGCGCGGGCGAAGGCGCGCCGCTTGAGTATTTCGATCGGTTCGCGATAGTCCCGCTCATCCTGCAAATTACCCTGCCAGAAAGTCCGCACCTTCAACCGACCGTTGGGCTCGGTCCCGATATCGCGGAGCGTGTTGTCGGACGGAGCCTCATCACGCTTCGCGGTGCTCCCGCCGGCAAGCACCAGGATTGGATATCGCTCCGGACGATCGGCACCCAACTCAACTCTTGCGAATTGTGGCCGGTGCTTGTGGCCATGCAGAACCAGGTCGTACTTCAAGCGCTGCAGCTCATGCACGAGATCGCCGCTGTTCTTGAGGATCAGGAAAGGCTCGAGCCTGGCCTCTCGATCCGCGTCATCGAGAGATTTGTCGCGGACCGCGATCGGCATCGGGTGGTGATGCAGAACGGCGACCCGGAGCAAGATACCTCCATCTTCCGCCTCTTTCGGTGCCGTCGCGCTGCAGGGGCAGGTTGCAAGCAAGTTCGAGGGTTTAATCCTCTCGATCTGGTTCCTTCCAATCGTTCCGGTCGCAAAGACGAACTGGCGTAACGATGGATTGTTGGAATCGAGGCATGTGATGAGTGTCCGGTCGTGGATGCTCCGGGTCGGCCATCGTTTGCCGGCTCTCCGATAGTCGCAGCTCTGCAGTCGTCCATCGCATGTGTCGGTCCGCGTCGCTACCGAAAGCCAGTTGCTTGGCTGCATCCGGCGAAACCGCGGAAATTTCGTCCAGCGCAGCGTTTCGGCATTGAGGCCGAGTTTGAAGCCCAGGTCCGATTGAAGCTTGTCTCTCAAACTCGTCGTGTCATGGAACATGACGCGATCGAACCATTTTGCGCTGCCGGGATGTAGAAAGTTGCCGAGGTCGAGGAGATCGTGATTTCCAGGAACGACGAAGAATTCAGTATCATCGCCGCATCGCTTGCAGAGGTCCTGAAGCTCGCTTTTGGCCGCAAGCAGCAGCAGCGGATCGGGGTCGTCGGTGAAATCCCCCGAGGCTATGATCGTTTTCGGATGGAATGCGGCGATCTCACTCTTGATTCGGTTCCAGACGTCGACGACAAATGACCTGCCAAAATGGATATCTGAAATATGGGCGATGCGGGCCATCGATGCTCCTCCCCGCCGTTAACCGCAATGCTTCACTATAGGCGGGGTTACAAACACTCGTAAAGGTAGAATCCTTCGCGCGATCTGTTCGATACTCCTATCGAACGCTCTTGCATTGCCGATCGGCTGGCTGCCTTCGGCGGTGCTGAAACCCTGAGGGGAATGATCGCACTTTGCCGGTGTTTTGCCCGACGAGTCAACCAATATTCGCAAAAATCGAAAAGGCGCTTTGCCGACAACGCGTCGGCTACTGTGCATGGGGTTGTTTTCGAGATTTGCGCTGTCCGGCCCCGGGCATCCCCGGCCGAACCCCGACCAGCCTCAGCTGTCGACCTTCAGCGCGGCAATGAAGGCTTCCTGCGGGATGTCGACCTTGCCGAACTGCCGCATCTTCTTCTTGCCTTCCTTCTGCTTCTCCAGAAGTTTGCGCTTACGCGTGATGTCGCCGCCGTAGCACTTGGCGGTGACGTCCTTGCGCAGCGCGCGCACGGTCTCGCGCGCGATCACCTTGCCGCCGATCGCCGCCTGGATCGGGATCTGGAACATGTGCGGCGGGATCAGGTCCTTCATCTTCTCGACCATGGCGCGGCCGCGGCCCTCCGCGCGGGTGCGATGCACCAGCATCGAGAGCGCGTCGACCGGCTCGTTGTTGACGAGGATCTGCATCTTGACGAGATCGGCCGGCTTGTAGTCGGTCAGATGATAGTCGAACGAGGCGTAGCCCTTGGAGACCGACTTCAGGCGGTCGTAGAAGTCGAACACCACTTCGTTGAGCGGCAGATCGTATTTCACCATCGCGCGGGAGCCGACATAGGTCAGCTCCTTCTGCGCGCCGCGACGGTCCTGGCACAGCTTCAGCACGCTGCCGAGATAGTCGTCGGGCGTGAGGATCGTCGCCTCGATCCAGGGCTCCTGGATCTCCGCGATCTTCACAACGTCGGGCATGTCGATCGGATTGTGGATCTCGATCTCGGAGCCGTCGTTGAGCTTCATCTTGTAGATGACGCTCGGCGCGGTCGCGATCAGGTTGAGATCGAACTCGCGCGACAGCCGCTCCTGGATGATCTCGAGGTGCAGCAGCCCGAGGAAGCCGCAGCGGAAGCCGAAGCCGAGTGCGGCCGAGGTTTCCATCTCGAAGGAGAAGCTGGCGTCGTTCAGGCGCAGCTTGCCCATCGCGGCGCGCAGCGTCTCGAAGTCGTCGGCGTCGACCGGGAACAGGCCGCAGAACACCACGGGGATCGCCGGCTTGAAGCCCGGCAGCATCTCGGTCACCGGCTTCCGGTCGTCGGTGATGGTGTCGCCGACGCGGGTGTCGGCGACTTCCTTGATCGCGGCGGTGATGAAGCCGATCTCGCCGGGGCCGAGCTCGTCGATCTGTGTCATCTTCGGCGTGAAGAAGCCGACGCGCTCGACGTCGTAGGCCGCGCCCGTGCCCATCATGCGGACGCGGCTGCCCTTCTTCATGACGCCGTCGACGACGCGGATCAGCACCACGACGCCGAGATAGACGTCGTACCAGCTGTCGACCAGCAGCGCCTTCAGGGTCGCGTCGCGATCGCCCTTCGGCGGCGGCAGGCGGGTGACGATGGCTTCCAGCACGTCGGGCACGCCGAGGCCGGTCTTGGCCGAGATCATCACCGCGTCGGACGCGTCGATGCCGATGACGTCCTCGATCTGCTGCTTGACCTTCTCGGGCTCGGCGGCCGGAAGGTCGACCTTGTTCAGGACCGGCACGATCTCGTGATTGTTGTCGAGCGCCTGGTAGACGTTGGCGAGCGTCTGCGCTTCGACGCCCTGGCTGGCGTCGACCACCAGCAGGGAACCCTCGCAGGCCGCCAGCGACCGCGAGACTTCGTAGGCGAAGTCGACGTGGCCGGGCGTGTCCATCAGGTTGAAGATGTAATCCTTGCCGTCCTTGGCGCGGTAGGCGAGGCGGACCGTCTGCGCCTTGATGGTGATGCCGCGCTCGCGCTCGATGTCCATGGAATCGAGCACCTGCTCCTTGCCCGCCATTTCACGGTCGGTGAGGCCGCCGGTCATCTGGATCAGGCGGTCGGCCAGCGTCGATTTGCCATGGTCGATATGGGCGACGATGGAGAAATTGCGGATGTTGGAAATGGGGACGGTCGTCATGGGCGCGGGATACCACTCACATCCCCGTGCGGCAACCATATTGCTGTATTTTCAGGGCCTTTCTTCACGCCAAGCTGATTCCACGGGAGCCCAAAACGCGCTACGCAACGGCGATGTCAACGACCTCGATCCCCTCCGCCCGGGCGCGCGCGAAGACCCGCCTCTCCTTTGACCGTTTCCGGGCCTGGCTGGTTGCCTGCGCAACCCACCCCTCGGCCCGGCTCTGGCTGGTGATCCAGCTCGCCATTCTGCACGCGGTGATCTGGACCTTCATCCTGATCAATCTCAAGGCGGCGCAGGACGTTCACATGGACGTCGCAGAAGCCTGGGGCTGGGGCCAGAAATTCCTGTGGGGCTACGGCAAGCATCCGCCGCTGTCGGGCTGGGTCGCCGGCGTCTGGTTCAAGGTGTTCCCGGCGACGGACTGGGCGACCTATGCGCTGGCGATGGCGACCGTCAGCGTCGGCATGGTGATCTGCTGGCTGGTCGCGTTGCGCGTGGTCGATCCGCGCCGCGCGTTCCTGGTCGTGGTGATGGTCGCGCTCTATCCGATCTTCAATTTCAAGGGCTTCAAGTACAATCCCGATCTGCTTCAGCTCGTCACTCTGCCGCTCGTCGTGCTCGCTTACCTCAATGCGTTCGAGAAGCGGAGCTGGCAGTCCGGAATCTGGCTCGGGCTCGCCGGCGCACTGGCGCTGATGACCAAATACTGGGTGCTGACCATGATCGGCGCCATTGGGCTCGCCGCGCTGATTCATCCGGAGCGCATGAAGTTCCTGCTGTCGCCGGCGCCCTGGGTCGCGATCGCGACGATGGTCGTTGCGATGATCCCGCACATCGTCTGGCTCGCGGATGCGCATTTCGTGCCGCTGACCTATGCCGGCGACACCTACAGCATCGAGGATGCCAGCCAGGTACGGCAGCTCGTGTTCGGTTATGTCCTGCACAATGCCGCGCTGCTGGCTCTTCCCGTGGCGCTCACCGCGCTCGCGATGGCGCTGGTGCCACCGTGGCTGACGCTGCTTGTGCGCGCTCCCTTGCGCATCGTCACGCGGGCCTGGGCGCGCGGCGCCAATGTGGGCGTCAATGTTTCCCAGGCACTGAACATCTGGATCATCCAGATCATCGTTGCAGCCGGGCCGCCGCTCGGCGCGCTCGCTTTCAGCATCTACATGAAGACCGATTGGGGTATCTCGCTGTTCTTCCTGGTGCCGCTTGCACTGGTCGCGATCCCCGCGCTGCGGGTGCAGAGTGCGGTGCTGTTCAACATCGTCGCGATCTGGCTGGTGCTCAGCGTTGCGACGCTCGTCGCCTCGCCCTGGATTGCGGCACGCGAGATGGCGGCGAATTCGGACAACACGGCGACTTATGGCGCACGCTCGGAGCTCGCGCGGGAACTGACGCAAGCCTGGCATTCGCGCTTCGCCTCGCGTTGGGCGATCGTCGCCGGCACGATGGAGTCGATCCAGCCGATGGTGTTCTACAGCCCGGATCATCCGGCTGCGTTCACGCCGAACGAGGCGTGGGGGTCCGGGCTGACGACACTCGACGACGTCAAGAAATACGGTTTTGTCGGCGTGTTCGATCCGACCGATGGTCGCTTGCCGGCATTTGAGAAGTGGGTGTCCGAGATCGCGCCGAACGCCGAACGCATGGTGATGACGACGCGCCGCTTCACCCACGGCAAGGCCGGCCCGTCGATGAGTTGGAACGTCTACATCGCGCCGCCGGAGAAGTGACCGAGGGGCCTAAACCCCTTCCTCGTTGAACTTGCTTTCAACGAGCTCGGTGATTGCCGCGAGCGCGGCCTCGGCATCGTCGCCGGCGGCGGCGACCGTGATCGTGGTGCCCGGTCCGGCCGCGAGCATCATCAGGCCCATGATCGAGGTGCCGCCGACGGTTTCGCCGCCGCGCGTCACCCACACCTGTGCGTTGAAACGCTCGACCGCCTGGACGAATTTCGCCGAGGCGCGCGCATGCAGGCCGCGCTTGTTGATGATCAGGAGCTCTTTGGAGATCGCGCCCGCGGGCACGCCCGTCCCGGCTTGTGGCGCGTCGTCGCTCATTTGCCGGCGAGCACTCGACTGGCGATGGTGACATATTTGCGGCCGGCTTCCTGGGCCATCGCGATCGCGTCGGGCAGCGGACGCTCCTCGCGCACCTTGGCGAGCTTCACCAGCATGGGCAGGTTGATGCCCGCGAGCACTTCGACCTTCGGCCGGCTCATGCAGGAAATCGCGAGGTTCGACGGGGTGCCGCCGAACATGTCGGTGAGGATCGCAACGCCGTCGCCTGAATCGACGCGGTTAACCGCCTCGATGATGTCGCTTCGGCACAGATCGGAATCGTCTTCGGCACCGATCGTAATCGCTTCGATTTGCTTTTGTGGGCCCATGACATGCTCAAGCGCTGCCTTGAATTCGTCGGCAAGGCGCCCGTGGGTCACAAGTACTAGACCAATCATCGGAAAACTCCCGCGGGCGCTTTTGGTGCACCGCACGAACGCGCCACTTTGACCATCCAGAGCCCCCGCGCAAGGGGGGATGTTGCGTATCTCCCTGAATCTAGACGGATGGATAAGGGGAGCTGCGCCGGTCTATTCGGTCGCGAGTGTGCGGTTCATATGGTTACCATTTCCCTTCGAACAATCGTCGGACGGCTTAAGGGAAGATTAACTCTTGGTAGTGGTTAAGGCCGCGACAACCAGGGGGAGGGGCTGGTAACCGGCTCCGACCGGGATTCGCGGTAATTCGACACCGGAAATGCTGGTTTTCAGGGCGTCCGGCGACGGAAGGCGCTCCGCGTCGGGCGCGGCGAGATCGACCACGAGGCCGACCGTCGCCTGTCCCACGAACTCGCAGCGGCGGATGCCGAGGCCCCGGATCTCGATCAGGCCGGCCAGGATGGTCGCAGGGCGGACCTCAATTTCGTTGCCGACTGTCGCCAGATAGACACGGTCATCGCCGACCAGAACGGCCCTTTCGACCACGCCTGCGCGCCCCGCCATGATCAAATCGAAGGCAAGGCGCGATTTGCCGGCGCCCGAGGGCCCGCGGATCAGCACCGCCAGGGGGCCGACCTTGACCGCGGAGGCGTGAACGCTCGACCCGGCTTCGTTCAAGCTGCCTTGGCTCATAGCGCCGGCAGTCTCACCACGAAGCGCGCGCCGGCAACCGTCGGCGCACCGTCCTCGTCGGCGGGGCCGGCGCGATTCTCCGCCCAGATGCGCCCGCCATGGGCGTCGACGATCTGCTTGGAGATCGACAGGCCGAGGCCGGAATTCTGGCCAAAGCCCTGATGCGGCCGGTCGGTATAGAAGCGCTCGAAGATACGCTCCAGCGCGTCGTCGCGGATGCCGGGGCCGTCGTCGTCGACCACGATCTCGATCTCGCCGCGGACACGGCGGCAGGTCAGCCGCACCTTGGCTCCGGCCTCCGAGAAGGACTGCGCGTTGGAGAGCAGGTTGGAGACCACCTGCCCGAGCCGCGAATCATGACCCGTGACCGCGAACGTGTCGGTCGGGCTGCGGCCCTCGAAGCGCGCCTCGACCGCGACGTCGTGGCCGAGTTTTGTCTCATTGGCGACGGCAACCAGCGTGCCCAGGAGCCGCTTGAGATCGACCGGGACCGCATCCTGTCGCTGCAATTCAGCATCGAGCCGGCTCGCATCCGAGATGTCCGAGATCAGGCGGTCGAGCCGCTTGACGTCGTGCTCGATCACCTCGAGCAGGCGGGCGCGGCTGGTCTCGTTGCGCGCCAGCGGCATCGTCTCGACCGCGGAGCGCAGCGAGGTCAGCGGGTTCTTCAGCTCATGGGCGACGTCGGCGGCGAACATCTCGATCGCCTCGATCCGCTTGTAGAGCGCGCCGGTCATATCGCGCAGCGCACCGGAGAGATGGCCGATCTCGTCGCGGCGGCGGGTGAAGTCGGGAATCTCGACGCGGGTCTTGATGCGGCGGCGGACCAGCTCGGCGCTGTCGGCGAGCCGGCGCACAGGACCTGCGATCGTGCTCGCAAGCAGCAGTGACAGCATGATCATGACCGCGGCGGCGACGCCGCCGACCTTCAGGATCGCGAGGCGCTCGGCCGTGACCATCTGATCGATTTCGTCGCCTTGCGTCGACAGCATCAGCGCGCCGTGGATGGCGCGCGCGCGCTGCACGGGGACCGCAACCGAGACAATCACCTCGCCGCGCGCATTGACCCGCACCATCGAGCGCTTCTGGCCCTGGAGCGCATCGGCCACTTCCACATAGCCATTGCCGTTCTCGCGCCCGAGTTCGCGATAGAGTGGCAGGTCGCCGCGGTTCAGCCAGGTGCGGGTTGCGACCATGGCGCGCTCGACCAGCCCGGGTTTCTCGGACGGCGGCGGCAGCGGAAAGGCCCTGAGAACGTCGAGGTCACGGCTGTCGAGCAACACCGAGCCGTTGGGATCGAAGATCCGCGCGCGGGTCTTGGTCGGCGAGATCAGCGTGCGCAACACCGGCGCCACGCGCTCGGGATTGATCGGAAAATCCAGCGAATCGTCGGGCCCGCCGTAGCTCTCGCCCAGTTTCAGATCGAGCAGCCGCTCGGGGTCGACGGTGATCGCATTGGTTTGCACCGTCGCCGAGGCGCCGATGGCGCCGGCGATGATTTCGGCCTGCACCAGCAGGCTTTGCGCGCGCGCGTCGATCAGGCCGGCGCGGAACTGCGACAGATAGAGGATGCTCGCGACCAGGGCGACGAGGCCCGCGAGGTTGAGCGAGACGATGCGGCGGGTGAGGCTCGAGAAGGACAGCGCGAAGAAGAACTGGCCGGCGCGCTTGAGCCAGTTCAGCGGTCCCCAGCCTCGCGCGACCGGCTTGTCCTCATGCTCCGAGGCGCCGTGGGCGGTAACGTCCTCGGCGTTCGAACTCGGATCAGGCTGCGTTCGGTCAAGCAATGCTTACGCCCGCGTTAGGACAGCTCGTGCGACGGTCCCCGCATCCTAGAGCATGATCCGGAAAAGTGTGCAGCGGTTTTCCGAAAAGATCATGCTCAAACAATAACCTAAAGCGCGACCACATCGCGCTTTAGAGCATGCCCGGTTCTGATGGAATCAGAACCGGCGCAGC
The DNA here is from genome assembly GCF_036924495.1 of Bradyrhizobium sp. AZCC 2230. Taxonomy (NCBI): domain Bacteria; kingdom Pseudomonadati; phylum Pseudomonadota; class Alphaproteobacteria; order Hyphomicrobiales; family Nitrobacteraceae; genus Bradyrhizobium; species Bradyrhizobium sp. AZCC 2230. Next base: position 5,710,807 of record NZ_JAZHRS010000001.1, on the reverse strand, counting down.
CCTCATCTGTCGTGAAGGCGCGTGCGCCTCAGGCTTCCTTGAAGCGGTAGCCGACGCCGTACAGCGTCTCGATCATCTCGAAATCGTTGTCGGTCACCTTGAACTTCTTGCGCAGCCGCTTGATGTGGCTGTCGATGGTGCGGTCGTCGACATAGACCTGGTCGTCATAGGCGGCGTCCATCAGCGCGTTGCGGCTCTTGACCACGCCGGGCCGTGTCGCCAGTGCCTGCAGGATCAGGAATTCGGTGACCGTCAGCGTCACCGGTTCGTTTTTCCAGGTGCAGGTATGCCGTTCCGGATCCATGCGCAGCAGGCCTCGGTCGAGCGCCTTGGCATCGTTCTCCTTCGGCGCGACGGTCGGATCCTTCGGCGCCGAGCGGCGCAGCACCGCCTTGACGCGTTCGACCAGCAGGCGCTGCGAGAACGGTTTGCGGATGAAATCGTCGGCGCCCATCTTGAGGCCGAACAGCTCGTCGATCTCCTCGTCCTTGGAGGTCAGGAAGATCACCGGCAGGTCGGACTTCTGTCTGAGACGGCGCAGCGTCTCCATGCCGTCCATGCGCGGCATCTTGATATCGAGGATGGCGAGATCGGGCTGGGTGGTGCGGAAACCGTCGAGCGCGGAGGCGCCGTCGGTGTAGGTCATGATGCGATAGCCTTCGGCTTCCAGCGCGATCGAGACGGATGTGAGAATGTTGCGGTCGTCGTCGACCAAAGCGATTGTGGGCATGAGCCTCTGCTTTCTGCTTTCCGTTTGGGTCGTGGCTTAAACGGCGAGCAATCCAGTGATGCGCCGCATACATGGGTGCCAAATTGGCATTCGAACCTTGTCACCGAGCAATGCAAGCTGGGCTGAAGTGTGACCAAGTTCCGCGAAACACGGCAGATTCGCCGCATGTCGACCCATAACCCGGCCCTCGTTTACCCGAAAAAAGGCCCGCCTTGCAACCACCTGAGCCGAGAAAGCCCATGCAACCGACCTCTGATTTCGACCCCGGAAAGCTCGCCAAATCGCTGCTCAGGCGGTCGCGGCAGGGGGCGCTCGCGACGCTCATGCCGGGGAGCGGCGATCCCTACTGTTCCCTGATCAATCTGGCCAGCCATCCAGACGGTTCCCCGATCCTGCTGATCTCCCGATTGGCGGTTCATACCAAGAACATCCTCGCAGACAACCGGGTCTCCCTGATGCTGGACGAGCGCGCTGCGGGCGATCCGCTGGAAGGCGCCCGGATCATGCTGTCCGGCCGGGCCGAACCGGCCGAGGACGAGAGGGATCTGCTCCAGCGGCGGTATCTCAATGCCCATCCGTCGGCGGAAGCCTTTGTCTCATTTAAGGATTTCTCGTTCTTCCGGATCCACCCCACCGGAACCCATCTGGTCGCAGGCTTTGGCCGAATCGTCGATCTCAAGCCGGAACAGTTCCTCACGGACCTTGCGGGGGCCGAGGACCTGCTGGCGGCCGAGCAAGGCGCGGTCGAGCACATGAATGCCGACCACCGCGATGCCATGGGACTCTATGCGACAAAGCTGCTCAGTGCGGCCGAAGGGGACTGGCGCTGCACCGGCTGCGACCCCGAGGGCCTCGACATGCAGGAGGGCCAGACCGCGCTGCGGCTGGACTTCCCGGAGCGGGTGACGAATGGCACGGCGCTGCGCAAAATGCTGGTCAGGCTTGCGAGCGAAGCACGCGCCAAGACGGATTAGCCAAGACGGATTAGCCAATTCGGATTAGCCAAGACGGATTAAAAGACGGACCAGCTGCAACAATTTTGAACGCTGGCGCCCATCGCGGCGACCCAAGACCGTAATGGTCTGCGGTTGGCGGCGAGAGGGTTCATGACGCGTTGTCGTTTGGCATGGGTCGCGGGGCTGGCGCTCGCGATCACTGCATCGCTGGCCACGCCCGGCCTTGCCCAGAGGGCCAATCTCGCGACGGAGAGTGCCAGGATCAACGAGCTCACCAAGGCCGGCAGATATTCGGAAGCGCTTCCGTTGGCGCAAGGCATGGTCGCGGGCCTGGAGAAAAGCGACAACGGTCGCGAACTTGCGGCCGCCTTGAACAACCTCGGTCAGGTCTATGCCGGTCAGGGCCGGGACGACCTCGCCGAGCCGCTCTACAAGCGTTCGATCGCATTGATGGAGAAGTCGCTCGGTCTCGACAACGCACTGGTCGCGGCCGAACTGACCAATCTCGCCGCGCTGTATCAGCGGCAGAGCCGCTTTGCCGAGGCCGAGCCGCTGTTCAAGCGTGCGCTGGCCGTCCGGGAGAAGAGCCTGTCACGCGAGCATCCCGATGTCGGCCAGGCTCTCAACAATCTGGCCACGCTCTATGTCAGGCAGCAGCGCCAGGCCGAAGCCGAGCCGCTGTTTCAGCGCGCGCTCGCGATCTACCAGAAGGCCGCCGGGCCCGAGCATCCTGCGGTCGCCACGGTCCTGAACAACATTGGCCAGGTCGATCGCGATCTCGGTCGCGACGCCGAAGCCGAAGCGCCGATCAAGCGCTCGCTCGCGATCCGCGAAAAAGCGCTGGGGCCCGATCATCCCGACGTCGCGCGGTCCCTCAACAATCTCGCCGGCCTCTACGAGCACCAGCAGCGCTATGCCGATGCCGAACCGCTGTATCGCCGCGCGCTCGCCATCCGCGAGCGTGCGCTTGGGCCGGATCATCCGGACGTCGCGACATCCACCAGCAATCTCGCTTATTTCCTCTTTGTGTCCGGGCGAACGGCGGACGCGTTGCCGCTCGCGGAAAAAACGCTTGCGAACGATCGCGCGCAGCTGCGCGTGGTGCTGCCGATCCTGTTGGCGGCGCGCCAGCAAGCGCTGCTGCCGCAGGACAAGGCGCTGGACGAGGCGCTCGCCGCGATCCAGCGCGGCACGCAATCCTCCGCCGCTTCGGCCGTGAACAAGCTCGCGGTGCGGCTCGCCGCCGGCAGCGACCGGCTCGCCGAGCTGGTGCGCAAGGACCAGGATCTCGGAGCCGAATCTGAATCGCTTGACAAAGCGATCATCGCGGCCGTGTCGAAGCCGTCGGCGCAGCGCGATGTCGCCGCCGAGCAGCGCAGCCGCGCGCGGATCGCAGCCATCGCAAGCGAGCGCGCCGGCTTGCAGAAGGCGCTCGCTATTGAATTCCCCGACTATGCCTCGCTCTCCAACCCGCTGCCATTGACGGTCAAGGACGTCCAGCCCCTGCTGTCGGCCGATGAGGCGATGGTGCTCTATTCCGTCGTCGACAACCGCAGCTATGTCATCGCCATCACGCGCGAGGGCGCCGACTGGAAGGAAATTCCGCTTGGCGCAGACGCGCTGGCGCAGAAGGTCACGTCTTTCCGCAGGGGTCTCGATGTCGGCAAGGCGCGCGACGGCTCCGGCAAATCAGGCCTGTTCGACCTCGCGCTCGCCAACGAGCTCTATGTCACGCTGCTCGGACCGGTCGAGGCGCTCATCAAGGACAAGCGCAGCCTGCTCACAGTGCCGTCGGGCGCGCTCACCGCGCTGCCGTTTCATCTGCTCGTCACGGAGACACCGCAAGCTGCGATCCCGGATACGCTCGAAGGTTATCGCAGTGCTGCCTGGCTGCTGCGGCGTCAGGCTGTCTCGGTGCTGCCATCGGCGGTCAGCCTGAAATCGCTGCGCGCCTTTGCGCGTAGGGATCAGGGCGTCAAGCCGATGACCGGCTTTGGCGATCCCGTGTTCAATCCCGCCGAGGATGTCCCGTCCGACCGGCGCGCAGCGGGCGGCAAGGTTGCCGCGCGCAGCATCGCGACCATCGCTTACACCGACTTCTGGCGCGGCGCGGGCGTCGATCGCGCGCGGCTTGCGCAGGCGTTGCCGCAACTTCCCGATACTGCAGACGAGCTGAACGCCGTAGCGAAGGATGTCGGCGCGACTGATGCCGACATTCATCTCGGGCGCGATGCCAGCGAAGCGACGCTCAAGCGTGCACCGCTTGCTCAATACAGCATCATCTACTTTGCGACCCATGGCCTCGTCGCCGGCGACATCAAGGGTGTGGGCGAGCCATCGCTTGCGCTGTCGATTCCCGACCAGCCCTCAGAGCTCGACGATGGTCTGCTCACGGCGAGCGAAGTTGCCCAGCTCAAGCTCAATGCCGATTGGGTCGTGCTGTCGGCCTGCAACACCATCGCCGGCGACAAGCCGGGCGCCGAGGCCCTGTCGGGACTGGCGCGCGCCTTCTTTTATGCCGGCGCACGCGCGCTCTTGGTTTCGCATTGGGCAGTGGATTCGGAAGCTGCTACCCGCTTGACCACTTCGTCTTTCGATCTGCTCAAGAACGAACCAAAAATCGGCAGAGCCGAAGCTCTGCGGCGCGCGATGTTAACGTACGTTGATGACACCTCGTCGCCGCGGAATGCCTACCCTGCGATGTGGGGGCCGTTCGCGTTGATCGGCGAAGGTGCGGTACGATAGACCGGCGCACGATTGTGCGTCGCAAAACGCGGAATAACGTCGAAATGCGCGTTTGGTTGCGCGACCATTTCTAATTTTTTGATGCAGCCGCTCAGGGCTGTCATGCGCGACGTTTGGCGCGGTCCTTGAATAAACCAAATCCTACGGGATCGGCTTGGCAACGTCAGCGTTCATCAGTATTAGGTCGTCCAGCCGAGGCCGGCCGGCCTGCAATTCACGGTGACCGCGATGGCGCCAAGGTTAGGTCGCGCTATGTGTCGCGGGTTCTAGGAGGATTTTTCGTGCAAGAGACGGGCGTGCGCAACGGTGCCTTCGGTGCCGACAAATTCGGCTTAAAGAATCTCAAGCAGGTTCACTGGAACCTTGGCGCACCGCAACTCTATCAATACTCGCTGTCCGCGGGCGAGGCGGTGCTGTCCGCCGATGGTTCGCTCTGCGCCGACACCGGCGAGTTCACGGGCCGCAGCCCGAAGGACAAGTTCACGGTGCGTGACGCCACCACCGACAAGAAGATGTGGTGGGCCGGCAACCAGTCGATCACCGCGGAGCAGTTCGAGACGCTGTACCAGGACTTCCTCAAGCACGCCGAAGGCAAAAGCCTGTTCGCGCAGGACCTCTATGGCGGTGCCGATCCGGCCTACCGGATCAAGACCCGCGTCTTCACCGAACTCGCCTGGCACTCGCTGTTCATCCGCACGCTGCTGATCCGTCCCGAGGCGATCGAGCTGTCGAGCTTCACACCGGAGCTCACCATCATCGACATGCCGAGTTTCCGCGCCGATCCGGAGCGCCATGGCTGCAAGTCGGAGAACGTCGTCGCGATCGACTTCGCCCGCAAGATCGTGCTGATCGGCGGCTCCTACTATGCCGGCGAAATGAAGAAGTCGGTCTTCACCACGCTGAACTATTATCTGCCCGAGCGCGGCGTGATGCCGATGCACTGCTCGGCCAATGTCGGCGCCAAGGGCGATTCCGCGATCTTCTTCGGCCTGTCAGGCACCGGCAAGACCACGCTGTCGGCCGATCCCAACCGCACGCTGATCGGTGACGACGAGCACGGCTGGGGCCCGAACGGTATCTTCAATTTCGAGGGCGGCTGCTACGCCAAGTGCATCAAGCTCTCGCAGGAAGCCGAGCCCGAGATCTACGCGGCGTCGACCCGCTTCGGTGCGGTGCTCGAGAACTGCGTGCTCGACGAGGACACCCGCGTAGTCGATTTCAACGACGGCTCCAAGACCGAGAACACGCGCTCGGCCTATCCGCTCGACTTTATCCCGAACGCCTCGCGCACCGGCCGTGCGCCGCAGCCGAAGAACGTGGTGATGCTCGCCGCCGACGCCTTCGGCGTGCTGCCGCCGATCGCAAAACTGTCGCCGGCGCAGGCGATGTACCACTTCCTCTCCGGCTACACCGCCAAGGTCGCCGGCACCGAGCGCGGTCTGGGTAACGAACCGCAGCCGGAATTCTCGACCTGCTTCGGCTCGCCCTTCCTGCCGCTCGATCCATCCGTTTACGGCAACATGCTGCGTGACCTCATTGCCCAGCACAATGTCGACTGCTGGCTGGTCAACACCGGCTGGACCGGCGGCAAGTACGGCACGGGCTCGCGCATGCCGATCAAGGTGACGCGCGCGCTGCTGACCGCAGCCCTCGACGGATCGCTTCGCAATGTCGAATTCCGCACCGACAAATATTTCGGCTTCGCGGTCCCGACCGCGCTGCCGGGCGTGCCGAGCGAGATCCTCAACCCGGTCAATACCTGGAAGGACAAGGACGAGTTCGACAAGACCGCCCGCGCGCTGGTCGGCATGTTCCAGAAGAACTTTGCCAAGTTCGAAGCCCAGGTCGACGCCGAAGTGCGCGCGGCTGCGCCGGACGTGAAGCTCGCGGCGGAGTAATTTCCGCTTCTGCTTGAAATGCAAAAGGGCGGCCGAAAGGCCGCCCTTTTCGTTTTGTGGCCGCTAGTGCAAACCCCACACTCAGTGTCGTCCCCGCGGATGCGGGGACCCATACCGCGTGATCTATCAAGGGAATGCGGTGCGAGTACCGGTGAAGAAGTGATCACGACGGATCTTCGCCAAACTGCTCCCTGTGGTTATGGGTCCCCGCGTTCGCGGGGACGACACCTCAGGCCTTGAAATACGCAATCTGCGTCGTGGTCGCGAGCAGCCGTCCGTTCGGCGACCACAGCTCGGCGTTCTGGTCGGCGTAGCTCTTGTGCATGATTTTCGAGTCAGCCGTCGCCAGCACGCGCGTGATGTCTTCGGCCGCGAGCTCTTCGCTGTCAGTGTGAAAATACGTTGTCAGCGACACCGTGCCGAACGGCACCAGCTCGCGGCGCGCGTGGAAGATGCGGCCGAAGAAGGCATCCGACATCGACATCAGCGACGGCATGTCGAGCTTGCGCGGCTCGCGATCGCCGATCCAGAGCTTTGAGTAAGTGCTGGCGAGCTCTGGCTGCGGTGGGCCAATCCGCATCTCGCCCTCGACGAAGCGGAATTCATACTGGTTGGCCCAGGATGCCTTGATACTTGGGAACGGCAGCGTTTGTTCGAACGGCTTGGTATCCGGATATTGCGCTACCCGGTGCTCCCAGGACGGCCGGCGCTCGGCGAACACGGCGGTCGCAAGCGTCGCGACCTCGCCGCCGCCCTGCGACAGTTCGACGCTCCAGTGCTGGCTGGAGCGGTTGCCCTTTACCAGACGCACGTCGAGATCGAACGGGCCTTTGGCGATCGGCGCGCAGTAATTGACGGTCAGCGCCAGCGGATCGCCGGCGCGTTGCGGGTGCTCGATCAGCGCACGCAAAATGGTCGCGGCCGTGGCCCCGCCGAACGGGCCGACAAAGGCCCAATAATCGTCACTGGTGTGCCCCTGCCAGCTCGAGTCACCGGCGGTGATGCGGGTGGCGTCGTCGAAGGGGTGCGGGAGTTTGGCGTGCATTGTCATGTCCGGCTTTCAATGACGGACGTCATATCACGTCCGATGCCGGGTTGTGCAATTACCTCGGGGGTAGCCGATTTCACGTTGCGGAAAAATCAGCTCGCCGCGTCGCGCAAATCCTCGGCCGTCTGGAACGGCGGGGCAATCGGATTGACCGGCACGTTCCAGATCTCCTCGGCATATTCGCGGATGGTGCGGTCGGACGAGAACCACGCCATACGCGCGACGTTGAGGATGGAGGCGCGGGTCCAGGCCGGCGCCACCTGCCAGCGCGCGTCGACCGCACGCTGTGCTTCGTAGTAGGAATCGAAATCGGCGCTGACCATGTAATGGTCGAGATAGCGCAGTGCGTGCGCGATGGATTCGAAGCGGCCGGGATCGCCGGGCGAGAACTCGCCGGCGCCGATCGCATTGATGGCGCGCTGGAGCTTTGGCGAATTGCGGATCACGTCGGAGGCATCCAGCCCCTGCTTGCGCTTGATCATCACGTCGCCGGCCTCCATGCCGAAGATCGCGATGTTCTCAACGCCGACCTGGTCGCGGATCTCGATATTGGCGCCGTCGAGCGTGCCGATGGTGATGGCGCCGTTCAGCGCCAGCTTCATGTTGCCGGTGCCGGAGGCTTCCATGCCGGCGGTCGAGATCTGCTCGGACAGGTCGGCCGCGGGAATGATCACTTCGGCAAGGCTGACATTGTAGTCGGGCAGGAAGACGACCTTCAGCTTGCCGCCGATGGCGGGATCGTTGTTGACGACCTCCGCGACGTCGTTGATCAGCTTGATGATCAGTTTTGCGTAGCGGTAGCTCGCGGCTGCCTTGCCCGCAAAGATCTTCACCCGCGGCACCCAATTGCCGTTGGGATCATCCTTGATCGACTGATACAGCGCGACCGTCTCGATGACGTTGAGCAGCTGGCGCTTGTATTCGTGGATGCGCTTGATCTGCACGTCGAACAACGCGGTCGGGTCGACCTTGATGCCGAGCCGTTCGCCGATCAGGCGCGCCAACGCGGTCTTGTTGTGAAGCTTAACGGCACGGAATTTCTTCTGGAATTCGACGTCGCTGGCGCGCGCCTCGATCAGCGAGAGCTGCGTCGGATCGTCGAGCACGGCTTCGCCGCAAGTCTCACGTAGCAGGTCGGTCAGCCTCGGATTGGCCAGCATCAGCCAGCGGCGGAAGGTGATGCCATTGGTCTTGTTGGTGATGCGGCCGGGATAGAGATGGTTGAGATCGTGGAACACGGTCTCGCGCATCAAATCCGAATGCATCGCCGAGACGCCGTTGATGCGGTGCGAGCCGACGAAGGCGAGCTGGCCCATGCGCACGCGGCGACCGCTCTTTTCGTCGATCAGCGAGACCGAGGCGCGGAAGTCGATGTCGCCGGGGGCGCGTGCTTCGGCAAGCGCGAGATGCTGCACGTTGATGCGATAGATGATCTCGAGATGGCGCGGCAGCAGCTTCTCGAACAGCTCGACTGGCCAGGTCTCCAGCGCTTCCGGCAGCAGCGTGTGATTGGTGTAGGACAGCGTCGCGACCGTGATCTTCCAGGCCTCGTCCCAGCGGAAATTGTGGAGGTCGACCAGGATGCGCATCAGCTCGGTGACGGCGAGACTCGGATGGGTGTCGTTGAGCTGCACCGCGACCTTGGATGACAGGCTGCGCAGCTGGCCATCGGAGGCAAGGTGCCGCTTGATCAGATCCTGCAGCGAGGCCGAAACGAAGAAATATTCCTGGCGCAGCCGCAGCTCACGGCCCGCCGGGCTCTCGTCGTTCGGATAGAGGAATTTGCAGATCGCTTCCGCGCGCGACTGCTCGGCGCTGGCGCTGACATAGTCGCCCTTGTTGAAGGCGTCGAGCTTGAGCGGATCGGGCGAGCGCGCCGACCACAGTCGCAGCGCATTGACGTGCTGTCCGCGCCAGCCGACGATCGGTGTGTCATAGGCGATCGCCTGTACCGTCTCGCCTGGATGCCAGATCGCGCGGTCGCGGCCCTTGTCGTCGACATGCTCGACGCCGCCGCCGAAATTGATGTCGTAGATCACTTCCGGCCGCTGCAACTCCCAGGGGTTGCCGAAGCCGAGCCATTCGTCCGGATATTCCTGCTGCCAGCCTTGATTGATGATCTGGCGGAACAGGCCGTAATCGTACCGGATGCCGTAGCCGATCGCGGGGATCGACAGCGTCGCCATGCTCTCCATGAAGCAGGCGGCGAGGCGGCCGAGGCCGCCATTGCCGAGCGCCGCATCCGGCTCGCATTTGCGCAGCTCAGGCAGCGACACGCCGAGATCGCCGAGCGCGACCTCGAAGATCTTCAGGAGGCCCATATTGTTGAGCGCATCGGTGAAGAGACGGCCGATCAGGAATTCGAGCGAGAGATAATAGACGCGCTTGCGGCCTGCGTCGTAGCTGCGCTTCTCGGCCGTGAGCCAGCGATGCACGATGCGGTCGCGCAACGCCAGCGCCGCGGCCTGGTACCAGTCGTGCTTGGTCGCCATGCCCGCATCCTTGCCGATGGCAAGGCGCAGCTTCGCCAGGATCGCGCCCTTGATCTCCGACAACGCGAGTTCGTCGATGGGCCGACCGGGGGCAGGGAAATTTGACTGGAACGATTGATCTTGCAAGGCCGTCACTTCCTGGTCGCGAGAACACCACTGAACCCTACGCGTCTTGCCCCTGCACCGGAACCATCCCTGGCGCGGCCGTGCACTGCGCTGGCGCAAAATTATGCAAGGAACGGGCCGGTTTGGGAACCCGGGGCAGCACGGGAGAACGCCGATTTGGTGCTACATTGACGACAGATTCAGCCATCACTGTGGAGGAGACGCGCCATGAGACTGCTGATCGAAATCGCTGCCGCAGCGCTTCTTGTCATCTGCATCGCCACTTCGAGCGCCGCTTTCGCCGCCGGCAAGCGCAGCGCCGACGGCCTCAGCTGTGGCTTCACCGTCCCGCAAAATGCAACTCCCGCCGCGCGCTGCGCCGCCATCAAGCGCCAATGCGGCGGCAAGTTTTATGCGAGTGCGTGCGGGGATCGGTTGATGTCGGCGGCGAATTGAGCAGTTGTGGCGAAGCGAAACTGCCACCCCATCGCCGTCCTCGCGAAACTTATGGCGGATCACTTTCGACGAGATTTATTCCTTCGTCGCTGAGCGCCAGCATGACCGCTTCGATGTCTTCGGGCGTCGTGGTGGTCGATGGCAACAACTCGTTGAGCTGATCGAATGTGACGAAACCTGTCGGGCGGCCTAGCTCCAGTGCCATTCGGATTGTATCCTGCAGTCTCACGTGTCGGTCCTCCAACAAACCCTTCTACTAAGAGGGAAGACTCTCGACCTTGTATTGTCGCGCTCTGGAACAAATTAAGAACACTTTAGCAAGTCTTTGATATATCATTGTGATTCGGCGCATTGCCGACACAATATCTAGGGTCTGACAGCCGTCGTGAGGGCTACATGTCCACCATTGCCTTCGATCAATTTGCGCTCACCCGGATCGCCGATTTCGCGCGGTCGCTGTCGCGGCTGCATCAGGCGGCGCGGCGCTGTGCCGTCGACGACGACCAGTTCGACCGCGAGTTTAACGCGGTGTGCCAGTCGATTTGGGGCTACACCATCGACGACATCAGCGACGATCTTTTCGCAGCCGAAGATCATCACTTCCTCGACACGCTGGACGAAGCGCATGCGCGCATCTTCGCGGCCGAGCAGGGCTACGACCTCGTCAGCGAGACGGGCATGCTGACCGACTGGTGGGGCTTTTGCTGGATGATCTTGGCCGAGAAGCGCGGTTTGCTGACGGCCGAAAACCGCGCTGCCGCGCGCGCGGCGATCGAGGAGAAATATCTGGCGGCGCCGAATGTGATCGGGGTGATTATCGGGCGGTGACAGTCTCGTGCCCCGGGCGCAGCGCAGCACGTCAGTGATGCGCTGCTGAACCGGGGCCCATCTCACTTTGGGTCCCGGCTCTGCGTCGCGTCACTCGGTGCCGCGCCGCGTCCGGGACACGAGAGATTGCCTTAATCCAATCCCGCCCGCTTAGCCGACTTCGCCGGTGTCTTCGGCACCGTGACATCCGGCAGCGTCTCGCGCACGATCTCGGCTGCCGGCGCATCAGCGGCCACCGTCTCGGCGCGCACCGGGGCTACCTTCATCTCGCCGAGCCGGGCGCGGACCTGCGCGGTGAGGCCGGGATAGGAAGCGACCGGGGTGAACTCGGCGGTCTGCTCCATGCCGAGGCGGACGCCGGTATAGGCGACCAGGCCGTCGCTGGTGGCGATGACGTCACCGGCTTTCAGTGACGAGTCCAGCGTCAAATCGACCGGAGCGAGCCCGGCCGGCTCGCGGCCGTTGCAGGTGCAGTCCGCGCGCAGCGCCTTGCGGTAGGCGAATGCGTTCTCGCTGTCGGCGTAGCGCTCGCCGGTCTGGCTATAGGCGCCGTCGATCGAGGAGCCGAAAAAGACTTTTGTCGTGCTGGCAGGACAGAAGGCCTGACACATCTGCGCCGGCGAGGCGAGGCCGCGCATCAGCGGAAAATATTTGCCGTCGCAGCTGCGCACGCAGAAAGCCGGGCCGGAGCCGCCGGCCGCCGCCGAGCGGGTCGGGGGCACATATTGCGGCTGGGCGGCGGGGTTCTGCTGACTGGCGAAGGGATCCATGAAGGAGTTCGCCTGCGGCACGTCGCGCTGCGGGCGTTGCTGGGCTCCGCCGAAGAAGAAGTCGAACAGGCCTTCGGCCGAAACTGGGGCTGGGGCAGCAAGCAACGGTGCTGCAAGGGTGGCGGCCACAAGCATCGCGCGACGCCGCCGGCGCGCATGGGACAACTCTGTACGCAACGCTTACTCCACCCGACGCTACCGAACCGGCCGGGACCTCTCGGGTCTCAGCACATGATTCACCATAGGGCCGGATGGTAAATGAGGGGTTGAGGGGGCGTCTTGCGCCCGTTACGCTTTCAAAAATTCCGACGCCTTGTACAGCGAGCGGAACGGCAGGCCGGCCGCACCAAATGTGTCGGTGGCGCCTTCCTCGCGGTCGACCATGGTCAGCACCAGCACGACTTCGGCACCGGTCTCGCGTACGGATTCCACGGCCTTCATCGCCGAGCCGCCGGTGGTGGTGACGTCCTCGACGATCACGACGCGCTTGCCATCGAGCGTCTCGCCCTTCGGCAAGCCTTCGATCGCGAGCTTGGCGCCATGCTCCTTCGGCTTCTTGCGCACGAAGAAGGCCGCGATCGGATGGCCCTTGATCCAGGAGATCTGCGCCAGCGCACCGGCCAGCGGCACCGCGCCCATCTCAAGCCCGCCGATGAAATCGAGCTGGTCGTCCTTCAGCGTTTCATAGGTCAGCTCGGCGAGCAGCGTCGCGCCCTCGGGGTCGAGCATGGTCGGCTTGAGGTTGAAATAGAAATCGCTCTTGCGGCCCGATGCGAGCGTCACCTCGCCGCGGCCGAAGGAGCGGCGGCGGATGATTTCGAACAGGCGGGCGCGGGAGGCTGATTTCGACACGGCGGTCCCTCGGGGGGCGTTCTTGAAGGTGGCGGAATTTATCCGCGACGGCAGTCACATTCCAGAGGGGGCGTCCCCCGTCAACAGGGATCGGCCATCCCGGTCCGCCGGTTGTGGGGGTGCAACCTTCTGGAGTAGGTGGATGCCGGAGACCTCGGGCAAGAAACTGGGTAAGAAACTGGGCAAGAAACTGGGCAAGGAAACAGGCAAATGACCATCGAGCTGCACACCTGGAACACGCCGAACGGCCGCAAAATCTCGGTCGCGCTGGAGGAAATGGGGCTGCCCTACAAGGTGATCCCGGTGAATATCAGCAAAGGCGAGCAGATGGCGCCGGAGTTCCTCAAGCTCTCCCCGAACAACAAGATCCCCGCGATCCTCGACCCCGAAGGGCCGGACGGCAAGCCTGTCAGCATCTTCGAGTCCGGCGCGATCCTGCTCTATCTCGGCGAAAAGACCGGTAAATTCCTGCCGAAATCGCTCACGGGCCGCATCCCCGTCTACGAATGGCTGATGTGGCAGATGGGCGGCTTCGGGCCGATGCCGGGCCAGGTGCACCATTTCATCGCGCTCGAGAACGAGCAGGACCGCGCCTACGGGTTGAAGCGCTACATGGCCGAGACGCGCCGGCTCTACGGCGTGCTGGACCGTCGCCTCGACGGCCGCGATTTCGTCGCCGGCGATCTCTCGGTCGCCGATTTCGCCATTCTGGGCTGGGCCTGGCGGCATCCGCGCCACAAGGTCGAGCTCGCCGACTTCCCCAACGTCAAGCGCTGGTACGACGCCTTGATGGCCCGCCCGGCGGTGAAGCGGGGGATGGAGGCAAAGCTGGATTGATTTGAGTATTCCAGAGACAGCGGTGATTGAGCCGAGAGGCCGCGGCGTACTGGATGCCCCGGTCAAGCCGGGGCATGACAGCCTGCATCACACCTTCCGCGCCTCGACCGCCATCCTGACCGCAAGCCCGGCGAGCACCGTGCCCATCAGCCAGCGCTGCACCAGCATCCAGCTCGGCCGGCTCGCCAGGAACAGCGCAATCGATCCGGCCGCGAGCGCGATGATCGCATTGACGCTGACGCTGAGCGCGATCTGGATCGCGCCCAGCACCACCGACTGCGTCAGCACGCTGCCGGCCGTGGGATCGATGAACTGCGGCAGCAGCGCCAGGTACAGCATCGCGATCTTCGGATTGAGCAGATTGGTGACGAGCCCCATCGCAAATAACTTGCGCGGGCTGTCGATTGTGAGCTGCTTCACCTGGAACGGCGAGCGCCCGCCCGGTTTCACGGCCTGCCAGGCGAGCCACAGCATGTATCCGGCGCCGGCAAAGCGCAGCGCGTCATAAGCAAAGGGAATCGCCAGCAGCAGCGCCGTGATGCCGAACGCCGCGCACAACATGTAGAACACGAAACCCAGCGCTACGCCGCCGAGCGAGACGATACCGGCCGCCGGCCCCTGCGTGATCGAGCGCGAGATCAGGTAGATCATGTTCGGCCCGGGCGTGAGCACGAGACCGAGGCAGACGAGACCGAAGCCGAGCAAGGCGGAGGTGTGGGGCATGAGTGAACCGATGCAGGGGATGCGCCGGTTCTAATATGCGCGGCCTCGTGGGGCCATCGTGCAATTGCACGGAGGACAATTGAGTTCGCGCCGCGAGCTCAGTGCACTCCCTCGCCCCGTTCTTACGGGGCCCCGGACAGTGCCTCCTCTCCGTCATTGCGAGCGAAGCGAAACAATCCAGAATCTTGCCGCGGAGGCACACTGGATTGCTTCGCTTCGCTCGCAATGACGAGTGGATAGGAGCTCATTCCGCAATGATCGCACGCGTTCGCAGAAGGCCCGCCTCAGTGTGCCTCGTCCCAGTTCGTGGCCGCGCGCGCGTCGACATGCAGCGGCACCGACAGCAGCACGGCCGGGAACGGCGCGTCCTGCATGACGTGCTGCACGACGGGGAGCGTCGCCGCGACCTCGGCGTCCGGTACCTCGAAGATCAATTCGTCATGCACCTGGAGCAGCATCTGCGCCGAGAGTTTTTTCTCGGCCAGCGCATCCTCCACCCGCGTCATGGCGCGGCGGATGATGTCGGCGGCGGTGCCCTGAAGGCGCGCGTTGATCGCGGCGCGCTCGTTGAAGGCGCGCACCGAGGCGTTCGAGGCCTTGATGTCGGGATAGTGGCACTTGCGACCGAACAGCGTGGTGACGTAGCCGTGGCTCCGGCAGAAATCGCGCGTCTCGTCCATATAGGCGCGGATGCCGGGGAAGCGCTCAAAGTACTTCTTGATGTAGGCCGACGCTTCTTCTCGGGCGATGCCGAGTTGGTTGGCGAGGCCGAACGCCGAGATGCCGTAGATGATGCCGAAATTGATTGCCTTGGCGCGGCGGCGGATCTCGCTCGGCATGCCCTTGATCGGCACGCCGAACATTTCCGATGCGGTCATAGCGTGAATGTCGAGGCCGTCGCGGAACGCCTGCTTCAGCACGGGAATGTCGGCGATCTCCGCCAGCAACCGCAGCTCGATCTGCGAATAGTCGGCCGAGACCAGCTTGTGCCCCGGCGTCGCGATGAAGGCGCGGCGAATCTTGCGGCCGTCCTCGGTGCGGACCGGGATGTTCTGCAAGTTCGGCTCGTTCGACGACAGCCGGCCCGTGGTGGTCGCGGCCAGCGCGTAGGTCGTGTGCACGCGATGGGTCTGGGGATTGACGTAGGTTGGCAGCGCGTCGGTGTAGGTCGATTTCAACTTCGAGACCTGGCGCCACTCCAGAATCTTCCGCGGAAAATCGTGGCCCTGCTCGGCGAGTTCATCGAGCACCTGCGCGGTGGTCGACCACGCGCCGGTCTTGGTCTTGGTGCCGCCTGATAGTCCCATCTTGCCGAACAGGATGTCGCCGATCTGCTTGGGGCTGCCGACATTGACCGGCTCGCCCGCGATCTCCTGGATCTCGGCCTCGACCCGCGCAGCGGTCTGGGCGAAGTCGCCGGAGAGACGGGACAGCACCTGGCGGTCGATCGAGATGCCGCGCCGCTCCATGCGCGCGAGCACGGAGACCAGCGGCCGCTCCAGCGTCTCGTAGACGGCGGTCATGTGTTCTGCGATGAGGCGCGGCTTCAGGACGCGCCAGACGCGCAAGGCCATGTCGGCGCCTTCGGCCGACAACGGCGCGGCCTTGTCGATCGGCACCTGGTCGAAGGTGATCTTGCCCTTGCCGCTGCCGAGCAGCTCGCTCTCCTTCAGCATGGCGTGGCCGAACCAGCGCTCGGACAGCGAGTCCAGCTCGTGCGAGCCGCGGCCGGCGTCGAGCACGTAGGAGATCAATTTTGCGTCGTCGGCGTTGCGCAAGGTAATGCCGTGCTGCGCCAGCATCACGGCAGCGAATTTGACGTCGAAGCCGATCTTGAGCACGCCCGCAGATTCCAGCACCGGCCGCAGCGCTTCGATCGCCTCAGTGTGCTTGACCTGATCCGGCGCAAGGCCCGCGTCGAACAGGCCCGCACCGCCACCCGATTGCTTGTGCGCCAGCGGCACATAGCAGGCCTCGTTCGGTGCCAGCGCCAGTGCGATGCCGCAGAGATCGGCCTGCATCGGATCGATGGAGTTGGCCTTGATCTCGATCGCGACATGACCGGCATCGTGGATGCGCGCAATGAAGCCGTTCAGCTCGGCGAGCGTCTTGATGGTCTGGTATTTGGCCCGGTCGACCGGCAGCTTGCGCAGCGCCTCCTCGCGCGCGGCCGCGAGCGAGATCGGCGCGCCCTTCAGGCTTGCGGATTTGTCACCCTTGTCGCCGCCCTTGGCGACGGCCGCAGGAGCGGCGAAGAGATCGCCGGATGTTTCGGTCGATGTTGCCTTCGCGCCGTCGCCACCTCTCGCGCCGCTGCTGTTGCTCACGTCAGCATCGACATTGGCTGGATCGATCTGCGAGTAGTCGGCGACGCGGCGCGTCAGCGTGGAGAATTCCATCGCCTTCAGGAACGCGATCAGTTTTCGCGCATCCGGCTCGTGGACGGCGAGGTCGTCCAGCGGCACCTCGAGCTCGACCTTGTCGTCGAGCAGCACGAGTTGTCGCGAGATCCGCGCCTTCTCCGCATTCTCGATCAGCGCTTCGCGGCGCTTGGGTTGCTTGATCTCGGTGGCGCGGAACAACAGCTGCTCGAGATCGCCATATTCGACGATCAGCTGCGCCGCGGTCTTGATGCCGATGCCGGGCACACCAGGCACGTTGTCGGTGGAGTCGCCCGCGAGCGCCTGCACCTCGACCACCTTCTCCGGCGGCACGCCGAACTTCTCGATCACCTCGGGAATGCCGATGCGGCGATCCTTCATGGTGTCGTACATCGTGATCTTGTCGTTCACGAGCTGCATCAGATCCTTGTCCGAGGACACGATGGTCGTGGTGGCGCCGCGCTCGCTGGCCTGCCGCGCATAGGTCGCAATCAGATCGTCGGCCTCGAAGCCGCCCTGTTCCAGGCAGGGCAGGTCGAAGGCGCGCACGGCCTCGCGGATCAGCGCGAATTGCGGGATCAGATCGTCCGGCGCAGGCGGCCGGTGCGCCTTGTACTCGGGGTAGATCTTGTTGCGGAACGTGACCTCGGACTTGTCGAACACGATGGCCAGATGCGTCGGCCGGTTGTCGGCGGGCATGTCGCGCAACAGCTTCCACAGCATGTTGCAGAAGCCGAGCACGGCATTGACCTGCAAGCCGTCGGACTTGCGGTTCAGCGGCGGCAGCGCGTGATAGGCGCGGAAGATGTAGCCGGAACCGTCGACCAGGAAGATGTGGTCCCCCTTGCCGGCCGCTTTCGCCGCGACCGGTTTGGCAACAGCTGTCGCAGCGGCGGATTTGGTTTCGGCTTTGGCGGAGGTCTTCGGGGAGGTTTTTGGCATGGCCGCAATGTATGAATTTTTGCGGCAAAAGACAGCCTTGGAACGGGGATTTTTGGCCTGGTCGTGCGGCTATCCCCCGCTGTCATTCCCCGCGAAAGCGGGGAATCCAGTACGCCGCGGCGAGAATGGGCGCTACTCCGCCGTCTGCAACACGGCTGGAGCCTTCTTCGGCGCGATCCAGAATGCATCGGGCCGCTCGAACAGGAAGTCGGCGTGCAGCCTCAGCGCGGCCCGCCAGATCGCGAGCGATCCCAGCACGCCGACGATAGTGACGATCAGCGACACCGTGCCGATGTCGGGGATGATCCCGGTGTGCAATAGCAGCGTGCGCGTCGCGGCCATCGGCAGGAAGAAGGCGAGATAGATCACGATCGAATGCTCACCGCAGAAGCGCAAGAAGCTGCACCAATGCGCGCGCGCAAGCAGCGTGCCGATCGTGATGATGGCACATGCGCCGGCGAAGCCGAGCGCGAGCGACACGATCGTCCATTCGCTGGCGCCGAACGCGACGAGGCCGGCATTGACCAGCGCCCAGATCGCGAGGGCCGCGAGCGCGATCGCGGGATGGCTGCGCGCGCGATCCGACAGCGCGAACACGTAAGGCGCGCACAGATAGCCCGAGTAGAAATAGACGAAGCGCGCACAGAACTCGTCGATCGCAGTCCAGCCGGTTGTGATGTGTGCCGTCTCCAGCGCGGCCGCCACAAGCCAGATCGCGGGTGCGGGGATTCGTCGTGTCAGTTTTGTGACGATGAAGAAAATCGGCAGCAGGTAGATGAACCAGAGCGTGCCGAACGGCTCGATGAAGGATTCGAGATAGAGCAGGCCAGCGTCGCGCCAGCTGGTTTCGGCCGCGAAAGCAGGCGCCTTGAAGCCGAACTGGATTGTCACCCAGACGACATAGAAATAAGCGAAATGCACCACCTTGCGGTCGAGATAGGTTCGCCAGTCCCGATCGATCACCAGCGGCAGGAACAGGCCCGAAATCAGGAAGAAGTCCGGCATCCGGAACGGCTTCGCAAAGGCCACCAGGACATGCATGAAACCGGTCTCGCCGGCGGCGAGTTCGACCCCCAGCACCGAATGCATCATCACGACCATGACGATGCAGATGCCCTTGGCATAGTCGACCCAATCGACACGCGCAGCAGCCGGGCCCCTGGTGCCCTCGCTCGCGGCAATTGTGCCTGATGATGCCATGGTGTCCCGTTTCGAGGCGTGTTCCGCCCGGTCCTGTGTGGGCGTGGGGCAGTGTGGGGCTTTGTGGTTTCCGACTTCTTTACCGGTACAAATCGCGTGCCGGTTTTGGAGCGCAGGCTCTTCCTTCCCTACGGGAAAATGCTAAACCGCCCCGAGTTGGGGTTTCGTTAACCAAACCAAAACAGGGATTTTCATGCGAATCGCGATGATCGGCACGGGTTATGTGGGACTGGTGTCCGGAGCCTGCTTTGCGGATTTCGGTCACGACGTCATTTGCGTCGACAAGGACGAGAAGAAGATCGCGGCGCTTCATCGCGGCGAGATTCCGATCTACGAGCCCGGCCTCGACGAGCTGGTCGCGACCAACGTCAAGGCCAAACGCCTCGACTTCACCACCGACCTGTCGAAGCCGGTCGCCGACGCCGATGCCGTGTTCATCGCGGTCGGCACACCCTCGCGTCGCGGCGACGGCCATGCCGATCTCTCCTACGTCTACGCTGCCGCGAAAGAGATCGCGCAGTCGCTGTCCGGCTTCACCGTCGTGGTGACGAAGTCGACGGTTCCGGTCGGCACCGGCGACGAGGTCGAGCGCATCATCCGCGACGCCAATCCCAAGGCCGACGTCGTCGTCGCCTCCAATCCGGAGTTCCTGCGCGAGGGCGCTGCGATCCGCGACTTCAAATTCCCCGATCGCGTCGTCGTCGGCACGTCCGACGAGCGCGGCCGCAAGGTGATGGGCGACATCTATCGTCCGCTGTCGCTGAACCAGGCGCCGCTGATGTTCACGGAACGTCGTACTGCGGAGATGATCAAATACGCCGCGAACGCGTTCCTCGCGACCAAGATCACTTTCATCAACGAGATCGCCGACCTCTCGGAAAAGGTCGGCGCCAACGTGCAGGAAGTCGCGCGCGGCATTGGCCTGGACAACCGTATCGGCACAAAATTCCTGCACGCCGGCCCGGGCTTCGGCGGCTCCTGCTTCCCGAAGGACACCAAGGCGCTGATCAAGATCGCGCAGGATTACGACGTGAGCTTGCGCATCGTCGAATCCGTGCTGGCGGTCAACGAGAACCGCAAGCGCGCGATGGCGCGGAAAGTAAGCCAGGCGCTCGGCGGTTCCTTGCGCGGCAAGACCATTGCCGTGCTTGGCCTCACCTTCAAGCCCGATACCGATGACATGCGCGATGCGCCGTCGATTCCGCTGGTCACCGGTCTCCTCGACATGGGCGCGAAGGTGAAGGCGTTCGATCCTGTCGGCATGGAGCAGGCCAAGAGTGAGCTGCCCAGCATCGCCTATAGCGAGGATGCCTATTCCTGTGCGCAAGGTGCCGACGCGCTGGTCGTCGTTACCGAATGGGTGCAATTCCGTGGTCTCGATCTTGATCGGCTGAAGAGCGTCATGGCGCAGCCCGTCGTCGTCGACCTCCGCAACATCTTCAGCCCCGAAGACATGCGTGCGGCTGGCTTTACCTACGAGAGCGTCGGCCGGCCGTCGGTTCAGGGCTGATAGCTACACATTATTGTCGACCAAAAGCGTCATGGCCGGGCTTGTCCCGGCCATCCACGTCTTGTTCACTGCCAGGTGAAAGAACGTGGATGCCCGGGACGAAGACGCGCTTCGCGCTTTTGCCCGGGCATGACGAACGGATAGACCTTTTTTGCCCCGCAACTTCGACACGCCCCTCCCGATCGATGCCGTGCTCGACGACCTCTCGCGCACGCTGGAGGCGCACAATGCGGCCGTGCTGGTGGCCCCGCCCGGCGCCGGCAAGACCACGCGGGTGCCGCTGGCGCTGCTCGATGCGCCCTGGGCCAAGGGCAAAAAGATCATCGTGCTGGAGCCGCGGCGCATTGCGGCCCGCGCCAGCGCCGACCGCATGGCCAAGTCGCTCGGCGAGCGCGCCGGCGAAACGGTGGGCTATCGCGTCCGTTTCGGCTCGAAGATATCGCGGGCTACACGCATCGAGGTCGTGACGGAGGGCATCTTCACCCGCCAGATCCTCGACGATCCCGAACTCTCGGGCGTTGCCGCCGTCCTGTTCGACGAATTCCACGAACGCTCGCTCGACGCCGACATGGGGCTTGCGCTGGCGCGCGATGCGCAGCAGGGCTTGCGCGAGGATCTGCGTATCCTGGTGATGTCGGCCACGCTCGACGGCGCCCGCGTCGCAAGGCTGCTTGGCGATGCGCCCGTCGTCGAGAGCGAGGGCCGCGCGTTTCCTGTCGAGACCCGCTATCTCGGCCGCAAGGCGGATGCGCCGATCGAGCGGCAGATGGCGGACGCGATCGCGTCGGCCCTGCGTGCCGACGGCGGTTCGGTGCTCGCCTTCCTGCCGGGGGCCGCCGAAATCCGCCGCACCCAGAATTTCCTCAGTGAGCGCGTGCAGGATGCCAGCATCGAGATCGTGCCGCTGTTCGGCGCGCTCGATGCCGCCGTGCAGGACCGCGCCATCGCGCCGGCGCCGAAGGGCACGCGCAAGGTGGTGCTCGCGACCTCGATCGCCGAGACGTCGCTCACGATCGAAGGCGTGCGCATCGTCGTCGATTCCGGTCTCGCCCGTGTACCGCGCTACGAGCCCGACATCGGCCTGACCCGGCTCGAGACCGTGCGCGCTGCGCGTGCCGCAGTCGACCAGCGCCGCGGCCGTGCCGGCCGCACCGAGCCGGGCGTCTGCTACCGGCTCTGGGACGAGCCGCAGACGGCGTCGCTCGCACCCTACACCCAGCCGGAAATGTTGAGTGCCGATCTGTCCTCGCTGGTGCTCGATCTCGCGCAATGGGGCGTCGCTGACCCTGCCGCGTTGTCGTTCCTCGATCCGCCGCCGCAGCCTGCGTGGAAGGAAGCAAAAAGCCTGCTCTCCGAGCTCAACGCGCTCGATGGTGATGGTAGGATCACCGCCGAAGGCAAGAGCCTGCGTGCGCTGGCGCTGCCGCCGCGGCTGGCGCGCATGATCGTGGATTCGCATCGCGCCGGCGCGGGCGAAGAAGCCGCCGAGATCGCGGCCATCCTCACCGAGCGCGGGCTCGGCGGCGACGGCGCCGATCTCGAGCACCGGCGCGACCAGTTCCGCCGCGACCGTTCGCCGCGGGCGGCGAGCGCGCGCGACCTGGCGCGGCGCTGGGCCTCGCAGGTGGCGGCGTCCGAGAAGGCGGGACAGCAGGAGGGTCTCTCGACCGGCTTGATGCTCGCCTATGCCTTCCCGGATCGCGTCGCGCGCAACCGCGGCAACGGCAGTTTCGTGCTCGCCAATGGCCGCGGGGCTGCGGTGGAGCAGACCTCTTCGCTTGCCCGCGCGCCCTATATCGCGATCGGCGAGATGACAGGAACGGCCGCCAGCGGCCGCATCCTGCTCGCCGCGCAAATCGCCGAGGACGACATCGAGCGGCATTTCGCCGAGCATATCGACACCGCCGACGAGACCTCCTTCGATCGCGGCGCGATGGCTCTGCGTGCGCGGCGCAAGCGCGTGCTGCATGCGATCACGCTGTCCGAGGCCACGCTTGCCGTGTCGCCCTCGGAAGAGACCGCGCGCATTTTTGCGGATGGGCTGATCGCCGCCGGCCTCGACCGGCTGCCCTGGTCGAAGGCCGCCAAACAATGGCGCGACCGCGTCATGTTCTTGCGCAAAGCCGAGGGCGATAGTTGGCCCGATCTCTCCGACGACGGTTTGATCGCGCGGCGCGACGACTGGCTGGTGCCGGCGCTCTACGACAAGATCGCACTGAAGGACATTTCCGCCGGTGATTTCTCCGATGCGCTGATGGCGCTGTTGCCGTGGGAGATGCGCGCGCGGCTCGACCGCGAGGCGCCGACGCATTTCGAGGCGCCCACGGGAAGCGTGCTCGCGATCGACTACGAGGCCGAGCAGGGGCCGACCATCGCCGTGCGGCTCCAGGAATTGTTCGGCCTCAACACCCATCCGTCGATTGCCGCCGGCAAGGTGCCGCTGGTGCTGGAATTGCTGTCGCCGGCGCAGCGGCCGGTGCAGGTGACGCGCGATCTCCCCGGCTTCTGGCGCGGCAGTTACGCCGCGGTCCGCTCCGATATGCGCGGCCGCTATCCCCGCCATCCCTGGCCCGAAGATCCGGCAAGCGCGCCGCCCACCCGGCGGGTCAAGCCGCGCGGGACGTGAGAAATCACACGCGGCCATTAACCGTACGCTCATCCTTTTCGTCAAAATGACACAGGCTCTGCCGTGGCGGCGCTCGCGGACGGGCGTGCCGCGTGGTGAAATCGCGCTTTCGGCTCGGAAGTGGTGTGATGCGTAACATTATGATCATCGCGGCCGTCATGATCGGCCTCGGCACTTTCATGGCACAGATGGCGGACAAGGTGAGCTCCGCGTCCGCCACGTCAGCACCGCAGACGACGGTCGCGCTTGCGACCACGGCGCCGGCCGGCGGCCGCAGCCTCAACATTCCCCGCGATGGCCGTGGCCACTTCCAGACCGAAGGCCGCATCGACGGCCAGCGCATCGGCTTCATGGTCGACACCGGCGCCTCCGTGGTGGCGCTGAACGAAACCTCGGCCGCCCGCTTCGGCCTGCGTCCCTCGCGCAGCGACTACAACGCCACCGTCACCACCGCCAACGGCACCATCAAGGCCGCGCGCACCCGCATCGCCATGCTGGACGTCGGTGGTCTCATCGTGCGCGACGTCGATGCCATGGTGCTGCCGGACGAGGCGTTGTCCGAGAACCTGCTCGGCCTCTCCTTCCTGTCCCGCCTGAAGCGCTTCGAATACGCCAACGGCCAGATGGTGCTGGAGCAGTAAAAGCGCCTTATCGCGCTGACGAACTACCATTCGCACGAATTTCTTGGGACGACCCAGGCGGAAGTTCTCGCGCCAGGCCGCGTTTTTCCGTTACCAAACTGCCGCAATTATCATCCATAAGGCGCCAATCCCGCCTTCCGCTGCGGCTTGGCATTCGCTAAGGCTGCATCAATTCCTGTCATTTTCACGAGACCGTCTCAATGTTTCCCAAGCCGAAATCCGTCTTGTTGCCCAACACCTATGCCTTCGAATCCGAGCCGATGGTGAAGGCCACGGGTTTCCGCGAATATGACGCGCGCTGGTTGTTTCAGAAGGAAATCAACCTCATGGGCGTGCAGGCGCTCGGGATGGGGCTGGGCGCGCTGATCGCGGAACTCGGCGTCAGCCAGGAGATCGTCACCGGGCACGATTTCCGTGGCTATTCGGCCTCGATCAAATACGCGCTGATCTCCGGCCTGATGGCGGCGGGCTGCAAGGTGCACGACATTGGCCTTGCGGTGACGCCGATGGCCTATTTCGCGCAGTTCGATCTCGACGTGCCCTGCTGCGCCATGGTCACCGCCTCGCACAACGACAATGGCTGGACCGGCGTGAAGATGGGCGCCAACCGTCCGCTGACCTTCGGCCCCGATGAGATGACGCGGCTGAAGGAGATCGTGCTCAACGCCGATTTCAAGAACAAGGCCGGTGGCTCCTACCAGTTCCACGAGAATTATCCGGCGCGCTACATCGCCGACCTCACCAACCGTCCGAAGCTCAAGCGCAAGCTCAAGGTCGTCGCGGCCTGCGGCAACGGCACCGCCGGCGCGTTCGCGCCGCAGGTGCTGGAAGCCATCGGTTGCGAGGTGATTCCGCTCGACACCGAGCTCGACCACACCTTCCCGAAATACAATCCGAATCCGGAAGACATGGAGATGCTGCACGCGATCCGCGATGCGGTGCTGCTTCACAAGGCCGATGTCGGCCTCGGCTTCGACGGCGACGGCGACCGCTGCGGCGTCGTCGACAACACCGGCGAGGAGATCTTTGCCGACAAGGTCGGCGTGATGCTGGCGCGCGACATGTCGGCGATCCACAAGGACGCGCAGTTCATCGTCGACGTGAAGTCGACCGGCCTCTTCATCACCGATCCGGTGCTGCAGAAGCAGGGCGCCAGGACCACCTATTGGAAGACCGGCCATTCCTACATGAAGCGCCGCACCCATGAGACGGGCGCGCTCGCGGGCTTCGAGAAGTCCGGCCACTTCTTCTTCAACAAGCCGTATGGACGCGGCTATGACGATGGCCTGGTCTCCGCGATCGCGATCTGCGACATGCTCGACCGCGCGCCCGGCAAGTCGATGGCCGATCTGAAGAACGCGCTGCCGAAGACGTGGTCGTCGCCGACCATGTCGCCGCATTGCGCCGACGAGACGAAATACGGCGTCATCGACCAGGTCGTGAAGCATTTTGAAGGCTTGCAGGCCAAGGGCGCCAAGATCGGCGGACAGCCGATCCGCGATCTCGTCACCGTCAACGGCGTGCGCGTCACGGTCGAGGACGGCAGCTGGGGCCTGGTGCGCGCGTCATCGAACAAGCCTGAGCTCGTGGTCGTGGTCGAGAGCCCGGTCTCCGAGCAACGCATGCACGACATGTTCGAGATGGTGAACAGCGTGCTGCGTACGCATCCCGAAGTTGGCGAGTACAATCAGAAGATCTGAGATGAGGCGCGCGCTCGCACCACGATCTCTGCTGTCATGCCACGGCTTGACCGGGGCATCCAGTACGCCGCGGCTTCTCCGTATTTCGTCGCCGTCTCTGGAATACTGGATCGCCCGGTCAAGCCGGGCGATGACGACTTCCGTGTGGTGAGAGCAAACCCTATGCCGCGACCACGGCCGGGATCGGCAGCGCCGTGACCGACTTGATCTTCTCCATCGCGAAGCGCGAGGTGACGTTCTTCAGCGGCACAGCGCTGATCAGCTTCTTGTAGAAGATGTCATAGGCCTGCATGTCCGCGACCACGACGCGCAGCATGTAATCGACGTCGCCCGCCATGCGATAGAACTCCATCACCTCCGGCATGGCGCTGACCGCTTCGGCGAATTTCTTCAGCCAGGCGTCGGAATGGTCGGAGCTCTCCACCGACACGAACACGGAGATGCCGAGCCCGATCTTGTTCTGATCGACCAGCGCCACCCGCTTCAGGATCACGCCGTCGGCCTCCAGGCGCTGGATGCGCTTCCAGCAGGGGGTCGAGGACAGTCCGACGCGGTCGCCGATTTCGGCGACGGACAGGGAGGCATCGTCCTGGAGTACCATCAGGATCTTGCGATCGATGGCGTCGAGGCGGCGGCTGGTCTCGGGGAGCGGGACAGCGAGGTCGGTCATTTGAAGAACTTTGTTCCAATATGAGGGTTGGTTTCCGTCATATAGAGAAAAATCTTCTATCGCAAGCCTATATTCTTGGCGTCGCTGCAGAATGGCTCTAAAGCCCGCCTTATAAAAGCTCTTCAACTTCAATGCGTTGCGGGGCGGCGAGGCCGCCGCCATGGCGCGTGCATTTCAGCGCTGCGGCCGCCGCGGCGAATCGCAGCGCGTCCCGCAGGCCGCCGCCCTCGGTGAGCCGAAGCGTGAAGGCGCCATGGAAGACGTCGCCGGCCCCGAGTGTATCGACGGCCTCAACCGGAAAGGCCGGCGTCTCCTCCAGCGTGCCCGCCTCGTTCAGCCAGATCGTGCCATTTGGGCCGCGGGTGGCGGCGAGGAAGGCGGGCGTCAGCCCGGCCAGCCGCTTCAAGGCCTCGCCGTCGTCAGCGACGCCGGCGGTCTCCTGGACCTGCTCGCTGGAAAACAGCAGATGCGAGGCGGCCGTGAGCAGGCCGTCGGTCAGCGCCATCGCGCGATCGACGCCGACAATGACGGGAATGCCGCGCCGGCGCGCCTCGGCGCAGAGATCGATGCAGAAGGCGCCGCAGCGGCTTTCGACGAGGACAGCCTGACAATCGGCGAGGAGCTCGTCTGCATCTGACAGTTTTGCGGTCCACAGCGTGGGATCGCGATAGATCGTCAGCGTTCGCTCACCGGTCGCGTCGATGATGATCGCAGAGACGGGCGTGGCCGCATCCGGCATGCGCACGATGTGCCCGATGTCGATGCCCTCGGCCGCCATCCGCTCGAGGATGAAGCCGCTCGAGGTCTCCCGCGCATCGCCCATCGGTCCGGCAAAGGCGACGCGGCCACCGAGCCGTGCCATGGCGATCGCGGCATTGAGCGCGTTGCCGCCGCAGATCTCGGCAAGATACGTGGCGTTGGCCTTGCTGCCACGTTCCGGCACGGACTCGACCCGGAAGGTGAGGTCGCGCACGGGAATGCCGATGCAGAGGATGCGCGGCGCGATCACGGATAGCGCCATCGCTGATCAGCTTTTGTCGTGTACCCAGCGGCCGAGCAGATGATGCGCGATCGCGAAGGGGTGCGGGCCGGCGAGCCCGTCGGGATGCGTCCGCGTCAGCATCAGGGCCGCCTCATCGCGCGTGAACCAGCGTGCATCCTCGAGCTCGGAATGATCGACGACGACGTCCTCGTTCAAGGCTCGCGCACTGCAACCGATCATCAGCGACGACGGGTAGGGCCAGGGCTGCGTCATGTAATACTGCACGTCGGTGCAGCGAATGCCTGATTCTTCGAGGATCTCGCGGCGCACCGCGTCCTCGATGGTCTCGGCGGCCTCGACGAAACCGGCGAGACAGGAATACATGCCTGGCGGAAACTGCTTCTGGCGGCCGAGCAGGCACTTTTCGCCGGATGCCACGTGCATGATCACGACCGGATCGGTGCGCGGAAAGTGCTCGGCCTTGCAAGCCGGGCACTCGCGCTTCCAGCCGCCTTCCTTCATCGCGCTGCGGGTGCCGCAATTGGCGCAATAGCCGTGGCGCTGATGCCAGCCGACCATCGACTTCGCCATCGCGATCGCCGACAGCTCGTCGGGCGGGATTGCGCCCTGCATCGCCATGCCGCGCAGCTCGGTGACGGTAAAGTCCTCGCGGCCGATCAGCTTTTCGGCGGCAGCCTGCGCAAAGCCCATGCCGAAGATCGCTGCGCCGTCGCGCAGGCCCAAAAAGATCGTGCCGGGATTGGCGCCGCATTTCAGCGCCTCGTCGATCGAAAGCAGCGCGCGCGTCTTGTCGCCGTCGCGCTTCACCAGCAGCGAGTCGCGGTAGACGACATAGGCGCGCGACGACGACTTCTGCTCCATCGCGAACAGTTTTTCGTCATCGCGCCGCAGATGCGCGGCGCGATCGAGGATGTTGGTGACGAAGGCCGGTTGCCCCAGCGGAAACGAGTCGAATGCTGACATTTCTTGTTCTTTCAACCCAACCAGATTTTTCGGCGAAGCGCGCTGATGAAATTCTGTACTTCAGTAGCGTCGTGCGCCAAGGGCTTCATCACACCCCACACCGGCCGCGGCCAGGCGGCGTCGCTGGTGCGGCGCGCGATGATGTGGACATGGAGCTGCGGCACCAAATTGCCGAGCGCGGCGATATTGAGCTTGTCGCATTGGGTGATCTCCTTCAGCGCGCGCGAGACGCGGGAGATCTCGGTCATCAATTGTGCCTGCTCGACCTCGTCGAGGTCGATGATCTCGACGGCGTCGGCGCGTCGCGGCACCAGCAGCAGCCAGGGATAATGCGCGTCCTTGATGACCAGCACCTTCGACAGCGGCAAATCGCCGATGTCGATGGTGTCCTCTTTCAGGCGGGAGTGCAGCGACCAGGTGGGATCGGACATATGCGTTTCCAGAATGCCCGATGGGTCGGGCGCGTTTGGTCGGACCATACGATACCGATTCCCCGAGGGGAAGGATCGGGGCCGCATACGCGGTCGGCATTCCAGGCGCGCTGTGCGCGCCCCTGAATGACGGAATTACGCCTCCGCCAGCACCCGCGCATTGGCGCGGATCGAGGCTTCGCTGACGCGAATGCCGAGGCCGGGGCCGTCGGGCACGACGACGTGACCTGCGCGGTTGGCGACGCGCTCTTCCAGCACGTCCTCGGTCAAAACATGATGCGGCATGTAGAACTCGCAGCCGAGCGAGATGCCCGGTGTCGCAGCGATCAGCTGCGTGCCGGCGGCAAGACCAATGCCGCCCTCCCATAGCGTGCCGCCATAGCCGGGCAGGCCGGCAATGTCGGCGATCGCCATGATCGCCTGCGCCTCGAACAGGCCGCCGGCCTTCATCAGCTTGATCGAGACCGCATCGGCCGCCTCGCGCCGGACCACCTCCATCATGTCGCGGCGGTCGAAGCAGCTTTCGTCGGCCAGAACAGGCGTTTCCAGCGCCGCGGTGAGCTGCGCCATCACGTCGAGAAATTTGCGCGGTACCGGCTGCTCGATGAAGGTCGGCGCGAACTCCTCGACATCGCGCAGGATCTTGATGGCGCCGAACGGCGCCAGCGCCTGGTTGTAATCGACGCGCAGATCGACCTTGTCGCCGAACTCCTTTCGGATCGCCGAGAGATGATCGAGGTCCTCACGATGCGGCTTTACGCCGGTCTTGACCTTGTAGATGACATTGTCGTCCGGAACCATTTTTCGCATGCGTTCGAGATCGGCGTCGAAATCGGGGTCGGCAATCGAGAACGACAGCGGGATCGTATCGCGCACGCGGCCGCCGAGCAGGTCGGCGACCGACAAGCCGGACGATTTGCCGACGATGTCGAGCAGCGCCATCTCGATCGCGACTTTTGCTTCCGCGTGGCCAACCAGCGCGCGGTCGAGCTCAGCCATCAGCGCGCGGATGCGGCGCACGGATTTGCCGAGCAGCATTGGCCTCAAGTAAATGTCGAGTGCCGAGAACGCTGCTTCCGGCGTTCCCGTGAACACCTCCCACGGTGCGGCCTCGCCCCAGCCGACCACGCCGTCGCTCGAGGTGAGCTCGATCAGCACGCGCTTCACCGTGCCCTTGACGTTGCCGACGCCCTGCAGGCGGGCCATCTTGATCGGGCTTTCGATCAGGAACAGGCGGAGACGTTCGATGGTCGCTTCAGTCATGTCAGGCCTCCATTGACGTGCCAGACTTGGCCGGTGACGTAGGATGCTTTCGGGGACGCCAGGAAGGCGATGATTTCGGCGACTTCCTCCGGCCGCCCGCGGCGGCGCATCGGAATCAGCGCCTCGGTCGTAGCGATCTGCTCCGGCGACAACCGGCTCTCGCTCGGCGTGTCCTTGACGATGAGGCCCGGCGCAACCGTATTGACGGTGATGCCGTCTTTCGCGAGCTCGATCGCGGTCAGCCGCACCAACGCTTCCAGCGCGGCGCGGCTCGCCGCTGTCGCCGCGAACGGCGCGAATTCGGGCCGGATCGCATGCGCGACGAAGGAAGATACCGCGACGATCCGCGTATTCTGCCCGGCACGCAGCAGTGGAAGTGCGGCTTCGGTCATCCTCGTGAAGGCCAGTGCCGATTCGTCCATCGCCTGCCGGAACTGGTCCGCCGGCGTACCGATCGCGCTGCCGCGGCGGGCATGGCCGCCGACCAGGATCAGTCCGTCGAGCCGGCCGAAGGCGTGCTGCGTGGCGGCGAGTGCGTCGGTGACGGCTGCCTCCTCCGCGAGATCGCCGAGACATTTTGCGACCACAGCGCCCGTCGCTTGCACCTCCGCCGCAGTGGCGTCGAGACCTTCTGCGTTCGAGCGTGTGTGCAGCAAGAGACCTACACCAGGTGCTGCCAGCAGTTTTGCGGTGGCGCGACCGATGCCGCTGGCGGCGCCGGTGACGAGATAGACGCGGTCGATATCGGGCATCACTATACTGTTGTGACTGGCGGCAGCGCGCCGGTGCGGTGGAAATGGCTGAGGAAGGCGCGCGTCGCGGCTTCCTGTGGATTATCGATCACCTGACGAGCCGGGCCTTCTTCAACGACGACACCGTCGCGCATGAAGATCAGGCGGTCGGCGACTTCGCGGGCAAACGCGATTTCATGGGTCACGATCACCATGGTCATGCCTTCGGAGGCCAGCTGCTGGATCACGTTCAGCACCTCGCCGACGAGCTCGGGATCGAGCGCCGACGTTGCCTCGTCGAACAGCATCACATCCGGCTCCATCGCGAGTGCGCGTGCGATCGCGACACGCTGCTTCTGGCCGCCGGAGAGCGTCGCCGGGTATTGGTCGGCCTTCTCGGCAAGCCCGACCTTGGCAAGCTGGGCGCGCGCGAGCTTCTCGGCGTCGGCCTTGGCCATCCGCCGCACCGTGACGGGTCCTTCCATCACGTTCTGCAGCGTCGTCATGTGCGGGAATAGATTGAAGTGCTGGAACACCATGCCTGTGGTGGCGCGGAATTTTGCGAGCGTCCTCACATCGGGCAGTCTTGCCCCGTCGCCGAACGCAAAGCGCGTGTCGCCGACACGAACGCTGCCGCCGTCGGGCACGACCAGCAGATTGATGCAGCGGAGCAGCGTCGACTTGCCTGAACCGGACGGGCCGATCAGCGCGACAACGCCGCCCTTGGCGACATCGAGGCTGATGGTCTTCAGGACCTCGTTGCTGCCAAAGCTCTTGCGCAAGGCCCGGATCTCGATTTTCGACGTCTCGCTCATTCGCTGACCGCCAGTCGCTTCTCGCCGCGCCGGGCGAGGATGGTGAGCGGGATCAGGATCGCCGCATAGGCCACCGCAACCGCGGTGTAGGTTTCCAGCGGCCGGTAGCTGTCATGGGCGGCGACCTGGCTCTGATAGACGAGGTCAGGCACCGCGAGCACCGAGACCAGCGAGGTGTTCTTGAACTGGATGATCGACTGGTTCATCAGCGCCGGGATCATGCGCTTGATCGCCTGCGGCAGGACGATGCGCCGCATGGATTGGCCCGGCGTCATGCCGAGCGCCGCACCGGCTTCCGACTGGCCCTTGTCGATCGAGATGATGCCGCCGCGGATGATCTCCGAATAGAACGAGCCGCCATAGAGCGAGAGCGCCAGCGCAGAGGCCGTGATCGGGGTCATCTCGACGCCGGCGAGGATCGGCAGCGCGTAATAGAACCAGATCAGCTGCACCAGGATCGGGGTGCAGCGGAACGCCTCGATGAAGGTGAGCGCGGTTAGGCGCACGGCCTTGAAGCGCGACAGGCTGCCGAACGCGCCGAACAGGCCGAACACCAGTCCGAGCACGACGATAACCACGGTGAAGCCGACGGTGACGCCAAGCCCGTTGAGAAAGAGCCAGCGATAGCTCCAGAGGATGCCGAAGTCCCACTGATACATGCGTTCTTTCTTGCTTCACCTCTCCCGCTTGCGGGAGAGGTCGCGTCGCATCGAAGATGCGATGCGGGTGAGGGCTCTTTCCTCTTGGGGAGTCTTGCCAGCGGAGACACCCTCACCCCGGCCCTCTCCCGCAAGCGGGAGAGGGAGAGAAGCGGAGCGAGCCAGCCCTGACTTCATCACTTACAGCGAAACGCCCGGCGGAATGTCCGCCTCGGTCACGCCCACCAGCTCCATGTTGGTGATGATCGCGTTGCGGATGAAGCCGAGGCCCTTGTTGAAGTCGATCCAGGTGTTGACGTAGTCGCGGAACGTCTTGTCGTTCTCGCGGCGGAAGCCGGCATTCGACGTGGTGGCAAAGATCGGCGTCGGCAGCACGAACTGGCCGAGCGAGGGGTTCTTCTTCAGCACCGTCAGCGACAGCATGGTGATGAGGCACTGCGCGTCGACGCGGCCGGTCTGCAGGGCGGCAGTGGCGTCGTCGGCGGTCTTCAACCGCGAGATCTGCGCCTTCGGGGTCAGGCGGCTGACGACCTGGTCATGCGAGGAGCCCTGGTCGACGGCAATCTTGACGTCGGGCGAGTTCAGCTCGGCCCAGCTCTTCGGCTTGAAGTCCTTCTTGCAGAGGATGCCGAAGGCGTTGTTGAAGACCGGCACCGAGAAGTCGACCACCAGCGCGCGCTTCGGGGTCGGGTTTAGGCCGAAGAAGATGTCGATCTTGTTGGCCTGGAGATCGAGCACCGAATTGCCCCAGGTGGTCTCGGTGATCTCGAGCTCGGCCTCCATATCGTCGGCCAGTCCCTTGGCGATGTCGATGTAGAAACCCTTCCACTGGCCGCTCGAGAGGTCCTTCATGTAATAGGGCGCGCCACCGCCGACCGCGCCGATCCGCATCTTCTTGGTGCGGCGGATGCGGGCAAAGGTCGATTCGTTGGGATCGGTCGCCTGGGCCACCGCCGGCGACGCCAGCGCTGTCGCGGTCACTGCGCCAATGGCGCCAAGTCCGACAATCGATGCAACATCACGACGTGTAACCATTGGGATCAATCGCTTTTCTGGTTGGGTGGAGTTCCGCCACGCGTTCATACCAAGGCGCTCCCGGCAGTGAAAGCACAGCCTATCGGCTGGGCAGACCGGGAATTGCCCGGATGCTGGGCAAGCGCAAGTCGTTCCGGGCGATACCCGCTTGCTTTCCCGACCTTTTGGCCCCAAATAGGGACCGGGAGATTGGCGGTGGACGAGCCACTCGCCAACCGGGTCAGGTCCGGAAGGAAGCAGCCCTAACGAGGTCCGGATCGGGTCGCTCGTCAGTCTCCTACCTGTTTTTCCGAGCGAATTGCGCCGGCGGCTCGAGCCGCCAGCGCGCTCCTTTCCGCAAAAGCCGGCGAGAGACATTTCATTGCGGATCGACCGATGACCGACGCTGGCGTCCCTCCTGATCCTGACAGAGCCGGCAAGGCTGCCAACGCGCCTTACCGCGTTCTCGCGCGCAAATACCGCCCCTCCTCGTTCGACGATCTGATCGGCCAGGAGGCCGTGGTCCGCACCGTCTCCAACGCGTTCGAGACCGGGCGCATTCCGCAGGCCTGGATCCTCACCGGCGTCCGCGGTGTCGGCAAGACCACCACCGCGCGTATTCTCGCCCGTGCGCTCAACTACGAGATGCCGGACGGCTCGGTGAAGGGCCCGACCATCCACATGCCGACGCTCGGCGTGCATTGCCCGGCGATCATGGAAAGCCGGCACATGGACGTGCTGGAGATGGACGCGGCCTCGCATACCGGCGTCGACGACGTCCGCCAGATCAATGACAGCGTGCGCTACGCGCCGGCCAGCGCCCGCTACAAGGTCTACATCATCGACGAAGTCCACATGCTGTCGACGGCGGCGTTCAACGCCTTCCTGAAGACGCTGGAGGAGCCGCCGGAGCACGCCAAATTCGTGTTCGCGACGACGGAGATCCGCAAGGTTCCGGTCACGGTGCTGTCGCGCTGCCAGCGTTTTGATCTTCGCCGCGTCGAGGCCGATGTGTTGATGAAGCATCTTGCCAACATCGCGGCGAAGGAAAGCGTCGAGATCGAGCCCGAGGCGCTCGGCATCATCGCGCGCGCCGCGGAAGGCTCGGTGCGCGACTCTCTGTCGCTGCTCGACCAGGCGATCGCGCATGCGGCAGGCAATGTGAAAGCCGACGCCGTCAGGCAGATGCTGGGTCTCGCCGACCGCACCCGCGTCATTGACCTGTTCGATTCGCTGGCGCGCGGTGACATCGCGAGCGCCTTCAAGGAATTCCGCGACCAGTACGACGTCGGCGCCGATCCGATTGTTGTGCTCTCGGACCTCGCCGAATTCGTCAATTTCGTCACCCGCGTGAAGATCGTGCCGGCGACCGCCGACAATGTCGCCTATGGCGAGACCGAGCGCGTGCGCGCGAAGGATTTCGCTTCGAAAATCTCGATGCGCGTGCTGTCGCGGATGTGGCAGATGCTGCTCAAGGGCATCACCGAAGTGCAGGCCGCGACGCGCCCTGCTGCGGCCGCCGAGATGGTGCTGGTGCGCATCGCCTATGTCGCCGACCTGCCGACGCCGGACGAGGCGATCAGGATGCTGGAGCAGAACGGCGGCGGTTCGCCGGTCATGAGCGGCGGCGGTGCTGCGCGCAGCGGCGCGCCGGCTGCCCCGATGGCCTCCGCGGCGTCCAGTACCTCTGCTGCGCCGGTTCGCATGCCGACCTCGTCGCCGACTGCGTTCGGCGGCGGCGCCCGGCCGCAGATGGCGGCGCCTGCGCCGGACCCGCAAGCGGCGGCCCCTCAGTTGCACATCACCAGCTTCACCCAGCTCGTGGCGCTCGCGGGGCAGAAGCGTGACCTCATGACCAAGGCCGCGCTCGAAGGCGACATGCGCCTCGTTCGTTTCGAGGAGGGCCGGCTGGAGGTCGCGCTCGAGCCGAACGCCTCCAAGACCATGATCTCCGAGCTCGCGCGAAAATTCGAGCTGTGGACCGGCCGCCGCTGGACCATCATTGTGTCCAACGAGCAGGGCCAGGCGACGCTGCGCTCGGTGAGCCAGGCCGCCAAGCAGGAACATGCGCGCACCGCCGAGGCCGATCCGCGCGTGCAGGAAGTGCTGTCGCGCTTCCCCGGTGCGAAGGTCGTCGAGGTGCGCAGGCTTGCGCCGGAGACGCCGGAATCCAATATTAACGCCGACTATGGCTCTGACGATCCGCCCGACGGTTCCGACGCCGACGACGATCTCTGAGCCAGTTTTGAGGACGAGCACCCATGGCTGATTTTCTCGGCATGATGAAGCAGGCGGCGCAGCTGCAATCCAAGATGCAGGAGATGCAGGAGCAGCTCGCCAATGTGGAGGTCGAGGGCATCTCCGGCGGCGGCCTCGTCGCCGTGCGCATGACCGCGAAGATGGACGTCAAGGGCATCAAGATCGATCCCTCGCTGATGAAGGCCGAAGAGCGCGAGGTGCTGGAAGATCTGCTCGTCACCGCGCTCGGTGATGCCCGCCGCAAGGCGGAGACCGCGATGCAGGAGAAGATGCAGTCGCTGACCGGCGGTCTCGGCCTGCCGCCGGGGCTGTTCGGCCAGTAATATGGGCGCGGTTGCAGGTCCCGAAATCGAGCGGCTGGTTCAGCTTCTCGCGCGCCTCCCGGGCTTGGGCCCGCGCTCCGCGCGGCGTGTGGCACTGCATCTGATCAAGAAGCGCGAAGCGCTGATGATGCCGCTGACATCGGCGCTGCAGGTTGCGCTCGACAAGGTCCAGGTCTGCAAGACCTGCGGCAACATCGACACGCAAAATCCCTGCACCGTCTGTATCGATCCGAAGCGTGATCCCGCCATCATCGTCGTCGTCGCCGACGTCGCCGATCTCTGGGCGCTGGAGCGGGCCAATGCGACCCAGGGGCGCTACCACGTGCTGGGCGCGACTCTGTCGCCGCTCGACGGCGTCGGCCCGCAGGACCTCACCATCGACGCGCTGGTCGCGCGTGCCCACGCGGCCGAGGTGCACGAGATCATTCTTGCGCTGAATGCGACAGTCGACGGACAAACCACCGCGCATTACATCACCGACCTGCTTCAGGACGCCAACGTAAAAGTAACCCGGCTGGCCCACGGTGTGCCTGTTGGTGGCGAGCTTGATTATCTCGATGAGGGCACGCTATCGGCCGCCATGCGGCAGCGGACCCTGTTCTAGCCATCCAGACTTGACGGAACGGACGACATGACGAAACTTTTCGCCACACGATCGGCTTTGGTCGCGACGATGCTTTTGCTGGTGACACCGGCCATCGCCGCACAGCAGGACGACGAGGCGGCGCCGCCCTCAAAGCCCGGCAAGCCGATCAGCACTGGCGAAGTGCTCTCGGGCGAATTGAACGCCATGAAGATTCGCGACGCCAAGAACGCCGGCAAGCGGATTGCGATGTACCAGATCACCTCCGAGCCGCGCCGTCTGCCGGCGCCGAACGGGCTGTGCGATCTCGAGACGGGACCTGAGACCTTCCAGCTCATCACCTCCAGCGATGCGCAGGCCACGCAGCTGAAATCGTTCGTCGGCAAAGAGATCTCGGTCAAGGTCGACGAAATCGCCTGCGCCAGCGATCCCGGCCAGATGAGCGAGGCCGTGGTGACGAAGTGGAGCTTGGTCAGGAAGTAGGGGGCGCGTCAGCGTTTCCGCGGTCACAGCTGCCGTAGGGTGGGCAAAGGCGCAACGCGCCGTGCCCACGATTTTCCAGCCGTGATTGGTGGTGGGCACGCTTCGCTTTGCCCACCCTACGGCATCGCGCCGAGGACTATATCCTCACCGGCCCCAGTGACTCAAAATGCCCGCGCCTCTGCAGCCACGTCAGCAGCACCAGGCTCGGGATCGCCACCAGCACGCAGATCACGAAGAACAGCGGCCAGCCGGTCGTATTGGCCACGAAGCCGGCCCCTGACGAGAGATAGGTCCGCCCCACCGCTGCAAGCGCGGTGAGCAGTGCGTATTGAGTCGCCGTGTGCAGCGGGTTCTGGCACAGCGCCGAGAGATAGGCGACGAAGATCACGGTGCCGACGGCGCTGGTAAAATTCTCGGCGCAGATCGCGAGCGCCAGCGCCCATTGATTGGTGCCGACCAATGCGAGCCAGGAGAAGGTGAGATTCGCCAGCGCCTGCACCACGCCGCCGATCCAGAGCGAATTTGCCAGCGAATAACGGCGCGCGACAAAACCGCCGGCAAAGCCGCCGATCAGGGTCGCAGCGAGGCCTACGCCCTTCACGATCGCCGCATAGTCGTTGCGGGTGAAGCCGAGGTCGATCACGAACGGCGCCGTCATCGTTCCCGAGAACGCGTCGGTGAACTTGAACAGCACGACGAAGGCGAGCGCCGCGATCGCGTCCTTGCGCGACAGGAATTCCGAGAAGGCGCCAATCGCCGCGTGCAGCACGCGCGTGAATGCGGTCTCTTCGTGCGTCGCAGCTTCCGCCCGCACCGATTGCTCGGGCTCGGTCGCGGCCAGCGCCGTGATCGTCCCGATCAGCACCATCGCCGCCATCACCACATAGCCCCACATCCAGGCCGAGGTACGCGTGATGCCGGTGCTCTCGAAGCCGGAGACGATGAACAGAGCACCCGCGGTCGAGACCAGCATGCCGATGCGGTAGGCCGCGACATAGGCCGCCATGCCGGCGGCCTGCTCGCTCTCCGGCAGGCTCTCGACGCGAAAGGCGTCGACCACGATGTCCTGCGTCGACGACGTCGTCGCCACCAGCAGCGCACCGAGCGCGACATAGAATGGCGACCTTCCGGGATCGGTCATCGCCAGCAGCAGGATGGCGACGATCAGCAGCAATTGCGAGAACAGCAGCCAGCCGCGCCGCCGCCCGAAGGCGCGCGTGAACAGCGGCACATGCAGCGCGTCGACCAGCGGTGCCCACAGGAATTTCAGCGTGTAGGGCGTGCCGACCAGCGCAAACAGCCCGATAGTCTTGAGATCGACCCCGGCCTCGCGCATCCACACCAGCAGCGTCGAGCCCGACAGCGCCAGCGGCAGCCCCGAGGAGAAACCGAGGAACAGCACGATCAGCACGCGCGGCTGCAGGTAGACAGCCAGGCTGTCGCGCCAGGAGGTCGCGGGGGTGGATGTCGCGGCAGGGGAGGTCGCGTCGGGTGCGGTCATGGGGAGGTGTTAGCAGATTCTGGGGGTGGCGAGGGAGGTGTCGTCGCCGCCGGCCACAAAGGAGGTGTCGTCGCCCGGCTTGACCGGGCGACCCAGTATTCCAGAGGCTGTAGTTATGGAGGACCCGCGATCTCCGAATAGAGATCGTTCCAGTTCGGATTATCCTTCTCGATCAGCGCAATCTTCCAATCGCGCTTCCACTTCTTCAGCCGCTTCTCCCGCTTGATCGCATTCTCGGGATCATCGAATTGTTCGAAGTAGACGAGCTTCACGACACCGTATTCCTTCGTGAAGCTTTCGATGAGCTTCAATTTGTGGTCCGCGACCCGGCGGATAAGATCATTCGTCACACCGATATAGAGTGTACCGCCGATCTTGCTGGCGAGAATGTAGACGTAGTAGTGGCGTTCACCCATCTGCCGCCTCTGGGATACTGGGCCGCCCGGTCAAGCCGGGCGACGACAGTGAAATTGGGGCGGCAGCGTACCGGATCTGGGAAAGGAATCACTCCCCCGCCTGGAGCTTCCTTGGAAACAGCTCCGGCGCGCCCGTTGCCACCAGCCGCGGGCGCTCTGCCGGCGCTTCGGTCTTGCTGAAATCGAGCTCCTCGATCCGGCCTGCGCGCTTTTCGATCTTGTCGGCGGAAATCAGGATCTGGCGGACGTCCTCGTTGGCGTCGGCAAAGTGCTTCTGCAATTTCAGTACGCGGTCGCGCAGGCGGCCGAGATCGTCGCCGAGCTTGATCACTTCGGTCTGGATCTGGTCGGCGGCATCGCGCATGCGCACGTCCTTCATGATCTGCTGCATCACCTGGATCGCGAGCATCAGCAGCGACGGCGACACCAGCACGACCTTGGCGCGATAGGCCTTCTGGATCACGTCGTCGAAACCGTCATGGATCTCGGCGTAGACCGATTCCGACGGCACGAACATCAGCGCCATCTCCTGGGTCTCGCCGGTGACGAGGTATTTTTCCGCGATGTCGCTGACATGCTTCATCACGTCGCCGCGCAGCCGCTGCGTGGCGAGGCGCTTCTCCTCATCGGTCCGGGCATCGTGCAGCGCGGTCATCGCTTCCAGCGGAAACTTCGCGTCGATGCAGAGCGGGCGCTGGTCGGGCAGGAACACGACGCAGTCGGGCCGTTTTCCCGTCGAGAGCGTGAACTGGAATTCGTAAGCGCCCTTCGGCAGACCGTCCTGGACGATCGCCTCCATCCGCGCCTGGCCAAAGGCGCCGCGCGACTGCTTGTTGGCGAGCACGTCGCGCAAGGTCGTCACCTGCGTGGTGAGGTCGGTGAGATTCTTGTGCGCGTTGTCGATGATGCCGAGCCGCTCGTGCAGCGCGCGCAGGCTCTCCATGGTGTTGCGGGTCGAGTGTTCCATGGACTGGCCGACCCGATGGGTCACCGAATCCAGCCGCTCGTTGACCGCCCGCGC
The DNA here is from genome assembly GCF_036924495.1 of Bradyrhizobium sp. AZCC 2230. Classification (NCBI taxonomy): domain Bacteria; kingdom Pseudomonadati; phylum Pseudomonadota; class Alphaproteobacteria; order Hyphomicrobiales; family Nitrobacteraceae; genus Bradyrhizobium; species Bradyrhizobium sp. AZCC 2230. Next base: position 5,671,232 of record NZ_JAZHRS010000001.1, on the reverse strand, counting down.
CATCTCGGCCTGACGGCCGGCGAGGGCCTGGGTCATGGCGTCGGCGCGGCCGGCGGCCTCGCTCTGGGCGTGCAGGACCTGGCTCAGCCGCTCCTCCAGCTCGTCGGCGCGGATGGCGTGCGCCATCGCGAGTTCCGCGCCGCGCCGCCCTGAGCGCGCAATCACGACCGCAATGGCGATCAGCAGGATGAGGACCAGGACGCCGAAGCCGATCAGCGCGTCGATGGTGCGCACCGGCCAGTCACCCAGCATGAAAATGATCTCGTTCATGCCAGCCCTTCTACCCGATTCGCCTGTTCGCACGAACGAATAGCGAACATTTATGGTTAATCGATCCCTAATTTTTATGGTTAACGAAAAGCGAAGTTTTATGGTTAGCGGACCGTTAACGTGTTCCCGGCCGCATTGACCGCTTGTCGCGCGCAGCTTAAATCGCCCGCCATGGCCCTCAGAGAAATCATCATCCTGCCCGACAAGCAGCTGCGTCTGGTCTCCAAACCGATCGAGAAGGTCACGCCGGAGATCCGCAAGCTTGCCGACGACATGTTCGAGACTATGTACGACGCGCCCGGCATCGGGCTTGCGGCGATTCAGATCGCGCAGCCGCTGCGGCTGATCACCATGGACCTGGCCAAGCCCGACCAGGACGGCGAGACCAAGCCGGAGCCGCGCGTCTTCATCAATCCCGAGATCATCGCGTCTTCCGAGGACCTGTCGGTCTACGAGGAAGGCTGCCTGTCGATCCCCGAATATTACGAGGAGGTCGAAAGACCTGCGAAGGTGCGCGTGCGCTTCACCGATCTGGACGGCAAGGTGCACGAGGAGGACGCCGAAGGCCTCTACGCCACCTGCATCCAGCATGAGATCGACCATCTCAACGGCGTGCTGTTCGTCGACTATCTCTCAAAGCTCAAGCGCGACCGCGTGATCAAGAAGTTCGAGAAAGCCGCGAAGCGCGCAGAGTAAGGTTCTCCGTCGATGCCCCTCCGCCTGATCTTCATGGGTACGCCCGATTTCTCCGTGCCGACGCTGCTCGAGCTCGTCGCGCACGGCCACGAGATCGTGGCCGTCTACACCCGCGCGCCGAAGCCCGGCGGGCGGCGCGGGCTGCAACTGCAGCCAACGCCGGTCGAGGAAGCCGCGCGAAAACTCGGCGTGCCCGTGCTGACGCCGAAGACGCTGAAAACCGAGGCGGCGCTCGACGAGTTCAGCGCCTTTGAGGCCGATGCGGCCGTCGTCGTTGCCTATGGCATGATCCTGCCGCAGTCGATCCTCGATGCGCCAAAGCTCGGCTGCTACAACCTTCATGCCTCGCTGCTGCCGCGCTGGCGCGGCGCCGCACCGATCAACCGCGCGATCATGGCCGGCGATGCCGAGAGCGGCGTCATGGTGATGAAGATGGATGTCGGCCTCGACACCGGCGACGTCGCCATGGCCGAGCGGCTCGCGATCACCGACAACATGACCGCTGTCGACCTGCACGATCGCCTGTCCCGGCTTGGTGCCGATCTGATGGTGCGCGCCGTGGCCGCGCTCGACCGCGGTGGCCTCCAGCTCAAGAAGCAGAGCGAGGAGGGCGTCACCTACGCCGCCAAGATCGACAAGGCCGAGGCACGGATCGACTGGAGTAAGCCCGCGCACGCGGTGCTGCGCCACATCCACGGCCTGTCGCCGTTTCCCGGCGCTTGGGCCGAGCTTGAGAATGCGCGCGTAAAAGTTCTGCGCTGTGAGCTCGCCAAAGGCTCCGGTGCGCCGGGCGAGGTGCTCGATGGCCAGCTCACCATTGCCTGCGGCGAAGGCGCGATCCGCATCCTCGAGCTGCAGCGCGAGGGCAAGGCCCGGATGCAGGCCACCGACTTCCTGCGCGGCGTGAAGGTCGAGCCGCCGATGCGGCTCTCCTGATGCCCCGCTACAAGCTCACCATCGAATATGACGGCGCGCCGTTCTTCGGCTGGCAGATTCAGGACACGCTGCCCTCGGTGCAGGGCGCGCTGGAAGCGGCGGTGAAGGCGATGACCGGCGCGGATGTGCGGGTGCATGGCGCGGGCCGCACCGATGCCGGCGTGCACGCGCGCGGCCAGGTCGCGCATGTCGACATCGAGAAGCCATTTCCGCCGGGCCGTTTTCGCGATGGTTTGAATGCGCATTTGCGCCCGCATCCGATCGCGGTCCTCGAGGCCGACATTGTGCCCGATACCTTCGAGGCGCGCTTCTCGGCCGTGAGGCGCCACTACCGCTACCGCGTCGTCAACACCCGCGCCAATCTCGCGCTCGACATCGGCCATGCCTGGCGCGTGCCGCGCCGGCTCGATGCCGATGCGATGCATGTTGCTGCACAGCGCCTGCTCGGCAAGCATGATTTCACGACCTTTCGCGACACCGAGTGCCAGGCCAAGTCGCCGGAGAAGACGCTCGATCAGCTCGACGTGCTGCGCGACGGCCGCGAAATCACGATTCTCACCTCGGCGCGCTCGTTCCTGCACAGCCAGGTGCGCTCGATGGTGGGATCGCTGGTCTGGGTCGGCGAAGGCCGCTGGACCGCAGACGATCTCTCCGCAGCGCTGGAAGCTCGCAACCGTGCCGCCTGCGGCATCGTAGCGCCGCCGGATGGGCTGTATTTGGTGAAGGTGGATTATTAGGCGGGAGACGAACGCTCCCACTCCATCATCGGTGTCATGCCCCGGCTTGACCGGGGCATCCAGTACGCCGCGGCCCTTCCGTATCACGCACGGTCTCGGAGTACTGGATCGCCCGGTCAAGCCGGGCGACGACAGCGAGTGTTGGGCGAGGGAGAAGACCCTACCCAAAATACCGCGTCAAAATCCCGCGATAGACCTTCGTCAGTTTCTCCAAATCCCCCACCGGCACGCGCTCGTTGACCTGGTGCATGGTCTGGCCGACCAGACCGAACTCGATCACCGGGCAGTAGCTCGAGATGAAGCGCGCATCCGACGTGCCACCGCTCGTCGACAGCTCCGGCTTGCGGCCCGTGACCTCTTCGATCGCGGACACCGCGAGATCGGTGAACGGGCCGGGCTTGGTCACGAACACGTTGGAGTTCGACGGCTCCCAGACGATGCGGGCCTTGATCCGGTTGCCGCAGGCCTTTGTCAGGCGCGTTTCGACCAGCTCGCGCAGGCTCGCCTGCGTATGGTTGTCGTTGTAGCGGATGTTGAACTTTGCGCGGGCCTCGCCCGGGATGACGTTGTTGGCCTTGTTGCCGACATCGACCGAGGTGAATTCGAGGTTGGAGGCCTGGAACTGCGCGCTGCCGTGATCGAGCGGCTCGTCGGAGATCGCCACGATCAGTCGCGAAATATCCGGCACCGGATTTGAGGCGCGATGCGGATAGGCGACATGGCCCTGCACGCCGTCGACATAGAGCGTGCCCGATTGCGAGCCGCGGCGGCCGACCTTGATGGTGTCGCCGAGCGTCTCGACATTGGAGGGCTCGCCGAGCACGCAATGGTCGAATTTCTCGCCGCGTTCGGCGGCCCACTGCAACAGCTTGATCGTGCCGTTGATGGAGACGTCTTCCTCGTCGCCGGTGATCAGGAACGAGATCGAGCCTGAGCCCGATTCTTGCCCGTCCGCGCGCGGCTTGCCGTCGTTGGCAGCGAGATGCTCCAGCACCGCGGCGACCGAGCAGGCGATGCCGCCTTTCATGTCGACCGCGCCGCGGCCGTGCAGGAAGCCGTCCTTCACCTCGCCCGAGAAAGCACCGACGCTCCAGGCGCTCTCGTCGCCGGGCGGCACCACGTCGGTGTGGCCGGCGAAGGTGATGTGGGGGCCCTCGTTGCCGATCCGCGCATAGAGATTATCGACATCTGCGGTGCCGGCTTCGCTGAAGGTCACGCGGTGGCAGGTGAAGCCGGCCGCATTGAGAGCTTTTTCAAGCACGCCGAGCGCACCGGCGTCGGCCGGGGTTACCGAGGGGCAGCGGATGAGGTCGCGGGCAATGGAGAGAGCATCGGTCATGCGCTCCGCTTAACATGCATGCCGCCGGGTGGGCTAGCGCTGGGCGGGACAAATTCGATCTCGCTCTGCTGGTCCCAGCTTTTCGCAGGGGGCGACGCGGAGCTGTCCGCGATGTCGGCCAGCGGATCAGGACCGAACCGGTTGCTGCCCGACGTGCCGCGCAGGAAGAACATCTCGACGATACCCCACAGCCACAGCGCGTGGATGGCCCAGTCGAACGGAAGAAACCAGTTGGCGTCGGGAAGCCAGTCCCAGAAATGAAACAGCAGTCTGGGGACGAAGAAAAAGGGAACGATCCACCAGCCGCTTCTGTCGCGATCGTGCAGCCGCTTGATCGCCGTCGCGAGGTAGATCCAGAAGAACAGCAGGGCGCCGAGGGCGTTCAGAATCAGGATCGCGCGATCGCCGGATGCCTGCAAACGGTAGGTCCTGGGATCAGCGGCCTTGAACAGATCGTCGAGGCCGAAGTCGAAATCGAGCTTCAAGGAGAATTTCAGCGATCCCGTGGCGCTGATGAGGTGGATGACCTGACTGATCAGCCCAAGCAACGCCACCAGCACGGCAACGATCAGCAGCGCCTGCCACAGCAGAGCGCGGTTGATGCGGCCGTCGAAGCGAAACAGATACCAGGTCCAGTCCATGGCAAAGGCTCCGGGCGGAAGGAGCCGCCGGGGATTGGTCGCGATGGAGGGAGGGCGGGTTCGATTATGGGTGCGAATGGCGAGTAGCGAATAGCGAGTAGGGCACAGACCCTATTCGCCACCTGCCATTCGCTATTCGCCTTACATCAATCCCGCAGCAGCTCGTTGATGCTGGTCTTGGAGCGCGTGCGCTCGTCGACGCGCTTGACGATCACCGCGCAGGCGGTGCTCGGGCCGATCTGGCCGTTCTTCATGGGCTTGCCGGGCAGCGCGCCGGGCACCACCACCGAATATTCAGGCACTTCGCCGATGAAGATCTCGCCGGTCTCGCGGTCGACGATCTTGGTCGAGGCGCCCAGGAACACGCCCATCGCCAGCACCGCGCCCTTGCGCACGATGACGCCCTCGGCGACCTCACTGCGGGCGCCGATGAAGCAATCGTCCTCGATGATGACGGGCTCGGCCTGGAGCGGCTCGAGCACGCCGCCGATGCCGGCGCCGCCGGAGATGTGCACGCGCTTGCCGATCTGCGCGCAGGAGCCGACGGTGGCCCAGGTGTCGACCATGGTGCTCTCATCGACATAAGCGCCGAGATTGACGAAGGACGGCATCAGCACGACGTTCTTGGCGATGAAGGCCGAGCGGCGCACCACGGCGCCGGGCACCGCGCGAAAACCGGCATCGCGAAAACGGTTCGGGCCCCAGCCCTCGAACTTCGAGGGCACCTTGTCCCACCAGTTCGCCTGGCCCGGGCCGCCGGGAATGACGTCCATGTCGTTGAGGCGGAAGGAGAGCAGCACGGCCTTCTTCAGCCACTGATTGACCTTCCACTTGCCGTCGGCCCCGCGCTCGGCAACGCGCGCCTCGCCCTTGTCCAGAATCTCCAGCGACTGGTTCACGGCCTCGCGTACTTCGCCCTTGGTCGAGGTCGAGATGCCGTCGCGCGCGTCGAAGGCGCTGTTGATGGTGGATTCCAGGGCGGACAGGGACATCGGGATTTCCTCTCGGGCAGGCCAGGATTTGTAACGGATTGGGTCGCTTTTTCGGGATTTGGGGAGGTGGAGTCAAGCTTGGCATTGCTGTCATCACCCGCGAAAGCGGGTGATCCAGTACGCCGCGGCGGACGTGATGAATCGAGGCGCTGGCGATTACTGGATACCCCGCTTTCGCGGGGTATGACGGCTACTCGGGGTGGGATAGCCTCGCCAAAAACCCCGTCAAATCATCCGTGACGTGGTCGACATGGGCCGCATCGCGGCCCTCGAGTTCCCAGTCCTCGCGCACCACTTCCCTCGTCCCGTCAGGCACCACCAGCACGGTGGTCATGCCGAACTCATGCGGGACGGTGAGGTTGCGGGCGAGGTCTTCGAACATGGCGGCCTTGGTCGGGTCGACCGCGTGTTGCTTCAGGAATTTCTGATAGGTTTGCGCCGCCGGCTTGGGTTCGAATTCGGCGGCGATGATGTCGAACACGCCGTCGAAATGCGAGCCGAGCCCAAGCCGCGCCAGCACGGCATCGACATGATCGACCGAGCCGTTGGTCAGGATCAGTTTTCGCCCCGGCAGTTTTGCGATGGCCGCGCCGAGCGCCGGGTTCGGCTCCAGCGGCGAATGGTCGATCTTGTGCACGTAGGCGAGATAGTCGTCGGCGCGTACGCCATGCAGGGTCATCATGCCGCGCATGGTGGTGCCGAAGCGCTGGTAATAGTCCTTCTGGATCTTGCGCGCTTGCTCCGGGCCGACCTGCAGCCAGTTGCACACGAACTCGCCGATTCTAGCATCGACCTGCTGCCACAGATTGACGTGATGCGGGTAGAGCGTGTTGTCGAGGTCGAACACCCAGGTATCGACGTGGGCAAAGGTGCGGGATTGGTTCATCACAACTCTCTATTTGTTACACGCAAGCGCCGCCCACTTTCCGCTGTCGTCCCGGACAAGCGAAGCGCAGGTCCGGGACCCAACCACAGGGAGTGGTTTTGCGAAGACCGGCAACTGCCATCACGCGCCACAACTGCTCCCTGTGGTTATGGGTCCCTGCTTTCGCAGGGACGACAGCGGGGTTTGTGGCGCCAGCGCTCCAATCAAACAAACACCCATCACGGCACTGCAAAGCGCAGCGTCTTGCCGCCACTGCTCATATCCACCGCGCCAAAACCCGTCGGCGCAAATCCGCGCGCGCCGCAATCGGTCTGCTCGTTGGTCTCGAACTTGGTCTCTCGCGTGCAGAGCTGCTTGTCGCCGCCCCAGTTCAGCGGCTTGTCCTTCAGCTTGACGGCGCGGTTGTCGCCATCGACGGCTTCCGCGAAGCTGAAGATCTGCTTGGGCTGGCCGGCGACATCAGGATGCAGGCAGGTTTTGGGATCGATGCGGTACCAGCCGCGGCTCGTCACCGACTTGCCGTCGTCGGTGGCGACCGCCGCCATCACCTTGTGCGGTGTGTCGTTGCACCAGGTGAGACCATTCGGGGACGGCGCCTGCGCCGCATCGACCATGGTCTTGAACAGATTCGGCGATGAAACCACGTCGGTGGACAGCCCGCGGCTCTTCAGGAACGCAGCGAGTGCGGCCTGCGTTTTCGGTCCGTCGACGCCGTCGATTGCGCCGATGTCGTAGCCCGCGATCACCAGCAGCCGCTGGATGCCGGCGAGCCGGGCCTGCTCGTCGTCATATTCGGAATCCTCGGCGAGATAGGCGACGAGATTGCCGTCGTCGCCCTGCGTCGGCGTGATCTGGGTGAAGGCGGCCTGGGTCTGGCCGCTGCGGCACTGCCGCGCGGCCGCGATGACGAAATTGTCCTGAGCCACGCACAGCATGTCGCTGCCGTTCTGCGGGATTGGGGACGCACCGTAGACGCCGAGCGCCCGCGCATTGAGCAGGATGCGGTCGGCAGAGAGCGTGCCCTGAACCACGACGCGGCAGGTGGCGGGATCGATCCTGAACCAGCCCCGCGTCGCGGTCGCCGCCTTGTCGTCGATGCCGATCGCGGCCTCGACGACATAGGACATGCGGTTGCAGATTTTCAGATCGGCGAAGGCCGGCGCGGAGGAGAAGAAGAACGACGCGGCAGCCGCCGGCAGCGTCATCAGGAGACGAGTCAGAGGCGAGCGGCGATGCCGCCGCTCTTGCCCGGCCATGACGGCGCCTCTCGTCTTCTCGTCGCTCACTTATGTATCAGCGTCCCCGTGCCCGTGTTGGTGAAGAGCTCGAGCAGCACCGCGTGCTGCATCTTGCCGTCGATGATGACGACGCCCTCGACACCCTGCTCGAGCGCATAGATGCAGGTTTCGACCTTCGGAATCATGCCGCCGGAAATAGTGCCGTCGGCGATCAGTTTGCGCGCGTCCTTCACCGAGAGTTGCGGGATCAGCTTCTTCGACTTGTCGAGCACGCCCGGCACGTCGGTGAGCAGCAGCAGGCGTTTTGCCTTCAGCGCACCGGCAACCGCCCCCGCAAAGGTGTCGGCGTTGACGTTGAGCGTCTGGCCGTCTTTCGAGGTCGCCAGCGGCGCCAGCACCGGGATCAGCTCGTAGCCGATCAGCTGGTTGAGCAGCGTGAGGTCGACCTTCTCGGGATCGCCGACGAAGCCGAGATCGACCGCCTTCTCGATATGCGAGTCCGGATCGATGATGGTCCGCGTCGTCTTCGACGCCTTCACCATGTTGGCGTCCTTGCCGGACAGGCCCACGGCCTTGCCGCCGGCTTCGTTGATGTAGCCGACGATCTGCTTGTTGACGGAGCCGGCGAGCACCATCTCGACGATCTCGATGGTCGCGGCATCGGTAATGCGCAGGCCGGCGGCGAATTCCGAGACGATGCCGAGGCGCTTGAGCATGGTCGCGATCTGCGGGCCGCCGCCATGCACCACCACCGGATTGATCGCGGTCTGCTCCAGCAGCACGATGTCGCGGGCGAAATTCTTCGCGGTCTCCTCGTCGCCCATGGCATGGCCGCCATATTTGATGACGATGGTTTCTTCGTCGTACTGCTGCATGTGCGGCAGCGCTTCGGACAGGATGCGGGCCTGGTCGAGCGGGGAGATTTCGGTCATGAGGCGGATCTCGCTGGCGGGACTAACGCGGCCAGCGTTCTATCTGATTGGCGGGCGAGGCGCAAAGTGTGCGTTCTTCCCCTCTCCCCTTGTGGGAGAGGGTGGCTCGCCGCGTAGCGGCGAGTCGGGTGAGGGGTTCTATCCGCGAGCGCGCCCGTGGAGAGAGACCCCTCATCCGGCGCTTCGCGCCACCTTCTCCCACAAGGGGAGAAGGAAGAAAGCGGGCACTATTTGCTGGGCACCACCGCCGCCAGCGTCACCGCCAGCCAGCTCAAAATCATCAGCGTTCCGCCGGTCGGCGCCGCGAACGGAAACAGCGAATGGCCGGCATATTGCAGCACAGTGAGGTCGCCGGCGAACAGCGCGGCGCCGATCACGAAGCCGAACGCGGCGATCAGGCCAATTCCGCCATGCAGAAGGCCGCGCACGAGCAGGGCGACAGAGGCCAATATGGCAGTTGCATGAAACAGCAGCATGGCGCTTGCGGAGGCAAGCCGGCTGGCGTCAGCGCCATGGGCGGAGGCGGCGGCCAGTGCGACGCCGGCGGCGCCCATTAAACCGGCAAGGGCGATCAGCAGGCGAGCCATCATTTGGTCCGCTCTTCCAGCAGCTTTGCCATCGCGGCGCGCAGCTCGGCCATGCCGGCCGATTCGCGTGACGACGTCGCGAGCACGTCCGGGAACGCCGCCGGATGCTTGGCCAGCGCGGCCTCCGTCTCGGCGATGCGCGTCTGAAGCTCGGCGGCCTTCACCTGGTCGGCCTTGGTCAGCACGATCTGGTAGCTGACGGCCGAGCGGTCGAGCGTCTTGAGCACTTCGAGATCGACGTCCTTTAGCCCGTGGCGTGCGTCGATCAGCACATAGACGCGTGCGAGCGAGGCGCGTCCGAGCAGGAATTTGTGGATCAGCTCGGTCCAGGACGCGACCTGGCTCTTGGGCGCCTTGGCATAGCCATAGCCGGGCATGTCGACGAGGCGCAGGTCGGTCTTGCCCGGGACCTCGAAGAAGATCAGCTCCTGGGTGCGGCCCGGCGTGTGCGAGGTGCGCGCCAGCGCGTTGCGGCCGGTCAGCGCGTTGATCAGGCTCGACTTGCCGACATTGGAGCGGCCGGCAAAAGCGATCTCCAGCCCCGCCATCGGCGGCAGCGTCTCGACCGAGGGCGAAGCCCAGATGAACTGCCAGTCGCGGGTGAACAGCTTTCGCCCGGCCTCGATCAGCTTCGCATCTTTGTCGTCGGTCATGCGAAGGCTTTCAATTGTTGACCCCGTCATTGCGAGCGACTTGTCCGCCGTAGCTCGAAGAGCGAAGGCGGAAGCGAAGCGCCCGCATTGACGATGCTTACGTCGCCTTCCTCGCGAACGTCGCCTTGAGATTGTCGAACAGCTCCACCTTCACGCCGTTGCGGCGCATGATGAAGCTCTGCTGGAGCACGGAGAGCGTGTTGTTCCAGGCCCAGTAGATCACGAGTCCCGCCGGGAAGCCTGCCAGCATGAAGGTGAAGATCAGCGGCATCCAGTTGAAGATGATCTGCTGCGTCGGATCCGGCGGCGTCGGGTTCAGCTTCATCTGGAACCACATCGTGATGCCCATGATGATCGGCCAGATGCCGAGCGCGAGATAGTGGCCGAACAGCGGAAGCGTGGTCGGATCGAACGGGATCAGGCCGAACAGCGTGAACAGATTGGTCGGATCCGGCGCCGAGAGGTCCTTGATCCAGCCGAAGAACGGCGCGTGCCGCATCTCGATGGTGACGAACAGCACCTTGTAGAGCGAGAAGAACACCGGGATCTGGATCACCACGGGAAGACAGCCGGCGACCGGATTGATCTTCTCCTTGCGGTAGATCTCCATCATCTCCTGCTGCTGCTTCACCTTGTCGTCGGGATAGCGCTCCTTCAGCGCCTGAAGCTGCGGCTGGACCGACTTCATCTTCGCCATCGAAGCGTAGGACTTGTTCGCCAGCGGGAAGAACAAGAGCTTGACGATCACGGTCACGAGCAGGATCGAGATGCCGAAATTGCCGAAGAAGCGGTAGAAGAAGTCGAGACCGAGGAACATCGGCTTGGTGATGAAGTAGAACCAGCCCCAGTCGATCAAGAGATCGAAATGGTTCAGGCCGAGCTCCTTGTTGTAGCCGCCGAGCCCTGCGAACGGGAACACGCCGACGACGCCGGCTTCCTTGGCACCCGCGAACAGCCGCGCGTTTGCGGTCGCGCTGCCGCCGATCGCGACGGTGACGGGATCGAGCAGATAGTCGGTCTGGTAGGTATGGACGTTGCCGACGAGGTTCGAGGAGAACTTCGCCTGAAGCTGGGCACTGGTGTCGGGCAGCAGTGCCGAAGCCCAGTACTTGTCGGTCATGCCGAGCCAGCCATTGGTGGCCTTGAAGTTGACCGACTTGGCTTCGTCGATCTTCTTATAGGCATATTCCTGCAGGCCATCGAGATAGCCGATCAGGCCTTCGTGCAGGATGTAATAGCCCGACACCTGCGGCGTGCCGTGGCGCGAGATCAGCGCGAACGGGTAGAGCGTCACCGGCGCATTGCCGACATTGCTCACGTCGTCCTTGATGGTGAAGAGATAGTGGTCGTCGACCGTGATGGTGCGGCGGAAGGTGAGGCCCTCGCCATTATCCCATTTCAGCACCGCCGGCGTGGTCGGCGTCAGGCTGCCGCTGCCCTCCTGCTGCCAGACGGTCTGGGCGTCCGGCATCTTCGACGTCACGCCCGTCGCCGCCACCCAGCCGAACTCGGCGTAATAGGGCTCTGCGGTGCCGGAGGGCGAATAGAGAATGATCGGCGGCGATTTCGGGTCGACCGTCTCGCGGAACTGCAGCAGCGCGAGGTCGTCGATGCGGCCGCCCTTCAGCGAGATGCTGCCGGCGAGGCGCGGCGTGTCGATCTTCAGGCGCGGGCTCGCGGCAATCGCGGTGTCGCGGTTGACGGTCGGCTGGGCCTGCTGGTTCGCGCCCGGCGCGGCGGTCGGCGCCGGCGCGCTGCCGGATTGCGGCGTGGCGCCCGGCGTCGCGGACGCCGTCGGCTGCGGCGCGGTCTTCTGGAGCTCGGCCTGCGCCTGCTGCTGGGCGCGCTGCTTCTCCATCGCCGGCACATTGTAGAAATACTGCCAGGCGATCAGCACCAGGCCGGAGAGAATGACGGCGAGGATGGTATTGCGATTGTCGGTCATCACTATGGTCTCGTCATCAATCCGGTTTACGGCTGGCGGCTGGGCGGGGGCTTGAATCTGCCCTCGGCCCGCGTCCCTTGTGAGGTCCTTTGGCCGTATGCCGCGCGGGCTTCGTGAACGCTATGCGCAGATCGTCGAGCATGGTCGTGAAGTCGCGCGAGAGCGCGTCCCTGCGGCCGACCAGCACGTAATCATGATGGGGTTGCATCGACACCGGATCGAGCCGCTTCACCAGTTCGCGAAGCCGGCGCCGGATGCGATTGCGCTCGGGGGCGTTGCCGTTCTTTTTGGTAACGGTGAAGCCGATCCGGATCGGGCCAGAGTCGTCGCGACTGCGGCTTTGCAGGACGAACGCGGGATTATTCACCCGCGCGCCATTGGCAACGGCGAGGAAATCCGCTCGCTGCCTCAGCCGATCCATAATGAAATCCCAAAAAGGGGGTCCGGCTCAGGCGCTCAGACGCTTGCGGCCGCGGGCGCGGCGGGCAGCCAGAACCTTGCGACCGCCGGCGGTCGCGAGACGGGCCCGGAAGCCGTGGCGGCGCTTGCGCACCAGTTTGCTGGGTTGATAAGTCCGCTTCACGGGTTTTTCTCCGCTGACCGGGCAATTTGCCTGTAGAATTGATGATAAAGTCCGGAAGATGCGGCCCAAAATGAGCCATTTCCGGCCCCAGAAGAGCCGCTCCCGGTGTCGCACCGGGTCATCGCGGACAATTTGGCTGGCTTATAAGCGAGCGTCTTGTTTTCGTCAACGCCGCAGGACCGCACAGTTCCGGTGAATATCGCTGTTTCCTTGGGGTTTTTAACCCTTGAGGTGGCGGATAGCGGTATCAGCGCCTACATCCCACCTTGGCAGATGAGCGATCTGTAATTTGACCACCCCTAGGGGCGGGTCGCATCTTCCATCAGTCGAGCTCTATCAGAAGGCCAGCAGGGGCGAATTTCGTGGTAGCGACAGACCTCCAGCAGCCGACCCAAGATCTGGACCAGGATCTGGATCAAGATCCGGATCGGCCAACGGACCAGCCGGTGACGCGATCCCGCGGACCGGATGGGCTTGGCCTGTCCGGCAAGCTGTTGCTGCTGACCGTCCCCCTGGTGATGATCGCGGCCGTCCTGCTCTATGTACCTGCGATCGCCAACTTCTGGGTCAACCGGCTCAACGACCGCGTCGCCGCGGCCAACACGGCCGCGCTGGTGCTCGATGCGGCGCCGCTCGGCATGGTGCCGGATTCGCTGTCGCGGGAAATCCTCAAAAGCATCAATGCGCGCGCGGTCGCCATCAAGATGGGCCAGCAGCGCCGCCTGCTCGCCAGCGACAATCTGCCGGCCACGATCGAGCATGACATCGATCTGCGCGACATGACGGTGTGGCAGGCCATTACCGGCTCGTTCCAGATGATGCTGGAGACCGGCAACCGGCCGATTCGCATCGTCGGCCCCGGCGTCGGCAACGCCCAGTTCATCGAGATCGTGACCGACGATCTGCCGCTGCGGCAGTCGATGTACCGCTTCTCCCGCAACGTCGTGGTGGTCGCGCTGATCATCGGCGTCCTGACCGCCGGCCTCGTCTATCTCGCGCTCCATTATCTCTTCGTGCGGCCGATGCGCCGGCTGACCGCGAGCCTGGTCGGCTTCCACGAAAATCCCGAGAGTTCGGCGCGGATCATCGTGCCGAGCCAGCGCAGCGACGAAATCGGCGTCGCCGAGCGCGAATTGTCCGATATGCAGCGCGATCTGATGTCGATGCTGCATCAGAAGAGCCGGCTCGCCGCACTCGGCCTCGCCGTCTCCAAGATCAACCACGATTTGCGCAATCTGCTGGCCTCGGCGCAACTGCTGTCGGACCAGCTCGCCAGCGTGCCCGATCCGCGGGTGCAGCGTTTTGCGCCAAAGCTGGTGCGTTCGCTCGAGCGCGCCATCGCCTTCTGCCAGTCGACGCTGTCCTACGGCCGTGCCCAGGAGGCCGCGCCCGACCGGCGCATGATGCTGATCGAGCCGGTCGTGCTGGAGGTGCGCGAGACCGCGGGTCTTGGCAACGACGTCTCGATTGCCTGGGTCGCCGCGATCGAGCGCGGGCTCGCGGTCGACGCCGATCCCGACCAGCTGTTCCGCGTGCTGCTCAACCTCGTGCGCAACGCCGCCCAGGCGCTGGAGAGCCATGCCTCCGGCGACGGCGGCCCGCAGCAGATCCGGATCACGGGCAAGCGCGAAGGCGCGGTCGCCATCCTGGAGGTCTCCGATACCGGCCCCGGCGTGCCCCCGAGGACGCGGGAGCATCTGTTCGAGGCGTTCCAGACCTCCGGCCGTCCCGGCGGCAGCGGGCTGGGCCTCGCCATCGCCGCCGAGCTCGTCCGTGCCCATGGCGGCGACATCCATCTGGTCGAAGGCACCATCGGCGCCACCTTCCGGATCGTCATCCCAGACCGCCCCGTGGAACTCCTCTCCATCCGCAACGAGCGGCAGCGGGCCTAGTCGGCCAAAGGCCGACGCGAAAACCGTCATCTCCCTGCAAAATCTCCTCATCCCGGACCTTGCCAATCGGGGCAAGAGCGGTTAGTCAGAGCGCTCTTTCGCACCCCTCCGGCGCTCGCTGGAGGCTGCGTGTGGGCCCCGCCCGCACAGCTGTTTGCGAAACACGCGCCCGTAGCTCAGCTGGATAGAGCATCAGACTACGAATCTGAGGGTCGGACGTTCGAATCGTTCCGGGCGCGCCATTTCCGACACCACTCGGTACAAAACAGCGAACCCTAGTCACGGAAGCGACTTCTGCTCATTGACGCAAAACCGGCTATCCCTCGCGATATGACGGAACGGGACAGAAGGGGTCAAGCTGCCGTTAGGTTACGGGCTCGCTGTTATCGGAGTTGCCCGAACGAAGACGATCAGATGATCCACCTTTGGCCACCCGTTGAGGAGTGGCTCTGGGTCGCTTAGAATCATCCGGCTCGCAGGTCTGGCGTTGCTGCCACGGCCTTTAAACGCGCTGTCTCCTCGGGGGTGAGCGCGCCCTCGGCGGTCGCGTTGAAAGCGCGCGCCGCCTCGATGGTGCGTGCCGCCGCGTTCGGTTCGGCGTCTGGGCCGGCCAGACGGAACGAGGCTGGCGACAACGGACCGAACCATAACGCCCGTTCAAGCGCCGGCCACGCCGCGGGGCGCGGTTCGACGCCGGCATTGGCGGCAAACAGCGTCGCCAACGCATGCATGGGGACGTCGCGCGGCCCCTCTCGACGCGCTCTCGCCGTCGAAATGCCCTGCTCCATCGTTTGGATGGAGGGCATCGGCCGCAGCCCCGCCCACAGGTAGGCAAGCCAACGCGCCTGCAATTCGAGCACCGGGAAATAAGGGCCAACCAGCGGATAAAGGCCGATGAAACCGAGGCCGTCCAGATCGGGATGCAGCGTGTGGTCGTGCAGGTCGACGTGATAGCCGTCGAGACCCAGGCTCGCGGCGATCGTCTCGCTGACGAACGGCAGCGAGAGCCCGAAGCCGGTGCCTAGAATGACGGCGTCGAACGCGTCGGTCGATCCGTCGGCAAAGCGCACGGTTTGGCCGTCGACCGCCTCGATCCACGGCCGCGGTTGGATGCGCCCTTCCGCCACCAACGCCAGATAGTTTTGCGACTGGGTTAGGCCGGCGACGAAGATGTTGTCGTCCGGCTTCGGCGCGCCGAACTGCTCGGGGCTGCCGCAGCTCGCCACGACCATTTGTTTCATCCCGGCCGCGATCGCGTCCGGCGGGAGGGCCCGTCCGGCCTGCGCGGCGAAACGGGTGAAAGCGACGTGATCCGCCGGCACGCCGGCGAGCAACTTTTGCAGCACATAGCGTTGGCGGCGCATGGCGACGGAGACCTTCGCCGCGCCCGACGCTGCCAATTCGCTTGCGATTTCGAGCGCGCTGACCGAACAGCCGGCAACCAGCACGGATTGCCCGCGATAGGATTCCGACCCTCGATATTGGGAGCTATGAATGGCGCCGCCGCGTCCGGCAAAGCCGTTCAGCCCTGCAATTTCAGGCATGTCCGGCGCCGTGCAGCAGCCCGTCGCAACCACGACGCGCGAGAAGAGCTCCGATGCGACGCTGTCGCCGCTTTCCGAGCGGACGATCCAGCCCGCGCCGGGGCCGCGCTCCAAGGCTTCGACCCGGGTCGACAGACGAAGGTTTGGCGTGAGGCCAGCCGTCTCGGCGTAGCGCTGCAAGTAAGCCAGCATATCAACTTGGCTCGGATAGACGTTGGCGCTTGCGGGATGATCGAGATCGCTGAAGGCCGTCAGCACCCGGCTCGTATTGGTGCGCATGCCTGGCCAAACGGCGCTCGCGGGCGAAGCTGGATTCCATTGTCCGCCGGCCGCCGCCGCGGCCTCGAAGACGACCGGTCGGAAACCGTGCTTCTTGAGGTAGCGCGCGGCGACGAGGCCGGCCGGCCCCGCGCCGATGACGGCGACGGAACGTTCAGGTGTGCGAATCGGGTCGAGAGAAGCGTTCATGGCGCGAGTCCTCCACAAGGTCGGCCCATTCCGTACGCTTCCCTTGGGGCGCCGCGTTCCTAAATGGTTCCTAAGCGCCGCTTCCGTTTTGCTAAATTATTGCTAACTGCTAGAGTCGGCTCATGCAGGGAGAAGATCGACATCCGATCGACGCGGAGCTAGCCGCCTTCCTGGAGAGCCCGGTGATGATCATCGTCGGCAGCAGCGACGACGGCCTGCGGGCGCAGATTGCCCGAGCAGCCGGGGCGATCGTCGATCGCGCCCAAGGTCGCGTCGACCTCGTCGTTTCCGGCTGGCAATGGCCAGATACGATCGCCAACGTTCGTCGTAACGGGCGGCTCGCCGTTACCTTCGCGCGGCCCGCCGACTATGTCTCGTATCAGGTAAAGGGCCGCGCTGCGATCATCCCCGCTTCCGTCGCGCATCGGGCCCGTGCGCAGCGCTACATCGAGGCGATGACCGAGACGTTCGCGGGGCTCGGCCTCGACCGCGCGGTCGTGGCGCCCTGGCTCGTCAAGCGCGAACCGCAGGTCTTGCGCCTCTCGATCGAGACGGTATTCGTGCAAACTCCGGGCCAGAAGGCGGGCAGCATCCTCGAGCCCTCGTGATGACAGTCTCTCTGCGCAGCCTCCACGCTTGTTTCGAAGGCGTCATTCCCGCGATCATCGCGACGGTTTCGCGAGACGGCGTTCCGAACATCTCCTATCTCTCCCATGTCGCATTCGTCGACGACGAGCATGTGGCGCTGTCAGACCAATTTTTTTCGAAAACCGCGGCCAACATACGCGCCAACAACAATGCCGCCCTCATGCTGGTCGATCCGCATGACGGCGCGCAATATTGGCTGGCCGTGATCTTCGAGCGCTCGCTCGACACTGGCGCGCTCTTCGATACGATGGCAGCCGAGCTTCGCGCGAGCAGCGCGCAACTAGGCATGGCTGACGTAATGCGGCTCCGCGGCGTGGACGTTTACCGGGTGGCGTCCGTTGAGGCGGTTCCTTCTCCCAGCGCCGCCAAGGCGGCGCCGTCGTCGACAGCGGGCCTGCATCTCGTCGCGGCTGCGACCCTCACCGGCCGGATCGCCGAAGAGGGCGAAGTCGACACGATCGTCGACGCCGTGCTGGATGGCCTGCGCGACAGTTTCGGATACGCCAACACAATGCTGCTCATGAAGGATCCCGCCGGCGAACGCCTGGTGACCGTTGGCAGCCGCGGCTATCCGTGGACCGGCATTGGCTCGGAAGTGGCGCTCGGCGAGGCGGTCGTCGGGATGGCCGCCGCCGAGCGCCGCCCCGTTCGCATCAGCGACATGAGCCGCATCCGCCGCTTCGGCGGCGCAATCCGCGCGTCGGCGGCGGACGAGAATCGCACCCGCGTCATTACGCTGCCGGGTCTCCCCGAGGCCATGAGCCAGATGGCGCTGCCGATGATCGCGGGAGGCGCCTTGCGGGGCGTGCTGTTTCTCGAGAGCGAAGTGCGTCTCGCCTTCCCGAAAGATGTCGAGACGGCGCTCTCGATCGTCGCAAGCCATGCGGCGGCGGCCCTCGCGCATGCGGAGAGCACGAGCGGCGGCGAGCAATCGCTCGTCACATCCCAGGGAAACGGCGCCTTGGCGGGACGGCCCTTCACCGTCGTCCACCACGGTTACGACGACAGTGTCTTCATCGATGGCGAATACCTGATCAAAGGCGTTTCGGGCCGGCTTCTGGTGCATCTGCTTGGGCTGCATCAGCGAGAGGGTCGGACGGACTTCACCAATCGCGAGATGAGGCTCTCCGACGAACTGCGGTTGCCCGATTTCAAGGACAACCTCGAAACGCGCCTGCTCCTGCTCAGGCGGCGGCTTGAGGAGAAGGCTGCTCCAATCCGCCTGCGACGAACGGGTCGCGGAAGGCTCCGGCTTGAGCTGGCCGGACCGGCGCTGCTTGAGTCGCGGTGAAGGGCTTGGGAGACTTCGGGCCGTGGACGGGGCATGGACAAATGGCCGCTTAGCGGCACGAAGCGGCCATCCCAATCTTTCAGAATCATAACGCTATTTCAATCACATAGGTGTTCGCAGTTTTATTCTGAGTGGCGCGCCATTTTCGGCCATTCGTTGCCAGGCCCTCTCCTAGCGTTGACCACGGCTCTGGATCGGAATTCTTGCCGCAACGTTCGGCCGGTTTTTCTCGAGCCAGGCCACGGCTTCGGGTCCGTCGACGACGCACTCGAACGTTTCCCAGGCCGGATCCTCGATGGTGTCGGGTTGCAGTCGCTTCGCCGCATATTCAACGAGGTCATGCAGGCCTTCGTATCCGCGTCGGCGCTCGAGGGAGTCCACAATCGCCGTGCTGGCCCAGCCTCGTTGGGCCAAATCGACAATGCTCGGAACGTCAGCCTCGCTGAACCAGGGCGTAGCATCGAACTCGAGACAGCGGATGTTGTCGGCGGTATGGCAAGTCGCGTGGATCATCGGGTCCCTCCGTTCGCCGGGTGACAACCATGCCCCTGACATTGCATTCCAGATTCGCTCGTGCAGCCGTGCGCCCGTCAGCCTTTGACCAGGTCGCCGAGCAAGTTGGCCGCCACCATCAGCTTGGCGAGCGTCAGGCCACCAGCGGCAATCTCCTCGACCGCTCGGCGGATGCGCGTGGCTTCAGGATGAGCCGCAAGCCAGGTCTCGGCAGCCTGCTGACCGGATTGGCCGATGGTCAGCATATCTGCGGCCAGGCGTCTTTCGGCTGCAGCGATCAGCTCGCCGGCGCGGTCGATGGCCAGGCGTTCGAAATGATCGCTGGCCGGCACGCTGCGCGCGGCGGCGAGGATGCGGTCGAGACGGAAATTGGCCTCGGCAGCAAAGAACGTCGCTGCGGCATCGCCGATGCTGCGACCGGTACGCTCGGCGACCGTCACGATATCAGGCGCCGAGACCAGGGCGTCGAGGTCGGCAAGTTCGCCGGCGAGTCCGCTCGGGACGCCGGCATCGGTCAGGTCCTGCCGGCGCTTGCTGCGCGCGGCCTGCAAGTCCGGTGGCAGGGCGTCGTCTAGCGAGGCTGCGATGTCGCGGACGGCAGGGCCAAACCGGGCGATGAGCGCGCTCAGACCATCCTGGAAATCGACATTGCGCACATACCAGACCATGCGGGAGAGCAGGAGGTCCTGGATCGCCGCGTAGAGGCTGAGCTGCAACTGCCCGTCGATTCGCGTGTCGAGCGCGTCGATCGCGTCATTGAGCCGCCTGAGCTCGTAGATCGCGTCCACCGCAACCTGCGCCATGACGATGGTCGAGACATCGGCGTCGGTCTCGTCGGTCAGGCGCACGATGCAGGCTGGGCCCCCGCGGTTGATCACGGCATTGACGAGACTGGTCGCGATGATCTCGCGTCGGAGGCGATGGAGCTCGACCGCGGTCGGGAATTTATCGAGAACTTCGCGCGGAAAATACAGGGACAGTCTGCGGGCGAGATAAGGATCATCCGGCACGCCCGTGACGAGCAGGTCCTCGTAGAGCGTCAGCTTGGCGTAGGCGAGCAGCACTGCAAGCTCGGGCCGTGTCAGGGCCTGGCCGCGCCGCGTGCGCTCGGCGATCGCGGCGTCGTCCGGCAGGAATTCCACGGCGCGGCTGAGCAGGCCGCGCTGCTCGAGCGACTGCATCAGGCGGGTGAGGAAGCCGGTCTCGGCCACGCCCTTGCGTTCGGCGAGCGAGAGCGCCAGCGTCTGCAGATAGTTGTTGCGCAGCACCAGCGTGCCGACCTCGTCGGTCATTGCGGCAAGCAGGTTGTTGCGATCGGCGAAGCTGAGGCGTCCCTCGCGTTCGGGGCGTGCCAGCGCGATCTTGATATTGACCTCGACGTCGGACGTGTTCACGCCGGCCGAATTGTCGATGGCGTCGGTGTTGAGCTTGACGCCCTTCTGCGCGGCTTCGATGCGGCCGCGCTGGGTGACGCCGAGATTGGCACCTTCGCCGATCACCCGGGCGCGAACGTCGGTTCCCGTGATGCGGATCGGATCGTTGGCGCGGTCGCCGGCCTGATCGTCGCTCTCCGCCGATGCGCGGATATAGGTGCCGATGCCGCCGAACCACAACAGGTCCGTGCGCGCTTTCAGGATCGCCGTCATCACCTCGAACGGTGTGGCCTGCTCCTTGTCGAGATCGAGCAGGCTACGCACTTCCGGTGCGAGCGGGACCGCTTTGAGCGTGCGCGAGAACACGCCGCCGCCTTGCGAGATCAGCGACTTGTTGTAGTCCTGCCAGCTCGATCGCGGCAGGTCGAACAGGCGCTTGCGCTCGGCGAAACCGGTCGAAGGATAAGGGGAGGGATCGATGAAGATGTCGCGGTGATCGAAAGCCGCCACGAGCTTTGTCGCCGGCGAGAGCAGCATGCCGTTGCCGAAGACGTCGCCGGACATGTCGCCGACGCCGGCAACGGTGAACGGCTTGGTCTGAATGTCGGTGCCGAGCTCGCGGAAATGGCGCTTGACCGCCTCCCAGGCGCCGCGCGCAGTGATCCCCATCTTCTTGTGGTCGTAGCCCTGGCTGCCGCCGGAGGCGAAGGCATCGCCCAGCCAATGGTTCTTTTCAGTCGAGATCGCGTTGGCGACGTCGGAAAAGGTGGCGGTGCCCTTGTCGGCGGCGACGACGAGATAGGGGTCGTTGCCGTCATGGCGCACGGTGGAATCGGGCGGCACGACGGCGTCGCCGTCGAGATTGTCGGTGAGCTCGAGCAGCGAACGCACGAAGATGCGATAGGCCTCGGTGCCTTCGGCGAGCCAGCCGTCGCGATTGGACGGCGGCGGCAGGCGCTTGGGCACGAAGCCGCCCTTGGCGCCGACCGGCACGATCACGGCGTTCTTGACCTGCTGCGCCTTGACGAGGCCCAGGATCTCGGTGCGGAAATCCTGCGGCCGGTCGGACCAGCGCAGGCCGCCGCGCGCGACCTTGCCGAAGCGCAGGTGAATGCCTTCGATACGCGGCGAATAGACGAAGATCTCGTAGAGCGGTCGCGGCGCCGGCAAATCGTCGATCCGGCGCGCATCGAACTTGAAGGAGATCACCGGACGCGGATGTCCGTCCTCGCCGATCTGCCACAGATTGGTGCGGATGGTCGACTGCACCAGATTGGTGAAGCGGCGCAGGATGCGGTCTTCATCGAGCGAGGCGACGGATTTGAGCTGTTCCTCGATCTCGGCGAGCAGGGCCGTCTCGCGCGCCGCGCGCTCGGCATCGGTGGCGGCGCGGCGCGGATCGAGGCGGGCCTGGAACAGAGCGATGAGGCTCGCCGTGATCGCGGCGTTCTTGCGCGCCGTCTCCCACATGTAATCCTGGGTGAACGGCGCGCGGATCTGGTGCAGATAGCGCGATAGCGCCCGGATGGTCGAGACTTCCCGCCAGCCGAGCGCAGTGCGCAGGATCAGGGCATTGTATCCGTCGGATTCGGCGCGATCCGTGACCACCGCCATGATCGAGGCTTCCAGGCGATGGCTGAATTCCCGATTGATCTCGATCGGCTGGCCATCACTCGTCTCGATCGTCATCTCGTGCAGCCAGACCGGCTCCGGCCTGTTGCCGGGCACGATCTGATAGCTGCGTTCGTTGACCACGCGCAGGCCGTGATTTTCGATCACCGGCACACGGTAGGACAGCGATAGCGGTGCGGCGTCGGAGAACACCTTCAGGCTGAGGCGCCTGGGATCGTCCTCGTCCTTGTCGCGGTGAACCGAAATCGTCACCGGGCGGGCCGGGGTCAGCTTTTCGATGGTCGCGATATCGGCGATCGCCTGCTCCGCGGTGAAAACCTCGCTATAGCCGCCGCCAAAGGCCTGGGCATAGCGGTTGGCGATCATGCGCGCGCGCATGCCGTCGGTCGACGCACTGAGCGCGGCCTTCAGTTTGTCGGCCCAGGTCGCGGCAATGGCGCTGATCCCAGCTTCCAGCGTGGCGCGCTCGACGACGGGGGTTTTGCCTTCATAGCGTCCGATGATGAAGTGGACGCGCGCCAGCGCGCCTTCCGGGAACGAGACGTAGGAAGCGGACAAGGTCCCCTTGTAGACCTGCGCCAGGAAGGCTCCGACGCGCGTGCGGACGTCGGTGTCGTATTTGTCGCGCGGAATGAAGGTGAGGATGGAGACGAAGCGATCGAACTTGTCCACCCGCGCCAGCGCCCGGACGCGCGGGCGCTCATAGAGGATCAGTATCTCGATGACGAAATTGTGGAGCGTGTCGACGTCGATCTGGAACAGCTCGTCACGCGGATAATCTTCGAGAATATGCATGAGCGCCTTGCCCGAATGGCCGTTCGGGTCGAAGCCGGCGCGCTGCAGCACCCGCGAGACCTTGTGGCGGACATAAGGGATCTGCCGCACCGAGCGGGTATAGGCGCCCGAGGTGAACAGACCGACGACGCGCAATTCGCCTTCGAGCCGACCGTCGGGCGAATAGAGCTTGATGCCCACATAATCCATCCGGATGCGGCGATGGACGCGGCTACTGACATTGGCCTTGATGACGATCAGCAACGTCGGCTCGTGCATGAACTCGCGGATTTCCGACGTCATCACCACCATTTCGTTGCCGCGGCGCAGCACCTTGACGTCGGAATCTCTGAGGATGCCGAGGCCGTCGCGGGTCATGATGTCGTCGGACGTATCGCTGTCGGGCGAGAAGCGATATTCGCGCACGCCGAGGAAGGTGAAATTGTCTGCGCAGAGCCATTGCAGGAACTGATTGGCTTCGGCGACCTCGTCGATCGGGAGCGGCGGCGGATTGGAAGAGAACGTCTTGATCGCTTGCTCAACGCGGTCACGCATGGCGCGCCAGTCGGTGACGCAGGCGCGGACGTTGTTCAACGCCCTGGCGACCCCGTCGATCAGTTTCTGGCGGTCGGCGTCGGCGTCCAGGCGGTTGATGTGGAGGTGAATCAGGCTTTCGCGTGCGCCCTTTGCTCCCTCCGGCAGCGCTTCGCCGTAGAACCGAAGCAGCTTGCCCTCATCATCGCGCTCCACGGCGATGATCGGGTGGGCGACGAGGGTGACTTCGATACCCTGCTCGGCGAGCTCCGCCATCGTGGAGTCGTACAGGAATGGCATGTTGTCGTTGAGAATCTCGAGCACGGAGATCTCGCGCCCGTTCGGCAATGTCGGATTGACGACGCGGATATCGGCGCTGCCGGCCGTGCGCCGCTGCACGTGCTCCCAGGCTTGCTCCGCCAGAAGGGCAAGCGAGGCGGCATCGAAATTGTCGAGATCCTCGATATTGGTGTAGCCGAACAGGGGCTCGGCAAAGGCCCGGGGGCTCTTGCCCGGCGGCACGCTGCCTGCTGCATCGCGGATCAGGGTTGCCCGGGCCTTGTCGTCACGCCACGCCATAGCGTCCTCCATGTCCCGGCCGACTAACCGCAATTACGGTCGGGCGTTGATTTCGGAGTGGACCTCTTCGTGTTCCATCGTTCCCTGTCCGCGATTCAATCGCGTACGCGAAATCCTCGGTCTTGCGGCCTCGAAGATACTAGCACCCCGGAGCCGCCAAGGCGCGCAGAGTTGTGAGGCGCGCTCAGGGCCGAAATCAGCGCCGACGGTCGCCGCCCCGTGGGGCGGCTTGCAAAATCACAAGGAATTTCAAATGTGTATGGGTTCGCAGCTTTTATCCTGACCGGCGCGCCATTCTTCCCGCCCTGCCTGCGCAAATCTGCTCTAGGCCGCCAGGTTATGCTTTTCATCCCCGATCAGACGGACCCGGTTGCGGCCGGCGGCCTTCGCGTCATAGAGCGCGATATCGGCCTCCGCGAACAATTCGACGATCCGCCGGCGGTGCGGGCGGCCGACCAGCGCGGCTCCGATCGAGGCGCCGACCTGGAGGCGAAGACCGTTCCAGAACAGCGGACGGCTCAACATCATGACGGTCTGCTGCAGCACGCGCGCGATCCGCGCAGGATCTTTCGGAGCGCGCAGGATGATCGCGAATTCGTCGCCACCGAGCCGGCCGACCAGGCCGGCATTGTGGAAGGCCCGCCGCAGACGCTGCGCGACCTCGCACAGGCATGCGTCTCCGGCCAGATGGCCGAATGTATCGTTGAGCTTCTTGAAGCCGTCGAGGTCGAGCAGAACGAGCGCCGACGCAAAACCGTGATTCAGGCTGTCGTTGACGACCTCGCGATAATGGGCCTGAAACACCGCACGATTGGCGAGCCCGGTGAGCGGATCGGTTTCGGCCTGCTGCCGCAGGCTCTCCAGCGCCTGTCGGTCGGAGGTCACGTCCTGCTTGGAGCCGAAGATCCGCACCGGCCTTCCGCCCTCTCGCACCGCGTTGATCGAGAGCCGCATCCAGCGTGTCTCACCGCGCCAGGTTCTGATCTCGGTCTCGAGCGTGACCGGGCAACCGCTCCGGATCACCTCGGCACGCGCGAGCTCCATGTGGCGCCTGGATTCGTCGATGTAGAGATCGACGATGCTCGCGCGCCGTAGCGGGTTGCTCACGGGATAGCCGAAGATGTCGTAGACGCCATGGGTCCAGCTCAGGCGCTCCGTCTCGAGGTCGCATTCCCAGGCGCCGATGCGAGCGGCGTTCAGAGCCTGATCATAAAGTCGTACGCGCACCTCGTCCGGTAAAGTCGAGGCAGCATGGTCTTCTCTCATCGACGATCCGGCAGCATGTCGCGATTTGGCCCAAGTCCTTAAAGGCTAGGGCTGCTGCGTTAACGAAGCCTATATGTCCGGCTCGAGGATCCCAGCTTCAATGACCGAATGCGGCGGCCCGCGCCCGCAATTCATCCCGCACGCGATCAAGCACACTTTCAAATTCACGCGTTTCGGTCTGCCGGAACAGCCGCACACTCGGATACCAGGGGCTGTCCGCGCGATCGAGCAGCCAGCGGTAGTCGGGCGTCCATGGCAGCAGGATCCAGGTCGGACGGCCAAGGGCGCCGGCGAGATGGGCAACGCTGGTGTCGACGGTGATCACGAGATCAAGACAGGCGATCAACGCGGCGGTATCAGTGAAGTCGGTGAGGTCGGCGGTCAGGTCGACAATGTCGCCTCTCTCCCGCAGGACCGCCGCATCATGCGGGCGCGGAGCCTTCTGCAGGCTGACGAAGCTG
Source organism: Bradyrhizobium sp. AZCC 2230 (assembly GCF_036924495.1). NCBI lineage: Bacteria > Pseudomonadati > Pseudomonadota > Alphaproteobacteria > Hyphomicrobiales > Nitrobacteraceae > Bradyrhizobium > Bradyrhizobium sp. AZCC 2230. Next base: position 5,645,822 of record NZ_JAZHRS010000001.1, on the reverse strand, counting down.
GCATCGACGTCGAGGATGCGGGACAGCGTTCGCAGCGGAATCGAGCGCGTCTCGTCGTTGACGTGGTATGGATCGCCGGACCAGACCAGGCCGACCCGGAGCCTGGTGCGAGGGCCAAGACGATCCTCCCAGGCCTGGACAAGGTTGTCCGGAGGGGCGGGCAGATACGGTTCCGACGGGATCGTATCGAGGCGGGTCTTGAAGGCGAGCGGCAGGCTGGATATCGGGCAGTGCAAGTCGAAAGCCGGCAGCGTGTCCATGGCCGACCTCGGAACGCAAAGAGATGCACCGCTCAGCGTCGACATCAGGCGATGCAGCGGGTCCTGCACGACGAGAATAACGCGTGCGCCGCGCTCCGCCAGCATGGGGACGTAGCGGACGAAGTGAATGGTGTCGCCCAATCCCTCGTCGGCCGCGACAAGGATCGTCTTTCCCGCGATGCTTTCACCCCCGAGCCAGATCGGCCGCTGAAACTGAGGGTGTCTTGCCGAAGGCAGTTTCAAACGGGCCTGGTGTCCGCGCCAGCCGGCTTCGAAATTGCCTGTCAGGAGATGCACCAGAGACACATTCCACTCTGTCACCGTACTGCTCAGCCCGAGCGAATTCATACGGTCCGACAGCGCGAAGACCTCGTCGAAGCGATGAAGGTGGAAGAGCGCGACCAGTCTGTTGTCGAAGGCATCCTTGAAGCGCGGTTGGAGCTCGACGGCCTTGTCGAACCATGCCAGTGCCTCCTCGTTGCTGCCGAGCCGCCGCAACGCAAGACCCAGATTGTTGCAGATCTCGGCATTTTGGGGATCGAGCTGGTGCGCCCGCTGGCCGTCGGTCGCGGAGTCCTCGAACCGTTTCAGGCAATAGAGAACCCAGGCGCGCGTCCGCAGCGTCGGGGCATGGTTCGGGAGCAGGCTGCTGCCGAGATCGAGACAGGCGATCGCCTCCTCGTTCCGCCCGAGCTTGTGAAGCACAATCCCGCTCTTATACAGGGCGTCGTGATGATGTGGATTGAGCTTGAGCGCATGTTGAAAGCTCGGCAGGGCTTGATCGAGCCGCGCAAGCTGAATGAAGATGTCGCCGCGCTGTCGCCACAGCTCGGCGTCGTCAGGCCGAAGCTGTATCGCCTGGTCGAGGACGTTGAGGGCTTCGTCGCAACGCCCATATTGCTGCAGGACGGTTGCGAAGCTCGCCAGATATTCGGGCTTCGGTGCGCGCTGGATCGCGCGGACGATCCACTGCAGCGCATCGTTGTATTGCCTGTCCCGGAGAAACAGCAGCCCCATGAGATGCTGGGCGTCGGTGTGCTCCGCATCGATTCCGAGCGCCTGCTGGTAGCAGGCACGCGCGTCGAGATGCCGTCCGTCCCTGAAATGCGCAAGGCCCGCTTCACAGAAGGCGGCTGCTGTGCTCATCGCTGCTCAAGTCCCGTTCAAGGCGAACGTCCACCTCGGTGGCGGCAGCGGCTTGTGACGGGCGCAACCCCGCCTCACTGGCGTCGCGGTTGATTCGACTTCAGCAGGGGGAGCTTGCGCCAAGGTTGCGGCGAGGTTCGGAGTCCCTTTGGGTCCTCAAGCGGAATGGGCTTAGGTTGAATCAGGCGGCCGCGGGCTCGGTGCACCTCTCCCGCTTGCGGGAGAGGTCGGCGCAACGCGCCGGGTGAGGGCTCTTTCCTCTTGGGGGTTCTCGATTGCGGAGATACCCTCTCCCCAACCCTCCCCCGCAAGCGGGGGAGGGAGCGCACCTCCGTCGTTGCAACGATCGAGCCTGATCTCATCCCGCTCTAGCCGCTGAGATCGGGCAGAGCTGGCGCACCGCCGGCAGCGGATGCCTGACTCGCGCCCGCCGCAGGCGCCTTCTTCCGCCGCCGCAGCCTGTCCAGGATCAGGTACATCGCCGGCGTCGAGTAGAGCGTGAACAGCTGAGCGACGACCAGGCCGCCCATGATGGTGATGCCGAGCGGCTGGCGGATCTCGAAACCCGGGCCGGTGCCGAAGGCGATCGGGACGGCGCTCAGGAACGCGGCGAGCATCGTCATCGTGATCGGCCGCGCCCGCAGCCGTGCCGCGAGCAGGATGGCATCGTGGGCGTTGAGGCCGCGATGCCGCTCCGCATCGAGGGCATAGTCGACCATCATGATGGCGTTCTTCATCACCATGCCGACCAGCAGGATGCAGGCGATGGTGGTCACCAGCGTGAACTGCGTTCCCGTCGCCCAGAGCGCGACCAGCGCGCCGAAGGCGGTCGGCGGCAAGGTCGAGAGAATCGTCAGCGGATGGACATAGCTCTCGTAGAGCATGCCGAGCGCGAGGTAGATCGCGACCAGGGCCGCCGCGAACAGCGCCGCCTGCTTGACGATCGACTTGTCGGCCTCCTTGGCCTCACCGCGGAATTCGGCCTTGATGTCATCGGGCAGCTTGGCCGCGGCTTCCTCGCTCCGGATCGCCGCGAGGACGTCGCCGATCGACGTGCCGGGCTTGATGTCGAAGAAAATCGTCGCGGCCGGAAACTGGGCGCTGTGGCGGACCCACATCGCAGCGTGCGCGCGCTGTGGCCGGGTCAAAGCGGTCAGTGGCACCGCCTTGCCGCTCGCGCCCGGCACGTAGATCTGGCTCATGGAGTCGGGACCGCTCGCCGCCTCTGGCTCGACCTCGAAGATCACACGCGCATAATTGGTCGGCAGGAACAGCAGATTGATCTGGCGCTGGCCGAAGGCGTCGTTGAGCGTGTTGTCGACCGCGACCGGCGTGACGCCGAGCATCGCGGCGCGCAGGCGGTCGATGGTCAGGCCGGCCTGCAGGCCGCCGGTTTCCCAGCTCGCGATGACGTCGATGACCTGCGGAACGCCGCGGACGCGGCGGATCATGGTCTCCGCGGCGCGCAGCACCTGCTCCTCGTCGATGCCCCACATCGTATATTGATAACGCGAGCCGCCGGACTGAACGCCGAGATTGAGATCCTGCAGCGGCACGAAGAAGACCCGGACGCCGTCGATGCGGTTCATGCGTTCGCGCAGTCGCGCGATGACCTGCTGGATCGACAGCTTGCGGACATCAGGCGGCTTGAGCGCGACCAGCATCTGCCCGACGCTGAGCGCATTGCCGTTGCCTTCGCCGATGTAGGACGTCAGCCCTGAGATCGCGGGGTCTTCCAGGATCGCCGCGCCGACGGCGCGCTGCCGGTCCTCCATGGACAGGAACGAGATGTTCGACGGAGCCACGGTCCGCACGAACATCACGCCGGTGTCCTGGGTCGGCATGAAACCCTTCGGCAGTTGCATATAGAGCCACACGCTGGTCCCCGTCAGGGCAGCGATCATCAGGACGGTGAGAAAACGGTGGCGCAGCGTCCAGTCGAGGCTGCGGGCATAGAAGGTGCGGTGCTCGGGAGCCGCATCGGGGTTATGCAGCCGCTGTCGGCCACGATCCAGGAGATGTCCGCACATCATCGGTGTCAGCGTCAGGGAGATCACCGCCGAGGATACGATGGCGACCACCAGCGTCACACCGAACTCGCGGAAATAGCGCCCGACCACGTCGGGCATGAACAGGATCGGGATCAGCGCCGCGATCAGGGCGACGGTGATGGCGACGACCGTGAATGCCATCTGGCGCGCGCCGTTGATGGCGGCCTGCAGCGCCGGCTCGCCTTCGGACATGCGGCGGATGATGTTCTCGATCATGACGATGGCGTCGTCCACGACGAAGCCGGCGGCGATGGTCAGTGCCATCAGCGACAAATTATCGAGGCTGAAGCCGCACAGGTTCATCACGAACAGGGTCGCGGCCAGCGAGACCGGAATGGTGATGCTTGGAATCACGGTGGCCCAGAACCGCCTGAGAAACAATGCGATGACGAGCACGACGAGCGCAGAGGCGATCACCAGCGTGAGCTTGACGTCGTTCACGGCGGCCCGGATCAGCGTGGTGCGATCATAGATCGTATGCAGCTTGATGCCGGGGGGCAGCCAGCGCTGGATTTCCGGCAACTCGGCCTTGATGGCGTCGACGGTCTCGACGATGTTGGCGTCGGACTGCTTGTAGACGAACAGGACGACGCCGCGCTCGGTGCCGTACCAGCCGGCGAGACGGTTGTTGATGACGCTGTCGGTCACCGACGCGACGTCGCCGAGGCGCACGGGCGCGCCGTTGCGCCAGGCCAGCACGATATCGCGATAGTCGACGTCCCTAAGCAGCTGGTCGTTGGCTTCAATGGTCAGGCGCTGGCCATCGACCGAGACCGCGCCCTTCGGCAGATTTTGCGATGCATTGAGCACGGCGACGCGGGCAGCTTCCAGCGACAGGTTCATGGCGGCGAGCCGGGCCGGAGACACCTGGATGCGCACTGCGCTGCGCTCGGCGCCGGTGACGTTGATCCGCGCGACGCCCGGAAGCTGCGACAGCTTTGGCGAGATCACGCCGTCGGCGAGGCCATAGACCTCGCCGGGCGTGAACACGTCGCTGGTCAAGGCGAGCGCCACGACCGCCGCGCCCGCGGGATTCGCCTTCCAATAGGTCGGCGGCCACGGCCCCTTCGGCAAGTTCGGCCCTGCCGAGTTGATGGCGGCCTGCACTGCGCCGGCGGCGGCATCGAGATCGACCGAGAGCTCGAACTGCACCGTGATGCTGGTGCCGCCCATGGCGCTGAACGAGGTGATCTCAGTCACGCCGGGAATCAGCGCCAGCGTCGTCTCGAGCGGTTGCGACAGCGCATTCGCGACCGTTGCCGGACTTGCGCCGGGGAATGGTGCGTAGATTCCGATCGTGGGCCGCTCCACCGCCGGCACCGAGGCGATCGGCAGGCGGAAATAGGCGACGCAACCGAGCAGGAACACGCCGATCATCAGCAGCGTCGTCGCCACCGGCCGCAGCACGAATTGCGCGGTGATGCTCACGGCGATGGTCGTTCCGCCTGGGGCAGCGCCGCCGGATCATCGGCGGATTGCCATCCGAACCGGGTGCGCAGCGAGGCGAACGCCAGATAGACGACCGGGGTCGTATAGAGTGTGAGAATCTGCGAGACGATCAGTCCGCCGACGATGGCGATGCCGAGCGGCTGGCGCAGCTCGGAGCCGGTGCCCGAGCCGATCGCCAGCGGCAGCGCGCCGAACAGCGCCGCGATCGTCGTCATCATGATCGGGCGGAAGCGGAGAATGCAGGCCTGCCGGATGGCGTCGAACGAGGACGCGCCGTCCTCGCGTTCGGCCGCGAGCGCGAAATCCACCATCATGATGGCGTTCTTCTTGACGATGCCGATGAGGAGGATGATGCCGATCAGCGAGATCAGATTGAGGTCCTGCCGGTAAAGCATCAGCGCCAGCAGCGCGCCGATGCCCGCCGACGGCAACGTCGACAGGATCGTGATCGGATGGATGTAGCTCTCATAGAGCATGCCGAGGATCAGATAGACCGTCACGATCGCTGCCAGCAGCAGCCATTTCTCGTCCGAGAGCGAGTTGGCAAACTCGGCGGCGGTGCCGATCAGCTTGGTCGTGACCGCGTCCGGCAGTCCGATCTCGCGCTCGATCTGGCGCAGCGCCTCCGTTGCATGGCTCAGCGAAACGCCGTCGGCGAGGTTGAACGAGATCGTGGTGGCCGGAAACAGGCCCTGGTGCGAGATCAGCAGCGGAGCGTGCTGCCGCTCTATCCGCGCGAACGCCGACAGCGGCACCGGCGCGGAGGCCTTGCTGAAGGCACCGCTGAAGCCGCCGGTCGACTGATCGATCGTGCTGGCCTGGGCCGCGGCCGCGGTCAGATAGATCTTGCCGAGGATATCGGGATCGTTGCGCAAGGCGGGATCGACCTCGAGTATCACGTGATACTGGGTGAGGGGGCCGAACACCGTTGCGATCTGGCGCTGCCCGAACGCGTCATAGAGCGTCTGGTCGATCGTGTTCAGGCTGACGCCGTAGCTCGCCGCGAGCTGGCGGTCGATGGTGACGGACATCTGCAGGCCTTCGTCCTGGCGGTCGTCGGCGACGTCGGCGAGCTCCGGGCGCTGGCGCAGCGCTTCGACCAGACGCCGGCTCCAGAGCCGAAGCTCGTCCTCGTCGAGATCCTGCAGTGCATATTGGTATTGCGTGCGTGCGACGCGCGATTCGATCTGCAGATCCTGCGCCGGCTGCAGATGCAGCGTGATGCCGTGAACGCCCTCGACTGCGTGCTGCAGCCGCGCCATGACGGCTGCTGCGGATGATTTTCGCGCGTCGGGGCTGCCGATATCGATATAGAGCCGGCCGCTGTTCAGCGTCGTGTTGACGGATCCGATGCCGACGAAGCTGCCGACGGTGACGACGTCAGGATCGCGCCCGATCACGGCCGCGAGCTGCTGCTGCCGCTCGGCCATCGCCGCAAAGGAGATGTCCTGGGCAGCATCAGTGGTGCCGATCAGAAGACCCGTGTCCTGCAGCGGCAGAAATCCCTTGGGGATGGCGACGTACAGCATCCCGGTGGCGACCAGGGTGAGCACGGTGAAGACCAGCGTGAGGTTGCGGTGCCTCAGCACCCAATCGAGCCCCCAGAGGTAGAAGCTTGCGGAGGCGTCGAAGCCGCGCTCGCTGATGCGGTACAGCCAGCCGTGATGCGCGTCGGGGTCCTCGTGCCGCAGAAGCTGCGCGCACATCATCGGGGTCAGCGTCAGCGAGACGAGACCGGAGATGACGACGGCAAAGGACAGCGTGATCGCAAATTCCCGGAACAGCCGGCCGACCACGCCGCCCATCAGCAGCAGCGGAATGAACACGGCGATCAGCGAAATCGTGAGCGAGACGATGGTGAAGCCGATTTGTCGGGCGCCCTTCAAGGCCGCCTCGAGCGGATCCTCGCCCTCCTCGACATAGCGCGCGATGTTCTCGATCATCACGATGGCGTCGTCGACGACGAAACCTGAAGCAATCGTCAGCGCCATCAGCGAGAGATTGTCGAGACTGAAGCCGCACAGCGCCATGACGCCGAAGGTTGCGATCAGCGACACCGGCAGCGTGACGCTCGGGATCACGGTGGCCCACAGCTTGCGCAGGAAGATGAAGATCACGAGCACGACGAGGGCAACCGTCAGTACCAGCGTGAACTGAACGTCGTGGATCGCGGCCCGGATCGTCGTCGTGCGGTCGCTGACGACCGAGATCTTCAGCGCAGCGGGCAGCGAATCCTGGAGTTTCGGCAAAATGCTCTTGATGGCATCCACCACCTCGATGGTGTTGGCGCCGGGCTGGCGCTGGATGTCCAGCAGCACGGCGCGCTCGCCCTGGAACCAGGCCGCCTGCTCGGCATCCTCGACGCCGTCGATGGCGGTGCCGACATCGCGCAGCAGCACCGGCGCGCCGTTGCGATAGGCAATCACCGCATCCTGATAGGCATCCGCGGTGAACAGCTGGTCGTTGGTGTCGACGTGAAACGCCTGCCGCGGTCCATCGAGCGAGCCCTTCGGATTGTCTGCGGTGGTGGCGGCGATGCCGCGGCGAACGTCGTCGAGCGACATGCCGAGCCCGGCAAGCCGCGTCGGATTCATTTGCAGGCGTATGGCTCGCGTTTGTCCGCCCTCGATGCTGACGGCGCCGACGCCCGGGATCTGCGACAGTTTTGGCACCAGAATGGTCGCGGCGTGATCGTTGGCCTCGTGCAGCGCCATCGTTTTCGAGGTCAGCGCCAGGATCAGCACCGGCGTGTCGGCCGGATTGACCATGCGATAGGTCGGCGGGCTCGGCAGCTGCTCGACCGGAATCCAGCCGGCGGCCGCATTGATCCGCGCCTGCACGTCCTGCGCGGCGGCGTCGATCTTGCGCGACAGATCGAATTGCAGCGTGATCTGGCTGTAGCCGTACGAGCTGGTCGAGCTCATGTCCGTCAGCCCCGAGATCGTGCCGAAATAATGCTCCAGCGGCGCGGTGATCGAGGTTGCGACGACGGTGGCCGAGGCGCCGGGATAGCGCGTCACCACCTGGATGGTGGGAAAGTCGACATTCGGCAGCGGCGCGATGGGCAGCTCACGATAGCCGAGCATGCCCAGCAGCACGACCGCGACGATCATCAGCGTCGTTGCGATCGGCCGAAGGATGAAGGGCGCGGACATGGCGGACCTCAGTCAACGCGCGGCTCGGAGCGCGGCTGGGTGGTCGGCTGCGCCTTGGCGGTCGGCGTCTGGCCCTCGATCGTGATGCGGGAGCCGTTCTCGAGCCGGTAATAGCCGTCGGTGACGACGCGCTCGCCTCTGGCGATGCCTTTGTCGATCAGCGCGCGTCCGTCAAAAATCTGCCCGACCGTGACGGGGCGGAACGCCGCCGTATCGTCCGCCTTTGCGACCCAGACGAAATCGCCGCGCGGCCCGTGCCGCACGGCGATCGCGGGCGCGGTGATCGCGTTCTTGCGGGTGTCCACCGTGATCCGTCCGTTGGCGAAATTGCCCGGCCAGAGTTTCAGCGCCTTGTTGGGAAAGGTCGCCTTCAGCTTGATCGTGCCGCTGGCCTGATCGACCTGGTTGTCGACCAGCGTGATCGTGCCCTTGTCCAGCTCGGTCGTATTGTCGGCCGTGAGCGCGATCACCGGCGCATCGGCCTGGCCGAGGCTGAGCCGGGTCTGGCCGACGGCGACGGCGGCAAGTGTGTAGATCACCGAGATCGGCTGCAATTGCGTGACGGTGACGATGGTCGTCGGCGACACGGCGCGGACGTAATTGCCCTGGTCGACCTGACGGATGCCGAGCCGTCCGCTCAGCGGCGCGCGGACGTTGGTGAAGCCGAGCTGCGTGCGCGCATATTCGATCTGGGCCTCGTCGTTCCGGACCTGCGCCTTGTACTGCTCGACCAGCGCATGCTGCTGGTCCACGACCTGCCGCGAGATCGCGGCGGCCTTCTGGATCAGCGAATCGTAGCGCTCCATGTCGATCTGGGCGCCGTCGAGCAGCGCCTGATCCTTCTGCCTCACCGCGACCTGCTGATCGAGCTGGGCCTGGAACGGGCGCGGATCGATCACCGCGAGGATGTCGCCTTGTTTGACGTCCTGTCCTTCCTGGAAAAGGATCTGGACGATCTCGCCGTCGACCCGACTCTGCACGTTGACGGTGTTGTAGGCCTGGATCGTGCCGATGCCGGTCAGATAGATCGGGACGTCCTCCGCCTTCGCGGCGGCGACTTTGACGGCGACCGGCGGCCGTGCCGCCGGCGTGGCGGCTTGCTCAGCTTCCACCGGCTGCATGAAGGGCAGCGCGAACGGAAGCTTGATGTCCTTGATGTCATTCCTGAAATAATAGGCTGCAGTGCCCGCGGGCAACACCACCAGCGCGCCGATGAAGAGTTTTACCGAGCGTCTCACGTTCAAACCCATCACCTCAGCCGGCCGCCGATGCCGGATTGATCGCCTCAGGGGCGGAACCTCTTAGCACGAGGCAACCTGACGTTGATATCGCAGGAGACGATGTGCTACCATCCGTAACATTAGCACGCGTAGCGGATCGAGATCAACGGCGCTTGCGTTGATGAACGTCTGGTCTGCCGATGAATTTTGCCGGGCTCTGGGCGGCCCTACACGACTTCGACGGTCGCTGCGTCGAACTGGGTGCCGGCGGCGCGGTGGCGGGCGAGCACCTCGCCGGATAGCTCCGACACCGCGTTCTGCGCGGTGCTGTCCAGCATCGCGCGGACGCGCTGGCTTGATGTCTTCAGCAGCGCCGGGTCGAGCTTGCCGGCATCGACGCCGTTGATGACCGACTGCGCCAGCCCGCGGGCGCGCTCGGTGTCGGTCAGATGCGAGCAGATCATCAGCATGTCGTTGCCGGCGGCCATGAAGCGCGCGCCGGAATCCGGCGCGTCGAGCCTACCCGCCATCGCGCGCATGCCGACGTCGTCGGACACGATCACGCCGTCGAACTTCATCGCCTCACGCAACAGCCCGTGGGTGATCGCGCGCGACAGCGTCACGGGATCGTTCGCGTCGAGCTTCCGGTACAGGATGTGCGACGTCATCATCATCTCGATGCCGCCAGCGATCGCGGCGGCAAACGGCAGCAGCTCGCGCGCCTTGATCTGGTCGAGGTCGAGATCCAGCACAGGCAATTCATGGTGTGAATCGACCTGCGTGTCGCCATGCCCCGGAAAATGCTTGCCGCAGGCGCGGACGCCGCGGCGTTCCATGGCCTTGGTGAACGGAAGCATCGACTTGATGACGTCGTCGGCCGAGCGGCCGAAGGCGCGCTCCCCGATCACGGGGTTGGCGGGGTTGCTGTGAATGTCGAGCACCGGCGCAAAGTTGAGATTGCAGCCGAGCGATGCAAGCTCGACGCCCATGGCGTCGCCGACCTGTTCCGCGGTGCCGGCCCATCGCGCCGCATAGGAAAAGCGCGTGATCGGCGGCGGCGTGCGGCAGACGCGTCCGCCTTCATGATCGATGGCGATGAACTGCTTGTCGCGCTGCGAGGCATCGCGGATCGCGGCGATCAGATCCCGGTGGATCGACAGCCACTCGCGATAGGGCAGGTCATGGCGGAAATTGCTCTTGTAGAGGATGACGCCGGCGGGCCGGAGATCCCGCAGCAGCGCGCGGTCGCGATCATCGAGGACGCTGGTCGGCCGCAGGCCAAGGAAGAAATGGTCACCGACCGTTGAAAGGAGGGAATCGCTCATTCGCCGGGGCCGCCACAAATCGTTTCGGTTGATTGGGATGGAGCTGGACGCAACGCGAACTCTCAGCCCCTGCGCGAGCCGTCGAGCGGCCCGCTTCGTCATTACAATATTTCAAATTTCCTCAACGGAATCAATATTCAAATCCGCCTTCGCGCGCAGTTGCGCCGGCAAGGTCAGTATTGACCGCCTTGCCGGCGCAACTGCGCTCACGCCGCAGCCAGCACCGGCTCCTTCGGCTGCCGGCCAATCATCAACGACAGCACGGCCGCGACGATACCGGTCGCGCCCGCGATCATGAAGGCTTGCAGATAATCGCCCTGCGACGAGCGCATGAAGCCGGCGAAGAACGCGGCGCAGGCCGCGCCAAGCTGATGGCCGGCGACCACCCAGCCGAAGATCATCGGTGCATTCTTGTCGCCGAAGGCTTCGTTGGCGATGCGCACGGTCGGCGGCACGGTCGCGATCCAGTCGAGGCCGTAGAACACCGCGAACACCGACAGGCTGACGAAGGAGAAATCCGAGTAGGGCAGGTAGATCAGCGACAGCCCGCGCAGGCCGTAATAGAAGAACAGCAGCTTGCGCGGATCGAAGCGGTCGGTGAGCCAGCCCGACAGCGTGGTGCCGAACAGGTCGAAGAAGCCCATCAGCGCCAGCAGGCTAGCGGCCTGCACCTCGAAGATGCCGTGGTCGCCGCAGAACGCGATCAGATGGGTGCCGACGAGGCCGTTGGTGGTGAAGCCGCAGATGAAGAAGGTCGCGAACAGGAACCAGAAGGTCGGAACCTTGGCCGCGCGCACGAGGTTGCTGATCGCAGCTATGAACGGATTGCCCTGCGCCGGTGCTGCGGGCTGGTCGTCATGCGGGCTGCCATAGGAGCGCAGGCCGATCGACGCGGGCCGCTCCGGCACCAGAAAATAAACCAGCGGGATCAGCGCCGCGCAGCATGCGGCGACCGTCAGCACCACCGGCTTCCAGCCGCCCCATTCGACCAGGCTCGCGAGGCCCGGCATGAAGATGAGCGTGCCGGTCGCGGTGCTCGCCGTCAAAAGTCCCATGACCAGGCCACGATTGGTGGTGAACCAGCGATTGACGATGGTGGCGCCGAGCACATTGGCGACCGCGCCGGAGCCGATGCCGGACAGCAGCCCCCAGCTCATGAACAATTGCCACGGCGCGGTCATGAAATAGCTCATAGCCGTCGAGACCGACATCAGCGCCAGCGCGCCGAGCACGGTGCGGCGGATGCCGAAGCGCTGCATCACGGCGGCGGCGAAGGGGCCGGCGAGGCCGTAGAGAAAGATGCCGACGGCGGCCGACGACGAGATCACGCTGACGTCCCAGCCAAAGGCCTTCTGCAGCGGCAGCATCAGCACGCCCGGCGTCGCGCGCAGGCCGGCCGAGGCCAAGAGCGCCAGGAAGACCACGGCAACGACCACGAAGGCGTAGTTTGGGCCGAACGGCCTCTTGGAGACGGAGGTGGATTGAACCGAAGCTGGGGGCATGTTACTTACCGGTACGTATTGCGATGCGGTACTAATACGTACCGGTCAGTAACATTGTCAAGTCCCAGCTCATGCCGAAGGTCGGACGAAGCCAGATGCCGAAAAAAGCCGAGAAACCCGCAAACGCGCCGCTGCGGGCCGCCGACCGGATCCGCGCCTCCGCCAGCGAGCTGTTTTATCGCGAGGGCATCCGCGCCGTCGGCGTCGACGAGGTGGTGGACCGGGCCGGCGTCACCAAGCCGAGCCTCTATCGCAGCTTTGCCTCCAAGGACGATCTCGCAGCCGCCTATTTGCGCGACTACGATCTGAGCTTCTGGGAAAATTTCGAACGCCCCGGCGGCAAGACCTACAGCAACGCCCGCGACCACGTGCTCGCCTATATCGGCCAGCTCGCGGCGCGCGCCGTCGCCAAGGGCTATCGCGGCTGCGGGCTGAGCAACGCCGCGGTGGAATATCCCTCGCGCGACAATCCCGCCCGCCAGGTCGCCGAAGCGCACAAGAAAGTCTTCCGCAAGCGCCTGCGCGAGCTTGCAGCCGGCATGGGCGCGCGCCAGCCGAACGTGCTCGGCGATGCGCTCTTGCTCCTGATCGAAGGCATCTACGTCACCGGCCAGCAATCGGAGGACGGTCCCGCGCAGTCGGCGGTCGCGGCGGCGAAGCTGCTGATCGATGCGAGTGTGAAGGCGGGGTGAGGGTGGGGTAGCGCATGGCTTTGTCGAGAGATTATGCGTCGCTCTCGTCGGTGGGAATGTGGCGCTGAAGGTCCATCCTGTCGTGGAGGATGCGCACGATTTCGATCGTGCTCTCCGGCGCGACGCGGTACATCAGGAAGTGGCTTCCGCGCCGACCGCGTCGGACAATGTGGAGCGTGCGAAGACCCGGCGCGATTTCGTCCCGGGTTTTGGAGCCTGCAACCTCAGGACCATTGGCGAGTTCGCCAATCGCTTGAACCAGAATGTCTCGATAGACGCGCGCTTGTCGCGGTCCGAAATTCTCAGTGGTCCATTTCAGAATATTGGCGAAATCGACTTCCGCGGCAGCGCCGAGGCGGACGCGCCATTGTTGCCGGGCCATACGGCTTTATTCATCCGTTCCGGAGATGACCTTCTCCGAGAGATCAGTCAGATAGGTTTGCAGATCGTCGATCGTCCTGAATTCTTTGAACTCGCCTCGCTGCAATGACCCAATTCCGAGGCGAGCTGCGGCGCGCAACGCCTTAAGCTTGCCAGCGTCCTCGGCCTCGCGTTGCTCCACCAGTCGCAGCCCATCCCGCAGCACCTCGCTGGCGTTCTGGTAGCGGCCGGACTCGACGAGGGTTTCAATGAGTTCCTGTTGGCGTTTCGTCAGCACGACATTTCTCGTCGGCATCATCGTCCTCGCTGGTCGACCCTTATGGCATAATATGCCACAAGGGTCCTACAGCTTCAACCTCGCAACCGACGTAGGGCCGGTTTGGAAGGGCAAGAGAGATGGTCAGTGGCCATAACCGCCCACCGCGCCGCTGACAAGATCGTCGCGATTCCGACCAGCGCGCACCATCTTCTACGCGTGCTGGCCAGACAGGAAGACCAGAAATTATAGTTTCACGCCAACGCTCGCCAGGAAGCTTTCCATACGGTTGTCAACCTCAGCCTTCGTCTCCGCCCACGCTGGGAACGACTGGAGAAGATCGTCGTGCCAAGCGATTAGGTTTGGGTATTCCTTGAACGGAAACTTCGCACGATCGACCTGGGAGAAGGGCGCCGCAATATCGATGTCGGCAAAGGTCAATGCATTGCCAACCATGAACTTGCGGCCTTCAAGATGCTGGTCGAGTACCTTCGCTGCGGCGCGAATCTTGCGCTCGGCAAACTCGATGAGGGACTCGTCTTTCGGTACTCCCATGACCGTCTTGCCGACGCGCTCGTCGAAAATGGTGGTGGTAAAGGTGCGCCACTGTTCGCCCGACCAGAACATCCACTGAAGGACCTGGAAGCGCTCCTCCCGGGTGATGCCGACCAGCGGCGAATTCACCTTGTTGGCGAGATACAGATTGATCGCTGATGATTCCCAGAGAATGGTGTCTCCATCCTGCAGAACCGGCGTCAGACCGTGGGGATTGAGACGTGATTTGAACTCGTCGGTTTGGCTCTCGCCTTTGAAGAGGTCAACGTTAACGCGTTCGAGTTCAATGCCCATGATCTTCGCAGCCGTGGTCACGCGACGTAAGCTGCCCGAGCCCGCATCACCATAGATCTTGATAGCCATAACTCTTCCTTTCGGTTCGGGGCCCGTGAGCGGGCGGCCGAACGCCGTTTCTCATATTCGCTTGGCGAGTGACATTGACGCCTTTCGAATGTCATCTATTGCTAATTGGAATGGATTGAGGATTGTCTGCGTGGCGGGGCGGTGGCCTGGTCATTCAGCTCGATCGACACTCGATCGGGATAAAAAGCGAAATAAAAGTGATGGATAAGCTAGACGCGATGCGGATGTTCGTGCGCGTCGTCGAGAGCGGAAGCTTTTCGCAGGCGGCGCGTGACCTAAACGTCAGCCAGCCGACGGTCAGCAAACAGCTCGCTGCGCTTGAGGCGCGGCTCGGGACACAACTCCTCGCGAGAAATTCCCGTGCTCTTGCCGTGACGCCCGCAGGACAGGACTATTACGAGGCCACCGTCCGCATTCTTCAGGATCTCGACTTCGTCGAAGAGAGAGTCCTTGAGAGGCAGTCGGCCCCTTCGGGGCTGGTCCGCGTGACCCTCTCGCCAGGCTTCGGGAGGATGTTCGTTATCCCTCGGCTATTGGATTTTAGGAACCGTTTTCCCGACGTCGCGATCGAGATGGAAGTCTCCGGGAGGCACGTTGACCTTATCGAGGAGGGGATGGACGTCGCAATCCGTATCGGTCGGCTTTCCGATTCAGCACTCGTCGCCCGGCGCATCGGCGACATGCGGATGATAACCTTGGCCTCCGCCGGCTATCTTGCCCAACACGGCACGCCGCAAACGTTAGACGAACTGCGCAACCACCAGCGTATCAGCTATGTCTACCAGGGGGATATCATCGGGTGGGGGTTCCACGTCGACGGCCGGCAGGTCACGGTCGACGGTGGGGGAGCGTTCCGCACGAACGACGCCGAGCATGTCCGCGGCGCGGTCCTCGCGGGCCTCGGCATCGCCCACCATGCGAGTTGGTTGTTCACGGATGCGCTGGCCTCCGGCGAGGTTGTACGAATTCTGGACCAGTATGCGCCGCCGCCCTTTCCGATCAACGCAGTTACCGCTGCCGGACGGCGCATGCCCTCCCGAGTGCGGCAGTTCATCGATTTTCTCGCTGCGATTTGCGCCGAGGAGCCGGAATTAAAAGTAGGCGACGGCTAGGGTGTCAGGGAGTGGACGGCGCCGGGTTGGCCAGAAGGCGCGCCTTGAGCTTCTCCGACGGGATTGTCATGTCATCTCCTTTCCAATTGCGCCGGTCTCGCCTGGAGCGCGATCGGGCATGGCCCGCATCATCGAACTGTCACCGCCTTGTCATTCGCGCTCTATTGATTGCGGCTCGTTTCGTCGCGCAATGGAGAGGCTGACATGCATCCGACTGAGACAATTTCGTCCGACCGCCGGTCGATCCTGAGGGGCCTCGCGGCCGCGGCGGCTGCGTCGCTGGCGGCACCGGCATTTGCTGCCGAAAGCCTCCCCGCGGCGCCGACCGGAACGGCGGCCGCCATCGCCACCGACAAGGCCTATTGGGCGGCGGTGAAGGGGCTCTATGCCGTGACGCCTGATGTCGTCAATTTCGAGAACGGCTATTGGGGCATCATGCCCGAGCCGGTGCGGCGCGAATTCATCCGCCAGTCCGACATGATCAACTATCAGAACACGTTTTACGCGCGGCAGCGCGCGGGCGCCGACTTCGAGGCCGTGCGCGCCAAAGTGGCGGAGGCGGTTGGTGCTGCGCCCGACGAGATCGCGCTCACCCGCGGCGCGACCGAAGCGCTGCAGCTCCTCATCGGCGGCTACAACAGGCTGAAGCCGGGCGACGGCGTGCTCTTTGCCGATCTCGACTATGATTCGGTGCAATATGCGATGAATTCGCTCAAGGCGCGCCGCGGCGTCGACGTCGTCAAGTTCGACGTGCCGGAGCCCGCCACCCGCCAGGCGGTGCTCGACGCCTATGCCCGCGCCATCGAGGCGAACCCGAAGACGAAACTTCTCCTGCTGACCCATGTCAGCCATCGCACCGGCTTCGTCATGCCGATCGCCGAGATCGCACGCATGGCGAAGGCCAGCGGCATCGACACCATCGTCGACGCCGCGCATTCCTGGGGACAGATCGACTTCCGTGTGGGCGAGCTCGAATCCGATTTCGTCGGTTTCAACCTGCACAAATGGATCGGCGCACCGCTCGGGGTCGGCTTCCTCTACATCAAGAAGGACCGCCTCGCCGACATCGACCGTGATCTCGGCGACGAGGATTTTGCGGAAACCGACATCCGCTCGCGGGTGCACACCGGCACGGTCAATTTCGCCACGGTGCTGACGGTGCCCACCGCCGTCGCGCTGCATCAGCAGATCGGCGCCCCGGCAAAGCAGGCGCGCCTGCGCTATCTGCGCGACTATTGGGTGAGCCGCGCCCGCGGCTTTAGGGATATCGAGATCCTGACGCCGGATGAGGCCGGCTCCTATGGCGCGATCACGTCCTTCCGTCTCGCCGGCAAGACCAGCAAGGCGGACAACGAGGCCATCGTGGTGAAGCTCCGCGACAGCCACAAGGTCATGACGGTACGCCGCGCCGGCGTCGCCAGGGGCCAATGCATCCGTGTGACGCCGGCGCTCTTTACCGACGAGGCCGATCTCGACCGCCTCGTCGAGGCGCTGGCGGTGGTCACCGGTACGAAGACGGGGTGAGGGCAGGGGAAGCAATCATGCGCGTATGATCGCGCCCGAAATCATCCGTTTCCAGGAACAGAAAGCGCGCTCCGGTCTGATCGCCGATGCGTGCCGTCTGCGCCGGACCATCCCCCGCGCCGAGGGGCAATCGCATATGGAGTGCACGAGGCAGCGGCATCGGCACTGGTGCTCCCTCTCCCGCTTGCGGGACCCCCGCGCCGGGAGCGGGCTAGAGCTGATCCTGTATCCGCGTACACCGTCAATCGACGCCAATTGCAAACCGGTTAGCGTCCGAAGGCGTGGCATCGCAGGGGCGCGCACCGATAGGTGGTGACTGGATGTTCACCTTCTGGTCATCGGAGAGGCGAAGGGTCCAGCACAGATTGTTATCGGAACGGATCGAATTATTGACCGCGTCATAAGTCCATCGGATTGCGACGTGCGCACAATCGTCGAGAACGAGTGCTGCATCATCCCCTGTCCCCGCCGATCCTCTTGCGTCGATGCAAAGCTCCGGCTTGCCTTCCAGCGAGATCTTGTCTCCGGAAAGGCGAAACACGCGCTGGCGTACGCCCCAAAAGGCGTCGCACCGATCGATCGTCAGGGGCGCGCCTGCCACGAATTGATAGTTGGGTGCGGAAAGGCAGAGATAATCGGCATAAGAAGGGGTAATTCGTAACCCCTTCGGGCGCTGCGCGAGGAGCTTTTCCCGTCTCGTCGGTTCGATCGTGAGTGCGCAGATGCGAACACTTCGATTTTCCCAACATCCGCCGCTGCGGCTGACGTTACCCAGCGAGGATTGGGCGTGGGTCGCGCCAGGTGACTCGTTCCAGTGGGCGATCCCCTCGTGGTTCTCAATATCGATCGAAGCCCAATACCGGTCGCCATAGATTGAAAACGAGCCATCTGTGTCGGTCCGTACGAATTCACAGACACCATCGATGTAGGGCTGACCGTCCACGATCAGCTTGCAGTCGACGGGCATCGTTACCGCGAATCCGGGCACCGACGTCGACAGCAGGAATGCGACGACGCCAATTGCGAATCTAACGAACATCTGCCGCTGTCTCCGGTGAGAGCCACGTCAGCTCACATCGTGCACATAGCGCATGCCGATGGCGAGCCGATTCCAAAAATTGATCATGCCGATGAGGATGGTGAGATCGGTGATCTCCTTGTCGGTAAAATGCTTCCTCAGCTCTTCGTAGTCCGCATCCGGCGCGCGCGTTTCTGCGACATTGGTGAGCGCCTCGGTCCAGGCCAGTGCGGCGCGTTCGGCTTGCGAATAGAGCGGCGATTCACGCCATGCGTCGAGAAGATAGAGGCGCTGCTCGGTCTCGCCATGCTTCCGTGCATCCTTGCTGTGGAACGTCGAGACAATAGGCGCAGCCATTGATTTGGGATGCCCGCATCTTCACCAGCTCGATCAAGCCTCTCGGCAGCCCGCATTTGAGGATGTAAGCCTCCACCGCGCGGAGCGCCGCGTAGCCCTCGGGGGCGATTTGCGCCGGTAACAGTCGGTCGGCATGCATAGCTCTGTCCTCTCTGGTCGTCCGCCTGGATCCGCAGCCAAGATGGGGCTTGAATAGAGACCCAGCGTTCCCCCAATGTGGGGGCAACGTGGACGCCCCATTTTATCGACCCGCAGTCTGGTTTATCTCTGTCACTCCGGTGCCCTGCGCAAGGAGGCAGACGCGTGCTCGACCATATTCTCAGATTCGTGACGCTCGGATCGATCATCGTTGGCATGGCCGCGATCTATGCGGCGCTCCACACCAACAATCGGCGTCTGGGCGCGGACATCTTCCTGCGATATTCAGACCGGGTCTCCGACCTGCGACGCCGCCTTCCGGTCGCGGCCTTCCTCGAGCGAGGGGCTGCCGGCGACATTGAGCTGACACCCGAAGAGCGCCGGGCGGTGCACGAGATCATCCATTCGATCTTCGAGCTTTACGAGCTCAAGGTGCATGGCTATTTTCCGCCGGCGATCTGGAAGATCAGGGAGCCCGATATCGAAAGGCTACTCTCGCTGCCGGTCTTTCAGCAGGAGCTGGCAAGCCTGGAAGGCCGATATACCAGGCATCCGCGTTTGATAGCCTGGGTCCAGAAGATCAGGGGTCAGCAAGAGACGATCTGACTTGCCCCGTGAATCGGTTGCCGGCCTCACCGCCACCCCAGCGCCGGCGCGACGTGCTTCAGGATCGCCTCGATCGCATGCGCGCAATAGTCGACGCCGAGCTGGTTCGGAATGGTCAGCAGCAGCGTATCGGCCTGCGCAATCGCCTCATCCTGCTTGAGCTGTTCGATCAGCGCATCCGGCTCCGCCGCATAGCTCCGGCCGAAGATCGCCCGCGTGCGGGGATCGATGAAGCCGATCTGGTCCTCGCCGCCGCGCTCGCCGCCGAAATAGGCGCGGTCGCGATCGTCCATCAGCGCAAAAATGCTGCGGCTGACGGAGACGCGGGGCTCGCGGCTGTGGCCGGCTTCCTTCCACGCCGCACGATAGGCGCGGATTTGGGCGGCCTGCTGCACGTGAAAGGCTTCGCCGGTCTCGTCGTTCTTCAGCGTCGAGCTTTGCAAATTCATGCCGAGTTGTGCGGCCCACACCGCGGTGGCGTTCGAGCCGGCGCCCCACCAGATGCGTTCGCGCAAGCCTTCGGAATGCGGCTCCAGGCGCAGCAGCCCAGGCGGGTTCGGAAACATCGGCTGCGGATTGGGTTTTGCAAAACCCTCGCCGCGCAGGATGTCGAGAAAGACCTCGGCGTGACGCCGGCCCATGTCGGCGTCGCTCTCGCCCTCGGCCGGCTGGTAACCGAAATAGCGCCAGCCGTCGATCACCTGCTCCGGCGAGCCGCGGCTGATACCGAGCTGAAGCCGTCCGCCGGCGATGAGATCGGCAGAGCCGGCGTCCTCCACCATGTAGAGCGGGTTCTCGTAGCGCATGTCGATCACGGCCGTGCCGATCTCGATCTTGCTGGTCCTGGCGCCGACGGCCGCGAGCAGCGGGAAGGGCGAGGCCAGCTGCCGCGCGAAATGATGGACGCGGTAATACGCGCCGTCCAGGCCGAGCTGCTCCGCTGCAACGGCGAGCTCAATGGATTGCAGCAGCGTGTCGCCAGCCGAGCGGGTCTGCGATTGCGGCGAGGGGGTCCAGTGGCCGAAGGAGAGGAATCCGAGTTTTTTCATGGGCGTCATTTAATGATGGCAGGGCCGGCGTCAACCGCCTGCGCCGGCAGCCGGGGTATGCGATGACGCCGGCGCAAAATGCTCGGCGCGCTCGACCAGGAGATCCAGAAAGCTTCTTGCACGCAGCGACATCCAGTGCGTCTCCGGATAGACCGCATGCAGGGGTAGCGCGGCGCCGGTGGAGCGGTGAGAGTTGCAGCGGCCCGCGACTTGAGCGGATCTGGTGTCTCGTCGCGCGAAGTCATCGTGAAGTTGGTCACCGGCGATGACCCATTTCGAGTGATTGCCAAATCGATTTCTCACCGTGCGTTCTTCCAGCCTGCTTCGTGCGGGTCTATGGTTCGGTCGCTACCATGAGCTGCCCGAGGGGCGTGCCGAGGCCCCAATCTCCAAGTGGCAGCGTCGCAGCTACCGGCGGGCGTTGAGCCTCAACAGATCAAGTCTTTCTTTTGATCAGCTCTACTCGATCGCGCGCGTGCGCAGCACGCGCATGCAGGGGAGATTCTCAATGATCAAGCGCACCATCCTTACGGCTGCCTGTTCTATCCTGGGTTTCGTTTCCGCAAGCGGATCTGCGACGGCGGAAACGATTGGGCGATTGGAATGCAGCGTTGTCGGCGCGGCAAGTCAGGAACCCATCGGAGACCGAGATGGGCATCGACTCACCAACGTCCAATTCGCTTGCTTTGGCGAGGATGGCCCGCTGAAGGGCGCGGTGTATACGGGATCTTCGACCCAGGAGTGGGATGGTTCTCAGAGCACATTTCTGGCTGCAGGAGGGATATACCGGGTGCCCGGGGGGCTCGCAGTGAGCCAGGCTATCGAGGGTACATCGTCTGTCGTCATGAAGGATGGCAAGCCGATTGGCAACGAGAGCTCCGGAAAAACACGCTTCAAGTTTGCATCCGGCACGCTCGCCGCGCTCGCGGGGAAGATCGCGCGCTTTGAAACCAAGCCAACCGGCGTTGGGCGATTCAGCCTTGAATATACGGCTGACAGCTCAACAGATACCGTCGGCACCGGCAAGCAATAGTGCTCATCGCGCTTTGACAGCTTCGTCGGGAACGGAATCTCGTCTCGAGTGAGGGTTGCAAACTCTCGTCTCGGGACGGATTGCAATCCTGCGTGGAAGTCTGGCTGCTTCGTGACGCTTTGGCGTTACCGCGGGACTAGGGCGTGTACTCATAAAGGTCCGCTTCTCAGGACGAAGCGGAAGGTTGCTTGGCTTAACTATCATCGACTGCTTTTGACCCAAAATGGACTTCGCCCGCAGCGACCGCGCGGAGTCGCTCGACGGTGGTTGCCGAACCGGCTCACGCCGGCTCGGCAATGGTGATCACGACCGTATGAAAGCGAGCAAGTCAGAATTAATCACGTCTGCATCCGTGGTGCACATGCCGTGTGGAAAGCCGGGATAGACCTTGAGCGTGCTGTTCTTGAGCAACTTGGCCTGAAGCAGTGCCGCGTCCTTGTAGGGTACGACCTGGTCGTCGTCGCCCTGCAGGATGAGCATTGGCACCTTGATCGCCTTTAGATCTTCCGTCTGGTCGGTCTCCGAGAAAGCCTTAATGCCGTCGTAATGGGCATTGGCGCCGCCCATCATGCCCTGGCGCCACCAGTTCTGGATAATTCCTTGCGAAACCTTCGCACCGGGCCGGTTGAAGCCGTAAAACGGACCCGAAGCCACATCGAGAAAAAATTGAGACCGGTTCGCAGCAAGCGCCTTTCGGAAGCCGTCGAATACTTCAATCGGGGTTCCGTCGGGATTTTTATCGGTCTTGACCATCAGCGGAGGAACGGCGCTTACCAGAACAGCTTTGGCGACGCGAGCCTGAGGCTCCCCGTACTTCGCGATATAACGGGCAACTTCGCCGCCACCGGTCGAGTGTCCGATATGGACGGCCTTGCGGAGATCCAGATGCTCAACCACGGCAGCCGCGTCGGCGGCGTAGTGGTCCATGTCGTGCCCATCGCTGACCTGCGCCGAGCGGCCGTGGCCGCGGCGGTCATGTGCAATGACGCGAAAGCCTTGGGCGACGAAGAACAGCATCTGAGCGTCCCAGTCGTCCGAACTGAGGGGCCAGCCGTGATGAAAGACGATCGGCTGGGCATTTTTCGGCCCCCAATCCTTGTAGAAGATCTGTGTCCCGTCTTTGGTCGTTACAAACGTCATGGTCTCGGCTCCTTTTGTCTCGGCAGAGGTTTTATGGGTGGGTTGGGCGATCGCAGCGGTGAGGGAAAACAACGGAGTTGCAGCCGCGACAGCACCTGCGCCAAGAGCCGCCCGTCGGGAGATGTTCATTCCAGATTCCTTCATTGAACCGGAGCAGGTATAGATTCCGTCCTGGATAGCCGAATAGACCGGAATCGTTCCGTTCTTTCGTGAACAGATGTCATGAATGGCTACGATTCTAGAAAAGACGGCCGGTCTCCTCGCCTTCGTCCGGACGGTCGATGCGGGGTCTTTCGCCGGCGCGGCGCGGTTGGTCGGCGCCACCCCTTCAGCGGTATCAAAAAGCGTCGCGCGCTTGGAGCAACGTCTCGGCGTGCGCCTGCTGCAGCGGTCGACGCGTACACTGACTCCAACCGCCGAAGGCGTCGCGTACTATGAACATGTGGCCCCCCATCTGCGCGCCATCGAGGAAGCCGATGACATCGTGCAGGCACCGGGAAACGTGCGTGGAGTGCTTCGGGTTACTGCGCCGACGACATTCGGACGCCCACTCATCTCTGCATGGGCCGGCTCGTTTCTGGATCGCTACCCGGATATCAAGCTCGACCTCAGCGTCACCGACCGCCGTATCGATCTGATCCGCGAAGGCTTCGACATCGCGGTGCGAATCGGGGAACTGGAGGATACGAATTTGATCGGCCGCTCCCTCGGCGTGCTGCACTATGTCCTCGGCGCATCGCCAAAGTACTTGCAGCGCCGAGGCATCCCACGGTCGGTTGATGATCTCAAGCGGCACAGCTGTCTTCGCTACGTGCTCGCGGGCCGACCGCAACCGTTCACGTTCGCTGACGGCAGGCGAGTCGTCCCCGATGGTCCATTCGATACGGACGATGCACAATATCTGATCGAGGCGGCCGTAGAGGGAGCCGGCATTACCCAGTTCATGCGCCTCGCGATTGAGAATGATCTTGCCGCCGGCCGCCTACGCACCGTGCTACCGGAAATACCGTTGTTCACCACGCCGGTCTACGTCCTACACCCCTTCGGACGCCAACTTCCGCTGCGGGCGCGCCTGTTCATCGATTTTCTCGTCGAGGCTTTGGGCGTCGGTAACGGTCCGAATTTGTCATCGCAGAGCTAAAAGTATTTACGGGTGGCGCGCACCCCCTAAACATTCGTCTGATCGTGTTGCAGTGCATGAGTCTCCTTCTGACCCAGGCCGTGTGAAAATCCCGCAACTTGGGGCGCGCTTTGGCGCATTTCGCACCGCCTAGCTTCTAATTCGGTGGAATCGACTCCCTGTCATCTCAGTGGCAACCAGGAGCGTCATATAGACGCTGATTTGGTCGCGCAGAGTCCGGCCTCACGCCCGCATCGCCTCCAGCAATCCGCCTACGCCCACGATCATCATCACGCGCTTCATGTTGTAGGCGAGCACGTTGAGCGCCATTTCGGTGGCCACCTTTGGCAGCTTTTTCGTGAGAAAGTGCGTTGCCCCCATCCAACACTTCATCGTGCCGAACGGATGCTCCACTGTCTGACGGCGAACCCTCATTGCATTGGGGTTGTGGTCAAGCCGATTCTGAACTTTCTCCAGAACGACCTCGTGCTCCCAGCGTGAGATGCGGCGCTCGGGGCCTGTCGTGCACTGAGCTTTTAGCGCGCAGGTTTTGCAGGCGCTTGTCCAATAGCGGCGCAGTGTCTTTCCGTCCTCTACGTTCGTATAGTGATAAGTTAGCCGCTCGCCGGCGGGACAGCGATAGACATCGTCGGCGGCGACATAGACGAAGTCCTGTTTGCCGAAGCGGCCAGCAGCTTTGGCGCCCGAAGTCATCGGCTTCGGCAACGTCACCGTGATGTCGGCTTCCTCGCAGGCCCTGATCTCCTCACCATCGTAATAGCCGCGGTCTGCCACGACTTCGAGCGCCTCGACAGCCATCTCGCCGCGCGCCTGTCCGGCCATGTTGGCGAGTTGGTGGCGATCGGTGCCCACGTTAGTCACCTCGTGAGCCACGATGAGATGATGCTGCGTATCAACCGCAATTTGCACGTTGTAGCCAACGATGCCGGTGTCCTTGCCACTGGTCGCCATCGAGCGTGCGTCAGGATCGGTCAGCGAGATCTGCTTGTCCTCGCTCTTCATCATCTCCGCATTGATCGCATTGAGCCGGACAATCTCCTCCTTGAGCTTCTCGATCTTTCCATTCAATCGCTCAACCTTCGCCTCCGGCACCGCATCGCCGTGTCGATCGGCGGTCTCGAGCTGTGAGAGATACCGGGCGATGCTCTCGTCGATCCGCTCCAGACGCCGCTTCATCTTCGCCTCGGTGAAGTTCTTGTCCCGCGCATTGACGGCCTTGAACTTCGATCCATCGATGGCGACGCTCGCTGCAACAAGCAGATCAAGGCTTGCGGCACAGCGCGACGAACTCGCGGCAGACCTCACGAATGGCCTTGCCATTGTCCTTGCGGAAATCCGCGATGGTCTTGAAGTCCGGCGTCAACTGCCCGGTCAACCAGATCATCTCGATATTGCGCTGGCATTCCCGCTCCAGGCGCCGGCTCGACGGAACCCGATTAAGATAGCCGTAGATGTACAGCTTGAGCATAACACCGGGGTGATAGCTGGGTCGGCCGGTATCGAGGGGCTGGACACCGACAAACCCGAGCTTATCGAGATCGAGACCGTCGACGAACACGTCGACCGCACGCACCGGGTTATCCTCGGTTACATAATCGTCGAGCGATGCCGGAAACATCGTGCTCTGCCCGCGATCCAACCCTTCAACAAAGCGCTTCATCAGATGCCCCGCAAAGTCACCGGGAATCTTATCGTGCGAATCACGGAAAACAGAGCGTTTTCACACGGCCTGGGCCCTAAGCCGACCTGCATTTGAATTGGCTTCTAGGTCGCCTTTTAAAGGCAAAGCGGACGTCGCTCTTATGAGCACACGCCCTAGCTTGCCGCTTGGGATCGTTCGCGGCACGCCATTGTCGTGGCGTCATTCCGGTCCAGCGCCTGAAGGCGTGGGTGAATGCGCTGACTTCGCCATAGCCGAGCAGCCGGGCGGTTTGCGAAATCGGCAATTCATCCTTCTTCAAATAGCTCTTGGCGAGGTCGATCTTCAACTCGTCGAGAATGGCCGTGAAGGTTAGCCCTTCCGAGGCGAGGCGCCGCGCCAAGGTGCGGTGACTCATGCCGAGGCGACGCGCAATCTCCTCGGCCCGTGCCTCGCGATGAGGAAGCAAGGGAGCGATGGCATTCTCGACGCTCGATCTGAGCGAAACTGCGCCAGGCTTCCGGTGCGCAAGCGCCTCCTCGCAGAAGGTCACCAGCAGATCGTTCAAATGGTGATCGGCACTTTCGATCGGCATCTGCCCCACGGGTCGTGGGTGAGCGCGCACAATCGGACCGCTGCACCGCGAGTGATCGGCGGCGAGACATTTCTTCGCCTTGAAGAACCGTTGGTGCCTTTCGGTGAAGGGCCATAGTTGCGGCGGAATCGGCACAGCCGAAGGATAGGGCAATTCGTGCGGTTGCTCTAATATTTTGACGAGAGCGCCAGTTTTGGCTATGATCTAGCCAGAATGGCCTTCGACGTCATCCTTGCCCCAGAAGCGGTTGAAGACTTCCAGCTCCTGGGAGCGCACGTTCGGGCGGCGGTTCGTGCCGCGCTCGAGACGCATCTGAGGCATGAGCCCGAGAAAGTCAGTCGCAGCCGGATCAAGAAGTTGCGGGGGTTGCGTCGGCCTCAATATAGGCTGCGCGTAGACGACGTCCGGGTGTTCTACGATGTTTCCCGCACGACCGTCGAAGTTCTGGCGATCGTTGCCAAATCAGAGGCCGAGTCATGGCTCGCACAGTTCGGAAGTCCGGAGTGAAGAAAGTGCCGCTCTCCGAGGTTAAGGACGATCTGTCTCGCTACCTTCGTGAGGCCGAGACGCAGGAGATTGTTATCACGCGTCATGGCAAGCCGGCCGGTGTGCTGATTGGATTTGAATCGGAGGACGATTGGTTCGAGTACCGCTTGGAGCATGATCCTCGTTTCCTGCAGCGCGTCGAACAGGCGCGGAACAGCCTGCGCGCGGGACGCCGCGTGAAGCTCGAGGATATCGATAAGGAGTAGCCGGAGGGGTCCGGCCCAACATGCCCGATGATGCTATCCTGCGCCTGTTTTTGTTAGACGGGTCAACTGCCGTGCACAGTCGCTTAAGCCATTGATCGCGGTACCGCCTGCCTAGGGAATATCATACTTACGTACCCAGAAATTGAGGGCATGATATGGATACCCTGTTGGACCACGTCAGAAGCAGTGCCGCGCGGCTGACCGCATATGAGGTCAAGTAGCGGGTTTGGCACCATCCAAGGCCACGGAGCGATTATTGGCTGCATTCCAGGCATTCATCGACGATAGCCGGAACGATGGCCTTGGCACCTTTGTATTGGCTGGCCACGTTGCGGCTGCCGAGACTTGGGCAAAATTCGCGAAAGACTGGGATACCCTGCTTCCGAGCGCGGGTACGCTTGCTCCTAATGGCAAGTATCATTTCCACATGACCGAAATGGCTTCGAATCCAGACCGTATGCTGCGCGTTCAGGCCTTCTATTTTCTTATAGAGCAGTATGCGCTGTTCTCAATTTCTTGCAGCTTCAACATCAATGATCTTGAGCGCGCAAAAGCCCGCATATACTCACAGCTTCTCCACAGGTTGTGCACTGCCAGTCGCGTCGCGTCCCCCCTTTCACCAAGAGGCGGCGATGAAGCAACTACCGAAGGAACAGCGCGGGTCGGAAGCTCTTCGTCTTCAGATCGAGGCACTGTTGGCGGCGCCACACAGTTGGCGCGGGTACGAACCTCAGCGCCAATGGCTTGAGAAGCTGTTGCAGCGAGATCATGCTGCGGGCGGCTTTACGCCGGCCGAACGCGATGCTGTCGCGCGGATCGCGTACATGCGCACTCCATTTGAGGGCTGGGACGGTTATTCTATTTCTGAGCTGATCAAGGGCGCGCTTCAGTACTCAGCTGATTACGACTATGACGAAGAATTGCTCCTCAAAGAGATCGCCTCCGAGCATTCGATTGCACTGGTCAGAGATCAGATGCGGACGCTAGTCGGATTGTGCAGAGCCGGTGGCATGGACTTGTCGCTGTTCGATGCGAGAACCGACTCGTCTGACGGTGATGTCGCTTGAGAGGTCACGTTCCTCGCGAAAAATCTATTGAAATTTGCGCCGCTTGAACGCTGCAACATCTGCAGCAGTGAGCTTGAACCACTCCCCGTTTGCACGACGATCCGAGAAACGCCTGTGCCAGTAGGCCTCGATGCCTGAGGGGTCGTCAGTTCGGATCGCGTGAACGAGGCTCGCCGCTTCAGGCTGGACAACGCGGATTTCCTTCACACGGCGCTCGATCTCGTCGCTGCGACCAATCTTGTAATGAGCACCGGACCTGATCAAATAAACGAGGCCCTCGTGCGCTGCCCTGCCGACCGCTTTCTCTGTTTCGATGCCCAACATGCCGGCGATATCGTGCAGATCAGGTTTATCTTCCACCCAGGTCCTGAGATTCGATAAGAGGTCGTTTTTTGACCCAAAGTGCTTGAAGATAGCTTTGGTGCTCGGAAAATCCGCATTCGTCTTCCGATGCGGTGCGAGTTCGCTGGCGGTTGGCAAGTGCCCGTAGTGCCTCGCGGCCTCGATGTATCGTTGCAGGATGATATTGGTCTCTGATTTGCCTTGCCACTGATTAGGAGCAAAGCCCGCTTCGTTAGTGCATCGCTCCAGCGAGCCCAATAGACGCCTCGCCAAGTGTGCTCGCGAATGCCGGTTTCTCGCTCGAACAACTGACTTCCGGGTGCCTGACCATCGTTCGCTTTTGCCAGCCTTCGTATGTCCTGAAGGATAGTGTCTCGCACCGGTCATTCCTCCGTGCCGCGTTCCCTGACAATGCCATCGTGCGCCTGTTTTGCCCGACGGGGCAGCGGTTAGGTCACGCCGCCTTTCTCCGACTGGGGCGGATCAGCACGTCTGCCGAGATGCCAAGACGTTCGTGAAGACGGCGAATCATCGTGATCGACAGCCCGCGCTTCCGGTTCAGAACCTCGGCAATGCGGGTGCGTGTCCCAATGATCTCTTCGAGGTCCCGCCGCGTCAGTCCTTGCTGCTCTATGCGAAATTTGATCGCCTCGATGGGATCGGGTGGATCCATCGGATAATGCTCGTTCTCGTATGCGTCGATGAGCGTGGCGAGCACGTCCAGCCGGTCGCCTTCTGGCGTGCCAGACTTCGCATCCCAGAGGCGTTCCACCTCATTGAGCGCGGCGTCATAGTCGCGCTTCGTCCGGATAGGATTGATCTCAGTCGTCGCCATGTCGGACCTTTTTCGTATCGATCTTTCACGCTTCGCACCGCGCATCGAATTGGTGCGGAACAGCCTGCGCGCGGGACGCGGTACCAAGCTTGAGGATATTGATAAGGATTAGCGGCTAGGGCGCGTTCTGACGCACGCGGCCCATGATGCCATCATGCGCCTGTTTTGCCCGACGGGTCAAGCGAATTACGGTTTTTCGGAAATACTGCGTTTGAACAACAGGGGCAAGCGCGATGACGATTTATCCCGATCTCATTGCGCTCTAAGTCTTTGATTTCGCTATTCCCGGCTACTGTGCATGGGGTTGTTTTCGACTTTTTGTTTTGGGGGTGCAAAAATATCAGGCCGAACCCGACCTGGTCCGGCGCTCGCCTTTTCATCAATCCATTTTTCGGGAGACGCATCATGCAAGTTTATAATGTGGTGAAGTTCAGGGTGAAGCAGGGCGAGGAAGCCGCCTTCCTCGACGCGCACCGGAACGGCAAGGCGAAATGGCCGGGCCTCGAACATGGCGTCATCATCAAGACCGGCGAGCAGACCTTCTGCCTGATCGGCACATGGTCCAGCCAGGACGCGATGGTCGCGGCACGATCAGCGATGATCAAGACCCTCGACAGCTTCAGGTCCGTGCTCGAGGACCAGGGCAATGGACGCGGGGTAACTGACGCCGTTTCGGGTGCGGTGGTGCTTGATATTTAGCAGGCGCGTCGCGCCCGCTACTTCATCACCCGCAAGCCTTTGGTCGTGAACTTCTGCGTCTTGCCGCCGGGTCGCAGCGGACGCTTGTTGCCGGCGGCCTTGCCGGTCCCGGGCGGTTGGTGCGCGGGCACGAGCTGGTCGGGACGCGATCCGATCAGGTCGCGGCGGCCCATCTCGATCAAGGCCTCGCGCAGCACCGGCCAATTGTCGGGGTCGTGATAGCGCAGGAATGCCTTGTGCAGGCGGCGCTGGCGCAGGCCCTTGATCGCCTCGACCTTGTCGCTGCCGCCGCGGCGCACGCCGCGCAGCGGATTGACGCCGGTGTGGTACATCGCGGTCGCGGTCGCCATCGGCGAGGGCAGGAAGGTCTGCACCTGATCGGCGCGATAGCGGTTCTTCTTGAGCCAGAGCGCGAGGTTCATCATGTCCTCGTCGGTCGTGCCCGGATGCGCCGCGATGAAATACGGGATCAGGTAATATTTCTTGCCAGCCTGTTCGGCCGCGGCATCGAACATCCGCTTGAACTTGTTGTAGGCGCCGATGCCCGGCTTCATCATCTTGTCGAGCGGGCCGCGCTCGGTGTGTTCAGGCGCGATCTTCAGGTAGCCGCCGACGTGATGGGTGACGAGCTCCTTGATGTATTCCGGGCTCTCGACCGCGAGGTCGTAGCGCACGCCGGAGGCGACCATCACCTTCTTGATGCCCTTGGTCTCGCGCACCTTGCGATAGAGCCGGATCAGGTCGTCATGCGAGGTGTTGAGGTTCGGACAGATCTCGGGGAAGACGCAGGACGGCCGGCGGCACGCGGCCTCGACCTTCGGATCCTTGCACGCCATCCGGTACATGTTGGCGGTGGGGCCGCCGATGTCGGAGATCACGCCGGTGAAGCCCGGCGTCTTGTCGCGGATCTTTTCGATCTCGCGCAGGATCGATCCTTCCGAGCGGTTCTGGATGATGCGGCCTTCGTGCTCGGTGATCGAGCAGAAGGTGCAGCCGCCAAAACAGCCGCGCATGATCGTGACCGAGAACTTGATCATGTCCCAGGCGGGGATCTTTGCGTCGCCATAGGACGGGTGCGGGGCGCGCGCGTAAGGAAGATCGTAGACCGCGTCTATCTCCTCAGAGGTCAGCGGGATCGGCGGCGGGTTGAGCCAGAGGTCGCGGTCGCCGTGACGCTGCACCAGCGGCCGCGCATTGCCGGGATTGCTCTCACGATGCAGCACGCGTGAGGCACGCGCATAGGCTTCCTTGTCCTGCTCGACCTGCTCCAGCGCCGGCAGACGGATCACGGTCGCGCCCTTCTGGCGCGTCGCGCCCTCGTCGGCGGAATCGAGATCGTCGGCGTGCAGCTCGGAATAGTCTTCGGGCACGCGGCGGAACAGCGCGACGCCCCTGATGTCGTCGAGCTCGCGCGGCGCTTCGCCGGCGGCAAGGCGATTGGCGACTTCGACGACGGCGCGCTCGGCATTGCCGTAGAGGAGCAGATCGGCCTTGGCATCGGCCAGCACCGAGCGGCGCACCTTGTCGGACCAGTAATCGTAATGCGCGATCCGGCGCAGCGACGCCTCGATGCCGCCGAGCACGACCGGCACGTCCTTGAACGCCTCGCGGCAGCGCTGGGCGTAGACGATGGTGCAGCGGTCCGGGCGCTTGCCGCCCTCGCCGCCGGCCGTATAGGCGTCGTCGCTGCGCAGGCGGCGGTCCGCGGTGTAGCGGTTCACCATGGAATCCATGTTGCCGCCGGTGACGCCGAAGAACACTTTTGGCTTGCCCAAAGCCTTGAACGGTTCGGCCGAATGCCAGTCGGGTTGTGCGATGATGCCGACCCGGAAACCTTGTGCCTCGAGCAGGCGGCCGATGATGGCCATGCCAAAGCTCGGATGGTCGACATAGGCATCGCCGGTGACCAGCACGATGTCGCAGGTGTCCCAGCCGAGCGCATCCATCTCGGCGCGGCTCATCGGGAGGAACGGCGCCGGCTTGCGCGGGCGCGCCTGGGCCATCAGGGGCTTTTCGGCGGTGATGATTTGGGTGTCCATGGCGCACAGGCATAGGACTCCGGGCCCGCGAATACAACCGACGCCCGCGTGAAAGATCAAGGTTCCGAGAGAAGGTGTTCTCAGTCTCCGTCAGCCGCACCCATGTCGCACCGGTGCTGCTCGCGAGCCTCTCCGGATCTCCCGGGGCTTTGCAATCGCCGCACATGCTCAGGAAACCGTCTTCCGGCTTCTCATCATGGTCCGCATCCGATATCCGGTTGCTTCATGGGCAAGGAAACATCTGAAGGTGGTCACGAAGCGGCCGGCGGCGCTGCGCCGTCGGCTGAACGCTGGCTCGGCGCCATTGCGCTGATCGGCTTCATCCTGGTGGCGACCGCGCAGGCCTCCAATCAGATTCTGGCGCGCGGGCTCGCGGGCTCGGTGCCGCCCTTCGCGCTCGCCTTCTTTTGCTGGAGCATCGTCGCGATCGGCCTCGCGCCGATCGCGCTTGCGGAGATCCGCGCCGGCCGCGTGCCGCTTGGCCAAAATATCTGGCCGATCCTCGCCGCCGGCTTCATGGGCATGTTCCTGTGCGGCGGCCCGGTCTATGCCGCGGGCGTGTCGACGACGGCGATCCACATTGCGCTGATCATGGCGCTGTCGCCGATTACGGTGCTGATGATATCTGCGGTGCTCGGCATCGAGCATGTCGGCCCGCTGCAATGGCTCGGCACGGCACTCGCGCTGTCGGGCGCGCTGATTTTGGGCGGTGTCTGGGCAAGCCTGCGCCGATAGTTCCATCGTGACGCGAATGGTTCACAGGCAGGAACAATCTGCCTTCGCGAACATTCTGATGAGTGGGGTTGCGGGCGAGCCCGGCTCGCGCGTGCTCGTGTCCAGGATCCGGAATGCCTCGATATTCGCCTCGGGCGATGGGGGAGCTGTGAATACAGTCATAGAGAATTTGCTGTCGCGGAAGCAGAAGCTTGTGGAACAGCTTGAGATGGCGCAGTCGGTCGAGGACCGCGATAAGATCGAGCACCAGCTCGAACAGATCAACACCGCGCTGGATTTTCTGGACAGACCGGAATCGCGAGACGGGCGGTAGAGCATGATCCGGAAAAGTGCGAAGCGGTTTTCCGGAAAGATCATGCTCAAAAAATAATCTGAACCGGTCAGTCCACCTTCAGCGCTTTGGCGTAGACCAGGCCCGAATTGGTGATGTGCGTCGTCATCGCCGCTTCGAAGGCGGCGTGCTCGCCGCGCGCGAACAGATCGAGCAGCTTGCGGTGCTCGTCGAAGGAGGAGCGGGTGCGCACGTCGATCGGTGAGGTCAGATTGGTGCGGAGCGCGGCGACGCGGCCCGAGACGAGCTGGTAGGATTCGGCGAGATAGCGATTGCCGCAATGCGCGAACAGGCCTTCGTGAAAGGTGGAGTCGGCGCGGCCATAGGCGATGTTGTCCCTGGCCTCGACCGCCGGCTCCATCGCGGCGATCGCATCGCTCATGGCCGCGATCGCACCATCACGGTCGTGGCGAAAGGCGAGCTCGGCGGCCTTGGGTTCGAGCGCGATGCGAAAAGTACAGAGCGCGGTGATGTCCTCCGCGCTCGGCGTGAACACGAAACTGCCGACCTGCGGCCGGATCACCACGAGCCCCTGCGCCTGCAACTGGCCCATCGCCTCGCGCACCGGTGTGCGGCTGACGCCGAAGGAATTCGCCACCATCTCTTCGGAGATGGCGGCACCGAGCGCAAACTCGCCGTCGATGATCGCCTGCCGCAGCCGCAGCATCACCCGCTGCGACAGCGATTTCGGCGCATCGAGCTTCAGCGAGCGCATGGATGCTCTCAAATCACCTTGCCGGGGTTGAGCAGATGATCGGGATCGAGCGCGGCCTTTAACGTCCGCATCAGGGCGATCTCGGGCTCGCTGCGGGCGTGTCCGAGCCATTTCTTCTTCAGCGTGCCGATACCGTGCTCGGCGGAGACGCTGCCGCCCATGTCGCGGACGAGACCATAGATGATCGCGTCCATCTCCTCCTTGGGCTGCTGCGCGACGGGAAGGCCCGTGACCCAGGAGACGAGGTGCAGATTGCCGTCGCCGATATGGCCGTAATAGACGCTCTCGCAGCGCTTGATGCCGGAGGCGAGCGCCGCCTTGCAGCGCGTGGCGAACTCGTCCATCCGCGCCACCGCAAGGCCGATGTCGTAGGAGATGTGCGGACCCAGCACCTGGCCGAATTCGGCGCAGATGTCGCGCACACGCCAGAACGCCTGCGTCTGCGCCAGCGATTGCGCCACGGCGGCATCCGCGAGCAGCCCGCGCTCCATCAGCTCTTCGAGCCAGGCCTGGAAACGCGGCGCATCGACGCTCTCGTCGGTGCCCTGCGCTTCGACCAACACATAGAGACCCTGGCCGGCGGCGACTGGCGGCTTGACGCCGGCCCGCGTCGTGATCACGTCCCAATAATCCGGCCACATCACCTCGAACGCCGAGAGCAGCGGGCCGAGCCCGCTGCGTGCGGCATCGAGCAGCGCGATCACCGCAGAATAGTCCTTCAGTGCGCACAATGCGGCCATGGTCGAGCGCGGTTTCGGAAACAGCCGCAGCACCACGCGGGTGATGATCCCAAGCGTGCCTTCCGAGCCAATGAAGAGATGCTTCAGATCGTAGCCGGCGTTGTTCTTCATCAGCTTGTTGAGGCTGGTGATGATGGTGCCGTCGGGCAGCACCACTTCGAGACCGAGCACCAGCTCGCGCGTCATGCCGTAGCGGATCACGCGGTTGCCGCCGGCATTGGTCGAGAGATTGCCGCCGATCGCGCAGGAGCCGCGCGAGCCGAGATCGAGCGGAAAGAAGAAGCCGGCCTCGTCGGCGGCCTTCTGGATCGTCTCCAGCGGCGTGCCTGATTTCACCGTCATCGTCATCGAGGCGCGATCGATCTCCTCGATGCCGGTCATGCGCTCCAGCGAGATCGCGACCCATCCCGCTTCGGGCGCGGCGCCGCGGCAGAGCCCGGTCAAGCCGCCCTGCGGCACGAAGGGCAGCCGCGCCTGCCGGCAGGTCAGGATCGCATCGGCGACGCCCTGCGCGTCGAGCGGTCGGATCACCGCGAGCGGCGTCTGCGGCAGGCTCGCGCTCCAGTCGTTGCAATTACGCGCGGGCACGTCGCTGCCGGTCAGCACGGCTGCGGCACCGAGCTTGTCACGCAAGGCGGCGAGCAATGGCTCGGGATGTCCGACGGGGGTCACCATGTTCATGCGAGACCTCCTCTAAATTTGGCTGCGTCTCATGCGCGCCGTGACGGCGGAAAGGATTTGCGTCCATCTTGTATGTAAGGTACAAGATGAAAAGTAAAGCAAAAACAAGGCTCGGCAAGCCCTCTCAGATCATTAGAGATCAGGGGCTTATTCGGGAGCCGCAACAAAGGGTGGTGCTATGACGGAGGCAATTCGCGGGTTCTGGGTGGCGTCGGCGACGCCGCTGGCGACGGACAGCAGCGTGGACTCCGCCAAGCTTGCCGCTCATGCCAAAAAACTCTTCGGCAATGGCGTCGATGGCGTCGTGCTGTTCGGCACCACCGGCGAGGGCACCTCGTTCAATGTCGCCGAACGCATAGCGACCATCGAAGCCGTGCTCAAGGCCGGCGTGCCGGCGGAGCGCATCGGCATCGGCGGTGGCTTCCCCGCCATCAGCGACGGCATCGCGCTGACGCGCGCCGTGCTCGGCCTTGGTCTGCGCCACGTGCTGTATCTGCCGCCTTACTTCGATCGCAGCGTCACGCCCGAAGGCATCGAGGATGCGTTCGCGGCGATCTTCGACGGCGTCGCTGATGATCGTCTGCGCGCCTATCTCTATCATATTCCGCAGGTCTCGGGCGTCGCGATCCCGACGACGGCCGCGGCGAATTTGCGCAAGCGTTACGGCAAGGTGGTCGCGGGCCTGAAGGATTCCAGCGGCGACTTCAAGCAGTTCCAGGCATTCCGCGCGGCTGCGCCGGAACTCGCCATCACCGTCGGCAACGAAACCGACATCGCGCGTGCGATCGCCGGCGGCGGCGCCGGCACCATCTGCGGCATGGCCAACATCACGCCGGAGCTGGTCAAGGCGATGATCGACGGCAAGGATGTCGAAGCGCGCATACAGGCCGCGGTCGATATCGTGGTGAAGTCTCCGTCCTTCCTGACGACGCTGAAGGCCATTCTCGCCGCGCAGACCGGCGACGCCGGCTGGTTGCGCGTGCGTCCGCCGCTGCGTGCGTTGACTGACGGCGCCGCGCTCAAGGCGAAGCTGGACGAACTGACCAGCCCCGCGATCGCCTGAGCGCCCGTTTCATTCGCTCCGAACCTCCGCGCTGCGCGCCGATATGGCGCGGGCCGCAACCAGCGCGGCCGCGAATCCTGCCGCCGCGCCCACGCCGAGCGCCCAGCGCGGACCCAAATTGTCCGCCACCCATCCAACAATCGGTGCGCCGATCGGTGTGCCGCCCAGCGCGACGCCGAGGCGCAGCGCCATCACGCGCCCCCTCATCCGCGGTTCGGTGGAGAGCTGCATCATGGCGTTGGAGGTATTCGTGACCGTCAGGGCCGCGACGCCGATCAGGATAAGGCTGCCTGCAAACAGCTAGTAGCTGGGTGCGAGCGCGGCCAGCGTGCATCCCGCGCCAAAAGCCGCGGCGCCCAGCAACAGCGAGACAAATCGCGGCTGCGCGCGCCCAGCAGCCAGGAGGGCGCCCGAGATCGTGCCGACGGCCATCGTCGAGGATAAAAGGCCAAAGCCGCGCGCATCGGTGTGGAAGACGCTGACCGCCATGGTCGAGATGAAGATCGGAAAATTCAGTCCGAACGTGCCGATCAGGAACAGCATGATCATGATCGCCCTGAGATCCCGACGCGACCATACGTAACGAAAGCCCTCAGTCATGCCGCCCTTGGTGCGGTGGGCGCGTGCATTGGGGCGAAGCTCAGAGGTGCGCAGCAAGGCGAGTGAGCCGAGCACCGCCATGAAGGATGCGGCGTTGAGCAGGAAGGCCCAGCCGGTGCCGATCGAAGCGATGACAATCCCTGCGACCGCGGGCCCGACCATCCGTGCGGCATTGAAGGACGTCGAGTTCAGCGCGATCGCGTTGGAGAGTTCGCCGTCGCCGACGAGCTCGGCGACGAATGTCTGGCGCACCGGGGCGTCGAACGCCGCGGCGCAGCCGAACAGGAAGGCAAACACGTAAACATGCCAGAGCGCTACCTTCCCGGTGACGGTGAGAAGGCCGAGAACGAGCGCCAGCACGCCCATCGTCGCCTGGGTCGCGACCAGAAGCCGTCGCTGGTTGAAATGATCGGCGGCAAAACCCGTCCACGGCATCAGCAGAAGCTGCGGCCCGAACTGGAGCGCCATCACCACGCCGACGGCCGACGCATTGTGCCGTGTGAGCTCGGTGAGAACGAGCCAGTCCTGCGCGGCGCGCTGCATCC
Organism: Bradyrhizobium sp. AZCC 2230; assembly: GCF_036924495.1. Lineage (NCBI taxonomy): Bacteria > Pseudomonadati > Pseudomonadota > Alphaproteobacteria > Hyphomicrobiales > Nitrobacteraceae > Bradyrhizobium > Bradyrhizobium sp. AZCC 2230. Next base: position 5,608,971 of record NZ_JAZHRS010000001.1, on the reverse strand, counting down.
ACGTTCCGGTGTTGGACACCAGCGCGCCCGCTGCCCAGACGCGGTAATTGTAGTTCAGCAGGGAGCGAAAGGTGCCCGCGACCGCCACGCTCACGCGCCCGTTGGTGTGTTGCCGCCGTGGAACCGGCCGAAGTGTCGCGCACAAAACAAGCTGAGCAGCAGCGCGCCGACCGCGAGGGCTGCGACGTCGCCCGTATCCAGCAGTGAAAACTCTCCGACACGGCAGACGAGGAGATATCCGACGACGAGGTTGAAGAAGCCCCAGAGCACGTTGACCGTCGACGAGGACAGGCCTTCTCCTCGCGGTTTTGCGAACGGGGACTGGAACGGCTCGCCGCGCAGGCCGCTGACGAGATGTGGAATGGCGTTCGCCAGAAAAGCGCCGCCCCAAAAATAGGAAACGAGATGAAGCCAGTTCATGCCTGCGCGCTCCGTGTTGCCAGTAGATCGATGATCGCCTGGGTCGAGCCGCTCTCGCCGAGCCGCGGAAACACGTTTGCGATGCCGTAGTCGTGAGCCTCGGAACGCGGATCGGTCATGGCGTCGGTGGCAAGGGTGACGTTGAAACCCGCCTCGTAAGCCTGCCGCGCGGTGGACTCGACACCGGTGCCGGTGGCGACGCCGGCGATGACGACCTGCGTGACGCCGCGCTGCCGCAACTGGCTCTCGAGATCGGTGCTGGCAAATGCGCCCCATGTCCGCTTGGTCACGGCGATATCGTCGGACTGTCGATCCAGCTCGGGAATGAGATCGGTCCATCCGTCGGGGAACGGACCGCCAGGGCGCGGCCGCTCGGTGCGGCCCGGTGCGCCGCCGGTGACATTGACCAGCACGACCGGCAGGCGATGCCGCCGAAACATCGCGGCGAGCGCACTGGCGCGCGCCACGACGTCGCCCATCGCGTGAACGGAAGGGAGATCGACGATGCCGCGTTGCAGGTCGACGATGATGAGCGCAGTGATCGGGTCGAGAATCGTGAGAGCCATGATCAGGTCCTTCCGGCAGCGCAGCCGCGTCAATCGTCGACGAGTCGTTTGAGCAGCGTGACGGCGGCGGCCAATTCGTCCTGCTCCCGCGCGGACAGCCGTGCCGAAATGGTGCGCGAGAGCCAATCCTGCCGGGCGGCGCGACCGACCCGGATCCAGTCGCGGCACGCTTTCGTCAGCGACAGAATGGTCTGACGGCCGTCCTCCGGGTCGGGGGCGCCACTGACCAGGCCCGCGGCCAGAAGAGCGGCGACCGCGGTGCTCATTGATTGCGGGCGCATCTTCTCCGATCGCGCCAGGCTCGACACTGTGGCGGGGCCATCTTTTTCCAGCTGGAGCAGGATGGACACCTGGGACAGCGTCAAATCCTCCGGGCCTGCCTGCTCGCGCAGCCGGCGCTTGAGCTTTCCGACCAGCGAACGGAGGTCTTCTGCCAGCGCGCCGGCGCGCGCGGACGGGCGTTGGTCCGACGAATTGATCATGGCTGAGTGAATGGCATATACGAAGGTAAACTGTAAAGATAATCTGTGCAGTCCATCTGAACAAAAGGACGTGAGTAGACTAGCGAGCCGCAACAATGGCGGCGGGGTGTGATCGCACGAGCGCCGAGGTCGTGAAGCACACATGCGACATGGCGTCGCGTCGATGACGCGTCGTCAGCATCGACAATGAGCGGACGCGCTCGTTTCGTGCGCGTTCCAATCGCGACGTTCCGGTTCCTGCTCACGAAAGCGTCACGGCATCGGGGCTCCACATCATTGTGCGATCGTTCCTGCTCTTAGAACGATTCAACACTAGAGCGATTCAAGTCGCCGCCATGTTCTCTTCATTCGCCGCGGCTGGTAGATGCGCGAACTCCAATGCCGTGACCTGGAAGTGAATTGAAAGTGCGTGCTCCTGTGGATGGCCCTCGCGTCAGTGGTCATCGAAATCGCGCCGGCAAGAGCCGCGCCAGCCTTCTCATCGGAGCGGCCGTGCTGCTCGCCGGATATCCCTTCGACACCACCAATGCGCAGGCGCAAACAGCGCTGCCGCCGGTGAATGTGGATGCGCCGACGCAGCGGCCGAAGCAGGCACGCGCTTCGGAGCAATCGCAACGACGCACACAGCGAGTCGCACGCCGTAGCCCGACCGCCGCTCCGCCCGCAGCGCCAACGCCGTCCGAACGCGCCGCGGCTGATGCCGCCACACAACAAGCCGCAAAGCTCGGATATCGTGCGATGCCGAGCGCGAGCACGCTGCGTTCGGGCGCGTCGCCGCTCGATACCTCACAATCCGTAAACGTCGTCCCCGCGCAGGTCATCAAAGACCAACTGCCGCGCAACATCGACGATGCGCTGGTCAACATCAGCGGGATCACCCAGACCAACACGCTCGCCGGCACCGAGGACGCCGTGATTCGCCGCGGCTTCGGCGACAACCGTGACGGCTCGATCATGCGCAACGGCATGCCGCTGGTGCAGGGCCGCAGCCTGAACGCCGCAGTCGACAGCGTGGAGGTGCTGAAGGGGCCGGCCTCGCTGCTCTACGGCATCATGGATCCAGGCGGCATCGTCAACACGATCAGCAAGCGCCCGGAGCTCTATCAGCACGGCTCGGTCACACTGCTCGGCTCGACCTACGCCAATAATCGCAACGGCGCCGACGGAACGCTCGACGTTACCGGTCCGATCGGCGACGGCGGTCTGGCCTATCGCTTCATCGGCTATGGCGTCAGCGAGGACTATTGGCGCAATTTCGGCCGCCATCGGGAAATGCTCGTAAACCCGTCGCTCGCATGGTACGGCGAGACCACGACGGTCCAGCTCACCTACGAGCACCGCGAATTCATCTATCCGTTCGATCGCGGCACCGCCTTCGTCAACGGTGCGCCGCTGGCGATCCCGACGACGCGCCGGCTCGACGAGCCCTTCAACAACATGTGGGGCACCTCCGACCTGATGCAGGCCTCGGTCGAGCAGAAGCTCAGCGACAATTGGAAGGTCACGGCGGCCTACAGCTACAACACCGAGACTTACAGCGCCAACCAGCTCCGCATCACCAGCGTCGACGCCAAGACCGGCGTCGAGAAACGCAGCAACGACGGCACCCAGAACTCGCTGAGCAATGCCAGCTATGGCACCTCCTATATGCAGGGTGACGTCTGGGTGGGCGGCTTCCGCAACGAGATCCTGGTCGGCGGCGAGGCGATGTATCGCACGATCGATCGTCGCGACCTGATCCGCCAGGCGACCGCAAACTTCAATTTCTACAACCCCGTCTATGGTCTGGTCACACCTGGCACGACCATTTCGGCAGTCGACAGCGAGCAGACCGACAAGCTCGGTACTCGCGGGTTCTTCGCCCAGGACACGTTCCATCTGACCAACTGGCTGTCCGTGGTCGGCGGCGTGCGCTGGATGGAATACGAGCAGCTTGCCGGAAAGGGCCGGCCTCTGTTCATCACCAACACCAATCTGGCGGGCGACAAGGTGCTGCCGCTCGGTGGTATCATCGTCAAGCTGAACGAAGAGCTTTCTTATTATGTAAGCTATACTCAGTCGCTGAAGCCGACTTCGGTCATCGCGGCGTTCACGACCGGCTTCGTCGTAGACTCTACCATTACGCCCGAAGAGGGAACGCAGTGGGAAACCGGCCTGAAATTCGATGTCAATAAGCGGTTGTCGGGCACATTAGCGGTCTACGATATCCAGAAGAAGAACGTGCTGGTGCTGGATGACATCGGCAGCGGCAAGTCGGCGGCGCGCGCGTCCGGCGCCGCGCGTTCGCGCGGTATCGAATTGGACGTCACCGGCAGGCTGACCGATGAATGGGCCATGATCGGCAGCTACGGCTACACCGACGCGCGGCTGATCAACGATCCCCAAGTCGGCAATGCAAAACTGCTGAACGCCGCGATGAACACCGCGTCGCTCTATCTCGTTTACGACTTCGGCGACCGGTTGCCCGGTCGCCTGCGGCTCGGCGGCGGCGCACACTATGTCGGCGACCGGCCGGGCGACTCCGCCAATACGTTCTTCATGCCGGCCTACACCGTTGCGGACATCTTCGCGACCTACGATACCAAAATCGACAAGGTGCCGGTGACCTATCAGTTCAACGTCAAGAACCTGTTCGACAAGGTCTACTACACCTCCACCACGGGAAGCGCGCTGAACGCTGCGATCGGTGACGCGCGGCGCTTCTCGCTGTCGGCCACGGTGAAGTTCTAGCGATGGGCCCGGCGCGCAAAGCCATCGCGGTCCTGATCGCGCTGGCGTCTGCCTGCCTTGCGGCCACAGGTGCGAGTCGCGCCGAGGAGATCACGCTGTATTCGAACAGGGAGGCTGCCCAGGTTGCGCCTGTTGCCGCGGCCTTCACGGAAACGAGCGGCATCAACGTCAAAATCGTCTTCGTCGAGGACAGTCTCGTCAAGCGCCTGGCGTCGGAAGGCGAGGCATCGCCCGCCGACGTCCTGCTGACGATCGGACTGGATAAGACCACCAAGCTTGCCGCAGGCGGCCGGACACAGGCTTTCACGTCGCCGCGTCTCGAACAAGCCGTTCCGGCCAATCTTCGCGGGGGGAGTTCGCAGTGGATCGCGCTTGCGCTCCGCCCGCGCGTGGTGATGGCGCGCAACGACAGTGCAATCACGGCGATCGACTATGAAGACCTCGCGGGTTCGCAATGGCGCGGAAAGCTCTGCATGCGTTCGCTGCTGCATCAGAACAATGTCGCGCTTGTTGCCGCCTATCTCGCTCATCATGGCGAAGCGGCGACCGAGGCCTGGCTCGCCGGTCTGAAGGCGAATCTCGCCCACAAGCCAGATGGCAAGGACAACGATGTGATCCGCGGGATCGCGCAGGGGACGTGCGAGATCGGTATCGGCAACACTGTGGCATTGGCGCAATTGCGTGACGGACGGGAAGGGACCGACTGGCGCAACTGGGCGATGGCGGTCAAGGCAGTCCCGACCGCTTTCAAATGCAGCGGTACGCATGTGAACCTCACCGGCGCTGCCATCGCCAAATACGCGCCTCACATGGCCGGTGCGCAGAAATTCCTGGAGTTCCTGGTCACGCCGCCGGCGCAGCGGATGTTTGCAGCGGCCGAGCTCGAATATCCCGTGCTGGCCACGGCGGAGCGCGCGCCGATCGCTGCCGAAATGGGCGCGTTCACCGCCGATGCGCTGCCGATCGACGAGATCGGCCGGACCCAGCAAGCCGCCATCGCGCTCATCAGGAAGGCGGGCTTCGATGACTAGGCTCGGGCCCACAATCAAGGCGGCGCTGCTCCAGGTCCATTCCATTGCCGGCCTCGTGCTCGCGCTGCTGCTCTCCCTGATTGCGCTGACCGGTGTGATCATGAGCTTTGAGGACGAGATCGTCGACCATCTGAATGCCGGCATCATGCAGGTCGTGCCACGGACGACGCCGGCGCTGCTGCCGGATGAGCTGGTGGCGCGGCTGAAGGCGGTGCCGGACGCCGGCAAGGTTACGGCCATCATGTTGTCGAGCGATCCGTCGGCGGCCGTGCATGTTCGCTTTGCTCGCGACGAGCAGGGCGTGCGGCCGTCCTCGCTCTATGTCGATCCGTATGACGGCCACGTGCTCGGCGTTCCCCGCGGTGAGGACTTCTTCGCGACGGTGCGCAGGCTGCATCGCTGGCTGCTCATCCCCGGCGATGCCAGGGGCTGGGGACGTCAGATCACCGGTGTTGCTGCGCTCGGCCTGATCGTGATGCTGATCTCGGGCCTCGTGCTGCGCTGGCCGCGCCGGGCCAGCAGCGTGAAGATGTGGCTGAAGCCTAATCTCGGGCTCAGTGGCCGCGGCCTGCATCGCTCGTTGCACGCCGTCATCGGCACCTGGGTCCTGCCGGTCTATCTCGTGATGACCTTGACCGGACTCTGGTACTCGTTTGACTGGTACAAGGACGGCGTGGTCTGGCTGCTGTCGCGCCCGCATGTGGCGGCGGCGAAGATGCAGCCGAAGCAATCGCGTCCACCCGGCCGTCCCGAACCGGTTCAACCGGTCGGGTTCGATCGCGCATGGTCGACCCTCCAGCATGAGGAGAGCGGCGGTTTCGCCAGGGCCCAGCTGACGCTTCCTGCCGGCCCGGGCACGGTGATGCGGATCCGCTCGTGGCCGAAGGACTCCACGCTCGAGTCCATGCGCGATGAATTCCGCATCGATGCTGTCACCGGCCAGATCGTCTCGGCGGAGCGCTATGCCGACAAGACGCTTGGCGAGAAGGCCATCGCGAGCGTGCTCGACATCCACCGCGGCGCAGTCCTGGGCCGGCCCGGCAAGCTCGCGTTCATGATCGCCGCGGCCTCGATGCCGCTGTTTGCGATCACCGGCGTGCTCCTGTACCTGTCACGCCGCAAGTTGCGGCGTCCGGCGCAGCCGCCGCTCGGGCGGCTGGTTGCAGGCGAGTGAACGGACGCGAAGGCTAGCCAAGCCCGCCACAATCGTTCAAAAGCCCATGGCCTGTCCACCAGGGTTCACGCCATGAAGCTTTCGACCGTCACCCCTGCCGATATCCGCAGCGCGCTGCTGTTGCGCGAGGAAATTGCGTTGCTCGATCTCAGGCACGAGGCCGCCTTCGCCACCGGCCATCCGCTGTTCGCGGCCAACATGGCCGTGGACCGGATCGCGATCGAGGCCGCGGTGCGGCTGCCGCGCAAGAATGTGCCGATCGTGCTGTTTGATGACGGCGAGGCGTTGGTCGCATCTGGCGCCGAACGCCTCGCGGCGCTCGGCTACAACAATGTCCGTGCGCTCGATGGTGGCCTGAAAGCCTGGCGCGCGGCGGGCTATGAGGTGTTCGAAGACGTCAATTCCTATTCAAAGGCGTTCGGCGAACTGGTCGAGGCACGTCGCCACACGCCGTCATTCAGCGCCGACGAAGTGGCAAAACTGATCGCGGACAAGGCCAACATCGCCATCCTCGACGTGCGTCGCTTCGACGAATATGCGACCATGAACATTCCGGACTCCGTCAGCGTGCCCGGTGCGGAGCTGGTGCTGCGCGCCGGGCAGGCTGCGCCCGATCCCGACACCACCATCATCGTCAATTGTGCCGGCCGCACCCGCTCGATCATCGGCACGCAGTCGCTGATCAACGCCGGCGTGCCCAACAAGGTGCGGGCGCTGCGCAACGGCACGATCGGCTGGACGCTGGCGCGGCACACGCTCAACCACGGTGCTGACCGGCGCGGCGTGATCGGGCCGTTCGAGGGCGGCCCGGCCAATGCCCGCGACGTCGCCTATCGCGCCGGCGTCCGCCATATCGGCGCGAACGAGATGGCGGTGCTGGTCGCCGAGACCAGCCGCACGCTCTATCGCTTCGACGTGCGCGACGCGGAGGAATATGCGGCCGGGCATCTCCCGGGCTTTCGCCACTATCCAGGCGGCCAGCTCGTGCAGGAGACCGACATGGCCGCGCCGGTGCGCGGCGCGCGCGTCCTCCTGACCGACGACAAGGGCGTACGCGCCGACATGACGGCCTCCTGGCTCGCGCAGATGGGTTGGGAGGTCTATGTGCTCGAAGGCGGCTATGCCGGCACGCTCGAGGTCAGCCCGCCGCTCGTGCTGCCGAAGCCCGATCCGGCGCATCGCTACCGCCGCCCCTATGAGGGAACCGACATCGCCGAGCGCGCGATGCAGGCCTATCTCGACTGGGAATACGGGCTCGTCGACCAGCTGCGCCGTGACGGCACGCACGGGTTCTATGTGATCTGAAGCGGTCGCGTTGATCCACCGGAGTTGTACGGAGCGGCCGCGCCGGGCCTTGCCGCGCCGCGCGAATGATGGTCGATTTTAAGTGCGAATCAGTTTTGCGTTCTGCCCAGACATCCCCAGGATAGCAGATCGCATCAGGCGGATTTTCCGGCCGGTTCGGTATGCTTTTAGGGCGTAGCCCGGTTGGCGCGAAGCGAAATCGGGGATAGGGCCGTGTCCAATCCATCACCGTCACCCTGAGGTGGCCGCTTCTTCAGCGGCCCTCGAAGGGCGACGGGCCGGCTGCATCTGGGCCGTTCATCCTTCGAGGCTCACCCTGGCGCGCCAATGCGCACCAGGGATCGCACCTCAGGATGACGGGGCTGCCATCGCGAGCCTCTACTGCGTATGCCACCTTCTCCCCATATCCAAACCCTATTGTGCTGTGCGTCGTCCGCGGTTTATGAGCTGCGGCAAAGCCGCCATTCATGGAGATTCTATGCCAGCCCCAGGCCAAAGCCCTGAGCGGAGCGCGAAGGCGCTGCTGCTTGAAGGTGTCAACGACAGCGCTGTGGATCTGTTCAAGGGCGCGGGCTTCACCAATGTCGAGCGCCTGACCAAGGCGCTGGATGGCGAGGCGCTGCGCCAGGCGCTCAAGGGTGTCTCGCTGCTCGGCATCCGCTCCCGCACCCAGATCACCGACGAGGTGCTGGAGGCCGCCGACGGGCTGCTCGCGGTCGGCTGCTTCAGCGTCGGCACCAACCAGGTCGATCTGCTGGCGGCGCGCAAGCGCGGCATTCCCGTGTTCAACGCGCCGTTCTCCAACACGCGCAGCGTCGCCGAGCTCGTGATCGGCGAGATCGTGATGCTGCTGCGGCAGATCTTTCCGCGCTCGGTGTCGGCCCATGACGGTGGCTGGGACAAATCCGCGACCGGCAGCCGCGAGGTGCGCGGCCGCACGCTCGGCATCATCGGCTACGGCAATATCGGCTCGCAGCTCTCGACGCTCGCGGAAGCCATGGGCATGCGGGTGATCTATTACGATCGCACCGACAAGCTCCGCCATGGCAACACCGAGCCGGTCGACAAGCTGGAAGAGCTGCTGGCGCAGAGCGACGTCGTCAGCCTCCACGTGCCGGAGACGCCGGAGACCGCCGGCATGATCGGCGAGAACGAGCTGCAGGCGATGAAGCCGGGCTCGTTCCTGATCAACAACAGCCGCGGCACCGTGGTCGATCTCGATGCGCTCGCAGGCGCGCTGCGTGACGGCCACATCGCCGGTGCCGCCATCGACGTGTTTCCGGTCGAGCCGTCCTCGAATGCGGAGCGGTTCAAGAGCCCGATGCAGGGCCTCGGCAACGTCATCCTCACGCCGCATGTCGGCGGCTCGACCGAAGAGGCGCAGGAGCGCATCGGCGGCGAGGTCGCGCGCAAGCTGGTCGACTATTTCATCACGGGATCGACCATGGGCGCGGTGAATTTCCCGGAGGTGCAGCTGCATTTGCGTCCCTCCGGCGTGCGTTTCAGCCACGTCCATCGCAACGTGCCGGGCATGCTGCGCCGGCTGAACGAGGTGTTCCTCCAGCGCGACATCAACATCGCCGCGCAATATCTGGAGACGGCGGGCGACCTCGGCTACGTCGTGCTGGACGCCGATCTCGGCGGCGAGGATTCAGGCGCGCTGCTGGCTCAGATCGGCGCGCTCGAAGGCACGGTCGGCGCGCGGCTGGTGTTCGAGCACTAGAGCGTTTTCGAGCGAAGTGGACACCGGTTCGCGTAAAGAAAACGCGTCAAAACAAGAGTCTGCCGCCGTCACGTTCCGGTTGCATTACGAGGCGTAAGCTCTCTAAACTGCTGTCGTCTTCGGCGTGTGACAAATCGCGTCGAATTTGAGCTTCAGTTGTGTGAGTGTCCGCCATGGAACGGGACGCCGTACTGATTGATCTCGCGCTTCAGGGCGGCGGTTCGCATGGCGCCTTCTCCTGGGGTGTGCTCGACCGCCTGCTGGAGGAAAAGTGGCTGACGATCGCCGCGATCTCCGGAACCTCCGCAGGCGCGATGAACGCGGCGGTGCTCGCGGATGGCTGGACGGCCGGCGGCGCCCAGGGCGCGCGTGATGCGCTGGAACAATATTGGCGCCGTGTCTCGAAGGCTGCGGCCTTCAGCCCGCTGCAGCGTTCGCCGCTCGATCGGCTGATGGGGCGCTGGACGCTCGATACGTCGCCTTTCTACATTTTCACTGATTTGATGTCGCGGGTGCTGTCGCCCTACGATCTCAATCCGACCGGTTACAATCCGTTGCGCGCGGTGCTGGCCGAGAGCATCGATTTCGAGCGGCTCGCGCGCTCGCCGATCCAGCTCTTCATCACCGCGACGCGGGTGCGCACCGGCCGCGGCCGCATCTTTCGCAACGCCGAGATCACGGCGGACGTGCTGCTGGCGTCGGCCTGCCTGCCGACCATGTTTCGTGCGATCGAGATCGATGGCGAGCCCTATTGGGACGGCGGCTATGCCGGCAACCCGACCATTACGCCGCTGGTGCGCGAGAGCGATGCGCACGACACCATCCTCGTTCAGATCAATCCGACCGAGCGGCTGGAGGAGCCGCGGACGGCCGCGGAGATCCTCAACCGTCTCAACGAGATCTCCTTCAACTCGCCGCTGATGAAGGAGCTGCGCATGATCGCGCTGCTGCGCCAGGCCGCCGATCCCGGCAGCGGCGAGGGCGCGCGCTGGGCGAAAATGCGGACACATCGCGTCAAGAGCGACATGCTGGCGAAATTCGGGTCATCGTCGAAACTCAATGCGGAATGGGAATTCGTCTCGATGCTACGCGCCGAGGGCCGCACGGCCGCGGAGGCGTTCCTCGCAGAACACGGTGCGGATATCGGCCGGCAATCGACCGCCGATCTCGATGTCCTCCTGGCGGAGTGCTGAGGCATGGGGCTTCTCGGCCTCTTCGTCGGGCTCGGCCTGCTCGTCCTGTTTGCCTTTCGCGGCTGGAGCGTGCTGCTGCTCGCGCCGGTTGCCGCGCTCGTTGCCGCGCTGTTTGGTGGCCAGCCGTTGCTGGCGAATCTGACACAGGTTTTCATGGTGAATGCCGCGGGATTTCTGGCGCAGTTCTTCCCGATCTTCCTGCTCGGCGCCGTCTTCGGCAAACTGATGGACGACAGCGGCGCGGTGACGTCGGTTGCCGCCTTCATGGCCAAGCGTCTCGGCGAGCGCCGCGTGATCCTTGCGGTCGTGCTGGCCGGCGCGCTCGTCACCTATGGCGGTGTCAGCCTGTTCGTCGCGTTCTTCGTCATCGTGCCGATGGCACGTTCGCTGTTTCGCGCGGCTGCGATTCCGCGCCGGCTGATTCCGGCTGCGATCGTGTTGGGGACGTCGACCTTCACCATGTCGGCGCTGCCGGGTACGCCATCGATCCAGAATGCGATCCCGATGCCGTTCTTCGGTACGACGCCCTTTGCCGCGCCGGGCCTCGGCATCATCGCGTCGCTCATCATGCTCGGCGCGGGATTGTGGTGGCTGCATCGCGCCGAAGCCAAGGCTCGCCGTGCCGGGGAAGGCTATGGCGATGACGTCGAGGATGCGACCAAGCGCGCCGCCGCCGACGAGCTCGTGCGTGAACGCGCGACCACGGCACGGGAGTTCGATCCGGCGGAAATGCAGCATGGCCATCGCAGCGATCAGCCGTCACCGGTCCTGAGTGCCGTCCTGCCGCTGATCGTCGTCGTGGCCGTCAACCTCGTGATGTCCCTCGTGGTGCTGCCGCGGCTCGACGTTTCCTATCTCGCCGAGCAACGCTTTGGCGAGACGTCACTCGCCGCCGTCGCGGGCGTGTGGTCGGTCGCGGTTGCCTTGACCGCGGCGATCGTCACGACCATCGCGCTGAACTGGACGCGGCTGCCGGCATTGCGGCAGACCATGGACGCCGGCGCAAATGCGTCGGTGCTGCCCGCGTTCAGCGTCGCCAGCCTTGTTGGATTCGGTGCGGTTGTCGCTTCGCTGCCTGCGTTCGCGCTGGTGCGCGAGTGGGTGCTCGCGATCGAAGGCGGACCGCTGGTCTCGCTCGCGGTCGCGACTAACATCCTGGCGGCGCTGACCGGCTCGGCGTCGGGCGGCCTGACCATTGCGCTGGACGCGCTCGGCCAGACCTATGTCGAGCTCGCCGCGCGCACCGGCATCGACCTTGCGTTGATGCACCGCGTGGCGGTGATCGGCTCGGGGACGCTGGACATCCTGCCGCACAATGGTGCGGTGGTCAGCCTGCTCGCGATCTGCGGCCTGACCCATCGCGACAGCTATCTGGACATCGTGATGGTGGGCATCGTGACGTCGCTGCTGGCGCTGGTAGCCGTGATTGCGATCGGTAGTGCGCTGGGATCGTTCTGACCTGGATACAAATGTCAATGAATTGACGCGCCCGTGAAGGTCGCTTTGAATGCGGCCAACTGCAGAACGTAAAAACCAAGAAAGCCGGATGGAAACGATGACGCTCATAAGGGCAAGACTGTGCGCATGGCTGGTGGGGACGGCAGCAGTGCTGGGCGCGACCGGCGCGTTCGCGGCAACGCTGGCCGAGGACGCGGATACCGTCTGCAAAGGTCTCGCCGGTGACGCGGATGCCGTCAAGATCGACACCGCGACGTTGCAGACAGCGTCTCAGCTCGCCGTCGCCGAGCGTGGACCGACGCCGTCGGGACGCATCACGCCGGCCAATCCGGTCTTCTGCAAGGTGCTCGGCCATATCGAGCCTGTCGATCCCAAGGCGCCGCCGGTCAAATTCCAGGTCAATCTGCCCGTCGAATGGAACGGGCGCTCGGTGCAATATGGCGGCGGCGGCTTCAACGGCGTGCTGATCACCGGCCTCGGTTTGCCGCCGGCCTATCCCTTCGACAAGCCGTCGCCACTCGCGCGCGGTTTTGTTACCTACGGCACAGATTCGGGGCATGAATCCAAGCCGGGCGAGCCGCCGCAGTTGTTCGCGCTCAACGACGAAGCGTTCGAGAATTTTGCCCATCGCGCCTACAAGAAGGTTCGCGACGCAGCGGTCGGGCTGATGCAGCGCGCCTATGGCAAGAAGCCGGACAAGATGTACTTCATGGGCTCGTCCGAAGGCGGCCGTGAAGGCCTGACCATGGCGCAGCGCTACCCCGACGATTTCGACGGGATCTTTGCGCGCGTGCCCGTTATCAACTGGGTTGGCCTGCAGCATGCGGGCACCCGCTCCGGCCTCGTCACCATGGGCGAAGGCTGGATCAATCCGGCGCAGGTCAAGCTTGTCGGCGATGCCGTGCGCACGGCCTGCGACAAGGCGGACGGATCCGACGACGCGCTGGTGCAGGACCCCGTCGCTTGCAGGGCGGCGTTCAAGGTCGAGACATTGCGTTGCGCCGACGGCAAGAGCGGCGATCAGTGCCTCACCGACGCCCAGATCAAGGCGGTCGACACGCTGCATGCCACCTACAAATTCCCGTTCACGCTCGCCAATGGTCTCGACGACTATCCGGGCTGGGGCGTGTCGGGCGAGGACACGCCGGCGATCGGGCCGACCGGCGGCTGGATGGCGTGGTGGCTCGGCGCCGCGCCGCCGGCGCAGCCGCCCGCGCCCAACAACGGCATCGCCTGGATCTATGGTGCCGGCGGCATTCAATACGTGTTCGCGCGCGATCCCAAGCTCGACGTCACCACCTACAAGGTGGAGGACCACAAGGCGCGGCTGCTCGAAGTGTCGAGCCTGATGGATTCGACCGATCCCGATCTCAGCCGGTTCCGCGCCCGCGGCGGCCGGCTGATCATGCTCGAGCACATGGCGGACTACGCGCAAAGCCCCTATGCCGGCATCCGCTATTTCGAGAGTGTCGAGCGCAAGCTCGGCAAGGCCGAGACCGCCGAGTTCGCGCGGCTCTATACCGCGCCCGGCGTCGACCATGTCGGCTCCGGCGCACCCGCCAATGTCGATATGCTGAGCGCGCTGGTCGACTGGGTCGAGAAGGGAACGGCGCCCGGCGACCTCGAGGTCACCGAGCAGAAGGTCGAGGCACCGTCATTCGCGGTGACGCGCGCGATGCCGCTGTGCCGCTGGCCGGGCTGGCCGCACTACAAGTCCGGCCCTGTGACCGAGGCGGCGAGCTTCACCTGCGCGCCATAGAAGCAATTGCGAACAGCGGGTGATGGCGGCGGATCTACCCCGCCGCCATGGCCTGTGCGCCGCCAAGCAATTGCGCATTGAGCCGACCTCCGGAGAACAGCATGTCGTCGAGGGCTTCGTCGATATCGGCCGACGTCACGGAGTTGCCGCCGTCGCGCGCCAGGCTCGCCTGTGCCAGCCGTCGCATCAACTCCTTGATAAACGCGCAACTCGTGCCCTCGCTGCGGCGGGCTGCCTCAGTGATGACCGCCTCGCCGAGCGGCAGTCCCTTGCCGTAGAGCCGGACCAGCTTGCCGCGGCCAGGCTCGTCGGGGAGCGGCACTTCGATCGCCTGGTCGATGCGGCCCGGGCGACCCGCAAGCGCTCCTTCGAGGTCCTCGGGCCGGTTGGTGGTCAGGACGAACAGGATGTCCGCATCCTCCTTCAGTCCGTCCATCTCGTTGAGCAGCTTGTTCAGCATGGATTCCTCGCACGGTCCCATGTCGTCGCGATCGCGGGCGATCAGATCGACGTCCTCGATCACCACCATCGACGGCTGCAGCAGCCGCGCCAGGCTCATATAGGCGCCGAGCAGGCCGATCTGCTCGGCTGTGATGATCAGCGTCGTATGACCGGGCAAATGTGTCGCGAGATAGCGGATCGTGTGGGTCTTGCCGGTGCCCGGTGGCCCATACAGCAGGATGCCCTTGCGCGTCGACTGGCCAAGCCGGCGCAATTGATCGCGGGTGCCGACGAAGGTCAGCACATTGCGATCGAGCAGCCGCAGGGTCTGCTCAGGCAGGATCACATCGTTGCGCGCGACCTGCGGTAACCGATGCACGGTGATGCCGCGCGAGCGCCCGCGATAGTCGGAGTCGGCATCGAGCGACAGGATCTTGCCACGATAGGTCCGTGCGGCCTGGACGGCTTCTTCCAACTCGCTGAAGCATTGCTGGACCAGGGCCGCACCTGCCGAGCCCGATGGCACCAGGATCTCGATCCGAATTCCCGGCTCGCGGCTGTATTCGCGGTGCGCGCAGAGCAAGACCGCATAGCGGAGATGATCCTGCTCACATAGCCACAGTCCGTTATCCAGACACTTGACCGGGCTCTTCTCGCCGACGTCGACGTCGGAATATTGCAGAGGGGCAATCGCGACCGCATATCGGCCGCTCTTGAGAAGTCGCGAAATCGACAGCGTTTCGTAGCGCTGCTCCTCGTTCAGCCCGAACAACCGGATGGCTTTCCCGAAGAGACGGTCGATCGCGGCCTGGACATCGACTCGCATGTGGCCGGGAAATTGGCGGATCGTGGTCACGAGTTTGCTGCGCGCGGTGCCGGCAAAGTGCCAGTCAAGCACGTCGCAAGCAAAGTCGAAATTCTCTTCCTGTTCGCTTGCGGGCTCATCGGCCGCACGGATGCACTCGCTGCACAGCCAGATCGTGCGGTTGCCGATCCGAACATCCGTCTGCCCCTCGGGCTTGCCGCAGAGTTCGCAAGGAGTCTTGATCGCCTCGAGCATGACCTGCAGTTTGTGGCCGGCCAGGCCGATGGATTGTTGCGCGGATTTGAAAAGGGCTTCCGCGACCGATTGCGGGTAAGGCCCGCAAACTGCTCTTTCCTTCTGCTCGATCTGAGTGATCAGCGCGGTCGCTTCGCGCTCCGATTTGCCGAAAACCTGACGGAGCAAATCCATCACGAATTGGTCTGGGGTGTCGTCGTCATTATGGATTACGAGCTGGGTCGGCTGGTTCTCACCACGCATACTATTCATCACGAAAGGTCTCCTGGACAATCTATGATTGAATAGAACGAATAGGGAACATAAAAAGAAGCGGCCGTCAAGCGTGACGGCCGCTTTAATCTCAATCGATGGGCGAGCCCTTAGTGCGCGCCGCCACCGCCGGCCGACTTCACCCGGCGCGTCAGCAGCACCGCGATCGCGGCAAGCACCAGCACCACGCCGATCACCGCAAACGTGTCGGAGAAGCCCATCACCAGCGCCTGGCGCTTCACCGTCTTGCCGAGCGCGATGATGGCCTGCTCGCGCGCGGCGTTGGGGTCGGGCACGCCATGGGCGATGAAGTAGTCCGTCATCTGTGCGATGCGGGTGCGGACTTCCTCGCGGCCGAGCGTGACGGAGTGGCCGATGATGTTGGAGTGGAACTGCTCGCGCTTGGTGACGATGGTTGCCAACACCGCGGTGCCGATGGCGCCGCCGAGGTTGCGCATCATGTTGGAGATGCCGGAGGCGGCGGGCGCGTCCTGCGGCGCGACGCTGCCGAGGCTGAGCGCTGAGATTGGCGCCAGCGTCAGCGCCTGGCCGATTGCGCGCACGATGTTAGGCACCAGCAACTGATCGCCCGAATAGTCGAGCGACATCTGGATGTTCATGAACGAGCTCGCGGCGAACAGCAGCAGGCCGGCGGCTGCGATATAGCGAATATCGAACCGCTGCATCAGTTTCGGCACCAGCGGAATCAGCAGGAGCTGCGGCAGGCCGGTCCAGGCCAGCACGTTGCCGATCTGCTCGGCATTGTAGCCTTGCACCTGGCCAAGATAGGCGGGCAGAAGATACACCGAGCCAAACAGCGCGAAACCAAGGAAGATCGAGGCGAACGTGCCGATGCCGAAATTCCACTGCGTCAGCAGGCGCAGACGCAGCAGCGGCTTCTCGATCACCAGTTCATTATAGATGAACAGCGACAGGCTGATCGCAGAGATGATCGCAAGCCGCACGATGAAGGGCGAGCCGAACCAGTCGTCCTTGTTGCCTTCTTCCAGCACGGCCTGCAGCGATGCCAGGCCGACTGCCATGGTCGCGATGCCGAACCAGTCGCCTTCGCGCAACAGTCCCAGATTCAGCGGCTGGCGCTCCAGCGTGAAGAACAGCGTGGTCACCATGACCGCCGTTGGCAGCACGTTGACGAAGAAGATGGTCTGCCAGCCGTAATTCTCGGTGAGATAGCCGCCGATGGTCGGCCCGATCGCGGGCGCAAAGGTCACCGCGAGCGAGAACATCGCAAGGCCGATCGGCTGCTGGCCCTTCGGCAGCTTGGTGAAGACCAGCGTGAAGGCCATCGGGATCAGCACGCCGCCGAAGAAGCCCTGGAAGCCGCGCATCGCGATCATCGACGGCAGATCGTGGGTGAAGGCGCAGGCAACCGAGAACGCTGCAAACAGCGTCGCGAAGCTCAGCATGATGTTGCGGAACGAGAACACCCGCGACAGATAGTCTGTCAGCGGGATCACAATGATCTCGCCGATCAGGTATGACGTCGAGATCCAGGATCCGTTGTCGACGCCCGTGCCGATGCCGCCCTCGATGTTGAGCAGCGAAGCGTTGGTGATCTGGATGTTCAGGATCGCCATGAAGGCGCCGATCATCGCGGCGAAGACGGCGATCCAGACCGTGGCGCTGGCGCGATTGGGATCAGCTGCGACGCGCTCAGGCGTCGCGGCCGGAATTGCGGGTGCTGGCGTCGAGATTGAGAGGCTGTTTGACATGGCACGACCCTCCAGAAACAAGCTTCGCTTTAGGCGTCGTTGCGGCTTGCGCGGTCGGCGCTGAACGGGTTGCGATCGTCGGGATCACGGACATGCCGGGCCGCAGCTCGATCGCAGGCTGCGTTTCGGCATCCAGCGCGATCTTCACGGGGATGCGCTGCACGATCTTGGTGAAGTTGCCGGTGGCGTTGTCAGGCGGCAGCAGGGCGAACTCCTGGCCGCTGGCCGGCGCGATGGAATCGACGTGACCGTGCACCACCTGGCCCGGGAACGTATCGACCTCGATCTCGACCTGCTGTCCGGCGCGGACATTGGTGAGCTGGGTCTCCTTGAAATTGGCCACCACATAGGCGCCTTCGGCGGGCACGATCGACATCAACTGCGTGCCGGCCTGCACGAACTGGCCGACGCGGAGCGTGCGGTTGCCGATGACGCCGTCGATCGGGGAGACGATCGTGGTGTAGCCGAGATTGAGCTCGGCCTGATGCTGAAGTGCGGCGGCGCGGGCTGCGGCGGCGTTGGCTTGCGCGATCTCGGCTTTCAGGAGCTCGATTTGCTTGAGGGCGGAAGCGAGATTGGCGGTGTCGCGCTGGATCGCTGCGTCGGCGCCGGCGTTGCGCGACTGTGCCTGCTGCGCGTTTTGCACGCTGCCATAGCCAGTCGCGGCGAGATCGGTGTAGCGCTTGTTCTCCTGCTGCGCGAAGGTCTTTGCGGCCGTGTCGACATCGACGGTCGCCTTGGCTGCGGCGATCACCGCGTCCTGAACATCGAGCTGCGCCTGCTTGCTTGTGATCGTCGCCTTCGCCGCGGCGACATCGGCCTTGGCCTGGTCGAGCGCGACGCGGAAGTCGCGGTCGTCGATCCGGGCCAGCACCTGGCCGGCCTTCACATGCTCGTTATCGCCGACCACGACCCGGTCGAGATAGCCACTGACCTTCGGCGCGATGGTGGTGTTGTCGGCCTTCACGTAGGCGTCATCGGTGGAGACGAGGAAGCGGCCGACGGTCCAGTAATCGTAGCCATACCAGCCGGCGCCGGCGAGGGCCGCGATCGCCACCCCGGCAAGTAACAGCTTGCGAAGGTTGAGTTTCCGGCGCGGGGCGGGGCCCGGCACGATGGGCAGGACGCCTTCCGGCGCGGGTGTTGGAACCACATTGGGCTCAGTCTTGGACGGGGTGGTGTGCACGGTCAAGGCCGGCTCCCTGAATTAGGAAACTTGACGATTTCCAAAATAGGACTAGCTTTGGGATAGTCAATGGAATGACAGGCATCATCTAAAAACATGGCTCAGGCAAAACCGTCGTCAGAATGCCGTCCGCGCGGACGGCCGCCGGTGCGCAGCGACGAGGAGACGAAGCGAATCGTCCTCGAAGCCGCGCGGCACACATTCGCCGTCGATGGCTACGCAGCAACCAGCACCGAGGAACTGGCGCGCGGCGCCGGCATCTCCACCAAGACTCTCTATCGGCTGTTTCCGGGCAAGGCGGCACTGTTCGAGGCGATGTGCGCTGACCGGCTCGATCGGTTGCTCTCCGACGTCAATTTGCAGGCCAACAATCAGGCCGACATCGCAACCAGTCTGGCCGCTGTGCTTGTCGCCTGTGCCGATCTCGCGCTCGATCCTGAGGTCGTGGCCCTGCAGCGCATGGTCCTGCAGCAATCGGCCACGTTCCCCGATCTTGCCGCGAATTTCTACCGGGATGGGATCGCGCGCACCGCGGCGGCGCTCGCGGGATGGCTCCGCGATCAGGTCAAGAAGAAGCGCCTTGCACTCGATAATTTCGACGAAGCCGCCGGAATGATGATTGGCATGATGGTGTCAGCGCCTCAGCGTGCGGCGATCTACGCAAGCCTGACACTGCCCTCGCGCGAGGAGATAGAGAGGCGGGCACAAATATGCGCTGCAATTCTCCTCGACGGTTGTCGCGGGCCGTCGAGCAATTAGCAGCCGCAGGTTTTGACAATCAGCCGGCGTGCGTTTATATGCTTCGCATGCGAAATAAATCGCCTGAGGCGAAGCATCATCGGCTGATCTATCTGCTGAGCGTTGCGCAGCGCCGTTTGCAGCGCTGGATGGCGGCGCAGCCCTCGAGCGAAGTGACGCCGGCGCAGGCGGGGTTGTTGTTCATCCTCGGCAAACAGGACGGCGTCCTGATGGGCGAGGCGGGTGCGGCGCTCGATATGGGGCCGGCCGGCATTTCCGGTCTGGTCGACCGCACGGCGTCGGCAAGGCTGGTCGAGCGGCGGGCCGATCGCGAGGACGGCCGCGCCTGGCGCGTGTGGCTGACGCCGAAAGGCCGCACCGTGCTGGCACAGGCGAAGACCGACGCGACCGCGGTCAATGCGGCCCTGACGGAGGGATTCACCAGCGCGGAGATCGACATCGTCGCACGCTGGCTGACGAGCATTCAAGACAAGTTTCCAAGAGATCCCATAAGCGACCCCACAAGAGATCCAGAGGACTAAGAGGAGAGACAAATGACCGAGCATGTGCGAGTTGAAACCAACAACGGCATTCTCACGCTCACCCTGGCGCGCCCCGACAAGAAGAACGCGCTGACGGATGCGATGTACGCCAAGCTTGCGGATACCATCGAAGCCGCCGAATTCGACCCGTCCGCGCGCGTGCTGCTGATCCGCGGCGAGGGCGACATGTTCACCGCCGGCAATGATGTCGGTGAGTTCGCGGCCGTCGCCGCTGGCAAGTCGGAAGGAAGCCGCAACGTCGTGCGCTTCCTTCAGTCGCTGGCGCGCAGCACCCGGCCGCTGGTCGCAGCCGTGCAGGGCCGCGCCGTCGGCGTCGGCACCACGATGCTGCTGCATTGCGACCTCGTCGTGCTCGCCGACAACGCGCAATTGTCGACGCCGTTCGTCAGTCTCGCGCTGGTGCCGGAAGCTGCCTCCAGCCTGCTGATGCCGGCGCGCATCGGCTATGCCCGCGCTTACGAGATGTTCGCGCTCGGCGAAACCGTGCCGGCCAAGGCCGCGCTGGAATGGGGCCTCGCCAACCGCGTGGTGCCGCTCGACAAGCTCGACGCCGAGGCGCTGGCGCTCGCCCAGCGTCTTGCCCGACAGCCGGCCGGTGCACTCACCGCGACCAAGAAACTGATGCGCAACGGCGAGGCGCTGGTGGCGCAGATGAATGCGGAAGGCGAGCAGTTCGCGCAGCGCCTGCGCACGGCGGAGGCGCGCGAGGCGTTCACCGCCTTTGCCGAGCGCCGTCCGCCGGATTTCACGAAGGTTTCGTGACGCCGGGGCCTGCTCAAGGGTTTGGCAAATCGGAACTCCCGGCATTGACTCAAACCTTAACTGAACATTGGCATGTCGCGGTGCATGGTGGCCTCTCTTGGAAGAGTAGGCCCCTGACCCATGGCAATGTTTAAGAAATCGGTAAGTTCGCTTCTCCTGACCCTGATGGCCCTGCTGGCGGCCGGCGCATTGGCCTCTACCGCGATCCAGATGTTCGGGGCCTTCGGCCGCTACAGCGATAGTCTCGAAACCGCGAGGCTCGCCGCCGCCGACAAGGCGATCTTCCATGGTGTGCTCGCGCTGCGCAATAATCGTGGCGATGCTCAGAGCGCGATCCTCGGCGAAGATGATCCGCGGACAAAACTTGCCGAAGCGGAGAAGGCCGAGCAGGGCGGCTATGAAGGCGTGAGCACAGCGATAGCCAGCGTCGACTTCGCCCGGCGCGATGAGCTTGCGAGCACGCTGAAGCAGCTGTGGGGTGAAGCCGCGCCGCAATTCCAACTGTTTTATGACGAGGCCAAGCGCCCGCGCGCCGAGCGCAAGATCGAGCGGACCAATTCCTGGTATGATGCCGTCAACAAGGTCATCGACACCGCGAACCTCGCCTCTACCGCAGTGTCGAACCGTGCCTGGATGAACGATCCCTACATCGCCCGCATGATCCAGGTCCGCCGCTTCGCCTGGCAGGTGCGCGACCGCTATGGCATCCATTGTTCGATGCTGCGCTCGAACGTCAACAGCAGCAAGCAGCTCGACGATGGGCAGAAGCGATCGCTGGCGCAATGGGACGGCACCATCGCCTCCGGCTGGGCGGGCATGGCCGAGTTGCTCGCAGCGCCTGATGTGAGCGCGGAACTGGTCACGGCAGCGTCGGATGCGAAGGCCAAGACCGACGGCGTCCTGAAGCAGATCGGCGATCTCACCAAGAACTTTGACGGCAGCGGCAAGCCGGCGATGCCCGCTTCGGAATGGAACACGCTGTGCCAATCGCCGTTCCCGCTGATCGTTGCGGTTGCGACCAAAGCGCTCGATCAGTCGATCGCGCGTGCCGAGACGGTGCAGGCGAAGGCGCTGACCAATCTCGTGATCCAGTCGCTCGCGTTCCTCGTCGCGCTCGCCGTGACGCTCGCCGGTGTTTACGTCGTGCGCAACCGCTTGATGCGTCCAGTGCGCGCCATCTTGGATGCCATCGCGCGCATCAGCGCCCGCGACTACGCGACGCCCGTCCCGCAATCGCGTTACCCCGACGAGTTCGGCACCATGGCCGCCGCGCTCGAAAGCCTGCGCGAGAGCGCGGCGACCGCGGAACGTCTGGGCCAGGAACGCGAATCGCAGCAGGCGCTGCAGCTCGCCCGTTCCGGTACCGTGGACGACGCGTGCCGCAGTTTCGACGACACCGTGCAGGCTGTGATCCACAGCGTCGCCGCGTCGGCCAAGGAGCTCGATGCGACCGCGACCGATGTGCGTACGCTGGTGTCGGAATCGAGCAGCCAGACGGCTGCGGTCTCCTCCGCCGCCGAGCAGGCCACCAACAATCTCGAAAGCATTGCGGCTGCGACCGAGGAGCTCTCGGCCTCCGTCGGCGAAATCTCCGCACAGGTGCAGTCCAGCGCACGCGATGCGCGCGAAGCGGTGTCGCAGGTCGCGCAGACCAACGCCACTGTCGAGATCCTCGACCAGACCGCGGGCCGCATCAGCGAGGTCGTGAAGATGATTCACGCCATCGCCGGCCAGACCAATCTGCTCGCCTTGAACGCGACCATTGAGGCGGCCCGCGCCGGCGAAGCCGGCCGCGGCTTCGCGGTGGTTGCCGGCGAGGTCAAGAGCCTCGCGGCGCAAACCGCGACCGCGACCGAGGAAATCTCGCGCCAGGTCGAGGAGATCCAGGGTGCGACCGGGCAGGCGGTCGCCGCCATCCGCTCGATCGGCGGTGCCATCAGCGGTATCGACGAGAAGATGACCGCAATCGCCGCCGCCGTCGAACAGCAGCGCGCGGCCACCACCGAAATCTCGCGCAACTTCCAGCATGCCGCCCAGGGCACCCGTGAGGTCACCGATACCATCGGCAGCGTCGCCAAGCTCAACCAGGAGACCGGCAACGCCGGCTCGGTGCTGACCCAGTCCGTGACCAAGATGTCGGCCGATGCCGACCGTCTCCGCGTCGCGGTCGAGGGCTTCCTTGGCGCGGTGAAGACCGCTTAAGCTCCCATTCCCTGTTCCAACGGCAAGTGGATCGGCATTGCCGTGCGCGCGTGCGCGCTGTAAATGGTAGCGGTACCATGCTCCAACAGCTCGCGGGCGCATCAAAACTAACGACGGGAATACAGGGAGATAATTTCGATGCCGGTCACCCCACACAAGGCCCAGCGCCCCTATCGCGGCGTGTTCCCGGTCGCACCCACCATCTTCGACGAGCGCGGCGAGCTCGACCTGGACGGCCAGCGTCGCTGCATCGATTTCATGATCGATGCCGGTTCGCACGGCATTTGCATTCTCGCCAATTTCTCCGAGCAGTTCGTGCTGACCGACGCCGAGCGCGAGACCGTGATGCATGCCGTGCTGGAGCATGTCGCGGGCCGCGTGCCCGTGATCGTCACCACCACGCATTTCAGCTCGGCCGTGTGCGCGGCGCGCAGCCAGCAGGCCGAGGCTGCCGGTGCGGCCATGGTGATGGTCATGCCACCCTATCACGGCGCCACCTTCCGGGTGCCGGAGAAAGGCATCGTCGAATTCTTCAAGGTGCTCTCGGGCGCGATCAACATCCCGATCATGATCCAGGATGCGCCGGTGGCGGGCACGCCACTGTCAGTCGAGCTGCTGGCGCGGCTGGCGCGCGACTTCGGCAACATCCGCTATTTCAAGATCGAGGTCGCAGGCGCGGCGTCAAAGCTCAGGAGCCTGATCGAGGCGGGCGGCAAGGATATCGAGGGTCCCTGGGACGGTGAGGAGGCGATCACGCTGCTCGCCGATCTCGATGCAGGCGCGACCGGCGCCATGACCGGCGGCGGCTATCCCGACGGCATTCGCCAGATCATCGATCCCTATTTTGCCGGCAAGCGCGAGGAGGCGAAGGCCGCCTATGAACGCTGGCTGCCGCTGATCAACTACGAGAACCGCCAATGCGGCCTGATCGCCTGCAAGGCGATGATGCAGGCCGGCGGTGTGATCAAGTCGGACGCGGTGCGGCATCCGCTGCAGCCGCTGCATCCGGCGACGCGCGCGGGATTGCTGGAATTGGCCAAGGAGCGTGACGCGCTGGCGCTGCGCTGGGGGAAGTAGAGTCACGCACTCCGCTGTCGTAGGGTGGGCAAAGCGGAGCGTGCCCACCACCCGTTGCTGTCACGAAGAATGGTGGGCACGGCGCTTCGCGCCTTTGCCCACCCTACGAGGCCGGTGCCAGCGGCCACTCGCCGATGATCCGGAAGCGAGCCTTGGCATCATCCTGCTTAAACAGCGCGATACGATCGATCGCCAGCGCGTCGAGCTTCAGCGTGGCAAACCTCGCCCGCAGCATCTCCAGAATCGGCCCGCGCCGCTCCGCATCCAGCCGTCCCGTCAGCGTCATATGGAAGCGGAATTCTTCCATCACGTAGGGATAACCCCAGCGGTCGAGATACTCGCGCTGGCGCGCGCTGAGCTTTTCGGGTTTTCGCCGCGCGCGCTCTTCCGCTGTCAGGGCCGGACGGAAGGAATCGAAATCGCGGACACAGTCGGCTGCCAGTTGCAGGAGCGCGTCGACCGGCTCAGCCGGAATGACGGCGATGAAGCCGCTGATGGCATCGACCACCGGCTGGATCACCGGCATCGGCCGCGCCTTCGCGGCGAATGTCGCGCAGGCAGCCTTGAGCTCGGCCTCTGTGTTGCCTGATACCAGCGCCATCGGCGCCTTCAGCGTGCCGTGAAAGCCGTATTTGCGGGGATCGGCGGTAATGTCGCGCCAGTCCGGCACGGCATGCAGGGTGCCTTGCGGAAACGAAAGCTCGTCGCTCGTATAGGCATCATAGCCGAGCAACTCGGCGCCGAAGCGGGACAGCACATTGTCGGCGCCGGCGGCGAAATAGATCGCGTAGCGGGGAAAACCTGTCATTGCCGGAGCATAACCAATTTATGCCGCAACGACAGTCTCGCGCGCCGGCGCCGCCGCAGTAGCGAGCAGCCGCGTCGCATCGGTGAGATGCGCGAGCTTGCCGGCGGCGATCACCGCGACAAGCCGCGGCCGCTGCGACGCGCTATCGTCGACCAACAGGATGTCGGCGCGATGTCCGGCGGCGAGCGTGCCGCGATCGGTCAGGCCTGTGGCTTGCGCCGGTGCCGACGAGATCAGCTTCCAGGCTTCCGTCAGCGGTAGCACGCCGTCTGCGGCAAGACGGAAGGCAGCGAGCAGCGGCGCCGGATAGTAATAGTCGGATGCCAGCACCGAGCAGAGCCCCTTCGCGATCATGTCGGAGGCCTTGGTCCAGCCGGTGTGGCTGCCGCCGCGCACGACGTTCGGCGCGCCGTAGACGATGGCGTCGCCATGATCTGCGGCTTCGCGCGCCGTCTCCTCGTTGACCGGAAATTCGGCGAGCGTCACGCCGAGGCTGCGAAAATCCCGGCGCATCGCCGGAGTCGCATCGTCATGCGAGAGCATCCGCACCTCGGCGCCGCGTGCCGCTGCAGCAAGCCGGGTGATCGAAGCCGGAACATCGGCGGCACGCGACACGATACGCGCAACGAGCTTGTCGAAATCCTCGCCCGACAGCCCGGTGCGCTCCACCATGCGGTTGCGCTTGCGCGGATTGGAGATTTCGGCGACGACTCCATCCATGTGGTCGTTGAAGGCGAACAGGTCGACGCGACCCTCGGCCAGCCACCGGCCGATCTCGTCTTCGGCATCGAGATTGTAGGTCTCGTGCCGCAGGTGGAAGCGAGTGTCGGCGGCAAATTGGGGACGCTGCCGTTCGATCGCCTCGAGCAGGCGTTTTGCATTGTCGCCGCTGCGCAGGCCCGGCTCCCACGACCAGGTCGTGGCGTGGAACACCGTGGTGATGCCGTTGCTGATGACCTGGCGATCGGTGTCGGCCAGTGCGACATCGATCGGGAAATCGACGCCGGCGCGCGGCATCATCTGCCGCTCGAAGGCATCGCCATGGAGATCGACGATGCCGGGCAGCACCAGCAGGTTGCGCGCATCGATCGCGAGCCGAGAGCGGCCACGTGACGCATCGATTTGAGCAATGTCCGTTCCGGAGACGCCAAGGGAGGTTTCGGCGAGCTCGGAGCCGATCAGGGTCCGGCCACCTTCGATGAAAATGTCTGTCACGCGACCGCGCTTCGTTTGCTGGAAGAGGAACTTGCCCCTGCTTCGTATGCCGTCAGGAAATCTTCAATTGCGAGCCTGCGGAAATTGGGCAGGGCTTCACGCAATTTGTCGTGATCCCAGTCCCACCATGCCAGCCTGGCCAGCCGTCCGGCAACCGCTTCGGAGAACCGGCGCCGCACGATCCGCGCCGGATTACCGGCGACGATGGTATAGGCCGGCACGTCCTTGGTGACGATGGCACCCGCTGCGATCACCGCGCCGGTGCCGATGTTGCGGCCCGGCAGCACGACCGCGCCATGACCGATCCAGACGTCATGGCCGATATGGACGTGATGCTGACGCCGCCAGTCGAAGAAATTGGTGTCGTCGCTCTCGCCCGGAAAGTAGGCGCTGGAGCGGTAGGTGAAGTGCGCCTGGGTGGCGCGATGCATCGGATGATTGCCCGGATTGATCCGCGTCATGGCCGCGATCGAGCAGAACTTTCCGATGGTGGTGTAGGTGATCTGCGCGTCGTTGACGACGTAGGAGTAATCGCCCATCGCGACCTCATGGAGGATCGTGCGCGCGCCGACCTCGGTATAGGCGCCGAGCCGGGTCTCGTGCAGCTTCGCCGAAGGATCGATGGTCGGTTCGACCGAAAGCACTTTGCCGGCCATGTTGCATCCGAAAGCTTGAGGGTAGGCGCTCGTCTTCGAGCGGCTCGATGACAATGTCATGACGATACAATGACAGGGGATGAGGTGTGTTGCATCGCCGCACTGCACGGCGCGTGTCACACAAGTGTCAAGTGCCGGGATTAGCGGTGGACGCCAGCTACTCTGGAGCCCTGCATGCTGGTGGTTGAAGGTCTGACGTGCCGCTTCGGCGCAAAAGCCGCGGTGGACGACGCTTCGTTTCAAATTGCTCCCGGCGGCTTCGTCGGTGTGATCGGGCGCTCCGGCGCCGGCAAGTCGACCATGCTGCGCATGATCAATCGGCTCGCGACCCCGACGCAGGGCCGTATCCTGTTCGATGGTCTCGACGTCACCGCGCTGCGCGGCAAGGAGCTGCGGCAGTGGCGCGCTCGCTCCGCGATGATCTTCCAGCAATTCAACCTCGTCGGCCGGCTCGATGTGCTGACCAATGTGCTGATGGGCCGCCTTGCCACCATGCCGGCCTGGCGCTCGCTGACGCAGACCTGGCCGGAGCAGGACAAGGCGCTGGCGATGTCGGCGCTCGAACAGTTCGACATCGCCTCGCTGGCCGCGCAGCGCGCCGACCAGCTCTCCGGTGGCCAGCAGCAGCGCGTCGCGATCGCCCGCGCGCTGGTGCAGCAGCCCGACATCATCCTCGCCGACGAGCCGATCGCCTCGCTCGATCCGCGCAACACCAAAATCGTCATGGATGCGCTGCTGCGCATCAACAAGCATTTCGGCATCACCGTGCTCTGCAATCTGCATTCGCTCGACCTGGCGCGCAGCTATTGCGACCGCCTGATCGGCATGTCGGCAGGGCGGGTGGTGTTCGACGGCGCGCCGGCCGCGCTGACGGATCTTGTTGCACGTGAGCTCTACGATCTCGAAGCCAACGATGTCATGGGCGGAACGCCCGCGCCGGCACCCGAAGGCGTCCCGGCGCTCGGAACCGCTGCCGCCGCCTGAGCGGCGGACTGAAGTCAAGTTTTGCGTCAACCGACCCCAACCGATGAAGAGGGTATCATGATCACTCGCAGACTCATTCTTGCCGGCGCCGCCGCGCTGACCTTCGCCGGATCCGCGTCCGCCGAAGACTGGAAGACGAAATATCCCGAAATCACCTTCGCCGTGATCCCGGCCGAGAACGGCTCCGGCGTCACCGAGCGCTACGGGCCCTTCATCAACTATCTGTCGAAGGAACTCGGCATCAAGGTGACGCTGCGCGTCGCCAACGACTACGCGGCCGTCATCGAAGGTCAGCGCGCCGGCAACATCCACATCGGCTATTACGGTCCGGCCTCGTTCGCGCGCGCCCGCCTGACCGGCGTCAAGACCGACGCTTTCGTGATCGACGTCAACGCCGACGGCTCGAAGGGCTATTACTCGGTGTTCTACGTGCTGGCGAAGTCGCCGTACCAGAAGATCGAGGACCTCAGGGGCAAGAATCTCGGGCTTGTTGATCCGAATTCTACTTCCGGCAACAACATGCCCCGTTTCAAGCTGAACGCGTTGGGCATTGATCCGGACGCCTATTTCTCCAAGGTGCTCTTCACCGGCAGCCACGAGAACGCCGTACTGGCACTGGCCCAGGGCACCGTCGACGTTGCCGCCAATTGGTGGAACGCCGACGACGATTCGAACCTGACCCGCATGCTCAACAAGGGCATGGTGAAGTCGTCAGACGGCACCGTGATGAAGAAGGAAGACTTCCGCATCATCGTGAAGTCCGACCTCATCATCAATTCGCCCTACGCCTATCTCAGCGACCTGCCGGATGACATGAAGGCTGCGATCAAGAAGGCCTTCCTGGATGCGGCCCAGAAGGATCCCGAGGCGTTCAAGAAACTCTCCGACGGCAAGAACAAGCCGTGGGAGCCGATCGCCAATGACGATTACAACAAGACCATCGACCTGATTAAGTTCGTCGATGCTTTGCGCAAGAAGGCGTCCTGAACTCGTCAGGACGATGCTACTCGAGCCGGGTCGATGGACCCGGCTCTTTTTCTTGATGGACCGCCGAACACATGACGCTCGCCGCTTCGATTCTCCCCGAACAGCAGCTCGCCGTGCTGAATGCCGCCTACCGCAAGGCGATCGCGCGCAAGCGCCTGCGGCTGATGGCAGGTGCCGGGTTGTTCATCGCCGCGCTGATCGTGGCCTCGATCGGCGCCGAAGTTAATCTGCGCACCTTCTTCACGTATTTCGGCAATTTCGTCAGCTATTTCGATCGCATCCTCACGCTCGACAACGGCCACCGGGTCTGGACCGATTTTGGCGAATGGTTCTGGGGCTGGCATAAATGGCTGAAGCTGCTCGCCGAGACCTTGCTGATCAGTTATGTCGGCACGCTGATTGGAGCGGTGTTCGCCTTCGCGCTCAATTTCTTCGCGGCTGAGAACACCTCGCCCGTGCCCTGGCTACGCTTCGTGGTGCGGCGCTTGCTCGAATTTGCGCGCACTGTCCCAGGTATCGTGTTTGCGCTGATCTTCGTCATCGCCTTCGGGCTCGGCCCGATGGCGGGCGTGCTCGCAATTGCCATCCACTCCACCGGCGCGCTCGGAAAGCTGTTCTCGGAGATCGTCGAGAACGCTGATATGAAGCCGGTCGAAGGCATCCGCTCGACCGGTGCGAGCTGGCTCGCTTGCATGCGCTTTGCTATCCTGCCGCAAGTTACCGCGGGCTACGCCAGCTACGCGCTGCTGCGCTTCGAGATCAATGTGCGCGAAGCCTCGGTCATGGGCTTTGTCGGCGCCGGCGGCATCGGCCAGGAGCTCATCGTCGCGATCCGCAAATTCTACTACTCCGACGTCAGCGCGATCCTCGTCACCATCATCATCACGGTGTTCCTGATCGATATCACGACCGGCTGGGTGCGCGGCCGGCTGTTCGGCAAGGAGGCGCGGACGTGAGCAAGCCGCAAGAGGTCGACACCGCGCAGATCCGCGCCCGCTATCCCGACGTGTTCGACCGGCCTGCCTCGGCGCGGCTTGCGACGCCGGCGATGATCATCGCAGCCCTCGCGATTCTGGTCTATGGCCTCGTCGATCTGGATTTCTCGCCCTCGCGCCTCGTCGCCGGCCTCAGCCAGCTCGGCTGGATCAGCATGATGATGATCCCGCCCGATCCCGGCTCGTCGCTGCCGCTCTATCTGAAGGCTCTGGGCGAGACGCTCTCGATCGCGCTGCTCGGCACGACGATCGCCGCGTTGTTCGCGCTGCCGGTCAGCCTGCTTGCCGCACGCAATGTCGTGCCGTCGATCATCCTGCGCTTTCCCGTCCGGCGTTTCCTCGATTCGATCCGCGGCGTCGACACGCTGATCTGGGCGCTGGTGTGGATCAATGTCGTTGGGCTCGGCCCGTTCGCCGGCGTGCTCGCCATCGCGGTGTCGGATTTCGGCGCCTTCGGAAAACTGTTCTCGGAGGCGATCGAAGGCGCCGACCAGGAGCAGGTCGAGGGCATCCGGGCCTCCGGCGGCAGCGCCTTGCACGAGATCCGCTTCGGCCTGTTGCCGCAGGTGCTGCCCGTGATCGCGGGCCAGGTGCTCTATTTCATCGAATCGAACACGCGCTCGGCCACCATCATCGGCATCGTCGGCGCCGGCGGCATCGGACTTCAGCTGGCCGAGCAGATCCGCGTGCTGGAATGGCAGAAGGTGTCGTTCCTGATCCTGATGATCCTGGTCGCCGTTGCCGCGATCGATTTCATCTCGAGCAAGCTGCGGTTTGCGATCATTGGGCGAAAGGCCGTGGCCTGATCACAGGTGCCGTAGGGTGGGCAAAGCGAAGCGTGCCCACCACTTCTGTAGTGATGTCGGAAAGATCGTGGGCACGGCGCAAATGCGCCTTTGCCCACCCTACGGCTCCGGATTCGCGGAGAGTGGGGTGAGCCTTTACGGCTCCACCAAAAACTCCACCCGCTCCGCCGCGAACCGCGAGTGCTTCGTCACCAGCGGCTTGCCCTCGAGATCGAGGTCCGTCGCATCGACCACCAGGATCGGCCGCCCCAGCGGCAGATCGAGCCGCGCGGCGTCGGTGGCGTCGACGATGCCGGCGGTGATCCTTGTGGCGCCGCGGCGGTAATCGCCGATCCCGTAATGCTCGAGCATCTTCGTCATCGAGCGCGTCGCGGCAAACACCGTGCCCGCGCCGGGAAACAGGTCCGCAGACAGCCAGGTGGTGGAGACGCAGATCGGCGTGCGGTCGGCGAGGCGGATGGCCTCGATCCGCACCAGCGGCGCGCCGGTCTTCAACCCCAGTTCCCGCGCGACCTCGCGGGTCGCGACGTCTTCTGACGCCTCGATCATCCGGCCATGCGGCTCGCGGCCGTCGGCGCCGACGATCTCCGAGAAGCGCGTGCGCGAGCGCAGCGGATAAGCGAGTTTCTGCGCCTCGACATAGGTTCCGCTGCCGCGCTCGGCGCGCACGATGCCGCGCTCGGCGAGCGCCGCCAGCGCACGTCGCACGGTGTGGCGATTGACGCGATAAGTTTCGGCGATCTCCATCTCGCCCGGCAATTTGTCGCCTGCGGCAAAACGGCCGTCGGCGATGCCGCGCTCGATGCCGTCGGCAACGAGGCGCCATAGCGCAACGCCTGAGGAGGCGGTGTCCTGCATGCTCATGTCGTTGGCCAGCCTAGCCCGAAAATCACACGTTTGTCACGAAACAGTCATGGCGCTTCCTTATCAAGTTGTCTATTATCATAGACAACTTGAGTTCGGCAAGTTCTGTCAAAAGGTCGATGGATTCGGTGACCCAGCACAACACCCAGCAAGCCCAGCGCCAGGCCGCCATGGCCGTGCTGGCGCACGCGGAGGCGGGCGAGATCGCCGCCCGCCTCCGCGTGATCCCCTTGCCCGGCCATCAGGATTTGCGCGCGCCGGAGAACGGTCTGGTGATGCTGCGCGGCCGGGTCGGCGGCGACGGCGCGCCGTTCAATCTCGGCGAGGCCACGGTGTCGCGCGCCGCGGTGCGGCTTGCGAGCGGCGAGGTCGGCTTCGGCTACACGCTCGGGCGCGATGGTGAGAAGGCGCGGCTGATCGCGTTGTGCGACGCGCTGGTTCAGTCGTGCGATTTTGGCGGGCTGGTGGAGCGCGACGTTATCGGGCCGTTGCGAGAGCAGCTTATGATTCGGCGCATGCAGGCGGCGGAAGAGACCGCTGCGACGAAGGTTGATTTCTACACCATGGTGCGCGGTGAGGGGTGAGGCCATGACCACGATTGCGGAACTGCCGCCCGGTTTCGTCGACAAGGTGTTGTCGGCGCAATCGACCTTTCGCTCAGTGATGGATGCGATGGCGCGGCCGGGTGCGGTCCAACGCATCGTGCCGATGGCGGGAACGGCCGGCCCGATGATGCGCGGCACCGCCGCGATCGCGCTGACGCTGTTCGACCACGACACGCCACTCTGGCTCGATGCGGGGATGTCGGAAAGCTCCGACGTCCTGAAATGGCTCAAGTTCCACACCGGCGCGCCGGTGATCCAGGATTCCTCGATCGCGGCCTTCGCACTGATCAGTGACGGCGGTGCGCTGCCCTCGCTCGAGCGTTTTGCGCTCGGCACCAACGAATATCCGGATCGTTCGACGACGATAATCATCCAGGTCGAGAGCCTGGCCTCAGGCCGCAGCTTCGAGCTGCGCGGCCCCGGCATCGACGGTGTCGCAACGCTCCAGGCGTCGATCAAACCGTTCGACCTGTTTGAACGTCTGCGTGTCAACGAGACGCTGTTTCCGCGCGGCATCGACGTGGTTCTGGTCGCCGATGATGCCGTGGTGGCGATTCCGCGCACCACGCGTGTCATGAGCAAGGGAGGCTGACGCATGTATGTCGCAGTCAAAGGCGGCGAACGCGCTATCGAGAACGCCCATCGCCTGCTCGCCAATGCGCGGCGCGGCGACCAGAGCGTTGCGGAAGTCTCCCTCGACCAGATCTCGGAACAGCTCGGGCTCGCCGTCGACCGCGTCATGAGTGAAGGTTCGCTCTATGACCGCGAGCTTGCTGCGCTCGCGATCAAGCAGGCGCGCGGCGATCTGATCGAGGCGATCTTCCTGGTCCGCGCCTTCCGGGCCACCTTGCCGCGCTTCGGCGCCAGCGAGCCGGTCAACACCGGCGCCATGCGGGTGCAGCGGCGGGTGTCCTCGACCTTCAAGGACATTCCCGGCGGCCAGATCCTCGGACCCACCTTCGACTACACCCATCGCCTGCTCGATCCCTCGCTGAGCCAGGGTTTTGTGCCGGAAGCGCCGGCTGTGGCCGCAGCCTCGACGGCACCGACGCCGCGCGTGACGGATATCCTGGGTCGCGATGGGTTGATCGAATCCTCGCCCCAAGCCGACGACGGCGCCAGCGTCGGCGATCTCACCCGCGAGCCGCTGAACTTCCCGGCGGACCGCGATTTGCGCCTGCAAAATCTCGCCCGTGGCGACGAAGGCTTTCTGCTGGCGATGGGCTACTCCACGCAACGTGGCTACGGCCGCAACCATCCCTTCGCCGGCGAGATCCGCTTCGGCGAGGTCGAGGTCGAGTTCGCTGCCGAAGACGTCGGCTTTGCCGTGCCGCTTGGCTCGATCGAGCTGACGGAGTGCCAGATGGTCAACCAGTTCAAGGGTTCGGCGACGGAAGCGCCGTGCTTCACCCGCGGCTATGGCCTCGCCTTCGGCCAGAGCGAGCGCAAGACCATGTCGATGGCGCTCGTCGACCGGGCGCTGCGTGCCCGCGAGCTCGGTGAAGAGGTCGGAGCCCCGGCGCAAGATGAAGAATTCGTGTTGTCGCATTCGGACAACGTCCAGGCGACCGGCTTCGTCGAGCATCTGAAGCTGCCGCATTATGTCGACTTCCAGTCCGAGCTCGGCCTGCTGCGCAAGCTGCGCAAGGAATTTGCCGAAGCCTCTGCCGAAGCCAATGCGCCTGATGCCATGAAGGAGGCCGCGGAATGAACGCGCCCGCCTACAATTTCGCCTATCTCGACGAGCAGACCAAGCGGATGATCCGCCGCGCGATCCTGAAGGCGATTGCGATCCCCGGCTATCAGGTGCCGTTTGCCAGCCGCGAAATGCCGATGCCCTATGGCTGGGGCACCGGCGGCGTGCAGGTGACCGCCGCGATCCTGGGACCGCAAGATGTGCTGAAGGTGATCGACCAGGGCTCCGACGACACCACCAACGCGATCTCGATCCGCAAATTCTTCGCCAAGACTGCCGGCGTCGCCACCACGACCTCGACGGACGAGGCGACCGTGATCCAGACCCGTCACCGTATCCCGGAGACGTCGCTGCACGCTAACCAGGTGCTGGTCTATCAGGTGC
This sequence comes from Bradyrhizobium sp. AZCC 2230, assembly GCF_036924495.1. Classification (NCBI taxonomy): domain Bacteria; kingdom Pseudomonadati; phylum Pseudomonadota; class Alphaproteobacteria; order Hyphomicrobiales; family Nitrobacteraceae; genus Bradyrhizobium; species Bradyrhizobium sp. AZCC 2230. The sequence goes on along the minus strand of NZ_JAZHRS010000001.1, from coordinate 5,575,116 downwards.
CGATCCCGGAACCCCTGCGTTTCCTCGAGCCGCGCGAGACCGAGACGCGGCGCATGCACGCGCTTGCCGAATACGGCCTGATGCATGTGAAGCTCTATGAGGACATCGCCCGTTTCGGCCACATCGCGACTGCCTACGCCTATCCGGTCAAGGTGAATGCGCGTTACGTGATGGATCCGTCGCCGACGCCGAAATTCGACAATCCCAAGATGGACAATTGCCCGGCGTTGCAATTGTTCGGCGCCGGCCGCGAGAAGCGCATCTATGCGATCCCGCCCTATACGAAAGTTGTGTCGCTCGATTTCGAGGACCACCCGTTCGAGCCCTATCGCTTCAACGCGCCCTGTGCGCTGTGCGCCGCTGAAAATTCCTATCTCGACGAGATCGTCACCGACGACAAGGGCAGCCGCATGTTCGTCTGCTCGGATACAGATTATTGCGAGGGACGTCAGGCCGCCGGCCATCACGGTGCCCTGAGTGCTGCGCCGTACAAGGACAAGGCGCAGGGAGGTGCAAATGGCTGATCAGGATCTGCTTGAAACCGATCAGCCGCTGCTCGTCGCTGATACCCTCAGCAAGTCCTACGGCCGCATTGCTGCGTGCCGTGACGTATCGTTCTCGCTCTATCCCGGCGAGGTGCTGGCGATCGTCGGCGAATCCGGTTCCGGCAAGTCGACGCTGCTCCAGCTGTTGTCGGGCCAGCTCGCGGCCAGCGGCGGGCAGGTGTCTTACCGGATGCGCGACGGCGTCACCCGCGATCTCGCCGCGCTCGGCGAGGCCGAGCGGCGCCTGCTGTTCCGCACCGATTGGGGTTTTGTACACCAGGATCCGGCGCAGGGTTTGCGCATGGCGGTCTCCGCCGGCGCCAATGTCGGCGAGCGGCTGATGGCGGTGGGTTGGAATCATTACGGCCGCATCCGCGACACCGCGTCCGATTGGCTGACCCGGGTCGAGATCGACGTCGCCCGCATCGACGATGCGCCGCGCACCTATTCGGGCGGCATGCGCCAGCGCCTCCAGATCGCGCGCAACCTCGTCACCGGGCCGCGGCTGGTGTTCATGGACGAGCCGACCGGCGGCCTCGATGTTTCGGTGCAGGCCCGCCTGCTCGATCTCCTGCGCAATCTCGTCGCCGAACTGCATCTCGCCGTCGTCATCGTCACCCACGATCTCGCGGTCGCGCGCCTTCTGTCGCATCGCGTGATGGTGATGAAGGGCGGCCGCGTCATCGAGGCCGGCCTCACCGATCAGGTGCTGGACGATCCGCGTGAGCCCTACACCCAGCTCCTCGTCTCCTCGATTCTGCCGCCATAAGCCTTCTCACAAGAGCCTTCCTATGACCGCCATGATCGACATCGCCGACGCCAACAAGACCTTCACGATGCACCTGCAAGGCGGCATCGAATTGCCTGTCGTGCGCGGCGTGACCTTTCACGTGGATCCGGGCGAGTGCGTCGTGCTGTCAGGGCCGTCCGGCGCCGGTAAATCGTCGATCCTGAAGATGATTTTTGGCAATTATCGCTGCGATTCCGGCCGCATCGGCATCCGCCATCGCGGCGAGGTGATCGACCTCGCCACCGCCGAGCCGCGGCGGGTCCTCAACGTCCGCCGCGCCACCATCGGTTACGTCAGCCAGTTTTTGCGTGCGGTACCGCGGGTCGCCACCATCGACGTCGTCGCCGAGCCGCTGATCGTCAACGGCATGACGCGCGTCGATGCGCAGGCGCGCGCCGGCGAGCTGTTGCACCGCCTCAACATCCCCGAGCGGCTCTGGCAGCTTCCGCCCGCGACCTTCTCCGGCGGCGAGCAGCAGCGCGTCAACATCGCGCGCGGCTTCATCTCGGACCTGCCGATCCTGCTGCTGGATGAGCCGACCGCCTCGCTTGATGCCGCCAACCGTGCCGTCGTGGTCGCGCTGGTCGCCGAGAAGAAGCGCCAGGGCGTCGCCATGGTCGCGATTGTGCATGACGACGAAATCCGCCATTTGATTGCCGACCGCATCGTCGACGTCACCAGGTTTGCCGCCGCGGCCTGAAGGAAGAGGGACATGAACGCCAAGCCGAAGGACATCGTGATCGCCAATGCCAGGATCGTGCTGGCTGACCGGGTGATCGAACAGGGCTGGCTTGCTCTTGCGGACGGACGCATTGCCGAGATCGGCGAGGGCAGGGCGCCCGCGGGCGCGGAGGATGCCGGCGGCGATCTCATCATGCCCGGCCTGATCGAGCTCCACACCGACCATCTCGAAGCGCATTACGTGCCGCGGCCAAAAGTGTTCTGGAATCCGGTTGCCGCCGTCATCTCCTATGACGGCCAGCTCGCGACATCGGGCATCACCACCGTGTTCGACTCGCTCCGAGTCTGGCGCGAGGACGGTGCCGAGGAGGTCGATGGCCGCGCCGGCGTGCTCGCCGCCGCGATCACGACCGCACGCGATTCCGATTTGCTGCGCGCCGACCACTTCCTGCACCTGCGCTGCGAAATCCCGATGCCGAGCGTGGTCGAGGAAGCCAAGGAGCTGATCGACCGTCCCGACGTCAAGCTGATGTCGCTGATGGACCACACCCCCGGCCAGCGCCAGTTCCGCGACGAGGTCAAGCTGCGCGACTATTACCGCGGCAAGGGCGGCGGCAAGACCGATGCCGAGCTCGACGAGCTGTTCGCGAAGCGGTTCGACTACCAGAAGAAATACGCCGCGGCCAACATGCGCGAGATCGTGTCGCTGGCGCATATGTACAAGATACCGCTCGCGAGCCATGACGACACCACCGAGGAGAATGTCGCCGACGCCGTGCGTGACGGTGTCGCGGTGGCGGAATTCCCGACCACGTTGGAGGCCGCGCGCGGCCTGCATCAGGCCGGCATCGACATCCTGATGGGCGCGCCGAACGTCGTGCGCGGCGGTTCGCATTCGGGCAACATCGCAGCGGTCGATCTCGCCCGCGAAGGTCTGCTCGACATCCTGTCGTCGGACTATATCCCGTCGAGCCTGCTGATGGGCGCGCTGCAACTGCCGGAGCATGCGCCCTCGATCAGCCTGCCGGCGGCCGTTCGCACCGTGACCAAGGCGCCCGCCGATGCGGTCGGCCTCACCGACCGTGGCGAGATCGCGATCGGCAAGCGCGCCGATCTGATTCGCGTCCATGTCGCGGGCAGCGTTCCCGTGGTTCGCAGCGTCTGGCGCGAAGGGGGCCGTGTCGCATGAGCGAGACCGTCACGACGGCGACGGACGCGGCGGCGATCGGGCCCGGGCGGCTGGTGCTCGTGGTCGGCCCGAGCGGCGCCGGCAAGGACACGCTGCTGCGGCTGGCGCAGGCGGCCTGTGTCGACGACCACGACATCGTCTTCCCGCGCCGCGTCGTGACGCGCGCGTCCTCTGCCGACGAGGACAATATTGCGCTGAGCGCCGACGAGTTCGCCCGCGCGCGCGATCACGGCGATTTCGCCGTGCATTGGGATGCGCATGGGCATTCCTACGCCCTGCCGCTGGAGATCAACGACGACATCCGCGCCGGGCGCGCCGTCGTCGTCAACGTCTCGCGCACCGTGATCGCCGCGCTACGCCAGGCCTATGCCAATGTCATCGTGGTCGCGATCACCGCGCCGCCGGACGTGCTGGCGCAGCGCCTTGCCGCGCGCGCGCGCAACACCGACGGCAATATCGCGGACCGGCTCGCGCGCAGCGTCGATGACGCCTCGGCCAATGCCGATGTCACTATCCTCAATGCCGGCAGCGCGGACTATCACGGCCGCCAGCTCGTGCGCGTGATCAGGAATGAATGCTGGCGGGAATAGAGCGTTTTCGAGCGAAGTGGATTCCGGTTCGCGTGAAGAAAACGCGTCAGAATAAGAATCGAGAGCCTTGTTCCGATTTAATCGGAACAAGGCTCTAACGCCGGCGCAACCAGGAGAGTGTGGAATGACGGTGATCAAGACGGTCGAGGAACTCGAAGCCATCTACGGCGCCACCAATGATGCCTCGACCGTGAAAGTCGCCGACCACGTCACCCCGCTCTATCGCATCTTCATCGAGAAGGCGCCGTTCGCCGCACTCGCCACCATCGGACCCGAGGGCATCGACTGCTCGCCGCGCGGCGATCTCCCCGGCTTCGTCCGCATCCACGATCAGCATACTCTGATGTTGCCCGATCGTCGCGGCAACAACCGGGTCGATTCGCTGCGCAACATCGTGCGCGATCCCAGGGTGTCGCTGATGTTTTTGATCCCCGGCTCAGGCAACGCGGTTCGCGCCAATGGCCGCGCGCATCTCTCGGTCGATTCGGAGTTGCTCGCTTCGTTCAAGGTCGAGGACAAGGCGCCGCGCAGCGTCATGGTGATGAACGTGGAAGAGATCTACTTCCAGTGCGCCCGCGCCATCGTCCGCTCCGACCTCTGGAATCCCGAGAAGCGCATCGACCCCAAGACGCTGCCGACGCCCGGCCAGATCCTCGCCGAGATGAGCCAGAACACGGTTGGCGGCGATGAGTATGATCGCGTCTGGCCGGAGCGGGCCGCGGCGACGATGTGGTGAGCCGTGCTCTCTCCTGTTGGACGGTAGTGGCGAGACGGGTGAGCGGTATCTATCCGCGAGTCAGAATTCGTAGGGTGGGCAAAGGCGCACTTGCGCCGTGCCCACGATTTCTCACCAATCACACGCAAATGGTGGGCACGCTTCGCTTTGCCCACCCTACGGCATTCCCCCAAGTTTGAAAAGGGCGTGCGCCGCGGGCGCTGCGTCCCCTCCTAATTAAACGCCATCCCGCCGCTCAGCGCCACCGTCTGCCCCGTCATGTAGGCGTTGTCGACCAGCAGCATCACGGATTTCGCCACCTCGTCCGCCGTGCCGAAGCGGCCGAGCGGGATGCGGCTGATCAGTTGCGGCTGGCCGCTCATCATGTCGGTCTCGATCAGCGACGGCGCCACCGCGTTGACGGTGATGCCCTCTTTCACCAGCCGCGCCGCGTAACCTCGCGTGAGCCCTTCCATGCCGGCCTTGGAGGCATTGTAATGTGGCCCGATCGAGCCGGCGCCTCGCGCGGCACCCGAGGAGATATTGACGATGCGGCCCCACTTTCGCGCGCGCATCGACGGCAGCACCGCCTGTGTGCAGAGGAAGGCCGATTTCAGATTGACCAGCATGGTGCGGTCGAAATCGTCCTCGGTGAGATCGTCGACGCCGCGCGTGATGGCGATGCCCGCGCTGTTGACGAGAATGTCGATCGGCCCGAGCCCTTTCGTGACACGCTCGACCATGTTGTCGACGGCGTCGCGCTGTGAGACGTCGGCCGCAACCACGATGGCGCGTCCGCCTTGTTTGCCGATCTCGCTCGCCAGCTTCTCGGCCTGTCCGATCTGCTCGCGACAGTTGATGGCCACCGCCGCGCCGGCCTCAGCCAGCGCACGACAGACGGCGGCGCCGATCCCGCGCGAGCCGCCGGTGACGAGCGCCACGCGCCCTTTCTGATCGTCCGCCATATCAGGATCTCCCTATCTTTGCTTTGCGTTAGCCGGAGTTTACCATGCTGACCGTGCGGGCGTATTGAACTCATCGCGAGATGAATCCGACTGTCAGCGCTTGTGGCGGGAGAAGCGCGCAAGCGCGGCCGCTGCCAAATATGGATAGCCATTTCATTGACCAAACGCGCCAATCACTCGATATTCGAAGCGAAACTGCTCCTTGGGTCGAAGCCGCAATATGAGAATCGGTCACCAGCGCAATCACAACGGCATGCACGCGTGCATGACGCGGCGCTGTTTCTCCGCGGCCACCGGCGCCTGTTGTTGTTGCTGACCGCCTCTTAGCAACGCCTCACACCGCAAATCCCAAGACAGGAACGCCGAGATTTCGGCGAACGAGCAGTGATGTCCCAGCCACAGTCCAACGCCTACATCATCGAAATCCACGATCGCGCCGCCGGCATCATCACAAGAGAAGAGCGCGGCTTCCGTTTCTTCTCGTCCGAGCGCCTGTTCGACAGTCTCGAAGGCCGCCAATTTCGCTCGGCACGCGAGGCCGAGCGTGCCGCCCGCGCCGTGTTTTCCGAGCGGGGCCGGCGCGCAAGTTCCTCGCTCTTTGCCAACTGATCGCTGGGTCTCAGCCCTTCAGCGCCGCCAGCAATTCATCCGGGCGCTCGGCCATGATCATGTGGCCCGCGCCCGGCACCACGACGGTCCTCGCATGCGGGATCGCGGCTGCAAGCGCCTTGCCGGCCTTCGCCGGCGTCATCATGTCCCGCTCGCCGAGGATGAGGGTCGCAGGTACCTTGACGGTCGCGGCCGCTTGAAGCGCATTCGCGTAGGCATTGCAGGCCGACAAATCCTTGAACAGCACGCCGGGCTCGCAAGACTTCAGCACCGCCTGTGCACCGCCATGCATCCACAGGCCCGGCGCGAGGCTACCGCCGAGTTCGGCGTTGAAGCCAAGGCCCCAGATTGAGACCATGTCGTTGGCATCCTGTGAGTTGGCTTCAGCAGCCGTCAGCAGATCGGGGCCGACCGTCATGGTCGCGGCCGTGCCGATCAGGCTCAGTGCGGAGACCTTGGCGGGGTGACGCGCGGCGGTTTCCAGCGAGATCAGCGATCCCATGGAATGGCCGATCAGATGCGCTTTCGTAGCCCCGGCCGCATCGAGCAGTGCCGCGGTCCAGTCCGCCATCTCGGCGATGCTTCCGAGCGACGGTCCGGCCGAGCGGCCGTGGCCGGGCAGGTCGGGCGCCAGCACGCCAAAACCGTGATGGGCGAACCAGCGCGTATGCAGCGCCCAGGTCGAATGGTCGAAGCCGGCGCCGTGGACGAAGACGACCGTGGGCAGGGACTTGTCGAATTCGCGGCCGCCGGTTGCGACAAACACCTCGGCGCCGTTAACGGAGAGCTTCATCGTGTCAAACCTTCTGCGAGATGCGCAGCGCCTGCGCGAGGTCGTCGATAATGTCGGAGACGGTCTCGATGCCGACCGACAGCCGCACCAGCTCCTCGCCGATGCCGGCAGCCTTGAGCTGCTCGGCGTCCATCTGCTGGTGCGTGGTGGAAGCCGGGTGGATCACCAGCGTCTTGGCGTCGCCGACATTGGCGAGATGGCTGATCATGCGCAGCGACTCGATGAACTTGCGCCCTGCAGGCCGGCCGCCCTTGATGCCGAAGGAGATGATCGAACCCGCGCCGCGCGGCAGTAGTTGCTTTGCGAGCTGGTAGTCCGTGTGGTCTTCCAGCGAGGGATGCAGCACCCAGTCGACGGCCTTGTTGGACTTGAGCGCCTCGAGCACGAGGTGTGTGTTCTGCATATGCCGATCCATGCGGACGCCGAGCGTCTCGACGCCTTGTAGCAGCTGGAACGCGTTGGTCGGCGACAGGCAGGCGCCGAAATCGCGCAGGCCTTCGGTGCGCGCACGCATGATGAAGGCGGCGGTACCGAACTGCTCGTCGAAGACGATGCCGTGATAGCCGCCATACGGTTCGGTCAGCACGCCGAACTTGCCGGAGTCGCGCCAGTCGAAGCGGCCGCCATCGACGATGGCGCCGCCGATCGCGATGCCGTGTCCGCCGATCCATTTGGTCGCCGAATGCATCACGATGTCGGCGCCGAGCTCGATCGGACGGCTGAGATAGGGCGTGGCAAAGGTGTTGTCGATCAGCAGCGGAATTTTTGCCTCATGCGCGATCGCCGCGACCTTCGGAATGTCCAGCACCTCCAGTCCGGGATTGCCGATGGTCTCGCCGATCCCGAGCCTGGTGTTCGGCTTGATCGCTTTCCGGAACGCGTCGTGATCGCGCGGCTTCACGAAGGTCGTGGTGATGCCGAAGCGCGGCAGCGTATGCGCCAGCAGATTGATGGTGCCGCCATAGAGCGAGCTCGACGCCACGATGTGGTCGCCGGCATTCAGCAGCGTGGCAATGGCGAGATGCAGCGCGGCCATGCCGCTCGCGGTGCAGATCGCGCCGACGCCGCCTTCCAGCGCCGCGAGCCGCTCTTCAAGCACGCCGGTGGTGGGGTTGGAGATGCGCGTATAGATGTGGCCGGCGCGCTCCAGATTGAACAGCGCTGCCGCGTGGTCGGAATCCTGGAACACGTAGGACGTGGTCTGGTAGATCGGCACCGCGCGGGCGCCGGTCGCGGGATCCGGATGCTGGCCCGCATGCAGGCTCAGGGTCTCGAAGGCAGGCGGTTTTGGCGCGGGCATGCGTGGCCTCGTTGGTCGGTCGGCGATGGCGGCCCTTGTGCCACAAAAACGCGCGCCACGTCAGCCCATTGACAGCCATGCGCGGGCACGCGCGGCGCTAGGCACTCGCGCGGATGGCCTGCTCGATCGCGCGGGTCTCGCGCAAAAGAATCTCCGCGACCTCCTGCTCGCGGCGTGGGCCGAGCCTCGTCCGAACGGCGGAGACGGTCATCGCCGCTGCAGGCCGGCCGTCCGGAGTTTTGATCCAGGTTGAGATCGATTTCGTGCCCTGGACGAGACCGATCTCCCGCATGCCATATCCGCGCCGCCGCGCCGCGGTGACCTGGCCGAGCACTGTCGCGGCGTCGGTGCGGTAGGCCTCGAACCGCTTCTCATTCGCTGTGACGATTTTTCGCGCGTCCGGCGCCGGCAATGCAGCGAGGATGGCGACGCCGGCGCTGGAGACGCCGAGCGGGCGGCGCGCGCCGACCTCGATCGACAGCACCTGGATCGGATAGGCGCCGATCCTGCGATCGACGCACAGCGTGTCGTTGCCGGTCCGCACCGTCAGGAACAGCGTGTCGCCGATCTCGGCGGAGGCGCGTCGCAGCGACGGGCCTGCGGCAACCAGCAGCGGCGAGGGCCGGGGGCGCGCGAGCGCCAGCTCCGGCACCTGGTTGCCGATCGCGTAGCGGCCGGTCCTGCCGTGCCGCTCGACGATGCCTTCTTCGATCAGCACGTGAACGATGCGGTGCACGGTCGGACGCGTGAGGCCGGTCGCCTGCACGACCTCGGCCAATGGCACACCGTCTTCGCGACCTGCGGCAAGAATACGCAGTACGGCAAGCGCGCGGCGGATCGCCTGCGCGCCTTGTCGCGGTTCTGTCGCACTTGAGGAAGTTCTTCTGTCCATAATATGGACAAGAACGCCACAATTCACTCGACAGGTAAAGCCCGCATCTGGAGATTGCGCTCCGATCGGGATGCCCTGCGCGACGTCAGGGCAATCGACTTGGAATTGGAAGCGCCGTCGGGAGGTTAACATGAGATTAGTCGGGATCGCCATCGCTGCTGTCGCCGCGATGCTGGCGGGGCCCGCGTCGGCCCAGCAATGGCCGGCGCGAAGCGTCAAGCTGCTGGTGCCTTATCCGGCTGGCGGCAATGTCGACAGCGCCGCGCGCATCATCGCCGACAAGCTCCAGGAAAAGCTCGGCCAGCCCTTCATCATCGAGAACAAGGCCGGCGCCGGCGGCATGATCGCGGGCGAAGCCTTCGCGAAATCGGCGCCCGACGGCTACACGCTGTTCGTCGGCGCCAACGGCCCGGTGCTGTTCGCGACCGAGATCAACAAGCGTGACGCCTATAACTGGAAGAAGGACTTCCTGCCGATCTCGACCATCTCGATGACGCCGCTGGTGCTCGAGGTCCATCCGTCGGTGCAGGCGACGACCTTCAAGGAATTCATCGATCTTGCCAAGCGCGAGCCCGGCAAGCTGACCATGGCCTCGCCCGGTCCCGGCACCACCAACCATCTGCTCAGCGAGCTGATGCAGTCGAACCTCGATCTGCAATGGGTCACCGCGCATTACCGCGGCAACGCACCGGCGATCAACGACCTGCTCGGCGGTCAGGTGCAGTTCGCCTTCGACCAGCTCACAGTCAGCCTCCAGCACATCAAGGCCGGCCTGTTCCGCGCGCTTGCGGTCACCAGCCCGCATCGGTTGAAGTCGCTGCCTGATGTGCCGACCTTCGCCGAGCTCGGCTACAAGGATTTTGACGGTCAGACGTTTACGGGCCTGTTCGCACCCGCTGGCACGCCTGCGCCCATCGTCGATAAGCTGCACGAAACGCTGGCTGCGACCCTGAAAGACCCGGGCGTGATCGACAAGTTCGACAAGCTCGGCGGCGAAGCCGTCGCGATGACGCCCGACGAGTTCAAGGCCTATCTCGAGCGCGAGGGCGCCAAATGGATCCCGATCGTGCGCAAGGCCAACATCAAGGCTGATTGAACGATGCGGATCGACCCCACCGAGCTCGGCGCGGAGCGCATCTACCGGCTGATGACCGGCATCGTGGTGCCGCGCCCGATCGCGTGGGTGACGAGCCTGTCGCGCAGCGGCGTGCTCAACCTCGCGCCGTTCAGCGCCTTCACCTTCGTGTCGCAGAAGCCGCCGATGCTGGCCATCAGCGTCGGCCGCAAGGGCGCTGACTACAAGGACACTGCGCACAACATCCTCGACACCGAGGAATATGTCATCCACGTCGCTGATACGCCGCTGATGTCTGCGGTGCACGACAGCTCGGTGGAGCATCCGCCAGAGATCAGCGAAGTCGAGCAGCTCGGGCTGGAGACGTTGCCTTGCGAGCGCATCAAGGTGCGCAGGCTCGCCGCTGCGCCGGTTGCGATGGAATGCGTGTTCCGGCAGTGCCTCGAATTCGGCGAGGCGCGCAGCCGGCTGATCGTCGGCGAGGTCGTGATGTTCCACATCCGCGACGGCCTCGTGAATGACGGCAAGGTCGAGACCAAGGCGCTCGATCCGATCGCCCGCATCGGCGGTCCGCGTTACGCCACTCTCGGCGAGATCGTGACGCTGAACACCGTGTTCCAGACTCCCAAATCGAAGGATTGAGCGTGCGGACGCCTTGCGTACGCCGCCTGAAGACCATTGGAGAACGACGATGCGACTGTTGAGCTATCTGCTGGACGGAGAGCAGCGCTACGGCGCGGCCATTGATGGCGGTGTCGTCGATCTGACCAAGCGGATCGGCCGCGAATTCTCCGACGTGAAGGCGTTGATCGCAGCCAACGCGCTGGCCGAGGCGCTGGAGGCGGCGGCCGGCCAGAAGCCTGACTATGCGCTGGACAAGCTCACGCTGTTGCCGCCGGTGCTGGCGCCCGAAAAGCTTTGGTGCATCGGCGTCAACTACGCCGAGCGCAACGCCGAATATAAGGACAGTTCGGACCTGCCCAAATATCCGAGCCTGTTCGTGCGCAGCATGTCGTCGATGACGGGCTCCGGCCAGCCGCTGGAGAAGCCGCACGTGTCGGACCAGCTCGATTATGAAGGCGAGCTCGTCATCGTGATCGGTCAGGGTGGCCGTCATATCCCGCGCGAAAAAGCCTGGTCGCACATCTTCGGCATGACGCTGTGCAACGAGGGCACGATCCGCGACTGGCTGCGCCATGGCAAGTTCAACGTCACGCAGGGCAAGAACTTCGATCGCTCCGGCAGCATCGGTCCCTGGATCGTCACCGCGGACGAGCTCGATCCGCGCGGGCCGCATGACATCGTCACGCGCGTCAACGGCGAGGTGCGGCAGCAGGACACGACCGAGCGGCTGATGTTCCCGTTCGATTTTCTGATTTCCTATCTCTCCACCTTCGCGACGCTAAAGCCCGGCGACATGATCGTGACGGGTACGCCAACAGGGGCGGGCGCGCGCTTCGACCCGCCGCGCTGGCTCAGGGACGGCGACGTCGTCGAGGTCGAGTCCAGCCGCATCGGCGTGCTGCGCAACGTCGTCGCGGCGGAGCAATAGATCATGCTCGACACCGCTACGATCGAACGCCTTGCCGCGCGCCTCGATGAGGCCGATCGCACCAAGGCGCTGATCCCGATGTTCTCCAGGGACTATCCCAGCTTCAGCATCGAGGATGCCTACGCCGTCCAGCGCGCCTGGACCAAGCTGCAGCTCGGCCGCGGCCGCGTCATCAAGGGCCACAAGATCGGCCTGACCTCGAAGGCGATGCAGAACGCGGTTGGTATCTCCGAGCCCGATTACGGCGTGCTGTTTGCCGACATGTTCTATGCCGACGCTGCGCCGATTCCGTTCGACCGGTTCCATGCGCCGCGCATCGAGGTCGAGCTCGCCTTCGTGCTGAAGGCACCGCTGCGCGGGCCGGACTGCACCATCTTCGACGTGCTCAACGCGACCGACTATGTCACGCCCGCGCTGGAGATTTTGGAGACGCGGATGCACCGCGTCGATCCCGAGACCGGCAAGACCCGAAAAGTCGTCGACACGATCTCGGACAACGCCGCCAATGCCGCGCTGGTGCTGGGCGGCCGGCCGTTCCGTCCGCTGGATGCGGATCTGCGCTGGATCGGCGCGCTGCTGTTCCGCAACGGCGAGGTCGAGGAGACCGGGCTTGCCGCCGGCGTGCTCAATCATCCCGCCAACGGCATCGCGTGGCTCGCCAATCGGCTGGCGCCGCATGACGAGCATCTCGCCGCCGGCGAGGTCGTGCTTGCGGGATCGTTCACGCGTCCGGTCGATATCCGCCGCGGCGACACGTTCCATGCCGACTACGGCGCCTTCGGCTCCGTGTCGTGCCAGTTCGTCTGAACCAACAATAAGGAGGAAGCGCATCATGACAGGCCCAACGCGGCGCAAGAGCATCCATATTGGCGGCTTCAAGCACGCCAACCCGATTCCGAACGCCTGCCGCATCGGCAATCTCGTGATATCCGGCGTCATCCTCGGTCGCGATGCTGCGGGCGCGATGCCGGAGAGCCTGGACGCCCAATGCGCCAACATGTTCGGGCATATGAAGGCGACGGTGGAGGCGGCCGGCGGCACCACCGACGACATCATCAAGATGACTGTGTGGCTGAAGGACCGTACGCAGCGCGGTCCGGTCAATGTCGAATGGCTGAAAATGTTTCCGGATGAGCATTCACGCCCGGCGCGTCACGCGCTGCCGATGGACAACATGGACGGCGGCGCGCTGGTGCAGTGCGACTTCACCGCCGTGATCGACTGAAGGAGTTTGCGCATGCCGACCTATCTGCCGTTCGATCCGACCCCGCGCCCTCCGATCAAGGCGCCGCCGCCGAAAACCGTCGACAGCCAGTTTCATGTACTCGGGCCAATCGACAAATATCCGGAACGTCCTGGCGCGGCCTACCGGATGCCGACCGCAACCTGGGAAGCGGCGCTGCGCGTGCACAAGACGCTCGGGATCGAACGTGGCATCATCGTGCAGACCACGACCTACGGCGCCGACCATTCCGTCGTGCTCGACGGCCTCGCCGCGATGGGGCCGAACTATCGCGGCTGTGCCAACGCGCTGGTGTTCGCGGAGGCGAACGACGCGTATCTCGCCAAGCTGCATGATGCCGGCGTGCGCGGCGCGCGCTTCAGTTTTCGCCAGGAGCTCGGCGCCGTACTGTCGGACGCCGATTTCGCCCGGGCGATCGCCCGCATCCGTGAGCTCGGCTGGTACGTCAAAATCCAGCCGGAGAAGGACGGCATCGTCTCCAGCGTGGCGAAGTACGAGAATCTCGACGTGCCCGTGCTGATCGACCACATGGCCCGCCCCGAGCCCTCGCGCGGCAAGGACGATCCGAACCTGCGCAAGATGCTGGAGCTGCTCAAGAAGGGCAATTTCTGGGTCATGCTCTCGCTCGGCGAGAAAACCTCGCAAGCGGGCCCTCCCTATGACGACGTGATCCCGATCGCGCGGACGTACATCGAGGCCGCCATCGACCGCTGCGTCTGGGCCAGCGACTGGCCGCATCCGGTCTCGGTCAAGCAGCCGCCGAACGACGCCGACCTGCTCGAACTGATGTTCCGCTACGCGCCCGACCAGGCGGAGCTGGAGAAGATTTTGGTGCACAATCCAGCGAAGCTGTTTGGGTATCCGGATTAGTAAACCCTGATGCAGATGCCGTAGGGTGGGCAAAGCGTAAGCGTGCCCACCACCTCCATCAATTGGAAAGGATCGTGGGCACGGCGCAAACGCGCCTTTGCCCACCCTACGAGATATCGCTTGCTCGAGACGCCGCTTGCGCGCTCTTCGGCCACGCTCGCATTAACCCTTCAGTAACACCCGCGGCGCCGCGTGGCGCCTTCGTGGCGTAACTGAGTTCTTAACGAATTGCCTCTAGTTTGCGCATTCCCACCTCGTGATGGCCTGCCGCCTGATTCCGTGGGCGCCGCGCCCAGCAACGTCGAAGAGGCAGAATGCCGGCTCTCAAGGACCTGTTTTCGCTGCGCTCGATCGGCGCCAAGCTCGCCCTCATGACCGTGGTCGGTGCGATCTGCATGGCGCTGGTCGCTTCCACCGTGCTGTGGATCGCGCGCAACCAGCTTGTCACCGAGCGCATCGAAAAGGCGCATGCCGCCGTCGATATCGTCTACAATCTGGCCGACGGCTACTACAAGGCGTTCAAGGCCGGCCAGATGACCGAGGAGGAGGCCAAGAAGCGCTTCCTCGAAGCCAATAATTACGTCTGGTACGAAGACCACAGCAACTACGCTTACATTTACGACTACGAAACCGGGCTGTGCGTCTCCAATCCCGGCATTCCGCAATTCGTCGGCAAGGACATGCGTCCGAACAAGGACGCCAACGGCATGCTGTTCGCAGTCGCGCTGATGGACATCGCGAAGAAGGGCCAGGGCTCGTTGCGCTATTCCTTCCGCCGTAGCGGCAGTGATCCCACCCCGCTGGACAAGGTCGCCTTCACCCGCGGTTTCGCGCCGTGGAACCTGATGATCGGCTCGGCCGAATACATGTCGGAGGTCGACAATTCGTTCTGGTCGATGGTGCAGACGGCCTCGATGGTCATCGCAGTGCTGATGCTGGTCTCGATCATGATCGCCTGGGCCGTCGGCCGCAGCGTGGTCAAGCCGTTGATCAGCCTGAAGGAGCGCATGGCTTCGCTCAGCCAAGGCCAGCTCGAGGCGCCGGTCGCGCATGCCGATCGCCGCGATGAGATCGGCGAGATGGCGCGCACCGTGCAAGTGTTCCGCGACGCCATGTTGGAGACCAACCGCATGCGCGAAGAGCAGGTGGTGGCCGAGAAGCGCCGGGTCGAAACCCGCAAGGTCGACATGAACAAGCTCGCCGATCAGTTCGAGCGCGAGGTCGGCGAGATCATCGAACTGGTCTCGGTGGCAGCCGGCCAGCTCGAGAAATCGTCGACGACGCTGTCCAAGACCGCCGACACCGTCTCGCAGGTCTCCAACCGCGCCTCCACGGCGTCGGGCGAAGCCTCCGCGAACGTGCACTCCGTGGCCGCCGCCAGCGAGGAGCTTGCCTCCTCCATCGGCGAGATCTCTCGCCAGGTCGAGACCTCGGCCAGGATCGCGGGCGAGGCCGTCAGTCAGGCGCAGAAGACCGACAGCCGCATCAGCGAGCTGTCGCAGGCCGCGAGCCGGATCGGCGACGTCGTCGATCTCATCCAGACCATCGCCGGCCAGACCAATTTGCTGGCGCTGAACGCGACCATCGAGGCCGCGCGTGCCGGCGAGGCCGGTCGCGGCTTTGCCGTGGTCGCGTCCGAGGTGAAGTCGCTGGCCGAGCAGACCGCGAAGGCGACCGACGAGATCAGCCAGCAGATCAACGACATCCAGTCGGCGACGCGGGATTCGGTTGCGGCGATCAAGGAGATCGGCACGACGATCGGCAAGATCTCGGAGATCTCGGCCGCGATCTCGACCTCGGTCGGGCAGCAGGGTTCTGCGACGCAGGAGATCTCCCGCAACGTGCAGCGCGCTGCCGAAGGCACCTCGCAGGTCGGGACCAGCATCGCCGACGTGCAGCGCGGCGCGTCAGAGACCGGCAGCGCCTCCGCCCTGGTGCAGTCGGCGGCGCAATCGCTCGCCAACGAAAGCACCCGCCTGAAGCGCGGCGTCGCCAGCTTCATGAGCTCGATCAGGGCGGCGTGACGTTCAGCGTCGCGTGCTTGTCCGGATGAAACCGGCGTCTACGGCAAGCCGTGCATGAGCCAAATCACTGCGACCAGGTTCAGGAGTGCTGTTCCGGCGGGGCCTAAGGTTTTCATGCGGTCATGGATCGTCAGTCCGACGAGGGCGTCGCACCCTTGAACGATGATCATGCTCCAGGCCATGGCGAGGAGCCATTCTGTCGATCCCGTCAGAAGCGGGATCACGCTTGCGATCGCGAGGGCCACGCTGCGGGCGCAAGCATAGAGCGCCATGGTGCGCGCGTTGCCGATTGCGCCCAAGGCTGCGGCCAGCGAAAATCCGAGGCTTATGATCGCGCTGATCAGCGTCACCAATGCGCAGAAGATGAACGGTAAGGTCATTCGCGAAATCCCGTCGTTGCGTGCTCTGATTCCCCAATTGGCGCACGGGGATTATGCGATAGCCGCCAGCCTGTCTCGCACCTCCGCCGCGATCTCGAACGAGCGCAGCCGCGCGGCGTGATCGTAGATCTGGCCCGTGGTCATCAGCTCGTCCGCCGCAGTGTCGGCGATCAGCTCCCTCAGCTTTTCCTCGACGATCGCGGGCGTGCCGACTGCGGAGATCGCCAGCGATTGCGCGACGCCGGCCTTCTCGCCCGGCGACCACAGCGCGTCCATGTCGTCGACCGGCGGCGGCAGCTGGCCGGGCGTGCCGCGGCGCAGATTGATGAACTGCTGCTGCAGCGAGGTGAACATGCGCTGCGCCTCGACATCGCTGTCGGCGGCAAACACGTTGACGCCGACCATCGCATAGGGCTTGTCGAGCTGCACTGATGGCTCGAACCGCGCGCGATATTCGCGCAGCGCCGGCATCATCATCTGCGGCGCGAAATGCGAGGCAAATGCGAAGGGTAGCCCCAGCATGGCTGCGAGCTGCGCGCCGAACATGCTGGAGCCGAGGATCCACAGCGGTACCTTCGTCCCCATGCCGGGCACGGCGCGGATGGCCTGGTTCGGCTGCACGTCGCCGAGCAGCGCCTGCAATTCCAGCACGTCATGCGGAAAGTTTTCGGCAGCTGTCGCAAGATCGCGCCGCATCGCCCGCGCGGTGAACTGGTCGGTGCCCGGCGCACGGCCGAGCCCGAGATCGATCCGCCCGGGATAGAGCGATACCAGCGTGCCGAACTGCTCGGCGATCACCAGCGGCGAATGGTTCGGCAGCATCACGCCGCCCGAGCCGACGCGGATCGTCTTGGTCCCACCCGCGACGTGCCCGATCACCACGGACGTCGCGGCGCTCGCAATCCCCGTCATGTTGTGATGCTCGGCGAGCCAGAACCGCTTGAAGCCCCATTTCTCCGCATGCTGGGCGAGATCGACCGAGTTACGAAACGCTTGCGCGGCGTCGGAGCCCTGCCTGATGGGAGCGAGGTCGAGCACGGAGAAGGGGATCATGCGGGGGTCCGGGGTGGAGGGATAAGAACCATATGTAGGATGGGTAGAGCACTTGCGAAACCCATCATGGTTCCCTCACCGAACAAGGCCTCGATGGGTTTCGCTTCGCTCTACCCATCCTACAAATCTGTTCGCGTGACCCGCACCTCTGTTCACAACGGCGTTATTCACGCCCGTTGCGCCCTCTGTCTCAACTGGGCGTTTGGTGCCTGTTGTTGTACCCTCGGTGAAACAACCGCACAGTTGCCAGGAGGAACCGATATGACCATCGTCGTTCTCAGCCGCCGCAACCTCCTCGCCGCCGGCGGTGCCGTCCTGGCGGCCGGCGTTTTGACAACCGGGGTATCCAGCCTCCTGCTGCCCGCCCGCGCAGATGGCCTCGCACCGACGGAATCGATGACGGGCGGGGCGAACAACTATCGCAAGGGCGCGCCGGTCGTGGACCGGATCGGCAAGGGCGGCTTCTGGATGAGCGGCACCGTGCGCCGCGCCGGTGACGGGGCGCCGCTCGCCGGTCAGCGCATCCAGATCTGGGCGCACACGGTCGAAGGCCAGGAGCACGAGCCGCAGAGTCACGGCGCCACGCTCACCGACAAGGACGGCGCGTTCCGGCTCGAGATGCCGCAGATCATTCCGATCTTCGGTCAGCCGCACGGTCACCTCGCCTATGACAGCGGTGAGTTCAAAACCGTCTTTCTGCGGCCGATCATGCGGAGCCCAAAGGAAACCAGCCTCGAGGCGCACTTCGTGCTTCAGCCGGCCTGACCGCGTTGCAGGTGAAGGGGTGGAGATCGGCCCGGGTACCCCTGATCTGGGCCGCCCTCGCCTTGGTTATCGGCGTGCCGATCGCGTTCGCTGCGGCAAGCGAGCAGCTCGCATGGCGCGGCCTGGTCTACATCCTCGCCGGATTCGCAGGTATCGTTGCCCTCGGTCTCGTGCTGGTTCAGCCGTTGCTGATCGGCGGATATCTGCCGGGCCTGTCGGCTTATCGCGGGCGGCGCGCCCATCACTGGATCGGCGGCGCGCTCGCCTTGGCGGTGGTGATCCATGTCGCCGGCCTCTGGATCACGAGCCCGCCCGACATGATCGACGCTCTGACTTTCTCGTCGCCGACGCCGTTCTCGCCCTTCGGTGTGATCGCGATGTGGGCCATCCTCGCCGTCGCGCTTCTGGCGCTACTGCGCCGGCGGTTGGGATTGCGGCTGCGAACCTGGCGCATCGTCCATGTTCCACTCGCGATCGTCATCGTTGTCTGCGGCGTGGTCCATTGCCTGCTGATCGAGGGGACGATGGAGACAATCTCGAAGGCGGCGCTCTGCGCCGCTGTCCTTGCGGCAACCGTCAAGGTCATGGTGGACCTCTGGCGAAAGCGGGCGTTGCGCGGCGAGAGCGTTGCGCGGCGGTGAAATGAGCGTATCGGTTTAGGTTCGTAGCCCGGATGGAGCGAAGCGCAATCCGGGACGATTGCGTCCGTTGCTGATAACCCCGGATTACGATTTCGCTCCATCCGGGCTACGCCACCGACCTCATCCTGCGGGCCGATTGCCGCTGATGTCGACGGGAGGTATCCTCGCGCGATGACTGCCAGCTCTCCCGATCTGAAAGCATTCCTGCTCGCGACGCCGTTCTTCGGCGGTCTCACGGACCCAAGTCTCGACCTCCTGATATCGATGCTGGTCGAACGCAACTTCGATGCCGGCGCGACCGTCGTGGCGGAAGGCGAGCCGGGTCGCTCGATGTTCATCGTCAAGTCCGGTCGGCTCGCGGTGAGCAAGCGAGCGGATTCGGGGAGCGTCATCCCGATTTCCACTCTTAGGCCCGGCGATTTCTTCGGCGAAATGACGCTGATCGAAATGCAGAACCGCTCCGCCACGGTGGTCGCGGAGAGCCAGACGGTGCTCTACGAGCTGACGGCCCCAAACCTCTACGCCTGCTACAAGGCCGACATCCACGCCTATGTGATCGTCCTGCAGAACATCAATCGCGAGCTGTGCCGGCGGCTGCGCCGCGCCGACGATCGCTTTGCGGGACATATCGTGGGGGAAGACAATTGATCGTGCGTAGTGCGTAGGATGGGTAGAGCGCAGCGAAACCCATCGTGTCTCGGCACCGAGGAATGCGTTGACGGGTTCTGCTTCGCTCTGCCCATCCTACGAGTTACTGGGAGCTCCACCCATGCCAGAAGCTGCACCTATCCAAAAAAGCAGCAGTGCGAGTCTTCTCGAACGACCTCGAGGAATTCTTCGATTGATGCCGCTTCCGGGTGCGGCTGGTAACCGTGCCATTTCATATCGGCGCGTTGCCAGAACACCTTCCAGTTCTTCTTACTCTTGTTGTAGGTCGCTTTCGCGATCGATTGTTCGACCGTCCTGCTTTTCTCGCGCCAATGGGGGCGGATCGAATATATCTCGACGCTCTGGCCCTCGATCCGGAACGCCAGGTCAAGCTTGGCGCGGAGATGCGGCGGTGGTCGTCGCTGCTCGACGAATTCAGCGACCAGCTTCTCGCAACGCTTTATTCCGAATTCTGACAGAGTCACGGCTGATCGGCACCGACAGCAATCTTCCGAGTGATCTCAGGGACGTAGCGTCTCCCGATGAGAATGATGGTGGCACTGCGCTGTTTTGGCAAGCGCGCAGGATGGGTAGAGCACTTGCGAAACCCATCATGCCGCGGCACGGAACAAGTCCTCGATGGGTTTCGCTTCGCTCTACCCATCCTTCGAGCCGTCTCGCCGGCCCGGCTACAGCAACGCCAATGAGTGCAGCGAGTTTCTATGAAAGCCGAAGGCAACCAGGCCGGACAGAAGCAGCGCAGTTCCAGTTACGATCAAACAACACGCAATCACTATTGGAGCCTCTTGGTTCACGCGTTGTTCTCTTGTGACTCTGAGCAGGCCATTCAAGCCATCGTTTTCAACGGTTGGGTTACCTATATCAACCGCGCAACGGGCAACCAGACTACCGCATGCATAGTGTCGCTTCATTGTGAGGCTAGCCGAGACGGCGGCGTTGACGCAGTTGCGTTTGATCCCGATCCCATTCGAGGTGGGAAGATCGTCATCCAGGCGAAGCGCTATACAAATACTGTAGATGTTAGCGCCGTCAGGGACTTGTATGGGACCGTTATGGCCGAGGGCGCAACAAAGGGCATTATTGTTACAACGTCGGGCTTTGGTCCTGATGCGCATCGGTTCGCAAAGGGAAAGCCCTTGACGCTATTGGATGGAAATAACCTTCTCTATCTGTTGGCCAAGCACGGGAGGCTGCTCGGATCGATCTGGCAGAAGCTAAAAAGCTCGGGAACGCTTTGATGCGATAAGACACCGGTCGATTGGCTCTGCCTATCCTGCGACTGTGCGGAACTATTCGTCCGTCGGGCAAAACACCCACCTCCCACAAAACCCCGTCAACCCCCTCTCGCAAAAATATTCCACTTTACCGAAATTCGGAATTGCGGCATTCTCCCCGCATCCCGACCCGAGGAGAGGGGCGATCGTACGTCGTGTCGAACGTGGGTCGGGGGTGCGGTGGACGCGGCAGCGCCGGCGCGGATGTGGGAGCAGGGCGGCAGAGGATTGAGCCAAACCCCGTGAGCTCAGCGCAAGCCGTGTCGTACGAACGGCGCCTGTATCCGATGAAGCTTTCGGCCCAAGCCGGGCTTGCCCGGCGAAGCCTCTTGGCGAAGTCGGGTCGCTGCGACGGCCAAACCGCGTGGTCCCGGCTGTCGTTGCTACAGCCAAGCTTTCGCGACGATGCATCGCCCCAACCGGGCGCGGTGCGTCAACGGATCGCGAAGTGACGGTGACAACAGGAACTCGTCGCCGGGGAGAGCGCGGCATACGCCGTCAACCCATCGCGCAGGGAAGGCCGAGTGTTCGGCGTCACCTGTATGCTGCTGTGCGGTCTCCTTGCGCTACACTTTCGCGCAGCGGACCGCGGGTGCCCGTCGGCACCCGGTCTTCCCTGCGCCTTCTTCACGGAGGAGGGCGGCGGACATGAGCAAAACTCGGGCGTTGGATGCCGCGAGAACGCTGATTCATGCGTACTTCAAGAGATGAAATGGTGCTGCCAGACAGGATTGAACTGTCGACCTCTCCATTACCAATGGAGTGCTCTACCACTGAGCTACGGCAGCATGTGCTGGGATAAGAATCGGCCACCCGAGGGGCCTACCAAGCGGGCCGATATCTGCCACAGGCCTCCCCGCTGTGCAAGCTTGCAAGGACGGCCAAAACGAGAAAATGGGAGCGATGTCGGGGACAATACGGCTGTTTTGGCCGGAAACGACTGACTTGCCGTCGATTTTGGTTCCACGTCCCCCGGCCAACTGGCCAGTTGGCCCGTGCGGCAGATTCGACCCATTTTGAGTTTCGCACGATCGGGACCGCGCGGGCCTCTTGAGCTGCCGCATTCTCTGGGCATGCTATCGCCAACCACTGTATGGACCCGTGATGGCTGACGAGAACGACAGAAGCGCGAAGCAGGCGAGGGGATCGCGGGACGACCGCCTGAAATCGGCGCTGCGGGAGAATCTGAAGCGGCGCAAGGCGCAGGCACGCGAACGCGCCGCAAGTGCGGACCCCTCGCAAGTCGACGATGGTTCCCTAGATGAGGGGACCGCCGGGAAGACGCGCGGCTAGAATTTTTGGAGTGCATGCAGTGACAATCGGGCAGGACTATTCACACCGAACCGATCGCGATGCGATGATGTCGCGGTTCACCCGCCCCGAGCAGACCTTTCCGACGCTGACGTCCGCGGAGATCGAGCGCATGCGGCATTTCGGCGAGCTCCGCACCTATCAGCATGGCGAGCTGCTGTTCGAGACCGGCAAGCCGGGGCCGGGCATGTTCGTCGTGCTGAAAGGCCGTGTCGCCATGACCCAGCGCGACGGCCTCGGCAATATCACCCCGTTGATCGACCAGGGGCCGGGGCAGTTTCTGGCCGAGCTCGGCCAGCTTTCCGGCCGTCCGGCGCTGGTCGACGGCCGCGCCGAAGGCGATGTCGAGACGCTGCTGTTGCCGCCCGAGCGGCTGCGCGCGCTGCTGGTCGCCGAGGCCGAACTCGGCGAGCGCATCATGCGCGCGCTGATCCTGCGCCGGGTCAATCTGCTGCAGGCTGGTGTCGGTGGCATCGTGCTGATCGGTCCCTCTCATTCGGTCGGCGTGGTCCGCCTGCAGGGCTTCCTCACCCGCAACGGCCAGCCGCATCACCTGCTCTGTCCCGAGCGCGATCGTGACGCCGCCGAAGTGATTGCGCGCTATTCGCCGAAACCCGAGGACTGGCCGCTGGTCGTCACGTCCGATGGCGCGGTGCTGCGCAATCCCGGCGAAACCGAGCTTGCACGCGCGATCGGCATGATCGGCGGCCCGCGTAATGACCGCATCTACGATGTCGCGATCGTCGGCTGCGGCCCGGCCGGGCTCGCGACCGCGGTGTATGCGGCCTCCGAAGGATTGTCGGTCGCCGTGCTCGACACCCGCGCCTTCGGCGGCCAGGCCGGCGCCAGCGCGCGCATCGAAAACTATCTGGGTTTCCCGACCGGCATTTCCGGACAGGCGCTCACGGCGCGCGCCTTCAACCAGGCGCAAAAATTCGGCGCCGACATCATGATTCCGGTGACGGTGCAGTCGCTCGACTGCACGCGCAAGGACGGTGCGTTTTCGGTCGCGCTCGACGGCAGCGATCCCCTGCGCTCGCGCGCGATCGTGGTCGCGAGCGGTGCGCGCTACCGCCGGCCTGAGATCGAGAACCTCGACAAGTTCGAGGGACGCGGCGTCTGGTATTGGGCGTCGCCGGTCGAGGCGAAGCTGTGCGCGGGCGAGGAAGTGGCGCTCGTCGGCGCCGGCAATTCGGCGGGACAGGCGGCCGTGTTCCTGTCGGGACACGCCAGACGCGTGCTGATGATCATCCGCGGCGGCGGCCTTGGGGCCAGCATGTCGCGCTATCTCATCGAGCGCATCGAGGCGACGCCGAACATCGAGCTGCTGTTCAACACCGAGATCAGCGCGCTCGAAGGCGACGAAGCCTCGCTGTTGCGGCGCATCCGCTTGCGGAGCCGGCTGTCGAGCGACGAGGAAACCGCCGACATCAAGAATCTCTTTTTGTTCGTCGGCGCCGATCCCGCGACAGGCTGGCTCGACGGCTGCGGCGTGACGCTCGATCGCGGCGGCTTTGTCGTGACGGGTGCGCAGTCCGAGCAGAACCAGGGCCGGCTGGTGGCGCCGCTGGAGACCTCCGTGCCCGGCGTCTACGCCGTCGGCGACGTCCGCTCCGGTTCGGTCAAGCGCGTCGGCGGCGCCATCGGCGAAGGCGCGCAGGTCGTCGCCTCCCTGCACGGCTATCTCGGCGACGCCGCAAAACCGGCGCTTTAGTCAAGCAGAAGACAAGCAGACGGCAAGTCGATTGTGACTTGCCATCGTGCCGTGTCCCACGGACTATCGCTGTGTCGCGCGACCAATCGCGTGGAAGAACAAAGGTTCAACGGGAGGACTAAATGGCCGAACTCGTCGTGCTCTACAAGACGCCCAAGGACACTGCCGCCTTCGACAAGCATTATGCCGAGACCCACATTCCGCTCGCCAAGAAACTTCCCGGCCTGAAGAAATACGCCGTGAGCACGGGCGCGGTCGGCTCGCCCGCCGGACCGTCCGGAGTCCATCTCGTCGCCATTCTCTCCTTCGACAGCGTGGGCGACATCCAGAAGGCCTTCGGCAGCGACGCGGGCAAGGCCGCGGCAGGCGACGTGCCGAAATTCGCCAGTGGCGGCGCCGACCTCCTGATCTTCGACACCAAGGAAGTGTGATCGCGATTCGACTTTCGTTGAAAGCCCGTAGCCCGGATGGAGCGAAGCGTAATCCGGGACGGTGTCATTGAGGTGCAAGACCCCCGGATTTCGCGGCGCTCCATCCGGGCTACAAGCTGCTGTTGTTTGTGACAGCGCTGCAAGAAATTCAGCCATGCGTTTGTCGATTCGCACGATGATGCATGGCTGCACGCACATGTGTGATCGTGCCGCATGTGGCAATCCGATGAGGACCGTAATATCAATCTTCCGATCTCAATGCAGAGGAATAGGAGAGATGTCATGGTTCTCGGGATGAGCCTGCAAGCCTTCACACTGGTCCATGTCATCATCAGCCTGATCGCCATCGTGGCCGGCCTGATCGTGATGTTCGGCCTGCTCGGCTCGAAGCCGATGCCGGGCCTCACCGCGATCTTCCTCATTTTCACCATTCTGACCAATGCGACGGGCTTTCTGTTTCCGTTCAAGGAGCTGCTGCCATCGTACATCATCGCTGGCATCTCGCTGGTGCTGCTCGCGATCGCCTGCATCGCGCTCTACGGCATGAAGCTCGCGGGCGCGTGGCGGCCGGTCTACATCGTGACCGCGATGATCTCGCTCTACTTCAACGTCTTCGTGCTGGTGATCCAGTCGTTCCTGAAGGTGCCGGCACTGGCCGCGCTCGCGCCGGCCGTGCCGCCGAATCCACCGGGAGGTCCCGTGTTCGCCGTGGTGCAGGGCATCGTGCTGGTGTTCTTCGTGCTGGTGACCATCGGCGCCTGGCGCCGCTACAGGCCGATGGCGTTCGCCTGATCGTTTCCGACCAAAGGAGCCTCCCATGCCCAACATCACCACCAAAGACGGCGTCGAGATCTTTTTCAAGGATTGGGGTTCGGGCCAGCCGATTGTGTTCAGCCATGGTTGGCCCTTATCGGCGGACGATTGGGACGCCCAGATGATGTTCTTCGTCACCCGCGGCTATCGCGTCGTCGCCCATGATCGGCGTGGCCACGGTCGCTCGTCGCAGGTCGCCGACGGCCACGACATGGATCACTACGCCGACGATCTCGCGGCGGTGACTGCGCATCTCGACCTCAAGAACGCCATCCATGTCGGCCATTCCACCGGCGGCGGCGAGGTCGTGCACTACATCGCGCGCCACGGCGAGAGCCGGGTCGCGAAGGCCGCGATCCTCTCCGCGGTGCCGCCGCTGATGGTGAAGACGGAAGCCAATCCCGGCGGCCTGCCGAAGGATGTGTTCGACGGCTTTCAGACAGCACTCGCCGCCGGCCGCTCGGCGTTCTACCGCGACGTCGCCGCCGGGCCCTTCTATGGCTACAACCGCCCCGGCGCAAAGCCGTCGGAAGCGGTGATCCAGAACTGGTGGCGCCAGGGCATGATGGGCGGCGCAAAGGCCCATTATGACGGCATCGTCGCGTTCTCGCAGACCGATTTCACCGAGGATCTGAAGAAGATCAACGTGCCGGTGCTGGTGATGCATGGCGACGACGACCAGATCGTGCCTTACGCCGATTCCGCGCCGCTGTCGGCCAAGCTGCTCAAGAACGGCACGCTGAAGACCTACAAGGGCTTTCCGCACGGCATGCCGACCACGCACGCCGAAACCATCAACGCGGATCTGCTCGCGTTTTTCAAAGAGTGAGGCTGAAGCGGATCACTTCAATATCTCTCTGATCGCGTCGAACGTCCGCTTCACGAAAGCCTCCGGTCTGTCGCGCGTGCCTTCGCAGAGCCAGCTCTCGCCGCCGACGCGCATCGCGCCGGTGGCGATCATGGCGACGAGCCGGGCCTTCAGCCGGTCCGACTTGCGCCCCGAACGTTGCGCAAGTCCGTCCGCCAGTGCGCGTTCGAGCTTCTCGTATTTGAGCTGGTCGCGCGCCTGTAGCGCGGGATTGTCACGCTTGAGCCGTGCCATCGCCGCAGCCTCGGTCGGATCGAGCCGTTTGACCGCCGCCGCAATCGCGCTTTCCGCGGCGGTCAGCAAGGATTCGTCTGCGGGCCTTGCGATGATCGCGGCGACGAGGGCGGTTGAAGCATCCTCCTGCCAGGCGGCAACCACATCCTCTTTCGAAGCGAAGTAATGGAAGAAGCTCCGGCGCGACACATCGGCAGCAGTCGCGATGTCGTCGATGGTCGTGGCCTCGAAGCCCCGCTCCAGGAACAGCGCCATCGCCGCCCGGGTCAGCCGCTCGCGGGTTTCCTGCTGCTTGCGCTGCCGCAAGCCGGTTGCCGCCGGCAATTTCTCCTCGGCGGGCGAGGGCTTGGCGCGTTTCCCGGCCTGTTTCGAAGCCTTCAAATTATTTCACCTCTTGCAAACTTGCACTCAGTGCACATTTAGACCCGTCGCGGGCCTGATTCCAGCCCTGAACGGAGATAATGGCATGACCGACTGGACCACGGCAGACATCCCCTCTCTCAGCGGCAAGACCGTCGTCGTCACCGGGGCCACCGGCGGTCTCGGCTACGAGACGGCGCTGGCGCTGGCGGGCGCCGGCGCCTTCGTCATACTCACGGGACGCAACGACGCAAAGGGCCTGCGGGCGATCGAGCGCATTTGCGCGCAGTTTCCCAACGCGCTGATCGCCTATGAGCATCTCGACCTCGCCAGCCTGTCGTCGGTCGCCGATTTTGCGCAGCGTTTTGCCGCCGGCAACGAGCAGCTCGACCTCCTGATCAACAATGCCGGCGTGATGGCGCTGCCGAAGCGGCAGCAGACCGAGGACGGTTTTGAGATGCAGCTCGGCACCAACTATCTCGGCCATTACGCGCTGACGGCGCGCTTGGTGCCGCAACTGCGCCGCGCCAAGGCCGCGCGCGTCGTCAATCTCTCGAGCCTTGCACACCGCACCGGCGCGATCAATTTGGACGATCTCCAGAGCAAACGGTCCTACCGTCCCTGGCCTGCTTACTGCCAGTCCAAGCTCGCGATGCTGATGTTTTCGCTCGAATTGCAGCGCCGCAGCGACGCGGCCGGCTGGGGCGTGCGAAGCGTTGCTGCCCATCCGGGCTACGCGCGGACCGATCTCATTCCGAACGGCCCGGGCGCCGACGGCCTGTCATGGCGGGTCGGCCAAATGCTCCAGCCCCTCATCAGCCAGTCCGCTGCCGAGGGCGCGCTGCCGACACTGTTCGCGGCGACGTCTGCGGCCGCAGAGCCCGGCGGCTATTACGGCCCCAACTGGTTCTACGAATTGAAGGGGCCACCAGTCCCGGCGAAGGTCATGCCGCGGGCGAAGGATTTCGCTTCTTCTGCCAAGCTGTGGGATGTCTCGGCGACGCTGACCGGTGTATCCTTCGACGAGATCGCGGCCGCCGCATGAGCCGCGACTTGAACAGCGACTTGGGTGGGGACGTCCCGATGCGTGTCATCATTTTCGGCGCGACCGGCATGGTCGGGCAGGGTGTGTTGCGTGAGTGCCTGGTCGATGCCGGCGTTGAGCGCGTGCTGGTGGTCGGGCGCAGTCCGATCGGCGTGCGCAACGCCAAGCTGACCGAGATCATCCACGACGATTTCACCGACTATTCGAAGATCGCGGCGCAGCTCGCAGGCTTCGACGCCTGCTTCTTCTGTCTCGGCGTTTCCTCGATCGGCATGAGCGAAGATCGCTACCGCCATCTCACCCACGACATCACGCTCGCGGCGGCGACGACGCTGGCGCGGCTCAATCCGCAGATGACCTTCACCTATGTCACCGGCGCCGGCACCGATTCCACCGAGCAGGGCTCGCGGATGTGGGCGCGCGTCAAGGGCAAGACCGAGAACGATCTGCTCAAGCTGCCGTTCAAGGCCGCGTACATGTTCCGGCCCGGCGCGATCCAGCCTCTGCACGGGATCCGCTCGAAGACGGCCTGGGTGCAGGCGGTCTATGACGTGACCTGGCCGTTGTGGTCGGTGCTGC
Organism: Bradyrhizobium sp. AZCC 2230; assembly: GCF_036924495.1. Lineage (NCBI taxonomy): Bacteria > Pseudomonadati > Pseudomonadota > Alphaproteobacteria > Hyphomicrobiales > Nitrobacteraceae > Bradyrhizobium > Bradyrhizobium sp. AZCC 2230. Next base: position 5,547,146 of record NZ_JAZHRS010000001.1, on the reverse strand, counting down.
GCCGGATATCGCCCAGGCTCGTCACTTCGACCGAGCAGATCGGCCGCGCCATGATCCATGTCGCCCGGGTCGGCTATCCCAGACGGGTGCTGGAGATGGAGGATATCAATAGCGTCTAGCCCGTGCGGCCGCTAGTTTGCGCGGAAATTTCGGCAACGCCGCGCGTTGAGCCGTCTCAGCCCTCGAGGAGAAGTGTCGGTGATGTCTCCCCAGCTCAAACTGATCGCGCTCGATGCCGACGATCTCGCCGTGATCTCGACCCATGTGCAAGATGCCCGCGTGCAGCCTTCCGACATCATTTGGCGGCAGGGCGAGAAGCGCCTGGTGGTCGGGATGAGCCGGCTGGACTGGGAGCAGACGCTGGCGGGCGAGACCGAGCCGCACCGGCTGGTGTCAGCGCTCCGCTTCGACCGCGTGCTCGCCTGCAAGTCGCGCAATATCGATCTCGCGACACCTGAGGCGGTCCTGGACCTCGTCGGCATCGAGTTTCATCCCCGGGACGGCCGCGATGCGGAGCCCGGCGGCAGCGCACTCTTGCTGTTCGCCCAGGGCGGCGCCATCCGCCTCGACGTCGAATGCCTCGAATGCGAGCTGACGGATCTCGGGGCGGACGAATTGGGAACGGGGCTTGGGATCGAGGAGGAGGGGTGAGGTTGCCTGTATACCAGCCGAACCGGCTCGGGCTCTCGCCGGAACGGTAGATTTCCAAGGAGGCTGCCAAGGGTTGACGCAGCTTCCCCGCCGCGCCATTGAGCAGGGGGCCGGTGAGCCAGACTGCGCCCCCTCAACCAGCAGAAGCCAAGCCCAAAATGCCCGTTCGTCTCGACCGCAGCAGCGCCGATTTTGACCAGCGATTCGCGGCTTTCCTCGCCGCCAAGCGCGAGGTCTCGGCCGATGTCGAGGCCGCCGCGCGCACCATCGTCGATGATGTGGCCAAGCGCGGCGACGCCGCCCTGCTCGAGGCGACGGCAAAGTTCGACCGGCTGACGCTGGACGCGTCTGGTCTGCGCGTCTCGGCCGCCGAGATCGAGGCCGCGAAAAAGGCCTGCGATGCTGCGACGCTGGATGCGCTGAAACTCGCGCGCGACCGCATCGAGACTTACCATCGCCGTCAGCTGCCGAAGGATGAGCGCTTCACCGACCCGCTCGGCGTCGAGCTCGGCTGGCGTTATACCGCAATCGAATCCGCCGGCCTCTACGTGCCCGGCGGCACCGCGGCCTATCCGTCCTCGGTGCTGATGAACGCGGTGCCGGCCAAGGTCGCCGGCGTCTCGCGCCTTGTGATGGTGGTGCCTTCGCCTGACGGCAAGCTCAATCCGCTGGTGTTGGCGGCAGCCCATCTCGGCGGCGTCACCGAGATCTACCGCGTCGGCGGCGCGCAGGCTGTGGCCGCGCTCGCTTACGGCACGGCGACGATTGCGCCGGTCGTAAAGATCGTCGGCCCCGGCAATGCCTATGTCGCCGCCGCAAAACGTCTGGTGTTCGGCAAGGTCGGCATCGACATGATCGCCGGTCCCTCCGAGGTGCTGGTGATCGCCGACGACACCGGCAATGCCGACTGGATCGCCGCTGATCTGTTGGCGCAGGCCGAGCACGATGCCAGCGCCCAATCGATCCTGATCACCGACTCGGCGCGGCTCGCCGCTGATGTCGAGAAGGCGGTCGAAGCGCAGCTGAAGACGCTGCCGCGCGCTGTGATTGCCGGCCAGTCCTGGGCCGATTTCGGTGCCATCATCATGGTGAAGACTCTCGCCGACGCCATTCCGCTCGCGGACGCCATCGCCGCCGAGCATCTCGAGATCATGACGGATGATCCCGATGCGCTCGCTGCAAAAATCCGCAATGCAGGCGCTGTCTTCCTTGGTGCGCATACGCCGGAGGCGATCGGCGATTATGTCGGCGGCTCCAACCACGTGCTGCCGACGGCGCGCTCGGCGCGATTCTCCTCAGGCCTCGGAGTCGCCGACTTCATGAAGCGCACCTCGATCCTGAAATGCGGCCCGGACCAGCTGCGTGCGCTGGGACCGGCTGCGATGACGCTCGGACAAGCGGAGGGGCTCGACGCTCATTCGCGCTCGATTGGATTGCGCCTCAATCTGTCATGACCCAGCCGCCCGAACAGGACGACTCGACCAATCGCATCGTCGCGGTGACCCTCGACGAGGATTCGATCGGCCGTTCCGGGCCCGACATCGAGCACGAGCGCGCGATCGCGATCTATGATCTGATCGAGCAGAATCTGTTCGCACCGGATGGTGCCGACGGCAAGGGGCCGTTCACGCTGCATATCGGCATCACCGGCAGCCGGCTGATGTTCGATATCCGTCGCGAGGACAGCACGCCCGTGGTCGCGCATCTGTTGTCGCTGACGCCGTTCCGGCGGATCGTGAAGGACTATTTCATGATCTGCGACAGCTACTACCAGGCGATCCGCACCGCGACCCCGGACAAGATCGAAGCCATCGACATGGGCCGCCGCGGCATCCATGACGAGGGATCGCGCACGCTGCAGGAGCGGCTGAAGGGCAAGGTACGGGTCGACTTCGAGACCTCGCGCCGGCTGTTCACGCTCATTACCGTTCTTCATTGGAAGGGTTAGGGCATGGCCCGGAAAAGTGTGCCGCGGTTTTCCGACAAGGCCATGCCCGCTATCAAAAGGGCCTAACCGCGATGGCGGGTCCGCCACGCGCACGCGATCCGCAATCGGTGCTGTTTTCCTGCGCCATGAACAGCGTGCGCTCGCCGATGGCCGAGAGCCTGTTGCGACACATGTTTCCGCAGGGCCTCTACGTGAAGTCGGCCGGCGCGAGAAAAGGCGAGCTCGATCCCTTCGCTGTCGCGGTGATGGCCGAGCTCGGCCAGGACATCTCCACCCACAAGCCGCAGACCTTTGAGGAGCTGGAGGACTGGGAGGGATTGAATTTCGACCTCATCATCACGCTGTCGCCGGAGGCGCACCACAAGGCGCTGGAGCTGACGCGGACGCTCGCCGCCGACGTCGAATACTGGCCGACGCACGATCCGACCACGATGGAGGGCAGCCGCGACCAGAAGCTCGCCGCCTATCGCGAGGTCTGCGACCAGCTCCTGATGCGGATCCGCCGACGTTTCGCCAAGGTCGGCGCGGCGAACGGGTAGTATTGGGCCGGCGTAACACCTGCGTCACAGATGAAGGGCACACGCTTCTTACCGGACACCTCGAATCACCAAAGTCCGGGTTCCCGGGTTGTGAAATCAGCCCCCGTCCGATAGGTTCCGCGCGCAATTCACCCCCTGCCTCGTCTCCCAAAAATCACCTGATGCTCGGCCGCCCCAAATTCGTTCTTGCCTCCGGTTCGCCGCGGCGCCTGTCGCTGCTCAACCAGGCCGGCATCGACCCGGACGCGCTCCGGCCGGCCGACGTCGACGAGACGCCGAAGCGGGGCGAGCTGCCGCGCGCCTGCGCCAATCGCTTGGCCCGCGCCAAGGCCGATGCGGCGCTCAAATCAGTCCAGCTCGACGACGAACTGCGTGGCGCCTTCATCCTGTCCGCCGACACGGTGGTGGCAGTCGGCCGCCGCATCCTGCCCAAGGCCAATCTCGTCGACGAGGCCGCGCAGTGCCTGCGGCTGCTGTCGGGCCGCAACCACCGCGTCTACACCGCGATCACCCTGGTGACGCCGCGCGAGGCGTTCCGCCAGCGCCTGGTCGAGACCCGCGTCCGCTTCAAGCGCCTGTCGGAAGACGACATCCAGGCCTATATCGGCTCCGGCGAATGGCGCGGCAAAGCCGGCGGCTACGCCGTGCAGGGCATCGCCGGCTCGTTCGTGGTGAAGATGGTGGGCTCCTACACCAACGTCGTCGGCCTGCCGCTCTACGAGACCACGACGCTGCTCGGCGGCGAGGGCTTTCCGATCCGCTTCGGCTGGCTCAACGCCACCGCCGTCTGACCGCGGCCCGACAAAACCTCGAAAACAACCCCATGCACAGTAGGCCGGCCCTTGGTGGGCTTGAGGAATTTGCGCGCCTCGCGCTCGCTTGAGGCGAGGTGGCCAAACCCATCCCATCGCCCGCGATGCGGTGGTACAAGCCCTCATGGACGACCACGTCAAAAAGCCTGCCACCCCCCTCAAAACCTGCCCGATCTGCGGCAAGCCGCAGGCGCCGGCCACCCGTCCGTTCTGCTCTTCGCGCTGCCGCGACGTCGACCTGAACCGATGGCTGAAAGGGTCCTACGTCATTCCCGGCCGCGACGACGAAGCGGATGGCGAAGAATAATCAAATGATATCAATTATTTAATCTGGCGACCGCCGTGCCGCGCGCCCGCCGCGGCAAGTCCGCCCAACCTTGTACACAGCCGGGCCGCGCCCGGCGAAGCCTGTTGGCGAAGCCGGGTGGACAGGCAGCTCTCGGCCCACTATAAACCGCCCGCTCGATGGGCTTTGGCCTCTCTTGGAGCACGCCCAGGTAGCTCAGTTGGTAGAGCATGCGACTGAAAATCGCAGTGTCGGTGGTTCGATTCCGCCCCTGGGCACCATCATTTCAATGACTTACGGCGTTAGAAGGTGAGTCGTTAGACACTTCCTGAGCCGGGTTAGACAATCACGTTCGCGATTTGCTCCCCAAAGGATCCAATTTTGCAATGACCTCCCGCATTCGCTGCGAAGTATCCGCCGTCTCGGAATAGTGAATCGCCATGGCGAGCGTCTTCTGGCCAAGCCATCGCCGAACTGTGTCGATGTCAAAGCCCGCCTCAATCAGGAGAGTTCCAACAGTATGCCGCAGGCCGTGAAACGTGAGGCCGTCGCCGATCTTGCCTGCGCGTTTTAGTGCCCTCATCGCTTTGATGAAGCTGGAATTGAAGCCGCTCTCAGTCCATGGGGTCGCGTTGGTTGTCGCCGCAATAGTGATCGCAATGTGCTGCGGCGAAAGCCTCAATACTGCAGCCAAGTCAGGATGAACCGGGAGCGAAAGTTCCTGGCCCGTCTTGTTTGTTCGCCGCCAAATTCGACCTTCGCGAATTGCGTTCTTTTTCAGCGCCAAGACATCACCCTTGCGGAGACCGGTGAACATTGCCAGCGCCACCGGTAACTTCAGCTGGTAAGGAAGTTCTGCGAGCACAGTTCTACATTCCTCAATTGTCCAGGGTCGATTAGCTGCAAGTGCGCTTCGAGACCTTTTAACACGCTTCACACCCTTGACCGGATTGTCGCGAACGATTCCGTGCTCCTTGCCGTGCTCACATGCAACCGACACAACGGCCATCACGTAATTTGCTTGCCTACGGCCGTTTTTCTCCGCAATCCGATCTCTTAGCCCAGCGATGAATTGCGGCGTCAGCTCAACAAGCGGCATCTCATCGAGCGGCTTGAGCAAATCCATCATCCGCAAATAGCCCTGCTTCGTCGATGAAGCCAGGTCGGCATACGCCGCGGAACTTCTGTAGGAGGAGAAAAGCTTACCGAGCGTTCCCGGTAAAGCCTCGACCTTCTTAAGTCTTCGTTCCAACCCGGCCAACTCCGCGATGAACTCTGCAGTACCGAATTCAGATTTCAGCCTTGTGCCCGATTTCCTGTGGTAGGCGTACCAACGTCCTTTAACGCGATATCTTTTTAGGCCCTTAATTCTGAGAATCGTCATTGCCAATCCAATTCGGCTAACCAATCTTTTTCGTTGATCTGTCCACTTCCAAGATGGTCGATCCAAGCGTCTAAGCTATGGCGGTCGAAGCGTTGAAGCTTGCACCCGGGACCTAGAGCGACAGGTTTGATCGGGCATCGATTGCGGAATGTCGATACGCTGATGCCACAGTAGAGAGCTGCGTCCTTAGTCGTCATAAGACGGGGCCGAATGCGGCGCTCCTTGCTTTGCATTTCCGAGAACCTAAGAGCCATGTAGACTAGCGCAGTATGAAGATGCGCATTGGGCGAAAGGAGACTTTGCTGTTTACCTGATGATGCTTAGAAACTAAATTTTAGAAGTTGAGGTTGGCCGATGACAGTCCCTAGGAAAGTCTGTCAACTCGACACGAGGGGACGATGACAGAATCGAATTTTTCGAGAGACCTAAAGGTGGCCGTGGCTTTACATAAGGTGGGCTACGAACAGATGGAGAAGCTGGCGAGCAAGATTCCGACAAGAAAACCGGAATCGTTGGATGAGCCCCTTACCGCGAACAAATCCATATTCGTCGCAACTGCATTTTGGTTGGACCCAAAGTGGGAACAGCACAAGAAAGTGCTGGACGCTTTCGAGCGCTTTCAACTTGATCCTAAAAATCTTTGGCACTGGAGGCTTCTTATCGAAGCCTTCATTGAAGTGGGCCTGAAAGGGCCGGGACCCAAAACAAAAACTGTCGCTAATAAATATTCTCAACTACCCATGCACATCGACGAGCTCAAGCGCGAAGACTCAAACCTTAAGTCATCCACTGAAATCGCAAGACGATTGATCTCAGGCAAGCAATTCAAAAAAAGGTACGCCCATATAAAGCTAAGGACTCTCCGCAGCCACGTACGCACCCTCGATTGGGGATCTCTTGAGGATAATCTTCGCGAGATGCAGAAAGCTATCACTGAAAATGCCGCTTCGAGGCCGACGAAGACCATGCGCAGGTAGCTGGCCGCCTTCATCCCGATGAGGCGACTGTTGGCATCGAAGAGCATCAATTGCTTGGCAAGAATCCGGGCTAGCTATCTCTCGCCAGCCAAGTCCGTTTTTTTGGAGGCTCCCTTAATCTAGGAGCCCTCACGTGAAAAGCAGACTTTCTCAGCCGTCGATCTCTCCTGCAAGGGGACCTGTTCGAGTCCTCGGAAACTCCCCCGCGCCTGGCACAAGTCCTTCGTCCGTCGAGACCAAAGTTCAGCGGATTGCCCTATCAGAGCTTGCAGTTGGGGTAGGCCATCGCCCCCTAGACATTGACCACGTCGAGATAATTAAAGAATCCATCGAGCGTATCGGATTGACCACGCCAATATTCGTCGTGATAGAGCCGACGAGGGGCGCGACCCTTATTGCTGGGCAGCATAGAGTAGAAGCGATGCGCCGCCTTGAGCGGACACACATTGATGCCATCGTTTTAGATCCTAACGAGTCCAGAAATCGACTTCTCACCCTTTCTGAGAATCTTCACCGGCTGGGATACTGCGCCCTCGAAAGGGCTGAAGCAGAGAACGAATGGTTGCAGGCTTCCGAAGAAGAGGCTGGGCAACTTGCCCAGCCTTCCGGCGGCCACCAGCCGAATGAGAGGGGGATCAGCAAGACATCGCGCAAACTAGAGGTGTCCCGCAGAGAGTTACAGCGTGCGCAAAGAATTGCGGGTATTTTCCCGGAGGTAAAACTCAGAGCGCGTGAGCTCAAGCTTCAGGATAACCAGTCGGCGTTGCTCAAGATTGCTGACGGTAAAACAGTCGATGAGCAACTCAAAATCGCGTCGGATATCGTCGACCAAAAGAAGCCAAGGTCTCGTCAACCGACGAGCGAAGCCCCACTCCCACAGTCAAGAGTCGGCGAACAATCGCTGCCTACGCACAACTCGCCCGCACCGAGGGGCTCACCGCCAAGAGACGACGGCGGCATTCCCGATTTCTTGAAAAGAGGGGACCCGGGAGAGCATTTCAAGAGGCTTGTCGCGGCGTGGAATTCCTCGCCCGCTTTGCAGGCGGCGTGGGCTGATGGCGTTCCTGCTGCCCGCTCTCGTTTTGCAGCAGAAGTGCTGCGCATCGTGCCGGCCGAGAGTTTGGAGGCCGGTCATGTCGACTAAAAAAGCGAATCGCCGTCCCATTACACTAATGAAGCGAGCACTTCGTTATGCATCCGAAGGGCTGCACGTCCTACCTGTTCATTCCGTTCGCGACGGGCGATGTTCGTGTCGCGAGGGGATTGAATGCGCTAAGCCCGGTAAACATCCAATGACACCACGCGGCGTCAAGGACGCCACGAAAGACCGCAAGGTGATCAAGCAGTGGTGGGCCGAAAGCCCTGACGCGAACATCGGAATCGCAACAGGCCAGATTTCGAACCTCGTTGTTGTCGATGTCGATGGCAAGGAAGGTGAGGGGTCACTCGCCCGACTCTTCAAAAAGTACGGGAAGCTGCCGAGAACTCCCAAGGTCAGGACAGGTAAGGGGGTGCACTACTACCTCCGGCCAGGCGCGAAGCCGGTCGGGAACTCGGTGGGCCGCCTTGGCAGCGGCATCGACATTCGAGGTGATGGTGGCTACGTCGTCGCGCCGGGTAGCATTCACCGATCAGGCAAGCTGTACAAGTTCCTTCCGGGACGCGATCTGAATGACATCAAGATCGCCAAGATTCCGAAATCACTGCGGAAAGCTCTTCTGACAGGAGAACCTTCCCGGCCCGTGTTGCTCCTGCCAATCCCGCCTTCGAAGAAGGGGCGCGCCAAAGCTTACATACGTTCAGCGCTGAACAGGGAACTCGAACGCTTAGGAAAAGCTCCCGTACACCAACGCAACGACACCTTGAACCGATGTGCATTCAAGGTCGGCCAACTTCTTCCATATGACCTCCTTAACCGCACAAAGATTGTCCGAGACCTGACGCGGGTCGCCACGGCAATTGGGCTTGAAGAGAGCGAGATCGGCGCCACTATCGAGAGTGGACTCAGTGCCGGGATGAGACATCCGCGTTCGCTGCCTTTTACTGAATCGAACGATGGTCATGCAGACACCAAGATGCCGGTGGCTGCGGTTGCTCCGGATCTGAACGAGCAATTATCTAGGCTCGGAGAAACCGATACCGATAATGCGTCACGATTAGCGGCTCGCTTCGCTAAACAAATCCTCTATTCCAACGGCCGAGGCTGGTTGGTGTACAAGCAGGGTCGTTGGTTGCCAGGGGCCGGTTCGGAGTGCATCGAGTTTGCGAAAGCAACAGCGCGCCTTATTGCCCATGAGACTCAGCATCTCGCGACCGATCAAGCGAAAGCGGCAAGGCGTGCGCATTTCGCGCAAGCATCGCTGTCAAAAGGTAGCCTGGACCGTATGCTGGATCTAACCAAGGGCCTCGTTACCGTTACTGAGGATCAATTGGACGCCGACCCTCGGCTGTTCAACGTTCAGAATGGTACCATCGACCTGCGCACAGGATACATTGAGCCGCACGATCCAAGCGACCTGTTGACCCAGATTTCGCCGGTCTCTGCCGACCGTAGTGCTAAATGCCCATTGTTCAAGAAATTCCTGAAGCGCATCACCAACGGCGATAAGAGGTTGATGCGCTACATTCGTAAGGCCGTCGGCTACAGCTTGACTGGTGAGACAAAGGAGCAAGTGCTTTTCTTTTGTTATGGACGGTCTGGTTCCAACGGCAAGTCCACGTTGCTCAACCTTGTGCGTGACATGCTGGGGGACTACGGACGTCATACGCCTACCGAAACGCTGATGGTCAAGCAATACGACAACGCTATCTCAAACGATCAGGCGCGGCTCGCCGGGGTGCGCATGGTCACGGCGGTGGAGACAAACTTCAATCGGCAACTTGACGAGGCCAAGATCAAGGCGATGACTGGCGGCGAGAAAATCACCGCGCGGTTCATGCGTCAGGAGTTCTTCGAGTTCCAGCCACAGTTCAAACTTTGGCTTGTCGCCAATGACCGTCCGCGGGTCCGAGGAACAGACTCTGCTCTCTGGCGACGCATCCGTGTGATCCCATTCGATGCGCAAATTCCCGAAGCCGAGAAGGATCTCGACCTCGCCCAAAAGCTCCGACAAGAGTTGCCGGGCATTCTGGCCTGGGCGGTGCGTGGCTGTATCGATTGGGAAAAAGAAGGTCTCATCCCACCTCCTGCAGCCTGTCAAGCCGCCAAGGATTGGTCGAAGGAAGCGGATCATCTGAAGCGTTTTGTAAGTGATGAGCTTGAGTTTGATCCCCTGAACCGAGTGGCTGCCCAACCGATGTATAAGCAGTACAGCCATTGGTGCGGCCGTAACGGAGAAGTCGCTCTTGACATGAAGGCATTCAGGCATGGCTTGATGACAGAGCAAAACATCAATCACAAGCGTACGAAGAAGGGTAGCGAGTGGATTGGTGTGAAATTCCGTTCCTAGTTCCTGCCAGCCATTGGTGTAGGGATGGCAGCACTATTTATTCTCTTAAAGCTGAGCTTTTGATCTCTAGTCATAATATAAAGTCCTGCCACCCCCTCCCACTCTCTCTCTAACAATGTTTAGTCGCCCTTAGGGCGGTCTCGGCGAGGCAGCCGCCTGCGGCTGCCTCTGGCCGAACGTAAAACCAGCCCACATTCACCCTGCCTCGGTGAATGGTGACTGCCTTATTACCGCAAGAGGTCGATTTGACATCGCCCGACGGAAAACCTTACTTGCAGGTGCGTCCTTCCTGCGCACGCTAGGGCGCTTTCGGGCGATCTTGCTCGCCAAATCCGCACATCCGGCGATTCCATTGTGGGCACGAAAGAAGCGCCCCAGGTCGTTGGGGGCAACTTTCTCCCTGACGGCTAGCTCTAACGCTCGCGTCCAACGGCTCCGCATCTTCAAGTCAGGCTGGATGCAACTAGCCTCGATGATCACCCGTAATAAACTCCAATTCGCTCGCACAGGCGTTAAGAGGACGCTAGGAGCGATTTCCATCAGATGCGACAGGAGATCGTGGTCATCAAAGTAGCTGTAGGCACGCAAAACGGATCGGAGATATCTATAATCCGCGAACCGGTGTTTTCTTGTTGCCGCCTTTTCAGCGGCCCTCCCTACCTTTTCAATGCGGGCGACAATCTTACGAGTCGATGGGCCCAACGTGGCTACTGACGATTTCACAAGCACCTCCAAAGTTGAGATGCTGTAAATTAGAGTCGCTTGCGACGTTTCAGGCGATGGTCGAGGCGAAAAAGACGAGTTTTCAGGTTGTTCGCGAAGTCGAAGATGTGCGACGATTTCTTAGAGGTTTCAGCGACGGCCCGCAGCGTGCAGACACGTAGAATACGCGCTCGAATTGGTCCAACGGAAGCTATAGCCGGTGTGATTGTTGCTGCGCGGATTGGGGTAAATGTAGCCCCCGGTTTTTAGAGCGCAATTGCAACCCATCACGTCTTTCATGCGGCTGCAACTACCCCCCTCCGTAGGCGGCTCCGGTGATCCGAGAGCGCCGACTTCTGGATATCGTTTCGCCGATTCCCCTTTGTTTGGGCTGCTGTCCCGCACTGCCTGCTCGCGTTTGGCGTTTGGCTCCGTATCAAAGCGTACTCGGACGAGCTGCCAAATCGGTCGAAGTACGATGCTTGATGTTTCCGACGGCTTGTCTTTCCTGAACGACGATAGTTTGAGGACGTTCGTATGGTCGTACTTGGCCGAGACTTCCGTGCCACCTATAGAGAGTTTGTCATTCACAATGTAGTCGGAGAAGGATTTGTATCCCGCTCCATCCTTTGTCCAGGATCGCTTCCCAGGCGGTCCCCAGAGATAGTACCCCCTGGCCAATCCGGTTGCAGAAACCTCCGTCACGATAAGCATACCGTATCGCCCAGTGCCGTCGTCTCCCCAGCCACGCTTATTGGACCATACGCCGACGAACTTGGAGTTTGCAGTAAGAGGACTATCGGAGGTGGATTGGAAGCTGTAGTCCGGAATCTTAAGGTCTTGAGCAGCCATGGTGGTGGCTATTTTCTTGCTGTCCTCAGCCGTGAACACGTTGCGGTCGAGGGGCTTTGTTGCAGAGCTCTGGTTCTCGCTGGGGATCGTGGTCGCGGGTGGCGTGGCCACTTCCTTAACCACTAGATCGTTAATTCGAGAACGCGCTTGGGCGGCGTGTTTGCTGCTTGGATATTTCGAGAGAAAGTCTTGGTAACGGCCGCGCTCGGTAGACGCCTGCGTCTCCTCCCAGAGCTTCTCTTCGTCACTAGGGGGCGTCGGGACAGGCTTTGCAGTGATCGCAGCATTTACCGCAGGCGCCTTCAGATAGATTTCTTCCTTTGAAAGAGAGCCATAAACAAAGGGCTGTTGTTCACGCTTAGTGGCCATCATCACGTCATCGCGGACCCTACGGAACAAGAATGATATTTCCAGCCCAGGAGTTTCAACGTGCCGAAGAAGAGCACCGGTAAACGGGCTATTTCGGCCATCGCCATCGCTGGCTGTCGTTCCGTCTCGTGCCGCATACGCAATAAGAACATTATCGGACGGCTCTGTTGGTGCAAGCCCGCGAGCGAGGGCACGAGTGCCAATGGAGCGCTTCATCTTTGCCGCGAAAGGATTGTTTCGACAAGCGTCGAGTATAATCAAACCCAATTGCTTGGCTTTGGATGCCTGAGCGCTAATTGATCGAAGGCTCACCGCCTCGCTTTCAATGTCTGCATCGCTCCTCAGTTCTGCATCGACCGGGATCAACCAGTTCTCGCCACCGACTTCCATTCCGTGCCCGGCATAGAATACAACCGCCATGTCCGCCCCTTCGGCAACTCGGCCGAAATCAATAACGGCCTTGCGCATGTCCTGGGCGTTTGCATTCTTGATCTGAGTGACCTTGAAACCAAGCCGCTCTAATGCATGTCCAATGTCTGCTGCATCATGAGGCGGGTTTGGCAGCTCTGGCACCCTTTCGTAGGAGCCATTTCCAACGACGAGTGCAACGCGACTTTCCGCCGAGGCGGGTTGCTGCAAGCAAAATAGAAGAACCAGAAACAGTGCCGTTGTCGTGATGCGCATCTAGATAGCTCCCCGGCCCTAAGAGTTGACGTTATTCACCCGCAAAGCCGACCGCAACAAAGAAAGAAGCGAGCGGCTCGAACTGGCATTGCCCTCCACCACGCACCCGCGAGGCGTTCAACCAATGGGCAGGAGCCCGAACTCGCCGATGGCGAGGCCACTTTATGCTAGTACTCTTCCGGCAGCATGAGCGTAATCACTCGCTCCGTGACGCTCGGATCGGCTGGATCGGGCGATTGATAAGTAAGTGACCTGTCGTAATAATCGATTTTGAAAAACAGCCGGTGGCCTTCGATCTTGAACATGCCAGCGTCATGTTCTGCCCAAGGGTCGTTGGCGTGGTGAAAATCGTCGAAAGCTGCGAGCGCCTTGACGACGCGATCTAGCAGTTCCGGCCCGAGGGCCGCGACGCCGGGCGTCATGTAGGCGCGACCTTCACTTAGATTACGTCGCAGGTCATCATTGAGCGCGCGAATGCGATCCGTGTTTGCGGTCATTTTGAGTCTCCGATGGTTCAGCAGGTTAGGGAAGAGGGGGCAGGCGGGCTGGCTCAGGCAAGCAGGCGTTTGTGCCTTTCGAGGGCCTCTGGCTAGTTGGTGTCAGCTAGGAAAGGAGAAGCAGGAGTAGCACTATTGAGGCTTCAGCAGCGCGACCGCGCCAATTGGCCGTATAAACTCGGACTGGCCAGGATAGTCGCGCCATCGCAGCGTCAAGGCGTCCGCGCTTCTCTTCGTGATCGTCGCCTCCCACCACCCGTCCTCTACACCGTCTTGGGCAAGGACAAGATGGCCAGGTGCAAGTTCCGTCCATGACTTGGGCAGCGATGGAGAGATCGCGCCAGTCTCGCCGCCGACTAGCGAATTGATTTGGTCATAAAGCTTCTGATCAACACTCGGCACAAGGCCGTTGCCGGTCGCGTTGATCTTCCCGGCGGGCAGTTTGCTCACGACTTCGAAGTGCTTTTTCGAGATCGGCACCGCGAGCCGCATACCCATCGTGGCCGCTGCTTTGGACAACAGCGCATCACTCTCTCCTGAGAAGCGCGCTGCGTGTGGCTTTCGTTCCTTATCCAAACCGAACATAACGACTGTTCGGGTTTGAGGACGCGGCGTTTTTGACTTTGCATGCATCGGCGTTTTCGATTTGGTGGGCTTCCTTGACATCTTCTTTCCTCCTAGAATCAAAAGAGGCCCCAAAGGGGCCTCTTGGTTTCCGTGCTCCTACGGAGCGCTGTTGCCTATTCCCAGTTAGCGGAAATAGACGGGCCTCATAACGACCTCTCGGTCGAGACGGGGTTTATGTTCGCCGGGGCTGGTTCGAACGCAGGCGCATGCGTACTGTGGAAATTCATCATGGCTTCGGCAACCGCTAGTGCTTTGCGGATTTGAGGATCTGTTAGCTCGACCCAGTCCTTGGAGGGCTTCTCAACAATTGAGCGAAACATCGTAGTCGTACCACTGGTCACGAACGATGCTCCAGGCGGCATCACAGAAGGCGTGGTAGGCTTGTGTGGCGAGCCATTCCAGAATGATAAGTCCACAAACCCATTTTTAACTTTCCAATCAACGGTGATGCGTGGCGGCAGAGTTCCTTTAAAGATCACCCACCACGACTGCTCACCTTTTTCGGTTGGTGCCTTCATCTTTAGCGCCGGGAATTCGGTTCGAGCGATCTCATAGATCCGCTCCCACATGGTCGTGACTTTAGGTGCGGGAATGACCATGTAGGAACTTTTGGACTGCTGCACAGCTCGAAGCAGGAGCGCCGCTCGGTGTTTGCCTCGCTCCGTGCCCTGGGCATGGATGGCCTGCGCGACATCCTCATAAGTGACGCACGCATCAAAGTGCACCGCCGCTGCATTGCCATCCATGTATCTCGCTGGAGCAATCAAGACGCAATGTGCCGCCTGGCCGTTAGTTGCCATCTGGTTCGCCCGCGCCTTATATCGTTCGGGCTGGGTCGGCTGGAATGCCGCATCGATCTTGTTTTCAACTAAAAGAAGGCCACTCTTGTCTGCGACCTGAAAGCGCGCAAACAAGTCCGTTTCGCCAGTTCCGTCCACGACGGACAATGAACACTCACTGATTCGCAGCGGAGCGTCTAAGCCCAAAGCGTTCGAAAAAACGTTGCAGACTGCTTCGTTGAATATCAATTCCTCCTGAAGCAGAACATCGATATCCCTTTCGTATAGACGAGGCAGAATTATTTCTGTCTGCATGAATGCTTTCCTCTAATGTTAGCCAGCCAACTACCAATTGGCGGCCAGCCGTGCTGGTTGAGCCTACGAGGTGCCACTGTAAATCGTCAGTCGCGGAGAGGCGAGCGGTCGCAGCGTCGAAACAATGCGCAATTCCCATTTTGGCATCGCAATCCATCGTCGATGTTGTTGCCGTTGCAGACGTTCAATTCGGACTGGGCGGAATATCGCCAGATCGCGTGCTGGACAAATCTTGGAAAGTGCTGCGGGTAGTTTGGATTGAATTGCCTGGCATCAATCCGTCGTGCAATTCGTCTAACAATGTCGGCGCATCCGCCGACTGAATAGCAGGAACCTCCATAGGTGTGCTCGCCGCCCAGACGACGAGTGATACCCGTTCGGTGAAGAAAGTTATGCACCAGCGTATCGATGGCGATCATGCCTGAGCCGGTCTCCCTCCAGAGGGGCTTGCTTGCCAGAGCTGCCAACAATACGTCGGCCAGAGTCATGTTGAGCACCTTGTCGGACACGCCATAGATATTGCGAAGCGGCTCGATCAAAGCATGCCGCATTCGATAGGCGCGATTCTGCGCTGTCCCCACACTTGCCCGAGCAAGCGACCGATCTATCCAGCCAACGAGATTTCCATCCGTGACATCGCGGATGAAAAAGAACAGTGAATATGTCATCTGATTTAGGCGCCCATTGCGAAGGGTAGCGCGAGGTACCGAACATTTCGCAAGAGCTGCAGCCTCAGCGCAGGTCCGAGCGGCTTTCCGATATCCGCACCCGCAGAAGGTCCAGTAACTGCGGAGCTTGGGGCAGGCTGGTGGTCGGCTGGTCGCTTGCTGTAGTTGCGGATTCCGATGATCTCGCCCGGGTGTACCGATTTGATCTCGCCCAGGATTCCGAGATGATCTCGCCCACCATTCCGATTTGATGTCGCCCGGGGCGCGAGGCGTTCTGGCTGTCTGGTTTCTGGCATCGGCGAAGCCGCGTGGTCAATCTTGAATCGCGGCTCGAAGGACTTGTTTTTTGCTGCTCCTGCTGTGGGCATGTGGGCAACGCCCTTCGCGTTGTCCAAGCGCAGCGGCATGTCCACAGGGCCACGGGCTCAGGCCTTTCGGCCGGGCTTACGGGTTCGCCGCAGGCTCTCGCCATTGAGATCGATCCGGTGGGCGTTATGGACCAGGCGGTCGAGAACGGCGTCGGCGTAGGTGGGGTCGCCGATTAGCGCGTGCCATTGATCGACGGGAAGCTGGCTGGTGACGATGGTGGAGCGGTGGCCGTAGCGGTCCTCGAGGATCTCCAGGAGGTCGTGGCGGGCCGCGGCGTCGAGCGGCTCGAGGCCCCAGTCGTCGAGGATGAGGAGATCGACGCGGCCGAGCGCGCGCAGCAGGCGGGGGTGGCGGCCGTCACCGCGCGCCAAGGCCAGATCGCTGAACAGTCGCGGGACGCGCTGATAGAGCACGGAGCGATTGTCGCGGCAGGCCTTGTTGCCGAGCGCTGAGGCGAGCCAGCTTTTGCCGACGCCGGAGGGCCCGCAGATCAGCAGGTTGGCGTGGTCATCGATCCAGCGGCCTTCGACCAGCATCGTCAGCAGGCTGCGGTCGAGGCCGCGTGGAGTGCGGTAGTCGATGTCTTCGACGCAGGCCTCCTGGCGCAGCTTGGCGTATTGCAGCCGCTTCGACAGCCGCTTGTCGCGTCGCAATGACGCTTCGCGTTCGAGCAGGAGCGCGAGCCATTCGGCGTGGCCGAGGCTTGCGGCGTCGCCGCCGGCTTCGATGTCGGCGAAGGCCTTGGCCATGCCGTGAAGGCCGAGCGCGTGGAGCTGATCGAGGGTCGGATGGGTAAGCAAGATGAGATCTCCTAATTGTAGTAGCGCGGCCCGCGGATGTTGGGATGAAGGATCGGCGCGTCGTCCGCGGAGCGCTTGGGTGAAGGACGCCGATCGAGATTGTTGGCGAGGATCGATTTGACCGAGCCGTAGGTGCGCGCGCCGATATCGATCGCCCGCATGGCGGCGGCATCGAGCCGCTCGTGCCCGTAGGATCGGGCGAGCCGGATGATGCCGAGACAGGCGCGGAAGCCCTGTTCCGGATGCGCGCGCTCGTCGAGGATCAGGTCGCACAGCGCCGCGGTCGCCGGCCCGATCGAGGCTGCGTCCTTGCGGATGCGCTCGATGGTCCAGCCGGCGTAGCGCCGATGACTGGATGCCATGTGCTCCGGCACGGTCGTGTGCTTGTGGTTGCCGCTCATGCGCTGATGCGCGGCGATCCGCTCACCCTTGTGGAATATCTCGACGGTGCGGGCCGTGAAGCGCACCTCGACCTCGGCGCGGACGAAGCGATGCGGAACGCTGTAATAATGCGCCTCGATCTCGACGTGATAATCGATGCTGACCCGGCAGATCCGCCACTCAGCGAACACGTAAGGGCTCTCCGGCAAGGCCTGGAGTGCCGGCCGGTCGATCTCCTCCAGCAGCTTGCGGCGAGTGACGCCGAGCCGCCGGATCGGCCGCTCCTCGTTGAGCCGGGTCATTAACTCGGCGATCGCCGCGTTGACCTCGGCGAGGCTGTGGAAGATCCGGTGGCGCAGCCGTCCGAGCAGCCAGCGCTCGACCATGAGGACCGCCTGCTCGACCTTGGCCTTGTCCCGTGGCCGTCGCGGCCTCGCCGGCAGAATGGCGGTGCCGTAATGCGCCGCCATATCGGCGTAGCTGCGGTTGATCTGCGGATCGTAGAGGCAGGCCTTGATCACCGCGACCTTGGTGTTGTCCGGCACCAGCAGTGCCGGCACGCCGCCGATCGCCTCGAAGGCGCCGACGTGCCCGCTGATCCAGTCGGCGAGGCCCTGCGTCCAGGTCGCCTGCGCGTAGGTGAAGCTCGATGCGCCGAGCACTGCGACGAAGATCTGCGCGGTGCGCCGTTCGCCGGTGAACCGGTCGATCACCACCGGCACGCCGTCGCCGGCATAGTCGACGAACAGCTTGTCGCCGGCCGCATGCGACTGGCGCATCGTCACCGACAGCCGGCCTTCCCAGGCCCGGTAGAGCTCGCAGAACCGCGAATAGCGATACCCGCCGGGTTCGCCCGCGATGTACTCCTCCCACACAATCGACAGCGTCACGTGCTTGCGCTTGAGCTCGCGATGCACCGCCGCCCAGTCCGGCTCGGCCTGCCGCCGATGGCCCCGCCGGGTGCCCGGACCGGCTCCGGCGCTGGCGAACAGCCGGGCCTCCAGCACCGTGTCGGTGACGTCGTCTGGCAACGGCCAGGTCAGCCCCGCCGCCTCGAACCGGCGGATCGTCAACCGCACCGTCGAAGGCGCCGTCCCCAACCGCCGCGCAATCTCGCGGGTCGGCATCCCAGCCGACTTCAATCTGATCACTTCGCGCACGTGGCGCATCGCAAGCCTCTCCGTCGGCATCCAGGTCCCCCTTCGCAAAGCCGAAAGGCGGGACCGTATCGGAGCCAGAAGAGGCCTCGTCACCCCGGGCGACATCATCCCGGAATGGTGGGCGAGATCATCTCGGAATGGTGGGCGACATCAAATCGGAACGGTGGGCGAGATCATTCCGGAAAGGTGGGCGACATCGAGCGGAATCAGCACTGTAGATCCCGCCAAGAGGGCCGGTCGTGGTTTTCCATGTAGGTCAGGGCGGCACGGTCGCTGATACCCTGCAGCGAGAACGATCCCACCAGATGCTCGAACAGATAGGGCGTATCGCGATCTACAATTGCTTGCTGAAGCCGACTCGTCTCCGACCCGATCAGGTTGTTCGCACCGGCCAGACGGCAGATCGTATCCACCAGCACCAAGGCGCGGTCGAAGGGCTCGAAATGTCCGGGGGCTACTCGTGTCGCGGGGTGATTTGTTGATTGGCGGGGCCGTCGAAGGATGGTCCGCGCATTCCCCATTCCTAGGCCAACACAGGCGGTTTACGGGGCCGCTCGCTTAAAATGTTGACGTATCTGTGAGCGGCCATCGGCTTCGCGCAATTTCAATGTTCACGCCAACGCCACTATGACGCAGTTTATCATTGAAGTTGGCTTCAGTCAAGCCTATAATTCAGCTAACTTATTGAATTCTGGAGAGTTTTCGGTCTCTTGAGCCGAAAATGCTGATTTACAGAATTGCTTCAAGGCGGCACGACTATAGATTGTAATATGGTGTTAAGTCGCTTTTAACGATCCTTAGAGGGTCCTGAATCCGTGCGGAATTGGGGAAAGCCCAGATTTCCAATCAACGCGATTGCAAAGTTACCAGAGCGGCTCAGCTATGCACTCGCCCCGCAGCGACTTGCGTCAGTAACTGCCGACTCAGCGATTGAGTCTCGCCTTCAAGTCATCCGCAAGTTCACGGCCAAACGCAAAATCTTGCGAGTTGCAACGTGCGCTGTCGCAAAGGAACGGCGGGATCGTCGTTAGGCCGTTGGATTCCAAATCACTGTTACTGTTTCAACTACCCCAAGAGGCGAATTCGTAAGCGGCTCTATAAACCCAGCGCGTTCGGCGATCTTCACGCAGCCGTAATCCATTCGCTTGGCCGTGCCGTCTAATGTAAGAAATTGAATCGGAAGTGTTTTGTTTTGTGTCTGTTCAGCTAGCCGCACCAAGTTGCGGTAGAACGCGGATTGCCGTGCTGTTTGTCCAGCGGGCGCGTCTGTGAAATCGCTGGCGGGACGAAGCTTTGTTGGGGCGCTTAAAGTCTTTCGCCCTGGAGCCTCCTCCCAGTCAAAGTTTAGAGTTAGCGGCACGACTGTTCTCCCATCATGACTCCCAAGTGCACCATATCGACGGCGGATGGCTTGTCGCTCTTCGTTTGTACGGACGGAAGAAGGGAACGCCCTTGGCTTCTAGTATCGTAACTTGTTGAACATCTGAAGTTTGGAATCGAGTAGGCCGCCAACTGAGAGGATCTACTCGAACTATTCATCCTATCTCTGAAGCGATTTATACCTGCGGTTTGGGCCTTCGCCACCAATCAACTCGATGTATCCCTGGTTGGCCAGCCATTCACAATCCTTCTTAATTCCGCTGGGGTCGCAGTTGCTGATTTCCGTGATGCGCCGTTCGCTGATACACCTTCGTTGTGACACACAAGCATATCGATCATTTGAGCAGTGGTACCGAATGCCATTTTCAGTTCTCCCTCGTTTTACTGAACAACCAAGAACCTTTCGACGGCCCCTAGTTCAGCCCTCGCTCTAAAAAATTGACGGAGGCAGAGACCGAACTAAATTGCCAACAAGAACAAAAAGAGTACAAGACTGACCCCTTAGGGAAGGCCCGAGAAGGCAAGCTAAGATTTTCGAAGAAGCGCTTCTTCGCATTGGAGCCTTCGCAGCATTAGCTTGTGAAGCCCGGAGTTAGGAAATCTCCCGCGACTGACTAGACCGGGCGCGTTGCCCGGTGTGCCGCCGACTAAACTTTGTAGGGCGGAAAGACCCGGGCGAGGGCCTAATAGGCTTGGCCCCTCCTTGGAGCCACCTTTGGGCACTCTTGACAAGGGTAGACAGGTCTGCGGGCGTTGCTCTCCGCTGAGCCACATCAAATCCTGCGCAGCGCGCTAGCTCCATTACCGTGTAACAACCAAGCGCGCGGTAGCTCTCAAACTGCGCCTCACCGAAAAATTGATCGAGCGTAGTGTCATGGGGAAATGCAGGGTTCATATGATAGTAGGTCCGAACATCGGCTGGCTCGCTTAAACCCCCACAATAGGACTTTATGTAGAGCAAATAGCCTTGATGCCGTTGTCCATTTGGTTGCATCTCGGGATATTCGATGGTTGCAAAACCGCTGTACGCGCCTTTCACTGCCGTTTCGGTGCGGCCCATCATGTCGAGGTGTTCAAATCTGATGCGAATGCCGAAATCGATAGCAGCCCTCCGCATCACGCTTCCAAGGTCAGCATAGACATAGGTAGGGTCAGAGGTGACATCGCTAACTACAATAAAGCGGCATCGCCGTCTGAGCATCTCGTATAACCCAAGATTATCGAAGTGTCCCCCATCCGAGAGGTAGACATATTTCGAGCGATCACTAGTCAGCGCTAGTGCTTCGATGACGAGCGGTTGCAAAGCGAAACGGGGGCCTCGGAGTCTGCTGGTTCTTTCACCGGTCTCGCCCGGGTTGCCCGACCAGACACCGAGACGAAGGTTGAAGAGTGTCATAAGCAGAGCAAGACCTGGAAGAGTCGAGTATCCGGAATTAGGCGAAACCGCTGCACCCGAAATGCTCATTGCCCACCCTAACTTTATTCCGCTAGCGTAATCTTTTGTCTTTCGGAAACCAAGATTTCGCGTCGCGCCGCTTCCGCAGTAGTCTGGTGTGAATACAAAGGAAACCGCCTTGCGTTCCTGCCACTCCAACCGCTTCGTCGCGGCCATGTTGAGGGTGACATTGATCACTGGATAAAGGACTTTCTCGTGATCATTTTTCGGCGGCCAAAGGTCGGCCAATGGGATGTCATCAGCCGGATCAAAGCCGGACCAGGCGTCGGGATTGCGGTCCGCGTTCGATGCGCCGAGAAACTCACGAGTGAGGCGCATTCGATAGAAGTCGTATAGCGAAAATCGATTGATGTTTACAAAGCGAGCCGCGCCACCGCTGAAGGCAATCAATCCGCCGAACACCAGAATTAACCAGAGTGGTGCAAGTTTGCCGGTTGGATCTAACAAACCTAGTGGGTCCGGAAGATCCAAAGCTTTCAGTAGAGGCTGCTTGAAAAGGACGATGTCGATTCCTATCGAGATCAAGGATGCAAGAAGCGCTGCGAAGACCGGGGTGGCGATCACAAGGATCTTTCGGACCGGCAGGCGGGTTCCATGCGGCGTAGTTCCAGAATGAGTGCTGAGCGGGCTGGCGGCCAGGCCGATGGAAGCGACGCCCGACAGTACGCCGACTAGAAAAAGACCAAGGGGCCCCTTCCAGTCAAAGTGACTGATCAACACCTCTAGGAGATAGGCGCCGAACAGAGACGTGAGCAAAATCACGCTGGTGCTGAGGCCGAGCAGCGTGATCCAACCAACCGTTCGTGCAACCCATTCTCTCTCCTGCTCGCCCCATTTGTCATTCCATTCCACGTTTGCACCGGGCTTGCGGACAGTCAGGCCGAGATAGGCAGCTTCTCCCACGTTGTAACTGATCACGAACCAAAATGGTGCGACAGACAGAATAAGGGCATTGCAAAAAGGCTTGCTAGGTAGAATAGCAGGCAGCATTTCAGCAACTTCCTCACCTGCGCCGAGCACACACCCGCCGACCGAACCGGCGACCATGGCTGCCGTTGCGAAGAGCGAGACAGCGAGCAAGCCTGATTTTGGAACCGTTATCGACTCAAGCTTCGACTGTCGTTGGTGACAATTGGTTGTGACCGACGGATCTCTTGTTTCCGCGACGCAATTATTGCGAGCGAGTGACACAGCCAGAGCCAAGAGAAATCCAACGAGCGCCCCAAGCCCTCCACCAATAGGAAAAGCAATGAAGTGGTGCCAAGTCCAAGCCGCATCGAAAGTTTGAGATGGTGGATAACCGTTTGACACGATCAAGCCAAACAACAATGCCGCGACGACGATGAGTACTATGCCAGCCCACGAGAACAATAACTGGTCTTCGCGGTCACTTTTCTGGAAGTCCACCCCGCGGCCGGTCTTGTCTGTCCGCCACGAGGGACGTGTGATCGAAAGAGAGATCCAGCCTAGGCATGCAAAGATGCCAGGCAGCAGAAAACTTCCGATGTACTCAGCCGTCGCCGATCCTTCCAAGGGAGTGTAGCCTAAGTACTTAATCCACGTCTTCCAGATCGGTATGGATTGCTCATTGCCAATCACCTCTATCAGTTTTGCGATTACGAGGAGGGCTGCGATCAGCGGCACTAGAATAACATGGTTCAGAAGCAGGTTTCGGCCGATGGTTACGATAGAGGTCCATGTATCGGGAGATAGAAGCCCTGCCGACGGGGTTAAATATTTGCTGAAGCAGCGTAGATTACTGATCGCACTCGGGACCTGCAAGGAAACCTGCGCATCTTGAACGGGGTCCGGCCAAGCGAGGCCACGTACTACATCAACAATTCCGTTCGCAGCTCGTCGTCGCCAAGCAGTCAGCCAACACCCGATGTAGCCACCGCCTGAAACGGTCGAGAGGTAGTGAAAGCGGTTTAGTAGACCTAGTCGAGCCAAACCTTGTAGTACGCCCAAATTAAACGCGGCACTCCTCACACCACCTCCCGAGAGGCATAGGGCCGTCCGCCCGTCACCTGAGAGTTCGTGTATTTTATTCCAAAGCGCGCTCAATTTCTCCGCCTCGTCAACATCGACGGGCGGCTGAGACGATGAGGGGCCGAGCTCAGCGAGACTAGGATCTGCTAGAGGTTGCTGTTGTTTAGGGGGACCAGAGGGCCTTTCGCGATCCGTAGTGCCATGCAGCGAGTCGAACTCATCATTTAGCACCTCCGCCAGGCTATGCGTGCGGGCGCCGCCGGCCAGCGGATTGCATGCACTACTCCTCCACATAACGGACCCCGGTCTACGAGAGTGTCGCTCAGAAAGGGTACATACTTAGGATAGGCAAAAATCGGCGGCTGCGATGTGAGCCAATTCACAGTGTGTCCGCATCTAATTCGCCGTGAGCAGTTATCGTTGCCAGCTTCAGAAGCCCGCCTATGAGGCTTTACAGCACCGCCCATCCTGCAGGCGGCCGACGAAGAACGTCCGCGTTGTTGACTCAGGCCGTGTAAAAACGCGGCCGCATCACCTCCATGCAACTGAGGGCGGCCATCAGTGTCGCCATTGAGCCCGCTGCCCGCGCCTCACGCTCGCATGGCCGCCAGCAATGGCTCGACGCCGAGGATGTTCAGCACACGCGTGAGATTGTAGCTGAGTACGTTCAGCGCCATTTCGGTCGCGACATTGGGCAACCGCTTCATTAGAAAGTGTGTTGCACCCATTCGCATCTTCAGTGTGGCGAACGGATGCTCGACGGTTTGGCGGCGTACACGCATGGCTTGCGGGTTCTGATCGAGCCGGGTCTGCGCGGCCTCGACGACGTGTTCGTGTTCCCAGCGTTTGATGCGGCGCTCGTTGGACGTCGTGCACTGATCCTTGAGCGGGCATGTGCGGCACGCCTTCGTCAAGTAAATCCGCATTTTCTGGCCATCTTCATCCGCGGTGAAGTGGTGCGCCAGCTTCTCGCCGGCCGGGCAGCGATAGACGTCGTCCTTGGCCAAATAGACAAAATCAGGTTTCCCAAAGCGGCCTGCCGACTTGGCTCCCGAAGTCTGCGGCTTGGGTAGCGTCACCGCGACCACGGCCTGTTCGCATGCCAGGATTTGCTCACCTTTGAAGTAGCCCCGATCGGCAACGACGTCCAAATTGTCGCTGCGCAGCGCGGCCTTCGCCGCCTGCGCCATCGTCGCCAGTTGCGATCTATCGGCGCCGACGTTGGTGACCTCATGCGCGACAATCAGATGGTTCGTGGTGTCCACTGCACTTTGTACGTTGTAGGCGACCATGCCTGAGCCTCGCCCGCTCGTTGCCATCGAGCGGCAATCGGGATCGGTCAGCGATATCTGCTTGTCGGGCGAGGCGAGCAATGCCTTTTCAATCGCGGCCAGTCGCTTCACTTCTTCTTCGAGCTTCGCCAGCTTTTCCTTAAGCCGCGTCTTGGTCAGTTGCACCGTTTCCGACGGCTCTTCTCCTGCGGCAGTCTGGCGGTCGGCGGTAAGCCGACCGAGGTCGTCCCCGGTCGCTGAGGGCAGCCTTTGACCCGCAGCGCCCCTCGAACAAGACGACTGGCGCAACAAGCGCCGCACCGTCGCGATGCAGCATGACACTGTCGTGATCATCTCTTTTGGACATAGGAGGGTTTGGTCCCATATCCTACGGAAAGATGCCGAGCACCACTGCTGATTGACCGAAATTGAGATCCAACATGACTGAGGAAGTCGCTCCAGAGCGGAAAGATGGTCCCTCAAGTCGTACGAGTGTCCCATCTGTAAAGCCTCGACCGAGGCTGACATTTAGGGATCTGCTGAGGGCTCTCGGCGACGCATTGTCTGTGCCCACTTCCTGGTGAGTGGCACAATAGCCAAAGATGCCATTTCCGCTGTTGTGCCCTGGCCCATCGAAGTAGCGGCGCACTTCATTAAAGTCCGCTCAGTGAGGCACAGCGGACTAGATTTGCTCAGCTTGAGTTCTTCGCTTTTGACCCGAAGCGGAAGTCGTTGTGCCCCTAGCCTACCGATCCAGTGGCGCCAACGCGTTCAGCAACGGTTCGTTCGAGATTGCCATGACACCAGTAAAGGGATGGCTCAACTCGGCTATGAGAAAGATTGCGGTTGATGCTGACAGCGCACAGACGAACAACGTCGCCACGATGATCAAGTTCGGGCGCGCAAACAACCCGAAGCTGACGAAGATGGCCGTGAGCCAGAAAACAAGTACGCCTTCGAACGGCCTTGGGATAGAATAAGATGATTGTGCAAAAAGGACCCGCGTTTGCGCCAAATCGATGCCGAGCTGAATGGCCTTGGTCTGCGTAATACGTTCAGTGTCATTGTGCGGGGTGAGCTGGAGCAACCTGTCGAAGAAGAGGTCGGCCTGGGCTGTGGCTTTGAACGGCGCAGCTTTTGCCGAAGCGTCATCTTGTTCGCGCCAAATTCGATCCACGAGACTCTGCACGCCACTTCGTAGCAAAGCGCGTAGTGGCTGTGCATCGGCACCTGAAAGCATGAGCATGTTGTCAAGCAAAATGACGTTGGCGGTCATTTGCTTGATCTGATTGCTCTGCGTTTGCAGCGCGCTCTGCGCGGAGGCGATGAGAAGGCCAAGAACGAGGGCCGACAGCGTCGCAATCAACCCGGTTCCTACCCTGACGACATCCCTTGTGTCGGAATTCAGATGGTGCTCGGGGAAGGCCTTGCGCAGGAAGATTCCTACTAAGGCTCCGCCGAACATAAACACGAACGCGACTGCCGCAACAAACATGCTTACCTTCGCCAATTCGTCGGAAAATTATTGCGCTGCGTCGCTTGTTCTCTTTTGGGAAAATGCCCTCGCATAGGGGGTGGACACAAGCACCCATGATCCTGGCCATTGCTGGCAGGGCCCCAGTCGGCACGTCAAGCACGGAGGTGTCGAATTGAACTTAGCGCGGCAGGTGCTCTTCTAAGGACAATTGCTCGCCGGACCATAATCTGATCCTATTGTGCGGGAAGCTTCCCAGTCAACAATAGAACGAAGGAGACAATGATGCGCTCGATGATCTTCACCGTGCTCGGCATTACCGCCTTCTGCGCAACCATGACTGTCCAGGCACCTGAGGCAAATGCTGTTGTCTATTGTGCCGCCGGTGTCTACCGCGCCGGCTGCGTCGTTCGACCTGTTGTCGCGCCCGTCGTTGCGCCGGTGGTCGGTGTGCGCGGTGTTGCACGGCGGACCACCCGGCGTGTCGTCCGGCGATCGGACATGATGCTCAAGCACGACATTGTCCTTCTCGGCCACCTCGAAAATGGCCTCGGCTTCTACCGCTTCACCTACAAT
Organism: Bradyrhizobium sp. AZCC 2230; assembly: GCF_036924495.1. Taxonomy (NCBI): domain Bacteria; kingdom Pseudomonadati; phylum Pseudomonadota; class Alphaproteobacteria; order Hyphomicrobiales; family Nitrobacteraceae; genus Bradyrhizobium; species Bradyrhizobium sp. AZCC 2230. The sequence continues at coordinate 5,520,751 of NZ_JAZHRS010000001.1, read as the reverse complement.
GGCGGCAACAAAACCTATGTCGGCGTGATGGCGCAGGAAGTGCAGACGATGATGCCCAGCGCGGTGCTGCGCGGCAGCGACGGTTACCTGCGGGTCTCTTACGATATGCTCGGCGTGAAGTTCCAGACCTACGATCAGTGGACTGCGTTAGGCGCTCATGTCCCGGCTGGCACACCAGTCGAGCAGTAACGCTGGGCCCAAGCAAGGCCAGCATTGACCTTTGACAGGGGCCTGACCATGATCCGTTTCCCTTGCATTGTCGCAGCTGCGCTCGCCGGTTTTTGTGCGGCATGTGTGTCTGTCACGGCGGTTGCCGCCGAAGATCAAACCACGGACATCGGCACGCTCGACAAGGAGACGGCCGATAAGGCGTTTCCGGCCAAGCCGCCATATTCCCCGTATGCGGGCCGCAATTTTCCGACCCGGCCATTTTTTGGCGACACGCATACACACACCGCCTTCTCGTTAGACGCGGGTGCGTTCGGCGCTCGGCTCGGTCCAAAGGACGCGTATCGCTTCGCCAAGGGGGAGGAAGTGATCGCCTCCGGCGGGCAACGCGCCAAACTGTCGCGTCCCCTGGATTTCATGGTCGTCGCGGATCATTCGGACGGCATGGGTTTTTTCCCGCAACTGGTCGGCGGCGATCCCGGCCTGCTGGCAACCCCGCAGGGCCGGAAATGGTACGACGAGATCAATTCAGGAAAGGGTGCGCAAGCCGCCCTCGATATCGTCACCAGCTTCGGCAAGGGCCAGATGCCCAAGGGATTCCCCACGCCAGGGACGCCGGCCTATCGCGGCGCCTGGCGCGAGACAATCAAGGCCGCGGAAGAAGCCAATGAACCTGGCCGCTTCACTGCTTTCATCGGCTATGAGTGGACCTCGAACGCGGGCGGCAACAATCTTCATCGCAATATCATTTGGCGCGACAACGGAGCAAAGGCCGGTCTCGTCGAGCCTTTCACCACGCTGCCGCCGCTGGGCAGCCCAAATCCTCGCGATCTCTGGAAATGGATGGCGATGGTCGAGGAAAAAACTGGCGCCGAGATTCTAGCGCTGGCGCACAATGGAAATTTGAGCAACGGCCGGATGTTTCCAATCATCGAGTCGTTCAATGGAAAGCGCATCGATCGCGAATATGCCGAGAACCGTATGAGGTGGGAGCCGCTTTACGAGGCGACGCAGATCAAAGGCGATGGCGAGACCCATCCATTTCTTTCGCCGAACGACGAGTTCGCCAATTTCGAGCGCTGGGACAAGGGTAACCTCGACCTGACTGAGCTGAAGAAGCCTGAAATGCTAGAGTTCGAGTATGTCCGTTCGGCATTCAAGAACGGGCTCAAGATGGAAGCCGAGCTTGGCGTAAATCCCTATAAGTTCGGTCTCGTCGGCAGTACCGACGCGCATACCGGGCTCGCAGCGGTCGAGGAGGACAATTTCTTCGGCAAGACATCTTCTGCCGAACCCAGTGCCGACCGCGCGATGCATCCTTTCGTCAAGACTGACAAAGCCGTCATCATGGGCTGGGAGACGACTGCATCTGGCTACGCTGCGGTATGGGCCACGGAAAATACCCGCGAAGCGATTTTCGACGCGATGAAGCGGCGCGAAACCTATGCCACCACTGGTCCACGCATGGTCGTTCGCTTCTTCGGCGGCTGGGAATTTGAGGCTGCCGACGCAAACAGCCGCATGCCCGCGCGTGTTGGCTACACCAAAGGCGTGCCGATGGGCGGAGACCTGAACACCGCGCCGACCGGAAAGTCGCCTTCCTTCCTTGTCGCGGCATTGAAGGATCCGATCGGCGCTAATCTGGACCGCATCCAAGTCATCAAGGGTTGGGTCGGAAAGGACGACCAGGCGCAGGAGCGAGTTTACGACGTTGCAGTGTCCGGCGGTCGCACGATCGGCCCCGACGGCCGCAGCAGGACATCCATCGGCAGCACTGTCGATGTCGCAAACGCGACGTGGACCAACACGATCGGCGCGGGCGAGATGATCACGGTCTGGAAAGATCCCGACTTCGATCCATCCTTGCGGGCATTCTACTATGTACGCGTGATCGAAATACCGACGCCGCGCTGGACGGCCTATGACGCCAAATATTTCGGCATCAAGCTGCCGGCAGAAGTCACGATGACGACGACCGAACGCGCCTATACGTCACCGATCTGGTACACGCCTTGAGCGTTCGGCTACTGCGAGAACCGTTACTCCAGTTCCTCGCGCTCGGTGCAGTGCTGTTCGCGCTCTACGGGCTTGCCGGCAAGCGAAGCGCGGATGTGCCCGAAAAAATAGTGGTATCCGCCTCACGCATCGCCAATCTCGGCGACGGATTTGCGCGGACGTGGCGGCGGCAGCCCAACGAGCAGGAACTACAAGGCCTGATCGAGGACTACATTCGCGATGAGGTGTTCTACCGCGAGGGCAGAGCGGCCGGCCTGGACCGCGACGACGTCATCATTCGCCGCCGCGTGCGACAGAAGATGGAATTTCTCGCCGATGACATGTCTGGACCCGAGCCTAGTGACGAGCAGCTCACGGCCTATCTGGCGTCTAATCCGGAGCGCTTCAGAACCGAGGATCAACTTACATTCCATCAGGTATTCGTGAGTGCCACGCGGCGCGCGAATACCATCGAGAGCGATAGCAAAGAGATTGCGAGTATTCTTGCGGCCGACGGAGATGTGGACGCGACGGGACTCGGCGATCCGTTCCCGCTTGGCGAAGAGTTTCGCGGCGTCTCGCCGAGCAAGGTAACAAGCATATTTGGTGAGAGCTTCGCGAAACAGATATCCACCATGGAAAAGGGCCGATGGCAGGGACCGATTTCTTCCAGCTTCGGGCAGCATTTCGTCTTCATCAGCGAACGCGTTTCGGGAAACCTGCCGGCGCTCGATGATGTTCGGCCATCCGTCCGCCGAGAGTGGGCGAACGCGCGCCGCCTGGAGGGGAAACAGAACTTGTACGTCTCACTACGTGACCGCTACGAAATCGTGGTGGAGGTGCCTCGAGCAAAGGCGGCGGGGGCTGCCAGTCCATGAATCGTTTGCGCTTGTTCTTTGCCATCATGGCAATGCTGCTCGCGCAGTCCGCTTCATCAGATGAACTGCGGCCGGGCTATCTTCAACTGCGCGAGACGGGCCCTGGCGCTTATAATGTGCTTTTCAAGATTCCCGCGCGGGGCGAGAACTTGCGGCTCGCGGTTTACCTCAAATTGCCCGAGGGCACTCAGGAGGTAGGGCCCCCTCGCGCGTCGTTTAGCGACGGAGCATATGTCGAACGCCGCAGCATTCGGCGGGAAGGTGGACTTGCGGGGCAGGCGGTGTCACTGGAGGGCCTGTCGGCCACGTCGACCGATGTACTGGTTCGCGTCGAAAGCCTTGCCGGCGCAACCCAGACCGAAAGGCTTTCTCCGACCAAGACAGCATTTATTGTTCAAGCCGTGGCCGGGGCTGGAGAGGTGGCGGCCACTTATCTGCGCCTCGGCGTCGAACACATTCTTTTCGGCTTCGATCACCTGCTATTTGTGCTGGCGCTGGTGATCCTCGTTCGAGACTGGCACCGGGTGGCCGTCACAGTGACGGCCTTCACGATTGCGCACAGCATTACGCTCGCTGCGGCGACGCTGGGTTTCGTGAACGTGCCGGGTCCGCCCGTGGAAGCGACCATAGCCCTGAGCATCATGCTGGTTTCGGTCGAAATCCTGAATGCACGTGGTGAAAAGCCAAGTCTGACCGCGCGCCTGCCGTGGCTGGTTGCCTTCAGCTTTGGGCTCTTACATGGTTTTGGCTTTGCTGGAGCACTGACGGAGGTGGGATTACCTCAACATGCGATCCCTATTGCGCTGCTGCTATTCAACCTCGGCGTGGAGATCGGGCAGTTGATTTTCGTCGCCGCCGTCCTGACCGTGGGTGCCTTGTTCCGCACCGCAATGGCGCGAGGCCTCGGATCTGCCCTGGCTCAGCGGACGGTCAACCGGCTCGACGTGTTCGCAGCGTACGCGATCGGTACGGTGGCAGCTTTTTGGCTGATTGAGAGGACCACTGCCTTTTTCGTGTGAAGTCCGCAAAGGCGGTTCGAGCGTCTCGTCGAGATGGAGTGCTTCCGCATATGGCCCGAAAGCGAAGTGACGGCGCGGCTCGCTGACGTCCGCTCAGCAAGGCACAGCGGACTAGATTTACTCGGGTTGAGTTCTTCGCATTTTGACCCTAAGCGGAAGTGCAAGTCGGCGCCGCTGACATCGGCTTTAGAGGGTGGAGCGGGCGTGATCAACACGCCGGTCAGGTTGCCTAATGACCCAAGGCGGAATCCATTGGAACGACGTGGCTCTTGGCTATTGACGAATGAACACCTTGGCATATGGCCGACGTGGCGCAATGTAGAAACGAGCTTCGCACTCGCTGCAGGTCAGATGCTCGGCGATATCGACGCGGAGTGCGGATCGCAATTTATTTGCGCCGCAATCCGGACACTCATGGTTGTTTAGCACGTCAAGAATATCGGTCTCGCTCATCATGCTCACGCTTGGGCGACGACAGGTGCAATTAGGCACCAAAGGAGTGTCTAATCTGCTTGGCCATCATGATGACCGCATCGGTATATTGGCCATTGGATGTGTATTGATCGCACATTGATAAAAAGATTAGCGCTAGAACGGCAATCATGAACCCCTTGAGCATAACGGCCTCTCGCATGAAGAGACTGCCAACCGAGCAGGTCTTGATCAATCGAACTTCGATATTGGCGTCGCCGCCGCGACGATTTGCAATGGCTACAGGTTGGCAATGAGCCGTAACTAATTCCTTAAAGCGCGATAAGGGGTAAGCGCTTAGCCGGAACCCTTGCTTCGGGATCGGGATAGCTGTGCGAAGAAGCCTCCGGCTTGGACGGAGGTTTGGGATGGGATTGGACAGCAAAAAGGACGTCCATTTGGACGGCTCATCGGCGGGGGCGGTGAGCCGGCTGGAGGTTCTTGAAGGGCCATCGGGGCGCCGCGTGCGTTCGGAAGCTGAGAGAGCCCGGATCGTCGCCGAGAGTCTGCTACCCGGCGCCCAGGTGTCCGAGGTGGCGCGCAAGCACGGAGCGACGCGCTGGCAGATTTACGATTGGCGACGACGCTTTCGACAGCGAGGCATGTTGGCGCCGTGCGAGGTATCGCAGTCGACATTCGCACCGCTGGTCGTGGAAAGCGCGTTGAAGGAGCGTCACGTTCCGGCGATCAAGCTTGAGATCTCGATCGGTGATGTCGTGCTGCGGACGGACACAGCCATAGATGGCGAGCAGCTGTCCCGGGTGATCCGCGCAGTGCGAGCGTCACGATGATCGCGGCCGGTGCCGATCTGAAGATTTACATCGCGACGCGGCCGATCGACTTCCGCTGTGGCCACGATGGGCTTGCGGCGAAGGTGCAGGAGATGCTTCGTCTCGACCCGTTCAGCGGCGCAGCCTTCGTGTTCCGATCGAAACGAGCGGACCGGATCAAGATTTTGGTCTGGGATCGAACGGGCCTGGTGTTAGTGCACAAGCGTCTCGAAGGTTGCAGGTTCGTTTGGCCAACGATTGCAGACGGCGTGATGCGCATATCGCCGGCGATGTTCGCAGCCCTGTTCGAGGGGCTGGATTGGAGGTTGGTCCGCCCGGAAGAAGCGCGACGTCCCCAGGCGGCTGGATAGCTGCGGCAGAATGACTCGGCAGCTATTTTGAATGTGGCACGTGCGGCGGCGATGTGCTCGAAATAGCGCATGAGCATCGCGGCGCTGCGCGACGAAAATGAACAACTCAAAGCGCTTTTGGCGCAAACGCAGGCGGCGTTGAGCGAGCATCAGGGGGCGCTGGCGGCGTCGGAGGAAGCGCGGCGTCGGCTGGAGGTCATCCTCGGCGAATTGCGACGCGAGAAGTTCGGCGCGAAGTCCGAGAAGCTGCGGCCAGATCAGTATCACTTACCGCTGGAAGACGTAGAGATCGCGCAAGGCATCCTGGACGCCGCGCAGGAGAGAGCCGAGGCTGTGATCAAGGGCCGATCGCGGAGCGTGCCGGATCAAGGTTCTCATCGCAATCGCGGCTGCTTGCCTGCCCATTTGCCGCGGGTGGAACGGATCATCGAGCCTGCGAGCACGCTCTGTCCGTGCGGTTGCGGCGCCATGACGAAGATCGGCGAGGACGTCAGCAAACGCCTCGACGTGATCCCGGCGCAATGGCGGGTGTTGGTCACGCGCCGCCCGAAATACATCTGTCGCCGCTGCTCGGGCCCTGTCGTGCAGGCGCACGCACCGGAGCACGTCGTGCCCAGCGGGCTGCCGACCGAAGCGGCCATTGCGCACGTGATCGTCTCCAAGTTTGGCGACCATACGCCGTTTTACCGTCAGGCCGAGATCTATGCGCGCCAGGGGATCCGGCTTGATCGGGCAACACTGGGCAACTGGTCCGGCCGCGCCTGCTTCCATCTTCAGCCCATCGCGGACCACATGCGCCGCCGCCTGGCCATGGCGGATCGTCTGTTCATGGACGAAACCACGGCGCCGGTGCTCGATCCCGGGCGAGGCCAAACGAAGAAGGGCTACTTCTGGGCGATCGTCTCCGACGACCGCGGCCACAGCGGCCCAAGTCCGCCGATCGTGCTGTTCCGATATGCCCCCGGTCGCAGCGGTGCCTTCGCGGAGCAGTTCCTGGACGGCTTTGGCGGACGCTTCCTGCAATGCGATGCCTATGACGGTTATGACCGGCTGACCGAAGTCGCTCGACCGCAAGGGCCATGGACGCTCGTGCATTGCTGGAGCCATTTGCGCCGGCGCTTCGTTAAATTGGCCCGTAACAGCAAATCGCCGATCGCCGAGGCCGCCGTTCGGCACATCGCGCAGCTTTACGCCATTGAAGCCATGGTACGCGGTGCATCGCCGGACACGCGGCTGGCCGCCCGCAAGGAGCATTCGTCGCCCCTCATCGCTGCTTTAAAGCCGTGGTTTGAGAAACAGCTTTCTATGATCTCCAGCGGTTCGACGCTCGCCGAGGACATCCGCTACGCGCTCAATCACTGGCAAGGGCTGACCCGCTTCCTCGAAGACGGGCGCCTCGAGCTCGACACGAACCCTGTCGAGAACGCCATCCGGCCAGTCTGCCTGACCAGAAAAAATGCGCTCTTCGCGGGCCATGAAATTGGGGCTGAAAATTGGGCCTTGCTGGCGTCGATCGTTGCCACCTGCAAGCTCAACGACGTCAACCCGGCTGCCTACATCGCCGAAACACTCGAGGCGATCATCGACGGCCATCCCCATAGCAGAATCGAAGACCTCATGCCGTGGCGATTCCGCAAAACGTCAAGCCTGCCTCAATAGGGTCCCGGCTGAGCGCTTACGATAAGGGGCAATGTCGGCGACGTTAAAGTGGCAACTGCCCTGATCTTCTGACCAATCGATGATCTCGAAGAACATCCCTCGCCCGAGCATTTCGGTTTCAAGATTGGCGGCATGCTCCTTCCAGTCACGCGTTTCCCGCACCTGAAAGCAGGGCTTGTCTCCGACGGTCCTTGCAGCGTCGTCGGAAGCGAGAGCCCCCGAACACTCTCGTACATCATGGTGAGACTGTCGTTCGTGAAAGCTCGCTAGTCCATGTTCACCGCAACAAAAAAGGCCGTCGCCGGGTTGAGATCAGCGACGGCTCCCAATGTGTGAGTTTCTGGATGATCTATCCACGCTAGTCAGCGTTGATGATCGGGGTGGATGGGTTAACAATCCATTACCGTCCAGGAAGTCTTCGCGGCTCACTCGGCCCTCTTCCTTGGCAGCAGTATCCGGGCGTAGCTTTCGAGGTGCCGGGGCTGGCCAATATTTCGTTGATTTCATTGACCCAGCGTTTGATCAGGCAGGGCCGCGGCGGTGAAAGCCGCTGCGGCTTATTGCGTTCACCGCCTTGGTCCCCGCGCGCCCTTACCCGGTTGTCCTTGAAGAATTCTTAATCTCTATCCGTGATTATGCGGGAATTCATTTTTCGCTTTCCTATGATTTTCCATGCATCTCGTCGCCACGCGAAAGTATGCATTTATCGCAACTCAAACGCTTGCTGAATGTCAGGCGCGCGATAGCCTTTTTAGGTTCGCCGAGAATAAGTTCCTGCTGCATATGACTTCTGACGAAGACCTCGAAGATGAGCGGCTGGTTTGGCTCGATACTAGAGCCGCTCTGCTCTGGATCAATCAAACGACCGACGAGTATGGAATAAATTGGGAGTGATCACCAGTGGTCGAAACCCGGATTGCGCCTCGCTATCGCGTTTCAAAGCCGGCGCAGATTGAATATGGAGGCGACAAAACCTCCTGCATTATTCGTGATCTCTCTATTACGGGCGCCGCTCTGCAGCTTTCCGATCTGAGCGCGACCATTCCTGCCGCGTTTACGTTGATCATACCTGAAGACAAACTAAAAATATCATGCCGCGTGGTCTGGCGAAGAGCGTACAAGATTGGCGTAACTTTCAATTAGCGGCATCAAGAGACCTTTCAGTCGGCGTCACTGTCACCACGTACTTGCGTCAGCGGTTGACAATCCAGCTCGGTAACAACGCGACCGTGACCGGCACGATGAAGGCCACGGCTTGCCATGGCGGCATCGTTAACATCACTGCTGATCGTGCGGCGGCTCTCCGTCCCTGGCGAGCAATCTGCTCGATTGAGTTTTCAAAGCTCGCAGATAGGCAGCCTGCGAGAGCCCCCGCGACCGACGACGAGTTCCGCTTTTGGCCCATCGGCGAAGTGGCAGCACGTCTCGCTGAGGTCCGTTTAGCGGGGTTCAGCGGACCGGGTTCACTTACGTTGCGTTTATCGTTTTTGACCCAACTCAGACATCGCGGGCAGGACGACTGCCAGCACCAGCGAGTTTGGCATTCATCCGAAGAGCGGCGCTAAGAAGGCTGGACCGGTTTGTTTGCACGGCCGCCACGCGATGGCTTCCACGCCGGAGGAAATCGCTCTAAACTAACAAGAGACGCAAGAGTAGCAACGCGCCGGGTCTTTGTTGATCTGTGTCAAGCTGGATACCGCCAACTCGGAACGCACTGCAAGATGATCTTTCCAGAGCGATCTCAGTTGCTGGGCGCGAAAAACAGCAGCAGGCTCGTTCGCGACCGCAATGACGGCGGCTCGGCACAAACCATTGGGGCGAGGCAACATGTTTAGTACGTCCTCGTCATGCGGCACCTCGGCCTATTTTAAAAGTCTGACGCGAGCCGGCCAACGAATCAAGGCGGCTGCAAGGAGAGTGCCGTTCGCGCTCGTTGCCGCGCTCGTTGCTGCAAGTTCGAACGCCACGTTTGGAGATACGCCGGCCGCACGAAGCTTTTCGCAACCGGGCCTTCAGCGGGTTGGTGATTATCTACGACATGAGATCGCGATCGGTAAAATTCCAGGTGCGATCCTGTTGATCCAGCAGCATGGAAAGCCAGTCTACTATGAAAAATTCGGCCTGCGCGACGCCGCAACCAAGGTAGCGATGACGGATGACACCATCTTTCGGTTCTATTCCATGTCGAAGCCGATCACATCGGTTGCCGCGCTGATGCTGGTTGACGACGGCAAGCTGTCGCTCGATGACCCCCTCTCCAAATACATTCCGGCCTTTGCCGACGTAAAGGTCGGCGTCGAAAAGCTCGACGCGACTGGAAAGCCAGTGTTTACGCTGGAACCGCTCAAGCGCCCAATTACCGTACTCGATCTGATGCGACAAACTTCCGGTATCACCTACGGGTTTTACGGCGACGGCCCCGTGCAAAAACTCTATCGGCAGGCCGACCTTTACGGCGGCGATTTTGACAACGCCGAGTTCGCTGCGCGCCTAGCGAACCTGCCGCTCGCCGAGCAGCCGGGCACCACTTGGACCTATAGCCATTCCGTCGATGTGCTCGGGCGGGTGATCGAGGTGGTTTCAGGACAATCGCTGTTTCAGTTCGAGAAGGAGCGGCTGCTGGTTCCCTTGGCATGAGCCATACCGCGTTTTTTGTCGCGGACGAGGCAAAGCGCCCGCTGGTTGCCCAGTTCCTGCCTGATGATCTGATAGATCCACCCATTGCCGGAATCAGGGAACCGATGGTGCATAGGCGCTGGGAATCCGGTGGTGCCGGAATGGTAGGGACGACCGGCGACTACGCGAGCTTTGTGCAGATGCTCCTGAATGGCGGCACGCTTGACGGACGACGCTATCTGAAGCCGGAGACGGTGGCCCTGATGACGTCGGACCAAATCGGTCCTGAGAGCGGAATCGCACCTGCTAGTGTTTATTTTCTGGCAGTCCACGCCGGATTCGGACTGGGCGTTGCCGTGCTTACATCGCCGCAGCCGAAGAGGCCGTGGCCGCCAGGCATATATGGATGGGATGGCGTGGCCGGCGCCTTTTTCTTTGTTGACCCGTATGACGATCTGTTCGCGCTCTGCATGATGCAGTCACCATCGCACCGCGGCCGGATCGAGACGGAGTTGGCGCCGCTGATTTTTGATGCGATGGTGAGGTAGGCTGCCAAAGCTTGATCGACTTCAGGGACCGATCGCGATTGCCGTTAGCCAGGAGTGCATTCGGCTCCATCCTCGAGTTGCCCACGTCACTCCTCGACTTCGCCGGCGAGGTGATCCGATCAACTTCGAATGATTGACGCCGAGTACGTTGATCGCCGCTGCCATCGAACAACATAGCCTCCTAGTATCTCTGACACGCCACAAAACCGTTCATCGTTCCGCCGCGATAATCCAATCTTAGTACGTATCTAGTCGTACCGACCGTCTTGGTAGTAGGCAGCCCGGATTCGAGTGGTGTACCAGCTCAAACGCCGTGATGTCGGGTTTAGGACTGAGAGCGGACCGAGGTAAGACGGCGCCGCGATGCCCGTTGTTGACCCCTAGCTAGCCGAAGCCAACCTGTCGTGCTCTTAATTCAGGACTGGCTTTATCTTTGGCCGCGCGGTCGCTTACTTCGTAGCGCGATAACCCCGTGGAGTCGCAGCCATGGTGCAGAATCTCGTAGCCGGATTTGTCGTAATGGCTTTGATTGTCATGGGCGTGCTTGCTTATGCCCAGAAACATGAAGGGTGCTTGCGCGGACGCTCGCTCCAAACCTTCCAGCCCTGCGGATCAATCGGCTCTGACATATAGCGCTGCCCGCGACGCCGCGGCTTGTCTGGCGAGACTGTGTTTCAACAGCCTAGGTCTGGTTGTGGCCCATCAGCGAAGTGGCCGGGCACCTCGTCGAGGTCCGCCTATCGAGGCACGGCGGACTAGATTTGCTCAGGTTGAGTTCTTCGCATTTTGACCCAAAGGAGACATTGACTCCTCGCTTCGACAGGCCACTCCGGCTCGCGCGCGCGACCAAAACAATTCAGACTTCCGAACGCAGTCCCGCTTCGATGCGTTGGAGCAGTCGCTCCCGTAGCGAAGGCACCACGTTGCCGAGGACGACGAAGGTTCGGACGATAGGTAAATAAGGCTCCATTGCCGACGTCAGATCCGCGAGAGACATGCCCGCCAGCCGCGCATACTCGGATTGCACCGCCGCATTGGTCGCGCGCGGCCGCTCTGGATTGTCGGCTATTTCCGGGCCGAGTTCGGAAAGGATGATGTGCAGGAAGCCAAGCTCGAGGGCGGCGGGCCCGCGCCTCGCTCCGCTCCAGTCGACGAGCCTTGGGCCTTCCGCCGTCATGATCACGTTGCCGGGGCTAAGGTCGGAATGGCAAAGCCCGTCGCCCGGCGGCAAGCGATCGATCAGCGCGAGGATTTCAGCGGCGATGCGCTTCGGAACCTTGCCATCGTCGGCCTGCAACTCGTTCTCCATATAGTCACGTATCGAGATGACCTCCGGCGGCAGGGGCGTCTTGTGAACGGACATGGCAAGAGCCGCGATGATCGCACCGGCCTGTTCGAACGTCACCGCGCCGGTTCGGGTTAGCTGCAGCAGGGTCGGTCCGTCGAGGCGACGCAGCACGATGCCGAAGCGCTCCTCCAAGGTTACCTCGCCGAACACCTCAGGCACAGGGACGCCTGCGGCGAGGACGGCGCGGAGCATGCGCACCTCGAACCAGGGCATCCACCGCGACACGCCGGGTTTGAACAGTTTGACGACTTGCCCTGGCGCCCAAACGTAGGCCTCGGAGTAGGCGCCTTCACCGATTTTTTCCCCCAGCGATCCCTGCATCTTTAGCTCCTCGCGTTGCCATGAACCCTCAACCTATGGTCCTTCGTCATGGCCGGGCATGCCGCCTTCGCTGAAGCTCCGGCGGCCGGGCGAGTATGTTGGCCCGGCGTAGCCTTGGCGTAGACGGGATGACCGAAAGGAATCACCCCGCTGAGCGCAGGGCCGCCTCGACGCGCCGGATCAACCGCTCCCGCATGTCAGGCATGGCCCCGCCGAGCAGGAGGAAGACGCGGACCATCGGCAAATAGGCCTGCATCGCCGCCGTCAGTGCTGCAGGGGCTATGCCGGCGAGCCGGGCATACTCCGCCTGCAGAACCGAATTGACGGGGGCGCTCCGGATCGTCGGCGTGGTCCGGGCCAATCTCGGCAAGCAGGGCATGGCACTGTGCAATCTCGTAGGCGGCGGGCGCACGAGCCGCACCAAGCCAGTCGATCAGCCTCGGACCCTGCGCCGGCATGATCACGTTGCCGGGGTGAAGATCGGAATGGTACAGCACGTCATCGGGCGCGAGGTGCTCGATCAGCGCGGGGACGCCGGTGGTGATGCGCTCCGGAAGCACGCTGCCCCCGAACCGCAATCTGGCGTCCATCGCCTCGCGCAGCGAGAGTGCGCCCGGCGGCGGTCGCGTCTTGTGAACGGCAACGCAGAGCGTCGCAAGGATTGCGCCCGCTTGCTCACGCGTGATAGCGTCGGCGCGCGTAGCCTGCGCCAGGGTCGGCCCATCGAACCGCGGCAGCACGATGCCAAAGCGGCCGTCCAGGGTGACTTCGCCGAGAACCTCCGGCGCCGGGCCGCCGGCGGCAAAGACCGCGCGGGTCATTTGCGCCTCATGCTGGACGACCCACTGCGGGATACCTGGCTTGGACAACTTGACGACCTCGCCGGGCGCCCAGGCGTGGACATCAGCGAAGACGCCTTGGCCGATCTTCTCTCCCAGCGATCCCTGCATGCCCGTTCTCCGCCGTGCAGAGGAAACACCGGCGGCGAGCAAAAAGGAACCCCGTCGAAGCTCGCGTCCGCGAAAGGCAGCGCCGTCGCATCGGTGGTCATCACCCCTCAGGCACCCCGGCGAGGTGCATTCCCTCACAGATCCGCGCATGCCCCGCAAGATATGTCGGATTATCGCTTGACGAGTTGAGGCGAAAACGGCGGATAGTGAAGCCCGGGTTGAGCGCAAGTCCGGCCTCTGCGGCGGTTCGGGCCTCTTCTATTGCACCCAGCAACGCCAACGCAGCGGTCAACACAAAATGGCTATTGGCGAAATTGCGATTTGCCTCGATGCTTCGCCGAAGCCAACCGACGGCTACGGCATCCGCGCCGCATTGTACCTTGGCCAAGCCCACACAGAATATCCACCAGTAAGCACCGAGGTCACGAGGGGAGAGACGGAGCGCTTCAAGCACATGGCCTTCGGTCTCGGCCGCGCGACCCATGCAATATTTGGCGTAACCAATAAGGCCATGCGCATTGGCCGAATTGCGATTGAATGCTAGTGCCTGCTCGCATTCAGCAATGCCTTGCGCCGCGCGGTTTCTAAAAATGTGGACCATACCCAGGACCAAATGGGCCCCGGCATGGTCCGGGGCCAATGAAAGCGCCTTGATCGCATTTGCTTCGGCTGTCGGGAGAAGCGCGGCCCGGTCGTCAATAAGGAGAGCGGCTCCCATAACCAAATCGACGCTGGCGATACCGACCGTCGCGTCGACATTCTCGGGATCGAGACCCAAAGCCCGTTCATAAAAGCTCCGGGCTTTAGCCATGTGCTCAAGCGTTGGCCCTCTGTTCCATGAAGCCCTACCTTGGAAAACAAGATCCATAGAGTTGGGGTGCGGCGAGCGCTGAGCGCGCTGCGCCTCAGCTTCGGTAAGCTGGGCATTCAGCGCGTTGGCGAGCCGCGACACGATTTCGTCCTGCATGTCGAATAGATCGGCGACGGGTTTATCGAAGCGCTCGGCCCATAAGTGGTTGCCGCTTTCGGCATCGATGAGCTGTACGTTGACCCGAAGCCGGTTGCCGTTACGTTGTACAGACCCTTCCAGCGCATAGCGGATGTTCAACTCGCGGCCGACCTTCTTGAGGTCGATCGCTTTGCCCTTGTAGGTGAATGCGGTGTGTCTCCCGATCACGAATGAGCCGCTGATGCGCGACAAGTCTGTCGTCAAACTTTCGGTTACGCCATCAACAAAATAGTCTTGTTCCGGATCATCGCTCAGGTTGCCGAATGGCAGCACAACGATGGAAAGACGAGGGGGCGAGCTATCTGACGACGCCGCAGCGGCGGATGATCCATCTCGGGCAATTGCATAGACTCGGACTGGGCGCGCGATGTTCTTGAGAGATTGCTCGCCCAAGTCAACGAACGCAACGCTGACCTTGCCTTGGACTTGCTCGTAAACGGAAGACGAGACGAAGATGCCGCCCGGCTCCGCAATGCTCTCTAGCCTTGCCGCAATGTTGACGCCGTCCCCGAAGATGTCGTGGGGCTCGACGATTACATCACCGATATTGATGCCCACGCGGAAAGCAATACGCCTGTTTTCCACCTCGCTGATCGTAGCTTCTCTGACGCGGGTTTGGAACTGCACAGCGGCCCGGACCGCCCGGACGGCGCTGGGAAATTCGGCCAAGAACCCGTCGCCGGTATTCTTCACCATGCGACCGCCATGTTCCGCGATCGCGGGCGCGACACTGCCCGCGAGAAGCGCTGTCAATCTGGTATGGGTAGCCTCTTCGTCCTGGTGCATGAGACGCGAATAGCCAGCTACGTCGGCGGCCATGATCGCCGACAACCTTCGTCCGATCTGGTCTGAGGCGTCCTGCGACATGGGCCGCGCAGCTCCGATCCAAAGGATACTTTACGACCGATCAAGGGGCCACGCCAAACGCGTTTTGTTTGGATGCCCATTTGCGGTCGCTATGGCCCGGAGCCGACACGGCGGTAATTTCAGTCGAAGCCGGTTTTGGCCCATCTGCGAAGTTACGCCGCGTCTGTCGGAGGTCCGCTCATCGCGGTAGCGCGGACCAAATATGCTCGACCTGAGTTCTTCGCATTTTGACCCCTAGCGGACTTCGCGCCGCCTCAGTTTTTGGTTCAACGGCAAAAATTGCTAGGAAGTGCCGAGTAGCCTTCCGCTAACATGATCTATCGCGATTGGGGTAGCTCTGTATTGACTCTGGCTCAGGTTAACTTGGTGCGACGCCCGGTTTCGGCAGCTTGCTCAACTGCCGCGATCACCCGATGCAGCGCGACCGCGTCGTCGAAGCTTGGCGCCGTGTGGGTGCCTTCCTGCAGGTCCTTGGCCATTCTGGCGTAGTTGCGGGCGATGTTCCCGGGGATCACCTCCTTAGGGAAGCCAGTACGGTAAGACGCAGGAACCTCCAGCGTCTGGAACGCCTTCTGGTCGCCCCGCGCGCCCTTGAGCGAGAGCGGCACGAGCTGCGCATGGCCGATGGGGCCGGATACCCGGATATCTCCCTTCGTGCCGTTGATCTCCCAGAGGAGGCCGTCGCCGTCCCGCGCCATCCCGCCGCGATAATGAATGGAGACGGGTGCGCCGTTGGTCAATAATCCACTCACCAGTACCTGGTCAGGAGCGGACACGGGCAACGTCTCGCCGGTGTCGGCGACAAGCGCCGTGGTGCGCCTAGTGGCGAGCACCGAAGATACATCTGCGAACTTGCCCAGCACATCTGTAAGCGCAGCGAGCGTATGTCCCACCGGAATCGTCAGCATGGTGGCGCCACCAGCCTTGTCGAGCAGATAGGCATTGTCTTTCTTCTGAGGGATGACCCCGCCCCAGCCACCGCCTCGCGCGATTAGTGTGGTCGACAGCACCTCGCCGACGAAGCCGTCCGCGATGAGCTGCTTCAAATACTCAATTTCTGGGGCGACACGCGCTTGCGTTCCAATCACGCCCAACACGCCCTTGGCCCGGGCGAACGCGGCGAGTTCCTCGGCTTCCGCCAGGCCGTTGCCCAGAGGCCATTCGCAATAGACGTGTTTGCCCGCTTCGATCGCCGCCTTAACGATCTCCCGATGATGGGTCACCTTGACCGTGACGGTCACGATGTCGATCTCGGGTGCCGAAACCATCTCGGCAACATTTGCGTATGCCTTCGGCAGACCCATAGCGGCGGCCGCCGCTTGAGAACTTTCCAGGCTAGTGTTAGCGACGCCGGCGATCTCGAAGCTCTCAGGCAGCGCGCGCAGCGCAGGGACATGGCCTCGGGCTGCCCAGCTCCTGCTAGGTTGCAACCCGACGATGCCTACCTTAAAGCGTTGTTTAGTCGTAATGTTCGGTTCTCCATCGGCCTGTCGCGGCCGGGCCGTAGTTTGTGCTCAAGCCCATGCAAGCCGGAGGCCGATGGCAGAGACCACAAGGGCGCTCCTGCCCATTCATGCGTCTTCATCCGGTTACTCCGGGTGCGGTGATTAGCGCTCGGACAGCTTGAGGACAGCGGGCGGCAGCCGCTCGCCAGTGACCTCGATCCGGGCCAGGCGCGCCTCGATAGCGGCCATGTCCTCATCGGAAAGGATCACTTCGGCCGCGCCGAGGTTTTCCTTCACGCGGTCCAGGCGACGCGTGCCGAAGATTGGCACGATGCTGGGCCCTCTTGCGAGAAGCCAGGCGAGCGCCACCTGCGCGGCCGTGGCGCCCTTGGCCGCGGCGAGCAATTCGACCGCCTCGACCACAGCCTGATTGGCTTTCATCGCCTCTGGAGTGAAGCGCGGGGATCCGGCGCGGAAGTCGTTCACGCCGAAGCTCGACGTACTCGCAACCTTGCCGGTCAGGTAGCCGGTCCCGAGCGGGCCCCAGGGCACGAAGCCGATGCCCAGTTCCTCGCAGAGAGGCAGCACCTCCGGCTCCGGGTCACGGGTCCACAGCGAGTATTCGCTTTGGATCGCAGTGACAGGTTGGACGGCATGGGCGCGGCGGATGGTGTCCGCCGCCGCCTCTGAAAGACCGAAGTGGCGCACCTTGCCGGCCGCGATCAGGTCCTTCACCGCGCCGGCGACGTCTTCGATGTGGACGTTCGGATCGACGCGGTGCTGGTAGAGAAGATCGATGTGGTTCGTGCCGAGGCGTCGCAGCATCGCGTCCGTTGCGCGCTTGATGTGCTCCGGCTGGCTGTTGAGCCCGCGGCGTTCGCCTGTCGCAGGATCAATGTCAAAGCCGAACTTGGTGGCGATCACGACCTCGTTGCGGACGGGCGCCAGCGCTTCCCCGAGCAGAGCTTCGTTGGTCCAGGGACCGTAAACCTCGGCAGTATCAAACAGGGTGATGCCGAGGTCGTGCGCGCCGCGAATGACGCGAATGCTCTCTGCCTTTTCCGGCGCTTGGCCGTAAGTCGAAGCGAAGCTCAGGATCCCGAAGCCGAGTTCGGACACCTCCAGGGCGCCCAACTTTCTCATGCGCATCTTGCAACTCCTATCGAACCGGATGGGCCGAGCGCCGTCAGAGGCGCTGGCGTCCGTGATGTGGTCTAAAGATGGACTGACAGCGTGCAGTCGATTAGAGTGGTAATCGCGCATGAAGTTATTAGTCAGGCTTATGAATGCTGAACGACGAACTGAGCGACCTCGCGATCTTCGCCGTTGTCGCTGACGCCCGCAGCTTCACGCGGGCGGCGGCCAAGCTTGGGAAATCGCAATCGGCCTTAAGCCAGTCGGTTCGCCGGCTGGAAGAGCGCCTGAAGTTGCGCCTACTCACGCGCACCACCCGCAGCGTGATGGCGACGTCTGCGGGCGAGCAGCTCTTGAGCACGCTTCGCCCTGCTCTGGGTGAGATTGAGGCTCAGCTCAATGCACTCAGCGAGCTGCGCGAATTGCCTTCGGGATCGCTCCGGCTCACCGCCGGCCGGCATGCCGTTGAGACGGTGTTGTGGCCCGTCCTGCTTCGGCTGAATACGCGCTATCCCGACATCAAGGTTGAGGTGTTGATCGAACCCGCTCTCAAAGACATCGTCACCGAACAGTACGACGCCGGCGTCCGGCGGGGGGAACAGATCGCCCGGGATATGATCGCCCTGCGCATCGGCCCTGATCTACGGATGGTGGTCGTCGGATGCCCGGCCTACCTCGCTGACCACGGCATCCCGGTCGAGCCCCAGGACCTCACGCATCACCGCTGCTGTAACATCCGGCTGCCGACCTCCGGCGGGCTCTATGCCTGGGAGTTCGAGCGCGACGGACGCAGGGTCACCGTCCACGTCGATGGTCCCTTCGTCCTGAATGACACGCACCTGCTCATCAGCGCCGCCCTTCATGGCGCCGGATTGGCGTTCGTGATGGAAGACATGGTGGCGCCGTTCATCGCCGATGGACGCCTGGTCCGGGTATTGGAAGATTGGACCCCGCCGTTCTCCGGCTACCATCTCTATTACCCTAACCGGCGCCACCCCTCCCCGGCGTTCGCTGCGCTTCTGGAGGAACTACGGGCCAACTCTCATCTGTAAGCAGGGTGAATGACGACACTGTAGGTTTTTGAGATCGTGTATGACGACGCTGCTTTTGCTGCAGTGCATGAGTCTGCTGTTGGCCCAGGCCGTGTGAAAATCCCGCAACTTGGGGCGCTTTGGCGCATTTCGCACCGCCTAGCTTCTAATTCGGTGGAATCGACCCCCTGTCATCTCAGTGGCAACCAGGAGCGTCATATAGACGCTGATTTGGTCGCGCAGAGCCGGCCTCACGCCCGCATCGCCTCCAGCAATCCGCCTACGCCCACGATCATCATCACGCGCTTCATGTTGTAGGCGAGCACGTTGAGCGCCATTTCGGTGGCCACCTTTGGCAGCTTTTTCGTGAGAAAGTGCGTTGCCCCCATCCAACACTTCATCGTGCCGAACGGATGCTCCACTGTCTGACGGCGAACCCTCATTGCATCGGGGTTGTGGTCAAGCCGATTCTGAACTTTCTCCAGAACGACCTCGTGCTCCCAGCGTGAGATGCGGCGCTCGGGGCCTGTCGTGCACTGAGCTTTTAGCGCGCAGGTTTTGCAGGCGCTTGTCCAATAGCGGCGCAGTGTCTTTCCGTCCTCTACGTTCGTATAGTGATAAGTTAGCCGCTCGCCGGCGGGACAGCGATAGACATCGTCGGCGGCGACATAGACGAAGTCCTGTTTGCCGAAGCGGCCAGCAGCTTTGGCGCCCGAAGTCATCGGCTTCGGCAACGTCACCGTGATGTCGGCTTCCTCGCAGGCCCTGATCTCCTCACCATCGTAATAGCCGCGGTCTGCCACGACTTCGAGCGCCTCGACAGCCATCTCGCCGCGCGCCTGTCCGGCCATGTTGGCGAGTTGGTGGCGATCGGTGCCCACGTTAGTCACCTCGTGAGCCACGATGAGATGATGCTGCGTATCAACCGCAATTTGCACGTTGTAGCCAACGATGCCGGTGTCCTTGCCACTGGTCGCCATCGAGCGTGCGTCAGGATCGGTCAGCGAGATCTGCTTGTCCTCGCTCTTCATCATCTCCGCATTGATCGCATTGAGCCGGACAATCTCCTCCTTGAGCTTCTCGATCTTGCCATTCAATCGCTCAACCTTCGCCTCCGGCACCGCATCGCCGTGTCGATCGGCGGTCTCGAGCTGTGAGAGATACCGGGCGATGCTCTCGTCGATCCGCTCCAGACGCCGCTTCATCTTCGCCTCGGTGAAGTTCTTGTCCCGCGCATTGACGGCCTTGAACTTCGATCCATCGATGGCGACGCTCGCTGCAACAAGCAGATCAAGGCTTGCGGCACAGCGCGACGAACTCGCGGCAGACCTCACGAATGGCCTTGCCATTGTCCTTGCGGAAATCCGCGATGGTCTTGAAGTCCGGCGTCAACTGCCCGGTCAACCAGATCATCTCGATATTGCGCTGGCATTCCCGCTCCAGGCGCCGGCTCGACGGAACCCGATTAAGATAGCCGTAGATGTACAGCTTGAGCATAACACCGGGGTGATAGCTGGGTCGGCCGGTATCGAGGGGCTGGACACCGACAAACCCGAGCTTATCGAGATCGAGACCGTCGACGAACACGTCGACCGCACGCACCGGGTTATCCTCGGTTACATAATCGTCGAGCGATGCCGGAAACATCGTGCTCTGCCCGCGATCCAACCCTTCAACAAAGCGCTTCATCAGATGCCCCGCAAAGTCACCGGGAATCTTATCGTGCGAATCACGGAAAACAGAGCGTTTTCACACGGCCTGGGCCCATAGCTGACATAAACGGCGCTCTGGCCTAAGGTCCTCTTTCGAGGGCAAAACCGACGTGCCCGCACTAACCGGTGTATTTACCGCCAAAAGTTCTTGAAGCGGGTAGGCGACAACTCGGTGTAGCGTACAGTGTGCTGAATATTCTTGTGCCCCAGATAGGCTTGCACCGCGCGGGTGTCGTGTCCCTTGTTGGCGAGCGTATAGCCGCAAGCATGCCGTAGCATGTGTGGATGCGCTTTGAATTGTAATTTTGCAGCCGCGCCTGTCCGCTCGATCATTCGCGCAAATCCCGCGGTGCTGAACGGAGTGCCGCGTTCGGAAGTGAAGACGAACGGGGATTTTGGTTGCTGTTCTCGCTGAAGCTTGCGCAGAGCACGAAGCTCGTCTCCGAGGATCGGATGCGTACTTGGCGTTCCATTTTTGACTCTTCGGACATGAAGAGTAGCTGACGAGAATTCGATTTGGTCCCAACGAAGGTCCGTCAACTCTGAAGCGCGGAATCCGTGGCGATAGGCCACCAGGACCATGGTGGCGTCGCGATGGCCGTAGCGATTTGCTTTGGCGACATCGACCAAGGTCTGTACCTCGTCATCAGTCAGATATTCTCGTGTACGAAGCTCGGCATTCTTCCGCCGAATAGGCATGACTGTTCGTTTTACGATGGCTGGCATCGTATTTCTCCTCGCTGATTTGACCGTAGTTTCTTGGCGGTTTGATTGTGAACTGTTCGAAGAACGGCTGCTTTACGAACGCGAGATGCGCTCGATTTGAGACTCGATAGCTACTCGTGGCGCTAATACGCGGCTGATTGCGACTTACGAGCGGGGCAGGCCATACCAGCGGGTATTGGGCTCAGAGCCTTCTGATGAGTCTTGGAGGGCGGCTCGCAAGCGCATCGCGGCGCTCTGAGTGAACCGGAATGATTCGACCGTGGCATTCATGGCGGCGCGGTCGAGCAACTCTAACACTGTGCTGATCGCACCGTGCGGCTAAGAACTATCTGCCCCATGTGAGGTTCGCAATCTTGCGGCGCGCAGACTCAGCTTACACCGAGCACACGGTCTCGAAGAGGATACCGAGTCGTTTCGGCAAACAGTTAGGAGATGGTCGATTTGGTCAGCAGCTAAGATTTTCGCCTGCTTGCCCAGCATAACGTTTGTGAATCTAAACACGATTCTATCTACAAACCATAGCCACGCAAGCGCAATTTACTGGAGCAAATCAGAGCGAGAACTGTAAACGTAATAGCGAAAAGGTATCGAGTTCGACTGAGTTGGAGCGGGCCTCAGAGCCTCGGCGTCGTCACTATGCGCGGGTCACCTCCTGAGCAAAACTATGCCAATGCTCGAACGTTTAGGCCCATTGCTATTCAGCGGCGAGAAAGATGGAAGGTAGAAGAAAGACCTTTGCCTCTCGGATGGGAAACTGCTCGCTGAGAGAGACCGCACTGCCCATAAACTGTTTTCCCGCGTTCTTACTCGTAAAGGCTAGAAACGAGAGCTTGAGCGTTTCGATCTTCGAACGCAAGGCCGCCCGGTCGCAGCCGCTGCTCTGCGGACCACCCATCGTTACCCTGGACATCCTTAACTAGGTCCACCGATGAGTACCCGCCCTTCTACCGAATGCGTCGATCACGTGAGACCTTGGCAAGGTATTCATCAGCGTTAAGAACGTTCAGTGGGCTCGGATCAACGCAAGTCAGACTAGGCTCTACGCTTAACTGAGATCCAAGTTTCAGTTGGCTCTGCATTCCTCGCGTCCACGAGTGTTTACCTTCCCAGTTCAAAGCCGCCCTCGGCCCCCGCTTCGTCTCAACCGAGTATCTTGCTCCGTTACCAAGAAGGGCATCCATGCCTTCGCGAGAACGAAAAAACGATATCACGCGGCCATCCCCAATGCCTTGCTCCCAAACCAAGTATCCATCTTGATCAAATTTGAGGATCCATGCGCGCCGTCGCTCATCATCATATTTGGACCGCGTTTCTCCTCCCACGTAGATCGCTCCGCCGTTTAGATTGAGAGACCACCCCTCGTCGTCAGACGCGCCCCCGCAAATGCGCGTCCAAACAACCTCGAATGCGTTGCTCAAACGCTGCAGAATAAGATTCTTATCCTTTTTTCCATTGCCGATGGTCCATCCCGTCACGAGGAAACCATCTTCAATCTCTTGAATCCGCGTAAACTCGCTTGTCGTTTGAGCCGGAGCTAAGCCAATCGGAAAAGTATACGAATTATTGCCTGTGCTCGCATCCACAGCATAGACCCATGGCCTGTTCGTGCCTTGTTCGAAATACGATCCGACCAACAGGAGCAAGTCGTACTTAGCCCAATACATGATAGACCGCGGTTCTTGGCGAAAGGTCGATTTCGTTGCCGCGTATTTGCGGGTCCAAAGCATTCGCTCCTTATCGTCAAATACGATAATCCGCGCGCTGGACTCTCCTTTATCTTTCTGAACCACCAGGGCCGCCCATCGCTGAACGACAGCCTCTTCAGTGATGCGGGAAAAACGTAGGAGGTACCGTCCTTCCGAGCGTAGCTTAATGAAAAGGCGTTGTGGATCTATATCAACTTCGCCAAATTGATCTAATCGCCACAGACGCGCATGCCATTCGTCATCTGGTCCGACTGCATTCCCGAGGGCATATCTTTTCTCACCCAGATTGACGGAAGCTGCGATTTCGAGTGGAGGTTTTCCGAAAATCTCCGGCCCCTCTTTCGGCTCTTGTCCCTGGATGGCGATCATCAGCCTGGTGGACGAACTGCTCTTGCGGCCTACAACGCCTAAGCGGTCTGCATCCGCGACGCCGTAGTCATCATTCGCGGCAGCCCAAGGTGCTTTAGCGATCTCGCTGACGGTAGTTGTATCTTCCTCATTATACCGCAATGACAGACTGGCAGGACCGGCGCGTAGCGCGGCACCACCCGGAATAAGATTTGGTGATTGAGTCGGCGTTGGTTGTTTCGCCAAAAAGTCATTCGGACTTTGAGCGGTCGATGGAGTAACCGCTTCCTCACCAAAACAGCAGTCAAATCTGCAGCAAAAGAACAGTAATGCGATGATGGAGACTTTATTCCGCAGACGTTGCATCGCCCTATCTCGAACTCGGCCAATTCTTCGAAAGCGAATATTGTTGAGTGCGTCTAGGTTTCACCGAATAGCTTAGGCAGCTTTAGCTTCTCGTACGTGATTTTTCGTTCTGACGAGGTAAGACAATCTCTTGCAGACACCTTATCACCAAAGTTGTTTTCACGGCTTGCCAGGATTGACCAGAACACGGCATAGGTGTCGAATCCACCGAAGTAGCTTCGCAGATCCTCTTTGATGCTATTGCATGCCTCTACTAAGTCTGCACGAGTGCTTTGCGTGCCTAGTTGGGCCAAGAACGTCCGACGGATACTGTCAGCCTTGTAAATTTGCTCGATGGTCCCATTCGTCGTGACGGCTGCTCTTAGAATAGAATTCGGATCATCGCTGTACTTCGGAAAATTGCAGTCACCATCAAGGTTATTGCTGATGATCGAGGGAATTACCGCCGCATACGTCCGCACGTCGTAGTTCTCAATCTGATTTCCGTTGACAACTTCCGCGCTGTACACCGCAACGTTGTTTAAATCGATTGCGATCCCTGGTAGGAAGCCTACAGACTTTATCTTTTTCAGACTTTCTATTGGCTCAAACCGCTGACTGATAGCAGTTGCGACATCCTGGATCGGCTTTGTCAGTCCTTCAATTACAGATGATACTGCCTGCGACTGCGGGAAGGTAATTCCTCCAGCAAATCCAAGTACGCTACCCAAAGCTCCCGCAATTTTTCCAATCAAGCCTGTCTCGATTTGCGTTTGCTTTGATTTGAAAAACTCAAATTCGAGCTGAACTATGTTGGTGTTTGCTATGATCTCGATCCGAGGAGTTAGTGGAAAAAGTCCTTCTGACTCCGTGGTGGTTACAAACCTACGATCTCCTGCCTGAACTGCGGTTGTCAGCAACTCAAGGGTCCCGCCCTGACCAGCCTTGAAATGATACAAGATTTGCTTTCCCAACTCCACGCGCTTGAGCGTGCCAGAGTTAGCGTCGGGAACATTCGCAAATGCACCTACGGTGAATAAGTACTCTCGATTTTCTGAAAACAGGCCTGTCGCAATTAGAGTACGTCGAAAGCCTTCGAACCAATCTGCGGACGCTTGAGATTTGCCGCCTTTTCGAAAATCGAAGAAAACCTGCCCGTAGGCCTCCCCGTAGTTGTATGCGTTTCCGACCTTTAGGTTAATCCTAATGTCCCGCTGACCATTTGCTCCCAGTGCGCGCGCAAAATCGCAGGTCGAAACGGTAGAGGCGCTGAGGGTGACACGCGGTGATTGAGCGGTCGCAGAGGAAGTGAAGCTTGATAGGACCAGAATAGAAAAAAGAACTCTGAACATGCATCGTCTCCGAATATCGTACGATGGAGGAGTGATTTTCTGACTCGGATCTCCAGCCCGGCCCTCACTAATCCGAACGTCGCGCGAAGCCGAGGAGCACGATAAGCACGAGGGTCGCGAACGATTGAGGCGACCTAATCATTTCCCAAGCAACTGCTGGGGACGTG
The DNA here is from genome assembly GCF_036924495.1 of Bradyrhizobium sp. AZCC 2230. Lineage (NCBI taxonomy): Bacteria > Pseudomonadati > Pseudomonadota > Alphaproteobacteria > Hyphomicrobiales > Nitrobacteraceae > Bradyrhizobium > Bradyrhizobium sp. AZCC 2230. Next base: position 5,495,795 of record NZ_JAZHRS010000001.1, on the reverse strand, counting down.
AGCCGCCGGAAATGGGCGGACCTTCTACTGGTGGGACTTTGGGACTAGGGTCGCCCTGTTGCTCTCTCCGCGGATCTCTGCGCGCTCTCGAATCCGAAATTTCCGGCACCCCCTTGCTAGCATCGCCTTGTTGCAGAGGAGGCGGCGGCTCTACTGATGGAACTCTGGGACTAGGATCGCCCTGTTGCGGACTTCGGACATCTTTGATCGCGCTCGAATCCGGAAATTCGGGCACACGCTTGCTAAGGTCGCCCTGCTGTAGAATAGGGGGCAGACTAGGGCGAGGAGTTAGCTTACTACGATCAATACTTAGATCCAACGCAGTTACAGGCTTTAGCATTGATCCAAATAGAACCACGATCATCAGAACGAGCTTCATGGCGTTTCCTCGTTCAATATTGCTTAAGAGACCTGGCGGAAGCTGTGCAGAACGAGATCCGCGCTCTGTTTTGGCATAGTTGTTGTTGTCACGGCACCCGTGCTTCTTGTTGCACCTCTCTGGTTTCCGCCGAGCATCTTTATCCCGTCTTGCTCCATCGCTAGAAAAAAGCCGACGTGTCCAAATCCTTTTTTACCGTCCTCCCCCCATTTTGAGAAAACCACAAGATCGCCAGGTTTTGGATTGTCGGTGGGCTGTCCATATTTTCTAAAACTGCCCGATAGCGCACTGAAGGTCCCCTTATGGCCAGAAAGATATAGGCAAAAATTCGCGAACGCTGCGCACCATGAAGTTTGATCTCCCTCGCTCGGGAGGGTGTTCGTAAGTGAAAAGAAGCCGACTATCAGTGGATTTGCGCGATTGCTCCATTCGAAGTTATATGGCTCTCCATCGGCATTCTTATTCGGAATCGTTTCGAAATACGAAGCAATTGCCAGTTGGTTCGTGTCGCGAGGCGCATTCAATAGCAATCGAAATGCAGTTGCGACCTCTTCGGGACGCGACGGAGCGCTGCCCACGACATTGCCCACTAATGGCTCATCTTTCGCACGAATGGTGGGACCAAACTCAGGATCGTCGGCGGGCCCGACAAATCCAAATTCTCTTAAAAGGTTCTTATCGGTCGAGACGGATTGCGCGAATGCTTTAGACGCTAACAGAGCAGTGGTTGCTCCGCCGATTGTGCTGATTGATAATAGTTTTCGTCGAGTAGTCATAACTTACTCCATCCTGCACCATGTCAATTGTCCAAAGCCTTCGTCGATTTGAATGCGGAGTGTGCCTTTCCCCATGCAGGCGAGTACCCCAGCGTCCTCCATTTGCTTGCACGAGGGAGGCAGCTCGGCTGTCACACTGGCTCTGGGACGCGGGCGGCCGGGGCGGTATTCGTCGAACACGGTGAGTGTAACTAGCGCGCGCGTCGTCGAAATGGATTGGACGCCGCGGAAAATCACGTCGGTGCAAGGATTATCGCGCTTCGGAGGCTGGGAGGGGCGCCCCGCTTGATCTTGAAGCCAATCGCGGTATTTGGACAAATCGATAAAATAAGAGCGCCTGTCAGAACTAGCATCGCAGGTCTCGGAAGACGCGGGCCAGAAATAGGAGGCGACGCCTACTATGCCCATGTTGCCATCTTCGCCGACTGCCAGTAGCGGGGATCCAGAATCGGCAGGGCAAAGTCCGACCGTTTGCTTCGGGCCGCTTCGGGCGGCAAGGCTACTGTACCAAATGCACAAGGTATCTGCGCCAGCTTCGGGACAACTTCCCTGGTCATCCAGCGGTGCTTGCTGACCGGATAGCGTCGCGACTCCCTCTTGGTATGCTGTATTCGACTTGAAACCTCTACCCTCGATGCCTGCTTTGAATGACAACAGACCGAAACTAGCGAGCAGGAAGCGCTTGGCATCGTGAAACGAGGCCAAGAAGACCGATTTGGCCTCTGCTTTTGCGTCGAATTGGATCACTCCCAAGTCAGCGAGTACGCTGACGTGAGGAGAGAAGCCGCCTGCAGGAGATTTATACTCGGGATGAATTGAAGGAGCGCCTTCCGTGTCAAACAAGCCAGAATTTGGAAAAAAGATTCGATATTTTGTCTTTTGAAATGTCGCGCTCCCGACACAGCTTCTCTGGTCAGCAAAATAGACACCAGTTGCAGAGTCTCTGCAGAAGCAGTGAGCTGCGGATAGGAATTTATTTGGGGAGATCGCCGCGCCCGAACAGGACCAGACAAGCTTCTCGATTCCATCCTGAGTTACAAAGGCAAGTAATCTACCTGTACTCGGCACCTGAGTTGAAGTCGGAAAGAGCCCGAAGTCATTTTCGTCCGTCGCGAATTGTCGTGCTGCCGCGGTCCAACCTTCCAGCCGTTTTGCAAACCGGTCAGCCTGATCGGCAGTTGTTTCATTCGCAGTGATGATGAGTTGAGCCGGGGGGGGGCCACTTTCACAACGACCAGCGACGGTTAAGCAGGCAATGAGCCATGCAAAGCAAGAAGCTAAAAGTAGGGGGCTTAAATAACGCCTCGCCATCATTCGAAAACTGCTTTTGTAGACATGAGGTCCGGAAAGTGACAAGTAAACATCAGGTTTTAGGCAATGACAACACTCGTTGTCCGGGAGTCGCGTTAAAATTGTAAATTGGGCAGCGATGCTGACTGTCCCTGTACCGACGTTTTTGGCCTTTTCGCTAAGGTGGAGGATGTCCGCTAATCCAATAGGTGCTGATAGGTACCGCACTTCAAGAGGGGTGCGGCTAGCAAGGGTCCGAGAACATGCTCACGTTATACTTTTCCATTATTGCAAGGGGGAATAGCCATGAACCGACGAAATCTCACCCTTAGTTTGCTCACGACGTGCGCGGCTGTTTGCTTTGAGATTCGCCGCGCAGCCGCGTGGGCCTTGATCACTGCAGAAGAATTGGAGCGCGAAAAGATGACGCCGCAACTCGCGGCGTCTCCAATTGAAGCTCAACCAGGCGCACCAACGATTGAAGTCGAGCAGCCGGATGCCACCAAGCCGATCAAGTCTCCTGTAAGCGTCCGTGTTCGCTTTAAGCCCCAAGAGGGCGCTACTATCATTCCGGAAAGCTTTCGAGCCAAGTACGGTTGGCTCGGCATTGATGTGACGGATCGAATAACTGCGAATGCTAAAATTGATTCGTCAGGACTGGTCGCCAACAACGCCGAGGTTCCGGCCGGAAAATACAAACTGACGCTCCAAATAGAAGATAGCTTGCACAGAGTCGGTACGCGCGTCCTAGAATTCAGCGTGCTCTAGCTAGAGCTGTCGCAACTTTTTTCTCAAGTCATTTTATGGGCTGAATGATCGTAGTTCAGGAAAAGCGAGACCGTTAGATGGTCTCTTGTATTACTGCAGAGGGAGCCGGGACTTGTTGATTGACCAGAAATCCCAGTTGGCTTGCGGTAAGGTCTTATGCTTACCCAGTATTTCGCTTGTCTTAATCTGGAGCGGCGTCGCGTTCGCGGATGCTAACCCAGGCACTCAGCGCGTTTTAGACCGTCTTGCCGATACGTCACAAGCAATCGTCGTCGAGGGCCGAGAGGGCGTCCAAGCGGAACTCCGCGCCTTTGAAAAAATCGGAAGCACGTGGACGGAGAAGTTTCGCGTACCGGCGGTCATCGGCAAGAAGGGTTTCGCTCCCGAGGACGAAAAAACTGAAGGCGATCTCCGTACACCCACGGGGATCTACACGATAGGAACGGCGTTCGGCTACGGGCCCATCATGAAAACGTCCGTCCCCTACCGCCAAGCCACGGCGGAAGACAAATTCATCGATGACGTGGCGTCCGACCAATACAACACTTGGGTGCACGGAAACACGAACGCCAAAAGTTTCGAGGAAATGAAAAGAACCGATGGACTCTACGAATTCGGTTTGGTTGTGAACTATAATATGAACCCAATAATCAAAGGCAAAGGAAGTGCGATCTTCATTCACGTCTGGAGATCGAGCACAGATGGAACGGCGGGGTGCGTTGCCCTTGAACGCACGAATGTCGTTCGCTTGCTCGAATGGCTAAAGCCTCAGGCGCGAGCCGTCTTTGATCCGGATTCGCTGAAAAAGTAACCGGACTTGCGCTTCGGTGAGGCCGGGGCGTCTGGGCACGCTGCTGCAAGACGCCAACTTTGTCGTCCTACTCATCAAAGTGTCGTAGTCGCGGCGATTGCATCAAAAGTCCAAAGTCTCTGAAAGACTGGAATGACGAGCTGGACGCGCAATTCATTGTAGTTTGATCGAGAGCTTATCGCCTTCTCGAACGATCACTCAACCCTGAACTGACCATCAGGCTGCGGCTCCATCCTGGATCCCGGTCGAGGATCTCCGAGCGTTTTTGAATACGTTACCCGGCCCGCCGCAGACGAAAACCAATGTTGAGCAGCGTTTGCGCGCTATTTGGGAAGAACCACATACAAATTATCCCAAGGACGAACTCAAGGACGGCTGTGTTGCGCTGTATCAATCAGAAGGGCAGACGGTACCGAGATCCGCACTGCTTTCCTTTGTCCTGGCTTGAGCGCTACTGGATCGTTTGTTTTGGAGCAGAGCTAGAGGATGCTCCGCCGAGTCGATGCCGTCCTCTCCAGAAACGCAGCCGTGGGTATCGCGAGACGCAATAACGAACCCGAAATGCATCCCCCTTTCATACAAGTTGGGCACCTGCTATCAGACCGAAAAATGAAAACCAAATCAGCGTGAGTCGGTATGATGACGCCGCAGGCACTTCGCCGAAAAATTAAGGGATTTGAGGCGCCCCCACCTGTTACGCTCAGCTTCGAGAGAGCCTTGACCAAGCAAGGAACGTGGAGCGCTGAAGGGGTCTGGTACAGATCACAGAAAGAGCATTGGCTAGGTTGGCTCTCGGAATATGATGGGCCGGGAGCTTACGGCCGCAAAACGTCGACAACCATGTTGTCTGCCCACCAATGGTCCTTTGGCTAGGGGAGGCCAGCGGCGTCGAGACGCCGTTAATAGTTCAGGCAAAGAAATCGGCTCTTGGAGTATCTCGCAAACTTCAGGGCAAGTGTGCTGCAATTCGGAGGATCGTGCCTTGGTCGAAGATCGAAGCGTCGCTGCTCAATTCTGCGACGACGGATGGTTTGATGCGTGCTTATTCCGTCAAAGAACTGCTGCGAGCGGTGCGACGGCTTCCGGCCACAGCGCCTCAGTCAAATAAGGGGGGTTATGAAACTCACCGAGATCACTGGATCGTATGGCTAAAGGAGTATTCCGGACCGGGCTATTATGGACGGTCCGACTGGAGCGTAGATGCGCGCGCCGTGTATCAGCGTCTCGCCAACGGGCGTATGATTGTGTGGCTTAATGAAGTAGCGGGCGTGGATCCTAAACGAATCAGAGCCGCCATCACCGCAATGATGCGTCATGGCAATGGTCGAAAACAGACCGAAGCCAAAATCGCTCGATTCCACTTGCCTTGGGAGCAGGTCGCGGCGCTACTATTCAAATGACAAACCAAGCCCCCCCGACGAGACGAGGGCCGACAGTTGTCACCGCAGGACGCTGCGTCCTTCTAACGATTTCGTAGACCACGGCAGGCCACGCTTTCGAACGCGAATCGAATATGCGAAATCCCCTGCTTTCTCTATTTTAGGATGCTATCAGTTTATTCTCCAGTTGTTCCAATTTTCGGTGTAGCCGATGATTAGCATAGATCCGAGAGTTGATAAGAGCATTGCGCAATGCGCACGACACCTTGGTGCTGCGCGGAGAGTTGATCTCGGTTGACCGCATGCGTGCAAGCTATGCCGCGTTTCGCTCCCACTTCGGGCCAGATCAATTGAGGGCACTAGATGGGACGGCGCTGCTCAATGCCATGCATACTCACGGCAACAAGGAAAGCTTAGTCTACTGGCTTGAGTTCAAGAACGACGACGAGTTTCCCGGTCCAGCGTTTGGTAGCATTGCTGGAGGAAGTGCCCACAGTTCGGCCTTTTTCGACGCAAGGAAACTCAAGAGTGGGTGGTCGGCTCTCCCAAGAACGATAAGAACATCTCTGAATTGGACGCTATAAATATAGCGCGTAAGCATCGCGACCAGCTTCTCTTAGGTGTCGATTTGCTCGAGGCGTTGTCAGTTAGGGCGGACGATAATGCCTACATTGCTTTGCAAGCGGCATTAGAAAAGCAAGCGCCAGATATCTGCAGATTGGCTTGGTCGCACAAATACTGGAGTTTGCTATTCCCTGAAAAACTTGATGACTACCACAATGAGCGATGGCAGCGATACAATCTACTGCGGATCCTTGAAATTCCACCTGCGCACGATGGTCTCTACGTCTGCGCAGGGCGATTCGTGCAGCTCGCGGCGAAGATGGGTTGGCCGATAAACCATCTCACCAGCGTGCTCAACGAGCGAAACGGTCAGCCTGTGCGCTATTGGCGTGTTGGCACTCGCTTGGGCAGCGGAGAAGGGGACTTCATTTGGCCTGCAATGCTGGATGGCGAATATGCAGCAATTGGTTGGCCGGGCCTCGGAGATTTGTCATCGATTGCCACAGGTGACCAGGTGAAGGAAGCCGCGCGTGCCAAGTTGGAGAAAGAATATCCAAAAGACCCCGCGAGGATGTCGCGCGAAGCTGGCGAGATCCGTAATTTCATTTCGAGTATGCAGGATGGCGATGTCCTGCTCGCCGCCAACGGTGAACGAGTTTTAGGCGTTGGCCGGGTAACTGGTCCGTATCGCTACGAAAACACAGCGCCCGCTGATGCACCACACCGCCGCCCTACGATGTGGAGTTCGACTGAAGAATGGAAGCTACCCAAGTCCGAAGGTCTGCGTACCACGGTCTTTCCGATTGGCAAGAATCCGGAAAACATCGTCGAGATCGAACGGCGGCTGCTCGAAGGTGACACGACCCCCGCGCCTAAGCCCAGTCAAAACACGCCTACCCACGCTCTTCGGCTTGAAGGTATTCCCGGGCGCATACAAGCGATACTCGAGCGCAAAGGCCAAGCAATCGTCTATGGCCCGCCAGGAACAGGAAAGACGTACTGGGCACGTCAAACTGCGCTAGACTTGGCGGCAATTGGAGCTTTTGGACGGCAATTTGTGCAATTGGCCGTTGGCGAGCGTGCCGTGGTTAAAGGAACGGACCAAAAAGAAGGATTGGTACGCTGGTGCACCTTCCACCCGTCATATGGATACGAAGATTTTATCGAGGGATTTCGTCCTCAAACTGACGTAGCCAAACAACTTGTTTTTGTACGATGGGCTGGCATCTTGAAGAAGCTCTGCGAAGATGCCCGCAGCGATTCCGCGCAGAGAAAGTACTTCCTTGTCGTGGATGAGATCAATCGAGGCGATATCCCTCGCATTTTTGGTGAACTACTAACACTCCTAGAAAAGGACAAGCGCAGCTTAGAGGTAACTCTGCCGCTCTCGGGTGATCGCTTTGCGGTACCGCCGAATGTTCATGTACTCGGAACGATGAACACAGCCGACCGTTCCATTGCTTTGCTGGATACTGCACTACGCCGCCGGTTTGGTTTCGTGGAGCTAATGCCGGACATTTCAGTACTCGGTGTAGCCTCGGCCGGTGGCAGCATTCCTCTGGGCCTATGGCTCGCTGCGTTGAATGATCGCTTACGCGTTCATCTCGGCCGCGACGCACGAAACCTACAAATCGGCCACGCCTACCTCTTGGAGAATGGCCACCCGGTGACGGATTTTACGCGGTTCGTGCAGATCCTTGCTGAGGACATCGTTCCGTTGCTGGAGGAGTATTGTTACGAGGACTATGGTGCGCTCGCGCAGATTTTAGGTTCTGGATTGGTGGACGAGGCAGGGCAGCGCATCCGGCACGAGCTTTTTGGTCCGGCTAGGAGAGGGGAGTTAGTCCAGGCTCTGCTTGAGCCCGCACCAGACATCGTAACCGCCTCCTCCGCGACGGATGCGGCTGAAGAGCCAGAGGAACCAGAGGAGTCTGCTGACGCCGAGGAGCCTGAGGCTTGACGCTGGTCAACCTTCGAGAATGGGAGACTCGGCGTCCAGAGCCCGACAACGTCCTTTTTGAACGGTCGCTAGTTGCCAATCCCGCCGGACGGCGGTTGGCTGAAGAACTTACAAAAACCGGGCGAATGGAGGTTTTGGAACTCAGCCGCGGCCTCGAACTGCGTGCGACATCCTTTGTCGGCCGCTTCGTCCTCGGCGAGTTAACAGTAACCGTTCATCCGAAAATCTCAGATGCACCTTTGCTGAACCTCTTTCGCTATGCTTACGGCTTGCGGGACCTGGAACTTTACGGTGCCGCGGATTTCGCTTCGTCGCAATGGACTTTCCAAGACTTGCTTGTGCAGCAGCTCGCAGCAGAAGCCACCGAATTGCTTGGGCGCGGTATCCATCGCGAATACGAATGCAGCCGCAGCAAGCTCAAAAGTCCACGTGGTCGCATCGATTTTGCGCGCTATTTGGAGACCATCGGTCGCACCCAGACGACGCTGCCGTGCGTTTATCATCCGAGAAGTGAAGACACCTTGCTTAATCGCGCGCTACTCGGCGGACTGAATTTTGCCGCTGGTCTTGCTACCGACGGAGAATTAAAGGCGCACGTTAGGCGGATGGGCAAGATGTTGGGTGCTACAGTTACTGCGCAGCCAATCAATCGTTCAACTCTGGCCGAAGCGCTGGGGGCGATAGACCGCCGGACCTCCGCATATAGGCCCGCATTTACGATCATAGAGTTACTGCTTGGTGACCTGGGTGTGGCGCTTGGCGACCAAGGTACTCAAGTTAGCCTGAGAGGCTTTTTGTTTGACATGAACCGCTTTTTTCAGGCCCTTATTTCGAGGTTTCTGCGCGAGCATCTAAGCGACGTAGAAGTTCAAGACGAATTTCGTCTCAAGGGAATGTTCAAGTATGTTCCAGGGCAGAATCCACTTTATCGCCGGGAGCCAATTCTACGGCCCGACTTTGTTATCAAGCATCGCGGGCAGATGCTGGCAGTTCTCGACGCAAAATACCGAGATTTATGGGTGACTTCATTGCCGCGGGATATGCTCTACCAATTGGCGCTCTACGCTCTCGGTCGTGTTAGCGGCGAGCGGCTATCTGCGATAATCTACCCCGCAGTCGATGATACCGCTCGCGAGCAGCAGATCGCTATTCAAGAGCCCGTTTATGGAGTACCCCAAGCTAGGATAGCATTGCGACCGTTAAATTTGCTCAAGCTAGACCAGCTACTCCGCGGCGGGTTGGCGTCACAATCCCAACGGGTGACGTTCGCAAAACAGCTCGCCTTCGGCTAAAGCCAGGGCGCATCTAACGCTTCTTGCGACCGTCAATTGATTTTCTTGGTGGGCGCCTGCAACCAGACGGTTATGAGCGGTCTGACCCCACAAAACTGTTTTGCATCGCCGCAGAGCGGCGGCCTCCTCTCGTTTGTTAGACAAAGCTGGGCCATTGAGCGTCTAGCCTAAGTCACTGTCTCTCCAGAACAAATTTGAGCCTGAAAATCTCGGATGTGAGGGATCCAGAGGCCGTCAATGGTCCACGCGGGCTGATCGGGCACTCGAATTTGTTACTCGATTCCGGGCAATGACAATCACGAGATTTTCGCGCGTCCTCAGAATGCAAAATCAAGTGGAAGGAGCCGTTATACCCGAGTAGCGCAGCGTGCGACTCTGCTACTATGAATTGAGTGACCGGCTTGTGCTAGCGGGGGGATCGGTGAGCGCAGTCTTTTCGGAACGTCTCGCGCCCTTGCGCGCTAGGTTGCAAGGCCAGCGACCAGTCATTCGACCTGTCTCGCGGGTTAGGTTCGAGCTAACTGACAAATCCGCATTTGAAGTTTGCATCGACCTCAGCCTCAAATGGATGACGGGACGCGCGCAAGCCAAACTACCAGCCGCAGCCTGGCGCGGAGAGAGCTTTGACGTAACAGATGTATTGGGAGCCAACCCAACGAAGGCGGTGCGCATATCGGCTTCGGACGGCGACATTTGGGCGGCTAGGCTTGACTTTCCGGACCCGGAAAACCCGCGCACCTGGGTAACCGAATTCTTTGCGGAACACCGCAAAGGTCATTTGTCCCGGTTTGGTACGCAGCTGACGTGCGTAGTACGAGGCGAAAGCCCACCCTTCGACTTTACACGGCCAACGTTGGTTCGACACATCCTCGACGACCTTTCCGCCGAGGCAGATGGTTGGCAACTCACGAACTCAGCACTCAAGATCGAAGCCAGCGATGTGTTGGACTTTGTAAACCTCCTATATCTTCCAAATCGGCGGCTTCCCGTTATCGCGATTTCCGAAGGCGTAGAAGGGACAACTCACGTAGCGCCGAACGAGTTAGCGCAAGCAATAGCAGGCGCGGCTCACATCGTACACTTGTCCACTGAGGCTTCATGGGAGCTGACGCGGATCGTGACCAAACGCATGTCAGCCTTTAATGGAGCCGTCCGAATGTACGCTCCGGGGCTGAAAGAAGACGAAGAGGATCCCTATCAACATCCCTTGTGGTTACTGCGGCCAGAGGACAACGGTGCTTTTACGAAGTCGCTAGCATCGCGCGTACTCCCATACGCTTTCTTGACCTCAACTGAAGTGGACGACTTTCCCCGTTTTGCTGCTCTGCGCGAAGCTGCCGCAAAGCAGGAACTGCGGCAACGGCCCGCCCAAAACAAGAATGAGCAGATCCAAGTTGAAGTCGAACTGCTAAAACTAGAGCTTGAAGGGTTGGAAGATGACCGAGACGCTTGGCAGGCCCTCGCGCAAGATGAAGAGACAAAGCGAATAGCTTCGGAGGCAGAGCTAGAACGTCTGAAGGATGAGAATCGCCGCCTTGAAGCTAAGGCTGCGGCGCTTGAACACAGCTTGAATAGTTCTGCGTCTGATGCAGTCTCAGTCGCCGCGAGCCCACGTACGCTTACATCGTACGACGATCTCGAAGAGTGGGCTGAAGAAGTTCTTGGCGAGAAGATATATATTCATCAGGCAGCGTTACGGGATTGCAAGAAAAATGGGCACGACAACATGCTCGTACGCATAAGTGCCGCACTCATTGTGATTCGCGATTACGTGGTTCCCGCACGGCTGTCTGGGGGCCTGGAGCGTTACAACATAGCAAAATCGAAGCTCACAGAGCTGGGAATGGAAGATTCGCCTTGCTTTGTGAACCGAGACGACGCGAAGCGAACAACAGGCTACTCAGTGCAATATGAAGGCACAACGCAGTATCTGTATGAGCACATCAAGTATGGAAATGGATACGACAATTCCAACCAAATCAGAATTTACTATTTCTGGGACGAGCAAAAGTCACGATTTGTAATTGGCAAGATGCCTTCGCACTTGCGCAACAACCTAACAAATTAAGGGGATCGGATTTCACTAGATCCTCAGATGTACTTTGGTGAATGTGACGAAGTGAAGTTGCGCTAGCCGCGAAGCCCGCCGCCATCAATCGACGCAGTTCAGCAGTGCGTGTAATACTTTGGGGGTTGGATCAGCCGACGCCTTATTTCTTCCGGTTGGTGCAAATTCGACATCTGCAGTTATGGTCATGAGTGTCATAAATGTGTGGGGCCAATTGCCAGGGATACCGGCGAGGCTTCTTTGGCTTGGGTCCAGGTCGTGGCGGCTTATTCAGCCGGTTAAAATAACGGTCGCATCCGTAGCGGATCAGCGTGTCGTTTGCACTCAACCGAAGCGCCCATCTGTAGTACTCCCTGCGCCACTTTTTAGGCAGTCGCACGGGATCAGCGCGCCGTCTTATCGTTGATTGATCGTCGTCGCGACAGCGTAGGCTCGTGAAGCAAACCTCTGAAGTTGGGATTAGCTAATAGTCCACTTGTCGAACACATTTGGCTCGTGCACAACCGTTCGTCGAGCGGCCCGCAAAAGTGAAGAGCAGACTTTATGGCATTGCATCCAAATTTTCCTGAGTCGCCTTACGAAATACTTGCCCCGGAAGTTCGCTGGTTTCCTGCCGCTGAAGAGCTTCGCAGCACGGCATACGAAAAGCTGTTGCCACCGTTAGTTGCCAAAGTCCGGGAAGAGGTCAGGGCATGGAGAGATACTGGGTACGTCGGCGCTTCGAATACATCCCGTGCATTGTTGACATGGTGGTTTGAGACCGATCACCTTGTGGAACAGGCTGACGGCACGCAAATGCAATTCCGTTATTACTTTGCTCAGCGGGAAGCCGTCGAAACGGTGATCTGGCTGTACGATGTGCGAGGTGCGCGCGACAAATACGATCTTCTGCGCTTTGATGCCTCAGGAGCGGTTTCAGCCAATATGTTCGATGAGGACTGGCCGCGCTTCGTGGTCAAAATGGCTACCGGCGCAGGAAAGACGAAGGTGCTGTCGCTGCTAATTGCGTGGTGTTATTTCCACAAGACCTACGAGTCTAAATCGAACCTTGCGCGCAACTTCCTACTCGTAGCTCCCAATATCATTGTACTGGATCGGCTACGCGCAGACTTTGATGGGCTTCGCATTTTCTTCAATGACCCTATTCTGCCGGACAATGGCCACGCAGGACAGAATTGGCGGGACGACTTCCAAATCGCGCTCCATATTCAAGATGATGTCCGCATTGTGCGCCCGACTGGGAATATCTTTCTCACAAACATCCACAGGGTCTATCTTGGTGAGGTGCCGGAACCATCGCTGGAGGATGATGACCTTCGTGAATACTTCCTTGCGCCGTTTGGCTCGAAGCCCGTCGGTAAGACGAATGATAGCGGTACCGACCTCGGAGAGATCGTGCGAGAGATTGATGAATTAGCCGTCTTCAACGACGAGGCGCACCACATCCATGATCCCAGCATGGCTTGGTTTCAGAGCATCCAAGATATTCACCACCGTTTGCTGCAAAAAGACTTGCGGTTAGCCATTCAGGTAGATGTTACGGCCACGCCGCGCCACGACAATGGCGCGATCTTTGTTCAAACCGTAAGTGATTACCCCCTCGTTGAAGCTATCGCTCAGAACGTTGTAAAACACCCGGTGCTGCCGGATGCGGCCAGCCGAGCCAAGCTTGCAGAGCATAAGAGTCCTCTCATCACGGAGCGATACGCCGACTATCTGCAGTTAGGCATCGAGGAATGGCGCAAATGCTATGCTGAACACGAGAAGCTAGGCAAAAAGGCGGTCCTTTTTGTAATGGTTGACGACACTAAAAATTGCGATGAAGTCGGCTCGTATCTGCAAAAGATGTGCGCTGAGCTGCAGGGGGCAGTCTTGGTGATCCACACCAAGAACAACGGAGAGATTTCCGAGGCAGGTTCTGGGAAGAAAAAGGATGAACTCGATCTCCTGCGCGAGCAGTCAAACCAGATCGACAGCTGGAACTCGCCATACAAGGCGATTGTTTCGGTGCTTATGCTGAAGGAGGGTTGGGACGTTCGAAACGTAACCACCGTCGTGGGCCTTCGTGCGTTTGCTGCCAAAAGCAATATCCTGCCGGAGCAAACGCTCGGGCGCGGTCTGCGCAGGATGTATTTCGGCAGTGATCAGCGCGAGACAGTCGCTGTTATGGGCACTCCTGCCTTTATGGATTTCGTTGAAACAATTCAAAACGAAGGGGTGACTTTCGAGCGCGTTGCGATGGGCGGAGCGGCTGGACGAGAGCGACAGGACTCTTTGGTTGTGGAAGTCGAAACAGAAGCTGCGGACAAGGACATAGACGCTTTAGATATCGCGCTACCACGGCTCACCCGCCGTTTTAACCGCGAGTTCAAGGACCTCGGTGAGCTTGACCCCGCTTCGCTTGGAAACCAAAAACTCCCGGTCAAGCCGTTCACGCCCGAGCAGACCCGCGAAATTGTCTTTAAGACCATGTTGGACTCGGAGGCTGCGGTCGGCGGTATCATCGGGGCCGCGGCCACCTACCTGATCTTTGACGGCTTCACCGCCTCGACCATGGGCGCAAGCTTCAGCCAGGTGGTGTTCAACTTCCAGCTCAGTCCGCGCCTGATCGGCCAGGGCCTGCTGCTCGCGCTCGTGGTGGGCCTGCTCGGCGGACTGTTTCCCGCACTCCGCGCCGCCCGCATGCCGATCGTCGCCGGACTCTACGGCTGATTGCTCCGCGACTTGATCCAGTGCGAGGAATTCTCAATAGCCAAGCGCACTCCCGTGGCAAAAATTACAAAGCCATGTCAGTGACATACGAGTTTGCGGGTTTATTCTGAATGGCGCACCATTCCACTTCAGCGCCACGTTTGATCAAGCGATAGCCTCCGCTTGGTTCATATTGTCGTCAATCCTCTCGCCTAGTGTCGCTTCTGCTCCGAGACACACGGATCGAGGGAATAGTCCGACGCTTGCAAAGGGGACGACCATGGATGTCGACAAGGCCACTGCCGTGATTTCCGCCGCCGGCATCGAGCTTACCGATCGGCGCCGGAACGGTGCGGATGATGGCTGGTCCCTCAGTTTCTCCAACGGCGCCATCCTGGAAGTCAGGGACAATGGGGAAGTCTCCGCCTCCGGCAAGGGGGCCGAGGCGGTCGCCAGCCTTCTCGATCTTCCCAAATAGCCTGCCCAAGTCACTTGCCCAAGCAGCGGGCTGAAGCCGTGACCTGAAGGTCGGCCAACCGCCGAGCGGCGCGAGCCTTCACTTCTCCGGCTGGTATCCGTCGGTAAGCGTCCCGAGAAAGGCGACGACATCGTCGATCTCGGCCGGGCTCAATGCTGGCGCATCACCGGCCTTGCGGTCGAACGGCGGGTCCGTGGAGACGTTGGCCTTCGCCGTTTCGGGCAGATCGTCATATTTGTCGATGCTGCCGTCGGCCTTGCGTGGGTACCAACGCTCGGGCTGGGTTTCCCTCTCGACATAGAACCGCACGGCGTCGCTCAGTGAATGCATGGCGCCGTTATGAAAGAAGGTCTGGCGCAGCGCGACATTGCGCAGCGTCGGCGTACGGAAGAGGCCGCAATAGTCCTCGCGCTTCAGGAAATCCGTGCGCAGGGGCCCACACAGGCCGAGGTCGAAATAAGCCGGGTCCATGTTGGCGGGAATGTCGCGATTGCGCGGCACGGCGAGCGCGATCAGCCCGTAATCGGTGAACTGAGGCGGCGTGCCGTCATTGCCCCGCTGGCTGACATGGCAGGACGCGCAATTGCCCTTGTTCGGCGCTTTGAACAGCTCAAGCCCGCGCGCTTCCTGGGACGTAAGCTCGGCCTTGCCGGCCAGCACCGCGTCATATTTGCTCGAATAGGGATAGAAGGTCCGATAGTCCTGCTGGTACACCTCAAGCGCCTTGAGGGCCGTCTTGTAGACTGTGGCGGCATCGGCAGTCGATTTGGCCCCGGCAATTGCCGCGATCTCCCTGCCATGGCCCGCGGCGAGCACCCGGCGCGCCACATCGGCCTCGTCCCGATTGCCCATCTCGAGATCCGAGAGCAGCGGAATCCTGGCCTGGTCGGCGCCACGATCAACCCGCCCATCCCAGGTGAGGCCCCCGGTCGGACCATTGTCGATGCTTTCGTCGGCCTCGTCCTCGGAATCATGGAAATGCTCGGTGAAGGGCGGTACCACTTGCAGATATTTCAAGGAGGGGACGGCCCGCGTCCCCGGCTGGCGCATGTCGCCGCCTCCCAGTTGCACCGCGAGGGCATTGGGCGGGCCGAAACCGTGGGCGGGATCGTGGCAGGATGAACAGGCAAGCTTGCCCGATCCCGAAAGAGACGGATCGAAAAAGAGCGACTTGCCGAGCGCGCCGAGCCGCTCGGCCTGCCGACGTACCTCGGCCCGCGACATCCCCTGTCCGGCATGGCCGGCAACAATGGTCAGAGCCGGCAGGACAATCGCCGATGCGAAGACCCAATGTTTAATCCGCATGTTGCAAACCGAGCCTATGGCTGAGCACCATCATCGCGATCCGAACATGCCTTCGGTGGTCGTCGTGGCCATGACGAAGACCGAATAGAGAATGATAGCAACGAACAAGTGAGTGCAGGAGAATTGAATGCGAACGAAATCGGCGGTCGTACTTTGTGGATTGAGTCTCTTCGTCGGCGCGATCGGCCCGGCGATGGCCGCCGGAAGCAATACGGGTCCCAAGGCCCATTCGGGCGATGATGCCGCCGGCGATCTGACCCTGATCGACACGGTGGTGGTGATCTATGCGGAGAACCGTAGCTTCGACAATCTCTATGGCAGTTTCCCGGGCGCGAATGGCGTGTCCAAGGCGCCCTTGTGGACGCGCATCCAACGCGATCGCGACGGCAAGGCGTTTCGCGAATTGCCGCCGGTTTGGGAAGGCCTGACCGCCAAGGGCGTGACGCCGCCGGTCACTCAGGCCGAGACCGAGCATCTGCCCAATCGACCCTTCCGCGCGGATGATCCGAAGGGTTTCAACCTCAGCTACGGCACCATCACGCGCGACCTCTGGCATCGCTTTTACCAGAACCAGATGCAGATCAACGGCGGGCGCAACGACAGGTTCGTCGCCCATGCCGACTCGGGCGCCCTGGTGATGAGCCTGTGGGACGGATCGAAAACGGCGATGTGGAAGGTGGCCCAGAAATACGTGCTGGCCGACAATTTCTTCATGGGCGGCTTCGGTGGCTCCTTCTTCAACCACCAATGGCTGATCTGCGCCTGCGCGCCCTATTATCCGAAAGCCGACACCGATCCTGCCAAACCGTCGATCTCGGTTGTCGAGCCCGACGGCGTGACATTGAAGGAAGCCGCCAACTCGCCGAAATCAGCGATGGACGGCATTCCGAAGTATGTCAGCGACGGCAATCTCACCCCCGATTTCTATGCGGTGAATACCATGCAGCCGCCCTATCAGCCGAGTGGCAACGACCCGGCGAAGGACGGCGACAAGGCGTATGCCGATCCGGCCAAGCCGACGACGCTGCCGCCACAGCTTGAGCCGACCATAGGCGATTTGCTCAGCCTCAAGCATATCACCTGGGCCTGGTACGGCGGGGCCTGGCAGGACACGCTCGACCATGGCTACAAGTCGCCGGTGCCGAACTTCCAGTTTCACCACCAGCCTTTCAACTACTATGCGAGCTTCGCCCCCGGCACCGCGGCCCGCGCCGAGCACCTGCGCGACGGTGGCCTCGCGGGCACCGAGTTCATCCAGGCGATCGACGGCGGCAAGCTGCCGCAGGTCTCCTTCTACAAGCCGCAGGGCGATCTCAACGAGCATTCAGGCTATGCCGACATCCAGTCCGGCGACGCCCATATCGCCGATGTGATCGCGCATCTCGAAAAGAGCCCGCAGTGGCCGCATATGCTGGTCGTCGTCACCTATGACGAGAATGGCGGCCTGTGGGATCATGTCGCGCCGCCCAAGGGCGACCGCTGGGGCCCCGGCTCGCGCATCCCGGCGATCATCGTCTCTCCCTACGCGCGCCGCGGCTATGTCGACCACACGCCGATGGACACGACCTCGATCCTGCGCTTCATCACGCGCCGTTTCGAGCTACCGACCCTGCATGGCGTCACTGTGCGTGACGCTGCGATCGCCGCTCACAAGCAGAGTCCGCTCGGCGACCTGACCAGCGCTGTTGTGCTCAAGGGCAAGTAAAGCGGCGGTGGAGCGACCGTCCGCAAATCCTGCCGCGTCTCCTCCACATATGACCTACACCGCCAGGGCGAGGAAGTGCTCCACTTCCTCGCCTCGGCGCGTTTGGCGCGCGATGCGCGCTTACCGTAATCCCGCACGTCAGGGCCGCACCTCGCCGCTACGCGACAGCGACACAAGCAAGGCGCCCGCCGCCGTCGCCGCCGCGAGATAACCAACCGCGCCGAACGGGCCGAAGCCGTCGACCAGAATGCCGCCAACGACTGCGCCGACCGTGATCGCGACCTGGAAGGCCGAGACAAGCAGGCCACCGGCAGATTCGGCTTCGTCCGATGCGACCCGCACCATCCATGTCTGGAAGCCAACCGGGAGCACGCCAAAGGCAAAGCCCCAGAGGCCAACCGCGACGCCCGAGACGAGGCCCGAGCTGCCAAAAACAACAAGCACCAGCGCGAGCATGGCGATGGCTGCAGATCCAGTGACGATCGCTATTTTCGCGCTGCGGACGACAAGCGTGCCGCCCGCGAAATTGCCGAGGAAGCCGCCCACGCCATAAGCCAGCAGGACGAGTGAAATCGTCGTGACCGGAAGCTTTGGCACTTGCTCGAGGAAATGGCGGACGTAAGTGAAACCGGCGAAATGGCCCGAGATACAGATGGCGACTGCGATCATCACGAGCCGGACACTTGGCCGACGCATCAATACAAAAAGCGTGCGCACATCCGGTGACGTGAGCGGCGGCAAGCGCGGCAGCGTCAGCACCTGAAAGGCCAGCACGATGGCGCCGACCACAGCGGCAAGCAAAAACACGTTCCGCCACCCCCAGAGATCGCCAAGATATGCCCCGATCGGCGCAGCGCTGACTGTGGCAATCGATACGCCGCTGAAGATCAGTGAGATCGCGCGCGGCAGCGCGTCCGCCGGGACAAGCCGCATCGCGGTGGCCGTTGCCATCGCCCAAAAGCCGCTGAGACTGATGCCGAGCAACGTGCGGGCGAACAAAAGTATCGTCAGGTTGCTTGCGGTCGCCGACAGCAGATTGGACACGATCAACAGCACCGTCAGCGACCACAGGACGACGCGGCGATCCATGGCGCGTGTCACGATGGCAGTTGCAAGCCCGGCGACGATCCCGACAAGGGACGTTGCCGTCACCACCTGCCCGGCAGCGCCGACCGAGACACCGAGATCGGCGGCGATCGGCGTGAGCAGGCTGGCAGGCAGGAACTCGGCCGTGACCTGGCTGAACGCGCCCAGCATCAAGGAGACGACAGCCGCCCACGCCGATGCAGTCGGCGCATTGGTTATTGGAGAAACATCGGCAGCAAGTGCGGCATTGGCGGAATCGGACATGATCGTCTCCAGAGGGAACGCCATAGATGGACGTGACCGTTTGGAGTTTCCATGCTAGGAAACCCGAAATGCTTGATAATTCGTCCAAAGATACCGCAACGCACCCCCTCACCGAGATGCTCCGGGGGCTGAAGCTCGAGGGCGTGGATTACGCGCGCTGCCGCATGACGGCCCCGTGGGGTCTGTTATTTCCGGCGCAGCCAAAGGCCCAATTCCACTTCGTCGCGGGACGAGGTTGCTGGCTGCGAACTCCCGACGGCACGTGGGTCCCTCTTGAAGAAGGTGATGCGGTCTTGCTGCCGCGCGGCGCCGAACACGCATTGGCGAGTTCGCCTGATGCCTTCCCCGCGCCCGTGGAGCATTGCCGCTTCGAGCCGGTTTGCTGCGGCATCCGCGACACCTGCAGCGACGGCAATAGGGATGGCGAAGAAACCGTGCTGTTCGGTGCCGGTATGACCTTCAACCTCGACAGTCAGCATCCCCTGCTTCTGATGATGCCCGAGCTGATGCAGATGCACGAACTCGCCACCGACGAGCCCGCCATCCCGCATTTGCTCGAGGCCATGACCGCCGAACTCGCGCTGGATCGCGTCGGTGCGGGTGGAATGCTGACGCGGCTGGCCGATGTCGTTGCCGCGGCGCTGATCCGCAACTGGGTGGAGAAAGGCTGCGGCTCCGAAGGTTGGGTCGCGGCAGCGCGCGACCCGGGTATCGGGCGCGTTCTCGCCGCGATCCATCGCGATCCGACCGGGGATTGGACGGTCGAGGCGCTGGCGGACGTCATGCATGCGTCTCGCTCGGCATTTGCGTTGCGCTTCGCCAATGTGGTCGGCCAAACACCTGCCCGTTACGTGGCGCGGTTGCGGATGCAGGAAGCAAAGCAGTGGCTGCTGCGCGACCGCTTGAAGATCGCGGTCGTCGCACGTCGGCTTGGATATGAATCGGAGGCAGCGTTCAGTCGTGCCTTCAAGCGCATCATCGGCGCGCCGCCAAGCTATTTTCGCGCGACACCGATTGCGGCTGACCGCGGGGAACGGTCGGGTCCGACAGATCGTCCATCTGACAATTGAATGCGATCCGGGCTTCGTCTCGTGAGTGCCGCGAACTGAAGCGGGCCTTACTCCTTATCGACCTCTATTCGCAGGCAATGTTCGCACCGGAAGACCGAGATCTTGCGGCGCAGTCCCATCGCTCCCAACGTGCTGACATGGGTCATGGTGCGACGGCACCCTTCGCAAGGCCGCTCTGGTCGTTTCGCCTCGGATATGTCCATGGGCAATGATCGGCGGTGCGGGATCGGGTCCGGACAATGAAATACCCCGGTGATGGCATAAATCGCATGACCGCGTTCTGCGGTCTGAGCACAATTGCTCGCTTCAAAAACACTCAATCCACACCTGCGGCACTGTAATCCCCGCTGGACCGCGAACAGTGCGTCCGGTGTTAACGAGGCTTCTACCGACAAAACGCCCGACGTTGCGCATGCCAAGTATATGTCTCGGCCACGGAGGGACAGCGGCCGGAGAAAGGGCCCTGTCGGACGAGTCGGTCAAAATGGAAAGTGAGTAAGACAATATTAAGATACTCCGGTTAGCTTGTATCCTGCGGGGAGTTCGTCCGGACCTCTGATTTTATAGGAGAATCCGGGGAAGCAGACCCGAATGTAAGAGAACCAGCCATCGGAGACAATCAATGCTCGGGACCGAATTGAGGGCTTGGCGTAAGCGTCACGGTATGACCCAGGAGACGCTTCGTGTTGAGCTCGGCGTTTCCCGCCAAACGATCGTAGTGTGGGAGCAGATGGAAACGCCGCTCCCCCGGCTGACTGAACTGGCGCTGGTGGCGCTTGATCAGGTGCCGGAGTGCCGGACCGCGACAGGTCACCGCTACACCGCTGCGGAGCTCCCCGCTGTCCGGGAGAACGTAAGGATGCGGACCTAATTTGATGTCCTTGTCCGGGATCAGCCAGCTTGCCCGTGACGCGATTGCCCGTATGCTCCCAATCAGGGAGGGCCGGGGAATGGCGAGGAAGGCGGCTGGCTACGATGCCGGCGAGAAAGACACTGTCGAGTATCTCACAAAGTTATTTGAAGCGGCGAAGTTTGAGATTCAGCGAGAAATGGACCTCGGGGACCGTCCACGTTTCGATCTGGTCGTAAGTCGAGAGGAGCTAGGGCGCTACCGCAAATTCGTCGTGGAGCTTGTCTTGGTACAGGATGCACGAGGACTTGTTGATAAATATGAGCAGCTTGTCAGCTATTCCCGGTCTCGGAAAGTTCAAGACATCGACGAATACTGGCTTGTGTCGAACCTGTCGCTGCCAGATCGGCCGAGGATTCACAGGAGTCGCTTTCCGAACGTGCGGGCCTTCACCGTCAAAGAACTCGAACGCATGCTTGCACGGCTCTCGCCCAAGCGTTCCGCCCCCAAAGGGAAGGCCAAGACGAAGATTGGCAAGGCCATCGAGGCGAACGAGAAAGAAATTGTGCTCGCCATCGAGGGTCTGATGCTTCAGGTCAATGACAAGCTGGCGAAGCTCCGAGACGAGCGTCCGAATGACCCGGATGCCGTCAAGAAAAAGGATGACGCAATAGCGGAGTTTGAGGACATGCGCGCCGAATTGGAGCGCATCAAGGTCGCCGTCCAACAACTCAAAAAGAACGAGGTGAAGGAAAAGGACGTGGTTCAGACCGTTACGACATTCAAGGATACGATTGGCAAATGGTGGAATAAGAACCACGACGCGATCTGCTCGACCGCATCCAATAGCGCGCTCTTCCTGACTGCTACTGGTCTACTTCACGCCATCGGTGCCGACAGCACCGCCGCGCTCACCATTGCCGGTTCTCTGATAGGCGGGGAGACGGTGGCAAAGGCGCTAAAGGCGCTGCCGAGATCACTGTTTAAGAAAGAGCACTAGGGCTTCGTTTTTTGTTCTCAGTGGCGACAATGATGCAGGAGCCGCAATGTGTGAAGGCTGACATTGCGAGCTGAACATTTGTCATCGCCTTTTCGTCCTTGGCGCTTTGTGCTGAAAGTGCTGCATAGGCGGCGCGGAGTTCTACCATCGCATCGTTGACTTCCGGCCCGTCAATTTTATGGGCAACTGCGTTGCGCAGCCGATTGGCTTTCTTCAGGACTTCCCAGGTAGCCGTGTCAACTTCCGGCGGCTTCAATCCCTCGCATTGGACGATCTTCTCGTAGAAGGTATCCGCAGCCTTCTGTCCATGCGCTTCGATCAGCTCCGCCAAAGATTGCTCGACGCTGACGTGATATTTGAGAACCGTGACGATGAAGTCGTCAAGCTTCTTTATGCGCTCAGTGAGATTTTTGTTGCTCTCGACCAAGCGCGGATCGTTAGTGTCCATTGCTCTCCCCCCTGTCGTTATGGAGAGAGAATAGCAGGAGTGGCGTATGGCAACCACGGGCCAGATATCGACCTGTGCAAGTATGCCTCGCCTGAGGGGTTCACGGTCGGCAGCCGACACGCGCGATCTGCCACGACCGCAGACAGGCCGGAGAGATTCGAAGAATAATCCCCTACCCCCTACCCCCCACCTTCCTCCCACGCCCCAGCGCAAACTGCCCCACTGGCCCCTCGACATAAAATTCCAGCCCCGTCATTCTTGCAAACAGCTCGATGTTGCCAGTGCCGATGGCGCAGCCATCGAGGCCCATGTCGGTCGCGGCCAGGTAGAACGTCTGGATCAGGCAGCCTGTGTCTTTCAGGATCAGCGAATAGGCGATCGAAGAGTATTTCCAGGAGATCCGCCCGAAGCGCGCGGCGATCGTGATCAGGACTTGCGGCGGGCCGGATGCGTCCATGGCAAACTCGGCGGCCATCGCGAGTCCCTGGAGTTGCTGGGTGGAGGTCTCGATCGCGACCAGGGCGTGGCCGCCGGCGTCGTAGTGATACAGGCCGCGCGCGAGCCCCTCGCAGTTCGAGACGTTGAGGTACAACTCCAGCTCATACGCGCTGCCGGCCGCCGGATACGGCCTCGAGCTGTAGGTGACCTCCGGGCCACCATCGGCATCTCCGCCGCTCTTCCATTCCGACAGCACGCGGGCGGTGGTGTCGAGAAACTGCGCGAGCTCGGCGAGCGTGACCGGATGCTGGTCGTCGAAATCCCGTGTCGAATGGCGCGCGCGTAGCAGCGTCGCGAAGGGCGACGCCGGCTGCTCTGGCGTGGCGAATTTGCGCAGGGAGATCGTCTTGCCGGGCCAGGGCGGACGCACCGCGGGCAGCGGCGGAATAACGCCCGCATGCGCGTAGGTACCGCCAACCGGATTGGCATGCCGCCCCTCCGTGCTCCGCGCGTGAAACACGAGATCGTGGAAATCCCAGAGAGCGAGATTGCGGTCGCGTTCGTTCGCCGCGCGGCCGTCTCTGTCTTTCGCATCGAGCCTGATCAGCATCTCGCTGTCGAGCAGCAATCCGAGAAGATCGGGGTTCAGGGAGGCCATCTGCTTGCGAAGCTTGCTGATCTTTTGCGGCTGCGACAGGGTAGCCAGCGTGGCGGCGATGGCGGGATCGCAAATCCGGAACAGCGCGCCGGCGCGCGGCGATTCCAGCACCATCTCGTTGCCGCGCCGGCGCAGATAAGCGAAGCGCGACAACACGATCGTATCGCTGCTCGACAGCTTTGCGCGTTGCGGCCAGTAGTCGGCAATTTGTGGTTCGATGACCACCAAATCCTGCGCGTCACGGGGAGAGAACAGGCGATAGTCGAGCAGCCCATGCTGTGCCAGTCGCCGCAGCAGAGCATGGACCTGCCGCGCGAGGGCGCTCTTGCCGGCAAGGGAGGCGAGCGGCAGGCCGGTGGCGAGATGCCCTGCGCGCGCGATTGCTGCGGTGCTGAATTGTCCGAGGCTGACCGAATAGTCGTTCGAGACCGCGGCAATGCTTCCGTCGGCCTGCATGTGAAGGGAGAAGCGGCCGTTCAGTCGGGCGGCGATGATTGGCGCGATTGTCCTGCTCGGCTTTTTCCGGGGAGCGCGCAACGAGGCCAGCCTTCAGGTGTGTGGCAGGAACGGAGTCAGTTCGCTTTCGAGTCGCGGGCGATCCAAGAGCCCAAGCTTCACCGGGACATCGTAAAGCCGGCCCGGACCGAAGCGGCGATAGAAATGCCGCAAGCCCGGGACGAGCACCCTGACCACGGGCACCTCGACGTCGGGGCGCGTCTGGTCGAGCACGAGGAAATCGTAACCTGCGCGAGTTGCGATCTCGACGCAGGCATTGACCTGGTCGCGCGTGTTGTCCGCAACTGTGATGCCAGGCGCGGGCGGGATAATCGGATTGTCGCTCGGGATCAGGAACGGATAATCGTCCAGCCGCAGCGGCGTGACACCGTCAAGCGACGACTTCTCGCCGCTTCCGCCGCCCATCATCCCGATCGACATGAACTGGGTCAGTTCAGTGAGCGAACGCAAAAGCGCGATGCGGCGATCGAAATGCGAACCGGAGCCGAACTCGATGTTTTCGTGTCCGTTCTGCATCCAGTGCATGATCGCAACGTAGGAGGGAATGCCGAGATCGCTGGTGATGTCGAGCACCCAGAGCCGGCGCCCCGCATCGGCAAACTGGCTCTGGAGATCCCGCACATAGGAATCCTCGAATTGGGTGAGATCGAGTTCGGCACGCCGCACGCGGTTGTACCACCAGATCGCGTAGGCATCGCGTTCGACCAGCTCGAGGAAGCCTTGAACGATGGCCTCCTCGCGGGTGTTGCCGGCCGCGCATCCGTTCGAATCCGTGTGGAAGCCGCCATAGAAGAAATACAGCAAGCCGGTCGGAAGATACTTGAAACGCTTGTCGCGCAGCGACCAGACCGGCGACCACTCGGTTTTGGTCGCGGGGTCGAACGGCTCGGGAACCGGATGTGAATCGTCCGGCAGCGGGACATGCCTGTTTTGAAACTGCGCATCGCTGAAGAACTGGATGTCGTTGGGAAGAAGCGCGTCACCGGGCGCGAAATCGGCAAAGCGGCGCGTCGTCCTGATCTCGTCACCCTGGAAAATGCCCGAATAGCGCTCGATCGACTCCATCAGCGCACTGGCCTCGCCCTGCTCGGCCGTGGAGCCCTTGCCGAAGCTGCCGCCGCTCAGGCCGGACCTGAGCTGGTCGATGTTCCAGGCCGGTGCAGAGAAATTGTGGTGCGCGAAAAAATTGGTGTTCATCGGCAGGTCGGCCTCGATCCGCTCGAGCCGCGACACCACGCCGGTCAGCGGACTGACGTGTTTGCGGAACCGCGCCACGGTGGCTCGCGACGTCACGGTGCGGTATCCGCCGCTGGTCATGACGAGCTTCCTGCCCTCGGCAAGCTCGATCGGCACCGCTGCCCGTCGCGGATTCCGGAGCTTCCTGCTGCCGCAGGTCGCGCATTGCGGACGCTTCGCGACGTAGTGCTTGGCGATGGCAGCCCCGGTCAGGTCGAAGCTTGCGACGTGATCGCTGAGATCGGTGCGGAATCCGGAGGCGATCGCCTTCGCGATTTCAACGGCGGCGAAGTGGATCGCGGTTTCGCCGACGGTGTCACTGACCAGCGGCGATGTTGCGACCGCTTGCGCCGCGCCACGATCGAGAAATCCCTTGATCTCGCGATTGCGGATCATGCGATCGTGTAGGCAGGTCCAGCAGGCGCTCTCGCCCGGCCTGAACACAGGTCCCACCAGCGGAAACACGCCGGATGGCTGGACCAGCAGCCAGGGTGTCCCGTTGGCGACGCGCTCCCCGTTCACCTCAGCGAGTTGCCGTTCGAGGTAGTCGTTCACCAGCGTGATGATGAGCCTGGGCGATCGCCTGGTGATGTGAACCCCGAGCTTGCCCAACGCCGCGCTCAGCTCGCCCGCGCCTTTGACATCGATCGATTCGACCCGCACAGGCCAATTGCGCAGGTTCTCTTCGGCGATCTCCGGAGGCAGGCCGAGGCTTGCCCAATAACCATCAACGGCGCCGGCGTAGGCGTGCGATGCTGCGCTGACGACGTAGCGGCGCTCCAGCAGCCGCCGGATCGCTTCCTCGATCTCGGTGACAGGAAAACGCTTCGAGAGCTGGCGGATGATCTCCGGCGCAGTCGTGCCGTTCTTTCCGATTGCGCTTGCCACGGCGCAATAGAGATCGCCGTGCAGGAAGAACTTGCGGTTCTCGGAATAGAGACAGACCGCATTGGGCGGAAGCAGATAGGCGGTGAAGTTTGGTGCGAATCGCAAAATGTCCTTGCGGGTCTGCTTCGCAGCGCTGCTCTTTCGCTTGACTGTCATCGGGTCAGCACGCAGATCCTGTTGCCGTCATGTCCGATTGCCGGCGCACGACGGGCACTTGGCGCGGCCCGATCTGTGCGCCGAGTCCGACCGGCCTTCGAATAAGTTGGAACACACTCGCTCGCCATCGGCAAGCCGAGCAGCCGGGTGAAACGAACCCCGTGGCGAGAACAGCAAATTGGCCGGGTCGTTAGCGAACCCGGCCAATGAAATCGCGACCTGTCGATGTCCAGTCAAGAAGCGCCAGCGCCTAGCACCAGCGGCAGCGGCCCCACGATGCGCAGCACCCTGTGCATGCCACCGGCGCAACAACGGCGCAGCCAATGCCAACACCACAACCGACGCCGCAGCGGCAGGCCCTGCAGCCTGCGCAGCCTCGGCAGCCACCGCAACCTCTGCAGCCACGGCAACCGCCGCAGCCACCGCATCCGCGCGCGAGCAGCACGCCGCTGAAGGTTTTTTCATCGCCGGCGAGGTGGAAGGTGGCGAGGTTGACGTCGGCGAGTTCTTCCTCGCTAAGCGCGTTGAACTGGCCGGGCGTAAAATTCAGTTTTTGTTGAGGCTCGTCTGCCGGCACCGCGGACGCCATCGCGCTTCCCGCCAGCGAAAAAGTCAGTCCGGCGAATCCGAGCGCCGGTACTGCAGCTTTGGTCATTCGCTTCTTTTTCGAAGCTTGCTTCGGTCGCTGCATGGCCGCATCCTCCATGGGTCGAAGAACGATCTTCTACGATCATCGTACGCCGAGCAATCAACGCGAGCAAGATTCACGTGAACACGAAATGTAATGGCGCTCGTTCAGATTGCATTCATCTTCATGAATGGCATTGCCGCAAATTCTTGTCCAGATTCCCGTCCAGATTCGTGTCGATGTCACCGGGCTGCGGCGCATGATGCAGTGCGCAACCGTCTGTCCGTCCAAACGGGGAGACTAGCTTGGTCGATCAACTCGGATGCTTCGTTTGGTATGAGCTTCTGACGACGGATATGCCGTCGGCAGCAGCTTTTTACGCCGGGGTGGTTGGCTGGGCTGTGAAAGATGCCTCGAGCCCGGAACTGGCCTACACGCTGCTGACTGCAGGCGACACTCCGGTCGTCGGGCTGATGGATCTCCCCGAAGAAGGGGTGCGAATGGGAGCAACGCCGAGATGGCTTGGCTACGTCGCCGTCGATGACATGGATGCGCGGGTCGCGCAGGTCCGCCGGCTTGGGGGCGCGATCCTGGTCTCGCCGACCGATAGCAATATCGGCCGCATTGCCGTGGTCGCCGATCCGCAAGGCGCGAATTTTGCGCTGGTCGCCGGGCTGACATACGGCCAACCGCAACGGAGCGGGTTGGACCAGCCCGGGCGCGTCGGCTGGCACGAGTTGCTGGCTGAAGACCGAAGCAAGGTCTTTCCGTTTTACGGCAAGCTGCTCGGCTGGCAACAGGCCTCCACTGAGGCCGACCCGGCAAGCGTGTATGAATTGTTTTCGGTGGCCGGGCAGACGATCGGCGGCATGCTCACCAAGCTTCCGAGCGTATTGCAGGCGTGTTGGCTCCACTACTTCAATGTCGACGACGTCGGCGCGGCGGCCCGGCGGGTCCATGATGGCGGGGGCCGGGTTCTTCTGGAGCCGATCGAGTTGCCCGATGGTTGCTGGATCGTGCGTTGTGTCGATCCCCAGGGCGCCCTGTTTGCGCTGCAGGGGGCGTGGGATCAGAAGGGCATCGCGCGGTCCTCCGCCTCGGAGGTCACCTGGTCCGCCAAATGGGGTGACATTGCTTCAAAGGGCAGGATGGTGGTTCACAAGACGAAGCGCTAGGACGAGACGTTTCGCGGGTCGTCGTCCCGGCTATTTCAGGCCTATTTGTGAACGGGGAACCCTGCTTTTCAGCTCAGCCGCGCACGCCGTTTCCTGGCATTCCGCTTGCTCAGTCAGGGCCAAAGCCAGGCCTCAGCAGGGAGGCCGTTTCAGGTTGAGGCATGTGATGCAGGAAGTGTCCCGTTCTGGTGCGGATGGAGAGCTCCGGCTCGACGCGTTGATCGCCGATTTGTGGTGGCGCGTCCGGCTGCTCAACACCGACATTCTCGAGGAAGAGGCCCGCGCCGGGGTGTTCGACGCGCGAGAGCCGACCTATCCGCCGCTCGCAGCGAACCTTCGCGCGCGACGCGACAATCTGGTTGCGACGATCGGGGTGCTCGAGCGGCGTGCGGGATCGACGTCCGAAGCGGCTTGAGAGCCCGCCTCACATTGTCTTCAGAAATTCGACCAGCGCCCGCCGCTCTTGCGGCGTCAAAAGGCGCCCGATCACGCCGTCCTTTTCATTTTGCTTTGTCCCATCGCCGTTGAACTCGTGCCCGGAGTTGGTATTGCCACGAAGCCTCGTATCGAGCTCGAACCCGTTCTCCAACTTGTCATAGCGATATCCGACATTGACCGCGTCATATTCGCGGTTGCCCAGGTAGAATTTCGTCGGTCGCTCCGCGACGGGCGACAACAGGGCATATAGATTGGGCACCGAGCCGTTGTGCAGGTACGGCGGCGTTGCCCATATCCCGTCGAGCGGACGCGCCTTGTAGCCCAGCGGAGCCTGGATGCCGTTATCCCGGTATCCGTTCATCTCCTCGCGCTGTTCTGGCGCAACCGGTGGCGTCTGGCCGTCATACCAATGCTTGATGGTCTTTTCGGTGACTGCACCGAGCGCTTGGCCGAAACTGTCGGACGAAATATCGAGCTCCCGCGGAACCGTGACCTTGCGATCGAACATATCCTGGGCCTGCGCTCGGTCTGTGCCGATATGCGCGAACGGGACGATCTCGACGCGAAGATAACGCTCGCCTGGATAACGCTCCTCCGTCCGCTTGTCTGGCAGCGACCAGCGATCGGACTTCCAGAACTCGGCACTGCTCACCGGCGGCAGGTGGCATGCCTGACAGTGCTCCTTGTAGAGTGCCTCACCTTGCCCGGCGAGCTTCTTGTCGATCGGAGGGAGCTCGGAAGGCCATTGTGGTGACTTCAATCCGGTGAAGCCTGTACTTTCATTCGGCTGTTTCCCGGCCAACGATTTCTCGATCCTGTCCAGGTTCACAATTTCGACGCCTGAATTGAAAAGCCCGCCCTGCACGCTTGTCAGATTGATCATCGCGGACACGCCCATGGCTTCACCGACGTTACGCACCATGGGTTGTTCGATCGATGCGTTGTACTGGACCCAATCGAACCATGAGGCGTCCCAGATGCGCGGGAAATGCACGGGCGCCGATGTGGCGGCATAGTTGGCGGGAATCTTGAGATCGACCGCAAAGACCTCGTTGCCGATGCGGTTCAACGCGTCGAGTCTGCCGAACCCCTCGACGACACTTTGTGGAGCAACCACGGTGTCGAGATCGGCGAGCCCCTTGCCCTGCGCCAGGATCTTGTCGAGTTGCGCGAGCAACTGAGTCTTTTCCACTTCGCTTGGGTCTGCTCCGATCACCTTTTCGGCAAACCGGTCGAAGCGGAACGGAACGAAGCGCGTGAACGCCAGCGAGAGGCCAAGTGCGGTGCGGAACTTGCCGAGATCCGTAAGCGCCGGGCCGCCGTCGACCAGCAGTTCTGTCCCCTGGTAGGTGAAACGTCCGGTGTGGCACGCCGCGCAGGTCAGCCCGATCCGCGTCATGTCATTGTACGGGGCTCGTGGATTCTTCCAGGGCTTTGCGGTGGCGTCGACCATCGCCTTGCCGCGCGCCATGCCTATAGGCAATCCGAGCTTGGGATCCGACGGATCGGGAATGAATCCGAAACGATCGAGATAAGTGGGGTCGCTCAAAAGTCCCGCCGACCTCAGCGACAAGACCGGCTGTTCAAGGGCCATGAACCATTCGTAAGGGATGTGGAAAGTCGCCGTCCCCTGATCGGCGTGGTGAACCCATTCGCGCTTGTCCGTCCAGTTCTGGTCGAGCCAGCGGGTCTTCTGGGCGACCGGATACTCCGGCAACTTCACCATGATCCCGTCATAGACCTTGGAGACATAGGGGTAGCCCACCACTCCCGCGACCACGATGACCGCGGCAACAAGAACCGAGAAGAGCAGGGCCAGCGAGGCGACGATCGAATTCGGTTTCCACGCCATTTTGTTCTCCCTGGCAGGTTGTCGAAGAACTCAGCCTGAATCGGTCATGAGGCTGTGTCCGCCGGGGAGTCGGCAAAGGATCGCAGCGCGGCGATGCCCGGCAGGAAGAAGTACTCTCCGCCGCGTGTACTCACGAATGCCGGCAGATTGGGCAATCGACGCCGCGGCGCTCCGGCGCGCGGGATCGTGAAGCTTCCGCTTCCGTCATTGCCGCCGATCATCGGATCCTTGTCATTCCCGAGGCCAGCGAAGTCACCGTCGTTGATCCAGACCTTCTGAACGAATTCGAATTGACGCGCGATGTCGGCGTTCACCAGCAACATGATGGCGCCGCGCTCGGCGCCGTCATCGGCAGCCGCATCCGCAGGCAGGCGCGATCCGTAGGGCAAACCCTGGCGCAGCAGCCGATGCCGATGGACGGATGCGCCATTCGGGCCCGTCAGCCCCGAGCGCGGATTGAGGCGCCGCACATGTGCCCCCAACGGGCAGTTCATTCCCCGCAAGTCGTCGAGATACGTAAATTCATTATTTCGCTTCGGATCCGCGGCGAGCGCTGCGTCGTCCTGATCTGCTGTCAAGGCCAGCGGTGCGCCACTTTGCCAGCGTCCCATCAGCTTCGCCGCCAGCAGCGCGACGTCGGCTTCATTCGTGGCAGAGCGCCGCAGAAAATCCCGGAAGGCCCAGACATGTTGGTGTAACTTGCGCAACACCACGAAGGTGCCGTTGCCACTGAGACTTGTCGGGCTGGGCAAGTCAGGGACTGCACCGGTCTCATCGGGCCGCCCGAGCACGAACTCACCAGCCTTCAGGGCTCGCCAACCACCTGCCTCCGGAATGCCCGCGCCGGGCAGGACGGGCTCCCCACTGCCTTCGATGGCTGGTTGCGTAATTCCGTCACGAAAGCCGAAGTGCTCGATTGGAACAGGCCTGCCATCTTGCCCGGCCAATAGTTTCGCATCGATGGCACCTACGGCGGTCAAGCCGTTATCGCGCAAATCAGACAGCAATGCTGTCGAAGCGGTGTCGCGATCCGCGACCGTCATCGCACTCACCACGACGAGCGCGTGCACTCTTTCGTTGAACGGTGCGTCCCACCGCGTCGGTGCATTTTCGCCGACATCGCCGAGCCGATCAGCGCGCGCAGCCATTCCCTGCTGGAATTCCTGTGGGAAGCTCAGCAAGCTGGCTTCTGGTAGACCTATCGCCGACAGACCTTGCCACGAGAGGGCGACGTTGAAAGCCTGCGGCGAAGGCGATGCGTCCAGACCCGCCACACTGGTGCATCGCCCGGCGACACCGCTGAACCATCGCCGGGCTCGCGCCTGGTCGCTCACGTTCAGCAGATGATAGTGCGCAAACGGGAAGCGATACGGCCGCATCCCCATCCCCTGGATATCGTTCCGATCCAGGTCGCCGGCTGCGGATTGGGCAGCCATTCCCGTCAACCGATCTGGTCAAGGAACGTGTCGAACTTGGCCTTCCAATCCAGCGCCTTGTTGATATCGGCGACGGTAGAGTTCGGATAGGCGCAATAATAACCGGTGGTTTCGATGGCGCTTCCGAGAATATAATCACGCAGCTTTGGATAATCGCGTGCTCCCGGATATCCCTCGCAATGACCCCAGATCGCGTCGATTCCATCGGGGGCCCGCTCGGCAAAATCGCGCATATAGTCTTCCACGTCGCCGTCAAAATTCGTCGCAAACAGCAACCGCGTGTCGTCATCGAAGATGACCCAACGCACGATATGGATGGTTCCGAGAGACGAGATTTTACCGCCGTTTGCGGCGGTGAGCCCCTGAAGTGTCTGACGTAGCGCCGGAGCATGACCAGAAACGATCTTGGTAATGGCGGTGAGAGCGCTGATCTTTCCAACTTTCAATACAACTGTCATGGCAACTCCTCCCTGGGATGAGCTGGAACCGTTGCGAATGGCTCATGTGCAGCGGGCAGCAGAGCTGGCTTTACGCCCGAGCTTTTAACGCAGAATACATCTACAGCGTGTGATGTGTTTCACACCGAAAAGGTCCCGGTTGCTCTTGGAGCATGTTACACAAGGTGCTTCACCGTCCGGTCACCGGGGACGTCACCGCAAATTGCGCGCAGACGACCATGTGACCGAGCTCGCTCAGCATTGAACTCCTCGATGTTGGTGAAGGCTTCCGGTTCCATTCCGCTCGATTCGTGCCGCTCATGTGCTATTGCTGCCTGCGCAACGATGCGAGGTCTCCATGCTCCCCATTCCCGCCGA
The DNA here is from genome assembly GCF_036924495.1 of Bradyrhizobium sp. AZCC 2230. Lineage (NCBI taxonomy): Bacteria > Pseudomonadati > Pseudomonadota > Alphaproteobacteria > Hyphomicrobiales > Nitrobacteraceae > Bradyrhizobium > Bradyrhizobium sp. AZCC 2230. Next base: position 5,463,375 of record NZ_JAZHRS010000001.1, on the reverse strand, counting down.
CATCTTCACCGAACAAGAGGACGTCTCGCCCGACAGTCTCGCCAATCTTGGGCCGCTCCGCCGGCTCGCCGGCACCTGGCAGGCGAACAAGGGTATCGATATCAATCCGAAGGCGGAGGGGCCGGAGCGGCGGACCTTCATCGAGCACATCCGGATGGACCCGATCGATCCGCAGGCCAACGGGCCGCAGCTGCTTTACGGACTGCGCTATCACATCCACATCAACACGCCCGAGGAAGACATCACCTTCCACGACCAGGTCGGCTACTGGCTGTGGGAAGCTGCCACCGGGCTGATCATGCAGACGCTGGCAATCCCGCGCGGGCAGGTGCTGCTGGCCTCCGGCCAGGCCAAGCCGGATGACAAAAAGATTTCCGTCACGGCGAAGCGTGGCGACACCGCTTACGGGATCTGCTCGACCGACTTCCTGGAACAAGCGTTCCGCACCGACAGTTACCGCTGCGACATCACCTTCAACGACGACGGCAGCTGGAGCTATGAGATCCAGACCGAATTGTTCGTCCGCGGCGCGCCGTTCAATCATCATGACAGCAATACGCTTAAGCTGGTCGCGCCGCCAAAACTCAACCCGCTCGCGGTGATCGTGAACGATCGGGCCAAGAACGATCGCGCCAAGAACGACAAGCCGGCCTGAGAAGCCGGTTCGGAGAATCTGCATGAAGCCTTATGTCATCTGCCTGATGCACGCGAGCCTCGACGGCCGCACCCATTCGAGCCGCTGGCGTCCGAAGGGGGCCGGCACCGACTGGTTCGAGACAATCCATGACGAGCTCGGCGGCGATGCCTGGGTGATCGGCCGCGTCACCGGCTCCGAGTTCGCCAAGGGCAAGCCCTATCCCGAGACGTCGCGCGAGACATTCCCGCGCGAAAACTGGTTTGCGCGGCGCGATGCGAAAACCTACGGCGTGGTGCTCGACGCGCACGGCAAGATCGGCTGGGGCCGCTCGGACATCGGCGGCGATCCGATCGTCGCGGTGCTCACCGAGAGCGTGCCGGATTCGCATCTTGCCGGCCTGCGGGGCGAGGGCGTGTCCTATATCTTCGCCGGAAAATCGGAGATCGACCTCGCATCGGCGGTCGAGATCCTCAATCGCGAGCTTGGCGTCAAGCGCCTGCTGGTGGAGGGTGGCGGCGTCGCCAATGGCGCGTTCCTGCGCGCCGGCCTGATCGACGAATTCAACCTGATCCTCAGCCCCGCGATCGACGGCGCCAGGGGTGCCCCGTTCGTGTTCGATTCGACCGACGCCGACAGCGACAAGCGCGCGCCGCTCACCGCGATGACGCTGGAGAGGACGCGGCAGCTCGGCGGCGGCGTGCTGTTGCTGCGCTACCTGATCCAGAACGACGCCGCGGGCCAATAAGCAACGGCAATGTCTGATACGTCAGAGCATATCGTCATCGTCGGCGCGGGCGCGGCCGGCCTGATGGCCGCCCGCGAGCTCGCGAGCGCCGGCAAACGGGTCACGATCCTGGAGGCGCGCGACCGCTGCGGCGGACGCATCCATCCGCTGCCGGCATCGGAGTTCGGCTATCCCGCCGACGGCGGTGCCGAGTTCGTCCATGGCGAGGCGCCGGTCACGCGCGATCTGCTGAGCAAGGCGGCGCTGTCGGTGCAGGCCATCGAAGGCACCCAACGGAGCTTTGACGGCACTAAACTTTCGCGTGAAGGCCGGGACAATCCGCATGAGGCCGAGCTTCTTGCCGCGCTGAGGGACCTGAAGGACGACCTCACCGTCGCCGAGTTCCTGCGCCGACATTTTGCGGGCGATGAATATGCGCAGGTGCGGCACACGATTGAACGGATGGTCGAAGGCTACGACGCCGCCGACCCCGAGCGCGCCTCGACGCTGGCTTTGCGTGAGGAGTGGATGGAGGGCGGACTCCATACGCAGGGGCGCGTCGTCGGCGGCTACGGCGCGTTGATTGCGTTTCTGGCGGCCGAATGCCGCAAGCATGGCGTTGTGATCCGGCTCAATTGCGAGGTGGTGGCGATCGAAGAAGGCGCCACAGTTGCGGTCCGTTGCGCGGGCGGCGAGACGTTCGCCTGTGACAAGGTGATCCTCACCGTGCCGCTGCCGCTATTGCGCGAGATCGCGCTGCCGCAAGCCGCGCGCGAAAAGGCGGCTGCGGCAGCCGACATCGGCTTCGGCAATGTCATCAAGATCCTGTTGCGCTTCAGCCGGCCATGGTGGCGCGACAGGGCGGTGGATCTCGCCGATCTCACCTTCCTGCTGTCGGACGAGACGATCCCGGTGTGGTGGACGCAGAATCCATCCGAGCATCCCGTGCTGACTGGCTGGTTCGGCGGGCCGCGCACCGCAGCGCTGGCCGGACTCGATCGGCAGGCGTTGATCGACGCCGGCATCGATTCGCTCGCCACGATCTTCAGTCTGTCACGCGATGATCTCGTACGCGACCTCGTGGTGTCGGAAGCCGCCAACTGGGCGCACGATCGCTTTGCCGGCGGCGCCTATTCCTGGGCGACGCCGCAGACGCGGGCGGCGCAGGAAATTTTCGCGCGCGCCGATGGCCCCGTGCTGTTCTCCGGCGAGGCGCTCTATCGCGGCCGCGACATGGGAACGGTCGAGGCTGCGCTCGCGAGCGGCCGGGAGACGGCTCGCCTCATCTTGCAGGGTTGAGAAAGAAGGCCCGCATCTCTGCGGGCCTCTGGTCTCACCAGTGATGGGCTCACCAGCGACTGCCGCCGAAGCCGAACGTCACGCCGGGGCCGCCGCCACCATAGTAACCGTACGGCCCGCCGCCGTAATAGCCCTGGTGCCGTGGATAGTAACCGTAGCTGCGATAGTGCGGACGGTAGTAGCCGCCGTGGTGAGGGTGCCAGCGGTGATGACGATGGCCGTAATGGCGGTGCCTATGCTGCGCGCTGATGTCGGTTGACTGGCCAATTCGCGCGTCGGGCTTGGCCTTGCCGCCGCCAGCCGCGTTGGCCGTGGACGCGGTGAGCGCCACGGCACCGATGGCCATCGCGACAAAGAGATACTTCATGTCATCACTCCAGTTGAGATGTCGAGTGACAACAGATGGGTGTTTGCTGCGTTCCGGCGAGTGCGGGCGTCGAAACGACGCAGACAATCAATGCGGAATCGCGCCGAGATTTATTGTCGCACCGCTGCGAGCGAGCTGACGACGTCGTTTGTGGTCACGATGCGGGCGAATTCACCGTTCAAATTCGACAGCGTCATCGCGTGAATGGATTCGGCCGAATGCGTGTCGCCGTCGGGGCCGACGCGATCGAATGTCCAGGTCGCGTCGCGCACGAGCCTTGCGTCGAAGCCGAGATTGCCGGCCATTCGCGTCGTCGTCTCCACGCAATGATTGGTGGTGGCGCCGCAGATCACGAGGGCGGCGATGTCGTTCGCGCGCAGGCGCGTCTCGAGATCGGTGCCGATGAAGGCGCTGTTGACGCGCTTGACGATCACGGGTTCGCCGGCCTGCTCGCGCGCCTCGTCCTTGACGGCGTAACCGGTGCGCGACGGCAAAAACGTCGAGTTCGGCTTGGTGCCTTCGTGGCGGATGTGGAAGATCGGCGCGCCGTTCGCCCTGAACGCCGCGAGCAGGTCAACAATGCGCGCCACCGCATCCGGATTGTTGCGCCGCTTGCCCGCGGCCTCCCATTCGTCGAATGCGCGCTGGACGTCGACGACGATAAGGGCGGGGAGGGGATGGGGCATGGCGTGCGGATTCCGAAGTTTTGTGGAGTATGCGAAGCGATCCCTGACCAACGCAATGTCGATCTTCCCTCGTTTCGGGACGGCTCGAACTCCGCAATGACGAAATGAGAGGTCGTCTCGCGCCAATGATGCCGTTACTTGAACGGATCCTGGACCGACGGCGACGACTGCCGGATACGGCGCACGCTCACAGGCTTGCCGTCGGAGACGAACAGCAGCTCGTATTTGCGGCCCTCGCTGTCGGTCGCGGAGCAGGTGACGTCGTTGACCTTCCTGGCGGCGAAATTGCCGGTCTGGCGGCAGGACCCGGTGGAGGTCTGCGCCGCCGGCACCGGCAGGCCATCGACCTTCGGTCGGTTCTTGGAGTTGAGCAGCATGCGGTCGACCGGCAGCTCGTAGGAATTGTCATCTGCCCGTTTGCCGTTCTCGCCCGAGAACGACACGACGTGGTTGTCGTCGCTGGGGTCGTCGACGGCGACCGCGAAATTGACCCGGCCCTTGTCGTCATGGGCGAAGGCCACGGTCTTGCAGGCAAAGGGGCGCCCGGCGACCTTCAGCGTCTTGCAATGACCCGACATCAGGGCCAGCACGTCCATGAGGGAGTTCTGCTGTGCCGGCGGATTGTTCACCGGGATCGGGCTGGAAGATTCGGCAAAACAAGGGCTTGCGAGGACAATGAGGATTGCGGCCAGGGCCGGTCGGCGGAGGCGCATCGTCAGGCTCATGTGCCAGGGGGCCACGGACGGGCGAAAGTTCCGCCCAATAACCATCGAATCGCAAATTGGTTGCGATCCCGTTTGCTCCGCCAATCCCGACTGGAATACCACCGCGCCACCCATCGGCGATTCACCCCGATCACCGCAACCCGTCCCGCCAGGCACTTGCCGCCAGGCCGGTGTTTTTTTCGTGGCAGAGCTAACCCATCGCGGCCTGCCAGCGCGTATCGCGCAAGGACGGGCGGCGGTGCAGGCGGGCATCGAGCAGGCTGCGGGCGCGCGGCAGTTCGCCGCTGCGCATCAGGGCCACGAGGAAAGTGTCCTCGATCAGTTCGCGCTGGGCATGGCTGCCACCGATGCGCACGACCTCAGTGAGGACGGGGGCGAGATCGCGCACGCAAGTGGCGTAATTCTCATCCGCGAAGGCGACAAGCGCGCGGCAGATCGCGGGCACGACGGGGCCGGCCGGCAGCTTGCCGTCGGCAAGGCGCTGCTCGATCACGCCAAGGCGCGCGGAAAGCGCCTCGCGATTTTGCGTCGCGGCCGCGAACAACGCCATGTGGACGTCGGCGAAGGGCAGGCTCGATTTCGGAAACAGTTTTTGCGCGGCAGCGTCGGCCTCGACCCAGAGCGCCTTTGGCACGGCGTGGCCGTAGGCCGACAAACGCCAGAGCAGCGAGGCACTGTCGGTGATGACGTTGAGCGGCGGTGCCTGTGTGGCGGAGGGCTGCAGCACATCGGCATAGATTTTGAGCGCGCGGGCCGCATCGCCATGCTCCAGCGCGCCGAGCGCCTGGTGCCAGAGAATATGGCCGTGCAGGATGCCGGCGCGGTCGTAAGTCGGAATCCACTCGTCGACGAGACGGTCGGCCGCCTCGATCGAGCCGTCCTCGAACATCGCGTGCAGCACCGCGTGTGCGGCGTGGGCGTTGGCCCGGCGCAGATTGAAGCCGCGCTCGGTGACGGCGCGGCCGCGGGCGACGTCGCCATTCTCGGTCATCGCCCAGCCGGACATGGTGAGAAACCACCAGTCCTCGCCATAGTGATGCGCGACGCGTTCGCACAGCTCATGCCGGGCACGGTCGTGATCGGCCATGCCGGAGAAGGCGAACAGGCCGAACGCGCCGAGCGGCAGCGACAGCACCACGGCATCGCGCGGCCAGCTCTCGATGTGCTCCGACATGGCCGCGATGGCCTCGGGCAACCGGCCCTCGATCGCAAGCGCCAGCGTCTCGACATGCGAGCGCTCGCGCTCCGTACCGCGTTTCGCGACGAGCTCGCGCGCCAGTGCTGCCTTCTGCCCCGCAAGATCGCCCTGCTGGTAGAACGCATGCACGCGGGCGCGGGCGATGTGGGCCAGCGCGAAATCCGGATCGGCCGCGATCGCGCGCTCCAGCGTCTCCGCCGTGCCGGTCCAGCCGGCGAGCATGAGGTCGACGCCTTCGCGATAGGCGGACGCGGCCTGATCGGAGGTGGTGGAGAGCGGCAGGCCGTAGCGGTCTTCGAGCGCCATCGTTGTCTCCGAGCCTTCACGCCGTCCGCGCGCGGCGTCCTTCGATCGGATAGGCCGGGTCGTTGTAGCCCGGCGTCGACGGATGGCCGGGCACGACCAGGCGGTCGATCAGCGCCTCGTCATCCGCGGTGAAGCGGTAGTCGAGCGCGCGAATATAGCCGTCCCACTGCTCCTCGGTGCGCGGACCTGCGACGATCGACGAGACGAAGGCCGAGTTGAGCACCCAGGCCACCGCGAATTGGCCGGCGGTGATGCCGTTCTTCTCGGCGTGGCGCTTGATCTCCTGCGCGAGCTGAAGCGACTCGGAGCGCCATTCCGTCTGCATCATGCGGGTGTCGTTGCGGCCGGCGCGCGTTTCCTTGTCGGGGGCTGCGTCCGGCTTGTACTTGCCGGTGAGCACGCCGCGCGCCAGCGGGCTATAGGGTACGATGCCGAGGCCGTAATTGGCGCAGGCCGGAAAGTGCTCGACCTCGGGCATGCGGTTCATCGCGTTGTAATAGGGCTGGCTCGCCACGGGACGGTCGATGCCGAGCCGGTCGCAGATGTTGCAGATCTCGGCGACGCGCCAGGCGCGGTAGTTGGAGACGCCGAAATAGCGGATCTTGCCGGCGCGGATCAGATCGCCCATCGCGCGCACCGTTTCCTCCAGCGGCGTCGCATGGTCTTCCTTGTGCAGATAGTAGATGTCGATGTGGCCGGTGCCGAGCCGCTTCAAGCTCTCCTCGGCCGCCTGCAATACCCAGCGCCGCGACAGCCCGACGCGATTGGGATCATCACCCATGGGATTGGCGAGTTTCGTCGCGAGCACCCAGGCGTGACGGGTGTTGCCGATGGCGCGGCCGACGACCTCCTCGGAGCCACCCTTCGAATAGGCGTCCGCGGTGTCGATGAAGTTGATGCCGGCCTCATGCGCCTTGGCAATGATCCGCGTTGATGCCGCTTCATCCGTCGGGCCGCCGAACATCATTGTGCCCAGACAAATCGGCGAGACCTTCAGGCCGGAGCGGCCGAGTTGGCGGTGTTGCATGGGCTGTTTCCTCGAGGCTTCAGTTGCGAGGCACCATAGCCAGCTACAGCCGTCATTCCTAGCGCAGCGAAGCAATCCAGAAATGCCGTCTCCTCTCGTCGTCCCGGACAAGCGCAGCGAAGCGGAGCGCAGATCCGGGACCCATACGCCGCAGCAATAGTTTTGCGAAGACTCGGAGTTACCAGCTTCGCCTCAGACTCCTCCCTGTGGCTATGGGTCCCGGCCTTCGCCGGGACGACGGCGGAGCAAGAACCTACGCCGGCCCCTTCAAAATCTTGAACACACCGTTCGCCATCACCACGCAGCGGTCATCCACGCTCACCTCGGTGCTCATGAAGATCAGGCTGCGGGTCGCGCGCACCACGCGGGGGCGGGAGATCAGGATGTCGCCGATTTTGCCCGCTTCCACGAAATGCGTGTCGAGCTGCACCGTCGCCATATACTCCTTGCCGGAGACGTAGCGGGCGGTCATGCCGCAGGTGCGGTCCGCGAATGTCATCATCACGCCGCCCTGGACCATGCCGCGGCGGTTGTGGTGCTTGTCTTCGGTGGCGAGTGCGAACTCATATTGACAGTCGACCTTGCGCTCCCACAGCGGGCCGACCAGGTGCATGAAGCCGGTGGTCTCAAGGATGGTCCAGCCGTCTGATTTGAGCTTTGCGGCGGTCTTGCTGATCATCGCTCCGTCCATCCTTGCAACGCTTGATCTCTCCTCGTTTCATCGAGCGCGGTCCTGGTGTAGTCAAGCATCATGAGAGCTTTCGGCGATGCCACCAGACGGAATATCGCAGACGCCTGCGCTTCATTCGCGCGGCTGCCCGATGCGACCGAACCGTCGGCGCTGAAGCGCGCCGCGGTGGTGCTGGCGCTGACTGCATCCCATGACGGTGACGACACCGCGTTTCTGCTGACCAGGCGCGCATCGAGTTTGCGCTCCCATCGCGGCCAGTGGGCGTTGCCGGGCGGACGCTGCGATGCCGGCGAGACGCCGGTCGAGGCGGCGCTGCGCGAGCTCGATGAAGAGCTCGCACTCAAACTTCCAGCCGACGCCGTGCTCGGTCTGCTTGATGACTATCCGACTCGCTCCGGCTATCTGATCACACCGGTCGTGATCTGGGCTACCGAGAGCAATGCGATCACGCCGAATCCGGACGAGGTCGCCTCCGTCCATCGCATCGCGCTCGACACGATCGAGCGCGATGACGCCTTCGACTTCACGGCGATCCCCGAAAGCAACCGTCGCGTGATTCGATTCCATCACCAGATGAGCCTGATCCACGCGCCGACGGCGGCGCTGATCTATCAGTTCCGTGAGGTGCTCGCGGGCCGTCAAACCCGCGTCACCGACCTGGAACAGCCGGTTTTCGCCTGGAAGTGATGGTAAACGGCGCGTTAACGTGACGGTTACCGGATGCCTGCTAAGAGGGCAGCATGCATCATTCGATTCGAACAAAGCTGGCGCTGGTTCCACTCGCGCTGGTCCTGCTCATCCCCGCCGCACGCGGCGGCGAGTCCGACGCGCTGCCATCAGCCGTCAGCAATGCCAATGCTCAGCTGTTGTCGCAGTTTTTCGCGCAAGGCGGTGGCGCGTCGCCGGCGGTGCTCGAATATCGCCGCAAGCTGGCCGAATATCAGCAGATCCGCGGCGCGTTCGATGCCGAGGCCGGCGCCTATTGGGGCCAGGTCTCGGAGAAGCGGAAAGGCCGCAACGCGAAGCGACGCAGCGGGCAACAGATCACGCTCGACGACTACGTGCTGGACCAGCCGCCGGTCTATACCGGGCCGAAGCGGCCGGTGAATCCGGAGCCCGAGGAAACGCCGGAGCGCCCCGTGCGCAAACCGCTTCCGGTGGCCTCCGATCTCCTGCGTGCCGCACAGGATCTCTATCAGTTCACGCCGCAGCGTCCGGCCAATGAGGTCGAGTTCAAGCGCGCCTATGCGCGCTACGCGCTCGCCTCGGGGCTGACGCGCGAGCAAGCGGTGCGAGTCTATTCGTTCGAGACCGGCGGCACCGGCAATTATGACGTGCAGGCCGGCATCGAGCACGGCGGCAAGCGCGCGATCTCGACCGCGATGGGCTACAACCAGCTGCTCACCACCAACAGCGTCGAGCTGCTGGCCGAGCAGGGCCATGAGTTCATCCGCGCGCTTTCCGACAAGGTGGCGCGCACCTCAGGGCCGGCGCGCCAGTCGCTCGAGCACAAGCTCGGCGTTCTGAAGAAGATGGTGGCGCATGCGAAGTCGGTGCCTGACACCTGGTCGGAGCATGAGAAGATCGGCGATACCGCGCAGGGTTGGGCCATGCATGCGATGGTGCTGGACATCGACATCGGGCCGATGCTGCAGACCCACAAGCTCCTGACCTCGGTGCTGTTCGCCCGCGCCAAGGGCTACACCCGTCCGCTCACCGCCGCCGAGCTCGAGATGATGAACCTCACCGGCGACGGTACCGGTCTCGACATGGTGACGATGCCGCAGGCGATGCGCGAGCAGGTGCCGACCTCGAACTTCTTCCAGCGCGGCGGCTACGAGCGCAACCCGGTCGCAATCCGCCACAACACGGTGGCGAAGCTGCTCGCGGTGACGGATACGCGGATGGACAGCAACAGCAACAATGCCGGCGCGCGAGAGCTGGCGGCAGCGTTTTAGGACGGTGCCGTAGGGTGGGCAAAGCGAAAGCGTGCCCACCACTGCCAGATCGTGGGCACGGCGCTCACGCGCCTTTGCCCACCCTACGGCAGCTTCGTTGTGGCGAGAGCCGCGCCCTACTGATCCGACCCGAACTTGAACCTGCCGTCGCCTTCGAGATACTGCCCGCTGCGCATGTAGAGCTGGCCGTTCTGACCGATGAAGAACAGCGTGCCCTTGGGCACCTTCTTGGCGCCCTTCAGGAGTTCGCCGGCATTGCTGGTGCCCATCTTGTAGGAAAACGTCTTGCCTTCCTTGTCATAAGCATAGCCGGTGTCCGGCTTGAGCTCCCACGGCGTCGCTGCGTTTTGTGCGCATGCGGGAGCGGCGAGCGCGCCCAGCGCGGCTGCAATCGCAAATGTCTTGATTGAAAATGCCATCATCCATCCTCCCCGTCATGGGGTGCCCTGCTTGAACAAATCACGAACGACGTTTCCGGGTCAATCCGCGATGACGCCGCAGCGCATCACGTCTCGCCCAGCAGTTTGTGATTTTCCCTTCGTCCCCTCGCGACTATGTTCCGCTTTCAGTCTAGAACGCAACACGACAAAGATATTGGTGGGGATGATTCGAATGCGCCACGTCATTAAATTCTGCTGGATTGCCGGGTTGTCGCTGACGGCGCTCGCGCCGGCCGCCCGGGCCGATGACTTCCAGCTCAGCCACAACCAGCGGATTTCGTGCAGCCGCGGCCTTGCCCCGGGCAAGCTCAACACCGCGACCTGCAAGTCCTACACCTATCTCTTCAACACCAAGACCTCGGAATATTTCCGCTGCCAGGTCTCGCTGGCGCTGACCCGCGACAACAAGGAAGTCATCAACGTCCAGACCGACGGCGGCTGCACCAAGAAGCCGCGCATCTTCGAGACCGACGGGCACTACGACTTCGACGCGACCGAGACCGAGCCGCCGAACACCAACTCGTTCTTCGGCCCCGGCGGCTACTCGATCTGGGCCGCCGACATGGCCGCGCAGAAGATCCGCGGCTGCATCACCATCTCCTCCGGCCTCGGCTCCGACATCTCTAAGTGCCTGGACATGACGTTCCAGTGACGGTGACGGTGACGGCACGGCGCGCGTAGCCCGGATTACGCTTCGCGCCATCCGGGCTACAAAGAAAAATAATAAGGGAGAGGTGCGATGGACCGGCTCAAGGGCAAGGTTGCGATGGTGGTGGGCGCCGGTTCGATCGGGCCCGGCTGGGGCAACGGCAAGGCCACTGCGGTGACCTTTGGGCGCGAGGGCGCGCAGGTGTTTTGCGTCGACCGCAACGGCGCTGCCGCCGAGGAGACCGCAAAGATCATCACCGGCGAGGGCGGCAAGGCGACCGCGTTCACCGCTGACGTGTCGCGGCCTGCCGAGATCGAGGCGATGGTCGCGGCGTGTCTGAAGGCTTATGGCCGCATCGACGTGCTCGACAACAATGTCGGCATCGCCGAGATGGGCAGCGTGGTCGAGGTGACCGAGGAGAGCTGGGACCGCGTCTTCTCCGTCAACCTCAAGAGCGCCTATTTCGCCATGAAGCACGTCATCCCCGTGATGGCTCAGCAGGGCGGCGGCTCGATCATCAACATCTCCTCGATCGCCTCGATCCGCCACATGGGCATCTCCTACGTCACCTACGGCGCCTCCAAGGCCGCGATGAACCAGATGACGCGCACCACCGCGATCGAGTTCGCGCGGCATCATGTGCGGGTGAATGCGATCCTGCCCGGCCTGATGAAGACGCCGATGGTGGAGCATTCCGCCGGCCTCGCCAACAGCTACGCCAAGGGCGACGTCGAAGCGATGTGGCGCGCCCGCGACGCGCAGGTGCCGATGGGCCATATGGGCGACGCCTTCGATGTCGCCAACGCCGCGCTGTTCCTGGCGTCGGACGAGTCGAAATATGTGACGGGGATCGAGCTGGTGGTCGATGGCGGGATCACGTGCAAGGCGGGGGCGTAGCTCCGATCTCCGCTGTCGTCCCAGGGCGCGCAAAGCGCGAACCCGGGACCCATACCCACAGGGAGTGGTTGTAGCGCTAAGAGGCAACTCCGAGTCTTCGCAAAACGATTGCTGCGGCGTATGGGTCCCGGATCTGCGCTTCGCTTGTCCGGGACGACGGCGGAGTTAGCCGCCCGCACTCAACTCCGCCCGATCCAGCTCCTCCTCCAACCTATGAAACGCGTCATCACCGATCACCTCGGTCGCGCGGAGGCCAAAGATCGATTTGCGTGCGGCCTCGATGGCGCGGCGGCGCAGGGGATCGGCGGGCAGTTCGCCGTTGGCGATGCCGCCATGCGGATCGTCGTCGGCCCGCATCAGGACGGCGCGATATTCGAGCCGAAGGATTTCCGCTTCTTCCGATGGATCGTCCTCGATCGCATCGAGCGCGGCGCGATAGGCGATGGCGCGGGCGCGCGCGACTTCGACGCCGACGGGGTCGTCGTCCTTCAGGCCGAACGCCAGGATCAGCGGCCGCAATGTCAGGCCCTGGATCACCAGTGTGCCGAGCACGACCGCGAATGCGCAAAAGACGATGAAGTCACGATAGGGAAAGTTCTCCGGCAGCGCAAAGGCAGTGGCGAGTGTGACCAGGCCGCGCATGCCGCACCACGAGATGATGAGGCCGCCCTTGGGCGAAGCGACCTGTTTCGGATCCTTCGGATGATAGATGCCATGTGCGATCAGCACGCGCAACGTCGTACGGTAGAATGTGATCCAGAGCAGCCTGACCAGAATCACCGTGAGCAGGATCCAGGCGGCCGCCACGCAATATTCCCAGCGCACCTCCTGGTCGAGCCGCGTCCAGATCGGCCGCATCTGCATGCCGATCAGCATGAAGGCAAGCACGTTGAGCACGAACACCGTGGTCTCCCACACCGCGTAGGATGGCACCCGCAGCCGCGCCGGCATGCGGGCCGGAGCCGTTTGCGCGATGGTGATGGCGTAGACGACGATGGTGAGGATGCCGGAGAGGCCGAGATGCTCGGCGGCAATCCAGACCATGAACGTGGTGGCAAATTGGACGATGATCGCGCTCGGCACCTGCGTCACGCGTTCCATGAGGTGCGGGATGATGCGGCCCGCGAGAAGACCCGCAAGGACGCTGCCGACTAGCCCGAGCGCGATCGTCGGTGCGACCTCGCTCCATTTCAGATGCTCCATCGCGACCGCGCCGACCGCGATGCGATAGATCAGCAGCGAGCTGGCGTCGTTGAGCAGGCTTTCGCCCTCCAGCACCTTGACCATGCGGTAGGGCAGCTTGACCTGGCTCAGGATCGCGACCGCGGCCGCGGCGTCCGGCGGCGCCACGATCGCGCCGAGCGCCACCGCGGCGGCCCAGGGCATGTCCGGAAACAGCCGGTGTGCGACGAAGGCCACGCCGACCGTGGTCAGCCCGACCGCGGCCACCACCAGGGTCGAGACCGGAACCCAGTTGTTGCGCAGGTCGCGTAGCGAGGTGTCGAAGGCGGCATCCATCAGCACCGGTGCGACAAAAAGTGCCAGCGCCAAGTCGGGCTCCAGCGCCCAGGACGGGCTCGACGGGATGAAGGCGACCAGCGCGCCGCCGATGGCGAGAAAGGCCGGGTAGGGGACCTTGATCCGCCGCGCCAGCGCCGATAATGCAACGGCGCCGAGCAGAAGCCCGATGATCCATTCGAATGTCGACACGACGATCCCCGAAACCGATGTAAGCAGCGCCACAAGCTAGCACCAATCCGGCCGTATGATGGATAGTACGGCCTCAAGGCAAGCCTTTCCGACTGCAGCGAGCATGCGTTTTCAAAAACTTCTTCAATTGTCCGGAGCCGTGGTGCTCTCAGCGCTTTGGCTCGGTGCCGCTCGGGCCGCGACCGGGGGCGAGCCGGCCGCCGTGCAGATTGACGTCGCCGCATGCCTGTCCGCAGCCGCGGCCGATGACATGGACAAGGCGACCCCGGCCTGCGCCGCCGTCATCGACAACGAGAAGACGGCAAAGCCCGATCTGATCAGGGCGCTGGTCGCGCGCGGCGCGCTGCTGGCACAGCATGACCAGATCGACCGGGCTATCGCCGACGACAGCCGCGCGTTGCTGCTCGATCCCACGCTGGCCGACGTCTTCAATGCGCGCGGTGAACTCTGGCTGAAGAAGGGCGACAAGCCCAAAGCGGTGCAGGATTTCGGCGCTGCGCTGCGGATCGATCCGAACCACGAAAAGGCCAAGGCCAATCACAAGGCGATCGCGCGTGAGCTCGAGCGGATCGGCGCGCAGATGGCGGTCGCCGGCAAACCCAGCTTCAATTGCGCAGGCGCGCGCCGCCCGATCGAGAAGGCGATCTGCGGAAACCGTGAGCTCGCCGACCTCGACCGCGAGGTCTATGCCGCCAATGCGCGCGTGTTGCGCGAGGCGCGCAACGAGGGCGAGGCCAGGAAACTCCAGCGCGAGCAGGATGACTTTGTTACGCGTCGGAACGCCGGGTTTGGCCGGCCCGGATTTGATTTGAAGAAGGCGATGCAGGACAGGCTGCAGCGGCTGAACGGGGTGGACGGGTATTGACGCCCGGAGGCGCGCCAGTTGTGGCGCCCGTTATGTGCGCGCCATGCGACTGGACGAAGCATTGACTGCGCTAAGGGAAGGCGTAAGCTAGGGCCTTTCTACTTAAGATCGAATTCCCATTGTTTCATTTGAATCGAGTATTTGCCATGCAAACTATGCGGCTGGGAGTTTTGGCATTTGTTGCCATGCTGATCGCAAGCGGTCCTGCCACAGCGGGCGGCATGCATGTGAGGCCGGACAGCGTTACCATTGAGGGCGGTCCTCTCCACACCTTCAAGCCGAACGACTCGATCACAGTTTCCTTCGACGCCGTCGATTTTGAATTCGGCTCGAACAAGGCCAAGTCCATCATCCTGGGCGTCGCGCCCTTCTCGCCGCGGCTGCAGCGTCTCACGCGTGCGAACATGGCCGACTGGCGCATCTTCGGCGCACGCATGAAGGACGCGAGCCGGCGTTATATGGCCACGAAGGCAGCCACCGGGCGTGACAGTGACTATGAAGGGCTGATGCAAGTGCAGATGACGTTCACCGCGCCGGACAGGCCCGGTATCTATCATCTGGTCTACAATCGTATTCCCATTTTCACGTCCGAGAGCCTGTTTGCCGCCGGCAATCTTGGCGAGGTCGTCGAACTCACCAAGGGAGAGCGTACGGCAGCAGAGTCGCTGATGGGACCGTATCTCGGCCAGTTCGAGCAGATTGCTACCTTCACGGTATCGAATGCAGAATCGGCGGATCAGAGCTTGACGGTCTATCTGCGTGCAAATGGAGAGACGCCGACCGATGCCGACGTCAAAGGCGGCGTCGTCGACAAGCCGCTGGAATTTTCCTGGTTCGTGGGACCCGAGTTCAAGCTCGACAAGCGGAACGTCCTCTTCCGCTACAAGATATTTCCGATCGATACGGACTGGTCGGCCTGGACTTCCGAAACCAGCGTCAAATACCATTTCCTCCCCAGGGGAACTCTGAACTTCCGGGTGGAAGCGGAGTATGACGACAAGAAAATATCGTTCGTCTCGCAGCCCGCCAAGTTCAACTTCGTCCTGCTCGATCATCTGGTTGCAAAGGCGACCGCTGCCACGATCTTGAAGGGGCCCAATGACAAGCAGTTCGAATCCGGTGGCAAGGTCCTGGAAACCAAGATCGCCTTTGACGCCGTCTATGCGTCGAGCCGAGCTTTGATTGTCGGAGTTCATACCTTCAAGGACAATCTCTCCTTCAGGGAATTTCCGGCGGACAAGATCCAGCAGGATGTGAACACGCTGGAGGCTGCGCTGGTTGCCAACGGATTTCAGGTCACCAAGCTGTTCAAAGAACAACTGAACCGCGACGAGATCATGGTGGCGCTCGACAAGCTCGTCAACGAGGCGCAGGAGAACGACCGGCTGTTCATCTATTTCTCGACGCACGGGTTCGCGGACCGCAATGCGCCGAGCGAAGGGTATATCGCGACGACCGATTGCAAGTACTTATCCCCGTCGGTCGGGTGCATCCGCCTGTCCGATATCGGCTATCAGGCCAAGCGGGCGCTGGAGGGCAGAAAGGTCCGCCAGGTCCTGATCGCCGTCGATAGCTGCTTCTCGGGACTCGGCGTGATCAGCAAGGCGGCCGGCGTGCCGGACTTCTCGAGGCTCGCCGTCGCGCCTGGCGCCTATATGCTGACGGCAGGCATGGCCGATCAGATCGCCCAGATCGATCCCGAACTGAAGATGAGCACCTTCACCTACTTCCTGGCCAAAGGATTGCAGGGCGATGCCAGTATCTTCGACAAGAATGGCATCATCTCGCTCACGGAGTTGTTCCTCTACACCCAGTACAACGTGGCGAGGCAGACCGATTCCAAGCAAATTCCCATGCTCGGCCGTCTCAGTGGTGACGGGGAGATGCTGTTTCGGCCGAGCCACATACACTGACGGAGAGATAGATGCCAGCAGATCGACGCGAATGCCTGCGCCTCCTGGTGGGCTCGCTCGCCGTCATGCCCGCGGTGATGGTGCAACCTTGCCTGGGAGAAGGAGCGGCGGCTGATCGCGAGCCGACACAGAAAGAATGGCTGGACGAGGTATTCTCGTCCGGCAAAGCCGTGAAGGGCGGCCTTTACCTCTACCGTTTCTCCGACGAGATGTATGCACTGACGCAGCCGATCTCGTGGGCGCCGAATGCCAACTCTCCGAAGGACCTACAGCGCGTCGACGTGCCGAAGGGTTTTATCACGGACTTCGCCAGCGTGCCGCGGATATTCTGGTCCGTTCTGCCTCGAGACGGAACCTATCTCTATCCGGCAATCGTGCACGACTACATGTATTGGAACCAGAGCACGTCCCGGGATCAGGCCGATGAGACGCTGCGCGAGGGGATGCAGGACTTCTCGGTCGACCCGATATCACTGAATGCCGTTTACTGGGGCGTGCGTGCTGGCGGGTGGGTGGCGTGGAACAAGAATGCCAAGCTGAAGGCAGAGGGCGCGCGACGTACGCTTTCGAAAATGCCTGAGGATCCGCTGATCAAGTTGAGCGATTGGGAAAAGGATCCTTCGCACTTCCAGTGACGTGACGTCATCGCCTGATCGAGCCAGGCGGTGCTATCGCCGATGGCTGCCGGTGTTGTGCTTGAACCAGACGTAGCGTGGCCGCGACAATGGTGAGAACCTGACGTCACGGAGCCCTATGCCATGTGCGGCACGCATTCTTCCGCGCAAAGATCCTCTTCCGCCAAGATACTGCTGCGCGCGCTTCTCCTCGGAGCCGCGATGAGCCTCGTCCTCGCGGCTCCAGCCTCAGCCGCCGTCGATTGCGTGTCCGGCAGCAAAGCCACCCCGGCCGAGCTGATGCCGGCCTGCACCGCCATCATCGACCAGATCTCAAATCCAGGTTCAGATCGCGTCGCGGCGCTGCTGGTTCGGGCCGATGCCAATGCGCGGACCTCCGGCGGTCTCACCCAGGCGCTGCGCGATATCGACCGCGCCATCGCGCTCGACGGCAAGAACGCGCGCGCCTGGCGCCTGCGCGGCGATCTGTTGCGCGAGGCGGGCGGCGATCTCAACCGCGCCACGTCCGATCTCAGCAAGGCGATCGAGCTCGATCCACAGGATGCCGAAGCCTATGAGCTGCGCGGCGTCGCCTACACCAACCAGCGCCGGCTCGACCGGGCGCTTGCCGATTACGACAAGGCGATTAAGCTGAAGCCGGATTATGCGCAGGCCTGGTCCGATCGCGGTGCGACCTATTATCTCAACGGCGACAACGACAAGGCGGTCAGCGACCTCAGCCAGGCCTTGCTGCTCGATCCGAACCGGGCGCGCAGTTACACCAATCGCGGTGCGGCCTACAAGAAGCTCGGCCAACTCGACAAGTCGATTGCCGACGACAGCAAGGCGATCAGGCTCGATCCGAAAGTGCCGGAATATTACGACAATCGCGGGCTCTCCTATGCCGCGATGAAGGACTACGACAAGGCGATCGCCGATTACGACCAGGCGCTGCGGCTGGCACCGCGGCCGAACTTCTTCACCAATCGCGGCGATTCCTACCAGTTCAAGGGCGAGTTCGGCGCAGCGCTCAGCGACTACAATGACGCGCTGAAGCTCGATCCGAATTTCGCGAAGACCTACAACAACCGCGCCGTGCTCTACACGAAAATGGGCGACCGCAAGAAGGCGCTGGCCGATTACGAGACGGCGCTGCGGCTCGACCCCGGCAACACCAATGCCGCGGACGGCCGCCGCACCATGATGGCGGAGATCGCGAAGTTCGGTGCCGAGCCAGCGCAGCCGTTGGCCGCGAATTCCGGCAACGGCCCGTCATTCGATTGCGCCTCTGCGAAGCGCGAGGTGGAGAAGGTGATCTGCGCCGATCCGCAGCTCGGCATGCTCGACCGCCAGCTCGCCGAGGCCTATCAGCGCGTGCTGAAATCGATAAGCCGGCGCTCGGCCGCCGATCTGCGTAAATCACAGCACGATTTCCTCGCCACCCGCGACGCCAGCTTCCGCCGCCCCGGCTACGATCTGAAGAAGGTCATGCAGGACCGGTTGCAGCGGTTGAATGCGATGGAGAGCTGAGAGGCGCTGAAGGAGCCGAAGCCGTGCGGCTGGCTCGTTCACCTCTCCCGCTTGCGGGAGAGGTCGACGCGCTCGTAGAGCGTGGCGGGTGAGGGCTTTCTCCTCTTGGGGACTTCCTCTGTGAGCCGCGCACAATCCCGGCGCGGAGGCACCCCCACCCCAGCCCTCCCCCGCAAGCGGGAGAGGGAGCGTACCGCCGGTGCCGCAGCGACGGTGGCTCCCCAAACGGCCCACCCTTTTCAGCTTGAACCGCGCCCCGATCCCGGGAAAATGCTCCCCAAACAAGGCCGGTACTTGATCCCTGCCATGGCGGGACTGACGTCCTGCCGCCAGGTCAAGGCGAGGCCAATAAAGGGAACGGGAGCGCGGGAATGAACGACCGAGGAAAGAGCCGTTATCACGAGGTCCATACGCGCTCGTTGAGCGATCCCGAGGGTTTTTGGTCGGAGGCGGCGAAAGAGATCGACTGGATCGAGCCGCCGAAGACAATCTTCGATGCTACCCAGGGCGTCTACGGCCGCTGGTTCACCGGCGGCGTCGTCAACACCTGCTACAATGCACTCGACCGCCATGTTGAACGCGGTCGTGCCGACCAGGTCGCGCTGATCCATGATTCGCCGCTGACCAATTCGGTCACGAAGTTCACTTATGCCGAGCTGTTGGCCGAGGTGCAGGCGCTCGCCGCCATCATGCTGGACTTTGGCGTCGCCAAGGGCGACCGCGTCATTCTCTACATGCCAATGGTGCCGGAGGCCGTGGTTGCGATGCTCGCCTGTGCGCGTATCGGTGCGGTGCATTCCGTGGTGTTCGGCGGCTTTGCCGCAAAGGAGCTTGCGACCCGCATCGACGACGCGCAGCCAAAACTCATTCTCTCCGCAAGCTGCGGCATCGAGCCCGGCCGCATCGTGCAGTACAAGCCGCTGCTCGACGAGGCGATCAGGCTGGCGTCGGCGAAGCCCAAGGCCTGCATCGTGCTGCAACGGCCGCAGCTGATCTGCGACCTCACGCCAAAGCGCGACTATGACTGGACGAGCCTGCGCCGCAAGGCGATGAACGACGGCAAGAAAGCGCCGTGCGTGCCCGTTGCCGCGACCGATCCGCTCTACATCCTCTATACTTCAGGCACGACTGGTATTCCCAAGGGCGTCGTGCGCGACAATGGCGGGCATCTGGTCGCGGTGAAATGGTCGATGTTCAACCTCTACGGCGTCAAGCCGGGCGAGGTCTGGTGGTGCGGTTCCGACATCGGCTGGGTGGTCGGCCACAGCTACATCATCTACGGCCCGCTGCTGCATGGCGCGACCTCGATCATGTTTGAGGGCAAGCCGGTCGGCACGCCCGACGCCGGCGCGTTCTGGCGCGTCATCAGCCAGCACAAGGCGGTCGCCCTCTTCACCGCGCCGACCGCGTTCCGCGCCATCCGGAAAGAGGATCCGGAAGGCAAGTTCATCCGGCAATACGATCTGTCGAAATTCCGCACGCTGTTCCTCGCCGGCGAGCGCGCCGATCCACCGACGGTGGAATGGGCCGAGCAGCAGCTGAAGGTGCCGGTGATCGATCATTGGTGGCAGACCGAAACCGGCTGGTGCATTGCCGGCAATCCGGTGGGCTTGGGGATGCTGCCCGTGAAGCACGGCTCGCCGACGGTGCCGATGCCGGGCTATCAGGTCGATGTCGTCGACGAAGCGGCAAAACCGGTCGGTCCCAACACCATGGGCTCGATCGTCATCAAGCTGCCGATGCCGCCGGGCTGCCTGCCGACGCTGTGGAATCAGGACGAACGCTTCAAGGAGGCCTACCTCACCGAATTCCCCGGCTACTACAAGACGTCGGATGCCGGCTACAAGGACGAGGATGGCTATGTCTTCGTCATGGGCCGCACCGACGACATCATCAATGTCGCCGGCCACAG
Organism: Bradyrhizobium sp. AZCC 2230; assembly: GCF_036924495.1. Lineage (NCBI taxonomy): Bacteria > Pseudomonadati > Pseudomonadota > Alphaproteobacteria > Hyphomicrobiales > Nitrobacteraceae > Bradyrhizobium > Bradyrhizobium sp. AZCC 2230. Next base: position 5,443,227 of record NZ_JAZHRS010000001.1, on the reverse strand, counting down.
GCTCTCCACCGGCGGCATGGAGGAGATTCTGGCGTCGCATCCGGATGTCGCCGAATGTGCCGTGCTCGGCATCAAGGACGCGATCAAGGGCGAGGTGCCCTGCGGCTTCCTGGTGCTGAAGGCCGGCGTGAAGCGGCAGCCCAGCGAGATCGAAAAGGAGATCGTAGCACTTGTGCGCGACCGGCTCGGCCCGGTCGCCGCGTTCAAGCTCGCCATCACGGTCGGCCGCCTGCCCAAGACGCGCTCGGGCAAGATCTTGCGCGGCACCATCAAGAAGATCGCCGACGGCGAGGCCTGGACCATGCCCGCCACGATCGAGGATCCCAAGGTGCTGGACGAGATCGGGGAGGCGCTGAAGGGGCGGGTGTGAGGCGCCAGATGGGGCTTGAAGTGGCCGCATTTTTCCGCTCAACCCTCGTCGCGCGGAGTGCGCCTCGCAAAGGATGAAGGGCCTGTTATGAATTCGAAGCCGTTTGTTGCGATTGTTTTCGCGGGCCTCGTTCTCTCCGCCTGCTCGCCGCGTTACCAGACGCCGACGGCGATGGGCGGTGACGACGACGATGCCGTGTGCCAGAGCCGCGGCCTCGCGGTCGGCTCGCCGGAATATGTGGCCTGCCGCAAGGATCGTGACGTGCAGCGCAATGCCGCGGTCGCTCGCTCCGACCGCCGCCAGCGCGATCTCGGCGAATACATGCTGAACCATCCGGATCGGCCGTAAACCACCAAAGCCCGTAGCCCGGATGGAGCGAAGCGCAATCCGGGACAATTACATCGACGCGCGAGCTCTCCCGGATTTCGCTGCGCTCCATCCGGGCTACCAACGAAGCCGCAAAACAAAAAACGCGGCAGGTCACCCCGCCGCGCTTGAATTGCATTTGATCGCGAACGAAAGAGCGAGGACTACTCCTCCTCTTGCTCCTGCTTCTTGCCGCCCAGCGTCTTGAGCTTGGCGAATACGGCGTCGACGTTGAGGTCGTCGCTCGACTTCTCCGACGGCTCGTACTCGTCCTTCTTGGTGGTCTCGGAGGCCGGCAGCAGGGTGGCGCCGCCATAGGCTGCGTCGATCGGCTTTTCCTTGGCCGCGCGCGCCACTTCGAAATCGAGCTCGATCTGCGAGCAGAGGCCGAGCGTCACCGGGTCGATCGGGGTCAGCTGCGAGGTGTTCCAGTGGGTGCGGTCGCGGACGCTGGCGATGGTGCTCTTGGTGGTGCCGACCAGGCGCATGACCTGGGCGTCCTTGAGCTCCGGATGGCTGCGCAGCAGCCAGAGGATGGCGCTGGGGCGCTCGTGGCGGCGCGACACCGGGGTGTAGCGCGGGCCCTTGCGCTTGGGCTGGGGCGGCAGCACGACCTTGCTCTCCTGGAGACGGAGCCGGTAGTCCTGGTTCTTCTCGCCCTTCTCGATCTCCTCGCGGGTCAGCTGGCCGTTCGAAATCGGGTCACTGCCCTTGATGCCCTGCGCGGCGTCACCGTCGGCGATCGCACGCACCTCGAGGGGGTGCATCTTGGTGAAATCGGCGACCTGGTCGAAGGTCAGCGCGGTGTTGTCGAGCAGCCAGACGGCGGTCGCCTTGGGCATCAGAGGTGCGTTGCTCATGGCAAATCTCCTTTGTGCTTCGCCCACCCCTTTGGAGGCGAAACCGGTGGTCATCAGCGATGACAGGGAATTCGCGCTATATAAGCCCGGAGGGGGTAGCCACGCAATGGTTCTGCTATAGATAGTGCCTTGACAGCGCCCGAAAGGGGGCCCAATTCCCTCTCAAGTCGCTATAAAGTCCAAGCAGACCGCTTTAGGCCCTTTTCATCCATCGACCGTCCCCCGCCAGAAGGCGAATGGGTGATTCGGTCCCGAGATCGCTCAATGTCAGCCAAACCAGACCTCAAGTTAGTGCTTTGTTCTCCCCGCGGCTTCTGCGCCGGGGTGGTCCGGGCGATCGACACTGTGGAACGGGCGCTCGATAAATACGGCGCCCCGGTCTATGTTCGCCATGAGATTGTGCACAACAAGTACGTCGTCGATGGGTTGAAAAAGAAGGGTGCCATCTTCGTCGAGGAGCTGGCCGAGATCCCGGAAAATACCACCGCGCCAGTCGTATTCTCGGCCCATGGCGTGCCGAAGTCGGTTCCGGCTGACGCCACGTCCCGTAATCTGTTCTCGCTCGATGCGACCTGCCCGCTGGTGACCAAGGTGCACCGCGAGGCTGCGATCCACTTCAAGCGCGGCCGCGAGATCTTCCTGATCGGCCATTCGCATCATCCCGAAGTGGTCGGCACGCTTGGCCAGCTGCCGGTCGGCGCCGTCACCCTGATCGAGACCGCCGAGGACGCCAAGACGATCGCTCCGAAGGACCCCAACAATCTGGCCTTCGTGACCCAGACCACGCTGTCGATCGACGACACCGCGGAGATCGTGGCGCTGCTCAAGGAGCGCTTCCCCAACATCAACGGGCCGCACAAGGAAGACATCTGCTACGCCACCACCAACCGCCAGCTCGCGGTGAAAAAGGTGGCGCCGGTGGTCGACGCGCTCATCGTTGTCGGTGCCCCCAATTCGTCAAACTCGCAGCGCCTGCGCGAGGTCGCCGAGCGCGAAGGCTGCAAGGTTGCGGTTCTGGCGCAGCGCGCTGCCGACCTCGACTGGACGCGGTTCGAAAACATCACCAGCCTCGGCATCACCGCGGGTGCGTCGGCGCCGGAAGTGATCGTCGAGGAGATCATGGACGCGTTCGCCGAGCGCTACACGCTGCATGTGGAGACGGTCTCGGCCGCGGAAGAGAACGAGTTCTTCCCGCTGCCGCGCCAGGTGCGCCCCGAAGCCGCCGCCGAGTAGACTTTTATGGCGGTCTACACCGACGTTGCCGCCGACGAGCTTGCGGATTTCCTGAGGCAATACGATCTCGGCGAATTGCTCTCGTACAAGGGCATCGCCGAGGGCGTCGAAAACACCAACTTCCTGCTGCACACCACCAGCGGCTCGTTCATCCTTACGCTCTATGAGAAGCGCGTGGCGAAGAACGATTTGCCGTTCTTCCTCGCGCTGATGACGCATCTCGCCGAGCACGGCCTCAATTGCCCGCTGCCGGTGAAGGCGAAAGACGGCGAGGCGCTGCACGAGCTGCAGGGACGGCCGGCGGCGATCATCACCTTTCTCGAAGGCGTCTGGCCGCGCAAGCCGAACGCGACGCATTGCGCCGGCGTCGGTGAGGGCCTCGCCCGGATGCATCTGGCCGGCGAGAACTTTGCCATCAAGCGAGCGAACGCGCTGTCAGTCGCGGGCTGGCGGCCGCTGTTCGATGCCGCTTCGAGTCGCGCCGACGAGGTGCAGCCGGGCCTGCGTGCGTTTCTCGCGGCTGAGCTCGACTATCTCTCGGGCGGTGTCTGGCCGACTAATCTGCCGGAAGGCGTGATCCACGCCGACCTCTTCAACGACAACGTCTTCTTTCTCGGCGACAAGCTCTCGGGGATCATCGACTTCACCTTCGCCTGCAACGACATGTTGGCCTACGACGTCGCGATCTGCCTGAACGCCTGGTGTTTCGAGCCGGATCATTCCTTCAATGTCACCAAGGCGCGCGCCTTCCTCAACGCTTACGGCCGGGTGCGGAAGCTCTCCGAGGCGGAAGAGGCTGCGCTGCCGCTGCTGGCGCGCGGTGCCGCGATCCGCTTCCTGCTGACGCGGCTGGTCGACTGGCTCAACGTGCCGCCGGGCGCGCTGGTCAAGCCGAAGGACCCGCTGGAATATTTCCGCAAGCTGCGCTTCCACCAGAGCGTCTCCAGCGCGCGCGATTATGGGCTGCTGCCGTCAGGATTAGTCGTGTGAGCGAGCTTCCCAATGTCACGATCTATACCGACGGCGCCTGCTCGGGAAATCCCGGGCCCGGCGGCTGGGGCGCGATCCTGAAGTTCGGCGACAAGGAAAAAGAGCTGAACGGCGGCGAGCGCCACACCACCAACAACCAGATGGAATTGATGGCGGCGATCTCGGCGCTTGAAGCGCTGAAGAAGCCGTGCACCGTCGATCTCTACACCGACAGCCAATATGTCCGGCAGGGCATCACCGGCTGGATTCACGGCTGGAAGCGCAATGGCTGGCGCACCGCCGACAAGAAGCCGGTCAAGAACGTCGAGCTATGGCAGCGCCTCGATGCCGCGCTGAAGGCGCATGACGTGCGCTGGCACTGGGTCAAGGGCCATGCCGGGCATCCCGAGAACGAGCGGGCCGATCAATTAGCGCGGGACGGGATCGTGAAGGCCAGGACGCAGACGCGGGTGGCGGAGTAGGCGACGCGCTATCGGCGTCGCCCGGTTTCGTAGGGTGGGCAAAGCGAAGCGTGCCCACGGCTTTTTTTCAATCGGGGAAAGACGGTGGGCACGGCGCTGATGCGCCTTTGCCCACCCTACGGCACCGCCGCCGCGGCTAACGCTTACAGCTGCCCCAGCAGCGTATCGCCGCCGGACACCTCGACCTTGCCGGGCATCGCTTCGAGATTCAGCTTCTTCACCACGCCGTCCTCGACCAGCATCGAATAGCGCTTGGAGCGGATGCCGAGGCCGTTGCCGGAGGCGTCGAGCTCCATGCCGATCGCCTTGGCGAAGTCGGCATTGCCGTCGGCGAGGAAGATCGCTTCGTCGCGCTGGTCGGTGTCGCGCTTCCAGGCGTTCATGACGAAGGCGTCGTTGACGGAGACGATCGCGATGGTGTCGACGCCCTTGTCCTTCATGGCATAGGCGTTGAGGAAGATGCTCGGCAGATGCATCTTGTGGCAGGTGCCGGTGTAGGCGCCGGGCACCGCGAACAGCGCCACCTTCTTGCCCTTGAAGATATCGTCGGTGGTCTTCACCTGCGGGCCTTCCGCCGTCATCACGCGGAATTTCGCTTCGGGCAGCTTGTCGCCAGTCTGGATCGCCATCGTCAGTCTCCCTGAAAATCGGTCCCGCTTTGTAGACCGTGCGGCCGGGAGGCACAATATTGCCAGCGAGGGAAGCAGTAAGGACCTCAGCCCTTCACCGTTATGTCATCAGCCGGCAAAACCGCCGCCATCGAGGAAGGCCTGTTCGTCGGCCGTGGTTTCGCGGCCGAGCAGGCCGTTGCGGTGGGGGAAGCGGCCGAATCGCTGGATGATGTCGGCATGCTCCCGGGCGTATTTCAGGTTTTCGGCATTGTCGGTGTTTTCGAACAGCGCGACGCACTGCAGCTGATCGGGCAGATGCTCGGAATGCATGAAGGGCAGATAGAGGAATTCGAGCAGCAGCGGATCGACCCTCGCGTCGGCGCCCCTTTCGATGGCACGGCGGACGACATCGCGCGCCAGCGCGTCGCTGGCGAAGGCCTGCGGCGTGCCGCGGAAGATGTTGCGGGGAAACTGGTCGAGCACGATGACGAGCGCGAGCGCGCCGTCGTCGCTGCCTTCCCATGAGACCAGTTCGCCGGCGACGGCCTTCTGCCAGAGCGCGAGAAAGCGGTGCTTGACCTCGGCATCGAAAGCATCGTTGCGCTTGTACCAGCGCTCGCGACCGGCCTCGCGCCAGAAGGCGAGAATGCCGGCTGGCGTCACGTTAGAGGTCTCTGACATCAGCAAGAGACGGCTTACGCCGCCTGAGCCTTCTTCTCGTCGCGCAGCTCGCGGCGCAGGATCTTGCCGACATTGGTCTTGGGCAGGTCGGCACGGAATTCGATCTGCTTGGGCACCTTGTAGCCGGTGAGCTGCTCGCGGCAGAACTTGATGACGTCCTCCGCCGTGAGGTTCGGATCCTTCTTCACCACAAAGGCCTTCACCGCTTCGCCGGATCCGCTGTCGGGAACGCCGATCACGGCGCATTCGAGCACGCCCGGATGGCTCGCGATCACTTCCTCGATCTCGTTCGGATAGACGTTGAAGCCCGAGACCAGGATCATGTCCTTCTTGCGGTCCACGATCTTGGTGTAGCCCTTCTCGTCCATGATGCCGATGTCGCCGGTGCGGAAATAGCCGTCCGCGGTCATGACCTTCGCGGTCTCCTCCGGTCTGTTCCAGTAGCCCGACATCACCTGCGGGCCCTTGGCGCAGATCTCACCGGGCTGGCCGAGCGCGACTTCGTTGCCGTCGTCGTCGCGGATCGAGATCCAGGTCGAAGGCACGGGGATGCCGATCGTGCCGTTGAACTCGGCATTGGTGGCGGTGTTGCAGGTCAGCGTCGGCGAGGTCTCGGACAGGCCGTATCCCTCGGCGATGAAGCAGCCGGTCACGGCTTTCCACTGCTCGGCCACCGGGCGCTGCACCGCCATGCCGCCGCCATTGGAGATCTTCAGCTTGGAGAAGTCGAGCTTCTTGAAATCAGGATGGTGCATCAAGCCGTTGTAGAGCGTGTTCACGGCCGGGAAGCTGTTGACCTGATATTTTGCCAGCTCCTTGACGAAGCCCGCGATGTCGCGCGGATTGGGGATCAGGAGATTGCAGCCGCCGGCGCGCACCGCGAGCAGGTAGCAGGCCGTCAGTGCGAAGATATGATAGAGCGGCAGCGCGCAGACGATCATGAGCTGATCGACATGCGGCGGCGCAGCCATCGCCGGCTGCAGCCAGGCATCGTTCTGCAGCACGTTGGCGACGATGTTGCGATGGACCAGCGTGGCGCCCTTGGAGACGCCGGTGGTGCCGCCGGTATATTGCAGGAAGGCGACGTCGCCGGGCGACAGCTTTGGCTTGTTGAAGGTTGCACCTCGGCCGGCCGAGAGCGCGTCGTTGAACGAGACCGCGCCCGGCAGCGACCAGGCCGGCACCATCTTCTTGACGCGGCGGACGACGAGATTGACGATCACGCCCTTGAAGCCGAGCAGATCGCCCATGCTGGCGACGATGACGTGCTTGACCGGCGTCTTCGCGATCACTTGCTCGACGGTATGCGCAAAGTTCTCCAGCACGATAACGGCTTCGGCGCCGGAATCCTTGAGCTGATGCTCGAGCTCGCGCGGGGTGTAGAGCGGATTGACGTTGACCACGGCGAATCCGGCGCGCAGCACGGCTGCGGTGGCGACCGGATATTGCAGCACGTTCGGCATCATGATGGCGACGCGCGCGCCGCGCTGCAGGCCGCGTCCCTGCAAATAGGAAGCGAGCGCCAGCGACATCTGGTCGAGGTCGCGATAGCTGATCGCCTTGTCCATGCAGATGAACGCCTTGCGATCGGCGAACTTCGCAAAACTCTCCTCAAGGAGGTCGACCAGCGATGCGTATTGCGTCGGTTCGATATCAGCGGGCACGCCGGGCGGATATTGCTTGAGCCAGATGCGCTCCATGGAAACTCCCCTCTCTTACATCAGAGCCCGTTGTGTCTCGGGCTTGCCTCATTGCCGGCAGTATCGAGCTTGCCGCAACGGCTGGCAAGCGGTCGAGGCTTAGGGCAAAGGTCGGGGAGTTGGCTACTGGAATCGTCGCAAATCGCTGCCGCAGTTGCGAAGTGCGACCCGCAACCCGGCGGGCCTGGAGTGTTAACCTAGCTGTTGTTGGGCGCGGGCTTCGGCGCAGGTTTTGTCGCTGCCTTGGGCTTGGCCGGCTTGGCAGCCTGATCGCCGCTCGCCGCCGGCTTGTCCGCAGCGGGCTTGGCCGCCGCATCAGGCTTGGCCGCGGCATGCTTGGCCCCTGCCGGCTTGGCCGCAGTCTTTGCGTCAGCTTTGGGCGCAGCGTCAGGCTTGGCCGCCGCCGGTTTCGCCGCGGCCGTTTTGGCGTCGCTGCCGGCGTCGGGCTTCTTGGCGACGCGCGACTTCTTGCCACGCGCCTTCGGCGGGGTCTGCTGGTCGGTATCGGCTGCGACCGCCGCGACCAGGGCCGCGCCGGTGCGGGTCGGGCCGGTATAGACCACCACGGGCTCTGCGGCTGCAGGCGCCGAGGCCATCAGCTCGGAGGCCTTCATCAGCGGCGGCTGGAGGCCTGCGGTGAAGAAGGTCACCTGGGCTTCGCCGCCGGTGGCAGAACCGCTCGTGCCGCCGCTGTTGGTCGCGATCAGCGCATCGTCGTCGTCGCTGGCCGGCCGCTTGCGGTGACCGCCGCACATCTCCTCGCGCAGGTTCGGCGGCGAGGCATCGATCGGCACCAGGTTCTCGACGGTGCCGAGCGAGGGCCGCAGCCACGACAGATTATCCTGGCTGAAGCCGCGCTCGAGCAGCTGCGCCGCCTTCACCGCGCGCGCGGTGCCGGAATTGGCACCGAGCACCACCGCGATCAGGCGGCGGCCGTTGCGCGTGGCTGACGCCACGAGGTTGTAGCCGGAGGCGCAGATGAAGCCGGTCTTGAAACCGTCGGCGCCGGGATAGCGGCCGATCAGCTTGTTGAAATTGCCGGTGACGCGCTTGCCGAAGCGGATCGCCGGGATGTGCACGAAGTACTCATATTCCGGCAGGTCGCGCAGGAACGAGCGGGCGAGAATGCCGAGGTCGCGCGCCGAGGTGACGTGTCCGTCCGCGGGCAGGCCGTTCGGATTGACGTAGTTCGTCTGCGTCATGCCGAGCTTCTTCGCGGTGTCGTTCATCATCACGGAGAAGCCGTCGATCGAACCGCCGAGGCCTTCGGCGAGCACCACGGCCATGTCGTTCGCCGACTTGACCATCATCATCTTCAGCGCGTTGTCGACGGTGAGCTGTGTTCCCGGACGCAGGCCCATCTTCGAGGGCGATTGCGAGGCCGCCGTCGGAGACACCGTCAGCATCGAGTCGAGCGTGATCTTGCCGTCCTTCACCGCCTTCAGCGTCACATAGGCGGTCATGATCTTGGTGACGGAGGCCGGATACCAGGGAATGGTCGCGTTGTCGGCCTGCAGCACCTTGCCGCTGTCGGCTTCGATCAGAAGCAGCGCTTCCGCGTTTGCGATGCGCGGTGCGAGCAGCGCGCCGACGGCGAGGGCCGCAGCGAACAGGTTGAACAGGGGCTTGCGAAGCAGCGGGCGAAAGGCGTGCACTATCCGATTCCGGTCCTTGGAGATCCGCCGGTTCCGGTCGGAATCTCGTGATCTCTGTTCGGTTCTGAAATCCAGCGCCGCCGCTCGCGGCAGCGCAAACCTATACCGGCTCTTGCGTCGAGAATAGGGGTTTCGGCCGGGTATTCCGCAATGAAATAGGCCGAATTTCGACGCTGCTACGGGGACTTGCTAAGGGGACTTGGCGGCAGAGGCCGCGGCCTCGGTGGCACCCACGCTAGCCCTCGTATGTTCCTGCACCATGAACTGGGCCTTGGCGAGCTCGGCAAAATGGCCGCCTTTGGCCACGAGTTCATCGAAAGTTCCGGTTTCGATCACCCGTCCGTTCTCGAACACCAGGATCCGCGTGGCATTGCGGATGGTGGAGAGGCGGTGGGCGATCACGAAGGTGGTGCGGCCCTTCATCACTTCATCGAGAGCAGCGTTCACCTTGGCCTCGGTGAGGGCATCGAGCGCGCTGGTCGCTTCGTCCAGGATCAGGATCGGCGGGTCCTTCAGCAACGCGCGCGCGATCGACAGCCGCTGCCGCTCGCCGCCGGAGAGCATGCGGCCGCGCTCGCCGGCATTGGTCTCGAAGCCGCCGCTGCGATCGATGAATTCGAGCGCCTGCGCGCGCGCGGCGGCCTTGCGCATCTCCGCCTCGGTCGCGTCCGGCTTGCCGACGCGCAAATTCTCCGCGATCGAGCGGTTGAACAGCAGCGCTTCCTGGAACACGACGCCGATGTTTCGCCGCAGCGATGTCAGCGTGACGCCGCGCACGTCCATGCCGTCGATCCTGATGAAGCCGGATTGCGGATCGAAGGCGCGATGCAAGAGCGCGATCGCGGTCGACTTGCCGGCGCCGGTCGGGCCGACCAGCGCGATGGTCTGGCCGGGCAGCGCGGTGAAGGAGAGATCCTCGATCGCCGGCCGCTTGCCGTCATAGGAGAAGGTGACGTCGTTGAACTCGACGAGGCCGGAGAGCCGCCCCGCATCGATCGCATCGGGGCGGTCATGCACCGCGGGCACAGCATCGAGCACGCTGAAGAATTCGCGCAGGCGCGGGGCTTCCATGAACACGTTGTTGATGAAGCTCACGACCTGCTCGAGCTTCTGGATCAGCAGCGTCGCGAAGCTCACGAACATCACGATCTCGCCGACCGAGGTCAGGCCCTGGTCATGCAGCGCGATGCCGAGGGTGAAGATCGCGAGCACGGTGATGGTGGTGGAGGCGCGCGTGATCACAGTGACGAGCGCCCACCACGACAGCACCGGCATTTGCGCTGCGAGCAGCTGGTCGGCGACGGAGCGCAGGCCCTGCACCTCGGACTCGACGCGGACGAAGCTCTGCACCAGCGCGACATTGCCGAGCGCGTCGGAGGCGCGCGCGGAGAGTTCGCTATATTGCTCCTCGACCGCCATCTGCATGCCGAACGTCCTGCGCACGACGAAGGTCGTCAGCGCGGTGAAGACGACGCAGAGCACGAACAGCAGGATCGCAAGCCGCCAGTTCAGGTACAACGACAGCGGCAGCAGCACCACCACCGACAGGATCGCGGCAAAGTGCTCGCGGAAGAAGCCGAGCCACAGCCGCCACAGCGCGTCCGTGCCGTTGAGCATCACCTTCATCAACCGGCCCGAATGGGTGCCGGAGTGGAAGGTCAGCGGCAGTTGCAGGATGTGCTCGAAATAGCTGGTCAGCACCGCCTGGCGCTGGCGGTGGGAGAGCCGGTCGGCCTGCAACGCCACGAGCGCGCTGCAGCCGATGGTGAACAATCCGAACGCGACCCATGCCATCAGGAATGGCCAGGCCGAGCTGGAGCCTGCCACCGCCTTGCCGGAGAGCACATCGACGATCCGGCCGAACAGCACCGGTTCGGCGAATTGTGAGGCGGCAAGCAGGAGATTGGCGAACGCCAGCAGCCAGCCCAGCCGCGCCTCTTTTCCGAGCAACTCGAGAACGCGGGTGTAGAGGCTGAAAATGGACATGCGGGGGCGAACTCTGGGAGATCAAACGGGATGGGCCGATATTCTAAGCAGGGATTGCCCGCGAGATACAGCGGAAGCTGCCGGTTTTGCTCAATTGATGAGCCGGCTTTCGACCGGCGGCAGGAACCCGCCGTCGAAGATGTCGTCCGCCGCCGGACGCTTGCGGAATCTGAAATCCTCCGCGATCTCATCGATCGAACGCTCCAGGCGCGCCGGGTCGATGCCGCCGAGGCCGTTGCGGCGGACCTCGTCGGTCAGGATGTCGTCGGCGAGCACCGTGCGCAGGCGCGCGAGCTCGAGGTCGCGGTCGCCGTCGTCGATGCGGCCGGCGGCCTCGTCCGCCGCGCGCGCCGGCTCCTTCGCAGTTGCGTTGATGCCCGCAATCAGCGCGCGGACAAAACCCTTCAGCGCGTCCGGCCTCGTCGCAGCGAAGCCAGGATTGACGACGACCGCAAAACCGTAGGCCTCGCAGCCATAGTCGGCATAACGCAGCACGGCGAGATCGTCGGCCGGCACGCCGCGGTCGCGCAAATTCACAGCCGAGAGATAGGAAAAGCCGGCGACGGCGTCGACCTGTCCTGCCGAGAGCACCGGCTCGCGCACCGCCGCGCTCATCTTGAAGAATTTGACATGCGCGACGTCGATCCCGTTCTGCCGCGCCAGCGCCGGCCACAGCCGGATCGACAGATCGCTGTCGGCGACGCCGACGGTCTTGCCGTCGAGGTCGGAGAGCAGATGGATGCCGCGGCTCTTGCGGGCGACGATTGCGTAAGGCGCGCGGTTGAACAGCACGAACACAGCCTTGATGGGCGGTGCATCGGCCTTGTCGCGAAAACGAATGAGCTCGTTGATGTCGACGAGCGCAAGCTCGCTGTCGCCTTTGGCAACGCGCGCAAGTGCTTCCGGCGAGCCGGCCGCGCTGTCGAAGGAGACGTTGAGGTGCTCGGCGCCGAACTTGCCGTCCCTTGCTGCCACGAAGAACGGCGCCATGCTCGCATCGACCGGGCGATCGAAGGTGACGTGGATCGCCACAGACGGCGCCGCGGTCTCGCCCGCATGGACGTCGCGTGCGGCAAGCACGAGCGAGAGGACCAGCAGGCAGTGAGAGATGATCGTCTTGAATCCAACCATCGGTCGCGCCGGTTCCGCATTGTTGTGGTTTCGTGACGCTCGCAGCGCCGGCCGGCGATGAGTGTCTCCGCATCAACATGAACGGCGGATGAGCGGTGGTTGCGTCACGATCACGCAGCCCCATTCATCTTCCGTTGGGGTTGGGGAACCCAACATGGGCTGCGGGTGTTTGAAAGACATGAGCCTGTCTCGAGGCACCATTGAAGGTCCCAAGGAGGGTCCAAGCGATGTTTGACCGATTTTCGAAATTTGCCGGCCGCAAGGCCATTCTCGCCACCGCCGCGGTGCTGGCGCTGACCACCGTCGCCCCCACCGCATCGTTCGCAGGCGGCCGCCACTGGCATGGTGGCGGCGGCGCGGCCTTCGCCGGCGCGGCCATTGCCGGCGCCATCGGAACCGGCCTTGCGATCGCCGCGACCCGTGACGCCTACGCCTACGACGCCCCGGCCTATTACGGCGGCGGCCCGGTCTATTACGATGACGGCCCGACCTATTACGGTGGCCCTGGCTATTACAGGAGCGGTCGCGAATATCTGGGCAATAATGGCAGTGGCAGTCGCGACCCCTTTGCCACTTGCAGCCGAGGCGGCGCGGGTTGTTGGTAAGTCGTTGACCACAAAAGGCCGGCGCGCTTGTCGCGCCGGCCTTTTTGTCTTTTATTGTCAGGCGTTAACGCGCTCGCCATTGGTTTAGAGTAGTTTTGAGTACCATGAGTGATTCGCTTGAGCGGCTATATCTGGCTGTGCTCGCGGCCAGAGACCTTGATCCGGCAACGTCGCGTACTGCCCGGCTGTTTCAGCGTGGGCCCTCCAAAATGGCGAAGAAACTGGCCGAAGAGGCGATCGAGGTCGTGATCGATGCGGTCAACGGCGACAGCGAGGCCGTGGTCCGGGAAAGCGCCGATCTGCTCTACAATCTCACCGTGCTCTGGGCTTCAGCCGGCGTGCGCCCTGAAGACGTCTGGCGTGAAATGTCGCGGCGTGAGGACATGTTGGGCATTGCCGAAAAGCTGCCGAAGTCGCCGATGAAGCTGCCCAAAGTCGCGTCACCGCGCATCTCTGCCCGGCGGCCAATTGTCGCGCTCGAGGGTCGCGCGGCGCGCAAACGGCACTAAACCGTCACAAAACTGGCGATGGACAAATCCGCCCCAGGGTGCTTCATCGCGGCGCCATGCTGAAACGTATCTACGACTGGTGCATCGACGCCGCTCACAAGCCCTACGCGCTCTGGATCCTGGGTGCCGTGGCTTTCGCCGAAAGCTCCTTCTTTCCCGTTCCCCCGGACGTGATGCTGATCCCGATGTCACTGGCGCGCCCGCAGCGCGCCTGGGTCTACGCCGCGATCTGCACGGCGACCTCCGTGGTGGGCGGTCTTCTCGGTTACGCCATCGGCGCGCTGCTGTTCGACTCGGTCGGCCATTGGCTGATCCAGGTCTACGGCCTCGGCGACAAGGTCGATGCTTTCCGCGCCTCCTACGCGGAGTGGGGCGCGGTGATCATCCTGCTCAAGGGCCTGACGCCGATCCCCTACAAGCTCGTCACCATCACCTCGGGCTTTGCCGGCTACAATCTCGTTCTTTTCATCCTGTGCTCGATCGTCGCGCGCGGCGGGCGCTTCTTCATCGTGGCGATCCTGCTCAACCGCTATGGCGACTGGATCCGGCACAAGCTCGAGGAGCATCTCGGCCTGTGGGTGGCGCTCGGCGCCGCGGTGCTGGTGCTCGGCTTCGTCGTTGCAATCAAGTTGATCTAGGGCTGCTGCGGCTTTGCCGCCGCGCCGGCTTCGGCTACGGTTGTCCCTATGATGGTTCGATCCGGAAATCCGGCAGTGCGGCGCGGGACGGTGATCTCGGCGATGCTGCTGCTCCTGCCCGGTGCCGGCGGGACCGGGTGGGCGCAATCGGCGCCATCGCTTGGCTTGCAGGAGCAGGGGCCGCAGGCCGCGCCGCCGCCTTCGACGCTCGCACCTTCGGAAAACCCCGGGCTGATCAATGAAATGGGCAAGCTGTTCGACAAGCTGCCCTCGATTCTGCCGCCGATCAAAAGCCCGGGCGAGGCCATGAACGATCTGTCGCGCCTGGCGCGGCCGTCCACCATGGTGTCGGGACGCATGGCCTGTCCGGTCTCGTCAAGCGGCGGGCCCGACTGCAAGCTCGCGGCCGATCAGCTCTGCCAGGGCAAGGGCTACAAGGAAGGCAAGAGCCTGAACACCGATTCCGCCGAGAAGTGCTCGGCCAAGGTTCTCATTCCGGGCAGGCAACGCAAACCGGATGATTGCCGCACCGATACCGTCGTCACCAGCGCGCTGTGCCAGAACTGAGGACGTCGCGCGAGCATAAGGAGCGCCCATGAGCCGCACTGAGCAGGACTTCCTCGGACAGCGTGAGATCGCCGACGACATCTACTACGGCGTCCAGACCATCCGGGGTAAGGAAAACTTCCACATCACCGGAATTCCGATGAGCCAGGAGCCTTACTTCGTGAAGGCGCTGGGTTACGTCAAGAAGGCCGCCGCGATGGCCAACCGCGATCTCGGCGCCATCGACACGAAGGTGGCGAATGCGATTATCCTCGGCTGCGACCGCGTCATCGCCGGCGACATGATGGACCAGTTCGTCACCGACTTCATCCAGGGCGGCGCCGGCACCTCGACCAACATGAATGCCAACGAGGTGATCGCCAATCTCGCGCTGGAATCGATGGGCTTCAAAAAGGGCGACTATCAGCACGTCAGCCCGAACGACCACGTCAATTACGGCCAGTCCACCAACGACACCTATCCGACCGCATTTCGGCTGGCGCTGATCCTGCGCCTCGAGAGCTACATGACGGCGCTGCGCCAGCTTCAGGAGGCCTTCTTCGCCAAGGGCCGCGAGTTCGAGCGCGTGCTGAAGATGGGCCGCACGCATCTGCAGGACGCAGTCCCGATGTCGCTCGGCGCCGAATTCCGCGGCTGGGGCACCACCATCGGCGAGGAGGTCGACCGCATCTCGGAAGCGCGCGCGCTGCTGCGCGAGATCAATCTCGGCGCCACCGCGATCGGCACCTCCGTCACCGCGGCGGTTGGTTATCCCAAGCTCGCGGTCCGGCATCTCAGCGGGTTGACCGGCGTCGATTTTATCCTTGCCGGCGATCTGGTCGAGGCGACGTCGGACACTGGCGCTTATGTGCAGCTCTCCGGCGTGCTGAAGCGTACTGCGAGCAAGCTGACCAAAATCTGCAACGACATCCGCCTGCTCGCCTCCGGCCCGCGCGCCGGCTTCAACGAGATCAACCTGCCGCAATTGCAGCCGGGCTCCTCGATCATGCCGGGCAAGGTCAATCCGGTAATCCCCGAGGTCGTCAACCAGACCAGCTTCCTCGTCATCGGCCTCGACATGACCGTCACGCTGGCAGCAAGTGCCGGTCAGCTCCAGCTCAACGTGATGGAGCCGGTGATCTCGTTCGCGCTGTTCTTCTCGATTCGCACCATGGAGCGCGCCGTCAACAGCCTGCGCGAGAACTGCATTGTCGGCATCACCGCCAACGAGGAGCACACCCGCAACATGGTGCTGAACTCGCTCGGCATCGTCACCGTTCTGAAGCCGCTGCTCGGCTACAAGCAATGCGCCGAGATCGCGCGCGAGGGCTACAAGAGCGGCAAGTCACTGCACCAGATCGTGGTGACCGAACGCAAGCTGCTGACGCAGGAAAAATGGGACGAGATGTTCTCGTTCGAGCGGTTGATCAATCCGGATTTGCTTGGGTGACGCTGGTCTCTCCTCTTGTCATTCCGGGGCGCGCGAAGCGCGAACCCGGAATCCATTTCGCCATAAGCGCTGACGCCCAATGGATTCCGGGCTCGACGCTACGCGTCGCCCCGGAATGACAAGGGAGGAATTCCGCGCGTTGGAATTGCGGTAACGGCATCCGCCACGGCGTCAAAACGCAATACTTGACAGTGGAAAGATTGCCTTGTTGGTATGGCTCCCAACCTTCAATGCGTCTGCCAGCAAAGGATCGTTCCGCAATGTCCATGCCTGCTCTGTTCAAGGGACGCCTGTCGATCCCCGTGATCGGTTCGCCGCTCTTCATCATCTCGGTGCCCGACCTCGTGATCGCGCAGTGCAAGGCGGGCGTGGTCGGCTCGTTTCCCTCGCTGAACGCGCGGCCGCCGGAGCTTCTCGACGAGTGGCTGGCGCGGATCACCGAAGAGCTCGCGGCCTATGACCGCGCCCATCCCGACAAGCCGTCGGCGCCGTTCGCGGTCAACCAGATCGTGCACAAGTCGAACAACCGGCTCGACCACGACATGCAGCTCTGCGCCAAGTACAAGGTGCCGATGATCATCTCCTCGCTCGGCGCGCGCGAGGAGCTAAATCAGGCCGTTCACGGCTGGGGCGGCATCGTCTTCCACGACGTGATCAACCAGAAATTCGCCCACAAGGCGATCGAGAAGGGCGCCGACGGCCTGATCCTGGTCGCGGCCGGGGCCGGCGGCCATGCCGGCACCATCTCGCCGCTCGCCTTTGTTGCCGAAACCCGCAAGTGGTTTGACGGTCCGATCGCGCTGTCGGGCGCCATCGGCAACGGCAAGGCAATCCGCGCCGCGCGCATTCTCGGCGCCGATTTCGCCTATATCGGCTCGGCGTTCATCGCGACCAAGGAAGCCAACGCGATCGAGAAGTACAAGGAGATGATCGCGGGCTCGACGGCCGACGACATCGTCTATTCCAACCTCTTTACCGGCGTGCACGGCAATTATCTGAAGCCCTCGATTCTCGCCGCCGGCATGGATCCGGAAAACCTGCCGACCTCCGATCCCTCCAAGATGAACTTTGGCACCGACGCTTCAGGTGAACGGGCCAAGCCGAAGGCCTGGAAGGAGATCTGGGGCTCCGGCCAGGGTATCGGCAGCGTTGACGGCATCGTGCCCGCTGCAGAGATGATCGCGCGCTTCAAGAAGGAATACGAGGAAGCGATCGACCCGCCGTTGTGATGGCACTCGCTATGCCCGCCATCTACCGCGTCGACGGTAACAGCGTCGTCACCAGCCCCAATGCGGCGGGGCCGTGGGACCGGCGGATGCAGCATGGCTCGGCGCCATCGGCGCTGGTGACGTGGGCGGCGGAGCGGGTTCCGACACCCGTGCCGATGAACATCGCGCGCGTCACCATCGATCTGATGCGCCCGGTGCCAGTCGCGCCGCTCACGATCGAGATCGAGGTGTCGCGCGAGGGCCGCAAGATCCAGCTCTGCGAGGTCAAGCTGCTCGCCGACGGCGTGCAGGTCGTCGGCGCCACCGTGCTCAAGATCAAGCAACAGTCACAGCCGCTGCCCGATGACGTCAGGGAGCTGCCGGTCACGCTGCCGTCGCCGGAGGACTCGCTGGTCGAGGACGGTCACGGCGCGACCAGTCCGTTCGCGGGCATGGTCTCGATGCGCGCCGCACGCGGCCGCTTCGGGCAGGCCGGTGCCGGCGCGATCTGGTTTCGCCTCGACCATCAGCTGGTCGAGGGCGAGGCGGTCTCGCAGGCGATGCGCGCCGTGGTCGCCGCCGATTTCTCCAACGGCACCGCCTCGACGCTCGACTTCCGCGCCTGGACCTACATCAACGCCGACCTCTCGGTGAACCTGGCGCGCCAGCCGGTCGGCGACTGGATCCTGCTCGACGGCGAATCCTGGATCGGCCCGGACGGCGCGGGGCTTGCGATATCGCGGCTCGCTGACAGGCAAGGCTATTTCGGTCGCGCAGTACAGAGCCTGGTCATCGAGAAGCGGTAAGCGTCACGCGCAACCGTCGCGGCTGCTCTTGGGCCGATTGAACGGCAGGCTTCCGCCGCCGCGGAAGGGATGCTTGGTCGTGCTCGACCAGGGCATCCTGCCTGTTCATGCGCCGTAGAAGATCTTGATCTCCCACAGCACTATGATGATAGCCGTGATCAACGTGACCGCGGCGACTGCACTTTCCAGGGAAGCGACTCGCATGTCTTACTCCGCTTCCCAGCCCCGTTCAGCGGTCTAGTTGATTCCCTGATTCGCCGGCAATCGGGCAGCCGCCACAGACGCACACTCCGTCACGCAATGTGGTGCCGGGGCCACAGCGACTCCGTAAAATCCCGGGTAAGAACGCTGATCATTCCCGGCATTTCGCGCGATACGTGTATTCTGAACCCGCCGCTGCAATCAGGGAGATTACCCCACCATCCGGTCCCGTCCGCTCCAGAAGCCCGCGCGCAGCACCTTCTTGTCGACCTTGCCGACGCCGGTCATCGGCAACTGCTTGACGAACTGGATCTGTTTCGGCGCATGCGCGGAACCCTTTCGCGTCCGCACCAGATTGATCAGCTCGTCGGCGTCCGGTTTTGCGCCCTCGCGCGGCACGACGATGGCCGTGACGGCCTCGCCCCATTTCTCGTCGGGGACGCCGACGACGGCGACCATCGCGACATCGGCATGTTGCGACAGCACGTCCTCGACCTCGCGCGGAAAAATGTTGAAGCCGCCGGTGACGATCATGTCTTTCTTGCGGTCGAGGATGAACATGTAGCCGCGCTCGTCCTGGCGCGCGATGTCGCCGGTGTGGACCCAGCCGTTCTTCAACGTCTCCGCCGTGATGTCAGGCCGCTTCCAGTATTCCGCCATCACATGCGGCGCGCGCACGCAGATTTCGCCGGCCTCGCCGGTCTTCACTTCCTGGTCGTTGTCGTCGAGAATTTTGACCTCGCAGGCCGCGATCGGAAAGCCGCAAGACAGAAACAGCTCGGGCGTCCTGGGATCGTGATCCCTCTTGCGCAACACAGAGACAGGATAGCATTCGGTCTGGCCATAGAGCTGCGAGAACACCGGGCCGATGCGCTCGATGCCTTCGACCAGCCGGCTCGGCGACATCGCCGACGCCCCGTAGAGCACAAGTTCGAGCGAGGAGAGATCGGTCGTGCTCAGCGCGGGATGATCCAGCAGCACATAGATCATGGTCGGCACGAACAGCGTGAAATTGATGCGCTCGCGCGCGATCGTCGCCAGCACGGTCTCAGGATCGAAACCTTTCAGCATGTGCACGGTGCCGCCGCGCATCAGCGTCGGCAGCACCTTTGTGCCGGCGACATGGCTGATCGGGGCGACCGTGAGATAGCGCGCGGCGTCCGGGATCTCGAAATCGGCGAGGATCGCGCCGGCAGCGCCGGCGTTCTCGCGATGATAGCGCAGCGCGCCCTTGGACTTCCCTGTCGTGCCGCCGGTGTAGTTGAGCGTGGAGAGATCGTCGAGGTTGGCGAGGCACCGCGCGCTGGCATGTCCCGCGCCTTCGATCGCTTGCAGGAGGTCGACGCCGTAGTCGGCCAGCCCCATGGTGAAGACTGCTTTGAGCCGCGTTGCTTTTGCGGCGAGCTCGCCACCGCGATCGCGGAAGGCGGCCACATCGACCACCAGCACTTCCGCTTCCGAATCCTCGAGCTGGAAGAGCTGGTCCGTCTCCGATCCCAGCGGATGCAGCCAGGTGACGCAGCATCGCGACAATTGCGCCGCGACACCGGCGCACCAGGTGTCGGCGCGGTTCGCGGTGAGGAAGGCGACGCGCGCGCCGTGCTGCAGGCCGAGCCGCATGAATACGCCCTGGATGCGTCCGATCAGATCGAGCGTGCCCTGATAGCTCAGCGATCCGCCGGGCCAGGCGAAAGCCGTGCGGCCGGGATAGCGCGCCAACGCCCGTAGCGTCTGCGCACAAGTCGGGGACGATGCGTGGAGCGGATCGGACATATGTTTCCTCGTTGCTTTGTCATCGGCTTGTGTCGTGCCAATGTTTGCGCGCAAGGCTAGCACAGGGAATGCGGGATGGAACGACAAAGCCCGCGCCGGGAGATTTGCGTGACATCCGATCGACTGCAATTTTTTCGCGATCGTCTCAGCCTGCCTTTGATCGCGGCGCCGATGTTTCTGGTGTCGGGCGTCGAGCTGATGGTCGCAGCTTGCCGCAACGGCGTGATCGGCAGCTTTCCCACCGTGAATTGCCGCAGCACCGAACAGCTCGATGAATGGCTCACCGAAATCGCAACCCGGTTGCGTCAGCATGAGGATCAGACCGGCCGCAAGGCCGCGCCGCTCTGTCCGAATTTGATCGTGCATCGCTCCAACGTACGGCTGGAACAGGATCTCGCCGTGCTGCTCAAACACAAGCCCGAGATCGTCATCACCTCGGTCGGCTCGCCCGCGCCCGTGCTGAAGTCGCTGCACGATGCCGGCGCATTGGTGCTGGCAGACGTCGCCTCCATTCGCCACGCCGAGCGTGCGGCAGCGGCAGGCGCCGACGGATTGGTGCTGTTGACCGCGGGCGCAGGCGGACAGACCGGCTGGCTCAATCCGTTCGCGTTCGTCCGTGCAGTGCGCGCGTTCTATGACGGCATCATCGTGCTCGCCGGCGGTGTCAGCGACGGTCACGCACTGCATGCGGCCGAAGTGCTTGGCTGCGATCTCGGTTACATGGGCACAAAGTTCATCGCGACGCGCGAGAGCATGGCGGATGACCGCTACAAGCAGATGCTGGTCGAGAGCAGCGCCGACGACATTCTGCTCACCACCGCCTTCACGGGCTTGCAGACCAGCATGCTGAAGCCGTCGATCGTCGCCGCCGGGCTCGATCCTGATGACCTCCCGGCCCGCGGCGCCATCGACATCGGCAAGGACATCGACGTCACCGCGCGCGAGAACCGGCCCAAGCGCTGGCGCGACATCTGGAGCGGCGGGCATTCGACGTCGGGCGTCACGGACGTGATGGCGGTTGCCGATCTCGTGGCCCGGACGGCCGCCGAATACCGCGAGGCGACTGGGCGATAGCGTTCCGCGTCGCCCAGCACGGTTAATCCCGCATGGCTCCGCAAGCCCACGCTTAACGGCAGATTAACCATCGCCCGCCAACAATCCCCTCACGGCCGCCAATCAGGACGAGAGGGACAGGCGATGGATTTCGATTTTCTCAACAGCAAGACAGCCGCAACGCTGGACGAGATCCGCGTCCGCGTCGCGCATGCGCTGGCCCGTCACCCGCTCTGCCGCACTGTCCGCTTCGACATCGTCAGCGTTCCCCGCACCCGCCGGGGCGGCAATTGGACGGTGACGCTGCAATCGGTCGAGCCGCGCGCCGTCTGGGAGGCCTCCGAGATCGTTGCCGATATCCAGGACGCCTACGATCTGGCCGCAGCTGCCTGATTTCATTTGGCTTTTTGGCTTGTCGCGGCAGACATGATGAATGTCGCCGCAAAGGCACACTCAAGCCTTATTTCGTTCCCTTTTTCCCGGCATCGCTAACAACATCGTGAAGCGGTCCTTCCGGAGAGACGTTTGTCCAGAGCCATCACCCTCATCGTGCTGACCTGCTTTCTTCTCCTCGGTGTCGCCACCACTGCCATTCTCGGCCGCGACAGCGTGCCCAACGTCAGCGCAGAGATGATCACGCAGGCTCCGCCCAAGCCGCTCGCCGCCAACCGCGCCGCCAAGGCCGACCGGCTGGTTCCGACGCTGGCGCTGGCCTCGGCCGCCATTAACCCGGTGCAGGTTCCCGCCGACCAGCTTTCGCAGGCCCCCGTCCTGACCGAGCCGCTGCGCCAGGCCTTTGCCGCAGCGACGCCCGCTGATTTCCCGATGTCCAAATCAGCTTCATCGCCGAACGTGAACGAGGCGCCCGCTGCTTCGGAAACCACCGCCGCCATCGAGGCTGCGCCGAAGCCGAAATCCGTGGCGAAGCCGCAGCCGCAAAAGACCTACTCGCTGCTCTCCGAGGTGCAGATCGCCGGCATCAGGGATCGCCTGAAGCTGTCGTCGTCGCAGGAATATTACTGGCCCTCGGTCGAGTCCGCGCTGCGCAACGTCGTCCGCAAGATCTCGGCCAACAAGCTCTCCAATCCCAACGGGCCGAATGTGCAGATCGATCCGAATTGCGACGAGGTCCAGCAGTTGAAGTCGGCCGCAATGCCGCTGCTGTTCCAGCTGCGTGACGACCAGAAGGAAGAAGTGCGCAAGCTCGCCCGCATCATCGGGCTCGAGAAGGTTGCGCAGCAGATCTGAGGCTTGAGATCTGATGCTTGAGATCTGAGGTTTGGGTTCCTGAGAGGAACCGCGCTCTCATCAGGAACATCCGGCAATCGACAGGCGTTGCCTGCTCCGAACAGGGAGTGGACCAATGCGCGCCTCGACAGCCTATTTCGTCGGTGCCGGATCGATCGTCGCCGCCATCGTCATTGGTCTCGGCGGCGGTATCGTCGCCGGCAATATCATGCACCCGATCGCGCCCAAGCAGGGGCCCGACACCGGCAAGATGGCGCAACGCGCCGAAGCCGCTGCGCCGGCCACGACAAACGCGCCATCGGAGCGCGTGCAATATATCACCGGCTCGCAAACCTTCGGCGCGGTGATCGCCGCGCCAGCGCAGGCACAGAGCGAAGCCAATGCTGAAATCAAGCCTGAAACCAAACCTGATGCGCAGACCACTCAGGCGAGCGCTGAGCCCGCGGCACCGCCGCCTCCGCAGACAACGGCCGCGGTCGAGCCGCCCAAGCCAGCGCCTGCGCCGTCTCCGCAAGCAGCAAAGCCCGTCGAGCAACAGGCTTCGACCGAACCGGCATCCTCACCTGACAACGCCTATGCCAAGGCCAGGGATTCTGACGTGAAGCGTGCCGCGTCCGAGCGGCGACGTGCGGAGCGTCACGAGCGCTGGGCCGAGCGACGCCGCTATGACACGCGCGATGCACGCGGCGGGCGTGATCAGACCGACTGGGATGATGTCGCGCGCAATGTCCGCGCGGATTCCGATACCCGTGATGTTGTCGTGCGCCGTCCGCGCGGTGGCTTCTCGTTGTTCGGTGACGACTAGCATCTGAGGCGTTCGCCGCGCACGCGAACGTGAGCAGCAGTTCGTTCTGCGGCAGCGCGTGCCGCAAATTTCAACTTCCGGATGATCTCGGTCCAAGGCATGATTGACGCTGCCAGCCAGAGGCCGCGTCATGGGAGTAGCGCTGCTAGCTTGGGGACGCTTCTTCGGTCCGCACGGCGAACGCGTGACCGTGCCGGCGCCGGTTGATGGGCGCGGCGCACCCTGGCTGCTCGATTTCCTCACCACACATGTCCGGGCGCTGCGCAATGTCGGCTTCACCGCGATCCAGCTGCCGCCGACCTCGAAGGCGCAGCGCGGCGCCGGCCCGGGCTGTGACGGCTATGGCGTGTTCGATCCCCGCGACATCGGCAGCAAGAGCCAGCAAGGCTCGGTCGCCACGCGCTACGGCACCAGGGCATCGCTGACGCGTCTGGTCGCCGTCGCGCATGCCTGCGATATCGACGTCTATCTCGATCTCGTTCTGCATCAGCGCAGCGGCGAGAATGGCGGCCCTGGCGTGTTCCGCTATCTCGGCGCGGACGGGCAGTCGCTGAACGGCAGGCACACCACGTCGCCCGGCTGGTTTCGCGGCGTGCCGCCGGACGATCTGCCCGACGATGACGTGCCGAGCCCGCCCGACGATTTTCCGTTCGGTCGCGAGCTGTCCTACCAGCGCTGCCGCCCGCCGCGCGTCACGATCGAGGATGCGCTCGATTTCGGCGAATGGGTGTTCCGCACCACAGGCGCGGACGGCGCGCGCTTCGACGACGTCAAGGGCACCTGGGCGCCGTTCGTGCACGAGTTCATGACCCACGGCGTGATGACGTCGAAGTTTTTCTATTCGGAGTATTTCGACGGCAATCGCGCCATCCTCAATGGCTGGGCGACGCAGCCGCCGCTCAATGGCCGGTCTCTCGTCGCCGACTTCCCGATGCATTGGGCCCTGCAATCCGCCTGCGACGGCGGCAATGCGCGCGTGCTGGATGGCGCCGGCTATACCAGCTGGCGTCCCGATCTCACCTGCACCTTCGTCGACAATCCCGATACTGACACCTCGCCGGGCCAACAGGTCATCAGCAACAAGCTGCTCGCCTACGCCTTCCTGCTGTCGATCGAAGGCTACCCCTTCGTCTACGGCAAGGACTACTTCCCGCCGAGCGTCTGGCCCGGCGCCTACGGGCTGAAGCCGTGGATCGACAATCTCGTCTGGATCCACGAGCACCTCGCCAACGGGCCGACCAGCGGCCGCTTTCTGGACGACAAGGTGATCGTGCTCAACAGGACCGGCGCACCCGGTCTGCTGACCGCGCTGAATTTCGACACCATGAATGCGCGCACGATCAGCTGCCAAACTGCTTTCGGCGCCAACGTGCAATTGCACGACTATAGCGGCCATCATGACGATATCCGGACCGATGGAAACGGCGTCGCAAGCTTCACGATCCCGAGCAACGCTTTCAGCAAGGGCCAGAGCTATCTGTGCTTCTCGCGTGCCGGCTTGAACGTGGCGTCCATCCGCCATCCGCGCCATACCACGCAGACGATCTTCGGCGCCGCCGACCTCGATACGGGGCCTGCCAGCAATGCCGAGACCGAGACGGCACGGATCTGGGTGGAGCAGGGCAGCAAGATCGCCCTCCGGGTCAGCCTCGATCGCCACGGCGTGCCGACAGATGGCTCGCTCAAGGTCATCGTCACCGATACGCAAGGGCACAGCGTGGTCGAGGCCGTGTGCAACGGTGACCATGTCAGCGCGGAAGCAACGGTCGGTGCGACCGGCGAGCATCATATTCGCGTCGCGGGCCGGCTTTTGCCGGAGCACGGTGCGGCGTTTTCCATCGACGTCACCTACCTTGCCCCACAGATTGTTTGAGAGGATCCCAATGTCATTGCACCTGTTGTGGACGTCCGCGGACAGCCTGATTGCCGCCTTCGCACTGTCCTTCATTCTGCCGGGGCGGCATGCGCTGCCGCTCGCGCTGATGTTCGGCCTGTGCGACGGGCTCGGCTCGGCATTTGGCGTCAGTCTGCCGCTCGCGGGTGGGCTTGCCGCGATGCTGCTGATGGTGTGTGGTGCGGCGCTTCTCGTCGGCCTGCCCATTGTGCAACGTCTGTTGAAGGCGCCGGGCTGGCTCTACGTCTTGCCGCCGCTGCTGGCGATCGACAATGTCGTGTCGCACGTATCCGATGCGCCGGCTCTTGCGGCGCTGTCGAGCGCGATCATGGCCGGGCTTGGCTTCGCCAGCGGAATGGTCATGCTGAGCTGGTGGCGCGCAGGCTTGCGCGATGCGCGACCATTGGCTGCTGTCTGCCTGATCGCGGCCGGAAGCCTGCTTGCCTGGGGAGCCTGACCATGGCCGGCTCAGTCACCACCCGCAGTTATGACCTTGCCCGAACCGGCGCAAATAATGCCGAGACGGTGCTGACGGCGACCGCCGTCCGCACCAAAGGCATCGCAAAACTCTTCAGCATCGCTATCCCCGACGATCCCCGGCTCGAGGCGCAGCCGCTGGCAGTCGGCGGCGTGCACACACCTGATGGCAAGACCCGCGACCTGATCTTTCAGGCCACCATGGGCAATTGGGTCTACGCCTTCGATGCAGTGAGCGGCGAAAAAATCTGGGCGACGAATCTTGGTCGTCCCATCGTCGGAACGCCGGCCATCGACGGTCACATGACCAATGTCGATTGGGGGATCCTCTCGACCCCCGTGATCGACGAGGGCACCGGCATTCTCTACACCTGCGCCTGGATCAGCGACGATGGCAGCGTGGCCAGGGCCCAGCATTTTCTTGCAGGCTTGCGGATCAGCGACGGCTCCAAGGTGCACGACCTGCTCAATCTGGAGGGCGCAGTCTACACCCCGCCGGGTGGCCTGCCCGTGCAGAAATTCGTCTCGATCCAGCGCAAGCAACGCAGCGCGCTGACGCTGACGCGGAACCACGTGCTGATTCCCTTCGGCACGGTCAGGGAGACCTCGGCGGCAGCGCGGGGTTGGCTGATCGCGGTCGACATCCATGCCTGGCATCTTGCGGCCGCATGGTGCTCCACCGTGACCCACTCCGGTGGCGGGCTGTGGCAGAGCGGGGCCGGCCCCGCTATTGCTCCCGATGGGTCGATCTATGTCATCACCGGCAACGGATCGTTCTCGCCGCAGCAAGGTGATTTCGGCGAAAGCGTGGTGCGGCTGGCCTTGCACACCGGACCTCTCGCTCATTTCGAGGTGTTGTCGTGGTGGACGCCGTGGACGGACGCCAACCGGGTCGGCGCCGCGGCCGCGGCGCTGCTCGACGACGACGATGACGATGCGCACGCGCTGCCGTCGAACGTCTCGCTGACCGCGGTGATCGGCCATGCCAAGCGGATGGGAATGGCGCTCAAGCCGCTTCATGCGCGCGAGATGGCGCATGTCGCGGTGACGTCCGGGCCTGACCCGATGGATGCAGAGATCGCGCCGGTCGTGGCGCATCATTTGGCGGTGATGAAGGAATCGGCGTGGAGCGACCAGGATTTTGGTTCGGGCGGACCGGTCTATGTCGCATCGGCCCACGCCGTGCTCGCGGCGGGCAAGGACGGCATTCTCTACACTGGCAATGCCGCGGCGCTCGGCGACACGCAACCGGGCGATCTTCAGGCCGGTCACTTCGCCGCCAACTATGCCAGGCTCAAGATGCCGCCGATCCTCTACACGTTCTTCGATCCTGGCGTGCCGCCGGCGCCGGCCTCGCCGACGGAGCTGAATCTGTATCCGGGCGGCGCGACGCGGCATCTGCATGGCACACCGCTGCTGTTCTCGTCCACAACACATGGCGTGATGCACATCGTCGGCGGCGAGAACAGCGCGCTGCGGGCGTGGTCGATCGCGGCCGACGGGACCTCGACCTATCTCGCCGGATCCAACGAGATCGCCTCGCCGCAATCGCCGCGTCCATCAGGCGGCATGCCCGGCTGGAGCATCACGCTCGCCGCCAACAACGGCACTGACGCCATCATCGTCGCAATGGTCCCCTACAAGGACAGCAACATGATGCTCAGCCCCGGCCGTTTCCTGGTCTATGACGCCCAGAATTTCGCGACCAATCCGGATGGCTCGAAGCGGCTTCAGGTGATCTGGGACAGCGAGAACTGGGGCCCTGAGCACGCCTTCACGCATCCGAAGTTCAACCGTCCGATCGTCTGGAAGGGCCGCATCTATCGCCCGACCTATGACGGGCGCCTCGACGTTTATGGGTTGACCGCTTAGCTGCGGCGCCTCCCTTGTCTCCTTCCTTTTTATCTACTTTTGGTTGTTGTAATGTTCGACGGTATTTTTAAGAACTTGTCATGTTGTAGGGATTGCCATGCTTGCACGCATTTTCCCGCTTTTGATGTTTGCATCCGTCGCCTCGGCCGACATCTCTTTTGCCAGTGACAGTTGCCGGTTTTTGCCGGATAGCTTGGGCCCGTTGCAGGACGGCCAGCTTTTCGCATCCGGCAAGTCGGGCTGGCAGACATTCGACACTCTGTCCGAATTGGTTGCGAGGTCGCCGCAGGAGGTTGAGTTCGCCTATGTGATCGGGGCCAATGGCGCTTCCGATCGTGCGGGCGTGTTCGTCGTCAAGACCAACCGGCCCGTCGCTTCAACCGATACCGAGCAATTGCGCAACAGGGTCAAACTTGTGCGCCGCGATATCGTGAGCGATCCCGGTTGCGCGGCGGCCGGGCTCCCTAATTCAGAGACATCGATTTCGACCCAGTCGTTTCGCGACTACCATGATTTTCCTCCACGCGCGACTGCAGCCTTGCGTCAGACCACGGAAGGTGGCGTCACCGAATTTGACGCGGTCAGGGCGTTTCACTTCGAGTACCGTTCCGCACGCAAACGGAAATGTGTGCGGACCGACAATGATGAGTACGACGACTTCCCGACCAACACGAACAGCAACCGGGCTCAGTTTTCCTTCGACAAGACCGTCGTGGCCGGCGGTGCCTATACCGTGTTCCGGCTATTCTGGGTGCCAGCATCGCCATTCGACGGCACTGCGGAACATCGTGTGCTCGTCAGGAAATATGCGACCCAGGGCGGCTTGGCCTGCGTCCGCTTCTCGGTGCCACTGCGGTCGACCGATTATTCGTTCCGGATCAATGACCTGGAAGCGCGGGTCTCGGAATCGTCAAACCGCCGCAAAGACGAGCTAGCTCGAACATGGCCGCCTGGACGATGACATGATTAACGTGACATTATCCTGCCGTCGCCATGATCATCGAGACTTCAGGCTTGGAAAGGCAGCAGGCTTGGAAGGAGCAGGTTTGAAACATGAGTGACGCCCTGATCCCTTCGGTGCAGGAACGCCGCAGCCCGGTGCTCGGTGGCGGCTCCATCGCGGGCTTTGTCGCATCTCTCGCGGCGGGATGTGTTCTGTTCGTCGTCGATCGCAAGCTGACATGGGGCGTGGAAGAGCCCTTGCTGACTCCCTGGCTGCTCTGGTTTGCCGTCGTCCCACTCGGCGCATACGTCGCTCTTGCACTTGCTCTGCCATCATCCCCGTACCATCGCAATCTGCCTATGGCCCGGTACGGCCGACTTTCCTCCGTCTGGATCGCGTCTCTGGTTCTCTATGCCGTGGCACAGATGGCGACACTGTCGCGCTGGATCGACGATCCGCTCTACGAGACATTCGGCCTGAACCTGGCCGCATACGCTTTGCTGACGGCTATCTACGTCACGGCGTCGTTCGCGGCCGTCTGGGCGATCGAAGCCGTGCGGCGGAGAGATCGAGAAGGGGATTCCCGCGAGGTGGCGCGGCGCATGGAGATGGTCGTCGGCGCAACGATGTGCGTGCCGATGTTCCTGCTCTTCGTATTGTATCTCCCGGTCTAAGGCCGGCTGCCACGAACACGGGTCATTCTACGGTTGAGTCTGGCCCAGAGTCGTGAAGGGACTTGACCGCCTGGCGGCTGTGGTCGCGGCCTGTTTCGATACGCGGTGAGAACTGCATTTGTATCGATGGGGTTGGACCCGAGATTGAGTTCGCCGATCGCCTTGTCCATGTTCGCGAAGCCGACGATGCGGTAGGCCTCGACCTGCTCGGGCACGAAGAACTGATCGGTGGTCGGCTGGTGCGGGAAATCCGCGTGCTGTGCGCGATATCCCAGGGCGTCGAACCCTAGTCCCTGAACCAGCGAAAGCTTCACATAGACCAGAACGCCGCGGCTGCCGTCATCATAGGTGATCTCGGCGACGAAATACGGGCGGGTGACGAAACTCACCCCCTCCGGATAACCCTTGCCCTTCTCCGGAATGAGATCGTCCAAAACCCCGTCGAGGTCGATCTTGGCCTTGAAATCCTCGCGAATGCGTTGCGCGACGGAATAGAGCGCCGGCAGCGCCATGTTGGGGTCTTCCTCACCGTCAATCGCGATGATGACCGCACATTTCCTCCGCGCCAGCTCGTAGATGCCGGAATTGTCGAAGTGACCTCCATCGGTGAGCTCGACGAAACTGCTGTCGGATCGGTAGCCTGAGCGGGTCAGGCCGTAGCGAAAGCCGGGCGACCAATGGTTGGGCTCGCGTTTCAGACGGCTGGCGCCATGATCGTCAGGACGCGTTGCCCACATGCCGAGCCGAAGATTGAGCAGCACCAGGACGATCGAGACCAGCCGGTCACGTGTGACGCCGGCGCCGACATAGGCGGCGTTGGCATTGATGGCCGCGCCCGAGGCCGCCATCGCGGAGGGCACCGACACCGGACCGTTCTTGGCGATGTAGCTGCTTGTTCGCTCCCATCCCGTCGCGGACGAGCCGACGAACAGTGGGCTCACGATGAAATTGTCGCCGCCCCGCCACGACAGCAGACGGTCGGGGTCATTCATCATGATGACGTTGGTGTTGACGATGGGGTAGGGAATGTCGCGCAGCGGCGCGCCCGCGGCGCGTGGTGGCGGCCACAAATCGGCCATCGAAAGCCGGTCGGCGGTGGGGGAAAAGTCGATGACGTTGCGCCGGACCGCCTCGTCCGAGGGCATGAAAGCTTCCATCAGGCGGTCGCGATAGAAGCGATGCAGCCCGACATAGTTGATGTTCGTGAATGATGCCATCACCAGCGCGACGAAAACCCATGCCGTGATGCCTGAGCGGATCAGATTGGATGCAAGCTGGTTGTCGCCTGAACCGAGCAGGAATTCCGGAGCGAACCAGAATTGCGCGATGCTGTAGGCCACGACCGCTATGGAGTAGATGAAGACCGCCGAGGCGACCATCAGGATCCATCTGCTGAGATCGGTCGGCGCGCTCTGTGCTGACTGCGCCTGGTGACCGAATACACCTGCATACAGACCGCTCGCGAGCGAAGCGACCGTCGCTGCGGCCTTTGCAGCGAAGCCTGCCTTGTTGATCAGCAGATAGGGAATGACCGGAACAGTGCCGAGCGCGATCAGGATCGTGATCCACGGCAGCGACCATCCGGCCGTGATCTCGAACCTGCGCCGCCAGTTGTAGTTCGCAGAGACAGTCCGGTTTGACTTCTGAAGCCGATAGAGAACGCCCGCCAGGTAAGCAAAGACGAGGAACAGTATCGCGACGGCAAAAGAGATGGGATCCAGAACTGGTTCACCCGTGATCCAGAACCAGACGGTCAGCCTCAGGAAGATCAGGCCGCACAGCAGCGAAATGGCGCCGCAAAGCAGGCGCAGCCGGGGATTCGGAGCCACGTCCTGCTTCGGAGATATCCGCGTATCCACCGAGAACCCGATCGCCCAGAGCGCGAAGCGGGCGATCCACAGCAGCGCGGCCACCAGGCATATCTCGAAAAAAAGATCGAGTTTCCAGAAGCATTCCGGTTGCATGGCTTTGGCAGCGAGGCTGGTCGCCGCCGTGCAGATCTGGGCTCCACCTGGAATATGCGCTGCCGAAGCCGCCGCCGAAGCCGTCTCGGCCGCGCCCTTGCAAATCGCCAGCGCGTCGCCTTCGCAGTCGTTCCGCCACCGCGAGGCCATCACGACTGCCAGCAGATTGGGAAGCTTGTCGATGTATGGAATCTTTTCGAGCAGCCGGAACAGCAGCATCATGAAGACATAGGCAAGCGCGCCGATCGGCAGCCAGACGGAGAGGTTCAGAAACAGGGTGCGAGTGACCACGGCGCTCAGTGACCAGATCGACAGATGTTCGTCCGGGATGAGGTATTGTCCGTGTGAGCGGAGATAGGCGAGCCGCTTGTCCTTGGTCTCGTTGCCGCTGCGATAATCGCGGGTGGCGCCGAAGGGAAAGCCCGCTTGCGACGACCCGGTGGTGGTATCGGTTCGCCAGAGCCATTGCAGCGCGGCCGCGACATAGCCGCCGCCGGATACGCTCGACATGTAGTCGAAGCTCGGCATGACGTTCTTGGCGGCGAGCGCCTGAAGCGCGCCGAGACAAAAGATCGCCGACCTGATGCCGCCGCCGGAGAGTGCGAGCCCATACCAATCGGTTCGCCCATCCCGCGCACGGTTGCTCGCGATGAAGGTCTTTTCCTCCGTGAGGAGCTGTTCGGCCTGATCCTTTTCAAAGTAGTCGGTCATGCCCCCATCCCCTTGATGCCGGTTCGACTTTCCGCGGGCTATTTCGGCGGCAGCGACAAAGGGACGTTGCCCTGGTTCCATTTCTCGATCTTGCCGAGGATGCCCCAGAGCGTCATGGCTATGAATATCGGCACACCGATCTGCGGAACGAGCGCCAGTCCGCCAGCACCGGCTCCTCCCAGACCGGCTGCCATGCCTGCGCCACCGAACAGGCCCGAGGAGCCGATGATCGGCGCAAGCCATGAAGCCAGCGAACCGAAGATTCCGAGCGCAGTCTTCTTGCCATTGAGGAGCTCACCGATGGTCTGCCCTAGTGCGCCGTTCACCTGGCCGAGCTGCGGAATCTGCTTGCTGAGCGCCGGCACGATGATCTTTGCGATCAGGTCGATGATCTGTGCGCTCGGATCGGCAGCAGGGACCGGGGCGGGCGTCGGGGACGCCGGGCCGGGCGCTGCATTCTGTCCCTGGAGGAATTTGAACAGCTGCTGAAGAATGGCGCTGACGTCGTCGGCTGGAAGCGGCATCTTGATGGCTCCGTCCTTCACGATTTTCTGCAGCAATACGAGAATTGGCAGCGCGGCCTCTGGGGTCGCTTGCGGGCCTTGCACGGCACCCACGAATTCCCAATCGACGACGCCTTTGCCCGGAACGCCGATCGCGCGCGCGGCGCCCGGCGTGAGATCGATACCGGCACCGTTGGTCCGTCGTCCCGTCAGGTCCGTTCCGGACTCGGCCTGCGGCCTTGCGCCCTTCTCCCAATAGGGATCGCGGATGTTCCAGGGTCCGACATCGACGATGTTGCAGACCACGGATTTGCCGTTCGCCCTGTTGGTGACCCGGACCTGGGGACGCGGTCCGGAGAAGCGAGATGGCAGGGCGACGCCAAGCTCCACGTCGTCGATTCGGTGGCCGTCATAGGCGCTCTTCTCGTCCCGGTCAGCGCTGCCGCCGAAGACCGTCGCCGTGATGTTGATGCAACGGCTCGTGCTACCGGCCGCAGCCTCGGGAAAGATCTTGGCTCGCCGCATGAGGTTGGGATCGATCTGCCAGGCCGACGTATCGTCATACAGGCTCGGCGTATCCATGACGGAAACATGAACATGATGCTCGTGAGCGTTGGCGCCATTGTAGGGTCGCCATTGCCAGGGCGAGACGACGCTCGAGGCGATCCGGCGGTTGGAGATGATGTACTTGATGCGCTTGTCCTGCGACTGGCGGAGCGTTTCTGCGAGGTCGCCCGCGTCGACGCCATGAGCCGGATCATGGCTGATATCCATCGCGGTCACCACGCCGTTGGCGTCGGGGTTGTGGTCGGATTTGCGCGTCTGGTGGGATTGATCGCCGAGTATCCCGTCGCTCGATTTGTCGCGCCCGGGCGCCATGTCGTTGACCTGCTTGAGCAGGACTTCAAGGCTCCTGGCCGGCCTCCAATCGATGCTCATTCGCGCGCTCCAAATATTTCAAAGTGAGCACAGCTGGTCCGCGATCAGGGCCGACATGCCGGAGCCTGACCGGGTTGATAAAAAAATCTGCGATTGCCACGAAAAACGGTCTTCGGGTGGCAACGCCCATGCGTCCGGTGTCCTTAACTTGCCTTGCAATCTTTCGTTGTGCAAGATGCTATGTCACGAATTATCGAATTTGCGCGACGGTCTGCGACAAAGCAGCGCAAGCCGGGGTCGTGTCGTCGTCCCCCAAAGTGGACCCGCGCCGGGTGGCTGGCTTCCCCAGCCCAGGATCGCGGTGGTCGCGCATTCGGCGCTGCGGGCGCGACACCCATAATCATGGGGGCGCGGGCGCTGGCAACCGCTGGAGGCGGATCGTCGCCGTTCCGCTGTTGTTTTTGTAGAACTGCACGCGCCGGCCCTGCACCGGCACGAGCCAGCGCGGCGCGAGCCGCGTGGAGATGAATCGCGGAAAAAGCTGGACGGCGTCGTTGACGTAGAAGAACAGCTCGCCGGCCTCGGGCGCCTCGAATTCCGCGACGAACAGCTCGGGCAGTCCCTGCTTGCGCCAGAGCGCGCGCGCCGCCGGCAGCGCGGCGGCCGGGATCTGTTCGAAATCTCCGAACGGCTTCCAGACACGATTCAATTCGCTGCCTTGTGTCTTGAACTCGGCGGAGTCCTCGACATGGATCGGGTAGTTGTTCTTGCTCTCGTCCTCATAGGCCGGCACCGTCGCATTGACCCGCCGCGGCAGCTCGTTCGCGGGCAGTCCGTTGATGGCCTGCAGCGGCAGATCGTACGATCCGCGCGCGCCTATCCGCACCACCGGCTGGAACCAGTCGGCGCCCTGCAGCCGCAGGAGCGGGACGGCGAGGCGGTGGGTCGGATCCAGCGGGGTCTTGAATCCGTTGAGGCCGGTCATGATGGTGCGGTCGAACCACGGATCGGCCATCTCGATCCAGACGCGGTATTTGCGGCCCTTCTCGACCGCGAGGCGGCTTGGCCAGCAGAAATCGCTGACGTCGAACAATTCGCCGTCGCGGGCCGCGACCGGCGTATCGCCGACGGCATTCGTCGATGCGCTGCTCTTGCAGAAGTCGCCGACGCCCGCGCGCCAGTCGAGATAGCCGCGCGACAGCAACAGCAGAGCGGAGCCGAAAATGGCGATGAGGAAGACACCCGGCATCAGGACGTTGGTGAAGGCCATGCGCACCGGCCAGGCATGCAGCCGCATCCAGCGGCCGATCGCGAGCAACCAGCCGGATTTGCTGACCCGGCGTCGCGAGGCCATCCGGTCGGGCCGGTACCAGGCCAGTCGGGCGCGTTCCTGAATGCTGTCGCGCAGCGCCGCATTCCTGTTCCACGCGATCAGGATGATGATGACGAGGACCGTGGTGACGAAGGGATAATACAGCGCGATCGCAAGCCATGGTGCCGCGTAGGACGGCAGCACGCTCGCGAGCAGATCGGCGAACGGCTTGACGACCGTGCTCGTGCCGTTGTCGATCGCCGTGATCCATTTGAGCAGGGTGGTATCCTCAAGCCAGTGCTCCTTGGTCGAGCCCACGACGGAGCGCGCGATCCAGGGCCATGCGACCAGGATGCCGAGCGCGATCAGCAGCGAGAAATAGGCGAAGCGGCGCCACCACACGGTATCGAGAACCTGCCGCGCCATCTCGGGATTCGGCGGGCTCATCGCCATGAAGGCGTCGGCTTCCGCCGCCCTGTGGCCGTCGCCTTCTCGCTTCGCGTAGGCGGACCGCATGGCCTTGCGCGTTTCGTCGCGCGTCAGCGGCAGCACCTGTCCCTCCGGCAGCAGCACTTTGGCATTGGCCGGAAGCATCAGCGGCGCATAATTGTCGCATCCGTGCAGCATGCGCTCGACCACGCCGAAGTGCACCACCGGCGGTCCGCCATCCTCCACGCGATCGTGGATCGGCCGCGGACCGTAGCGGTACAGCACGCCGGCGCCGCTGCGCGAATCGTGCATCGGCCCGATCGCCGACTGGTACTCGCGGAAGCGCGCGATCGTGCCGTCCTGGAAGCGGAGCTGGTTGCCGAGCTGCTCGGCCATCCAGACCAACGGCACGAAGGACAGCGTGGATTCCGGATAGCCGCCGCCGATGTCGGAATGCGAGCCCGCGAACCACACCTCCTTGACGATCTGCCCCTCGGCAAGGCCGGCCTGGTCGATGCGCAGCGGATGGAAGGTGGTGCGCTCGTCATCGAGTGCGAGTGCCTGGCAGGCGTGCTTCACCTTGTCGGAGAGCCGGTAGTTTCGGAACGAGATCGGCCAGATCGCCCAGTCGATCGCGACACGGAGCTCCTCGATCGGCACGCCGAACGCCTCGACTGTGTCGAACAGTCCGAGGAATTCGATTCTAACCTCCTTGCGGCCGTCCATGGCCTCGCGGACCGTCGCGTAGGAGCGTTGCCGGAAAACGAGTTGATAGAGATAGATCAGCACGTCGCGAATCCAGCGGACGACCCAGATCGTCGGCAGGCTGCGATAGCCGACCGACTCCTTGCGGTACTCCCGCCACGCGGCCATCGTGTTGCGCTGCATCTCCGCATGCGACACGGCGACCTTGTCGATCACCGCCGGTACCAGGCCCTGGCTCGCGATCAGGGCTGCCAGCGTTCGCGCGGTGAAGGCGCCGCGGCTGAAGCCGAAGATGTAGATCTCGTCGCCCTCGCGCCAGTTCCAGCACAGGAAGCGATAGAGCCTGCGGACGTTGGCGGGCACACCGATGCCGGTGGCGCCGTCGAGGGCTGCGAGCGGCGCCCAGCCGGCGGTGCCGACGCCCTTGATGTAGTAGGCGATCTGATCGGGCTTGGTATGGTCGAGCGCCTCGTAGAGCCGCCAGACGCTGGATTCCTGAGTGGTGAAGGCATTGCCGGTGCCGTCGGCGAACAGCACCAGCTTGCGCGGCGGATTTGCGTCGGGTGCATTCGCCGCGGCATTTGATTGATCGAGCGTATGGTCCGCCCTTGCAGCACCGCCATGCAGCGCCCTGTCCTGGTGCGTCATGGACTCCTCCAGAAATCAGTTGGGGATGCTTGACGCCCCGTTCGGGCGGCATCCTTCAAATTCAATCAGTGGTTACATCGTGATTTAATGGATGTATTTCGTCCACAATCGCGCTGAGGTAGCAAGGACGATTGCGCCGTTTCGCTGCGGCTGTCTATGATCTCCGCCACAATCGGCAAAAGAAATGCCCGGGCAAGCCCGGGCATGACGGCTATTTGCAAAGCGTGGTGTGTGTGGCTGGGGCTTACCTGCCGTTGCCGCGGCAGGCGCCGCCGGGGCCGATATGGAAGCCGCGCGGGCAGGCATGCGCGGCGGGGTTGGCGAAATTTCGCAAGCAGCCGCCATAGGGCCCGCGGTGCCAGCCGGCGCCGCAGCCGCCGGCGACCGCAATGACATCGCCATTGCTCTGCGCGCCGAACGGCGCCAGCGGCATGGCCTGGGCAGAGCTGACGATGGCGCCGAGCGCGAGCGCCGCGGCAAACACGGTTCGTATCATGCTGTGTCCTCCTGGATTGCGTCGCTCAGTGGGTGGCTGCGAAAGCGATGCCGGCGCGCACTTCGGTGATCGCCTGGTCGATCAGCCCCAGCGCCCGTTCGCGATGGCCGCCCTTGTTGGGCTCGGCCTTGACGAGCTCGGCGCGGGCCGATTGCAGGATCGCCACCGCCTCGTCCATGTGCGGTTGTGCGCCGAGCGCGTAGCCGATGCAGAGGCTGGTTGCGATAGCGCCGCCAAGCACGAGGCTGCGGGGTAGAGAGGTTCGCATGTTGTCTCCTCCAGCGGGCGTCAGGCCGGGGCCGCCCGGTTGCCCGGACGCGATTCGCGTGTGGCGGGATGTCGCATCCGCTGCCTGAATAGGATGGGTGTGTGCGGGCCGTCTTGGACTGTCCGGCGCCCGAGGCGCTGCGGCTTGGACTGACCGGCGCAGCTTGAATCAGGTGGCCGTACTGGTAGCCTGTGACCGTCGGCCTTCAGCGCGGGCTCATCCCCGGCTTGCAAGGCTCAATCGTTTTCTGCGCGATTTTTTCCGAAAAAGCCTTTCCCGGAAGTCCTTGTCGATGTCCGTCATCAGGAAGTCGCTCTCGACCGAGATGCTGCCGCAGGATCTGTCCGACCGGCAGCGCTTCATCCGCTTCGCCGAGCTGTTCGAGCATTTTTCCAACACCGGCGAGCTCGACCCGGCCTCCGACGTGCCGTTTCGCGCCACGATGAACTCGATCCATATCGGTACCACCATGCTCGGCCGCTGCGACGGCAGCTTCGTCACGGTGCGGCGGGAAAAGCGCCAGGTGGTCGAGACCGGCGATGACCGCTTTTGCCTCGTGCGCAACACCGGCGATCGTTCCTCGCAGGTGGTTCATCGCGGCCGCGAATTCACCATGCGGGCGGGATCGATGGTGCTGCTCAAGCTCGACGAGCCGTTCTTCGCCGCCGATGGCGCGAGCCAGAAGCGTTTCACCAACGTGCATCTGCCGGTCGATTCACTGCGTACGATGGTCGCCGATGTCGACGACCTCGTCGGCTGCGAGCTCGAGCCCGGCGGCGCGCTGTCGCTGGTGATGGACTATAGCGACCTGTTGCTTCGTCATCCCGTGGCCGCCGACGAGGCCGGCATGGCGATCGCATCCCATTTGCTCGATCTCGCCGCGATCGGCCTGGGTGCCCGCAGCGACATCGCGGCCGCGGCACGGCGCCGGGGTCTGCGCGCGGTGCGGCTGAAAGCCGTGCTGTCGATCCTCGAGGTGCGCTTCCACGAGCCGGACTTTTCCGCGCAAAAGCTCGCCACGGCCGCCGGTCTTTCCGAGCGCTATGTCAACGAGCTCTTGTTCGAGGCGGGCGCGAGCTTCACCACCCGCCTGACCGAGCTGCGCCTGCGCAAGGCGGCCGATTTGCTCGCCCATCGCGAAGGCCGCATCAGCGACATCGCCTTCGCCTGCGGCTTCAACGATCTCTCTTACTTCAATCGCTGCTTTCGCCGCAGGTTCGGCCTGACGCCGACCGCGGCGCGGGGCAGGTGAGGGATCTCTTCCGCCGCGGTGAATGACCCCAGCTGGGTCGCGCCTCGCGCGACCGCGCGGCCAACCCATCCAATGAAATGTTCACCCGTAGCGATCGCCGTGCCAGTCGTAACTGGCGCAGACTCAGGTGGCACGGAGGAAGAATGTTGTTGGGCTTTTCCCGCCCTTGCCACTAGCCCACCGAAAATGTGGTGCCTGCGCCTGGTTGTCGGCGATCAGCATTTCGTCTGAATTGACGGGCTTGAGAACGAGATAAATGTGATCCGTTCCATGATGCGGCGTTGGTCCGCAAGTCGAGCCGACATCGCCGGCTTGCTGTCCTCCGACCGGAACTACGGTCCAGCCTCTTCCCTTCAGCTTGTTGCCGAGATCGAAGGCCAAGTACGTGTCGGCGATATTGATCTGCGCCTTCTGGAGCAGAACAGAAAGAGTGATGGCGCAACCATCCGATGGATAGATTTCGCCGTCAAAATTCAGCAAGCGCTGCGCCGCCGTGGCTTGCGCGGCGTTTAGGCTGCTGATGTCCGACCCCAGAGCAATCAGATTTGCGATCGCGTCCTTGTCTTGCGACGGTGCTGCCGCCTGAATGCCCGCATTGGCTTCGAGGGCAGCGGCCGGAGCCAAAGCGTTTGCCGCACGTGCCAACATTGCGGTGGGCCCGAAATTCCCTGCATAGCTGGGAGGGTGTTGCTGGAAGAAGCCGGTGTAGTACGCCTCCATGTCGCTGATCGATGTGTCGCCCAGAAATCGGGCCTGCTTTGAGAGCGTCGATGGTACGGAATAGTCGCCCTGCCCGAAAGCCTTCTTCCATTTTACCCCGTTTGGGGAGAATTGCACGGCTTGCAAGACGGCCGCCTGTCTCGCGATCGGTTGTGCGGCTACGTTCATACTGTATCGCGTCATTTGCTGGGAGTAGTTGTAATAAGCAAGCCATCTCCCGTAGTCGTTGATCTGATCCGCGGCACCCAGATTCAAGAAGGCACTCGTATCAAGGCCGAGCGACTCGACGAAATCGGGGCCGACTTGCGTAAGGCCGATATAGCTTCCGGTCACGCAGCGCGTGTCCCAGACCGACTCCGAGTGAATGATCGCCGCAATTGCCGCGGGATCGACTGCGAACTTCTGGGCGACATTGTTGAGCGCGGCAAGAATGTCGGCATTATTTCGTTCAGGGACGCTGGCACCCGCGACAAGCTGGTTCATGTGTGTTCTCGTGATGAAATGAACATTCAATGCGAAAATTCAACTTTAGAGTGAAGTTTTCGAAAAGACAATATGATGTCTCAGCTGGGAAGCTTGGCGAGGACGGGTGCTTTCCTTCGGAGACCTGACCGGCCTATGCGCCATTCCCGTCGACGCGCGGTGGCGGATATCGCCGCGCCAGCATCGCCAGCGGCAGGCGGCGCTCATCTGCCGGCAGCTCCAGCCAGGCCAGCACCAGCGGCCGCTTCCAGTCGCCGACGCCGAATTCCATGTCGACCCATTTCTGCGGCTCGGGCCCGTCGAGGCCGCGGACCCAGACGAAATAGCGGGGCAGGTCGTCGGTGTCCGTCGCGGGTCTCCTGGCCATCACTTGCTCACTGCCTCGACACGCATTGTCGACAGGATATAGGTAGCGGCGCGGCAAAGTCGAACTCAAGTCCAGAGGGACATGAACGGAACAGTGATCGATAGTTGGGGTGACGCCTCGGACGTCGTGACGAGGCTGGCCGGCGCCTGGTCGTTCGACCGGGTCATCGAGGGTCAAGCGAGCATGCAGGGCCTTGCGACCTTCGCGCCATTGGACGCGGAGTGCCTCGCCTATCGCGAGCAGGGACGCTTGACGCTCCAGAACGGCACCGAGCTTGAAACGGAGCGAGAGTACGTCTTCCGCAAGCGCGACCGGGGATTCGACGTCTTCTTCAAGGAGACTCCGCCACGGCTATTCCACGCGATCGAACTCGCTGCATCCGATGGCGGCGTCCTGAGCGGAAGCGCCGGCCATCTCTGCAATCTCGATCATTACCAGTCGACCTACACCTTCCGCGGAGATGGTGGCTTTGTCATTCGTCACATCGTGTCGGGTCCGCGCAAGGATTACGTGATGATCACGACCTACACGCGGATGCGGTGAGGCGCGCGGCGGACCGCGCCGTCACTGCCAAAGCTCGCAGGTCGCCACCCGGTTGATATCAGCCAGCCGCCGCTCGGCATCGCCGCGGAGGTCGAGGCTTGCCAGCAGCGTCAGCAGGCGCTGATAGGTACTCTCGGCGACTGCGACCGGCAGCGGTGCCTCGTCAAACGCCTCGACATAGCTGCCGACCAGATTGCTGAGGAGACGGCACAAGCCGCGCTGGGCGGGATCGTCCCGACCGAGCGTTTCGAGTTTATGCTGAAAGATCCGGAAGGTCCGCAAACCGTCGTGCTGTTCGGAAAGCCACGCGTGCAGGTCGTTCATATGAGCTCCTTCGAGGAAGAGGAAGAAGCTACCGGTTTATACAGGGAGGATGTGACGTTTGGGAGGGGCAGGGCGAGATGCTGCTATGCGGAGGCAGTCCGCCTTCGCCAAGGCTTCGGCGGGACAGCCTTCGCCCGCTTCGCTTTTGATGGATTTGTGCCTGGCTCGCCTAGCCGTAGCTCGCGAAGCGAGCGAAGGCTGGTGCCCCTGGCCGGAATCGAACCAGCACTCCTTGCGGAACTCGATTTTGAGTCGAGCGCGTCTACCAGTTCCGCCACAGGGGCCCTCGGTCGGTCCCGGGAAGGAGCCTCGCGAAGCCGGCGGACTATAGCCATGGAAAAAGCGGGGTCAACCCGCGCCAAAGTGATCCCTGGCGTTCTCGACAGGGGCCTGGGCGGGGGTTAGAGCCTTGAAGCCAAGCCTGATCCGAAAGAGGCCGCCGTGACGACCCAGAGTGCTGCAATACCCGCATTTCGACCGGCCGCGAGTAGCCCTGCGCTGACCGCCTCGCTGGCCGTCACCCTGATCGCGGCAGCGACGATCGCGGGGGCCTGGTTCTTCCAGCTCGTGCTGGAAATCCTGCCCTGTCCGCTCTGCCTCGAGCAGCGCTATGCCTATTATCTCGCGATCCCGCTTGGTGCGCTCACGGTTCTTGCGGCGCGGAGCGGCGCGCCGCGACCGCTGCTGCTGGCAGGGCTCGCGATCCTCGCGCTGGCGGCGCTCGCCAATGCCAGCCTCGGCACCTACCATTCGGGCGTCGAATGGGGGTTCTGGAAGGGGCCGACCGATTGCAGCGGGCCGGTGGTCAATCTCGGCAGCGCCGGCGATCTGCTGTCGCGGCTCGACACCGTCAAGGTGGTGCGCTGCGACGAGGTGCAGTGGCGCTTCCTCGGCCTGTCGCTGGCCGGCTACAATGTGCTGATCTCGCTGCTGATGGCTGTGATCGCCGCCTGGGGTTTTGTGCGGACGGCGAGCCGCTAGATTGCGCTCTCGCCTTCGTGCTGGAAGCCGAGATAGCTGGCCGCCACCGCCTCGTTCGCCGCGATATCGCTGGCCTTGCCGCTGAGCACGAACTCGCCGAGCTCCATCACATAGGCCTGGTCGGCGATCTTCAGCGCGGCCTGTGCGTTCTGCTCGACCAGCAGCACGGAGACGCCGCTGGCGCGCAGCTCGGTGATGATGCGGAAAATGTCGGCGACGATGATCGGTGCGAGGCCGAGGCTCGGCTCGTCCAGCATCAGGAGTTTCGGCGCGCCCATCAGCGCGCGGCCCATGGCGAGCATCTGCTGCTCGCCGCCGGACAGCGTTCCGGCGAGCTGCTTGCGCCGCTCCTTCAGCCGCGGAAACAGCGCATAGACCTGCTCCATCGAGGCCTTTGCCTTGCTTCTCTCGATACGGAAGGCGCCGAGCTCGAGATTGTCCTCGACATTCATGGTCACGAACAATTCGCGGTGCTCGGGCACGAGGCCGAGCCCCATCGCGACGCGGTCCTCGATGTCGAGCCGGGCGAGATCCTGCCCGGCAAAGGCGACACGGCCCTTCAATGGCAGGATGCCCATGATGGCCGACAGCAGCGTGGTCTTGCCGGCGCCGTTGGCGCCGACGATGGTGACGATCTGGTTCTCGCCGACGTCGAGCCCGACCGAGCGCACGGCCTCGACCTTGCCATAGGCGACATGCGCATCGGTGACGGACAACAGCGCGCTCATGCCGCCACTCCGAGATAGGCCTTGATCACTTCGGGATTGGTCTTGATCGTGGCAGGCGTGCCTTCCGCGATCTTGGTGCCGAAATCCAGCACCACGATGCGGTCGGCGAGATTCATCACGAAGCCCATGTCGTGCTCGACCAGCAGCACGCTCATGCCGCCGTCGCGCAGATCGCGCAGCAGTTTCGCAAGCTGCTGCTTTTCCATGTGGCGCAGGCCGGCCGCGGGCTCGTCGAGCAGCAGCAGCATCGGATCGACGCACAGCGCGCGGGCGATCTCGACGATACGCTGCTGTCCGAGCGACAGCGAGCCCGCGAGTTGATGCATCTGGTCGGCGAGGCCGACGCGCTCGATCTGGCGGGCGGCTTCCGCCAGCAGTTTTGCCTCATCGGCGCGGTCGAGACGCAGCATCGAGGCGAGCGGCCCGGAATGGCCGCGCAGATGTGCGCCGATCGCGACGTTCTCCAGCACGGTCATATCAGGCACGAGCTTGACGTGCTGGAAGGTCCTGCTGATGCCGAGCTTGACGATCTCCTGCGGCGGCGCGCGATCCACTTTCTTGCCGAGCACCGAGATCGAGCCAGATGTGGCCGACAGCACGCCGGTGATCAGGTTGAAGGTGGTGCTCTTGCCGGCGCCGTTGGGCCCGATCAGCGCGACGATCTCGCGGGCCTGGACGTCGAAGGAGACGTTGTTGACGGCGATCACGCCGCCGAATTGTTTGCGCGCCTTCTCGACCTGAAGCAGGACGCGGGATTGGCCGGCCGCGCGGGTACGCGACTCGAGCTTCAGCGAGGTGTCCGGCTTCTTGCCACCCGTGCGCTCGGGCAGGAACGACATCAGCCAGGGCCAGACGCCGCCGGGCGCAAGTTGCAGCAGCGCCACCAGCATGATGCCGAACACGATGGTCTCGACCTGGCCGGAGCCGGGCAGGAGCAGCGGCAGATAGCTTTGCAGCACCTCTTTCAGGATCACGACGATGGCCGCGCCCAACACGCCGCCCCAGACATAGCCGGCGCCGCCGACCACCGCGATGAAGAGATATTCGATGCCGGCCTGCGCGCCGAACGGCGTCGGGTTCACCGCGCGCTGGAGATGGGCGTAGAGCCAGCCGGAGAGGCCGGCGAGCACGGCGGCGTGGATGAATACCAGGAGCTTGGCGCGCGGCGTGTGCACGCCGAACGCTTCGGCCGCGACATGGCCGCGCCGCAGCGCGCGGATGGCGCGGCCGGTGCGGGAATCCAGCAGGTTCATCGTGAGCAGGGCCGAGAGGATCACGGCGACCCAGATCGCGTAATAGATCGATCCGGGTGAGAGCATCT
The DNA here is from genome assembly GCF_036924495.1 of Bradyrhizobium sp. AZCC 2230. Classification (NCBI taxonomy): domain Bacteria; kingdom Pseudomonadati; phylum Pseudomonadota; class Alphaproteobacteria; order Hyphomicrobiales; family Nitrobacteraceae; genus Bradyrhizobium; species Bradyrhizobium sp. AZCC 2230. The sequence goes on along the minus strand of NZ_JAZHRS010000001.1, from coordinate 5,399,847 downwards.
TGAACGAGCCGATCGACAACGGCGGGATCGCCGAGATGCCGTCATTGCGACCCAAAAATTCCAGCTTGCTGAAAAGATAAAACAGCCCGAGTCCCCAGGCCAGCGTGCCGAGCGGCAGATAGTGGCCGGAGAGGCGGACCGTGACGAGACCGAGCAGCACCGCGAGCAATCCGCTGACCAGCAGCGACAGCGGCAGGGTCAACCAGGGCGACAGGCCGTAAGCCGTCGTCAGCACCGCCGTGGTGTAAGCGCCAAAGCCGACGAAGGCCGCCTGTCCGAACGAGGTCAGGCCACCGACACCGGTGAGCAGCACCAGGCCCATCGCGACCAGGGCGGTGAGGCCGATATTGTCGAGCAGCACGATCCAGAACGGCGGCATGCCTGGGACGAACGGGATCGCCGCCATCACGAGCGCGAAGATGAGAATGGGAAGCCGGCTCTGCATCTCAGCCTCAGTCCTTCTCTTCTTCGACGGCGGGTGCTGCGAGTGAGCGCAGCAGCAGCACGGGGATCAGGAGCATGAATACGATCACCTCCTTGTAGTTGGAGGCATAGAAGGACGAGAACGCTTCGACGATGCCGACGAAGAGGGCTGCGACCGCCGTGAGGGGATAGCTGACGAGGCCGCCGATGATTGCGGCGACAAAGCCCTTCAGGCCGATCAGGAAGCCCGAGTCGTAATAGAGCGTGGTGATCGGTACGATCATGATGCCCGAGATCGCGCCGATGACGGAGGCCAGCAGGAAGGCGATCTGGCCCGACAGCGTGGTGCGGATGCCGGCAAGGCGCGCGCCGAGCCGGTTGACGGCGGTGGCGCGCAGCGCCTTGCCGTAGAGCGTCAGCCCGAAGAACAGCCACAGACCGACGATGAAGGCGATGGTGATGCCATAGACCGTGAGGCTCTGGCCGGTGAAGCGCAGCGAGCCCGCGGTGAAGGCGCCGGAGAGCACCGCCGGACCGCGCTGGCCCTCGGCGCCGAAGAACAGCAGGCCCAGCCCCTGGAGCGCCAGATGGACGCCGACCGAGGCAATCAGCAGCACCAGCACCGAGGTGTGCGCCAGCGGCTGGAACGCAATCCGATACAGAAACAGGCCGATCATCGCGACGATCAGCAGCGACAGCGCGATGCAGACCGCGACCGGCGGCTTCTGGCCGGCGAAATAGAGTGTCACTGCCAGCACGATGGCCGGCAGCACGATGTTGGTGAGGACGCTGCGGACGATCAGCCGGCCATGCAGCGCCTTGCGGGCCACGAACAGGTCGAACGCGAAGGCGACGATGCCCATGGCCAGCGCAAGCTTGGCCGTGCCCGGCATCTGGCCCGAGGCCAGCGAGGCATAGGTCAGCGCGCCATAGGTGACGAATTCGCCCTGGGGGATCAGAATGACGCGGGTGACGGCGAACACCAGCACCAGCGCCAAGCCGAGCAGCGCATAGATCGCGCCATTGGTAATGCCGTCCTGCAGCAGGAACAGCATGATGGTGGTGTTCAAGACCGGACGCTCCCCCTCAACGATCCGGACCGGTCTCCGCGGTTGCGGTGGATGGTCCGTTCACAGCCATTGAAATACGCTGACGATATTTGATATAGTCCATAACAATTATCAAATATAATCTCAAGGGCGGCAAACGACCCGACCCGAATTTAGCGGGATTGCGAGCATGAGGCGATGACCGTTTCCAAAACCGCTGAAAAGTCAGCTGAAAAAGCCGCGGACGCGACCAAGAGCCGCAAGGATGCGCCCGAGGGGCAAAGCCAAGGTCTTGCCGAAGCCCTCCAGCTCGGCGAGCTCTCTGAGCAGCTCGGCTACGTATTGAAGCGGGCACAGCTCAAGGTGTTCGAGAACTTCCTGCGCTGCATGGCCTCGCTCCAGCTGACGCCGGCGCAGTTCTCGGTGCTGCTGCTGGTGGAGAAGAACCCGGGCCGTAACCAGACCGAGATCGCCTCCACCCTCGGCATCCTCAGGCCGAACTTCGTCGCCCTGCTCGACAATCTCGAGAGCCGCGACCTCTGCGCCCGGATCCGCTCCACCAACGACCGCCGATCGCACATCCTGGTTTTGACCGACAAGGGCAAGGCCGTGCTGACGCGCGCCAAGAAGCTCGTCGCCACCAAGCACGAGTCACGGTTGAACGAGCTGCTGGGGCAGGCCAACCGCGAAGCCCTGCTCGAGATGCTGTCGAAGATCGCCAACGAGTTTTGAGGGGAGCGCTCCCGTAGGAGATCAGGCGGCGGCGAACCGGTCGCGCAGCGCGGGTGCCTCGAGGGAGAGGAAGCGGCGCTCGATTTCGGCCGCGGGCAAAGGACGGCTGAACAGGTAGCCCTGCAATTTCCGTGCACCCCTCCGCGGCGATCCGCTCGAGTTGCTCGCGCGTTTCGACGCCCTCGGCTGTCGCCGTCATTCCCATCCCGCTCGCGAGTGCGGCAATCGCCCGCACGATGTTGAGCGATCCGGCATCGGTCGCGACGTCGCGCACGAAGGAACGGTCGATCTTGATCTTGTCGAACGGGAAACACTGCAGATAGGTCAGCGACGAATAGCCGGTGCCGAAATCGTCCAAGGCGATCCGGACCCCGAGCTCACGCAGCCGGTGCAGGATGGCGAGCGTCCCCTCCTTGTCCTGCAAGAGGACGCTCTCCGTAATCTCGATTTCGAGCCGGCTTGCGTCCAGCCCGGCGGATGCGAGGGCGCCGACAATGACCTCGGCGAGGCCGGCGTAGCGGAACTGCGCAGCAGAGATGTTGACGGCGACATGGAGGTGTTTCGGCCATTGGCTCGCGGTCCGGCAGGCCTGCCGAATGACCCATTCGCCGATCGGTACGATGAGGCCGATTTCCTCCGCGAGCGGAATGAAGCTGCCCGGCGCGATCAGCCCGTGCTTCGGATGCTGCCAGCGGATCAGGGCCTCGAAGCCGCTGATCTCGCCGCTCTCTGTCCTGACCAGCGGCTGGTAGTGAAGCTCGAATTCGCCGCCAGCGAGTGCCTTGCGCAGGTCGAGCTCCAATGCGCGGCGGCTTTGCACCTCTTCGTCCATGGCAGGTTCGAACAGGCGGTACGTGCCCCTGCCGTCGCTCTTGGCCCGGTAGAGCGCAAGGTCCGCATTGCGCAGCAATTGCTCCGGCGTTGTGCCGTCGGCCGGTGCCATCGCGATGCCGACGCTTGCCCCTGCGATGGTCTGCTGTTCGTCGATTTCGAACGGCGCGGCCATCTGCTCGATGATGCGCTGCGCAAGTGCGCCCGCTTCGCTCCGGTCACCGATCGGGATTTGCAGGACGACGAATTCGTCACCGCCCATGCGGGCGATCGTGTCGCTCGGACGGACGAGGCGGCCCAGACGCTCGCTGACGCCCCTCAGAAGGGCATCGCCGGCGTGATGTCCCAACGTGTCGTTCACCGATTTAAACTTGTCGAGATCGATATGATGCACGGCGAACGTCTGGTTTGACGCGAATGCCTGCGCGAGCCGCTGGTTGAGCAAGGTGCGATTGGCAAGGTCGGTCAGCGCATCGTGATGCGCCATATGCGCGATCTTCAGCTCGGCCCGGCGTTGCTCGGTGATGTCTTCGTGGGTCGCCACCCAGCCAAGATCCGGCATCGGTCGATGGCGGACCTTGAAGGTGCGTCCGTTACGCATCTCCATGATGCTGTCGACGGGCTCGGCCGAGACGACGACGCCGGTTCGCCACTTCATGAATTCGTCCCGCGTCATCGCGGGCACGCTGCCGGCTTCGAAGCGCATGTCGACGATTTCCGACAGCGGCATGCCGGGACGGACGCGCTCGGGCGGCAGCCCGTACATGTCGATGAAGTCCCTGTTGCACACGATCAGCCGGTGATCGGCATCGAAGAAGCACAGCCCGTGCGACATGTTGTTGATCGCGATATCGAACTGCAAGTTGCGCTGTTGCAGCCGCGCGCTGAGCTCCTCGCGCTCGCTGATGTCCTCATGGGTCGCCATGCCGCCGCCATTCGGCAGAGGGTGGACGGTATAGGCGATGATCCGCCCGTCCGCGAATTCCTGGACGGTTCGTTCGCTCATGACCGAGCCCTCCGTTCGGGCGCGGATATAGGCATCGGCCTCGCCGCGGATCTTCAGCCCCAGCGTGAGCCGATGCTTGATCAGATCACTGACCGGCGTGCCCGGTTGCACCTGCTCCGGCGAAAGGCGGAACAAGTCCATGTAGCGCTGGTTGCAGTAGACGACCTCACGCCTCTGGTTGAAAAGGATGATGCCGAGCCAAAGGTTGTTGACGGCCTGCTCGAGCAGCCCGCCAAGGACGAGCTGGTCGATCTCGCCGACCTGCCTGTCATGATCGTCCATGAGTCCTTGCCCTCCCTCAAGCGCGGCAGCATTAGAGCAGAATCCGGTGAATCATCGCCATGATCTGCCTCATGCGCAGGCAGCTTCCCGAAATTGCAACGAATTTCACGTTAAGAAATCTGGCGCTATCCGGGCCGGACCGCGCTTGCGTACACTTTTCGTTAAGCATACGGGGTCGGGGGCCCCAGGTTCGACAGGCGAGGAGGGTTTTGCGGCCCGGTCCCAACGCCCCGCGGAGCGGTGGTTGTCTCAGTCGACCAAAATCACGCGAATATCGTTCACGTTGGTCAGCGTCGGTCCCGGCTGCAGAAGATCGCCCGTTGCCTCGAAGAACGTCGTCGCGTCGTTGTTGTCCAGATAGGCCTGCGGCTGAAGCGCCAGCGCCTTCATCTTCGCAAAGGTCGCCGCGTCGATCAGCGCGCCGGCGGGATCGGTGGGGTGGCCGGCGCCGCCATCGGCGCCGTCGGTGTCGCCGGCGAGTGCCGCGATGTCCGGCGTGTCCTTCAACAACGAGGCTAGCGCCAGCGCGTATTCCTGGTTGGGGCCGCCGCGGCCATTGCCGCGCACGGTCACCGTGAGCTCGCCGCCGGAGAGGATCGCGACGCGCTTGCCTTGCGCGCGGGCTGCGAGAGCGAGTTTTGCGTGATCGGCGGCAACCTCGCGGGCCTCGCCTTCGAGATCGGCGCCGAGATCGATGGTCTCGTAGCCGGCGTCCTTGGCAAGCTTCACGGCGGCGTCGAGCGACTGCTTCGGGCGCGCGATCAATTCGAAATGCGCGCGCGCAAAGGCGGCGTCGCCCGGCTTGGCGCTTTCGTTGGCGGGATCGTCGAGCGCGCGGCGCACGGCATCGTCGATGGCGAGCTTGTATTTCGCGACGATCGCGCGTGCGTCCGCAAGCGTGGTCGGATCGGGCACGGTCGGGCCCGAAGCGATCGCGGACGGATCGTCGTGCGGCACGTCGGAGATCGCGAGCGTCACGATCTCGGCGGCGTTCTGGCCGGCGCGCGCCAGTCGTCCGCCCTTGATGCGCGAGAGATGTTTTCGCACGATGTTCATCTCGCCGATCGGTGCGCCCGAGCGTAAGAGCGCCTTGTTGACGGCCTGCTTCTGCGCGAAGCTGATGCCGTCGACGGGTGCGATCCAGTTCGCTGAGCCGCCGCCGGTGAGCAGCACCAGCAGCAGATCGTCAGGCCCGGCCGCGCCCGCGAGCGCGAGCGTGTCGGCGGCGCCCTTGAGGCCAGCCTCGTCAGGCACGGGATGGCCGGCCTCGACCACGCGGATGCGGCGCGTCGGCACGCCGTACCCGTGGCGCGTGGTGGCGATGCCGACGAGGCGCTCCGGTGCGAGCTTGAGCGTGTCGAGATAATGCCGTTCCGCAGCCGCTGCCATCGCGGCCGCGCCCTTGCCGGCGGCGAGGCAGATCACGCGGCCTTTGGGTACGGGCCGCAGATGCGGCGCCAGGATCGTGTTCGGATGGGCGGCGGCAACGGCGGCGTCGTAGAGCGCGCGGAGCAGGGGGCGTCGGTCGGTCATGACGATGGCCTTCGGCAAACTCGTGAGCAGACTAAGGCGACGGAGACGATGTCGCCATTGCTCTGCCTACCGCATCAGACGCCAAAGCGTAAGCAGACTTTACCATCATTCGATTGTGCAATCGCGTGATCATAATCGGCCTATGGCAAGAAAGCCCCCTGCGATCATCTCGCAGGGGGCTTGTTGTCCCCGCACAGGAATATGGGCTAGCCGCCGACGTCGGCGCTGATCACGTCGCCGAACAACTCAAACTTCTCGCCCTTGAACTTCTCAAGCTGAAGCTGGCTGATCGGCGCGAAATCGGTTGGCGAGGTGTTGATCTTCACGCCCGGCAGCAGCGCCTCGGTGCGGAAGTCCTTCAGGTTCGCCGCCTGCTTCATGATGTTCTCGCGCGTGAGATCATCACCGCACTGCTTCAGAACCTGGACCAGCGTCTGCGCCACGGCATAGCCGACGATGGTGCCCTTATCGAGCTTGTCGCCGTCGGGGAAGTATTTGCCCATGAACGCCAGGAATTCTTTCATGCCGGCATCATTGGCCCATGCGGGATCCGACACGTCCTTCAGATAATCCGCGGAGATGACATCCTGACCGTTTTCGAAGCCGGCCGGCTTCATCACGCTGCCGACGGAGGCCGAGACGTTGTTGAGGAAGTGCAGCGGTTTCCAGCCGACCTCGGCGACCTTCTTGATCGCCTGGGCTGCGAATTTCGGCGTCGTGATGTTCATGAAAACGTCGGCGCCGGTCGATTTCAGCTTCACGATATGGTTGTCGATGGTCGGTTCGGAGGTCTCGTAGCTCTCTTCCGCAACGATCATCGAGGACGCCTTGGCGCCGAGACCGTCCTTCAGGCCCTTGACGTAGTCCTTGCCGTAATCGTCGTTCTGAAAGAGCACGGCGATCTTGGCGTCGGGCTTGTTCTTCAGCAGCCACTTCGCATAGATCTGTGTCTCGCTCTGGTAGTTGGGCTGCCAGCCCATGGTCCAGGGGAAGTTCTGCGGATCGTTCCACTTGGTGGCGCCGGTCGCGACGAACAGCTGCGGCACCTTCTTCGAGTTCATGTATTTGTGGATCGCCGAGTTCGGCGGCGTGCCGAGCGAATTGAAGATGAACAGCACTTCGTCGCTCTCGACCAGCTTGCGCGCCTGCTCGACCGTCTTCGGCGGCGAGTAGGCGTCGTCATAGCTGATGTAGTTGATCTTGCGGCCGTTGATGCCGCCTTCCTCGTTGATCTTCTTGAAATAGGCGGCCTCTGTTCGCCCGATGATGCCGTAGGCGGAGGCCGGACCGCTGTAGGGCATGATGTTGCCGATCTTGATCTCGGTGTCGGTCGCGCCGGTATCGTATTTCTTCTGGGCCGATGCGGTGGAGGTCGCGGCTGCAATGAGCGCGAGCGCCAGTGACGCGGCCGCAAGCTTGCCGGTGACAGCGGGCATTCCAATCTCCCTATTTTCTTGGTGTGTGCGCTCCTTTTTTTGCCCTGATTGTTTTTGGCGACGCGGCTGCAATTCAATACGATTTACCTGATGGCTTCAACAGAAAGCCCCTGCGATGGCGTCGCAGGGGCTGCTCCTTTAGTAGTCAGGGCCGCCGCAGATTGTCATGTGCGACTGCGAGAAGGTGCGACCGCCTGAAATTGCTTTCATGTCTCGCAGCTATTTTGAGTTGATTGCCTAATGACCGAGGTCACTTGAGATGATTTCGCCGAACAATTCCCAGGTCTTGCCCTTGAACCGCATCATCTGGAGCTGCTCGATCGGTGCGAAATTGTCGGGCGCGGTGTTGATCTTGATGCCGGGCAGCAGCGTGTCCGGCGCGAAGTCCTTCAGGGACGCTGCCTGCTTCATGATGTTGTCGCGGGTGAGGTTGTCGCCGCACATCTGCAGCACCTTCACCATGGTCTGGGCTGCGGCATAGCCGAACACCACGCCGGCATCGAGCTTGTTGGCCTTCGGATCGAACTGCGCGAGGAAATTATAGAACCTCTTCATGCCCTCATCGGCGTTCCATTGCGGGTCGGAGCCGTCCTTGGTGTAGCTCGCCGACAAAATGCCCTGCGAGATCTCGAAGCCCGCCGGCTCGATCACGCCGCCGACGGAGGCCGAGACATTGGAGATGATGTGCATCGGGTGCCAGTTGATCTCGGCCGCCTTCTTGATCGCCTGCGCCGCGAATTTCGGCGTGGTGATGCTGATGAAGATTTCGGCGCCCGCGGCCTTCAGCTTCACGACGTGCTCGTCGATTGCGGGCTCAGAGGTGTCGTAAGGCTCCTCCATCACGATCATCGAGGCCTTGTCGCCGAGCCCGTCCTTCAGCCCCCTCAGATAGTCCTTGCCGAAATCGTCGTTCTGGTAGAGCACGCCGATCTTGCCATCCGGCTTTTCCTTCAAAATGTACTTGGCGTAGATCCTGGCTTCGCTGGCGTAGCTGGGCTGCCAGCCCATCGTCCACGGGAAGTTCTTCGGATCGTTCCACTTCGAGGCGCCGCTCGCCACGAACAATTGCGGCACCTTCTTCTCGTTCATGTATTTGCGGATGGCGCCGTTGGTGGAGGTGCCGAGCGAGCCGAAGATCAAGAGCACATTGTCGCTCTCGACCAGCTTGCGCGCGTGTTCCACCGTCTTCGGCGGCGAATAGGCATCGTCATACGAGATGAACTTGATCTTGCGGCCGTTGACGCCGCCCTCGGCATTGACCTTGTTGAAATAGGCTTCCTCGGCCTTGCCGATCACGGCGTAGGCCGAGGCCGGGCCGCTATAGGGCATGATGTTGCCGATCCTGATTTCAGTATCGGAAGCGCCGTTGTCGTAGGACCTCTGTGCCAGCACGGGATTGCTCATCGCAGTGCACAACGCGAATGCGGCCGAAAGCACCGCAACCTGAAATCGAACGACAGCCATTTTTCTCCTGCCTCAACTGGATCGGCGTCGCATTGAACAAGATTGATGCACGACGTCAACAAAAAGCCCCCGCGATTGCGCGCGGGGGCTTTTCGACCTTGGACTCTGGCGTCAGCGCGTCACTCGGGGGCGACGTCGCCGTTCAGGATGTCGCCGAACTGTTCCCACTTCTCGCCCTTGAACCGCTGCATCTGCAGCTGGCTGATCGGGGCGAAGTCGTTCGGTCCGGTGTTGATCTTGACGCCGGGCAGCAGCGTGTCCGGCGTAAAGTCCTTCAGGCTCGCGGCCTGCTTCATCAGGTTGGCGCGGGTGAGATCGTCGCCGCACTGCTCCAGCGCCTTGGCCAGCGTCTGCGCGGCACCGTAGCCGTAGACGACGCTGGAATCGGTCTTGTCGGCGCCGGGCATGTACTTGTCGAGGAATTCCACCCACTTCTTCATGGCGGCATCGTCAGCCCAGCGCGGATCCGCGCCGTCCTTGGCATAGGCCGCAGACAGCACGCCTTGGGAAGCCTCGAAGCCCGCCGGCTTCATCACGCTGCCGACCGAAGCCGACACGTTGGTGATGATCTGCAGCGGCTTCCAGCCGAGCTCGGCGGTCTTCTTGATGGTTTGGGCGCCGAACTTCGGCGTCGTGTAGATCAGCAGCACGTCGGGATTGGCGGCCTTGATCTTGACGATGTGACCGTCGATCGACGGCTCGGAGACCTCGTAGCTCTCTTCCAGGATGATCGCGGACGACGCCTTGGCGCCAAAGCCGTCCTTGGTGCCCTTGAGGTAGTCTTTGCCGAAATCGTCGTTCTGATAGAGGATCGCGACCTTGGCGTCTGGCTTCTCCTTGAGCAGCCACTTCGCGTAGATCTGCGCTTCGCTCTGGTAGGAGGGCTGCCAGCCCATGGTCCAGGGGAAGTTCTTCGGGTCGTTCCACTTGGTCGCGCCGGTGGCGACGAACAGCTGCGGGATCTTCTTGGCGTTGAGATATTTCTGGATCGCGCTGTTCGAGGGCGTGCCGAGCGGGTTGAACACGGCGAGCACCTCGTCGCTCTCGACGAGCTTGCGGACCTGCTCGACGGCCTTGGGCGGCGAATAGCCATCGTCATAGGTGACGTAGACGATCTTGCGGCCGTTGATGCCGCCCTTGTCGTTGATCATCTTGAAGTAGGCTTCTTCGGTCTTGCCGATGACGCCATAGGCCGACGCCGGGCCGCTGTACGGCATGATGTTGCCGATCTTGATCTCGGTATCGGAGGCGCCGGTGTCGTATGTCTTCTGAGCGAGTGCTGCGCCGGAGGTGAGGGTCGCGACCGCCGTTACGAGTGCGGTGGTTCGCAGTGTTCTTCCGAAAAACAAATTTGGTCTCCTTCTTTAATTGAACGGTTTCAGTTTTTTCTGAGCTTACCGGCGAGTTGCTGGCCCAGGATCGCGACTTGCCTTGCGCCATGCGGCACCAGGTAGATGACGAGGAACAGGAGCACGCCGAACACGGCGCCGGAGAGGCCCTTGGAGATGCCCTCCGCGATGTTCGGCACGAAGATGATGAAGGCGGCGCCGACGATCGAGCCGGGCAGCCAGCCGACGCCGCCGACGACCATGCCGAGGAACAGCTGGATCGCGAGCGTGATGGTGAAGCTGTCGGGCGCGACGAATTGCACCGCGATGGCGCTCAGGCCGCCGGCGACGCCGGTGATGGCCGCGGAGACGCCGAAGGCCAGCGTCTTGTACAGCGCGACGTTGACGCCCATGGCGGAGGCCGCGATCTCGTTGTCGCGGATCGCCATGAAGGCGCGGCCCGAGCGCGAGCGCAGCAGGTTGACCGAGAAGATATAGATCGCGAGCACGACCACGAGCGTGAAGTAATACAGCCACATGTCCTGCGACATCGGCAGGCCGAACGGCGCGTCGGGCTTGGTGACGACGAGGCCCTGCACGCCGCCGGTCCACTTCTCGAGGAAGTTCAGCTTGAGCAGCTGCGGCATCGCGGTGGCGAGCGCGAAGGTCGCAAGCGCGAGGTAGACGCCGGAGAGCCGCAGCGCCGGCTGGCCGAACAGGAAGCCCGCGCCGAAGCAGACCACGGCCGCGACCGGCAGGCAGAGGAAGTACGGGATGTTGAACTGCTCCATCATGACCGCGGTGACGTAGGCGCCGATGCCGTAGAACGCGCTCTGGCCGAGCGAGAACTGGCCGCTTCCGCCGGTCAGGATGTTCAGCGCCAGCACGGCGAGGCCCAGATACAGGAGCTGGGTCAGCTGGAAGATCACGAAGTTCTTGGCGAACACCGGAACGGCGATGAGAAGCAACAGCACCACCACCGAGGTGCCCGTGCCCAGCGTCATGGCCCGCTTCGGAACCGCCTCGACGGCCGGGGCTTCCGTGACGACGTCTTCTACAGCGCTCATGATCAAACTCGCTTGACGATGTGCCGGCCGAACAGACCAGCGGGTTTGACGACCAGGACGGAGATGATCAGCGCGAGCGCGATCGGAAGTTTCAGCTCGTTACCGACGCCGGGGATGTAGGTGCCGGCGAGGTTCTCGAAGATGCCGACCAGGAAGCCGCCGACCACCGCGCCGAACGGGCTGGTCAGTCCGCCGAGCACGGCCGCGGCGAAGCCGTAGATCAGCACGCCGCCCATCATGTTGGGCTCGAGGAATACGACCGGGGCAATCAGCATGCCGGCGATGGCGCCGATGGCGGACGCCATGCCCCAGCCCAGCGCAATCATCCAGGAGGTGTTGATGCCGACCAGGCGTGCCGATTCAGGCACCGATGCGGCCGCCCGCATCGCGAGGCCGATCCGCGTGTACTGGAAGAAGAAGTAGAGCCCGATCAGCAGCAGCACGGTGACGCCGATCATGCCGGCCTGGTGGGTCGAGATCAGCTGGCTGCCGAGGAACGGCGAGGAGCCGAACGGGGTCGGATATTGCTTGATGGTGAAGTCCCAGATCAGCCCGGCCGAGGAGTTGATGATGGCGTAGAGCGCGATGAAGCCGGCGACGTTGGTCAGGACCGGTGCCTTGGCCAGCGGCTTGAACAGGATCCGCTCGATCGCGATGCCGCCGACGAAGGAGAGCGCCAGCGCAATGATGAATGCGCCCCAATAGGGAATGCCCCATTGCATCAATTGCCAGGAGATGAAGGTCGAGAACATCGCCATCTCGCCCTGCGCGAAGTTGAGATGGTCGATCGCCTGGTAGATCATGACCACCGCGAGCGCCATGCAGGCGTAGATGGCGCCCGTGGCAATCCCGGCCAGCACCTGGTTGGTGAAAAGCTCCATCGTGCCGGCTCCTAGAGTATGACGGCTTCGGGTTGAACTGCGGCGGCGTCGGCGGTCCACCTCTCCCTTTGGGAGAGGTCGCGCCGTAGGCGCGGGTGAGGGGTTAGGGTCTCACGGCGGAGCTGCGGCCCCTCACCCGGATTGCACTGGACGATGCTTCGCATCGCCAGGCGCAATCCGACCTCTCCCCGCTGGGGAGAGGTGGAGCGAGCGCGTGGATACATCGTTGCCATCATCCGCTCCTCAGTAACCAAGATAGGATTTGCGGATTTCTTCGTTGTTCGCGATGTCCTTGGCATTGCCCGACATCACGATACGGCCGGTCTCGATCACATATGCCTGGTCGGCGAGCTCGAGTGCGAGCTGGGCGTTCTGCTCGACCACCAGGATCGACACCTTGTCCTCGCGGTTGATCTTGCCGAGGATGCCGAACAGGTCGCGCACCACCAGCGGCGCGAGGCCGAAGGACGGCTCGTCGAGCAGCATCAATCGCGGCCGCAGCATCAGCGCGCGCGCAACCGCGAGCATCTGCTGCTCGCCGCCGGAGAGCGTGCCGGCCTGCTGGGTGTGGCGCTGCTTCAGAACCGGGAAATGCGCATACATGCGCTCGATGTCGGAGACGATGCCGGCATTGTCCTTGCGGGTAATGGCGCCGAGCTGGAGGTTCTCCTCCACCGTCATGGTGGTGAAGGTGCCGCGGCCCTGCGGCACATGGGCGATGCCGAAGCGCACGATGCTCTCGGTCGATTTGTTGTTCAGCGGCTTGCCGTCGAACTCGATGCCGCCGGTGGAGCGCACCATGTTGCAGATCGCGCGCAGCGTCGTGGTCTTGCCGGCGCCGTTGGCACCTAACAGCGTCGTCAGCGAGCCTTCGCTGAGCGAGAAGGACAGGCCATGGAGCGCCTGGACCTGGCCGTAATAGGCGCGCAGGTCCTTGACGTTGAGCAGCGTCGTCATTGGTCCTTGCTCCCGAGATAGGCCTTGATGACGTCGGGATCCGCCTGCACCTGGGCGGGCGTGCCTTCCGCGAGCTTCTTGCCGAAATTCAGCGCGACGACGTGGTCGGCGATCGACATCACGAGGCCCATGTGGTGCTCGACCAGCAGCACCGTCATGTGGCGCTCATCCCGGATTTTGCGGATGAGGTCGCCGAGGACGTAGACCTCTTCGTGATTGAGACCACCTGCGGGTTCGTCGAGCAGCAGGATCTTCGGGTCCGCCGCCAGCGCCCGCGCCAGTTCGACGCGCTTCTGTGTGCCGAAGGGCAGGCCGGAGACGATGGTATGGGCGACGTCCTCGAGGTCGAGATAGGCGAGGATTTCGTGCACCTTCTTGTTCACGCCGGTTTCGCTGCGACGAATCCAGGCCAGCCGCAGCGAGTCGCTGATGATGTCGCTGGAAGTGCGGGCATGCGTGCCGACGCGGACATTGTCCATGACCGACAAATTCGGAAACAGCGCCACGTTCTGGAAGGTGCGGCCGATGCCGATCTCGGCGATCCGGTGCGGCGGCCGCGTCAGGATGCTCGCGCCTTCCATCAGGATGTCGCCGGACGACGGCTGGTAGAGGCGGGAGAGGCAGTTGAAGAGCGTGGTCTTGCCGGCGCCGTTGGGGCCGATCAATCCGAGGATCTGGCCCTTGTGCATGTCGAAGGACACACCATTGAGCGCGACGATGCCGCCGAACACGACGCTGACGTCGCGAACGGCGAGCAGGGGCGATGTCCCCTGCGCGAGCTGTGCCTGCGTCATGTCGTCTCGCCCACGGACGTCAGTGGGCAATGGTGCGATGCGAACCGCTCCCGATGATGACTAAGGCTATCTGAATCCCTCGGCCACACGCGCAACTTTTCCTCCTGATTTCAGCTTTTTGCTGACTTCTTTTTTGGATTGCGGCATCAGACCCCCAAGTGCCGCTTCGATGTTCCTTACCATCGCCAGCAGTCGCGGTCCAATGTCGTTGATCAAACGCTCTTCCGTGAAGCGGAATGCGGGTGCACCGCAATTGAATGCGTAGGGACCGGTTCCGTCGTTGAGCTTGAGCGCGACGCCGGCGGCGCCGATGTCGTCGTGCCAGTCGCCGACGGACAGCGCGAAACCGTATTTCGCGACCGTCTCGCCCGAACGTTCCAGTCCGTCGCGCATCTTGGGCCAGCGGCTGCCGTAATGTTCGCGCAGGATGCGCGTCACTTCAGCGCGATCCTCGTCGCCCAGCGCCCAGAAATACGCGCGACCCATCGCGCTGGTTGCAATCGGCACGCGGGAGCCGACGTCGAGTTGAACGCCGACCGTCTCGCTGCCACGGCTTTGCCCGAAATAGATCATGCTGTGGCGGTCGCGGCCGCCGATTGCGACGGCGCCGCCGGTCGCGCGCATCATTTCCTCGCGAAACGGCTCGGACAAATGCCGAACGCCGAGATTGGCCAGCGCCGCGTATCCGAGCGCCATCGCGGCCGGCGCCAGCTGGTACTTCTCGAAACGGGGAACCGGCGTCAGATAGCCGAGCTTCGTCAGCGTGTAGGTCAGCCGCGAAACCGTCGGCTTCGGCAGGTTGGTGCGGGAGGCAATCTCCTGATTGCCGAGAAGTCCGTCGCTGGGTTGGAATGCTCGCAATACGTCAAGCCCGCGGGAAAGCGCGACGACGAAATTCCGATCGGTCGCGGTCTTCTTTCCTGTACGCTTCATCCCTGATCTGCTCTTGCGCGGAGTCGTTGACAAGCCACGTGCTTCAAAATAACCCTGCCGTCAAGATGCGGAATTAAATTCCGCACCGCGAAATCGAACAAAAGTAAATCCCACCAAGGAGGGAAACCGTGAGCGAAGTGGTCAAGCTTGAGCGTCATGACGAAGTCGGGATCGTCACGGTCAATAGCCCTCCGGTCAATGCGCTGAGTGCCGCAGTCCGCGGCGGTATCCTGGAGTGCATCAAGGCCGCCATCGCCGATCCCGCGATCAAGGGCATCGTTCTGACCTGCGCCGGCCGCACCTTCATTGCCGGCGCCGACATCACCGAATTCGGCAAGCCGCCGAAGTCGCCGGGCCTCAATGAGGTGCTCGCCGAGATCGAGAACTCGCCGAAGCCGGTCGTGGCCGCGATCCACGGCACCGCGCTCGGCGGCGGCCTCGAGGTCACGCTGGCCTGTCATTTCCGCGTGGCTGTCAAAGAGGCAAAGCTCGGCCTGCCCGAGGTGAAGCTCGGCCTTTTGCCCGGCGCCGGTGGCACCCAGCGGCTGCCGCGTGCGGTCGGGCCGGAGCTTGCGGTCAAGATGATCGTCGGCGGTGATCCGATTTCCGCTGCCGAAGCGCTCAAGAACGGCCTGATCGAGGAGATCGTGGAAGGTCCCGCCTCCGGCGGCGAAGCCTTCGTCCGCAAATTGCTGGCCGAGAAGCGCCCGCTGCGTCGCCTCCGCGACGACGATTCCAAGATCGCGGCCGCCAAGGCCGATCGTTCGATCTTCACCAATGCCGTTGCCGCCATGACCAAGAAGTCGCGCGGCCTGGAAGCGCCGTTCGCGGCGGCCGATGCCGTGGGTGCAGCGATCGACCTGCCGTTCGATGAAGGTCTGAAGAAGGAGCGCGAGGGCTTCCTCAAGCTCGTCGCCAGCGACCAGTCCAAGGCGCAGCGCTACGCCTTCTTCGCCGAGCGCGAAGCCGCCAAGATCGCGGGCGTGCCGGAAGGCACCAAGTCGCGCCCCGTTAACCGTGTTGCCATTCTCGGCGCCGGCACCATGGGTGGCGGCATCGCGATGTCGTTTGCCAATGCCGGCGTTCCCGTCACCCTGATCGAGACCGGCGAGGAGCAGCTCAAGCGTGGCCTCGGCATCATGCAGAAGAACTGGGAGGCGACCGCCGCGCGCGGCGGCATCCCGGCGGATGCGCCGGCCAAGCGCATGGCGCTGATCAACGGCGTGGTCGGCATCGAGAACGTCGGCGACGCCGATCTCGTCATCGAAGCCGTGTTCGAGACCATGGCGGTGAAGCAGGAAGTGTTCGGCAAGCTCGACCAGTACGTCAAGCCGGGCGCCGTGCTCGCCTCCAACACCTCGTACCTGAACATCGACGAGATCGCGAAGGCGACCAAGCGTCCGCAGGACGTGCTCGGCATGCACTTCTTTTCGCCGGCCAATGTCATGAAGCTGTGCGAGATCGTGCGCGCCGACAAGACCGCGCCGGATGCGCTGGTGACTGCGGTGAATATCGCCCGCAAGATCGCAAAGGTGCCGGCCGTGGTCGGCGTCTGCGACGGCTTCGTCGGCAACCGCATGCTGGCCCAGCGCGGCAAGCAGTCTGAAAAGCTTTTGTTCGAAGGCGCGCTGCCGCAGCAGGTGGACGCTGTGGTGACGAAGTTCGGCATGCCGATGGGTCCGTTCGCGATGGGCGATCTCGCCGGCCTCGACATCGGCTGGCGCTCGCGCAAGGACCGCGGCATCAAGTCGGAGATTGCGGACGCGCTCTGCGAGGCCGGCCGCTTCGGCCAGAAGACCGGCAAGGGCTACTACAAGTATGAAGCCGGCTCCCGTTCGGCGCTGCCGGATCCGGAGGTCGAGAAGCTGATCGACGAGACGCTGCTGCGTCTCGGCCGCAAGAAGCGAATCGTCAGCGACGACGAGATCCTCGAGCGCATGATGTACCCGATGATCAACGAGGGCGCGAAGATCCTCGAAGAGGGCATCGCGGCGCGCCCGTCCGACATCGACGTGGTCTGGCTCTACGGCTATGGCTGGCCGATCTATCGCGGTGGCCCGATGTTCTGGGCCGACACCGTCGGTCTCAAGCACATCGCCGACCGTCTCGCCTTCTACGCCAAGGAGACCAACGACCCGAGCCTCGAGCCCGCGCCGCTGCTGAAGAAGCTCGCGGCCGAAGGTAAGACGTTCGCCTCGCTCGCTGCGGCGTCGAAGGCGGCTTGATGGCCGCTGGCGCGTCTATGGGTGTCATTCCGGGATGGCCTGAAGGGCCAGGCCCGGAATCCATTTCACCTTTGAACGTGCCGCCCGATGGATTCCGGGCTCGCGACTTCGTCGCGCCCCGGAATGACGGCTAACTTGGTTTAAGGAAGCAATGACCCATCCCGGCGAACAGTTTTACCCCGAGGGCGTGCATTGGGACGACACCATCGTCCAGGGCACGCTGCCTGACCTGCTCTCGACGGCCGCCGCGACTTACGGCCCGCGGACCGCGCTGGAATTTCGCGATCGTCCGATCACCTATACCGAGCTCGCCGCCATGGCCGAGCGCGCGGCGGCTGCGTTCCTGCGTGCGGGCTGCGGCAAGAACACTTCCGTTGCGCTGTTCCTCGGCAATACGCCGGATCATCCCGTCAATTTCTTCGGTGCGTTGAAGGCCGGCGCCCGCGTCGCGCATCTCTCGCCGCTCGACGGCGAGATCGCGCTGACACACAAGGTCTCGGACTCCGGCTCGCGCCTGCTGGTCACCTCGAACCTCCAGGCCCTGTTGCCGACCGCGCTGAAATTTCTGGAGGAGGGGCTGATCGATCGCCTGGTCGTCTGCGAGGACGACAATTGGGGTAAGGTCGGCACGCCGCAGGCGGCAATCCCTGATGATCCCCGCATCGTCACCTTCAAGGCCTTCGTCGAGGGCGCGCCGCTGCCGGCGCAATGGCCCGCTGTTGCGGTCGATGACGTCGCGCTGCTGCAATATACCGGCGGCACCACCGGTCTGCCAAAAGGTGCCATGCTGACGCACGGCAATCTCACCTCGGCGGTCTCGATCTACGACGTCTGGGGCAAGCCGGCACGTGCGGCGCGCGGCGACGCCGTCGAGCGCGTGATCTGCGTGCTGCCGCTGTTTCATATCTATGCACTCACCGTCGTGCTGCTGTCCTCGCTCAGCCGCGGCAATCTGATCTCGCTCCATCAGCGTTTCGATGTCGAAGCCGTGATGCGCGACATCGAGGTCAAGCGCGCGACCTATTTTCCGGGCGTGCCGACGATGTGGATCGCGATCGCTGCACTTCCCGATCTCGACAAACGCGACTTCTCCTCGCTTGCCGCCATCGGCTCCGGCGGCGCGCCGCTGCCGGTCGAGGTCGCGAGCTTCTTCGAGCGCAAGGTCGGCAAGAAGCTCAAGAGCGGCTGGGGCATGACCGAGACCTGCTCGCCCGGCACCGGCCATCCGCCTGTCGGTCCCGACAAGCCCGGCTCGATCGGCCTGATGCTGCCCGGCATCGAGCTCGACGTCGTCTCGCTGGACGATCCGGCCAAGGTGTTGCCGCCAGGCGAAGTCGGCGAGATCCGCATCAAGGGCCCGAACGTCACCAAGGGCTATTGGAACAAGCAGAAGGAAGTCGCGGAGTATTTCTCCGACGGCCGCTTCCTCACCGGCGACATCGGCTATGTCGACATCGACGGCTATTTCTTCCTGGTCGATCGCAAGAAGGACATGATCATCTCCGGCGGCTTCAACGTCTATCCGCAGATGATCGAGCAGGCGATCTACACCGTTCCAGGCGTGCACGAGGTGATCGTGCTCGGCATTCCCGATCAGTATCGCGGCGAGGCCGCAAAGGCCTTCATCAAGCTGAAGCCGGAGGCAAAACCGTTCTCGCTCGGCGAGCTGCGCGCGCAGCTCGCCGGCAAGGTCGGCAAGCACGAATTGCCGGCGGAGGTCGAGTTCGTCGATGATCTGCCGCGCACGCCGGTCGGAAAGCTGTCGCGCCACGAATTGCGCCAGCAGCAGAAACCATCGCAATCCACCCAACACGCATCAGGAGGTCGCTCTTGACCGACGCCGTCATCGTTTCCACCGCCCGTACGCCGATCGGCAAGGCCTATCGCGGCATGCTCAACGCCACCGAGGGCGCGACTCTGCTCGGCCATGCCATCGGCGAGGCCGTTGCGCGCGCAAAAGTCGATCCGAAGGAGATCGAGGACGTCGTGATGGGCGCAGCGCTGCAGCAGGGCGCGACCGGCGGCAACATCGCGCGCAAGGCGCTGCTCCGTGCCGGTCTGCCCGTCACCGTCGCCGGCACCACCATCGACCGGCAGTGCGCCTCGGGCCTGCAGGCGATCGCGCTTGCCGCGCGTTCGGTGATCTTCGACGGTGTCGAGGTCGCGGTCGGTGGCGGTGGCGAGTCAATCAGCCTCGTGCAGAACGACAAGATGAACGGTTTTCACGCCCAGGACCCGGCGCTGCTCAAGATCAAGTGCGAGGTCTACATGCCCATGATCGACACCGCCGAGATCGTTGCCAAGCGCTACGGCATCTCGCGCGAGAAGCAGGACGAATATTCGCTCGAGAGCCAGCGCCGCACCGCCGCTGCCCAGCAGGGTGGCAAGTTCAAGGACGAGCTCGCGCCGATCACCACGCAGATGGCGGTCACCGACAAGGCGACGGGCGCCGTCTCCTTCAAGGAGGTGACCTTGTCGCAGGACGAGGGCCCGCGTCCCGAGACGACCGCCGAAGGCCTCGCCGGGCTGAAGGCTGTTCGCGGCGAAGGTTTTTCCGTCACCGCCGGCAACGCCAGCCAGCTCTCCGACGGCGCCAGCGCTAGCGTGATCATGAGCGACAAGGAAGCGTCCAGGCGCGGCCTCAAGCCGCTTGGCGTCTTCCGCGGCTTCGTCTCCGCCGGCTGCGAGCCGGACGAGATGGGCATCGGCCCGGTCTTCGCCGTGCCGCGCCTGCTCAAGCGTCATGGCTTGAAGGTCGACGATATCGATCTCTGGGAGCTCAACGAAGCTTTTGCCGTGCAGGTGCTGTATTGCCGCGACAAGCTCGGCATCGACCCTGAAAAGATCAACGTCGACGGCGGCGCGATCGCGGTCGGCCATCCCTACGGCATGTCGGGCGCGCGCCTGACCGGCCACGCTTTGATCGAAGGCCGCCGCCGCAAGGCCAAATATGCGGTCGTCACCATGTGCGTCGGCGGCGGCATGGGCGCTGCCGGCTTGTTCGAGGTTTTGCAGTAGTAGTTCACCGTCGTCCTGGCGAAAGCCAGGACCCATACTCCGCAGCCGGAGTTTTGGGCACACACGGAAATTGCCTTCGCAAAACGAAGGCCGGTGGTAATGGGTCCTGGCTTTCGCCAGGACGACGAGGAAACAGGAGGATCCGATGGATCTCGCATTCACGAAGGAAGAGCAGGCGTTTCGCGAGGAAGTGCGTTCATTCTTCCGCGACAACGTGCCGCCGGACACGCGGCGCAAGCTGGTCGAGGGCCGCCACCTCTCGAAGGACGAGATGGTGACTTGGTGGCGTATCCTCAACAAGAAGGGCTGGGGCACCAGCCACTGGCCGACGCAGTATGGCGGCACCGGGTGGACCTCCGTGCAGCATTACATCTTCAACGAGGAGCTGCAGTCCTATCCGGCGCCGCAGCCGCTCGCCTTCGGCGTCAGCATGGTCGGCCCGGTCATCTACACCTTCGGCAATGAAGAGCAGAAGAAGAAGTACCTGCCGCGCATCGCCAATGTCGACGATTGGTGGTGTCAGGGCTTCTCTGAGCCCGGCTCCGGCTCCGACCTCGCCTCGCTCAAGACCAAAGCCGAGCGCAAGGGCGACAAGTGGATCATCAACGGCCAGAAGACCTGGACCACGCTCGCCCAGCACGCCGACATGATCTTCTGCCTCTGCCGCACCGACAATAATGCCAAGAAGCAGATGGGCATCTCCTTCATCGTGTTCTCGATGAAGTCGAAGGGCGTCACCGTGCGCCCGATCCAGACCATCGACGGCGGCGTCGAGGTCAACGAAGTCTTCTTCGATGACGTCGAGGTGCCGGTCGAGAACCTGATCGGCGAGGAGAACAAGGGTTGGGATTACGCAAAATTCCTGCTCGGCAATGAGCGCACCGGCATTGCGCGGGTCGGCGTCTCCAAGGAGCGGCTCCGCCGTATCCGCGATCTGGCCTCCAAGGTTGAATCCGGCGGCAAGCCGATCATCCAGGATGCTGCGTTCCGCGAGAAGCTGGCCGCCTGTGAGATCGAGCTGAAGGCGCTCGAGCTGACGCAGCTGCGCGTCGTCGCCGACGAAGGCAAGCACGGCAAGGGCAAGCCCAATCCGGCCTCCTCGGTGCTGAAGATCAAGGGCTCCGAGATCCAGCAGACCACCACCGAGCTGCTGATGGAAGTGATCGGCCCGTTC
This sequence comes from Bradyrhizobium sp. AZCC 2230, assembly GCF_036924495.1. Taxonomy (NCBI): domain Bacteria; kingdom Pseudomonadati; phylum Pseudomonadota; class Alphaproteobacteria; order Hyphomicrobiales; family Nitrobacteraceae; genus Bradyrhizobium; species Bradyrhizobium sp. AZCC 2230. The sequence continues at coordinate 5,378,714 of NZ_JAZHRS010000001.1, read as the reverse complement.
GCGGCTCCTTACGATGTGCATGGCGATGACGGCTCCAACGAAGCCATGGACTGGACCGCCCAGATCGCGCCGAGCTACTTCAACAACCGCAAGGTCTCGATCTACGGCGGCTCCAACGAGATCCAGCGGAACATCATCGCCAAGGCAGTGCTGGGATTGTGATGCTCTCTCCTCTCCCTCTCCCCGTTCTTACGGGGAGAGGGTTGGGGTGAGGGGCCTCTCTCCGAGCAAAGATCGCCGAGAGAGCGGCACCCCCTCACCCGGATCGCAAGAGCGATCCGACCTCTCCCCGCAAGCGGGGAGAGGTGAAGAGGCACCCCGCGCAACGCAGACATTTGTGACTTGAGGAAACAGAGATGGATTTTGATTTGACCGAGGAGCAGCGGCTCCTGAAGGACAGCATCGACGGCCTGCTGACCGATTCCTACGATTTCGAGAGCCGCAAGAAGTACATGAAGGAGAAGGGCGGCTGGAGCAAAGCCGTCTGGGGCAAGCTCGCCGAGCAGGGTCTGCTCGGTCTGCCCTTCGCGGAGGCCGATGGCGGTTTCGGCGGCGGCGGCGTCGAGACCATGATCGTGATGGAAGCGCTCGGCAAGGCGCTGGTGCTTGAGCCCTATCTCGCGACCGTCGTGATCGGCGGCGGCTTCCTGCGCCATGCCGGCACCGACGCGCAGAAAGCCGCGCATGTGCCGGGCATCGTCGACGGCAGCAAGACGCTGGCGTTCGCCCAGCTCGAGAAGAACTCGCGCTATGATCTGTTCGACGTCGCCACGACGGCGAAGAAGAAGGGCGACGGATGGGTGATCGACGGCGAGAAGTTCGTCGTGCTCAACGGCGAGAACGCCGACACGCTCATCGTCACCGCGCGGACCAAGGGCAACCGCCGCGATACGACCGGCATCGGCGTGTTCCTGGTGCCGGCCAATGCCAAGGGCGTGACCAAGAAGTCGTACCCGACGCAGGACGGCCTGCACGCCGCCGACATCACCTTGACGGGCGTCGAGGTCGGCAGCGATGCGGCGATCGGCAATCCCGATGACTCGCTGGCTCTGATTGAGCGCGTGGTGGACGAAGCCCGCGTCGCGCTCTGCGCCGAGGCGGTCGGCTTGATGGATGAATCGCTCAAGACCACGGTCGAGTACATCAAGACGCGAAAACAGTTCGGCGTCGCGATCGGCTCGTTCCAGTCCCTGCAGCACCGCGCCTCCGACATGTTCGTCGCGGCCGAGCAGGCGCGCTCGATGTCGATGTTCGCGACCATGGCGGGTGATTTCGAGGACGCCAGGGAGCGCTCCAACGCGATCGCCGCCGCCAAGGTGCAGATCGGCAAGTCGCTGAAATTCGTCGGCCAGCAGGCGATCCAGCTCCATGGCGGTATCGGCATGACCATGGAGGCGAAGATCGGCCACTACTTCAAGCGCCTGACCATGATCGAGAACACCTTTGGCGACACCGACTACCACCAGCGCCGCGTCGCGGATGCGGGTGGGTTGGTCTGATAGTTCCATCGTCATTGCGAGCGAAGCGAAGCAATCCAGAATCTTTCCATTGAGACAGTCTGGATTGCTTCGTCGCCAGCGCAAAATTGCTTCGCAATTTTGTCGCGGGCTCCTCGCAATGACGGAGGTCGTTGAAGCAGCGGAGCAACAACAATGAAAAACACCCCGTTCGATCTCACCGGCAAGGTCGCCGTGGTCACCGGCTCCAGCCGCGGCATCGGCCGCTCCTCCGCGGAGCTGCTCGCAAAACTCGGCGCCAAGGTCGTGGTGTCCTCGCGCAAGGCGGACGCCTGCAAGGAGGTCGCCGACGGCATCAATGCGGCCGGCGGCGACGCCACCGTCATCCCCTGCAACATCGCGCGCAAGGCCGAGGTCGAGGCGCTGATATCGGGCACGATCAAGCATTACGGCCAGATCGACATCCTCGTCTGCAACGCTGCGGTGAACCCGTATTACGGCCCGCTGCTCGACATCACCGACGAGGCCTTCGACAAGATCATGGGCTCGAACGTCAAGAGCAACATCTGGCTCTCCGCGCTCGGGATCCCGCAGATGGCGGAGCGCGGCAACGGCTCCGTCGTCATCATCTCCTCGATCGGGGGCTTGCGCGGCTCGACCGTGATCGGCGCCTACGGCATCTCCAAGGCCGCCGACTTCGCGCTGTGCCGCTCGCTCGCCGGCGAGTGGGGCCCGAAGGGCGTCCGCGTCAATTGCATCGCGCCGGGCCTGGTCAAGACCGATTTCGCCCGCGCGCTGTGGGAAGACGAAGCCAACCTCAAGCGCCGCACCGCGACCACGCCGCTGCGGCGTATTGGCGAGCCCGACGAGATCGCCGGCGCGGTTGCCTACCTCGCCTCGGACGCCTCGAGCTTCATGACGGGACAGACCATCGTCATCGACGGCGGCGTCACCACGGCGGCGGTGTAGAGCGGTCTACTCCCTCGCCCCGCTCTTGCGGGGAGAGGGTTGGGGTGAGGGGCTGTCTCCACGAATGCGGCTGGAGATGAGTTCGCGGAGGGTCCCCCTCACCCGGAATTCAAGCTGGGCTTGAATTCCGACCTCTTCCCGCAAGCGGGGCGAGGTGAACGAAGGCGGCTCCGCTGGTATTGACCTTCCGCCTCCAATCCGCTCCCCTTGGCGCGACACAATGACCCGTCACCGGGAAACACCAAGGTAAGCTTCCATGTCTTTCGTCCTCGCCATCGACCAGGGCACCACCTCCTCGCGTGCGATCGTGTTTCGCAGTGACATCTCGATTGCTGCTCGCGCGCAGCAGGAGTTTCCGCAGCATTTTCCGGCCTCGGGCTGGGTCGAGCACGAGCCGGAGGACATCTGGACCTCGACCGTGATGGTGTGCCGCGACGCGATCGAGCAGGCCGGCATCACGGCGAAAGATATCGCCGCGATCGGCATCACCAACCAGCGCGAGACCACCGTGGTGTGGGACCGTGCCACGGGACAAGCCGTGCACCGCGCCATCGTCTGGCAGGACCGCCGCACGGCCGATATCTGCGCGAAGCTCAAGCACGACGGCCGCGAGCCGTTGATCTCGCAGAAGACCGGCCTGATCATCGATCCCTATTTCTCCGGCACCAAGGTCGCCTGGATCCTCGACCACGTCCCCGGCGCACGTGGGCGCGCCGCCCGCGGCGAGCTGATGTTCGGCACCGTCGATTGCTACCTGCTGTGGCGCCTCACCGGCGGCAAGGTCCACGCCACCGATGCCACCAATGCCTCGCGCACGCTGCTGTTCAACATCCACACCGGCCAGTGGGACGACGAGCTCTTGGAGATCATCGGCGTGCCGCGCTCGATGCTGCCCGAGGTGAAAGACTCCTCGGCCCATTTCGGCGAGAGCACGCCGGATTTGTTCGGCGGCGCGATCGCGATCTCCGGCATCGCCGGCGACCAGCAGGCCGCGACCATTGGACAAGCCTGTTTCCGCCCGGGCATGATGAAGTCGACCTACGGCACCGGCTGTTTCGCCCTGCTCAACACCGGCACCACGCCGGTCGTCTCCAAGAACAAGCTGCTCACCACCATCGCCTATCAGCTCGGGGGAAAACGCACCTACGCGCTCGAAGGCTCGATCTTCGTCGCAGGCTCGGCGGTGCAATGGCTGCGCGACGGCCTCGGCATCATCAAGCACGCGGCCGAAACCGGGCCGCTTGCGGATCAATCCGACTCCATGCAGAGCGTCTATCTCGTCCCGGCCTTCGTCGGCATGGGTGCGCCCTACTGGAATCCGCGTGTCCGTGGTGCGCTGTTCGGCCTCACCCGCAACACCGGCCCTGCCGAGCTTGCGCATGCCGCGCTGGAGAGCGTCTGCTACCAGACCTTCGATCTCTGGGCCGCGATGCGCGCGGACTGGCCGAGCTCGGAGGTCGCCAGCGTCGTGCTCCGCGTCGATGGCGGCATGACCGCGTCGGACTGGACCATGCAGCGCCTCGCCGATCTCCTGGATGCGCCGGTCGATCGCCCCGTGATCCAGGAGACCACCGCGCTGGGTGCGGCCTACCTCGCCGGCCTCCAGGCCGGCGTCTATCCCGAGCCGACCAAGTTCGCCGACAATTGGCGGCTCGAGCACCGCTTCAAACCGAACATGAGCCAGGCCACGCGCGATCGAAAGCTCGCCGGCTGGGCCCGCGCGGTGAAGGGCGTGCTGGCGAGCGACGAGGGCGAGGAGTAGGCGTACTCTCCGCGAGTCGTCCCTGCGAACGCAGGGACCCATACCGCGAGGTCTATCGACGGCGGGCGGAGCCAATCCCGAACGACCAATCTTCGCCATGCGCTCCGCTTGTCCGGGACGACAATGGAGTGCGTCGCGCCAGCCTGAAGTCTCTCGCGATGAAGTGGAGTAAGCACGAATGATCCTCCCCGACGGATATTCCGACATCCCCGGCGGGAAGATCGCCGCAGTCGTCACCCATCTCGACATGACGGCGCGCCCTCCGCACCGTGACGATCCACCCGGTGCATGGACCCTGCGCAAGATCGACGCGCCCGCGCTTGATTGGTACCGCGATCTCCACCGCCGCGTCGGCGAGGACTGGCTGTGGTTCTCTCGACTGCGCATGCTGAATGCAGAGCTCGCCGCGATCATCCACGACGCGCGCATCGAAATCTATGCGCTCGCCCTGGACGGCCGCGACGAAGGCCTGCTGGAGCTGGATTTCCGCGAACCCGGCGAATGCGAGCTGGTCTATTTCGGCGTCACCGCCAGCATGATCGGCACCGGCGCCGCGCGCTTCCTGATGAACCGCGCGCTGGAGCGTGCTTGGTCCGGCGACGTGCGCCGCGTCTGGCTGCACACCTGCACCTTCGATCATCCGTCGGCCGTGGCGTTCTATCAGCGCTCCGGCTTCATCCCGTTCCGCCGCCAGATCGAGGTGGCGGATGATCCGCGGCTTGACGGTACGGCACCGCGAACAGCCGCACCGCATGTGCCGATCATTGAGTAATGCGCGGCTGTTTCCACACACGTCATTGCGAGGAGCTCTTGCGACGAAGCAATCCAGGCTGCCCCCGCGGAAAGATTCTGGATTGCTTCGCTACGCTCGCAATGACGGAGTGTGGGCCGCTAGCTGTCGAACTTCACGGCCGTGGTGTTAGCACCGCAGACCAGCACCGCGACACGCTCGCCTGCCGACGGACGATAACGGCCGGAGAGCAGCGCGGCGAACGCAGCGGCACCGCCGGGCTCGGCGACGAGACGCAGGCTCGACCATAGCGCGGCCTGGGCCTGCCGGATCGCGTCGTCGCTGACCAGGACGACCCGCTCGACATGGGCGCGCGCGATCGGGAACATCAATTCACCGACGCGCCGCGGCGCGAGGCTGTCGGCAGCGACGCCGCCGGCCGGCGCGTCGACCGGCGCTCCTGCCGCGAGCGCGGCGTGCAGGGTCGGCGACTGCTCCGGCTCGATCGCCACGATGCGCGTCTGCCCTTCGTACCACGCCGCGATGCCGCCGATCAGTCCGCCGCCGCCGACCGCGACCAGCAGCGTGTCGATGCCGGGCGCGTCCTGCTCCAGCTCCAGGCCGACGCTGCCCTGGCCGAGCAGGGTCTCGGCCTGGTCGTAGGCGTGAACGGCAAGCGCGCCGGTCTGCGCGAGATGCGCTTCGCTGGCGGCGAGCGCATCGGCGTAGCGGCTGCCGGCGATCACGAGTTTTGCGCCATAGCCCCTGATCCGCTCCGCCTTGGCCGGCGAGGTGATGTCGGGCACGAAGATGGTGGCGGGAATGCCGAGCCGTTGCGCCGCATAGGCGACCGCCGCGCCGTGATTGCCGCCGGAAGCGGCGACGACACCGGCTTGCGGTACCTGCCGCAGCAGCAGATTGGCAAAGGCGCCGCGCGCCTTGAACGATCCGGAATGCTGCAGCATCTCGAGCTTGAGTGTGACGGGCGCTGCCGGCAGGCCGAAATCGGCGAGGTCGGCCTGGATGAGCGGCGTACGCCTGATGTGTGGGCGGATGACGGCCTCGGTCGCCGCGATCCGCTCCCGATTGATATCTGATGTCGCTGTCATGATGCCGTCCTTGATAGCGTATTCGGGCGACGCTGTCGCGGCGCCGTTGCATTCGGCGCAATGCTGCATGTCCAGGATTGTCCTTGCGCCACTGCGATCTCATCGTGGAAACTGATCGGCCCTGCCTTGCCCAACGCCAGAGAAGAGCGAGAACCATGTTCCTGATCGGCCAATATGATTCCCCCTTCGTCCGCCGTGTCGCGATTGCGCTGCGGCTTTACGGGCTCGCTTTCGAGCACAGACCGTGGTCGACCTTCGGCGATGCCGACAAGATCGCGCCGTACAATCCCTTGCGCCGGGTGCCGACGCTGGTACTCGACGACGGCGAAGCGCTGATCGAGAGCACGATCATCCTCGACTATCTCGACGAGCTCGTCGGCGCGGAGAAGGCGATGCTGCCGCGAAGCGGCGCCGATCGTCGCCGGCACTTGCGCATCTGCGCGCTCGCCACCGGTCTTGGTGACAAGGCCGTCAGCCTGCTCTACGAGCGCGTGCTGCGGAAGGAGCAACTCGCGCTGTGGGTCGAGCGCTGCCAGGCGCAGATCGGCGACGTGCTCGCCGTGCTGGAAGCCGAGCGCGCCAAGGTGACGACGCCGTACTGGCTGGAGAGGCGCATCGGCCATGCCGACGTGGCGGTCGCCTGCGTCACCCGCTTCACCCGCGAGGCGCATCCGCAATTGTTCGACACGGCGCGCTATCCGGCTTTGTCAGCACATGCCGATCGCTGCGAGGCGCTGGCGCCGCTCAAGGAGATTGTCCAGCCGCTGGCGCCGCCGCAGGGGTAGGTGCGTCATTGCGAGCGCGGCTCTCGCCACGCGTCATTGCGAGGAGCCCTTGCGACGAAGCAATCCAGAATCCCACCGCGGAGCGATTCTGGATTGCTTCGCTGCGCTCGCAATGACGGTGTTGAAGCAGTTGCGCTCGACGGGCACGCCACCCGATCCTGCCTTGATACAGGTGTTTTGCCCGACGGAGCAAGCGATTTTCGGTAAGGCCGAAAATCCCTCAAGCCTTTCAACCCCATCCCTACTGTGCATGGGGTTGTTTTTGCCTTTCGAGTTCGGGGACGCCTACCCCGCCCCCGCGCGCTTCTTCTGCCAGACCAGATGCACCGCGCAGTTGCAGCCCGGCGGATGCGAGGCGAGGTCCTTCGACGTTTCGTCGTTCGCAGGTGTCGCCGCAAAAGCCTTGTCGGCGTCCTCGCGCGACGGGATGTAGTTCAGCACCGGCGCGAGCCAGCGTTCGGTCTCTGCCACCGTCATGCCCTTGCGCGCAGCGTAGTCCTCGACCTGGTCGCGCTCGATCTTGCCGACGCCGAAATAATAGCTCTCGGGGTTCGCGAAATAGAGCCCGGAGACAGACGAGCCCGGCCACATCGCAAAGCTCTCGGTTAGCTTCACGCCGGCGGTGGCTTCCGCATCGAGCAGCTCGAACAGCGTCGCCTTCTCGGTGTGATCGGGCTGCGCGGGATAGCCGGGCGCGGGGCGGATGCCCTGATACTTCTCGAGGATCAGATCGTCGGTCGAGAGCGCCTCGTCCGGCGCATAGGCCCAGAACTCGCGGCGCACGCGGGCATGCATGCGCTCGGCAAACGCTTCGGCAAGGCGATCGGCCAGCGCCTTGCACAGGATCGAGGAATAATCGTCGTTCGCCATCTTGAAGCGGTCGGCGACCGCGTCCTCGCCGATCCCTGCGGTGACGACGAAGCCGCCGACATAGTCGGGCACGCCCGCGGGCGCGATGAAGTCGGCGAGCGCCGCGTTGAAGCGGCCCTCGCGCTTCTCGAGCTGCTGGCGCAGCGTGTGCAGCGTCGCGATGCTCTTGGTGCGGCTGTCATCGGCATAGAGCACGATGTCGTCACCTTGCGCATTCGCCGGCCAGAAGCCGACGGTCGCGCGGGCCCGGAACCATTTTTCCTTGACGATCAGGTCCAGCATCTTCCGCGCATCGTCGTAGAGCGAGCGCGCGACTTCGCCGACCTTGGCATCGTTGAGAATCGCGGGGAAGCGGCCGGCAAGCTCCCAGGTCTGGAAGAACGGCGTCCAGTCGATATAGGGCACGAGCTCGGCGAGATCGTACTCGTCAAAGCTCCTGGTCCCGAGGAAGGTCGGCTTCACCGGCTTGTTTGCGGCGAAGTCGACCGTGACAGCGTTGGCGCGTGCGGTCTCCAGCTTCAGCCGCTTCTTGTCGGCCTGCGCGCGGAAATGCGCATCGGAGATCTTTGCGTATTCGGCGCGCACGTCGGCCGCATAGGCCTCGCGCTTCTCGGGGCTGAGCAGCGACGACGCGACACCGACCGCGCGGCTGGCATCGTTGACATGCACGACGGGGCCGGCGCGATAGCTCGGGTCGATCTTCACCGCCGTATGCACGCGGCTCGTGGTTGCGCCGCCGATCAAGAGCGGTAGCTTCAACCCTTCGCGCTGCAATTCGCCGGCGAAGAATGCCATCTCGTCGAGCGAGGGCGTGATCAGGCCGGAGAGACCAACGATGTCGGCCTTCTCCGCTTTCACCGTCTCGACGATCTTGGCCGCCGGCACCATCACGCCGAGATCGATCACCTCGTAATTGTTGCACTGGAGCACGATGCCGACGATGTTCTTGCCGATGTCGTGGACGTCGCCCTTGACGGTCGCGAGCACGATCTTGCCGGCCGACGAGGAGCCTTCCCGTGCCGATGCCGTTGGCAAGATTGCGCGCCTTTTCTTCCTCCATGAACGGCATCAGCCAGGCCACCGCCTGCTTCATCACGCGGGCGGACTTCACGACCTGCGGCAGGAACATCTTGCCGTCGCCGAAGAGATCGCCGACCACGTTCATGCCGGCCATCAGCGGCCCCTCGATCACGTCGAGCGGACGCGAGGAATTCTTGCGGGCCTCTTCGGTGTCCTGCTCGATGAACTCGGTGATGCCGTGCACCAGCGAATGCGACAGCCGCTTCGCCACCGGCCATTCGCGCCAGGCCAGGTCAGCTTCCTTGGTCTGGGTCTTGTTGCCGCGGAATTTTTCCGCGAGCGCCAGCAGGCGTTCGGACGCGCCCGCGTCGCGGTTGAGGACGACGTCCTCGCAGACCTGGCGCAATTCGGGATCGATGTCGTCATAGACGATCATCTGCCCGGCATTGACGATGCCCATGTCCATGCCGGCCTTGATGGCGTGATACAGGAACACCGAGTGCATGGCCTCGCGCACCGGCTCGTTGCCGCGGAACGAGAATGACAGGTTGGAGACGCCGCCCGAGATGTGCGCGCCCGGAAGGTTCTTGCGGATCCAGCGCGTCGCCTCGATGAAGTCGACGCCGTAATTGTTGTGCTCCTCGATGCCGGTCGCGATCGCAAAAATATTCGGATCGAAGATGATGTCTTCCGGCGGGAAGCCGACGCGGTTCACCAGGATGTCGTAGGCGCGCTTGCAGATCTCGGTCTTGCGCTTGAACGTGTCGGCCTGGCCGACCTCGTCGAACGCCATCACCACGACGGCCGCACCGTGGCGGCGGGCGATCTTGGCTTCGTGGATGAATTTCTCCTCGCCTTCCTTCATCGAGATCGAATTGACGACCGGCTTGCCCTGCACGCATTTCAGGCCGGCTTCGATCACCGAGAACTTGGAGGAGTCGACCATCACGGGGACGCGGGCGATGTCGGGCTCGGCGGCGACGAGGTTGAGGAACGTGACCATCGCGGCTTCCGAGTCCAGAAGACCCTCGTCCATGTTGACGTCGATGATCTGCGCGCCGTTCTCGACCTGGTCGCGTGCGACCTGCAGCGCGGCGGTGTAATCACCATTGGTGACCAGCTTGCGGAAGCGGGCCGAGCCCGTGACGTTGGTGCGCTCGCCGACGTTCACGAACGGAATCGCGTCGGTCAGAATGAAGGGCTCGAGGCCGGAGAGCCTCAAGTGCGGCTCGATCTCCGGCACGATGCGCGGCTTGTGCGGGGCGACGGCGGCGGCGATCGCCGCGATATGATCCGGCGTGGTGCCGCAGCAGCCGCCGACAATGTTGACGAGGCCGGCGCTGGCGAACTCGCCGACCAGGCGCGCCATGTATTCTGGCGTCTCGTCATACTGGCCGAATTCGTTGGGCAGGCCGGCATTCGGATAGGCGCAGACCAGCGTATCGGCGACGCGGCCGATGTCAGCAATGTGCGCGCGCAGATCTTCCGCGCCGAGCGCGCAGTTGAAGCCGATGGTGACGGGCTTTGCGTGCTGCACCGAATGCCAGAATGCTTCCGGCAACTGGCCGGACAGCAGGCGGCCGGATTTGTCGGTGATGGTGCCCGACACCATCACGGGCATGTCGATGCCGAGCTCTTCGGTGATCTCGGCGATCGCATAGAGCGCGGCCTTGGCGTTCAGCGTATCGAAGATGGTCTCGACCAGTAGCAGGTCGACGCCACCGTCGATCAGGCCGCGGATCTGCTCGCCATAGGATTTGCGCAGATCATCGAAGGTGACGGCGCGGTAGCCGGGATTGGCGACATCAGGCGAGATCGAGGCGGTGCGGTTGGTCGGTCCAATGGCGCCCGCGACGAAGCGCGGCTTGCCGTCCTCGGCCGCGACACGCCTGGCGGCGTTGCCGGCGAGGCGGGCACCTTCGCGCGCCATCTCGTAGACGATGCCGGTGAGGTCGTAATCGGCCTGCGCGATCGAGGTCGTCGAAAAGGTGTTGGTCGCGACGATGTCGGCGCCGGCGCGCAAGTAAGCGGCGTGAATGTCCTCGATTGCCTGCGGCTGGGTCAGGATCAACAGATCGTTGTTGCCGCGCAGGTCGCGATGGAAATTCTTGAAGCGCTCGCCGCGAAACGCGGCCTCGTCGAACTGCAGGTTCTGGATCATCGTGCCCATGGCGCCGTCGAGCACGAGGATACGCTCGCGCGCGGCGTTGATGAGGGCGGTTCGCTTGGGCGAGGTGGATACGGTCATGGTGCTTTACGCCGCCTTCTGCGCGCTCTTGGCGCGGATGCCGAGCAAATGGCTGATCGCGAACACGAGATCGGCGCGGTTCATGGTGTAGAAATGGAAGGTGTCGACGCCGTTCTTGGCGAGCTTCTGCACCTGGCCGGCCGCGACGGTTGCGGCCACCAGCTTGCGGGTCTCGGCATCGTCATCGAGGCCCTCGAATTTCGCGGCGAACCAGTCCGGCACGGTGGTGCCGGCGCGGGTGACGAAGGCTCTCGCCTGCTTGAAATTGTGCATGGGCATGATGCCCGGCACGATCGGGATATTGATGCCGCGGGCGCGGACGCGGTCGAGATAGCGGAAGTAGAGGTCGTTATCGAAGAACACCTGGGTGATCGCGCGCGTCGCGCCGGCGTCGACCTTCGCCTTCAGCGTATCGATATCGGCGTCGAAGTCGCGCGCTTCGGGATGTTTTTCGGGATAGGCAGACACGCTCACTTCGATGTCGGCGTGCCGCTTCTTGATCCCGGCGACGAGCGCGTCCGAACTCTGATAGCCGTCGGGATGGGCAGAGTAGGGCGTGCCGATGCCGCCGGCGGGATCGCCGCGCAGGCCGACGATGTGGCGGACGCCGACCTCGTGGTAGCGGTCGACGATCTCGTCGATCTCGCCGCGCGAGGCGCCGACGCAGGTCAGATGCGCGGCCGGCAGCAGCGCAGTCTCTCTCAGGATGCGGGAGATGGTCGCGTGGGTGCGCTCACGGGTCGAGCCGCCAGCGCCGTAGGTCACCGAGACGAATTTCGGGTCGAGCGGGGCCAGCCGGTTGATGGTCTCCCAGAGATTCCGCTCCATATCTTCGGTCTTGGGCGGAAAGAACTCGAAGGAGATCGCAGGCCGCTTTGTGGCGAGGTGCCCGTCTTGCCCGTCGTTGTAGGCAGGCGTCGTCAAATCGGTCATGGCACCACTCACTCCAGGCCCTCGCCAGCGGTCTGGCGACGGCGGTCGGGTCTAGCTTGGGAGACGCTAAGATAGGGCAAAGGCGGCCCTCTCGACAGCCCATCAAGGATGGGAAATGGCCCACTTTTGTGGTGTTAATGTCCAATATTGCGGTGTAGAGGAAAAGGGTGGGAAGCAGCCTAAAGAGATAAATAGTGAAGTAATATCAAATAAATAATTCCATCTAGGCAGTCGAAAACATTGACCTGTGTTGGGTGGGCAGTGTGAGTTTTATGTTACGCGACCTCGGTTCGTCCCAACGCTCCGCTCTTGCCGCGCGCGCGACCTCTGCGCTCGCACACGCCAGACCTGCGCTGTTGGCCCATTGCCGCCGCGCGGCCCTCGACTACGTTAGCGCGCCATGATCCCGCTTTCAGTCCTCGACCTCTCCGTCGTCACCACAGGCACAAAGCCCGCCGCGGCGCTGCGCAACAGCATCGATCTGGCGCGCCATGTCGATCGGCTCGGCTATGTCCGCTACTGGCTCGCCGAGCACCATAACCTCGCCTCGGTCGCGAGCCCGGCGCCCGACGTGATGATCGGGCAGATCGCTGCGGTGACGAAGCACATCCGCGTCGGCTCCGGCGGCGTGATGCTGCCCAACCACGCGCCGCTGGTGGTGGCCGAGCGCTTCAAGATGCTGGAGGCATTGTTTCCCGGCCGCATCGATCTCGGCCTCGGCCGTGCCCCCGGCACTGACGGCGCCACGGCCTATGCACTCCGCAGCCGGCTCGACCGCCGCGAGGGCGACGATTTTCTGGAGCGGCTGCACGAACTGATTTTGTGGGAGACCCGCGAATTCCCCGCAGGGCACCCCTACCACAACGTCGTCGCGATGCCCGACGACACCAAGCTGCCACCGATCTGGCTGCTCGGCTCCAGCGACTATTCCTCGGAGCTTGCTGCGCAGGTCGGCATGGGCTTCGCCTTCGCGCATCATTTCGCGTCCCACGATGCGATCGATGCGATGGTGCATTACCGCAATCGCTTCCAGCCCTCAGCCTGGAACGCGAGCCCGCACGCGATCCTTGCGGTCGCCGCGATCGCTGCCGACACTGATGAGGAGGCCGAGAGGCTCGCGAGTTCTTTCGATCTCAACCGCCTGCGCCGCGACCGCGGCCAATATCTGCCGCTGCCGAGCGTCGAGGAGGCGCTGGCCTATCCCTATACGGATTCCGAGCGCGTCTCGATTGCGCGCAACCGCTCGCGCTTGTTCGTCGGCAATCCGGCGACGGTGCAGAAGAAGCTTCAGCCGCTGATGGATGCGAGCAAGCCGGACGAGTTGATGGTCATCACGGCCGTGTACGACCATGAGGCGCGCAAGAGGTCGTATTCGCTGCTGGCCGAGGCGTTCGGGCTGGCGAAGCAGGCAGCCTAAGTCCCGGCTCGCGCTTCGCGCGTCCGGGACACGAGACTATTCCATCGTCGCGCGGAACGGGTGACCCGGATACACGCCGACGATACGGAACTCGCGCGAGAAGAATTTCAGCTCCTCGATCGCAAACGCGAGGCCCTTGTCTTCAGGGTGACCGTCGACGTCAGCATAAAACTGCGTGGCGAAGAAATTGCCGTCGACCATGTAGCTTTCGAGCTTGGTCATGTTGACGCCATTGGTGGCGAAACCACCGAGCGCCTTGTAGAGCGCGGCAGGGAGGTTGCGCACCCGAAATACAAAAGTGGTGACCAGCGGGCCCGAACCCTGCGCGGCCCATTTCGGCTCGCGCGCCAGCACCACGAAGCGCGTGGTGTTGTGGGCCTCGTCCTCAATGTCCTCGGCAAGAATGTCGAGGCCGTAGATCTGCGCGGCCAGGCGTGAGGCGATCGCGGCGACGGTCTTGTCCTTGCGCTCGGAAATGTCGCGGGCGCTGCCGGCGGTGTCGGCGTGCACGATGCCCTTGATGCCGAGCTTGCGGATGATGCGGCGGCACTGGCCGAGCGCATGCACATGGCTCTCGACGGACTTGATGTCGGACAGTTTTGTGCCCTTGATCGCCATCAATTGATGCCGGACCGGCAGAAACCATTCGCCGACGATGAAGAGGCCGGAAGCCGGCAACAGATGATGGATGTCGGCGACGCGGCCGGCGACCGAATTCTCGATCGGGATCATGCCGAGATCGGCCTCGCCCGAGGAGATCGCCGACAGCGCGTCCTCGAAGGTGGCGCAGGGCATCGGCTCGGCGTCGGGATAGGCCTCGACAATGGCGATATGGGAATTGGCGCCAGGTTCGCCCTGGAATGCGATTTTCAGCTTGCTCATGACGGGCCTTGTAGCAGCGGCTCAGGATTTGGAAAGGATGCCGCGGGCGGTCTCGAGGTCCGCCGGCGTGTCGACCCCGCGGGGCACGGTATCGACGATGGTGAAGTCGATGCGCATTCCGGCCTCCAGGGCCCGGAGCTGCTCAAGTTTCTCCTGCAGCTCCAGGGGCGAGGGCGGCAGCGAAACGTAGCGCTCCAGCGCGGCGCGGCGATAGGCATAGAGGCCGATATGGTGGTAGCGCGGTCCGTCTCCGGTCGGCGCGGTGGCGCGGGTGAAATAAAGTGCGCGCATCCGCTTACCCCCAAGCGAGGTTCCGATCGCCTTGACGACGCTCGGGGCGAGGTCCTCCTCCTCGGTGTGGATCTGCGAAGCCAGCGTGGCGATGTCCACAGCCGGGTCTTCCAGCGGCGGCAGCACCTCGCGGATATTGTCGATCGTGATCGTCGGGAAATCGCCCTGGAGATTGACCACGATCTCGGCCTTGCGGTCCGGATCGAGCTTCTGCATGGCCTCGTGGATGCGGTCGGAGCCTGAGGGGTGCTCCGCGCGCGTCATCACGGCCTCGCCGCCATGGGCGGTCACGACTGCGGCGATTTCCGCCGTGTCGGTTGCCACCGCGACCCGGCCGATGCCAGCGGCCTCGGCGCGCCGCATCACATGCACGATCATCGGCAGGCCCGCGATATCGGCAAGCGGCTTGCCGGGCAGGCGGGTAGCGGCCATGCGGGCCGGGATCAGCACCAGGATGCGGGGGGCGGTCATTGGTTCAAGCGACTGGGTTCAAGGGCCTGGAAACGGGACGTTTTCCGCACCGAGAAATGGGGTGGGGATGGGCTGAAAGCCGGGTCGCTTATACGGGTTGCCAGACCCCGGGCAAACCGATATCTCAATGGCAAAACTCGGGGAAACAATAAGGAACGTTTTTGATTCTCCCGAGGCTCGTCCTGGCGGTCGCACGGCCGCTTATTCCTTCTTGCGGTGTGGGGCCTGGCCGGAAATGGACTCTTTCGAACTCAACAAGATCATCGGTGCCGTGCTTGGCACCTGTCTTATTCTGCTGGTGACGAGCTTCACCGCCCAGGCGCTGTTCTCGCCGAAATTTCCGGAAAAGCCCGGCTTCGAGATCGCCGTGAAGGAAGTGGCCGGCGACAAGGAGGGCGGTGCTGCCGCTGCCGCGCCTTCCGAGCCGATCGAAAAGCTGCTTCAGACCGCCTCCGTCGAGAAGGGCGCTTCTGCCGCCAAGAAGTGCGGCGCCTGCCATACCTTCGAAAAGGGTGGCCCGAATCGGGTCGGCCCGAACCTCTTTGGCATCGTTGACGACCATCGCGGCGAAGGCCGCAACGGCTTCAACTTCTCGGCCGCGATGAAGGCCAAGGGCGGCACCTGGACCATTGACGAGCTGAACAAGTTCATCGCCAACCCGAAGGGCGACATCCCCGGCACCGCAATGGGCTTTGCCGGCATCCCGAAGGATAGCGAGCGCGCCGACGTCATCGCCTATCTGAACAGCCTCTCCGACAGCCCGAAGCCGCTCCCGACTGCGGCGAAATAAGGCTCTCGAATAAGGCCCTTGGATCTCGATCTCAGATGTGCGGCCAGGCCTCAAAGCCTGGCCGTTTCCGTATTCGGGCCTCGCGGCGTTGTTATCGGGGCGTTTGGCCGCATCTGACAGGCCGCCCGGCCTTCGAAGATGAGGAAAAAGCAACATATTCCGTCGAAACCTCGCCTATATTGAGCACTTAAAGGGGTAACCTCCTTCAAGACTGGGATGTTGATTTGGCCATTACCCGACGCGATCTCCTGCTCACCGGCGCCGCCGTTGCTGCGCTTCCCGCCTTCGGCTCCGTGGCGGGTGTTCCCGTCGTCGGCACGGCAGAGGCGCAATCGGCGGGCGAGGTGCCTTGGCGCCACGCGTTGTCGCTGTTCGGCAACGTCAAATATCCGGCCGACTTCAAGCGCTTCGACTACGTCAATCCTGATGCGCCCAAAGCGGGCGTCGCTCGCCAGATCGCCGTGGGCACCTTCGACAATTTCAATATCGTCGTATCAGGGGTGAAGGGGCAGGTCTCCGGTGCCGTCGCATTCATCTACGAATCCCTCACGACGCCTTCGCTCGACGAAGTCTCGACCGAATACGGCGCGCTGGCCGAAGCCGTGAGCCATCCGGACGATTTCTCCTTCGTCATCTATCGTTTGCGGCCACAGGCCAAATGGCATGATGGCAATCCGGTCACCGTCGAGGACGTGATCTTCTCGCTCGATTCCTTCAAGAAGCACCACCCGATGTACTCAGCCTATTACAGCCATGTGGTGAAGGCGGAGAAGGTCGGTGAGCGCGACGTGAAATTCGTATTCGACGCGCCGGGGAACCGCGAACTGCCGCAGATAGTCGGGCAGCTCACGGTCCTGCCCAAGCATTGGTGGGAGGGAACGGACCCGCAGGGCCGCAAGCGCGATGTCTCGGCGACCACGCTCGAAGTGCCGCTTGGCTCCGGCCCCTACAAGGTCAAGGAATTCGTGGCCGGACGCTCGATTGCGTTGGAGCGCGTCAAGGATTATTGGGGGCGCGACCTCGCCGCCAATGTGGGCCGTAACAATTTCGACGAGCTGCGCTACGAGTATTTCCGCGATGCCACTGTCGCGATCGAGGCTTTCAAGGCCGATCAGGTCGATTGGCGCACCGAGAACAGCGCCAAGAACTGGGCGACAGCCTACGATTTCCCGGCTGTGACCGAAAAGCGCGTGATCCTCGAGGAGTTCGCCAATCGCAGCTCCGGCGTGATGCAAGCCTTCGTGCCGAACCTGCGCCGCGCCAAGTTCAGCGACCCCCGCGTTCGCCGTGCGCTCAACTACGCGTTCGACTACGAAGAGATGAACAAGCAGCTCTTCTATGGTCAGTACAAGCGCGTCAGCAGCTATTTTGATGGCCTCGACGAGCTTATGGCGACGGGATTGCCGCAGGGAAAAGAGCTCGAAATCCTCGAGACGATTCGGGCCCAAGTCCCGCCCGAAGTCTTCACGACGCCCTACACAAATCCGGTCGGCGGCACTCCGGAAGCCGTGCGCGACAATCTCCGCGAGGCGCTGCGCCTGTTCAAGGAGGCCGGCTACGAGGTGCGCGACCGCAAGCTGATCGACGTCAAGAGCGGCACCCAATTCTCTCTTGAATTGCTGAACCAGGATCCGAGCTTCGAACGGGTCACGTTGTTCTACAAGCCGTCGCTGGAACGGCTGGGCATTGCGGTGAGCGTGCGGACGGTCGACCCGACCCAATATGAGAACAGGACTCGCGAGTGGGATTTCGACGTCGTCACCAACTCCTGGGGCGAGTCGCAGTCGCCGGGCAACGAGCAGCGTGAGTTCTGGTCGTCGAAGACGGCCGACATAGCCGGCTCGCGCAATATTGCCGGCATCAAGAATCCGGCGATCGACAAGCTGATCGAGCGGCTGATCTATTCCAGGGATCGCGATGATCTCGTCGCCGCAACCAAAGCGCTGGACCGCGTGCTGCTGTGGAATCACTATGTCGTGCCGCAGTGGACCTACACGAAGGTGCGCACTGCGCGCTGGGATCGCTTCGGTCGGCCGGCGGAATTGCCCAAATACGGCCAGTCCGGCTTTCCATTCGTCTGGTGGTACGACGCAGACAAGGCGGCGCGGATCGCAAAGAAGTCGTGAAGGACATTTCCCGCATGGCGCAGCTTTCACGCCGGCATGTGCTGGTCCTCGGTGTTGGCGGCGCGTTCAGCACTGCCGCACTCCACAGCGCGGCGGCGTCCGAGGGGCCCGCCGAAGTCCACGGCATCTCGGCCTTCGGCGATCTCAAATATCCAGTCGACTTCCACCATTTCGGCTACGTCAATGTCGACGCGCCGAAGGGCGGCGCGTTCTCGCTCATCCCCTCGGTGCGGGCCTACAACCAGTCCTATTTCACCTTCTCTTCGCTCAACGCCTACATCCTGAAGGGCGAGGGCGCGCAGGGCATGGACATGACCTTCGCGCCGTTGATGGCGCGCGCCAATGACGAGCCCGATGCGATGTACGGGCTTGCGGCGAAATCGGTGCGGATCTCGCCGGACAAGCTGACCTACACCTTCACGATGCGTCCCGAGGCCCGTTTCCACGACGGCTCGAAGCTCACAGCGCATGACGTCGCCTTCTCGCTCACCGCGCTGAAGGAGAAGGGCCATCCGCTGATCGTCGTGCAGCTCCGCGATTTCGTGAAGGCCGAGGCGCTCGACGACGCCACCGTGGTCGTCACCTTCGCGCCGAACCGTGCACGCGATGTGCCGCTCTATGTCGCGAGCCTGCCGATCTTCTCGAGGGCGTATTACGCCGCGCGCGCGTTCGATGAATCGACGCTCGATACGCCGCTGGGCTCCGGCCCCTACAAGGTCGGCAAGTTCGAGGTCAACCGCTACATCGAATACGAGCGTGTCAAGGACTGGTGGGGCGCCGACCTGCCGGTCTGCCGCGGCAGCTATAATTTCGATACGGTGCGCTACGAATTCTACCGCGATCGTGATGTCGCCTTCGAAGGCTTTACCGGCAAGAATTATCTATTCCGCGAGGAGCTCACGTCGCGCATCTGGGCGACGCGTTACGATTTCCCAGCAGTGAAGGACGGCCGCGTCAAGCAAGAGCAGCTGCCGGACGAGACGCCGTCGGGGGCGCAGGGATGGTTCATCAATCTCCGTCGCAACAAGTTCGGCGATCCGCGCGTGCGCGAAGCGCTGATCTACGCGTTCGACTTCGAGTGGACTAACAAGTCGATCATGTACGGCGCCTATGCGCGCACGCACTCGCCGTTCCAGAACTCCGATATGATGGTATCCGGCCCGCCTTCGGCTGAAGAGCTCGCACTGCTGGAGCCCTTCCGTGGCAAGGTGCCCGACGAAGTGTTCGGCCAGCCTTTCGTGCCGCCGGTGTCGGACGGCTCCGGACAGGATCGCGCTCTGCTGCGCAAGGCGAGCGAGTTGCTCAACGAAGCCGGCTACGTCGTCAAGGACCGCAAGCGGGTGCTGCCCAATGGCGAGCCGTTCACGATCGAATTCCTAAACGATGAGCAGTCGATCCAGCCGCATCACGGGCCTTACTTGAAGAACCTCGCGACGCTCGGCATCGACGCCACATTCCGTCTGGTCGATGCCGTGCAGTACCGCGCGCGACTTGAGGATTTCGATTTCGATATGACGATCGAACGCTTCTCGATGTCGGCGACGCCTGGCGATGCGATGCGGGCGTTCTTCTCCTCACAGGCGGCCAAGACCAAAGGCTCGTACAATCTCGCCGGCATCTCCGATCCGATCGTCGACGCGCTGATCGACAAGATCATTGCCGCCCAGACCAGGGCGGAGCTGACCACGGCCTGCCGGGCGTTCGACCGCGTCTTCCGCGCCGGGCGCTATTGGGTGCCGCAATGGTATGCGAACTTCCATCGCGTCGCCTATTGGGACCAGTTCAGCCATCCAGAGAAGGCGCCGAAATATGCGCAAGGCGTCGGTGCGCCCGAGAACTGGTGGTTTGACGCGGCCAAGGCCGCCAAGCTCGAGCAGGCGAAGTAGTCATGAGCGCCTATATCGCCCGCCGCATCCTCCTGATGATCCCGACGTTGCTCGGAATCCTCTTCGTCTCGTTCATCGTCGTGCAGTTCGCGCCGGGCGGTCCGGTCGAACGCGTGATCGCGCAGCTTTCCGGCGCCGACACCGGCGGGACCTCGCGCATTTCGGGCGGCGGCGACTTTGCGCAGCGCGCGCCGGGGCAGCTGGGCGCTGGTGGCGATGCCATCAACTCCAAGTATCGCGGCGCGCAAGGCCTCGACCCTGACTTCATCAAGAAGCTGGAGAAGCAGTTTGGCTTTGACAAGCCGGCACCGGAGCGCTTCGCATTGATGGTGTGGAATTTCGCCCGCTTCGATTTCGGCAACAGCTATTTTCGCGATGTGAGCGTGCTCCAGCTGGTCAAGGAAAAGCTGCCGGTCTCGATCTCGCTCGGCATCTGGCTGACGTTCCTGACGTATCTGATCTCGATACCGCTCGGCATCCGCAAAGCGGTCAAGGACGGAACGCGCTTCGACACCTGGACGTCGACCGTGCTCGTGCTCGGTTACGCGATTCCCGGCTTCCTGTTCGCGATCCTCCTGATCATCCTGTTTGCCGGCGGCTCGTTCTTCAACTGGTTCCCGCTGCGCGGGCTGACGTCGGACGGCTGGTCGCAATTTCCCTGGTACTGGAAGATCATCGATTACTTCTGGCATTTGACGCTGCCGCTGATCGCGATGGGGCTCGGCGCGTTCACCACCATGACGTTCCTGACCAAGAACTCGTTTCTCGACGAGATTCGCAAGCAATACGTGATGACCGCGCGCGCGAAGGGCTGCAGCGAGAACCGGGTGCTCTATGGTCACGTCTTCCGCAACGCGATGCTCATCGTCATCGCGGGTTTTCCCAGTACCTTCATCCACGCCTTCTTCTCGGGCTCGCTTCTGATCGAGACCATCTTCTCACTGGACGGGTTGGGGCTGCTCAGTTTCGAGAGCGTTCTCAACCGCGACTACCCCGTGGTGTTCGGCACGCTCTTCATCTTTTCGCTCGTCGGCCTCGTGGTCAACCTCATCTCTGACCTGGCCTATATGTGGATCGATCCGCGGATCGATTTCGAGGCGCGGGAGGTCTGATGACGCTGGCCGCTCCCACCCCGATCGAGACCACTGCAAAGTCGCCGCTCGGGGACGTCGTGCCGATCACGCGCAAGCCGTTCGTGCCGTCGCCGCTCAACAGGCGGCGCTGGCAGAATTTCAAGGCGAACCGGCGCGGTTACTGGTCGTTCTGGATCTTCATGATCCTGTTCGTGGTGTCTCTGTTCGCCGAGCTGATCGCCAATGACCGGCCGTTCCTGGTCAAATATGACGGCCATCTCTATTGGCCGGCCTTCGTCACCTATTCGGAGACGACCTTCGGCGGCGACTTCGAAACGGCGGCCGACTATCGCGATCCCTATCTGCAGAAGCTGATCAAGGACAAGAGCGGCAGCATCGTCTGGCCGCTCATTCGCTACTCCTACGACACCCATAATCTCGACCTGCCGACGCCGGCGCCGTCGCCGCCAACCTGGATGTTGACGGAGGCGCAATGCAAACCTGTCGTCGAGAAGAAGGGCCTCAAGAGCTGCCGCGACCTCGAATACAACTGGCTCGGCACCGACGATCAGGGCCGCGACGTGGTGGCGCGGCTGATCTACGGCTTCCGCATCTCGGTGCTGTTCGGCCTCTGCCTGACCATCGTTTCCTCCGTCATCGGCATCGCCGCCGGCGCGGTGCAAGGCTATTTCGGCGGCTGGATCGACCTGTTGTTCCAGCGTTTCATTGAAATATGGACTGCGATCCCGTCACTCTATCTGCTGCTGATCCTGTCGTCGGTGCTGGTGCCCGGCTTCTTCGTGCTTCTCGGCATCCTGCTCTTGTTTTCCTGGGTGTCGCTGGTCGGACTGGTGCGCGCGGAATTTTTGCGCGGGCGGAATTTCGAGTACATCCAGGCGGCGCGAGCGCTCGGCGTGTCGAGCTCCGTGATCATGTTCAAGCATTTGCTGCCGAACGCGATGGTCGCGACCATGACGTTCCTGCCGTTCATCGTGTCGAGTTCGGTGATGACGCTGACGGCGCTGGACTTCCTCGGCTTTGGGCTGCCGCCCGGCTCGCCGTCGCTCGGCGAGCTGCTGTCGCAGGGCAAGTCGAACGTGCAGGCGCCATGGCTCGGTTTCTCCGGCTTCTTTTCGGTTGCGATCATGCTGTCGCTGCTGATCTTCATCGGCGAAGCCGTGCGCGACGCTTTCGATCCGCGCAAGACGTTCAAGTGAGGGCGTGATGGACGCGATCAACCAGCCTTTGCTTGCAGTACGCGATCTCTCGGTGGCCTTCCACCAGGGCGGCAACACGACGCTTGCGGTCGACAAGGTCTCGTTCCAGATCAAGCGCGGCGAATGCGTCGCGCTGGTCGGCGAATCCGGCTCCGGCAAATCGGTCAGCGCGCTCTCGATCCTGAAACTGCTGCCCTATCCCAGCGCGTCGCATCCCTCTGGCAGCATTCGCTTCAAGGGACAGGAGCTGATCGACCAGACGGAGCGAGAGATGCGGGAGATCCGCGGCAGCGACATCTCCATCATCTTCCAGGAGCCGATGACCTCGCTCAATCCGCTGCACACGATCGAGGCGCAAATCGGCGAGATCATCCAGCTGCACAATCCGACCAGCAACGCGCAGGCGCGCAAGCGCACGCTGGAACTGCTGACGCAGGTCGGCATTCCAGAGCCGGAGACGCGACTGAACAGCTATCCGCACCAGCTCTCCGGCGGCCAGCGCCAGCGCGTGATGATCGCGATGGCGCTCGCCAACGAGCCGGATTTGCTGATCGCGGACGAGCCGACCACGGCGCTTGATGTCACCGTGCAGGCGCAGATCCTGGCGTTGCTCGCCGAAATCCGTTCGCGGCTCGGCATGAGCCTGCTCTTCATCACCCACGATCTCGGCATCGTGCGCCGCATCGCCGACACCGTCTGTGTCATGAAAGGCGGTGTGATCGTCGAGCAGGGGCCGGTCGAGCAGGTCTTCAAGACTCCAAAACATCCCTATACGCGCGATCTGCTCGCGGCCGAGCCGAAGCCGGATCCGGCGCCACCGCAGCCGGATGCGCCGGTGGTGATGTCGGCCGATGATCTCAAGGTGTGGTTTCCGATCAAGCGCGGCCTGATGCGCAAGACGGTCGGCCACATCAAGGCGGTCGATGGTGTCAGCGTTGCCGTGCGCAAGGGCGAGACGCTCGGCGTCGTCGGTGAATCCGGTTCGGGCAAGACCACGCTCGGACTGGCGCTGATGCGGCTGATCTCGTCGAACGGGCGGATCGTATTCCTTGGAAAAGATATCCAGGGCCTGCGCTTCAAGGAGATGCGGCCGTTCCGGCGCGACATGCAGATCGTGTTCCAGGATCCGTTCGGCTCGCTCAGCCCGCGCATGTCGGTCGCCGACATCATCGCCGAAGGCCTTTCCGTGCATCAGCCGAAGCTGTCGCGCGAGGAGCGGGAGGCGCGTGTCGTCAAGGCGCTGGAGGATGTCGGGCTGAAGCCGGACACCCGTTACCGCTACCCACACGAATTCTCCGGTGGCCAGCGCCAGCGCATCAGCATTGCGCGCGCGGTGGTGCTCGAGCCGGATTTCGTCGTGCTGGACGAGCCGACCAGCGCGCTCGACATGCTCATTCAGGCGCAGATGGTCGATTTGCTACGTGAATTGCAGCGCCGGCGCGATCTCACCTACATGTTCATCTCGCACGATCTGCGCGTCGTCGCCTCGCTCGCCAGCCATCTCATCGTGATGCGCGGCGGCAAGGTGGTCGAGGAAGGCCAGGCCGCGGAGCTGTTCAAGAATCCCAAGACGGATTACACCCGTGCGCTGTTCGCGGCGGCGTTCCGGATCGAGACGACAGGCAACGGGGCGGTCGCGACGTAAGTCCGGTCAGAGCCGCTTGATCGCGACGACTTCGCTGCCGGCCGCCTTGATCCGCGCAATCGCCGGCTCGATGGCTTCGACCACCGTCGCCATGTGATGCGCGTTGGCGTGAACCACCGTGCTCCCATCGCGCGCGATGGCGACATGGCCCTTCCAGAAGATCAGATCGCCGCGCAGCAGACTGTTTCGTTCATGCGGCTCCAGTGCGCGGCCGAGTCCGGCCTGCTGCATGTCGCTGTCGCGCGGGCAGCCGGTGCCGGCTGACGTCAGCGAGATCTGGACCAGGCCGGAGCAGTCGATGCCCAAACTGCTCTTGCCGCCCCAGAGATAGGGCGTGCCGACGAAGCGCTCGGCGACCGCGACAAAGTCCAGCTCGCGATGGTCGAGCGGCGCGAGATGGGTGTTCGGCAGGAATGTGCCCTCGCGCGTGACGGCGAAACTGCCGTCCTCGCGGGCGATCGCGAGCTTCGATCCCAGCACCAGCATGTCGACCGGTGGCAGCTTGATCGAGGGACCGGGGAAGGCGAGCGTCCGCAGCGCGCTGACCTTGTGCGTCAGCGCGGCCACAGGCTTCATCAGCGTCGCGTCAGGCAGCCAGCCGACATAGCCATCGCCGCCGAGCTGGCCCCAGGCCCAGCCTTCGCCGTTGCGGTCATAGACCGTGACGCGCTCGCCGCGCAGCGCTTCCGTCATCAGCATCGCGTTCGACGATGGCTGTTCGCGCATCGGCGCGATCGGCGCGACCACCTCGAATTCCTCGCCCGTGACGAAGCGATCGGCTTGCACCTTGCCTTCGAGATATGCCGCGGCGATGTCGCCGCGTGCCGGTGTCAGCCTTGGATCGTGTCTTGGATCATGCATAGCGCTCGCTCAGCACCTTGTAGATGGCACGGGCGGCCTGGCATTCGCCGCCCTCGGGACGCGCCGGCTTGGCCGACGGCGTCCAGCCATAAATATCCACGTGAAGCCAGCTCGTGGCGTGCTCGACGAAGCGCTGCAGGAACAGCGCGCAGGTGATCGAGCCGGCAAAGCCGCCGGAAGGCGCGTTGGTGATGGTGGCGGTCTTGGAGTCCAGCCAGGCATCGTAGGGTGGCCACAGCGGCATGCGCCACAAGGGATCGTTCTCCTTCATCGCGCAGCGCGCGACGTCGGCGGCCAGCGTCTCATCATTGGTGTAAAAGGGCGGTAAATCCGGCCCCAGCGCGACGCGCGCGGCGCCGGTCAGCGTGCCCAGATCGATCAGCAGTTCGGGTTTCTCCTCGTCGGCCAGCGCCAGCGCGTCGGCGAGCACCAGCCGGCCCTCCGCGTCGGTATTGCCGATCTCGACGGTGATGCCCTTGCGGGAGGTGAAGATGTCGAGCGGGCGGAAGGCATTGCCGGAGACGGCGTTCTCGACGGCCGGAATCAGCACGCGCAGGCGCACCTTCAGCTTCGCATCCATCACCATGCGCGCCAGCGCCAGCACGTTGGCGGCGCCGCCCATGTCTTTCTTCATGATCAGCATGCCGCTCGACGGCTTCAGATCAAGCCCGCCGGTGTCGAAGCAGACGCCCTTGCCGACCAGCGTCACCTTGGGATGGCCGGGATCACCCCAGATGATGTCGATCAGCCGCGGCGCACGATCCGAGGCCATGCCGACGGCGTGGATCAGCGGAAAGTTCGCTTTGAGATCCTCGCCGATGGTGCAGGCGTAGTTTGCGCCGAATTCAGCGGCGAGCTCTTGCGCGGCCGCGGCCAGCTCCTCCGGCCCCATGTCGTTGGACGGTGTGTTGATGAGGTCGCGCGCCAGCATCGCGGCATCCGCCATGCGGTCGATCTCGGCGGGGTCGACGCCGTCAGGCGGTACCAGCCGGACGTCGGGGCTATCAGCCTTGCGGTAACGGGCGAAGCGGTAGCTGCCGAGCGCGAAGGCGAGCGCCGCCAGTCGTGCATCGTGCGGTGCATTGGCAAATCGATAGGTGCCCGGCGGCAGCAGGCCCGGCAATGCGCCCGGCCGGAACGGATCGCGCGATCTGGCGCCGTCGTCCTCGAGGCCGAACAGCACTTGCGCGATTGTCCCGTCGGGCGCGGGCAGTGCGAGATAGCCGCCCGGCTTGGCGGCAAAGGCGCTCGCGGTGGCGAACTGGCGTTGCGCCGGCGGGAGCGTCTCGCGCACGGCATCCCAGCTCGATTTGGTGACGAAGGTGATCGGGGTGGCAGTGGTGGACGTCTCGAAGACGGAAGGCATTGGCGGGTCCGCAAGGTCATTCGGTTGGAGGAGACTTCGCAGAGTTTTGCGGTGGCTGCAATCGGCATTGCGGTCACTGCGCAGTGAGCCGCTACTCGCAGAGAAGCAGCCATGCTAGGTTCCGGCAGCGGTTGCCAGATTGCGCAGAGAACGCCGGCGACCGAAGACGAAGCGTGCCGGGAGGAATTGCAATGGAAGTTGTGTGGGGCGTGATCACATTCATCGGCCAGGCCATCGAGGCCGTCTTTGGCTATGTCGAGCATCACCACTGGGTCTTCGCGTTCCTCGCCGGCGGCTACGTCTTCTATCTCCATGATCGATCGATCCATGCGCGGTTCGATGCGCTCGACAAACGCATTGACGAGATCCGCAAGCGTCTCGCCATCGAATATTGATCGGCCCAGCGAAACTATCTGCTGATTGCGCGCGTATGTGGCT
The DNA here is from genome assembly GCF_036924495.1 of Bradyrhizobium sp. AZCC 2230. Lineage (NCBI taxonomy): Bacteria > Pseudomonadati > Pseudomonadota > Alphaproteobacteria > Hyphomicrobiales > Nitrobacteraceae > Bradyrhizobium > Bradyrhizobium sp. AZCC 2230. The sequence continues at coordinate 5,352,368 of NZ_JAZHRS010000001.1, read as the reverse complement.
TAAGAACTGCCGTTCACGAGCGGGTTGCCGCAGGGCTTTACTAGCGCTGCGGTTGTGGCATTATTGATGAATATTTTTTAGGTTGTACCACGCGCGACTGCACGTATCGAGCGCAGGGGCGCCGCTTGAATCTCGGTTGATGCCGATCCGGGTTGATATCTGACTGCACTCTTCGTCGAAGGCATTTCCCTCAATCGTTTGGGCGACGCAGCATTCGCAATGAGCGGCGCAACATGGATAGATCGTTTGTCATTGCGCAGATATCCGACCTTCATCTGGACGGGTCAGGCCGGCTGCTTGCGACGATCGAGGCCCTTGCCGAGGCGCTGCGCGAGCGGATGGCGGACTTTTCGGATGTGACCGACCGCATCCTGCTGATCACAGGCGATCTCGTGAACGACCCGACACCGCGTGCGCTCGACGAAGCGCTCGCGGTCATCGCATCCTTCCGGCAGACCGGCCTGTTCACCGACATCCAGGCGGTTGCCGGCAATCACGACGTCAAGCGTCCTAGTCAGCGCGGCGGCCGGCACGACGCCTACGACTATCTGCACCTGCCACGCACCTCGAAGAGCGTCTATTACCGCCAGGGCGGTCTCGATTTGGTGCTGCTCGACTCCAACAGGGCGAGCCTGACGACACTCGCCAGCGGCAACATCGATGAGCAGGCCTACAATGCAATGGTCGCGCAATCGGCCCGGCTGAGCGTCGAACTCGCGGGCAGCATGGGCTCGTCGGGACGCGCCGATTATTCCGAGCCTGCGGAAAATCTGGTGCGCGTGCTGGCGTTGCATCATCATCCGCTGCCGCAGGCGACCGGCGAGGGCAAGCGGTTTCTCGGGGTTCCGGACGAGCCGCTGATGTATCTCGCCGCGCCCGCGACCTTTCTCGAAGCCGCCACCTCGCTGAACGTCAGTCTGGTCCTGCACGGGCACCGGCATGTCGAGGGGCTCACTCGCTATTCGATCCCCGACCCGCGTGCACTCCGGAGCGGCGGAGAGGATTTCTGGCGCACGATCTATGTGCTCTCCTGTCCGTCCTCCACCGGGCAGGGCGGCGACGACGCCGGCTTCAACGTCGTCCATTTTGGCGCGGCGTCCGACGCCGAGCGGCCCGAGTACCGCTTCGCGATCGCCCGCTATTCGCGGCCGCGCAATGATGGCGCCTTCAGGCCGCTCGATTCGAATCTGCCGGACGGCGTCGTCAGGCTTCCTGTGGGGCGAGATCTGTCCCGCGATCCCGCTGTCCAGTCCGTGATCGAGATCGCCTCATGCGCATCGTTGAAGCGGGATCAGGTCCTGGCACTGGCGCGTCGGCTATTGTCACGCCGCGCCTTCTACGATGACGGCGGGCAGGACTGGGCGGACATTCTCTACACCTACCTCGTCACTTCTCATGCCTGGGCGGATCTCTCCGGCAGGTTCGCGAAGTCGGCACAGGCGCCCGACCTCGCGGCGCTGGCAGACGTGAAGAGGCTGCTCCGTCAGTTGATCGGACAATCTGCCGACACGCTCGGCATCGATCGCGCCGCGCTCGACGAGTTCCGCGCCGACCGCCTGGTCAATCGTGACGGCCTTTCGCGCCGGTGGCCGTCGTTGCCGCGCGACGCTGCCGACATCGAGGGGAGGACGCAGCAGCGGCTGCAATTGCTGCGGGACCTGAACGACCAGATGAAGCTGCTCGGCCTGGATCTGGGCCTGGGCGGCGAGATGCCGCCACAAGGCGGTGGTCCGCCGCGTTAACCGGCCATTAGGGTTAACAGTCTATTGCTGGCGCGTTCGGCTCGATCAATCGGCTCGAGAGTCAAGGCGTCATGCGTCAATGGTTCCGTCCTGCACGGCTTCTTGCCTCTGCCTCGCTGATCGCGCTGGCGGCCGCGAGCCTCGGCGGCTGTACGGCAATGTCAAAACTCTCCGATGTTACCGGCTCGATCGGTCCGAAGGCGGAAGCCGCCCCGGCCGATCCCGCGCGCGCCATCGAGACCTATAGCGAGCGCTACCGCGCCAACCCCAAGGATCCCGACGTGGCGCTGGCCTATGGCCAGGCCCTGCGTGCCAACGGCCAGCGCGCCCAGGCCGCCGCGGTGCTCGAACAGGCGACCATCGCCAATCCCGGCAACAAGCAGCTGCTTGCCCAATACGGCCGCGCGCTCGCCGACAACGGTAATTTCCAGCAGGCCTTCGACGTGCTGTCGAAGGCGCATTCCCCTGACAATCCGGACTGGCGTCTGCTCTCTGTGCAGGGCACGGCGCTCGACCAGATGGGCCGTCACGAAGAGGCGCGCAGTTATTATGCGAGCGCGCTGAAGATTGCGCCGGGCGATCCCGGCGTGCTCTCCAATCTCGGCCTGTCCTACATGCTGTCGCGGGACCTGCCCAAGGCGGAAGAGGTGCTGCGAGAGGCCTATGCTTCACCGCGTGCGAGCTCCCGGGTACGACAGAATCTCGGCCTGGTGGTCGGCCTTCAGGGCCGCTTCACTGAAGCCGAGACCATCGTGAAAGCGGACCTGCCGCCGGACCAGGCCGCGGCCAACGTCGCGTATCTCAAGGAAATGTTGAACCGCAACGATGGCCCGCGCGATGCGTCGAAGCGGACGCCGGTTGCTTCGCTCAGCCAGCCCGACTGATCCGACCCGAGCTTCCGATCCCGAAATTGATTGCGGACCGCATGCGGTCCGCAATCTCCGGCGTCAGTGCAGCTCGGAGATCTTGATGCCGGTCGGTCCGAGAATGACGACGAACAGTACGGGCAGGAAGAACAGGATCATCGGCACCGTCAGCTTCGGCGGCAGTGCAGCGGCCTTCTTCTCGGCTTCGTTCATGCGCATGTCGCGGTTTTCCTGCGCCATGACGCGCAGGGATTGGCCGAGCGGGGTGCCGTAGCGTTCCGCCTGCTGAAGCGCAAGACACACCGACTTGACGCCTTCGAGCCCGGTGCGCCTTGCCAGGTTTTCGTACGCGACCTTGCGGTCCTGCAAATAGGACAGCTCGGCGGTGGTCAGGGTGAACTCCTCCGACAGGGCGATCGATTGGCCCACGATTTCGGTCGCCACTTTCCGGAACGCCATTTCCACCGACATGCCGGATTCGATACAGATCAGCAGCAGGTCGAGCGCATCGGGAAAGGCGCGCTTGATCGAGAGCTGACGCTTGGAGATCGCGTTCTTCAGGAACAGCATCGGCGCCTGGAGACCGCCATAGGCGGCGCCGACGCACATGCCGATCTTGATCGGCATCGACTTCTCCATATGGGCGATCAGGAACACGTAGACGACCGAGCCGATGAACAGCACGAGCGGGGCCACCATGCGGGCAAACAGGAACGTCACGTAAGGCGCCTGGCCGCGATAGCCCGCCATGATGAGCTTGTCGCGCGCGGCTTCCTGCGCCAGCCATTTGGTGAGGTTGAAGTCCTCGACGACCCTGGAGACGAGCTGCTTCGGCGTCTGGCGCAGCGAGACCTTCTCGCTCTTGTTGAGGCGTTCGCGTTCGCGCTGCCGGATCCGTTCGCGTTCGCTCGCCACCGCCTTCATGCGCTTGGAGAGGCCTTCGCCGGCGAACAGCGGCATCACCAGCGTATAGACCGTGGCGCTGGCGGCGATGGCCGCCAGCAGCATGGTCATGAAGTGCGGATCATGCAGTTTCGTAACGAGGAAGTCGACCATACGGCACCATCAGAAATCGAAATTGATCATCTTCTTCATCACCATGATGCCGACCGACATCCAGACGACGCAGCCGACCAGCATGAGCTGGCCGGTGGGATGGGTCCACAGCATCGAGATGTAGCCGGGCGTCGTGAGATAGACGAGGAACATCACGATCGGCGGCAACGAGCCAATGATGCCGGCCGAGGCCTTGGCCTCCATCGACATCGCCTGGATCTTTTCCTTCATCTTCTTGCGGTCGCGCAGCACCTTGGAGAGGTTGCCCAGCGCTTCGGAGAGGTTACCGCCCGACTTCTGCTGGATCGACACCACGATGCCGAAGAAATTGGCCTCCGGCAGCGGCATACGATCGTAGAGACGGGTACAGGCCTCGCCGAGCGGCATGCCGATCGCCTGCGTCTCGATGATAGCCAGGAACTCGCTGCGCAGCGGCTCCGGTGCATCTTGGGCCACGACCTTGATCGATTCGAACAGCGGCAGGCCGGCCTTGATGCCGCGGACGATGACGTCGACGGCGTCGGGCAGCGCCGCCAGGAACTTGTTTTCGCGGCGCTTCTTCAGGAAGCCGAGTGTCCAGCGCGGCAGGCCGAAGCCGCCGGCAAAGGCAAGACCGACCGCGCCGATCAGGCCGCCGCCACCGAACAGCGCGCCGAAGAAAAATACGCCTGCCACGACGGCGGATGCGATCCAGAATTTCTGCGGCGTCCAGTCGAGCCCCGCTTGTGAAATGCGGACATGGAGCGGAACGCTCTTTTCCCGCGCCCGCCTCGCTTCGAGATCCTTGAGCGAGGTCTCGACCTGCTCGCGGCGCGAGCGCTGGCTCTTTTCAGCCTGTTTGGCCGCGGGCGCATCGGAGCGCCCGATCGAAGCCCGGCGGTTCTCGGCCTTCCGTTCGCCTGACAGCAGCGGATAGAGGAAGACCCAGGCGATGCCGCCGACGGCGGCGGTGGCGAGGAAGGCGAGGGCGAGGACCTGCATATTCATGGCTGTACCGACCTGCTCACGTGTTCGGTGCCACTTCCGCGGCGTCGAGCGCAGCGCCAAGGCGTTTCTCTTCGCCGTAGTAGCGGGCGCGCTCCCAGAATTTCGGGCGGCCGATACCGGTCGAGCGGTGCTTGCCGATGATCTTGCCGTTGGCGTCCTCGCCGACCAGGTCGTAGAGGAAGATGTCCTGGGTGATGATGGTATCGCCTTCCATGCCCATCACCTCGGTGATGTGGGTGATGCGGCGCGAACCGTCGCGCAGGCGCGCAGCCTGGACGATGACGTCGATCGAAGCGCAGATCATTTCGCGAATTGTTCGCGAAGGAAGGGAAAAGCCGCCCATCGTGATCATGGATTCGCAGCGTGACAGCGCTTCGCGAGGATTATTGGCGTGCAGCGTTCCCATCGAGCCGTCATGGCCGGTGTTCATGGCCTGGAGGAGGTCGAAGGCCTCCGGGCCGCGGACTTCGCCGACGATGATGCGTTCAGGACGCATACGCAGACAGTTGCGCACCAGTTCGCGCATGGTGACCTGGCCTTCGCCCTCGATGTTGGGCGGCCGGGTTTCGAGCCGCACCACGTGGGGCTGCTGGAGCTGGAGTTCGGCGGCGTCTTCGCAGGTGATGACGCGCTCGTCGTGCTCGATGTAGTTGGTCAGACAGTTGAGCAGCGTGGTCTTGCCCGAGCCGGTACCGCCGGAGATCAGCACGTTGCAGCGGACGCGTCCGATGATCTGGAGGATTTCCGCGCCTTCCGGCGAGATCGCGCCGAACTTGACCAGCTGATCCAGCGTCAGCTTGTCTTTTTTGAACTTACGAATGGTGAGCGCGGGCCCGTCGATCGCCAGCGGCGGCACGATGGCGTTGACGCGGGAGCCGTCGGCGAGGCGCGCGTCGCAGATCGGCGAGGATTCGTCGACGCGCCGGCCGACCTGGCTGACGATGCGTTGGCAGATATTGAGGAGTTGCTGGTTGTCGCGGAAGCGGATGCCGGTTTTCTGGATCTTGCCGTTGACTTCGATGAAGACGGTGCCGGCGCCGTTCACCATGATGTCGGCGATGTCGTCGCGGGCCAGCAGCGGCTCGAGCGGACCGTAGCCGAGCACGTCGTTGCAGATGTCGTCGAGCAGCTCTTCCTGCTCGGCGATCGACATCACGATGTTCTTGATCGCGATGATCTCGTTGACGATGTCGCGGATTTCCTCGCGCGCGGACTCGGAATCGAGCTTGGCGAGCTGGGCGAGGTCGATGGCCTCGATCAGCGCGCCGAAGATGGTCGCCTTGACCTCGTAATAATTGTCCGAGCGGCGGCTTTCCATGGCCGGCGCGGGCCGGGCAGGGGCGAGCGGCGGCGAGGCGACGGCCGGCGGGGACGGCGCGCGCGACACCGTCGGCGCCGGAGCCGGGGCAGGCTCTGGCGACACGGCGCCGGGCTTGGGTGCCCGAAGGTCGGTGTCTGTTCCGCTACGCTTACCGAACACTTAACGACTCCATGCGGCGGCCTATTTTCCCCGCAACTTCTCAATCAGCGGTGAAAGCAGGGACGACTTTTGTTTCTTCGTCTCGCTGCGGCCGGTCAGGCGCTGGGCGATCTGGAGGAACATCTCGATCGACTTGTGGTTGGCGGAGATCTCCGCGATCATCTGGCCGTTGTTGGCGGCCGCCCCAAAGATCTGAGGCTCGAACGGGATCGAGACGACCGGCTGGCTCTCGATCGCCTTGGCGAATTCGGCCGCCGCGATCTCGGGCCGCTTGGGAACGCCGACCTGGTTCAGGCAGTACAGCGGCGGGCGGTCGTTGGGACGCGCGGCCTTCAGGAGATCGAACAGGTTCTTGGCGTTGCGGAGGTTGGCGAGGTCCGGCGCCGCCACGATCAGGATGTCGTCGGCGCCGATCAAGGCGCGCTTGGTCCAGCCCGACCATTGATGCGGGATGTCGAGCACGATGCAGGGCATGGTCGAGCGCAGCGTGTCGAACACCGAGTCGAAGGCGTCGCTGCCGAAATCATAGACCCGGTCGAGCGTTGCCGGCGCCGCCAGCAGGCTGAGGTGATCCGTGCATTTCGACAGCAGGCGGTCGATGAAAGCGGTATCGACGCGATCGGGCGAGAACACGGCATCCGCGATGCCCTGCGGCGGGTCCTGGTTGTAGTCGAGCCCGGCGGTACCGAAGGCGAGGTCAAGATCGGCGACCACTGCGTCCATCGCGAGGTCCCGCGCGATCGCCCAGGCGACGTTGTGGGAGATGGTGGAGGCGCCGACGCCGCCTTTGGCGCCGACCACGGCAATGATGCGGCCGACCGCCTTGGCTTCCGGTGCCGAGAACAGGTTGCAGATCGAGCGCACGACGTCGATCGCGCCAACCGGCGCGAGCACGTAGTCGCTGACGCCGCGGCGCACCAGCTCGCGATAGAGCATGACGTCGTTGATGCGGCCGATCACGACCACGCGGGTGCCGGCGTCGCAGACCGTGGCAAGCTGGTCGAGCCCGGCCAGCAAATCGTTGCGGGCGTCGCTCTCGAGCACGATCACGTTGGGAGTGGGAGCAGACCGATAAGCTTCGATCGCAGCCGCCATGCCGCCCATCTGGATCTTCAGATGGGCCTTGCCGAGACGGCGATCCTCGCCGGCCGATTGCACGGCGGCCGCAGTCTCCACGGTTTCGCAGAAGGCCTGAACCGAGACGCGCGGCGCGGGCGCAATATGCTCGTCGACCGGCGCAGGGGCTTCCGGCTGCTCTTCTTGAGTCTGGCGCGCGTAGTTGATCATTTGCCGGTGTCGCTGAGTTTGGCCTTGTCGGCCTCGGGATAGGCAACTGCCGTCGGAGTTCCCTTGCGATACTTCTCGAAGGCGGCCGTGCGGCGCGCCGTGTAGGCCGGAGTTTCAGACCGCGGCTGCTCGAGGTCCGACGGATTGTCGACCATGGCCGCCATATTGCGCTGATAGGCGCAGCCGAAATTGTAGTAGTCCTTGTTCTCGAACCAGCTCTTGTTCTTCATCGAGGGGCCGAGATCCTCCGGCCACAGGCCGCAGGGGCCCGCGACCGCGGCGATCTTGGAATAGGTCAGCCGGATCGGCGGCAGGAAGCGTTTGTCTTCCGGCTGGTAGGGACGGGCGATGATGCCGCGCGGGGGAACGCCCGCCGCCGCCAGCATAGCCTGAATCTCGTGCATCGATTCCGCCACCGGACGCGCATTCGGCGTTCCTGACGGCACGTCGATGTGGATGGCGCCGGTGCCCTCGTGCATCCAGGCCGAGGCCACGCCCATCACGTCGGCGCGCTGGGCTGCGGTCAGGCCGCCGCGGGCGTGACCGACGAACACGACGATCGAACGGTTCTGTTCCTCGATCGCGATCGGATGCCGCTGCTTGTAATCGTCGGGAATGGAAGCGGTGGCCACCTCGTCGTGCTGGCAGCCGCCGAGCGCGAGAGCGATACCGACGAGCGCGCCACCGAGGCCGGCGGCGCGGTAGCGGGTCTGGGGTCGTGCTGTGATCATACTATGTCCCCGTTCCGCCATCAGTCCGTGATGAAGCCGTAGGTGCCGCGGTAATTCTTTGCCGGCTCGGTCCGGCCCGGCACGCCATAGATGCGATTGATGTTGCCGATCAGTTCGGCCTGCGGATCCGCGGGCGCCGCGAAGCCGTCATCCGGCCGCGACAGGTCCTTCGGTGCCGCTGCGCGAACGACATAGGGCGTCACGATCACGACCAGCTCGGTCGTGTTGTTGACGAAGTCGCGGCTGCGGAACAGCGTGCCGAGGATCGGGAGCTGCATGAGCCCCGGCAATCCGCTGATCGCCTGCTTGGTCTGCTGCTGGATCAGGCCGGCCATCGCCATCGCGCCGCCGGAGGGAATTTCCAGCGAGGTCTCGGCGCGGCGGGTCTTGATCGACGGCACCGTCAGCGAGTTGACCGAGGTCGAGGTCACGGCCTGCGACAGCGTGATCGCATTTTCGTTCGACAGTTCCGAGACCTCGGTCATCACGTGCAGGCTGATCTTGCCCTCGGTCAGCACCACGGGGGTGAAGTTGAGCGAGATGCCGAACTTCTTGAAGCTGATCTGGGTGGTACAGACATGCGTGGTGGGATCGCAGGCATAGCCTGCCGGCACCGGGAATTCGCCGCCGGCGATGAAGGTCGCGGACTCGCCGGAGATCGCGGTCAGGTTCGGTTCGGCCAGCGTCCGGATCACACCTGCGGTTTCCATCGCGCGCAGGGTGGCCTGCACCGACGGCGTTGCGCCGAACTTGGTGGTCAGAGCGTTGTTGTCTACGAGATTTTTACCAAGCGCCGTGAACGGGTTGGAGTTGGAAAAGCTCACCACCGAGGTGCCGTAGTTCAGGTTCGCGGTGAGGTCGATGCCGAGCTGCTTGATGACGGTGCGCGCGACTTCGGCGACCGTCACCTTCAGCATCACCTGGTCGCGGCCGCGAACCACGATCGAATTCACTACCTTTTCGGGGCCGCCGGCGAGGCGTGCGGCGAGGTCGTTGGCCTGCTGCGCTTCGAGCGGGTTGGCCGCAGTCCCGGTCAGGACGACGCCGTCGCCGAGACCGTCGATCTGGATGTCGGCATTGGGCAGGATTTGCTTCAGCGCCGCACGCGCGCCGTTGAGGTCGCGCTTGACCGCGATGTCATAGGCGGCGATCTGCTGGCCGGCGGAATCGAAGAACACGATGTTGGTCTGGCCGACCGTGGCGCCGATGATGTAGGCGCGCTGCGACGAGCGGACCACCGCGTTGGCGATCTTGGGATCGGCAACCAGCACATCCTTGATGTCGCGCGGCAGGTCGATCACGATCGACTTGCCGACGCCGAGCGAGAGGAAACGCGCATTCATCTGGCCGTCGGCTGCAACCGGCGCCGCGGGACGGTAATCTGCCGCGATCACGGGCGTCAGCGCGGGGTTGAGCGTCAGCGCGAGAGCGGCCGAGAACGACAGGGCGCGAACCATCGAGGTCCGCATCGTCGCCAGATCTGCCCTGCATTTCATATCGACTGTCCTCATCGTGCCTTTGCCGCCTGGGTCGGAATGCCGTAGCGAATGATCGAAACGCCATCGCGCTTCTGCGCGGATTCATCGAGCGTGATCTCGCTCATCTTGACGTCGGCAATGCTGCGCAGCGCGAGCGACAGCGTTCCAGCCTGGCGGGACGAGGAAAGCAGCTGGGTTTGTGCGGAATTGAGTTCCAGCGTCACGGTCTTGCCGACCACCGCGTTCTGGCCGTCCTTCTCCTTCGGCGCCTGGTCGATGGCGAGCACGCGGACATTGACCAGAATGACCTCGGACGTGACGATATCCTGGGCGCCGGCGGTCTGGTCCGGGTTCTTGAGGCGGCGCGTCAGCAGCACATCGACGCGATCGTTCGGCAGGATGAAGCCGCCCGCGCCGGTCTCCGGCGAGATTTCGGTGGAGATGGCGCGCATGCCGCTCGGCAGGATCGCAGCCATGAAGCCGGACCCGTCAGCCTTGACCAGCTTCTGGTCGCGGATCGGCTCACCCTGGATGAAGGGGGCGCGCGCAATCGAGCCGGTGACCTGGGTCGCGCCGTCGGGGCGCTCGTTGCGGCGGATGAAGGCGGCGCTGGCGGTCGCGGTCGGCCAGGTCTGCCACTGCACGTCTTCCGGCTTTACGGTCTGCCCGAGGCCGATGTCGTTCTTGGCGACCAGCACGTCGGTGGTGGGAAGCTGCGCGACCGGAGCCGCTGGAGGCGGCGCAGAGTCCGAGCCGCTCGCCAGATACGCGGCGATGCCGCCGGCGCAGATGGCGACCGTCAGGACGACTATGCGTGCCCTATTCATACGCTTCACTTTCCACAGAACGCCGCGACGCTTCCGCCGCCGTAATCGGCAGTTGACCAGCTATTCGTCAAAGCATGGTTAATGAGGCGTATCTAAATCGGCTTAACGCCGGGTTTATCCGGAACGTTCAGCGCAGCGCGAGGTGCGCGAGGTCGATCGCTTTCACCCATTCGGTCTCGGGGTAGACCATCAACGCGCCAAGCGCGAGCGCGATGCCGTAGGGAATACCGGTCTGCTTGTCGTGGAGCCGCGCGAGCCAGGCCTGGCCGGCAAGCCCGTAAGGCAACGGCCATTGCCGGAACTGGAGCAGGAGCAGCGTCAGCGCGCCGCCGAACAGCGAAGCGTAGAGCAGGAAGTCCATCAATGGACCGAAGCCGAACCAGAGCGCCACGGAAGCTGCGACCTTGGCGTCGCCGCCGCCCATCCAGCCCATCGCAAAGCACGTGAAGGCCACGACGAGGAGCAGCGCGCCGGCGCCGACATGGCTCAGCATCTCGTAAGGTGCCATGCCACCGGCAAAGGCGAGCACGAAGAAACCTGCCACCAGCGCCAGCGAGACGCGGTTCGAGATCGTCATGGTGAAGAGATCGCTGGCGGCTGCGAACGCCATCAAGGCCGGGAAGAGCAGAAGGCGCGCGAGGTCGAGGATCATGGGCTGCGTCTTGAGGCCTGGGTCTGTCGCCCGGATCGGGGCGTCGGCGCATGCTAGGGGGCAGTGCTAAACAAACCGACAACAGCCGCAGTCTCGGAGTCGGTCATCCGGCGCCAGAAGGCTCACCACATGCTGGCGATGCGCATCGCGAGCGTGATCACGGCGAGCAGCAGCGCAAGGCAGACCCAATAGGCCGACGCCTCGCCTCGCGCCGTGTCCGCCTCGTTCGCCGCAACCGCGGCATCGGTTCTGTGCTTACGCAACGCCACTGGAACTCGCACTGTCCAAAAAAAACAAAGGCCCCGGAGGTCCGGGGCTTTTGCCATCGTCTGCCGGTCGGCTTACTTCAGCGAGGAGCTGATCGAGCCGAACTTGGCGTTCAGCGTGGTGCCGAGGCTGTTGACGACGGTGATGATGGCCAGCGCGATGCCGGCGGCGATCAGACCGTATTCGATGGCGGTGGCGCCGGATTCATCCTTCGCGAAACGCGCAATCAGGTTCATCATGAACTAAACTCCATCTGGGTGAGGTCGCCTCGATCGGCGCTGTCTTGACACGACGACCATGTGATCCGAGCTCTTTCGGTAGAGTTAATTCGATCGGTCAAACCCGCGCCTCGCGCGATGCTTTTGGCCAGAGTGAATTTCGCCTTAAGGCCGCTGTCTCGATTCATTCCAGTTGCGAACGCGCCGTCAACTTCATCCTCCCTTAAATTTCGCGGAGTAGGCGTAAGAGAGATCAGCAGAGTGGAACAGAAGCGATGATGTCGAGCCTACCCATGCAAGTCGCCCTGATGCTCGGCGACACCATTCAGAAGGTGATCCCCGTCACGCTCATGCTCGCGGTGGTTTTCACCGTGCTCGAACACTTCTGGGCCTGCAATGCCGGTCTGGCGTGGTGGCGCAAGCGCGAGATCGTGACCGACATCTGCTACTGGTTCTTCGTTCCGGTGTTCGCCCGCACCATGCGGATCGGACTCCTGATCGTCACCGCCGGCGTCGTCTTCAACATCCACGACGCCGACGAGCTGATCGCCTTCTACGACAATGGCCACGGCCCGCTGTCGCAGCTGCCGCTCTGGGTGCAGGGCGTGCTGTTCCTGGTCCTGGCCGACTTCATGCTGTACTGGCTGCACCGGCTGTTTCACGGCGGCGGGTTCTGGAAATATCATGCGATCCATCACTCCTCCGAGGAGATCAGCTGGATCTCGGCGGCCCGCTTCCATCCGGTCAATCTGATGCTCGGCACCATCGGCGTCGACGTCGTGCTGCTGATGGCCGGCATTTCGCCGAACGTGATGATCTGGGTCGGCCCGTTCACGACTTTCCATTCGGCCTTCGTGCACGCCAATTTGAACTGGACCTTCGGGCCATTCAGATATGTGCTGGCGACGCCGGTGTTCCACCGCTGGCACCACACCTCGCTCGAGGAGGGCGGCGACACCAATTTTGCCGGCACCTTCCCGATCTGGGACGTGCTGTTCGGGACCTTCCGCATGCCGAAAGGCGAGCTGCCGCAGGATTACGGCAAGGACGAAGCGACGATGCCGAAGGAGATCGGCGGCCAGCTTGCTTATCCGTTCCGCCAATAGGACTCGTCCGGCGCCGGGGCGACAAAACGCCACTCCGTTCAAACAATACCTGCCGAGTTTGCGGAACGTTCACGAATTACAGGCAGGTTAACCGGGTCGGGCGCCGGCTCCGCTTCCTGATCGATTCTGCCGGTTTGTGACGTCCCGGGGTAAGAGTATGCGTAAAGAGTTCCTGCGCCGTCATGCGCGCATCTGTCTTCTGGCTGCAGCTGCCGTGCTGGCTTCGCCGGCCATCGGCCTTGCCGAGCCCACCGCCGATACCATCGCGGTCAATGTCGACCAGGCCAAGCTCGTGCGGCTGCCCGGCAAGGTGGCAACGATCGTGGTCGGGAATCCCCTGATCGCCGACGTGACGCTGCAGCCCGGCGGAATGATCGTCGTGACCGGCAAGGGTTACGGCGCCACCAACTTCATCGCGCTCGACCGCGGCGGCGAGATCCTGGTCGATCGGCAGATCCAGGTCGAAGGCCCGAGCGACCGCCTCGTCACAGTCTATCGCGGGGTCGAGCGAGAGTCCTATAGCTGCCTGCCGATCTGCCAGCGCCGCGTCACGCTCGGCGACAGCGACGGTTACTTCAGCGCCACGATGAGTCAGGCCGGGACGCTGAGCGGCAACGCCAGCGGCAGCGGTGCTGCGGCTGCCAAGACGAACTAGCGAGATCAGCCGAAATGTCGACGGGCGGGACCATGCGGTCCCGCGCGACGCTGTCGCGTGCGCCGGGTTTTCTGTTCTCCGCGCGTCCGCGGGCCGGCGTGGTTAACCCGATCTTAACGACTCGGTCCGGCCGGTGCGGATTGTCTGAAACACTTAAACAATCAGTTTCCGGTACTGATCGGGGCAGAGATCGCTGCCGCTGGGGAATTTCACGCGATGCCATCGCCCGCACCTTCGAGGTTCACGCTCCGGACAGCGTTGCGCCGGTTTCGCGGCAATCGCCGCGGGTCCGCAGCGGTCGAGTTCGCGCTGGTTGCGCCGATCTTCTTCGGGCTGTTGTTCGCGATCATCGAGGTCGCGCTGATGTTCTTCGCGAGCCAGGTGCTCGAGACCATCACGCAGAGCTCTGCTCGCGTCGTCCTGACCGGGCAGGCGCAGTCCGGTTCAGTGACGAACTGTGCGGTGAACTCCGTGGCCACGCCGTGCACCCAGGCGACGTTCAAGACCTATGTCTGTGCGCAGATTCCGGCGCTGTTCGACTGCAACAGTCTCAGCGTCGACGTCCAGAGCTATTCGGACTTCTCGTCGGTCACGCTCGGCAACTACACCGCCTGCAACTTCGATCCCACCACGACGGGGTACAATCCCGGCAGCTCCGGGCAAGTCGTCGTGGTGCGGCTCTATTACAAATGGCCGCTGTTCGTGACCGGGCTTGGCTTCAATTTGGCCTGTAGCACCACCAACAATACACGGCTTCTCGTTGCGACGGCCGCATTCCAGAACGAGCCCTACTAGGACCATCGGATTTGAGCAGAACCATGCAGGCGATCGTGAAAATCTTGCAAGCTGGCCGAATCTCTGCAGGCAAATTCCGCGCAGACAACAACGCCCTCGCGGCGACCGAGTTCGCGGTGATCGTGCCGGTGATGCTCGTGATGTTCTTCGGCACCGTCGAGCTCTCATCCGCGGTGGCTGTCGACCGCAAGGTGACGTTGATTGCGCGAACTCTGTCCGATCTGACGTCGCAGTCTTCCGGGACGGTGACCGACACCAACCTCCAGAACACGTTCACGGCGAGCATGTCGATCATCACGCCGTACGACAATACGCTCGTGAACGGCACGATCGCCCAGATCTATATCGATGCAAACAGCATCGCCAAGATTCAATGGAGCAAGTCCGCCGTCATTGCGAGCGGAGCGACGCAGGCCAGTCTGACGGCTCCGCCGCCGACACTGACGGCCAACACCACGGTCACGTCGATGATTCCGTCGACGCTCCTGATTCCGTCGACCTATCTCATCTTCAGCCAGGTGAGCTACATTTACACGGCTCCCGTCAAATACGTCCTGAAGACGGGCGTCACGCTGAGCGATGTCTCTTATACGCGGCCGCGACAAGTCACTTGCGTTGCCTATGGTGGCGTTCCGGCGTCCTGCTGAAGCTGGATCCCGGGCGAGCTCGTCAATACCGCATAAAAAAGGCCGTGCATCCCGCACGGCCTTTTTCGTCGTTCGGTGCGCGCGCGCTGATCAGGGCGCGGCTCGAGAGCGCGCGCGCTAGAGATCAGCCTGCGTCGCGGAGGTTGTCGGCAGCCGACTTGCCGGACCGGCGATCGGCGACGATCTCGTAGGAGATCTTCTGGCCTTCGCGCAGCGAGCCGAGGCCGGCGCGCTCGACGGCGCTGATGTGAACGAATACGTCCTTGCCGCCATCGTCGGGCTGGATGAAGCCAAAGCCCTTGGTTGCGTTAAACCACTTCACGGTTCCCATGCTCACGGGGGTAGTTCCTTCTCAGATACACAATGTAAGAGCCCGCTTGCGCAGGCAGGTTAGATCGAATTTCTGGAAGGGTCGTCAGCGTGTCTGAACCGGCTGTACCGGTGGATGCTAATGTCGTCCGGCCGAAAATCGATTAGCGGATTTTATTGGAAATAAGGCACCAAAACAATCCTGACGCGCACGATTTTTTGATCCGCCGCGATTTGCGCGGCGGATCAGCATACAGGCCAGCATTTTAGTTCCGCGCTTGCGCGCGAAACTGATTAGCGGCGGCGGAACTGACCGCCGCGCTGTCCGGGACGGGGAGGTCCACCCACGCCACTGGGGCGTTCGTCCTTGTGGCGGAAAATCAGCCGGCCCTTTTCGAGGTCGTAGGGCGACATCTCCACCGTCACACGGTCTCCCGCCAGCGTCTTGATGCGGTTCTTCTTCATCTTGCCGGCGGTGTAGGCGACGATCTCGTGCCCGGCGTCGAGCTGCACGCGGTAGCGCGCGTCGGGGAGGATTTCGGTGACCAGTCCTTCGAACTGGATCAGCTCTTCCTTAGCCATGAATTTCTCCAGGTCGTGGACGGCTAGTGCGAATAGGGTTTGCGGGTCGGTTGGCCCATCGGCCGACTCTCGCGGCGCAAAAAGGCAACGCCTTGTATCCCATCAGGCTTGCCCGCGCTATGCGCGGAACGCTGCTCCGGTCGGTCGTTTGACGAAGAGTGCGACTTGCCACCAGACCTTTGGGGGCGAGATCCCTTGGAGACCTTCTGGCTATTGCCAGGCCGTCCGTCAACATGCCGACCTTCGCCGGGCCTTCCGTCGCCCTGCTTGCCGGCGCTATGCCGTCCGTCGCTGCGCCTTTCGTCACCACGTCGGCCGTCGCCGTGGCGTCCCTCACCAGGCCTTGCGCCTTGCGGGCGCTGGCCTGGGCGGCCGGGGCGACCCTGCCGTTGCTGCTGCTGCGGGGGAGCGCCCGCATCGCGGCGGCCGGCATCGGTGCGCAGATCCTCGCGCGGCAGTGCCACCTTGATCAGCCGCTCGATGTCGCGGAGATAGCTGAGCTCCTCGCCGCCGGCGACCAGCGAAATCGCGGTGCCTTCGGCGCCGGCCCGCGCGGTGCGGCCGATGCGGTGCACATAGGTCTCGGGCACGTTGGGCAGGTCGAAATTGATGACGTGGGTGATACCGTCGACATCGATACCGCGGGCAGCGATGTCGGTGGCGACCAGCGTGCGGATCTCGCCTGTGCGGAACTGGGCTAACGTCCGTTCGCGATGGTTCTGCGACTTGTTGCCGTGGATGGCGCTGGCGGCGATACCGGCCTTCTCAAGCGTCTTTACGACCTTGTCGGCGCCGTGCTTGGTGCGGGTAAAGACCAACGCGCGGTTGACCTGCTCCTGCTTCAGTAGCTTGGCGAGAAACGCCGGCTTGGCCGAGAAGTCGACCTGGATGATGCGCTGCTGGATGCGCTCCACGGTCGAAGAGACCGGGGTCACCGCGACGCGGGCGGGATCACGCAGCATGGAGTCGGCGAGCTCGGCGATGTCCTTCGGCATGGTGGCCGAGAAGAACAGCGTCTGCCGCTTGATCGGCAACTTGGCGACGATTTTGCGGATGTCGTTGATAAAGCCCATGTCGAGCATGCGGTCGGCCTCGTCGAGCACGAGGAATTCGACGCTGCCAAGCTTCAGCCCGTTGCTCTGCACGAGGTCGAGCAGGCGACCGGGGGTGGCGACCAGCACCTCGACGCCCTGCATCAATGAGCGGACCTGACGGCCCATCGGCACGCCGCCGATGGCGAGCGTCGAGGACAGGCGGATGTGGCGGCCATAGGCGTTGAAGCTGTCGAGGATCTGCCCCGAAAGCTCGCGGGTGGGCGACAGCACCAGCACACGACAGGTCTTGGGCTGCAGCTTGATGCGGTTCTCCAGCAGGCGATGCAGGATCGGCAGCGCAAAGGACGCGGTCTTGCCGGTGCCGGTCTGGGCGATGCCGACGACGTCGCGGCCGGTCAGCGCCGTGGGAATCGTCTGGGCCTGGATGGGGGTGGGGGTGACGTAATTCTCTTCTGCGAGCGCACGTGCGATGGGTTCGGCGAGGCCGAAGTCCTGAAAGGAAGTCAAAAGAGGGGCTCTTTTCATGTCAAAAGCGGGCGCCCGGCGTAATCAGCGGGGCACGCGCAAAGGGGTGTCGAGAAGACACCTGCGTGTTTGGGGTGTCGGATGGCTTGGGAGATATGGGGCAAGCCAGACGCCCGTAGAGGGCTTAAGAACACGCGGCTCGCAACGACCGCTCGATTCGCAAGCGATCTCCTGCGTCATATGGAACATTGACGCGGCGGTTTCAAGGCAGGCGTTCACCTGGCGTCGATTGCAGTGCAAAAATAGTTATGCCGGAATTTTAGCCAGTAGCGGCATTTTGCTCAAAAAATAAACTGGCTGCCGCATAAGCATACATTTTATTCGCCCAAGTTTTGAGCAATCAGACTGCGGCTAAAGTTTGATTGCGGCGAAATTGTCTAGACTGACCAATCACTTGGCAGGTGCTCAGCCCATGGCATGGTTCTTGCGATTCCGTTAATCGCAGGCGGCCGTGGGGCCGTTTCGCAGCGTTTTTCACGTCTGCGTCAGGGAGATGATACATCCATGCCTACCAAATCCATTCACGATATAGCGGCGTCATTTAGCCGCCGCGGCGTTCTCGCCGCGACCACCGGACTGATGCTCGGTCTGGCGTCCATTTCCGGTGCCAAAGCCGCGGACGACACCATCAAGGTCGGCGTCCTGCACTCCCTCTCCGGTACCATGGCCATCAGCGAAACCACGCTGAAGGACACCATCCTTTTCCTGATCGACGAGCAGAACAAGAAGGGCGGCGTGCTCGGCAAGAAGCTCGAGGCCGTCGTCGTCGACCCCGCCTCGAACTGGCCGCTGTTCGCCGAAAAGGCGCGCGAGCTGATCACCAAGGACAAGGTCTCGGTCGTGTTCGGCTGCTGGACCTCGGTGTCGCGCAAGTCCGTGCTGCCGGTGTTCAAGGAGCTCAACAACATCCTGTTCTACCCCGTTCAGTACGAGGGCGAGGAGTCCGAGCGTAACGTGTTCTACACCGGTGCGGCGCCGAACCAGCAGGCGATCCCGGCCGTCGACTATCTGATGAAGGACGAGAAGGTGAAGCGCTGGGTGCTCGCGGGCACCGACTACGTCTATCCGCGCACCACCAACAAGATCCTGGAAGCCTACCTGAAGTCCAAGGGTGTCGCCCAGGAAGACATCATGATCAACTACACGCCGTTCGGTCACTCCGACTGGCAGACGATCGTGGCCGACATCAAGAAGTTCGGCTCGGCCGGCAAGAAGACGGCGGTGGTCTCGACCATCAACGGCGATGCCAACGTCCCCTTCTACAAGGAGCTCGGCAACCAGGGCATCAAGGCGAAGGACATCCCGGTGGTCGCGTTCTCGGTGGGTGAGGAAGAACTCGCCGGCATCGACACCAAGCCGCTGGTCGGCCATCTCGCCGCCTGGAACTACTTCGAGTCGATCAAGACCCCCGCGAACGAGAAGTTCATCAAGGACTGGCAGGCCTACACCAAGAACCCGAAGCGCACGACCAACGATCCGATGGAAGCCCACGTGATCGGCTTCAACATGTGGATCAAGGCCGTCGAGAAGGTGAAGTCGACCGATCCGGACAAGGTGATCGATGCGCTTCCCGGCATCGAGGCTGCGAACCTGACCGGTGGCACCTCGAAGATGCTGCCGAACCACCACATCACCAAGCCGGTGTTCATCGGCGAGATCAAGGGCAACGGCCAGTTCGACGTGGTCTGGAAGACCCCGGGTCTCGTCGCGGGCGACGCCTGGTCGAAGGAGCTCGACGGCTCCAAGGACCTGATCGGCGATTGGGTCGGCAAGAAGTGCGGCAACTTCAACACCAAGACCAACAAGTGCCTCGGCTCCGGCTCCTGATCCGGATCTGACATTCGACTGCACAATGGGAGAAGACGGCTATTCCGCCGCCTTCTCCCCACTTCTGCCGGGATGATCCACAGTGCCAACCAATTTATCCGCTCGTCTCTGCAGCTTTGTCCTCTCGCTATTCCTGATCGCGTTCGCACTGCCGGCCTTTGCCGGTCCGTTCGAAGATGCGGTCGCCAAATTTGCCAACGACGATTACTCCGATACGGACGAAGCGATCGGCGTGGTCGCCAGCAGCGGCAACAAGCTTGCCTTTCCCATCATCAGCGCGCTCCAGGACGGCCGTCTCATGGCCGATCCGGACAGCAAGAAGGTTTACGTCACCGGCACCGACGGCAAGTCGATTGATGCCGCGACCGGCGAGCCCGTGGCCAGCGTGCCCGACAGCGCCAGCGCCGTCCGCCTCAACAACCGCCTGCGCCGCAGCGTCGATGCTGCGCTCGGCAGCCTGACGCTGCAGTCGCCCGATCTCGGCGCGCGACTCCAGGCCGCGCAGTCCGTCTTCAAGTCGCATGAGGAGACCGCGCTCGAGCCGGTTGAAGGCGCGCTCGCCAAGGAAACCAACAAATCGGTCAAGACCGCGCTCGGTGAAGCGCGCGCGGCCATTTTGCTGTTCAAGTCCGACGCCACCGAAGTGCAGAAGCTCGAGGCCGTCGCCACCATCAAGGCGCGCGGCGATCAGGAAGCGCTGGCGCTGCTGTCCGACATCGGCACCGACCAACCGCCCTCCGTCGCGAAGGCTGCTGCGAGCGCCATCAGCTCGATTCAGAGTTCGCTCGCGGTCTGGTCCTCGGTGCAGAATGCCTGGTACGGGCTGTCGCTCGGTTCGGTGCTGCTGCTCGCCGCGATCGGGCTCGCCATCACCTTCGGCGTGATGGGCGTCATCAACATGGCCCATGGCGAGATGGTGATGATCGGTGCCTACACCACCTTCGTGGTGCAGGAGGTGATCCGCACCCGCTATCCCGCTCTGTTCGACTATTCGCTGCTGATCGCCGTGCCGCTCGCCTTCCTCGTCGCCGGTGCCATCGGCGTGCTGATCGAGCGCAGCATCATCCGCTTCCTCTATGGCCGGCCGCTGGAGACGCTGCTTGCGACCTGGGGTCTGTCGCTGGTTCTGCAGCAGGCGGTGCGCACCATGTTCGGCCCGACCAACCGTGAGGTCGGCAACCCCTCCTGGATGAGCGGCGCGTTTGATCTCGGCCAGATCACCATCACCTATAACCGGCTCTGGATCCTCGTCTTCACGCTCGCGGTGTTCATGATCCTGCTCGCGATGCTGCGCTACACTGCGCTTGGGCTCGAGATGCGCGCGGTGACGCAGAACCGTCGCATGGCGGCCTCGATGGGCATCGCCACCTCGCGCGTCGACGCGCTGACCTTCGGGCTCGGCTCGGGCATCGCCGGCATCGCCGGCGTGGCGCTGTCGCAGATCGACAATGTCAGCCCCAATCTCGGCCAGAGCTACATCATCGACAGTTTCATGGTCGTGGTGTTCGGCGGGGTCGGCAATCTCTGGGGCACGCTGGTCGGCGCCTTCACGCTCGGCATCGCCAACAAATTCCTGGAGCCGGTCGCCGGCGCCGTGCTCGGCAAGATCGCGATCCTGGTTCTGATCATCCTGTTCATTCAAAAGCGGCCGCGCGGCCTGTTCGCGCTCAAGGGCCGTGCGGTGGAAGCATGACCCCTCACATGCTCACGCGATCGCTGGACCGCGGCGCAACGATATTCCTGTCGGTTGTTGCCGCGCTGGGCGTGCTGATCCCGCTGTCCAACCTGTTGCTGCCCGCCGGCTCGTTCTTTCAGGTGCCGACCTACCTCGTCGCGCTCTGGGGCAAGTATGTCTGCTACGCCATCCTCGCGCTGTCGATCGACCTGATCTGGGGCTATTGCGGCATCCTCTCGCTTGGCCACGGTGCCTTCTTCGCGCTCGGCGGCTACGCCATGGGGATGTATTTGATGCGGCAGATCGGCACCCGCGGCGTCTACGGCAATCCAATCTTGCCCGATTTCATGGTGTTCCTGAACTACTCGAAATTGCCGTGGTACTGGCACGGCTTCGACATGTTCTGGTTCGCGGCGCTGATGGTGCTGTTCGTGCCCGGCCTGCTCGCCTTCTGCTTCGGCTGGCTCGCTTTCCGCTCCCGTGTCACCGGCGTGTATCTGTCGATCATCACGCAGGCGATGACCTATGCGCTGCTGCTCGCCTTCTTCCGCAACGATTTCGGCTTCGGCGGCAACAACGGCATGACCGACTTCAAGGATATCCTTGGCTTCAACGTGCAGGCCGAAGGTACGCGCGGCGCCCTGTTCATGCTGAGCTGTCTCGGCCTGATCGTCAGCTTTCTGATCTGCCGCGCGGTCGTGTCCTCCAAGCTTGGCAAGGTGCTGATCGCGATCCGGGATGCGGAATCGCGCAGCCGCTTCCTCGGCTACCGCGTCGAATCCTACAAGCTGTTCGTGTTCACGCTGTCGGCCTGCATGGCCGGCGTCGCCGGCGCGCTCTACGTGCCGCAGGTCGGCATCATCAACCCGAGCGAATTCGCACCGGGCAATTCGATCGAGGCGGTGATCTGGGTCGCGGTCGGCGGCCGCGGCACGCTGGTCGGCGCGGCGCTCGGCGCCATCGTCGTCAACTATGCCAAGACCTTCTTCACCTCCGGCGTGCTGGCGCCGTACTGGCTGTTCATGCTGGGTGCGCTGTTCATCCTGGTGACGCTGCTGCTGCCCAAGGGCATCGTCGGCACCTTCAATGCCTGGCGGGAAGCGTCGAGAGAGAAACGCCCAGTCGCGGCGAGCGCGGCGGCCGAAGACGGCGTCACCGAACCGAAGATGGCGGAGTAGCGGTCATGAACGTCATGGATACCCGCGCGACCTCCGCGATGCTCTATCTCGACGGCGTGCACGTCTCGTTCGACGGCTTCCACGCCATCAACAATCTGTCGTTGACGCTCGCGCCCGGCGAGATGCGCGCCATCATCGGCCCGAACGGCGCCGGCAAGACCACGATGATGGACATCATCACGGGCAAGACCAAGCCGGACGAGGGCACCGTCCTGTTCGACGGCGTCACCGACCTGACGCGGCTGGACGAGACCCGCATCGCCGAGCTTGGCATCGGCCGCAAATTCCAGAAGCCGACGGTGTTCGAAAGCCAGACCGTGCACGACAACCTCCTGCTCGCGCTCAATGTCGATCACAGCGTCAAGGGCACGCTCTTCTGGCGCGGCAGCAGGGCGGAGTCGGAGCGTATCGACAAGGTGCTGGAGACGATCCGCCTCACTGACGCCCGCAACCGCCTCGCCGGCAGCCTCAGCCACGGCCAGAAGCAATGGCTCGAGATCGGCATGCTGCTGGCGCAGGATCCAAAACTGCTTCTTGTCGACGAACCCGTCGCAGGGATGACTGACGTCGAGACGCATCTCACCGCCGAGCTGCTCAAGGAGATCAACAAGACCCATACGGTCATGGTGGTCGAGCACGACATGACGTTCGTGCGCGAGCTCGGGGTCAAGGTCACCTGCCTGCACGAAGGCACGGTGCTCGCCGAAGGAACCATCGACCAGGTCTCGTCGAACGAGCGGGTCATCGAAGTGTATTTGGGACGATAGCAGGGAACCGCGAGTGGCGAATAGGGAGTAGCGAATAGGGAGAGGTCGGCCGGCCATCGCTATTCGCCACTCGCTACTCGCCAAGAGGCACCGAAGATGCTGGATGTGAAAGATATCAATCTCTACTACGGCGCGGCCCAGGCGCTGCGCGGCGTCTCGATCGCGGCCGAGCCGGGCAAGGTGACGTGCGTGCTCGGGCGTAACGGCGTCGGCAAGACCTCGCTGTTGCGCGCCATGGTCGGGCAATATCCGATCTCCTCGGGCGCGATTGTGTTCGACGGCAGCGACATCACGGGCCTCAAGCCCTATGAGCGGGCGCGCAAAGGCATCGGCTTCGTACCGCAGGGCCGCGAGATCTTTCCGCTTCTGACGGTCGAGGAGAACCTCAAGACCGGCTTCGGCCCGCTCAAGCGCGAGGACAAGCACATCCCGGACGACGTGTTCTCGTTGTTTCCGGTGCTGGAGTCCATGCTCGGCCGGCGCGGCGGCGATCTCTCCGGCGGCCAGCAGCAACAGCTGGCGATCGGGCGTGCGCTGGTGATGCGGCCGAAGCTGCTATTGCTCGACGAGCCGACCGAGGGGATCCAGCCCTCGATCATCAAGGACATCGGCCGGGCCATCTCCTACTTGCGCAACCTCGGCAACATCGCCATCGTGCTGGTCGAACAATATCTCGACTTTGCCTGCGAGCTCGGCGACAGTTTCGCGGTGATGGATCGCGGCGCGGTGAAGTTCACCTGCGACCGCTCCAATCTCGACGCCAGCGAGATCAGCCGCCAGATGGCGCTGTAAGCCGGGAAATTGTAGACTACAAAAATCCTGCCGCGGCCGGCTGGGGGAGACGGATGCGCAGCGACGCCTTGGTCACATCTTTGGCGACATCTTCGGTGTTCGAAGCCAATCGTGCCCGTGGCGCGGTGCGCTTCGACGTGCACGCCCGCGACGGCGTGACGCGGCGCGGCTCTTTGCATGAATCCGGCTCGCTCCGCGTGCGCTTCCCCTCGCCGGAGGATGACGGCCTGTCCGGCGTGTTCATCAACACGGCCGGCGGCGTCGCCGGCGGCGATCGCTTCGACATCGAGATCTCGGCCGCCGACGCTGCGCGTTTGACGCTGACCACGGCGGCCGCGGAAAAGGTCTATCGCGCGCCGGGCGCGGCAGCGCAGCTCAATATTTGCTTGAAGGTTGCGGCCGGCGCGCATCTCGGCTGGTTGCCGCAGGAGACGATCCTGTTCGATCGCGCCCGGGTTCATCGCCGCTTCGACATCGAACTCGATGATGCCGCCTCGCTCCTGCTTTGTGAAATTGTCGTATTCGGCCGCACCGCCATGGGCGAGCGCATGGAGCAGGGCGAATTCGTCGACCGCTGGCGGTTGCGCCGTGGCGGCAGGCTGGTCTTTGCCGAGACGATCAGGCTCGACGGCAATATCGGCGCAAAGCTCGCGCGATCGGCGGTTGCCAAGGCGGGTGCTGCGATCGGCACGGCCCTGATCGTGCCCGGCGACGAGGCTCTGGTCGAGCGCATTCGTGAGGCATCGGATAGTTTCGCGGGCGAGGTCGGAATCTCGGCCTGGAATGGCTTTGCAATGGCGCGGTTCTGTGCCCAAGATGCGGCGCGTTTGCGCGCCGACATGATGGCCGTGCTGGCGCGCACCGGTGCGGCCTTGCCGCGACTCTGGCTGAATTGATGGCTGGCTGAATTCAAGTGTTGAACGGAAGAGATTTCGCATGAATCTGTCTCCCCGCGAAAAGGACAAGCTTCTGATCTCGATGGCGGCGATCGTGGCCCGCCGCAGGCTCGACCGTGGAGTCAAGCTCAATCATCCCGAGGCGATCGCGATCATCTCCGATTTCATCCTCGAGGGAGCGCGCGACGGCCGCACCGTCGCCGAGCTGATGCAATCCGGCGCGCAGGTGCTGACCCGCGATCAGGTGATGCCTGGCATCCCCGAGATGATCCACGACATCCAGGTCGAGGCGACGTTCCCTGACGGCACCAAGCTCGTCACCGTGCACGAACCGATCCGATAGGGGTAAGACGCATGATCCCCGGCGAACTCTTCATCCAGGACGGCGAGATCGAGCTCAATGCCGGCCGCAAGACCGTGACGCTGACGGTGGCCAACACCGGCGACCGCCCGATCCAGGTCGGCTCGCACTACCATTTCTTCGAGACCAACCCGGCGCTGAAGTTCGACCGCAAGAAGTCCCGCGGCATGCGCCTCGACATCGCCGCCGGCACCGCCGTCCGCTTCGAACCCGGCCAGACCCGCGACGTCCAGCTCGTCGCGCTCGCCGGCAAGAAGACGATCTACGGTTTTCGTGGCGATGTGATGGGGAAGCTGTGAGGCATGCTCTCCGCCGTCCGCCTCATCTCGGAAGCTGCTGAGCTGGCTGCGCGCCGGCACAATGGCATGGCGCGCAAGGGGCGGGGGAATGAGCCTTACATCAACCATCTCGCGGAGGTCGCGAACCTGCTGGCGGCCGCGACCGATGGGGCCGACGCCGAGCTCGTCGCGGCCGGCTGGCTGCACGATGTGATCGAGGACACCGAGACCACGCGCGAAGAGCTCGCGCAAAGATTCTCCGACCGTGTCGCCTCTCTCGTCGTCGAATGCACCGACGATATGAGCTTGCCGAAGGCCGAGCGGCGACGTCTGCAGGTGGTCGATGCGCCGAAGAAATCGGCAAGCGCAAAACTGATCAAGATCGCCGACAAGGTCAGCAATATCGGCGCGCGCATTCATTCCGATCCGACCGCTGAGGAGCGCGACGACCTCGCCGACTACACCGGTTGGGCCGAGCAGGTCGTCGCCGGCTGCCGTGGCGGCAACCCATGGCTCGACACGACATTCGACAACATGGTACGAACAGCGAGGGCCTCGCTGTGAGCACTGAATTGGAATTCAAACGCAAACGGGGCTTGTGATGTCCGTCAAGATGAAGCGTTCCGTCTATGCCGACATGTTCGGTCCGACCACCGGCGACAAGGTGCGGCTGGCCGACACCGATCTGATCATCGAGGTCGAGAAGGACTTCACCATCTATGGCGAGGAGGTGAAGTTCGGCGGCGGCAAGGTGATCCGTGACGGCATGGGGCAGTCGCAGGTCACCAACAAGCAGGGCGCGGCCGATACCGTCATCACCAATGCGCTGATCGTCGACCATTGGGGCATCGTCAAGGCCGACGTCGCCATCAAGGAGGGCATGATTTCGGCGATCGGCAAGGCCGGCAATCCCGATATCCAGCCGGGCGTCACCATCATCATTGGCCCCGGCACCGACGTGATCGCGGGTGAGGGGAAAATCCTCACCGCCGGCGGCTTCGACAGCCACATCCATTTCATTTGCCCGCAGCAGATCGAGCACGCGCTGATGTCCGGCGTCACCTCGATGCTCGGCGGCGGCACTGGTCCCTCGCACGGCACCTTCGCCACGACCTGCACGCCCGGCCCCTGGCACATGGGGCGGATGATCCAGTCGTTCGACGCCTTCCCGGTCAATCTCGGCATCTCCGGCAAGGGCAATGCGTCGCGTCCAGCCGCGCTGGTCGAGATGATCAAGGCCGGCGCCTGCGCGCTGAAGCTGCACGAGGACTGGGGCACGACACCGGCCGCAATCGACAATTGCCTGTCGGTGGCCGACGACTACGACATTCAGGTCATGCTGCATTCCGACACGCTGAACGAATCCGGCTTTGTCGAGGACACCATCAAGGCGTTCAAGGGCCGCACCATCCACGCCTTCCACACCGAAGGTGCCGGCGGTGGTCACGCCCCTGACATCATCAAGATCGCCGGCTTGAAGAACGTGCTGCCGTCCTCGACCAATCCGACGCGGCCGTTCACGCGCAACACCATCGACGAGCATCTGGACATGCTGATGGTGTGCCACCACCTCGATCCCTCGATCGCGGAAGATCTGGCGTTCGCGGAAAGCCGCATCCGCAAGGAAACCATCGCCGCCGAGGACATCCTGCACGACCTCGGCGCGCTCTCGATGATGTCCTCGGACTCCCAGGCCATGGGCCGTCTCGGCGAGGTCATCATCCGGACCTGGCAGACCGCCGACAAGATGAAGAAGCAGCGCGGGTCGCTGCCGCAGGACAAGGGCAAGGACAACGACAATTTTCGCGTGAAGCGCTACATCGCCAAGTACACGATCAATCCGGCGATCGCGCATGGCGTGTCGAAGCTGATCGGTTCGGTGGAGAAGGGCAAGCTCGCTGATCTCGTGCTGTGGTCGCCGGCCTTCTTCGGCGTCAAGCCGGATTGCATCGTCAAGGGCGGCATGATCGTCGCAGCGCCCATGGGCGACCCGAACGCCTCGATTCCGACGCCGCAGCCAGTGCATTATCAGCCGATGTTCGGCGCCTTCGGCAAGGCGCGCACGGCGTCCTCGGTGGTGTTTACTTCAAAGGCAGCCATTACCGGTGGGCTGGCGCGAAAACTCGGCATCGAGAAGAAGCTCTATGCGGTCCAGAACACCCGCAGCAAGATCTCGAAGAAGAGCATGATCCATAACGACGCCACGCCCAATATCGAGGTCGATCCGGAGACCTATGAGGTGCGTGCCGACGGCGAGCTTCTGACCTGTCCGCCCGCCGAGGTGCTGCCGATGGCGCAGCGATATTTCATGTACTGAAATAGCGCCTCAACGCATGTCCCGGGCGCATCACTGCATGTCCGGGAACGGCTTTTCCGGTTTTGCGTTCGATCCCGGCTGGTCTAATGTCCCGCCCGGTATCGTACCCTGAGAAGAAAAGCCGGGAGGATTTCTCGTGATCTACGTCGTTGCCACCCTGACCATCAAGCCCGAAACGCGCGCCGAATTCATTGCGGCCGCCACCGCCTGCATCAAGGAGACGCGGAAGGAACCCGGCAATATCGCCTACGATCTGCACGAGAGCGTCACCGATCCCTCCAAGATGGTGTTCGTCGAGCAGTGGGAGAATGCCGAGGCGCTGGTGCCGCATCGCGGCCAGGAGCACATGAAGACGTTCGGCCGTGTCGCGGTGAAATGCTTCGCAGCGCCGCCGAAGATCGAGGTCATCACGCCCGAGAAGGTCGAGACGAGGTAACAGCGCATGATCCGGGCGACGCAGGTTCAGGGACAGCACCGCTTCACGGAAACGCCGGCGGATACGGTCGTGCTCGATTTCGACGATCGACACCGCCGTCGCATGGCGATGACGGGGACGCGGGGTCTCGAATTCCTGCTCGATCTGGAGAACGCCGTCGCGCTGCGCGGCGGCGATGCGCTGGTGCTGGAGGACGGAAGGCTGGTCGAAGTGGTCGCGGCACCCGAGCCGCTGCTCGAGATCCGCGGCCACGATCCGCACCATCTCATCCGCGTCGCCTGGCACCTCGGTAACCGCCATCTGCCGACGCAGCTCATGGCCAAGGCCTTGCGCATTCGCCGCGACCACGTCATCGAAGCCATGGTGAAGGGGCTTGGCGCGCGGGTGGTCGAGATCGAGGCGCCGTTCGATCCCGAAGGCGGAGCCTATGCCGAGGCCCGCCATGCGCACGGGCATGACGACCACGGACACCACGATCACGACCATCATGATCATGGTCATGGCCACGATCAGCATGATCATCACGGCCACGACCACCATTCCGATGCCGCACATGACCATGGGCACGATCACCATCATCATGACGAGCACTGCGACCATCCCGACCATCACCACGGCCACACGCATGCTCATGACCACAAATGAGCCGGTCAGTAACGGTGACCTCGCCGAGCGCGAGGCGGCGGCGCTGTACCGGCTGATGACGTGGCTGTCGCCGGCCTTTCCCGTCGGCGGCTTCTCCTATTCCAGCGGCATCGAGTGGGCGGTCGAAGCGGGGGACGTCACCGACATGGCGACGCTGGCCGATTGGCTCGATGCCATGCTCGGCGACGGCTCCGGCTTTTGCGATGCGACGTTTCTGGTCCATGCCTATCGCGCCGCCGCGGCCGGCGAAGACGCGTCCTTGAACGATATCGCCGAGCTCGCCGCGGCCTTTGTGCCGTCGCGCGAACGGCAGCTCGAGACGACCTCTCAGGGGCGCGCCTTCATCGACATCTCCCGCGCGGCGTGGGATGCCGAGGGTCTGGATGCCATGGTCGCGGCATGCCGCACGCCGCTGGTCTATCCCGTCGCCGTCGGCGTCGTCGCCGCGCTGCACGGCCTGCCGCTTGCGCCGACGCTGCACGCCTTCCTGCATGCGCTGGTCTCGAACTGGATTTCGGCGGCCAGCCGGATCATTCCGCTCGGCCAGACCGACAGCCAGCGCGTGCTGGTGAAACTGGAAGCCGCCGTCGCCGCAACCGCCAGTCGGGCGCTGAAGGCGACACTGGACGATCTCGGCAGCGCAACCTTCCGCGCCGATCTCGCCAGCCTGCGGCACGAGACACAATATACGCGGTTGTTTCGCTCGTGAGCGATACGGCCTTCAACTGATCAAGAGAGAGCAACTACATGGCAACTTCTCACGGCCCCTTGCGTGTCGGCGTCGGCGGCCCCGTCGGATCGGGCAAGACCGCGCTGATGGATCTGCTCTGCAAGACCATGCGCGAGCGCTACGACATCGCCGCGATCACCAACGACATCTACACCAAATGGGATGCGGAATTCCTGGTGCGCTCGGGCTCGCTGACGCCGGACCGCATCGCCGGCGTCGAGACCGGCGGCTGCCCGCACACCGCGATCCGCGAGGACGCTTCGATGAATCTCGCCGCGGTCGCCGACATGCGCGCCAAATTCCCCGGGCTCGATCTCGTGCTGATCGAATCGGGCGGTGACAATCTCGCTGCCACTTTTTCCCCGGAGCTCGCCGACCTCACCATCTACGTCATCGACGTTGCCGCCGGCGACAAGATCCCGTCCAAGGGCGGCCCCGGCATCACCCGTTCCGACCTTCTCGTCATCAACAAGATCGACCTCGCGCCCCATGTCGGTGCCTCCCTCGAGAAGATGGACACGGATGCCAGGCGCATGCGCGGCGAGCGCCCCTTCGTCATGACCAATCTGAAGAAGAGCGAGGGCCTCGACCGCATCGTCGGCTTCATCGAGACCAAGGGTGGATTGAAGCGGGCGGGCTGACGGGCCGCGGCGACATGGCGCAGGCATTTCCCGCCGTTAACGTCTGAGGCAAAGCCGCATCAGCGGAACAAATTTCGGACACGGCGATTATCTACCTCCGGTGCCCGGAGCAGAGCCGCTGTTGGCCAGACGATCGGCCGGGCGGATTAAGCTTTTTCGGCGACCGAAGTTGCGTACAGATGCCTCCTCCGTCATTATCTCTGCCACTGGGGTCCACCCTGTTTCGGCACATGGCCGTTCGAGCGGCGTTGATATGCTCCGTGTTTATTGCCGACCTCCTGCCTTCGCCTGAGTAGTCGCGTGGTCCGGCTGGGTTTCATCATCGGCTTCATCGCTCTGCTCGGGGCCCTGCTCTCCGGGCTTGCGGCCTATCGCGTCCACGACCAGGAGCTGGCGCTGGACCGGATTGCGCTGGCCCGCGCGATCGACGTTCACGCGAGCCTCGTCCAGGACAGATCGACCGAGCGCGAGCTGCTGGCGCGTGTCGCCTCAGGCCTGTTCCGTGCGCCGTCGGTGCTGAAGCCCAACATGCTGGAGCCGCTGCGCTCGGCGATCTACGCCTTCAAGACCGATTTCGTGGTGGCCGGCTGGGTCGCCCGGCTGCAGCCGAGCGAGCTCGCTGCCGCGCAGACCGCGATTGCGGCTGCCGGCTTCCCGAAACCGCAGATTCGTGACTACAGCGACAAGCCGATCAACCCGGCAAGCCTGACCCAGCCGATCGACGTGCTGATGGACCTCGAGCCGCGCAGCGACGAGACCAAGGCGCTGCCGGGCCGCAGCTACGATAACGAGCCGGTTCGCAACGCCATGCTGACGCGTGCCAGGGTCGAGAAGCGGTCGGTTGCCTCCGACCCCATACCGCTCTTGCGCGACAACGGGCCGATCGGCGTCATCGTGGCCGCCCCCGTCTTACCCGAGGGCGCCACCGAGCCGGCCGGCTTCGTCACCTTTTCCTACGAGCTGGCTTCGCTGATGCTGACCAATGACGATCTGTCGTTGTTCTCGGTCGCGCTGAAGGACCCGCGCAAGGAAGGTAGCGAGCTCATTGCCAACGACCAGGGCGTCGTCTCCACCCGCATGACGACGCCGGATGGGCCGACGCCGTCGGCGACGCGCACCATCAGCTTCGGCGGCCGCGACTGGCAGCTCGGCTATTACGCCAAGACCAATTCGGCACGGCGCGCCGAGCAGACCGCCATCATCGTCGCGGCGATCGGCTTCGCCATCACCGCGATGGTCTGCGGCCTGTTCGGTTACGTCGCCTACAACAACTTAAGGCTCAGCCGCGAGATCCAGGTGCGGATCGGCTTCGAGCGGCGACTGACGGCGGTCATCGACGAACTCAACCACCGGGTCAAGAACATCCTCGCGGTGATCCAGTCGATCGTGACGCGCACGCTGCGCCACGGCTCCGACATCGATATCGCGCGCGAGCTGCTGATCGGCCGCATCCACGCCATGTCGAACGTGGTCTCGCTGCTCAGCGAGAGCCAGTGGCAGGGCGT
Organism: Bradyrhizobium sp. AZCC 2230; assembly: GCF_036924495.1. Classification (NCBI taxonomy): domain Bacteria; kingdom Pseudomonadati; phylum Pseudomonadota; class Alphaproteobacteria; order Hyphomicrobiales; family Nitrobacteraceae; genus Bradyrhizobium; species Bradyrhizobium sp. AZCC 2230. The sequence goes on along the minus strand of NZ_JAZHRS010000001.1, from coordinate 5,321,055 downwards.
CAAGCTGAAGGGCCTGTTTGAAGCGCGCGCCATTCCGCATGCCGATCGCATCGCCGTCAGTGGCCCGGATATCGCGGTCAGCGCGCGCGCCGCCCAGAGCCTGTCGCTGCTGTTCTTCGAGCTTGCCTCGCACTCGGACGAAGGCCTGTCGCTGGTCGGCAAGCATCCGCACATCACCGCAAACTGGACGGTGACGGGCGAGGAGCCCGAGACGGTGTTTCATTTCCGCTGGGAGGAGTTCAACACCAGCGAGGCGACGCGCCGGCCGGATTCGGATTTCGGTCTGATCCTGCTCGACCGCGTCGCGCCCGAAGCGCTCGGCGGCACCGCCAAGCGCTATTTCACCGATGTCTCCTATGTCTATGAATTGATCGCGCCGATGGAGACCGTCGTGGACATGACCGAGCGCGACCGTACGGAAAAGCTGTCGCAGCCGGTGAAGCCGGTGCGCTAGCTCTTCGGCCGCAACACCAGGTCGACCAGGTTGCGTGCATAGGCCGGCGTGATCGGCGCGATGCCGAAGACGTAGCGGTAGAACAGGCTGCCATAGATGGCGTCGTAGAGATCCTCCGCCGGAGCCGCGGCCAGAATGCTGCCGTCACGCTGGCCGGTCGCGATCATCTCCACCAGCGCGTCGCGGCGGAACTGGAGGTAGCGGGCATAGAACAGCTCCGCCGAGCCGGTCTTGGAGATGCATTCGGAGATGACCGCAAGCTGCACCTTGCCGAACTCGCCCTGCAAGGCCTCGGCATAGGCGACAGCATGGCGGCGCGCGCGCGCCGCGGGCGTACCCGCACTCACCGGAGGCAGCGGCAGCATTTGCGCGGCGTGATGGAGGAAGGCATCGATCAGCAGCGCTTCCCGCGACGGCCACCATTTGTAGATCGTCATCTTGGAGACGTTGGAGTGGCGCGCGACGGCATCGATCGTGGTCGCGGCGAGGCCGGTGGTCGCCATCAGCGCATAGGCGCTTTCGAGGATGGCGTTGGTGGTCTCGATCGAGCGCGGCCGGCCGCGTCGGGGCGCGCCCTCGGCCGTATCGCTCGTGCCTTTCGCCATGACCAAGCCGGACTCTCCTCGCGCAGAGGCCGCCATTCCTTCAGGCTGCCACCTCGTCCGCATAGCGTAGCCAAGGTCTCCGGCCTAGCGAAATCGCGCGAGAGCCTTGGGAAAGCCTTGGGCCTAGGCCCGCTGCCGTACAGCCGCCGGCTCGTCCTGACGCTTCGACCAGGAGATATAATAGGCCACCGCCGTCATCGCTGCGAAACCGGCAAGGCTCACCCCGATCTGCATCACGACCAGATTGGCGCCGGTGATCAGGATGAGATGGCCGGCGAAGGACAGGAATACGCCGATGCAGAACACGGCGAGCCATTCCTCGCCGCATTTGATCACCATCTGGAGCGGCTTCCATTGCAGCCCCGGATGGTCGGCCGGGATGAGGTGGGTCGCGATGAAAGCGAGCGCGAGGAAATGGAGCACGCGATAGGGCGCGAGGTTTTCCTTGTCGGTCGGTGAGATGCCGTTGAGCACGACATCCGGCAAATAGGCGGACAATGTCGGCGAATGGCGCATCAGGGTGATGGCCATCGCCGACACCAGATAGGCGCCCGCCAGCACGCGGAGCCAGGGCAGGTTGCGGAAGGTGCGGCCTGACGCGCCGGTGACGGCGAACCAGCCGCCCAGCACCATCAGCATCTGCCAACAGAACGGATTGAACGTCCATTCCTGGTCCGGATAAGTCCGGAAACCCCACTCGAACCAGCGCGCCGCGAAATAGAACGCGGCAGAGAGCGCCAGTGTCACGTTCGGCCGCCGCAACAGCCCCCACAAGGCAAACGGGAAGAAGGCCATCAACGGGATCATCAATTGCAGCAGGTCGAGATTGAGCGGCTCTTCCTGCAGCACGAGGCCGCGGACCAGGATGCGCAGCGGATGTTCGAGAATGCCTGAGATGTTGTAGTCGCTGATGATCTCCGGTGCCATCGATTGCGAGGCCACATAGGCGATGGTGTCGATGTAGACCACGAACAGCACGACATAGGCGGCATAGAGACGCCAGACGCGGCCGAAGATGCGCGTCGCGGCGACGACATAGCCGCGCTCCAGCGCCATCCTGCCGTAGATGATGGCGACGCCATAGCCCACCACGAACACAAACAGGTCGGCAGCGCCGCTGAAGCCGAAGTTGCGCAGCGTCAGCAGGTTGACGACATTGTTCGGGATGTGATCGACGAAGACCGACCAGGTCGCAATCCCGAGCGTCAGGTAAAGACGGGCATCGGGCTGAAATGCGGAGAGGTTCGCCTTGACGGACGGCTTCATTGCGGAAATGACTTTTAGAATCAGGGGCGATGCTTTTAGCGGCAACCGCCTGCCTATCCGAGTAGCGTTTGCGTGAAGGCCCGTGGATTTACCGCGCCTGATGAAAAATTGCGCAGAGGTGGGCTCTGGATTTCCGCCAGCTTGTTCGTCCGGTTGGCAGCGCAACTTTCTTAACGCGGTCTCGTCGTCACTCCGCCGGCTCGGCTGATGCCTCATCGGCAGCGCCTGCGCGGCTTGCCATGATTCCGAGCGCGACGCCGCCGATGGCCAGGATCGGCAACAGCCGCTTGACGCCGATGGCGCGGACGATCTGCAAGCCGGTTGCGATCAGCATGGGATCGGCGAGCATGCTCGGGGCCGCCTTCGCGGCGCGCTCGGCGGCGATGCGGGCGCGCGTCCGCATCTCCCGCTTGTAGCCCCAATAGCTTCCCGCAGTGGCAAGCGTCAGCAGGAAGAAGATGCCGGCGCCCGCAAGGCAGGCCTGCACGGGACCATATTTCTCCAGCACCGCGATGAAGGCCGCCGCGCAGAGGAAGCACGTGGTGATGAACAGCGCGAACGCTGCGCCAGCCGCCAGCGAGGTCAGCCGCACGGTCGTGCCCGTCGATGCGCTGATGCCGTCGATGATGCGTTGAAGCACGGTCTTGCTCCTCAGGTCCCCACAAGCCAATTCGTCACGTGCCGGTCACGGCGCCGGAGGCCGTCGTGACCTCAAAATTCATCGTGCGCGCTAGCGGCGCCAGGCGAAGCCGATCAGGAAGCCGATGCCGAGCGCGACACCGACGGTCGCGAGCGGCCGCTGCGTGATCGCGTCCTCCAGCGTCTCCTCGATCGAGCCGTAGGCGTCCTGCGCCGCGCCCATCATGGCGCTGCCACGCTCGGAGAAGTCGTCGACCGTCGATTCCATGTTGTCGCGCGCCTGCTTGTAGCCACGCCGGGCCTGCTTGCCAGTGGCGTTGGCAAAAGTGTTGAGCGCGTCGGTGATCTGGTCGGTGAGGGCGGCGATATCGTTTTTCACGGCTGCTACATCCTTCTCGAGGCGTTCTGCGGTGGCTTTGTCGGTCCAGTCTCTCATCCTGGCTTCGCCATCGGTTATTGACATCACAGGCTCCGAACTGTTGGCGGTGAGATGGGCGGAAAACGTTTGGTTGTGGCGGAAGTTCCGTTTGCGGAGCCCGTCATGCCTGCGGCAATTGCGGCGAATTCTCCGGCAATAGATGCTCCTTGAGAATCAGCCCCACGATGAGGAGCGGAGAGGACAGGAAGGCGCCCATCGGTCCCCACAGCCAGGTCCAGAACGCCAGCGCGATGAACACGGCGAGCGCATTCAGCGCCAGTCTGCGGCCGATGATGGTCGGCGTGACGAAGTGCCCTTCCAGGAAAGTAATACCCCCGAAGGCGATCGCCGCCGCCAGCCCACCGCCGATGGTCGGGAAGGCCACGACGCCGACGACGGCTAAAATGACGAACATGGCGACGGGCCCGATGATTGGGATGAAGTTGAGCGTCGCGGCGAGCGCACCCAGGCCAGCCGGATTGGGCATACCGGTGACCGCACAGACGATACCGGCCGCAATGCCCACGCCGATATTGATGACGGTGACCGTAACCAGATAGTTGCCGAGATGGACCTCGATCTCGTTGAGGATACGGAGCGTGCGCAGCCGCGCGTCGCGATCGCTGAAATTCATGATCATGGCGCGCCGCAGATCGCGCCAGCTGGCGATGAACAGGATCAGGGTGGCGAAGAACAGCAGGAATTCGGCGAAAGTCGGTGACAGGAATTCCAGTGTCGGCTGCACCCATTCGAACTTGGGCAGTTGGAGGTTCGGTAGCCCCTCGGAGCCACCGACCATGGTTTGCAGCTCTCCCCACAGCGCCAGGGGCCGGTCGAAGACGTGCATCTTATCCTTGAGCTGCGCGCCCAGCTCCGGCAGACGCGAGCTCCATTCCATGGCAGGTGCAGCAATCAGCGCGAAGACGAAAGCGACCAGCGCGGTCACCGCGATCACGATGAGCACGGCGCCGAGGGCCCGCGGCACGTGCCGTTTTTCCAGAAAGGTCGCGGCCGGCGACAGCATGGTGCCGGCGACGACGGCCATCACGACCGGCAGGAAAAACGCCTTGGCGACATAGAGCACGGCGACGATGGCGATCAGGAGCAGGCCGGCGAGCGCAAAGGCAACGAACTCGGTGCGCCGGATCACCGGCGGCAGCTCCGTATGGCTGTCGGGAAGCGGAGTACCTTCGTCGTTGCCGGAAATCAGACGTTCACTGGGAAGGACGCGCACAATTTCTCTCCCCGCACGGAGGTGTCCGGGCGCCCGTTGGTCATCGGAAAACGCCCGACCCCTGCGACGGTTCCATCGCGGCTTCGTGAAGTTGCGCTCGCTTGACTGTGACGTTGTTGCTGCAGATGCCGGCGGAACTTGAGTCGGTTCTGCTGCGTTTGTTGTGAAGCCGCATCACTCAGGATGCAGACATCACACGGGGCAGCACATGACAAAATTCTCAGTCGTCGGTCGCAGCTTCTCGCCGCGCGTCGTCACCGCTTTTGCCTTTGCGACAGCGTTGCTGACGGTACCCTTCGCAGCACAAGCCCAAACCCTTGGCTTCGCGCCGATGCAGCCGCAGGCCTATCCGCAAGACCAGACCTATTCGCAGGGCTACACGGGCGAGGCGCCGCAGGCCGCCGACGAGGACGCGGCGCTGCCGGATCGCCTGCGCCGGCAGATCGTCAGCTTCGACCGCAACGAACCGGCCGGCACCGTCGTCATCGATACCGCCAACACCTATCTCTATTATGTGCTCGGCAACGGCCGCGCCATGCGCTACGGCGTCGGCGTCGGTCGCGAAGGTTTCACCTGGTCGGGCGTACAGAGCATCACCCGCAAGGCGGAATGGCCGGATTGGCATCCACCGGCAGAGATGATCGCGCGCCAGCCCTATCTGCCGCGCTTCGTGGCCGGTGGCCCCGGCAATCCGCTGGGGGCGCGCGCGATGTATCTCGGCTCCAGCCAATACCGCATCCATGGCACCAACGATCCGACCACGATCGGCAAGTTCGTCTCCTCCGGCTGCATCCGTCTGACCAACGAAGACGTCAGCGACCTCTTCAGCCGCGTCAATGTTGGCGCCAAGGTCGTGGTGCTGCCGAAGAATGCGCCGCTGATGGCGCGCGGCGGCGATCCCGTCCGCAAGCGGCCGGCGATGACGACGCTGCCCTCGGGGCGCCAGGCGCTGAACATCTCAGCGTCGTCGGTGGACTAAGAGCTTAAGTGAGGTCACAAGATGAGACGTTCGATCAGCAAGTCGGCTGGCGGAGCGGCCGCGTTCGTCACGATCGCTTCCTTCGGCCTTGCGCTGATGCCTTCGGCGCATGCGGAGGATTTTTTCTCGGCGCTGTTCGGCGGATTCAGGATGCGGCCGCCGCCGGAGATTCGGGTGCCGTTCCCGAACGACGACGCGCCACGCCAGCGCACGTCCTATGGTGGTGGCACGGCCTATTGCGTGCGCGGCTGTGACGGGCGTTATTTCCCGGCGCAAGGCAACGACGCCGAGAGCAAGGCGCAATCCTGCAAGAGCTTCTGCCCGGCGTCGGAGACTTCGCTGGTCTATGGCAGCAATATCGACGACGCCACGACCGACAGCGGCAAATCCTATTCCGATCTGCCGAACGCCTTTCGCTATCGCAACGAGATCGTGTCCGGGTGTACCTGCAACGGCAAGGACTCGGCCGGCCTCGCTTCGCTCAAGGCCGAGGACGATCCGACCTTGCGCAAGGGCGATATTGTTGCGGGCAGCGAGGGCCTCGTCGTCGCCAACCGCAACGCCAACGATCGCCGCGGTATCGCGATGAACTTCTCCCCATTGCCGGAAAAGATTCGCGCAAAATTCCGCCAGGTGCCGGTGGTGGCGAAGGAGTAGGGGCCGGAATCCCTTACGCCGCGCGGATCTTGCCCAGGAAGTCGCTGACCTGATCGCCGAGCTGGCGGCTCTGCGTCTCCAGCATCTGCGAGGCCTGCTTGACGTTGTCGGCGGCGCCGGCTGCGGTGTCGGCATCCGCCTTCACGCCGGTGATATTGTCGGAGACATTCTTGGTGCCCTGCGCGGCATATTGCGTGCTGCGGGTGATCTCCTGCGTCGCTGCGCCCTGCTCCTGCACGGCGGCGGCAATCGCGGTGGCGACCTCATTGACCTCGCCGATGATGCCGCCGATCGCCTGGATCGCGTTGATGGCATCGCCCGCGACCCTCTGGATGTCGGAGATCTGCTCCGAAATCTCCTCGGTCGCCTTCGCGGTCTGGCTCGCCAGCGATTTCACCTCGGAGGCGACAACCGCAAAACCGCGGCCGGCTTCGCCGGCACGGGCGGCCTCGATCGTGGCGTTGAGCGCGAGCAAATTGGTCTGCGCCGCGATGGTGTTGATCAGCCCGACGACCTCGCCGATGCGGCCGGCCGATTGCGCCAGTCCCTGCACGGTGCTGTCGGTCTCGCGGGCCTGGTTGACGGCGCGGCTGGCGATGCCCGCGGCATGGGCGGCCTGCTGGCTGATGTCGTTGATCGAGGCCGAGAGCTCCTCGGCGGCGGCCGCTACGCTCTCGACGCTGGTCGAGGCGTCGTTGGAGGCCTTGCCGGCGACCTCGACGCGCTCGTTGGTCTGGCGCGACACGGCGGAGAGATCGCCCGAAGTCTTGCGCATCTCGGCCGAAGCGTCGCTCAATTCGCCGAGCGACTTGCGCACCACGCCTTCGAATTCGCCGACATAGGTCTCCATGGCGCGCTGGCGCGCGGCGGCGCCGGCATTGCGCTCGCGCTCCTGCTCCTCGATCTTGAGCTTGTCGATCGCCTGCTGCTTGAAGGTCTCCAGCGCGCCGGCAAGGGCGCCGATCTCGTCCTGGCGATCGAGATAGCCGCTGTCGACGCCGAGATCGCCGCCGGCGACCTTGAGCATGGCATCGCGAATCCGATGCAGCGGCGTGATCACGCGGCGGCTGACGGCCAGCATTGCGGCCCCGGTCAGAACGATGGCGGCCATGAGCAGGGCGGTATTGACGATCAACCACTGGACGGCGGACGAGCGCTGTGCCGCGGAATGATCCTTGGCGGCCTGTAGCGCCGCATCGGCAAGCTTCACCGCGGTCATCATGCGGGGCACCGAATAGGGGCTCCACTGATTGGCGGTCATCGACGCCTTCTCACCCTTGGCGATGGCTGCGATAATTCCGTCGCGCGTGGCGGCATATTGCGGATCAAAATAGGTCGACTTGGCTTCAGCCATTGCCGAGCTCAACGCTAGGGGCAATTGCATGCCGGTCGCGGCGAGCTCGATCGCGTTCCAGGCGGTCTCGGTGCCGCCGACCCATTTGGTGTAGGCGAGCTGGACTTCCGGCGCGATCTTGCCGCTGCCGAGCGCATTGCCGACGATCAGCGAGGACTCGCCGGCGTTCAAGCGCAGCAGCCAGGCCATCTGCTTGATCATCAGCAACTGGTCGATCGTGGCGTCCTGGTGGTTGACGCTCGCGGCAAGAAGCGGCGACAGCTTCTCGAGCACCGACATCAATCCGTCCTCGCTGTCGGTGTATTCCTTTGCCAGCGCCGCGCGGCGCGACGCTTTCGGCTTGGCGGCTTCGGTCCAGAACTCGGTCTGCGCCGCGAGCAGCGCCTTGTTGAAGCGGTCGAGGTCGGTCGCCATCGCCTCGCGCTGGGGCATCTCGATCGAAGGCAGGATTTCGAGCGTGCGGGCCAGCGCGGGCATCAGCGCTTCGCGGATATCGCGGATGTATTTTTCGATGTCCTTGTCCATCGGGACGTCGGAGGTGAGCTGGCGGTTGCTGGTCGAGCGGTCGGCCCGGATGTTGGCCATCGCCTTGAACACTTCGGCCGACGCCGCCGAAACCCCGACGATCCGGTTGGCCTGCTGCAGCCGGCCCCATGAGCTCCATGCGCTGATCGAGAAGCCGATGACGACGACGAGCGCGGTGGAAAGAATCACCGCTTTCAGCAGCGTGGATACGGTCAAGCGGTTAAGCATCGGACACCCCGGTACGCGTTTCGAAGTTCGTGCCCCGGAACGGCAGCCCCAGGAACTTCGAAACCAAGGGATGCGCGCAATCAACGCGCCTGCATACAGCAGATGCTCAGGCGCATTTGGCCTGAAAAGGGTAAAGACTTAGACAGTGTTCTTGCCGTAAAATTACGTACTACGCCGCGCGGATCTTGCCGAGGAAGTCGCTGACCTCGTGGCCGAGCTGGTTGCTCTGGGTCTCCAGCATCTCGGAGGCGCTCTTCACGTTGTCTGCGGCCGCGGCTGCGGCGTCCGCATCGGCTTTCACGCCGGTGATGTTGTGCGAGACGTTCTTGGTGCCCTGCGCCGCATATTGGGTGCTGCGGGTGATCTCCTGCGTCGCCGCGCCCTGCTCCTGCACAGCAGCCGCAATCGCAGTTGCGACCTCGTTGACCTCGCCGATGATGCCGCCAATGGTCTGGATCGCGTTGATCGCATCGCCGGCGACCTTCTGGATGTCTGCGATCTGCTCGGAGATTTCCTCCGTCGCCTTCGCCGTCTGGCTCGCCAGCGATTTCACCTCGGAGGCGACCACCGCAAAGCCGCGGCCGGCCTCACCCGCGCGCGCGGCTTCGATCGTGGCGTTGAGCGCGAGCAGATTGGTCTGCTGCGCGATGGTGTTGATGAGGCCGACGACCTCGCCGATGCGGCCTGCGGACTTCTGCAGGCCCTGCACGGTGCCGTCGGTCTCGCGCGCCTCGGTGACGGCGCGACCGGCAATACCGGCGGCATGCGCGGCCTGCTGGCTGATGTCGTTGATCGAGGCCGAGAGCTCCTCGGCGGCGGCCGCTACGCTCTCGACGCTGGTAGAGGCGTCGTTGGAGGCCTTGCCGGCGACCTCGACGCGGTCGTTGGTCTGGCGCGAGACGGCGGAGAGATCGCCCGAGGTCTTGCGCATCCGCCCCGACGCATCATTCAGCTCGCCCAGCGTCTTGCGCACCGCGCCCTCGAACTCACCGACATAGGCTTCCACTGCGCGCTGGCGCGCGGCAGCGCCGACGTTGCGTTCGCGCTCGTGCTCTTCGATCTTGAGCTTTTCGGTGGCCTGCTGCTTGAAGGTTTCCAGTGCGCCGGCAAGGGCGCCGATCTCGTCCTGGCGATCGAGATAGCCGCTGTCGACGGCGAGATCACCGCCGGCGACCTTGAGCATGGCATCGCGGATGGTGTTGAGCGGGTTGATGACGCGGCGGCTGACCAGCATGATCGCGCCGACTGCAAGGCCGATGGCAAGCGCCAGCAGCACGAGCTGCACGATCAGCGCGCGCTGCGCAGCACCACGTTGATCGAGGGTGTGCGCCCTGGCGGCGTCGAGGGCGGCTTCAGCGACCGCAACCGCGCTCGCCATACGGCCGACCGTGATCGGGCTCCACTGGTTGGCCGTCATCTCGGCCTTCTCGCCCTTGACCAGCGTGTCCGCGAGACGGTCACGCAAGGCAAGATATTGCGGATCGAAATAGGCGGTCTTGGCTCCGGCCATGGCGGAGGCGAGCGCCGGCGGCAGCTGCATGCCCGAGGTCGACAATTCCAGCGCCTTCCACATCGCGCTCGTCCCGCCGACATATTGGGTATAGTTGTAGCGGGCTTCCGGCGTGATCTTGCCGGCGGCAAGCCCCATCGAGACGATCAGCGAACCTTCGCCCGCGGTGTTGCGCAGCAGCCAGGCGTTCTGCTTGATCGACAGCAGCTGGTCGATCTCGGCGTCCTGATGGTTGACGGTGGCGGCCAGCGTGTTCCCGAGATTATCGAGCACGTCGAGCAGGCCCTGCGTCGTCTCCATATATTCCTTGGTCAGGCCCGCGCGGCGCTGGTCCTTCGGCTTGGCGACGTTCTCCCAGAACTCCTTTTGCTCCTCGATCAGCAATTTGTTGAGGCGGGCGAGCTCCGGGACCAGCGTGCCGGATCGCGGGAAGTCCATGCTCGGCAGCAGCTCGAGCGCGCGTGCCATCGCCGGCATCTGGGCGTCGCGCAGGGCGCGAAGATATTTGTCGATCTCGGAATCCATCGGCTCGGTCGCGGCCAGCAGCCGCGAAGTGGTGGAGCGATCGGTGCGCAGATTGTGCATCGCCTTGAACAGATCGGCGGAGGCGTCGGCGATCGCTGAGATGCGGTTGGCAGTCTTGAGGCGATCCCAGGACTCGTAGGCGGTGAGCGAGAGTGCGATCACCACGCAGATCGACGTGATCGCGATCACTGCCTTCAACAGTGCGGATACGGTCAGGCGATTGAGCATCGAAGTCCCCCCAAATTCCCATTTCAAAGTTCGTCAAGGGCGCCCCGGCAAAATCGAGAAAACGGGGGGCGGTCGCATCGGCAATCGCATAACGTTCGCGGCACGCAGGCCGCACGGTTTCCGCATCTGAAACGAAAAGGGTAAAGTTTTAGGCAGGCAGCCTGCCGGTAGAATTACGCATTTACTAGAAGTTGTAATGGGTTGCGCGGATGGAACCGGCGCGCGAGACAGGCGTTAGGATCTCGTTAGCAATTTGCCTGAAGGGGGCCTTGCGATGTTGGTCGGCGTACTCGTCACCTTTCTCGTCATTATTCTCGTTCTCTATCTCATCAACATGTTGCCGATGGACGGCCGCGCCAAGCAGATCGCGCGCGTCGTGGTCATCATCATCGGCATTGTGTCGCTGCTGAAATATCTCGCGGTGTTTTAGCGGATGTTATCGCCTCAACACAAAAGCCCCGGCTTGCGCCGGGGCTTTTGATGTTCGAGCAAGCGGCCTTATCAGCCCGCCGCCTTTTTAGCCGAGCGCCTTCGCCTCGCGGCGGCGCGCGGTGAGGATGTATTCGGTGTAGCCGTTCGGCTGCTCGCGGCCTTTGAAGATGAGGTCGCTGGCTGCCTTGAAGGCGACGCCGTCGAAGGCGGGCGCCATCGGCTTGTAGATCGCATCGCCGGCGTTCTGCTTGTCCACGACCACGGCCATGCGCTTGAGCGACTCCATCACCTGTGCCTCGGTGATGACGCCCTGGTGCAGCCAGTTGGCGAGATGCTGGCTGGAGATGCGCAAGGTGGCGCGGTCTTCCATCAGGCCGACATCGTGGATGTCAGGCACCTTGGAGCAGCCGACGCCCTGGTCGATCCAGCGCACGACGTAGCCCAGAATGCCCTGGCAATTGTTGTCGATCTCCTGCTTGACGTCGTCGGGCGCCCAGTTCGACTTCGACACCGGAATGGTGAGGATGTCGGAGAGCTTTGCGCGCGGCCCGCCCTTGGTCAGCTCCTGCTGACGCACGGTCACGTTGACCTGGTGATAGTGCAGGGCGTGCAGGGTCGCGGCGGTCGGCGAGGGCACCCACGCCGTGGTGGCGCCGGCCTGCGGATGGGCAAGCTTCTGCTGCAGCATGTCCGCCATCTTGTCGGGTGCTGCCCACATGCCCTTGCCGATCTGGGCATGGCCGGGCAGGCCGTCGATCAGGCCCATGTCGACGTTCCAGTCCTCATAGGCCTTGATCCAGGCCTGCGCCTTCATCTCGTTCTTGCGGATCATCGGACCCGCTTCCATCGAGGTGTGGATCTCGTCGCCGGTACGGTCGAGAAAGCCGGTGTTGATGAACATGATGCGCTTGGAGGCGCGCTGGATGCAGGCCTTGAGGTTGACGGTGGTGCGCCGCTCCTCGTCCATGATGCCGACCTTGAGCGTGTTCTCAGGCAGGCCCAGCATCTTCTCGACGCGGTCGAAGATCTCGCAGGTGAACGAGACCTCGTCCGGGCCGTGCATCTTTGGCTTGACGATATACGCCGATCCGGTGCGGCTGTTCTTGACCTTGGAGTTGCCCTTGAGGTCGTGAATGGCGAGCAGCCCCGAGACCACGGCATCGAGCAGGCCTTCGGGCACTTCCTCGCCGGCCTCGTCGAGCACCGCGTCGGTGAACATGTGGTGACCGCAATTGCGCATCAAGAGCAGGCTGCGGCCATGCAGCTTCACTTCGCCCTTTCCGTCCGGCGTCTTGTAGCTGCGGTCGGCGTTGAGCGAACGCGTCAACGTCTTGCCGCCTTTTTCGAAGTCGGCCGACAGCGTGCCGTTCATCAGGCCGAGCGTGTTGCGATAGACCAGCACCTTGTCTTCGGCATCGACGGCGGCGACCGAGTCTTCCATGTCGAGGATGGTCGAGACCGCGGACTCCATCACCATGTCGGCGACGCCGGCCGGATCGTCCTTGCCGATCACGCTGCTGCGGTCGATCTTGACCTCGACATGCAGGCCGTTATTGGCGAGCAGCACCGCGCTCGGTGCGGCCGCATCGCCCTGGAAGCCGGCGAACTGCGCGGCGTTCTTCAGCGCGGTGGCGTTGCCGCTCTTGAGCTTCACCGCGAGCTGGCCCGCGACGACGCTATAGGCGGTGACGTCGGTGTGGCTGCCGGTCGCGAGCGGCACGGCGGCGTCGAGGAACGCCTTGGCCTTGGCGATCACCTTGTCGCCGCGTGCCTTGTTGTAACCCTTGCCGCTCTCGGCAGCATCGTGAGGGATCGCGTCGGTGCCGTAGAAGGCGTCATAGAGCGAGCCCCAGCGCGCATTCGCCGCGTTCAGCGCGTAGCGCGCATTGGTGAGCGGCACGACCAGCTGCGGGCCGCAGATCTTGCCGATCTCCTCGTCCACATTGGCGGTCTCGACCTTCTGCGTCGCGGGCTCGGGGACGAGATAGCCGATCTCTTTCAGGAAGGCGGTGTAGGCGTCGAGGTCGAACGCCTTGCCCTTGCTCGCGCGGTGCCAGTCGTCGATCTTGGCCTGCAGCGAGTCACGGAAGGCGAGCAGCGACCGGTTCTTCGGCCCCAGCTCCTTGATGATGGCGGCTACGCCTGCCCAGAACGCATCCGGCGCGATCCCGGTTTTCGGGGCGGCTTCCTCGGCTATGAAATCGAAAAGGACGGGGGCGATCTTCAATCCGTGGGCGTCGACGCGTTTCATGATGGTCTTTCTTGTTGGAAATGGCTGTTTTTGGCTGCTTTTGACCCGACAGCAGCAAAATGCGCCCACGCGGGGCGGCTTTCGGGACCTATTAGCCCCAAAATCGGGGCGGTGAGAAGACCCCCGGCGTCTGTCAAAATGTCAAGGAGAGGTGGGGGCTGCTCCGCGCGCCGTCGTCATTCCCCGCGAAGGCGGGGAATCCAGTACGCCGCAGCTTTTCCGTATCCCAACGCTGTCTCCGGAATACTGGGCGCCCGGTCCTGATGCGCAATTGCGCATAAGGCCGGGCGACGACAGCTGGGAATAGGATGCGCTCAAATATTCGCGGCGAGATCCACGACCTCGTCGAACAGCACGCCGGTCGTCTTCAGCATCTGCTCGATCTCATCCGCGGCCTCGGCAACCGTCCGCATCGAGGTGTCGATCACGAGCTCGGCGGCCTCGGGCCGCTCGTAGTCGTTGCCGATGCCTGTAAAGGAGGCAAGCGCGCCGGCGCGGGCCTTCTTGTAATGGCCCTTCGGATCGCGCTCCTCGCAGATGTCCGCAGGCGTTGCGACATGGATCTCGCGGAACGCGGTATCCGCGATGCGGCGTGCGGTGGCGCGGTCCTCGCGGGCCGGTGAGACCGCGGCGACGATGGCGATGTGACCGTTGCGGGCGAGATGGGTTGCGACCTCGGCAAGCCTGCGGATGTTCTCGCTGCGATCGACGGCGGAGAAGCCGAGATCGCTGTTGAGCCCGGCACGCACCGTGTCGCCGTCGAGCAGGATCGGCGAGCCACCATTGGTGAAGAGACGCCGCTCCAGCGCCTTCGCCAGCGTCGACTTGCCGGAAGCCGGCAGGCCGGTCAACCAGACCACCGCGCCGTTGTGCTGATAGCGCGCGGAGCGCTCGTCGGGCCGCAGCGCCGATTCCACCGGTACGATATCGACCGGCACGGCGCGTTGGCCGGCATCGACCGACAGCACGAGGCCGCCGCCGGCGATGCGCCCGGAGACCTCGATCACGAGGCGGCCGGTGCGCGGATTCTCGGTGTAGGGATCGGCAGCAATCGGGTTGGACAGGGAGATGTCGATCTCGCCGACATGGTTGCGGCCGATCGCCTTGTTCTCGCGGCTCTCGAGCTCGCCGGGATCGACCGCCTTCTCGATGGCGACGACGGTGGCGCGGCTCTCCTTCGGCCCGCAGCGGACCAGCAGCTGGTCGCCCTTGGCGAGCGGCTTGTCGTGCAGCCAGAAAATGCGCGCGCGCAGCCGACGCGTCTCGCGCGGGGCGGCGTCGGCATGGGCGATGATGTCGCCGCGCTCGATGAACAACTCGCGGTCGAGCGTGATGCCGACGGAGCGGCCGGCGCCCTGACGTCCCGCGACCGGCGTCACCGGCCAGCTCTCGACCGTCTTGATCTTGGCGATCTTGCCGGCCGGCATGATCACGATCTCGTCGCCGGCAATCAGGCTGCCGGATTCGATGCGGCCTGCGACGATGCGGCGATCGTCGAACTTGTAGATCGCCTGCACTGGCAGGCGCAGCGCCAGCGCTTCCAGCGGGCGCGCCGGCTCGAGCCGATCGAGCGCCTCGACCACGGTCGGACCCTTGTACCAGCCGATCCGGTCGGTGCGCTCGGCGACGCCGTCGCCATCGCGGGCGGAGATTGGGATCACCGCCGTGGGCGTCACGCCGAGGCCTTGCAGATGCGCGGAGATCTCGTCGCTGATCTCCTTGAAGCGCAGGTCCGAGAAATCGACGCGGTCCATCTTGTTGACGACGACCGCGACCTGCTTCACGCCGAGCAGATGCAGGAGATAGCCGTGACGGCGGGTCTGGTCGCGCACACCTTCGAGCGCGTCGATGATCAGCACCGCGCCGTCGGCCTGCGAGGCGCCGGTGATCATGTTGCGCAGGAATTCGGCATGGCCGGGCGCGTCGATCAGCACGATGTCGCGCGAATTGGTGCGGAAGCGGATCTGCGTGGTGTCGATGGTGATGCCCTGGTCGCGCTCGGTCTGCAGTGCGTCGAGCAGGAATGACCATTCGAACGGCATGCCGCGCCGCGCGCTGACAGCCTTCAGCATTTCGAGCTTGCCGTCAGGCAGGCTGCCGGTCTCGTGCAGCAGGCGGCCGACCAGCGTCGACTTGCCGTGGTCGACATGGCCGACGATGACGATGCGGACCTGCGGTCGCGTCGTGCCGTTCGGCGTGGCGGGCGAAGCGGGGGTGACGATCATGTTCATATCGCGCTCGCGTCCTTGATCAGAGATAGCCGGCGACGCGCAGGCGCTCGAAAGCGTCCTCGGTCTCATGGTCGAGCGCGCGGCCGGCGCGCTCCGGCACCTTGGTCTGCTCGAGCTCGGCCAGGATCTCGTCGATGTTCGTTGCGGTCGAAGCGACCGGATTGGTGATGTCCTGATCGCCCAGCGAGCGATAACGCTTGCCGTCCTTGGCGAGATACAGCGGGATGATCGGGATGTTCTCGCGCTTGGTGTAGGCCCAGATGTCGGCCTCGGTCCAATGCAGGATCGGGTGGATGCGCAAATGCGCGCCCTGCGGTGGAGACGCGTTGAAATGATCCCAGAACTCCGGCGGCTGGTCGCGCACGTCCCAATTGCCTTCGAGGCCGCGCGGCGAGAACACGCGCTCCTTGGCACGGGTGGCTTCCTCGTCGCGGCGGATGCCTGCGATCAGGCCGTCAAAACCGTATTTGCCGAGTGCCATCTTCAGGCCTTCGGTCTTGCGCGCGGCGGAACGGGCGGCCGGCGGCAGCGTTGGGTCGACGGCATCGATGGGCGGGCAGGGCTCGACGCGCAGATCGAGCTCCCACTCCTTGCCGTAATGATCGCGGAAGCGATACATCTCGGGAAACTTCTTGCCGGTGTCGACGTGAAGGGCCGGGAACGGCAGGCGGCCGAAGAACGCCTTGCGCGCAAGCCAGATCATCACGTTGGAGTCCTTGCCGAGCGACCACAGCAAGGCGATCTTCTTCAGACGAGCGAAAGCCTCGCGGAAGATGTAGATGCTCTGCGCTTCCAGCTGGTCGAGATGGTCCATGCTGGGGGCGGTCAGCTCGACCGGAATTTGCTGGGAAACGGGAGCCTGGGAGTCCCGTCCATCTGCACCGGAATTGTCCTTGAGAAGATGCATCTCTGCCACTTTGCGTTTGGAGGCGAAAATTCTATAGTTGCGCTGCAGAAGAGAAGAAAAAATTTTCTCTTTGCGCGTCAGAAACGACACATATATAGAAAATAATTCCAGTCAACCCCAGATGTGGGGGAAGCGAGTATCGCATGCGGTTCTTGCCGGTGTTCCTCGATCTCAAGGCCGGTCCGGTGGTCCTCATCGGCGCGGGTGAGCTTTTGCGCGCAAAACTGCGCGTGCTCACTGCTGCCGGTGCGAGCATTCGCGTGCATGCGATCGACGGCAATCAGGATCTGGGTCTGAGCTCCGATGACGCGGCGCGTATCGAGATCGTGACGGGCGATCCGCTCTCGGCCGATCTTGCAGGTGTCATCGCCATCGTCTGCGCAGGCGCGGCCGATGTCGGCGTGGCGATGTCGGCGCGGGCGAAGTCGCTCGGTCTGCCCGTCAACGTCATGGATGATCTCGAACATTCCAGCTTCATCTTCCCGGCCATCGTCGATCGCGGCGATGTCGTGATCGCAGTCGGTACCGGCGGGACCTCGCCGGTGGTGGCGCGGCGCGTGCGCGAGAAGATCGAGGCGCTGCTGCCCGCGCGCATCGGCGAGCTCGCCGAGTTCATCGGCGGCTTTCGCAAGTCCATCAACGAGCGCATTGCCGAGTTTCCGCTGCGCCGCCGCTTCTGGGAGCGCGTCATCGACGGCCCGATCGGCGCCGCCGTCTTGGCCGGCCGCAAGGGCGAGGCTGACACAGCGCTCAAGCAGATTTCCGATCCGTCCGCGTTCGCGCGCGCCGACAAGCCGGAAGGCTCGGTCGCACTGGTCGGCGCCGGCCCCGGCGATCCCGATCTCCTCACCATCAAGGCCCTGCGCGCGCTGCAGGATGCCGACATCGTCTTCCATGACGAGCTGGTTTCGCCCGAGATTCTCGATCGTATCCGTCGCGACACCACGCGCGTTCCTGTCGGTCGCCGCGTCGGCAAGCCCGGCATTGGCCAGGACGCCATCAACAAGCGCATGATCGAGGCCGCGCAAGCCGGCCAGCGCGTTGTGCGGCTGAAGGGCGGCGATCCCTTCGTGTTCGGCCGCGGCGGCGAAGAAGTCGAAGCGTTGCGCGCGGCGGGTGTCGCCTATTCCATCATTCCCGGCATCACGGCTGGCCTCGGCGGCGCCGCCGATTTCGAGGTGCCGCTCACCTACCGTCACGAAGCGACCCGCATTACCTTCCTCACCGCGCACAAGGCGCGCGACGCGGAGACGGTGGACTGGTCGACGCTGACCGATACCAAAATGACCGTCGTGGTCTACATGGGCATGACCGCTGCGCCCGCCATTCGCGCCGGCCTGTTTGCCGCCGGCCGCTCGCCGGAGACGCCGGTCGGCGTGTTCGCCCGCGTCACGCGGCCTGATGCGCAGGGCGCGATCGGCACGCTGCGCGACCTGCCCGAGCTGGTGCGGCGGACCAATGGCGGTCCCGCCATCCTCATCATCGGCGACGTGGTCCGGCATGCCGGCTCGCTTCGCCGCCAAACACCCAAACAAATCATCTCTGACCTCCTGGATGCTGCCGAATGACCTCTCCTCTCCAACAGAAACTCAAAATCAACGGTTCTTCCGTCGTGACCGCCAACCGCACCTGGGACGGCGTCGTCGTCTATCGCACCGCCGCCAAGGGGTGGTCGGTGGAACTGACCGATGCCGCGATCGTGCGAAACTCGGATGAGGCGAAAGCGTTGCTCGCCGAGGCCGTGGCCGATGACGTCGGCGCGATCGGCCCCTATATCGCGCCGGTGCAAGTCGACGAAGCCGGCAAAATCCTGCCGGGCAATCTGCGCGAGCAGATCCGCCGCGACGGCGTGACAATCGACTTGCCGGTTTAACCGCGGGTCGAGCTGTAAGGCACTTCAATCATGTATGCTTACGACGAAATCGATCGCACGCTGGTCAACGAGCGCGTCTCGGAATTCCGCGACCAGGTGCAGCGCCGTCTCTCGGGCGAGCTCACCGAAGACGAATTCAAGATGCTGCGCTTGCAGAACGGCGTCTATCTGCAACTGCACGCCTACATGTTCCGCGTCGCGATTCCCTACGGAACGCTGGCGTCGAACCAACTGCGGCAGTTGGCCCATGTCGCGCGCAAATACGACCGCGGCTACGGCCATTTCACCACGCGCCAGAACATCCAGTTCAACTGGATCAAGCTGTCGGACCTGCCGGATGCGCTCGCCGATCTCGCCGAGGTCGGCATCCATGCGATGCAGACCTCCGGCAACAACATGCGCAACGTCACCTCGGACCAGTGGGCCGGCGTCGCGCCCGGCGAGATCGAGGATCCCCGCATCTGGTCGGAGCTGATCCGTCAGCACACCACGCTGCATCCGGAATTCTCGTTCCTGCCGCGCAAGTTCAAGATCGCGATCACCGCGTCGGACCACGACCGCGCTGCGATCAAGGTGCACGACATCGGCCTGCGCCTGATCAAGAACGAGAAGGGCGAGACCGGTTTCGAGGTGCTGGTCGGCGGCGGTCTCGGCCGCACGCCGTTCATCGGCAAGACCATCAAGCACTTCGTCCATGGCCGCGATCTTCTCAGCTACATCGAGGCCATCCTGCGCGTCTACAACCAGTACGGACGCCGCGACAACATCTACAAGGCGCGCATCAAGATCCTGGTGCACGAGCTCGGCATCGAGAAATTCTCCCGCGAGGTCGAGGAGGAGTGGCAGCAGATCCGCTATTCCTCGCTCCAGATCGACGACGAGGTGATCGAGGATATCCGCTCGCGCTTCATCTATCCGGCTTATGAGAAGCTGCCGCACATGCCGGACGAACTGCGCCAGGCCGCGGCCGACCCCGATTTCGAGGCGTGGCGCAAGAACTCGGTCGCCGCGCACAAGAACCCGGGCTATTCCATCGTCACGATCTCGCTGAAGCCGATCGGCGCGCCTCCGGGCGACGCCACGGCGGAGCAGATGGATGCGCTGGCCGATCTCGCCGACAAATATTCGTTCGGCGAGATCCGCGTCGGTCACGAGCAGAACCTGGCGCTGCCGCATGTCGCCAAGCGCGACCTGCCGGCGCTGTGGAAGGCGCTCGACAAGCTTGGGCTGGCGACGCCGAACGTCAATCTGATCACCGACATCATCGCCTGTCCGGGCCTCGACTATTGCTCGCTGGCGAATGCGCGCTCGATCCCGATCGCGCAGGAGCTGACGCGGCGCTTCGCCAACCACGAGCTCGCCAATTTGATCGGGCGGCTCCACATCAACATCTCCGGCTGCATCAATGCCTGCGGTCACCACCATGTCGGCCATATCGGCATTCTCGGCGTCGAGAAGAACGGCGAGGAGGTCTACCAGATCACCATCGGCGGCCGTGCCGACGAGAGTGCTGCGCTCGGCAATCTGATCGGCCCGGGCGTCAAGTTCGACGAGGTCGCCGATGTCGTCGAGGACATCGTGGAGGCCTATCTGGCGCTGCGCGAGCGGCCGGAGGAGCTGTTCGTCGACACGGTCAAGCGCCTCGGCGTCGAACCCTTCAAGGAGCGCGTCTATGCCACTCGTTAACGGCGGAAAAATCGCCGACGACAGTTTCGCCAAGCTGGCCGTCGACACCCCGCTGCCTGAAGGTGGCGACATCCTGGTGCCGGCCGAGCGCTTCCTGGGCGAAGCCGACGCGCTGCTCAAGCGTGCTGGCAAGATCGGCGTGATCTGGCCGAACAACCGCGACATTGCCGAACTCGTGCCGTATCTCGGCAAGCTCGCCACCGTTGCGCTGGTGTTCCCGAGCTTCCGTGACGGACGCGCCTATAGTCAGGCGCGACTGCTGCGCGAGCGCTACGGCTATCGCGGCGATCTGCGCGCCACCGGCCAGGTGCTGCGTGATCAGTTCGTGTTCATGCTGCGCGCCGGCTTCGATTCCTTCGAGGTCAAGAAGCAGGCGGATGCGGAAGCCTTCATGCAGACCGCGAAGCGCTATTCGGTGTTCTACCAGCCGACCGGCGACGGCCGGATCACGGCGCTGCACCGGCGCATGCAGCTGCGTCACTCCGAGGGTGTCGGCACGTGAATGCGATGGCTACTCAATTTGCATCTCAATCCACGTCGGTGTTGCCGATCGCGGACGAGCTCGACCGTGCTTTGCGCGACGCCACTCCGGCCGAAATCATTGCTGCGGCGCTGAAGACCGTCGGCCGCGATCAGCTCGCCGTGGTGTCGTCGTTCGGGACGGAGTCGGCCGCGCTGTTGAAGGTGATGGCAGATGTCGATCCGGCGATTCCGGTGATCTTCCTCGATACCGGCTGGCTGTTCGAAGAGACGCTCGCCTATCGCGACACGCTGATCGCCGCGCTTGGCTTGAGAGATGTTCGTTCGATCAAGCCGTTGGAGCAGGATCTGAAGCAGGACGATCCCGATCAGGAGCTGTGGTTCTCCAATCCCGATGCCTGCTGCCGCATCCGCAAGGTCGAGCCGCTGGCGCGGGCGCTGAAGCCGTTTTCAGCGTGGGTCAATGGCCGCAAGCGCTTTCAGGGCGGCGTGCGCGCCGACATTCCGGTCGTCGAAGTGGATGGCGCGCGGCTGAAGTTCAATCCTTTCGCCAATGTCTCTCGCGAGGACATCAAGGACATCTACGCGCGTGCCAAATTGCCGCAGCATCCGCTTCAAGCGTCGGGTTTCATGTCGGTTGGGTGTATGCCTTGCACGAGCAGAACGACCGAGGGCGAGGACGAGCGCGCGGGTCGCTGGCGCGGCCGCGCCAAGACAGAATGCGGCATCCACACGATGAAGACTTCGTAGCACAGTCGAGCTGCGCGGCACCGAACAAGAAAATCCGGTTCCGTTGACTTAAGCCCGTTTCGCACTGAGTTATGCCCGCATGCCATCGATGACGCTGGAGTCGTCGAGGTCAATGGAGATGGACATGATCCGCCGTATCGTTCCGCTCGCGGCAGGCCTGCTCTGGGCAAGCTCGGCTCTCGCCGCTGATATCAATCTCCTGAACGTGTCGTATGACCCGACGCGCGAGCTCTATGTCGACTTCAACAAGGCGTTCGCGAACGCCTATCAGAAGGAAACCGGCAAGAGCGTCGAGATCAAGCAGTCGCATGGCGGCAGCGGCTCGCAGGCGCGCAGCGTGATCGACGGATTACAGGCCGATGTGGTGACGCTCGCGCTCGCCTACGACATCGACGCCATCGCCGGCAAGGGCCTCACCGCGGCCGATTGGCAGAAGCGCCTGCCGCAGAATTCATCACCCTACACGTCGACCATTGTGTTCCTGGTGCGCAAGGGCAATCCCAAGGGCATCAAGGACTGGGACGATCTGCTCAAGCCGGGCGTCGCCGTGATCACGCCGAACCCGAAGACCTCGGGCGGTGCGCGCTGGAATTACCTGGCGGCCTGGGGCTTTGCACAGAAGAAATATGGATCAGTCGATAAGGCCAAGGAGTTCGTCGGCAAGCTCTATCAGCAGGTGCCGGTGCTCGACACCGGCGCGCGCGGGGCGACCGTGACCTTCGTCGAGCGCGGCGTCGGCGACGTGCTGCTTGCCTGGGAGAACGAGGCGTACCTCGCGCTGAAGGAATTCGGCCCGGAGAAATTCGAGATCGTGGCGCCGCCGCTCTCGATCCTCGCCGAGCCGCCGGTCGCGATCGTCGACAAGGTTGCCGATAAAAAGGGCACGCGAAATGTCGCGGATGCCTACCTCCAGTACTGGTACACCAAGGAAGGGCAGGAGATCGCCGCGCGCAATTTCTACCGTCCGCGTGATGCCGAGATCGCCAAAAAGTATGAAAACGCCTTCGCGAAGGTCGAGCTGTTCACGATCGACGATGTGTTCGGCGGCTGGACCAAGGCGCAGAAGGAACATTTTGCCGACGGCGGCGTCTTCGATCAGATCTACAAGAACTGATCGGGCGCTGTCGGAGGGGTTTTAACAGGGGGCCTGGTGAGCGTAATCGCAGCACGACGCCGGACATTACCGGGCTTCGGTCTCACGATGGGACTGACGCTGACCTGGCTGTCCGTCATCATCCTGATTCCGCTCGCCGGGCTGTTCCTGAAGTCGCTCGAGCTAAGCCCCGAGCAATTCTGGAACATCCTGTCCAGCCGCCGTACCCTGAACGCGCTCCGCGTCTCCTTCGGGCTCGCGTTTGCCGCGGCCTGCGTCAACCTCGTGATGGGCAGCATCATCGTCTGGGCGCTGGTGCGATACCGCTTCCCGGGCAGGCGGCTGTTCGACGCGATTGTCGATATTCCCTTCGCATTGCCGACGGCCGTTGCCGGCGTCGCGCTGACTGCGCTGTTTGCCGAGAAGGGCTGGCTTGGTGCGCCGCTCGCCGCGCTCGGCATCAAGGTGGCGTTCACGCCGGTCGGCATCTTCGTCGCGATGATCTTCATCGGCATTCCCTTCGTCGTGCGCACGGTGCAGCCGGTGCTGCAGGATATCGACGCCGAGATCGAGGAAGCCGCGGGTAGCCTCGGTGCCAGCCGCTGGCAGACCGTCATCCGCGTGATCCTGCCCTCGCTTGCGCCGGCGCTGCTCACCGGTCTCGCGCTCGCCTTTGCGCGCGCGGTCGGCGAATACGGCTCGGTGATCTTCATCGCCGGCAATCTGCCCAATGTCTCCGAGATCGCGCCGCTGCTGATCGTGATCCGGCTCTCTGAATTCCGCTATGCCGACGCGACCGCCATCGCGGTCATCATGCTCGTCGTCTCCTTCGTCATCATCTTTGCGGTCAACCGGTTGCAGCGCTGGGCGCAGAACCGGATCCCGGTGCACTAGGGCGGGATGCGATGACGATGCAGATCGCCGATTCCATTTCGCTGTCCTCGCCCGAGGCGAAGGCGCGCGCGCATGCGGCCGCCGCGCGCAACAATCTCCGCACCGAGCCGAAGGCGGTGCGCATCGCCATCATCACGCTGGCGATATTGTTCCTTACTGTCTTCGTGGTGCTGCCGCTCGTCCTGGTGTTCGCGGAGGCCTTCTCGAAGGGGGTAATTGCCTATCTCTCCGCGCTCACTGACCCGGAGGCACTGTCCGCAATCAAGCTGACGCTTGTGGTCGCGGCGATCTCGGTCAGCCTCAATCTCGTGTTTGGCCTGGTCGCGTCCTGGGCGATCGCAAAATTCGAATTCACAGGCAAGACGTTCCTGATCACGCTGATCGACCTGCCGTTCTCGGTGAGCCCGGTCATCTCGGGTCTCGTGTTCGTGCTGTTGTTCGGCGCGCAAGGCTATTTCGGCGGCTGGTTGAGGGATCACGACATCCAGATCCTGTTCGCGGTGCCCGGCATCGCGCTCGCCACCACCTTCGTGACCTTCCCCTTCGTGGCGCGGGCGCTGATCCCGTTGATGCAGGAGCAGGGCACACAAGAAGAGGAAGCCGCTATCTCGCTCGGCGCCTCCGGCCTGCAAACCTTCTTCCGCGTTACGCTGCCCAACATCAAATGGGGCGTGCTCTATGGCGTTCTGCTGTGTAACGCGCGCGCGATGGGCGAGTTCGGTGCGGTCTCCGTCGTCTCCGGCCACATCCGCGGTGAGACCAACACCATGCCGCTGCTGGTCGAGATTCTCTACAACGAGTACCAGTTCGTCGCGGCGTTCGCGATCGCCTCGCTGCTCGCAATGCTGGCGCTGATCACGCTGATCGCCAAGACAATTCTCGAACGTCATCTCGACGAAGGACACGACGTCAATGACCATTGAAGTCAAAAATCTCGTCAAGAGGTTCGGCAGCTTTGCAGCGCTCGATGGTGTCGATCTCAAAGTCAATGACGGCGAGCTGCTCGCATTGCTCGGCCCCTCCGGCTCCGGCAAAACCACGCTGCTGCGGATCATTGCCGGCCTCGACTGGCCTGATTCCGGCGAGGTCGCCTTCAATGGCGAGGACGCGCTGGCGCAGGGCGCGCGCGAACGCCATGTCGGCTTCGTGTTCCAGCACTACGCGCTGTTCCGCCACATGAGCGTGTTCGAGAACGTCGCCTTCGGCCTGCGCGTGCAGCCGCGCGCGGTCCGGAAAGACGAGGCGACGATCCGCGCCCGGGTCAAGGAGCTGCTGGATCTCGTGCAACTCGACTGGCTCGCCGACCGCTATCCGAGCCAGCTCTCCGGCGGCCAGCGCCAGCGCATCGCGCTGGCCCGCGCGCTCGCAATCGAGCCGCGCATCCTGCTGCTCGACGAGCCCTTCGGCGCGCTCGATGCGAAGGTGCGGAAAGAGCTGCGCAAATGGCTGCGCTCGCTGCATCACGAGATCAACGTCACCTCGATCTTCGTCACCCACGATCAGGAAGAGGCGCTGGAAGTCGCCAACCGTGTCGTCGTGATGGACAAGGGCAGGATCGAGCAGATTGGTTCGCCCGACGACGTCTATGAAACCCCCGCGACCGCGTTCGTCCACGGCTTCATCGGCGAATCCATCGAGCTGCCGGTCCATGTCGAGGGCGGCGTCATCAGGCTCGGCGATCGCCCGCTGCGGCTTGCGGCAGACGGGCTTGCGCCCGGCGCGTCAAAACTGTTCGTACGGCGACACGACATGCTGGTCGGCCCGCCCGGCTCGGGCGCCTTCGAGGGCGCCGTGCAGCACGTCCGGAATTTCGGTCCCGTGCAGCGGGCCGAGGTCGCATTGTCCGGCGGCGAGACCATCGAGATCGACGCCCCCCGCGACCGGGAACTGCGCGCCGGCGATACGATCGGCCTGGAGCCCCGCCGCTACCGCATCTTCGCGGGCGGCTGAGGCGCCCCGTCAGGTCGAATTTTCCTCAAAATTCACCTTTCAGCCACGGTTGGTATGCAACAACGGCCCCTCATTGGGGGCTTGATTCATGCGCGCCGCGGCCGCAATTCTCTTTCTTTTGCTGCTCGCCGGCTGTGCAGGCAATGAAGCGCCGGTCCAGCAGCCGACGATGTATGCCGACATGTCGGTCCCGGGCGCCAAGCTCGATGCGCCGGCGGCCGCGATCATGATCTCGCAGTATCGCCAGAACAACGGCCTCGGCACCGTCATCGTCGACCCCGATCTGATGCGGCTCGCCGAATCCCAATCCAATGCCATGGCCGCTGCCAACAAGATGGATCATGACGTCCGCGCGCCGCTCGCCAAGCGCCTCACCGCCGGCGGCTATCCCGCGACCGTGGCGGTCGAGAACATTTCGGCCGGCTATCATACGCTGGCGGAAGCGTTTTCCGGCTGGCGCGACTCGCCCCCGCACCGCGCCAACATGCTCAAGGGCGGTGTCACAAAATTGGGCATAGCGGCGAGCTATGCTCCAGGCACCAAATACAAGGTGTTCTGGACCATGATCCTGGCGTCGACCGACCCCCGATAAGCCAGACTTGATCCTGGGATGCATTGACGCCGCGGCGAACTGTCGCCACGGTCGCTCGCCATCTGCTATTGTTCCTGAATGACAGATCATAGCCCGGAAGTCGCAACAGTCCCCGCGAAGGCGCAGCGTGTCCTGGTTCTCCAGGGCGGCGGCGCGCTCGGCTCCTATCAGGCGGGCGCCTATCAATCGCTATGCCATTTCGACTTCGAACCGGAATGGGTTGCCGGCATCTCGATCGGCGCCGTCAATGCCGCCATCATCGCCGGCAATGAGGGCCACACCCGCGTCAAGCGGCTCAAGGAATTCTGGGAGATGGTTTCCGCGCCGGTGCCGTGGAAGCCGATCGGCAAGAGCGATCACAGCCGCGAGCTGTTCAATACCACCAGCGCCGCGCTGATCGCGACCTTCGGCGTGCCCGGCTTCTTCACGCCGCGCATCCCGCCCGCGCCGCTCTGGCCGCCGGGCAGCCCGCAGGCCGAGAGCTATTACGACACCGCGCCGCTGAAGAAGACGCTGGAGCGCCTTGTCGATTTCGACCGCATCAACGACCTGAAGACCCGCCTGTCGGTCGGCGCCGTCGGCGTCACCTCCGGCAATTTCAAATATTTCGACAATTACGAGTTCAAGAAGCTCGGCAAGAAAATCGGCCCCGAGCACATCATGGCCTCCGGCGCGCTGCCGCCGGGCTTTCCCTCGGTCGTGATCGAGGGCGAGCATTATTGGGACGGCGGCATCGCCTCCAATACGCCGCTCGACTTCGTGCTCGATGCCGAGGTCGCTCGTGACATGCTGATCTTCCAGGTCGACCTGTTCAGCGCGCGCGGTGACTTGCCGACCTCGCTGCTCGAGGCCACTGAGCGCGAAAAGGACATCCGCTTCTCCAGCCGCACGCGGATGAACACCGACAAGAACAAGCAGATCCACA
This sequence comes from Bradyrhizobium sp. AZCC 2230, assembly GCF_036924495.1. NCBI lineage: Bacteria > Pseudomonadati > Pseudomonadota > Alphaproteobacteria > Hyphomicrobiales > Nitrobacteraceae > Bradyrhizobium > Bradyrhizobium sp. AZCC 2230. Next base: position 5,294,369 of record NZ_JAZHRS010000001.1, on the reverse strand, counting down.
ATGCCCGCCGGGCCGTGCGCGACCTGATTTCCAAATTGCCCGATTATCTCAAGAACGATCCGTCCGTCGAGTTCCTTGCGAAGGTCTCGCGTGAGAGCACTGTCACGGTGGTGCACCTGATCTATCGCAGCAAGAACTACGAATCCTCGTCCAAGGACTATGACTTCTCGCATGTCGCGATGGTCGAGCATTGGGAAAGCGGCGTGCGCGACGTGCATCTGTCGATGCGCCACAAGGACTGGCTCGAGAAGCCGCAGTCCGGCGAGACCATGGTGACTTACGATCTTACGGGGGACGTCACCGCGCCCCCGCCAAAAAGGAGCGAATAATATGGGTACTCTGTCAGGCAAGAACGCCGTCGTGACCGGTTCGACCAGCGGCATCGGGCTCGCCTATGCGCGCGCCTTTGCGGCTGCCGGCGCCAATGTCGTGATCAACGGCTTCGGCTCGCCGGAGGACATCGAGAAGGAGCGCGCCAAGATCGAGTCCGATTTCGGCGTGAAGGCGGTCTATTCGCCCGCCGACATGACCAAGCCGGCCGAGATCGCCGGGATGATCGCGCTCGGCGAGAAGTCGTTCGGCTCGGTCGACATCCTCGTCAACAATGCCGGCATCCAGTTCGTCTCGCCGATCGAGGAATTCCCGCCGGAGAAGTGGGACCAGATCATCGCGATCAACCTGTCCTCGGCCTTCCATGCCATTCGCGCCGCCGTCCCCGGCATGAAGAAGAAGGGCTGGGGCCGCATCATCAACACCGCGTCGGCGCACTCGCTGGTCGCTTCGCCCTTCAAGTCGGCCTACGTTTCGGCCAAGCACGGCATCGCCGGCCTGACCAAGACCGTGGCACTCGAGGTCGCGACCAACAAGATCACCTGCAACTGCATCAGCCCGGGCTATGTCTGGACGCCGCTGGTCGAGAAGCAGATCCCGGATACGATGAAGGCCCGCAACCTCACCCGCGAGCAGGTCATCAACGACGTGCTGCTCGACGCCCAGCCGACCAAGGAGTTCGTGACGTCCGAGCAGGTTGCAGCGCTGGCGCTGTTCCTGTGCAGCGACGATGCCGCGCAGATCACCGGTACCAACCTGTCGATCGATGGCGGCTGGACGGCAGAGTAACGGCGCGATGCCGTAGGGCTCGGTCCCGTAGCAACCATTAAAGCGACGTCCGATTGCCGCGAGCATGACGCCGTGCTTGCGGCCGTCAAGGCGTGGCCTGGCGGCAGCGGCGATGAGGTGAGGCCGGAGCGACGGCCAGCCTTGACGGCCGCTGCGCGCGGCGTCTTTGCGATGGCAGGTCGGGACGAAGAAACGGTGCTTCGGCCGAACAAAGAAACGGGCTCAAGTGGCGGGCAAGCCCGCAGCTTTTGACGGTTCAGCAAGCCACGGCGTTCCGCGGGCGACGACGGCGTTGATGATGACGAGCAACTTCCTGGCACAGGCGACGAGCGCGCGCTTGTGACCCTTGCCGGCGGCAATCAGGCGGCTGTACAGGGCCATGAGTTGCGGGTTCCAGCGGAACGATGCGGGCAGTGCGGCAGTATAGAGCGCCTGGCGCAAGCGTTCGCGGCCGCCGTCGATGTGACGGGCGCCGACGCGGTCGCCGCTGTCATCATCGTAAGGGGCAAGCCCGGCGAGGGCTGCGGCTTGTTCACGCGTGATTTGGCCGATCTCGGGCATCCTGACCAGGATGGCGACTGCAGTCGGCAGACCGCTGCCGCCGACGCTGTAGATCAGATCGAGCCGTGCGGCGAGATCGCGATGCTTGCGGATCGCTGCCACCAGAGCCTTGAACTCGGCTCGTTTGTGCTTGGCCAAGAGAGCAATCTGCTCCTTCCACAGCTTCTGGATACGTTCGTTGCGGCAACTCTCCAGCCGGTTCTTCAGCTTGGCGATGTCCTCCTGGATCTGGTCGATCATCGTCAGATGCTCGGCAAAGGGCTGCAGCCGAGGATCCGGAGCAGAGTGGATCTTCTTGACGGCGGCGGTGCAGGCCGCAATCAAGGCTGCATCGATCTTGTCGTTCTTGGCCCACTGCAGGAGGAACGTGGCATAAGCACGGACCTGGGCCGGCTGAAAGAGGACGACGACAAACCGCTTGCGTCGCAGTTCGGCGACCGCCGCCTGCTCATAACCACCGCTCGCCTCGATCCCAACCCGCTTGACCTTGTGGCGCTTCAGCCACTCCACCAACTCCTGGTGGCCTTCCGCCGTGTTCTTGACCTGCAGCTGCTCCGAGCTGCCATCGAGCGCCACGTCGAGCTTGTGTTTGCCGGTATCGATCCCGGCACAGATCGTGATACGCTTGGCCATCTTCCTCGACCCTCCCTTGTGAATGCGAACCTGAAGTTCGTTCAACCATGCGGGTCCCGATGAAGTGCCGACCGCGATCTTGCTACGAAACGCAGCCCTCAAGGCTTCGGTGGGCATCGATCCGATCGATCGGCGGCCCAGCTCGGGTGGCCACCCGGGCTGGGCCATTCCTCACGGAACGAGGTCATTATAATCCGGCGCGCTAATACAAGGGTGGGCAAAGGCGCGAAGCGCCGTGCCCACCACCTTTCCGCGATTGAGAAGTGGTGGGCACGCTTCCGCTTTGCCCACCCTACGACACCGAGAACGAGGCGGCCGCTTCCCGCTCAATGGCTCCAGGCCAAGGCCGTCACGATCGCGGATTGCAGGTTCAGCTCCGTGAACATGATCTTGCCGGCGACCACGACGAGGACGCTGGCGAGCGCCACGCGCAGCACCGCCTCCGGCACGCGTGTCGCGCTGTAGCTGCCGAGGATGATGCCGGGCAGCGACCCCAGCAGCAGCACGCCCATCAGGGCCCAGTCGACCGAACCGAGCATCCAGTGTCCGATGCCGGCCACCAGCGTCAGCGGCACCGCGTGCGCAATGTCGGAGCCGACGATGGTCGCCATCGGCAGGCGCGGGTAGAGCAGAAGTAGCACGGTCACGCCGACCGCACCGGCACCGACCGACGAAATCGAGACCAGCACGCCGAGCACTACCCCGGTGACGACGGTCGCAATCACCGTGGTGCGCTCGCTGACCTGCTCCATGTGGCGGCGATAGCGCTCCATGATCGACTTGCGGAAGATCAGCGATGTCGCGGTCAGGATCAGTGCAAAGCACAGAACCAGGTTGACGAGGTTGCGCTCGGCATCGCCCCTGAGATCGAGCTTCCACAGCATCAGCAGCGTCAGCGCGCTCGCGGGAATGCTGCCGCAGGCGAGCCGCAGCACCGCCGGCCAGTGCACGCTGCGCGACCAGCCATGCACCACGCTGCCGCCGGTCTTGGTGGCGGCGGCATAGAGCAGGTCGGTGCCGACGGCGGTGGTCGGGTGAATGCCGAACAGCAGGATCAGCAGCGGCGTCATCAACGAGCCGCCGCCCACACCGGTCAACCCGACAAGCAGGCCGACGCCGAATCCCGAGGCGACGTAAAGCGGATCAATCATGTCAGGGAGAATCTAGATTTATCTCGTCAGTTGGGCAATACGACGTAGAATAAATTTCCCCCAGGGCGCAACCACTTGGGTGGAATAAGAAAAATTCTGCTGCCCACCAGCGTCAGGTGGTTTTTCCATCCAAACTGCCATCCTTTGGCGAAATGGACGCGTTGCCGGCATGCCGGAGAGGTCAGCGTGGAGGCTGGGTTGTGACGGCTCATTCAGCCCTGTGAGCGGGCGTCGGGATGTGTGGCGAATATGGACGATATGGATGACGTCGCCACGGACGCGATAAAATATCCGGAATGGGTAGCGAACGACCGCTACGGCTCGGATTTGGGAGCGGTGCGTAACGCGCGGCGCCGAAAAAGGTGCGTTCCGGATGCGCTCCACGACGTCGACAAATCGACGTCCGACAGCTTCGGCGATCAGTGGACTGGCGTTAGTCGTATAGTGCGTCGCGATGCCCGCGAGATCAGCAAGCGCCTCTGGCGTCTAGACGACCTTCATTCGCGTTTAAATTTCGCGAAGGTTTCCGCGACCTCGGCGTCCGTCGCGACCTCGCCGCGATCTATGGAGGCCAGGGCCGCGTCGATGCTCCGCAGTTCCTCCTGCGTCGCCAGATATTCGCCGCCGAGCAGTTCGCTCTCGATTTCGCTAGCAATCGCAACCAGCTCGTTCTGGGCCTCCTCAGGCCAAGTCTGAGCACGTTCCAGAATGTTTCGCAGATCGCTTGCAGCCATGCACCCGAGTATATCAGGTGCGGAGCTACATTCCAATTGCCGTAAGCCGACGGCTAGCGTCCGAACGCCAGCACGTGCAGCCCCAGCCGCTGCCGCACGATCCAGAACAGCAGCACCGTTTCGAAGGTGAGCGAGATCGAGGTCGCGGCTGCGGCGCCGTGGCCGCCGAAGCGCGGCACCAGCGCGATGCAGAGCACGACGTTCATCACGAACGCCAACGCGTAAGCCAGCGCGCAGATCTTCTGCTGGCCCAGCATGTTGAGCAGGCGCTCCACCGGGCCGATCGCGGCGCGCACCACGAGGCCGATCGCGGCGACGAACATGATGTCGTAGCCGACCACGAATTGCGGCCCGAACAGCCAGAGCAGGGGCTTGCCGAGCGCGAGCAGCGCGGCGGTCGCCGCCAGCGACGGCCAGAATGTCCAGTTGATGGCGTGCGCGACATAGGCCGACAGCCGCGCCTTGTCGCCGAGCGCGTTGTATTCGGCGAAGCGATGCGCGGTCGTCGCCGACATCGCGTAGTGAATGAACGACACCAGTGCCAGCGTCTTCACCACCGCGAAATAGACGCCGACCTCGTCGGACGGGCGGAATTGCTGCAGCACCAGCACGTCCGTGTAGGACAAGAGCAGGTAAAAACTTTCGACCAGCAGGATCGGCAGCGAGACCGCGAGCCAGCCGCTGATGTCGTAGGTCTTGGGGCCGGGCGCGATGTTCTCGGCGAGCTTGCGGTTCAGCACCACCATCTGCCCGGTCATCGCGATCCACACCGCGCCTGCGCTCGCGACCATCGCAGCGATCGCGCCGAGATGATAGCCGAGCAGGAAGGCGCCGGCCGTGATACCGATGATCAGCGCCTGACGGATGATGAACTGCGGCATCAGGCCGAGCTGCATCCAGTCATGCGAGCGCGCGATGCCGTCCTGGGTGTTGGCGACGACAAACGCGGGCAGCGTCATGCAGCCGATATAGAGCGGCAGCTCCTCGGCCGGATCGATCCAGGGTGATAGCAGTTTGACGATTCCGGCAAGGCCGAGTGACACCAGCGTGGAGACTGCGAAGGTCAGCCAGCGGCTGCCGGAGAGAAAGCCGCGCAGCAGCGCATGGTCGCCGCCGGCGCGATATTCCGGAATGATTTTTTGCGCGGAAGCGGAGATGCCGAAATCCATCATGCTGCCGAGCAGCAGCACCCAGGTCCAGACATAGACATAGATGCCGTAGTCGGACGTCCCCATCCAGCGCGCGAGCAGCACCTGCGAGAAATAGGCGAGGCCCGCGCTGATGACGCGGATGATGAAGATGGTGCCTGCCAGCCGCCGCGTCAGCGACGCCTCGCTCGATCCGCCCGAAAGCTTCGCGCGCAGCCGCGCGATCAGCCCGGCCGGTCCGGTCGTTGCGGGTTCTGCATCCATCACGGCCACGTAGAGATCCCCAGGCGTCCCGCATGCTGCGGCAGGCTTGATGCGGTGATCCCCGGGATTAGCAACCATTCGTTAAGATTCGGTTGGGTGGGACATGGCTGTTGCCTCACCCCAGCTGTCGTCCCGGACAAGCGTAAGCGCAGATCCGGGACCCAACCACAGGGAGAAGTTGCTGCGCCAGCTGGTAACTCCGAATCTTTGCAAAATTATTGCTGCGGCGTATGGGTCCCGGATCTGCGCTCCGCTTCGCTGTGCTTGTCCGGGACGACAGCTGATCGTATAGCTCCAGCGGAGCAACTCACGCGCGCAGGCTCAGGCTCACTCCAAATTCGTATTGAACTCGTACGATTTCTCCGGCCCCACCAGCGTGAACTTCAGCGCGGCGCCGTCAGGCTTGACGCCGGGCGGCAAGCCGTCGAGCTCGAAGGAAAATCGCTTCACGCCGGGCGGGCTGTGCTCGACCGGATCAGGAATCGGCAACGACCACTCCGGCGTCGGCCCTTCCACGAACAGATTGACCTTGCTGTTCTCGGGCGCAACGACGTCGACCACCACATTCTTGGGCCCGTCGCGCCTGACGTCGCGGATGGTCAGCGGATTGGGATCGCCGATCGTGGCGGGCTTCGGCACGGTGTCGAGCGCCGTGCGCAGATTGGCATCCTCGGTCGAGGCGACGTTGTTGAAGCCGAGCTCGACATTGGCCTCGACGGGAATGCAGAGCTTTTCGCAGACGGCGTAATTGATCTCGGCGCGCAGCGTCACCGGCTTGTCGGCGGCCTTGGCGACGATGCGCAAGGGCAGCACGATCTGGTCGTGATAGCCGATCGAATGACCGCCCGCGCCGTCGTCGAATTTCAGCGGCGCCGGCCACATCACGGTCACCGCTTCGACATTGTCCGACTTGGAGAAGTCGAACCGCGGCGGCACGCCGGAATCGCCGGGCATGCGCCAATAGGTCTTCCAGCCGGGTTGCAGCTGGAAAGCGATACCGCCGAGCAGCACCGCGCCGCTGCGCGATCCCGCGAGCAACCGCACCGCGGAATGGCCGTCGCGCTGCCACAGTGAAGCATCGTCGGCATGGGCACCCATCGCCAGCGACGACGCAAGCAAGGTTGTCGCGACGCCAAGCGCCGCATGCAGGGGAACTCTTGTCAGCATGGTACGTCTTTACAGGGTCCGCCCTGGGCAAACCATTGAATTGCTTGTGATGGATGCACTTGATTCAAGTCTCTGCAAGCCTTGATTTGACAGCAGGGCGGCCCGACATCAGGATAGGAATTGAAACCGGAGTGCTTCATCCATGGCTCCCACAGGCAAGAGGACGGGCGAAGGCACCCGCAGCTCAGGTGCTGGGCTCCCCAATTCGGCCGGATATCTCGACGGCCGGCTCCTGATCGCGATGCCTGTCATGGGCGACTCCCGCTTCGAGCGCTCGGTGATTTATCTCTGTGCGCATTCGGCCGAGGGCGCGATGGGCATCATCGTCAATCATCCGGCCGGCAGTATCGATTTTCCCGAACTTTTGGAGCAGCTCGGCATCGTCAAGAAAGGCGAGCACATCAAGCTGCCGCAAAATGCCGAAAGCATGAAGGTGCTGGCCGGCGGCCCGGTCGACACCGGCCGCGGCTTCGTGCTGCATTCCAGCGACTTCTACATCGAGCACGCGACACTGCGGATCGACGACGGCGTCTGCCTCACCGCGACCGTCGACATCCTGCGTGCGATCGCCAACGGCTCCGGCCCCAAGCACGCCATCCTCGCGCTGGGTTACGCCGGCTGGGCCCCGGGCCAGCTCGAGACCGAGATCCAGAGCAATGGCTGGCTGCATTGCGACGCGGATGCGGATTTGATCTTCGGCGACGACGTCGACGAGAAATACGGCCGCGCCCTGCGCAAGATCGGCATCGATCCCGGCATGCTGTCGAACGAGGCGGGGCACGCGTAGCCGGTGCTGCGCCCTCCGCTGTCGTCCCGGACAAGCGGAGATTCTGGCAACGCGTAGCGTTGTCCAGAACGAAGCGCCGATCCGGGACCCATAACCACAGGGCGAAGTTTGAGGCAGGCTGGTCACCACCAGTCTTCGCCAAACCACTCCCTGTGGTTATGGGTCCCGGATCGGCGCTCCGCTTCGCTGCGCTTGTCCGGGACGACGGCGGAATTTGTGGCTACTCCAATGCGCCTACTCCGCCGCCTGCTGCTGCACCGTCGGCTCGGTTCCCGCCACCGTCGCCCTCCGCATGTCGCGGGGCTGGGACTGGTCGTAGCGGCGGACGCGGTGCATGGTCTGGCGGTTGTCCCACATCACGAGATCATGCGGCTTCCATTTGTGGACGTAGACGAATTCCGCGTTGGTCGCGTGCTCGTTGAGATCGCGCAGCAACAGCCGTCCCTCCGGCACGCTCATGCTGACGATCTTGCCGGCATGCGATGAGAGATACAGCGACTTGCGGCGATGCACCGGATGCGTCCGCACCAGCCGCTGCAGCACCGGCTTGAACATCGCCTTCTCGTCGTCGGTGTATTCGGTGAAGCCGAGTGATCCGCGCGAATACATCAGCGAGTGCTCGCAGACGAGGTCCTCGATCTCGGCCTTGGTCTCGTCGTCGAGCGCGTCATAGGCCGCGCGCATGTCGGCGAATTCGGTGTTGCCGCCCTTCGGGTTCACCACGCGCGCCGACAGCAACGAGAATTTTGCCGGGATCGGGCGGAACGAGCTGTCGGAATGCCAGAGGCAATTGCCGAGATTGAACAGATGCGTGCGGCTGTCCTTGGCGAGCGGCTTGCCGTCCTTGCCGAGATTGGAGACGTCGTTGAGGCCGGATTGCAGCCGGTAGTCCTGCGCCTTGGTCACCGTGCCGCCGCGTGCATCCTCGCGCTGACCGAAATTCAGTGCAAGGCCATCTGCTGTTCGTCGTTGATGTCCTGGTCGTGGAACACCAGCACCGCATATTTGTCCATGGCGGACTCGACTTCGCGCGCCTCGCTCTCGGTGAGAGGCTTTCGCAGGTCGAGGCCGGAAACCTCGCCGACAAAATGCTTCTGAAGCTGCCGGATGGCGATCGTCATGGTGTCTCTCCCGCGAACCGCGAGCGGTTGGCCCCGCTCTGCCGGTGAAAAAGCTACTCCCGCGCCGGTTGATGTCAACGCTCCGAGCGCATGGCTCTTACGCGTTGCGCGCCATCAACCCGCCGTCGACCGGGATCACCGCGCCGGTGAGGAAGGACGCCGCCGGCAGGCACAGGCTCAGCGTCATATGCGCGACCTCCTCGGGGTCGCCGTAGCGGCCGAGTGCGGTGCGGCGCTTGGCGTAGATGGTCTTGTGCTCCTCGGAGATGCGGTCGGTGATAGCGGTGCGGATCGGGCCCGGGCAGATGCAATTGACGGTGATGCCCTCGCGGCCAAGTTCGACCGCAAGCGAGCGGGTGAGGCTGGCGACGCCGCCCTTCGCGGCCGAATAGGGGCTGTGCGTTGCGGTGGCGCCGAGCGCCTCGGTCGACGCGATGTTGACGATACGCGGGGACTTCGACTTGCGCAGGTGCGGCAGCGCGGCGCGGATGATGCGCGGATGCGCCGTCAGCATCACGGCGATGCCCCTGGCCCAGGCGTCCTCGTAAGCCTCGTCGTCGATCGCGACGCGGACGGAGATGCCGGCATTGTTGACGACGACATCGAGCCCGCCGAAATGCGCCGCGACATCACCAACCACGCGCTTGATCTCGCCGCCGTCGGCGACGTCGAGCTTCCAGGCCTTCGCCGTACCGCCGTTCGCCGCGATCTCCTTCGCCACCGCCTGCGCGCCTTGCTCGTCATAATCGGTGACGGCGACGTTCGCGCCTTCAGACGCGAACACGCGCGCGGTGGCGCGCCCCATGCCGCTAGCCGCGCCGGTGATGAGAACGATCAGCCCCTTCACGGAGCGGCTGAGCTCTTTGAATTCGGACATGCTGTTTCCTCGCGGGCTCTTGTTTCTTGTTCTGAGATTGACAAGGCTGGCATCGATCCGCAGACAGGTCAAACAAGCAAAACAAGAGGGAGGCCGCGATGGCGAACGAGCTCGATTTCTCAGGCAAGCAGGTTCTTGTCGTCGGTGGTTCCAGCGGCATCGGCAACGGCATCGCGCAAGCTTTTCGCGCGAGGGGCGCAGCAGTTGCGGTGTGCGGCACGCGTGCTCGGCCTGCGGAATATTCTGCGGAGGAAGGCTCCGATCTCACTGGTCTTGCTTATGCGCAACTCGACGTCAGCAACCCCAGTGCGATCGAAGCGTTCAAGCCGTCCTTCGATAAGCTCGATATCCTGGTGCTCGCGCAAGGCGCGGTAATCTATCGCCGTGGAGAGTTCGAGATGGCGGGCTTCCGCAAGGTCGTCGAGGTCAATCTGATGAGCCTGATGGCGTGCGCGACGCGATTTCATTCCATGTTGCGGGATTCGAAGGGCGCGCTGATCATGGTGTCCTCGACCGCAGCCTATCATTCCACCATGGGCAATCCCGCCTACAACGCGTCGAAGACCGGCGCGGTCGGATTGACGCGGACGCTGGGCGAGGCCTGGGCGGAAGACAACATCCGCGTCAACGGCATCGCACCCGGTCTGGTCGACACCAAGATGACGAAAGTGACTACCGACAATCCCAAGCGGCTCGAAGGCGCGCTCGCGCGCATTCCGTTGCGGCGATTGGGTACGCCGGCCGACATGGCGGGCGCGGCGCTGTTCCTGGCCTCGCCGTTGTCGTCCTACATCATCGGCCAGACGCTGGTCGTTGACGGCGGCCTTATTCTGTAGCCCGGATGGAGCGAAGCGTAATCCGGGAATCTTCAATACGGTTGACGCTGTCCCGGATTGCGCTGCGCTCCATCCGGGCCACACACTTTCGTAGAGGCTTGGAACTGCGCTGCTCCTGATCGGTTACTCCGGCAGACCCCGGAGGAGGAGCATCATGGACAAGGACAGGATCGTCGGATCGGCCAAGGAATTCGCTGGACGCGCCGAAGGCGCCGTCGGCGATCTCGCAGGCGATGCGCAGACACAGGCGTCGGGCAAGGCGCGTGAAGCGGCCGGCACCGTGCAGAATCTCTACGGCCAGGCCAAGGACGCCGTGCGTGACGCCACGGACACCGCCGCGAGCTACGCCAAGGACGCCTACCAGAATCCCGGCGACACGCTTCGGGACGGCTCGCAGGCGATCTCGCAAAAGGTGCAGGACAATCCGCTTGGTGCGCTGCTTGTTGCCGGCGGCATCGGCTTCGCGCTCGCGCTTCTGATGTCCCGCCCCGCACGTCGCCCGCCGCCGCGCTGGCGCTATTACGGCTAATAGCCGCTCGTCATTCCGGGGCGCGCGAAGCGCGAACCCGGAATCCATCGAGCCACCGTCAATGTCGATGAATGGATTCCGGGCTCGCGCCAAGAGGCGCGCCCCGGAATGACAATTTAATTCAGCGCAACGCTTACCGAACTTCCGCCGAACGCCCGACATTGCCGGGCGGACGCGGAATCGCCGGGTTCAGATTCGGGTTGCGCGGCGAGGGCGCCAGTTGACGCGGCGCGGGCTGCGGCGCGCCGAAGCCGAAGAAATCGCGAATTGACGGCTGGGCCTGCGCCGGCTGCTGCGGCGGCGCTGCCGGCTTCTTCGGTGCGAGTTTTGGCGGCGCGATCGCGGCGGCAGCGCCCGGCGTGCCGGGAGCGGCAGTGCCACCGTCAGGTGTCGTCGCCGCCACCGGCGTATCACCCTTGGCCTGTTCGCGACCGACCTCGCGGCGCGGCCACGCATAATCGTCGGCTCGGCCTGCGGGCGCGGCGAGCGGCTCGCCCTTCACCAGCGTCTTTGCGGCCAGCGCATCGACGGATGCGGGACGCGTGCCTGGTCCACCCAGCAACTGATCGGTCGAGATCGAGGCCGCGACCAGCGGCACGATCGGGCCCGCGAGCGGCCGCGGCGCCGGCTTGCCTGGCTCGGCGCTGGTGTCGGGCGTCGCCGGCTCGCTCGGCAGTGCGATCGGGCCTGAGCGTCCCGCCAGCAGGCGCGTGATCTCGCGCTCGACATAATGGGCAAGCTTGCGCGCGCCCGGCTTGGTGAAGTAGACGCCGTCGCCACTGCGCAGCTGGCGGATCTGGCCTTCGAAATCCGGACCCTTCTGCAGGAAGCGGCCTGCCTCGTCGACAAAGCCGTCCCAGACGTCGACATAGGTGATGCCGGCCTTGGCCGCGCCCTCGCGATAGAGCGAATCCAGGAACAGCATGTCCGCGGTGCCCTTCGGCCCGCGGATCGCGGGCAGGCCGACCCAGAGCACCGGCACGCCCTTGGCCTTGAGGACGTTGGCGAGCTCTTCGATCTTCTTGCTGTAGAGCTCGACCCAGCGGTCGTCGCGGAATTCGTAGAGGCCGTTCGGATTGCGCGCGGTCTTTTCCGGCGCGGCGGCCGGCGTATCGGCGTTGTCGGCATCGTCCTGCGGCAGGTCGGTGTCGACCGGCTTGTCGTCGGGCTTGGCAGCGGTGTCAGGCTTGGCGTCGCCCGGCTTGGCGTCACCCGGCTTTCCCGTCGGCTTGGCGCGCGCGCCCTTGTCGTTCTTCTTGTCTTTGTCCGCCGGCTTGTCTGTTTTGTCCGGCGCAGGCTCGCGGATCGAGATGCGGTCGTTGAGGCCGAGCATGACGACGATGACGTCGGGCTTCTCGGTCTCCAATATGCCCTTCGCGGCCGCCGCCCAGTCCGAGGGCTCACCCTTAGGCTGGTATTTGATCAGGCCGGACGTGGTCTTGTGCTTGCGGATCACGCCCATGTCGGGCTGCTCGGTGTAGGCGTCTTCCAGGCCGTAGGCGAGCCAGTCGGCCATGGCGTCGCCGATCACCAGCACGTTCTTGTCGGGCGTCGTGTCGCGCTTGCCCGGCGAAGGCGCGCGCGAAAAATCCTGTCGCGGAGCCTGCTGCTGTTGCTGCTGGAATGGCGCAAAGAAATCGCCGCCGAACCAACCGCCGCCTCCACCGTTTCGCGGCGGCGGGGTCTGGCGCTGCGGCGGGCCGCCGAAGCCGGGGAAGTTGAAGAACTGCGCCGAAGCCGGTCCTGCGATCGAGACCATGATCGCAAGCGCCGTCCCCAGCGCGATCAGCGGGCCGGTTTCGGTCAGCACCTTGAAAAAGGATTTTGGCTTCGACATGCGATCTCGGGCGCGCGCAACGGGTCTGGGACAAGCTCAATATTATAACGGAATCGGGCGCCAAACGGGCAAATTCTCTCGCAAAATCTTGGGGCAAACCACCGCCGATCGGCCAAAATCCCCACTCAGGGTTACTTTCGGCGCGTTTTTACCGGCCGCGCAGCCGGTCCAGCGCGTCGGAGGATGCGAATCCGTCCGCGGGCACCCCGATCGAGGCCTGGAAGTTGCGCAGCGCGTCCCGGGTCTGGCCGCCGAACTGGCCGTCTGGGGTGCCCTTGTAGAAGCCGCGTTGGGCCAGCAGTTGCTGGAGTTCCAGCCGCTCGGTTCGGGACAATTCCCGCTCCTGCCGCGGCCAGGGCTGCACGAAGGGCTGGCCTCCGCGCAGGCGGTCGGCGAAATGGCCGATCGCCATCGCATAGGCCTCGGCCGGGTTGTATTTCATGATGACCCGGAAATTCTGCAGCATCAGGAAGCCGGGCCCCTGCGCGCCGGCGGGCGCCAGCAGATAGGCCTTTTCCGCCGGCTGCGGGAAGGGCTGGTTGGTTGCCCGCTTGAGCCCGAGTTTTTCCCATTGCGCGATCGTCATCGCCTTGGCGCGGTCGGCCAGCATGTAGTTGAAGCCCTGCGGCACCACGACCTCGAAACCCCAGGTCTGGCCGCTCTGCCAGCCGTCCTTCTTCAGATTGTTGGCGGTGGAGGCGATCAGGTCGCTGGCGTTGTCGACGACGTCGCGCCGTCCGTCGCCGTCTCCGTCCACGGCGAAGCGCTTGAACGCGGTCGGCATGAACTGGGTCGGGCCGAACGCGCCGGCCCAGGAGCCGCGCATCTGCTCAGGGCGCAAATCGCCGCGGTTGAGGATCTCCAGCGCCGAGAGGAACTCGTCCTTGAAATAGGCCTGGCGGCGGCCGACGCAGGCAAGCGTCGCGGTCGATTGCAGCACGCTGCGGTCGCCCATCTGCGTCGAATAATTGGACTCGATGCCCCAGATCGCGGCGATGATGAAGCGGTCTACGCCAGTGGCCTTCTCGGTCGCGGCGAACTGCGCCTTGTACTTGGCGAGAACTTCCTTGCCCTTGGCGAGGCGGTTGTCGTTCACGAGGATGTCGAGATAGTCCCAGATCGACTTGGTGAACTCGGGCTGCGAATCCATCAGGTCCATGATGCGCAGATCGGGCGAAAGGCCAGCGGTGAAGCGCTGGAAATTTTCCTGCGTGATGTTGCGCCGTGCGGCATCAGGCCACATCCCGGCAACGCAATTGTCAAAATTGCCGGCCGCCTCGCGGATCGCGGCCGCCGTCATCAGCGGATGGCCGGAGGCGCCGTCCTCGCCGCTCCAAGGTTGAGCTCCCGTCTGAGCACCGCCCGGTCCGGGCGGGGCTTGCGAGGGCGCTGGGTTCGAGCCGGAGAAAATGCCGCCGAACAGGTTCGACAGGCCGTTTTGCCCTTGTTGTCCTTGGGCCTGCGCGGACACGGGGAACAGGAGCGCGGCCGCGAGCATTGTTGCGCCGGTCAAAGATAGAGCTACCGCTGTCACCAATTGCCTCATGTCCCATCCGTCCGGCCAAAAATCAGCCATCAGGAGGCCTCGTTACGGTTGCCAATATCTTAACAAAGGTGAAATTTTGGTGGTCACCTTTTTCTCGAATTCCAGGAGACCGAGCCCTACATCCGCCTTTGTTACCGGCTGCAAAACGGCTAGCAAGATGCCATTGCTCCTTTCACGTGCGCCCCAAGGTATTCGATCAATCACATGAAAATCCGCAAAGCTGTATTCCCCGTCGCCGGCCTCGGCACCCGCGTCTTGCCCGCCACCAAGGCGATGCCGAAGGAAATGCTCACCATCGTCGACAAGCCGCTGATCCAGTACGTCTATGACGAGGCGAGGGAAGCCGGCATCGAGCACTTCATCTTCGTCACCGGCCGCAACAAAAATGTCATCGAAGATCATTTCGACAAGATGTTCGAGCTAGACAGCACCTTGGCTGCACGCGGCAAGAAGGCCGAGCAGGAGATTTTGGCGCAGAACCAGCCGGAAGCCGGCGCTGTCAGCTTCACCCGCCAGCAGGCGCCGCTCGGCCTCGGCCACGCGGTCTGGTGCGCGCGCGACATCGTTGGCAACGAGCCGTTCGCGGTGGTGCTGCCCGACGAGCTGGTGCTCAACACGCCCGGCTGCCTGAAGCAGATGATCGAGACCGCGGGCAAACTCGGCGGAAAATCCAACGTCATCGCGGTCGAGGCGGTGCCCGATCATCTGACACATCAATACGGCATCTGCGGCGTCGGAAAGCGCACCGGCAAGATGTTCGAGGTCGACGGCATGGTCGAGAAGCCGGCCAAGGGCACCGCGCCCTCCAACCTCTCGATCACCGGCCGCTACATTCTCCAGCCAGAGATCTTCAAGATCCTGGAGACCCAGGAGCGCGGCGCCGGCGGCGAGATCCAGCTCACCGACGCCATGATCGGCCTCGCCAAATCGCAAAAATTCTATGGCGTCGAGTTCGAGGGCGAGCGCCACGATTGCGGCTCCAAGCCCGGCTTCCTCCGCGCCAACATCGCCTACGGCCTCAAGCGGCCGGAATTGCGTGATGGCCTGATCGCGGAGATGAAGAAGTATCTGGGGCAGTAGGCGCCGCACATTCCGCTGTCGTCCCTGCGAACGCAGGGACCCATACCGCGGAATCTATCGATCGCGTTCGGAAGAAATACTGAACGACAAGCCTTCGCCAAACCACTCCCTGTGGTTATGGATCCCGGATCGGCGCTCCGCTTCGCTGCGCTTGTCCGGGACGACACCTGTTGTGTTGTGTAGTGCGTCACGCGCTAACGGCAAGAGAGTACCTCACGCCACCAGCGACAACTTCGGCAAACTCGCCACCACCGACTGATTGCGGCCGCCGGCTTTGGCCGCATAGAGCGCCTTGTCGGCGGCGGCGACCAGGATGGCCCAGTCCATGCCGCTGGTCGGCGCGAGGCTGGCGATGCCGCAGGAGACGGTCGATCCCGCGCCGCCGTCGGACCAGCCCAGCACCTTGGCCCGGATGGTCTCGGCGATCTTGAAGGCGTCGGTGGCCGACGTGTTCGGCAGCAGCACGGCGAACTCCTCGCCGCCATAGCGCGCGGCGCAGTCGCCGGCGCGGTGCACCGAATCGGAGATGCAGATGGCGATGCCGACCAGCAACTGGTCGCCAGCCTGGTGACCAAACGTGTCGTTGTAGGCCTTGAAGTGATCGGCATCGATCATCAGCAGCGCGACCTGCGTCTTCTGGCGCATGGCGCGTCGCCATTCGATGTCGATGACATGGTCGAACTTGCGGCGGTTGCGCAGGCCCGTGAGCGCGTCCGTCGTCGCCATCTCCTCGAGCTTGCTTTCTGCATCCGCACGCCGGCCGATCTCGCGGGCGAGCACGATGGCCGAGCCCAGCACGAACAGTGCGAGCACCAGAACCACGGCGCCGATGCGGACAGCTTCCTTCTGCCACAGCGCGAACACCGTGCTCAGCGGCTTGCCCGCCACCACGAACAGCGGGCCGGTTTCGCCGCTGCGCACATAGAGCCGCGCGGTCGGATCGACCGGTCCCTGTCCCGTAAACGAGCCGCCGGCGCGGAGATTGTCGGCCTTCCAGGCCTGGCGGTCATTCAAATTCTTGCCGATGATGTCGAGATCGAACGGCCGCCGCATCATGATGGTGCGGTCGCGCTTGAGCACGGTGATGGTGTCCTCGGGGTCGAGGCTCAGCCGCTCGAACAGTTCGTGGAAATAGGTGAAGCGGATCGAGCCGGCGACGACCCCCATGAAGCCGCCGTCGGTATCGCTGAGACGCCGGCTCAGCACAATGGAGTAGGCGCCCCGAAACAGCATCGGGCGGCTGATGAAGAGGCCGGCATTGGGGTTGTCGCGGTGGACCGTGAAGTACTCCTCACTGCCGCGATTATCCGGAACCGGATCGAGCGTGGAAGCATCGATGGCCAGATTGCCGTCCGCATCGAACACCTGGATGGCGCCGAAATGCTTTGCGGTCGTGGAGTGGTCGAACAGGATGAGCTGGCGAATCGGCTTGGACACCGCGTTGATCTCGGGCAGCAGCATGTTGCTGGCAACCGCCTTCAGGGACAGGTCGTAGATATCGATGTTGCGGCTGATGTCGGCGTCGATCGACGTGGCCAGGTTTTCCAGCGTCTGGCGGGCGAGCGCCTCCTCGCCGCGGCGCATGTCCAGCATGACGTTGACGCAAATGGCGGAAAAGCCGATCACCGTCACGACGGACGAGATGATCAGCAGCTTCGCCGAAATACGCCAGGGCCGGCGGGCCGTGGCTTCGCGCCATCCAGACAGCATCCTTTGCTCCCGACCCTAGTGGATGCGCCTGAAATCTTGCGTAGTGTTTAAGCCGCGACGACGCTGCTGCAATCAGTTAAGGATTGGTTTCCGCAGGCCTCGCTTTTCGGCAAATCGGGCTGCGGTCAAAGGGATAGAGAACGGCGGTGAACGACTACGACGCGCTACGCGATTACCTGATGCGGCAGAAGCAGACGGAGTTCATGCTGAGCTTCGAGCAGATCGAGGAGATCATCGGCGCGGCCCTGCCGCGGGCGGCCAACCGTGCCTCATGGTGGGACACCT
Source organism: Bradyrhizobium sp. AZCC 2230 (assembly GCF_036924495.1). Lineage (NCBI taxonomy): Bacteria > Pseudomonadati > Pseudomonadota > Alphaproteobacteria > Hyphomicrobiales > Nitrobacteraceae > Bradyrhizobium > Bradyrhizobium sp. AZCC 2230. The sequence continues at coordinate 5,276,984 of NZ_JAZHRS010000001.1, read as the reverse complement.
CGCGCAGCCCGGATATCCAGATGCCGCAGCGCGAAGCCTGCCTCGCCGCGGGCTTCAAGGCCACGCGGATGCCGGATGGCCAGACGGTGCGGTTCACGAAGCAGAAGAAGGACGGCCGGCGCCCAACGGCAAACAGCGACTAGCTCGCCGCTTCCAGCCGCACTTCCGTTAGCAGCCGCATCGCGGCATCCGCGTCCATCGGCTCGCCGAAGGCAAAGCCCTGCGCGTATTCGCAGCCGAGCTGATACAACTCGACCGCGTCGGAATCAGTCTCGGCGCCTTCCGCCACCACGTCCATGCCGAGATCGTGCGCGAGCGCGATGATCGACTTCAGGATCACCGGTCGCGTGCCGCGGTTGGTGGTGCGGACGAAGGACTGGTCGATCTTGATGGTGTCGAACGGGAAACGCTGGAGATAGGCCAGCGACGAATGGCCGGTGCCGAAATCGTCGAGCGATAGTCCAGTGCCGAGCTCGCGGATCCGCGTCAGCATCTGTGCCGCGTGCTCGGGATTCTCCATCACCAGCGATTCCGTCAATTCCAGCTTCAGCGTGCCGCGCGCCACCGAGGAGCGCGACAGCACGGTGCGGATGTCGTGGATCAGGTCATGGCGCAGCAACTGCCGCGAGGAGACGTTGACCGATGCGAAGATCGGCTCGCGCGAGCGCATCGCGCGCTGCCAGATCGAGAGCTGCTTTGCGGTCTGGTCGAGCACGAACATGCCGAGATCGACGATCAGGCCGGTCTCTTCTGCGATGGTGATGAATTCCGACGGCGCCATGCGGCCGAGTTTCGGATGGTCCCAGCGCACCAGCGCCTCGAAGCCCGCGACCGAGCGATCCTCCAGCCGCACGATCGGCTGATAGAGGATCGTGAGCTCCTGGCGCTCGATGGCGCGGCGCAGCTCGCTCTCCAGCGTCAGGCGATCGGTCTTCCGCGCACGCATCGCCGGCTTGTAGACGTCGATGCGGTCGCCGCCGATGCGCTTGGAATGATACATCGCAAGCTCGGCGTCCTTGATGATCTCGTCCGTCAGTTGAACTTGCGGATCAGAAAGGGCGAGCCCGATCGAGGCGGTCAGGAAGATTTCGCGGTCGTTGAAGGCGATCGGCGCGCGGATGGTCTTGCGGATGGTTTCGGCAAAGGCGGTGATGCGGGCCGGGTCCTGCTCCGACAGCAGGATCAGGCCGAACTGGTCGCCGGCGAGCCGCGCCAGCGTGTCCTGCGGCTTCAGGATGCGGGTGAGGCGGCGGGCCAGCGTCAGAAGGATGGAATCGCCGACCGCGATGCCGACGGAATCGTTGACCTGCTTGAAGCGGTCGAGGTCGATCACCATCAGCGTCGGCCGCAGCGTCGGCATGGTCTTGGCGAAATGCGCGACCGCGCCTAACCGGTCCATGAACAGCTTGCGGTTGGGCAGGCCGGTGAGGTTGTCGTGCACGGAATCGTGCAGCAGGCGCTCCTCGGCGTTGCGGAGCTCAGTGACGTCGGTGAGCGTGCCGACCACGCGCGAGACTTCGCCGTCGGAGCCGACCACCGGGCGCGCCTTCAGCGCGAACCACATGAAGTGGCCGTCAGGCGTGCGCAGGCGGAAATCCTGCACCAGCCGGCCGCGGCGCTGGTCGAGCACGCTGTCGAGCGCGGCACGGAAACGGTCCTGGTCGAGCGGATGCAGCACCTCCAGCCACGAGGCGGCCGGGCCCTCCAGCGTGCCGCGCTTGAGGCCGAGAAGGGCTTCGGTCTCCGGGCTGGTGAACACCTTGTCGGCGGACACGTCCCAGTCCCAGATCAGGTCGCCGGAACCGGCCAGCGCCAGCGCGCGCCGCTCGATATCGGAGACGACGCCGGTGGTGGCGCCGCCGCCGGCAAACGCATGCTGCATGACGGTGAAGCCGATCAGCATCACGATCAGCACGAGGCCGCCGAGCAGCGCCGGGCCGACGATGTCGTTGGTGACGGAACCGGCGACCGTCATGCCGGCCGCGACCACCCAGACCACCAGGAGGAACCAGGTCGGAATCAGCAGCACCGCGCGGTCGAAGCCGTGGGTCGAGAGATAAACGATCAGCGCGAAGCCGGCGAAGGCGATCAGCACCAGCGAGATGCGCGCGATGCCGGAGGCGACGGCCGGGTCGAACAGAGCGAGCGCGACCAGCGAGCCGAGGAAGGCGAGCCAGCCCACCGTGATATGGGAGTAGCGCACGTGCCATCGACTGAGGTTGAGATAGGCAAACAAAAATACCAGCAGCGTCGCCGCCAATATCGCTTCACCCGCCGCGCGCCAGATGCGCTCGGCGTTGTTCGACATGTCGAGCACCTTGCCCCAGAAGCCGAAATCGACGCCGATATAAACGAGCACCGCCCAGGCCAGCGCCGCGGCGGCCGGGAACATGATGCTGCCCTTCACCACGAACAGAATGGTCAGCACCAGCGCAAGCAGGCCGGAGATGCCGATCACGATGCCCTGGTACAGCGTGAACGAGTTGACCTTGTCCTTGTAGGCTTCCGGCTCCCACAGATAGAGCTGCGGCAGCTTGTCGGTGCGCAGTTCCGCGACGAAGGTGACGACGGCGCCGGGGTCGAGCGTGATGCGGAACACGTCGGCGGTCGGGCTTTCCTGCCGCTCCGGCCGGTCGCCGGTCGAGGGCGTGATGGTCGCGATGCGCGACAGCCCGAGGTCGGGCCACAACAGGCCTGAGGACACGATACGGTAATGCGGCGCGACGATGAGGCGATCGAGCTGGTCGTCGGTGTTGTTGGCGAGCGCGAACACCACCCAGTTCTGGCCGCCCTCGCGGGCGCGCACCTCGATGCGGCGGACGATGCCGTCGGTGCCGGGTGCGGTCGAGACCTGGATGCGGTCGGCGTCGCTGCGCTGATGCTCGAGCACGCCGGTGAGGTCGATGGCGGGCGCGTCACCGCGGACGCTGACAGCGTCAAGCGCGCGTGCAGGCGACGCGGCGACAAGAATCATGAGGCCCAGCGCGATGGGCGCGAGGCACCTGATCAGACGCAAGGTCAGTTCTCCGCGTTCGACGCAAACTCTGAGTGCGAGGCTAAGTGCAAGGCTAGGTGCAAGGCTGGCACGTAAAGACGATTTCAGACCGGACGGAATTGGTTCGGCATTTCGCGATAGATGGCACGAAAGCGAGGAAAATCAAAGGGTTTCCGGCGGGTCCGGTGGGCCAGCGGCCTAGACCTCCAACACAATTTTGCCAATATGTGCCGAGGTCTCCATGCGCCGGTGCGCGTCGGATGCCTTTTCCAGCGGGAAAGAGCTGTCCATCAGCGGTTTGACGCGGCCTTCGCGCAAAAGCGGCATCACTTTCGCTTCAATCGCAGCCACCATGGCCGCCTTGTCCGCATTACTACGGGGGCGCAAGGTCGAGCCGGTATGGGTCAACCGTTTCACCATCACCTTGGCGATGTTGACGCTGATCTTGGGGCCGTTGAGGGTCGCGATCTGCACGATGCGGCCGTCGACGGCGGCGGCGTCATAGTTGCGGTCGACATAGTCGCCGGCGACCATGTCGAGGATCAGGTTGACGCCGGCCTTGTCGGTCTCTTCCTTGACCACGGCGACGAAGTCTTCGGTCTTGTAATTGATGGCGCGGTCGGCGCCGAGCTTGAGGCAGGCATCGATCTTGTCCTGCGAGCCGACGGTGACGAACACCTTTGCACCGAACGCTTTCGCAAGCTGGATCGCCATGGTGCCGATGCCGGAGGAGCCGCCATGGATCAGCAGCGTCTCGCCGGCCTTCAACCCGCCGCGCTCGAACACGTTGTGCCAGACCGTCATCAAAGTTTCCGGCAGCGCGCCGGCTTCCGTGATCGACAGCGCCGGGGGCACGCTCATCGCCTGGGCGTCCTGCGCGATGCAGTATTGCGCATAGCCGCCGCCGGCGACGAGCGACATCACCTGGTCGCCGATCTTGTGCCGCTTGGCGTTGCTGCCGACGGCGACCACTTCGCCGGCGATCTCCAGTCCCGGCAGGTCGCTGGCGCCGGGCGGCGGCGGATAGGCGCCGGAGCGCTGCGCCACGTCGGGCCGGTTGACGCCGGCGGCCTGCACCTTGACCAGGATCTCGTCCGGACCGGGCTGCGGCAGGGCCCGCTGTTCCGCCAACAGCACCTCCGGTCCGCCGGGCTTGGAGATGGCGACCACGGTCATTTGCGCGGGCAGCTTGTCCATGATGTGTCCTTGAGCAAAGGTGCGAGGGGGAACGAGGCCTTTGATTAGCCAGCGCGGTCCGGGCTGGCAACCGCCTCAGCCGTGTGATCCGCGAACGCAGGAGGAACCACGATGCCGACTGAAGACGACGACCGCCCGCGCAAGAAGGTCACCCACGAGATCGGACAGGATCTCTCACTGTTGTCGGTCGAGGAACTGACCGAGCGCGTCGCCCTGCTCAAGACCGAGATCGCAAGACTGGAAGAAGCCGCCACCAAGAAGCGCGCCTCGCGCGATGCGGCGAACAGCGTCTTCAAGTCGTAGGGGTTGTCGTCCCGGCGAAGGCCGGGACCCATACCGCGTGATCTGTCTATGGGCTTGGACAGCAATACCGAACGACGAGTCTTCGCCAAACTCCTCCCTGTGGTTATGGGCCCCGGCCTTCGCCGGGGCGACGGTGAGAGATCGGTCCTCATCCCCACTCGGCCAGTGACCGACATGGCTAACGAACCCTCAAAAAAATCGTTCGTTTACTCCTGATTAAGCTTTCGAGTTTATGACTGGAACTGTCCTCGTTTGGACACCGAGTGGCTCCTGTCCACTCTGTTTGACGCCTCCCTGTTATCAACTTTCAAAGCCGCCGGTTTTCCGGCGGCTCTTTTTTCGTCTCGTCCCGGTTGAATTCCGAGGAATGAGCCGCGGAAACCATATCCGCGCTTGCCGCTGGACTCCGCGGTTCGCTCGCGCAATGATTTGTTCATCATAAGCCGGCGCCAAAGCCGGACGGGTAAACAGTTGCGTAAGGGGCGTTAACCATGGAACGTTTGCAAGCCGACGGCGCTCTCGTTCAACTCAGCGAGCGGTTCACCAATTCTGCGGCGTTCGGCGCCCTGTTCCGCGAAGGCATGGATCTGGTCGAAGAGACCGCCGCCTATCTCGACGGCGCCGGCCGCAACGAGGCCAAGGCGCTCGATCGCGCCGTCAGCCTCACCTATGCGACCGAGAGCATGCGCCTCACCACGCGCCTGATGCAGCTCGCCTCGTGGCTGCTGCTGCACCGTGCGGTGAAGGAAGGCGAGATGACGCTGGTCCAGGCCAATCGCGAGAAGACCAAGGTCAAGCTCAGCGCAGCCGATCCCGGCCCCGCCGACACCATCGAGAAGCTGCCGTCGATGCTCCAGGAGCTGATCCATCGCTCGATGAGCCTGCAGACCCGCGTCCGCCGCCTCGACACCACAATTCACAACCCGCCGGTCGATCACCCCTCGATCGGCAATCCGCTGGTGCCGCACCTCAACGCGCTGAAGGCCGCGTTCGAGCGGTAGGGTACAGGTGCCGTAGGGTGGGCAAAGGCGCGCAGCGCCGTGCCCACCATCTCTCTCAATCGCGGAAAATGCGTGGGCACGCTTCGCTTTGCCCACCCTACGGCTCCTCGGTCCTGGTCGAGATCCCCCAAAACAAAAAACGCCCCCGGTCTCCCGGGGGCGTTTTTCGTCCAAAACCTTGCGGCCTGGATCAATCCTTTTTGAGGAAGCCCGAAAACTTCTTCTGGAAGCGCGAGACGCGGCCGCCGCGATCCATCAGCTGGGCGTTGCCGCCGGTCCAGGCCGGGTGCGACTTCGGGTCGATGTCGAGGTTCAGCGTGTCGCCTTCCTTGCCCCAGGTGGAGCGGGTCAGGTACTCGGTTCCGTCGGTCATCACGACCTTAATCGTATGATAATTCGGGTGAATCTCGGCTTTCATGGCAATTCCTAGGGCGACCGGCGCCGCGCGCTTGAGTGATGTCGATGACGGATTTGGCGGCTCTATACCCCACGGAGCCCCCTAAAACAAGTCATTGTGGGACAAGGAGAACCGGGCACCGCCTTAAGGGACATCCCGGATTTGCCACGACCGGTCCCCCGGCCTATCTGGAGCAGACTTATCTCTTTTGGTCGGATTCCAATGAGCGCAGTAGAACGGCTTGAAACCGGGCCCGCAGAAGCCCCGTCGATCGAAGCCGAGCTGATCGAGCAGCCTGAAAAGGGCCGCGCCAGGCTGCGGCCGCTGATGGCGCTTGCGCCTTACGTGGCCCGCTATCGCGGCCGGGCGGCGCTTGCCTTCGTCTCGCTGACGGTCGCGGCGCTGACCACGCTGCTGGTGCCGGTCGCGGTGCGCCGGATGATCGATTTCGGCCTGACGCCGGAAGGCATCGCGATGATCAACAGCTACTTCTCGGTGATGATCGCGGTGGTCGCCGTGCTCGCACTGGCAAGCGCGTCGCGTTACTACCTCGTGATGACGATCGGCGAGCGCATCGTTGCCGATCTCAGGCGCGACGTGTTTGCGCATCTGCTGTCGCTATCGCCGGCCTTCTTCGATTCCGCGCGCAGCGGCGAACTGGTGTCACGGCTCACCGCCGACACGACGCAAATCAAATCCGCGGTCGGCGCCTCCGTCTCGATCGCGCTGCGCAATCTGATGATGTTCTTCGGCGCGGCGACGATGATGGTGATCACCAGCCCGCGTCTGTCCGGCTTCGTGCTGCTTGCGATCCCCTTGATCGTGCTGCCCCTGGTCGCCTTCGGGCGCTGGGTGCGGCGGCTGTCGCGCAATGCGCAGGACACGCTGGCCGACGCGTCCGCCTATGCCGGCGAGCTGATTGGCGCGATCCGCACCGTGCAGGCCTATACCAGCGAAGGGCTGGCCGCGAAGCGTTTCGGCGGCGAGGTCGAGCAGGCCTATGAGGCGGCGCGCACGTCCACGCAAGCTCGCGCGGTTCTCACCGCCATCGTCATCTTCATCGTGTTCGCAAGCGTGGTCGGGATCCTCTGGATCGGCTCGCATGACGTGCTGACCGGCGCGATCACGCCGGGCCGGCTCGGCCAGTTCGTGCTCTATGCGGCCTTCGCGGCCGCGGGTCTCGGCCAGCTCAGCGAGGTCTGGGGCGAGGTTTCGGCTGCCTCAGGCGCTGCCGAACGCCTGTTCGAGATCCTGCACGTGCAGCCCGACGTCAGGGCGCCCGCGTCGCCGCGCGCGCTGCCGGTGCCCGGGCGTGGGGAAGTCGGCTTCGACCACGTCAGCTTCTCTTATCCGGCGCGGCCCGATGTCAACGTGCTCGACGCCGTGTCGTTCACGGTGCGGCCCGGCGAGAAGGTTGCGATCGTCGGCCCGTCCGGCGCCGGCAAGAGCACGATCTTTCATCTGCTGCTGCGCTTCTACGATCCACGTAACGGCGCGATCTCGCTCGACGGCGTGCCGGTGAAGTCTTCCGACCCGCGCGATTTCCGGTCCCGCATTGCGCTGGTGCCGCAGGAATCGAACGTGTTCGCGGCGAGCGCGCGCGAAAACATCCGCTTCGGCCGGCCCGATGCGACCGATGCCGAGGTCGAGCGCGCCGCCGAGCTCGCGCATGCCACCGAGTTCATCCGCCGTCTGCCCGAAGGTTTCGAGACCCCGCTCGGCGAGCGCGGCGTGACGCTCTCCGGCGGCCAGCGCCAGCGCATCGCGATCGCGCGCGCCATCCTGCGCGACGCACCGCTGCTGTTGCTCGATGAAGCGACCTCCGCGCTCGACGCCGAAAGCGAGACGCTGGTGCAGACCGCTCTCGAAGAGCTGATGAGCCACCGCACCACGCTGGTGATCGCGCATCGTCTCGCCACCGTGCTCTCCTGCGACCGCATCCTGGTGATGGACCAGGGCAAGATCGTCGAGCAGGGCACGCATGCCGAGCTCGTTGCGGTGAACGGGCTCTATGCGCGGCTCGCGAGGTTGCAGTTCGAGGGGGCGTGAGGCGGGGCCTCACCTCCGATACCGACGCGCCATCTCGACGATACGCTGTCCCGCCGCCACCGCCTCGGTGTGATCTTGAGAAAAATTCAGCCGGATACTGTTCGGGTAGGGACCGAACTCAGTACCGGGCGTCACGGTGACGCCGGCCTGATGGCGCAGCAACCGTACGAAATCCGCTAGCTCGACCGCGAGCGGTAGCAGCGTCGGGAACAGATAACTCCCGGCCTGCGGCTCGCGGGTAGCCAGTCCTCCGTCGCGAAGAACACCAAGAAGATCGTTGCGGATCGCTTGATGTTTCAAGATCCGCTCTTCCAGCCAGCCCGCCGGCTCTCGAAACCATGTGCGAAGAACCGCCTGATTGTAGCCTGCGGCGCGCAGCGAGACGATGGCCTGCAGCTTCTCCATCCGCTCGATGACCGCCGGCGCACCGAATGCGATACCCAGCCTGTAGCCGCTCAGCGACTCCGTCTTCGATGGGCCCATAATGGTGATGATGCGCTCCGCCGGCAGTCCGGCGGCGCGGATATGCGCATAAGCCTCGTTCGGATAAAGAAGTCGGGCGTAGAGTTGATCGGCGATGATTGTCACGTCAAACGCGGCGGCGAGCCGGGCGATCTCCACGATTTCTCGCTCGGAATAGACAGCGCCGGTCGGATTGTTCGGATTCGAGAACAGAAATACGCGCGCGCCAGCTTCGAACGCGGCCTGAAGCTGTGCGAGGTTGAGACCGGCTTCGTCGGAGCCGCAGAGATAATCCATCGTCACCGGTACCGGACGCCCGCCGAAGAATTCGACGAGCTTTCGGTTGGCGAAATAGTCCGGCTGGACAATCGCCACTTGATCGCCGGGGCTGACCAGCGACGCGACCGCCAGGAACAGGGCGCCTTGCGTGCCCGGCGTGACGATCGTGCCGTCGTCGGCGGAGACGGGCGCGCCTGTGAACGTGGCGAGTGCTTCGGACAGCCCGGCGCGGATGTCGGCCGTTCCGCGGTACTCTGTGTAGGCCTGCCGTCCTCCGGCCGCGAGCGCCTCCAAAAAATGATCGGAAGCACCGGGCGTCGGCAGGAAGGCATCGACGTCACCGTGCGAGAAATCGACCGGGCGTCCGGACAATTTCCCGCCACGCATCAGGTTGCCGACATCTCCCGCGGCCTGACGTACTTCCTGGCCCGGCGCGTGAGCGGTGGCCAGCGCGACGAATCTGTCGATGATCATTGCGGCAATGAGACCGGTCGCGACGCGACTTGCGCCGATTTGTGCAAATCGACCAGCTCGGCAAGCGAGTTGACGGTCAACGACGGATCGGCAGTGGCCGCCAGGGTCGCTCCGGTGCCTTTCTTTCCATGGCGGCGGTTCACCCAGACGGTCGTCAGGCCAAGCCGGTTGCCGGGTGTGATATCGTGGTGCTTGCTTTGGGCGACGTGGAGTATCTCTTTCTTTTCGATCCGGTGCCGCGCAGCTTGTTCGAATGCCGCATCGAAATGCGGTTGGCCGGGCTTGTAAGAGCTCACGTCTTCCGCCGTGACCGTGAACAGGAATGGCACTTCCAGCATCCTGAGCGTGCCTGCGAGCGAAGAATTGTCGACATTCGAGAGGATGCCGAGCGCGAAGTACTGGCTGAGATATCGCAGGCTCTCGACAGTGTCCGCGAATGGACGCCAGAACGGCGCGGATCGCGCGAACTCGCCCGCGCGGGCAGGGTTTTCATCCCAGCCAAACTGCTCTTCGATGTCCCGCCACGAGCGTCGGAGCACTTCAGGGTAAAGCAGGGTTGGACGCGTCTGCTGATGCTTGGCCTGCATGAGAGCAAACGTGCTGACGACGAGTTCCGGAGGGACCTGAGAATTCATCTCCAGGAGCCATGGCTGCACCAGCTTCGATATGGAGGTGTCCCAGTCGATCAGCGTGCCGTAGCAATCGAACGTCAGCAGTTTGAATTTTGAGAATTCGAGCATTTACTTCTCTTCCTTGGAAAGTTCTTCCCGATGCAGGTGCGCCTGCACGCGCTTGGTCGACGCGTCTGTCTGATCGACAATCAAGCGGCAGGCGTCTTCGATGTCGCCATCACGAATCTTCGAGACGATGAGGAGATGGCTGTCGACCCAACCGGAGCTGAGGCCGGAATTGGCCCACTCCGGAAGCAGGTAACGGTTGATCCCCTGGTACAGGCCGCCAATTTGCGCGAGCAGACGCGGCCGCTCGGCACGCTTGTACAGGCTGCGATGAAACTCCCAGTGCAGGTTGGCGCGATCGAGCGAATCCGACGCCTGGGCAGCCCTGGCCAGAACGGCCTCGGAATATTGCAGGTCGGCCGTGGTGAGACGTGGGGCCGAGTGACGCAGCGCATGCGGTTCGAGCAGACTGCGCAACTCGGCGATCTCAAGAAAGTCTTGCTCCGAGATCTGAGAGACGGTCACACCGCGGTTGGGATGCAGCACCGCCAGTCCGTCGGCGATCAGCCGCTGAAGCGCTTCGCGCACGGGCGCAACGCTGACGCCAAAGCGCGCCGCGACATCATTTTGCTTGAGCTGCGCACCTCCTGAGATCGTTCCCAGGAGAATCGCGCGACGCAACTGCTCGGCGATGGCGTCCGCGGTGGACAGCTTGACCGCCGAGAGGCCTGCAAGGGCGTCGGATAGCGTCATTGTTGACATTCCTGTCTTATCGCGTGATCTTAGATTATCGATAATCGAAGATCGATATAAAATCAAGAGGCCGTTATTGGCGCGGCCAATCGCGTAAGGAGTTGAAACATGGCGGAAATTTCGGAGACGACGATAATTGCGACGGGCGCGCAAGCGGGCTCACTCTCCCGGACAGCGTTGGCAGCCACCGTCGGCACGACGATCGAATGGTACGATTTTCAGGTCTACGGCCTGGCCGCGGCACTGGTCTTCAATTCGCAGTTTTTCCCGAACTTCGACCCACTGGCCGGCACGCTGCTGTCGTTCGCGACCTTCGCAGTGGGGTTTCTCGCGCGTCCGATCGGCGCCGTCATCTTCGGGCATATGGGCGATCGCATCGGTCGCAAGTCGACGCTCATCGCGACGTTCCTGCTGACGGGGGTCGCGACCCTCCTTGTCGGATGCCTTCCGAACTACAACGCGATTGGCATATTCGCGCCGATCCTCCTTGTGCTCCTCCGCCTCGTGCAGGGCATTGGCCTCGGCGGCGAATGGGGCGGCGCTGTGCTGGTCATGACCGAAAGCGAGGCGCAGACGCGGCGCGGGCTCCTCGGCAGCCTCCCGCAATTGGGCTCTCCCGCGGGATTGGTGATCGCGACGTTGGTCTTTGCCGCGACCACGGCAATCATGGGCACCGATCAATTTGCCTCGTGGGGCTGGCGATTGCCCTTCCTTCTGAGTGTTGTGCTGGTGGTGGTCGGCGCGCTCGCCAGATTTTCGATGCCCGAAAGCCGGGCCTTTTCGAAGGCCAAGCGTACCAACGCAATTGCTGCATTTCCGCTTTTGGAAACGTTGCGGACGCAGTGGCGCGAGGTGCTGCTCGCGGGCGGGCTGTTCCTTGTGACTAGCGGCGGCTTCTACGTCTATGTGACATTCATGGTCGCCTACGGCTCGACCAATCTCGGCCTGCCCAGGGGGGTGATGCTCAACGGTGTGCTGACATTCGCAATCGCCGAACTGCTGGTCATTGTCCCGGTGTGCGCGTTTTCCGATCGGATCGGGCGCCGGCCCGTCTTCATGGCGGCTGCGATCTTCACGATGCTGTTCGCATTTCCCTTGTTTTGGCTGGTGAACACGAAGGTCACCTCTTTGATCTTCCTCGGCATGGCGATCGGCGGAATATTTAACGGTGTCCTGTTCGGAATCATGGGATCGTTCGGCCCCGAACTCTTCAAGACCAGCGTCCGCTACACCGGAGCTTCCCTCGGCTATCAATTGTCAGCCGCACTCGGCGGCGGATTGACCCCTCTGATCGCGACGGCGTTGGTCAAATGGGCAGATGGAAACTATTGGCCGGCTCCTGCCTGGCTCGCAGGCCTCGCATTGGTGAGCCTTATCGCGGCGATTGCCGCACCCGAAACGCGGTCTCGCTCAATGTCCGACGAGGTCGGTTGAATATCGAAGAGAAAGAGAGTGCGCCCGGGCGCACTCTCAACTTGCGTGTCTTTCAGTGCCGGTCGTGACCGCGCCAGCCGATATCAGTCGCACTTCGGCGAGAGCGCCGGCACGTTCGGCCACGGCCAGTTCTTCCAGCTCCCAGCCGCATCGACGCAAGCGGACGTTGATGCCGGCGCTGCCAATTTGGGCGGCGGCGCGAGGCGCTGGTCGACATAGATCGTCGACACATAGCCGGCGACGATGACGCCCAGAAAAACCGAAGACCCCTTGGCCAGATCGCTCAGCCGCATCGATCCTCTCCATTTGCCCTGCCGGTTGCGACACTAGCAAACCACGCCGGGCTTCTCCGTGACCGAAGTCACGGCCGCCACGCCATCTTCAGCACCGGCCGTCCCGAGGTCGGGTTCACGTCCTCGCCGGCATGGGCAAAACCATTGTGCTCGTAGAAGCGGATGGCGCGGCTGTTGTCCTTGTTGACGAGCAACGTGACGCCCGATGGCGACAGGCGCTTGGCTTCATCGACCAGCAGCCTTGCCGCGTCCGAGCCCCAATGCTCGGGATCGACCACGAGCTGGTCGAGATAGCCGTCGCCGTCGATGGTGACGAATCCGGTCAGCGCGCCGTCCTGTTCGGCAACCACGATCGCAGCCTTCGGTACCAGCTTGGTGCGCCAGCGCTCGCGCCACCAGTCCACCCGCGCGGCAAAATCGATCTGCGGATAGGCCTGCTGCCAGGTCCGATGCCAGAGGTCGATCGTCGCCGCTTCGTCAGCGTCCACGTAGGGGCGGAGGTGAAGCGCGCTCACTACCGCTCCGTCAGCTTCAGCTCGATGCGGCGGTTGCGCTTGTAGGCGTCTTCGGTGTTGGCGGTGTCGAGCGGCTGGAATTCGCCGAAGCCGGCGGCAACCAGGCGCTGGGCCGGCACGCCGAGCGAGATCAGATATTGCACGACCGAGATCGAACGGGCGGCCGACAGGTCCCAGTTGGATTTGAAGTTCGGACCGTTGACCGGCCGCACGTCAGTGTGGCCATCGACGCGCAGCACCCAGGGGATCTCGTTCGGGATCTTCTTGTCGAGCTCGATCAGCGCTGTTGCCAACGTATCGAGCTCGGCGCGGCCTTCCGGCAGTAACGTCGCCTGGCCGGTGTCGAAGAACACTTCGGACTGGAACACGAAGCGATCGCCGACGATTCGGATGTCCGGCCGGTTGCCGAGAATGGTGCGGAGGCGGCCGAAGAATTCGGAGCGGTAGCGCGACAATTCCTGCACACGCTGCGCCAAGGCAACATTCAGACGAGAACCCAGATCGGCAATACGATTTTGCGATTCCTTGTCGCGCTTCTCGCTGGCGTCGAGCGCCTCTTCGAGGGCCGCCAATTGCCGGCGCAGCGCGCTGATCTGCTGGTTTAGCACCTCGATCTGCGCCAACGCCCGCGCCGAGACCGCCTTCTCGGAGTCGAGCGCCTTGCCGAGCTCGGACGTCTTGCCTTGCGCGTCGTTGCCGGCGGCGGCGAGCCCGTCATAGAGGCCCTTGATGCGGTCGCGTTCGCTTTCGGCGGACGCGAGGCCAGCCTTCAATTGCGAGACCTGGTCGTCGAGCGTCAGCTTGCCGAGCTTCTCCAGCGAGAGCAGTTCGTTGAGCTGCGCGATCTTGGCGTTGAGCTGTTCCAGCGCCTTGTCCTTGCCGGTCACCTCCTGCGACAGGAAGAACTGCACGACCAGGAACACCGACAGCAGGAACACGATCGACAGCACCAGCGTCGACAGCGCGTCGACGAATCCGGGCCAGTAGTTGAAGCCGGTTTCGCTGCGGCGGGTACGGGCAAGAGCCATTCAGGTGCCTTTGCGTTGTCGTTGTCTGCCCTAGTCCTGCGGGAGGTGGCAGACTGCTTCAATGTTGTGGCCGTCCGGATCGAGCACGAATGCTCCGTAGTAGTTTGCATGGTAATGCGGACGCAATCCGGGCGGTCCGTTGTCCTTGCCGCCTGCGGCGATCGCTTCATCATAGAAGCGCTGCACGGTTGCCCGATCGGACGCCGCAAAGGCGATGTGTGCGCCGGTCTGGGTCGGCTCACGCAAGCCGATCCAGAAGAAGGCCTTCGGACGGATGCCATAGCCGGCGAAGCGCTCGCCTTCGGCGTACAGACGCGCGATCCCCAGGGGCCGCAAGGCCTGATCGTAGAATGCCTTCGATCTCTCGATATCGGTGATGCCGATGGTGACGTGGTCCAGCATGGCCGCTCTCGATCAGCTAACTCTTTTCCGGCTGGCGCGCGATGCGCTCCAGCAGGCGGCGGATCTCGCGGTTCTGCTCGCCCTGGCCGTCGGCCCATTCGCGGATCATCTGCTGCTCGGTCCGCATATGCGAGACCAGCGCCTGGATCGCTTCGGCAAGGCTCGCCATCGCCGCGGTGGTGCCGCGGCTGGCGCTGCCTTCCTCGAGCACCGAGCGCAAGCGCTCGACGGCAGCCTGAAGCTCGCCGCTGGCAACCCCGCCGTCAGCGGGGGCGGCAACAGTGACGTCGCCGCTGCCGTATTCGCGCACAGTGGTGGCGAGCCAGTCCTCGAGGTCGGTGTAGAAACGGTTTTGGGCCTGGCTCGATTGCAGGTCGAGGAAGCCGAGGATCAGCGAGCCGGCGAGGCCGAACAGGGAGCTCGAGAACGAGATGCCCATGCCGCCGAGCGGGGCGGCGAGGCCCTCCTTCAGCGTGTCGAACAGCGCGCCGGAATCACCGCCGACCTTGAGCCCGTCGATCACCTTGCCGACCGAGCCGACCGTCTCGATCAGGCCCCAGAAGGTGCCGAGCAGGCCGAGGAAGACCAGCAGCCCGGTCATGTAACGCGAGATGTCGCGGGCTTCGTCGAGGCGGGTCGCGATCGAATCGAGCAGATGCCGCATCGTGGTCTGCGTGATCGACATCCGCCCGCTGCGCTCGCCGCCCAGGATCATCGCCATCGGTGCCAGCAGTTTTGGGTGTCGGGCCGGCGCCAGGCCGGGATCGGCGATGCGGAAATTGTTGACCCAGGAGACCTCGGGATAGAGCCGGATCACCTGGCGGAAGGCCAGGATGATGCCGATGAACATCACGCCGCCGATCAGGGCATTGAGGCCGGGATTGGCGAAGAAGGCCTGGATGATCTGCTTGTAGAGCACCACGCCCACCAGTGTGCACAGCACCAGGAAAACCAGCATCCGCACCAGGAAGACGCTGGGGGAGGATAGTTTTGTGTATTCGATGTCGAGGGAGGAGCGGGGCGAGGCGCCTGACGGCATGGCCGGTATCATCCGTTACGAAGCTTGCTTGCATCTGCACTATGGCACAGCGCCAGTCCAAAAAAAGCGCCGGTTGTGCCGATTTCGGGGCCGGTTCGGGAACCCAAAGCTGAAACCGCGCTTTGATTGAGACGTATTTTGCAAAACTTCGGCATTCCACAGACTTAGCTCGGATTTTTTGCATGGCGACGTATCTGGTGGGACTGGCGGCCATCGCGCTCTCGCTCGCGGTCCTGATGACGATCGCCTGGGTTGTGCAGCAGCGCACCGGCAATTCCGGCTGGGTCGATACGATCTGGACCTTTGCTGTCGGGCTGGTCGGCGCCGGCAGCGCCCTGTGGCCGTTCGCGGGCGAGGGGCCCAATGAGCGGCAATGGCTGGTCGCCGGCCTCGTCGCGGTCTGGTCGCTCCGGCTGGGTACCCATATCGCGATCCGCACCGCTGGGATCACCGATGATCCCCGCTACGCCGCCTTTGCCGCGGAGTGGGGGCTCAACGCGCCGCGGCGGATGTTCATCTTCCTGCAGAACCAGGCGCTGGGTTCGGTGCCGCTGGTGTTTTCGATTTTTGTCGCCGCGCACGTCCCTGTATCAGCCTTGCGGATCCAGGACGTCCTGGGTGCCGCGATCCTGCTGATCGGGATCGCGGGCGAGGCATTGGCGGACGCGCAGTTGCGCCGCTTCCGGCACGACCCCGCCAACCACGGCAAGGTCTGCGATGCCGGGCTGTGGCGCTGGTCGCGCCATCCCAATTATTTCTTCGAATGGTTCGGCTGGCTCGCCTATCCCGTGATCGGCCTCGCGAGCGGATATCCCTGGGGTTGGGCCAGCCTGCTCGCGCCCATCTTCATGTACTGGATCCTGGTGCACGTCACCGGCATTCCGCCTTTGGAAGCGCAGATGCTGCGATCGCGCGGCGAGCGCTACCGCGCCTATCAGTCCCGCACCAGCATGTTCTTTCCCCTGCCACCCAGAGAGGGAATGGCCGCATGAGCGTCGTGTCCACGATCATCGGGACCGCCGAACGCGTGCCGCTGCCGGATCTCGTGGTCCGCGCCGCGATCCAGCGCCTGTGCTCGCGTACCGCAACGCGCCTCGCCGCGCACACCGGCGCCGACGATGCCGCGTTCGCCGGACGGATGATGATCAGGCCGATCGCCGAGCACACGGATGCTGCCAACACCCAGCATTACGAAGTGCCGCAAAGCTTCTTCGCGCAGGTGCTGGGCCCGAACCGCAAATACTCGTCCTGCTTCTACAGTAACGATGCGACGACGCTGCGGGAGGCCGAGGAGGAAGCGCTGCGCCAGACCGTCGAGCATGCCGGCCTCGCCGACGGGCAGACCATCCTCGAGCTCGGCTGCGGTTGGGGCTCGTTGTCGCTGTGGATGGCGCGGCAGTTTCCGCATACGAAGATCACCGCGGTGTCGAACTCGCAGTCGCAGCGCGCCTATATCGAGGACGTCGCGCAGAGCCGCGGCCTGCTCAATCTGCGCGTCGTCACCGCCGACATGAACGTGTTCGCGCCGGAGGGCCAGTTCGACCGCATCGTCTCGGTCGAGATGTTCGAGCACATGATGAACTGGCGCAAGCTGATGACGCGCGTGCGTGCGTGGCTTGCGCCGGAGGGGCGCTTCTTCATGCACATCTTCACCCATCGCGCCGGCTCCTATGCGTTCGACCGCGCCAATCGCCAGGACTGGATCGCGCAGCACTTCTTCACCGGCGGCGTGATGCCGAGCCATCAGCTGATTCGCCAATATGCCGATATCTTCGCCATCGAGAAGGAATGGCGCTGGAGCGGCACGCACTATCAACGCACCGCAATCGACTGGCTCGCCAATTTCGACGCGCATCGCGACGCGATCGAAGCCTCCTTGCGCAACATCTATGGCGACGAGACCTATCTGTGGATGCGGCGCTGGCGCTGGTTCTTTCTCGCGACCGCCGGCCTGTTCGGTTACGCCGACGGATCGGAGTGGGGCGTGAGCCACTACCGGATGACGGCGGCGGGGTAGGGCGTGCGAATGAATTCCGCGCCGGTGTCCAAGCCTACCTAGGTATGGCCACTTCATACCTGCGCGCGATGGCCCGAACCAGGTCCTAGGTGTTACCGATACATCCAGAGTGAAAGCAACGGAACCGGCCTGCGAGCCGGCAGTTGCGGGACAAGGCCGGCGGCGTAGCGCCCACCGGTCTTTCTCCCGATCTCGCCGCGCTTTGCCGCTCAACTGATGCCTACTGACACATTGGTGCAGCGAGTACGCCATGAGAAACATCGCCGATCTCCTCATGCGGCTCTGGCTGGGAAGCCAGCCCGCGTCCAATACACAGGTTGCGGCTATGGCTGAAAACCGGGATCGATCCAGCATGGCTGATTTTGTCCGCATCCTGCAGGCCTACGATCAAGCCCAGTAGTTCGCTGGATGGGTAGAGCGAATCGAATCCCATCAAACTCCATCCCCGCAATGACATCGGGTTGACGAGCACGGGCAGAGGCTGCGCCGTTGCGATCTTCTGCCGCAGCGTGCGGCGGTGGAACCCGACTCACAATCCGGTGAGTCCTGAAAATCAGCCTGAACTCAGCGCGATAGCGCATGTGGCATTGAGCCGCCCGCAGCATGCGTTGCGCCGCAGCAAGTCCATTCTATTTTGATCGCATCAGCCGCGCAGAAATTGTCCAGAACGGGCGTTGCGCGAGACGCGTGATCAGTTTCAACAATTTTGGGGCACCCCACTTCATGTCAGGACTTCGAGCGCGATCGGCATGCGTTGCAATGATGCTCGCGGCCTTTGCGCCGCTGCTAGGCGCTTGCGACGAATCCAACTCCGCCGTCTCCGCTGCCCAACCCTCCGAACCCGATGTCAGCATCGTCACCGTCAAGTCGCAACCGCGCGCCGTGGTGCGCGAGCTGCCGGGCCGGATCTCGCCGACACGGGTCGCCGAGGTGCGTCCTCGCGTGTCCGGCATCGTGGTCGAGCGGCTGTTCCGCCAGGGCAGCGAGGTGAAGGCGGGCGATGCGCTGTATCGCATCGATCCGCGCCCGTTCGAGGTCGAGGTGATGGCCAACGACGCGGCGGTCGACAAGGCCGAGGCGGCGCTGATGCAGGCGCAGCAGCAGGCACGTCGCATCGCGACACTGACCAGTCAGCGCGCCGCGCCCGAAGCCGAGAACGAAAAAACCATTGCCGCCGAGCGACAGGCGCAAGCTGAAGTTGAGGGCCGCAAGGCCGACCTCGCGCGCGCCAAGCTCAATCTCGATTATGCGACCGTGCGCGCGCCGATCGACGGCGTGGTCGGCGCGGCGCTGGTCAGCGAAGGCGCGCTCGTCGTGCAGAACGAGACCAATCTTGCGACAGTGCAGCTGCTCGATCCGATCTATGCCGACTTTACCCAGTCGGTGACCGAGCTCAATCAGCTGCGCCGTGCTTTCGAAAGCGGCGACCTCGATCGCATCGAGTCCGATGCCGTCAAGGTGCGCCTCGTGCTCGACGACAACACGATCTATGGTCTCGACGGCAAGCTGCTGTTCTCCGAGGCCAAGGTCGATGCGCATACCGGCCAGGTGACGCTGCGCGGCGAGTTCCGCAATCCCAAGCGTGAGCTGCTGCCGGGCATGTATGTCCGCGTCCGCCTCGACCAGGGCCTCGATTCCGACGCCATCGCCGTTCCGCAGCAGGCAGTCCAGCGCAATGGCGGCGGTGGCAGTGAGGTGTTCGTCGTCAAGGACGACAACCGCATCGCGGTGCAGCCGGTGCGCACCGGCTCGGTGCAGGACGGAATCTGGTTCGTCACCGAAGGCCTGAAGGCCGGCGACAAGGTCGTGGTCGAGGGCTTTCAGAAATTTGCAGCTGGCGACAAGGTCAAGCCGCAATCCTGGTCCGAGGCCGAGGCGAGCGCGGACAACCGCCACGCCCTCAAGGCCGCGCGGTAACGCATCATGGCGAGCTTCTTCATCGACAGGCCGATTTTTGCCTGGGTCGTCGCGCTGTTCATCTGTCTGATCGGCGCGATCTCGGTCCCGCTGTTGCCGATCGCGCAATATCCGATCATCGCGCCGCCCTCGATCTCGATCTCGACGAGTTACCCGGGCGCGTCGCCGGAAAACCTCTACAACAGCGTTACCCGGTTGATCGAGGAGGAGCTCAACGGCGCCTCCGGCATCCTCAATTTCGAATCGACCAGCGACTCGCTCGGCCAGGTCGAGATCATCGCCAACTTCCAGCCGGGTACCGACACCAGCGCGGCATCGGTCGAGGTGCAGAACCGCATCAAGCGCGTCGAGGCCCGCCTGCCGCGCGCGGTGATCCAGCAAGGCATTTTGATCGAGGAAGCCTCCAGCGCGGTGCTCCAGATCATCACGCTGAACTCGACCGACGGCAGCCTCGATGAGGTTGGGCTGGGCGATTTCATGATCCGCAACGTGCTCGGCGAAATCCGCCGCATCCCCGGCGTCGGCCGCGCCACGCTCTATTCGACCGAACGCAGTCTTCGTGTTTGGGTCGATCCGGCAAAACTCGTCGGCTATGGGCTGACCGCCGACGACGTCAACAAGGCGATCGCCGCGCAGAATGCGCAGGTCGCCTCGGGCAGCATCGGCGCGGAGCCGTCGACCGACAGCCAGCGCACCTCCGCGCTGGTGCTGGTCAAAGGGCAGTTGTCGTCACCCGATGAATTCGGCGCCATCATCCTGCGTGCCAATGCCGATGGTTCGACCGTGCGGCTGCGCGATGTCGCGCGCGTCGAGGTCGGTGGCCTCAGCTACCAGTTCAACACCCGCCTCAACGGCAAGCCGACCGCCGGTCTCTCCGTGCTGATGTCGCCGACCGGCAACGCTCTGGCGACCGCGAGCGCGGTCGAGGAGAAGATGAAGGAGCTGTCGCGCTTCTTCCCGGCCAACATCTCTTACGAGATCCCCTACAACATCACGCCGGTGGTCGAGGCCTCCATCAAGAAGGTGCTGACGACGCTGGTCGAAGCCGTGGTGCTGGTATTCGTGGTGATGTTCCTGTTTCTGCAGAACATCCGCTATACCATCATTCCGACCATCGTGGTGCCGGTGGCGCTCTTGGGCGCCTGTACCACGCTGCTGCTTGCCGGCTACTCCATCAACATGCTCTCGATGTTCGGCATGGTGCTCGCGGTCGGC
Organism: Bradyrhizobium sp. AZCC 2230; assembly: GCF_036924495.1. NCBI lineage: Bacteria > Pseudomonadati > Pseudomonadota > Alphaproteobacteria > Hyphomicrobiales > Nitrobacteraceae > Bradyrhizobium > Bradyrhizobium sp. AZCC 2230. The sequence continues at coordinate 5,256,537 of NZ_JAZHRS010000001.1, read as the reverse complement.
ATCCTCGTCGACGACGCCATCGTCGTGGTCGAGAACGTCGAACGCATCATGACCGAGGAAGGCCTGCCGCCGAAGGAGGCGACGCGGAAGGCGATGTCGCAGATATCGGGCGCCATCATCGGCATCACGCTGGTGCTGATGGCCGTGTTCGTGCCGATGGCGTTCTTCCCGGGCTCGGTCGGCATCATCTACCGCCAGTTCTCGGTGACCATGGTCGCGGCGATCGGCTTCTCCGCCTTCCTGGCGCTGTCGCTGACGCCGGCGCTGTGCGCGACGATTCTGAAGCCTGTCGCGGCTGGTCACGGCCATGCCAGGAAGGGCGTGTTCGGCTGGTTCAACCGCATGCTCGAGGGCGGCAAGGAGGGTTACTCCCGCACCGTCGGCTTCTCGCTGAAGCGCACGGGTCGTTTGATGCTGGTCTATGTCGCGCTGCTCGCCGGCCTGTCCTGGGCCTTCGTCAATCTGCCCGGCGGCTTCCTGCCGGTCGACGACCAGGGTTTTGTCACCACCGACGTGCAGACGCCGTCCGACTCGTCCTACGGCCGCACCGAGGCCGTGATCGAAAAGGTCGAAAAATATCTGGCGCAGCGGCCGGGTGTCGACAACGTCACTTTCCTTACCGGCTTCAGCTTTTCAGGTCAGGGCATGAACACCGCGCAGGCCTTTATCACGCTGAAGGACTGGTCGGAGCGCGGGCCGAAGGAATCTGCTGCCGCTGTTGTCAACGACATCAACCGCGATCTGTCGTCGTCGATCCGCGACGCAAAGATCTCGGCGCTGCAGCCGCCGCCGATCGACAATCTCGGCAACTCCTCCGGCTTCTCGTTCCGTCTCCAGGATCGCGGCCAGAAGGGCTATCCGGCCCTGATGCGCGCCGCCGACCAGCTGATCGCGGAGGCCAATGCGAGTTCGGTGCTGCAGAAGGTCTATGTCGAGGGCCTGCCCGAGGCCGGCGTGGTCAATCTCGTCATCGACCGCGAGAAGGCCGGTGCGTTCGGCGTCACCTTCGAGGACATCAACAACACGATCTCGACCAATCTCGGCTCGAACTACATCAACGACTTCCCGAACCGCGGCCGCATGCAGCGCGTCGTGGTGCAGGCCGACAGCCGCGACCGCATGAGGACCGAGGACATCCTCAACTACAACGTCAAGAACTCTCACGGCCAGCTGGTGCCGTTCTCCTCCTTTGCGACGGTCGAATGGTCGCGCGGTCCGACGCAGATTGCCGGCTTCAACTACTATCCCGCCGTGCGTATCTCGGGCGAGGCAAAACCCGGCTTCACGTCGGGCGACGCGATCGCCGAGATGGAGAAGCTCGCCGGCAAACTGCCGCGCGGCTTCGGCTATGAATGGACCGGACAGTCGCTCCAGGAAAAGCTGTCGGGCTCGCAGGCGCCGTTCCTGCTCGCGCTCTCCGTGTTCGTGGTGTTCCTGTGTCTGGCCGCACTCTATGAGAGCTGGACCATTCCGCTTGCGGTGCTGCTCACCGTGCCGCTCGGCATCGTCGGTGCCGTGGTTGCGGCTATGCTGCGCGGTCTGCCCAACGACGTCTATTTCACCGTCGGCCTCATCACCATCATCGGGCTCGCCGCCAAGGACGCGATCCTGATCATCGAGTTCGCCAAGGATCTGCGGAAAGAAGGCAAGCCGCTGGTCGAAGCCACCATCGAGGCCTGCCGGCTCCGTTTTCGCCCGATCCTGATGACCGGCCTTGCCTTCATCTGCGGCGTGTTGCCGATGGCGATTGCCCACGGTGCCGGCGGCGCCAGCCAGCAATCGCTCGGCACCGTCGTGATGGGCGGCATGATCGCGGTGGTGATCCTGGCGCTGCTGATGGTGCCGGTGTTCTTTGTCTCGGTGCAGCGCGTGCTGGCGGGAGATCGGGAGACGGCAGAGGAGAAGAAGGCCGAGATGCATGGGCCGCCCGCGCCGGCGAGGGCCGGTCACTGAACGCCGGATCGGTCGGCTTGCTTTCTCGGGGTCGTCAATCCAGACTGCATCGCTGGATTGAAAGAGCATGTATTCGCAGCGCAGCGCGAATGCACAGCCAACCCGCCGATTGAGAGCATGTGATGCGTCCGACCGACGTTGCGATCTCCAACTATCGCTCCATTCGGCAGCTCTCGATACCCATCCACCCCTTGTCCGTGTTTGTGGGCGAGAATGGTGTCGGCAAATCCAATCTCTACAAGTCCTTGTCACTGTTGCGCGACGCGGCAACAGGTCGAATTACGCGCACGATCGCCGAGGAAGGCGGATTGAATTCCGTCTGCTGGTCCGGCCTTCGCAAGCGAGGCGAGGATGGGCGACTGCGTTTGTCGGCCAAGTTCGATCGTCTCAGATATTCCATTGAGCTCGGACATCCCGGCCCGGTTGAGGCGGCATTTTCCGGCGAGCCGATGATCAAGGCTGAGAGTATCGAGACGACGCAGGGCAAACGCAAGGTTCAGCTGATGGCGCGAACGAATTCGCTCGTCAGCGTCCGCGGCGAGAGTGGCGCCTGGAACAGCCACAAGGATGCGGTGCTGCCGTCGGAGACGGCGCTTGCGGGTTTTTCCGATGGCAAGGAATGCCCTGAGATCGACCTGATCAGAAACGCGATGCTGGGCTGGCGATTCTATCATGACTTTCGCACCGATCCGGCGTCGCCGATACGAAAGCCGTGTCTGGCGATCACGACGCCCTCGCTCAGCGCCGATGGCACCGATTTGGCTGCCGCCCTGGCGACACTCTATTCCATTCGGGAAGATGCCAACGACTTGCAGGACGCGATCCAGGATGCATTCCCTGGCGCCGAGCTCCGCGCATGGGAAGAAAATGGTTGGTGTGAATTCGATTTGCAACTGGCGGATATGCCGCGGCCGTTCAAGGCCCACGAATTGTCCGATGGGACGCTGAAATACATCTGCCTGCTCGCAGTGTTCATGGGCTATCGGCTGCCGCCCTTCATCGCGCTGAACGAACCGGAGACCAGCCTGCATCCGTCGCTGCTGGCGCCATTGGCGCGGCTGGTCGCCAAGGCGTCACGCCGCGCGGACATCTGGATTGTCACGCATTCGGAACAACTGATGGAGGCATTGCGAAGCGAGAGTTCGGTGCCGCCTCGCCGGGTGATCAAGCCGAAAGGCGCCACGACCATCGAGGGCCTGACCATTGGCGGCGAATATCGGGACGAGGAATCCGACGAAGACGACTCTTAAAGCGGAGTGTGTTTTGGTTGAATCGATGCGAACCGAGAGCTCAGGTCACCTCTCCCGTAGGGAGAGGTCGGATCGCATCGAAGATGCGGTCCGGGTGAGGGGTTCTGCTCTCACTGGTTGCCGCAGCCCCTCACCCGGATTGCTACGCAATCCGACCTCTCCCCGTCGGGGAGAGGTGATCCCGGACGCCGATCGAACCTGACTCCATCGTGCTCTGGTCGTTGCGGGTCGAGCCGTCGTCCTACGGCCCCTACTTCCTCAAAATCTTCACCAGCTCGCCGTGCACGAACTCGTTCCCGCACACGACGTCGCCGGTGACCAAGGCATCGCCCGGCGTGCTGATGTCGGTGACTGTTCCGCCGGCTTCGCGCACCATCAGCATGCCGGCGGCGATGTCCCAGGATTGCAGATTGCGCTCCCAGTAGCCGTCGAGGCGGCCGGCGGCGACGAAGGCGAGGTCGAGGGAGGCGGCGCCGAAGCGGCGCAGGCCTGCGACGCGATCCTGGATCGCCGTCATCTCGCGGCGGAATTCCTCGTGGTCACCGCGGCCGATATGGGGCAGGCCGCAGGCCACCACGCATTCGTTGAGCTGGCGGCGGCCGGCCACGCGCAGGCGCTGGTCGTTGAGGAAGACGCCCTTGCCGCGCTCGGCGATGTAGAGCTCGTCATTGGCGGGGTTGTAGATCACGCCGGCGATGATGGTGCCCTCGCGCACGAGACCGATCGAGATCGCGAATTGCGGGATGCCGTGCAGGAAGTTGGTGGTGCCGTCGAGCGGGTCGACGATCCAGGTGTGGCTCTTGTCGGAGCCTTCCCGCGTGCCGCCTTCCTCGCCGATGAAGCCGTAACCGGGCCGCGCCTTGGAGAGGTCCTGGTAGAGGATCTCTTCTGCGCGCTTGTCGGCGAGCGAGACGAAGTTGGCCGGCCCCTTCAGCGAGACCTGCAGATGCTCGATCTCGCCGAGATCGCGCTTGAGGCTGCGGCCGGCGCGGCGCGCCGCTTTGACCATGACGTTGATAGTGGCGGAATACAGCATGAGCTCTGGTCTTGATCGGGGGGAGGGGGCGCGAAAGGTCGCCATTTGAGGGGATTGGGTGCCCCGCGAGGGGCCAAACGTCAAGTCATTCGGGGCACTTGCAGGTCATTTGGTCCCGAGCCATTTCTTGGCGGCGGCCTCGGCCTTGGCGCGGTCGTCCGCGGGCAGGTCGGCCAGCTGCTTGTCGAGCTCCGGATCGCCCTTGCCGGAGGTTTTGGCCACCAGATGCCATTTGAACCCCTCGATCTTGTCCACGGACGTGCCCATGCCTTTGATCAGGACCCAGGCGAGGCGGTTCTGCGCGATCGCGCTGCCCTGGCGGGACGCCTTGCGCAGCAATGCCACGGCCGCGGGCTGGTTCTGCGGCGTACCTGTGCCGTTGAACATCGCGATGGCGTATTCGACCTCGGCATCGACATTGTCGGCCAGCGAGGCTGCCTGCAGCAGCCGCACCGACCTTTCGGGATTCTTCGGCACGCCGGTGCCTTCCTTGTAGAAGGTCGCGAGTGCGTATTGCGCCTCGGGCAGCCCGGCATCGGCCGCCTGGCGCAACAGCTCGGCGGAGCGCTTGACGTCCTGCGGCAGGGTCTGGCCGTCCAGATAAAGCAGAGCGAGGTTATAGGCCGCCTTGGGCTCGCCGAGCTTGGCGGCGGAGGCCATCAGCTTCACGGCTTCGCCCTTGTCGACGGGGCCGCCGCGGCCGGAGATGCGCAGCATGGCGAGCGCGAACATCGCCTCGCGGTCGCCGGCGTCGGAAGCGCGCTTGTACCATTCGAGCGCCTTGGCGTAGTCGCGCCTGATGCCCATGGCGTTGGAATAGAGCTCGCCCAGCATGGTCATGGCCTTGGCATCGCCGGTCTTGGCGCGCGCGCTGGCAAGATCGAAGGCGGTCTTGTACTGGCCGCGCTGATAGGCGCCGAACACCAGATCGACGTTGGAATTGTCGGTGGCCGGCGCCGGGATCACGGTTGCCGGCAGCGTCGGGCTCGGCGAGGCCGACGGCTTTGGCGTGGCCTCCTTCTTCTTGGTGATCGTGTGCGGCGCGACCTTCGGCTTGCCCTTGGCCGGCTCCTTGGACTTCTGCTTTTCGGGCGCGGGGCTCGGGATCGTCGCCGGCGGCGTGATCTGGAGCTGCGCGGCCGCAGGCGCCGCCAGCAGCAGCGTGGTGAGAAGCGTGATGCGCGGGAGCGTCATGGCGGGCGCTAGCCCTGGCCCACGGCAACAGCCGCGAAGGCCTTCTTGATCGCGGCGTCGGCCTCGATCAGCGCGGCCTTCGGTCCGCGCGAATCCGCCCAGACGAGATCGCCGACCAGCACGAAATCGGCGCCGCTGGCGGCGAAGTCGTGGGCTTCCTCGAACGAAGTGGCAAAACCGACGCAGGGTGGCTCGAACAGCTCGGCCCACCAGTCCAGCCGTTCGGCAATGGCTTGCGCCGACGGCCGTTCGCCGTTCGCGTCGGGCTCACCGAACAGCAGATAGTCCGCGCCCATCTCGCCCGCATCCATGGAATGGTGCCGCGTCGTCAGCCCGCCGACGCCGGCGATGCGATCGGGCTTGAGCGACGGCATCGCCTCTTTCAGTGCGGCGATGCCCGGCAGGTGCGCGCCATCGGCGCCGCCGCGCGCGACGAGCTCGGCATGGCCGTCGACGAGCAGGGCCGCGCCCGCGTTCTGCACGATCGGCGCCAGGGCCTTGATCCGCGAAATCATCGTGCGCTGGTCGGTCTCCTGCAGCCGCACCAGCACGGCCGCGACATCGGCGGCTCCGAGCAGCGCCGGCAATTCGGCGAGGAGCGAGGCCGGATCGTCGACGACAGGCGTCGCGAGATAAAGGCGCGGCGCCGGGCGCGGCGGAGGCGATTTGTTCGACAAGATCTAGGCTGCCTTCTTTTCCAGGCTGCTTTGCCATTCGCCCCTGGAGGCGAGGCCATTCATGCGGGCGCGATGACTGAATGCGTTCTGTCCGGCCGCGACGTTCTCGGTCTTGCCCGACCAGGCCTTCTGCGGCGCGGCCTGCAGCGCGCGGCCGTAGGAGAAGGTCAGGCCCCAGGGCAGCGGGCCGAGCTTGTGCATGGCGTTGAGGTGCGCGGTCGCCTCTTCGTCCGACTGGCCGCCGGAGAGGAAGGCGATGCCGGGCACCGCCGCGGGCACGCAGGCCTTCAGCAGCCGGATCGTCTTCTCCGCGACCTCCTCGACGGACGCCTGCTTCGCGCATTTTTTGCCCGAGATCGCCATGTTCGGCTTCAGCACCATGCCTTCGAGCGCGACGCGCTGGACGCGCAATTCCTGGAACGTCTTGTTGAGCACGCGGCTCGTGACCTCATAGCAGCGGTCGATGTCATGATCGCCGTCCATCAGCACCTCCGGCTCGACGATCGGCACGATCTGCGCGGCCTGGCACAGCGCGGCATAGCGCGCCAGCGCGTGCGCATTGACGCCGATCGCGGTCATCGAGGGGATGCCCCGGCCGTCAGTGCCGCTGCCGATATCGATTACCGCGCGCCATTTGGCGAAGCGCGCGCCGCGCTCGTAATATTTCGCCAGGCGGTCGGCGAGCTTGTCGAGCCCGACGGTGACTGTCTCACCCGGGCACATCGGCAGGGCTTGCGTGCCCTCGTCGACCTTGATGCCGGGAATGGCGCCGCTCTGCTCGATCAGCTTGACCAGCGGCGTGCCGTCCTTCGCGTCCTGCCAGATCGTCTCGTCATAGAGGATCACGCCCGAGATGTACTGGCTCATGGCTTCCTTGGAGCGGAACAGCATCTCGCGATAGTCGCGGCGGTTGCCTTCGGTCGATTCCACGCCGATCGCGTCAAAGCGCTTCTTGATGGTGCCGGAGGATTCGTCGGCGGCAAGAATGCCCTTGCCGGGTGCGACCATGGCGGTCGCGATTCCGTTGAGCTCAGTCAGATTCATCGAGAGTTCCTCCCAAAACGATTCTGCCCTTGCCTGTGAAAATAGACGGTTCTCGGGCAATTGCCGAGTTATCGTTCGTCGCAGGGTAAAAGGGGGGCATCGGTCATTCCGGGGCGCGCCCCTTGGCGCGAGCCCGGAATCCATTGATCCGCGTCGACGGCGGCACCATGGATTCCGGGTTCGCCGCTTTGCGGCGCCCCGGAATGACGGGAGAGGGGGCCTGTGGAACTGCCTTAGGCGACCTTCGGATCGAGCTCGCCCTTGGCGTAGCGCTTGGCCATGTCGGCGGGAATCAGGATCTTCTTGAACTTGGAGGCTTGCCCCGCGGTATTGAACTCCTGGAGCCGCTGCTTGCACAGCTTGACCATGGCTTCCATCGCCGGCTTCAGATATTTGCGCGGATCGAACTCTTCCGGATTGTCCTTCAGGACTTTGCGGATCTGGCCGGTCATGGCCATGCGGTTGTCGGTGTCGATGTTGATCTTGCGCACGCCGTGCTTGATGCCGCGCTGGATCTCGGCGACCGGCACGCCCCAGGTCGGCTTCATCTTGCCGCCATAGGCGTTGATGATGTCCTGGAGGTCCTGCGGCACCGACGAGGAGCCGTGCATCACCAGATGCGTGTTCGGCAGCTTGCGGTGGATCTCCTCGATCACGTTCATGGCGAGGATGTCGCCGTCCGGCTTGCGGGTAAACTTGTAGGCGCCGTGTGAGGTGCCCATCGCGATCGCGAGCGCGTCGACCTTGGTCTCCTGGACGAACTTCACGGCCTCGTCCGGATTGGTCAGCAGCTGGTCGTGGCTCAGCTTGCCTTCGGCGCCGTGGCCGTCTTCCTTGTCGCCCATGCCGGTCTCGAGCGAGCCGAGCACGCCGAGCTCACCCTCGACCGAGATGCCGCCGAGATGGGCCATGTCGGTGACGGTCTTGGTGACGCCGACATTGTAGGTCCAGTCGCCGGGGGTCTTGCCGTCGGCCTTGAGCGAGCCGTCCATCATCACCGAGGTGAAGCCGGCCTGGATCGCGGTCATGCAGGTCGCGGCCTCGTTGCCGTGGTCGAGATGCACGCAGACCGGGATGTGCGGGTAGATCTCGGTGACCGCGTCCATCATGTGCTTGAGCATGACGTCGTTGGCGTAGGAGCGCGCACCGCGAGAGGCCTGGATGATGACGGGCGCATCGACCTGGTTGGCCGCGTCCATGATCGCCAGCGCCTGCTCCATGTTGTTGATATTGAAGGCCGGGACGCCGTAATCGTGTTCCGCCGCATGGTCGAGCAATTGACGCAACGTGATCCGAGCCATCTGTCTTTTTCTCCGTTCGGGCCCCAGGGCCGCTTGTTTCTTGCCGTCTGATTACTTGATGCGCAGGACTTCGACGCCGGGCAGGGGCTTGCCCTCCATCCATTCAAGAAATGCGCCACCGGCGGTCGAGACATAGGTGAACTGACCGGCCACATGGGCCTGGTTGAGGGCCGCAACGGTGTCGCCGCCGCCCGCGATCGAGATCAGCTTTTTCGCCTTGGTACGCTCGGCGGCGTGCTTGGCGGCCGCCATCGTGCCGCGGTCGAACGGCTGCATCTCGAAGGCGCCGAGCGGTCCGTTCCAGACCAGCGTGGCGGCATCGTCGATCGCCGCGTGGATGCGCGCAATCGATTGCGGGCCGACGTCCAGGATCATGCCGTCGGCCGGGATCGCGTCGAGCCCGTAGGCGTGCGAGGGCGCATTGGCGGCGAAGTGATAGGCGACCGTGGCATCGACGGGGAGGATGATGGCGCAGTTGGCGGCTTCCGCCTTCTCCATGATGCGCAGCGCCGTGGGTGCGAGATCCTTCTCGGCCAACGACTTGCCGACGCCGACGCCCTGGGCGTGCAGGAAGGTGTTGGCCATGCCGCCGCCGATCACGAGCGCGTCGACCTTGTTGACGAGGTTTTCGAGCAGGTCGATCTTGGTCGAGACCTTTGCGCCGCCGATGATGGCGATGACCGGCTTGGTCGGCGAACCCAGCGCCTTCTCCAGCGCGTCGAGCTCGGCCTGCATGGTGCGGCCGGCATAGGCCGGCAGCTTGTGGCCGAGACCTTCGGTCGAGGCATGAGCGCGGTGCGACGCGGAGAAGGCGTCGCTGACCCAGATGTCACCGAGTTTTGCCAATTCGGCGACGAACGCGGGATCGTTCTTTTCTTCCTCTTTGTGGAAGCGGGTGTTTTCCAGGCAGAGGATGTCGCCATCCTTCAATTCCGCCACGGCCTTGGCCGCGGGCTCGCCGATGCAGTCGTCGGCAAACGCAACCGGCTTCTTAACCACATTTGAGAGCGCCTCGGCGACGGGCTTGAGCGAGTCCTTGGCATCGCGGCCCTTCGGCCGGCCGAAATGCGCGAGCAGGATGACCTTGCCGCCCTTGTCGGAGATTTCATTGATGGTCGGCGCGACGCGCTCGAGCCGGGTCGCGTCGCTGACGCGGCCATTGTCCATGGGCACGTTGAGATCGACGCGCAGCAGCACGCGCTTGCCCTTCACGTCGACGTCGTCGAGGGTGCGGAATTTGTCGGTCATCGGAGGCCCTTGTCCCGGGCGCACTGCGGCGCGCAGTGCCGCTGTGCAGAACCGGGACCCACGTTGCGGCGAGTCCCGCGGTTGAGTTGGGTCCCGGATCAGCGAAGCAGCGTTTCACGCTGCATCGCGTCCGGGACACGAGAACGGAGTTAGATCACCTTCGCGAACGCGACGGCGGTGTCCGCCATGCGGTTCGAGAAACCCCACTCGTTGTCGTACCAGGCCATCACGCGCACCAGGGTGCCGTTCTGCACCTTGGTCTGGTCCTCGTGGAAGGTCGAGGAGTGCGGGTCGTGGTTGAAGTCGATCGAGACGTTCGGCTGGTTGGTGTAGCCGAGAATGCCCTTGAGCTGCTGCTCGGAGGCGCGCTTCATCGCCGCGTTGATTTCCTTGGCGTCGGTGGCGCGCTTGGCGACGATCTTGAGGTCGATGACCGAGACGTTCGGCGACGGCACGCGGATCGAGACGCCGTCGAGCTTGCCCTTCAGCTCGGGCAGCACGAGGCCGATCGCCTTGGCGGCACCGGTCGAGGTCGGGATCATCGACATCGCCGCCGCGCGGCCGCGATAGAGATCCTTGTGCAGCGTGTCCAGCGTCGGCTGGTCGCCGGTATAGGCGTGGATCGTGGTCATGAAGCCGGTCTCGATGCCGACGAGATCGTTCAGCACCTTGGCGACCGGCGCCAGGCAATTGGTGGTGCAGGAGCCGTTGGAGACCACCATGTGGTCCTTGGTCAGCGTGTCGTGGTTGACGCCGTAGACGATGGTGGCATCGGCGCCGTCGGCCGGCGCGGAGACCAGCACGCGCTTGGCGCCGGCGGCGAGATGCGCGGAGGCCTTGTCCTTCGCGGTGAAGATGCCGGTGCATTCCATCGCGATGTCGACGCCGAGATCCTTCCAGGGCAGCTTCGAGGGATCGCGCTCGGCGGTCACCTTGATCTTGCCATTGCCGAGGCTGATCGAGTCACCGTCGACGGTGACGGTGCCGGGGAAGCGGCCATGGACGCTGTCGAAACGGAGCAGATGGGCGTTGGTCTCGACCGGGCCGAGGTCGTTGATGCCGACGACCTCGATGTCCTTGCGGCCGGACTCGGCGATAGCCCGCAGGATGTTGCGGCCGATGCGGCCAAAACCGTTAATTCCGACGCGGACTGCCATGTTCCATCTCCTTATGACCGTTCAATGACGGGCTCGATAACGCCTAGTCTTCCCGCACAACGCGCTCTACACGCCTGCGAGGGTTTTTTAGGGGCGGACGCCCGGTTCAGCCGGGCGGTGCTTGATCATATGAGAGATTACGTAGTCCTTTTTTTTGGCAAGCTCAACTCTCAGGTAACGCGCTTCAGCACAGCGTTAACCGCGGCCTCGGCGGTAATGCCGAAATGCTTGTAAAGGTCCTTCGCCGGCGCGCTCGCGCCGAAGGAATGCATGCCGATAAATTCGCCATCCTGGCCGATCACGGCATCCCAGCCCCAGCGCACCGCGGCCTCGATCGCGACCTTCACCGGCGCGTTGCCGATGATGGCGGCACGCTTGGCCTCTGGTTGCGCTAACAACAGCTCGAGCGAGGGCACCGAGACCACCCGCGACGGGATACCGCGCTCGGCGAGCTGCTTCTGGGCGGCCACCGCGATCTCGACCTCGGAGCCGGAGGCGAACAGCGTCGCCTTGGCTTCGCCCTGGGCTGCGACCAGCTCGTAGGCGCCGGCCGCGCAGGGAACGTCGTTCGGCGCATTGGTGCGGAGCTGCGGCAGGTTCTGACGCGTCAGCGCCAGCACGGTCGGACCGTCGATACGATTGAGCGCAAGCTCCCAGCACTCGGCGACCTCGATGGAATCGGCGGGGCGGAACACGCGCATGTTCGGAATGGCGCGAAGGGCTGAGAGATGCTCGACTGGCTGGTGGGTCGGGCCGTCTTCGCCAAGCCCGATGGAATCGTGCGTCATGACGTAGACCACGCCGGTGCCCATCAGCGCCGCGAGGCGCATCGCGGGCCGTGCGTAGTCGGTGAACACCAGGAAGGTCGCGCCGTTCGGCGCAAAGCCGCCGTGCAGGAAGATGCCGTTCATCGCAGCACACATGCCGTGCTCGCGGATGCCGTAATGGATGAAGCGGCCTTTCGGCGTCTTGGCCGAGAAAGCCGTGGCCGACTTCGCCTTGTTGTTGTTGGAGCCGGTGAGGTCGGCCGAGCCCGCGAGGAATTCCATCGGCATCGCGCCGGCGATCACCTCGATCACGGCTTCCGAGGACTTGCGGGTGGCCACATTCATCGGCTTTTCCAGCAGCTCCTTCTTGTAGGCGCGTACGGCCTTGGCCAGTGAAGCCGGACGCTCATGGCGCAGGCGGCGCTCGAACTCGGCGCGCTTGCGGCTGCCGAGCTCACCGAGCCGGCCTTCCCATTCCTGTCGTGCAGCAGCGCCACGCGAGCCGGCTGCGCGCCAGGCCTTCAGCACGTCATCAGGCACCGAGAACGGCTCGAGCGAGATACCGAGATTTTCCTTGGCGGCCTTGAGCTCGTCGGCGCCGAGCGCCTCGCCATGCGCCTTCGCCGTGCCGGCCTTGTGCGGCGCGCCGAAGCCGATGGTGGTGCGGCAGGCAATCAGTGTCGGCTTGCTGGATTTTTGCGCGCGGGTGATGGCGGCAGCGATCGCGACCTGATCGTGGCCGTCGATCTTCTCGGCGGCCCAGCCGCATGCCTTGAAGCGCTTCACCTGGTCGACGGAATCGGAGATCGAGGTCGGGCCGTCGATCGAGATGCCGTTGTCGTCGTACAGCACGATCAGCTTGCCGAGCTTCCAGTGGCCGGCCATCGCAATCGCTTCCTGCGACACGCCTTCCATCAGGTCGCCGTCGGAGGCGAGCACATAGGTGTGGTGATCGACGATCTTCTTGCCGAACTCGGCGGCGAGCATTTTCTCGGCGAGCGCCATGCCGACCGCGGTCGAGATGCCCTGGCCGAGCGGGCCGGTGGTGGTCTCGATGCCCTTGGTGTGGAAGTTCTCGGGGTGACCCGGCGTCAGTCCGCCGAGCTGGCGGAATTGCTTGAGCTGGTCCAGCGTCATGTCGGCGTTGCCGGTCAGATACAGCAGCGAATAGAGCAGCATCGAGCCGTGGCCGGCCGAGAGCACGAAGCGGTCGCGGTCGGGCCAATTGACTGCGGCGGCGTCGAATTTCAGGAACTGCGTGAACAGCACCGTGGCCATGTCGGCGGCGCCCATCGGCAGGCCGGGGTGGCCCGATTTCGCTTTCTCCACACCGTCCATGGCGAGGCCGCGGATCGCGTTGGCCATACGGTTGGGATCGACCTGCGTCATGTCTGAAATCCGTCTGAAATGAGGCGCTTGGCGGCGAACTGCGCCCGCGCGGAAGGGAGCCTTTCGGCCAAAGTCGGGGCTGGGATAGCATCTCGGTTCCGGGAGGCCAAGGCAATCAAACGCCGGTTTGGCCGTAAAAGTTGCTTACGGCATGATCCGGACCCGAAGGGCCGCGTTAGCGCAAAGTGGCGAGCCGGTTTTCCGGCCAGATCATGCCCCGCAAGATCAGTGCATAGTTTCGCGGCGGCGTTGCGCTCCGCTAGCTTGCCACGTAAATTTCTGCTTCTAACCGTTTGCCGAACCGAGTCTTTTGCCGGCCGGCAAGCCCCGATGCAAAGGCCACGGGCAAGGCCCACAGGTTCGCCGCTGACTGCATGAACGATCGCGTTTCCAACAGTTCCGCCATGACGGAGTCCTCCGCCGTCGAGATCGAGATCGCGACCCGCAGGCTCACGGCGGCGCTCGACGCGCTCGAAAGCGCGGTCGAGCGAAGGCGCGATGCTGACCGCGACGAGAACGAGCTCGCGACGCGAATCCAGGCGCTGGGCGCGGATCGCTCGCGGCTTGCCGACGAGCTCGACGGCGCATTGGTGAAAGCGCGCAAGCTCGAGCGCACCAACCGCGAGATCTCCGATCGGCTGGATTCCGCGATCGTCACGATACGCTCGGTGCTCGATACCGGAGAGGACGGATGAGCCACATCAACGTCACCATCAACGCCCGCCAGTACCGCATGGCCTGCGAGGAGGGCCAGGAGGTGAGGCTGTTGAAGCTCGCCGAGGGCCTGGAGACGCGGATTCAGTCGCTGCGCGGAAAATTCGGCGAGATCGGTGATGCGCGCCTCACGGTGATGGCGGCGCTGACCGTGTGCGACGAGCTGATCGACGCCGGCAATCGCATCCGCACCATGGAGCAGGAGCTGACCGAACTGCGGGATTTCCGCAACGCCGCCGTCGAGCGCGCCCGCATGACCCAGACCGCCGTGGTCAACGCGCTGAACGCCGCCGCCGAGCGCATCGAGAAGTCGACCCAGGTCCTGAACCGGACCGTCGGCAACGGGATCGCGATCGGGTAGGGGACGAGAGCATCGATCGTCGCCACGAAGTCGGTATGCTCCCTCCCCCGCCTGCGGGGGAGGGTTGGGGAGAGGGTGTTTCCGCTGGGCGAGAACCCCCAAGAGGAGAGAGCCCTCACCCGGCGCTACGCGCCGGCCTCTCCCGCAAGCAAGCGGGAGAGGTGAGTAACTACGAGCCGGGCTGGTGATTCGTCAGTATCGTTGTTACATTGCCCAGGCGAGGCTGCGACGCGCGTCCGGAGCCATATATCCCCGGGGCCTTATCGATCCTTTAGGGAACTGTCCCTGGCCGGGCCCGTGGGCTCGGACATATGGTGCCCACCTACTTTCGTAGGGAACTCCGGGATCGAGCGCTTCAACGGCGTCTGCGGCTTCGCACTTTTGTTCGCTTGGTTTGTGCTTGTTGAAATTGCGTCCCCGACACGCTGGCGGTTCAGTCTCGGTGTCATGCCCCGGCTTGACCGGGGCATCCAGTACGCCGCGGCGTCAAGGTTCAAGCACTGGCGTCTCTGGAATACTGGATCACCCGCTCCAGTGCGCAAGTGCGCACAAGGCGGGTGATGACGGCAGACAGGTCTGCCTCGGGACCAAAGCACATGACCAACACTAAATCCGAACTCCGCGCCAAAGCCCTCGCGGCGCGTGATGCGCTGAGCGAAAAGAAGCGCACCGCTGCCGCTGCAAAACTCGCCAGGCGCGGACTGCCGTTCAAGCTGCTGCCCGGCAGCATCGTCTCCGGCTACTCCCCGATCCGCAGCGAGATCGATCCGATGCCGCTGCTCAAGAGGCTCGCCGAGGAGGGCGCGAAGCTCGCGCTGCCCTGCGTCACCGCACGCGGCCAGGCGCTGGTCTTCCGCCTCTTCCATCCGAACGACCGCCTGATGCTCGGCCCGCTCGGCATTCCCGAGCCGTCGCCGGCCGCGGCCGAAGTCATCCCCGACATCATGCTGACTCCGCTCGCCGCGTTCGACCGTCTCGGCCACCGCATCGGCTATGGTGCGGGGCATTACGATTTCACCTTCGCGCACCTCCGCAAGACCAAGCAGATCCTCGGCATCGGGCTCGCTTTTGCAGCGCAAGAGATCAAGGCGGTTCCGGCACTGGCCCACGACGTGGCGCTGGATTATGTGCTAACGGAATCGGACGTTTTCGATTTCCGGAGTTCTGAAGTTGCGCATTCTCTTCGTGGGTGATGTCGTCGGCCGTAGCGGCCGCAACGCCATCGCCGAATATCTCCCCGGCATGGTCAAGGACTGGTCGCTCGACTTCGTCGTCGTCAACGGCGAGAATTCGGCCGGAGGCTTCGGCATCACGGAAGCGATCTATCAGGAATTTCTCGATGCCGGCGCCGATGCGGTGACGCTCGGCAATCACTCCTGGGACCAGCGCGAAGCCTTGGTGTTCATCGAGCGCGCCGAGCGCCTGGTGCGGCCGGCGAACTATCCGCGCGGCACGCCCGGTCGCGGCGCCGCCCTGGTCGAGACCAAGAACGGCAAGCATGCGCTCGTCGTCAACGCTTTGGGCCGCGTCTTCATGACCCCGTTCGACGATCCCTTCGCTGCACTCGAGCGCGAGCTCGGCGCCTGTCCGCTCGGCGTTGCCGCCGACGCGATCGTGGTCGATTTCCATTGCGAGGCGACCAGCGAGAAGCAGGGCATCGGCTTCTTCTGCGACGGCCGCGCCAGCCTCGTCGTCGGCACGCATACGCATGTACCGACCGCCGATCACCAGATTCTCACCGGTGGCACCGCCTACATGACCGATGCCGGCATGACCGGCGACTACGACTCCATCATCGGCATGCAGAAGGAAGAACCGCTGCGGAGATTCACGTCGGGGATTCCGTCGGGCCGCTTCGAGCCGGCCGCGGGCGTTGCGACGCTCAGCGGCGTGGCGGTGGAGACGGATGATGCGACGGGACTCGCGCTGCGGATCGCACCGGTGCGCATGGGCGGCCGGCTGGAGCCCGCGACGCCGAAGTTTTGGTTGAGCTGAAGAACGAAGCTACACTCTCAGAAATCGTAGGGTGGGCAAAGGCGCACTCGCGCCGTGCCCACCATCTCTCTCCATGTTCGCAAAAAGTGCGTGGGCACGCTTCGCTTTGCCCACCCTACGATACTGGAGTACGCAGCTACACCCTCGGTGTCGTCCCCGCGAACGCGCTAGTGGATGCACATATCTTTTCGAGCCGAAAAATCGACTCGTAATCAATGACTTGGTCGCTACTCAATGACGAAAATTCGCGAAGGCAGCTTCGCAAGAATTCGCCATTTTGCTGCGTTGATGAGCCAAGTCGTTGATAAGACTCTGGAAGATATGTGCATCCACTAGCGCGAACGCGGGGACCCAACCACAGGGAGCAGCGTGAGGCAAACTTCCCACTCCGAATCTTCGCCAAACTACTCCCTGTGGGTATGGGTCCCGGATCTGCGCTTCGCTTGTCCGGGACCACAGTTGAGATTGATGCGCGATCGCGCGCCAATCTCGCCGTACTCTACTCCGCCGTCTGCTCCCTTAACTCCGCCACGTCCTTCGCCGTCAGCTTCGAGCCCTTCGTCCCAAACCGCGCCGTCACGTAATTCGCCACTGCAGCGATTTCGTCGTCCGTATAGGCATTGCCGAACGCCGGCATCGACAGCGCACCGTCGGGTGTGTGACGCTTGGTGCCTGAGAGCACGATCTGCGCGACGTTGGTGGCGGCGGGGTCGTTGACGGCCCAGGTGCCGGTCAGCGTCGCCATCGGCGACACCGGGCTTTCGCCGCTCCAGCCATGGCAGCTGGCGCAGGCGCTGGCGAACACCTTCTTGCCGCGCGCGTCCGCCGTGACGCCGTCCTTGTGCGAGGCCGGTGCGACCGGCGCCGTGGTGGCCGGCAAATCGGGCGAGGTGACCGCCGGCACGCTGCGCAGATAAGCAACGATGCTGCGGATGTCCTCTGGCGCGAACTGGCTAAAACTGTGGTCGACCGCTTCGCCCATCGGACCCGAGGCCGAGCCATGGCCCGGCGCGTGGCCGAGCGACAGATAGGCGATCAGGTCCTCATCACGCCAATTGCCGAGGCCGGTGGCCTTGTCGGAGGAGATGTTGAAGGCGTGCCAGCCGGCGGTGATCGCGCCTGCGAACTTCTTGCGGTTGTCCAGCGCAAAGCCGAGATTGCGCGGCGTATGGCACTCGCCGCAATGCGCCAGCGCTTCCGCCAGATACGCACCGCGATTCCACTCCGGGCTCTTCGAAATATCAGGCGCGAAGCGCGTGTCCGGATTGAACACGGCGGACCAGAAGATCATCGCCCAGCGCTGGTTGAACGGGAACGACAGCGTGTTCTCCGGCGCCTTGGCGCGCACCGCCGGCAGGCTGAACAGATAGGCCTTCACCGCCAGCACGTCTTCGTCGCTCATATAGGTGTAGGACGTGTACGGCATCGCCGGATAGAGCCGGGCACCGTCATGCCGCTTGCCGCGCTGGACCGCGTTGAGAAAATCCTGGTCGCTGTAATTGCCGATGCCGGTGTCCTTGTCCGGCGTGATGTTGGTGGAATAGAGCGTGCCGAACGGCAGCTTGAACCCGAGCCCGCCGGAATAGTCCTTCTCGCCGGGCTTGGTGTGGCAGACCATGCAGTCGGCCGCCTTCGCCAGATATTCGCCGCGCTCGACCAGGCCAGCCTTTTCGAGCTTGGCCGGCACGCCCGTGGGCTTGCCGGCGCGATAATCCGCCAGCGCCACCCTGGTGCCGCCGGCGAAATCGAGCGGACCGGGTCCGCGGATGATCCAGACGCCGAGCGCCACCGCGACGATGGCGATCACGACGAGGCTGGCAAGGATACGCATTGTCCGGCTCATGCCTTCTTCCCCACGCCTAGCAGTTTGCGATCGATCGGCAGGCGCCGCAGCGCCACGCCGGTTGCGGCGTAAATTGCGTTGCGTAGCGCCGGTGGTCCGGCATTGACGCCGGCCTCGCCGATGCCGCCGGGTGCCTCGCCGCTCTTCACGACGATGACCTCGACCTTCGGGGTCTCGTTGATGCGCATCATGCGGTAGTCGTGGAAGTTCGACTGCTGCACGCGGCCCTTCTCGATGGTGATCTCGCCATAGAGCGCGGCGGTGAGGCCGAAGATCAGTCCACCCTCGATCTGCGCCTTCACCGTGTCGGGATTGACCGCGATGCCGGTGTCGACCACCGAGGTGACGCGGCGGAGGATGATTTCGCCGATGTCGTCGATCTCTGCCTCCACTACGGTCGCGAGATAGCTCGCAAACGATGGCTGCACGCAGACGCCGCGGCCGACGCGTGGCGGCAGTGGCTGGCCCCATCCGGATTTTTCCGCGACGAGATTCAGCACGGCCAGCGCGCGCGGGTTCTTCGTCAGATTGGCGCGGCGGAACTCGACCGGGTCCTTGCCGGCCTTGCGCGCCAGCTCGTCCATCGTGCATTCGAAGGCGAACACGTTGTTGTTCGGGCCGACGCCGCGCCAGAAGCCGGTCGGCACCGCCGGCGGCTCGGCTCGGACATATTCGACGTGGAAGTTGGGAAAGTCGTAGGGCATGTCCGCCGCGGCATCGACCGCGTCGATATCGATGCCCTTCTGGAACGCCGGCGGCAGCCAGCGCGCCAGGATCGCCGAGCCGGCGACCTTGTACTTCCAGGCCGCGACCTTGCCATCGACCACAGTCGCGGTGACCTGGTCGCGATAGACCGGGCGGTAGACGTCGTGCTGGATGTCCTCCTCGCGGGTCCAGATCACCTTGACGGGATAGTCGACCTGTTTGGCGATCTTCACCGCTGCGACGACCATGTCCGGCTCGAGCTTGCGGCCAAAGCCGCCGCCGAGCAGATGCTGGTTGACGATCACCTTGTCGACGGGGACACCGGCCGCCTTTGCCGCCTCCGACTGCACGCGCGTCATGATCTGCGTGCCGGTCCAGATCTCGCAGGCGTCCGGCCTCACATGAACGGTGGCGTTGATCGGCTCCATCGACGCATGTGCCAGGAACGGCAGCTCGTAGGCCGCCTCGAACCTGTCGCCGGTTGCGAGCGCCTTGGCGATGTCGCCGGTGGATTTCGCGACCGCGCCGTCCTTGGCGCTGGCATCGCGCAGGTTCTGCCAGATGTCCTTGGTGCTGATCGCTGCGTTCGGGCCCTCGTTCCACTCGATCTTGAGTGCCGCGAGGCCCTGTTTGGCCGCCCACATGTGATCGCCGATCACGGCGACGGCGTCGTCGAGCACGACGACCTTGCGCACGCCGGCGATTTTCATCGCCGCGCTGTCGTCGACCTTGCCGACCTTGCCGCCGAACACCGGGCAATTGGCGATCGCGGCGATCTTCATGTCAGGCAGGATCGCGTCGATGCCGTAGATGACCTTGCCATTCACCTTGTCCGGCGTGTCGAGCCGCTTCAGCGGCTGGCCGATCAGGACGAAGTCCTTGGGGTCCTTGACCCCGACGTCCTTCGGCGGCGTCTGGCCCTGCGCGGCGAGCGCCAGCTCGCCATAGCCGAGCTTGCGGCCGCTCGCGGCATGCGCGACCTCGCCCTTCGAGGCCGTGCAGCTGGCAGCGTCGACGCCCCACTGGCCGGCCGCGGCCTGCACCAGCATCGCGCGTGCGGTGGCGCCGGCCTTGCGCAGCGGCATCCACCAGGCGCGGATCGAGTTTGAATTGCCGGTGACCTGCAGGCCGAAGGTCGGGTTGGCGTAGAGCTTGTCGTTGGGCGGCGCGTGCTGCACCTCGACCTTGCTCCAGTCGGCATCCAACTCTTCGGCGAGCACGGCCGAGATCGAGGTGTAGGTGCCCTGGCCCATCTCGACCTGCGGCATCATGAGGATGGTACGGCCGGTCTCGTCGATGCGGATGAAGGCGTTGGGCGCAAACTTGCCGTCGGTCGCATCCTTCTGCACCGGCTCGTTGGCGGCGGCACGCAGCGGCAGATGGAAGGCGAGCAGGAAGCCGGTAGCAAGGCCGCCGGTCAGAAGCGTGCGGCGGGAGACGATGTCATGTGCATTGCTGTTATGTACATTCATGGCGGACCTCACGACTGACGGCCGGAAGCGGCGAGCTTGATGGCCTCGCGGATGCGCACATAGGTGCCGCAGCGGCAGATGTTGCCGGCCATCGCGGCGTCGATGTCGGCATCGTCAGGATTGGGCGTTGTTGCCAGAAGTGCTGCGGCCGACATGATCTGGCCGGACTGGCAATAGCCGCACTGGATCACCTCGGCATCGAGCCAGGCCTTCTGCACCTTCGCGCCTGACGGCGTGCTGCCGACATGCTCGATGGTGGTGATGGCGCGGTTCTCGACCGCGCTGATCGGGAGCACGCAGGAGCGCACCGCCTTGCCGTCGACATGCACCGTGCAGGCGCCGCATTGGGCGATGCCGCAGCCGAACTTGGTGCCGGTCATTCCGAGGATGTCGCGCAGCACCCACAGCAGCGGCATTTCGGGCGGCGCGTCGAAGGATTTGGTTTCGCCATTGATGGTGAGAGTTGTTGCCATATGCATCCCCTTGCTCGACGGATCGCTTACGGCGATCTAGTTGGCGAACTCGCGCGCGACAATAATCATACCGGCGTGAAACGATGAAGCGCCGAAATCTCTGGCGATGCATATTTGCGTTGCCCGAGCATCAGGCCATGACGTTCACGAATTTGTGCTGCGATCGCTGTGGTGCTTTGAGTTAATTGATATGATAAGCGTCATTTTCTGACGCATTTTCGTCATGCGCGTCATCGATCGCCGCAGACGATCGTGCGAATACGCAAAACCGTGCGAAGACGAAACTCGTGCAATCAGGAAAGTCGGGCGACGAACACGGGCATTTCTGGTGCGATCAATTGCAGCGGCCTATGCCACCTTCTCCCGCAAGGGGAGAAGGAAGAGGAGTGCATGGCGATTTCGGAATAATAGTATTGTGCGCCTGTTTTGCCCGACGAGTCAAGTTGTGTTGTGGCATGCCGGCGCAAGCCATTGATTCCGCGCACCCCGGCTACTGTGCATGGGGTTGTTTTCGAGGTTCTTGATTCAGCCTTGCCGAAAACCCATCCGGAAGGCGCCCCAGTGCTTGCCGCGGACCATGATCGGTGAGGACAGGTCCTTCATCAGCACGAACTGCCCGCCGCCCATATCACGGCGATAGGTCTGCAGCAGGAAGGGTTTTGTGTTGGCCGCGACCTTCTTCACCGCGCGATCGGTGAACAGGCGGCGGTTGCGGCAATTGGCGTTGTTCCAGACCGGGTCCTTGCCCTGCGGCAGCCGGTAGTTCGGATTGTGCGTCGGCAGATAGCCGCCTCGCGCCCAGGCGACGCAGAACACGATGCGCGGATCGGATTTCTGGATCGGGTCCTGGATCGCCGGCAGCACGCGATCGGTGAACTCGACATATCTGGTGAGATATTGCTTGGGATCGGTGCCGGCGATCTCCCGGTAGTTCTCGTCCATGAGCTGGTCGAGCGTGATCTCGCCGCGATCGACCGCGGCCTCGAACTCGGCCGTGATCCGCCCGGTGGTGTCGACGACGAGGCGGATCAGCGGCGCATCCGACGTCTCCACGCCGCTGTCGGCGATCAGCGCGATCAGCCCCTCGGAGGTGTCGAGCAGCTTTGTCACGCGCTGGTCGGCGTTCTTGAGGTCGCGCGAGGACAGGTCGACGCCCTTGGCGAGCTCGTTGAGCTCGGAGATGACGGTGTCGCAATGGCCGAGATTGGAGGTCGCCGCGCGCGTGACGCTGTCGATCTCGGCCTCCACCGAGGCAAAGCCCTGCTGGACGCGCGAGATGATGCCGGAGATCTGCTGGGCGCCTTCGCCGGCGGTCTTCGCGCGCTGGGATGCATCGCTGCTCTCGCCGATCAGGCCTTCGATCTGGCCGTCGAGATCGCGCACGGTGTCGGAGATCTGGTGGGTGGCCTGCCGGGTCGCCTCCGCAAGGTTCTTGACCTCGCTTGCGACCACGGCAAACCCGCGTCCGGCATTGCCGGCGCGCGCGGCCTCGATCGTTGCGTTCAGCGCGAGCAGATTGGTCTGCTTGGCGATCGCCTCGATCGAGCCGGAGACTTTTGCCACCTGCGCCAGCGCCGCGCCGACGGCGCTCAAGCGCGCCTCGATCCGCTCCACCGCTGCGACGAGCTCGGAGATATGGCTGACCGCGGTGTCGACCGCACCGCGCGACTGCGCGATCTCGCCGACCGCTGCCGATGTCGTCGACTGCACGGCCTGCGAGGCGTTGGCGATGTCGTGGTTGGCCGAGACCATGGTCTCAGCCGTCTTCTGCAGGTGATGGAACCGCTCCGACTGGTTGGCGACGCGGTTGGCGACCTCCTGGACATTGCCGGCGATGTCAGCGAGCTCGACGCCGAGGCCGCCGATGCGGTCGGCAAGCTGGTCGATCAGGCGTTCGGCGAGCGTCCGGTTGGATCCAGTGTCCATGACGGCAAGCTGGGCAAGGGACATTTACGGGCTTTCTCCAGTCGGAGCCGTTCGCCGGCCCTCCGCGGCATTCCCATTCCAGCCTCACTTAAAGACGTGATTCGCGGCTGCCGTCTTGCCTGAGCGTGCACTACAGCTTGTAGGCCGTTCTGAACCCGCCCCAGTGCCGGCCCTGCACGCGGATCGGCACGTCGATCTCGCGCATCATCACGGTGTTGCCGTTGCCCATGTCGCGCGCATAGCTCTGGATCAGGTACGAGCGCAAATTGTGCGCCGCAGCCAACCCCGCCGGATCGTTGAAGATGCGGCGGTTGCGGCAATTGGCCATGTTCCAGGCGGTGTCGCCCGGCCGCTGCGGATGCGAATAGATCTTGTTGTGGACCGGCAGGAAGCCATTGCGGTCGACCATGGCGCAGAACGCCATGCGCGTTTCCTTGGCGAGGAAGGTTTCCTGGAAGGGCGACAATGTGCGGTCGGCCCAGTCCAGATATTTTGTGCGGTATTGCTGCGGATTGGTGCCGGCGATCTCGGCGTAGTCGGTGTCGAAGAGGTCATCGATCTTGACCTCGCCGCGCGCAATCGCCTGCTCGAACAGCTTGGTGAGTGCGTTGCCCGCCTCCATCGCGCGGGTGACGAACTCCGTGTTCTCCTCGTGGATCGACCAGAGCTTGTCTTCGATCTTCTCGCGTTGCGCGGCATTGGGGCTGACGAATTGCGCGCGGGCGCCGGCCTTGGACTGCTCGACCACGCGCAGGCGGCAGGCGCCGACGTCTTCGAGGCTGCCGTCGATGATCGCCTGCGGCGCGAGCCGGCCTACTTCCGCACCGCCGATCAAGACGCCGTCCATCGCGATCTCGTAGACCGGCAGCGCGCCGCGCGGGGTTTCGAATTTGAGATGACAGGGCAACCGTTCGGTCTTGCGGCGATCGTCGTGCTCGCTCTGGCGCAGCAGCACCGCGCAGCGTGATTTCAGCTTCTGGGCAAAGGTCGTCACGGCCTTGCCGGCGCTGGCGACGTTCTCGCCATGGGTCTCGGCGGCCTTGGTCGCGGCGTCGATCTCGGCCGCGCTTTCGCCGACCGAGATGATGAACTGCGATGCGCTGGCCGCGTTGCCGGAGACCTCGCTGGTGGTGGCGTTCTGCTCGGCGACCGCGCCATTGACGGTGTCGAACACCGGGCGGATCGCCTCGATCGCCTGCGAGATCCGGTGCACCGCGTCCGCGGAACCTGCGGCGTCGCGCTGGAGCGCGTCGATCTTTCTGGAGATCTCCTCGGTGGCGCCCTGGGTCTGTACCGCGAGTGCCTTGACCTCGGTGGCAACGACGGCAAAGCCCCTGCCGGCGGCGCCGGCGCGTGCGGCCTCGATGGTGGAGTTGAGTGCGAGCAGCGTGGTCTGCCGCGCGATCTGGGCGATCAGATTGACAACGTTGCCGATCGCCGCGGAGGATTCACGCAGGCGGTCGACATTGGCGCGCGCCTCCTGCGCGGCGGCGCTGGCCTCGTCGGCGAGCTTGCCGGCCTCGCGGACCTGCGCGCCGATGCCGTGGGCGGATTGGGTGAACTTGTCTGCGGCATGGGCAAAGCCCGAGGCGTTCGACTGGGCGGCATTGGTCCGCCCGGTCAGCGCGTCGGTGCGCTGGCGGATATCCGCAAGCGTTGCCGCGGTCGCCTCGGCGCCGCCCGCCACCGAATTGGCAGCGCGCTCGAGCTGGCGGATCATGGCGCCGAGTTCGAGTTCCAGCAGTTCCAGGATTTCCCGGGCCGAATCGACCTCGGTGGCGGGAGCGGGCGCGGGCTGTGCGGCCTGCGGGGCTGCCGCTGGTGCGGCGACGTCCGGCAGGCGCTTCCGAAATAATGCGAACGCCATCAGGTCACTCTTGTCGGGAGACGGGTGGACGCTATTTTCGCAGGCTGGGATGAAATCAGGGTTAACGATGCCTGACTTCTGGGCACGGGCGACTACTGTATTACCTCTGAGTACGAGAGGCTCTTTCATTCCGGTGGGTTAGCGGCCTATAAGGCCGCGCTTCCCGACGCTCACCTTTGGCGCACGATTCCTAGAGAAGATCACGCATGGCCGGACATTCCCAATTCAAGAACATCATGCACCGCAAGGGGCGCCAGGATGCCCAGAAGTCGAAGCTGTTCGGCAAGCTGGCGCGGGAAATCACTGTCGCGGCCAAGCTCGGCACGCCCGATCCCAACATGAACCCACGCCTGCGCGCGGCCATCATCGCGGCGCGGCAGGAGAACATGCCGAAGGACAATATCGAGCGCGCCATCAAGAAGGCGCTCGGCAACGAGGGCGAGAACTATGACGAGATCCGCTACGAGGGCTATGGCCCCGGCGGCGTCGCCGTCATCGTCGAGGCCCTGACCGACAACCGCAACCGCGCCGCCTCCGACATCCGCTCCTTCTTCACCAAATCCGGCGGCAATCTCGGCGAAACCGGCTCGGTGTCCTTCATGTTCGACCGCACCGGCATCATCGAATACGACCGCAGCGTCGCCGATGACGATGCGGTGCTCGATGCCGCGATCGAGGCCGGCGCCGACGACGTGGTCTCGGGCGAAGGCGGCCACGAGATCTACGCCTCGACCGAAGGCTATCGCGACGTCGCCAAGGCGCTGGAAGCCAAGTTCGGCGAGCCGCGCAAGGCCGCGCTGATCTGGAAGCCGCAGAACACGGTCGCGGTCGACGACGAGACCGGCGAGAAGCTGCTGAAGCTGATGGACCTGCTTAACGAGCACGACGACGTCCAGAACGTCTACGCCAATTTCGAGATTTCGGACGCGCTGGTCGCGAAGATGGGCGGGTAGGGCACGGGCCCTCCTTTCTCCGGGGACTTCTGTTCTGTTTCTGTTTCGCTATCATGGGCCAACCGCTATCACTGGCCCATGACCGCGCTCCCGATTCGCCAACCCGTTCGCATCATCGGCATCGACCCCGGCCTGCGCCGCACCGGCTGGGGCGTGATCGAGGCCGACGGCAATCGCCTGATCTATATTGCCTGCGGTTCGGTGGAACCGCCGGACGATTTGCCGCTGGCGAGCCGGCTGCTGGCGATCCATGAGGGGCTCACGGCGGTTCTCTCCCATCACACGCCGATGGAAGCCGCGGTCGAGCAGACCTTCGTGAACAAGGACGGCGTCGCGACGCTGAAGCTCGGCCAGGCCCGCGGCGTCGCCATGCTGGCGCCTGCTATGTTCGGCATCTCTGTCGCCGAATACGCGCCGAACCAGGTGAAGAAGACGGTGGTCGGCGCCGGCCACGCCGACAAGCAACAGATCGCGATGATGCTGAAGATATTGCTGCCCAAGGCCGAGCCGCCGTCGGCCGACGCCGCGGACGCGCTCGCCATCGCAATCACCCATGCCCATCACCGCCAGAGCACGGCGCTCAGGCTGAAGGTGGTGGGACTATGATCGGCAAGCTCAAGGGCCTGATCGATTCCTACGGCGAGGATTATGTGCTCCTCGACGTCGGCGGCGTCGGCTATCAGGTGCATTGCTCGGCGCGGACGCTGCAGCATCTGCCTTCGCCGGGTGAAGCAGCGGTGCTCTCGATCGAGACCTATGTCCGTGAGGATCAAATCAAACTGTTCGGCTTCCGCACCGACCAGGAGCGCGAATGGTTTCGCCTGCTCCAGACCGTGCAGGGCGTCGGTGCCAAGGTCGCGCTCGCTGTGCTCGGCACGCTCGCGCCGAACGATCTCGCCAATGCAATTGCCTTGCGCGACAAGGCTGCTGTGGCGCGCACCCCCGGCGTCGGGCCCAAGGTGGCCGAGCGCATCGTCACCGAGTTGAAGGACAAGGCGCCGGCCTTCGCCAATGTCGATCCCGCCATCGTGCATCTCGCCGGCGCTGTCGATGAGCAGCGCGCGCCGCGACCGGTCGCGGACGCGATCTCTGCGCTGGTCAATCTCGGCTACGGCCAGCCGCAGGCCGCCGCGGCCATCGCCTCGGCCTCGCGCAGCGCGGGTGAGAAAGCCGAAACGGCGCAGCTCATCCGCCTCGGCCTGAAGGAGCTCGCGAAGTGAGCGATCCCAAGGCCAACCGCATGGTCACGCCCGAGCGCCGCAGCGACGATGTCGGCGACACCGCGCTGCGTCCGCAATCGCTGTCCGACTTCGTCGGCCAGCAACAGGCGCGCAAGAATCTCTCGATCTTCATCGAGGCGGCGCGCAAGCGCGGCGAGGCGCTGGATCACGTGCTGTTCGTCGGTCCGCCCGGCCTCGGCAAGACCACGCTGGCGCAGATCGTCGCGAAGGAGCTCGGTGTCGGTTTTCGCGCGACGTCTGGTCCGGTGATCGCCAAGGCGGGCGACCTCGCCGCACTGCTCACCAACCTCGAAGAGCGCGATGTGCTCTTCATCGACGAGATCCATCGCCTCAGCCCCGCGGTGGAAGAGGTGCTCTATCCCGCAATGGAGGATTTTCAGCTCGACCTCATCATCGGCGAGGGCCCGGCGGCGCGTTCGGTCAAGATCGAGCTGTCGAAATTCACCCTCGTCGGCGCCACCACGCGCGCAGGCCTTCTGACCAATCCCCTGCGCGATCGCTTCGGCATTCCGGTGCGCCTCAACTTCTATACGATCGAGGAGCTGGAGAGCATCGTCACCCGCGGCGCGCGCGTGCTCAATGTCGGCATGAGCGCCGACGGTGCCAACGAGATCGCGCGCCGCGCCCGCGGCACGCCGCGCATTGCCGGCCGCCTGTTGCGCCGCGTGCGCGATTTTGCCTCGGCTGCCGATGCCGCCTCGATCGACCGCAAGATCGCCGACCACGCGCTGAGCGCGCTCGAGGTCGATGCCGCCGGCTTAGATGCCATGGACCGCCGCTACCTCACGACCATCGCGATGAATTATGGTGGCGGCCCGGTCGGCGTCGAGACGATGGCGGCAGCATTGTCTGAGCCGCGCGATGCGATCGAGGACATCATCGAGCCCTATCTCATTCAGTGCGGCTATCTCCAGCGCACCCCGCGCGGCCGGCTGCTCACATCGCATGCGTTTCGTCATCTCGGCATCGCCGAGCCGTCGCGCGATGCGGCGGCGCAGTTCGGCCTGTTCGGCACGGACGAAAGCGACGAGTGATCTGCGCCGGCGCGCATTGCCCTGCTGTCATGAACTTCCGGTAATCTCTTTGCAGATGATCTGCACAAGCGCACCGCAATTCCGCTCAAATCCGGCCGCATCGAGGAAGTGCATCAGAAGCGGACTTCCATGATCAATCGGCGTCATCTCATCCGTTCCATCGGCGGCCTCTCCGCCCTCGGCGTCTCGACCGCGGCTTACGGCGTTGGCGTCGAGCCGGTGTTGCGGCTGCGCGTGACTCGCTATCATCCAATGCCGCGACAATGGCCAGCGGATTTTCCGCTGAAGATCGCCGTCATCGCCGACATCCATGCCTGCGATCCCTGGATGTCGCTGGACCGGATCGAGGCCATCGTCGATCGCACCAACGCGCTGAATGCCGACCTCATCGTGCTGCTCGGCGACTATGTCGCCGGTCATCACCATGTCACGCGCATCATCCCGGCCAACGAATGGGCGAGGGTGCTGACCGGCCTCAAGGCGCCGCTCGGTGTTCATGCCGTCATGGGCAACCACGACTATTGGGACGACAAGGTCGTGCAGCGTGCCGGGCGCGGGCCGACGGTCGCCCATCGTGCGCTGGAAGCGGCTGGTATTCCCGTCTACGAGAACGACACTGTGCGTCTCACCAGGAATGGTCGCCCGTTCTGGCTCGCCGGCCTCGGCGATCAACTCGCCTATGCGCCGTCGCAGCGCTACGGCCGCGCCCAGCGCTTCGGCGCCGACGATCTCACCGCGACGCTCGCAAAGGTCAGCGATGATGCGCCAGTCATCCTACTCGCGCATGAGCCCTATATCGCGCCGCGCGTGCCCGCGCGTGTCGCGCTCCAGTTGTCCGGCCACACCCATGGCGGCCAGGTCCGTCTGTTCGGCTGGTCGCCGGCGCTTCCGCCGCAGCACGGAGTTCCGCTCGTCTACGGCCATCTGCGGCTGAAGTGCGACGTCATCATCTCCGGTGGTCTTGGTTGCAGCATCATGCCGGTCCGCGTCGGTGTGCCCCCGGAGATCGTCGAGGTGACGCTGGGGCGGGCGCCGGTGGCAACCGTGTCCTAGCCGGCTTGCGCGGCCGGCCGTTTTTGCGCAAAACGGGGCCGTTAGCGACAAGCGAAGAGGCTCGCGACGTGACAGCTCATCTCGACGGCCAGATCCGCGACGGCCGCCACCACATGCAAGTCCGCGTCTACTACGAGGACACGGATTTCTCTGACTGGACGTTGTCGTAGTAGCCAGACGTGCTGATCTTCCCCGTTTTGGCGCGATTTTCTGAGAAAAGTTTCATGCTGAAAAGGGCAGCGGCGTTGAGGTACGGTGTATATTCGTAAGGCTTCCGCTTGCGCACCGGATGCACTATGATGCAATCAACCAAGTTGCGGAAAGCGATGCGGGTTTCGATCGCCTTCGGATTTATCTTGAGCGCGGTGACCAGTCTCTTAGCCTCCGAGCGGTATCGGTCCCCGAAATTCGGATGATCGAAAGGGATCACGTTTTCGCCGCCATTGCCGAGCAACCGCAATTGCTCTTCGACAGTTTCCCGCTCCACGTCGCATTCATCTATCCGTTTCAGCAACTCATCCGGCTTACGACGGCTGTTTGCGATCGCATATGACAAGCGCTCTATCTCAGTATTCAACACATGGCGTCGACGCTCTAGGTTAGAGCGTTCGCTGTTCTTTCGCTGATCGCTCTTCCGCTCCTCCTTCCAAGCACGCATCGCCTCTTCAATGGCTTTCGACGAAAGCAATCTCTGTTCCATTTTGCCGGCAACATCCTTCAGCAGAACGTCCATATCAAAGCTGCGCGTATGCTCGCAGGTGGCTCGCTGATGCGGATTGGCGAATGCGGCGCGTGGCCCGCCATTCCGGGAGGATTGAGCGATTCGCATATGGCCGTTGCAGACGCCTGTCCCTGCCGGAAATCTAATCCGGCTGGCACGTGAGGCCGAATCGCGCAATGCTTCTGTCTCATGAGAGAAGCTTGCAGCCTAGTCTGGTCGGTGCTGGTCTTATTGTTCCGGTCGCGGGTCTCGTTGGAAGCTGAGATCCTGATCCTTCGTCATCAACTTAACATCCAGCGACGGCACCTGCCGAAGAGAGTGGCCTTCAGGGCGATGGATCGCCTGATCTTTGTTGCGTTGTATCGTTTGGTGCCGAATACCATCAAGGCGCTGACGATTGTGAAGCCGGACACCGTGATCCGTTGGCACCGTGCTGGTTTCAGATTGTATTGGCGCTGGAAATCGCGGCACCGCTGCGGTCGACCGACTGTACCGTTGGAAATTCGCCGGCTGATCCGCGAGATGAGCATCGCCAACCCGTTGTGGGGAGCGCCGAGAATCCATGGAGAGCTTCTCAAGCTCGGCATCGAGATCGGCCAGACCAGCGTCGCCAAATATATGGCGCGGAGGAGGGGCCCTCCCTCGCAGGGGTGGAAGACGTTCCTTCGCAACCATGCGGATGGCATTGTCGCAATCGACCTGTTCGTCGTGCCAACAATCTCGTTCCGGCTGCTCTATGGTTTGCTGATCATGGGTCATGGCCGGCGGCAGATACTGTGGTTTGGGGTGACCGCGCACCCGACGGCCGAATGGATCGCCAATCAGCTCACGGAAGTCTGCGGCTGGGAGCAAATCCCTCGTTACTTAATCAGGGACCGCGATCAAGCCTGGGCGGTCCAAGCTGAGGGATAGTTTGAAATGAGGTGCGCCTCGGCGCTTGGGCGCTGCGGCACTGAAAGGTATGCGAAACACGAAAGGCCAAGCGCCGTCGCAGCCTCGTCCATGATTTGGTGAAGAACATCTGGACTTGGAGAGCTTGATAGTCGGTCCACAAACCTTTGGAAGATTCGATGCATGGTTGTGCCGGCTAGTTGAACTCCAGGGAGGGGCGTGACTTCGTGATGCCATGAATCGCTGGTGCCGGTCGTCACCGGCAGTCGTAAGATTCCTAAAACGACTGCTTGAGCGGACGCCAAAGGGACGGCCTAAATCAACCCCGAGACGCCAACCCGTTCTGCTGTCGTAGGGCGTTGGTCTTCAAGTATGGATCACCCGGACTGGCGTGAAAGTGGCTCACGCCGTTCTCAAGTTGGCTCGATTCGCATAGCTAGCGGATTGTGGGAGTTTGCCTTTGATCATTTGCCCAAAAGGCAGGGCTTATTTTAGATAGCGAAAGTTCTTGACGAAGCTTGGCATTTCGATGCCGTCCCGCAGCTTCGGATCGGGAACCGGCGGAAGCTGTACCAGCCGCAGCCCGACTGATCCGGCCCACTGATCGGAGGCGTAATCCTCCGGCTCCTCATCGGGAAGGCCGTCGCTGACCTTGGCCGATACCTCGTCTAGCTTCATTCGGATGAGCTTGGTCGCCTTCCATTCCTGCTCGGCCGGCTTGCGGGCATAGTCCCAAAGACCAGGTGCCAGCCTGTCGGTAAAGACCTCGAGCGCATGACGCTTGACCTTGTCCTCACAGAATTCAGCCTTCCCGAACGCCATCACTGAACGGAAATTGACGTTGTGGTTGAATGCCGCGCGGGAGAAGACAATCCCATCCAAATGCGTGACGCTAAAACAGACTGGAATGCCTTCCTGATGCGTTTTTAGCATCCGACTGGCAGAGGAGCCGTGCCAATAAATATAGTCATCAATACGCCAGTGATTGGTCGGCGTCACATACGGCATCGAATCGATCACATACCCGATCTGGCAGACGATACCAGCGTCGATAATCGCATTGATCGTATCTCGGTCGTACTTGGCTAACCAATGATACCTCTTCAGTCGTGTCCGCTCGCTCGGTGGTTCCACGGGCTTGGAAGTCTCATCGCTGGCATTCATGTTGCTCTACACCACCATCACGGGCCGATTCCCGCGAAATTGATATACCCAAAACAAGGTCCGCCCCTTGGAGCCATTTACAAAAAATGAACGGGGCCAATTGGTGCCGAGCTCATTATTGAGTCGCAAGCACGGGATTTATTGTCGTTCTTAGTTTGGACAGGCGCGCGAGCCCCTGTTCAATTTCGTCGACGTTGTAAGCTGAAAAGCCAAGCAGAAGCCCCTGACGCTTCGTTCGACCTGCGTAGTAGGGTGACAACGGACGGAGCACTACGCCATAGTCCATAGCTTTGCGCGCGATCTCCTGATCGTCAGCGGCCTGGTCGAGCGGTATGATGACGTGCATGCCGGTGTCGGTTGAAGAAAGACGAAGCCTATTCTCGAAAATATCGCTTAGTCCACCAATCAGCCTAACCTGGCGCGCTCTATAAAGGCTCCGCATCCGTCGGATATGGGCGACGAACAGACCACGGTGCATGAATTCCGAAAGCACCATTTGCTCAATGAGCGAGGCGTGGCGATCGACCACGGCCCGCGCCTTGGCAAAGGGTTCGGCGAGGTCGGGCGGCACGACGACATAGCCTAAGCGGAATGACGGAAGAAGAATCTTCGAGAACGTCCCCAGATGGATGGTGCGTTGTCCAATGTCCAGCCCGTGAATCGAGGTTGGGGTGTGACCGACATAACGAAATTCGTTATCGTAATCATCTTCGACGATCCAGGCGCCGCAACGGCTCGCAAGTTCGATGAGGGAAGAGCGTCGCTGGAGCGAAAGCGTTGCCCCCAAGGGATAGTGTCGCGAAGACGATGTAAAAATCAGGCGCGGCGAAGGGTGTCTTGCAAGTGCCTCATCGACGCAGAGGCCTTGGTCATCGACCTCGACAGGACACAGCGAAGCGCCATTGGCCCTAAATATCGAGCGGGTGCCGACATAACCGGGTTCTTCGAGCCAAACCGGATCGCCGGGGTCGAACAGCATGCGGCTGACCAGATCAAGACTCTGCTGGGAACCCGTGGTGATAATGATCTGCTCAGAAGTGCAGGTCATACCGCGGAAGATGTTGAGATGCCGCGCAATAGCCCGTCGCAGGGGCTCGTAGCCGGCATTGGATGTATCGGCGAGAATCTCACCGCGAAGCCGCCCCGACGTCTCGTTTAGCAGGCGTAGCCAGGTTTTGATCGGAAACTCGCGCAGATCCGGAAGGTCCGGCATGAATGTCGTAGGACGTTCCGGGAAAGCATCCGTGGCCGACGCTGTAAGGCTCTTGCCCCTGCGTGACAACGATCTGAACGGATATCGTTCTCCCACGGTTGATGAAGTCTTTCTTTCGAGTGGCGACCGACCAGGCCTGCCGGCGGCCTCCAGTACATAAGTCCCGTCGCCAATACGGCTGGACAAGAAGCCCTCATCGATGAGTCGATCGAAAGCCTGCAAGATCACGTTGCGCGATACGCCGATCTCCTCAGCGAAAACGCGAGTCGATGGCAACTTAATGCTGGCCGGTATGCGTCCACTCTCAATGGCACCGCGCAGGTGATCGGCGATCTGCTGATACTTTGGAAGTACAGAGCCGTCCTCCAATTGAAATCCGATCAACGATCCGGTGACTGCTGTCTTAGACATCAAGAAAATCCCACCGTATCAATCTCGTCGATCGTGCTTCCCGGCAAATCGGCGGCGAGTACAAATTGATTGGTACCGATCTTAAAATCAAAATGGCTCTGCTCGCTGCTTGTTGTTTCGCTTAGCGTTGACTTCACAAGATGAGCTAAGGGCCTGTCGGAAGCAACTTGTTTCGTTTGATGGAGAGCGATCCGGCACGGCGTCCGAAGCGTCGCTGTTGCTCGGCCGAAAGTGTTTCGGCCGGGATAATCAAATGCGCGCATTCGCCGGGATGTGTGATGACTTGAGCATGTTGCCACTAACTTGTGCAAACCACCATCGGAAGTCTATCGGCAGGGGATGACATGAACCGCAACATTGATGAGATCAAAACTACGATTGGAAAGTATGAGGCCGGCGAAATCGATCGACGCAGTTTCGTGCGTTCTCTGACCATGCTTGGCGTCTCGACGTTTGTCGCCAACGCAGTGCTGCAGTCGCCTCTCGGAGCATCGAAGGCGTTCGCTGCCATCGGCGGATCGGAGGAGAGGGCATGGGCGCTCGCCAAGGAAGCGGCCGCGAAGGCAACCAAGAAGACGCTGACGTTGTTGATCCCGACCGGTTCGATCGGCAACATGACGCCCTATGTCGAGAAGTGGAAGAACGAGCTTGGCATCACGCTGGAGTTCATCGAGGAGCCCGATGAAGTCGTTCATACCAAGGGCATGCAGGAGGCGGTTGCCAAGACCGGCCGCTACGACGTGATGATGCCGACGGCGATGTCCTATCCGGACTGGATCGACTCTGGTGTCATTTTTGATCTCACGGACTGGGTCGAGAAGCACAACCCCGAGATCTTCGATAAGGAATGGGGAGTCGTCTTTCCCGCTAGTCATCATGCCCAGCTCTATAACGGTCGCGTCGCCGGACTTCTGAACGACGGTGATCAGATAACGCTGCTGTGCCGGGACGATCACCTGAAGAATCCGACCAAAGTGAAAGCGTTTGCCGACAAATTCGGCTATCCGCTTGGCGTACCGAAGACGTGGGGAGAGTACTACAATCTTGCACAATTCATGCATGACCCCGCCAACAAGTTCTACGGCAGTCTTGAATATCGGTCGCGCTACTATGTCAAATGGATGTTCATGCAGCGGCTGATCTCGAAGGGACGGCTGTACTTCGACCAGGATATGAATCCGACGTTCAATTCGGATGAAGGTCTGGCCGCCCTGGAAGATATGCTGGCGGTCAATCAGTATCTCCATCCCGATGCGTTCAGCTTCATCTGGTCGTCGAACTACAATTCGTTCGGCCGGGGCGAGGGCTTCATGAACATTGTCTGGCCGTCGGGCTTCAAATATTCGAAGGCGCCGTCGACGGGACCGGCCACGACAGGCAAAATTGCGGCCACGGTCATGCCGGCCGATAAGCTCAAGGACGGCAGTCTACTTTACGCCGGTCTGTTCTGCTGGGGCTATGGCTACGCGGTCTCCAAGTATTCGGCAAATCCCGAACTTGCCTACGCTTACGCCCAGTGGATGACGTCGCCGACCATCTCAGCTGATGCCATTCCGTATCTTGGCGGCTATTCCGATCCGTACCGCAAAAACCACATGCTGGCGCCCACGCAGCGGTTGAAGGACGCGTATTCGGCGGAATACCTTCAGACCCTGTACGACAACATGGTCAACACCGTGCCTGACTTCTGTCTGCCCGGTGGATTCGAATACCAGGACGCACTCGACAAGGAGGTGCATGCCTGCATGACCGGAGACAAGAAGCCGAAGGTAGCGCTCGACGACGCTTCACGTGCGTTTGACCGCATTACGCGCCGTATCGGCAAGGACAAGGTGAAGCAGTCCTGGCTGGCGCTCACAAAGAATCTCGCCGAGCCCATCAGAAAAGCCAGTGGCGCGAGCAAGTGGAGCTAAGTTTTCATCAACGACGTTCACCGGTGCCGTTTTGCGCCGGTGAACGTTATCCGGATCTGACACGGTGAACGATTTGAGCGAGTTGCGGGTATCATCGGGTAGTTCAGACCTGGCGCGAGAGGACGTGCAGCAGGTTACCTCTGCGCGCGGCAGCCTGCCTAGCAACCGGCTTGGACAGCTTTTGATGCTTCCCGGCCAGATTGTCTCGCTATTAGTGCTGATCGTTCCGCTTGCTGTCGCCTTTTACATGAGCTTCACCGACTGGACGCCAACCCACGGCTCTTTACTGCAGGCGACGCTCGTGGGGTTTGACAATTACAAGGAACTGCTGGTTTACGACACGCGGTTCGTTGAGGCGGTGGTGCGCACCTTACTTATCTCGACGGTCTGCTTGGCGCTGGAATTCGTCTTGGGCCTCTCGTTGGCGGTGTTGTTTCTTCGCGAATTCAGGGGCAAAGCAATTCTGTTTTCGGCGTTTCTGACGCCGATGATGATCCTTCCCGTTGTCGTCGGCTATACCTTCTGGATGCTGTTCCAGTCGAACGGCCCGATCAATCAGTTGCTGATGCTGGTCTTTGGATCAGGGGCAGGGCCGCAATGGTTCAGGAGCACGCCGCTCGCAATCTCGGCGGTCATCATCACGGAAGTCTGGCATTGGACGCCGTTGTTCTTTCTGATCCTGTTGTCGGGGCTCAATGCAATACCGGAAAATCCGGTGCGTGCCGCGGTAATCCTGGGAGCCACGCCGCGTCAGGTATTCTGGCGGATCGTGCTGCCGATGCTCAAGCCGGTCATCATCGTCGCTTTTGTCATCCGCGCGATGGAGATCGTAAAACTGTTCGACGAGGTGTTCATGCTGACGCGCGGTGGACCGGGCACGTCGACCGAGACTATTAGCCTCTACATCTACAAGCTCGCGTTCGCGGATTTTCAACTTGCCTACGGAGCCGCGGCTGCCTTTCTCGTTCTTCTCGGTACCCTCGGCTTGATCCACTTGTTGCTTGCGCCAATCCGCAACCAACTGCTGGAGGCGAGGCGATGACGGGACGCAAGCTCACTTGGCCGCTGGCATTCGTATTGTTCGGTGCATTGACCGTCAGTCTTTTTCCTGTGTTCTGGATCGTCATGACCGCGATCAAGCCGCCGACGGATTGGAACGCCTCGCCCGCGATCTGGGTTCCATCCCATCCCACCCTGGTCAATTTCAAGACGCTGTTCGACCCCGATGCGATCCGCGCCTATGGCGTTGGCGGCGTAAGCCAGGCCGCGACAAATTCAGTGTTCGGGTCGCTTCTTGCCTCTGTTGCCGGAACGGTTCTATCGGTGGCGATAGGCCTTTGCGCGGCTATCGGCATATCCCGGTACGCAAATGGGGGAAAGGCGACGCCTTTGATTATCCTGTCGGGACGGATGTTTCCGCCAGCGGCGATTGCGGTGCCATTCGTCATTATCTACTCGAACGTTGGATTGATCGATACGTCTTTGGGACTGATCGCGATCTACGTTGCCGGTACGCTACCGTTTTCGACTTGGATGCTGAAGAGCTTCGTCGATGACCTCCCTCGCGAAATCGAAGAAGCGGCCATGATTGACGGGCGGTCGCGGCTGATGGCGCATATTTTTGTCACCATTCCACTGATCCGGGGCGGCCTGCTGGCGACGACCTTGTTCATCTTTATTTTGAACTGGTCGGAATTCATGTTCGCCCTGGTCCTTTCCTATTCCAATGTGACGACGATCCCGGTTCAGCTCGCTCGATACGTCACCGCGACGGCGGGAACGCTCTACGGCGTTCAGGCGGCGCTTGCCGTTCTCGCGATGGTTCCTCTGATTCTGGCCGGCCTGCTCATCCAGTCGCATCTGGCGCGGGGGATGACGTTTGGCGCGGTGAAGCGATGACCGTTCCGAAGCTTGAAATCGTCAACCTACGAAAACTATTCGGTGACGAATCCCTCGTGGCTGTGGACGGCATCGACTTCACCGTCGACGGCGGCGAAACCGTCGCCCTGCTCGGGCCCTCCGGCTGCGGAAAATCGACGACGCTCAATATGATCGTTGGCCTGGAGCAGCCAACCTCGGGCGATATCCGAATCGACGGCCGTTCGGTCATCGGTGTTCCTCCCGGCAAGCGCAATGTGGGTCTGGTGTTTCAGGACTATGCCGTCTTCACCCACATGACGGTGTCCGAAAATCTGGCGTTTGGTCTGGCGATTCGTGGTCGACCCAAGGCCGAGATCGCCCGGGCAGTTCACGATGTCGCCGAATTGCTGGGCATGCAGAATAGCCTCAAACTATCAGCTGCCGAGTTGGGTGGATCTGAATTGCAGAGAGTGGCGATCGGACGGACGCTGGTAACCAAGCCGGCCATCCTGTTGCTCGACGAGCCCTTGTCGAACCTGGAGGCATCGGCACGCCTCGCAATGCGCCGGGAACTTAGGCGTTTGCAGTCGGAGATTGGGCTCACAATCATCTATGTGACCCACGATCAGATTGAGGCACTATCCCTGGCGGACCGAATTGCTGTGATGAATGCCGGAAAGCTGCAGCAAATCGAGCGGACCTCGGTGATCTGCAGGAAACCGGATCACGTCTTCGTCGCGGGGTTCATGGGCTCACCACCGATGAATCTCCTTCGCGGCGAGATCATTGGAGATGGCACGTCGCTGGGTTTTGGGCGTGACGGACTTTTCATCCGCCTTTCTTCAAACGAGGCGTTCGTTACCGATTGCGTAGGTCAGCCGATCATTCTCGGCTTGAGACCGGAATCCCTGACGCTCGCGGGTGCCAACGACGCCACGATCTGCGGAAAGGTAGCGGTTGTCGAGCCGCGTGGACCGGAAGCTGTTGTGACCGTCGAAGTCGGCACCGTTTCGCTCAAGGCCGTTGTCCCTACCGCCGAGCGGCCCCAGGAAGGTGCGGATATCGGCCTCTTGGCTGACCCTTCATCGTTCGTCTTCTTCAGCGGCGAAACTGGCCGCCGGCTTGCATCTTGAGGGAGGCCGGTTTGAAGCCCTTGCGCATCGACTCCATGCTCGCTCCAGCGGCGCTCGAGGTCCGTGGGCTTTGCAAGGCCTTTGGAGACAAGGCAGCCCTCTGCGATCTCGGGTTTGCGATTCCCGAGGGGTCGTTGACGGTTCTGCTGGGATCCGCAGGTGCTGGCAAGACCACCACACTTCGCTTGATCGCGGGGGTCGATCGACCGAATGCCGGCCGAGTTCTGATGCGCGGGCGCGATGTGACGGAGTGCGAGCCGAAGGATCGAGATATCGCGATGATCTTCGACAATCTCGCCCTTTACCCGAACAAGACGGGATTTGCCAACATCGCCAGCTCTCTGACCATTCGCGGCACGGCGAAGGCAGAGATCGAACAGCGGGTGGCGGAAGTCTCGAGCACTTTGCGGATAGCTCACGTGCTCAATCGCCTCCCTAAGACCATGAGCGGTGGAGAGCGGCAACGAGTGGCGCTGGGACGGGCGCTGATCCGCAAGCCAGGTCTTTTCTTGCTGGATGAGCCTTTGTCCAGCCTTGACGCGATGTTACGGATCGAATTGCGCGCCGAACTCAAGCGATTGCAACGCGACCTTGGTGCGACATCCCTGCTTGCCACCCCGGACTTCGCCGAAGCGATGGCGGTCGCCGATACTGTCGTCATGTTGCGGGCTGGTCGCGTCGTGCAGGTCGCGACGGCTCAATCGTTGTATGACGATCCAGCGGACCGTGAGGTAGCGCGATTTGTCGGTTCGCCGGAAATCAATCTGCTGAAGGCATTCTATGAACCCGGAATCCTCGGATCAATCCGGGTCGCTGGAGCGTCGTTCGCCGGATTGAAAAAACTGCAGAATGCACTTCCCAAAGCCGGCGGCCCATTCGAGATTGGCATTCGCCCGGAGCATTTGAAATTGCTGCCGCCAGAGCGTGCGCCAATCAAGGCCAGAGTTTTCGACATCGAACCGCTCGGCCCGAAATCGATGGTGACAGTCAAAAACGAGGAGTCGGAGATGCGCCTGATCGTCGATGCCGATGTAGCTGCTCAATATAGTGCCGGCGATGTGGTCGGACTTGACCTGGTCGATCTAGGCCTCCTGGCGTTCGATGCCGTCTCCGGCGCCCGACTGGGTTGAGAGCAAGCGAAGGCGTTCGGCGATGACGGCTGTTCCTCAGATATTCAAGACGACCTTTCAGCCCGTCGGCACCGAGGTCAAGATCAGGATGATGGAAACGATGAGAGCAGTAAAGAACGCTACAGCCGATTGGCGTCCGACCACTGACTATCGGTCGACCATCTGCACAGGATGGTGACAGCAGTCATGCGCATTTTAGTTTTTCAGCACGTCGACGTCGAGCATCCTGGAGTATTTCGGGAGCTGTGGTCGCGAGGCGGCCATTCTCTGGAGCAGATCGAACTCGACGAAGGTGACCGGATTCCTGATCTGTTGCCTTATGATCTGCTGGTCGTGATGGGCGGCCCGATGGATGTCTGGCAGGAAGACATTCATCCATGGCTGGTGCCGGAAAAAGCTGCGATACGCCGTTGGGTGGTCGAGCTGAGGCGGCCTTATCTTGGTATTTGCCTCGGCCACCAACTGCTGGCGGAAGCTCTCGGCGGCAAAGTTACGATGATGCCGCGCCCCGAAGTCGGGATCGCCGAGGTCGAGCTTACCGAAATCGGTCGGCAGGATGCGCTCCTCGCCCGCTTTGACCGGCGTTTCGATACTTTTCAGTGGCATGGCGCGGAAGTTTCCCTGCTTCCGGAGGACGCTGTCGTTCTCGCGTCCAATCAAGCCTGCGCGGTGCAGGCGTTGCGCTGGGGTCCCCACGCCTACGGCTTTCAGTATCACTGCGAGATCGTTTCGACGACCGTCGGCGACTGGGAGCGTATTCCTGCCTACAAGGCGAGTCTGATCCAGGCGCTCGGCGAGGAAGAAGCCGAGAGGCTAGGGGACGTCGTTGCACGGCGGTTGCCTGACTTCCGCCGTTCCGCCGAGCTGCTCAGCCAAAATCTATTCGCGGTCGTGACGGACATGGTCGCGGTAGCTCAGAAATAACAACGAAGAAGACAGATAGATACGGAGTTTGACCATGTTGAAAGTCGTCGAAGAAGGACCTCACGATCACGCGATGCCGACACTCGCGCTAGCGTCCCCGGAGGAAGCAAATGCGTTTGTCGAAAAGGTCAAGTCCAGCGGCTTTGACTTCGTCCGTTTTGAGCTGCCGGATATGGCGGGTCTCAGCCGTGGAAAGACGATCCCGGTTGGTCATATAGCCGGATATATGAAATCGGGCCTGAACCTCTATGGCGGCGCCGTCGCTCTCGACAGTTATTCGATTCCAGTTCGCGATTCCGGCTACAATGAAGAAATGAACTACCAAGACTGCGTCATGGTTGTCGACCAGGACACACTGACACCGGTGCCTTGGCTGGAGAAAACCGGCCGCGTGATCTGCGATACAATGTGGTACGACGGGCGGCTTCAAATGGCCTCTCCGCGTCTTCTGCTCAAGAAGATGCTCTCCCTCGCGGCGGCTCTTGGTTACACCGCCAAAATAGGACACGAATACGAGTTCTATGTTGTCGATGCGAAAACGCGTGAGCCCATATTCGGCGGACAACCGATCTTTGTGACGTCTCGCACACATCACGTACCAGCGATCGATGACCTCATTCGCGTTCTGCAGAGCCAGGGTATCGATATCATCACTTACAACGTCGAACACGGACCAGGTCAGGTCGAGATCAATTACGGTGCGCTCGACGGTGTTGCCGCTTCCGACCGGGCGTTCGTGTTCAAGGGTACCGTCAAGGAATATCTTATCAAGCACGGCTTGCTCGCGACGTTCATGACCAAGCCCTACAAGGGACTGTCGGGAAGTTGCTCCCACTTCCATATCTCGCTCCTCGATAGCAAGACGGGATCGAACGCCTTCCTCGATCCCGAAGGCGAGGACGGTATGTCCGAGACGTTCAAGCGCTTCATTCAAGGGGTGCTGGATCATATGCCCGCGGCAATGGCGGTTTGGAATCCGACGCCTAACTGCTATCGCCGGATTCGTCCGAAGACCTACGCGCCATCGAACGTTTCCTGGGGCGTACAGGACCGTTCGGCCAGCATCAGGGTGAAGGCGAGCCGTGACCAATCGACCCATATGGAGGTCCGCGTCCCCTCAGCCATGTCAAATCCTTATCTTGTGGCCGCCACGACGATAGCGGCGGGGTTGCTCGGCAACGAGCAGCAACGTCAATTGATGCCGGCCGGTACCGGTCCCAAGGAAGACGACGACCGCTACGCCAAGCTTCCGACCGAAATGCACGATGCTCTCGATGCATTTGAATCGGATACCGCGCTCCGGGAAATGCTGGGTGAGGAATTCGTGAAGGTTTACCTTTCGATGAAGCGGCAGGAGATGGCGCGTCTGAGGGATGAAATCCCGCCCGCGGAAATAAACGAGTATTTTGAGCTCTATTGATGATGATGGCGGAAACAGCGGGCGCTCGCGGGGCTCTTTGTGCGACTCACGAAGACGATGAAATCGCCTCTCTCGATGCGCTCGCTCTCTCCAGAGCCTTCTCCAATCGCGAACTCTCACCGGTCGAAGTCGCCGGCTCGCTGTTGGATCGCATCGAGCGGCTCAATCCGCAAGTTAATGCGATGGTCCATCTCGACCGTGAGAAGACGCTTGAGATGGCCCGGGTTGCCGAGCGACGTTACATTTCCGGAAACGTGCTCTCTCCACTCGATGGCGTTCCGGTCACGGTGAAGGACCTATCGTCAATAGCAGGCTGGCCGCGAAGGCGCGGCTCGCTTGCGTTTGACGGGCTGTCCCCTTGCGCTGAAGACACGTCGTGTGTTGCTCGATTGCGCGAATCCGGCGCGGTGTTTCTCGGCAAGACCGCTACGCCAGATTCCGGGTGCAAGGTTGTAACC
The DNA here is from genome assembly GCF_036924495.1 of Bradyrhizobium sp. AZCC 2230. Lineage (NCBI taxonomy): Bacteria > Pseudomonadati > Pseudomonadota > Alphaproteobacteria > Hyphomicrobiales > Nitrobacteraceae > Bradyrhizobium > Bradyrhizobium sp. AZCC 2230. The sequence goes on along the minus strand of NZ_JAZHRS010000001.1, from coordinate 5,214,646 downwards.
CGCAGCGCAGTGCATGGCGTCACTCTGAATCCTTATGATCTGACGAAAACGCCCGGAGGGTCTTCCGGAGGCGCTTCAGCTGCTCTCGCTATGGGATTTGGCCCGCTTGCGGTCGGTAGCGACGGTGCGGGATCGATAAGGATCCCGGCCTCGCTCACCAACGTCTTTGGGCTGAAGCCGGGTTTTGGCCGCGTGCCGGCCTTCCCGCCGGATATCGACATGCCTCATTCGGTCGTCGGTCCGATGTCGCGTTCGGTGCAGGACGCCGCCGTCATGTTGGCCGTGATGAGCCGCCCCGAGCCACGCGATGCCTTTGCGTGGCCCGTGCCATTCTGCGTGCCGGACGACCTGGCCGACCCTGATCTACGCGAATTGGTTGTGGCGTTCTCTCCGCGCATGGGCTGCAGGGCTCCGCTTGAAGATCACGAGGTCGACGAACTCGTTCTCGAGACTATCCCTCTGCTCACCGGTGCCGGCGCCCGGGTCCTTGCAGAAGACCCAGTCTGGCCGATTGATCCTGTCGAACCCTTCCAGATATTCTGGGATACCGTTTGCACGGCGACGGTCGACGGCTTCACACAGGAAAAACGATCTTTGTTCGACCCAGCTATCCTGAAGGCCGCGGAGGCCGGACGAATGGTTAGTGTTGCGGCCTACCAGCGCGCGATGGAACAGAGACTCAAGATAACTGCCGCGTCGCGGGCGTTCTTCAATCGTTTCGACCTTCTTGTCTGCCCAGTCGTTGCTACTGCGGCGTGGCCGGTAGAGCGTGATGTGCCGGAAGGATTCGCCGGCGACGATTGGCGGTGGTGTCCATACACATTTCCCTGGAACATGACAGGACAGCCTGCGGCGTCGGTTCCCATTGGGGTCACTTCGCAAGGACTTCCCGTCGGGGTTCAGATCGTTGGACCATGGGGCGGTGAAGAAAATGTATTGCGCGCGGCCGCTGCGATCGAGCGACGCAGACATAAATAGCTCCGTCGCTCAGCTTCGCTGCGATGCGGTCGCATTCGAAGAGGGCGTAATCGGTTACGAGTTAACGGTTAAATGCTGCGCAGCAGGCTCTCCGCATGTGCACTCTAAAATCGAATGGAGTCTGAACCAGCAAATGCAGCTTCGAGCGGAGTAGGGTTTCCGCCCCAGCCATGACAGCCCGCACTTGACTCATCCCTTCAGGACACCGCTTACGTGATAAAAATCCAGTCTCCTCCGCAATTCTCGCTCTCCAAAGACAAGATTCGGGTTCTGCTTCTCGAAGGTGTGAACGACAGTGCGTTGCACACGCTGACGACCGCGGGTTATTCCAGCGTGACCCGTTTGTCGAAGGCCCTCGATGGGGATGCGCTGAAGGAAGCCGTCAAAGGTGTGCACTTGCTCGGTATCCGCTCACGCACGCAGATCACCGCAGACATTCTCGAGGCGGCGGACCGGCTCATCGCGATCGGCTGCTTCAGCGTGGGCACCAACCAGGTTGATGTCGAAACCTCCAGACGCAATGGGGTTCCGGTCTTCAATGCGCCTTTCTCCAATACGCGAAGCGTGGCGGAACTGGTTATCGGCGAGATTGTCTTTCTGCTGCGTCGGATCGTCTCGCGATCCGGTGCCGCGCACGGTGGCCAATGGGACAAGTCCGCGACCGACAGCCATGAGGTCAGAGGCAAGACACTTGGCATCGTCGGGTACGGCAACATCGGTTCGCAGCTTTCGTATCTTGCGGAAGCAATGGGCATGCGGGTGATCTTCTACGACCATACCGACAAGCTTCGCCACGGCAACACGGAGCCGGCCGCCAACCTGCACGAACTCCTGGCGCAGAGCGACGTCGTCAGCATGCACGTGTCCGAAACGGCCGCGACCCGGGGAATGATCGGTCGGGAGGAGATCCAGGCGATCAAACCCGGTGCCTATTTCATCAATAACAGCCGCGGCAGTATCGTCGATCTGGACGCGCTTGCCGATGCGTTGCGCGAGGGCAGGCTGCGCGGCGCGGCTGTCGATGTCTTTCCGGTCGAGCCGGGCTCAAACAAGGAACGCTTCGCATCGCCGTTGCAGGGGCTGGAAAACGTCATCCTGACGCCGCACGTCGCAGGTTCGACCGAGGAGGCGCAGGAGCGCATCGGCGCCGAAGTCGCACGGAAGCTCGCCGACTACAGCGATACCGGATCCACGATGGGGGCGGTCAACTTTCCGCTCGTGCAATTGCCGGCCCGACCGCTCGGCACGCGTTTCATTCAAGTTCAGCGCAACCTGCCGGGCATGCTCGGACGGCTGAACGAAGTGCTGGCGCGTCACGCCGTCAACATCGCGGCTCAATATTACGAGACTCACGCCGACGTGGGTTATGTGGTACTGGACGCGGACGCCTCGGCGGCGGACAGCCATCGTGTTCTCGCCGATATCCGGGCGCTCGAAGGAACGATCCGCGCGCGGGGTTACTCTACGAACATAAGCGCTGAGCTAAGGAGTTTTGGCGGTTTCTCAAGGCCCATCGTTTGTGGCAAGGCTCAGCTCGTAGCGTCAGGAAGGGCGAACCGGACGAGTACATCGCCGGCTTTAAGAGCTCAGTCGGTAGAATGCTCACTCGATCTAGACAGAACTCAACAGGATGCGGGTAAGGCGGGCAACGGTAAAACGTCTCACTATGCTGCCTCCAACTTTACGCGGGCACGTGTGTCACTCGGGGGTTGGCAAAATCCACCATCGGCGTCGCCGCGAGCAGCGCCTTGGTATAATCGTGCTGGGGACGGTCGAAGATATCGTCGCGGGATCCCTGCTCAACGATGCGGCCAGCTTGCATCACAACCACGCGGTCGGCAACCTGCTCGACCGCAGCGAGATCGTGGCTGATGAACAGACAGGCGAACCCATACTGCGCCTGCAGCCGTTCCAGCAGCTTGAGCACCTGCGCCTGGATGGTCATGTCGAGCGCGGACACCGGCTCGTCCGCGACCACGAACAGCGGGCCACGCACGATCGCGCGCGCAATCGCGATGCGCTGACGCTGACCGCCCGAGAGTTCATGCGGCCAGCGGTTGGCGAAATTCGCCAGACCGACCTCGTCCAGCATTTTGTCGACGCGCATAATGCGTTCCGTTGGCGCCAGATCAGCCACATGCCGTAGTGGCTCGGCGACGATCTCGTCGACGCGCATGCGGGGATCCAGCGAAGAATACGGATCCTGGAACACCAATTGCGAGGAAAGCCGAAAGTCCCGGTCGGCTGCGGCCGGTACCTCTTTGCCGCGAAAGCGGATCTGTCCCGCGACCGAGGGAATCAGCCGCGGCATCGCGCGGCCGAGCGTGGTCTTGCCGGAGCCGCTGCCGCCGACGACGGCAACCGTCTCGCCGGCGTCAATATCGAGGTCGATGCCATCGACGGCGCGGACGCCGGACCGTTGCCGGAAGAATTGCCGGCGCCCGGCGAATTCGACCTTGAGGCCGCGCACGCTCATCAGCGGCTCGCCGGTGGACCGGCGCGCCATGCCTGTCTCGCGCCGTGGGAGGGCGTCGATCAGTTGGCGGGTGTCCTCACCCCGGGACAAGGGTCCACAGTGGTTTCCATTAAGTCATGGAAGCCGAGGTTGGGATGCTGGTGGTGGAGACGATTGCGAAGATCCGTCGCGCCTATTTTGTTCATGGTCAGCCCATCAAGGCGATCTGCCGGGAGCTTGGCTATCGCGCAAGGTGGTCCGCAAGGTCATCCGTTCGGAGGCGACGGAGTTCCGGTACGAGCGAGAGACGCAGCCGCTTCCGCAGATGGGCCCGTGGAGTGCCGAGCTTGACCGGTTGCTGGCGGCGAACGAGAGCAAGACGACGCGCGAACGACTGACGCTGATCCGCTTGTTCGAAGAGCTTCGCGGCCTCGGATATGCCGGCGGCTACGACGCGGTTCGTCGCTATGCGCGGCGGTGGAGCCGAGAGCGTGGCGCCTCGACGACCTCAGCTTATGTGCCGTTGAGCTTTGCGCCCGGCGAAGCCTACCAGTTTGACTGGAGCCACGAAGTCGTCCTGTTGAGCGGGACCACGGCGGTCGTGAAGGCGGCGCATGTCCGGCTTTGCCACAGTCGGATGCTGTTTGTTCGGGCCTATCCGCGCGAGACGCAGGAGATGGTGTTTGACGCCCACGACCGGGCGTTCGCACTGTTCAAGGGGACTTGCTGGCGCGGCATCTACGACAACATGAAGACGGCGGTGGAGACGATCTTTGTCGGCATAGGCCGCCTCTACAATCGGCGCTTCCTGCAGATGTGTATCCGGCAGCTCGTCCGAGCCGGCAAGTAACCTTGCATAGAGGTTTTCACGGGTTGAATGACGGGCTGCACTCGACTCTGAGCGGAAGTTGTCGGGCGGACGGCTTGACGGTCGTCACGCGAAGCGTCCCGCCTCTAGAAACAGACGGAGGCACCCATACTGGCTAACCCAGACTCTGAAGACAGTGCCAAATTGGCTAAAAGGTTTCGTGCCAGAATTCAATGAAAGTTACAGATTGCACCACCCTTTAATGTTTCAAACCGCGGGCGGCAAGCTGGGGTCGATTCCCGTCATGTCCACGGATACATCCCACAGTCGCTGGGCGAGTACCGGATCCAGCGCCTCTGCGCTACGCTGGACCTCGCCGGAGGCGCCCCTTTTCCCTTGGAAGCCGGTCGGACCATAATACCCGCCGGATGTCACGCGCCCAGTCGCCGCTTGCAGGGTGGGCCAGGCACCCATCTCGGCGCTATTGAGGAACAGCTTGATCAGGGGTAGCAGGATTTGGAACGCTCCCATATGACGTACCAGATCGGTCGCGGCAATGCCCGGATGGCAGCCCACTGCCGTGACCGGCGAGCCCGAAGCGCGCAGACGTCTATCCAGCTCGTAGAAAAACAGTGCGTTGGCGAGCTTGCTGGCGGCATAACGCCGGATCCGGCCATAGCCTTTTTCTGCATTGAGGTCGTCCCAGTCAATTTTCGCTCCCCGATGAGCGATGCTTGAGGTCACAACGACCCTCGCCCCCTTCGTGTCAGACAGTTTGGGCAAGAGCAGCGCGGTGAGCGCGAAACACCCCAGATGATTGACGCCGAACTGAAGCTCAAATCCCTGTTTCGTGCGCATTAGAGGTGGGCTCATAACACCGGCATTGTTAATGAGGACATCGACGCGTGGCTCTTTTGCTGCCAGTTCGGCTGCGGTCCGAACACTTGTAAGGTCCGCTTGGTCAAAAGGTAGAAAGGCAAGATTCGCCTTCGGGCTCGCCTGACTGATCCGCGCCATCGCGGCTTCGGCCTTGACTTGGTCGCGGCAGGCAAGCAACACCCGTGCTCCGCGAGCCGCGAGCACCCGGGAAACTTCGAAGCCAAGGCCAGTATTGGCCCCTGTGACGACGAAGCACTTACCCGACTGGTCAGGAACATCGGCTTCGGTGAATCCGTTGCGTTTCATCAGCTTTCCTTTAATTACGTGAGTACATACTCATTTTTGAACCAAATGATATTCAGACGGCAGAGCCTTTCCAGAACAGGTCGAAAGCAGCCTGCTTGAAGTGCTCATGGTCCTTGGGATTTGCGGTGATGGCATCCATGGCGATCTCCGCCAATCCAAGCAGAACTATATCGATCGCAGACCCAGTCGTTCTCGTGGAAACCGATCCAATTGATTCGGGCAGGTGTCATGCGAAGTGCCCCGCTTCCTCAAAGGTCAGTCTCGGATTACGCGGAAACAGTGAGTCCGGCCTTCCGTAGCCAAGGCAGCAGATGAAGTTCGATTGGATGCGCGTGCCAGCGAAGAAGGCCTGGTCAACACCCGCGTTATCGAAGCCGGACATAGGCCCACAGTCGAGCCCAAGCGCACGCGCTGCGATGATGAGATATGCGCCCTGGAGACTGCCATTGCGCATCGCCGTGACCTCCGCAAGGCCCGGCTGCGCGAATGCCTTCTGAGCCGTCTCGGCATTGTAGGGTAGGAGCTTTGGAAACTGGTTGGGAAAATCCAGATCGTTGCCGATGATGACGGTCAACGGCGCTTCCAAGATTTTGGGCCGGTTCTTTTCCGCCGCAAGCCCAGCCAGTTGAGCCTTGCCCTCCGAACTCCGAACCCAAACAAACCGCGCCGGGAGCTGTTGGCCGAGGTCGGCCCCCATTTCAGGAGGTCATAAAGGTCGCGCACAATGCCCTCGTCCAGGGGCGTGTCGCTCCATCCGTTGTAGGTTCGAGCGGTGCGAAATATTTGGTCGAGGGCCTCTGATGATACTGCGTTTCTCATCTGGTTTTCCTAATCGGAGATGCGTCGACACCAAACCCCTGCTATCGATCAGTAACTAAGGCTGATCGCGCGCTGCGCCCGCGTCAAAACATCCTCTGTCACCGTCCAGAGCCGCTCGCGCAATTCCGCATGTTCGAGATGCAGACTGCCCTTGGCCGGCTTACAATCGCTCCAATAGAGCCCGGTGACACCGGCGACGAGCGGGCTCGCGGCGAGGAGCGTTTGCGTCGCGGCGCCCTGCGGCAGCGTCTTGCCGAGCGGGCGCGCAAGGCGGAGCAGCAAACGGATCGGCGCGGCGGCGTTACGCAGGAAGCCGGTGCCGAGAATGCTGCCCGGACGCAATGAATTAACGGCGATGCCGCGCTCGGCCAGCCGCTGCGACAGTTCGCGGGCGAAGAGCGCGTTGGCGAGCTTGGATTGCGCATAGAACCGCGTGGCGCTGTAGTTTTTCCGGCCATCGAGATCGCCGAACGCTATCCCCTCCTTCGGGGCCGACAGCTTGCTGGCAAGCCTCACGACCACGATCCGCGCCGTTCGGTCGGGCACCAAGTCGAGCAGGCCGTTGACCAGCCGGAAGTGCGCGACGTGGTTGACCCAGAATACAGTTGCTCCGCCTGCGAGGCTCCCATCACCCCGGCGTTGGCGATCACCGCGTCGAGCTGGCGTCCGAGGCCTTGTATTTTCCCTATGGCCGCGTCGACCGAGGCGAGGTCGCCCAGATCGCACGCGACCGGCGTTCCGCTGCCGCCGGCGCGGGCGATAGCGTCGCGCGCCGCCTGTTCGGAGCGCGCCAGCGCGATCACGTAGGCGCCGTGCGCCTGTAACGCCCGCATCGTTTCATAACCGATGCCGGAGTTGCAGCCGGTAATCAGAATGTTTTTTCTGGCCAGATCGACGCCAGAAAGCACATCGTCGGCGGTGGAGCGGCCGGCAAAGGGAATGGCGAGGGAAGATGAATTCGGCATGACGTGTTCTCGACACAGGGAGTTAGCAGTCTTCGGGTCGGCCGTAGCGGTGATACTGAATTCGCTGCATTGAAGTCTCTCGGCCGATCAGGCCGCCCCTCGTTTTCAGGCAGCCTTCAGGGCCGAGACGTCGGCCAGAGCGGTTTCGAGTGCGAGCTTGCGCTGTTCGGGGCCGCTGCCGACGCCTTCAGCACGTACGAACGCGGCGTCGCAGATGCCGATGAACCCGAAGAAACTCGTTAGGAATGTTTCCTGATGATCCATAAAGGCCATCGGAGACGAGGCGGTGTAGAATCCACCGCGGGACGAGGCGATGATCAGCTTCTTATCGCCCGCGAGACCCTCCACGCCGGTCGCGGTGTATTTGAACGTCTTGCCGGGAGAGGCAAGGCAATCAATCCAGGCCTTTAGCTGGCTGGGAATGCCGAAATTGTACATCGGAGCGCCGAGCACGACGATGTCGGCAGCGAGGAACTCGTCGAGCACGACGTTGGTTTCGGCGAATTCAGCCTGCGTCGATGCATCGACCTTGGCACCACCCTGCATGGCGGCAGCCACCATTTCGACGATGTGGCCGGCCAGCGCTCCGGCCTCGTACAGCGCCTTCATCTTGGCGAACAGGATGGTGGGCGACTGATGAGGGACGGGTGCTATCGCCAGATCGCGATAGGTGATTTCAAGAGCCGGTGTGGTCTGCTTCAGGCGGGCGACAATACTCGCCGTAAGTTGCCGGCTGACCGACTGACCGCCGGAAATGCTGGAATCGATGTGTAAGAGCTTCATCTGGTCTGGTCTCCTTAGCGCTACATCGGTCAGAGCCGCTTACGGAACAACCGCTAGGAACATTTTGTTCGTTGCACTAAAGATGCAGGTCGGCGAAAATTGCACAAGGAGGCACTATTTTGAGCGATACGCACATCGATGTGTGCAAGGGGGGCCACTCCCCCGAGGAGCGCCGCGCGTTCACGGACATATTGGCGCACATCGGCGACAAGTGGACCGTGCTGGTGGTCGGCGTGCTCTCGCTTGGACCGATGCGTTACAGTCAGATCTCCAAGCTGGTCGAGGGTGTCTCGCAACGCATGCTGACGCTCACGCTGAAGAGCCTGGAGCGCGATGGCATCGTCACGCGAACGGTTTACCCGACCAATCCGCCACGGGTGGATTACGGGCTGACCGAGCGCGGAAAAACGCTGATTGTACCCTTACAGATGCTCTGGGCGTGGGCTCAGGCCAACCGCACTGCGATCGAGGGCGCCCGCCGCGAATTCGATCAAGATCGAAACCGATGAGGGGAGGTTGTTTTGAAGTTTGTCAGTGGCGTTTCGCTCGCTGCGACTTTCGAAGGCGATCTCGACGTCACGCGGTCCTTACGCCAGCAAGGGGTGGCGTGCTACGCGGCTGGTCTTCGTGGTGGCTGAGGCAACATGGAAATGATCGCCCATCCCACCGGCAAGGGTGCGGTAGTAAATTTTACCCTTGCGTTAGCCGGCGATTGGGGGCCGCCATGGCATTACCGTCAACGCGCTCGCACCGGGATTCTTTCCGTCGAACATGACGAATGGCACGCTCGAGACGGCCGGCGCAGGCCGGCACGCCATTGCGTCGTATCGGCGACCAGGACGGTCTGAAGGGCGCAGCGATCTTGTTCGCAAGCGACGCCGGCAAACACATCACGGGTCAGATACTTGCCGTCGACGGTGATTTGACGGCTGTCTTGGCGTCTGGCTACCCGGGGGCGGCTGGCTGTCTCCAGACGCCGTGCGCGTTCCGAGCGCCGTGTCTCCTCTCGACGCTGCGGCACGCAGAAAGTGCGGTTCCTCAGAAACTCCACGGCTGGCACCATTGCTGAACCAGCGGGTGGCTCTGCCTCAACACGAACGCGATGTCCTATCACTCGATGCGTGTGAGGCTATTTAGTTTCGTTAGTCCGCCGTCAAGCATCTGTTCGATGCCTCCCTATTGACTCGGAGAATCCAATGAACCTGGTTGGAAGACTGGCGCTTGTTATCGGCCTGCTTGGTGCTTTTGCTACGTGGCTTTTTCTGGGGCCGCTGGCTGCGTTCGGTCTCCAGATCTGGGCCGCGTTCATCATGTGGGGCGCTTTCTATCATTGTGGAGGCGGCGCTTCAGGTTTCAAGGCGGCCCTGGCCGGTAGTGTCTGGGGAGCGATAATGGCTGCGGTGGCGCTTGCATTGATCGCGAAAGTCGGCGGGGGTCCGTTGGGTGCCGCCATCTGCGTTGGTATAACGGTTGCCATTTTTATCCTTGGCGCGAATATCTCCTTGCTGGCGGTCATCCCGGCGGCTGTCTACGGCTATTCGGCGGTTGCGGCATTGGCTTTGCTCAAGCCCGGTGAAGACATATTCTCAGTGGAGATCGTGACCAATCCACTCATCAACATTGTTCTTTCGATGATCATCGGATCCGCATTTGCCTTTGTATCCGAGAAGATCGTTGGGATGTTGGGAGCACAATCTGGTGCGCCGGTGGAGGTCTGAGGTGATGTAACGCCACGGGCGAGGTTGATGCTGACTGCGATGCACGGCGACGACCGGCATTGCAGTTTTGCGCTGTATCCTGAACGCTAACCTGCAAGAATCCGATCAACGCGGCCCTAGCGGCGCGGAAACGATTGGGAGGAGGGCGCAATCGTTGGACTACGCATGCTCCCGAGGCCGGGTATTCAACTGCGAAGATCGGATATTGGTCGTCCCGCCGGGGCCAGTAGCGCTGCAACAGCGACTTTGCGGTACCGGACGCGGCGATTCAAGGTCTGGGAGCCTGCCCGCTTCCTGGCTTCCACGTGCGAGACCTCTGCTAAGGAGCGCTGATGGAGTTGCTCGCCAACGAACATCCTTCAGCCGATTCGGACGGTCTTTCAGAAGGCACCGCAGCGGCCAGAGGATCGACTCATGAAAACATAAATATAAAATAATGCCCAGTTCCGAATTGTCGCGGTCACGACGGCCGGCGACGATCTTGAATTGCCGTCGTGATAGACTGAAGTTTGCATTCTGCACCCGCGTCGGCAACATCGCCGGTGGAACGAAATCGGCTAAGTCCATCAATGCACATCGCGCTTCACCTCGATCCCAAGAGCACGATGAATCTGCAGCTGCAGATCTACGAACAGCTTGCCGCTCATATCCGCGAAGGTCGGCTCAAACCGGGCGGCGTTCTTCCAAGTTCGCGCGACCTCAGCGCACAGTTAGGCGTCTCCCGAAATACTGTCTCCGAAGCTTACGAAAAATTGGTGGCGGACGGCTACATCAACGCTGCGCCCAAACGGGGTACATTCGTAAGCAAGACAATGCCTGAGGACGCGATGTCGACAGGCGCGAGACCGCTTCTCGAAAGGTCGGATTCGATGAGCTCGATCAATCTGCCGCTACCATATACAGGGCGCGGTTCGCCTGGTCTGTACGCTCCGCCCGATACACAAATCCGCATCGACTTCCGCTTCGGACGTTCCGACGCGCATTCTTTTCCCGACAAAACATGGCGCCGTCTTCTGCTGGAGTGCCTTGGCGGCGCGTCCGAACGCATCACCCAATACAACGATCCCGCCGGCATACCCGAACTTAGGCAGCTGATCGCAAACTATCTCGGTCCCTCCCGCGGAATGTCGGTCACGGCCGAGCACGTTATCATCGTGGGGGGCTTCCAGCAGGGCATAAACCTGGCCGCGCACCTGATGGTAGGCGTCAAAACGCCTGTTGTCATGGAGGCGCCCTGCTACCGCGGGGCGGCTTTCCTGTTCGAGACATATGGCGGCAAGGTGATTCCGGTGCCCGTCGATGAATTCGGAATCGATGTGAAGCGGTTGCCGGATCATCGGGTCAAACTGATCTACGTCACGCCGTCTCATCAGTTTCCTACTGGAGGAACGATGTCGCTGGAACGGAGGATGGCGCTGCTCGACTGGGCCGCCCGGAGCGGCGCATATATCCTGGAAGTCGACTACGATTCCGATTTCCGGTACGAAGGATCGTTGCTTCCATCCTTGCAATCATTGGATCGCAACGGGTGCGTCATCTACCTTAACTCCTTCTCGCGCTCGCTCGGTCCCGGATTGCGACTGGGGTATATGGTTGTTCCGCGTGACCTTTTGCAGGCGGCGACGACGCTCAAGGCTCTGATCGACAACGGTTCGCCGTGGCTGGAGCAGGCGACTCTGGCTCAGTTCATTCGGAACGGAAGCCTGACGAGCCATCTGAAGCGTCTTCGAAATACTTACCAAGGCCGCCGAGACGCCGTGAGGTCGTCCTTAGAGAAGCACTTCGGAGAAGTCGCCGTAACCGGCGACGCCGGCGGAACCCATATGCTTTGGGAGTTGCCTGGACACTGTCCGCCCGCTATCGAGCTCCAGCAACTGGCGCGAGGCGTGGGAATTGGTATCCACCCGCTGCATTCCGGAACCGTTTTGCACGGCGATTCGCTAGCAGGTTTCGAACACCGCGTCCTCCTCGGCTACGTGCACCTGACGCCGCCCCAAATCAACGAAGGCTTTGCGCGAATAGCCAACGCGCTGGCAAAAAATCGCTGATCGTCCCGGCGACGCTGCGAGCCGATTTATCAAGCAAATTGCCGCAACGACAGGCATCGATGGATGCTTTTGAAGGCAACGAAAAACCCTTAGGCGTGAACGACTTGCTGGCGCCAAGCCTCTGTTAGCGACTGGCCCTACAGGCCTCATTGCTCGGCCCTAATGTTGCATTGTTCTCGGCACGGATGCGCAGAGGAATGTGTCCTCTTCCGTTCACTATCAGGTGGGTCCGGGATGAAGTTTCGCAGATAGGAGTGTCGCGATGTCCGTTCATTCAGCCGAAACCAAAACCGTTCGTGGTGCGTGCCCGCAGGACTGCCCCGATACGTGCGCCTTCATCTATCACGTCGAAGACGGCAAGTTGGTGGAGGTCACAGGCGACCCCGCCCATCCGATGACGCGCGGAGGTCTCTGCGTGAAACTGAAGGACTTCGCCGAGCATCACTACAACCCGGACCGTATTCTCTACCCGATGAAGAGGGTTGGCTCGAAGGGATCGGGAAAGTATGAGCGCATTAGCTGGGACGAGGCGCTCTCCACGATCAAGAGCAAATGGACCGATATCATCGACCAATACGGAAGCCAGGCGATCATGCCGCATGCCTACCTGGGCAACCAAGGCACGGCGAACGGGCTTACGGCAGGCGACGCCTTCTTCAACCGCCTTGGGTCGACCGTCGCCGAAAAGACCTACTGCGAATCCGGGTCTTCGACGGCGTGGGTCATGACGGTAGGTCCGACCGGCGGCCTCGACGTCGAAAGTCTTGCCTTCGCGAAATACATCATCGTGTGGGGCATGAACATGGTCTCGACGAATCTGCATGCGTGGCCCTTCGTCCTGGAGGCCAAGAGCAAGGGCGCCAAGATCGTCGTCATCGATCCGTTCAAGTCGCGTACGGCCAAGCAAGCCGATTGGCATATCGCCATTAAGCCCGGCACCGATGCTGCGTTGGCGCTCGGCATGATGAATGTGATCATTCAAGAAGGACTTGTCGATTACGAGTACGTCGAGAAATACACGCTGGGCTATGAGGAACTCAAGGCCCGCGCCGCAGAGTTTCCTGTCGAGCGCGCCTCTGAAATTACCGGCATTCCGGCGGCCGACATCGTGAAACTCGCTCGCGAGTATGCCACGACACCGCCGGCCGCGATCCGCGAAGGCGTGGCGGTCGAGCGTTGTCCCGGCGGAGGTGACGCTGTCCGTGCAATCACTTGCCTGCCCGCATTAATCGGGGCCTGGCGCCACGTCGGCGGCGGTGCGGTCGAGATGCCGATTTACGAATTCCCGATGAGCGTCGCCCATGTCTCGAGGCCCGACTGGATTCGGCCCGGCACGCGGGTCGTCAACGAGCTCGATCTCGGCGCCGCACTCACAGGCAAGATGAAGCTCGATCCGCCAATCAAGTCGGTGTTCGTCTACAACTCCAACCCGGTTTCGCAGGCACCGGACGCCGGCGAACTGGTCAGGGGTCTTCAACGCGAGGACCTTTTCACGGTGTGCAGCGAGCTCTTCATCACCGACACCGCGAAATACGCCGACATCCTGCTACCCTCGACCATGCAGGCGGAGCAGTACGACATCATGGTGACGTGGGGTCACCTCTATATCATGTTGAACCAGCCCGCGATCCCCGCTCCGGGCGAGTGCGTTGCCAACATCGATCTCTTCCGCAGGTTGGCGAAGACCATGGGGTTCAACGACGATTATTGGGACCTGACCGACGACGAGTGGCTGGCCCTCGCCTACGACTGGGAGTCGCCGGCGCTTGAAGGCATCACGCTCGACATCCTGAAGAAAGATGGCTGGAAGCGCCTCAACGTCGGCATGCCGGACGTCCGCGCGCCACATGCCGAGGGCAACTTCAAGACGACGTCGGGCAAGTGCGAGTTCAAGTCGAGCATGGCCGAGGGCGGAAACATGGTACTCGACGTCTGGCGGTCGGGCTATACGGAGATGCAGGTAGGCGGCTACGTCGATCCCGTTCCGAACTACATCCCGCCGGCCGAAGTCATCGACAGCGCGCCGGCAAAGCGGGCGCGGTTCCCGCTGAACCTGCTTTCTCCCAAACCGCACGCCTTCCTGAATACGCAATACGGGAACGAAGCCCCGCAGATGAAGCGGCAGGGCGAGCAGAGGATCATGATCAACCCATCCGATGCGGCAAGCCGATCGATAGCAAATGGAGCTTACGTCCGGGTCTTCAACGAGCGAGGCACCTTCGAAGCCAAGGCCGATCTCACGGATGACGTTGGGGCAGGTCTCATCGTGACGAACGTTGGACACTGGCCAGGTCTCAACCGGACCGGAACGGCGGTGAACTCGACGACCGCGCCTCGCCACGCCAATCTCGGGCAGGCCGGTGTCTATTCGGACAATCGCGTCGAGGTCGAGCGGATTTAACAGTCTCGCTTCCGTAACGTCGACCGGCCAAACCGGTCGACGTTAGATTTATGATTCCAGCTACCGGGATGCCGCAGATCATGCCCCACGTTGTAACGGACAATTGCCGGCTGTGTCTTTTTACCGATTGCGTCGAACATTGCCCGGTCCAATGTTTTCATGCCGACGGCGAACGCAGTTATATTGACCCCGACGTGTGCATCGATTGCGGAGCCTGCATTCCGGCCTGTCCGGTGCAGGCAATACATGAAGTCTTCGAGCCGGATGATGAACGAGAACTGCTGGAATTAAACAGAGAACGGTCGCGCGCGTTGCCCGTGATTTCGGTCAAGCGTTCCCCGTTGCCGTCGGCGGTGGCCCGCCGGGCCGAACTTGGCTTTTGATTCCCTCGTTACGGGGCATGACCATGATCAAGCACGCTGCGATTGTTGGAAGTGGTCCCAGCGGCTTTTATGCCGCCGAGGCCCTGCTAAACGCCTTGCCGGACATCGTCATCGACATGTTCGAGCGATTGCCGACGCCGTATGGCCTGGTCCGCAGCGGCGTGGCGCCCGATCATCCCAAGCTTAAGCAAGTCACGCTTGTCTTTGACAAAATCATGCGATCAGAGCGTTTCAATTTTCTGGGAAACGTAAGCGTCGGGACTGACTTGTCGCTCGATGCACTCCAACGGTCATACGATATCGTCGTTCTGGCCTATGGCGCGAGCACCGACCGGAAAATGGGAATTTCGGGCGAGAGGCTGGCGAACAGCCACTCCGCGACCGAGTTCGTTGGATGGTACAACGGACATCCCGATTTTCGCGACTGCACGTTCGACCTCAGTCAGGAAGTTGCGGTCGTCGTGGGGCACGGCAACGTCGCGGCCGATGTTGCGCGCATACTGCTGCAACCGCCTGACGACCTCCGGCGCACCGACATTGCCGCGCACGCGCTGGAAGTGCTCGCAGAAAGCAAGATCCGTGACGTCCACCTGGTCGGTCGACGGGGGCCGGCGCAGGCAAAATTCACGACGCGCGAACTGCGCGGCCTGAGCCTCATTCCGCAATGCCAGGTTCTTACCCAAAGCAACGCGGTAACGATAGGTCCGGCCTGCGAGCTGGAGCTCGCCGACCGGTCGAACATCAACGCGTTGCAGAACGTGGAGTTCTTTCGCGGTCTAAGCAATGCCGGACAGGCACAGATAGCGCGCAAGTTGATCTTCCATTTCTGTCTCAGTCCTGAGCGGCTCGAAGGCGAAGCCGGCCGCGTCAAGCAATTCGTCTTTCGAAGGAACACGCTGCGCGGAAATTCCTTCGAGCAGGCCGCTGCCCCAACCGACGAGCTGTTTGGTATCGACTGCGGCCTGGTCTTCGGAAGCATCGGCTACCGAGGCCAGCCCCTTGAGCGCGTTCCCTTTGATTTCCGTCGCGGTGTCGTTCCCAATCGCAAGGGGCGCGTCGAGTGCGACGGGATTGCCGTGGACGGACTTTATGTGACAGGCTGGCTCAAGCGCGGCCCAACCGGCATCATCGGTACCAACCGGGCCGATAGCATAGAAACCGTGCAGCAGATATTGGAAGACTTGCCTGGCCGCATTCCAAGGCCGCAGGGAGGCAGACGGCAACTTGTCGAGTCGATTTCGCTCCGAAGCGCTCCCGTTATCGGATTGCCCGAATGGCTCACGATCGACGCCGCCGAGTGCGCGATGGGACGGCGGGCGAACAAGCCACGGGAAAAAATCACCCGCATCGCGGATATGATCGACGTCGTATCGCAGGGCCGTGCCGGCAATGCCTCGGACAGTTACGGCGAGAGGGCCGGATGATGCGCGCGAGCATTGTCAGGGTATTTCAAGTCCGTGAAACGACTCTCAACGGGTCTCACGCTGGCACCATGGGTTGTTCGGTCACTGGCACTGCTCATCAGTTGCGCAGAATTGGAAATAGATAGTGGGACAGCCCGACGGAATCGTCGCGGCGGCAGTCTCGCAACCGCCTGGCCCGCCGACGTTGGCGTGCACAATACTCGAGAGGGAGTGTCGCGTGGCAAACAATAAAGTAACGAAATTTGGTCTCAAGGCAGCAACGCCGATCGAGACTGATCTCGACGGATGGAAGAAGGTCGACGGCAATCCGACTATGAAAACCTGGATCGAATATACCGCCGACGACGGATCGTCGATCTCCGGCTGGTGGGGCGCGACGCCCGGCACCTATCATGCAACGTATGCGGCACCGGAGTTCGTTCACATGATCCAGGGTGAAATCGTCATCACGCCAGATGGCGGCACGCCGGTAATCGTCAAGGCCGGCGACGCCTTCACGGTCGAAAAGGACTTCGTCGGTACCTGGAAGATCGAAAAAGAAGTCTTCAAGCACTTTACCATCCAACTGAAGTGATGGACCGGCCGACGCCGCCGGACACTGCGGCGCCTGGACTTCGTCGGCCGCCTTGCTCGGTGTCTTAATTGCTAGGTGCATTGAAAAGGGGCCATTGAATGAGCATACCGATCTCCCCGGCCGATCAGCCTGGAAAGAGGACGCTCGTCGATGGCTTCTTTCGCACCGTGACCTACCTGAGAGTATCGGTCACGGACCGTTGCGATCTTCGTTGCGTCTACTGTATGTCGCGGGACATGACGTTCCTTCCTAAGAAGGAACTTTTGACGCTCGATGAATTGGATCGGATCTGTTCGGCATTCGTCGCACGCGGGGTGCGAAAGCTGCGTTTGACCGGCGGCGAGCCGCTGATGCGACGAGGGTTTCTCGATCTCGTTCGCAGCCTTTCGCGCCATCTCAAGTCCGAAGCTCTTCAGGAGTTGGCGCTCACGACCAACGGGACGCATCTATCGAAGTATGCAGCCGACCTTGCAGCTTTCGGCGTGAGGCGGATCAATGTCTCGCTTGATTCGCTCGATTCGGAGGTTTTCAAAAAGATAACGCGCGGCGGTGACATAGCCGTCGTGCTCGAGGGCATAGCTGCGGCCCGCGAGGCGGGTCTCAAAGTGAAGATCAACACGGTGGCACTGAGAGACCTCAACGAAGCTTCTCTCGAATCCTTGGTCGAGTGGTCGCACGCAAAGGGTCTGGAGATTACCCTTATCGAAACCATGCCACTGGGGGACACTGGCGAGGATCGGACGGATCAATACGTGCCATTGTCACGGGTCCGATCGCAGTTGGAAAAGCGCTATACACTTGTCGACCTGCCGGATACGAGCGGCGGCCCGGCGAGATACGTCCGCGTTGCGGAGACCGGTGGCCGTCTTGGATTCATCACACCGCTGACTCAAAATTTTTGCGAGACCTGTAATCGGGTCAGGGTATCGTGCAATGGGACGCTCTTCATGTGTCTTGGCAAGGACGACCAGGTTGATCTGCGACAGGCGGTCCGGGCGTCTTCGTCCGATGTGCTGTTGAACGAAGCGATCGACACCGCAATGCGACGAAAGCCTCTCGGGCATGATTTTGTCATCGACCGCCGCGGACAGTCGCCGACGCTCGCGCGCCACATGTCGGTGACGGGTGGTTGATGTCCGCATCCGCTGCAATATTCGAACCTGATTGCAAGACGGTCGCTCACGATCGTGAATTGCCCCGCCGAATGCTGGCTGCTCTCGTCTGCAACGAGCAGGCGTATCCGGATGAAATCTTGAAGCAAGTCGTCGATCGCTGCCGGTTGCGGGGCGAATGATTGGCGGGCGTCATTCAACATCGGCCCCGAGATCCCGGCCGTCGCGGCTCGACCTTGGTCTTGCGCGAACCTATCGTTGTCGCCAACCGGTAAGGGCCATATCTGCCCATCCTTGGCGGCCATTCATCTCGGAAAGGAACGGAACGCACGAAAAATGTTTCTCTTCGGGGCTGATAGCAATTTGAGGTATCACGGCTGATGGGCAGAGCCTTCGTCAAGGAATTGGATACCGACCATATCGAGGAGCTCCCGGAGCGGCCCGTTTCCGAGCATCCGAACGACGTCACCGCGGCAGGCCTGGCGCAGATCGAACATGCCCTCGCGGCGGCCAGCGAAGCCTATGCCGCTGCACAGGCATCAGCCGATCGCGCTGCGCTTGCCGCTGCGGGCCACGACCTTCGCTACTGGTCCGTCCGGCGCGCAACGGCACGCGTGGTGCCCGCCCCAATCGACCGCTCCGAAGTGCGGTTCGGCGCGTCAGTGACGATCCTGCGCGACGATGGCAGGGAGCAGACGTTCCGGATCGTCGGTGAGGACGAAGCCGATCCTGCCCAAGGCTCGATCTCACATGTCTCGCCGCTGGCGAGATCGATGTTTGGGAAGCGCGTGGGCGATGTTGTTCAAGCCGGCGCCGGCGAAGCCGAGATCATCCTGATCGAGTGACCAATACTTGCGCTCTCCAATTTGGCCGAGGGGAGCCAAGCCAGCCAATTTCGCGCGTTTCTCTAACGCGAGGACATGGTTATGGCGACTAAGCGGCCTCGTTTCACCAAACGCACGTTCGTGAGCGGCCGCTTCTGGCGCAAAGCAGCTGGTCGCTATCGTCAATGCATGAGCGCTGGAGGCGATGTCCGCATACTTCGACAAGAGGGAAAACCGCCGCACACTTTTCCGGATCATGCGCTAGTCAGTCGGGGCGCAGCTCTGCTCAGCAGCTCCATTGAAATCCATCGACCACGAAATCCTGGCCGGTCATGAACATATGCGCCTCGACGGCCAGATAGCGCACGATGCTGGCGACGTCCTCAGGCGTGCCGACCCGTCCCATGGCAATGCCTGCGGTTAATTCTGCCTTCCGATGACCGAGCAGACCGCGCAAGAGGTCGGTGGCGATAATGCCCGGACAGATCGCATTCACCGACACTTTGGGTCCGAGCTCCTTGGCAAGCGACCGCGTGAGGCCCAGGATTCCGGCCTTGGCTGCCGCATAGGCATGCTTGCTGACGGCGCTGGTCACGCCGCCCGACAGCGCGTTGATCGATGAAATCGAGATGATCCGCCCGCCGGCGTCCTGCTTCAGCATGATCGGCGCGGCCGCATGAATGAAGTTGAAGCAGCTCTTCAGGTTGATTGCGATCGTGCGGTCGAATTCCGCCTCAGTGATTTCAAGAATCGACTTTGGGTTCGGCGCGCCCGCATTGTTCAGGAGCACGTCGAGATGTCCCCATTTCGTGTTGATCTGTTCGACGATCGCGTGGGCGCGGGCAAAATCGCTCACATCGGCCTGAAAGGTCAGCGTGCGCTTGCCCCGCGCCTCGATATCGCGCGCGGTTGCTGCCATCTCCTTCTCCTGGAGATCGACGAGGGCGACGTCGAAGCCGGAATCGGCAAGCGCCAGCGCACAGGCGCGGCCGATGCCGCGCGCGCCGCCGGTGACGAGGGCCGTCTTTGTCATGGGTCCGGCCTCAGGCGGCGTGGTCGCGCGCGTAGCGGACCACGTCGGCATGGGTTGCGCACCAGACGTCGCCCTTCGTCTTGGCCAGGCGAATGAGCTCCTCGATGATCCACAGCCGCGAGCGGTAGCCGATCATGTGCGGATGGCAGGTGAGCTGAAAGATACCGCCTTCCTCATAGGCCGCTTCGAACTCGCGCCGGAACACATCGAACACATCCGACGGCGGCGTATAGGGACGCAGGCCCTGGAACCGGTGCATCATGAAATAGACCGCATCGTCGCGGATCCATTCCACCGGAAATTCGATGATGCCGGTTGGCTCGCCATCCAACAGTAGCTCGTAGCAATCGACGTCGGCCATCAGCGAGGAATCGTAGAGCAGGCCGGCCTCCTTGGTGATCCGCAGCGTGTGCGGCGAGAAATCCCAGGACGCAGTGCGCGCGCCGACCGGCCGCACCTTGGTCGTCTTCTCCAGCACGTCGGCCGCGCGCGTCATCAGGTCTTTTTCGGCCTCATAGGGCAGCACCGAGTTCAGCTCGTGGATCCAGGAATGGATGCCGATCTCGTGCCCTTCGGCGATGATGCGGCGCTGCTCGTCCGGATAGAGCAGCGCGCACACGGCCGGCACATAGAAGGTCGCCGGCACTGAGTGTTTCGCAAGCAACTTCAGGATGTTCGGGACGCCGACACGATTGCCATACTGTCCCCACGCCATGCGCCCGATCGACTTGCCGCCGTCGCGCAGCTCATTGGTCTCATGATCGGCATCGAACGACAGCGCAAACGCGCATCGCGCACCACCCTTCCAGGTCTTGGGCCGATAGGTCTTGCCGGCGCGGACCTGGTTGACCAGCCCGCGCCAGTGTTTTTCCGGCCATTGCCAGGGTTCGAGTTTTGATGTCTCGTTCATGTTGGTCCTCCCGAATGATATGTTACAGCGGGCCGCCGGTGACGGGTATCGTCTGCCCCGTGATCCACGAGGCATAGTCGGAGGCCAGAAACGTCACCGCATTGGCGACGTCCTGCGGCGCCCCCATGCGCCGCATTGCAATCGTGTTGACGAAATTGTCGCGGAACGCGGTTGGCCAGTTGTTCCACTGCCGCTCGTAATCAGGGCTCGTCGCCATGAAGCCGGGCGCAACCGTATTCACGGTGATGCCGAACGGCCCAAGTTCCTGGGCAAGCTGTTTGACCAGACCGATCTGTCCGTGCTTGGCGGCGGCATAGCTCTGGATGCCGGTGAGGCTCGTGGCAAGGCCGGCGCGGCTCGAAATAGTTACGATGCGCCCTGTGCCTCTTGTCTTCATCCCGGGCGCGACAGCCTTGATGAAGAGGAACGCGCCCTTGAGGTTGGCATCGACGATGGCGTCGAAATCGTCCGCACTCACCTCTTCCAGCGGCCGGGGCCCTTGGCCGCGCACGCCGCCCGCGACATAGACAAGGATATCGGCGCCGCCGGCTGTGCGCACGACCTCGGCAATGGAGGCCTCATCGGTGACGTCGACCTTGGCAGCGATGATCTCGCCGCCGCCATCGACGCGGCCTGCGATGGGGGCGAGGTCATCGACCAGCAGGTCGCAGGCGACGACGCGCGCGCCGTCATTGGCCAGCGATCGCGCGATGGTCTGGCCGATGCCGCGCGCGGCTCCCGCCACGATCGAGGTGCGTCCGTCGAACCGGATGAGCATGGATTGCGCTCGTTCGTTCACTCAGCTCAGTTTTGTCCCAGCGGTTTCCTTCAGGCGCCAGATCACGGCCAGCGAAATCACCGCCGAAGGCAACAGATAGAGATAGGTCGGCGACACCGGCGATCCCGTGACCTGGATGAGCCAGGTCGCGATGAATGGCGCGAACCCGCCGAAGATGGCGACTGCGAGCGCATAGCCGCTCGTCATCCAGGTGGAGCGAAGATGCGTCGGAAAGATCTCCGAGATCGCCGCGGGTCCCGCGCCCGAATAGAGCGCAAGCAAAATACCGAACAGGATCTGGAGCGGCATCACCAGAGCGAGCCCGGTGCCGTTGGTCATCAGCGAGAACAGCGGATAGGAGAGCAGTCCGATGCTGATCGCGCTCGCCATCAGGAGCGGCTTGCGGCCGACCCTATCCGACAGCGCGCCCCAGACCGGAACCGCGATCACCATGGCGATCAGGCCGATCGTGTTCGACCACAGCGCCTGGGAGGGCGTGAGCCCGGCAAAGCGCTGGGTGAAGCTCGGCATCCAGGCGAGCAGCGTGTAATAGGCGATGGTCCAGAAGATAGTGAAGCCGAAGGCGAGCGCCCCGAGCGGAAGCCCGGCGACAACCGGCTGATCGACGGCAGCCTGGCGGCTGGCTTCGTAATTCGGCGTCTCGTCGACGTTCCGGCGCAGATAGGCACCGACGAAGAACAAGAGTACGCCGAGCAGGAACGGCACGCGCCAGCCCCAGTCGAGCATCGCCGCCTGACTCAGCGACGAGGTCATGATGGCGGCAACGGCCGAGCCGAGCAGCGAGCCGCCGGCGGTCGAGACCTGCTGGAAACTGCCGAACAAGCCGCGGCGGTTTTGCGGCGCCCATTCGACCATGAAGGCGGTCGAGGTACCCCATTCGCCGCCGGCCGCGAACCCCTGCACGATGCGAAGCGCAACCAGCAGGATCGGCGCCCAGACGCCGATCGCCTCATAGGATGGCAACAGGCCGATGGCGACCGTGCCGAACGCCATCAGGAAGATGGTGAGCACCAACGCCGTCTTGCGGCCTTTGGTGTCGCCGAGACGGCCGATCACGATGCCGCCGAGCGGCCGCGCCAGGAAGCCGACGCCATAGGCCGCGAAGGCAGCGAGCAGCGAGGCGGTCGGATCGCTGTTCGGGAAGAACTTTGTGGCGATCAGCCCGGCGAGATAAGCATAGACGCCGAAATCGTACCACTCGAGCAGGTTGCCGATCGCTGCGGCCCCGATCGCCTTGTGGGAGTTGTCCGCCAGATGCGCACTCGGCGCGGCCAGAACAGAAACTTCCGCCATGCGATCACCCCGCCATGTGCATCTTTGCTGCAATATTCCACATGACAATCCGGACGGAGTCGAGGGGCAACGCGCGCGCCATGACGGCTCTGCGGTAATGGCTGACAGTTCCCCGCGGCATGGCTCTTGGGTATGGCTCTTGGGCATGGCGGCGCGGGTGGTGTCTCTCCTCTTGGTGCGGAGGCGGCCCGCGCCGTCTCCGGACGATGCTTCGGATCGCCCGGAGAACCATGAGGCTCGGCCGGGTGGCCGCGTCTCCCGCGGCGGATGTCTCCGAGAGGGTTTGATCTCGTTCGCAAGCCCGATATTGACGAGACCAATCTATGCCAAGCCTATGCCAAGTCCCAATTCGCGGAATGAGCGCTTATCGAACGGCCGCGCAAAGCGGCCGTTCATACGCAAACAGCATCGCGTGACTGATAAGGGAATAAGTAGACGGCCTCGGGGAGGGGCGCGTATAGCCGTTCACAGTGGGAAGTCGTGACATCAATGCTTCGGTGGCGCGTGCGAACATCGGGGCGTTCGTCGCAGCCGCTTTCATCCGGTCCGAGCCGAACGCCGTCGTCGCGTTGGCGACCAATGTGACGTCATTCCGAACCCGACCCCGGGCTGCGTCGCTTAATATCGTGCAATTGTCATCTTACCGAGCGGCTGGAAATGTCCCGGCCGAAGGTTTCCCTAGGCACCCCCGGCGGCCTGATGATTGATTGGCGTGGCGAGGACAACTCGACCGTCGCCCAGCGCGCGCAAACGGTTCGAGGGTTCCGCAACGCTATAACATTACCTATTTCAATTTGATTTGTGTGCGCTTGGGGTGCTGGTCCTCTACCTTCATGATGGCCGTCTGCATCACATGCACGAGGATCTCGTGGATGAGCACGCCATCGCGGTCGACGCCACAAATCCCGTTCAATGCACGCCTCAAGTCCAGTGCTCGCACGCGCACGGTCCAAACTGCGGACATGAAGCGGTGCCGCATGGTGACCATGTCGACTATCTTGTAGACGGGCGGCTGCATCATCCTCATGGTGATCATTGCGATGATCATGGGCTCGTGCAGTTAGCCTGAGAGGGCGTCCACTACGGTGATTGAACCACACGGCCCTGGCTTCCTCCGGTTTAATGGATTGCCGCTCGCTCGTAGGCCGAGATGACACTTCGGCATGGGTCAGTTGATGCTGCGGCCGTAGTAGCTTTTCATGAGCCGATAGTGGCCTCCGGTCAAACCGTACTCCTGGCGGAGGCAACTATCGCTCCTGCAAAATGTTGCGCGCCCGTCACATTGCAGAAGTTCGAAGTGAAGCCTGATCAAGCGCGAATTGTCGAAGTAGGTTGCAAAATAGTGACCGGCGCGTGGTGGATGATCTTCACACATGCGGATGACCGCATTCCGAACCTCTGGCGGCAGACGTTCGATTCGCTCCGAATTCAAAGGATCGTCGCGGACAATCTGACTGCCGCGAGCGAGCGCGATTGGTTGATTGCAAAATGAAAGCAAGGCGACTCCGGCACCGATTGCTGAATGTCGCTTGTGAAAAGTCCCCATGCGAGCACCCGTCTCCCGGTGGAAGGTTTATCAGATGCGTTCGCAGCGCAGAGACCATCCGGAATGCCGATGACCGCCAGGGTCAATGAATTGTCCGATGGTATGTGCGGCGCATCAACTTGATCAAGACCGTTGATGGCCGTTCCGAGTCAATCGCGTCCTTGTGGGAACGTCCGGTTGTGGCGCGCAAAGCGGCGATGAGACGTCGCCGCGCTCGCGCGCCGAAATCGAGTCCATGGCAGCTCTGCCAAACATTCAAATCGAACGATTGCCCAAGGGCAAATTGTCCCTACATGAGGAATTTCCGGACGATGTCGTTTCTGTCATCCGACCGTTTCTTTTCGAGGAAACAGGCCCTTTCTGCCCGGTTGTGTCCCTTGGCTGAAGCAATCATCTGGCGGCTCTTCGACCGCATCAGTCGGCGGAAATATACTGTCGTATATCGCGCGAGCCTCTCGAATTAAACGAATCCGCTCAAGCTCAGATTTTGGAATAAGTCGAACAATGTGGCCCATGGGCGTTCCAACCTAGTTTGTAGATGCGTAGACGCAGACCGAGAGACGCCCACTTACTTCATTGCTTTGAGCCCTGTGCCGTCCGCCCTACCGCCAGCGATACTCCGGGGTGCTCCGCCTCGGGTTTTCCTGACCACCCACGTCATGGCGGAAGCCTCGGACTCGGCAATTCCCTGGTTAGGCGCGGCAGGCCTCAAATCCTTGCTTCAGCAGGTCCACTGGTAGATCCCGGCCGATGAAGACAAGCCGGGATTGGGGCGCCTCGTTCTTCTTCCATGCGCGCTGACTGCCGCCCTCGATCAGCATGTGGACGCCCTGCACGACAAATCGGCGGTCATCATCAGCCATTGCGATAATGCCCTTCATGCGCAGGATGTCCGTGCCGTAACGTTGGGTGGTGTCCTGAATCCACGAGACGAACCTGGCGGGATCCATTGGATCGTCGGCCACCAGTGATAGGCTGGCAATCTCGTCGTCGTGCTCGTGAGCATGCTCCTTGGTGAGGAATCCCGGCTCGACTTCGAGGATACGATCGAGATTGAAAGCATCTCGCCCCAGTACCTTGACGAGGTCGAGGCCGCAGCGCTCCGTCCGGTGAATGGTCGCATAGGGATTGATCTTGCGGATTCGGCGTTCGACTGTCGCTAGGCCATTCTCATCGACCAGATCGGCCTTGTTGACGAGGACGACGTCGGCAAACGCGAGTTGCTCTTGGGCTTCCGGGGCCCGATCGATCTGTTCGAGAAGATGTTTGGCGTCGGTAACGGTGACGATGGCATCAAGCTTGGTCTTGCGGCGAACGTCCTCGTCGACAAAGAAAGTCTGCGCCACCGGTGCGGGATCTGCGAGCCCCGTGGTCTCGACCACGATGCCGTCGAAGGCGCGGCTTCGCCGCATCAGGCCTTCGATGATACGAATAAGATCGCCGCGGACCGTGCAGCAGATGCAGCCGTTATTCATCTCAAAGATCTCTTCGTCCGCGTCGACGATGAGATCGTTGTCGATACCGTCCTCGCCGAATTCATTGACGATCACAGCAAACCGCTTGCCGTGTGTCTCGGTGAGAATGCGGTTGAGCAGTGTGGTTTTCCCGGAGCCGAGATAGCCGGTCAGAACCGTGACAGGAATCTGTGTGAGGGCTTCCGGCATGGACGATTCCTTATGTTTAGGGGGCAGGAAAGATGATCAGTTGGCCATCGCCGTTCGCAGCGGGCGCGCGTAGCGTCATCCTTGCCAGAATGAGCGCCAGGCCCGTGCGCAGGCCGCTTTCTTGACGGTGTTGGATCCTTTTCGAACTTTGGACAGCCCGGCCGCGTGACGGACCGCCATTGGAGACCTCGCTAGTCGTATGTAATGTTATAACATTACATTATTGGAAAGCACAATATGGTTTGGCGCAATGCAAAGCTTCGGTTCCGTCAACTCCGATCATGAGGCTGGCTCCTTTTGTGCCTCGATCGACGGCAGTGGGTCACCGTGGATCTTTGCCTCAAAACCGCGCAGCCGCTGATAGATCGAGATCAGTTCGACGATCGTGCTCCACGAGTTGACGAGATACTGAAACGAGGTTCGCACTTGTGTGAACGCGTTGAGGATCTGGTTCATCGCGCCGAGGGTGATCTTGCCCGCGATGATCGTGGGCGCGAGCAGGACGTAAGGAAAGATGACGTCAGTCTGCAAATAGACGATCCGGCCGACATTGAAGTACATGAAGTTCAGATAGAGCCGGAAGTAATTCCTGCGAATGTCACTAAATAGCACGCCTAATGTCGGCGGAATGGCGCGCGCCGGGTCATCCTCGCCGAGCACGAGCTCCTTGCGATAGGCCGCTTCGACCCGCTGGTTGAGAAATTCGATTCCGGGCAAGCGGATGCCGATAAGCGCGAGAACGCCGGTGCCCAGTATCGACCAGATGACTGCAGCGAACACCAGCGGATAGGGAATCGAGCCGAGCAGAGGCAGCTCCGTGACGTTGCTGGACAGCCGCACCAGAACCGGCAGGAAGGCCAAGAGTGTCAGCACTGCGCTAATGAGATTGACCCCTAGACCTTCCATGGTGCTGGCAAAGCGCATGGTGTCTTCCTGGACCCGCTGGGAGGCGCCTTCGATCGTGCGCAGCCGTGGCCAGTTGGCGACATAGAAATCGTTCATCGCGGTCCGCCAGCGGAAAATGTAGTGGCTGACGAAGAATCGCGTCATCACGCCGACCACGACGGCCACGAGCGCGATGCCGGCAAAGGTCCACAATTCGCTGTAGAACTGCTCGACCGTGACCGGCGCTGACTTCGAAAGCGCGGCCTGGACCAGGTCGTAAAACGGTCCATACCAGCTGTTGATCGCGACTGAGACCTGAACCTGAAAGTAAGAGGTGAACAGGATCAGCGCGGAGCCAAGAATGGACCACGTCGCCCAGGGATGCGGGGCGAATAACATCCATGCAGCCGCGAAGACCACAACAGCCAGCGCAAAATAGAGATCGAACCACAGTGCCGGCGCCGACCAGAACGTCGCAAGCCCAACCGGCTTTTCCGGGGCTTGAAAGATATTGCTGGCAAACCCATACCAAACCGCCATCGCCAACGCCGTCCAAAGAATTGACGACGAAAAGAACAACTTTGGTCGGGGGAAGAATGAAACGAACATGCTTGCCGTCCTGATCGATTTAGAACTTCAGCTCAGAAGATGAACTCACCGCGGTCGTTGGCCAACTCTTGCCCCTACATGAGGCTCACTCTTTCTTGCGCGTGTACGCAGGCGCTCTCGCAAAGGTCACGGAGCAATCAGTATCTTGCGGCAGGCGGCAGGAAGGTCGGCAAGCGTTATCGGCGGCCTAGGCTTTGGCGGTGTGGTGGGAAGCCTTGGGTGGAGAACGGGCTCGCTGAACCAATAGGCAAAATCCTTTGCACTGCATCCCTCATCCGCCGAGGGCGGAGGTTGCAATTCGCATTCTCTATCGGCCGCAGGACATTTAATGCGGATGTGGAAGTGATAATCATGCCCATACATAGGGCGGACCTTGGAAAACCAGGTTCGGTCTCCCTTGGCTTCACGACAAAGTGCCTTTTTGATCGCTGCGTTGACGAAGATCCGCTCGACCTGTGGCTCCTGTGCCGCCGCTCGAATGACGAGCAGATGACTTGGCATCCAGACCTTTGGATCGACATCGAGGCGGTCGGGCCGCACCATCATTGTCGCTGACATTTCTTCGCGCTCGACGCGCGACAATTCTCGATCCGGCATCGGCGCGAGCCAGATATCAGCATCGAGCCCCACCTGATGGCTGGCGTGTCCAGTCAGCATGGGGCCACCCCGCGGCTGCGACAGGTCGCCAACAAGCAATCCGGGCCAACCCGCGACCTCGTGCACCTTGTCAGAAAGGCGCTCGAGCAGCTTGATCATGTCAGGATGCGCCCAATTGCGGTTGCGGGACAGCCGCATCACCTGCCAGGTCTTTCCATTGATGGGCAATGCTTGAGCACCTGCGAGACAACCTTTTGCATAAAACCCGATGGAATGCACGGCCAGCGAAGCAGGCAGGATTTTGCGCGCAAAGAGTTCTTTTGCGCCAAGGTGCGGATCGTTGGGATTGGCCAATGGTGGGAGCGGTTCGGGGTCGACGCTGCCTTTGTCCTGTGCCGAAGCGGGGCCAGACATGATGAGTAGGACAATCGAGGAAAGCAGGATCTTCAGCAACTGATTGCCCATCACCTCTATCCCGTGAACATCCAGAGTTGTTCGCTCGCCATATAACCTGCCAACAACAGTGTGCCAAACGCAACGATGAGCGCCGCGGCGCCGACCTCGATAGCTCTCATCGTGAGCAAGCCGAATCCGGCCTGGGCCTTAGCGACGCGGCTTGCGAGCTGTCGCGCGCTCATTGCGAGCGTTGCGATCGCTGCAACCGTCACCGCTGTGCCAAGCCCCATGATCAAGGTGGCGCCGACACCAGTCCAGAACAGGTCCTGGGCCAGCGCGAAGATGAGGACGATGATCGCGCCGGAGCATGGCCGCATTCCAACCGCGACCACCGCCGAGAGGCCTCGGCGCCAGCCGCCCGCGCCGGCGAGCTCAGCGGGCTCTGGCCCGTGGGCATGACCCCAGGCCGACTCGTGTTGGTCGTCGTGGCAGTGAAAGCTGTGCTCGTGACCGGCGCATCCATCGACCATGCATTGTCCGCCACGCATGGTCATCGCGCCAAGGCGCGGCGTGTGAAGCGGAAACGTGTTGCCGCTGTGCCCTGACGCGAGGGTGAGGACGGGCGCCTGGGTCCATGTCAGTTCACGGCAGCCGAGGAGAAAGCTGCGGCCCTTGACATACAAAAGCCGTAGGCCGATCAGGATGACCAGACCATAGCTAACGATCTCGACGAGATGAACGGTCAGCCCGATCGCCTTCGCTGTCGCGCCGAGAAGAACCGCGGCGATGGCCACCACCACAATGGCAACGACGGATTGCATGCCCGCGGACGCAAATGACAGGACAACGCCGCGATGCCAAGTCTCTTCGTTGGCCACGAGGTAGGAGGAGATCACGGTCTTGCCGTGTCCTGGGCCGACGGCATGAAAGACGCCGTAGAGAAACGAGACGCCGAAGAGGCCCCACATCGCGGCGCCGTCCTCCTTGCTCGCCCGGATGAAGCCCGACAGCGAACGATAGAAGGCCGCTTGCTGTGCAAAGATCCAGCCGGTGAGGCCCGATGCCGACATGGCACCGACAGGATGAGGGGCTCCAAACGGCGCGGCCTGCGCCGATACGACGTCAATTGCACAGGCGACGAGGACCGCCACCAGCACGGTCAAGATAACACCGCGCGATCTGGTCATGGGCACTTCACCAGGATCTTGTTGGCGAAGGTCTCTCCATAGGAGCTGGATGCGTCGAGCGGGTCACTATCGAGCTGACTGAGCCGCAACTGTTCTGCCGCTGTAGGCTGGTGTGGCAAATCATAGCTCAGCAGGCATTGCGGCGCGCCGCTCAAGGAGACCGGCTTGTCCTTGGCAAATTCGAAATCAACGAAGATCGTGGGATCGTAGACCTCGATCTGCATCGCCTTCGCGGTGGCAGCCGCCTTCAACGGCAGGCTGAAATGCAGGGTGAGGGTGGCGTTCTTGTATTCGAGCCAATAGTCGACGGGTTCCGAAAACTTGAGCTTCTTGCCGTCCGCGCGCGCGAAGGTGAAATAGCCATACTCCTTCAGCGAATCCATGTTGACCTGGGCGAGCGAGGCCAGCTCTTCCCGCGTGTATTGCCCCTTCTTCGCATGGGGGGTACCCTGGAGCGCGTAGGCGGAAAACATGTCATCGAAAGTCCAGGCGTGGCGGACGCCTGTCATGCTGCCGTCGGCTGCGTAAAGAATTTCGCTGTGGAAGGTGACCCAGACATGGGGATGAGCCTCCGCGCGATCGAAGGATAGAAAGAGCAAGAGCACTGCGCAGATGCAGGAACATGGGTGTTTTATCATTGGCCTGTCCACCGACTGGAGGTTCGATGTGAACGCCGCACATGATGAGCGGCGAACCAGCTTCTTGAGCATTCCCCGTCGATTGCGGGCAAGGCCCGGCGCTGCAGCATCTCGAGACGCGAGCCGATTGCATTGCTTCCGCCCCGAACCTCATGCGGATCAATGCGGCTCGGCCACAGGCTCTCGTTACGTAAGGGGGAATACCGCGCCCAAAGCTTGGCGCGGCCAGAGGCGCCTGCAGCGTCCGCGAATTGGCGTCAGCCGAGCGGTGGTGCGCGCGATTGAAACGGCGCGCGGTGAGTTTTCAGGACGCCATCGAAGGTGAGTGCGAACGGGTGTCCGGCGTCCGTTAGGTCAAGTGATGGCGACGCCTGCGTCGCATCCGGGATGAAGGAAGTCGCGAGTAGAAAGCCCGAGAAGCAGATCGGACAGTCCTCGTCATCGTCCGCCAGTTTCGCCGGAAGACGTGCCGCAGATTGTTGCTTCACGGGACCGTGCCATCCCCGGGCAACATCTGCTGTCGAGCGGTAGATCCCCTGGCCGGCGATGTCTCGGGCATGGATATGCCCGAATGACATCCCGAATTGCAGCGTCAAGGCAAGCAGTGCAAGACAGGCGCAGCATCGCCGCGTGAAGATACACCACAACGTTAAGTGGGTAGGCCGCAAACTGCGCACCGCCTCACATCACTTGAGCTGCGTCGCACGACGGCGCGAGCATCGCTATCCAGAACAGGTGAACGATGTGCCTGTCCAAAGATGAGTAAACAATGGAAGATATTCTTTTTCCAGTCGTGCTTTGTTTCAGCCGTATCGCGAAATTCCGATTGATCCGCCGACGCTCGACCGAAAGCATCCCGATATATCAACTTGACTTCGATTGCGCTTGCAACGTTATAACATAACCTTCGTGGTTTCAAGACGACCGCAATGAGCATCTCATCGCTAAGGACGAGGGGCGGGGCGACTTGGCTTTTTGGGGATCGGAGCCATGATTCTAAGGACCCTTGTCGCAGCAATTGCTCTCGTTGTTTCGAGCAGCGCGGATGGCTTTGGCTAGGTCCCGCCACAGGGCGGATGGTCGAATTTGACGACCCAGTGCCTGCAGCAGTTGCCGTCGATCGTTCGCGCGGAAAATCTAAGGAGCCAGAAGGCCCGTGGAAGAGAGCATCATCGTTCGCGAGGGGAGATATTGCGCGACGATGTTGCGATGGAATGGCAGGCAACTTTGTTCACTGAACGGCCTACAGAAACTGTTTCGATGGTTGTAGACGCCGTTCTTCGCGAACGAGAAGCTTGTTTACTGTCCGGTTGTTCTGAAATCATCCGCTCAGGAATGGCGTGGCATCGCCGTGAAGGTCGTCGCCGTTGGCACCGGCCAAGCGCTCGATATTGGGCGCCGCGGCGATGCGGACGTAGTGTTCGTCCATGACCGGCCTGCCGAGGACAAGTTCACGGACGAAGGACAGGGCGTGAAGCGCTTCGGCCTCGCGAGTTAGGCTGGCCTCCAAAGGGAAAACAGCGCTTCCGCGAT
Organism: Bradyrhizobium sp. AZCC 2230; assembly: GCF_036924495.1. NCBI lineage: Bacteria > Pseudomonadati > Pseudomonadota > Alphaproteobacteria > Hyphomicrobiales > Nitrobacteraceae > Bradyrhizobium > Bradyrhizobium sp. AZCC 2230. The sequence continues at coordinate 5,183,079 of NZ_JAZHRS010000001.1, read as the reverse complement.
GGCGGTGCAGCCGAGCCACCATGCCAAGCGCTCAAGCCACCATGCTAAGGACAAACAGCGGTTCGTCGTGTCGGTGGTTCCGTATGATTCCCTCCCTGGGCACCAACGCTGCCACCGATACTCTGCCCGGGTCGGACCGCGATCAGTGTGGCAGGGCGCACGCGAACCTCGAAGCGGATCGGGTCGTCTGCCTTGACACGCGGCGCGACGACGATGCTGCCGATGGGCTCACGCAGCTTCACACGGAAAGCGCGCTGGAATTGCCGACTGCAGGAATCAAGCCTAAGGCTTTTGGCACTTGCCCAGAAAAGCCCCTCTGTGCAAGACAATTGGTTCTTGGAACCGCAATGACGGGAATCGCATTTTGACAGCCTCTCTCGACGGTGAAATTCGCGATGGGCGCCATCAGATGCAGGTCCGCGTCTATTTTGAAGATACGGACTCCGGCCAAATTGTTTATCACGCGAATTTTTTGCGCTTCATGGAACGCGGCAGAACGAATTACTTACGTCTTCTCGGGACCAATCAGCACGCGCTGCTCCAAGAAGTGAGGAGCGAGGCGCCCGGCTTCGCCTTCGTTGTACGTTCGATGACAATCGATTTTCTAAAGCCGGCGGTCTTGGACGACGTGCTTGACGTGGTTACGCTCCCGCAAGAGGTGAGAGGCGCGTCAGTTACCTTGCTGCAGGAATGCAGGCGCGCAGACGATCTCCTAGTCACGGCGCGGGTACGCGTGGCGTTTATCTCAGGTGGAAAAGCGCAGCGCATCCCGAAGGCGCTGCGGCTTGCGATGGAAGGGCATAGATTCACGCCTTAGCCGTCCAGCGACCCAATGAAAGCAACCCGCTAGGCTTCTGTTGCGACATCGTCAAACCAGTGTTTTCAGGCATCGTCTATCACGCCAATTATCTGCGCTACATGGAGCGCGGCCGCACCAATCATCTGCGGCTGATGGGTGCGGAGCAGCAGGCGCTGTTCGATCAGCCCGAAACCGAGGGCGCCGGCTTTGCCTTCGTCGTGCGCTCAATGCATCTGGATTTTCACAAGCCCGCGCGGATGGATGACGTGCTCGACATCGTGACCTGGCCGGTTGCGGTCAAGGGCGCCTCCATCATGCTGGCGCAGGAGGTGCGGCGCGGTGAGGACGTGCTCGTCAAGGCCGAGGTGCGCGTCGCCTTCATCAGCGGCGGTCGGGCGCAACCGATCCCGAAATCGATCCGCGCGCTGATGAAGGCCGATTTGATTTCCTGATCGCCCGATAAGTGATCGGTCGATAAGTGATCGGCCGATAGGTAACGCCCTATCGACTCCGCCAACTGCAGCGATAGATTGTGCCCCAAACCAACCGATGAGGCCATCATGTCGCGCCCGCCGCTTCCGCCCTTCACCCGAGAGACCGCCGCGCAGAAGGCGCGCATGGCCGAGGACGCCTGGAATTCGCGCGATCCCGTGCGCGTCTCGCTCGCCTATACCGAGGACAGCCGCTGGCGCAATCGCTCGGAAGTGTTTCAGGGCCGCGAGGCGATCGTCGCGTTCCTCACCCGCAAATGGGAGAAGGAGCGGGAGTACCGCCTGATCAAGGATCTCTGGGCCTTCGACGAAAACCGCATCGCGGTGCGCTTCCAGTACGAATGGCACGACGCGAGTGGCCAGTGGTATCGCTCCTACGGCAATGAGCAGTGGGAGTTCGACGAGCACGGCCTGATGCGGCGACGCGAGGCCTCGATCAACGACATCATGATTGCGGAGAAGGATCGCCGCTTTCGTTGGCCGGCGCCCGGGCCGCGGCCGGCGGATGTGCCGGGGCTGGGGGCGGATCCGTTCTGAATTGCCTCCTCTCCCTCTCCCCGTTCTTACGGGGAGAGGGTTGGGGTGAGGGGCCGTCTCGGCAAAATTCGGTAGCAGTTGGACTCGTGGAGAGTCCCCCTCACCCGGATAGCATCTTCGATGCAATCCGACCTCTCCCCGCAAGCGGCTGTTGAATTCACACATCTTGCGGAGGAATTTGATCGCTGATTCCGTGAGTTGAGAGATGATTCGCGGGAGCGAGCGATGCGTGGGATGAATTATGGGCTGGGTCGATTTGGCGATCTGCGGCTGGAAAAAGGGGGGCTCGTTTGCATGCGGCACTTGTTGCGCGGCCCGGCTCGTGCATCCGCCAGCTCGCGCAACGCGACCGCGCACGTGAGATCCAGTTCACGCGCTTTCTGCGCAACGAGGCGGTGACGGCGGAAGAGATAGCCGCGCAGGCGGCGGAACGCACGGCGGAGCGTGCACGGGGCCGCGACGTCGTCGTGGCGCAGGATACGAGTGAGCTTTCGCTGGGTGGGCGACGTGCGAAAGCCAATGGCTATGGGCCGATCGGAAAAGGCGGAGCGCTGCGGGGCCTATTGCTGCATGCGGCTCTGGCGGCCGATGCCGGCAATGGTGGCGTGATTGGTCTCGTCGATGCCAAGGTGTGGAACCGGACGGGCGGCAAGGCCAAGCATCGACGGTCGCGAACCACGCAAGAGAAGGAATCGCAACGCTGGCTCGATAGCACGAGGCGCGCCGCGAGGGGGTTGACGGAGGCTGCGAGCATCACGGTGGTCTCGGATCGGGAAAGCGACATCTACGAGCACTTCGCGTACCGTCCGTCACAGGCGCATCTGATCGTGCGGGCATGCCAGAACCGGCGGATCGATACGGGCGAGGAAGAGCAGCAGATTGATTTGCTGTTCTCTCGTATCGATAGTTTGCCTGAGGACGGCCGGCTCAACGTCAACATTCCCGCGGCTCCGGGACGCAAGGCGCGCAGCAGCGAACTGGTCGTCCGCTTCTCGTCTGTGACCCTGCGCAGGCCCCTGCATGGCGCTGCCGATCTGCCCGAAACGGTCAAGCTGACCATGGTCGATATCCGCGAGACATCGACGCCGGAGGGCGGCAAGCCGATCCACTGGCGGCTGTTGACGACCCATCCGGTCACCAACATCGCTGAAGCGCGGCGCGTCGTTGAACTCTATCGGATGCGCTGGATCATCGAGGAATACTTCCACACGCTGAAGACTGGAGGCTTCGATATCGAGGCCGCCGACATCAGCGATCCCGAGGTCATGATCCGCTTCGCCGCTGCTGTCGCCGTCGCAGCCGTAGCGGTGATGCAATTGGTCAAGTCGCGCGATGGCACCACCGGCCAGACCCTGCTCGAGGTCTTCGATCCTGCCGATCAACCCATCATCGAGGCCGTCTCGGCAAAACTGGAAGGCAAGACCGAACGGCAAAAGAACGCGTACCCAAAAGGTTCGCTGGCCTTCGCCGCCTGGGTCATTGCCCGACTAGGCGGATGGGACGGCTACTACGGCAAGCCGGGGCCAAAAACCATGCGCCTCGGGCTCGAAGCCTTCCAGAGCATCAAATTTGGCGCCACCTTGGGCCTGCGCGATGTGTGAATCGAACAGCCGCAAGCGGGGCGAGGTGAAATCAGCGCCTCGCCAAGAACCTCGTGATCGCTCCGCCGAGCTTCGCGTTGTCCAGCGGCTGCGCCAGTGAATCCCTTGCCGTGGCAACAACCTCATCCGGCGCCTTGCCGTTGCGCAGCTCGCAGCACACTTGCGCGAACCCCACGTCGAACTCGGGGTGCGGTTGCACCGTCAGCGTTGTGCCGTTGGCGTAGAGCAGGCCGGCATGCGGGGTGAATTCGGACGAGAGGATCGTGAGCGCATCGTTCGGCGGCTCAATGACCTGATCCTGATGTGAGGCGGCGATCGCAACCGCCTCGCCCTCGACGACGCCGTTCTCCGGGAGCACCTGATAGACGTGCCGGCCGATGCCCCAGCCCTTGTCCGACTTGCGCACGGTGCCGCCGAGCGCCTGCGCAATCAGCTGATGGCCAAAGCAGACGCCGACCATCGGCGTCTTGTTGGCGTAGGCGGAGCGCACGAAATCTTCCAGCGGGGCGATCCAGTCGAGCCCGTCAAAGACGCCGGCGGCAGCACCGGTGATCAGCACGGCCTCGAGCTTGCTCGGATCTGGCAGCGCATCGCCATTCGGGATGCTGACGACGTCGACCGTGGCTGTCGGGTCCTCGGTCCGGACCATGCGCTCAAACATGTCGGGAAACGAGCCGTGCTGCTCGCGATATTTTTGCGGAACCTGCCCGGTCTCGATGATGGTGATGCGTGCCATGTGCCCCTCAGGTCAAAGATTGCGAAGCTCAGTCGCTTCCTGCCCCATGTTGCTGGTGTGGCGCTGTACGTTCCAGCAGCGCACTCTCCTTGCGGATCTCGCCGAGAAACGCCTTGGCCAGACGCGACAGCGGTTCCGCCTCCGACCATAGCATGTAGGCGACCGCACGGGTCGTCGGCGTGAACGGCCGCACGACCAGACCGTGGCCGCCGTTCTGGCGCGGCGAGAAGGGGTCGACCACGGCAGCACCGACGCCGGCGGCGGCGAGCACGCAGGCCGTATTGCAATAGCGCACCTCGACCGTCGGCTGGAACGGCGCGCCGGCCCGGGCAAAGCTGTCGCGCACGGCCTCGCCAAGCCGGGTGCCGCGTTCGAGCCCGATGAAGGGCAGGCCGGACAGATCGGAGGCCGAGATCACCGGCCTGTCGGCAAGCGGATGCTGCGGCGGCAGCACGCAGACCATCTCGCCGGTGTGTACCACCTCATGCGCGATGCCGGGATGATGCGTCAGCCCGAGCGCGAAGCCGAGCTCGGCGACGCGGCTGAGCACGCCCTCGATGATGCCCTCATAGCGCCGGACATCGAAGAACACGCGTGTCTCGGGACGACGGCGCAGGAAGCCTGATAGCGCGGAGGGAATGATGCTGTAGGCGAGCGGTGGCGTTGCCACGATGGCGAGGTGACCGGAACGGTTTTCGCGCAGATCGCGGACGCGGTTCTCGAGCTTGGCGTGCAGCGCAAAAATCGCTTCGCTCTCTTTGTAGAGCGCCATCGCCTCCGCGGTCGGGAACAGCCGGTTGTTGACGCGCTCGAACAGCGCAAAGCCCGCCTGTGCTTCCATCGTCTTCAGCGCGTTGCTGACCGCGGGCTGCGACAGTGCCAGCTCGTCGGCCGCCGCCACCGTGGTGCGGTGGCGGATGACGGCACGCAGGATCTCGAGCTGGCGCAGGTTCATATCACTGCCGATTATACTCAGGGCCAAAACATCATAGCACGATGAATTGCTTTTGCAGCCCCGCTTGCGCCTAATGGTCGCGGATTTGCATGCTGGATCAAAGGGTTCATTCGCCCATTGAGGCAGCATTGCGCACAGATTGGAGGCAATCTTGGTTCGTGTCCTTCGCGCTGCCGCCGCCCAGATGGGGCCGACTCAAAAAGCCGATACGCGCGAGCATACGTTGAAGCGGATGCTCGACATGCTGGAGGAAGCGGCGAGCCGCGGCGCCAGCCTGGTCGTGTTTCCCGAGCTCGCCTTCACCACCTTCTTTCCGCGTTGGCTGTTGAAGGGCGAAGCGCTCGACCAGTATTTCGAGCGCGGCATGCCGAACCCGGCCGTAGCCAAGCTGTTCGATCGCGCGCGTGCACTGCGCGTCGGCTTCTATGTCGGCTATGCCGAGCAGACCGCCGACGGCCGCCGCTACAATTGCGCCATCCTGGTCGATCGTGACGGCGAGATTCTCGGCCGTTATCGCAAGGTGCATCTGCCGGGCTCGGTCGAGCCGCGTGTCGGCGCGCGCTATCAGCAGCTCGAAAAGCGCTACTTCGAATATGGCGACCTCGGCTTTCCCGCGTTTCGCGCCGGCTCGGCCTGGGCGCATGCGATCATGGGCATGATGATCTGCAACGACCGCCGCTGGCCGGAATCCTGGCGCGTGCTCGGCCTGCAAGGCGTCGAGCTCGTCTGCATCGGCTACAATTCGGCCGCCTATGATCCCAATGGCGGCGTCACGGAGGATGCCTCCTTGCGCACCTTCCACTCGACGCTGGTGACGCAGGCCAACGCCTATATGAACGCGACCTGGGCGATCTCGGTCGCCAAGGCCGGCGACGAGGACGGCTCGGGCCTGATAGGCGGCTCCTGCATCGTCGATCCCAACGGCCGCATCGTCGCGCAGGCCGCGACCCTGACCGACGAGGTGATCGTCGCCGATATCGATCTCGACCTCTGCCGCCAGGGCAAGGACAAGATGTTCAATTTCGCCGCTCACCGGCGGCCTGAGCAATACAGGGTGATCGCCGAGCGCGCCGGCGTCATCGAGCCGGCCGTGCTCGACGCGGACTGACGATCTGGCACGGTGCTGGCAAGGATCGTCAAAGGAAAAGATCGGCAAAGCAAACAGTTGGCAAAGGAGCTGACATGACGCGCCTCTCGCATCTTCTCGCTTTCGCAGCGCTGGCTGCCGTGACGTCTGCGCAAGCGGCGGAGCTTCCGGCGGAGATCAAGCAGGCGGGCGCGCTAAAACTCACGGTCAACTCGACCTACGCGCCGATGGAATACCGCGATCCCGCCAGCAACGAGCTGGTCGGTCTCGACATCGATCTCGCGAACGAGCTCGCCAAGCGGCTCGGCGGCCTCAAGATCGTCTGGAGCGAGACGCCGTTCGCCGAGCTGATCCCCTCGCTCCAGACCAAGCGCGCCGATTTCATTATCTCCGGCATCTCCGATCGTGCCTCGCGGCGCGAGAGCGCCGATTTCGTCGATTACCTCACGACCGGCCCGCAGTTTTTCGTGATGGCGGAGAGCGACGCGAAGGCCGCGACCGATCTCTGCGGCAAGAAGGTCGGCACCACCCGCAGCACGAGCTTCCCGGTCGAGATCGAGAAGTGGAGCAAGCAGAATTGCGAGGCGGCCGGCAAGCCGGCGATCCAATATGTGCCGGGCGAGAACTCGATCGACGTCCGCAATCAACTCAAGCAGGGCCGCATCGACGCCGCCGTGCAGGGCAGCGAGACGCTGCCCTATGCGCAGACGCAGGAGCCGGGCAAATACCGCGTCGTCGGCGAGTCCTTCGCCAAGGGCTATCAGGGCATCATGTTCCGCAAGGACGATGCCGCGCTCCGTGAAGTCGTGACGGAGAAGCTCACCGCGATGATCGCCGATGGTTCCTACAAGGCGGTTCTCGACAAATGGGGCCTGGGCGCGAATGCCGTGACCGAACCCATGCTGAACGCGGCGCCGCAATGAAACCGGCGCCGGCACTCGCGGAGGGTCTTCCCGATCTGTCGGGAATGCGGATCGCGCGCGAGCCGCACTGGTTTCGCTGGCTCAGCGCAGCACTGATCGTCCTGGTGCTGGCGGCGATCGCGCGGGCGTTTGCCAATGGCCAGATCGAATGGTCCTATGTCAGCCGCTTCATCACCGCAAAGGTGATCCTCGAGGGCATCGTCAACACCATGGTGATGGCGGTGCTGGCGATGGCGCTCGGCATCTTTCTTGGTGTGGTCGTCGCGATCATGCGGCTGTCGCCCAACCCGGTGCTGAAGACGGTGGCGGCCGGCTACACCTGGCTGTTCCGCGGCACGCCGCTGATCCTGCAATTGCTGCTCTGGTTCAACCTCGCACTGGTGTTTCCGACCATCGGCATTCCCGGCCTCTGGAGCGCGCGTGCTGTCGACGTGATGACGCCGTTCCTGGCGGCGCTGCTCGGGCTCGGCATCAACCAGGGCGCCTACACGTCCGAAGTCATGCGCGCCGGCATGCTGTCGGTCGATATCGGACAATATGAAGCGGCGCAGGCGATCGGCATGGGACGGCTGCGTGCGCTGCGCCGGATCATTTTGCCGCAGGCCATGCGGGTCGTGATCCCGCCGCTCGGCAACGAGTTCATCGGCATGGTGAAGGCGACCTCGCTTGCGAGCGTGATCCAATATCCGGAAGTGCTGCACAACGCCGAGAACATCTACTACGCCAATTCCCGCGTGATCGAGCTCTTGATCGTCGCCGGGCTCTGGTACCTGCTCGTCGTCTCGATCCTGACGCCGCTGCAGATGCTGCTCGAGCGCCGTTTTGCACGCGGCACATTGCGATTTGCGCGATGACAAAGCCCCTCGTCGCGATTCGCTCTGTCAGCAAGAGTTTTGGAGAGTTCCAGGCTCTCAAAAACGTCTCGCTCGACGTCTGGCCCGGCGAGGTGATGTGTCTGATCGGCGCCTCCGGCTCGGGCAAGACTACGCTGCTCCGTTGCATCAACCAGCTCGCAATCATCGACAGCGGCGGCATCTGGCTCGACGGTGAGCTCCTGGGCGTGCGCGAGCAGGGCGGGCGGCTCCATCGCCTCTCCGAGCGCGAGATCGGGCGGCAGCGGCTGAAGACCGGCATGGTGTTCCAGCGCTTCAACCTGTTTCCGCACAAAACGGCGCTCGAAAACATCATCGAAGGCCCGCTCCAGGTGCAGGGCCGCAAATCCGATGAAGTCCGCGCCGACGCCATCGAGCTGCTCCGCCGCGTCGGGTTGTCCGCCAAGGCCGATTCGTATCCCGCGCAGCTCTCCGGCGGCCAGCAGCAGCGCGTGGCGATTGCGCGGGCACTTGCGATGAAGCCGATGCTGATGCTGTTCGACGAGCCGACCAGCGCGCTCGATCCGGAGCTCGTCGGCGAGGTGCTCGCGGTCATGAAGGAGCTGGCGAAAAGCGGTATGACCATGATGGTGGTGACGCACGAGCTCGGCTTCGCCCGCGAGGTCGCCGACCGCGTCGTCTACATGGACCAGGGCGCGATCGTCGAGCAGGGCCGCGCCTCGGACGTTCTGGGCGCGCCGCGCGAGGAGCGCACCCAGGCATTTCTCTCGGCAGTGATCTGACCACTATTGGAAATTGGGGGCGTATTGATGAAGAGAGTTTTGGTTGCGGCGGCGCTGTTCGGTGCCATGACCGTGTCGGCTCTAAGTACTCAGGCTTGGGCCGTCGAGCTGCCGCCTGACATCGTCAAGCGCGGCAGCATCAAGGTCGCGCTGGTGCCGAATTATCCACCGATGGAGTTCCGCGATCCCGCCACCAACGCGCTGTCCGGCTTCGACATCGATCTCGGTGAAGCCATCGGCCGCAAGCTTGGCGTCAAGATCGAATGGCAGGAGACGAGCTTCGACCAGTTCATGCCGTCGATTTCGACCGGCCGTGTCGATGCGATTCTTTCCGGCTTCACCGATTACGCGAGTAGGCACGAGACCGCGTCTTTCGTCGATTATCTCAAGAGCGGCCCGAACTTCTTCGTGCAGCAGTCGCGCGCGGCCGAGTTCAAGGACATGGCCGCGCTCTGCGGCAAGAAGGTCGGCGCCAGCCGCCGCACCAAGTTTCCGGGCGAGATCGCGGCCTGGAGCGAGAAGAACTGCGGCAGCACTCCGATCGTCTTCGTCGGCACCGACGGCTCGGCCGACGCCCGCACCCAGCTCAAGCAGGGCCGCATCGATGCCGCCGTGCAGGGCAACGAGACGCTGCCCTACATCATGAACCTCGAGCCAGGTGCCTATGCGCCGGTCGGTACGCCCATCTCGCAGCAATTCACCGGCATCGCGCTGCCGGTCAAGGAAAAGGCGCTTGCGCAGGCGATGCTTGAGGCTGTCGACGCATTGATCGCCGACGGCAGCTACAAGACCCTGCTTGCGAAGTGGAAACTGACAGACAACGCACTCGAAAAGGCAACCATCAATGCTGGACAGTAAGGCACTCCAGAGCATCCCGCTCACCCCAGCCAACACCGCAGATCCCGCGCCGGACTATCCCTGGCCCAAGCCGTACAAGTCGGCGATGTTCCTGTCCTTCGACGTCGACGCGGAGAGCGCGTGGACCAGCAAGGACGCCGTGCACGCCCAGCGGCTCATCACCATGAGCTATGGCGGCTATGAGGCGCGCGTCGGCACGCCGAAATTGCTCGAGCTGCTCGACCAGCTCGATCTCAAGGCGACGTTCTTCGTCACGGGCTGGTCGGTTGATGCGCATCCAGCGATGGCGGAGTCGATCCTCAAGGCCGGCCACGAGATCGGCCATCACGGCTATCACCATCTGCTGCCCGATCCCGGCGATCCCTGGATCGAGGACGAGCTGGAGCGCGGCTTTGAGGCGCTGAAGCGCCGGCTCGGCGTCAGGCCGACCGGCTATCGTGCGCCCTATGGCGAATTCACCGAGGAGCTGCGCGCAGCACTGGTGCGCCACGGCATCGTCTACACGTCCTCGTTCCGCGACGACGTCCGGCCCTATCGCCATCGGCTCGCCGACGGCAAGCCGGGTACGATCGAGTTGCCGGTGACCGCGAGCTATGACGACTGGATGCATGGCCTCTCGGCGCGCTTCAGCCCGCGCTCGATCTTCCCGAAGGAGCACGTGCTTTCGATCTGGAAGGACGAGCTCGACGAAACCAGGGACTGGGGCGCGATGGTGACGACGGTGCTGCATCCGCAATGCAGCGGCCGTCCGATGCGGCTGCGCCTGCTGCGCGAGTTCCTCGCTTACGCAAAGTCGTGCCCGGACGTCTGGATCACGACCGGCGAGAAGATCGCTGAAAACTTCCTGCGCCACGAGGCGGCCAACCGTTGAGCCATGCCATTGAACCTTACCATGACCCGTCGCCGCATCCTCGTCATCAACCCCAACTCCTCGGCGTCGGTGACGGCGGCGATCGATGATGCGGTGGCGCCGCTGCGCATCGCCGGCGGGCCTGAGATCGAGGTGGTCGGCCTCGCCGAGGGGCCGCCCGGCATCAGCTCGCAGCGCGATGCCGATGGCGTGGTGATGCCGCTGGTCAATCGCGTCACGGGTGACGATGCGGATGCGTTCGTGCTCGCCTGCTTCAGCGATCCCGGCCTGCACGCGGTGCGCGAGGCGGCCGGCGGTCGGCCGGTTCTGGGCATCGCCGAATGCGGGATCTTTCGCGCGCTGATGCTGGGCGAACGTTTTGGAATCATCGCGCTGTCGCCGTCGAGCATCCGCCGCCAGCAGCGTATGGCGCGGGTGATGGGTGTCGATAGCCGCTATGCGGGAAGCTGGTCGGTCGGTGCGAGCGCGGCGGAGACGGCGGGCGCGGACATCCGCGGGCGGTTGATCGACGCCGGCCGCGCGCTCGTCGCGCAATGTCGCGCCGATGTCGTGGTGATGGGCTGTGCCGGCATGGCGTCTCACCGCGCGGCGATTGCGGACGCGATCGGTGTGCCCGTGGTCGAGCCAGCACAGCAGGCGGTGGCTGCCGCGATCGGCGCGGTCTTGTTGAATACGTGAACGAATGATGCAGTCTTCCAGGAGCCTCTTGTAATGCCCATCTCCCGCCGCTCGCTCCTCAAGGCCGCCGCAACGGTGCCGGCGCTTTCGATGCCGGGCATCGTCCGTGCCGAATCCCAGAGCACGCTGCGCTTCATTCCTGTCATCGACCTCGCCTTCGTCGATCCCATCTATTCAACCGCGCAGGTGTCGCGAAACCATGGCTTCATGGTCTACGACACGCTCTATGGCATGAGCTCCGCGCTCCAGGTCTCGCCGCAGATGCTGTCAGGCCACGCTATCTCCGGTGATGGCCTGCAGTGGGACCTCAGCTTGCGCGACGGCCTGTTCTGGCACGACGGCGACCTTGTGCTCGCGCGTGACTGTGTTGCGAGCATCCGACGCTGGGCTACGCGCGACGGCTTTGGCGGCGAGCTGATGGAGGCGACTGCCGAATTGTCGGCGGCGGACGACCGTACCATCCGCTTCCGCCTCAAGCGTCCGTTCCCGCTGCTGCCGCAGGCGCTCGGCAAGGCCGCGATCAATCCCTGCTTCATGATGCCGGAGCGGCTGGCGAGCCAGGATCCGTTCAAGCCGCTGACCGAAGTCATCGGCAGCGGCCCGTTCCGCTATCTCGCCGACGAGCGCGTGCAGGGTGCCCGCAACGCCTATGCCAAATTCGAGCGCTATCAGCCGCGCACCGACGGCAAGCCGGATTGGACCGCGGGACCGAAGATCGTTCACTACGATCGCGTGGTCTGGACCACCACGCCCGATGCCGGCACCGGCGTCGCCGCGCTCCAGACCGGCGAGCAGGACTGGCAGGAAACCACGCCGCATGATCTTCTGCCGATCATCAAGGCCGCCGGTGACATCGAGACGCGCATCCTCGATCCCCGCGGCTACGCCTGCATGCTGCGCCTCAATCATCTGCAGCCGCCGTTCGACAATCCGGCCGTCCGCCGTGCGCTGCTGGGTGCTATTGATCAGTCCGCGTTCATGACCGCGGTTGCCGGCACGGAGCCAGCGTTTCAGGTGTCGCCGATTGGCTTCTTCGCGCCGGGAACGCCGATGGCAAGTGACGTCGGCCTCGACGTGTTCCGCGGTCCGCGCAACTACGACAAGGTCAAGGCCGATTTGAAGGCCGCTGGCTACAATGGCGAGAAGATTGTGGTGCTCGTGCCTACCAATTCGCTGGCGCAGAAGCCGCTCGGCGAGATCGCGGTCGATAGCTTGCGCAAGGCCGGCATGAACGTCGAATATGCCGGGCTCGATTTTGCCGTCGTGTTGCAGCGTCAGCTCAAGAAGGAGCCGATCGGGCAGGGCGGCTGGAGTGCTGCGGTCGGCAACTGGCAGGGCATCGATTGGCTCAACCCGGCCGGCAACACCAACATTCGCGGCGAAGGCAAGGTCGCCGGCTGGTATGCGAGCGAGAAGATGGGGCCGTTGCGCAGCCAGTGGCTGGCGGCATCCGAGCTCGCGGAGCAGCAGCGCATCTGCCGCGAGATCCAGGCCGTCGCCTTCGAGGAAATCCCCTATATTCCAATCGGCCTGTACAAGCAGCCAACCGCCTATCGCAAAGCCATCACCGGCATTCTCGACGGCACCGCCGTCTTCTGGAACGTACGCCCCGCATGAGCACCACAGCAATCTTCGGCAGCTATGTGCTGTCACGCAAGGACGGCGCGCAGGACGTGTTGCGCGACCATTGGGTTCTCGTTGAAGGCAAGAAGATCGCCGCGGTCACGCGCGATAAGCCGAGTGCAGACCAGGTCTACGACCGCCCGGGCCGCTTCGTGCTGCCGGGGCTGCTCAATCTGCACAATCACTGCTTCTCCGAAGCGGTGGCGCGCAGCCACAGCGAGGACGGCAACGGCCGCAAGAACAACCAGAGCATCGTCTACACGGTGCTGCTGCCGCTGACCAAGCGCGGCGCCGATATCCTGTCGGCGGAAGAGCGTCTCGCGGTCGCGCGGCTCGGCATCCTCCAGCTCCTGAAGGGCGGCGCCACCACCGTGATGGAGCCGTTCAGGAATTCGATCCCCGAGATGTTCGATGCCGCCGAGGAGATGGGCATCCGCTTCTACGGCGCGCCCTATCTCTTCTCCACCTCCGATGCGAAGGCGGGCCCGGACGGCGTGGTGCGCTATTCCGGCGACGACGGCACCGCCGACATGGCGACATGGGACGCGCTCTACCAGCGCTGGAACAATCGCGGCGACGGCCGCATCTCTCTCGCGATGAGCCCGCACGCCACCGACACCTGCGGTCCCGATCTGCTGAAGGCCTGCGCCGCGCGGGCGCGTGAGCTCGGCGTGCCCATCACGACGCACATGGCGCAGAGCCGCGCCGAGGTCGAGACCATCGGCAAACGCTATGGTGGCCGCACGCCGGCGGAGTATCTGGACTGGCTTGGCCTGCTCGCACCCGATCTCATGGCAGCGCACTGCATGTTCAGCAGTGACGACGATCTCAAGCTGATGGCCGCGTGCGGCATGACCGTGTTGAATTGCCCGCGCGTATTCGCGCGCGCCGGCGTGACGGCGGCGTTCAGCCGCTTTGCCGAGCACGGCGTCCGCACCGTGGTTGGCACCGACGGCTACAACATGGATCTGCTTGGCGAGCTCAATGCGGCCTCGCTGATCTCCAAGGTCACCTCGCAACGCGCCGATGTCGCGAACTCGCCGGAACTGATCGAGGCGAACACGGCGGTCGCGGCCGACGTCATCAAGCGGCCGGACCTCGGCCGCATTGAGCCGGGCGCGACCGCCGATCTCACCGTGGTCGATCTCACCCATCCGCATCTCCAGCCGCTGTTCGATCCGCGCCGCGCGCTGATCGCGCTCGCCAACCGCGCCAACATCGACCAGGTCATGGTCGACGGTCGCGTGCTGGTCGACGAGGGACGCTATCTCGGCGCCGACGAGGCGGCGATCACCGCGGCAGGCACGGCTGCCATCGGCAAGATCTGGGACTTGCCGGAGGCGCAGGCTGCGTTCAACGGCTGAGGGTCGCTGGTCGTAGCTCGGACACAGGTGCGCTCCCTCTCCCGCTTGCGGGCAGGGCTATCGCATGTGGCTGATGAGTTCGAGAAGGAAGGCATCGTCCCAGCCAGCGCGCTTGACCTTTTGGCGCATGGAGATGCGGGCGGGGTGAGCGCGAATGAGGTTGACCGCGTTCCGCCGCAAGGTCGCAAAGTTCTCGGGACCGTTGTCTTTTCGGGTTCGGCAGGCATCCTCGCCAAAGACGACGTCCAGGACCCAGTGCAACTGGTTCTCGATGCTCCAATGGCTGCGGACGACCTGCAAGAATCGTCTTGCAGGCATATACTTGGACAACACGTAATATCGCACGGCCGGTTTTCCGGCTGGTTTGCCATGCAGCCGTCGGCGCGAGGTAACGCGAGCGATGGCGGCCATTCCGGGAAAGCGGTTTGCCACCCCCAGGCTGCTGTTGCGCATGATGGTGGCGCGTCTGGATTCGGATCGATCGTGGGTGCTCGGCTCGAGACTCTGCGCCACGTTGCGCTTGCCCGAGCGGGTGAAGCAGCGTTCGACGTCCGCAAACAATTTGCTTTGATTCTCCTTGAGAGCCAGCACGTAGTTGGCGCCGCGTGCGAGCACCTTGTTGGCGAAGGGGCGATTGCAATGCAGGGCGTCGGCCGTGACGATGCAGCCTTCGAGCGAGAGCATTTGCAGCACGTCCAGCGCCCCTTGGGCCTCGTTGCGACCCGGTGCCTTGCACGAAGCAAGCGCCATCCGCGCCTCGGTGGCGAAGACATTGACCATGTGCAGCGGCGTAGCGCTGCGGCCCCGCTCGTAGGCTCCTCGCACCGCCTTGCCATCGACGGCCACAACACCGGTGAGTTTGATCCCGTTGGCCTCGGCGAAGGCTGCCATAAAGCATCGGAAGGCTTGCTCGAAAGCCGCAGGGTCGAGCGCGTTGAGCACGCGGCTGAACGTGTCGTGACTGGGAACTCCGTGCTCCAGCCGAAGGAATTGCCGCAACAGCTTTTCCTTGGACGATGCAAATACCTCCATGTCCGTCGCGCTCTGCCCGCCACACAGGATCGTGGCCAGCGCGATGACGATGATGTCCAGCAAATCGTGCAGCGCGTTCGGTGCACGCGGATCGGGCAACGTACTGAAGATATTGCGGATCTTGCGCATGGGGCCCCCTCTGCGAATCGGGAGCCCTCTTCAGAATCCATATTGTCGGCCCGCGCAACACCTCGCGCAAATTCACATGCGATTCCCCTGCGCTTGCGGGGGAGGGCTGGGGTGGGGGTGTCTCCACAACGGGACACTCCCCTAGAGGAGAGAGCCCCCACCCGGCGCTTCGCGCCGACCTCCCCCGCAAGCGGGAGAGGTTGCAGCGAGCCCGTGGCGAGATCGATTCAACTCAAAGCGTTCCGGTTAGATCGTCGAACTCGGCGAGCGACTTGCGCATGGTCTCGACCAGATCGAGCGCCACCGGTGAGGGACTGCGCTGCGCGGGAAACACCGCGGAGAACTCGAAGTCGATGCGCGGCAGGAAGCGGCGCACGACGACGCCACGGGTGGAAAATTCCTGCGCGGTGAAGGGATCGCAGATCGCGACGCCAAGCCCGGACGACACCATGCCGCACATGATCTCCGACAGCGTGGTCTCCACCCGCAGCACGCGGCGGACATCGTGGCGATGGAAGACCTGGTCGACGAGATGCCGGCTCGACGTGCCCGAAGACAGCGAGATGAACGTCTCGCCCTCGAAGTCGCGCGGCTCCAGCACTTCTTTTTCCGCGAGGCGATGACCCGTCGGCAGCACGGCGACGCGTGCAGGGGCGGGAAGCTTCTGGCTCGGCAGGCCGGAATGCGCGATCGGCACCTCGGCAAAGCCGACGTCGCATTGATTGTTCAACACCCAGTCGACCACGATCGGCGAGATCACGCCGAAGAAGGCGAGGTTGAGATTCGGTCGCTCCTTCAAGAAGTGACCGGTGAGCCGCGGCAAATAGCCGTTCGACAGCGCCGGCAGTGCTGCGATCCGCAGCGAGCCGGTGCGGCGGCCGCGGATTTCCTCGGCTGCGGCGGTGATGCGTTCGAGGCCGACGAAGGAGCGCTCCACCTCGGTATAGAGCGCCATCGCCGCCGCGGTTGGCACAAGGCCAGTGCCGCGCCGTTCGAACAGCTCCATTTTCAACAGCGCCTGGAGGTCGCGCAGCAACCGGCTGACCGCCGGCTGCGTGACCGTCATCAGCGCCGCCGCCTCGGTGACGCTGCCGGTCAGCATCGTCGCGCGGAAGGCCTCCACCTGCCGCGAATTGATCCGCGCCATCCCGTTTTCCATTCATAACATTTGAGCATGCAGAGGGTGCCATTATTCATTGGACGATGGAAGCTAGGGTTTGCGATCTTTTTCATCAGAGCTGGAGACAGCCCGCTTTTTCGGCAGATTGGAGGGTTCAAACCTCCGAATCGCGCCAAAACCTGCCGAGCAGGGGCCGGAGCCCTGATCGAAGCGGGGATTTGCGCGGAAGGAAATGCGGAAGCGCTTGGCCAGTGAGATTCGTCGGCACGTCACCTCATTCCGGTATTGGAGATCGGTCCACATGAAGACTTTTCGCCTTCTGACAGCGGTCAGCATCGCGGCGCTCGTCGCCGTCCCGACGGCCGTCTCGGCCCAGCAAAAGACGCTCTATGTCGCCGGCTACGGCGGGTCGTTCGAGAAGACCATCCGCGACGAGGTGATCCCGACCTTCGAGAAGGAGAACGGCGTCAAGGTCGAGTACGTCGCCGGCAATTCCACCGACACGCTGGCCAAGCTCCAGGCACAGAAAGGCAACCAGCAGATCGACGTCGCAATCGTCGACGATGGCCCGATGTACCAGGCGATCCAGCTCGGCTTCTGCGGCAAGCTCGAGGGCCTGCCGGCCGCCGATCTCTACGACACCGCGCGCTTCAAGGACGATCGCGCCGTCGCGATCGGCATCGTCGCGACCGGCTTGATGTACAACACCAAGGTGTTTGCCGAGAAAGGCTGGGCGCCGCCGACCTCGTGGAATGATCTGAAGGACACGAAATACGCCAAGCAGCTCGTCATTCCGCCGATCAACAACACCTACGGCTTAGAGGCGCTGGTGATGCTGTCGAAGATGAACGGCGGCGGCGAGGCCAACGTCGATTCCGGCTTCAAGATATTCAAGGAGCAGATCAATCCGAACGTGCTCGCCTATGAGCCGTCGCCGGGCAAGATGACCGAGCTGTTCCAGTCCGGTCAGGCCGTCATCGCGGTGTGGGGCACCGGCCGCGTGCAGAGCTTCGCCAACACCGGCTTCCCCGTCGACTTCGTCTACCCGAAGGAAGGTGCCGCAACGCTGCTGACGACGGCCTGTCCGATCGCGAAGCCCAGCGCCTCGCCGCTCGCCTCAAACTTCGTCAAGATGCTGCTCGATCCCAAAATCCAGCTCGTGATGCTGAAGGACTACGGCTACGGCCCGGTGCTGAAATCGCTGGTGGTGCCACCGGAGCTCGGCAAGATGGCCCCGATCGGCGAGCGCGCGGCAAAGCTCTATAATCCGGATTGGACCGTCATCAACGACAAGCGCGAGGAGTGGACCAAGCGCTGGAATCGCGAGGTCGAGCGCTGATCTGATCGTACGTAGCGGAGACAGCGTATGGCCTTTCTCGAGCTCGATCGGGTGGCAAAACAGTTCGGCGCGCAGACTGTGGTCGACGACTTCAGTCTCGCGGTGGGCAAGGGGGAGTTCATCTCCTTCCTCGGCCCGTCCGGCTGCGGCAAGACCACGACATTGCAGATGATCGCGGGCTTCCTCGATCCCACGCGCGGCGCGATCCGCCTCGAGGACAAGGACCTGACCGCGGTCCATCCGGCCAAGCGCGGGCTCGGCATCGTGTTCCAGAGCTACGCGCTGTTTCCGCACATGACTGCGGCGGAGAACGTCGCCTTTGGCCTCGAGATGCGCAACGTCCCGCGCGCTGACAGGGCCGAGCGCGTCCGTGCCGCGCTCGCAATGGTGGGTCTCGCCGGTTACGAGGACCGCCATCCGCGCCGGATGTCAGGCGGCCAGCAGCAGCGCGTGGCGCTGGCGCGTGCGCTGGTGATCAAGCCGAGCGTGCTGCTGCTCGACGAGCCGCTCTCAAACCTCGACGCCAAGTTGCGCGAAGAAATGCAGATCGAGCTGCGCCAGATCCAGCGCACCATCGGCACCACGACGATCCTCGTGACCCACGACCAGAACGAGGCGATGTCGCTGTCCGACCGCATCGTTGTGATGAGCCAGGGCAAGATCGAGCAGATCGGCACGCCGCAGGAGACGTATGAGAAGCCGGCCTCGGCCTTCGTCTCGCAGTTTTTGGGCAAGACCAACGATTTTGCCGGGGCGATCGATCGGACTGCGGCCCCGGCGCGGTTGATGGCTGGCTCCTGGAGCGCGCCGGCGCCGGCCGGGCTCAGCGGCCCTGTCACCGTCAGCATTCGTCCTGAAAGAATCGGCTTTGGCGATGCGGGCCTCGGCGCAAAGATCGTGACGCGCATCTTCCAGGGCAATCACTGGCTGTTCCAGTGCGACAGCGAATGCGGTCCGGCGATCGTGATCCGTCAGAATGACGGTCAACCGCAGCCGACTGAAGGCGACGCTGTTCGCCTCACCTGGCGGCCCGAAGACATGAGCGTGCGTACGAGGACCGTCGCATGAGCGCGGTCGCCGAGGAGCGCAATGCGCGTGCGCCATGGGCGCTGACGGCGCCTGCCCTCATGCTGTTCGTCGGCGTGCTGCTGATTCCGCTGGCGATGACCGTGATGCTGTCGTTCCACGATTGGGGCCAGTACAAGGGCATCGAGCCTGTCTTCATTCTGAAGAACTGGCAGGAGATCGCGACCGATCCCTATTACGCCGAAATGTTCTGGCGGACCTTTCGCATTGCGATCCTGACCACGTTGCTCACCGCTCTGCTTGGTGCGCCCGAAGCCTACATCCTCAACCGCATGAGCGGCCGCTGGAAGAGCTTTTTCCTGCTCGTGATCCTCGGACCGCTGCTGATCTCCGTGGTGGCGCGCACGCTCGGCTGGGCGCTGCTGTTCGGCGGCAACAACGGCCTCGTCAACAAGCTGCTGATGTCGGCAGGCGTCATCCGCTTCCCCATTCCCTTCATGTTCACCGAGACCGGCATGGTGGTCGCGCTTGCGCATGTGATGATGCCGTTCATGGTGTTGTCGGTGTGGGCGGCGCTGCAGCGGCTCGATTCGCAGATCGAGAATGCCGCGATGTCGCTCGGCGCCGGCCCCATCACAATCATTCGCCGCATCATCATGCCGCAGATCATGCCGGGCGTGCTGTCGGGCGCGATCATCGTGTTCTCGCTCTCGGCCAGCGCCTTTGCGACGCCCGCGATCATCGGCGGCCGCCGGCTCAAGGTCGCGGCGACGCTCGCCTACGATGAATTCCTCAACACGCTGAACTGGCCGCTCGGCGCCGCGGTCGCGACGCTCCTGCTGGTGGCGCTGGTGCTGATCGTCGTCGGCAGCAACGCGCTGATCGAACGCCGCTATGCGGAGGTGTTCCGATGAGACGGAACGGCCCGCTGGCGCTGATCTTCCACACCATCTTCGTCATCGTGATGGTGGCACCGATCCTGGTGGTCTGCCTCGTCGCCTTCACGCCCGAAGGCTTTCTGTCGCTGCCGACCAACGGCTTCTCGCTGCGCTGGTTCAGGGCGATCGGCAATTATCCCGAGTTCATACATGCCTTCTGGGTGAGCCTTGGCCTCGGCGCGCTGTCGTCCTTCGTGGCGCTGCTGTTCGCGGTGCCGGCGGCGCTCGCGATCGCACGCTATCGTTTCCGCGGGCGCGATGCGCTGGCGGCGCTGTTCCTGTCGCCGCTGATGATCCCGCATGTCGTGCTCGGCATCGCGTTCCTGCGCTTCTTCACCTCGGCCGGCCTTGGTGGCAGCTTTTCGGCGCTGATCATCGCACATGTCATCATCGTGTTTCCGTTCGCGCTGCGGCTGACGCTGGCGGCGGCAACCGGCATGGACCGCACGGTCGAGATGGCCGCGGTCTCGCTCGGCGCCGGCGGCTGGACGCTGTTTCGCCGGGTGACGCTGCCGCTGATCCTGCCGGGCGTCATCAGCGGCTGGGCGCTCGCCTTCATCCAGTCCTTCGACGATCTCACCATGACCGTCTTCCTCGCGGCGCCCGGCACCGAGACTTTGCCGGTCCGCATGTTCCTTTATATCCAGGACAACATCGATCCGCTGGTGACGTCGGTCTCGGCCTGCGTGATCGCGATCACCATGACCGCCCTCATTCTGCTCGACCGCTTCTACGGGCTCGACCGCGTGCTCGCTGGCAAGGGCGACACGGGACGATAGGAGAACCCATGCCCAAAGACTATGACGTCGCCGTGGTTGGCGGCGGACTTCTCGGCTCCGCCATTGCCTGGGGCCTCGGCCGGCTCGGCAAGAGCGTCGCCGTGCTCGACGAAGGCGACATCACCAAGCGCGCCTCGCGTGCGAATTTTGCGCTGGTCTGGGTGCAGAGCAAGGGCCTTGGCATGCCGGCTTATACGGTCTGGACCGTGCAGGCGTCGCAAGCGTGGGCCCGGCTGGCGTCCGAGTTGAAGCAACAGACGGGCCTCGATGTCTCGCTCCAGCAGAACGGCGGCTTCCATCTCACGCTCGGCGACGACGATTTCGGTCAACGCACCGAACTGGTCAACCGCATGCACAACCAGGCTGGTGCTGCCGACTACAAGATGGAGATGCTCTCGGCCTCCGAGGTGAAGAAGTCGCTGCCGCTGATCGGCCCCGAAGTCTCGGGCGGCAGCTATTGTCCGCTCGACGGTCACGTCAATTCGCTTCGCACCTTTCGCGCCTTCCACACCGGCTTCAGGGAATTCGGCATCGATTATCTCCCGGAGCAGCCGGTTTCGGCGATCAGCAAGAGCGGCGGCGAATTCCGCCTGACCACGCCGAAGGGCGAGCTTCGCGCCGCCAAGATCGTGCTCGCCGCCGGCAATGCCAACCAGACGCTGGCCCCGATGGTCGGCCTCTATGCACCGATGGGCCCGACCCGCGGCCAGATCGTGGTCACCGAGCGCACCATGCCGTTCCTGCCGCACCCGCTGACCACGATCCGCCAGACCGACGAGGGCACGGTGATGATCGGGGACAGCAAGGAAGACGAGCTCGATGATCGCGCGCTGAAGCATTCGATCAGTGCCGTGATGACCGATCGCGCGCAGCGTATGTTCCCGCATCTGGCGCGGCTCAACGTGGTCAGGAGCTGGGCCGGCATCCGCGTCATGCCGCAGGACGGTTTTCCGATCTACGACCAGTCGGAGACGCATCCCGGCGCTTTCGTCGCCTGCTGCCATTCCGGAGTGACGCTCGCTTCCAACCACGCTTTCGAGATCGCGCGGATGGTCGCGCAAGGCGCGCTCGAGCCCGATCTGGTCGGTGCGTTCTCCGCGAGCCGCTTTGGCGGCGCGGGCGCGGCAAACAACAGCGGCTACTAGAGACACTGAAGGAGCCAAGAGGCATCCCATGTTTAGACGATCCGAACAGGACAAACGCCCACAAGTGCAGATCTTCGTCGACGGCGTTGCCGTCGCGGCGCGCCAGGGCGACACCGTCTCCGCCGCACTGCTGGCATCGAGCCGCGACGTGCGCCGGTTGACCGCAGTGAGCGGCGCGCCGCGTCTGCCCTATTGCATGATGGGCGTGTGCTTCGACTGCCTCGTCACCATCGACGGCGTCGGCAATCGCCAGGGCTGCCTCGTGCCCGTCGCCGAGGGCATGCAGATCGAAATCCAGAAGGGCAAGCGGGAGATCGGACGATGACTGTGGCTCCCAAGCGCGAAGACTATGACGTCGTGGTGATCGGCGCCGGGCCCGCGGGCCTCGCGGCCGCCGCGACATCCGCCGAAGCAGGTCTCACGACGTTGCTGCTCGACGAGAATATCGGTCCTGGCGGCCAGGTGTTTCGCGCCATCTCGTCCACGCCGGTGACGGAGCGCAGTCAGCTTGGTGCCGACTATTGGGTTGGTGCCGATCTCGTGCAGTCACTCCGCGCGAGCAGCGCCGAAATCATCCACCGTGCCACGGTCTGGAGCCTCGACCGCAACCTCGACATCGCCGTCTCGATCGGCGGCGCCTCGGCCTTCGTCAAGGCGAAGCGCGTCATCCTCGCGACCGGTGCGCTGGAGCGGCCGTTTCCGATTCCCGGCTGGACATTGCCGGGCGTGATGACAGCGGGCGCCGCGCAGACCATGCTGAAATCGTCGGCGCTGGTGCCCGACGGACGCACCGTGATCGCGGGGCAGGGACCGCTGCTCTGGCTACTCGCCGCGCAGATATTGCGCCTCGGCGGCCGCATCGACCGCATCCTCGACACCACCGAGCGAAGCAATTATTTCGCCGCGCTCCCGCACGCCTTCGCGTTCCTGATCTCGCCCTATTTCGCCAAGGGCCTGTTGATGATGCGCGAGGTGAAAGCGAAGGTGCAGGTCGTCTCCAGCGTCACCGAGCTTGCAGCAATCGGCGATGGTCAGCTCACGAGCGTCAGCTACGTTGCCGGCGGCAAGCGCGAGATCATCCCTGCGGATCTCCTGTTGCTGCATCAGGGCGTCGTGCCCAACGTCAACCTTGCGATGTCCGCGGACGTTGAGCATCGCTGGGACGATTTGCAGCTGTGCTGGTCGCCTGTGCTCGACGCGAGCGGAAATTCTTCGGTCGCTGGAATCGCGATCGCCGGCGACGGTGCAGGCATCGGCGGCGCGAACGCTGCTGTGGTCCGCGGCCGCATCGCGGCGCGCGCGGCGGTGGAAGCACTGGCGCCCGCCGCCGCTGCGAAGCTCGCGCCCATGGCGACACTCCGCGCCGATCTCGCCAAGGCCGAGCGCGGCCGCGTCTTCCTCGACACGCTGTTCCGCCCGTCGCCGCAGTTCCGCATTCCCTCGGGCGACACCATTGTCTGCCGCTGCGAGGAGGTCACGGCAAAGGACGTTCTCGATTCCGTAGCGATCGGCGCGACCGGCCCGAACCAGCTCAAGGCCTATCGCCGCACCGGCATGGGGCCGTGCCAGGGCCGGCTCTGCGGCCTCACCGTCACCGAGCTGATGGCGCAGGCGCGTGGCAAGAGCCCGCAGGAGATCGGCTATTACCGGCTGCGCGCGCCGGTGAAGCCAATCACGCTCGCCGAACTCGCCGCCGTGCCGAAGAGCGAGGCCGACGTCAAGGCCGTGGTGCGCGGATGACGAGAAACGTGGATGCGATCGTCGTCGGCGGCGGCATCCACGGATGCTCGACCGCGCTGCATCTGTGCCTCGCCGGCCTGAAGCCGGTGCTGATCGAGAAGGACTATGCCGGCCGGCATGCCTCCGGCGTCAATGCCGGTGGCGTCCGCCAGCTCGCGCGGCACATTCCCGAGATCCCGCTGTCGATCCGCTCGATGGGGATCTGGGAGAAGATCAACGATCTCCTTGACGACGATTGCAGCTTTGAGAGCTACGGTCAGGTTCTCGTGGCGGAGAACGAGGACGAGCTCGCTGTCTGTCGCGCGCGCGTCGCCGAGCTGAATGCGCTGGGTTTCACCCACGAAGAGCTGATCGACGCAACCGAGCTGCGGCGGCTGGTGCCTGCGGTGGCCGAAACCTGCCCTGGTGGCGTGGTTTCGCGCCGCGACGGCGCGGCCAATCCGGCGCAGACCACGACCGCGTTTCGGCGCAAGGCCGAGCAACTCGGCGCGACCGTGCGCGAGGGTGTAGCTGCCGGCAACATCCGCTACAGCGACGGCCTCTGGCACGTCGATGTCGGCACTGAAACCTTCGCCGCGCCGGTGCTCGTCAACGCCGCCGGCGCCTGGGCCGGCAAGATTGCGGCTGCGCTTGGCGAGCCGGTGCCGGTCGAGACCGTGGCGCCGATGCTGATGATCACATCGCGTGTGCCGCACTTCATCGATCCCGTCGTGATCCTGCGCGGCCGAAAGCTCTCTTTCAAGCAGTTCAAGAACGGCACCGTGCTGATTGGCGGCGGCCATCTGGCGACGCCCTATCAGGACCGCAACGAGACGGTGCTGGACTGGAGGAGTCTCGCGACCAGCGCGCGCACCGTGTTCGAGCTGTTTCCGGTGATGCGCAGCGCCACCATCGTCCGCGCCTGGGCCGGCATCGAGGCGAAGATGAAGGACGACATTCCCGTGTTCGGGCCGAGCAGCCGCCACAAGGGTCTCTATCACCAGTTCGGCTTCTCTTTGCACGGCTTCCAGCTTGGTCCCGGCGCCGGCGCCGTGATGGCGGAGCTGATCGTCAATGGCGGCACCCAGACCCGCGTCAGCGAGCTCGGCATCGACCGCTTCCATCCTTCAACGCTCTAGGAACAAGAGAACATCATGACCATCACCCGCAGCATCCGCACGCCCATCATGCACCGCGCTGTCGAAGCCAACGGCTTCGTCTTTGTCGGCGGCACCATCGCCGACGACACTTCGGTCTCGATGGGCGAGCAGACCCGGAACATCCTCGGCAAGATCGCCGGTTACCTGAAGGAAGCCGGGACCGACAAGAGCCAGGTCGTCAGCGCCTCGATCTTCGTCACGGATCTCTCCAGGAAGAAGGAGATGGATGCGGCCTGGACCGAGTTCTTCGGCGACCATCTGCCGACCCGCGCCACCGTCGGCGTCGCCGATCTCGGTGGCGGTGCGCTGATCGAGGTGGTGGTCACCGCGCTCAAGGGCTGATCCGGTCAGTCAGATTGGGCGAACATCCCGACCAGGGTCTCGCGCAGCCAACGCTGCGCGGGAACGGTATCGTTGCGCTGGTGCCAGAACAGGCTGACGATGCGCGGCGGCGCCTGGAGCGGAAGCGGCATCGCATGCAGGAACGGCGCGTGGCGGGACTCGGAGCGGAGATCGCGCGGCAGCACCGCAATGAGATCGGACTGACGCACGGTCTCGTAGGCGGCGCTGTAATGGTTGACGGTCGCCACCAGATTGCGCGACAGCCCGCGAGAGGCGAGGAAGAGGTCGTAGGATGGCAGCGTCTTGCCTGCGAGGCTCACATCGATATGTCGGGCGTTGAGAAATGCCCGCGTGCCCAGCCGCTTCCCCGCGGCAAGCGGGTGGCCGCGCCGCATGAAGCAGGCATAGTCGACGGTCCATAGCGAGCGCGAACGGATGGCGGCCGGCTGCTGCGCCTCGTTTACATAGACGCTCAAGACACAGTCGACCCTGTTGTCCTCGAGCTGGTCGGCGATCTCCACGATGGTGTTGGGAACGGTGTGGACGCGCGACTTCGGCGCGACCTTGCCGAGATGGTTCAGCAGGTCCGGCATGACCAGCGCGGCCACATAGTCCGACATCGACAGGGTGAACTCGGTCTGGGCGCGGCCGGGATCGAACACCTGCTCGTCGAGCGCGCTACGCACGCTCTCCAGCGCCTCGCCGATCGGCTCCCACAGCACCACGGCGCGCTGCGTGGGACGGATGCCGGTGCCCGATCGCACGAACAGGGGATCGCCGAGCGCGTCGCGCAGGCGCGCGAGTGCGTTGCTAACGGCGGGCTGCGTCATTGTCAGCGCACTGGCGGCGCGCGTGACGCTGCCCTCGGTCATCAGCGCCTCGAAGACTTTCAGCAGGTTGAGGTCGAGCGCGCGGAACGACACATACATTCACCATGGTGATATACAAGATCAAGATTATAAATTATGACGATAATGTCGCTTTGTCTATGGTTCCCTCCCGAGCGGCGCGCCGGGCCCGTGAAAATCGAGGGGGACTTTCATGTCGATGATATCGGCGCGCATCGAGCGCCTTCCGTTCGCGCGCTTCCACGCGCATCTCCTGCTGATGGGCGGGCTCGGCTACACGTTCGACGCGATGGACGCGGCGGTGCTGGCCTTCATCCTGCCGGTGCTGCGCACGGCATGGAATTTGTCGAGCGTCCAGATCGGCGTGCTCGGCAGCAGCACCTATATCGGCTTCCTGTTTGGCGCCCTGTTCGCAGGAACGCTCGGTGACCTGATCGGGCGCCGTGCAGTGATGATGTCGGCGCTGGCGCTTTACTGCGCGGCGTCCATCGTCAGCGCGATGGTCGACACATGGCCGTCCTTCTTTGCCGCCCGCGTCGTCGCCGGCATGGGCACCGGCGCGGAGAGCGCGATCATCGCACCCTATCTCGCGGAATTCGTGGCGCGGCGTTACCGCGGCAGCTTTACCGGCGCGCTGGCCGGCTTCTTCTCCTTCGGCTTCGTCGCGGCGGCCTTGCTCGGTTACTTCATCGTGCCCGCCTATGATAACGGCTGGCGCATCGTGCTGGTGATCACGGCGGTGCCGGTCGTCATGCTGTTGTGGTGGCGTCGGGCCCTTCCGGAATCGCCGCGCTGGCTCGAAAGCCGCGGACGAGAGAAGGAAGCCGAAATCGTCCTCGACAGGATCGAGGCGCGCTTTGCGCGCGAGGGCGTGGTCCTGCCGCAGCCAGTTGTCGAAGCCACGGCACCGACCGGGACGGGTGGAACGCTGCTCGCCAATTTCGCAGCGCTTCTGGCTGCCCGGCAGGCGCGCATCACCATCATGACCTGGATCATGTGGCTCGCGATCACCTTCAGCTATTACTCGTTCTTCGTCTGGATCCCCGGCCTTCTGGTCCAGAACGGCATGAGCATCACCAAGAGTTTTGGTTATTCGATCGCGATCTATTGCGCGCAGATTCCCGGCTATTTCAGCGCCGCGTATTTCAACGAGCGCATCGGGCGGCAGGCGACGATCGCGACCTACATGGTGCTCGGCGGCGCCAGCGCGCTTGGCCTCGCTTTCGCGCAGAGCGACCAGCAGATCATGGTCGCGGGAATCTTCCTGTCATTGTTCATGAACGGCACCTATGCGGGCGTTTATGCCTACACCGCTGAGGTGTTCCCGACGCCGGTCAGGACGACCGGTGCCGGGCTTGCTTCCGCGATCGGCCGCATCGGTGCGATCGTCTCGCCGATCCTGGTTGGCTATCTCTATCCCAATTTCGGCTTCGCCGGCGTGTTCGGCGTAACCACCACCGTGTTGCTGCTGGGGGCGGTCACGGTCGTGCTGATGGGCGTGCCGACGCGCGGCCGGTCGCTGGAAGAGATCGCGGCAGGCGAGGTTGCATGACGCGGACCAAACCGAAGGCTGATCCCTGGCTTTGCGCCGTCGCGGCAGCGCAGAGCAGCGTGGATCAGCCGAATGCGTTGTTCGCAGCGCTCGACCAGGCCGTGAAGTCGGCGATCGGGCACAAGCTGTTCACGATCCTGATTTACGACGACGCCAGCGGCGAAGCGGCGCGGGTCTATTCCAACCTTCCCGGGCCCTATCCCGCGGGCGGACGCAAGCGCCTGGCGCCGGGTCCGTGGACCGAGGCCGTGCTCGACCGCGGCGAGGCCTATATCGGCCGCACGCAGGACGATTTGCGCAACGTATTTTCCGACCACGAACTGATTGCCTCGCTTGGCTGCGCGAGCGTGCTCAACATGCCCGTGCGCTGGCGCGGACGCACGCTCGGCTCGCTCAATCTGCTGCACGAGGCGGGCTGGTACGACGAGGACGACGTCGCTGCCTGTCTCCCCTTTGCCCAGCTTACATTGCCGGCACTGCTTGCGCCGGCGCCCTGACAGGAAACCACCATGCCCAGCATCCTCTTCAAGAACGCCGCCCTGCTTGACCCGCTCCAGCCGGAGTTGCTGACGGGCCATGACGTGCTGGTCGAGGACAATCTGATCAAGGAGGTCTCGGATCGGCCGATCAAGGTCACCGCCGATCGAACCATCGATCTGAAGGGCAAGACGCTGATGCCCGGCCTGATCGATCTTCACGTGCACACCATCGCGATCGAGCTCAATCTGGCGCAGCAGGTCCACATTCCCAACGTGCTGGTGACGCTGCGCTCGACGCTTCTGCTGCGTGGCATGCTGCGGCGAGGCTTCACGACCGTCCGCGATGCCGGCGGCGCCGGCCACGCCATGAAGCAGGCGATCGAGACCGGCCTGACCGACGGTCCGCGGCTGTTCGTGTCCGGCCGTGCGCTGAGCCAGACAGGCGGCCACGCCGACATGCGGGCGCGTTCGGATTACCTCGCCAGCGACACGGCCTGTCCCTGCTGCGTGCGCGTCGGTGCGTTGGGGCGTGTTGCCGACGGTGTCGACGGCGTACGCAAGGCTGTGCGCGAGGAGCTGCAGATGGGTGCCGACCAGATCAAGATCATGGCGTCCGGCGGCGTTGCCTCTCCGACCGATCCGGTCGGGGCCTTCGGCTACTCCGAGGACGAGATCCGCGCCATCGTCGAGGAGGCGCAGGGCCGCCAGACCTATGTGCTAGCCCATGCCTATACCGCAGCGGCGATCGCGCGCGCGGTCCGCTGCGGCGTACGCACCATCGAGCATGGCAATCTCGTCGACGAGCCGACCGCGCGCCTGATGGCCGAGAAGGGTGCCTATGTGGTGCCGACGCTTGTGACCTATGAAGCCCTCGCCAATGAGGGCGCGCAATACGGCCTGCCGCCGGAGAGCGTCGCCAAGATCGCCGACGTCCGCGATGCCGGCCTGCGCTCGCTCGAGATCTATCGCAAGGCCGGGGTGAAGATGGGCTATGGCAGCGATCTGCTTGGACCGTCGCAGCGCCTCCAGAGCGACGAATTCCGCATCCGCGCCGAAATTCAGGGCGCACGCGAGGTCATCGCCAGCGCGACCGTGATCGGGGCAGAGGTGCTCGGCATGGAGGGCAAGCTTGGCCGGATCGTGCCTGAAGCTCTCGCGGATCTACTGGTGGTCGACGGCAACCCGTTGCGCGACGTGACGTGCCTGCTCGGCCAGGGCGAACGCATTCCGATGGTGATGAAGGCGGGCAAGGTCCAGTTCGACAGGCTCGCCGCATAAACCTGACGCATTAAGACCCCCACCGAGGACATGACTTGATCTTGTCGCCCGGCGGGATTATGAGCGAGCTCTCAACAGGGATATTCGCAGCCATGGACTTTACCCCGACCGCAACGCCGATCCGCATTGCTCACGGGGAATTCCATGCCTGCTTCAATCATCCTGGCGCGCCTGTCGCTGTCCACGCCTGACGGCCGCTCGCTTCTCTCCAACATCGATCTGACTTTCGGCGCCGAACGTGCCGGTCTTGTCGGCCGCAATGGCGTCGGCAAGACGACTCTGCTCGCCGCGATCACGGGCGAGCACGTTCCGCAGTCGGGACGTGTGATCGCCAACGGCACCGTTGGGCTGCTGCGCCAGGACGCCCAGCTCAGCGCGGGTGCTGTGGTCGTCGACCTCTTCGGCGCGCGCGATGCGCTGGACCTGCTGCGCCGGGCCGAGCGTGGTGAAGCCTCGGCCGAGGAGGTCGGCGATGTCGACTGGACCCTCGAGACGCGGCTCGCATCGGCCCTGGCCCGCGTTGGCTTCGATATCGACCCCGACACGGAATTGGACCGCTTGTCGGGCGGGCAGGTCACGCGCGTTCGTCTTGCCGCGCTGCTCTTTGCCGAGCCGGACTTCCTGCTGCTGGACGAGCCCACTAACAATCTTGATCGGGACGGGCGCCGTGCCGTGATCGATCTCCTGGCCGCCTGGCGCGGCGGCGCGATCGTCGTCAGCCACGACCGGGCCCTGCTCGAGACGATGGACGCCATCGTCGAGCTGACCTCGCTCGGAGCGACGCGCTATGGCGGCAATTGGGGCAGCTACCGCGCGCAGAAGGCCGTTGAGCTTGCAGCCGTCAGGCACGACCTCGCGCATGCCGAGAAGCATCTGTCCGAGATCGACGGCAAGGCGCAGGAGGCGGCCGAGCGGAAGGCGCGTAAGGACAGCAGCGGCAAGAAGAAGCGCGCCAAGGGCGACATGCCGCGTATTCTCGCTGGTGCACGGAGGGATCGCAGCGAGGACAGCGGCGGCAAGACTGCGCAGATCACTGAGCGGCGGCGCGCGGAGGCGCTTGGTGCGGTCGACACCGCACGCCGGCGCATCGAGATCCTCCAGCCGCTGTCGGTAAAGCTGCCCTCGACGCAGCTGCCGGCGGGGAGGGAGGTGGTCTGGCTCGATCGCGTCAGTGCGGGCTATCAGCCGGAGCGGCCGGTCTTGCGTGATCTATCGCTCTCGATCGTCGGCCCGGAGCGTGCCGCGATTGTCGGGCCCAATGGCTCCGGCAAGACGACGCTGTTGAAGCTCATCGCGGGCGAGCTTCGCCCCGTCTCGGGGACCGTGCGGGTCAGGCCGGACTTCGCGCTTTTCGATCAGAAAGTCAGCCTGCTCGATCCCGCGATCTCGATCCTGGACAATTTCGCGCGCCTCAATCCAAGGGCAGGCGCCAACGAATGCCACGCCGCGCTGGCGCGCTTCATGTTTCGCGCTGATGCGGCCCTGCAGGTCGTCGGCAGCCTGAGCGGCGGGCAGCTGTTTCGTGCGGGGCTTGCCTGCGTGCTGGGCGGATCGACGCCGCCGTCACTGCTGATCCTGGACGAGCCGACCAATCATCTGGATCTCGACTCGATCGAGACCGTGGAAGCAGGCTTGAGGGCCTATGATGGCGCGCTGCTGGTCGTCAGCCATGATGAGGCGTTCCTGGAGGCGATCGGGGTCACACGGCGGCTCGATCTCGCCACCGCGAGGTGATTGTTCGGACCGGCAGAACAATGATACCGGCCGTCAGCTGATTATCTTTCGCCGGAAAAGGGGCAAATCCTCCCGTGTCAGCCGCAAGCAGCGGCCGGGAACCACGGAGAGGGCAAATGTCCAACGCAAACAAGAAGGTCGCCATTGTCACCGGGGGCTCGCGCGGCATCGGGGCGGCGATTGCCGAACGGCTCGCCGGCGACGGCTTTGCCGTTGTCATCAATTATGCCGGCAGCGCGGCTGAAGCGGAGGCGCTGGCCGCCAGGATCGCGCAGGCCGGCGGCCGGGCCATCACCGCGCAGGCAGACGTCAGCAACGCAGCCGCTGTGACGCATATGTTCGACGCGGCGGAGAGCGCGTTCGGCGGCGTCGACGTGCTCGTCAACAATGCCGGTGTGATGCGGCTGGCGGCAGTTGCCGAGGCCGACGATGCAATCTTCGACAGCCAGATCGCGATCAACCTGAAGGGCACCTTCAACACGCTGCGCGAGGCGGCGCGCCGGCTGCGCAACGGCGGCCGCATCGTCAATCTATCGTCGAGCCAGGTCGGTATCCTTTCTCCGACCTACGGCATCTACGCCGCGACCAAGGCGGCGGTCGAAGCCTTGACGCACGTGTTGTCCAAGGAACTGCGCGGTCGCAACGTCACGGTGAATGCCGTGGCGCCGGGACCGACAGCCACAAAACTGTTCCTCGACGACAAAACGCCAGAGCTGATCGATCGCCTTGCCAAGCTCGCGCCGCTGGAACGGCTTGGTCAGCCTACGGACGTCGCTGCCGCGGTCTCGTTCCTCGCCGGCCCCGATGGTGGTTGGATCAACGGGCAGGTGCTGCGCCCCAATGGCGGGATCATTTGATCCCGCCCTATAGATCCTGCTGCAATCTTTCAAAAACCCGACGCTCTGCCCCCAGCGCGTCGGGTGGAATGAATGAGTATCAATCGGTGATCCCAACACCGTTGTTGTGACGCGTGCTGCACCAATTGACCACTCCGGGAAACTACCGCAACGGAACCAGGCTGCGCCTGTCTGCGCGTCGCGGCGTCTAAGCGCCACCGCCCGGTTCGAGCGCTTCGCCCATCTCCAGCGGATGCGCCATGGTCTCGTGCAGCGCGTCGCGGTCGAGCTCGCCCTCCGAGATGCTGATGACGACGCAGGCGACGCCGTTACCGATCAGATTGGTCAGCGCGCGGCACTCGCTCATGAACTTGTCGATGCCGACCAGGATCGCGATCGACTGGATCGGAATATCAGGCACGATCGAGAGTGTCGCGGCGAGCGTGATGAAGCCGGCGCCGGTCACGCCGGATGCGCCCTTCGAGGTGATCATGGCAATGCCCAGAATGCCGAGCTCCTGCCAGATGGTTAGATGCGTGTTGGTCGCCTGCGCCAGGAACAGCGTTGCCAGCGTCATGTAGATGTTGGTGCCGTCGAGGTTGAAGCTGTAGCCGGTCGGGATGACGAGGCCGACCACCGAGCGCGAGGCGCCGAGATGCTCCATCTTCTGGATCATCTGCGGCAGCACCGTCTCCGACGACGAGGTGCCGAGCACGATCAGCAGCTCGTCCTTGATGTAGGCGATGAAGCGCAGGATCGAGAAGCCGGCGAGCCTGGCGATCGAGCCCAGCACGATCAGCACGAACAGGATGCTGGTCAGATAGAACGTGCCGATCAGGGCGGCGAGGTTGAGCAGTGAGCTGAGGCCATAGGCGCCCACGGTGAACGCCATCGCGCCGAAGGCGCCGATCGGCGCCACACGCACGATGATGCGGATGATGCCGAAAAACATCTTCGCGGCCTTGTCGATGGCGTCCGCGATCGGCTCGCCGGCCTTGCCGAGGAAGGCGATGGCGAAGCCCGAAAGGATCGAGATCAAGAGCACCTGGAGCAGGTCGCCGCGTGCGATCGCGCCCACATAGCTGTCGGGAATGATCCCCATCAGGTGGGCGACGATGCCTTCCTCCTTGGCCTTGGTGACATAGGTCGCCACCGACTTCGGATCGATCGTGGACGGATCGATGTTGAAGCCATGTCCGGGCTGGAGGATCTCTCCAACGAGCAGGCCCATCGCGAGCGCGACGGTCGAGACCGTCTCGAAATAGATCAGCGATTTCAGTCCGACCCGTCCGACGCGCTTCAGGTCGCCCATCGAGGAGATGCCGTGGACCACGGTGCAGAAGATCACCGGCGCGATCATCATCTTGATCAGCGCGATGAAGCCGTCGCCGAGCGGCTTCAGCTCCTTGCCGAGATCGGGAAAGAAATAGCCGATGAGAACGCCGAGTGCGATCGCGATCAGGACCTGGATGTAGAGGATCTTGTACCAGGGCTGGTGCCGGCGGTGGACGGCTGACTGGATCGCGACTTGTGTCATATTGCTTGCCCCGGAACGCATTGATCTTGCATGATTCACATCATGTGATGTTCGCCGCATAAGCAACAATCACATTTTTGTCGGATCGCACGAAGATCAATCGCTGCACCGCAACGGGGGGAACATGTCGAACGCAACGGGCTCGGACGAGCAGGCGCATAGCTATTTTCCGCGTTGGACGCTGAAGACCTCGGGCGTCATCATGCCCGAGGAGCGGCTGTCATGGGGCCAGACCATCGTCTCCGGTCTCCAGCATTGCGTTGCAATGTCGGGGTCGACGATCATCGCGCCGCTGCTGATGGGGTTCGATCCCAACGTTGCGGTCCTGTTCTCCGGCGTCGGCACGCTGATCTTCTTCGTCATCGTCGCGGGCCGCGTGCCGAGCTATCTCGGCTCGAGCTTCGCCTTCATCGCCGTTGTCCTCGCTGCTACTGGCTATGCCGGGCATGGGCCGAACCCGAATCTGTCGGTTGCGCTTGGCGGCATCGTTGCGGCTGGTGTGCTGTACGGTGTGATCGCGCTGGTCGTGATGTGGTCGGGGATCGGTTGGGTCGAGCGCTTGATGCCGCCGGCCGTCACCGGTGCCGTGGTCGCCGCGATCGGCCTCAACCTTGCGCCCGTGGCGGTCAAGGCGGTGATCGCCAACGCGTTCGAGACCTGGATCGGGCTCGCCACCGTTCTGATCATCGGCGTGGTTGCCGTGGCCGCCCCGGGCCTGTGGCGCCGCCTGCCGATTATCCTCGGCGCGATCGGCGGGTATGGTTTGTATCTGCTGTTCGCGAACGGCCTGGGCTTCGGCAAGCCGATCGACTTCACGCAGCTCTCGGCCGCGCCGTGGTTCGGCCTGCCGAACTTCACCACGCCGACCTTCCATGCCGATGCGATCTTTCTGATCGCGCCGGTTGCGGTCATTCTCGTCGCCGAGAACCTCGGTCACATCAAGGCCGTCGGCGCCATGACCGGCCGGAGCCTCGATGGCTATCTCGGCCGTGCGCTGTTCGCCGACAGCCTCGCAACGATCGTGGCTGCCTGCGGCGGCGGCACCGGCGTCACAACTTACGCCGAGAACATCGGCGTCATGGCGGCGACGAAGGTCTATTCGACGCTGCTGTTTGCGTTCGCCGCGACAGTTTCGGTCCTGCTCGGCTTCTCACCGAAATTCGGCGCGCTGATCCTGTCGATCCCCGGTCCTGTCATCGGCGGCCTCTCGATCGTGCTGTTCGGATTGATCGCGGCGATGGCGGGCCGGATCTGGGTCGAGAACAAGGTCGATTTCGCCAACCCGGCGAACCTGATCACCGTCGCCGTGGCGCTGACCGCAGGCGCCGGCGACCTCACGCTGAAATTCGGCGCGTTCACCATCGGCGGAATCGGCACCGCCACCTTCGGCGCCATCATTCTCTACCAGATCCTGACCTCACCGATCGCGCGCCGCGCGGAATGAATCCCAGGGATGCGCTGATGGATGGAACAAATCACCGGTTCCGTCCATGATGAGGCAACCCGGAGAAAGCTCATGCCACACACCGATCTCTCGACCGCCTTTCCCTCACGCCTCGTCGGCCGATATGCGCTGGTGACCGGTGCATCCCAGGGCATCGGCCGCGCCGTTGCTGTCAGGCTCGCCCAGGAAGGCGCGACCGTCGCCATCAATTATGTCGATCACCCCGAGAAGGCGGAGGAGACGCTGGCGCTCGCAAGGACGGGATCGGGCGATCGCGGTCACGGCAAGCTCGACCATGTCATCGTCAAGGCCGACGTCAGCAACGACCAGGAGGTGGCTGCGATGTTCGAGACGATCCTGGCGCGCTGGAAGCGCCTCGACTGTCTCGTCAACAATGCCGGCTTCCAGCGCGAATCGCCGAGCGAGGCGCTCGACATCGAAATCTATCGCCGCATCATCGACGTCAATCTCAACGGCGCCGTGCTCTGCGCGCAGAAGGCGCTGGCGCATTTCGTCGCGCGGGGCGGAGTCGGCAGCATCATCAACTGCTCCAGCGTCCACCAGATCGTTCCCAAACCAGGCTATCTCGCTTATTCGATCAGCAAGGGCGGCATAGCCAATCTGACCCGCACGCTGGCGCTGGAATTCGCCGGACGCGGCATTCGCGTCAATGCGGTCGGTCCCGGCGCGATCGACACGCCGATCAATGCGGCCTGGACCGGCGACGCCGAGAAACGTGCCAACGTCGCGAGCCACATTCCGCTCGGCCGTGTCGGGACGCCGGAAGAGATCGCCGCCGTGTTCGCCTTCCTCGCCTCGGATGACGCGAGCTACATCACCGGGCAGACCATCTATGCCTGCGGAGGGCTGACGCTGTTCCCGGAGTTTCGCGACAACTGGGCGAGCTAGAAACGCGGATTCAATGGCGGGGTTGCCAACTCAAGCTACGCCCGAACGGATCGCTCAAAAATCTCCCGCGACCAAATTGTAAGAGCCCCTGCTGCCGCGGACATAGGCCTTGGCAGCGGCAGCACATATCAGGTCGCGGTGGCAATCAAACGCATTGAGAAACCCCAATTCGTTGGAATCGCCGTTCGGCTGGAGTCGCTTCAATGCGCCTTCCTCGATGAAAAATGAGGCCTCAATGGCGCTGTCGTGTCCCCAAAATCGCACGGCGCGGCGTGTTCGGTCATAAGAGCGGCTGTGATTTGGAAAATCAATCATGGTTCGGGCCGATCAATTTGCAGGTGCCGCGCGCCGGCTTTTACGGAGGTCAGGAGCGCCGACGCTTCGTCGAGACGCCGACAAAATCTCGCGCCGGAAAGCCCTTCGGCGAAGGAAGAGACGGTAGAACCAAGCGCTCGCGCTTGCTTTAAATGATGATTTGGAGACCGGGTTACAACCCGGTTCGATGCTTATCGTGGCAAATAGTTTTTGCCGGGCCTCGCTATTCGGCAAAAGGTCACTATATCGAGGGCATCACCGCGCGCCCCTCGGCTGTTATCGGTGACTGAGAGCAATGGCTCCCGCCGCGACCAAAAGGCGGCCTATATGTCGGATTCCCCTGGATTCAGTCTTCGCGCGTGGCTCGTACCTCCGGTATTGCTACCCGCCTTCCTTGTGCTGTTGGTCGCCGCTTCGATGCTGATTCAATGGTAGTCGGCTTCGGCGCGCCTTCGCCATCGGATCAGGCAAGCAGCTCATTGGATTCAATTCAGCCGTCGTTGGCTTCCGAGCTCAATTCGAGGGCGATCCACGCCCTTGGCAGGGCTCGCGAGATGCCGTCAGGAGACAAGCGCACGGCGGCCATGCGCAGCGCCGCGGTCCTTGGAAACGCCGCCGAAATCCTCGCGTATTTCTCGGCAACGAAGGAACGCAAGCCGAATGACGATGCCGCTGACCGGCAGCAACCCACATGATGTAGTCGCCAATGCTCGAGATCGATCTTCGCAGGGGCCAGCCCCCCGGCGGCACAGAATCGTACGAGGATGCTCTGGCGGCAGAGAATGTCAGCCTGCGGCTTCTCCTCGCCCAGGCCGAAATCGATACGAGCGATCTGCTTGCCAGGGCGGGCATCGACGCCAAAGAGCGAGAGACATCCGACAAGCTACAGAAATTGATGCTTGAAGAGCTGCACCACCGCGTCAAGAACACACTTGCGACCGCTTCCGCGATCGTCGCACAGAGCCTGCGCAACGTGCAAGGCGTGGACCACGCGCAGCAGGCCATCGAGGGCCGGCTATTGGCACTCGGCCGGGCACACGATCTCCTCTTGCAGACAAGATGGGCCAACGCCGATCTCGGCGCGGTCGTTCGGAGCGCCATCGAAGCTTTCGATGATCGCAATGAGTCGAAGTTCTCGATTTCAGGACCCGATATCCGGATCAATTCGGGTGCGGTGATCGCCGTCGCGATGACACTCAACGAGCTTTGTACCAACGCCACCAAATATGGCGCCTTTTCGGTCCCAAAGGGGTGCGTCGATCTCCATTGGACGGTCGACCAGCAGACGCAACGTTTGCACCTGACCTGGACCGAGAAGGATGGTCCGTTGATCCAGCCACCCGCAAAGCGCAGCTTCGGAACGAAATTGATCGAGACGCTTGGCCGCCAACTCCAGGGCAACGTGCAACTGACCTATGCGGAGAGCGGCTTCGCGTACAGGTTCGACGTTCCACTGGCTTCTCTGAGCGTCTCGACGCCGGCATAGCCTGCAAGTGGCAGCTTGGGTACGCGGAGACTTTCAACGAAGGAGCCCGCATGTTCAAATTCTTACAGTATCGTGCAAGAGCGGCCGCGTACCGCGAACTGGCCAGGAGTTCGTCCGGCAAGGACGATACCCGCAAATTTGAGAAACTACAGGACAGCCTCGCATTGCGCGCGGACAACGAGCAGGTCCTCGCGGATAATTACGTGGATGCAGTCAACGCCGGGGAGGCGGAGCGTTCGCGCGGCGCAGCCCTCGCGGCGGAAGAAGAGCATGTTTTGCGGTGTCTCGGCGCGGCCATCATCATGCAATGGAATTCCTTGCCGACGACGCTTCAGCGGGAGATTTTCGACACCGCCGGGTCGGTTGGAACATTGCTGGAGACAGCGGCGCTCCGTGGACAGCTCGCCCGGTTTCTCCACAAGCACAAACATGACGTCGGTCCCCACAAGGTCTGACGGAAGCATTGCGATGCAATCCAGCAACAGTTGTAAAAAACCGGGCCGTCGGCGCTGCAGGCACAGGCGAACTCAACCGAACGGTTGATGTCCGGCCTGTCGCCTTTGCCCACAGTCGCGTTGGCGGCAACCGGTCAACCGACTGATCAGGATCGGCTGGCGCTTTGGAGCTGGGAGCGCAAATGCCTCGTGGGGGTCACTAAAGCGATGTTTCGTCTGATCAAATCTTTCGCTGGCGCCGCGGCGGTCTGCATGTTGACCGCAATCTTCGTCCTGGCAGTTGATCAGGTGCCCGCTGCCGCGCAAGGGGTCTGCGGCCAGGCAGGGACAGGCGCCCCCCTCGGTCTTGCGCTACTCAATGGCGTCGCTTGTGGCGGGGAGGCGACCGGTGCCGGCAGCACGGGCGATTGGTATCAGTAACGCAACCGGTGCCGTCAGCACGGCAGTCGGTGGGCTGAGCGCGGCGTCCGGAGAGGGCAGCACGGCAATCGGCTTTGACAGCGGGGCGTCCGGAGAGAGCAGCACGGCGACCGGCGCCTCCTCCCGTGCAAGCGGCGGGTCCAGCACGGCGAGCGGTGCCGGCACTAAAGCAAGCGCTGACTACAGCACGGCGACCGGCGCCTCCAGCACCGCGGCGGGCGTCGGCAGCACCGCGATGGGCGGCGGCGGTTCCATTGGTGGTGTCGAAACGGCTGCCTCCGCGTCCGGAAATTACAGCGTGGCGATCGGAGGTGGTGGCGACGGAGCCGCCGGCGTAGGCGCACATTCCAACGGCGACAAATCGATCGCGGTCGGCCTGGGCAGCGTCGCAGCGGGGGCATCTGCCACTGCGATCGGGAGCGGAGCCAGCGCCAGCACAACAAATGCCCTCGCCCTGGGCAACGCGGTGACCGCAAGCGGCGGCAATTCCTTCGCGGCCGGCAACAACTCCCACGCCACCGGGGCGAGCGCCGTCGCGATCGGCGACGGCGCAACCGCCGGCACCGGCGCCAATGCGATTGCCATCGGCACCGGTGCAGTTTCGACCGGATCGATTGCCATCGGCGCAGATTCGGCGGTGGCGCTCGGCAACACCGCCGTCGGCGATGGCGCGAAGGCCAGTGCCGCCGCGGGCAGCTCGGCATTCGGCAATGGTGCTGTTGCCTCGGCATCCAATGCCACCGCAA
The DNA here is from genome assembly GCF_036924495.1 of Bradyrhizobium sp. AZCC 2230. Taxonomy (NCBI): domain Bacteria; kingdom Pseudomonadati; phylum Pseudomonadota; class Alphaproteobacteria; order Hyphomicrobiales; family Nitrobacteraceae; genus Bradyrhizobium; species Bradyrhizobium sp. AZCC 2230. The sequence goes on along the minus strand of NZ_JAZHRS010000001.1, from coordinate 5,144,173 downwards.
TCGGTGCCGGCAGCAATGCTACCGCCGCCGGCGCGACGGCCTATGGACAGGGCAGCACTGCGTCCGCCGCGAGCGCGACGGCAATCGGTTCTGGCGCGACCGCGGGATTCTCGAACTCCACTGCTGTCGGCGCCGGCGCAACGGCGACCGCCGCCAATCAGGTCGCAATCGGCACGGCGAGCAACACCTATCGCATGGCCGGCGTTGCATCGGCGGCAAGCCTTGCCGCGCAGAGTGGACCAGTCTCCTTCGTCACCACCGATGCGGCCGGCAACCTAGCGACGTCGAGCTTCAACCCGGCGAGCATCACATCATTGCAGTCGCAGGTGACCTCGTTGCAGTCGCAAGTGATGGACAACCGGCTCGAAGCGCGCAGCGGTACGGCCGTCGCACTTGCGGCCGGTTCGATGCCGGCACTGCAAGCGGGCCGCAAGTTTGCGCTCTCGGCCGGCTACGGCAATTTCGAGGGTGCCAATGCGTTTGCGCTCGGCGCGACTGCGCTGCTCTACGGCGGCAAGAGCTATGCGATCATTGCCAATGCCGGCGGCGGCGTCGGACTCGAGCGTAACGTTGCAGGCGGACGCGGTGCGGTTTCGATTCAGTGGTAAACAGAACCCGTTCGTGATGACGCTTCGTTGGGGGATTGCAGGGCTTGGGCTTCTGATCCTGGGCGCGGTGACGACCTCTGCGCAGCAGACGCCGCCGCAACCGCATCCGTCGGCCTCACCGCAACAACAGCCCGCGCCAAAACCCGCCAACATCGACCGCAATGGCGTGCTCATGCTGATCCGGTCGACGCTGCTCGCGCTCGATCAGGCCAACAGGACCGGCAACTACACCGTACTGCGCGACCTCGGAGCGCCCGGCTTCCAGGCCAACACCGCAGCCAGGCTTGCGGAGATATTCGCCAAGCAGCGCGGCGACAAGCTCGATCTGTCCGGTGTCGCCGTCATCGATCCGCAATTGTCGCTGCTGCCGCAGATCGAGCCGAATGGTCTGTTGCACATGGCCGGATTTTTTCCGTCGGTGCCGTCGCAGGTGAATTTCGAACTGTTGTTTGCGCCGGTCGACGGGCAATGGCGCGTGTTCGGCGTGTCGTTGTTGGTCGGCCAGTCCGCGCCGGTGGCGCCTGCTGCGCCCGAAGCGCCCGCGGGCAAGGCCGTCATCTCGCAGAAGCAGGCTGCGCCACCGAAGCCGGGCGGGCCTTCGAAACAGCCGGCAGCGTCCGCAACGCAATGATCGGCGGATCGCCGCCGGAACGCGGGTGATCTGGCAAAATGCCGCGGCGCAGACTACATCTGCGCCATGACACACCCATCGCTCCAGGATTTCGTCGGCCGGCACGAAAGACTGTTCGTGCTGACCGGCGCCGGCTGTAGCACCAATTCCGGCATTCCCGACTATCGCGACAGCCACGGCAACTGGAAGCGGACCCAGCCGGTCAACTTCCAGGCCTTCATGTCCGAACAGCAGACGCGCCAGCGCTACTGGGCGCGCAGCCTGATCGGCTGGCGGCGGTTCGGCCAGGCCCGCCCGAACGATGCGCATCACGCGCTCGCCCGGCTCGAGGCGAGCGGGCGGTGCGAGATGCTGCTGACCCAGAATGTCGACCGGCTGCATCAATCCGCCGGCCACCGGCAGGTGATCGATTTGCACGGACGGCTCGACCTGGTTCGCTGCATGGGCTGCGGGGCCAAGACGCCGCGAAATGAATTCCAGGATGCGCTTGGCCGCGCCAATGCGGAATGGCTGACGCTCGACGCGGCGGACGCGCCTGATGGCGACGCCGATCTGGAGCATGCGGATTTCTCATTGTTCAAGGTGCCTGCTTGCGAAGCCTGCGGCGGCATCCTCAAGCCCGACGTCGTGTTCTTCGGCGAGAACGTCCCGCGCGACGTGGTCGCGGCCGCGCAGGACCATCTGGCGCAGGCCGACGCGATGCTGATCGTGGGATCGTCGCTGATGGTCTATTCCGGCTTCCGCTTCGTGAAGGCTGCCGCAGATCGGCAGATTCCGATCGCCGCGATCAATCTCGGGCGTACCCGTGCCGACGATCTCCTGACGCTCAAGGTCGAGGAGCGCTGCGAGGCGGCGCTCGCATTCCTGCTCTGAACGCGGAAGGCGGGCACGCCCTCTATCGCATAGGTGCCACGCGCTTCACCATCGGCGCGGTCGCTGGTATGGAAATTGCTGCGATTTTCGCGATAATTGGTCGATCAGCACGGAGAGTTTCGGAATGCTTGAGGGAGCCGAGGTGCGGCTTGCCGTCGATATCGGGGGCACTTTCACGGATATCGTGCTGGATGTGGGCGAGGCGCGCAAGACGCGCAAGGTGCTGACGACGCCGCAACGGCCCGAGCAGGCGGTGCTCGACGGGATGCGTCTCATTCTCGCTGACGCGAGTGCCCATATCAGCGACATCGACGTCTTCATTCATGGCACCACGCTTGCGACCAACGCCATCATCGAGCGGCGCGGCGCCAGGACCGCGCTGATTGCGACCGACGGCTTTCGCGACGTGCTCGATATCGGCACCGAGAGTCGTTACGACCAGTATGACCTTTCCATCGACAAGCCGAAGCCGCTGGCGCCGCGCTCCCTTCGCTTCACCGTGCCCGAGCGCGTCGACGCCCATGGCACCGTTCGTCTCCCGCTGGACGAAGCAGCCGTGCGCGCACTCGCGCCGAAATTGCGTGAGCTGAAGGTCGAAAGCGTCGCGATCGCCTTCCTGCATTCCTATGCCAATCCCGAGCACGAGCGTCGCGCCGCCGCGATTTTGGGCGAGGAGATGCCCGGCATCTCCGTGACAGTGTCATCGGCCGTGTGTCCGGAAATCCGGGAATATGAGCGCACGTCGACGGCGGTCGCGAACGCGTATGTGCAGCCGCTGATCGATGGCTATCTCGCCCGCATGGCGGACGCCTTGCAGGTCGAGCAGTATCGCGGCGCCATCTATCTCGTGACCTCCGGCGGCGGCGTCACCTCGATCGAGACGGCGCGGCGCTTTCCTGTGCGTCTGGTCGAATCCGGCCCCGCTGGCGGCGCCATTTTCGCGGCGCAGATCGCGGCGCGTCTTGGTGAGAGCAAGGTGCTCTCCTTCGACATGGGCGGCACCACCGCAAAGATCTGCCTGATCGAAAAATACCAGCCCGAGACCTCGCGCGTGTTCGAGGTCGATCGCGCCGCGCGTTTCCTCAAAGGCTCCGGCCTGCCGGTGCGCATCCCCGTGATCGAAATGGTCGAGATCGGCGCCGGCGGCGGCTCGATCGCCCATGTCGACGCCATGAAGCGTGTCACTGTCGGGCCCGAGAGCGCGTCTTCCGAACCGGGACCGGCCTGCTATGGCCGCGGCGGCCAGCGCCCGGCCGTGACCGATGCCGACGTTGCGCTCGGCATGATCGATCCCGACGCCTTTGCGGGTGGCACGATCAAGCTCGACCCGGAGCTTTCCAAGCAGGCGCTGCTGCGCGCGGTCGGCGAGCCGCTGGGCCTGTCGGCGGAAACCGCGGCCTATGCCGTGCACGAGGTCGTCTGCGAGAACATGGCGAGCGCGGCGCGTGTGCACGCGGTTGAGCGCGGCGAGATCGTCGGCCAGCACACGCTGATCGCCTTTGGCGGTGCCGCGCCGCTGCATGCCGCGCGTGTCGCCGAGAAGATCGGCGTTTCCAGGGTGATCGTGCCGTCGAATGCCGGCGTTGGTTCGGCAGTCGGATTCCTCGCGGCGCCCATCGCCTATGAACTCGTGCGCAGCCGCCACGTCCGGCTCGACGATTTCGACACGGGCGCGGTCTCCGACCTGCTTCGGGACATGGTGACTGAAGCGCGTGCGCTGGTCGAGCCAGGTGCGGCCGGCGCGCCGGTGCGCGAACGCCGCGCGGCGTTCATGCGCTATGTCGGCCAGGGCCATGAGATCACCGTCGAGCTGCCGAACCGGCCGCTGACATCAGCCGATCTCGCCGGCCTGCGCCAGAAATTCGAGGCGGATTATTCGGCGATGTTCGAGCGTCCGATCCCGGGCGCCGCGATCGAGGTGCTGAGCTGGTCGGTGCTCGCTACGACGGACGCGCGCAATCCCTCTGTTGTCGCCGCCGTCACGCGCAAGCCCGCGGGCAAGGCCTCCGGCAGCCGCAAATTCTTCGACGGCCGGGCTGGAGAAGTGACCGAGATCCCGCTCTACCGCCGCGAGGACATGGCACCGGGCGCGACGATTGCGGGTCCTGCCGTGATCGCCGAGGACGAAACCTCCACCTTCGTCTCGAACAGTTTTGATGCGCATATCGACGGTGCCGGCAGCATCGTCATGGAACGGAAGGCGGCCTGATCATGAGCAAGGCAAAAGGCGCGAGCCTGATCGACCTCCAGATCATGTGGCACCGGCTGATCGCCGTGGTCGAGGAGCAGGGGCAGGTGCTGCTCCGCACCGCGTTCAGCCCGATCGTGCGCGAATGTGGCGACCTCTCCGCCGGCGTGTTCGATCTTAAGGGGCGGATGCTGGCGCAGGCCGTGACGGGCACGCCCGGCCACGTCAACTCGATGGCGGAATCGGTCAAGCACTTCATCAACCACTTCCCGCTCGAGACGATGAAGCAAGGTGACGCCTACATCACCAACGATCCCTGGATGGGCACCGGCCATCTCAACGACTTCGTCGTCACCACGCCCTGCTTCAAGGACGGCAAGATCGTCGCGCTGTTCTCCTGCACGAGCCATCTCATGGACATCGGCGGCATCGGCTTCGGTCCCGACGCCACCGACGTGTTCATGGAGGGGCTCTACATCCCGATGCTGAAGCTGATCGACCAGGGCGTCGTCAACGAGACGCTGATGGCGATGATCCGCACCAACACGCGGCTGCCGATCGACACCGAGGGCGACACCTATTCGCTCGCCGGCTGCAACGACGTCGGCTGCGAGCGCCTGGTCGAGATGATGACCGAGTTCGGCATCGACACGCTCGACGAGCTCGGCGACTACATCTGCGACCGCTCGCGCGAGGCTGTGCTCGCGGAGATCGCGAAGTTGCCGAAGGGAAGCTGGCGCAACAGCATGGTCGTGGACGGCTACGATGCGCCAGTCACGCTGGCGGCGACGCTGACGATTTCGGATGCCGGCATTCACGTCGATTTCGACGGCACCTCCGCGGCTTCAAAGTTCGGCATCAACGTGCCGCTCTCCTACACTACGGCCTATACCATGTTCGGCCTCGGCTGCGTCGTCGCCTCGCAGATCCCGAACAATGCTGGCTCGCTCTCGCCGCTAACGGTGTCGGCGCCGTCGGGAGCAATCCTCAACGCACCGAAGCCGGCGCCGGTGGCGTCGCGCCACATCGTCGGCCAGATGCTGCCCGATGTCGTGTTCGGCTGCCTGCGCCAGATCATTCCCGAGCGCGTGCCCGCGGAAGGCACCTCGTGCCTGTGGAATCTGAACGTGCGCGGCCAGACCCGCTCGGGCGTCGGCGGCAATTACGGGTTCTCGATGGCGGTCACGTCCAACGGCGGCACCGGCGCGCGTTTCGGCAAGGACGGCTTGTCCGCGACCGCCTATCCCAGCGGCGTGCGCGGCACGCCGGTCGAGATCGCCGAGACGCAGACGCCGCTGATCTTCTGGCGCAAGGAGCTGCGTCCGGATTCCGGCGGAGCAGGGCGCACACGCGGCGGCCTCGGCCAGATCATCGAGGTCGGCACCGGCATCGATGCGCCCTTCGACATTCTCGCGGCGTTCGATCGCATCGACCATCCGCCACGCGGACGCGATGGCGGCCAGAACGGCGAGGCCGGTTATGTCGGCCTGAAGTCCGGCCAGAAGATGCGCGGCAAGGGCTTTCAGACCATTCCGCCGGATGACCGGCTGGTGGTGATGACCCCGGGTGGCGCCGGCATCGGCGATCCTCGGGAGCGTGCGCCGGAAAGCGTGCGCGACGACATCGAGAGCGGATTGGTGTCTTCAGACAATGCCGTGGCGATCTATGGGCGCGCGGGGTGAGTTGACTCGACTCCATCGCCTGTGTCGCGCCGCTCTATCTCGTCATGATGATCGACTTCGCGCTGCCGCCGTCGATCTGACCGAGCATCGCCATGGTGCCGAATGTGCTTTACGGCTAACCTGCGTCAGTCCGTCGATTGAGACGAAACGGTCAGTGCCGCTGCCGTTTCAAATGCGCCCTCGTGCGTCGAATTCGCGCCGCGCGTCCGTTCCGTCTTTGCACTCCCTGCGATCCGGCGTACGCTATGCCCGCGAGCAGAAGTGCAATAGCGACCACTCCAGTGAACGTAACTCCTTTGGGACTATGCGCCGAAAGGGGGGGATATTCGTTGGCAGCTCATGTCCGACGGAGAACAATCGACGTGTACTGAACTGCGGACACCCCTCGCTGCGGCGCTTGCAAGACGCAATCCACAAACACAAAGCGGGAGGAAGTGCATATGAGGAAGCAGTGGCTTTACTCGGGCTTACCTGTTCTCGTCGCTGCGACACTTGCGGCGTCGGCTGCGTGGGCTCAAGCCGTGGATACTGCCCGGATCGAGGCAGGCGGTCAGAACGATTGGCTCACCTATCACGGCTCATACAAGTCGTATCACTACAGTCCTCTGTCACAGATCAATACCGGTAATGTGAGCAATCTGGGGGTCGCCTGGATCCACATCCCCGGGCGTTCGACCCGGGGGCTGCAATCGATGCCGCTCGCGGCCGATGGCGTGCTCTACTACACCGGCTCCTATAGCCGCACCTTTGCGCTGAACGGCGCTACCGGCGAGGTGATCTGGTCCTACTTCCCCGAGCTGGATGAAGCCTTGGTCGCGCGGCAGACCCATTCGCCCTACAATCGCGGTGCCGCCCTCGGAGAGGGAAAGGTCTATGTGGGGACAATGGATGGCCATCTCATCGGGCTCGACATGAAGACCGGAAAGGTCATGTGGGACACCAAGCTGATTGATTCCCAGAAGCTGACCGTTGGGTTCACCGGAGCGCCGCTTTACGCCAAAGGCACGGTGGTGATCGGCGCGCAGGGCGGCGAATGGCCGGGCCGGGGTCCGATCTTCGGCGTTGATGCCACCACCGGCAAGAAGAAATGGGAATTCCTGACGGTTGCTGGCACCGACGAGGCCATGAAGACCTGGGGCAATGACTCCTGGCGCACCGGCGGCGGCGGCGGATGGATGCCGGGCACCTACGATGCTGAGAACAACACCATCCTGTGGGGCACTGCCAACCCGGCGCCGCTCTACGACTGGTCGGGAGCCGATTACAAGACACAGGGCGCGCGTCCGGGAGACAATCTCTACACCACCTCGGTGATCGCGCTCGATATCGATACCGGCAAGCTGAAATCCTATCACCAGGAGCTGCCTCACGACGCCTGGGACTTCGACAGCGCGGTCGGCGAGTTCGTTATGCTCGATCGCGACGGCCAGAAGTACATCGTCCATCCGAACAAGAGCGGATACATTTTCGTCTATGACCGTAACCTCGGCGTCAAGAACGTGTGGCGGATCACGCAGAACAGCAATTTCGTCAAGGACATTGATCCCAAGACGGGTGAGCTGATCGGCCGTCGCGACTTCTCCGCCGGCAAGGTTTCCGAGCCGTTGTGCCCGCACATTTCCGGTGGGGTGAGCTGGAACGCCGGGTCGTACAACCCGAAGACAGGGCTCTATTACAAGCTCGGCCAGGAATGGTGCATGACGCTCGAGGTTCAGAAGACGACTCCGATCGTTGCTCCTCAGGCTCAGCTCAACATCGGCGCCGACTTCAAGATCGCGCCGCCGCCTGGCGGTGAGATCTATGGCCATCTCGACGCGCGCGACCCCATCACCGGCGCCAAGAAGTGGGAAGTCCGCTTCCCTGAGCCACCGCTCGGAAGCGTATTGTCGACCGGAGGCAATCTGGTGTTCGTGCCGGATTCGCGGGGCACAGTTCATGCCTACGATGCCGACTCCGGGGCCGAGCTGTGGAGCCACGGCGACGGCACCGGCCATCAGGGCGGCATCATCAGCTATTCCGCCAATGGCAAGCAGTACGTAGCGGTCGTCGCCGGCTTCGGCGGCATGGCTTCGGACGACTACGCGCCGACCTTCGGCGGCGTCTACAAGAGCATGCCGCGCGACGACGGCGCGCTCGTCGTTTACAGTCTGAAATAGGGCCCTCGTGACGCCGGGAGGGAACGGCGTGACGCCGCTCCCTCCCATCAAAGCGGGGCTGATGAGCCTCGACGCGAATCGGATTCCTGAGAGGTAGGTTTAGCCGGTATGCGATTGGCTCGGAACATTACGACATTGTCGACGCCGACACTTGCCGTGCTTCTCACGATTTCAGCATTGCCGTCTCGCGCGCAGCAGCCTCCGCCGCCCGCACCGGATAGTGGAGAGCTCGATGTCGGACAGTTGTTCGCGACGACCTGCGGCTGGTGTCACTCCGCCGGCGGTCGTGCCGCGGGCAAGGGGCCGCAGCTCATGGACACCAAGCGAGATGACGACTTCATGCGCAACCGCATCAAGAACGGCAAGGAAGGCGCGATGCCCGCCTTCGGCGCGGCGTTCAGCGATGCGCAGATCGACGAGATTGTCAAATACATCCGTGCCCTGAAGCCAACTGAGGGCTAAACCGGCAAACCAGTACTGATCCACACCGGAAATCTCATGAAGACCTGTCTCCACTTCGTGGTCGGCGCCCTGGTTGGACTAATTGGTGTGGCGCAGGCCCGTTCCCTCGGTGCGATCCACGACTCCGGTGTGCTCGGACTATGCGTCCACCCTAACTCGCTGCCCTTCGCCAACAAGGCCGGTGACCCTCCGGGATTTCAGATCGAGTTGGGCGGCGCGCTGGCACGCGAGCTCGGCGTCTCGCTGCGACTCGACTGGATCATCACCCAGTATCAGATGCGAAGCGCCGGCTGCGACATTCTGCTGGATGTCATCGCCGACCGCGAGGCGCAAGGCGAAACCCGCTTGAGGATCTCAAAACCGTACTATCGCACGGGTGTCGCGCTCGCCGTGCCGTCATCCAGCACGCTCGCCTCGTTCCAGGGCCTCAACGAGCATACCAAGGTGGGGGTGCAGGTCGGATCCGTCGCAGCCATGATCATCGGTCAACGGCACGTGCCGACGTCGACCTTCGGCTTCGAGAGCGACAGCCTCGACGCGCTGTCAAACCATGAGATCGATGCCGCTGCGGTCACACCCACGGTGGCGAGCTATTTCAATCTGACGCATCCAGACAAGGCGCTCCGCATTCTGGATCGCGACGAGAGCGTGGCCGATCTCAACTGGAACGTCGCCGTCGGCATGGTCCGTCCCGATGATGCGTTGCGCGAAGCTATCGATGGCGCGCTTGAGCGATTGCGAAACGACGGAACGATCGATCGGATATACGGCCGCTACGGGGTCGTACTGCAAGCGCCGAGGTAGCTACCGCCGTCCCGGTCGGGGACGGCGGGTTATTTCGATGTCGCTACGCCGCCGCCTTCTTCCGCGCCTGCTCGGCCTTGTACAGCTCGAACTCCTCCGCGATCGCTTTCACGATCGACGGCCGCTGGCGCAGGCGCTCGTAATAGGCCTTCACGTTCGGCCATTTCGAAAGCTCGATCGGCGGCGTCGCCATGGTCCAGTTGATGACCGTGACGAGATAGGCATCGGCAACGCTGAAATGGTCGAGCAGGAACTCGCGCCCCTTCAGGTAGTTGTCGAGATAGTCGAGCCGCGACAGGTTCTTCTCCAGCACGTAGGCTTTCACGTCCTGCGACGCCTTGCGGTCGAGCACGGGCACGAACAGGCCCTTGTGCAGCTCGGTGCCGATGAAGCAAAGCCATTGATGCAGTCGCGTGCGATCGATGCCCGCCGTGGCGCCGAGGCCGGATTGCGGAAAACGGTCGGCGACGTATTGCAGGATCGCGGCGTTCTCGGTCAGCACCACGCCATCGTCGGTGCGCAGCGTCGGTACCAGGCCGATCGGATTGACGGTGCGAAAGTCGGAGCCGTCCTTCAACACCGTCTTGGTCGGCGGATCGACTTCGAGATAATTCGCCTCGGCGCCGGCCTCGTAGAGCGCGACGCGCGTCGCCATGGAGCAGGCGAGCGGCGAGAAATAAAGATCCATCGTGGGCCTCCTTGGGCAATTCTCTTTGTGAGTGTCGCTCAACCTGGCCAGATTGATTTTTGTACCATCTTGCATAATATGGGGTCGGTCAAGGATTAATTTGCGACATGGTACAAAAATCAAAGCCGCCAGCTGCTGCCACTGAGCCCGAGCGACGCGGCGAACCCGAGCGCCGCAGCGAACCTAAGCGCCGCGGGCGGCCGCGCGCCTATGAGCCCGAAATCGCGCTCGGCAAGGCACTCGATCTCTTCCGCAAGCAGGGTTTTGCCGCGACATCGCTCGACGATCTCAGCGAGGCCACCGGCATGAACCGGCCGAGCCTTTACGGCGCCTTCGGCGACAAGCGCGAGCTCTACATCAAGAGCTATCAGCGCTACCGCGAGGATGCGCGCGCCTCGATGGTCGCGATCTTTCGCGAGGAGATGCCGGTGCGCGAGCGGCTTGCGCGCATCTATGCGTCCGCGCTGAACATTTATCTGTCAGGCGAAACCGGCCCGCGCGGCTGCTTCACGGTCGTCACCGCGGCGTCCGAAGCGGTGAGCGATCCCGAGATTCGCGCCATGGTGCTGGAGGGCCTGACCGAGCTCGACAAGGCATTCGCCAACTGCTTCCGCCGCGCCAAGGAGAACGGCGAGCTACCTGCGAGCGCCGATCCTGCCGTGCTCGCGCAACTCGCCTCCGCTACCATCCACACCATCGCCATCCGCTCCCGCGCGCGCGTCTCGCGCAAGGAGCTGGAGGGAATCGTGAAGGGCGCGATTGACGTGATGGTGGGGGCTAAGCCTTAGCCGTCGCCTAATTACGCCGCCCGGATCTGCGCCAGGAAGCGATCCACCTCGTCGCGCAGGCGCTGCGACTGCTTTGACAGCTCGATCGCCGAGACCAGCACCTCTTCCGCGGCCGTGCCCGTGGCGGCGATGCCGTGGGTGACGCCTGCGATGTTCTGCGAAACCTCGCCGGTGCGCGCGGCTGCCTGCTGGACGTTCTGCGCGATCTCCTGCGTTGCCGTGCCCTGCTGGCCGACGGCCGCCGCGATCGCGGCGGAGATTTCGTCGACCTGCTGAATCGTCGCGCAGATCGACTGGATGCCCTCGACGGCGCCGGTGGTCTCGCCCTGGACGGCCGTCACCTGCGCGCCGATCTCCTCCGTCGCCTTTGCGGTCTGGGTCGCGAGCGCCTTGACTTCGGAGGCGACCACGGCAAAGCCGCGGCCGGCTTCGCCCGCGCGCGCCGCCTCGATCGTCGCATTCAGCGCCAGCAGATTGGTCTGGCCCGCAATGCTGTTGATGAAGGAGACGACGTCGCCGATTTTCTGCGCGGCGTCGGCCAGGCTCTGCACCCGCTCGTTGGACTGCCGGCCGTCGCTGGCGGCCTTGCCCACGACCTCGGTCGCATGCGCCAGCCGCCGGCTGATCTCGGTCATCGACGAGGACAATTCTTCGGCTGCGGCTGCCACCGTCTGCACGTTCTCCGAGGCCAGCGCCGAGGCCGACGACACCGCGCGGGTCTGATTGCGCGACTGCGCGACGATATCGGACATCGAGCGCGCGGTGTGCTCCATCTCGACCGCGGCCGAGGACACCGTGGTGACGACGTCGCGGATGCTGGCCTCGAAATTGTCGGCGAGCGCGGCAAAGGCGCGCCGCTTCTCCGCCTCGGACTGCGCCTTGGCCTCGAGCTGATCGGCCTGGAGCTTGCTGAAATTCACTGCGTTGTCGCGGAACACAGCGACCGCCTTCACCATCGCGCCGACTTCGTCGTTCGCCTTGCTTTCGGGGACGGCGACGTCGAGCCGGCCGTCGGCGAGCTCGCGCATCACGCTGGTGATGGAGAGGATCGGCCGCGAGATGCCGCGGGCAATGAGATAGCCGACGATCGCAGCCAGCATGAGCCCGAGCGCGGCGATCGCGATTGCGAGCATCCAGGCGCGGTCGGCGGAGGCCTCGTAATCGGAATTGTCCATCACCAGCTCGACGGCGCCGAGCGGTTTTCCGGAAAAATCCTTGATCGGCCCCAGCAGCGCGGCGATCGGCGTCGCATCGAGCTTGGCCTGCATCACGGTGAAGCCGCCGCCGGCGGCGCGACCGTAATCGGCCGCGTCGAAGAAGCTCTTGCCCTTCAGCGTGCCGCCGAACAGCTTGAAGCCCGAACCGTCGGCGAGATGGAAGGCGATGTCGACATGGCGGTTGGTCTTGAAATCGTCGAGGAAGGACTGGCCGAAGGTCAGGCCGAATTCCACCGAGCCGAGATGTTTGCCGGCTTGTGCAATCGGCACCACGCCGCGGATGCCCAACCCGGCCACGCCGCCTTCGAGGCCGACGACGACCTTGTGCTCCTGATTGGCGTCGACGACGGTCTTGCGGAAGCTCGAGAGATCATCGCCGAACTTCGCCGGCTGGTGCACGCGCAGGAAGGAGGTCGCAGGCGGCGTGTGGAATTGGAATTGCTCGACGCCGTACTCCGATTTGGTGGCGGCGAACACCGGCCCGAACAGGCGCACCAGCGCCTCGCGATCCTGCCTGGCCATCGCCTCCTGCGTCGCAGGCATCGCAGCCACGACCGCGCTCATGGCGGCGGCGCGATGGGACTCTTCGGCGATCCGCGACAGCAGCGCATCATAATGGCTGTGCAGCTCGCGCTGGTCGGCGCGGTCGATGATGCCCGCGATGATCCACATGGCCCCGAGCACCGCAATCAGTGCGGTGGCCGCTGCCGTCAGCGCCAGCGCCACCGTGATCCGCATCCTGAGGCCGAGGGGAGAGCGCATGTCCGACCCGTTCGATGAGCATTGATTAACAATGCCTATCAACTTCTCGCTAAGAGAGGGTGAACGGGGAGGATGGAGCGGGGGTTGTGGAGGGGCTATGGAGCTTTAATACCCCCGCCCGCGATCCACGACATTCTCCAGCGCGCCCCCCGCCTCGAACGTTGCGATCTGCTCGGCGACATAGGCCGAGATCGCATCCGCGTCCGTGTCGGCGGCGTTGTGCGGGGTCAGCACGACCTTGGGATGGGTCCAGAACCGGCTGTCCTTTGGCTGCGGCTCCTGCACGAAGACGTCGAGCGAGGCCGCGCCCAGTGTGCCGTCGTCGAGGCAGGCCAGGATGTCGGCTTCGTTCTGCAAGCCGCCGCGGCCGGCATTGATCAGCACGGGCGCGCCGAGCGGACTCGTGCGGTTGAGCTTTGTGAAGACGTCGCGGTTGAGAATGCTGTTTGTGTCTGGCGTCAGCGGCAACAGTGACACCAGAATGTCGGTCTTGCGCAGGAACGCATCCATTCCGGCTGTGCCGTGGAAACATTCGACGCCCTCGATCGTGCGCGGACTACGGCTCCAGCCGGCGACGCGGAAGCCGAGCCGCCGCAGCACGTCGGCGGCATCAGCGCCCAGCGTGCCGAGCCCCATCATGCCGACCGTGACCGCGCTCGCCGGCCACTGATATGTCGGCTCCCAGCGTTTGGCGCGCTGCGAGTCCCGCAGGTAAAGCTCCTGGCGGTGGTGCATCAGCACGTGCAGCACGACATATTCGGTCATGCGGTTGGTGAGATCGGGCACGGCGACGCGCACCAGCGGCACGTTGGGCAGGCTCTTGTCCGCCATCAGCGCATCGACGCCGGCGCCGAGATTGAAGATCGCCCGCAGATTCGGAAAAGAGCCGAGGTCGCCCGGTACCGGCTTCCACACCGCGGCATAGTGCACCTCGGCCGGATCGAGCCCGGCAGCCGGCAGCAGCACGACACGACGGCCGCCGCAGACCGCGTCGAACCGGGCCTTCCAGCGCTCCGGCAGCCAGTTCTGCTGCGTGCTGTTGATCAGGACGGCCAGTGTGCCTTTGGTCATTCTAAGTGCCTCGTCGGGTTCCGCTTTTGAAGGCCCTCCTTGGCACGATCCGTCGGATTTTTCTTGCAATTTTTTTCCGCAGCCCTGTCGGGGCGGGGCATAGTGGATCGTCTTTAAAACAAGCGTTCAGGGAAGGTGCTGCCCATGCTTTATGCGATCCTTTGCTATCACGACGAGGACTTCGTCGGCTCCTGGAGCAAGGACCAGGACGAGGCCGTGATGAAGAAGCTCGCCGTGGTGCAGGATAAGCTCACACAGCAGGGCCGGCTTGGCCCGGTGGCGCGGCTGCTGCCGACCACCGCGGCGGCGACCTTGCGCAAGGAAGACCCGCCGCTGGTGCTCGATGGCCCCTATGCCGAGACCAAGGAGCAACTGCTCGGCTTCTACATCGTCGACTGCAAGAATCTCGACGAGGCGCTCGACGTTGCGCGCGACCTTGGAGCTGCCAATCCCGGTGGCGCCTATGAGGTGCGGCCCGTCGGCGTGTTCAGGCCCGGGGGAATTTCAGCGTGAGCGAAGCCGACACCGGCTGGATCGAGACCGCGCTGACCTCGGCGCGACCCCAGGCGGTGGGTGCGCTGCTACGCTATTTCCGCGATCTCGATACGGCGGAGGAGGCGTTTCAGAACGCCTGCCTGCGCGCGCTCAAGACCTGGCCGCAGAACGGGCCTCCGCGCGATCCCGCGGCCTGGCTGATCATGGTCGGCCGCAACGTCGCGATCGACGAGGTGCGCCGCAACCGCAAGCAGCAGCCGCTGCCCGAGGACGACCAGGCGATCTCGGATCTCGACGATGCCGAAGGCGCGCTCGCCGAGCGGCTCGACGGCTCGCACTACCGCGACGACATTTTGCGGCTGATGTTCATCTGCTGCCACCCGCAATTGCCGGCGACGCAGCAGATCGCGCTGGCGCTGCGCATCGTCTCAGGCCTGACAGTCAAGCAGATCGCGCGCGCTTTCCTGGTCTCGGACGCCGCGATGGAGCAGCGCATTACCCGCGCCAAGGCCAAGGTCGCGGAAGCCGGGACACCTTTCGAGACACCGGGGCCGGTCGAGCGCTCCGAGCGGCTCGTCGGCGTCGCCGCGATGATCTATCTGATCTTCAACGAGGGCTATTCGGCTAGCGGCGACACGGCCGAGATCCGCAAGCCGCTGTGCGAGGAAGCGATCCGGCTGGCGCGGCTGTTGCTGCGCCTGTTCCAGAGCGAGCCTGAGATCATGGGCCTGACGGCCCTGATCCTGTTGCAGCACGCGCGCAGCGACGCGCGCTTCGCCAAGGACGGCTCGCTCATTCTCCTGGATGACCAGGATCGCGCGCTGTGGAACCGCAACATGATCGCGGAGGGGCTGGCGCTGATCGACAAGGCGATGCGCCATCGCCGCAGCGGGCCCTACCAGATTCAGGCCGCGATCGCCGCGCTGCATGCGCGCGCGTCGACGCCGGACGAGACCGACTGGACCCAGATCGACCTGCTCTACGGTGCGCTCGAAGTGGTGCAGCCCTCGCCGGTGGTGACGCTCAACCGCGCGGTCGCGGTGTCCAAGGTGCGCGGGCCGCAAGCCGCGCTCGACCTGATCGAGCCGCTGGCGCCAAAGCTCGCCAACTATTTTCATTTCTATGGCGTGCGCGGCGCCTTCCTGATGCAGCTCGGCCGCAACGACGAGGCCCGCGTCGCCTTCGACCGCGCCATCGCGCTCGCCAACACCTCGGCCGAGGCGGCCCACATCCGCATGCACATTGATCGGCTGATCAGGGACAGCCAGCCGAAAGGAGCCAATGGCGGCGCCAGGCAGGGCGCGAAGGCCAAGTGACGGGCAAAGCGACGGCCGAAATTTCGTTCCGGCAATTGTCGGCCCCCGCCGTCTCCCTTCGTCTTAATCCCGTATCCAGGGAGTCCTTCATGCTGAAAGCTATTGCCATTGTCGCCATCGTGCTCGCGGTCGGGGTCGCGGGCATCCTCGTCTTCGCCCTCACAAAACCCGGCACATTCCGTGTCGAGCGTTCGCTCGCGCTGAAGGCGCCGGCCGAGGCGATCTATCCGCTCGTCTCCGATTTTCACTTCTGGACCAGCTGGTCGCCCTATGAGGGGCGCGATCCCGCCATGAAGCGCACCTTCGGAGGAACTGCGGCTGGGAAGGGCGCGACCTATGCCTGGGACGGCAACAACAATGTCGGCGCCGGCCATATGGAGATTCTCGAGGCGAGCACGGCGTCGAAACTCCGCATCAAGCTCGATTTCGAGCGGCCTTTCGAGGGCCACAACACCGCCGAGTTCACCTTTGTGCCGCAAGGCGATGCCACACTGGTCACGTGGGCGATGTACGGTCCGGCGCCCTTCATGTCCAAGCTGATGCAGGTCTTCATCAACATGGACAGCATGATCGGCAAGGATTTTGAGGCCGGCCTCGTCAGCCTGAAGAAGCTGACCGAGAAGTAGGGCCGGTCATGGCCCAGAGAAGCGAACAGGAGAGAACGATGCTCAATCCCTATCTGTTTTATCAGGACACCTGCGAAGCGGCATTCAACTTCTACGCCAAGGTTCTCGGCGGCAAGATCGAGATGATGCTGCGTGCCTCCGAGGGGCCGCCGGATATGCAGCCCTCGCCAGGCCGCGAGAAGATGATCATGCATGCACGAATGTCGCTCCCTGGCGGCAGCGTGCTGATGGCGTCAGACGCGCCGCCGGAGCATGTCCAGAAGCCGCAGGGCTTTTCGATCTCGCTGACGATCACCGACGTTGCGGATGCCGAGCGCAAGTTCAACGCGCTCGCCGACGGCGGCACCGTCACCATGCCCTTCAGCAAGACGTTCTGGGCCAAGGGCTTTGGCATGTGCGTCGACAAGTTCGGCATTCCCTGGATGGTGAACTGTCCCGCTGAAGGAATGTGAGCGCAAGGCTCCGTTGATTCCCCGAGCTGCAGCTTCCTCTCTCCATTGTCGTGAGAGAGGGAGCGCGCCTCGTCAGCGGATCGATCCGGTCACGTCCTCGCCCGGCGGCTGCGTCACGCAGCTGCGGCAGATCACGAGCTTCGAGCCGAGTTGCCTGTCATTCTCGGCCTCGATCTCGTCCTGGACAGCCCACCATGCGTCGGAATAGGGACGCAGCGTGCCCAGCGCCCTTTGCCGCTCCACATTGGGATCGCTCTCTGGAGCTCCGTGATTGGCAAGGCGGCGTTTTGTGACAGCAGGACGATTGGGATCCTGACCGAGTCCGTCCCACGCGATCGGGCGACGCTCCGCCGCCGGCGCGCTTGCGCATCCCGCGAGCGCTGCGCAAAAACTGAGCAAGACGAGAATGTGTCGAGCCATGCCGAACCTGCCGTGCGGTGTGCCATTCAAATCAGCGCGGAAAACTTTGCATCGCGACGCTTACCCGGGACTTAAGGGAAAACGACGTCGCCGGCATGGCCGAAAGGAGATTCGTGCGCCCGATTCACTTTGCGAGAACCGCACGAGCGCCTTTGTGACATGAAGCGAATTGCATCGCACAACAACTGGCGCAAGATTAGGCTGTGAAATTTGCGCCAGAATCGCTAACTTTATTCACAATACTTACAAATTGGGGCGGGCGTGACTTGGAAGGGAGCGACCGATGGCGGCGGCGCTACAAATCAATTTTGCTCTTTGGGGAATGCTGATCTGCGCCAGCGTGAAGCTCGCGCCGATCGTGCAGATCGTTTTCCACTAGAGGAATAGCCAGTTCGCGACGGCCACGGCTCCCTGTGCGAGCACGTAGAACCAGCCGACCGTTGCGACTGCGCTCGTGATCAGGAACGACAGGGTGATGACCTGATCGCTTCCTTTCCGCGAAAATGATGACTGAGCTTGCGAACCGGCATGTCCGTCGGTGCTGATGCTGGTCATGAATCCCCTGCGGACATCGGTGTCGCTTCGTTCACTGTATGCCAGATCAACTTGGCCGTGGTGTGACGCGGTTCACACTGTTTATGGTTGTCGACGCATGACGCCATGCATCAGCTGATGAACAGCGCAATCAGCATGAAGCTCATGCCCACCACGACGAGCATGGGAACAATAAAGTAGCGCTGACGTGAGGGCCGTCGCGGCAATGGCCTTCGTCGTCGCGGCGTCTCGCTCGCGTGCGACTCGCTCACCAGAGACACGGGCTCCGACGGTGCGAGCGAGACCTTGGCGTCCGAGCCGATGTACTTCACGTAGAGCTCGAGAAGCCGCAGTTCCGACGTCAGGTCGATCAGGCCCTCGCGGTCGCGCCGCGACAGCTCCTCGAATTCGAGGGTTTCTTCGAGCTCAACGGGCCGAGGACGATCCGTCCCTGATCCGACAGGCGGTAGCGAAAATCGATGGACTCCATATGCGTACCATTTGAAAATGACCGATCTCGAAAAAGTGGAACCACCATATTCCGCAGTCGCTGCCGAGATATGACGGTCCGCAGCCATCGCGAGCCGGGTAGGCCTCGGTCTGGCCTGCATCATCATAAGCGACAGGGAAAAGCTGGAAACCGTGTAAATTGTGCACGCGTTGCGAAGCACTTAGGCGGATTTGTTTCCGGCAGGGCCGAATTCGCCGGGATCTGCCTAATCGCCGAACAGCGGAGGATTCATCGCGGTCACATCCCCGCCTGCAATCGAATTGTCATCGACAGCGCGGATAGATCGCGGCGAGGTCTCGCCCCTTCAGCAAAAGCAACCGCGAGGTGAGGCCGCCACGGCGGCTGATCCAGTCGCGAACGGGGCCCGGATAGGCCGCAAGCACGGCTTCGGATGCTTCCGGCTCGGCATAGAAGCGTCCGCGCCGGTCGACCGAACGCGCGGCATGGAAACCGAGCACAGCACGTTTGGTGACGCAGATGCGCTCGCCCGGTACGATGCTGAGCACCAGCGTGCAGGCGGACAGGCAGGGACCGTCGATCACCACGCGGTCGCCGCTCTCGCGCACTTTCTCGAACAGATCGAGGAACGGCCCGACCTGTCCGCCGGGGCTCTGGATGATGCGGATCTCGGCTCTGGCCGGGACGGAACCGAGAAAAGCTATCGATATAACGAACAGGGCGAGGCGTCGCATGGCGTCTCCACAAACTCGATCCCGTAGGGTGGGCAAAGGTGCGCTAGTGCCGTGCCCACCATTGTCGCCTCGAATCGTTCAGATGGTGGGCACGCTACGCTTTGCCCACCCTACGAGATTTGTGCCTACCCGTTCCGCCGTTCGCCGCGCAGCGTCGGCAAGCCGATGCCGGCCGCATCGAAGCCGCCATCGACGGCCAAAATTTGGCCGGTGATGTAGCTTGCGCGCTCCGAGCACAGGAAGAAGATCGCTTCCGCAAGTTCCTCCTCCAGGCCGTAGCGGTTGAGCGGGATGGCGTCGTGATAGTCGGCGCGGATCTCCCTGGTGTGCACCTGCTTCGCCATCGCGGTGTCGACCGGCCCTGGTGCGACCGCATTGACGCGGATGTTGAGCGACGCGAGTTCGACCGCGAGCTGCTTGGTGAGGTGCGCAAGCCCGGCCTTGCTGGTGCCGTAGGCCGAGCGCAGCGTCGAGGCGCGCACGGCCGAGATCGAGGTGATGTTGACGATGGCGCCGCCACCCTGCTCGCGCATCAGCGGCGCGGCCGCCTTGGTGCAGAGGAACGGGCCGGTGAGGTTGACCGCCATGATCCTGTTCCAGTCGGCATCGCTGGTCTCCAGCACGGGCGCGAACATGGCGACGCCGGCATTGTTGACCAGCGCATCGAGCCGGCCGAAGCGCTGCTCGATCGTCTTCATCGCGGCGCCGACCGCGGTCGCGTCCGAGACGTCGCAAGTCAGCGCCAGCGTCGTGTCGCCTTGGTCGATCTCCGCTGCCGCGCCGCCGAGCAATTCGCCTTCGATGTCGAGCAGCGCCACGCGCCAGCCCTCGGCCACGAATTTTCTGGCCGTCGCCAGCCCGATCCCGCGCGCGGCGCCGGTGACGAGGGCAACTTTTTGCGGGGCTTGCGGCATTGGTTGATCTGTCCTGTCTCGAAAAAGGGGCGCGTGCTCCTTTTACTGTGCTTTCCTCTCGGCGAGGAAGAGCCTGGTGAGGGCAGGTTGATCTGCGAGCATAGTGCCGGAACCGTCACCCTGAGGTGGCCGCGTAGCGGCCCTCGAAGGGCGACGGCCCGGCTGCATCCGGGCCGATTCATCCTGAGGCTCACCGTGCTTTGCACGGTGAGCCTCAGGATGACGGAGATGGAGTAAATGAGCCGAGAAAGCTTACGACAGTTCCGCAGATGCCCGCTGCATGTTCGCCGACATGTCCGCGGTCACCGCGCTCTGCTCCTCGGCCGCGGCGGCGGTGGTGGCGATGAACTCGTTGACGACGGCGACGGCCTGGGCGCGGCTGATCGCGGCGAGCTTGCCGGCTTCCTCCATGCTCCGCATCTTGTAGGCCGTGATGTCGGTGGCGAACTTGATGAAGCTGATCACCTTGCCGCTCTCGTCGAGCAGCGGCGCGTAGGAGGCGTGGACCCAGACTTCCTTGCCGTTCTTGCCGTAGCGCCTGTATTGCGTGGTCTGGAACTCGCCGCGGTTCAGGCTGGCCCAGAAATCACGATAGCGGGCGCTCTCGCGCTCGGCAGGGCTCACGAAGATACTGTGATGCTTGCCCTTGATCTCCGCGAGCGAATAGCCGCTCATCTTCAGCAGATTTTCGTTGGCATCGAGAATGGTACCGTCGAGGCCGAACTCGATCACCGCCTGCGACCGGTCGAGCGCCTCGACCTCAGCGACCGCGTGCCGGGTCTTGCTGCTCTGGAAATTGAACAATTGATGCTCCGTAATGTTCTGTCGGCGAATCGGCGGCATCAACGGCCCGCCCCTAAGCGGAAAAGTTGCACGGGCTTCTTGAACAATTGTAAACCCTTGCAGAGAACTGCGCAGGCTCCGTAGCTTCACTTGCAGGGACCACGTCACTCAATGCACGAGCGTTCTCGATTCATATGCACGGCGGAGTTCACAGCTCGGCCGTATTTGTACGGAAGCGCGTCGGATGATTTTTCGCGTCGTGTTGTCGCAGTGTGGGCGATGTCGGCGCGGTCGGGCTTGAACCGTCTTCCATGGGACGCTTGCCGAGGAGGCGATCGATGTCCGATGACCATGAGCGCGTGATCCGGAACCTGTTTGCCGCCTATCTCGCCAATGACCGGCAACAGGTGAGCAATTCGCTCGCCGACGACTTCCGCTTCACCAGCCCGTTCGATGACGATCTCGACAAGGCGACCTATTTCGAGCGCTGCTGGAGGGACACCGGCTGGATCGCCCGCCACGATATCGAGCGCGTCTTCGTCATCGGCGACGAGGCCTTCGTTACCTATCGTTGCCTGGCAAGAGATGGCAGGAGCTTTCGCAACACCGAGTTCTTCACCTTCGCCGCCGCCAAGGTCCGCCGCATCGAGGTCTATTTCGGTGCCGCCTTCCAGGACGGCCGGTTCGTGCCGCAGCCGCGTTAGGGTTGCGCAATAACCTCCAAAACAATTTTCAAACCCGTGTCGGTTCCGTAAAAGGGCGTTCGTCTTATTAGGTAAGTACGGACAGCGAAGACAAGGACCCCGCATGCGATTCATGATGCTGATGATCCCGCTCGGCTACGAGACCGCGCCGGCGGACGTGCAACTCGATCCTGAACGCGTTGCGGCGATGATGCGCTACAACGAGGCGCTGAAGGATGCCGGCGTGCTGATCACGCTGGACGGCCTGCATCCGCCGTCGACGGGCGCCCGCGTCTCGTTTGCGACCGGTGTGCCCATCGTGACCGACGGTCCCTTCGCTGAAGCCAAGGAAGTGCTGGGCGGCTACTGGATGATCGAGGTCGGCTCGCGTGCTGAGGCGATTGCCTGGGCGAAGAAGTGCCCGGCCTCGGCCAACGAGGTCATCGAGATTCGTCAGGTGCAGGAGATGGCCGACTTTTCGCCGGAAGTGCAGGAGGCTGCCGCCGGCTTTGGTGATCTGAAGAAGAAATGACCACGGCGGCCGCGGATAAATTCGTGGCCCTCGTCTATCCATCAACGAAGGGAGAGAACCGATGAGCACCGATACCTACCTTGCCGTTTTCCTCGGCAGCAAGAACAGCCCGAAATGGACCGCATGGCACGCGATGTCCGAGGCGGAGCGCAAGGCGAAGGAGCAGGAGGGCATGGCTGCCTGGAAGGCTTGGGTCGAGAAGCACCAGGGCGCGATCCAGGCGATGGGCGGCCCGCTCGGCAAGACCAAGAAGGTCGACGCCGCCGGCATCGCCGACATCACCAACGAGCTGGGCGCCTTCACCGTGGTCCGCGCCGCGTCGCACGAGGCCGCCGCGAAGATGTTCGAGAACCACCCGCACTTCGCGATCTTCCCCGGCGAGCGCGTCGAGATCATGCCGGTACTGCCGATCCCGGGTGGCTAGGGCTGCCGCCCGGACTTGCGGGAAATACGGGTTCATCAAATCCGGACCGTGCTAGTGACCTTCACGCCCGGCTCATGTAAAAGCCGTTCACATGAGCTGGCGCAAGGAAGAGCGCCGCGCCGAGCGCGGCTATCACCACGGCAATCTGAAGGAAGCCCTGTTGCAGGCTGCCCTCGGCCTGATCGCCGAGAAGGGCGCGGCCGGCTTCACCTTTGCCGATGCCGCGCGCATGGCCGGTGTCAGCGCGGCGGCGCCTTACCGGCATTTTCGCGACCGTGACGAGCTGTTGTCCTCGATCGCCCAACGCGGTTTTGAGCAGTTCGAAGCGCGTCTCACGGCAGCCTGGGATGACGGCCGCCCCGACACCGTCACCGCGTTCGAGCGTGTCGGCCGGGCCTATCTCGCCTTCGCCCGCGAGGAGCCGGCGTTCTACAATGCGATGTTCGAATCCGGCCTGCCGGTCGATGCCAATGCGGCGCTCCAGGCCGCAAGCGAGCGCGCTTTTAACGTCATTCGCGCTGCCGCAGAGCGCCTGGCGGCGCTCGCCCCACCCGGTGCGCCGCGTCCGCCGGCGATGATGATGGCGCTGCATATCTGGTCGATGGCGCATGGCGTCGCCTCCCTGTTCTCGCGCGGGGATGCCGCGCGGCGAAAACTGCCGATGTCGCCGGATGAGCTGTTGGAGGCCGAGGTGCTGATCTATCTGCGCGGCCTCGGCTTCCCGACCGAGCGCAGGCCGCAGGCGAAAAGCGCCGAGCCGCCGCCGGTGCCGCCGGAGGCTCCCTCCGGTTCCGGCGTTCCGCCGGGCGGGCCTCCAGCCGGTCCCTGGGGCAAGCCGAAATAAAGTTGCGCAAATAATTCCGCGACCCTGTCAGGCCGCCAGCTTGACAAAATCGCGGGATGGTCTAGCTATGTAAATGTTATTTACATTCACAACGGCAGATGCCGTGATGGAGAAGGGAAATGGCCTACACCGCTGATGTCAATCGCTGGCGCGGCCCCTCGGACCAGCAGCAACAGTACGAGCGGCCCCACATGCTCGACACGCCATGGCATCCCGGCTGGATTGCCGTGACCATTCTCGGCTTCATCATCTGGTGGCCGATCGGACTTGCCCTACTCTTTTTCACACTCGGGAGCAGAAGAATGTCGTGCTGGAGCAACCAGGATCGCTGGCAGAGCAAGATGGAGCGGATGCAGTACAAGATGGACCGCATGCGCGGCCGCATGGAGCGCCGTGGTTTCGGCTTCGGCTTCGGCCCGCCGTCCTCCGGCAACCGCGCCTTCGACGAATACCGCACCGAGACGCTGCAGCGGCTCGAGGAGGAGCAGGTCGAATTCAAGAACTTCCTCGACCGTCTGCGCCACGCCAAAGACAAGGAAGAGTTCGACCAGTTCATGGCCCAGCACAAGACGCGTCCGACCCCGCCGCCGGCCGACCAGCCACAGGGCTGATACCTCTCAAAGCCTTCAGGCGCATGCCCCCAAAGTCCTGATGGCCCCGAGCCGCCCGCTTGCGCACCCCGCAGGCGGGCGGTTTGGTTTTTGGGAGTAGTGAGAACCAACTGCCGACGATCCGACACTAAGACTTTGCGTACGGCGCGCTTTGGCTGGCGCTGACGTCTGGGTCAAACGCGTCATGGACCTCTATACCCGCCTGTTGCTCGGCGTGACCGCCTTCGCGGTGCTCGGCTATATCAGCTTCGTCTATGGCAGCTGCGCGGGCGATCCCGACTGCCATGTCCGCACCTGCGGCCGTCAGCTGTGCGGTGTCGTCTACAACCATCCTCAGGACCGCCCGGCGCCATAGAATCCGCGTCCCGGCAGGCGCGACTAAACCCCCGCCAGCGCCTCTCGCGCGCCAACGGGTTCGACCATGACCAACGCCGAACGCAACCAGATCAACCAGCGCATCGCGGCCCTCGAGCGCGCCAGCGCACTGTTCGGCCGGTTCGGCGGCTACGTTCCGCTGGTGATCGCATTTCTCAATCGATGGCCGACGCAGGTCGAGCTCTATCCGGACTGGCAGGTCGGCGAGTCCTGGAAGTTCTTTCTCGCCAGCTTTCTCTATTTTCTCGCCAGCCTCGCGCTCGACCGCGCCATTATTTTCGCGAAAGCGGACCTCGACCCATGATCGTGCTCCGCGATTTTGCGCTCTTCATCCTGCCCGCTCTCATCGCTGCGGGCGGCTGGCTCCATGCGCTCCGCCTGCGCAGGCAGACGGGGCCAAACCGCGTGCACGATGATCGCGAGCTTCAGCGCACTGTCACGAGCTGCGCACGGACCGACGTCAGGAAGTGTTCGTAGGCGTGGTCGACGATCTCGTTGAGTGATCGCGTTCGCGCGAACATCGCCCTGGCTTCCGTGAGAAACTCGTCGCGGGTCGGAATCTTCGGCAGATGCAGATGCGTCAGCGCATCGACGCCGTCATGGGCGCGATTGAGGATGTCGTGCAGCGTCGGCAGTTGCAACTGGGCCGGATCGGCCCGGTGCAGCGCCGACGAGATCGCGTGCGCGAGTTTTGGCGCATCGAACCGCCCGGCAAGCTCGCGGGCCGCGCGATTGATGACCCGCGCGCCGAGCGGCTGCTCGTTGCGCAGCACCTGCTCGGGCGGTGCCTTCATGTTCCAGACTACGCCGAACCAGGACAGGACCTTCAGGACGTAATAGGTCGGGTCGATCTCCCACCAGTAAAAGCCTTGGCGCACGCTGCTCTGGTAGGCGTGGTGATTGTTGTGCCAGCCTTCACCCATGGTGACCAACGCCAGCAGCCAGTTGTTGCGGGAATCGTCGCCCGTCACATAGCGCTTGCGTCCATGCACGTGGGCGAGGGAATTGATGCAGAAGGTCGCGTGATAGACCAGCACCGTGCTCCACAGGAAGCCGACGACCAGACCCGACCAGCCCGCCACCAGGAAGCAGAGCACCGCAAGCGTCACGGCCGGCAGAAGCTCCAGCCGATGCAGCCACATCAGCTCCGGATAGACTGCGAGATCGCCGACCTTCACGAGGTCGGTCGCATCGTGCTCCCGGTAGAAAATCCAGCCGAGATGGCTGTACAGGAAGCCGCGCTGACGCGGCGAATGCACGTCCAATTCGGTATCGGAATGCAGATGATGATGCCGATGCTTGGCCGCCCACCACAACACGCTCTTCTGCGCGGTGCTTTGCGCAAGCCAGGCGAGGATGAACTGGAACACCCGGCCGGTCGCAAAAGCCTTGTGCGAGAAATAGCGGTGGTAACCTGCCCCGATCGCAAACATGCGCACGACATACAGCGATCCGCAGATCGCGAGGGCCTGCCAGGTGACGCCTGACCAGATGGCCGCAACGCAGCCGAGATGGACCAGCACGAACGGCACGGCGGAGGGGTACATGATGTCGTCGTGTTGGTCGTCGGCGGGCGCGTTGGGCGACATGTCTTGGCGTGACCTTGGGTGAGCGGGCTTTGTTTCGGCAGCGCCGACGGGCGCCGGGTACGAAAAACCCGCGGATGGCGGACCACCGCGGGGCTTGAACGAGACGCTTTACGTGGGCATCCCCGGCCGACGCAAGGTCGGCCAAAGGTTCGATGGATTATATGGTTGCGGGTGCCTGGCTTGCAAGCTCGTAACCACACGGGGACCTGCGGCATGGTGCTCGGGGTGCTGCCGGTACGGCGTGGCGCGCGGCCGGGCCACGGCCTATATTCGATACGTGAGTGTTAAAATACCGGAGGCGGCGACGATGGCAGCTGCGACCGCGACCAACGACAGTCTCTGGCAGACGATACGCGACGAGGCGCGGCGCGCGATGGCGGCCGATCCTGTCTTTGGCAAATCCCTTGCCGATGCCGTCCTCGTCCATGACGATTTTGGCGCCGCGCTAGCCGATCTGATCGGGCGCAGGCTTGGTGATGATGTCACGGAACGTGCGCGTTTCACCGCCTTTGCCCTCGATGCCTTTCGCGGCTCTCCCGAATTGATCGAAGCGGCCGGCCGCGATTTGCGGGCCATCGTGCGCAGCGATCCAGCCATCGCCAGCCTGTTGGCGCCACTGCTGCATTTCAAGGGCTATGTCGCGCTGCAGGCCTGGCGCGTCTCGCACTGGCTCTGGCGTCACGACCATCGCGATGCAGCGTTGCTGTTTCAGAATGAGGCGTCGAACGTCCTGCAGGTCAGCATCCATCCGGCCGCGCAGATCGGCTCGTCCGTCTATCTCGACCACGCCACCGGCATCGTGATCGGCGCCAATGTCGTGATCGGCGACGAGGTCACGATCCTGCAGAACGTCAGCATCGGCCGCAGCAGTGAACTGCCGACGCGCTCACCGCGCATCGGGCGCGGTGTCTATATCGGCGCCGGCGCGACCATTCTCGGCGACATCAGCATCGGTGATTTCGCAAAAATCGGCGCCGGCACGGTCGTGACATCAGCTGTGCCCGGCGGCTGCACCGCGGTCGGCAATCCCGCGCGGCTGACCAACTGCCCCGAGCCGGCATCAGTGGCGTGATTCACCCATCATCAGCTTTCAATCTTCGGAGCATGCAATGAAGACGGCAATCGTGATCGGTGTCGGACCGGAGCGCGGCCTTGGCGCCCAGCTCTGCAAGCGTTTTGCGGCCCTAGGGCTCAAGGTGATCGTCGCGGGCCGGACGCAGTCGGCGTTGCAGGCGGTCGTGGATGACATCGCGAAGGCCGGCGGCGCGGCCGTTCCGTTCGTCGCCGACGCGACCAAGGAGAGCGACATCACCGCCTTGTTCGATGCTGCCGGTGAAGACCTCGACCTCGCGATCTACAACGCCGGTAACAACACGCCGGGAAAGATCATCGAGATGGACGCCGATTATTTCGAGAATGCCTGGCGCGTGGTCTGCTTCGGCGGCTTCCTGTTCGGCCGCGAGGCGGTCCGCCGCATGGTGCCGAAGAAAACCGGCACGCTGCTCTTCACCGGCGCCAGCGCCTCGCTGCGCGGACGCTCCGGCTACGGCGCGTTCAACTCGGCCAAATCAGGCGTGCGCACGCTGGCGCAGGCGATGGCCAAGGAATACGCAGGAGACGGCATCCATGTCGGCCATGTCGTGGTCGACGGCGCGATCGCCGGCGACAAGATCTTCTCGCGCTTTCCCGACGCCGCGGGCCGCGAGGACAGCCTGATCAGCATCGAGGGCATCGTCGATGCCTTCGCATTCCTCTACCGTCAGCCCGAGCGGGCTTGGTCGTTCGAGCTCGACGTGCGAACCTCGAAGGAGAAGTGGTGAATAGCGAATGGCGAGTGGGGAGTAGCGAATGTTAAGCAGAAATGGCGAATAGAGATTCTTTCAATTCGCCATTCGCTATTCGCGACTCGCCTCTCAATACCCCGCCGCCAGCCCGCTGTTGCGGCGCGGATCGTTGGCGCCGTAATAGCGGCTGTTGCCGACTTGCTTGCCGTCGAGCGACGGCGCGCCGACGATGATGACCGCGAGATGGTTCGCCGGTTGCGGCGGCCCGAACTTGTGGCCCATGCCCTCCAGAATCTTGCGCGTGTCCGGAGACAGGGCGTAGTTCTCGACATTGGTCAGGTCCGGCAACCATTGCTGGTGGATGCGCGGCATGTCGACGGCTTCCTGCGCGTCCATGCCGTAGTCGATCGCGTTGATCATCGTCTGCAGGACTGCCGTGATGATCCGGCTGCCGCCGGGGGTGCCCACCACCATGACAGTCTTGCCGTCCTTGGTGACGATGGTCGGGCTCATCGAGGATAGCGGCCGCTTTCCGGGAGCAATGGCGTTGGCCTCGCCCTGTACCAGGCCATACAGGTTCGGCACTCCGACCTTGGCCGTGAAGTCGTCCATTTCATCGTTCAGCAGCACGCCGGTCGTTGCCGCCGTCACCTTGGCTCCGAACCAGTCGTTCAGCGTGTACGTCACCGATACCGCGTTGCCGTCCTTGTCCGCGATTGAATAATGCGTCGTGTTGCTGCCCTCGTGCGGCGCGACGCCCGGCTTGATGTCCTTGGAGATTCCGGCCTTGTTCGGATCGATCACGGCGCGGATCTTGGCCGCATAGGCCTTGTCGAGCAGGCGATCGAGCGGATTCTTCACGAAGTCGGGATCACCGAGGTAGCTGTTACGGTCGACGTAAGCGTGCCGCATGGCTTCGATCTGCACGTGCACGGCCTGCGCGGAGTGATAGCCCAGCTCCTTCAGCGGATAGCCCTCCAGGATATTCAGGATCTCGCAGATGATAACGCCGCCCGAGCTCGGCGGCGGCGCGGAGACCACGTGATAGCCGCGATAATCGCATTCGACGGGCGCGAGCTCGCGCGTTTTGTAACTGTTGAGGTCGTCTTGCGTCAGCAGCCCTTTGCCGGCCTGGCTTGACGCCACGATAGCGCTGCCGACCCAGCCTTTGTAGAAGCCGTCAGTGCCCTTGCTGCTGATCTCGCGCAGGGTTTTCGCCAGTTCGGATTGCACGAGCCTGTCGCCAACGCTGAACGGCTGGCCATTGTTGAGAAATATGGCGCTCGATGCCGGATCGTCCTTGAAATCGTCGGTTGCCGTGCGCAGCAGGTCGATGTCGCCTTGGTCGAGCACAAATCCCTGTTCGGCGAGCTGGATTGCGGGGGCAAGGAGGTCGGCGCGTTTCATCGTGCCGTACTTTTCGCGCGCATATTCCATGCCCGAGACTGATCCTGGCACACCTACGGCCAGATGGCCCTTGGTCGAGATGCCCTTGATGACGTTGCCGTCCTTGTCGAGATACATGTTGGCGGTCGCAGCCTTTGGCGCCGTCTCGCGGAAATCGAGGAACGTCTTGCGGCCGTCGGCAAGCTGGATCGTCATGAAGCCGCCACCACCGAGATTGCCGGCTGCCGGATAGGCCACTGCAAGGGCATAACCGACGGCCACGGCGGCATCGACGGCGTTGCCGCCGCGCTTGAGCACATCGACGCCTACCTGCGTCGCCAGATGCTGCGCGGACACGACCATGCCGTTTTCCGCCGGGATCGGTGCGACTGAGGCCGCGCGTGCAGAGCTGAATGTAACGAGGCTGACCGATACGATCGCGGCGGTCATCCACCGCAGGCTTGTTCCCGCATTCTGCACGGCGTGCTCCCTTGGCGAGGCCGTCTGTCCCGGCCCTTGTTGGTTTATGCAAGTGCAGCCTATCAGGCGGAGTCTGTCGGGCAAATCAGTGCGGGGGAGGGAACCGACCGTGTTCCGGGGCCGCACCTTCCCACCCCCGGTAACGCCACGCGACACCATGTCTCGCACCCGGGACGTCCCCCATCTCCCTGAGCTGCCTGCCTTTCCCGCAGCCAAATTCGCCCCCGGTAACCCGGCATTAACCATCGCCGGGCTCTGGTAATGATGGACAATCGCGCCCGGAGCTGTCGTCGAGGCCCTTAGTTTTGACATCTTGGCAGGGAATGCAGGCGGCGGCTTTGGACGAGCCCCTGCACCCCAGAAAGACAAGGCTTTGAGCGGGCTTGCCGGCCGCGCCGGTTGTAGCGCGGCTTGTTGGGGAACCGGCAGCCATTTGGCTCGCCGGGACATAGATAACGATCGCCTTGAGAGGATACTGCTGATGAATCCGGCCGAAATGGCTCAGTCCGCCCTTCCGGTTGCCGCCTCCGCCGACGTGTCGCTGATCGCGCTGTTCTGGCAGGCTCACTGGATCGTGAAATGCGTCATGCTGGGCCTGCTGTCCTGCTCGGTCTGGGTCTGGGCCATCGCGATCGACAAGATTTTCCTCTACGCCCGCACCCGCCGCTCGATGGACCGCTTCGAGCAGGCGTTCTGGTCCGGCGAGTCGATCGAGGATCTCTATCGCACGCTCTCGGCCAAGCCGACCCATTCCATGGCCGCCTGTTTCGTCGCCGCGATGCGCGAATGGAAGCGCTCTTTCGAGAGCCACGCCCGCTCGGTCGCGGGCCTGCAGATGCGCATCGACAAGGTCATGAACGTCTCGATCTCCCGCGAGGTTGAGCGGCTGGAACGCCGGCTCCTGGTGCTCGCGACCGTCGGCTCCGCCGGCCCCTTTGTCGGCCTGTTCGGCACGGTCTGGGGCATCATGTCGAGCTTCCAGTCGATCGCGGCGTCGAAAAATACCTCTCTGGCGGTGGTGGCACCGGGCATCGCGGAAGCGCTGTTTGCGACCGCGGTCGGCCTTATCGCCGCCATTCCTGCCACTATTTTCTACAATAAGTTCACTTCCGAGGTGAACCGGCAGGCCCAGCGGCTCGAGGGCTTCGCTGATGAATTTTCAGCCATTTTGTCCCGTCAGATCGACGAGCGGGGCTGACGGACGGCATGTATAGTGTGAAGGCGAGATTGGGCACCAAGCCATGGGCATGAACGCAGCCAGTTCGTCCGGAGGCGGCGGCCGCCGCAGCCGGCGCAAGCCGGTCATGGCCGAGATCAACGTCACGCCGATGGTCGACGTGATGCTGGTGCTGCTCATCATCTTCATGGTGTCGGCGCCGCTTTTGACCGTGGGCGTGCCGCTCGACCTGCCGCAGACCCAGGCCAAGAGCCTTGAGACGAACGATCAGAAGCCGATCCAGATGTCGGTCGACATCAAGGGCAAGGTGTTCATCAACGATACCGAGATTGCGCTGAACGAGCTGATCCCGAAGCTGAAGGCGATCACGGACGCGCGCGGCGGGCTCGAGGAGCGTATCTATCTGCGCGCCGACAAGAAGGCGGATTACGGCACCGTGGCCAAGGTGATGGGCCAGTTGTCGGGCGCGGGCTTCAAGAAGCTGGCGCTCGTCACGGAAGCGGATCAGGGGTCTTAAGGCCGTGAAGGTGAACGTCGACAAGACACTCGTTGCGTCGATTGTCCTCCACGTCCTCGTGCTTGGATGGGGGTTGCTCACCTTTAGCAGCAGCGCTTTCGCACCGGCGGAAGAGTCGCTTCCGATCGACATCATCTCCAGCGATCAGCTCGCGCAAATCACCAACGGGCAGAAGACCGGCAAGAAGGAAGAGCCGAAGCCCAAGGTCGAGAAGATCGCCGAGGCCAAGCCCGAGGAAGATGCCGTCGGCAAGGTCACCGAGAAGAAAGAACTGATCAAGACCAATTCGACGCCGGAGCCGCCGCCAAAACCCGTCGAGAAGCCGGTCGAGAAGAAGCCCGAGCCGCCGAAACCCGTTGCCGAGGCCAAACCGAAGGACGAGCCGAAGCCGGAAGAAAAGAAGCCTGATCCGGCCAAGGAAGATCCGATCGCCGAGCTCCAGAAGAAACTGGAGACCAAAAAGCCGCCGCCCAAGCCGCCGCAGCCCAAGGCAGCGGCGGTGCAGCCGCAGCAGCAGCCGAAGCCCAAGGAGCGCACCTTCGATCCCGCGCAGATTGCTCGCGACCTCGACAAGCGCGAATCGACGCGGCACGACCTCACGGGGGCAGCGCTGAACGCGTCGGCTTCGCTTGGGTCGACAACCGGAACCGCCAACACCAACGTCGCGACCTGGCGAGGCGCGTTCATGACGGCGGTCAGACGTTGCTTCAACTCCACGTACAACGGGCAGGACGCCGATCAGTATGCGGCTGACATCGACATTCCCATGAAGATCGATGGAACGCTGGCGTCAGAGCCGATCATCGTCGCGGTGAGGGGACCGTCGCGATCGATTGCCCAGGCCATTGCCGAAAGCGCCAAGCGTGCCATCGTGCAGTGTCAGGTCTATTCGTTCTTGCCGAAGCAGCAGTACGAAACCTGGAAGAAAATCGAGACGACTTTCACCCTCAACGATACGCTGTGACATCCGAACAAAAAGAATTTTTCGATGAATGACGTTCGATCGATGAACCGCCGCCGCTTCATGACCCTGACCGGATCGACGCTCGCGATGCTCGGGGGCGGTCAGGCCTTCGCCCAGGCCCAGCAGGGCGGTCGTCTCCGCATCGACCCCACCGAATTTCGGCCGATTCCGATCGCGATCACCAATTTCGTGCCGGGGTCGCCAGCCGACGGCGACGTCGGCAACGGCGTCACGCAGGTGATCACCAACAATCTGAAACGCTCGGGCTTGTTCTCCCCGATCGACCAGGCCGCCTTCATCGAGCGCATCAGCAATATCGACGTCGCGCCGCAATTCGAGAGCTGGAAGACCCTCAACGCGCAGGCCCTCGTCACCGGCCGCATGACGCGGCAGCCGGACGGTCGCCTCAAGGCGGAATTCCGCCTGTGGGACGTCGTCACCGGCCAGCAGCTCGCCGGCCAGCAATATTTCACCTCGCCGGAATATTGGCGGCGGATCGCCCACATCATCTCCGACCAGATCTATGAGAAGATGACCGGCGAAAAGGGCTATTTCGACAGCCGCGTCGTGTTCGTCGACGAGACCGGGCCGAAGGAGCACCGCGTCAAGCGGCTCGCGATGATGGACCAGGATGGCGCCAATGTGCGCTATCTGACCCGCGGCGCCGACCTCGTGCTGACGCCTCGCTTCTCGCCGAACTCGCAAGAGATCACCTACATGGAATTCGGGCAGGGCGATCCGAAGGTCTATCTCTTCAACATCGAGACCGGCCAGCGCGAGATCGTCGGCAATTTCCCCGGCATGACCTTTGCGCCGCGCTTCTCGCCGGACGGCCAGCGCGTCATCATGAGCCTGCAGCAGGGCGGCAATTCCAACTTGTTCGTGATGGATTTGCGCTCGCGCTCGACCACGCGCCTCACCGACACGCCGGCGATCGACACGTCTCCGTCTTACTCACCGGACGGCACCCGCATCTGCTTCGAGTCCGACCGCGGCGGCAGGTCGCAGATCTATGTGATGGCGGCGGGCGGCGGACAGGCGCAGCGCATCTCTTTCTCGAAGGACGATAACAACGCCACCTATTCGACGCCGGTGTGGTCGCCGCGCGGTGATTACATCGCCTTCACCCGGCAGGGCGGTGGGCAGTTCTCGATCGGCGTCATGAAGCCGGACGGCTCCGGCGAGCGGCTCCTCACCTCCGGCTATCACAATGAGGGCCCGACCTTCTCGCCGAACGGCCGCGTGCTGATGTTCTTCCGCGATCCCGGCGGCAATGGCGGACCGTCGCTGTTCTCCGTCGACATCTCCGGCCGCAACGAGTTGAAGGTGCCGACGCCGGGCTTCGCCTCCGATCCGGCGTGGTCGCCGCTGCTGTCCGCGACCGCAGGCCAATAGGTCGACCGCGCGTTTGCAACGCGCGATGTTTTTTCGAAAAAAAAGCGCCGATTTTTCGGGTTTGTGCGTGCGCGGCAAGCTTTCCTTCACCTTGCGCCCGGCAAGGCTTGCCTAGTTGCTTGATATTTCAGCGGAAACAGTTTCGCTATTGCCGAAAAACAACTCGACTTTAACGATGTTCCCTCAGAAAGGCTTCATCTGGTGTGGGTAAAAGTACGCGCCAAACAGGACGCGCGTACAAACCAAAATGCAACTCGCAAGCCAGACAGGCGGGATCGATCAAAAACCCTCGAATCTTTCGGCGGCGCTGATCGATTCGCTGTTCGAAGCGTCCGGCCCGCTGTTCGCGGGTATCGTCTTCGTCGCCTTTGCGGCGGCTCTAACCGCGCTGAAGACTGGACAAACCCTGCTTTGGGCGTGCGTCCTGTTTCTCGTCGTTGCAGGCGCGATCAGGGTGTTCGATCTGCGGCGCTTCGACCCGCGCAAGTCGGCCTTCACGGCCGAAGATGCCGGCAAGTGGCAGAGGCGCTATCGAATCGGTGCGTTGATTCAGGCTGCCGCGATCGGCACATGGTGCTCGACCGCCTTATTGAGCAACGATGATGCCGTAGTCCACCTCATTGCTCTGTCCGTCACGACCGGGATCGTGGCCGGAGGAGCGGGAAGAGCTTATGGTCGGCCATCAATATTTCACCAGCAGGCCCTGCTTCAGTTCGGTCCTGCAGTGATCGCCTTGGCGGTACGCGGCACGCCTTACTACATCGCGATGGCGTTCGTCAGCGGCGCGTTTCTGCTGGCGATCATGCAACTTTCGGCCAATCTGCACAGAATATTCATGCGCGCGGTCGTGGCGCGTGAACGCGAAGCGGCGCTCGCCGGCCAATTCGATACCGCCTTGAATAACATGCCGCACGGTCTGTGCATGTTCCGCGTCGACAGACAGCTTGCGGTGATGAATCACCGGTTCGGCGAGATGCTGGACCTCCCCAACGATCTCGTTCGGGGTGGCACCACTGCGCGTGACATCCTGGCAGCGTGCGTCAGCTCCGGCTCCATATCGGCTGCAAGCGGCGAGATGATCATCGCCGGGATCGATCATTCGCAAGCGCAGGAGATCGTAACGGTCGATCCTGACGCAGTACGAAACCGGTCATTGTCCTGGACGGTCCAGCCGATGGCCGACGGCGGCGCAGTGCTGCTGCTCGAGGACGTGACCGAGCGACGGAATGCCGAGGCCAAGATCACCCATCTTGCCCGTTACGATGAATTGACGGCGCTCCCCAACCGCGTCCACTTCCGCAACGAGATCGAATCCCTGCTGGCGGCCTCGCGCCATTCCGACCGGCTCTCCGCGCTGCTGTTCGTCGACCTGGACCAGTTCAAGCAGGTCAACGACACGCTCGGCCATCCCTGCGGCGACCAGCTCCTCTGCGCGGTGGCCAACCGCCTGCGCGAGATGCTGCGGCCCGAGGATTTCGTCGCCCGCTTCGGCGGCGACGAGTTCGTCGTGTTCCAGCAGAACATCAACGCGGCCGAGGATGCCGCGAGCCTTGCCCGCCGTATCGTCGAGCGCCTGAGCGAGCGCTACCGGATCGACAATCACCTGGTCGAGATCGGCGCCAGCGTCGGCATCGCGCTGACCTCGCCGGAGGGCGTCAGCGCCGAC
This sequence comes from Bradyrhizobium sp. AZCC 2230, assembly GCF_036924495.1. Classification (NCBI taxonomy): domain Bacteria; kingdom Pseudomonadati; phylum Pseudomonadota; class Alphaproteobacteria; order Hyphomicrobiales; family Nitrobacteraceae; genus Bradyrhizobium; species Bradyrhizobium sp. AZCC 2230. Next base: position 5,109,073 of record NZ_JAZHRS010000001.1, on the reverse strand, counting down.
ACGCTGCTCAAGAACGCCGACATGGCGCTCTATCGTGCCAAGGCCGACGGCCGCGGCACCTTCTGCTTCTTCCGCGACGAGATGGCGGCCACCGTCGAGGCCCGCCGCATCCTCGAGCTCGACCTGCGCAAGGCGCTCGCCAACGAGGAATTCGAGCTGTTCTACCAGCCGCTGGTCAATCTGAAGTCCGGCAAGATCAGCACCTGCGAAGCGCTGCTGCGCTGGAATCATCCGGTGCGCGGCACGGTCTCGCCGGTCGACATCATCCCGGTCGCCGAGGACATGGGCCTGATCGTCGATCTCGGCCGCTGGATCCTGCGCCGCGCCTGCATGGAATGCATGAAGTGGCCGGAGGGCGTCAGCGTCGCCGTCAACTTCTCGCCGCAGCAATTCCACCAGCGCGACGTGCTGAGCGAGATCCGCTACGCGCTCGAGGTCTCGGGCCTGCCGGCGCACCGCCTCGAGATCGAGATCACGGAATCCTCGCTGCTGCGCAACACCCAGCTCACCCACGACATCCTGTCGCAGCTGCATGCGCTCGGCGTGCGCATCTCGCTGGACGATTTCGGCACCGGCTATTCGAGCCTCAGCTATCTGCACAACTTCCCGATGCAAAAGGTCAAGATCGACCGCTCCTTCCTCGAGGGCATCGACACTGACCGCCCGCTGACGCTGTTGCGCGGCGTGGCGCGGCTGTCGGCCGACCTCGGCATGGCGGTCGTAGTCGAAGGCATCGAGACCAACGAGCAGCTCGAGCTGGTCAGCGCCGACGGCACCGTCTCCGAAGGGCAGGGCTACCTGTTCAGCCGGCCCGTTCCGGCCGTCCGGATCCGTCAGTTGCTCAATGCTTCGCATGGCAGCCGCATGCAGGACCAGCTGATCCTGGTTTCCTCGCGATCACTCGCCTAGCTCCACACGACGCTGGAATCGCACGAAATACCGGGCGGATCCGTGCTTTTGCGGGCCCCGAAAGGTTAACCCTAACCCTCCTAAAGCTTTGCAATTATGTTAAGGAACCTTTAATCTTTCCGTACACGCGGAAGTTGACTAAGTGTTCAGGAGTTTCGGATGTCGCCTCAAACCGAGCAACGCAGGACGTCGCCGGTCCGCGGGGCGGCGCTGTTCGATCGCACCGACTACCGGCTGATCGAGACTCCCGAAGACAGAGATGCGGTCTATCACCTGCGCTACAAGGCTTATCTGAACGGCGGATTGATCTTGCCGTCAGAGAGTTGCCAGGTCCGCGATGTCTATGACGACGCGCCCAATGTCTGGATATTCGGCGTTTACATCGATGGAGAGTTGTGCAGTTCCGTTCGCATTCATCTGCTGACGCGGGAATGGCGCAGTTCCTATGCGACCGAATTGTATGGCGATGTTCTCCATACCCGCCTCGATCGAGGCGAGGTTTTTGTCGATCCGGCGCGGCTTGCCGCCGATCCCGTGAAGGCGAAGCGGCTTCCGGAGCTCCCCTATCTGACTCTGCGGTTGGCCTATCTGGCTTGCGAGTATTTCAATGCCGATACCGGCCTCGCGATGGTGCGTCCCGATCACCAGCCATTTTACCGCCGCGTGTTTTTGCATGAGCCCGTCGCCGAACCGCGCGCATTTCCGGGCTGGCATACGATGAAGACGTCGTTGATGGCGTCCGATTTCAAGAACCTCCGGGAAAAGGTGCTGACACGCTTTCCCATCATGCGCTCGAGCGCGTTCGAACGGCGGATGCTGTTCGATCGCAATAGTCAGCGCCAGGCCATGTCCCGGCCGGTGCTCGTTTCTGCGCCTCTCAGTCCTTCAGCCGTCACCCTGGGCTGACCGGCGCCGGTTCCGCCGCCTTGCGCATTGAGCCGCCCCCGGCAGGACCCTGGATAGGCCCAAAATTCCAACAGACCCGGCGTTTTTGCCGGGAAACGCGGCTTGCCTTCACCCTCGCGCCACATTTACAACCCATTAACCATGGCGGGTGCTTTTCGCTGGTTGGGGGCATTTGACCGGCTGAGGCAAGGTTCCGTCAAGGTTGACGGAACGTTCGCTTAACCAACCCCCTGTAGACCGGACAGCAGTGGACGAACGTGAGCGTGGAGGCTCCGGAATGAAATATCCTATGCGTATCCTCCAGGGATTGAAGCTGGCCGCGGTGGTTGCCATCGCACTGTCGATGGGCGCCTGCGCCAAGCAGAACGCGGGCCTGGATGCGAACGCGAGCGCGGCGACGCCGGGCAGCCAGCAGGACTTCGTGGTGAACGTGGGCGACCGCGTGTTCTTCGAGAGCGACCAGACTGATCTGACCCCGCAGGCGATCGTGACCCTCGAGAAGCAGGCGCAGTGGCTGCAGACCTATCCGCGCTATTCCTTCACCATCGAAGGTCACGCCGACGAGCGCGGCACCCGCGAATACAACATCGCGCTCGGCGCCCGCCGCGCCCAGTCGGTGCGCTCGTTCCTCGCCTCGCGCGGCATCGATGCGAACCGCATGCGCACGATCTCCTACGGCAAGGAGCGCCCGGTGGCCGTGTGTAACGACATCTCCTGCTGGTCGCAGAACCGTCGCGCTGTGACCGTGCTGAACGCGAGCTCCTGACATTTAGTCAGCCGCTGTTCATCTTCAGAAACCGATTATGCCGGCGCCCTCTCGGGCGCCGGTTTTCGTTTCAGCGATCTGTGACAGAAACCCCGTGGTGCCGGTCACATTTTTGGCGTACTGCCTTTCAAAGTGTGGCGCGTCGCATGTTCCGTCGCAGATTTCGTTTTCGTCGTCAGGGCAAGATGTCATCCAAATTCAAGGCAATTACCGGCACCGTGGCGATCGCCGCGCTGCTCTCCTTGTGCGCGCCCGTATTCGCCCAGTCGGACGATGATCCCGAGATGCGGATCGAGCGGCTGGAGAACCAGTTGCGCCAGCTCACCGGCCAGAACGAAGAGCTGCAATTTCGCAACCGCCAGCTCGAGGATCGCATCCGACAGCTCGAGGGTGGCGCGCAAGGCGCGGGTCCCGGCCAGGCTCCCAACGTCGCGGCCGTGCCGCCCGCTCAGGTCGTGCCTGGCTATCGCCAGCAGCCTCCGCAGCAGCAGGCCGCGCAGCCGAATTACGAGCAGCCGCAGATCGCTGCTCCCGCCCCAATCGTTCAGGAGCAGCCGGGTCCCGGCGCACCCGGCACGCGCCGCCGTGGCGATGCGTTCGACCCGAGCCAGACTCCGAATGCGCCTGGCGCGCCGCGCGCACTCGGTGGCGGTCAGCAACCGATGTCTGCGGGGGCTCAGGGCGGCGCGCCCGGTGGCCGCGCCCCCGGCGAACCGCTCGACCTCAACAACAATGGCGGCCGCTATCCGCAGGCCGCAGCGCCTGCGCAGCCGGGCTATCCGCCGGCTCAGCCAGGTTATCCGCCGCCGGCCGCCGGCGCCGGCGTCGCGACGCTGCCGCCCTCGGCGACGCCGCGCGACGAGTTCGATCTCGGCATCGGCTATATGCAGCGCAAGGACTATGCGCTTGCCGAGCAGACCATGAAGAGCTTTGCGGCGAAATATCCGAGCGACCCGCTGCTCGGGGACGCGCAATACTGGCTCGGCGAGAGCTATTTCCAGCGCCAGCAATATCGCGACTCGGCAGAGGCCTTCCTCGCCGTCACCACCAAATACGACAAATCGGCCAAGGCGCCGGATGCGCTGCTGCGGCTCGGCCAGTCGCTCGCCGCGCTGAAGGAGAAGGAAGCCGCCTGCGCCGCTTTCGGCGAGGTCGGCCGCAAATATCCGCGTGCATCCGCCGGCGTCAAAGCCGCGGTGGATCGCGAGCAGAAGCGGGTGAAGTGCTAGGGCATGATCCGGAAAAGTGTGCAGCGGTTTTCCGAAAAGATCATGCACCAAATAAAATCGCGCTTGGCGCGCGGCGGCGATCGCTGACAAGGCGGATGGCGCTGCGCTAAAATTGCGCCCGCCATTCACTGGCGATTGCTGGGCCGCGTCATGTCAGACGACGACAATTCTCCGATCTCTGCACGCGCGGCGAAGCAGCTCTTCGCCGAGCTGAAGGCTGCGCCGGCACTGGTGCTCGCGGTCTCAGGCGGGCCCGACTCGGTCGCGCTGATGTGGCTCGCCGCGCGCTGGCGGCGCAGCCTCGCGCGCGGCCCGGAGCTCACCGTCGTCACCGTCGATCATGGCCTGCGGGTGGAGGCGGCGCGCGAGGCGCGCGAGGTCAAGCGGCTCGCCACTGAACTCGGATTGACGCACCGGACCCTGCGCTGGCGTGGCGCCAAGCCTGCAACGGGATTGCCGGCCGCCGCGCGCGAAGCCCGCTACCGCCTGCTGGCGCAGGCGGCGCGCGTCGCCGGCGCGAGCCATGTGCTGACCGCGCATACCCGCGACGACCAGGCCGAGACCCTGTTGATGCGGCTGCTCCGCGGCAGCGGTATCGCCGGGCTGTCGGCGATGGCGCGCCTCACGACGCGCGACGGCCTCGTGCTGGCGCGCCCGCTGCTCGACGTGCCGAAATCGCAGCTCATCGCGACCCTGAAGCGGGCCAGGATCGCCTTTGCCGACGATCCGACCAACCGCGACGCCGCCTTCACGCGGCCGCGGTTGCGGGCGCTGCTGCCGCAGCTCGCGGCCGAGGGCGGCGATGCCCGCACGCTGGCGCGGCTGTCGGCGCGGCTCGCCCGGGCGAACGCGGCGGTCGAGGTGCTGACCGACGGCGCCGAGCGCTTCCTCCGTTTGCGGGATCGCGGCGCGCCGCAGCCGGGCGTTCGCAGTTTCGAGGCCGCGTCCTTCGCCACCCTGCCGCAGGAAGTCCGGCTGCGGCTCTTGCTGCGGGCCATTGACGCGCTCGGGCACGAGGGGCCGGCGGAACTCGGCAAGATCGAGACCCTGCTGGCCGCGCTCGATCAGGCCATGCGCGACCAGATCAGGGCTGCCAGCTCCCGTGCGCCCGCACATGGCCGTGCCATCCTGAAGCAGACCCTGGCGGGAGCCTTGATCAGCCTTGCCGGGGGGCGTATCCACATCGCGCCTGCGCCGGCCCGGCGGTCCCAAAGAAACCAAAAAGGGGGCTTGAAGGGCGGATGAGGGCGGATCATGACACCGGTCGTTTCAGCCGGACACCGTCAGGACACCTCGACCCGAGGGTCCGGACACCTCAACCGAGGGTCAGGACACCTTAACCAGGCAGGAAAAACCCCGGCCTTGATGCCATTATTTCAGCGGGAATCGCTTTAAGATGGGATAAATAGTCCCATCTCGTTCCCTTGGCAGCGACCGGGGCGGCACCTAAATTGTATTCGTCTAACCGAGAGGATTCCTTGGGGATTTTCTCTAGTCTGCCCAAGGATGAGGCCGCGATCCGCGCGACCACGAAGGAAGATCGATGAACGCCAATCTGCGCAATTTCGCCCTCTGGGTCATCATTGTTTTGCTGCTGTTGGCGTTGTTCACGCTCTTCCAGAATCCGGGTCAGCGGGCCTCCTCGCAGGACATCGCATTCTCGCAGCTCTTGAGCGAAGTTGACCAGGGCCGTGTCCGCGACGTCGTGATCCAGGGCCCTGACATCCATGGCACCTTCACCAACGGCTCCAGCTTCCAGACCTATGCGCCGAACGACCCGACGCTGGTGAAGCGCCTGTACGACAGCAAGGTCCAGATCACCGCGAAGCCGCCCGGCGACAACGTGCCGTGGTTCGTCTCGCTGCTGGTCTCCTGGCTCCCGTTCATCGCGCTGATCGGCGTCTGGATCTTCCTGTCGCGGCAGATGCAGGGCGGCGCCGGCAAGGCGATGGGCTTTGGCAAGTCGCGCGCGAAGATGCTGACCGAGGCCCATGGCCGCGTCACCTTCGAGGACGTCGCAGGCGTCGACGAAGCCAAGCAGGACCTGCAGGAGATCGTCGAATTCCTCCGCGACCCCGGCAAATTCCAGCGCCTCGGCGGCCGCATTCCGCGCGGCGTGCTGCTGGTCGGCCCTCCCGGCACCGGTAAGACCCTGATCGCGCGTGCGGTCGCGGGCGAAGCCAACGTGCCCTTCTTCACCATTTCGGGTTCGGACTTCGTCGAAATGTTCGTCGGCGTCGGCGCCAGCCGCGTCCGCGACATGTTCGAGCAGGCCAAGAAGAACGCGCCCTGCATCATCTTCATCGACGAAATCGACGCGGTCGGTCGTCACCGTGGCGCCGGTCTCGGCGGCGGCAATGACGAGCGCGAGCAGACGCTGAACCAGTTGCTGGTCGAGATGGACGGCTTCGAGGCGAACGAGGGCGTGATCCTGATCGCCGCGACCAACCGTCCCGACGTGCTCGATCCCGCGCTGCTGCGTCCGGGCCGCTTCGACCGCCAGGTCGTGGTGCCCAATCCCGACGTCGTCGGCCGCGAGCAGATCCTCAAGGTTCACGTCCGCAAGGTGCCGCTGGCGCCGGATATCAACCTCAAGACCATCGCGCGCGGCACGCCCGGTTTCTCCGGCGCCGACCTGATGAACCTCGTCAACGAAGCCGCCTTGACCGCTGCGCGCCGCAACAAGCGCATGGTGACCCAGGCCGAGTTCGAGGAGGCCAAGGACAAGGTGATGATGGGCGCCGAGCGCAAGTCGCTCGTCATGACCGAGGAAGAGAAACTCTTGACGGCCTATCACGAAGGCGGCCACGCCATCGTCGGCCTCAACGTCGTCGCGACCGATCCGATCCACAAGGCGACCATCATTCCGCGCGGCCGTGCGCTCGGCATGGTGATGCAGCTGCCCGAACGCGACAAGCTGTCGATGTCGCTGGAGCAGATGACCTCGCGCCTCGCCATCATGATGGGTGGCCGTGTCGCCGAAGAGCTGATCTTCGGTCGCGAGAAGGTCACCTCGGGTGCGTCGTCCGACATCGAGCAGGCCACGCGGCTTGCGCGCATGATGGTGACACGCTGGGGCCTGTCCGAGGCGCTCGGCACCGTGTCCTATGGCGAAAACCAGGACGAGGTTTTCCTCGGCATGTCGGTCTCGCGCACCCAGAACGCCTCGGAGGCGACGGTCCAGAAGATCGACACCGAGATCCGGCGTTTCGTCGAAGAGGGCTACAACGAGGCGACGCGCATTCTCACCGAGAAGCGCGCCGATCTCGAAGCGCTGGCCAAGGGCCTCTTGGAGTTCGAAACGCTGTCCGGTGACGAGATCGTCGACCTGCTCAAGGGCAAGAAGCCGAACCGCGAGTCCGTGCTCGAGCCGACCACGCCGCGCGCCTCCGCCGTGCCTCCGGCCGGCAAGTCGCGCCCGCGGCCCGATCCGGATCCCGGCCTGGAGCCGCAGCCGCAGGCGTAACGCAGGCGTCTCATGGCCGGCGCGTCCGGCAAACCGTTAGTGCAAAAGCTCGGCATCAAGCCGGGCTTTTGTATTTTTGTGGACGGTCTTTCCACTGCCTATGACGATGTCGTCGGCAAGCTGCCCGACGATGTGACGATCGCCAAAACCGCGAGGGCGCCGCTCGACATGGTGCATCTCTTCGCAGCCGAGGCCAAAGGCCTCGCCGCAAAACTGCGCGGCTATCGCAAGGCGATCGCGCCGGATGGGATGATCTGGGCGTCCTGGCCGAAGAAGGCGTCCGGCGTCGCGACCGACGTCACCGAAGCGCTGGTGCGCGAGACCGCGCTCGCCAACGGCCTCGTCGATATCAAGATCTGCGCCGTCGACGATGTCTGGTCCGGCCTCAAGCTCGTGATCCCCCTCAAGGACCGCGCCAAAGGAAAGTAGGGTGGGCAAAGGCGCTGAGCGCCGTGCCCACCATCTCTCAGCAATCACGGCAGAGATGGTGGCACGCTACGCTTTGATGTCTCACCTCGCTGCGGCACCACCACGCCCCAGAAAATGCAGTATGTCGTCTGAAAACTGCTCGGGATCCTGCAGGAACGAGAAGTGGCTGACCTCCGGCTGGATCAGTAAGCCGGCCCCCGGAATGTTCGCCGCCATGAACTCGGTGTTCTCGCGCTTGATCGCCTCGTCGTGATCGCCATCCACGATCCAGGTCGGGACCTTGATCGCTGCGAGGTCCGAGGCCGACCATTTCGGCTGGCTCTCCCACATCCTGGTGATCTCGGCGACGAAGCTCTTGTATTCCGTCGGGGTCGGCGAGAGGCGCTTGTACTCCTCGCCGGCCCTGGCGATGTAGGCGTTGAAGACGTCGCTTGTCGCAATGTCGGCAACACCTGATGGATCGGAGTTCGCCGCGAATGCGAATAGCTTGCTGACCCGCTCAGGGTGCTTCATGGCGATGTCGAGGCCGATGATCGCGCCGTCGCTCCAGCCCACGATCGCCGCCTTCTTGATCTTGAGATGGTCGAGCACACCGATGACGTCCGAGGCCATCAAATCGTAGCCATGCGGCTCCTGGTTGCGACTGCTGCGCCCATGCCCGCGGCTCTCCATGACGATGACCTGATAGTGCCGTTGCAGCGCACGGACCTGGTGCCCCCAATAATTGGCGTTGGCGAGGCCGCCATGCAGCAACAGGACGGGCTCACCCCGGCCGAATAGTGCGTACCAGACCTTGATGCCGTTGACGGGCGCGAAGCCGCTCTGTGCCGCCTTGGGCAAGGTGGGCGTCGGCGGCAGGCTCAGCCATGGCGGCGCCGCACGCGCCGCGCTGATCGAGACCGCAACCAGAGATGCGATGAAGAGATTGCGAAGAAGCATGACACGCTTTCCTGTTCGGCCACGGGGCATTGGCCGCCGCTTCGCTCGCCGCCGAGATGCGCGGGGTCACCGCGACCGAGATCAGGGTCGGCCAGATCCGGATCCGCCCCCGACTAGGCGACGATGTGCCAGTTCGGCGGCAAATATCCCAGCGTGTGGGTGCTGGTCGTCACATTATCGTTCATGTCCCAGGTCGCAACCACGCCGGCATCGTTGCGCAGCAGAATATCGGTCTTGTGGTCGCCGTTGTAGTCGCCGGTATCGATGATATGCCAGTTGCTGGGCAGCTGTCCTACCGTCTTGCTGGCGAGCATGGTGCTGTTGTTGAGGTCCCAGATCGCGACCACGCCCGCATCATTCTCCCAGAGGATATCGGTATAATTGTCGCCGTTGAAATCGCCTGTGCCCATGATGTGCCAGTTGGCCGGCACGGTGCCCAGGTCGTGGGTGTTCTGCGTGGTGGCGTCGTCCATGTCCCATGTGACGATCTTGCCGGCATCGTTGCGCCACAGAATGTCGGTGTGACCGTCCGAGTTGAAGTCGGCAGTGGCCGCGATGTGCCAGTTGAGCGGTACGACGCCAAACGAACTGCTGCTCACAAACGCCCCGTCATGCAGGTCCCAGGTCGCAAGAACGCCGGCGTCGTTGCGCAACAGGATGTCGGCGTTGCGATCGCCGTTGAAGTCGCCGGTGCCGACAATGTGCCAGTTCGACGGAAGCGCGCCGACGGTATGCGTGCTGAGCGTGGTGGTGTCGTTCATATCCCAGGTCACGACTGTGCCGTCGTCGTTCAACCACAGCAAATCGGTTTTGCCATCGCCGTTGAAGTCGGCGGTGCCATAGACATGCCAGCTGGCGGGCACGAAGCCGAACGAATTGCTTTGCACAAGCGTTCCGTCGTTCATGTCCCAGCTGGCGACGACGCCGGCGTCGTTTCGCAGCAGGATGTCGGACTTGGTGTCGCCGCCGAAATCGTTTGCCGTCGCCAGGTCGACATTCGAGACGGAGACTTTGTAGGTGCCGGTGGATTGGTCGTTATAGGCGCCGGCCTCGACATAGTAGGTTCCGCTGGTGCCCGGAGTGAAGACAAGCTGGGAGTCGGTATAGTCGGGAGCCACGTCGTCGTTGGAGCCGACCGTGTTTCCGGCGCTGTCGTGCAACACTTCGAGCGGGTCCGGGAGAGTGCCCTGGCCGAAGAGTTCGCCCTGCTCGCGGATCACGTAGTGATGGCCTGCGGCGAGAGATACCTGGAACCAGTCGCGGTCGCCGTCGGTATTTATCGTCCCGCTGCTGGATCCATTCACCGCGATCGAGCCGAACGGATGCGTCGTGTCGGTCAGCGTGTTGCGATAGTCGTCCGGGACATTCGGCGTCCAGCCCAGGATGTCCAGCAAGCGGAGATCGGTTGCCGAGAGAACATCGACATGGCCGGCTATGCCGAAGCCGAACGAATCGTCCCCGATGTCCCAATCGCCGGGGTCCTGATGGTCGAAGGTGCCGGTCGTGGCCGAGTTGTGGAACTGGGTCAGCAAGTGCGTTCCATCGACCGAAAAATATGTTGGGAGCCTCATCTCGCCCGTCGGTGTAGTCCCGATGGCCGGCGGACGAGTACCGGAACAGATCCAGTGGTCCCCAGGTCGAGTTCTGGTCGCCCAAGCCGCCCACGCGCCCGAAACCACCTTCGGTGATCTCGTGCTCGATGGCACCGATGGCATCGTAGGCACTCGAATTGGCGGATCTATTGTTTGGATCGAAATTCCAGCTGACCCCGCTGCCCAGGACCAGCTGGACATCGGTACCACTGCTGCTGGCACCGGGCAGTCCCAACACCCTCGCCATGCCTCCGGCGACCAGCCAGGTGTGACCGCCGCTCGGATCGGTGGTTGGAAGGGTGTTCACGGCCGCGATGTCGTCCGCCGTCGTCGCATGCGATACGAGAGCGCTTCTCAGCGTCGCATAGCTGACGTTGTCGACGTTGCCGAAAGTGTTCTGGGCGAGAAAGCCGGAGCCCAGGTTTGCGTAGCCGAAGCTGACGCTGATCGTGACGTTGTTGCTGAATTGACTCTGAAGCTCATGCTCGGCGGCGAGGATCGCCGTGCGATACGCATCGCTGACGCTGGATGAATAGGTGTTGAAGAAGACCAGCTGGCTGCCGGTGAAGGTCACGGTTTCGGAAGCAGGGACGATGCCGCCGGTTGGACCCGTCGTGTCTGCGGCGCTGGGTGCGGTTTGGAGCTGGGCGGCACCGGCCGGAATGACCGGGCTGACGACTTGATCGAACCACGCACTTTCGATGAAACTATCTGACTGGTCGTCCAGGAATCTGAACGCGCTAGCTGAATGTTTCATTGTCGGACCACCTCCGGGCGACGCGCAACCGTCGCCGCAGTCTCGTATCTCACGGACCAGGCTGTCTCGTATCTCGCGGACCAGGAGGATATGCTCGGAAGCTGACCGCCCCTACAGGCGCGCTGACCGCCCTTGCGGGCGCATCATTCTGGGATTCTGATTCTATTTGTCTCGATCGTCCGCCTCTTGCGGTCGTCAAGCTGCCGTCATGGTTGCGGCAAGTTTCTAAGTAAGCCCCATCCCGAAAATATCTGCCTTGAAATTGGAGATAGCTGGATCGCTTCTAAACTGCCGTTCCCGCCGCACTGCGTCAATGGAAATGTATGGAAAAATATCGCTAATTCGGTGAATGGCCGGCAATGGTTGCGAGGCAGAGACCCATCTCACGGGAAATCGGCAGGTATAAAAAAACGGGAGGAATTTCCTGCATCTCCTCGCAAAGATCGCCGCGCTGACATCCTTCATGCTGCCTGCCGCTGCGGCCGCAAGGTCAATCCGATCTCGCTTGACGGCAGCTGCGCGCCGCCGAAATCGGCCGAGCAAACCCGCAGGCTGGTGGAGAGCGACGAGGTCGCGCTGATCTTCTCCTCGATCGGCACCGCGAAGAACACCGCGATCGCAAATTATCTCCAGAGCAAGAACGTGCAGCAGCTCTTCATCGGCAACGCGATGGCGCTGGAGGCGGTGCTGAAGGCCTGCGGCGACGATCTGTCGACCGAGAACTCCTGAAGCAGGTCTGCGCGATCCACGATCTCGAACTGCCGATGCTGCTGCCCGGCATCAAGATCGACACCAGCCCGAGCGACCATGTCCCGGTCGATCAGATGCACATGAACCACGGCGATATTGCCCGCCAGATCACGAACAGGGCATCGCGGCGGGGCCAAAATGCCTCTTGTTGGCCACGATTTCGAGGGTACATTCGCCCCATCTGGGCGATGGCAGGGCAGTTGCAATGACGGCTCAGTCCCACAAGACCGCAGAAGAAGAGTACGAGGAGCAAGTCCGCATCCTCATCCGGATCGTTTCAGCCTCCACTTTGGGGCTTCTCGCTTTCGCTGCGGGCCTGCTGATCGGGACCTTTCTGTTTTCGTGATCGAAGATGAATGACCGGCTCTCCTGGAGCTGCGTCCTCACTTCGATGTCGTAGCGGCCGCGCCTTCGGCATTGTCGCGCACATGGACCACCGCGATGCCGTCGCCGTAGATCCGCTTCCAGCCCTTGATATGATCCAGCATCTGCGCTGCCGGTGAATCCGGCGTCAGCAGCGTTGCGTCGATCCTGTTGTCGTCGAGCATGCGCAAGAGGCCGGAGACGTCGCGGCCGTCTTCGGCGGCAAAATAGTCCATCAGGAATTTTTCGCCGTAGAGTTCCGATCGTCCGTCGACGAAAGGCCTGATGTCGCGGACGATGAGGTAGCCGCCAAAGCCGTAGGAATTGAAGATGCGCGCCGCCTTGCGCTCGGTCAGCACATCGACCGCGGCAACCGGAGTCTGTGCCGTCGAGAATTCGAAGGCATGACGGCCTACAAAGGTCGCCGTCGCGCTTGCGGTTGCGAGCACGATCGCCACCGCGGCCAGCGCTGCCGGAGCACCAGGAGCCATTCTCAAGCTGCGCGGGGCATCAGACACGGACATGAACCAGCCGCTCAGCGGCTGCGCCAGCACCAGAGGCACGAGCACGCCAAAGGTCTCGATGCTGCGGACATGCGCCAGCGCCATCCAGGCGGTGCCGAGGATCAGCAGCACGCGCGGCGGCGACAGCGTGAGCCCACGTGTGAGCGCGAGACCGAGCAGCCCGAGCAGCGCGCCCGCGAACGGGCTGAACGAGCTGAAATCGGCCGGACGCCATTCGGCGATGACGGAGAAGGACTTTCCGAGACTGAGGATGCGGGCCGCACCGAGCAGCGTGTCCAGGCCATAGGGCGTGCAGCAGCTCGCGACCAGCGCGCCGAGCCCGAACGCGGCCCAGCGCATCGCGAGCGCCAGCTGGCGCGGCGGCGCTGCGCGCCAGAGCGCTTCGAGACCGATCGCGCCAATCAGAGCGAGCCCGAGCACGAAGCCGCCGTGAAGATTGGCCCACAGCGCCATCAGCGGCAGCAGCAGGAAGGAGGGCGCGCGGCCGCGATCGGCTGCGGCCATCAAGCCGCCGGTCCAGGCGACCATGACCGGCAGCGCCAGCACGTGTGGGCGGGCCAGCAGATGCGGCGCCGCCAGCGTCATCGCCAGCAGGCAGAACACCAGCGCATAGGGCAGGTCGAGATGCCGTTGCAGGAAGGCCAGCAGCAATCCCATCGCCAGCGCGATCGCGGCTGCGGTCAGCACGACGGGCCCGGCCCATCCCCAATGCGAATAGGCGGTCGCGAACAGGACTTGCGACAGCCATGAGGTCGAGAGCCAGACATCACCCTGGTGCGTCAACGAATAGAAGTCGGTCCAGGGCACTGCGCGATGATCGAGGATCCACTCGCCGACCTTGATCTGCCAGAGCGTGTCCGGATCGTGCAGCAGGCTGTCGCCGCTCACCAGCAGCAGCAGAAAGGTCGCGGCCGCGATGCACAGCGGCGCCAGATTGCGCTTGGCGCGCGCGACCGGAACGCTGGCCGCGATGGTCATGGCCTGGCCGGCGCGGCGGCATCGGGCACGCCGTCCCGGACATGGATCACCGCGATGTTGTCGGCATAGAGCCGCTTCCAGCCCTTGATATGATCGAGCACCTGGGCGGCCGGGGTGTCGGCGCCCATCAGCGTGGCGTCGATCTTGTACTCTTCCAGCAGCCGCGTCAGGTTATCGAGCTTTTTGACCTCGACGCCCTTGAAGAAGTCCATCACGAACTTCTCACCATAGAGCTCCGCGCGGCCGTCCACGAAGACCGGGATATCGCGCGAGATCAGATAGCCGCCGAACTGGTAGCCGTTGAAGATGCGTTGCGCCTTGCGTTGCTGGAGCAGGTCGACGGCGGCGACCGGCGTCTGGTCCATCGTGAAGGTGAAGCGATGATGCGACATGTAGATCGAGGTCGTGGTCCAGGCCGCGGCCGCGATCATCAGCGCGCCGGTGATGGTGACATAGCGCGCTGCCCAGCTCTCGCTGGCTTGCTCAGTTTCTTGCGGCAGCGGCGATGTCTCGCCGAGCGGCTTGGCCAGCACCAGCGGCACCAGGAAGGCAAAGGCCTCGATGCTCCTGACATGGGTGAGCCCCATCCAGGTGAAGAGCAGGATCAGCAGAATGCGCGGCGGCGACAGCGTCAGGCCGCGAAACAGGCCGATCGCGATGAGGCCGAGGATCGCGCCTTCGAACGCCGAGAACGAGGCGAAATTCGCCGGCATCCATTCCGAGATGACCGACAGCAGTTCGCCGAGATTGAGGATGTTGGTCGCCCCCAGCAGCGTGCGCCAGCCATAGGGCGTGACGCAGGCAGCGGCCATGGCGGCGACGCCGAACAGGAACCAGCGCGCGAGCAGCCGTATCTGTTTGCCGGAATCCAGCGTCCAGATCGCCTCGATCGCCATCGGGCCGATCAGCGCGAGGCCGAGCACGAAGCCGCCGTGAAGGTTCGCCCACAGCGACATCAGCGGCAGCCAGACCCAGGACGGCGTGACCTTGCGGTCGGCTGCATTCATGAGAATGCCGACCCATGCGATCATCACCGGCAGCGCCAGCATGTGTGGCCGCGCCAGGATGTGGTGCAGCGACAGCAGCACGGCCAGCATCGCAAACAGCACTGCGCGCGGAATTTCGAGATGCGCCTCGAGCAGGTAGACGAAGATCGCGGCGGACGCGGCGATCGCGAGCGCGGTGAGGACCACCGGCCCGGCCCAGTCCCATTGCGCATAGGAGATGGCGAACAGGATCTGCGACAGCCAGGACGTCGAGATCCAGGGCTCGCCGGAGCGCGTGAAGGAATAGAAGTCGGTATAGGGCAGGGCGTGGTGATCGAGGATCCACTGCCCGATCTTGATCTGCCAGAACGAGTCGGAGTCCTGAAGCAGCGTGTCGCCGATATAGAGGAAGAAGAGATAGGCGCCCGCGCCGACACACAGCGGCACCAGCGCTCGCGCGCGGCTCTGCACCGTGATGCTGTTGGTGAAGGATAGGGACATGCCGCCTCGTCTTGTTCTTAGCCCTGTTGGCCGAGCGGGCGGCATTTGACCATGCCGGTCATAACTTCCAGTAAATCGCCGGAATTGGAGCGTGATGAACTCGAGCTGCGCCCCAACGGAGCTACGTTCCCTCCCCCACAAGGGGGAGGGAATGGCGAGAGCGAGACTCCACGTCCCCGCAATTTAACCGATCGTTTTAGATTTCGGTTTACCATCGGCGAATACATACAAACGGTTCCGCATTTACGCAGTCGAGTTAACTGCGGCGCAAGTCTTTGCCCTTACGTTGGGTTCCATGGTCGGGCGGCGCTGGGAAGCCGAAAAGACCAGACCAGTTGAAGCCACGTGTATCCTTTGGAGCAGTCTATGAAGAACCTCGTTTCGCGTTTCGTGAAGGACGAATCCGGCGCCACCGCCATCGAATACGGCCTGATCGCCGCCGGCATCGCGCTGGCGATCATCACCGTCGTCAACCAGCTCGGCACCACGCTGAACGCCAAGTTCGGCTCGATCTCGTCCAGCCTCAAGTAAGCCGGACGATCAACGAAATAGCGAAGAGCCCCGTCATCGACGGGGCTCTTTTGCTTTGCCGGCAGCATCGGCGCCGGGCATTCGACAATCCGGCTTAAGCCTCCTTCAAGTCCCTCGGGTGTAGGGCTTGAGCGCACCTGCGTCACCGTGTTTGTTGCGTCAAAGGAAGCCGTATGGCCGAAGCTTCGTCCGCCCCGCCTGCTGTTGCCCGTCACGGCGTACTCCCTGCGACGCTCCTCAACATCTCGTTCGTGCTGGCGATCGTCACGCTGGCGTATTTTCCGACGGCCTATCTCACGCATGCGTGGATCTATGGCGCGGACGGACGCGGCATCCCGACGGACTTCGTCAATGTCTGGGCGGCCGGAAAACTGGCGCTCGAGGGCCATCCCGCACAGGCCTGGGATTGGGACATCCAGAAGCAGGTCGAGCTTGCGCTGCTCAAGCAGGATTTTGTCGGCCATTTCGCCTGGCACTATCCGCCGCCCTTCCTGTTCGTCGCCTCTCTCCTCGCGCAGTTTCCCTATGCCGTGGCTTTCATCGGCTGGGCCGCGTTCAGCATCGTGCCTTATCTCGCCGTGATGCGCGCGATCATCGGGCGCAACGCGGGCCTGGTGCTTGCAATTGGATTTCCTGCCACCTTCATCAACATCCTGGTCGGGCAGAACGGTTTTCTCACCGCCTCCCTGATCGGCGGCATGCTTTATCTGCTGCCGACGCGGCCCGTGCTGGCTGGAATCTGCCTGGGCCTTCTGAGCTACAAACCCCAATATGGATTGCTGTTTCCGCTGGTGCTGATCGCCGCCGCCGAGTGGACGGTACTTTTCACCGCCGCTGTCGTCACGGTGACGATTGCAGGCGTGTCCTGGCTCGCATTTGGGACCGAAAGCTGGCAGGCCTTCTTCCACTGGATTCCGATGTTCTCGCAGGCTTTCTTGACCGAAGGGAGAGCGCCCTGGTTCAAGATGCAGAGCATCTTCGCGTTGGTGCGCTATGTCGGCGGCACCGAGCAGCTCGGATGGATCTTCCAGTGGGTGTTGACGGCAGCGGTCGCCGTCGTGCTGGTCGCGATGTGGCGGAGCAGGCTGCCTTACGCGTTGAAGGCGGCGATGCTCGCGGCGGCAACGCTGCTCACGACGCCCTATCTCTTCATGTACGATCTGGTTGTGCTGGGCATTGCGGTGGCCTTTCTCATCCGCGCCGGGCTCGATGAAGGTTTTGCCCGCCATGAGGTGATGGCCCTGGCTCTCGTCTTCGCGCTGCTTGCGACCTTCCTGTTTCTCGGGCAGCCGGTGGGCTTCCCGGCGATCCTCATCGTGTACGGGCTGATCCTTGGCCGCTGCGCAGCCTGGCGGGCTGCCGAGGCTGCATCATCGCTGCAGCTCGCGGCAACCCGAACGAACTGAGAAGCTCGGGCAAGCTCCGATCGGCGTGACCTGCTACGGCAGCGTCCGCTTGAAGAAGGCGACGATGTCGTGATCGAAGCGCTCATGAAACGCAGCGCGGTCGAAACCCGGCTTGCTTGTGCAGATGGCCGGCGCGCGGGTCGCGAGGTCCGCGGAGCACGGCTTCAAGAAGTCGTAATGCCCGGCGTTGGTCACGATGTGCGTCTCGGGCGGCGTCGGCAAAGCGAGCCGAACGGCTTCGGCATAATAGGGGTGTGGCAGCACTTGATCATCCTCGGCCCGCCAGAGTTGGACCGGCTGGTGGACCGCCGCTAGACCTTTGGCCCCGAAGGTAAAACCGAGCGCGGGCGCGGCGGAGACCACCGCCTTGATGCGCGGATCGTGGGTCCAGACGATAGCGGTATCCGGCAGCAACGGGTGCTCTCCCATGATCTGGCAGTCTTCGAAGGCGGGATGCGCCTTGCAGTGCGACGGAAGGGTCTGAAGCTCCGGCTCGCCGCCGGCGGCCGCCAGCACCGTGAAGCCGCCTGCCGAGAAGCCGAACGCACCAACGCGATTGGCATCGAGGTGCCCGTGGTCGCGCCACGCGCCCAGCATGTAATCCGTGAGCAGCTTCAATTGCCGTGGCCGTTCCCAGATTGCGGTCGGACGGCTTTGGTCGTGCCAGCTATCGCCATTGTGCGTCAGAGCGGCGACGACGAACCCTGCATTGGCCAGGGCCGTGGCGGTGTCGAGGTGCCCGGCATAGGACCCTGCGTGACCGTGCGATATGACCACCAGCGCCAGACCGGTGCCCTCAACCGGCGCGTTGCGGGCGACCATCTGTTGACCGGTGTCGGCCGCCTCCAGCTTCGGGGTCGTGCTGGTCGGATACCAGACGCCCACCTCGATCGGTGGGCCTTGCGGATCGTCGATGCTGAAATGCTGGAATCCGACCGCGGCGTCGGCCTGGCCGGCGGTGAGCGCGATGAGTATCGCGAAAACGGATGCAATCGTGGTGCGCATGGGAACCTCTCGGCGATGGGACGCCAAGGATCCAGCAAGCGGCGCAGGCCTGCGCCAGCAATTGTTCGCCAACGGGCGAATGGGTTCGCCGGCGGGCAAACCGCCACTATAATGGCCTTATGAGTGACACGCGCCGGAGTGACTTTCTGCGGGATTGGGCCGTCGACCTCGCGATCGCGAGCGTCTGCGCCATCTTTTTCGGCCTGATCGGACCGTTTGGGAGCTATCTGAATGGACCGATTTGGCAGCGCGTGGTGTTTCAACTCGCCTGCTTCTTGCCGGGAATCCTCCTGTTCGGATCGCTCATCCGGGTGGTGCTGCGGCTCCGCCTGAACCCGGCGATGACCTGGATGTCGATCTTCCTCGGCGTCGTCATCCTGAACGCACCCTTCCAGATCTGGGTCGTGTCGATCGCCGTATCGATATGGCCTTTCCTGAAAACCTTGCGACCACTCGATTGGTACTTTCAGGGGTTGATCACCGCCTTGCCGATTGTGCTGGGTTTCACCCTTCTTATGCAGGCCCGGTTACATCGCCGGCAACAGGCCAGGGAAGCCGGTGAAGCGCCGCCAACTGCTTTCGGGCTACTCGGTGCGCCACCTTCCGCGGTGCTTTGCCTGCAGATGGAGGACCACTATGTACGCGTCCATACCGCCGGCAACTCTCGCCTTGTACTGGCAACGCTCAACCAGGCGATGATGGCGCTCGAAAATGCCGATGGCCTGCAG
The DNA here is from genome assembly GCF_036924495.1 of Bradyrhizobium sp. AZCC 2230. Taxonomy (NCBI): domain Bacteria; kingdom Pseudomonadati; phylum Pseudomonadota; class Alphaproteobacteria; order Hyphomicrobiales; family Nitrobacteraceae; genus Bradyrhizobium; species Bradyrhizobium sp. AZCC 2230. Next base: position 5,090,308 of record NZ_JAZHRS010000001.1, on the reverse strand, counting down.
GTCCATCGCTCCTGGTGGGTGGCGAGGAAGGCGGTCGTGCGGGCCATTAGCGAGGGCCGCAATCTGCGACTGCAACTCGTCAATGGAATCACGGCCCCCGTCGCCCGGTCAGCCGTCGCCATGGTGCGGGAGGCGGGCTGGTTGACGAACGAGAACCCGACGGGGGGCCGCAGCACCGAAACAGAAATAGTGTCCACATGACGGAGGCCAGGTCCGTTGTGATTCTAAGGCAGCCCATCCTATACGGTAAGGGCGTGGGCTCATTAGCGCGCAACCAAATTCGGATTGATGCGAGTTTGACGAACGCCAGATAGTTGACCGCGAGTTTGTCATATCGGGTCGCGACACGCCGACTCTGCTTGATCTTGTTGAAGAACCGCTCGACCAAGTTGCGCGTGTGATACAAATACGGGCTGAAGCAGATCGGATTTTTGCGATTTCGTTTTGGAGGAATGTTCGCCTATGCTCCTTGCTGGCGAGCAAGTTCCCTGATCCAGCCGGCGTCGTAGCCGCGATCCGCGAGCAACATCGTCTGTGGAGGCAAGGCGCTGAGGAGAAGTGAACACACTCGGTTATCATGCGCCTCGCGGGCGTTAGTGCGAGATGCACCGGCAGGCCATTGGTGTCCACGACCGCGTGAATCTTGCTGGTCAGGCCCCCTCGCGAGCGACCCATATCCTGGTGATTGTTGTCCGAGATGCAGGCTCCATGCTGGTGGACGCGCACGACTGAGGTATCGATCATCTGCACCGCGGTATCATGACCGGCAGCAAGCGCGCCCATGATTTGATCCCAGACGCCAGCCTGCCGCCACCGAACGAAGAGATTGTAACAGGTGGTGCGGGGACCATAGGTCGCGGGCAGGTCGCGCCATGGCGCACCTGAACGCAGGACCCAAAAGATGCCATTGAGCACGCGGCGGTCATTTACCCGCCGAACGCCGCGCGGCTTGTTCGGCAGCATCGGCTTAATGGCAGTCCACTCATAGTCGCTGAGTTCGTAACGCATGATTCGATGCTCCGATTTCGGAGCTTGAATCACGTCTCGGGCGGCGCCATCAACCCGCACCGGCCTATAGCGAAGCCGCTAATGCTCTGAATTTACTTCCGCTATCGGGTGCATAACCGACATGGTCGGACTTGCCGCTGGGTCGCTCGTGTAGCGATTGACCCAGAGCCGACGGAGGCAAATGGCAGGTTAATGGCTGGACTTCCTTTATAAGCTGGAGTGACTCAGGCGGCGGTTTCAGTCGCCCTTCGCAGGCGACGGGAGGTTGGCATGAAGCGTATCGGCCGGCTGGGCCTCATGATATCGAGCGTAATGTTGTACTTGCTATCGTCGTCCTCGCTTTCGGCTCAGGACGTTCTCTCGAAAGGCGCAGAGCAACAGTTGTTCAACAACGCTTGTCGAACTTGCCATTCGACCCAAAAGGACGACAATCGTCTTGGTCCTAACTTGCACCAGATTATTGGAAGGAAAGCGGGATCGCTGCCGGAGTACAATTACTCGGCGGCGATGAGGGACAGTGATTTCATCTGGGATGAAGCAAAACTCGCGCGCTTCATAGCCAATCCAGATGAGGTCGTTCCTGGGAATAAAATGGCTCCCTACGGCGGTCTTGCGTCCGTTGAGGATCGAACGAAGATCGTGCTTTTTCTGCAATCGATGCGATCCCAATAGGGCTGTCGCTCACGTGCAAGCGCAAAAAAAGCCCGCCCGAAGGCGGGGCGCAAGATACCGCGTGATCCGCAGATCACTCAGAGCCACACGATGCCTCTCCAGCGCTTCTGCGCGAGCTCGTTCTCGCTACACCAACAGTGAGCAGACTAGGATCTGCTGAAGCCTCGACTATTTTCGTTATTTTCGGGCGCGGCGTCAGAATCGCAATCTGACTGGGAGAAGCCGGCATCCCAGCTGACATGAGCGTTGGTGCAGCCGGACTCTCCTCCACCTGGGCCGCGCCCAGCACTGCAACCTGATGCCGGGAGATCGGGAAGCCTGTAACTTCGAAAGTTGGGCGCTGTAGTGCGCACGCGTTGGCGTGATTGATCGTCACGCTTCCAATGCTGGAAATGGCGGTCACTATCAGAAATGTGTTTCTCATGGGATTTCCCCTCTCTTGGTTTAGAGATATTCCCACCACAAATTCCACGCTCACCTTAATCTTGGCCCACTTGAAACCATGTGAACTGCTTCACTGTTGGTCCGAAGCATTCCGCAAAGGTTCAATTGCGTTGGGAAAGGTCAGCGTCGTTGCACTTCCACAGAAGGCCGCAGCCACGCCGAACTGACTTCAGGTTGAACTGGCGGAAAACCATTGCTACGTTTCGAGGCTCCATCATTCCTTCTAGTTGTGATGGGGCGGGCGATCAGGCTTACTGACTGTCAACCCGTTCAGTTTACTTGGGCCCTGGCGCCTCCGGGCGCATTTCAAAGTCGGCTGGGCGATGTCGTTGATGCATTTCCCTCCGTTCTTCCCGTTGACCCGGACGCGAATTTATTTCTCGGCGTGATCGCCGTTCAGGCGATTGAATTTTTGAACAGGGGGGCTGTTATGAGAGCCCGGTTGCAGAATACCTACATCGTAAGACCGATGATGGTGGCATTGCTGCTGATGTCCACGCCCGTGGCGGCTCGCGATCCAGAAGGCAAATACGCGCAAGCCGATCCCGAAATGCACAGATGGTTCGAGCAATTGAAATCCGAAGGAGGAGAGGCCTGCTGCGCTCTTTCCGACGGAAATACTTTGCAGGACACAGATTGGCGAAGCCAGAACGGGCATTTCCAAGTCTTTCTTGCGAACGAGTGGATTGACGTTCCGGACGTTGCGGTCGTGAAGGTACCCAACCGCTTCGGGAGAACGGTTGTTTGGCCCTACTATGATGACGGTCGTCCGACTGTTCGCTGTTTCATGCCGGGTAGTATGATTTAGGGGCGCGTGGTTGGTCCGGAAATGGCCCATCGCAAGCGTCCGGACGGCGCCCGGTCATGTCCGAAGTTGAGGGTAGACCAGATGGCGTCGCCTTGCGCTCGTGCGTCAATCCTCCTGACCGTACTTCTCCGGAACGGCAATGCGCCGGTGTTAAGTCTTGTCTGGTGTCAATCACCGGTCTAATAAATATTCGTTGTCCTGCGAGGCCATGAGCAATGGATCAGGGTTCGGCAATGACTGACCTGATCCTGAGATCATTTCCGTTCGCTTGCTGAATGCCGCGAAGAGACAAGAGATGAAGCCGAAGGTGTAGCCGCGGCTCAAATTTTTCAAAACGACACCTCCGTACTCCGCCTTTCTCGGAGCCCATTCTGAATCATGTGTTCGTTCGCCACGTGGCCATTGAGGCTCCGATGAAAAGCATCTGGACAAGCTCCAATTCAGTGAGGCTACCCGCTGGCGCCTTCGCTGAGGCGCTACCACGTCCGGACCAACATCGGCCAGCGGCAAACTTGAGCAGTACGCTCGAAGCGCGGCGCGGCACTGGCATTTCTAGAGGTAACCACATGCGAGGAGTGCAAGCCATGAACAAAATGCTTTGCGTATTGGCAGTGACATTCGCCGTTGTCGTACCCGCCTTCGCAGACGACGCCAAAACAATTGCACAGCGTGTCGACGACAAGTGGATCGAAGCCTTCAACAAGAAAGATGCCGCCGCTCTCACCGCGCTATACACGGCCGACGCCGTGTTGTTGCCGCAAGGTGTGGATCAACCCATCATCGGCACTGAGAATATCCGCAAATTCATGGATCAGATGGTGAATGAGAAGCTCGAAAACATGGTTCTGCCGGTCGCGCAGGCGAACATGATAGACCCAAACTCACTTTATCAAGCCGGTACCTGGTCTGCTGATGCCGGAAGCCAGCAGATCAAAGGAACCTATATGAGCGTCATCGTCCGGGATGGCGCAGATTGGAAATATCGCGCCGACACCTGGAACATGATGCCGCCCCCTCCGGCGACTGTCGGTTCAAGCTCAACAAACAAGTAGTCCCCAAACGCTGCGGTGGAGTTGTTAAACACGGCCAGCAAACTGCTGTTTTGTCCTGATCCACGGAAATGGTCGGCCTGGTGTCCCGCTTTGCGCGAGGCAAGCCGGGCCGATCAGCCCAGCCTCGACCCGCTTATGACCATATCACCAGAATGCTGCGGCGGCAGCGCATTGTCCTACAATCGACCGCGCAATTTCCGCTGTTGGCCCATCGCGTCATTTCGCTGCTACGCAGCAACACGCCGGCTATCGGGGCATAGCGGACTCTGGCGTGACGTCAGCCCAGCAAATTTACGGGTTCACGGCGCTAGCTAGGGTACGGTGTGGCCAACGGCACGTCGAGCATCGTCCGCGGATCAAGTCCGCTAACGCGAGCCCCGCTCAATGAGCGGGCAGCTTTCGAGGATTGTGCCGGAGCGGGCGCCCTCGATGGCGACACAGGGCCTGGTGGGATCGATGGCAAGCGCGTAGCGATCCAGCAGCGCGCTGCGGTCCGGTTCGCCGCGCATGTGCAATTCGCGCAGACCGCCGGGCAGGGGCGCCTTCAATCCGGCGCGGATGCGCTGGTCGAAGATGCCGCCGGGGACGATAGGTACACCGATATCGGCGAGCAGGTAGAAGCGCGACTGGGAGGGGAGCTGCGGCGCGACATAGGCGAGCGGCTTGCCGAGGATGAAGTAGGTCGCGGGCTGACCGAGCTCATCGGCGATCTTCGGCCGGTAGGCTTCGGACCAGGGACGGTGCCACCAGTCCGCCGGCTGCGACCACAATGCGATCCCTGCTGCAACCGTCAACATCAGCGCATTCAGCGGAACGGGGGACGCCGTGGGCAATGTCGGCCCCGCGCGCGCAGCGAGGCGCGCGAGCAGCAGAACGATGATCGGGCCGCACAACAATTCCAGAACCACCGCATAGCGCTGGATCGAGAACAGGCCGAGCCACGCCAGGTACGAGACTGCAAACAGCACCACCAGCTGCACGTCACGTCGTGTGAGGATCGCGCTGTTGCGCGTCATGCGCGCAAGCAGGCCGAGCACGAGCAGAACCGTCACCACCGCGAAGCGTGCGTCGCGGAACGGATGCTCGGCACCTCTGTGATCGCCCACCACCCAGTAGAAGGGGTAGGCCAGTGCGTCGAGCACGCCGTGGGGTATGAACTGCGCATCCATCAGATTGATGGCCGCCACCTCGCCTGACTGGAACACGGCATTGAACAGCGGGAAGATCGGATTGCCGGTGTCGCGCCAGGCGATCAGGCACCATTCGCCCCCGGTGAGCGCCGCGCCGATGATCCCGCCAAGTCCGAGCAGGACACTCGCGCGAAGCGGACGCGCGGCGGCGAGCACTGCTGCCGCTGCACCGATCGCGTAGACGACATTGGTCAGCTTCAGCCCGACCGCGGCGCCGATCAGGAGCCCAGCCAGCAGATAGCGGACCGTCGGCCGGCGATCCCCAACCAGGATCAGCAGGAAACCGCCGATCACGGGCAATGCCAGCAGCACGTCGGAAAAGCTCGTGCCTACTTCAGAAAGCGTCATCGGGCCCGAGGCCGCGATGGCGACCGCCGCCGCGATCGCAGCGAAGGTCGCGGCTTGTCCCAGGACCAGGCGTGCAAACAGGCAAATGAGCGCGAGGTTGAGGCCGTGAATGGCGCCGATGATCATCAGCCCATACGGCGACGGCAGGAAGTGCCGGAGGTAATAGACGGGAAAATAGACGATCGGATTGAAGTAGGTCTGAAAGCCCGGCGGGACCGCATCGACGCCATAGCGGCCATTGAGCACGGCCCAGACATTGTATTCGTGGTAGTTCTGCCAATCCCAGTTGACGTCCTCGCCCATCGCGAAGGTGTAGAGCGCGCCTGCCAGCATCGAGCAGACGACAATGGCGATGGGTGCAAGCGTCTTCCCGCGCAGGTTCGTCGTCCATGATCGCCGCAGGCCTCCGGCCGCGGGCATGGACATAGCCTCTCGCAAGTCAGTGGCGGTGGTCGCGCGTTGCAGCATCAAGGCGCCATGTGCGCAGGTCGCAGTTCTTTTTCGGAAACGCGGCGCGACGCGGAAAGGACGCTTGTGAGCTGCATGGCCGAATTCCGATTGACACAGACAGGATTATGACCGGCCAGTTAAGGTTGCATGAATCGGTGCCGGAACTTTGCCGCTTTGCGCGTAAAGGTCGCACACGGCCGAGGTTCGGATTTGCAGAATCTGACTGTCCTCGCAGCCGACGTGAAGCGCGAAAACCGGCATCACGCATTTGCTTCTTGTCATCCCCCCTGAATAGTTGTTCAGTCTTTGCGGGGCGATTTGCATCTATTGCAGTGACGAAGCGTTCGGCCGCGGGCGTGCGGCAAGCGTGTGGGACAGGAAGCGCGCCATGGTTTATCGGCGAACGCATCAAGTGGTGAAGCGCCTTGCGGCTCGGCGCAGCGCCATCCTGGCGGCGGCAAGGGAAGCCGCAGCCGAAGGCGGCATGGCGGCGGTGCAGATCGCACCGGTCGCGGTCCGGGCCAGTGTGGCGGCCGGCACCGTCTATCGCTACTTCCCCTCCAAGGCCGAGCTGATCTCCGAACTGATCTCCGAGGTCTCCCGCGACGAGCTCGCGGCGATCCGGCGCGCGGCCGATGCCGCGCCTGGCCCGTCCTCCGCGCTGGCCGCGGCCGTGACCACGGTGGCCGTCCATACGCTGTCGCAGCGCCGGCTGGCCTGGGGCATTTTGGCCGAGCCTGTCGATGTCGACGTCAGCGCCTCACGGCTTGCCAGCCGCCGCGAGATTGCCGGCGAGATCGCGGGGCGGATCGACGCCGCCGTGCGCGCCGGCCATCTGCCGGCGCAGGACACCGCGTTGGCCGCGACCGCGCTGCTGGGTGCGCTGCACGAAGCGCTGGTCGGCCCGCTTGCGCCCGACAATCTCGAAGATCCCGCGAAGATGCGCGATGCGGTGCAGACCGTGACGCTGCTTGCGCTGCGTGCCGTCGGCGTCATGGACGCCCGCGCCCGTGGTCTGGTGGTGCAGCAGACGCTGCTGCCGACGACGACCAAGGCGCTGGTCGGGGCCTGAAAACGCCGGTGCGATAGGAGCCTCGAGCTGATCGCGCTCAGGCCGTTGCCGGAGCACGTCTTTTCGCAAAACCCGCGCAAAGCAGCCGGACCGGCCGGCTACTGTGCATGGGGTTGTTTTCGCGATTTTTGTTGTCCGGGTGCCGGCCGCCTCACAGATTCGCGTCGCCCTCGGGGCCGACGGAGGCGATGCGCACCATGTTGGTGGTGCCGGGAATGCCGAGCGGCACGCCGGCGACGATGATCACGCGCTGGCCGGCACGGACGAAACCGTCGCGGAAGGCGATCTGGCCGGCGCGGCTCACCATGTCGTCCTGGTCGCGCGCATCCTCCGCCACCACGCAATGCACGCCCCACACCACGGCCAGCCGGCGGCCGGCCTGGATGTTCGGCGTGATCGCCACGACCGGCGGCTTCGGCCGCTCGCGCGCCACGCGCACGGCGGTCGAGCCTGAGCTGGTCCAGCAGATCAGGGCGGGCAGGTCGAGCGTCTCGGCGATCTGCCGCGCGGCATCCGCAATGGCGTCGCCGGCGGTTGCTTCCGGCGCGGGGCGCTGGGCCGTCAACACGGAGCGGTAGATCGGGTCGCGCTCCACTTCCTCGCCGATGCGGTTCATGGTCGAGACCGCCTCGACCGGGAATTTGCCCGCGGCCGATTCCGCCGACAGCATGATGGCGTCGGCGCCCTCATAGACCGCGGTGGCGACGTCGGAGACTTCGGCGCGGGTCGGCACCGGCGACTGGATCATCGATTCCAGCATCTGGGTTGCGATCACCACCGGCTTGCCGGCGCGTCGCGCCATGCGCGTCATTTGCTTCTGCAGGCTCGGCACCCGCTCCAGCGGCAGCTCGACGCCGAGGTCGCCGCGCGCCACCATCAGCGCGTCGGAAGCCTCGATGATGTCGGCGAGGCGGTCGATCGCCTGGGGCTTCTCGATCTTGGCCATCACCGCGGCGCGGCCGCGGATCATCTTCTTGGCTTCGAGCACGTCGTCGGCACGCTGCACGAAGGAGAGCGCAATCCAGTCGACACCCGTGACCAGTGCGGCCTCGAGGTCGGCGCGGTCCTTCGGCGTCATCGCCGAGACCGGCAGGTCCGTATCCGGAAGGCTGACGCCCTTGCGGTCGGACATCTTGCCGCCGACCACGACGCGGGTCACCGCGTGCTCTTTCGTGGTTTCCTCCGCGATCAGCCGCACCTTGCCGTCATCGAGCAGCAGCGCATGGCCGGGCCTGAGCGCCGCTAGAATTTCCGGATGAGGAAGATTGACGCGCGTGGCGTCGCCCGGGGTCTTGTCGGAATCGAGCGTGAAGGTCTGGCCGTTCTGGAGCTGGACTGCGCCTTCGGCGAATGCGCCAAGCCGGAGCTTCGGGCCTTGCAGGTCGACCAGGATGCCGATCGGGCGGCCGTAGCTACTCTCGACATTGCGGATCGTCGCCACCAGCTCCCGCATCTTGTCATGCGGGGTGTGGCTCATATTGATGCGGAACACGTCGGCGCCGGCCTCGAACAGGCGGCGGATCATCGCGAGATCCGAAGAGGCAGGTCCAAGGGTCGCGAGAATCTTGATACGGCGAAGACGCCTCATGGCTTATTTCCAGACGGTGGCGAGGGGGCTGGCGGAAGGCCAGGCGCGGCGGGGGGCGTACCACCGGGCGGGCTATTGGGCAAACCCGGAACGCCGCCACCGGGGCCGACAGGGCCGGGCATGCCGGGGACACGTTGCTGGGCAGGCTGCTCGTTGGCATCGGTGAGCTGCACCGTCCAGGCGCGCTGCTCGCCGGTATCGACCTCGAAATAGCCGGTCCGGTCATAGCCACGCGCCAGGCAGTCCTCGGTGCCGCGGATGGTGAATTCCTTGTCGCGCGAGCACATGAAGGCCTGCCCCGACCATTCGCCGCCGCGGTCATAGTCGATCGCGTAGATGTAATAATAACGGGCGACCAGCGTTCCCCGCAGCAGGGTCTCGCAGGAGCGGGACGAGATGTTCCACCAGCCCTCGGTGGTCCAGCCTTCGGCATCCTTGTAGCCAAGCGCGATGCCGACCCGGCTCGAGGTGTTATTGCAAAGCCGGAAGTCGGCCGAGGCCGGGCTGGCCCAGAGGCACAACAGGCCAACCACCAGCACCGGGACCAACCGGGCGAGCAGGCGAAGGGGGGAGCGGGGAGATTCGGCGATCATTGTCGCGGAAGCTATATCAGATCATTGACGATTTGGCGTAGGGGCGGGCGGAACCGGCCCAGGGTCACCTAAGAGCGCCGTTTGCACCGCGATATGGCAAAATCTGTGACAGGACCCCACCTGATCCCGTAAGGGTGACGACATCGGGGCCAGCCAAGGGATACAGCTATGGCGATCGACGACAAAACCAGAACGGAGCTCGAGGCGGCCGCTTTCCGGCGCCTGGTCGATCATTTGAAGACGCGGACCGACGTCCAGAACATCGATCTGATGAATCTCGCCGGCTTCTGCCGCAACTGCCTGTCCAACTGGCTCAAGGACGCCGCCGACGCGCAAGGCGTGGCGTTGAGCAAGGACGAGAGCCGCGAAGCCGTCTACGGCATGCCCTACGAGACCTGGAAGGCGAAGCACCAGGGCACGGCCAGCCCTGAGCAGCTCGAGACGATGAAGAAGGTCCATCCCCACAGCCACTGATGCGACTGTCCGGGGCGCGGGGCTTGAGTCGCACCACACAACAGCTTTCTTCGCTCGCCTGCAGGAAGGTGTGGGCGCGCTGTGGACGAGCGCGATGCTTGCTTGAACGTGAGTAGCGCCAACCCTAAGGGTTCTCGCAGCACGCGCGGTGAGGATGCCGGCGTCACCTCGTTTTGCCAGTTCCATTGGGAGTACCAAGATGGCCACCTCCGCCGCCGTCCGCGACGACGAGCCCGCGACGAAATTTGCCAAGGACCAGCTCAAATCCATCATCGAGCGCATCGAGCGGCTGGAGGAAGAGAAGAAGGCGATCTCCGACGACATCCGCGACGTCTTCGCCGAAGCCAAGGGCAACGGCTACGACGTCAAGGCGCTGCGCACCATCGTGCGCATGCGCAAGCAGGACCCCAACGAGCGCGCCGAGGCCGAGACCATTCTCGAGACCTACATGCAGGCGCTGGGGATGATCTGAGGCGATGAGGCCGCGGCGTCACCGGTAGGAGTACCTCGTCTCGCCGCAGCGCACCCAGCTTGGGCGAAATCCGCTTGTCTGCTAGAGTGCTCGGTGAAGGGACCGAGCAATGGATGTGCCTGGACCTGAGCGCAGGCTCGCAGCGGTCCTCGCGGCTGACATGGTCGGCTTTAGTCGGCTCATGGAGGCCGATGAGGCTGGCACGCTCGCGCGCCTCAAGACCCACCGGATCGAGCTGATCGATCCGGCCATTGCCAAAAACCACGGCCGCATCATCAAGACGACGGGCGACGGCATGCTCGTGGAATTCCATAGCGTCGTCGACGCCGTGCTGTGCGCCGCTGAAATTCAGAGCCGGATGGGGCGACGCAATGCCGACGTTCCGCCGCCGCGATGGATGCAATTCCGCATCGGCATCAATCTGGGCGACGTGATCGTCGACCAGAACGATATTTTCGGCGACGGCGTCAACGTCGCGGCACGGCTGGAGGCACTGGCCGAGCCCGGAGGCATCTGCATCTCGAGCGCGGTGCGCGACCAGCTCGGCGAGCGGCTTGATGGCGTTGCATTCGAGGATATCGGCGAGCAGAACGTCAAGAACATCGTCCGTCCGATCCGGGTCTACCGGATACGACTGGAGGAGAGCCCGGCAAGCGCATCAGACGGCACGAAGGGCACTGCGAGGGCGACCGGCAAGTCGAAGAAGCCGTCCATCGCCGTGTTGCCCTTCGCCAACATGAGCGGCGATCCGGAGCAGGAGTTCTTCGCGGATGGCCTGACCGAAGACATCATCACCGAGCTTTCACGTTTCCACGACCTGTTGGTGATCTCCCGCAACTCGACCTTTGTGTACAAGGGCAAGGCGGTCAAGGTGCAGGACGTCGGCCGCGAATTCGGCGTCGATTATGTCATCGAGGGCAGTGTGCGAAAGGCCGGAGATCGCGTCCGCGTCACCGTGCAGCTGATCGATGCGGAAACCGACCGGCACATTTGGGCCGAACGCTACGACGGCGAGCTCAAGGACATCTTCGCCATCCAGGACGAGATGACCCGGGCGATCGCCGCCACGTTGCCGGGCCGCGTCGAGGCGGCCACGCACGATCGGGCGAACCGCAAGCCCACGGACAACATGGCGGCTTATGAATGCGTGCTGGCCGCAAAGGTCCTGCACCATCGCTCCAATCGCGAAGACAATGCGCGGGCGCAACTTCTGCTCGACCGGGCGCTCGAGCTCGACGCGAACTATGCTCACGCACATGCGTGGAAGGCGTGCGTCCTGGGCCAGACCTGGGTCTATAGCTGGTGCGCGGATCGCGACGCCACGTTCCAACAGGTGGCTTCAGAGCTGGAGACCGCGCTGGGCCTCGACGACAATGACAGCGACGTCCACCGCATTCTCGCGGCGCTCAATTTGAACCGCGACGACCATGACAAGGCCACCTACCATCAGGAGCGGGCGCTCGCGCTCAATCCGAACTATGACCTGGTTGTGGTGCAGCAGGGCGAACTGCTGACCTGGCTGGGGAGGCCGGAGGAGGGCATCGACTGGATCAGGAAGGCGATGCGGCTGAACCCGTATCACCCGGAACGCTTCTGGAGCCATCTCGGGCGCGCCTATTATTGTGCCGAGAAATACGCCGAAGCCGCCGAGGCCTTCTCACGGGTCACACGCCCCGATCACACCCATCACGCCTTCCTCGCCGCGATCTTTGCGCAGATGGGCAACGCGATTGCGGCCGGCGCTCACGCGGCCGAGGTTCTCAAGCGCGAGCCGGCATTTTCAGTGGCCAGTCATCTCTCCACCCAGCATTATAAGCGCGGCCTGGACCGTCAGCGCTACGAGGCGGGCCTTCTAGGGGCAGGCCTGCCGGTCTGATCGTCGATCCGATCCAGGAGGAATCCGTGAGCGAGCCGCCGTTGCCGCGCGAGGTGAGCCGAGTCTTCGAGGCTTTTCCGCCGACGGTCCGCCGGCGCCTTCTCGACGTGCGCAAGCTCATCTTTGCGACGGCCAAGGCGCATGACGAGGTCGGTCCGCTGACCGAGGCGCTGAAATGGGGCGAGCCTGCCTATCTCACCGAGGAGACCGGAAGCGGCAGCACCATCCGGCTCGGGCGCGTGAAAGACTCAGAGCATCCTGCGATTCTGTTCAACTGCAAGACCACGTTGATCGATACGTTCCGCGAGCGCTTTCCGGATCAATTCGAGTATCGGCAGACGCGGGCGCTGTTGCTGCCATTGTCCGGCGCACTGCCGAAGCAGGAGCTCACGGTCTGCCTGTCGCTGGCGTTGACGTATCATCTCGATCGGCGGCGCAGGAAATAGCGAAGGCTATCAGCCTTAGCGCAACGCGGCGGTGCGCACGACGAACGACGTCGTCTCGAGCTTGGCGGTGGCGCTGCCCGAGAAACTGTCGCAGGACAGGCCCTGCATCGGATCGTCGGTGAAGCCCATCGCGATCACGGCCTGCGGCTTCACGAAATAGCCGCGCAACGCAACCGTATCGAGCTCGCCCATCAGCGTCACCGACATCGCGCGGCTGGCGCTCGGCGACAGCATCACGATCTTGAGCCAGATGCTCTCGCCCTTGGCGGCGGAGAGCCGGGTCGCGGTGGCGATCATGCCATCGGTGCTCTTGCCGACGACCGTGTTGACCTCGGTGGCCGGCGCGGCGTTGCGGGCCGCGGACACCGGGCGCACGCCGCGCGGGATCGGCGCAGAGGCGGCGACGACGTTGGCGCGGTCGACCGGGGAGGCGGCCGGCGCGTAAGCCAGTGCCTGAAGGGTTGCGTTGGAGACGCTCGCGGTCGGCTGCGGGTCGGTGGCGGCGGCAAGCGCCTGGCGCGCCCTCAGGGCTGCCACCTGGGCGGGCGTCGCCTGCTGCGGCGTGGCGGGTGCATCCCAGAAGCCGCGGGCATTGATGATGTCGGCCGGGGTCTCGGGCTTGCCGTCAGAAGATTTGCCGGCAGCCGGCTTGTCAGCGACGGGGGCGGGCTTCGGCTTTGGCGGCGCAACCAGCTGGGCGTCGGCCGAAGCGAGCTGGATCGCGGCGGCGACTGACGGCTTGGCGCGGGGCGTCGGGGCCGGATCGGCCGGCTTGGCGGCGGCTGCGACCACGGTCGGCGCTGCCGGCTTCTCGGCCGCACCTTCGTCGTCCTCGTCGCTGCTGGCGGCGGGAGCCGACTTGCCCTTGAACAGGGCAGCGAAGAAGCCCGGCTTGCTGGCGCCGTCGTCGCCGCTGCCGCGCCGTTCGATCTCAGCCTTGGCGAGCTCATAGCCCTTCAGCGGCGTGCCGTCTGTCGGCAGATGCACGGTCTTTCCGTCCGGGAAGACGCGGACGAGTTGGTCATGCGTCATGCGCGGCCAGTGCCGGATGCTGCCGGTATCGAGATGCACGAAAGGCGAGCCGGAGGTCGGGTAGAAGCCGACGCCGCCGCGCTGCAGGCGCAGGCCGGCGAAACGGATCTGCTCCAGCGGAACGTTCGGGATGTAGAAGTCCATCGCATGGCCCAGCATGTGCTGGCTGAAGCGCGCCACGCCCGAGGAGCGGCGGCGGAGCATGGCGTTGGTGGCGGGGGAGCGATAGGACGAGATGATCTGGATCGGCTGCTTGCCGTCGACGTCGCGATAGACTTCCCAAAGGATATCGAAGAGGTGACGGTCCATGACCGTCTCGTCCTGGGTGCGCCAGTCGCGCAGGAAGTGGTTCAGCGTCTTCAGCGCGGCCTCGTCGTAGCGGCCATCGCGCTTGAAAGTGACGGTGAGATCTTCGCCGGAATGGGTGTGGTGGAAGGAGAGCGTCTTGGTTTCGTTCAGCGCGGCGGCGTTATGAACCGAACCGGCAGCCGCAAGCAGCACCAGCGAGGCGAGGCCGATCCGAGATCCGACCTTCACGCCCGCATGGGACAACGACACCGCAGCAAATTGGCGTGCGAAACCAGCCAGCACGTATGAGCCCACCCAGTCGACGAGCGTTCAAAATGGACTCTCCCGCCAACCCCGTTAGCGCGCGAAAGAGGATGAACGCTTTGTTAAAGCGAGAAGGTTAATTCGAGGTTGACCTTCCCGCCCCCCAAACCAAGTCTGAATACAAACCTAACCGGCTGAGTGTGGCGAAAAAACGCCCGCTGCCCGAACTCGGGTGGCGAATGGTTAACGTTAAACGACCCCAACCATGGGACAGGGTCGCTGATTTTATTGAATAATTTTGTAAGCTGAGGCGGCTCAGCCGGGGCTTAGCGGGTGAACACCCGCTGCTGCTGGGGCCTGCGGCCGACCGGGGCCGGCGGCGGGGTCGGGGCCCCGAACAGCCGCTCGAAGAAACTCGGCCCGGACGAACCGCCGTTGTTGGCGATTGCCACGCCGGCCGGCAGCGTCGTCGCCGGGCGCGAATAGCTCGGCTGCGAGTGGGCCACGACGTTCTCCAAGTCCTTGCCGCGGCCATTCTTCAGGATGTTGATCATGGTCGTGTCGCGGCCATAGACGTCCTTGCGGAATTGCAGCTTGCCGCCGTCGTCCACGAAGGCGGTCTGGTAGGTGATGTTGACCGGGATCGGGGTCGGGAATTTCAGGTCGATTTCACCCGAGCCGTACATGCTGCGCACGCGCTCCGGCGTGTACTTCTCGCCCGGCATGGTGATGTTGAGCAGCATGGAGGCGTACTGATCCGGATATTGAACGCGCATGCAGCCGTGGCTGAAGGCGCGCTCGTCCCGCGCGAACAAATTCTTGTCCGGCGTGTCGTGCTGATAGACCAGGAACTTGTTCGGGAAGTTGAAGCGGATGCGACCGAGCGCGTTGGCTTCACCGGGCGGCTGCGAGATGTGCACCGAGCCGTCGCGGTTCTGCTCGAGCTTCAGGCCCATGCGCTGAAGCACGGTCGGGTCCTGCTGCAGCGCCGGCAGATATTCGCCATAGACGATCGACGGCGGCACGTTCCAGGTCGGGTTGACCGTGATGTACTTCATCGTCTCGGTCAGCAGCGGCGTGGCGTGCTGGCCCGGCTTGCCGGTGACGACGCGGGTGGTCCAGACCTGCTGGCCGCGCTGCATCACCTTCAGCGTGTAGTCGGGAATGTTGAGGATGACATAGGCGTCGCCCAGCGACGGCACGCCGAGGTCGCGCGGCAACCAGCGCCAGCGCTCCATGTTCACCAGCACGGTGTCGATCTGCTTGTCGCGCTTCGGGCTGTTCAGCGCCTTCACGGTCGGCGCGTCGAGCACGCCGGTTGCCTTGATCTCGGCGCCGTCCTGGAATTTTCGCACGGCGTCCGCGACCGCGGCGTCGTAATGGTCGTCGCTCGCGTTCTCGGTGATACCGAGCTTGGCGCGGAGCTGCGGCACGCGCGGATCCTGCACCACGACTTCCGCCTGCTTCTTGCCCTTGGCGGGCGTGTACTTCAGTGCCGGGCCGTCGGTGATCTCGATCACCGGGCCGTCGCCCTGGCCGCGCAGATGCGCGAGCTTCGCCTTCAGCTCCTTGTAGAGCTTCTGCGGCGGGTTGTAGCTGTCGAGCGCGGCGGAGGCGTCAGCGGCGGTCGTGACCTTGGTGAGCACCTCGCTCGGATCGGTCGGATGCTCGGGATAGAGAATGTCGGCGCTGACCTGGGACCAGTGCATGCGGCCGCTCTGCGCCTGGCGCGCATAGTCGAACATGCTGGCGGTGAGCTTGAGCTCGGCGTCCGCAAGCGCGTCGGGCGTCGTGGCGGCGGCGAAATCCGGCACCGGATAGTCGGCGGGATTGAGACCGTCGGATGCTGCATCCTTCAGCCGCGCGATCACGCCCTTGGCCGCAGCGTTGAGGCTGCCGCCTTGGGTCCAGACCGGCGCGAAGTCACGGGCGCCGTAGAACTTCTCGATAGCGGCGCGCTCGTTCTTACGGTCGAAATAGCGCGAGGTCTTGGCGCTCAAGGCGTCCTTGAGCTTGTCGGCGACCGGCTGGTCGGCCGCGAGGACGTTGCTCGCCGCCTTCACCGGTTCGGCGGCTGGGGTCGCTGCTGCCGCGGCGGGGGCGACGGGAGCCGCTGCCGGCGCTGCTGCAGTGTCGGCCTTTGCTGGTTCGGTCTTCGTGGGCTCGACCTGCGCGGGTTCGGTCTTGGCCGTCTCGCTCTTCGGCGCGTCGGCTGCCGGCGTGGTGGCGACATCGGACGGCTTGGTCTCGACCTTGTCGGGGGCCGGAGCGGCCTCGGCCTTCACGGGCTCTTTGGCAGCTTCCTTCGGGGCGTCCTGGACGGTGGCGGTGGTGTCGAGCTTGATGTCGGATGCGGTCGGGGGCGGAACGTTTGCAGGCTCGGGGCGCGGGATCGCGGCTTCTATCGCGAGCTCGGCGGCACTGCTGCGCGCCTGATCCTGTGCCAGCGCCGAGCCGGCCGATACCGTGAAGAAGGTCGCCGCGACCGCCATCAGGACACGGTCAAAGCCTGCACGGTGGTTCAAACAGTCACGCATTGTGTCGCACCCCTCGGGTGAACTGTCCCCCGTGGAACAGCTTTCGTTATCGCCTAATTGAGTTTCGGCTAAACCGCGCCGGCCTCTCGAAAGTTGCACGCCTGCACGCAACGATTCATACGCAGACGATATACAGGCCCCGGTTTTGCGGCCAGCGCTACCCGCGACAACTCACGACAAACTGACTTCAAGACAGGTCGTTTTGCAACGGATTGTGCGCTGTCATCGCGCGCTTTTCCCGGTTTCTGTCACTTCCAAGTCACGGTTTGGCTTGCCGCCGAATTTTGCCGTAATTCAACGGGTTGCGGGCGCAATGCCTGACAGCGCGAACCTCCGTTCGCATGAGGTTCAGTGCGTCTCCTCGCCGCTTTTCCCGCCATGTCCGGGAACCCCGGCTTCGTCGAGTTTGCGGTAAAGCGTGGACCTGCCGATTTTGAGGCGACGCGCCACCTCGGACATCTGTCCGCGGTAGTGCGAGATCGCGAAGCGGATGATCTCGTTCTCCATGTCATCCAGAGGACGGACATCGCCGTTGGGGGTCAACATCGAGAGAGACCCCGCCAGCGGCAGCGGCACTATCGGTATTTCATTACCCGATACCACCGAGGGCGCTGCGATCGGCTCGATCATCAGCGGTGCGGTTGGAATCTCCGTTGCGGTGTGCGGATGCGAGGCCACCAGCGGGAAGTCGTCGAGACCGAGCTGGTCGCCCTCACTCATCACCACCGCGCGGTAGACCGCGTTTTCGAGCTGGCGAATGTTGCCGGGCCAGTCGAGCTGGGCGAGATGCGCCATGGCCTCGCCGCTGACGCTGGAGATGGGGCGGTTCTCCTCGGCGGCAAAGCGCGCCAGGAAATGCCGCAGGAGGTGCGGGATGTCCTCGCGCCGGGCCCTGAGCGAAGGGATCGTCAGCGGCAGCACGTGCAGGCGGTAGAACAGATCTTCCCGGAAGTGTCCCTGTTTCACCCGCTCCAGAAGCTTGCGATTGGTCGCGGAGATGATGCGGACGTCGACTTTCACGGGCTTGCGGCCGCCGACGGCCTCGACTGCGCCTTCCTGCAGGGCGCGGAGCAATTTGACCTGCGCCGTCAGCGGCAGCTCGCTGACCTCGTCCAGAAACAGCGTGCCGCCATGGGCCTCGATGAACTTGCCGGTGTGCCGCTCGGTCGCGCCGGTGAAGGCACCCTTCTCGTGGCCGAACAGGATGGACTCGACGAGATTTTCGGGGATCGCGCCGCAATTGACTGCGACGAAGGGCTTTGCCTTGCGCTCGCCGCTGCCATGGATGGCGCGCGCGAACATCTCCTTGCCGACGCCGGACTCGCCTTCGATCAGCACGGGGATCGAGGAGTTCGCCGCCTTCTGCGCGGTGCGCATCACGCCCGCCATCGCCTCGGCGCGCGTGATGATGTCGGAGAAGGTCAGCCGGCCCTCGCGGCTGTGACGGATGCGTTGCAATTCGCCCTTGAGAGCGGAGGCGTTGAGCGCGTTGCGCAAACTGACCTGGAGCCGTTCCAGGCCGACCGGCTTGACCACGAAATCGGCTGCACCGGCGCGCATCGCCGAGATCACGTTGTCGATGCCGCCATGCGCGGTCTGCACGATGACGGGGACGTTGAGGCCAGCCTCGCGGATTTTCGCCAGCACGCCCATGCCGTCGAGTCCGGGCATGACGAGATCGAGGATCACGCCGTCGATCGCCGGAGCATCGGGGGCGGTGAGGGCGGCGATCGCGGCGTCACCGGACTCGACGACGACCGTGTCATAGCCGCATTTCTGCACCATGTTCTCGACCAGACGGCGGGCTACGGCGTCGTCGTCGGCGATCAAAATACTGGCAGCCATGGTGCTCCCCGCACGCTACTACTATCTGTCTCGAATCGGGTCACTCTGGCCGAAGCCGATTAACGCACTCTTAAACCTTGATGCCCCCGCCCGCCGCAGCGTTTGTTGAACACAGGTTTCCCACACAATGACTTCGCGCTCCAAGAACGCTCTCTCAAAGTCCGCTCTCCGTAAGCCAGCCGCCAAGACATCCGCCGTCAAGAAATCCGCCACCAAGGCAAAACCCTCCAGCAAGTCTGCGAGCAAGACCGGCAAGCTTCCCGAGTGGAACCTCGCCGATCTCTATTCCGGAATCGATGCGCCGGAAGTGGCGCGCGATCTCGCAACGATGGATGCCGATTGCGTCACGTTCGAGACCGACTACAAGGGCAAGCTCGCAACAGGCACAGCAAACGAAGATGGCGGAAAATGGCTCGCGGAAGCCGTGCGACGCTATGAGGCGATCGACGATCTCGCCGGCCGTCTCGGCTCCTATGCCGGCCTCGTCCATGCCGGCGACAGCGTGGACCCTGCGATTTCAAAGTTTTACGGCGACGTTTCCGAGCGGCTGACGACGGCATCAACGCATCTTCTGTTCTTCGCGCTCGAGCTCAACCGCGTCGATGACGATATTTTGAACCGCGCGATGCAGGCCGCCGAGCTCGCGCACTACCGTCCGTGGATCGAGGACCTGCGCAAGGAGAAGCCATATCAGCTCGATGACAAGCTCGAGCAGCTCTTCCTGGAGAAGGCGCAAACCGGTTATTCCGCGTTCAACCGATTGTTCGACCAGACCATCTCCGGCCTGCGCTTCAAGGTCGGGTCTAAAGAGCTCGCGATCGAGCCGACGCTGAATTTTCTGCAGGACCGCGACGGCGCCAAGCGCAAGGCTGCGGCCGAGGCTCTGGCGAAAACCTTCAAGGCCAATGAGCGCACCTTCGCGCTGATCACCAACACGCTCGCCAAGGACAAGGACATCTCCGATCGCTGGCGCGGTTTCAAGGATGTCGCGGACTCCCGCCATTTGAACAATCGCGTCGAGCGCGAGGTGGTGGATGCGCTGGTCGCCTCGGTCCGCGCGGCCTATCCAAAACTGTCGCATCGCTACTACGCGCTGAAGGCGAAGTGGTTCGGCAAGAAGCGGCTGGCTTATTGGGACCGCAACGCACCGCTGCCGTTCGCCGCGACCGACACCATCGGCTGGCCCGATGCGCGCAACATGGTGCTGTCGGCCTATCGCGGCTTCTCGCCAAAAATGGCCGATATCGCCGAGCGCTTCTTCACCGACCGCTGGATCGACGCGCCGGTGCGCCCGGGCAAGGCGCCGGGCGCGTTCTCGCATCCGACCACGCCGTCGGCGCATCCTTACGTGCTCATGAACTACCAGGGCAAGCCGCGCGACGTGATGACGCTCGCACATGAACTCGGCCACGGCGTGCACCAGGTGCTGGCGGCGAAGAACGGCGCGCTGATGGCGCCGACGCCGCTGACGCTGGCCGAGACCGCCAGCGTGTTCGGCGAGATGCTGACCTTCAGGCGGTTGTTGGCGCAGACCAAGAGCGCAAAGCAGCGCCAGGCGCTGCTCGCCGGCAAGGTCGAGGACATGATCAATACCGTGGTGCGGCAAATCGCGTTCTATTCGTTCGAGCGCGCGGTCCACACCGAGCGCAAGAACGGCGAACTCACCGCGACACGGCTCGGCGAGCTCTGGCTGTCGGTGCAGGGCGAGAGCCTGGGGCCGGCGATCGAGATCAAGGCGGGCTACGAGAACTACTGGATGTACATCCCGCACTTCATCCACTCGCCGTTCTACGTCTACGCCTATGCCTTCGGCGATTGCCTCGTGAACTCGCTCTATGCCGTCTACGAGAACGCGGCCGAAGGGTTTGCCGAGCGCTATCTCGACATGCTCGCCGCCGGCGGCACCAAGCACTATTCCGAGCTGCTTCGGCCGTTCGGGCTCGATGCCAAGGACCCGAAGTTCTGGGACGGTGGGCTCTCGGTCATCGCCGGGATGATCGACGAGCTGGAAGCGATGGGCTGAGGGCGCAAGGGCCCGAATTTCGGGCATGACGGCTGCACAGCATTCGTTGAACCGTCGTTCAGCGAATGCGGTCTGACGCGCGGGATCCACGATAATCGGGATTCCAAATGAGCCCATTTGCTGGAAAACCGCGCTTCGGTGCCGTTGCCCTGCCCGAAGGTTTAAGGTATCCCAACCGAAGAATTCGACTTTCGACTGGGGACATCATCAATGGCTGACCATAGCGAAGTGGCGTACACCACCGCCGACGGCAACGACTACGTTGCCCACGAGCAGACCTATGAGGGCTTCATCAAGCTCGTGAAGTACGGCACGGCCTCCGTCGCGCTGATCGTCATCCTGATGGCGATCTTTCTGACCTGATCCATCGCCTGCGGCACCGCCAACGCCGGCGGTGCTTGTTAAATTTGCATACAAGCCGGTTCCAAAACCGGTATCCAACGTTGCGGGAGTGACGCTAAGTTCGCGTGCGCGTTTTTGCCCGCGTCGCCGGAGGGCCTATGAAGATCGCCGTTGCCAAGGAAATCGATCCGTCGGAGCCGCGTGTTGCCGCTTCGCCTGATACGGTGAAGAAGTTCAAGGCGCTGGGCGCCGAGATCGCCGTCGAGCCGGGCGCCGGCCTCAAATCGGGCCTGCCGGATTCCGAGTTCACCGCCGTGGGCGCCACGGTCAGCGCCGATGCGCTGAAGGACGCCGACATCATCATCAAGGTGAAGCGCCCCGAGGCGTCCGAGCTTGCGCAATACAAGCGCGGCGCGCTCGTCATCGCCATCATGGACCCCTACGGCAACGAGGCCGCGCTGAAGACGATCGCCGATGCCGGCGTCTCGGCCTTCGCGATGGAATTGATGCCGCGCATCACCCGCGCGCAGGTGATGGACGTGCTGTCGTCGCAGGCCAACCTTGCCGGCTACCGCGCCGTGATCGAGGGTGCCGAGGCCTTCGGCCGTGCCTTCCCGATGATGATGACCGCCGCCGGCACCGTGCCTGCCGCCAAGGTGTTCGTGATGGGCGTCGGCGTCGCCGGCCTCCAGGCGATCGCGACCGCGCGGCGTCTGGGCGCCATCGTCACCGCGACCGACGTGCGGCCCGCGACGAAGGAGCAGGTGGAATCGCTCGGTGCGAAATTCCTCGCCGTCGAGGACGAGGAATTCAAGAACGCGCAGACCGCCGGTGGCTACGCCAAGGAAATGTCCAAGGAATACCAGGCCAAGCAGGCCGCGCTCACCGCCGAGCACATCAAGAAGCAGGACATCGTCATCACCACCGCTCTGATCCCGGGCCGGCCCGCGCCGAGGCTCGTCTCGGGCGAGATGGTCAAGTCGATGAAGCCGGGTTCGGTGCTGGTCGATCTCGCCGTCGAGCGCGGCGGCAATGTCGAGGGCGCCAGGCCGGGCGAGGTCGTCGACCTCGATGGCATCAAGATCGTCGGCTACACCAACGTCGCCGGCCGGGTCGCGGCCTCAGCCTCGAGCCTCTACGCACGCAATCTGTTCAATTTCATTGAGACCATGGTCGACAAGGGTAGCAAGGCTCTCGCCGTGAACTGGGACGACGAATTGGTCAAAGCCACCGCGCTAACCAAGGACGGCGCCGTCATCCACCCGAACTTCCAGCCCAAATCAACTTAATCGGGTTTAAGGAGAGCCGCCATGGAGCATGCTGCACAGCTCGTCGACCCCTTCGTCTTCCGGTTGTCGATTTTCGTTCTCGCCGTTTTCGTCGGTTATTTCGTGGTGTGGTCGGTGACCCCGGCGCTGCACACGCCGCTGATGAGCGTAACCAACGCGATCTCCTCGGTGATCGTGGTCGGCGCGCTGCTTGCGGTCGGTGTCGGCATGATATCGAGCGGTTCGGGCTGGGCGCGCGGCTTCGGCTTCGTCGCGCTCATCTTCGCCTGCGTGAACATCTTTGGCGGCTTCCTTGTCACCCAGCGCATGCTGGCGATGTACAAGAAGAAGGTGAAGTGAGCGGCATGCACCTCGGGGTGACGAAGACAAAGGGGGACCTGAGATGAACGCCAATCTGGCTGCAGTTCTGTATCTCGTGGCGGGTGTGCTGTTCATCCTGTCGCTGCGCGGGCTGTCCAGCCCCGCCTCATCCCGGCAGGGCAATTTCTTCGGCATGATCGGCATGGCGATCGCGGTTGCGACCACGCTAGCCAGTCATCCGCCGGCTGACGGCGTGGCCTGGCTGCTGGTCATCCTCGCGATCGCGATCGGCGGCGGCATCGGTGCGGTGACTGCGCGCCGCGTGCCGATGACCTCGATGCCGGAACTGGTCGCCGCGTTCCACTCGCTGGTCGGCATGGCCGCGGTGCTGGTCGCCGCCGGTGCGTTCTACGCGCCCGAGGCCTTCGACATCGGCACGCCCGGGAACATCCATGCGCAGAGCCTGGTCGAAATGTCGCTCGGCGTCGCCATCGGCGCGCTGACCTTCACCGGCTCGGTGATCGCGTTCCTGAAACTGTCGGCCCGCATGAGCGGCGCGCCGATCATCCTGCCGTTCCGCCACATCATCAACATCGCGCTGGCGATTGCGCTCGTCGTCTTCATCGTCGGGCTGGTGATGTCGGGCAGCGCGTTCGACTTCTGGATGATCGTCATCCTGGCGCTGGCGCTCGGCGTGCTCATGATCATCCCGATCGGCGGCGCCGACATGCCGGTCGTGATCTCGATGCTGAACTCCTACTCGGGCTGGGCCGCGGCCGGAATCGGCTTCACGCTGGGCAATTCCGCGCTGATCATCACCGGCGCACTGGTCGGTTCCTCCGGCGCGATCCTGTCCTACATCATGTGCCATGCGATGAACCGGTCCTTCATCTCGGTCATCCTCGGCGGATTCGGCGGTGAGACCGCGGCGGCCGGCGGCGGAGCAGGCGGCGAGCAGAAGCCCGCCAAGCTCGGCTCGGCGGACGACGCGGCCTTCATCATGAAGAATGCTTCAAAGGTCATCATCGTGCCCGGCTACGGTATGGCGGTGGCGCAGGCCCAGCACGCGCTGCGGGAAATGGGCGATATCCTGAAGAAGGAAGGCGTCGAGGTGAAGTACGCCATTCACCCGGTCGCGGGCCGCATGCCCGGCCACATGAACGTGCTGCTGGCCGAGGCCAACGTGCCCTATGACGAGGTGTTCGAGCTCGAGGACATCAACTCCGAATTCGCGCAGGCCGACATCGCTTTCGTGATCGGCGCCAACGACGTCACCAACCCGGCGGCCGAAGAGGACAAGACCTCGCCGATCTACGGCATGCCCGTGCTCCAGGTCTGGAAGGCCGGCACGGTGATGTTCATCAAGCGGTCACTGGCGTCGGGTTATGCCGGTATCGACAATCCGCTGTTCTACCGCGACAACACCATGATGCTGCTCGGCGATGCCAAGAAGGTCACCGAGAACATCGTCAAGGCGATGTAGCATCGCGCGGGAACGGCGCGTCAATCGGCGCGCCGTCCATGCGGCGGTGTGCGGCTGATGTGAGATTCCGGCCGGCATGACCGTCATCAGGTGGATCGCCATCATTCTTGCGGCCGGCTATCTCGCCGGTCTCGTGCTGCTCTATCTCAGGCAGCGCGAGATGCTGTTTCCGATCCCGACCATCGAGCGGACGGCGCCCGCTGCCGCCGGCTTTCCGGAAGCTGAAGAGCACGTCCTGGCGGCCTCCGACGGCGAGAAGGTCATCGTCTGGCACGTGCCGGCGCGACCCGGCCGCCCCGTGATTCTCTATTTCCATGGCAATGGCGATTCTCTCGCGGGCCTCGCCGGTCGCTTCAAGGCCATGACCGCTGACGGCACCGGTCTCGTTGCGCTGTCCTATCGCGGCTATGCCGGTTCGAGCGGCGCGCCGAGCGAGGACGGCCTGCTGCGTGACGCCGCTGCGGCTTATTCATTCGCGGTCGCCCGCTACGAGCCGCAACGTATCGTCGCATGGGGCTTCTCGCTCGGAACAGGTGTTGCGGTCGCAATCGCATCGGAGCAGGCGGTCGGGAAGCTCATCCTCGAAGCTCCCTACACATCGATCGCCGATGTCGTGGCCCCGCTTTACTGGTTCGCTCCGGTCCGCCTTCTGATGCGCGACCAGTTTCATTCCGACCGGCGCATCGCGCGCGTCACAGTGCCGCTGCTGATCATGCACGGCACGGAGGACCAGACCGTCCCATTCGCGCTCGGCGAGCGGCTGTTCGCGCTGGCTCACGAGCCGAAGCGATTCGTCCGCATTCCCGGCGGCGGCCACGACGACCTCGCCAGCTTCGGTGCCATCGAGATCGCGCGACAATTCATCAGCGGAGCCTGAGGGCTGACGGGCGCGATGTTCTCGCGCATAATCGGCCCCCACTTGCTTGGAGGAATTGTTGGCATGAGCGCACATGGACCGATGCCGCGGTCGTCCTGGATCTTCCCCGCTCTGGCGGTGCTGCTGTTCCTCATCGTCACCGTGACCGGCTACGGCTTCACCCTGTCGGCCGGCGGCGGCCTGTTCGCGGTCGTCCTGCTGGTGATCCTGTTCGGCACCGTGTTCGCGGCCGTGCATCATTCCGAGGTGATCGCGGAGCGGATCGGCGAGCCCTACGGCACGCTGCTGCTCACCCTTGCGGTGACCATCATCGAGGTCGCGCTGATCACGACGATCATGCTCGGCGACAAGCCCGCGCCGACGCTCGCGCGCGACACCGTCTTTGCGGTCGTCATGATCGTCTGCAACGGCCTCGTCGGCCTCTGCGTGTTCATCGGCGGACTTCGCTACCGCGAGCAGGGCTTTCAGCTCTCCGGCGCCAACGTCTATCTCAGCGTGCTGATTGCGCTCGCGACGCTGACGCTGATCATGCCCAACTACACGCTGACGACGCCGGGGCCGATCTATTCGACGCTTCAGCTCGGCTTCGTCGACCTCGTGACCATCGTGCTCTATGGCGTGTTCCTCTACACCCAGATGGTCCTGCACAAGGACTACTTCGTTCACGATCGGGCGGACGGCGAGGGCGGGACGGCCCATCTGTCGGGCAGGATGCTGGCCCTCAGCGTCGCGCTGCTCCTGATCTCGCTCCTGGCCGTCGTGCTCCTCGCCAAGAAATTCTCGCTGGTGGTGGACGCCGTCGCCGACAGGATCGGCGCCCCGCCGGCGTTTGCCGGCCTCCTGGTCGCGCTCCTGATCCTGCTGCCGGAGGGCGTCTCGGCGATCACGGCCGCCCGCCGGAACGACCTGCAGAAGAGCATTAACCTGGCGCTCGGTTCCTCGCTGGCCACCATCGGCCTGACAATCCCGGCGGTCGGGATAGCCACCTATGCGCTCGACCAGCCCCTGGTGCTGGGCCTCAATCCCCAGAACACGGCACTGATGTTCCTGACATTCTTGCTGAGCATGCTGACCTTCGGCACCGGCAGGACCAATGTCCTGTTCGGGCTGGTCCATATGGTGGTATTTGCCGTCTACGTGTTCATGGTCTTCGTGCCCTGAGCCGATTCCTTAAGGAGAGTTCCGATGCTTGCTGCCGGGTCCGAGGTTCAGGTCGACAATGACGAGGTCCGGGTGACCGAATGGCGGCTTGCCCCGGGCAGCGCGACCGGGCATCACACCCACGGAATGGACTATGTGATCGTTCCCGTCGTGGCCGGCGAAATGACCATCGTGGCGCCCAATGGGGAGCGTTCCAGGGCGCAGCTTGCGGCCGGAAAATCCTATTTTCGCAAGGCCGGCGTCCAACACGACGTACTTAACGAAACCTCAACCGAGATCGTGTTCCTTGAGATCGAGCTGAAGCCGTAACGCACGCGTAACCTTTGCCATCGATCCGTCGCAGTTGATCCCTTACAATGCCCCAAAGTTCCCGCATCAGAACGCGCGGGGAGTGGCCGAGAAATGCTGAAATACGTCGCTAAGATTTCGATGGATATTTTCCCCTCGGTGCTCGCCACGATCATCGGGGCCTATATCGTCAATCACTACATCAACGCCAGGCCGGCGGCGGATACCCCGGCGGCTATCGTCGCGCCTGCCGAGGCCGGTAAGGACGCCAAGCCGGCGGACACCGCCAACCTCCCGGCCCCAGGCGTCAAGGCCAAGGGCGTCTCCGAGAAGAATGTGACCGAGAAGGCGACGGTCGAGAAGTCCGAAACCAAGGCTACGGACGTCAAGGCTACGGACGTCAAGGCTGCGGACGTTGCTCCCGCCGAGACTGCTTCGCACGGCCGTCCTGCGGCGCGTGAGAAGGCGGCCGCCAAGTCTGCCCCGGCAGCGACCGCTCCGGTGGTTGAAGCTAATTCGGCGCCGGCTGCCGCGACCCCCGACGCCAACGATCTCGCGCGCGCGGCCATCGAGCGTCTGCGCAAGTCGCCTGAGGGCAAGGCCGCTGAGGCCAAATCCGCCGAATCCAAATCTGTCGAAGCCAAATCTGTCGAGCCGAAGTCTGCCGAGACCAAGCCGGCCGAGCGGACCTTTGAGCCTGCGGTTCGGGAAGCTGCCCGTACGCCGGAGGCCCCGCGTGTTATCTCTTTGGAGCCGTCCGCGGTGCGTCCGTTGCCGCCGCCAATCACGGTGTCGACGCCCCTGCCCGAGGCCTATGGCAATGGCGGCTCCTCGCAGGGAAGCCCGTCCTACACGGCCTCGGTCGGCAACGACGACCCGAATCGGATGACGCCCCCGGCTGACATTCCCGTGCCGGTGATTGCGCCCCCGCTCGATCTGCGCGCCGATGCCGGTGCGTCCATGCCGCGGCCGAAGAAGACCAATGTCGCCGACGAGATGCTGTCGGGCATGAAGTCGATGTTCCACTCGGTCCTGCCGAAGAGCTCCACCCCCGATTAAGACGCTCTGTCAGCCGCCGACACGGGTCAGGCCGCTGCGGGCGGCGTCATCGCGTGGGCGCAGGCTAACGGCCTTGTTGTAGGACGCCGCAGCCTTGGTCTTGTCGCCCAGCCGCTCGTACGCCTGTCCCCGCGCCGTCCAGACCTGGGCGTTGTGCGGATCGGCCTCTGCGGCCTCATCGAGATCGGCCGCCGCCTCCTTGACCTTGCCGATGGCGAGATAGCTGACGGCGCGGCCGAGCAGCGGCTCGGCCTTCTGCGGATTGAGCCCGCTTGCGGCACCGAAATCGGCGATCGCGAAGTCGTGCTCGTTATTGCCTTGGTAGAGCAGGGCGCGGCCGTAGAGCGCCTGCGCGTTGTAGGGATCGAGCGCGACGGCGCGATTGAACTCGTCGAGCGCTGCCTGCGTCTCGCCGGACTTCGCCAGGGCCTGGGCTTTTGCCGTGTGGGCCTGGGCCTCGGTGACACTGCCGGCGCTGACTGCGCTATCCGGGGCGGCAGCCGCCTTGGGCGCTTCCTGCGGCTTGTCCTTCTCCGGCATCAGTGAGCCCAAATCGAAGGAGCAGCCGCACAGTACGATCCCCACCAAGGTCAGCGCGAGCGGCTGGCGCCAGATCCGGCGCAACCGCGCCAAGCCGGGCTCGGGGAAAGGGGAGGCCATCTACGGTTCGCTCGCGCTGGTGCCGCATCTGTAGTGCCCCGTCCCAGAAAGGCACTGCTCACAAAATAATAACGCGGGCCCGGGGCCCGCGTCATTGAAAACTCAGTCCTGCAATCTCGGCAAGATCAGCGCGGTCCGCGCGGACCTGCACCTGCACCAGCGCCCGGGCCGCCGCGGCCGCCACGCTCGCCACCGGGGCCAGCGCCGAACACCGGCTTCGGCTTCATCGGCAGCAGGCCTTCGCGCTGCAGCTTCTTGCGGGCCAGCTTGCGCGCGCGGCGCACGGCTTCAGCCTTTTCGCGGGCCTTCTTCTCAGAGGGCTTCTCGTAGTGACCGCGGAGCTTCATCTCGCGGAAAATACCCTCGCGCTGCATCTTCTTCTTCAGCGCCTTGAGGGCTTGGTCGACATTGTTATCGCGAACGAGAACCTGCACGCGGCATCCTCTTCAGTGGATCGGATTTGAATTCTGGTAAGTCTAAGGGGATGGCTAAACGCCCGGCCCTTAACCTTGAGGGCGCGGATGTATCAGACAAAACCTGACATGTCCACCTGTGAGGCGGCCTTTCGGGCCTAGTTCAGCCATTAAATGAGACGAAAACTCCCCAGTGCGGTCCTAATTTGGGTGATTTGGCGCCAAAAAACGGGCCGTTTTTCCGGAGGTTGATCCGGAGATCTTGAAATCAGGGGAGACGCCACATGGATATGAAGAAATATGCGGCCGAGGCCATCGGCACGTTCTGGCTGACATTCGCAGGCTGCGGCAGCGCGGTCATCGCGGCCGGCTTTCCGCAGGTCGGCATCGGTCTGGTCGGTGTGTCCCTGGCCTTCGGCTTGAGCGTCGTCACCATGGCCTATGCGATCGGCCATATCTCGGGCTGCCATCTCAATCCGGCCGTCACGGTCGGCCTTGCCGCCGGTGGACGTTTTCCGGCAGGCCAGATCCTGCCTTACGTGATCGCGCAGGTCTGCGGCGCGATCGTCGCCGCCGAGCTGCTCTATGTGATCGCCAGTGGTGCGCCCGGATTCGACGTGACCAAGGGCTTCGCCTCCAACGGCTACGACGCGCATTCGCCCGGCCAGTACAGCATGGTCGTCTGCTTCGTCACCGAGGTGGTGATGACCATGATGTTCCTGTTCGTCATCATGGGCTCGACCCATGGCCGCGCGCCCGCGGGCTTTGCGCCGCTCGCGATCGGACTTGCGCTGGTGATGATCCATCTCGTCAGCATCCCCGTCACCAACACGTCGGTGAATCCGGCGCGCAGCACGGGCCCCGCGCTGTTCGTCGGCGGCTGGGCGCTGTCGCAGCTCTGGCTGTTCTGGGTCGCACCGTTGATCGGTGGCGCGCTCGGCGGGGTGATCTATCGCTGGCTCAGCGAGGAGCCCTCGGGCGTCGTCGCGGGCGCGAAGACGGCCTAGAGCGTTTTCGAGCGAAGTAGATACCGGTTCGCGTCAAGAAAACGCGTCAAAACCAAAATTCCAAAAAAGGGGATCGCAGCTTTTGCTGCGGTCCCCTCACTTGCTTTTTGAAGGCCTGACTTCGGTGACGTGGCCCATCTTGCGGCCGGGGCGCGGCGCGCCCTTGCCGTAGATGTGCACGGTCGCGCCGGGCACGCTCAGCCAGGTCTCGTAATCGTTGATCTCGTCGCCGATCAGATTGGTCATGGTGACGATTTCGCCGTGACGCACCGGCTTGCCGAGCGGCCAGCCGGCAATGGCGCGGATGTGCTGCTCGAACTGGGAGACCGACGCGCCGTCGAGCGTCCAGTGTCCGGAATTATGCACGCGCGGAGCGATCTCGTTGACCAGCACTTTCGGCCCAGTGCCATTGGCGAGCACGAACATTTCCACGGCGAGCACGCCGACATAGTCGAGCGCGGTCGCGATCTTGCCGGCGATGCTGCGCGCCTCTTCGGCCAGCGCATCCGGGATCGGCGCAGGTGCACGGGAAATCTTCAGAATGTGGTCGCGATGCTCGTTCTCGGTGACGTCGAAGCATTCGACCTGGCCGGCGGCCGAGCGTGCGGCGATCACGGAAATCTCGCGCTCGAACGGCACGAAAGCTTCGAGAATCGCCGATTTGGTGGCGAGGCTGGTCCAGACCTTCGCGATATCGTCGCCCTCGCGGATGATGGTCTGGCCCTTGCCGTCATAACCGAAGCGGCGGGTTTTCAGCACGGCGGGGAGGCCGATCTTGGCGATCGCCTCGCGCAGCGAAGCGACCGAGGTGACATCGGCGTAAGCCGCGGTGCCGACGCCGAGCCGGGTGACAAAATCCTTCTCGGCCAGCCGGTCCTGGGTGGTCTCGAGGATCTTGCGGTTCGGCAGCACCGGGCGACGCGCATCCAGCACCATGGCGGCCGCGGACGGCACGTTCTCGAATTCGTAGGTGATGACGTCGACGTCGTGGGCGAACAGCTCGAGCGCCTCGACATCGGCATATTCGGCGCAGGTTGCATTCAGCACGACGTCGAAGGCCGGCGAATCCGGATCGGGCGAGAACACCTGGCAGCGCAGGCCGAGCCGCGCCGCTGCCATGGCCAGCATCCGTCCGAGTTGTCCGCCGCCGAGGATTCCGATGGTGTCGCCGGGTTTCAGCTTCACCTGCTTTGCGTCAGTCACGCCTTGTCCTCCGGGCGCTCGGCAACCGCCTCGGTCTGGGCCTTGCGCCAGGCGGCCAGGCGGTCGGACAGGGCCGGATCGGACAGCGCCAGCACGGATGCCGCGAGCAGCGCCGCGTTGATCGCGCCGGCCTTGCCGATCGCGAGCGTGCCGACCGGAATGCCGGCGGGCATCTGAACGATCGAATAGAGCGAATCGATGCCCTTCAGCGTCCTGGACTCGACGGGCACGCCGAACACCGGCAGTTCCGTCAGCGCTGCGGCCATGCCCGGCAGATGCGCGGCGCCGCCGGCACCGGCGATGATGACCTTGAAACCGGCCGCCTTGGCGCCCTTGGCGAAGCCAAAGAGCCGGTCGGGGGTGCGATGGGCCGAAACGATGCGGGTGTCGGAGGTGACGCCAAGCGCTGTGAGCGTGTCGGCGGCGTGCCGCATCGTCTCCCAGTCCGACTGGCTTCCCATGATGATGGCGATCGGCGCGGTCATGACGTCAATTCTGCTCGGAAAACAGAAAGATAGGCCAGATTAACGGTTCCGGCCGGCGGCTCGCAAGGCGGTGGCAAGGAGAAGGGAATGCACTATCCTGTCTTGGTGAATCCCCGCAAGCCTTCATTGAGCAGGATGCCCATGAAGAAACCAAAAAGGGCGACCGCTGCGAAGGCCAAAAAAGGCCGAAAAACCAGCGGGAGCCGAACGAAAACTGCACCCAAGCGGCCCGCAGCTGCGGCGGCGCGCCCCGCGCCCGCAGCCCGCGCCGCCAAGGAAACCAGCAAGGAAACCAGCAAGAAAACCAAGGATACCAGCAAGGCGGCCATCCGCGGCCTGCGGACCAAGCTCACGCAAGCGCTGCGGCGCGTCGCCGAGCTTGAGGCGGCGGCCGACACCGATTTCCTGCTGGATATCCCCAACCGGCGCGGCTTCGAGCGCGAGCTCCAGCGCGCCGTCGCCTACATGAAGCGCTACCGCGCCAGCGGCGCGCTGATCGTGCTCGACGTCGACCGGTTGAAGCCGATCAACGATTCTTTCGGTCATGGCGCCGGCGACCAAGTGCTGAAGGCGATCGCCGCGACGCTGACACGGCAGATCCGCGCCTCCGACGTGGTCGGCCGTCTCGGTGGTGACGAGTTTGCCCTGCTGTTGTGGAATCTCAGCGAGACCGACGCCAAGGCGAAGGCTGTGATCTTCGAGCAGGCGATCGACGATTTGTCGTTCACCTTTCGCGGCCAGCACGTGACGGCGGGCGCCTCCGCCGGTGTCGCGTTGCTCGGTGCGCAGTCCGATGCCGTCCGCGCGCTGGAGGAGGCTGACGCCGCCATGTATGTGCGCAAGGCCCATCGGCGGCACGAGCCGCGGATCAGGCTTGTGAGCAGCTAGAGCATGATCCGGAAAAGTGTGCAGCGGTTTTCCGAAAAGATCATGCTCAAACAATAACGCTTTACAGCGTTGCAAGGTCTTCCGGCACGTTGCCGAATTTGCGCAGCAGCGTGGCATCACCGAATTCGCCGGTCATGGGATCGCCGCTGCGGCTGAACGCGACCGCGCCGATATGGCCGGCACCGCGCGACAAGGCCTCGGCGCGTCGCAGCGCAGCCGTCGAGCTCTGGCACTCTTCGGCGGCGCCCGCGACAGGCGATCCGTCGGCATCGATCAGAAAAGGCATTGCAACGTAGTAGGTGACGTCCGACATGGCGTTGCTCCGGTGATGAACTCAAGCGGCGCCGCTCTTGCCCCGCGTCCAGCTGCGCGAGGTCTCGGGAATGCAGCCGGCCGCAATCGCGGCCTGCAGCTCTTCCAGTTCGGCTTCCAGATATTCGTTGGCCATGATCAGCGCCTTGATGGTGCTGCGCAGATTGCCGTCACACATCGCGATCGCTTGATCGCACGCTTGCTCATAATAGCTGTTGTCGAGAAGGGCCGGGGCTGACATCTGCGGTGTCCTTGCGGGTTGTCCTTGGGCGTTTCCTTGGACGTTTCCTTGGGCGTCGGGGGCGAGATTTATGTTCCTCTTTTGTTCTTTTTGAGTCAAGCGGATTCATGCGCGGCAATCCGCGACTGCTCGCGGATCAGGCGATGATGTCGGGCGTGATCTGGTCTTCGATGAAGGCGATACGGTCGCGCAACAACAGCTTGCGTTTCTTCAACCGCTGTAACCGCAATAGGTCGGGGGCGGGCGATTGATGCAGTGCATCGATCGCCGCATCGAGATCTCGGTGTTCCTGCTGCAACCGGGTGAGCTCGGTTTCGAGCTCACGCTCGTCTTCATTGGTCATGTCTGCGGTGGCCGAAAACCGATAGGCTGAAATTAAGGCTGTGGATGCCCTGTGGAAATTATCGTCCTTGCGCGGCGTGATCGCAAGCGATCTGCGGCCTTCGCCTACCGCTCCCTCGCAAGATATTTCAACGATTCGCTGCGGCGTTGCGCAAGCGCATTGATATCATGGATTTTTCACCAATTGGTTCCTTACTCACGGTTCATTACATATGAATTTTCAAAAATGACGGTGCGACGACGGATACCCATCGACAGATCGAATCGGTGATGTACACTTCCCCGTCCGGATCGAATCCAAGGTTCACCCCTACCGAGGAGGTTTCGAATGACAATTCAGGCACATCTGGTTGAATTGGAACGGAAGCACAAAACTCTCGAAAACGAATTGCACGATGCTCTCGTGCACCTTTCAACAGACGACCTGCAAATTGTTGAGTTGAAGCGCCGGAAGTTGATGGTCAAGGACCAGATCGAGCGTCTGAAGCACACCGGCGACACGCTTCACTAGTAAACCCCGTAACAGCGTAAAGTTTGATCGTATCCTTTCAGGCAGGGGTGAGAGCCTTTGCGCTCATCCCTGCTGTAGGTACGCAACTCGCGCAACCGTCATTGCGCAGTGGTTAGATCTCTGCGAGCTCCGCGACGTGGTCTGCGATCGCGAGCGACGATGTCAGTCCCGGCGATTCGATGCCGAACAGATTGACCAGACCCGCGACGCCATGGTCGCGCGGACCCTGCATCAGGAAATCCTGCGTCGCTACGGCCGGCGGCACGATCTTCGGGCGGATGCCCGAATAGCTCGGCATCAACGCGCCATCGGGAAGCGTCGGCCAGTATTTGCGGATCGCAGGATAGAAGCGTTCGGCGCGTGACGGATCGACCTCATAGTCGATCGTCTCGATCCATTCGACGTCGGGGCCGAAGCGCGCCTGTCCTGCCATGTCCAGCGTGAGATGCACGCCGAGTCCGCCGGGCTCGGGCACCGGATAGATCAGGTGCGAGAATGGTGCGCGCGCGTTGCAGCTGAAATAGTTTCCCTTGGCGAGATAGGCCGGCGGAATCCGGTCGATCGGCATGCCCTCGATGTGGCGTGCCACGGTCGTCGCCGAAAGCCCGGCGGCGTTGACGAGCAGGCCGCATTGCAGCGTCATCGGCGCTTCGCCGCCGGCTTCGATCTCGATCATTCCGGCGTCCGCCTTGGCGCGGATCAGCGGTGTGTGAAACGCAAAGGCCGCGCCGGCTGCCTCGGCCTCGCCGCGCAGCGAGAGCATGTAGGCATGGCTGTCGATGATGCCGGTCGACGGCGACAGCAGCGCGGCGTCGCAGGCCAGCGCCGGCTCCAGCGCGCGCGCGGCTTCGCCCGAGAGCAACTGCATGTCGAGCACGCCGTTGGCCTCAGCATGCGCCTTGATCGATTGCAGCTTCTCGGTCTCCTTTGCATTGGTCGCGACGATCAGCTTGCCGCAATTCTTGTGCGGGATGCCGCGCTCGCCGCAATAGCGGTAGAGCGCATGCTTGCCGCTGACGCACATGCGCGCCATCCAGCTTCCGGCGCGGTAGTAGATCCCGGCATGGATCACCTCGCTGTTGCGTGACGAGGTGATGGTGCCGATGGCCTCGGCTTCCTCGAGCACGATCACTTCGCGCCCGGCCTGGGCCAGCTTCCGGGCCACCGCGAGCCCGACCACGCCGGCTCCGATGACGACGCAGTCGACCCTATCCATGGTTGCGCAGAAGTCCCGTTGAAATTGCCGAGAGGGCCGGTTTGCCTGGGAAACGCGCCGCGCGGCCGTTGTCCATTAAGGAAGCATTTATCATGTCAGGGCAATTGCCGTATTTCGCGTCAGATTTTTCTGTTGGGCGTACAGGCGTTTACCCGATCCAAACCCGTGAAGCCAGACAATCCGGAGTTGAAATCGCGGGTGGCTGATGGCTGAGAAGAACTGGCAGGAAGGCAGCATGCTTCCGATTGCTGTGCAGGCCGTCGTGTGCCTGGCCAGCGCGGTCGCGCCTTCGCGTGCCTATGCCGACAGCCTCAATCCGCCGAGCGATCTCGGCAATCTCGACCCCAATTTGATCTGGGAAGCGCTGATTGGGGGCGTTGTCGTCTGCGCCTTCCTCGCGGCCGTCGCGCTGTGGATCCATTCCGCGCTGCGCCGGAGCAAGCGTTCGCAGTTGCGGCGCAACGCCTTCGTCTCCTCCGCCATGAACAATCTCAACCAGGGCGTGGTGATGACGGATGCGCAGCGGCGCATCATCTTCTGCAACGACCGCTATATCGAGATCTACGGCCTGACGCGCTCGGACCTGTGGACCGGCATGACCGGCTACGACATCCTCGAGTTGCGGCGCCAGCGCGGCGTCCTCGCCGTCTCCGATGACGACTTCTACGAGAAGGCGGCAAGCTCCAACGGCCTGATCACCGAACTGCCGGATGGCCGCGCTATCCTGGTTAAATATTTCGTTCTGCCGAACGGCGGCTCGGTGGCGACCCATCTCGACGTCAGCGAGCAGCGCAAGCTGTCGCGGCAGCTCGCCTCGACCAAGCAATTCCTGGAAACGGTGCTGGACAACGTGCCGGCCTGCGTGGCCGCGAAGAACATCGAGGACGGCCGCTACATCTTCGCCAACCGTGCCTATGAGCGGTTCTGGGGCTTTTCGCGCGATCAGGTCGTCGGCAAGAATGCGCGCGAGCTGTTCGACCCGAAATCGGCGGCGAGCATCGAGGCGACCGACCGGGCCGCGCTGCTGGCGCCTGAAGGACAGTATCGCAACGAATTCGAGGTTGAGGTCCAGCGCGACCAGGCCCGGCGCATGGTGGCCTCGATCCGCATCGTGGTCCGCAACGAGAGCAACAAGCCGGAATTCCTGCTGGTGGTGTTCGAGGACATCACCGATCGGCAATCGCTGTCGGTGGAGCTGGAGAACACCAAGAAGTTCCTCGAGCTCGTGGTCGACAATATTCCGGTGGCGCTGATCGTGGAGCAGGTCAAGGATGGCCGCTACCTGCTCGCCAACCGCAGCGCCGAGACGATCCTCAACCGCAGGCGCGAGGAAGCGACCGGCCTGACCGCCTCCGACATCTTCAACGCCAAGGAAGCCAAGCTGATCATCGCGCGCGACGAGGCCGCGATCAAGAAGCGCGGGATGATCACCGAGGAGCATCCGATCTCCACCAAGGACGGCCTGCGCCTGTTCCTGACCCGGCGGGCCACGGTGCTCAACGATGCCGGCGAGCCGCAATATCTGATCAAGACCCACGAGGACGTCACCAACCGCCGGCAGACCGAGTCGCGGATGGCGCACATGGCCTATCATGACGGCCTCACGGATTTGCCGAACCGCGCCGCCTTCCTTCAGGCGCTGAACCAGATGATCGAGGCCTGCGAAGGGACCGACGAGGAATTTGCGGTCCTGTGCGTCGATCTCGACGGCCTCAAGGAAGTCAACGATGTGTTCGGCCATGCGCTTGGCGACAAGCTGCTGATCGAGGTGGCCCTGCGGCTGCAGGACACCGCGCGCGGCGGCCTGGTGGCGCGCCTCTCCGGCGACGAATTCGGCCTGATCATCGACGGCAAGCAGCCCGACGCGGGCCTCGCGCTGGCGCAGCAGCTCGGCGAGGCGCTTGCGCCCGAATTCCACATCGACGGCCGCGCAGTCCGCGCCGGTATCACGACCGGCATGTCGATCTTCCCGCACAACGGCCCCGATGGTGCTTCGCTGCTCGCCAATGCCGGCGCGGCCCTGTTTCGCGCCAAGCAGAAATCGCGCGGAACGATCAGCCTCTACCAGCCCGAGATGGACCAGCAGATCCGCGACCGCCGCGTGCTGCACCAGGATCTGTCGATGGCGATCAAAAACGGCGAGCTGTCGCTGGCTTTCCAACCCCAAGGCATCGCGCGCAACAGCGTCGCCGAGAGCGAGATCATCGGCTTCGAGGCGCTGGCGCGCTGGGCGCATCCGGTGCGCGGCCAGGTCTCGCCGGCCGAATTCATCCCGATTGCGGAGGAAAGCGGCCTGATCGTCGAGATGGGCGAATGGATCTTGCGGCAGGCCTGCCGCGAGGCGGCGTCGTGGCCGAAGCCGCTGCAGGTCGCGGTCAATCTGTCGCCGGCGCAGTTCATGCACGGCGACGTGGTCGGGCTCGTCCATTCGATCCTGATCGAGACCGGGCTTGCCCCCGGCCGGCTCGAGCTCGAAATCACCGAGGGCGTGCTGATCGAGGACTTCGATCGCGGCCTGGCGTTGCTGCGCCGGCTGAAGGCGCTGGGCGTCCGCATCTCGATGGACGATTTCGGCAGCGGCTATTCCTCGCTGAGCTATCTCCAGGCGTTCCCGTTCGACAAGATCAAGATCGACCGCGCCTTCATCATGAATCTCGGTCGCAATCCGCAATCGGCTGCGATCGTCCGCGCCGTGATCGACCTCGGTCACGGCCTCGAAATGTCGATCATCGCCGAGGGCGTCGAAACCATCGAGCAGCTCGCTTTCCTCGCCAGGGAAGGCTGTGACGGCGTGCAGGGCTATTTGCTCGGCAAGCCGCTGCCAATCGGGAAATATGCCGGCCTCGTCGGACGCGTCGAGGCCATGGAGCTTGCGCTCAAGACCGGCTAGTGGTGTTGGGCACTTACCTCGCTCCCTCTCGACGGCTTCATGGCGGATTACGACCTCGCGATCATCGGTGGCGGCCTGAACGGCGTCAGCCTCGCGCGTGATGCGGCCGGCCGGGGCTTAAGGGTCATCCTGATCGAGCAGGGCGATCTCGCCGGCGCCGCGTCATCGGCGACACCGCGGCTGATTCATGGCGATTTATCCGTGCTGGAGCGGCGTGGCTTCTGGCGGGTGCGCCGGGCGTTGGCCGAGCGTACGACCTGGCTCCGGATCGCGCCGCATCTGGTACGGCCGATGAGCTTTGTGATCCCCGCCCATTCGGAAGAACGTCCGCCATGGCTGCTGCGTGCAGGACTATATGTTTATGACGCCCTCACGAACCGCGGCGGCCTGCCCAGGTCGACCACGCTCGACATCACGCATCATCCGGTCGGCAACGCGCTGAAACGGCCGTTCGGCATTGCGTTCGAATATGCCGATTGCGTCGTCGACGATTCGCGCCTGGTGGTGCTCACAGCGCTGGATGCCGCCGAGCGTGGCGCCGCGATCCGGACCGGGGCGCGTTGCGTGCGCGCCGACAGGACCGACATCTGGCGGCTCGCGCTGGTCGACCGCGGACATCGCCGGGTGATCACGGCACGTGCGCTGGCCAATGCCACCGGCGGCTGGACGTCGATGGTTGCCGAGACCGTGCTGCGGCAGCCGCAGCCGGCGATGGCGGCCACACAGATGAGCCAGATCGTCGTGCCCAAACTGTTCGAGTCCGACAATGTCTACGTGTTCCAGAACAGCGACGGGCGGCTGATTTTTGCCGGCCCGTTCGAGCGTGATTTCACGCTGGTCGGCACGGTCACGCATGATTTCACCGGCGATCCCGCAATCGTCGCGATGTCAGGCGCCGATGTCAGCTATCTCTGCGAGGCCGCGAGCCGCTATTTCCGCGAGCGCGTCGCCCCGACCGACGTGGTGCGCACGGTCTCCGGCGTCAATTTGACGCCGGCGTCCGCGCGGCCACGCGACGGCACGACGCTGTTCCACGCGCGCCGGCGCAAGGCGCCGCTGCTCACGATGTTCGGTGGCGACGTCACCACCTCGCGGCTGCGCGCGGAGCGGGCAGTGACGCGCCTGACGCCGTTCTATCCGATGTCGCCGCGCTGGACCGCGGGCGCAGCATTGCCCGGCGGAGATTTCGCCTGGGATCGTTTCGAGACCGAGATCGACCTCGCGCGCCACCGCTGGCGCTTTCTCAGCGAGACGCAGGCCCGGCGCCTGGTTGCGGCCTACGGCTCGCGATTGCCAGCCGTGCTGGGCGAGGCGAAGACGCGCGACGAGCTGGGACCGGCCTTCGGTCCCGACCTGACCGGCGCCGAGGTGCGCTATCTCATGACCCGCGAATGGGCACGCTTCCCGGACGACATCCTGTGGCGCCGTTCCAAGCTCGGCCTGACCATGCCGGCGGCTGATCGTGACGCGCTGGCAGCGTTCATGGCGGGTGTGAGCTAGGCGGAATCACGTTTTCCCGGCATCCCGCCGGGATCGCGGGCACCAGGGCGGATGGCGTGGATGACGATTTCCTGACTCCCAATCTCGTAGAAGACCAGAAACGGGTAGGGCGTTGTGGTCAACCTCCGGACATCTGGATCGTCGGTCCGGAGGCCGATCTCGGGATGGGTCAGCAGCAGGCTGATCACGTCCTGGATACGCTTCTGGACGCGCACAGCTCCTTTCGGAGACGACGCCGAAATGTAGGTCAGGATAGAATCGAGATCGGCCAGCGCCGGAAGCGTGTAGCGAATCTTCACAGGCCGTGTTTGGCCCAAGTCGCCCGGACCTGAGCCTCGGTCGCGAATTCGCCTCGTACTGCGGCCTCCTTGGATGCGGCAATCGCCGATCGCTCATCCTCCGAGAGAATGACGGGAGAGGCTGCTTCCGCGCCGGCAAGCTGCAGGACGATCCGGGCAATGTCGTCCTGTGCGTCCGCAGGCAGACTGCGCGCGATCTCCAGGGCCCGATCCAGCAACTTGGTCATGTCCGTGACTATACGCCTTTTGGGACCTTGCATGAAGGCCCATTTGGAACGATCCGTCTCGAACCGGTTGAGCAAATGCCGATCCGCCGCTAGCGTGCGGCGGCATTGGGGTTGGCAGGGATCATGACTGACGAGTTGCCCAGGACGGACGCCGCGGCCCATGCGGCTGGAGATGCGCATCCGGCCGCTGGTGAGCCGCTGCTGCGCATCGAGGGCGTGGCCAAGACGTTCGGGACCTTTCGTGCGGTCGACGGCGTATCGCTTGATATCAAGGCGGGCGAGTTCTTTGCGTTGCTCGGTCCGAGCGGCTGCGGCAAGACCACGCTGCTGCGCATGCTCGCGGGCTTCGAGGCGCCAAACGAGGGACGCATCCTGCTCGGCGGCAAGGATATCGCGCAGGCGCTGCCGCACGAGCGCCCGATCAACATGATGTTCCAGAACTACGCGCTGTTTCCGCATCTCTCGGTCCGTGACAACATCGCCTTTGGCCTCAAGCGTGCCGGCATGGCACGTGCCGACATCGCAACGCGCGTCGCGGAGATGGTTGCGCTGGTGAAGCTCGACGGGCTGGAGAAGCGCAAGCCCGATCAGCTCTCCGGCGGTCAGCGGCAGCGCGTCGCACTGGCCCGCGCGCTGGCGCGTCGGCCGCAGCTTCTGCTGCTCGACGAGCCGCTCGCGGCCCTCGACAAGAAATTGCGCGAAAATACGCAAGGCGAGCTGATGGAGCTGCAGCGCCGGCTCGGCATGACCTTCATCATCGTCACCCACGACCAGGAAGAGGCGATGACGATGGCTGATAGAATCGGCGTGATGAACGCCGGCAAGCTCGCCCAGGTCGCTGGCCCCCGCGAGCTCTACGAGGCGCCGCGCTCGCGCTGGATCGCGGAGTTCGTCGGCGACATCAATCTGTTCGACGCCGAGTCCAAATTGCGCGACGGTCATCGCCTGGTCGTTGGCACGCGCGATGCGGGCACGCTGGTGGTGGCCGAGCCGCGCCAGCCCGTCGGCGAGAGCAGGTTTTCGGTCGCGATCCGCCCCGAGAAGGTCAAGCTGTCGCGTCGCGGTCCCGTGAGCGAGGCCGGCCATGAAAACGCGATCAACCGGCTGGATGGCGTGATCGCCGACATCTGCTATCTCGGCGGCACCACCACCTACAAGGTGAAGCTCGATACCGGCGGCATCGTGCAGGCGTCCGTCGCCAACAGCGCGCGCCTCGATGTCGATGCCTATAGCCTGAACCAGCAAATCGTCGCCTGGTTCACGCCGGATGATTGCGTGGTGCTGTCGTCATGAGCGCGCGCCGGATTTTCGCGCGACCGGCGCGCTTTGCCGCGATCGCACCCTATGTCTGGATGGTGCTGTTCTTCCTGGTGCCGTTCGGCTTCGTGCTGAAGATCAGCCTGTCGCAGACGGCGATCGCGCAGCCGCCTTACGAGCCGGTGTTCGACCTGACGGCCGGGTGGACCGCGATCCGGGCGGGCTTTGCCGCGCTGGGACTCGACAATTTCAGGCTGCTCGCCTCAGACGACCTTTATGTGTTCGCCTATTTGCGCAGCCTCACCGTTGCGGTGACGGCGACCGCGTTGCTGCTGCTCATCGGCTATCCCATCGCCTACGGCATGGCGCGGCTGCCGCAGCGCTGGCAGGCGGTGGCGATGGTGCTGGTGATCGTGCCGTTCTGGACCTCGTTCCTGATCCGCATCTATGCCTGGATCAACATCCTGCAGCATGACGGCCTGCTCAATCAGATCCTGCTGGCGCTGCATCTGGTTAGCCAGCCGGTGGTGTGGCTGTCCACCGACACCGCGATGTATATCGGCATCGTCTATTCCTATCTGCCGTTCATGATCCTGCCGCTCTACGCCACGCTCGCCAAGATGGAGCCGGCGCTGGAGGAGGCGGCCGGTGATCTCGGCGCGCCGCCGTGGCAGGTGTTCTGGCTGGTGACTTTCCCGCTGTCGCTGCCGGGCGTCGGCGCCGGCGTACTATTGTGCTTCATCCCGATCGTCGGCGAGTTCGTGATCCCGGATCTTCTCGCCGGCTCCAACTCGCTGATGATCGGCCAGACGCTGTGGCTCGAATTCTTCACCAACAAGGATTGGCCGGTTGCCTCGAGCGCGGCGATCGTGCTGCTCGTGGTGCTGCTGCTGCCGCTTCTGCTCTACGAGCGGCTGCAGCGGCGGCAGCTGGAGGAACGGTGAGATGCGCAAAGTCTCCCGTCTGTCCCGCTTCAACATCGCTTCGCTCGCGCTGGGCCTCACCTTCCTCTATCTGCCGATCCTTATTCTCGTCATCTATTCCTTCAACGCCTCGCGGCTGGTGACGGTGTGGGGCGGCTGGTCGCTGCGCTGGTATTACGAGTTCTTCGGCGACCGCGCCATGATCGAGGCGTCCTGGATGAGCCTGCGGGTCGCGGTTGCGTCCGCGACCATCGCCACGCTGATCGGTACGCTGGCCGCGGTGGCGCTGGCGCGCGGCGAGCGCTTTCGCGGCCGTACCCTGTTCTCCGGCATGCTCTATGCGCCGCTGGTGATGCCGGAGGTGATCACGGGACTGTCGCTGCTGCTGCTGTTCGTGGCGCTGAACGCCGAGCGCGGCTTCTGGACGGTAACGATCGCACATACCACGCTGACGATGTGCTTCGTCGCCGTCGTCGTGCAGTCGCGCCTCGGCTCGCTCGACCGGTCGCTTGAGGAGGCGGCGATGGACCTCGGCTGCGCTCCCGTCCGCGCCTTTCTGTCGGTGACACTGCCGCTGATCGCGCCGGCGATCGTCGCCGGATGGATGCTCGCCTTCACCCTCTCGCTCGACGACCTCGTGATTGCGAGCTTCACCACGGGGCCAGGCTCGGCGACGCTGCCGATCCGGATCTATTCCGAGGTGCGACTGGGGGTGAAGCCCGAGATCAATGCGATCTGCACGCTGGTGATCGCCCTGATCGGGGTCGTCATCATCATCGCCTCGCTCGCTTCAAAGCTGTCGAGCTCGCAGGGCGAGAGCGCGGCGCCGCTGTGATCCGGAGGTCGTCATGACGTTCGCCTATCAGATCCTGATCCATACGCCGCGGCCGTTCCGAGAGCTGACTTGTGGTGTTTGGGCACCGCCTGGAATCTAAGTTAACAATTCATATAGCTTATCTCGCTATCGTCGCCTCGCTTGGGGATGAGGGCGATGAAGCGACTCTATTTTGGTGTGGCCAGCACTGCGCTGGCATTGTTTTGTCTTGCCGTTCGGCCGTCGGCTGGCGCGACGCAGATGGTGTCGCTGGTGTACAACGGCTCGCCACAGTCGCCGCAGCAGATTGGCTCGGACGAATTTCGCCGCAAGCTCGCCGAGATCGCGCAGGGCCGTATCATCCTCGATGAACGCGCCGGCAACGCCATGGGAAGCGAGACGGCACTCCTGGCCGCAATGCGCAGCGGTGTGGTCGACATGGCGACGCTGTCTGGCTCGGTCGTCAGCTCCGCCGTTCCGGAATTCGGCGTGTTCGACGTTCCGTTCCTGTTCCGAGATGCCGCGCAAGCCAAGGCGGTTGCGGATGGGCCGGTTGGTGCCCTGTTCGCCAAGCATTTCGCCGACAAGGGATTGGTCCTGCTCGCGATCGGCAAGCAGGGCTTTCGCAATGTCACCAATTCGAAGCGACCGATTCATTCGCCTGCCGATCTCCAGGGGTTGAAGATCCGCGTCCTGCCGAACGAAGTCTATCAGATGACCTTCAAGGCGATGGGCGCCGAGGTCGTGCCGATGGAGTTCACGCTGGTGTATTCCGCGCTGAAGGACGGCCGCATCGACGGGCAGGAGAACCCGGTCGCTACGATTGCCGCCAGCCATCTCGAGGAAGTGCAGAAATATGCCAGCCTGACCGGGCATTTCTTTGCCCCGATCGCCTTCGTCGCCAATCGCGATGTGTTCCAGAGCCTCAAACCCGCCGACCAGGCCGCCATCATTGCCGCAGCCAAGGCCGGCGCGGAGGCGACCTGGCAGAGCGGCGCCGCGGACGAGACGAAGAAGCTCGAGGAGCTGCGCAAGGGCGGCATGGAGATCATCGAGAAGGTCGATCGCCAGCCCTTCATCGATGCCGTGAAGCCATTGGAGCCGGAATTCGAGAAGCGCTTCGGCAAGGATCTGCTCGCCCGGATCCGGGCTACGCCGTAATTCTCCGGGAAACATCATGAACCTGACATTGCTTCTGTCGCGCATCGGCATCCGCCCACGCATCTTCGGCGGCTTCGCGCTGGTCCTGGGTTTCCTCTGCGTGTTGGCCCTGCTCGCCGTGCTGCGGTTGTCCGAGATCGGTGGCACCGTCGGAGAACTCGTCACCAGCGCCGACGGTGATGCCGGCATGGCAAGGGTGCATGCCGCGCTGCTCTCGTCCAACGTCACCGTCGAGAAATTCATCCGCACGCGCAATCTCGGCGATCGCGACAGCGCGATGAAGGCGATCGACGGCTTTGGCCAGACCTTTGATCAGGTCGACCAGCAATTCGCTCGCCTGCCGGCGATTGCCGCTGGCCGAGGCGCGCTGGTGGATGCGCTCGGGACCTATCGGAAATCCTTCACGGCGGTTGCCGCTGCCGTCGATCGTTTGCGCATTGCGAGCACCAAGGGCGAGGCGCTCGGTGCCTCGGCAGGCCTCGACGTCGGTGCGATCAATGTGACAATCGCGAACCACGCTGAGCGTCTGCTCCAGCCGCTGCGTCTCGCCGGCACGGTGGATGCGATGCGCGTCGCGATGCTGCGTTTCACCATCACCCAGGCTCAGGTCGATGCCGACGACGTTTCGCTGACGATCGGCTATGCGCTGGCCGCGATTGCCGACAGTGAGGCAGAGATCGCCGATGTCGAGGCGCCGCGACTGAAGAGTCTGATTGCGGCCTTGAAGAAGGTGCTGGCCGATCAATCGGCGACGCTGACGGAGCTTTCCGCCGCAATGGGCGAGCTGCGCAAGGCCCAAGCCGATCTCGTCAAATCCAGCGGTGCGATCGACGCCAAGGCGGCCGAGATCAGCAAGGCACTCGGTGCGATGCGCACCGAGCAGAGCCGGTTGACGGCGGAATCGGTCGATCAGACGCGCAATCTCGTGTTCACCGTTGCCGCATCCGCGCTCGCCTTGGGCGCACTGTTGGCCTGGCTGATCGGGCGCAGCGTGTCGCGGCCAATCGGCCAGATGACCCTGCGCATGCAGAGCCTTGCGAAGGGCGAGCTCGATGAGGCGATCCCGGGCGGCGAGCGCGGCGACGAAATTGGCCATATGGCTGAAGCGGTCGAAGTGTTCCGCCAGAACGCGCAGACCGTTCGGCGCATGGAGCAGGGC
The DNA here is from genome assembly GCF_036924495.1 of Bradyrhizobium sp. AZCC 2230. Lineage (NCBI taxonomy): Bacteria > Pseudomonadati > Pseudomonadota > Alphaproteobacteria > Hyphomicrobiales > Nitrobacteraceae > Bradyrhizobium > Bradyrhizobium sp. AZCC 2230. The sequence goes on along the minus strand of NZ_JAZHRS010000001.1, from coordinate 5,045,519 downwards.
GCTGCCGCGCAGCGCGCCGCAGCCGAGACAGAACGTGCATCGATGATGGCTCAGCTTGCCGATCGCTTCGATAGCGGCATGGAGGGCGTTATTGGCGGCGTTTCGAGCCGTGCCGAGGAGATGGGGCATAGCGCCCAGAGTCTCGCCCGCGTCGCCGAGCGCGGCCGCTCGCTCGCCGAGCAGGTCGCCGCGACATCGGCTCAGGCGTCCTCGAATGTGCAGACCGTTGCGGCCGCGACGCATCAACTCGCCGCCTCGATCAAGGAGATTTCGAGCCAGGTCGCGCGCTCGGTATCGGTCTCGGACCAGGCCAAGGAAGAAGCGTCCCGCACCGAAGCGCTGATGCGTGCGCTGTCGGATTCCGCCGAGCGGATCGGTACGGTGGTTCAGCTGATCCAGGCGATCGCGAGCCAGACCAATCTCCTGGCTCTCAATGCCACGATCGAGTCGGCGCGCGCCGGCGATGCAGGCAAGGGTTTTGCGGTGGTCGCAAACGAGGTGAAGAGCCTCGCAACCCAGACCGCGCGCGCCACTGAGGAGATCGCCGGCCTCGTCGCCGAGATCCAGGGCTCGACCGGACAGTCCGTCGCCGCGATCGGTCAGATCGGGAAAACCATAGCCGAGATGACGGAGATCGCGACCACGATTGCCTCCGCCGTCGAGGAGCAGGGCGCCGCGACCAGCGAGATCGCTCGCAATGTCGAGCAGGCCGCGAACGGCACGGCGGCCGTGACCGACCAGGTCGGCGCGGTTCGTACCGTGGCTGGAGAGACCGACGCCGGTGCCGAAGCCACGCTCTCAGCGGCCTCGGCATTGCAGGATCAAGCGCGGGCGCTCAAGAAAGCTGTCGCGGAGTTTCTGCAGACTGTACGCAAGGCGGCCTGACGGCGTCTTGCGCGCTGCGGTCCTTCGTCGGGTGCAGCGCGCAGACGATGTTCAGGACTTGACGGCGCCCGCTGTCAGCCCGCCCACCATGTAGCGGCGGAAGGCGTAATAGACCGCGGCCGGCGGCAGCGCGTAGATGAAGCCGGTGGTCATCAGCAGCTCCCAGGGCGAGTCGTCGGCGGCGAGGAAGTTGCCGAGTGCGACGGGGAGCGTGATCTCGCGGTCGTTCGAGAGCAGCAGGAACGCGTAGAGATATTCGTTCCAGGCGAGCAGCACCGCATATGTGCCGATCGCGACCAGCGAGGGCATCATCAGCGGCAGATAGACCAGGCGGAAGATCTGCAGCGTCGTCGCGCCGTCCATCACCGCGGCTTCGTCCAGCTCGACCGGCAGCTTGTCGGAGGCCTGCTTCAGCACCCAGATCGCGTAGGGGCTGGCGATCGTCACCATCGCCAGGATCAGCGCCCAGTGATTGTTGAGCAGGCCGTAATTGCCCATGGTCCGGTACATCGGCACCGCAAGGAACGCTGCCGGAATGAAATAGGTGAACAGCGCGAGGTTCAGCACCATGCGTCCGCCCGGCACCTTTAGCCGCGAGATCGAGAACGCCGCGGCGGTCGCGATGAACAGCGTCAGCACGCCGACTGCCGCTGCGATCAGCGTCGAATTCCAGAACTGCGCGTAGAAGTCGCGCAGGAAATAATGCTGCTGCTTGAACACGATCTCGAAGTTGTGCAGCGTCGGATGGTCCGGCCACAGCTTGCCCGAGAACGCGTCTTCCTTCGGGGAGATCGCGAACAGGAACATGTGGTAGATCGGGATCATCGTCCACAGGAAGACGGGAATGCCGATCAGGAGCAGCCGCGCTTCCGTCGCGACGTCACGGAGAGAGGGAAGCTTCATCGCGACAACCGTTTCATCATGAAGTACACGAGCGGCAGGACGAACGGCATCGCGCAGACGATGGAGGCCATCGCGAGCGAGAGTTGGTCGAGCCGGAGATAGCGAATGCCGAGCGTCGACAGCACGTGCGTGAGGTCGGCCGGGCCACCGCCGGTGAGCAGATAGACGCTGTTGAAATCGCCGAGCGTCCAGATCATCGAGAGCAGCGTGCAGGTGATGTAGAGCGTCTGCATCGACGGCCAGGTGATGAAGCGGAATTTCTGCCACCAGCTCGCGCCGTCGACCTCGGCGGCCTCGAACAGGTCCTGTGCGATCGCAAGGCGGCCGGTGATCAGGATCAGCGTCCAGAACGGCAGCGATTTCCAGATGTGCACGCCGATTGCCATGGTCAGCGCCACGGTCGGGTCGTTCAGCCAGTTCGGGCCGTCATCGCCGGTCAAAGAAAAAATGAGGTGGTTGACCACGCCCCATTCGGGATTGAACATGAAGCGCACCGACAGGATGGTCGGGATCGACGGCACCGCCCAGGGCAGGATGAAGATCACCGAGAGCCATTTGATCCAGGTGCGCTGCTGCGCGAAGAAGCCGGACAGGAACAGCGCGATCAGCATCTTGATGTTGATGCCGATGACCAGGAAGATCAGCGTGTTGACCGCGGCGCGCGCGAAGATCGGGTCGTTATAGAGCGCGACATAATTCGACGGGGCTCGCGCCAGCCACAGCCCGTAGCAGACGGGATAGACGACGAAGGCGAGAAAAACGAGCAGATAGGGTGCGAGCAGCACGATGCCCCAGACTTGCGCCGGGGTCAGCCGCGGCGACAAGGGCGGTGAAGGGATCGCATGATCGTCAGAGAGCGTGATCGCCATTCTTTTTGGACTCTTCTCAATCTTTCACCTCTCCCCGCTTGCGGGGAGAGGTCGGATCGCCTTCGGGCGATCCGGGTGAGGGGGTACAGGACTCACCACAAGTATAGCTCGTGGATAGAGCCCCTCACCCCAACCCTCTCCCCGTAAGAACGGGGAGAGGGAGGGATACAGTTAGCCTGCAACCTGCTTGATGCGGACGATCATCTCGTCGACGGCCTTGTCGACGGGGACCTTCTCGCTGACGACCCGGTTCATCGCCTTGGCCCAGATGTTCTCGTTGTTGAGGATCGTGAACTTCCAGTTCTTGGTGAAGTCGAACGGCGCGGTACCGCCGGTGAACTGGGTATAGACCGCCTTGCGGTGCCGGTCGGCCTGCCAGAACGGGCTGGCCTGGCTTTCCTTGGTCACCGGGAACCAGCGGCCGAGCGCGCCTTCGATATACGGGCGGACGTTCTCTTCCTGGAGCAGGAAGCTGATGAACTGCTTGCCCTCGGCCTTGTTCTTGGCGCCGGCAAAGATCAGCCCGGTCTTGACGTCGGAGCGGTAACGGATGGTCGAGCCGTCCGGCGCCTTCGGGAAGGACGCGGTGATGATGTCCTGCTCATAGGCCTTCTTGCCGGCGTCGCGCTGCTCTTGGGTGAGCGCCTGGTTCTGCGAATCCTCGAACCACTTTGCGGCGATCGAGATCGTGAAATTGTGGGTCATCACGATCGTCTTGTTGTGGAAGGCGACGTTGTTGTCCGGATCCTTCCAGGTCGTGGAGGAGGGTGGGGTGCAGCCCTTGATGTAAGTGTCGGTGTAGTCCTTCATCGCCTTGATCAGGTTCTCGCGAACCTTGGGGTCGTCGACCAGCAGCTTGCCGTCGTCGTCGACCAGCTTGACGTGGTAGGCGTCCATGAAGGTGTAGAAGGATTGGAAGGCGTCGGTGGATTCCACGCCCATCGGCTGGCCGACGCCGTAGATGCGCTGACCGGTGGCCTTGCGGATCGCCGACTGTACCTTGTCGCACCAGAACGTCCAGTAGCCTTCCCAGTCGGTCGGGATGTCGGCGACCTTGAAGCCTGCCTTCTCGAGCATGTCGTTCCAGATCTCGACATGCATGCTCTGCTGCTTCAGCGGGAAGCCATAATAGGCCTTCTTCTTGGTGACGTCGTTGTAGAGGATCGACGCGTCCAGCGTATTCTGCACGAACCGATCCTTGATCGGCTCCATGACATCGGACAGATCCTCGAGTTTGCCCTCGTAGGCCCACTTGCCCTGAACCTGCACGTCATAGCTGTCGGAATAGGCAACGTCGGGGACGGTACCTGCATCAAGAGCCGCGACCGTCTTCGGAATCATATCCTGGATCGCATACTGCGACAATTCGACCTTGATGCCGGTCTTGGCTTCAAATTTCTTGATCGTATCGATGAGCGAGTCATCTTCGGATCGGTAGAATCCCTTGACCCACCAGACCGTGATGGTCTTCTGCTGGGCAAACGCGGGTGCAGCGGCTGCAAACAGCCCGACCGCAGCGACCGCCAGTGTGACTGCGCCAATAACCTTGGATTTCACGTTTTTCTCCCTCAAGCCGCCGGTGTTTTAACCGGTCGGATAAAACACTAGCGCATGGCCGCTATCCGATCTAGCGGCATGTTGTCAGACCTAGGTCGAGGGGTATCGGGCTAAAGGAGATGCTTAACGCGGGGCATCGATGCGAACGCCGCATCAATTCGCCCCGATCAATTCGCGCGATCGGCGGACGCCGTCCTCAGTTGGATTTCGCGCTCTCTTTGGCGTTCTCCGCGGTCGGCGATCCCTCCGGCGGCTGTCGCTTTCCGCCGGTGATGCGCTGCTTCAGCAAATCGAGGAAAGGAGACGCCGCAGGCGACTGGCGGATCAGGGCCTCGGGATCGGGGAAGATCAGCGGATCGTCCCAGGGGCCCTGCACCATGAACGGCAGTTGAAAGCCGGACGTTGTGTTGAGGCTCGCCACACCCTTCATGTCGTATTCGCGCGTCGGCACCGATGCGGTGCCGGTCAGCGTGATCTTCGTCGAAGGTCCCTCGATGCGGATGTCCTCGGCGGTGGCGATCCCGTCGGCGAATTTCACGGCGATGGTGAGATTGTCAAAGGGCGTCGAGCCGTTGCGGAAATTGCCGCCGCCGGACAACGGCCGGCGCTCCAGCCGCTTCAGAAGCTGCTCGGCGTTGAAGCCCGCGATCGCGCCGTCATGCCCGGTCACGGTGGCAGTGCCGTCGAGCGACTGCACGAGGCCGAACGGGCTCGAGCCGGAAGCAAGCAGCGACACATTGATATTGCCGCGGCCGGACAGCTTGTTGAGGCCGAACAGTTCGGAGGCGCAGGCCCGGAGGTCGACGTCGATGAACTGGAATTGCGCCTTGATGTCGGCGACCGTGTCGGAGCGCGAGATGCCGAACGAGCCCTTGGCGATACCGCCATAGACCTGCGCCTCGCCGACCGAGAGCGCCAGCGTGCCGTTGCGCAAGTTCGCGCCGATCGCGGTGCGGCCGAGCTTCGTCGGGCCGACAGTCAGCTTGGCGGCCGACAGGCGCATGTCGAGGTCGGTGCTCGAAAGCCCGTTGAGATCGAACAGCTGCCTGTTCCAGTCGCGCGCGCCGCTCGCGAGCAGGCGGAAGGTGGAGATATAAGGCGTGAAGTCGAGTGCATCGGCGGCGAGCGTCGCCTGCAGTGTCTGCCGGCCGTTATTGGCGTAGGTCATGACGCCTTCGGCGGTGTTGCCGTCGAGCTCGACATTGACATTGGTGAGCGCGATCGAAGCGCCGACGACATTGGCGCGCGCCTTCAGCGCGAAGCGGCCGAAGCCGCCGCTGCCGGGTTGCGGCTGGCCGGTCCAGCGCAGGGCGTTGCGCAAGGACGGGCTGTCGATGGTGAGCGTGCCCTCCATCATCGGGCTGGTGCGGTTGGCGACGCTGCCGTCGAAGGCGAGCTTGAGCGGTGCGCTGGCGATCCGCGCCTTCAGGCCCGAGCGGTCGCCCGAAAGCGCCGCGACGAAATCGGCAAAGCTGATCGAGCCGTCGACGCGCTCGCCGCGCCAGTCGAACTGCCCGGTTGCGGCAAAGGAGCGCGAGATCGAGGGCCAGGCCAGCGACAGGTCGATGTCCTCCAGCTTCTCGGTGGCGTTCGTGGCGGCGTCCTCGTAATTGAGCACGCCGTCCTGGATCCTGATTTCGGAGAACGACACCTGACTGTCGGCGCCGGGCTTCATCGTCCGTGCGATGGTCTGGATAAAGGGTGTCCAGTTGCTCTCGCCGTCCGGCTTCAGGTTGACATGGATGTGTGGCCGCAGCAGCGTCAGGTCGGCGATCTCGAACCGTTGCAGCAGCAGCGGCAGGAGCCTGAGATTGGCGGTGAGTACGTCGACATGGAGCGCGGGGTCGGCGGTGCCGCCGCCCTTCAGGCCGACGTCATGGAACGAGATGTAGCTCGCCGGCAGCACGGAAATGTCGATGTTGCCGGCTACGCTGAGCTCGAGCCCGGTGACCTCGCGAATCTGCGCTTCCACGGCCTTGCGCAGAGCGTCGCGGTTGATGAGCCAGGAGGTCGCGATCAGGGCGATCAGCGCGACGCCGAGCAACGCCGCGATCGGCGTCCCGAGGCGCTTCATTCCTTGGGCCATGGTCAATGGCATGTCCTGATCGGGTTGGTCGCTGGAGCCAGAAGGGCGGAGCGGGAAACCTGCACGCCCCACGCCCAACCCCCGCAACTTGATGGGTTTTCTTGTCGCTTTCAAGGCCGCGGACGGGTCTGCCCACGGCGTGGGCAGCTTCTACCACCGGCTCTGGGAGCGGAGAACCCCGTATCATTGACGGCTTCGGACGATTTCGCCTAATAATCGCCGCCAATAAGGGCGCGACGCCTGCAGGCCGCAGCTTCAGTCGAGGGTTTTTGCATGAACAAGGTCTATCCTGACGCCAAGTCGGCTCTTGAGGGCGTTCTCAAGGACAACATGATGATCATGTCGGGCGGCTTCGGCCTCTGCGGCATCGCCGAGGCGCTGTCGGACGCGATCCGCGACTCCGGCGTGAAGGGTCTGACCGTTGTCTCGAACAATGCCGGCGTCGACGGCATCGGGCTTAGCCGCCTCTTGGAAACCCGCCAGATCAAGAAGATGATCTCGTCCTATGTCGGCGAGAACAAGCTGTTCGCCCAGCAATTCCTCGCCGGCGAGCTGGAACTCGAATTCAACCCGCAGGGCACGCTGGCCGAGCGCATCCGCGCCGGCGGCGCCGGCATCCCGGCGTTCTACACCAAGACCGGCGTCGGCACGCTGATCGCCGAAGGCAAGGAAGTGAAAGAGTTCGACGGCGAGAAGTATCTGATGGAGCGCGGCCTGTTCGCCGACCTCGCCATCGTGCACGCCTGGAAGGGTGATACCGCCGGCAACCTGATCTACCGCAAGACCGCGCGCAACTTTAACCCGATGATGGCGACCGCCGCCAAGATCACGGTGGCCGAGGTCGAGCATCTGGTTCCCGCCGGTGAACTCAATCCCGACCACGTCCACACGCCCGGCATCTTCGTGAAGCGCATCGTCGAGGTCGGCGCGGCCCAGAAGCGCATCGAATTCCGCAACACCCGCCCGCGCACCGCAGCTTAAGGCGCATGATCCGGAAAAGTGGATACCGGTTTTCCGACAAGATCTTGCGCTAACTAAAACAGGAGAGTCACATGGCCTGGACCCGTGAACAGATGGCTGCGCGCGCCGCGAAGGAATTGCGTGACGGCTATTACGTCAATCTCGGCATCGGCATCCCGACGCTGGTCTCGAACTACATCCCTGACGGCGTCGACGTCAGCCTCCAGAGCGAGAACGGCATGCTCGGCATGGGCCCGTTCCCCTATGAGGGCGAAGAGGACGCCGATCTGATCAACGCCGGCAAGCAGACCGTGAGCGAGCTGCCGTCGACCGCCTATTTCTCCAGCGCGGATTCCTTCGGCATGATCCGCGGCGGCCACATGGATCTGTCGATCCTCGGCGCCATGCAGGTGGCCCAGAACGGCGATCTCGCCAACTGGATGATCCCCGGCAAGATGGTCAAGGGCATGGGCGGCGCGATGGACCTCGTCGCCGGCGTCAAGCGCGTCGTCGTGGTGATGGAGCATTCCGCCAAGGACGGCGCCAAGCTCTTGAAGAAGTGCAATCTGCCGCTGACCGGCGAGCGCGTGGTCGACATGGTCGTCACTGATTTGGCCGTGTTCACCATCGACAAGCACGGCGACGGCGGCATGGCGCTGATCGAGCTCGCCGACGGCGTCACGCTCGACGAGGTCAAGGAAAAGACCGAGGCCGAATTCCGCGTCGCGCTGAAGAACACGTAAGGCAACGATCGCGAACGATTAGGAATGGCCGGGCATCGTCCCGGCCATTTTCGTTTGGGTGGAGCGCACTGTCTCCAAACCGTCATTGCGAGGAGCTCTTGCGACGAAGCAATCCAGGCTGTTTCCTCGGAGGGACTCTGGATTGCTTCGCTGCGCTAGGAATGACGGAGTATGAGGCGGGGCCGCGGCCCTTTAAGCGGCTGACGCCGACGCGACATCGGCCGGCTTCGCCAGCGGCCGCACGCCCTTGCGCCAGTCGGTGATGGTGCAGCCGAAGCGGCCGCGGAACCAGCGGGCCATCGCGCTCTGTGCAGAGAAGCCGAGCTGTGCGGCGATATCCGCCAGCGGTCGGGCGGGATCCTCGATCAGCTGGATCACGAGATCGGCGCGTTGCGCATCGAGGATCGCCGAGAAGCTGGTGCCGGCTTCGGCGAGATGCCGGTGGATGGTGCGACGGGTGCAGGCGAGATGCTCGGCCACGCGTTCGACCGTGCAGTCGCCGCTCGCGAGCAGGAGGCGCACGACCTCGTCGACCTTCTCCTCCCAGCTTGCCGGCCGGTTTTCGATCGCCTCGATCCGCTTGCGCAAATAGTTCGCGATGAGGGGATGCGCGCTCGGGATCCGCCGCTCCATGTCGTGCGCCGACAGCAGGATCGCGTCTTCCTCCGCGTTGAAGATCACGCGGCAGCCATAGAAGTCGCGGTAGCGCTTGCGATCGTGCGGCGGCGGGTAGTGCAGGTGCACCTCCTGCGGCCGCCAGTCGCTGCCGAACAGCGACTGGATGATGCGATGAACGCTGCCCAGCGCCATGTCGATCGACTGGCGTGGGGCCGTCGGTTGCCGCCCGCGCAGATGCAATGTGACGGTCACGGTTTGCTTGTCCCTGACGACGTCGAGCTTCATGCCGTCGTGATGGACGTGGATGAAGCGGGAGAATGCCTCGATCGCCTCGCCGACGGTCGCCTGTTCGCGCACGATCAGCCCGACCGCGCCGAAATTGGTCAGGCCGCCGCGCTCGGCCAGCCGTAGGCCGAAATCCTCGGCACCGGACTCCGCTGCCGACAATTCGAGCAGGCGACGCAAGGCTGGGACCGCAATGGGTGTATCGGGCTTGTCGAGGATGGTCAGCGGCAGTCTGACCTTGCGCATCATCTGCCTGGGGTCGAGCCCGACCGACCGGGCGACCTCCGGGTAACAGCTCAAGCCTGCGCTGCGAATGAGGTCGGTCATGCGACCTGTTCCTGGCAGCCATTCCGGCAGATGTCCCGAAATGTAAAGTTTCTGTCCCGATCCGTCAAATCCGGGAACAGGGCGGAACATACATAAGGGAAAGCGAAGCACCGGCGCGAATGCCGTGCTCATGACGGCGGGGCGCGATGGGGCCTCCGGCCGTCACGTGCCATTTGACCAAGACATTACTGGATCGGGATTATGCCGGGAAACATGCTTTCCAAGGGTGAGGTATTCGTCATTGAAACCGACGCCGCCTCCCGCGAACAATTGTCCGACGCGCTCCAGCAGAGCGCTTATGACGTGATCTGCTTCGCCGACGGCGCATCGCTGCTGTCGGAAGCCAAGGCGCGGATGCCGGCCTGCGTGTTGCTGGAGATGCCGCCAGATCGCTCCGCCCTCGACGTGCTCAAGCGCCTGCGCGAGGAAAACTGCATGGCGCCGGTGTTGGTAACTTCGGCGAACGGCAGCATTGCCATGGCGGTCGACGCCATCAAGAGCGGTGCGGCCGATTTCATCGAGAAGCCGTTTCGCACCCACGACGTCGTCGGCCGGATCGACGCCGCGATCGACGAATCCGTTCAGCCCGATTCGAGCCGGCAGCGCTGGCTGCCCGGTTGCGAGCCCCTGACCGCGCGCGAAGGCGATGTGCTTGCGCATCTCGCCGCCGGCCTGACCAACAAGGAGGTCGCTCGACGAATGCATCTGAGCGCGCGCACGATCGAGGGCTATCGCGCCAGCATCTTGAAGAAGGCCGGCGCCCGCAACGTGACCGATCTGCTCCGCCGCATTTTCGGCCAGGGTTCGCCCGGCCAGGCCTGAGGTTCGCCGTTGTTTCGCGGCCATGGTGCCGCCGCGGCTGCGCCCAACGGAAACCCCAATCGAACCGGTTCCTTCCCTGCCGCGTCTCACCACGATGGCGTGGCATGTTCTCGCAGCGTCCGGCTGGCGGCGCGGCGATATCGGCAGGGAGAAGTTTGATGCGCACGATCGCAAGATGTCTGGCGACGACGAGCCTGGTCCTGGTGACCGCAGCGCTCGCCTCGCCCTCATGGGCCGCCGATGTGGACGCCACATCGGCCATCGACACCGTCACGGTCTATCCTGATGGCGCCACCGTTACCCGCGTGATCGCGATCGACCTCGCCTCCGGCGACAGCACGCTGGTCGCCAGGGATTTTCCGCTCTCGCTCGACCCGTCCTCCCTCCGCGTCGAGGGCGAGGCGGGCGCCAAGCTCACGATCGGCACCGTCGACGCGCGGCCGCCGCGTGCGGCGCCGCCGGTCAATCTGCCCGAGCTCGACAAACGCATCGAGGCGCTGAAGGACGAGCGCGGCGACCTGCAAGGCGCGATCGATGCGGCGGCCGCCCGGCGCAAATTCGCGCAGCGCTTTGCCGAAGCTTCGCCCGCCGGCCTCGGCGACAAAGGCGAGGCGCGCCCGATCACCGAGTGGCGCGCGGCCTTCACCGCCGTGGCCGAGGAGGTCGCGGCCGCTGAAACGGCGATCCGCGATGCCGCACGAAAGCAGCGCGAGATCGATCGCCAGATCGCGCAACTCGAAGCGGATCGTTCGGCCAAGCCACCGAGCAAGCTGGAGGTGCGGATCGACATCGCCTCGACAGCAGCGACGAAAGCGACGCTGCGCGTCACTTACGCCGTGCGCAATGCGCGCTGGATGCCGCTCTATGACGCCCGGCTCGACACCGGAGCGAAGGATCGGAAACCGCAGCTAGAGCTTGTCCGCCGCGCCGAGGTCACGCAATCGACCGGCGAGGACTGGTCCAACGTCACGCTCGGCGTTTCCACGGTCCGCATTGGCCGCGGCGGCAGCGCGCCTGAGCTGAACTCGCTGGTCGCGCAATATCCGCAACCGCCGAAGCCAATGGCGCTCGGTGCGGCCTCTGATCTGGCGCGGCCTGCGCCAAGCGTCCGCCAGCGCTCGGCGCAGTTCGAGCCCATGTCTAAGGCCGCTGAAACGCCCGAGCTGCGCGAGCGCGCCGATGAACAGCAGGCCGCCGCCGAGATCGGCGGCTTCCAGGCGATCTTCAAAATTCCGGGCCGTGTCAGCCTCGGCGCAGCCGAGGGGGCCAAGAGCCTGCGCATCGCTTCGATGAGCGTGCCCGCCGATCTCGCGGTGCGCGCCGCGCCGGTGCTGGATCCCACCGCCTTCCTCGAAGCCAGCTTCAAGCAGACCGACGACACGACGTTGCTGCCGGGCAAGGTCGCGATCTATCGCGACGGCGTCTTCGTCGGCCGCGGCAAACTCTCCGCCTCGGCCAAGGACGACATCGTGCGGCTTGGCTTCGGCGCCGACGACAAGGTCAAGGTCGAGCGCGCAGTGCTCGAGCGCAACGAGGGCTCGGCCGGCTTGATCGTGACGACATCGAAGACCGACGAGCGCGCGTTCAAGACCACCGTTCGCAACGGCCACGATTTCCCGATTCATGTCGCGATCGAGGATCAGCTGCCGGTCAGCGAGAACGAGGAAATCGTCGTCGAGATGCTGCCGGCGACCACGCCGCCCACGGCCAAAGACATCCGTGACAAGCGCGGCGTGCTGGAATGGTCGTTCGACGCCAAGCCCGGCGAGGTCAAGGACATCAACTTCGCCTGGCGCGTCCGTTGGCCGAAGGACAAGAGCATGGTGATCGCGCCGTCGGGTTAGTTTCTCGCCGCTGGCGGCGCTTTCTTACCTCGCCCCGCTTGCGGGGAGAGGTCGAATTCGATCGCAGATCGAATTCGGGTGAGGGGGACTCTCCACGAGTCCAACTCTCACCGTCCTTGTGGATAGAGCCCCTCACCCCAACCCTCTCCCCGTAAGAACGGGGAGAGGGGGAAGAGAGACCCGGCCTTACTTCGCCTTCAGGAAATCCGCGACGTCGAGCAGCATGAACTCGTCGTCGTCGGCCTTGTTGGGATCGCGGCTCGACGAGAACGGCAGATTGTTGTCGTTGCCGACGATGATGTGAGTGTCGTCGACGCGATCGACGTTCTCGATGGTGAAGAACGGGAAGGTGTAGACGCCGTCATTGAGGGCTTTCCGCGCCTTCTTGTCGGGGTCCTGGATCTTCATCAGGTCGATATAGCCGATCTTGCGCACGGGCTTGCCGACATTGGCCTCCGAGAGCTCGATCTTGTAGACGCGCTTGAACTTGGCGACGTCAGGGAAGCAGTTGTCGCCGCGGGTGCCCGCCGGGCAGGCCTTGTCGGGCGTGCCTTCGCCGTTGTCGCGCTCGATGACGAGGCCGGCGCTCGGATCGATCATGTTGAAGTCGCCGATGGCGTTGCCGTTCTGCTCGAACACATACTGCCAGTAGCGGCCGGTGAATTTTTCCGCGGCGACGTCGAATTCGAGGATGCGGGAGGCTTCCTTGCCGTCGACCCGCTCCCAATCCTTCTTGTCGGCATCCCATAGCGGGCCCTCGAGCAGGCCGTAGAGGAACTTGCCGTCCTTCGACGAGGCAAAGCCTTCAAAACCCTTGGAGCGGCGCAGGTTGACGTTGGTGTAGGTCGCGCCCGGCGCGCCCGGCGTCCCGACCGCCCAATGGTCGGGCGAGCGCACCGGCTTGCCGTCGGCGATGGTCTCGAACACGGCGAGGATCTTGCCGGTCTTGTCGGCCTTCAGGACGTAGGGGCCGAACTCATCGCCGATCCAGAAGGTGTCGCCGATGATCTGGAAACCTTCGGTGTCGAAGTCGGAGCCGGTGAGGTAGCGCTTCTCGGTGTCCTCGTGGACGATGCGGAAGGGCACCTTCTTGTCGGGATCGTGCAGGAAGACGGTCTCCTGGCGCTCGATCTTGCCGCTGGCCCAATCCATCTTGTAGCGGTTCAGGTACAGCATCGAGTCCGGCGAGTTGGCGCGCGCGCCCATGCCGTTGTCGGTGATGACCCAGAAGCTGCCGTCGGGCATCTTCTTGATGCCGGAATGGCCCTGCAGCGGCTGGCCCTTGAACGGCAGCGAGATGCCGGTCGAGCGCTCGAACGACTTGCCCATCACCGTGCCGAGCGCGTCGACGCGCTTGCCGGTGGTGTACTTGCCCGAGGTCTTGAGATCGGCGGGCGCATCAGCCGGCGCGTCGATGAAGGTCGCGGCCGGCATCACCACGTGGCCGGCGAGCTTGGCCGGGAATTCGCCCTCGCTCTGCGCGAGCGCCGTGCTCGCGGTGAGAATGATCGTTGCGACGGTGCTGAGAAAAGTCGCGCGCATGTGCGTCTCCTGTTAACGGAGGCCGTCTTATGCGGACCGCATATTGCAGTTTTGTGAAACCGGGCCAAACGCCGCAGGCACCGGCTATTCTTTCACCGCGCCGGTCAGCGAGGACACGTAATAGTCCACGAACAGCGAGTAGAAGATCGCAACCGGCAGCGAGCCGAGCAGCGAGCCCGCCATCAGTGCGCCCCACTGGTAGACGTCGCCGGTGACGAGCTCGGTCAGGATCGCGACCGGCACGGTCTTGTTGGCGCCGCTCTGGATGAAGGCGAGCGCGTAGATGAACTCGTTCCAGGACAGCGTGAAGGAGAAGATACCGGCCGAGATCAGGCCGGGCACCGCGAGCGGCAGCGTGATCCGTCGCAGGATCTGCAGCCGGGTCGCACCGTCGACCAGCGCGCATTCCTCGAGCTCATAGGGGATCGACTTGAAATAGCCGATCAGGAGCCAGGTGCAGAACGGCACCAGGAAGGTCGGATAGACCAGGATCAGCGCCAGCGGCGAGTCGAACAGGCCGAACTGCACCACGACGGTGGCGAGCGGAATGAACAGGATCGACGGCGGCACGAGATAGGCGAGATAGATGCCGAGGCCGACATAAGGACTGCCGCGGAAGCGCAGGCGTTCGATCGCATAGGCAGCTAACGTGCTCGCGATCAGCGACAACGTGGTCGAGCCGATCGCGACCAGCATCGTCGTCCACAGCCAGCGCGGATAGGCGGTGTCGAACAGGAGGTGCTTGATATGCGCCAGCGTCGGCGAGGTGATCCAGAACGGATTGTGCTCCTTGTAGTTCATCAGCTCTGCGTTCGGCTTGAACGACGTGATCGCCATCCAGTAGAACGGAAACAGCAGGATCAGCACGAAGCAGCCGAGCGGCAGATAGATCATCATCAGCCGCCGCAGCCCGGAATCCCAGGCCATGGTGTCGGGCGCCGCTTTTGCGTTGGCCACAGTGGAGGCTTGCGCGACGGTGTCAGTCATTGCTCTCTCCCTGCTGCCATTTGCGGCGCGCCAGGCCGAAATAGGAAAACAGCGTCGCGAACACCAGGAACGGGATCATCGACACCGCGATCGCGGCACCTTCGCCGAGCTCGCCGCCGGCGATGCCGCGCTGGAACGCCAGCGTCGCCAGCAGATGCGTCGAGTTGCCCGGCCCGCCGCGGGTGATGGCGTAGACCAGCTGGAAGTCGGTGAAGGTGAAGATGATCGAGAAGGTCATGACGATGGCGAGGATCGGCATCATCATCGGGAAGGTGATGTAACGGAAGCGCTGCCAGGCGCTGGCGCCGTCGAGCATCGCGGCCTCGTAGAGCGAGGGCGAGATGGTCTGCAAGCCCGCCAGCAGCGAGATCGCGACGAAGGGAATGCCGCGCCAGATGTTGGCCGCGATCAGCGAGAACCGCGCCGGCCAGGGCGAGCCGAGGAAGTCGATATTGCTCGTGCGCCAGTGCAGCACGTCGACCAGCAGATAGGAGATGATCGAGAATTGCGGGTCGTAGATCCACCAGAACGCCAGCGCCGACAGCACCGTCGGCACGATCCAGGGCAGCAGGATGATCGCGCGCAGCAGGCTCTTGAACGGAAAATGGTTGTTGAGCAGCAGCGCGAGCCAGAAGCCGAGCGCGAACTTCCCGAAGGTCGCGATGCCCGTATAGACCACGCTGTAGAACACCGCGTTCCACCACAAGGGATCGGTGAGCAGGTATTGGAAATTCTCCAGGCCGATGAACTCGCCCTTCCGGCCGATCGTGGTGTCGGTGAAGGCGAGCCAGAGGCCGAGCCCAAGCGGATAGGTCAGGAATACCGCGAGCAGCCCGATCGCGGGCGCAAGGCACATCACGACCAGGAATGGCTTGTAATCGAACAGGCGCACCAGCCAGTTCGGTTGCCGCTGGACGAGGGCGAGAGGAGGAAGTGTAGTCACGGACATCGGTGCGTTGTCCTGTCTGAGAAAGTCACCACATCCGTCATTGCGAGCGAAGCGAAGCAATCTAGTCTGTTTCCGCGGCTACAGTCTGGGTTGCTTCGTCGCTTCGCTCCTCGCAATGACGGTCGCTGTTTCGTCGGCCGCTACTTCTGCCGCCTGAAATACCGCTTGCAGCGCTGCTCGGCTTCTGCGGCGGCGGCCTCCGGCGTGGCCGCGCCGGTCGCAACCGACGCGAACATCTGGATCAGCACGTAGTCGGCGCTGACGGCGCCGGTCGCCGTCGAGATCGGGCCCGCATAGCCGTCATAATAGGTGCTGTTCATGGTGTCCTTGAACAGCTTCACCTTGGGGTCCTGCGCCCACACGGCGGCCTCGGCATAGGCCGCGAGCGGCTGCGCCCAGTAGCCGGAATTGGCGTTGAGCCACGGCTCGTACTGGTCCTTCTCCAGCATGTATTGCAGGAAGGCCTTTGCGGCGTTGGGGTACTGGCTGTGCTTGAAAACCATGGCATTCAGCGTCAGGCCAGCCATCGGCGAGACCTTGGCCACGCCCTTCGGCAGCAGCTGATGCTCGCTGTCGTCGGCGATCGCCTTGGTCGCCGGATCGTTCTTCAGCGAGAAATACAGTGAGACGCCGTTGGCCGTCAGCGCGATCTCCTGCGCGGCATAGGCGCGGTTGTTGCTGACGTCGTTCCACGACGTCGTGCCGGCGATGAAGGTCGGGTAGAGCTGCTTGACCCAGTTCAGCGCGGCGATCGTCTCCTTGCTGTTGATGATGACGTCGCCCTCTTCGTTGAGCAGGGCGGCGTTGTGCGACCACAGCGCCCAGCTCGCAAAACCGTTGCCGTCGCCCTTGGCGTTGCCGAGCGCGAAGCCCGCCGGCTTGCCGGCCTTTTGCAGCTTCTGGCAGAGGTCGAGGATGCCGGCATGGTCTTCCGGCACCTTGTCGAAGCCGACCGATTGCAGGATCGACTTGCGGTAGATCAGGGGACCCGCGGTGGCGCCGAATGGCAGGCCGATCCAGGTGTCGCTCTTGTTCTTCTTGCCGTAGCGCTGCGCCAGCGGCAGCCAGCCGCCGTAACGCTTGCCGGCATAGTCGGCGACGTCGGTCAGCTCGATCAGCTTGTCGACATAGATGTGCGGTGCGTCGGAGAAGCCGATGATGATGTCGGGGCCGGCGCCGGAATTGGCGGTGACCGCGGTCTGCTGGTTGATGTCCTCCCAGCCGACGAAATCGACCTTGACCTCGACACCGGTCTCCTTGGTGAACTTGGCCGCATTGGCGCGGAACACGTCCTCGTCGGCCTGGACGAAGCGCACCGGCCGCAGCATGCGCAAGCTTGCGCCCTTCTCGATCGGCAGTTTCGGCGCGGGGACGTCGGCAGCCTTGATCGCGGATTGAGCGTGCGCTGCAACACCAGTGGCAGCGACCGTTGCAGCGGACAGGCCCAGCGCCAAGGCATCACGACGTGTGATGTCGTTCCTCATCAGTTCCTCCCTATGATGTCTCCCTTCCCGGCGTTGATCGCCGGTGAAGGGCCGTTTCGGTTTCTTGTCGGTCTTTCGGCGCGCTCTTTGCGGCCAGCCGCCTTAGCTGTTCGGGCCGCGGTCCATGCCGACAGGTTGCCAGCGGCGGAGCGCGGTGTCTTGCAGCACCGACGGGTTCACGCAGCTTACCGGCCACATGCCCTGAAGCACCAGTGACAATTCGTAGCCCACCCGGCGCTTGCGCGCCTCGTCGAACCGTGCCGAGGCCGAGGCGACATGGGCGGTCAGGGTCACGTTCTCCATGCCGAGGATGGGGTTGTTGTGCGACGGCGGTTCCTTCTCCAGCACGTCGAGCGCGGCATGCGCGATCCAGCCCTCCTGCAGCGCCTTGATCAGGCTCTCCTCGTCGACGGTGGCGCCGCGCCCGGTATTGATGAAGACCGAGCCCTTCTTCATCTGCCGAAAATGCTTCTCGGTCAGCATGTGATGCACTTCGGGCCGGGCAGGCGCGTGCATCGAGACGAAGTCGGATTGCGACAGCACCTCGTTCAGCGTCGCCGGGATGACGCCATGGTCCCACATCAGCGTTTCCTGGATGAAGGGATCGTAGGCCATCATGCGCAGGCCGAACGGGGCGGCGCGCTTCGCAACTGCACGCGCGACGCGGCCGAACGAGACGAAGCCGAGCGTCTGGCCCATCAGCCGCGGGATCTTCAAGAGCGCCGGCCGGCCCTCGGTCCAGCGGCCGGTACGCACCATCCTGTCCTGCTCCACCAGGCGGCGGAAGCCGGCGAGCAGCAGCATCATGGCGTGGTCGGCGACTTCCTCGATGAAGGTGTCGGGGATGTTGGTGACGGGAATGCCGCGCGCGGTCGCCGCCTTCACGTCGACGCTATCGACGCCGACCGAGCCGAGCGTGATGACCTTGCAGTTTTCCAAGCTGTCGATGATCGACTTGGTGATCGGGATGCCCTTGGCGTAGATCGCGTCGGCATTCTTGGCGGCGGCGATGAACTCCGCCTCGTTGGCCGGCGCCTCGACGATCTCGGCATCGATCGGATCGAGCGCCTCGCGCTCGTAGGAATAATCGCTGCCCGCGACCGTGAAGCTCGCGCCCTTCGGCGTCACCACCCTGTATTTCGGCATTTCCTGCTCCCGATTTGGTTTGTCGGTTCTTGTTGTGGCCCGCACCTTTGGGCGGGCCTTTGCGTCTTTTACGCGAAATCGGCGCGACCGCGTACAATCGCCGGTTGCCGGCTGATGATTATTTGCCGTTTTTGCCGGCATCGTCCGGGCTTCTACGGAGGCGTGTAAGTAACTTGCTAAGGGGTCCTGCACTAAAAATTGATTCAAATCAGAAATAACCAGCGCCGAATCCGCGCGTTCGAGGAGCCCATCGTGAAGTTGAGCAATCTGAAGATCGCCCCCAAGCTGGGCATCCTTGTCGGCGTCACCTTGTTCGGCCTGTGCATTTCCGGAGTTCTCGCCGGCTACCTGATGAAGCGCGAGATGGTGAATGCACGCATCGACCAGACCAAGGCGATCGTCGACATGGGCCGCAACTACGCGGCCACCCTGGTGAAGCGGGTCAATGCCGGCGAAATGACGAAGGATGCCGCGCTCGCCGAGCTTCGCCGCTACGGCAATGCGATGACCTATGACAACGGCTCCGGCTATCTGTTCGGCACGACCTATGACGGCATCACCCAGCTCGCGCCCGATCCGAAGCAGATCGGCACCAACCGCATGGACGTCGTGACCAACGGCCGCAAGCTGTCGGTCGAGCTGATGGACGGCGTCAAGGCCAACGGCTCGATCCTGCTGTACTATGAATACGTCAAGCCCGGCCAGGAAACGCCGATCCGCAAGATCGGTTACGCCGTCGCCGTCCCCGGCTTCGACATGTATCTCGGCACCGGCGCCTATCTCGAGGACATCGACCAGAAGATGGGCCCGGTCTACTGGCTGCTCGGCCTCGCCATGCTCGGCATCGTCATCGTCGCCGGCAGCGTCGCCTGGATGATCGGCCGCAGCATCAGTCGTCCGCTGGCACTGCTCGGCACGCGCATGAAGGATCTCGCCGACGGCAAGCTCGAGGGTGACATCCCCGGCGTTGGCCGCGGCGACGAGGTCGGTGCGATGGCTGCGACCGTCCAGATCTTCAAGGACAATGCGGTCCGTATCCGCGACCTCGAGAAGACCGAGGCCGAGGCCAAGGAGCGTGCCGCGGCGGAACGTCGCAGTGCGATGGAGGGCATCGCCAGCGACTTCGAACGCAGCGTCAACGGCATCGTCCGCTCGGTCTCCTCGGCCGCAACGGGCATGCAGGCCACGGCGCAGTCGATGACTGCGACCGCCAGCGATGCCTCGTCGCGGGCGGCAACGGTCGGTGCGGCCTCGCAGAGGGCTTCGGGCAATGTCGGCACGGTTGCCGCCGCCGCCGAGGAGCTGTCGAGCTCGGTTACGGAAATCTCCCGCCAGGTGACGCGCTCGACCGAAGTGGCGAGCCGCGCCGTCAGCGACGCCGAGCGCACCAACGCCACGGTGCAGGAGCTCTCGACCGGTGCCGAGAAGATCGGCGAGGTGGTCAAGCTCATTCATTCGATCGCGGCGCAGACCAATCTGCTCGCGCTCAACGCCACCATCGAGGCGGCGCGCGCCGGTGAATCCGGCCGCGGCTTCGCCGTCGTCGCCTCCGAGGTCAAGGCGCTGGCCAACCAGACCGCCAAGGCCACCGAGGAAATCTCCGCGCAGGTCGCGGCGATGCAGACCTCGACCAGCGATGCGGTCGCAGCGATCGGCGGCATCACCCAGACCATCGCCGAGATGAGCGAGATCACCGCCGGCATTTCGGCCTCGATCGAGCAGCAGGGCGAGGCCACCCGCGAGATCGCCCGCAACATCCAATCGGTCGCGGCCGGCTCGAACGAGATCAACGCCAATATCGGCAGCGTCACCTCGGCCGCGGAAGCGACCGGCAGTGCGGCCAGCGACGTGCTGACCAACGCCCGCGAGCTGGACAGCCAGTCCGGCGCGCTACGCAGCGCGGTGGATGGCTTCCTCGCGAAGGTGCGTGCGGCGTAAATTCTTGCGCTGAATTCCTGGCGCTGAATTCGTAGGGTGGGCAAAGATGCGAAGCGTCGTGCCCACCTTTTCTCTTTGAGTTTGCTGAGGTCTCGGTGGGCACGCTTCGCTTTGCCCACCCTACGAGAGCGCCTACTGCTTCTCGATCCCCGCGTCCCGGATCAGCCGCTCCCACAGCACCAGCTGCTCGTTCACGAATGTGCCGAGCTGCTCCGGCGTGCCGGAGAAGGCGTCCATGCCGAGCGTGGCGAGCTGGGCCTTGATCTCGGGCTTCTCGACGATCTTGCGGATTTCGGCGTTGAGCCGGGTCACGATCTCCTTCGGCATGCCGGCGGGGCCGAAATAGCCCTGCCATGACGAGATGTCGAAGTCCGGCACGCCGGCCTCCTGCATCGAAGGCAAGCTGGGGATCAGCGGCGTGCGGTCCTTGGTGGTGACGGCGAGCGCCCGCAACGCATTGCCCTGGACATGCGGCAGGCCGGTCAGGATGTCGACGAACATCATCGAGACGCGGCCGCCCATGACGTCGTTGAGCGCCGGCGGCGAGCTCTTGTAGGGTACGTGCAGGAGGTCGAGCCCGGCATTGTGCGCGAAGGTCGCGCCCGAGACGATCGCCGAGGACGAGCCGGAGGCGTAGCTCAGCTTGCCCGGATTGGCCTTGCCGTAAGCGACAAGCTCGGCGACGGTCTTGGCCGGCACGTCCGGGTGGATCACCAGCATGAAGGGCAGATCGCCGGTGCGCGCGATCGGGGTGAAATCCTTCACCGGATCGTAGGTCAGGCTCTTGAGCAGATAGGGATTGGCCGAATGCGTGGTGTTGGTCGTCACCAGCAGCGTGTAGCCGTCGGGCGCCGAGCGCGCGACATAGGTCGCCGCGATCATGCCGTTGGCGCCTGCCTTGTTCTCGATGACGATGCCGACGCCGAGCGCCTGCGACAGATGCTGCGAGATCAGCCGCGTCGTGGTGTCGGTGCCGCTGCCGGCCGCGAACGGCAGTACCAGCGTGATGTTGCGGCCCGGCCAATTATCGGCCTGCGCGGCGGATGCGGCGGCGAGACACAGCGCGGCGGCGCCGGCGGTACGCAGGACGCGCATGAGCGAAGACAGCATGTTCGGACGTTCCCCCTTTTTCGTTGGCGGGGAACCTAGCGTCTCCTCGTTGAAATCGGAAGGTGCGAGTTAACTTGGTCTCGTGCCCCGGACGCAGCGCAGCGCTTCTTCAGCGGTGCGCTGCAGAGCCGGGGCCCATGCCGCGGCAAACTGGGTCCCGGCTCTGCGCGGCGTCACTGCGTGCCGCAGCGCGTCCGGGACACGAGCGCACCGCGTCCGCGTGCAGCGGAATTACTTCACCGCCGAACCTTGTCGCGAGGCGATGACGACGCCGGCGAGCACCAGCGCGTAGCCGATCAAATGAAACGGCTGGAGCTTTTCGCCGAGCAGGACGATCGCCATCGCCGAGCCGAACACCGGCACCAGATGAAAGAACGGCGCGGCGCGGTTCGGCCCGATCAGCGCGACGCCGCGGTTGAAGAACAGATAGGCGAGCGTCGAGGGGAAGATCAGGATGTAGCCGAGCGTCAGCAGCGTCACGGTGTCGAATTGCATGACATTGCCGGACCACGCCTCCCAGACCGCCGTCGGCAGCAGCATCAAGGCGCCGCAGCAGGTGGTGAAGGACAGAAACGACAGCTGATGAACCTTCGGCCGGCGCGGGATGAAGGCGGAGTAGATGCCGAACGCCACCAGCGAGGAGGCGAACATGATGTCACCCCTGTTGAACGAGATGCTTGCCAGCGCCGCAAGATCGCCGCGCAGGATGATGATCAGCACGCCGAACAGCGAGATCGCGATGCCGGCGAGCTGACCGCGGGTCAGCCGTACGCCGAACAGCACCAGCGACCACAGCGCCACGAACAGGGGACCTGCCGACTGGATCAGCAGCGCGTTCAGCGCCTCGGTATATTGCAGGGCCCAGTAGGAGATCGCGTTGTTGAAGGCGAAGCCGACCAGCGACAGGAACAGCATCAGCGGCAGGCTTTTGCGCAAGGCCGGCCAGTCGCGCTTCAGATGCGGCCAGGAAAACGGCAGCAGGATCAGGAATACGCCGAACCAGCGGATCGTGGTCACCGTCAGCGGTGGCACATGCGCGCCGACATGGCGCGCGAGCACGATGTTGGCGGCCCAGAACAGCGAGCTCAGGCTCAGCAGCAGATAAGGCTGGTTGTTGAGCCAGCTGACCGGATTCGAGGCAGGTGGCGCGGGCGAAGCGATCGTCATTGGCGTCACATACGACCTTGCGCCGGATTGCCATCGTGACACAAGTCACGCCGCCGCAATGCTACAATGCAGGCGCGACCCGGGGAGGTGCCTTTGGCGGTCAATATGTTGAACATTGTGGGCCTGGAACGGCTCGACCGGCATGCGCCGGTGGTGATGCTGAACTTGATGCGCTTTCACGCGCGCTCGCGCGACGGTGATGGCTCCGGCTGGGATGCGTATTTGCGCTACAGCGCGATCACCGTGCCGATGATCAAGGCGCGCGGCGGCACGCTGCTGTGGACCGGCGAGGCCAGGGCGATCGCGCTCGGCCCGCATGCGGGCAACGACTGGGATTTCGTCGCGCTGGTGTTCTATCCGTCCGTCGCGGCGTTCCTCGACATGATGACGTCGGAGGCTTACGAGCGCGATGCCGACCCGCATCGCGTCAACGGCTGCGCCGAGCATGTGATCATTGCGACGAGCGAGGCGTACAGCAAATTCAAGACGAAGTAGTTGCTGTCAGTCGCTCGGCGCGCGCTTCTTCCCCTCTCCCCTTGTGGGAGAGGGTGGCTCGCCGCGGAGCGGCGAGACGGGTGAGGGGTCTCTTTCCTCACGCGCAGTTTGTCAGTCGACAGATACCCCTCATCCGGCGCCATAGCCGAAGCTTTGCTTCGGCGTTCTTAAGAACGGCGGCCGAAGGCCGCCTATGCCACCTTCTCCCGCAAGGGGAGAAGGAAGAACTCTGTCCAGACCGGATAGATAGGTAACAGAGTAGACTGGATGGATAGGTGACAGTTCTCTGTCGGCTGGGAGGATCAGCCGATGCCTTGGCGAGAGAGCTGCGCAATGGACCAACGGGTTAGCTTCATCGCGGATCAGCGAAGCGGATCGTGGACGATGACGGAGCTGTGCGAGCGCTACGAGATTAGCCGTAAGACCGGGTACAAATGGTTGGAGCGCTACCGGTTGGAAGGGGCTGGAGGGCTTGCGGATCGTTCGCACGCCGCGCGGGTGCATGGATGCGCGACGCCGCAGCACATCGTGGATGCGATTGTGGGGCTGCGGCTTGAGCGGCCGAGCTGGGGGCCGCGCAAGATCGTGAGCAAGCTTGAGGCTCGCCAAGAGGATGTCGATTGGCCATCGGCCTCGACGGCAGGCGAGATCCTTAAACGGGCGGGACTGGTTAGCAGCCGTCGGGTCCGACGACGTGCGCCGCCGCGGATGGGGCAATTGACGGTACCTCAGCATGCCAACCACGTATGGGCGCTCGATCACAAGGGCTGGATCCGACTGGGCGACGGCTCTCGGGTTGAGCCCTTCACGGCGACCGATGGCTTCAGCCGCTATTTGATTAGTTTGGCGACGACGGGCAGCACGCAACATGCCGAATGCCAACCGCTGCTGGAGCGGGCGTTTCGCGAGTACGGCTTGCCGCAGATCATCCGCTCGGACAACGGCTCGCCGTTCGCCTCGACCGGGACCACGGGTCTGACGGCGCTGTCGGTATGGTGGATCAAGCTTGGCATCCGCCACGAACGGATTGATCCTGGCCATCCGCAGCAGAACGGCCGGCACGAGCGCTTTCACCTCACACTTCTGGAAGCCATGCGGCCCCCGCCGCCAACGCGGGCCGCGCAGGCTCGTCGCTTCGCGGCATTTGTGCGCGACTACAACGAAGAACGGCCCCATGAGTCGCTTGGTCAGCGGCCGCCTGCCAGCGTGTATCAGCCTTCGCCTCGTGCGATGCCAAAGCGGCTTCCAGAACCAGATTATCCAGCCGAAGCCGCGGTGCGCCAAGTCCGCTCCAACGGCGAGATCAAATGGCGTGGCGACTTCGTCCACATCTGCAGCGCTCTCGACGGTGAAGCGGTTGCCGTCGAGGAAACCAAGGAAGGACACTGGCAAGTGCGCTTCTTCGACGTGCCGATTGGCATCATTGACCAGAAAACACGCAAGCTGCGGCGCTGCGCTAGCGCAGCGCCGCAGCCGACCAAATCATGAACGAGTGTCACCCATCCATCCGGTCTATTTTGTTACCCATCCATCCGCTGGACAACTCAGGTCGCCTGCTTCCGTGACGCCACGAACACGCCGGACAGCACCAGCGCAAAACCGATGAAGTGGAACGCCTGCGGGTGCTCGCCCAGGAAGGCCATCGCCATGATCGAGCCGAACACCGGCACGACGTGAAAGAACGGCGCGGCGCGGTTGGCGCCGATCAGGCGGACGCCGCGGTTGAAGCAGAGATAGGCGAGCGTCGAGGGAAACACCGCGACATAGAACAGGGTGAGCAGGTTCGGCCCGTCGAGCTTCATGACGGGACGCGCCGACAATTCCCAGATCTCCAGCGGAATGAGGCAGGCCGCACCGGCGCCGAAGGTGAAGGCGAGAAACGACAGGCCGTGGATCGGCGGCCGCTTCAAGGTCAGCACCGAATAGAGCGCGAAGATGATCAGCGCGACGATGAAGATCAGGTCGCCCTTGTTGAAGGCGATGTTCGACAGCGTGGTGATATCACCGTGCAGCAGGATGATGAGCACGCCGCACATCGAGAGAGCCACGCCGAAGGCCTGCACCGCGGTGAGGCGGATGCCGAGGATGACCAGCGACCACAGCGCCACGACCAAAGGTGCTGCCGACTGCAACAGCAGGGTGTTGAGCGCCTGGGTATGCTCCAGCGCCCAATATTGCAGGGTGTTGAAGGCGCCGATGCCGGTGATCGACAGCACGATCATCAGGCCGAGTTTCTCGCGGATCGCGGGCCAGTCCTGGGCGAGATGCTTCCAGGCGAACGGCAGCACCAGCAGGAAGGCGAAGGTCCAGCGCAGGAAGGACAGTGTCACCGGCGGGATGTGGCCGGCGGCGAGGCGCCCCACGACCGCATTGCCGGCCCAGCACAGCGCGGTGATGCCGAGCAGGAGATAAGGCTGGTTGGCAATCCAGTGCTGGCCGGATGTGTCGGCGCTCGTGGTCTGGCCGGTGGCGGACATTGTGATTGTTATGGCCCCGCGGTGGAATGCACCAAGGCCACCAGCCCGGCGGCATCCGGGCCGGTCGAAACCCGGCCCCGTTCAAAGACACGGAAATCGGGGCTGCATCAACGGGGGCGGGCGCATCGCGACCATGCAGCGGCCGACGCTGTGCCTAGCGCTTTGGTCGAGGTCGGTGCATGGCCTTGGAAGATTTCCGGATTTTCCGGGGATATCAAGGGCTTGGATCGGGCATTGGGTCCTCAAAAAGCCCGCTTCTTGCTTGCCTAGAGAGGCTGCTTCCTTTATCCGGTTGGCTGCCCCGCATACGAACGGCTCCAAGCCGGGAATTGGGCTGGGCGCAGGCATGATCTTAGGAAAAGTGGGTACCGGTTTTCCGTTTGGATCATGCGCATATAGAGAAAATTCTTCGAAGGATTACCCGCGAATGGCCAATGTTGTCGTCGTCGGCGCCCAGTGGGGCGACGAAGGAAAGGGCAAGATCGTCGACTGGTTGTCGGAGCAGGCGGACATCGTCGCGCGCTTCCAGGGCGGCCATAATGCCGGCCATACGCTGGTCATCAACGGCGAGACCTACAAGCTCGCGCTGTTGCCCTCGGGCGTGCTGCGCCCGTCTAAACTGGCGGTGATCGGCAACGGCGTGGTGTTCGATCCGCAGGCCTTCCTCGACGAGGTTGCCAAGCTGCGCAATCAGGGCGTCGCGGTCGGCCCGGAGAATTTGCGCGTCGCGGAGAACGTGACCCTGATCCTGCCGCTCCATCGCGAGCTCGATGCGCTGCGCGAATCGTCCAATTCTGCGACCGCGATCGGCACCACCCGCCGCGGCATCGGACCGGCCTATGAGGACAAGGTCGGCCGTCGCGCGATCCGGCTGATGGACCTCGCCGACCTCGACACGCTCCCGCACAAGATCGACCGGCTGCTTGCGCACCACAACGCGCTGCGTCGCGGCCTCAACCTGCCGGAGTTCGACGGCAACGAGATCCTGAAGGAGCTGACCGCGTTCGCGCCGCAGCTGCTGCCCTACGCCGAGACCGTGTGGCGCCTGCTCGACATCGAGCGGCGTGCCGGCAAGCGCATCCTGTTCGAAGGCGCGCAAGGTGCCCTGCTCGACGTCGACCACGGCACTTACCCTTACGTCACCTCGTCCAACACGGTGGCGGCGCAGGCCGCGACCGGAACGGGCATCGGTCCGGGCGGGGTCGGCTACGTGCTCGGCATCTGTAAGGCCTATACGACCCGGGTCGGCCAGGGGCCGTTCCCGACCGAGCTCTTGAACGAGATCGGCGAGGAGATCGGCCGTCGCGGCCGCGAGTTCGGGGTCAATACCGGGCGCAAGCGCCGCTGCGGCTGGTTCGACGCCGTGCTGGTCCGCCAGACCGTGCGGACCTGCGGCATCAACGGCCTGGCGCTGACCAAGCTCGACATTCTCGACGGCTTCGATTCGATCGAGGTCTGCGTCGGCTACAAGCTCGACGGCAAGGAGATCGATTATTTCCCGGCCGGCGAGGGGGCCCAGGCCCGGGTCGAGCCGATCTGGGAGACCATCGAGGGCTGGAAGGAGCCGACCGCCGGCGCGCGGTCCTGGGCCGACCTGCCCGCCCAGGCCATCAAATATGTCCGCCGGATCGAGGAATTGGTGGGGTGCCCGGTCGCACTTCTTTCCACCAGCCCCGAACGCGAGGATACTATCCTGGTGCAAAATCCGTTTGAGGCTTAACGATCTCTTACCAGGCCGCGGATATAGTTGAGTAGAAATGGCTGATTACTATCCGCTGATCGCCCGTGCTATTGCCGCCCTGGACCCCAACGCTCCCGGCGAAAGCCGGCGCGCGCTCTATGAGCGGGCGCGCACGGCCCTGATCGCGCAGCTGCGCAGCGTGCAGCCGCCGCTCTCCGAATCCGAGATCACCCGCGAACGGCTGTCGCTGGAAGAGGCCGTTCGCAAGGTCGAATCGGAAGCCGCCCAGCGGGCCCGCGAGGCCTCGCGCCCCGGTGGCGGCGCCCGCAGCGGGAGCGGCAGCGGCGATGCGTTCCGCCGGGCCAGCGCCCGCGCAGCCGACCACAACCCGACCGCATCCCCTCCACCGGCTCCGCCGCGCGCGCGTCCGGCCGCGCCGTCGCCGCGCCCGCCGCTTGGCGGCGACGACCAGAACGATGCTCCGCGTCCGCCCCGCGCCCCGCGTTTCGATGCGCCGCGCCAGCCTGGTCCGCCGGAGCCGCCGGCCGGGCGCTCTCCTCCGCGTCGTCCGTCTGATGCCGGACCGCCGCCGCCATTGCCGCCGGCGCCGGGCGTGCGTGGCTTCCGCGACATCACCGCCGACGTCAATGATCTCGGCGGCGCCGCCGCGCAGGCCAACCGCGCCGCGCGCCGCACCTACGCCAACGTGCCGTCGCCCTCGCCGGAATTCGACCGGCTCGAGCCGAGCCTGGAAAACCGCGCCGCCGAACCCGACGCGCCCTATTCCTATGACGAGTCGATGGAGGAGGCCGAGCGCTACGCGCCGCAGGCCCAGCCGCCGTCGCCGCGTCCGCGGATCGCAGCCGACCGCGGTGCCAAAAAGCCCAAGCGCGCCGGCTCGATCTTCCCGTTCAAGAGCGCGATCGCCATCGGCATCGTGCTGATCCTGGTCGGCGCCGGCATCCTCTGGGGCAAACAGCTGGTCCAGATCGCGACCAATT
Source organism: Bradyrhizobium sp. AZCC 2230 (assembly GCF_036924495.1). Classification (NCBI taxonomy): domain Bacteria; kingdom Pseudomonadati; phylum Pseudomonadota; class Alphaproteobacteria; order Hyphomicrobiales; family Nitrobacteraceae; genus Bradyrhizobium; species Bradyrhizobium sp. AZCC 2230. Next base: position 5,017,643 of record NZ_JAZHRS010000001.1, on the reverse strand, counting down.
TGTTCAAGTCCTCGCCCACCCAGGTGGTCGAGGCGCCGAAGGATGCCTCGCAGCCGCAGAGCAAGCCGAAGATTCCGGATCGCGTCGGCCAGCCCTCGGCCAGCGACCAGCCGGCCGCGCCGGTTGCGCAGAAGGTCGTGCTCTATGACGAGGATCCGTCCGACCCCAAGGGCAAGCAATATGTCGGCTCGGTGGTGTGGCGGCTCGAGCCGATCAAGGCGTCGGGCAACCAGAAGGCCGACATCGCCGTGCGCGCCGACATCGAGATCCCCGACCGCAAGTTCAAGATGACGATGTCGTTCCGCCGCAACACCGACTCGTCGCTCCCGGCGAGCCACACGGCCGAGCTGACCTTCATCCTGCCGCCGGACTTTCCGGGCGGCAGCGTCTCCAACGTGCCGGGCATCCTGATGAAGTCGAACGAGCAGGCGCGCGGCACGCCGCTCGCGGGCCTCGCGGTCAAGGTCACCGACGGCTTTTTCCTGGTCGGCCTCTCCAATGTCGACGCCGACCGCGCCCGCAACGTCCAGCTCCTGAAGGAGCGCTCGTGGTTCGACGTGCCGCTGGTCTACGCCAACCAGCGCCGCGCCATCATCGCCATCGAGAAGGGCGCCCCCGGCGAGCGCGCCTTCAACGACGCCTTCGCGCAGTGGGGCGACTAGGCTTGCTTACCTCTCCCCAGCGGGGAGAGGTCGGATTGCGCTCGGCGATGCAAAGCATCGTCCGAAGCAATCCGGGTGAGGGGCCGCAACGTTCAGTGAGACTGTAACCCCTCACCCGGATCGCATCTTCGATGCGCTCCGACCTCTCCCTACGGGAGAGGTGAACAGAGCCCTCCAACGGGCAGCGGTCTACTCGAAATTCGCTAGGCCCTACTGCGCGGCCGCTTCCCGCTTGCGCGATGCCGCTGCGGCGGCCGCTTCGCGGTCCATCACGGCACGGCAGCCGGGGCTGACCTGCGCTTTTTTCTGGACCATGCAGGCCCTGATGCGCGGGATGTCCGGGATTTCACTGGAGCACAGCCGCATCGCATCGCCCGAGCACATCTGCTGCGCTTCGGACGAGAAGGCGAAGCCGGGTGAAGTCTGGAACGTGATGGCGGCGAAGGCCAACAGCGAAGCGGTGGTCTTGAAGAGCGTAGCGATGGTGCGTGTCATGAACAATGCGTCCCCGAGTTCGGTGGCTTGAACCACTTGGTTTTGGGGCGCCGCACGCGGCTTGATCTGCCGCATGTCACAGCCTTCACGCCGGGAACTGAATCCCGCATGTGGTCGCTCGATTTCTTGATATTCGAATCGAAAAGTGCTGCGCCGCCCGATTCGAGTATGCGCGATTGTTACGAAGCTGCAATGGGCGACGCGAAGGAATTCGCAGCTGTTGCGCGACCGTCACGCAAAACGTCGCGCGCAACTTGCGTGCCGATCTTACATTCCGTGGCTCTCGAACACCTTGCTGCACGATCTCGACAGTTTGGCGCGGTTGGCCTGAAGGCAACCCTGCACCGCGCCGTCATTGCCGAGGTCCTTGCGGCACAGCCGCGAGGCGTCGCGCGAGCAGGCGTTCTGCTCCTGCGGCGTGCCCATATGGCCTTGCGCAAAGGCGGGTGCGTTCGACAGGCCGCCGAGGGCCGTAAACGTGATCGTCGCCAGCAACAACAGTTTACGAGACATCGGCGGCTCCAAATCTGACAAGGAATTTAAGGGTCCAGTCTGAACCCGCCGCGTTGCCACTTGTTCCCCCGAACAGCCGCAACCCCGCTATCCAAGGTTCCGGCCACGCTGCTATAAATCCCTCTGCGTATGAGGAGTCCTTGATGAAACGCTATCTGGTGTTCGCGCTCGTCGGTCCGTTCGTGGGCGGGTTTCTGCTTTTGCTGACGACGACCTACCAGTCCGGCTACTGGACCCAGACCAATTGGGGCGAGGTCGGCAAGCTGTTCGTCGTGTTCTTCAAGACGCTGCAATACAGCTATCTGTTCGGCTTCCTGCCGTCGCTGATGATCGGCGCGGTCGACGACATCCTGCTTCACATCAGGCGCATCGGGCCGGGGCTGCGGATGCTGCTGGTCGGCCTGATCGCCTTCATCCTCGCCGCGTTCACCTACAGCTCACGCGGGGCGGATTCAGGCGCAGTGCAGTTCATCCTGTACGGCCTGGTCGGTTTCGTGCCGGCGGTGCTGTCATCCTGGCTCGTGCATCGCTATGTCGAGGAGCCGCAGCCCGCGGCGGCGGCGAGCTGAGCGCGCGACCTCAAGGCGCGGCGCAGCAACCTCTGCTGCGCTCGCGCGTTCCCCAATGGCCATGACCATGCCCGATGACAACATTCTCGCGCCACGCAGATCCCGCTCAGGGACGCAGTCGCGCGCCGATTTTTCGGACCGCGCGGCGCGCGGACCGATCATTGATCAGGACGGCCAGGAGATCCGCCCTGAACAGATTCGTCCCGAAACCCTGGAGCAGGGGTTTCAGGAGTTTCGCTTCGAGTTCGGACAAGGCAACCCGTTCGGCAACCTGACGCGCGAGCAACGCATCGCGCGGCTCGAGGCGATCGCAAAGCTGCTCGACGTCGCCTTCATCCTGCCGGGCACCAATATTCGCTACGGCATTGACGGTCTGATCGGCCTGATCCCTGTGATCGGCGACATCATCACCACCGCGATCTCGCTGTGGCTGGTGCGCGAGGCCCGTGCGCTCGGCGCGCCCTGGTACATCACCGCGCGGATGCTCGGCAATGTCGCGGTCGACGGCGTGGTCGGCATCGTGCCGTTCGTGGGCGACGCCTTCGACGTCATGTTCCGCGCCAACATGCGCAACGTGCGCCTGTTGCGCCGCTGGCTCGACAAGCAGCCGCGCCTCTGAATCCCGCCCCTATGAAAAGCAAAAAGCGCGACAGCCTTTCGGCCGTCGCGCTTTCCACGCACATCGGAGTTTTGCGAAATTTACGCCGCGTCGGCGTCGGTCTCGGCGACCGGTTCCGGCTTGCGGTGGCGCGGCAGCGGGAAGGCCTCGCTCTCATAGAGCGAGCGGATGCCGTTCTGGTCGAACCGGGCTTCCTCGACCTGGAGGTACGCGCCATTCAGCGAATCCGTCGGCAACTGCTCCATCGCGAACTGCACGGCCTCGGCCGCGGTGCCGAACCGGCGATAGGTGAAGCCCGCGCGCTTCTTCTTGCGGATGGCGGCGGGAAAGAGCTCGGCGGAGGTGTTGAAGTTGAACGGACGCAGTGGACGCATGGTCAAAGACCTCGTGATCTTGTCTGGGGCTTTAAGCGCGTGGGGTTTGGGAGGGCGGAGGCCACACTCGGCTGGGCCCGCCGCACATCATTTTCGTCCTCTAATATAGGCCGTTTTGACAGAAATGCGACCCCTGCGATGGGAGATGATGAATCCATGCATGGCAGGTCCGCAACCGCAGAAAATTAAATAATTTCAGCGACTTATATGATTTACAGCTTGCCAAGCAGCAGCAGGACGAGCAGCACCACCAGAACAACGCCGCCGATCCCCATGCCGGAATGGCCCATGCCGTAGCCATAACCGCCGATCCGACCGGACCAGCCGCCCAAGAGATAGATGATCACCAGGATGATCAGGATGGTCCCAAGTGACATGGCGTCCTCCCTGGCGGCCGCCGGATGACGCTCAACGGCTGCACCGCCAGACAAGAAAAGCACATCGCGCCGCCGGGTTCCATCGGGGAACCCGGCGGCGCGCAATCTTATTTCGGCTCCAGCTTCAGCGCCGCCGAGTTGATGCAGTAGCGCAGGCCGGTCGGCCCCGGTCCGTCCGGGAAGACGTGGCCGAGATGGCCGCTGCATTTGGAGCAGAGCACCTCGGTGCGGATCATGCCGTGCGTCGCATCCCGCTCCTCGTCGATATGGCTCTCGACCGCAGGCGCGGTGAAGCTCGGCCAGCCGCAGCCGGAGTCGAACTTGGCGTCGGACTCGAACAGCACGTTGCCGCAGCCGGCGCAGACATAGGTTCCGGCACGGTGGTCGTGCTCATATTCGCCGGAGAAGGGGCGCTCGGTCGCCTTCTCGCGCAGCACCGCGTACTGCATCGGCGACAGCTCGCGGCGCCACTGCTCTTCGCTCTTGATGACCTTGTCGTCGGTGGTTTTCGTCTTGGTGTCGGGCATGGGTCTCCCGTTTCTTTGGCGATCTCGCGATCAGTTGGTGGCCTTGCTGGCGCTCACCAGCGTCGGCTTCTCAATGTAGTTATCCGCGAACAGTTTTTTCAGGTTCTCGACCTTCGGGATGTCGTTATAGGCGATGTAAGGCTGGTTCGGGTGCAGCGTCAGATAGTCCTGATGGTAGCCCTCGGCCGGGTAGAACGCCTCCAGCGTGCCGACCTTGGTCACGATCGGCTTGCTGAACACCTTGGCGCCGTCGAGCTGGGCGATATAGGCCTCCGCGACCTTCTTCTGCTCGTCGGAGGTGGTGAAGATCGCCGAGCGATATTGGGTGCCGCTGTCCGGTCCCTGGCGGTTGAGCTGGGTTGGGTCGTGCGCCACCGAGAAGTAGATCTGGAGGATCTTGCCGTAGGAGATCTTCTTCGGGTCGAACTTGATCTCGACCGACTCGGCGTGGCCGGTCCGGCCGCTCGAGACGGTCTGGTAATCGGCGGTCGCCTTGGTGCCGCCGGCATAGCCTGAGACGGCGTTGACGACACCGGCCGTGTGCTGGAACACGCCCTGCACACCCCAGAAGCAGCCGCCGGCGATCACCGCGGTCTGGATGCCATTCGCGGGTGCTGCGTCGACTGTGGGGGCAGGGATCACGACGGCGTCTTCCGCGGCCCGGGTCGGTGCGGCAAAGGCCAGCGTCAGGGCGGTGGTGGCGGCGAGCAGGGACAGGACGGAGCGGCGCATGGCGGATCCTCTTTCGGAAGGCCTGACAGTTTAGGGCGGTTGAGGGCGGGCGAACAGCCTGCCCCGTCGTTTTCGGACATCGGAGATACGGGCGGACCGGGCGATTGTTACGGCCTTGGAGACACGAACCCGTGAAAAAAGCCGCAAGCCGTGGCCCGGCTTGGCGGGGTGGGGAACTCCAGGCTAGATGAACCGGCGCGATCGCTGATCGACTTAGAAATGTGGTGGTGGGAGCTGATCTGACAACATGCTGCGCGTCGTCCCCCTGATATCAGTCATACTCGTCGCCGGCGTCGCGATCGCAGCGGCCGAGCCGCAAGCCGGCGACGACCTCGCCATTTGCCGCGACCGCCAGGCCGACGCCCAGGCGCGGACGACGGCCTGCGAGAACCTGCTCAACGCCGACCGCGTCACCGGCAAGGACAAGGCAGTCGCGCTGTCCGTGCGTGGCAACACGTTCATCAACAAGCGCGACTACGATCGCGCCATCGATGTGCTGTCCACGGCCGTCGGCCTCGACCCAGACAACGTCATCATCCTCAATCTGCGCGGCCTCGCCTATGAGCGCACGGGGAAGGACGACCTCGCGATGGCCGACTACAACCTCGCGCTCCAGAAGCGTCCGACCTACGGTGTTCCCTACAACAATCGCGGCGTCATCCAGCTGCGCCGCGACGCGCTGCAAAGCGCGCTTGACGATTTCAGCCTGTCGATCAAATACACGCCCAAATTCATCCTCGGCTGGACCAACCGGGCTCGCGTGCGCACGCTGATGAAGGATTATGATGGCGCGCTCGCCGATTTCGCCGAGGCCGAGAAGATCGATCCGACCGCGCAGCAGATCGCCGGCAACCGCTGCACCACCTACGGCCTGATGGGCAAGTACGACCAGGCTTTTGCCGATTGCAACGGCCTGATCGAGAAGCAGCCGAGGAATGTCTACGCGATCAACAATCGCGCCGACGTCTATTTCATGAAGGGCGATCTCGATGCCGCGCTGAAGGACTACAATGCCGCGCTCCAGATCAATCCGAACAACATCCGCGCGCATTCCGGCCGCGGCCAGGTCTACGAGCGCAAGAAGGATCTCGCCCAGGCCCGCGCCGACTATCGCTCGGCCGCCTATTCGCTGACGAAATTCGACGAGCTCGACGTCGCCCGCGCCCGCACCATCGCGCAGGAGCGGCTCGCCGCGCTGACGCCGCAAACGCCGGGCGGCGCGCCCAGCGGGCGCCGCGTCGCGCTCGTGATCGGCAACGGCGCCTACAAGAACGTCCACGCTCTGCCCAATCCGCCGCGCGATTCGAAGATGATCGCGAGCGTGCTGAAGGACGTCGGCTTCCAGACCGTGATCTCGGTCAGCGACCTCACCCGCGACAAGTTCTTCGACGCGCTGAAGACTTTTGCCGACGAAGCGGAGAAGGCCGACTGGGCGGTGGTCTATTACGCCGGCCACGGTTTCGAGATCGGCGGGGTGAACTATCTCGTTCCTGTTGATGCCAAGCTCGCCGTCGACCGGGACGCCGAGACCCAGGCCGTCGCGTTGGAGCAGGTGATCGCAGCGGTGGGCGCGGCGCGAAAAGTGCGTCTGGTGATTCTGGATGCCTGCCGCGACAATCCGTTCGCGCCGACCATGCAGCACACGTTGTCGCTGAAGCTGGTCGACGAGGGCTTTTCCAACATCGAGCCCGGCGCCGGCTTCATGGTGGTCTACGCCGCCAAGCACGGCGAGACCGCGATCGACGGCGACAACGGCGCCGACAGCCCGTTCTCCACCGCGCTCGCCCGCGAGATCAGGGTTCCGAAGGTCGAGATCCGGAAGCTGTTCGACATCGTCCGCGACGACGTCTGGTCTATGACCAAGCACGAGCAGCAGCCGTTTTCATACGGCTCGCCGCCGGGCCGCGAGGATTTTTATTTTTTGGCGGGGAAGTGACAGCAGCGTGCGGGGCGCGGCATCCGCGCCTCATTCTCGGTGCCGTAGGGTGGGCAAAGCGAAGCGTGCCCACCATTTTTGTATGCGTAGAGAGATCGTGGGCACGGCGCTTTGCGCCTTTGCCCACCCTACGGGAGCGGAGTTTTAAACCACGATACTCAACCGCTTCGCCGCGCGCGTGATGCCCGTGTACAGCCACCTTGCGCGACTCTCCCCAAACGCAAAGCTCTCGTCGAACAGCACGACGTCGTCCCATTGCGAGCCCTGCGATTTGTGCACGGTCAGCACGTAGCCGTAGTCGAATTCGTCATAGGGCTTACGCTGCTCCCAGGCGATCGCCTCGATGCCGCCCTCGAAGCAGTCGGCGCGCACCGAGACCTTCGTGACCTTGTGGCCGAAATCCTCATCGGGCGAGAGCCGCATAGAGAGGATGCGCGATTTCGAGCGCGAGGCGTTGCGCGACTTCACCCGCCACAGGCCGCCGTTGAACAGGCCCTTCTTGCGGTTGTTGCGCAGGCAGACCAGCTTGTCGCCGGCGACCGGAAAAACATCCTCGATGTTCTGCCGCTGCCGCACCCGCATGTTGTAGGCGCGTCGCGTGTTGTTGCGGCCGACCAGCACCTGGTCGGCGCCCATGACGCGATCAGGATCGAGCTCCTTGCGCGACACCACCTCGCTCTCGCCGTAACGGCCGATGTCGAGCTCGCGGCCCTCGCGGACGTCCATCGACATCCGCACGATCGGATCGTCCTGAGCCTGGCGATGCACTTCGGTGAGCATCGCGTCGGGTTCGGTGTTGGTGAAGAATCCGCCGCCCTGGATCGGCGGCAGCTGCGCGGGATCGCCAAGCACCAGCAGCGGGCAGTCGAACGACATCAGGTCGCGGCCCAATTCGGCGTCGACCATCGAGCATTCGTCGATCACGATCAGCTTGGCCTTGGACGCCGGCGCGTCGTCCCACAATTCGAAACTCGGCTGCTCCTCGCCGGATTCGCGGGCGCGGTAGATCAGCGAATGGATGGTGGAGGCGTCGTCGCAACCCTTGTTGCGCATCACCAGCGCGGCCTTGCCGGTGAAGGCGGCGAACTTCACCTCACCGTCGACGCCGTCGGCGATGTGCCGCGCCAGCGTGGTCTTGCCGGTGCCGGCAAAGCCGAACAGGCGGAAAATCGGCGGTGTGCCGTTGCGGCCGGGTTTGGCCTTCAGCCAATCGCCAACGGCTTTCAGCGCGGCATCCTGGTGCGGGGTGAATGTGGGCATGTCTGCTTTGAGGAGGGGCGAAACGAAGCGATTCGCCATCCCCCAAAACTAACCATTCGCCCCGCCGGTTCAAGCGGGGCCAGCCTGTTGCCGGTGGGATCATCAGCGCAAGTTGAGATTGTGCCCGCACCGAGCCGATGCGAGAATTGACTGTCAAAGGGGAAATCCGAGTTGTGAACGCAATGGGGCTGACGGCCATCGATCTCGGGTTTCGCGGCGCGGCGAGCGGCGTGTTCCTGTTGATCGTTCTCGCGGCGCTCCAGCGTCGCCCCGCCAATCAGAATGTCTTGCTGGGCATCGCGATGTGCGCAGGCGGCATTTTCTATGCGATCGTGACCGCGCCCAGCTTCCCCAAAACGGCTTGGTGGTGGACGTTGCCGATCCTGTCCGCGCAGCCTGCCGTATTCTGGTTGTGGGCGCGCGCGGCGTTCGACGACGATTTCGAGCTTAAGCGGTGGCACGGCGCCATGTGGCTGAGCGTCGTGGCCTATGGATTTGCGATCACGCTGGGCTGGGCGTACTGGCCCGCTTTGGCTGGCGCCGGCGGTCGAGTCCTGGCGTTGGGCACCCTGGTGCTGGCCCTCGCTGCCGCTGTTCAAACGGTCAAGACCTGGCGGGCCGATCTGGTCGCGCGACGCCGCCGACTACGGCTGGCGATGCTTGCGATCAATGTCCTGCTCATCGCGGCCGTCGCCGTCGCCGGCTTCGCCGCAATTCCTGTCGCGGTTCCCGGCGCGCCCGGCAGCTTCCCGACCGCGCTCGGCCTGTTCCTGGTGGCCATCCTCGCCGGACTGGGGGCTTTCGCCACGCAGCCGGCCGTGCCCGTCAACGACGCTACGGCGGCAATTGCATCCAGCGATGCGCGCGAGGCCGATCGCGCCACCGCGGGGCGGGTGGTCGTCGATCCCCGGGTCGCCGTCGATCCGATCCTGCTGCGGCGTCTCGACCATCTGATGACCGTGGAGCGAACCTACCGGCAGGAAGGTCTTGCGATCGGCGCGCTGGCGGCGCGGCTCGACGTTCCCGAGCACCGGCTTCGTCAGGCCATCAACGAAGGGCTGGGCTATCGGAACTTCAATGCGTTCCTCAATCGCTACCGCATCGAGGATGCCAGGCTGGCGCTCTCTGATGTGACGCAACGGGAGGTCCCGATCCTGACCATCGCCATGGATGCAGGCTTCCAGTCGATCGGACCCTTCAACCGCGCCTTCAAGGCCGAAACCGGCGTCACCCCGACCGAATTCCGGCGCGAGGCGCTGAGCCGGTCGGAAACCGACTGCGATCCCGGGATCAACCAGCCGCGCCGGGAAATCGGCTAGCCGATTTTTGGATCGGGCGAGAAGGCCGTGACCCGATGGGGCAGATTGGCGGGCAGAAATCTCTGTCAGTCAGCACGCTGCGCGGCGCCATCGTCTGGTTCGATCCATCAGGCACTGGGCGCGCGGCTCTCGACGGCGTCTTCGCACGGATCATGCGCAATCCGCTGGCGCCGCTGCTTCTGGCGATCCCGATCGGCATCGCTTTCAGCCTCGACCCACGCTGGATCAATGTGATGGGCGTGAGGACGCCGGATCAATCGCTCATCACCAACGTGCAGGCCTGGATCGGCTTCGGCATCGCCTTCGGCGTCGGCTGGCTGTTGCATCGGCAGGTCGATCTGCTGCGGCTGCTCGAGCGACGCTGGCTGTCGCATCTCCTGATCGCGCTTGGCCTGATCCTGATCAGCTTCGTGCTTGTCGGGGTGATGACGTCCGCGCCGGGTGCACCGAAACTGCCTTTCAGCTTCGCCACACTCAGGCTTGTCTCCGCGATCCTGTACGCGCCGGCCATATGGATTTCGAGCTTCGCCGCCATCGGTCTCGCGCTTCGCTTCATGTCCGGCTTCAGCCCGACCCGACGCTACCTCGCTGATGCCTCTTACTGGCTCTATCTGATCCACATGCCGATCGTGATGACGCTGCAGGTCGCGCTGTCGCAACGCGACTGGCCCGGGCTGATCAAATTCGCCATCATTCTCGTCGTCGCGATTCCGCCGATGCTGGCGAGCTATCATCTCCTGGTGCGTTTCACCTTCATCGGTGCGGTCCTGAATGGCCGCCGCGCCGAGAAGCGCGTTCTCCCGCAAGGCGGAATTGCGACTGCGTAGACAGTGCCGCCTCACGCATTAAGATGCCCGCAACAAAATAAGCGGGCAAGAAAACTGGGAGAAGCGTCATGAAGTTCGGCATCTTCTATGAGCTGCAACTGCCGCGGCCCTGGGTGGCCGGCGACGAGCTCAGCCTCTACCAGAACGCACTCTCGCAGATGGAGCTCGCCGACAAGCTTGGCTACGACCACGCCTGGGTGGTCGAGCATCACTTCCTCGAAGAGTATTCACACTCGCCGTCACCTGAGTCGTTTCTTGCTGCCGCAAGCCAGCGCACCAGGAACATCCGGCTCGGCCACGGCATCCTCCAGCTCACCACCAACCATCCGGCCCGCGTTGCCGAGCGCGTCGCGGTGCTCGACCTCTTGTCCAATGGCCGCTGCGAATTCGGCATGGGCGAGAGCGCCTCGATCACCGAGTTGACGCCGTTCGGCCGCGACATGGAGACCAAGAAGGAAGTCTTCGAGGAGGCCGTCGCCGCGATCTTCCCGATGTTCAAGGATGCAGGCTCCGAGCATCACGGCAAATATTTCGACATCCCCTTGCGCAATGTCGTGCCGAAGCCGGTGCAGAAGCCGCATCCGCCGCTGTGGATGGCCTGCTCGCAGCTGCCGACCATCGAGCGTGCCGGCCGCCACGGCTTTGGCGCCCTCGGATTCCAGTTCGTCAGCGCCGATGCCGCGCATGCCTGGGTGCATGCTTACTACAACGCGATGACCAAGCGTCTTGCCAAGCTCGCCGATTACGAGATCAACCCGAACATGGCGCTGGTGTCGTTCTTCATGTGCGCGAAGACGGATGAAGAGGCGCGTGCGCGCGCCGACGGCGCCACCTTCTTCCAGTTCGCGCTGCGCTTCTACGGCGCCTCGCAGAACCGTCAGCGGCCCGCGCCCTACACCGTCAACATGTGGGACGAGTACAACAAATGGAAGCGCGACAATCCGGAAGCGCAGGAGGCCGCCTTGCGCGGCGGCCTGATCGGCTCGCCGGAGACGATCCGCAAGAAGCTCAAGCGCTTTCAGTCGTCGCATATCGACCAGGTCATCCTGCTGAATCAAGCGGGCAAGAACAGCCACGAGCACATCTGCGAATCGCTCGAACTGTTCGGCCGCGAGGTGATGCCCGAGTTCCAGAACGATCCGGCGCAGGCGGCCTGGAAGCAAGGCGTGATGAGCGGCGAGATCAAGCTGGAAGAGATCGACACCGAGGCTTTTACCGACCGCTACGGCAAGCTCGCCATCAACGTCGCGCCGGCGAAGGCGGCGGTGGGGTAGGGGCGAGCAGCCCGTCGTTCGGCATGGGCCCCGGCTCAGCAGCGCACCGCTGAAGAAGCGCTGCGCTGCGTCCGGGGCACGAGACTGAATCGACCAGCAACGCTCTCGTGTCCCGGACGCGCTGCAGCGCGTAGCGATGCTGCGCAGAGCCGGGACCCACGCGGCATACGTCGGCCCAGCCGACTTCCAGCCAAATCCCCTTGCTGATATCCTCCGCCAAACAACCTTGGCGGAGGAATCCCATGCGGCCCCACGCGGCGCCCCCAACTCCAGCGGCCGGCGACGTCACGCCCGCGGTGCTCGCCATCGGTCGTCCGGATTTTCCAAACATCCTCATCGACACGCTGCGCCGGCAGGCCGGCGTCGGCCATTGCATGGTGTTTGCGCTAACGCGCGCCGGCGCGGCGAGCTGTCTGCTCGATGTCGGCAACATCCCGACCGGCGGTGATCTCGGCGCGGCCTATGCCGGGCAGTTTCACCAATCCGATCCCAATCGCGATGCGCTGTTCGAAGCCGAGAGCGGAGGGCCGATCGTGCTGCCGTCGTTCGCACCGCGCATGTATGGCGCGCGCTACCGAAAAATCTTCTTCAACGACTCGGACATTGTCGACAAATGCGCGACTGCGATCTGGACGGGCGACATCTGCTTCTATGTCAATTTCTACCGCATCACCGCCCAGGGCCGCTTTGGCGACGTCGAGCGTGCGCGGCTGCAGGCGATCGCACCGGCGATTGGCGCCAGCGTCGCGCGCCATTTCCAGCGGGCCGTGACCGCAACGCCCGACCAGTCTCTCGCCGCGCTGTTCGAGACGCGCGCGCCACTCTCCGCGCTGACGCCGCGCGAACAGGAGGTCTGCCGCCGCATCCTGCTCGGCTTCAGCTCCGAGGCGATCTCGCAAGCACTCGGCATCAGCCTGCATTCGACCCTGACCTACCGCAAGCGCGCCTATGAGCGGCTCGGCATTTCCGCGCAGAATGAATTGTTCGGAATTGTGCTGCGCCTGCTCGCGGGGCCTGGTCGCCTGAACTGAAGGGTACGCCAGGTCCGCGATCTCTGCTTCCGGGGGTAAAGCGGACACCTGACCGCGCTCCGTGCATCTCGCTCTGAGCTAGTAGGCAGGACCGCCACCAGCTAATATTGAACCAGGGGTGAGAGGTTGGAGCAGGTATCCGGGCCGCCTCTTGGATTTTCGCGAAGGTCGAGGGGCGTTCTGTGGATGGGCTAGGAGACGAGGAAAAGTGGCCGGAGCCGATCTGGCAAATGACACCGCCCGAGGCCGCGGGCTGGTCCCCAAACGCGCTCGCTCATGTAGACGCAATCGCGGATGAGATTGGGACTGCTGCTCTGATGATTATCGAACGCGGAGCGGTCGTTCATCAGACGGGCGCGGTCGCTCATCGCTTCATGTGTCATTCGATTCGTAAGAGCCTCTTGTCGGCTCTGTTCGGCATCTACGTTGCTGAAGGAAAAATTGATCTGTCTTCCACTCTTGCGTCACTCGGAATCGACGACAAGGAGGGATTGAGCGATCGCGAGCGCCTGGCGTCCATAAATTCGCTGCTCATGGCGCGCTCCGGTGTCTTCCATCCGACGGGGTACGAAACCGCTTTGATGATCGCAAGGCGGGAAGCGCGTCACAGCCACGGTCCAGGAACGTTCTGGTGCTACAACAACTGGGACTTTAACGCGCTCGGCACGATATTCGAGCAATGCGCCGGTCTTGGTTTGTATGAGGCCTTCCGGGATCGGATCGCCATACCCTGCGGTATGGAAGATTTTCGCTATGGGCCAGACGCGAAGGACGGCGATTACGTGGAGCTCGAAAAGAGCATCCACCGCGCCTATCCGTTCCGTCTCACGGCCAGGGATCTTGCGCGGTTTGGGCTGCTTTATCTCCGTGGCGGACGCTGGGGCAGTCACCAAGTGGTGCCGAAGAAATGGGTGAAGCTCAGCGTGCAACCCTACTCAGATGCGGGCCCGGCCGGAGCTTATGGTTACATGTGGTGGGTGGTCCGCGACGGTATCCATTTCCCGGCAACGATCATGCCTCCCGGCTACAGTGCTCAAGGAGCCGGTGGTCATGTGATGATGGTACTGCCGGAGCAGGACCTCATCTTGGTGCACAGGGTCGATACAGATGCAGGCCGAGTCGTTTCGCCTCTGCAGCTTGGCCGCTTGTTTGAAGCAATTCTCAGCGCAAAATACGACGCATTGTACTAGGCATGATCGATCATCAGCCTGCGTGGCAGTTCCCGGACCGTCGGTGACGGCAGCTTCTCTGGTCCGAAGCCAGCCCATCGCGTCATTCGCGCGGTGGCAGCTTCTCGGCTGAACATCGCAAGAGTCGCCGCCACTTCCGCTATCCGGGGAAAGACGCGACGTTAGGGGGCGTTGGATCGACCACCGCTTCTGATCCGAAGCGGGCATTGCGCATGGCTCGAAATCCGTCGAGCCATGCGATCCTGTGTCTCGGGCGGTGTGGACTAGCGGCGGCCCTTGATTTCGGCGACTCGATTTTCGCCGGCCAACTTGCCTCCGGCTAGCAGGCTGCTGCAAATCCACCGAGCCTCTCTGGAGGTCGAGCCCAGGAAGGTTTTGGTGTCGACGCACTGCGCGTAGGTGTTGTAGGTCAGCGTGTCTCGGCACGTCGGCGAGAAATTGCTGATATCGCGATCACCACTTATACTACATCCAACCCAAGGCGCGTTGCCGACCCTGTAACTTGTTTCGCAACCACCGTTGCAGGTGCTGGCGGATTTCTCCAGCCTGGCAAGCCGCCCCAATGCCGTACCCGGCGCGAATACCGGATTTTGAGCGGTTGACGAGCCGGATGTCCGGTGGGCTGTCGATGTCGTTGACCTCCGCGGCGACGCAATCGTTGGTTTTGCCATCTGCTTCGGTGCTTCGACCGAGACGGCGGGAAGCGCGGAGTCTGAGCCGGTTGTGGGTTGCGACATTGCCGTACCGCTGGCGCTGCATAGCAAGACGGCTGACAAAATAGCGACGGCTGACGGCACGGCGAAGCCTGAAGACAATTTCATGAGACAGCTCCCCAAATGCGGGACGGAAAAGCCGTCCCGTCAGCTCTAGGTTGTACCATGGTATTCCGAAACCGGCAATCTGAAGGGCGAAAGACCATCTGACGATTTGTCGTCATAGACTGCGACTGCAACGCCCGGCCAGAACCTCGCGGCGCTGTTCGAGACGCGCGCGCCACTCTCCGCGCTGACGCCGCGCGAACAGGAGGTCTGCCGCCGCATCCTGCTCGGCTTCAGCTCCGAGGCGATCTCGCAAGCACTCGGCATCAGCCTGCATTCGACCCTGACCTACCGCAAGCGCGCCTATGAGCGGCTCGGCATTTCCGCGCAGAATGAATTGTTCGGAATTGTGCTGCGCCTGCTCGCGGGGCCTGGTCGCCTGAACTGAAGGGTACGCCAGGTCCGCGATCTCTGCTTCCGAGAGCAAAGCGGACTCGCGGCCCGGGCTGCGCGATCGTCGCCTTGTGACCCCAAAGCGGACATCCGCTTGGCGCGTCCGGACCGGCATCCAGACCGAAGCTCGATTGGGCAATCAAACCGGCGCGGCCACTTACAGACTCGGCCCGCTAGCGGCCAGACTCTTTCTGCTCGATCTTATAATTCGCCTTGATAAAGGCACCTATTGCGCGCCGGGCGTCTTCGACAGACTTTTTCATATCCGCCCATAGCGACAGCAAATCGAACTTTTTATCATCACGATCATAATCGAAGCCGAACATCCGATGTACCAAGTTGGTGTCCCAGCCTACCGCGAGCTCGACTTGCGCCGCTTCGCACATGGATTGATATATTTCCATCTTTAACTTCATTGCAGAAAATGAGGCTATTACTGTCTGGAGCTGCTCTGAGAGAAGCGAAAGATGAATACGGAAACGTTCCAGCGCATGCTCATGGGCGGCGATAGCGTCTTCCCCCGCGGGACTCGTGCGTAAACGATCGAGCTCAGTAATGTCTTTCTCGACGTCGCCTAGAATATCGTCCATCCGACGCAACGCTTTATACGACGTGTAGCTTGCTGCCCGGACTTCATCCTTATCGAAGAACGAATCTGCGCGCGCTCCAAAGATGTCGACGAGCTTCTTTGCTACTATATCGACCACGGATGCAACAAACGTCCCTTCGATGATCATGGCAACCTCCGATCGCGCTGGTGAGCGATAGAGTACCACGAAGAGCAATTTATGATAGGTGCATCGCGCGCCAGGGGGCTGAGGACCAAGCTTGACCGGGCAGACCCGCCGGAGATGAGCTGTCGCCCCCACTCTCCGACACCGCGATGAAGGTCACGGTCCTTAGACTGCCTATTTGGTCGGTTTGTGGCCCATCGGCGAAGTGGCAGCACGTCTCGCTGAGGTCCGTTTAGCGGGGTTCAGCGGACCGGGTTCACTTACGTTGCGTCTATCGTTTTTGACCCAACTCAGACATCGCGGGCAGGACGACTGCCAGCACCAGCGAGTTTGGCATTCATCCGAAGAGCGGCGCTAAGAAGGCTGGACCGGTTTGTTTGCACGGCCGCCACGCGATGGCTTCCACGCCGGAGGAAATCGCTCTAAACTAACAAGAGACGCAAGAGTAGCAACGCGCCGGGTCTTTGTTGATCTGTGTCAGGCTGGATACCGCCAACTCGGAACGCACTGCAAGATGATCTTTCCAGAGCGATCTCAGTTGCTGGGCGCGAAAAACAGCAGCAGGCTCGTTCGCGACCGCAATGACGGCGGCTCGGCACAAACCATTGGGGCGAGGCAACATGTTTAGTACGTCCTCGTCATGCGGCACCTCGGCCTATTTTAAAAGTCTGACGCGAGCCGGCCAACGAATCAAGGCGGCTGCAAGGAGAGTGCCGTTCGCGCTCGTTGCCGCGCTCGTTGCTGCAAGTTCGAACGCCACGTTTGGAGATACGCCGGCCGCACGAAGCTTTTCGCAACCGGGCCTTCAGCGGGTTGGTGATTATCTACGACATGAGATCGCGATCGGTAAAATTCCAGGTGCGATCCTGTTGATCCAGCAGCATGGAAAGCCAGTCTATTATGAAAAATTCGGCCTGCGCGACGTCGCAACCAAGGTAGCGATGACGGATGACACCATCTTTCGGTTCTATTCGATGTCGAAGCCGATCACATCGGTTGCCGCGCTGATGCTGGTTGACGACGGCAAGCTGTCGCTCGATGACCCCCTCTCCAAATACATTCCGGCCTTTGCCGACGTAAAGGTCGGCGTGGAAAAGCTCGACGCGACTGGAAAGCCAGTGTTTACGCTGGAACCGCTCAAGCGCCCAATTACCGTACTCGATCTGATGCGACAAACTTCCGGTATCACCTACGGGTTTTACGGCGACGGCCCCGTGCAAAAACTCTATCGGCAGGCCGACCTTTACGGCGGCGATTTTGACAACGCCGAGTTCGCTGCGCGCCTAGCGAACCTGCCGCTCGCCGAGCAGCCGGGCACCACTTGGACCTATAGCCATTCCGTCGATGTGCTCGGGCGGGTGATCGAGGTGGTTTCAGGACAATCGCTGTTTCAGTTCGAGAAGGAGCGGCTGCTGGATCCCCTTGGCATGAGCCATACCGCGTTTTTTGTTGCGGACGAGGCAAAGCGCCCGCTGGTTGCCCAGTTCCTGCCGGATGATCTGATAGATCCACCCATTGCCGGAATCAGGGAACCGATGGTGCATAGGCGCTGGGAATCCGGTGGTGCCGGACTGGTAGGGACGACCGGCGACTACGCGAGCTTTGTGCAGATGCTCCTGAATGGCGGCACGCTTGACGGACGACGCTATCTGAAGCCGGAGACGGTGGCCCTGATGACGTCGGACCAAATCGGTCCTGAGAGCGGAATCGCACCTGCTAGTGTTTATTTTCTGGCAGTCCACGCCGGATTCGGACTGGGCGTTGCCGTGCTTACATCGCCGCAGCCGAAGAGGCCGTGGCCGCCAGGCATATATGGATGGGATGGCGTGGCCGGCGCCTTTTTCTTTGTTGACCCGTATGACGATCTGTTCGCGCTCTGCATGATGCAGTCACCATCGCACCGCGGCCGGATCGAGACGGAGTTGGCGCCGCTGATTTTTGATGCGATGGTGAGGTAGGCTGCCAAAGCTTGATCGACTTCAGGGACCGATCGCGATTGCCGTTAGCCAGGAGTGCATTCGGCTCCATCCTCGAGTTGCCCACGTCACTCCTCGACTTCGCCGGCGAGGTGATCCGATCAACTTCGAATGATTGACGCCGAGTACGTTGATCGCCGCTGCCATCGAACAACATAGCCTCCTAGTCCTACTGGATCACAAATTTCGTCGTTGGCTTAGCGGTATGCGACGGGTGCAACATGAGCATCGTTGCAGGTTCGCTACAATCGCGACCGCCAACAGGCGATGGATGGTTGCGATCGAGTTCGGAACGTGGCGTTGCGGCCGGATCGGGGGCGCCGCGGGGTCGGTAACCACGGGGAAGGGCAGGTTTTTCGATTGCAGCGGCGCCATCAGGTCCTGAGGGGGGAATCCTCTCCCGCTCGGAGATCAGAAAACCGTAGGCTGCGATCGACATCGTGCCGTGGTGGTGAAAGCCTCGCCACGTGCGCCCCTCATAGTGGCCGAGGCCGATTTCCTGCTTGAGTTCCTGATAATCGCGCTCGATTCGCCAGCGCAGCTTGGCTAGATCGACGAGGTCGCGCAACGGCATGTCGTGGTCGACGGTTGCGAGCCAGAACTTCGTGGGCGCAGCTTCGTTTTTGGGCCATTCGATTAGCAGGATCTCTTCGGCAAACTGCGCTTCGCCCCGTATTGGCGCGGCACGCACGCGTACGCTAGCAAAGCGTGATCGCAGTTTCTCATTGCTGCCGTCTCGCCACGTGATGGTGCGCCAAGCGTGTTTGGGCAGGCTGCGCGCCAAAGCTTCGACGCTGACGCGCTTCGGCTTCCGATTGTCCTCGCGCACCGCGCGCACTTTGACGGTCGAGACGATGGCTGCCACGTAGTCTAGCCCCAAGCCCGTGATCGCTCGGCGCAGACCGCTGTTCGTCCCATAACTCGCGTCAATCAGCACGGCACCGCAAGCCACCTTTGCCGTCACAGCCGCGCGGATCTGCTCCAGCGCAAGCTGCGGTTTGGTTTTGAACCTGATCGAGCGTGGCACATGCGCCTCGGCGCGGCGCGATCTGTCGCCTGTCCACGCTCGCGGCAGATACAGCCGATATGCGATCGGCAGACTGCCATGATGATTGGCGATCGACAGCGTCACCGCCACCTGGCAATTGGCCTGCTTGCCGAGTTGTCCGCAATATTGATGATGGACCCCGACCGAATGCCGGCCCTTCTTGGGAAACGACGTATCGTCGATGATCCAGGCTTCGATCGGTCCATGCCGCGTCATCGACGGCATCACCAGGTCTCGCACCTTGGCCAGCATCTGATCGTCCGACCATTCCGAATTGGCAACGAAATGCAGCAGCTTCTGATGCTGTGCCGAAACCTGCGCCGGCGCTGTCACTGCCGCCATCGGCTCCACGCTGCGACGCCCTTCCGTCGCCAATAGCCCTGAGCAATAATCCCGCAGCGGTCCCGCCCGGTCCGCGTGCCCAACCACCTTCGTCAGCTCGCCGACATACGCCCCAAATCGATCCGCAATCGCCATTCCGCTGCCGCGATCCATCACAGCCTCCTCGCTAGACGGAAAGCTCAACAACCATCTGATTCCAAACTAAAATCAAACGTGGCAAACTGACTCAGCTAAATGACTCAGTCGTACTAGTATCTCTGACACGCCACAAAACCGTTCATCGTTCCGCCGCGATAATCCAATCTTAGTACGTATCTAGTCGTACCGACCGTCTTGGTAGTAGGCAGCCCGGATTCGAGTGGTGTACCAGCTCAAACGCCGTGATGTCGGGTTTAGGACTGAGAGCCGACCGAGGTAAGACGGCGCCGCGATGCCCGTTGTTGACCCTAGGCTTTGATTGTCATGGGCGTGCTTGCTTATGCCCAGAAACATGAAGGGTGCTTGCGCGGACGCTCGCTCCAAACCTTCCAGCCCTGCGGATCAATCGGCTCTGACATATAGCGCTGCCCGCGACGCCGCGGCTTGTCTGGCGAGACTGTGTTTCAACAGCCTAGGTCTGGTTGTGGCCCTAGGCGGCGGTTGGGGGATGTCTGCTTTTTCGCTGCTGTCAGGGGGTAAGCAGACATCTGGCGAACGGGCCGCGACCGCCCGCCTTTGACCCTTAGTAGAAACTAACGTTGCGCAATCAACATGCCCAACATGCATTCCGAATGGCTTCGTCAGCTACCCTATTTGGTTCACACCAACAGAGAACTCGGCCTAATGCTGAGAGGCACGAAGCCCCTCGCATATTTCACGGATTTCGTTGGTCGTGAACCAGACATCTGTATTCGATATTGGCGGATGTTCGACAGGCATGTTGCTGTAGGCCGCCTGATAAGACGCGAAGTGATCGAACCATGCCCTGAACTGCCGCAACTCGAATATCGGGTGCTGTTCTACGCCTTACCGGGCCACGAGTGGCGGATCGATGCTATGCTTGCGCTCCTGCACGAACCCGGAGCTTGGTCCGATGACCGCGAAAGGCGCTTTGGCGAGTCGCTTGGCTACGAGGAGTGGCAGAATGACTATTGGCTAACGCACCGTCGTTCGCTCGCAGACGCTTAGTCTGCACTTGGCCCATAACGAACGTCGCTCATGCGTTTGTCGATGTCCGCTGTTGTGTGCCATGCGGAGCCGCTATCGTGCCCGCGCGCACCCGACCTAGGGAGACACGCTCCAATACTTTCTGTCCCTATCCCTAGGGACAGACGCCGTCACCGGATTTCGCTAGGCTGGCTTGGATCACAGGAGAATCCAGGGAGAGCCCGCTTGAGCACCGCGCCGCGCATCGACATCGACCCGGCCTCGTTCTGGGCCGATCCCTATCCGATGCTCGCAAGGCTGCGCAGGGAAGCGCCGATCGCTTTCGTGCCGCAGCTGGGCTCGACGCTGCTGACGAGCCGCGACGACATCTCGATCTCCGAGAAGCAGATCGACGTGTTCTCCTCCCACCAGCCCGCCGGCCTGATGAACCGCCTGATGGGCCACAACATGATGCGCAAGGACGGCGAGGCGCATCAGGTCGAGCGGCGCGCGATGTTTCCGACGGTGTCGCCGAAGACGGTGAAGGCGCACTGGACCGCGCTGTTCCAGGCGCACGCCGATCGCATCATCGAAAACATCCAACCCGGCAGCCGGATCGATTTCATGCGCGACTTCGCGCTGCCGTTCTCCGGCGAGTGCCTGAAGTCGATCACCGGCCTTACCAATATCGGCTTCGCCGACATGGATGCGTGGTCGCAGGGCATGATCGAGGGCATCGCCAATTACGGCGGCGATTCCGCGGTCGAGGCGCGCTGCCATGCTGCGACGTCGGGCATCGATGCTGCGATCGACGACATCCTGCCGGTGATGCGCAAGAATCCCGACCAGAGCATTCTCGGCGTGCTGCTCGCCTCCGGCATGCCGATGGAGAGCGTGCGCGCCAACGTGAAGCTTGCGATCTCCGGCGGCCAGAACGAGCCGCGCAAGGCGATCGCCGGCACGGTGTGGGCGTTGCTGACGCATCTCGATCAGCTCGAGCTCGTGCGCAAGGGCGAGGTGACGTGGCTCGAGGCCTTCGAGGAGTACGCGCGCTGGATCTCGCCGATCGGGATGTCGCCGCGCCGGATCGCAAAACCGTGGAGCATCCGCGATGTCACGTTCGAAACCGACGAGCGCGTGTTCCTGATGTTCGGTTCCGCCAACCGCGACGAGAAGCATTTTGAGCGCGCCGACCAGTTCGACGTGCGGCGTGACACCTCGAAGAGCGTCGCCTTCGGCGCGGGGCCGCATTTCTGCGCCGGCGCCTGGGCGTCGCGCGCCATGATCGCCGACGTCGCGCTGCCGACGGTGTTTGCGCGTGCCAAGGGAATCGAGCTTGCCGATGACGAGCCGGTGCGGATCGGCGGCTGGGCGTTCCGGGGCTTGCAGAATTTGCCGGTGAGATGGCTGCAGTAGCGCGCAGGGGAGGTCCATTCCGAGCGCCGCCATCATGCCATCCTGCGCCTGTTTTGCCCGACGTGTCAAATTTATTTCGGATAATTCGTATGTGATTGTTTTCACTCGCCCCGGCTACTGTGCATGGGGTTGTTTTCGCGCTTTTTGTTCCGGCCCCGAGTCCAGGCCGGATCCGCGCGGCCCTTCACATCCGCGTGCAGAAAAATTCCATCTTCATTCGCTCCACCGTTTGAAAGATTAATCATGCGCTCTGCCACAAGGGCAGTGCTTGCATCGCTATTTTCCCGCACGTCTCGACAGCTTTCCCGCCCCGCACCATCATTCCCCGGACATGAATGATGACGGCCGTACGCGGCCGGGAGTTTGGAATGCAGCGTCGTGACTTTCTGAAACTGTCCGCTGGAACCGCGGCCGCAGCGGCGTTTGCTCCGCGCGCGAGCGCGCAGGCCGCGGTGAAGGAAATTCGTATCGGCTACCAGAAGACCGGCGTGCTGGTCATCACGCGCCAGCGGTCTACCTTGGAAAAACATTTCACGCCGCAGGGCATCGACGTGAAATGGGTCGAGTTCTCCTCGGGCCCTCCGATGATGGAGGCGATGAATGTCGGCAGCGTCGATTACGGTGCGGTCGGCGATTCCCCGCCGGTGTTCGCCCAGGCCGCGGGCGCGGCGATCGTCTATGCCGCCGGCCAGCCCATCACCAACGGCCAGGGCATTCTGGTGCCCAAGGATTCATCGATCCGTTCGATCGCGGACCTGAAGGGCAAGCGCATCGGCTTCACCAAGGGCTCCAGCGCCCACAATGTCGTGGTGCAGACGCTGGAGAAGGCGGGCCTGACCTACGCGGACATCACTCCGGTCTATCTGACCCCGCCGGATGCCGGTCCCGCCTTCGCCAATGGCAGCATCGAGGCCTGGGCGATCTGGGATCCTTATTTCGCGATCGGCGAGACCAGGCAGAACGGCCGTATCCTGATCAATGCGCGCGAGGTCACCAAGACCAACTCCTTCTACATCGCCAACCGCGAGTTCGCGAAGAACCACGGCGCGGTCCTGCAACAGATCGTCGACGTCACCACCGCGACCGGTCAATGGGCCGAACAGCACCGCGGCGAGGTCGCCAGGTCACTGGCCGCGATCACCGGCGTGCCGCTGGACATCCAGGCCGTCGCCGCCGAGCGCGCGAATTTCGTGATCGGCCCCGTCACCGACGAGATCGTCGCGACCCAGCAGGGCGTCGCCGACCGCTTCTACAAGCTCGGCCTCATTCCGAAGCCGGTCGTCATCCGCGACATCGTCTGGCGCAGCACGGCGACCTGATCGTGCCAACCAACCTCCCCATTTCAAAAGGTTTGAACATGAGGCGTATCATTCAGCGTCTGATCGCGACGATCGTGCTCTCGATCGGCATCGTCGCGGCTGCGGTCGGCACCTCCTACGGCCAGGACAAGGTGGTCCGCATCGGCTACCAGAAATACGGCAAGCTGGTGCTGCTCAAGAGCAAGGGTACGCTGGAGCCGAAGCTCGCGGCCGACGGCTACAAGGTGGTGTGGACCGAATTCCCGTCCGGCCCGCCGCTGCTCGAAGCGCTCAACGTCGGCGCCATCGATTTCGGCAACACCGGCGAGGCCCCGCCGATCTTCGCGCAGGCCGCCGGCGCGCCGATCCAGTATGTCGCCTACGAGCCGCCGGCGCCGAAGGGCGAGGCGATCCTGGTGCCCAAGGACAGCCCGCTGAAATCGGTCGCCGATCTCAAGGGCAAGAAGGTTGCGCTCAACAAGGGCTCCAACGTTCACTATCTCCTGGTCAAGGCGCTGGAGAAGGCGGGCGTCAAATATTCCGAGATCGAGCCTGTGTTCCTGGCGCCGGCCGATGCGCGCGCCGCCTTCGAGCGCGGCGCGGTCGATGCCTGGGTGATCTGGGATCCGTTCCAGGCCGCGGCGGAAGCCGCGACCGGCGCGCGTACGCTCGCTGACGGCACCGACACCGTCGCCAACTACCAGTTCTATTTCTCCTCGAAGAAATTCCTCGACGCGAACCCGAAGATCGTCGACGCCGTGCTCACTGAGCTGAGCTCAGTCGACGATTGGGCCAAGGGCGACATCCACGCGGTCGCCGAACAGCTGGCGCCGGCGATCGGCCTGTCCGTCCCGGTGGTCGAGGTCGCGCTGAAGCGGCAGTCCTACGGCATCAAGCCGCTGACCGATGCCGTCATCGCCGATCAGCAGCAGGTTGCCGACGCATTCTTCGCCCTCAACCTGATCCCCAAATCCATCAAGATTTCCGACGTGGCCGGAGGCCAGGTTCATGAGTAAGCAATCCAACGCCAACATCCTCTGGTTCCTGCCGACCCACGGCGACGGCCGCTACCTCGGCACCGGGATCGGCGGCCGCGAGGTCAATTTCAACTATCTGCGCCAGGTCGCGCAGGCGGCCGATCAGCTTGGCTATTTCGGCGTGCTGCTGCCGACGGGACGGAGTTGCGAGGATTCCTGGGTCGTCGCCTCCTCGGTCGCGCCGTTCACCGAGCGGCTGCGTTATCTCGTCGCCGTTCGTCCCGGCCTGCAATCGCCGACCGTGGCGGCGCGCATGACCGCGACGCTCGACCGCATCACCAATGGCCGCTTGCTGATCAACGTCGTCACCGGCGGCGATCCCGTCGAGAACAAGGGCGACGGCATTTTCCTCGGCCATGACGAGCGCTACGAGGTCACGCGCGAGTTCCTCAACGTCTATAGCGATCTGCTTGCGGGCAAGACCGTCAATGTCGAGGGCAAGCACATCCATATTGAGGACGGCAAGCTGCTGTTCCATCCGGTGCAGTCGCCGCGGCCGCCGCTTTATTTCGGTGGCTCGTCGGATGCTGGCATCGACGTCGCAGTCGACGCCGTCGACAAATATCTCACCTGGGGCGAGCCGCCCGCGCTGGTCGCCGAGAAGGTTGCGAGGGTGAAGGCAGCCGCGGAGGCACGCGGCCGCAAGCTGTCCTTCGGCATCCGGCTTCACGTCATAGTCCGCGAGACCAACGAGGAAGCCTGGCGCGCCGCCAACGAGCTGATCAAGCATGTCAGCGACGATACCATTGCCACCGCGCAGAAGAACTTTGAGCGGATGGACTCGGTCGGCCAGCAGCGCATGGCGCAGCTCCATGGCGGCAAGCGCGACAAGCTCGAGATCGCGCCGAACCTCTGGGCCGGTGTCGGCCTGGTGCGCGGCGGTGCCGGCACGGCGCTGGTCGGCGACGCGCAGACGGTCGCCGCGCGCATCAAGGAGTATCAGGACATCGGCATCGATACCTTCATCATGTCGGGCTATCCGCATCTGGAGGAGGCCTATCGCTTCGCCGAGCTGGTCTTCCCGCTGCTGTCGCTCGATCTGCCGAACAACGTGACCAAGCTGCACTTCAACGGCGGTCCGTTCGGCGAGACGGTCGGCAGCGATTACCGTCCGCAGCACCGGGTGTCGCAATCATGAGCTTGATCGATAGCGTTTCGCTTCCGCGCAACCTCCGCCTGCCGCGCGTCGACGGTCTGGTCCAGTGGATCGTGCCGCTCGCCATCATCGCGATTTGGCAGGTAGCGAGCGTCACCGGCTTCGTGCCGGTGCGCGTGCTGCCGGCGCCGAGCGATGTCGCGCTCGCCGGCTGGAAGCTGCTGCTGTCCGGCGAGCTGATCCGCAACATCTGGGTCTCGTTCTGGCGCGCCTCGATCGGCTTCCTGATCGGCGGCAGCATCGGCTTCGCCTTCGGACTCGCGAACGGCCTGTCGCAGCTTTCCGCAAAACTCACGGATACAACGCTGCAGATGGTGCGCAACGTGCCGCATCTGGCCCTGATCCCGCTGGTCATCTTGTGGTTCGGCATCGACGAGAGCGCAAAGCTGTTTCTCGTGGCGCTCGGCGTGTTCTTCCCGATCTATCTCAACACGCTGCACGGCATTCGCACCGTCGATCCGCAGCTGATCGAGATGGGCCGCATCTACGGCATGAGCGACAGCGAATTGTTCCGCCGCGTCATCTTCCCCGGCGCGCTGCCGTCGATCTTCGTCGGCATCCGCTTCGCGCTCGGCATCATGTGGCTGACGTTGATTGTCGCCGAGACCATCGCGGCGTCGTCGGGCCTCGGCTACATGGCGATGCAGGCGCGCGAATTCATGCTGATCGATGTCGTCGTGCTCTCGATCCTGATCTACGCCCTACTCGGCAAGCTCGCCGACAGCGCCTCCCGCGTGCTGGAGCGCCTGACGCTCTCCTGGCACCCCGCTTTCCAGAAACGCTGAGAGTGACATGCAGACAGCCCTTCGGACCTCCCTTCCGGAAACCGAGCTCGCCAGCCGCGCCAACTTTGTGCCGGCGGCCCGTGTGGCGCGCGAGGAGCGGCCGCTGCATGTGAGCGGCCTGCCGCTCAGCATCCGCGGCCTGCGAAAATCCTTCGGCGACAACGAGGTGTTGCGCGGCATCGATCTGCACATCCCTGCCGGCCAGTTCGTCGCGATCGTCGGCAAGAGCGGCTGCGGCAAGAGCACGCTGCTGCGTCTCATCGCCGGCTTGGAAAAGATCGACGCCGGCAGCATCAGCTTCGGCGATGCGGCGATCAAGCCCGAGGATATCCGCGTGATGTTCCAGGAGCCGCGTCTGCTGCCCTGGGCGCGGGTGCTATCCAATGTCGAAGTCGGGCTCGGCCGCGATCGTTCGTCCAGCGATGCGCATGCGCGTGCCGAGAAGGCGCTGACCGAGGTCGGGTTGACCGACAAGCGCGACCAGTGGCCGTCAGTGCTGTCGGGTGGCCAGAAACAGCGCGTTGCGCTCGCCCGCGCGCTGGTCTCGCGTCCACGCGTGCTCGCCTTCGACGAGCCGCTCGGTGCGCTCGATGCGCTGACCCGCATCTCGATGCAGCGGCTCCTGGAGCGGGTCTGGCGCGACCAGGGCTTTACCGCGATCCTGGTGACCCACGATGTCGCCGAGGCGGTCGCACTGGCGGACCGGGTGCTGGTGATCGACGAGGGCGGGATCGCCCACGACGTCATGGTTAACACGGCCCGGCCGCGCGAGCGCGGCTCCGCCGAGCTTGCCGCCCTCGAGGGCTCGATCCTGAACCACCTGTTGTCAGCGGACGATCGTACCTAGATAAAGAGGAACCCCATCTCGGGGAGCATGCCATGAACGTAGTCCCTCGCGAGCTCATGACCGAAATACCCGTCTCGTCCGCCGATTTCCGCGGCGCCATGCGCCATCTCACCGGCGGCGTCAGCATCATCACCGCCGGGCGGGGCAAGGACATCACCGGCATGACGGTTACGTCCGTAACTTCGCTATCGGTCGATCCGCCGTCGCTGATCGTCAGCATCAACCGCGATGCCTCGTCATTCCCTCTGATCCGTCGCTACGGTGCCTTCGGCGTGAACATCCTCGCAGCCGATCAGCTCGATGTCGCCGAACGCTTTGCCGGCAAGGGGGGCCTGAAGGGGGCCGATCGTTTCGCCGGCGCCCAGTGGGTCACGGCTGTCTCCGGCGTTCCGCTGCTGGTCGGCGCACTGTCTGCCGTAGATTGCGAGGTCGAGGAGATCGTCGAGCGCCACTCGCACGGCATCGTCATCGGCCGCGTCAGGGACATCAAGAACTCCACCCGAACGGCCGCGCTCGCTTATTGGCACGGTCAGTATGTGGCGGTGGATCAGGACGAGGACGCCGCAAGGCTTGCGGACGTCAGCGTTCCCGCGCGCAGCAGCCGCGGCGCTTGATCGCCGCAGGCTGGCCTTTTCCCCGTCATCGCTCTAGAAGCCGTTCCTGAGCCTCCCGGGTTGGGGAGCAACGGAGCGAGACGATGAAGCGCGTCGGGACCTGGGCCTTCTATGCCGTCGGCGCGCTGGCGATCGTGTATCTCGCGCTCTACGCCTATGCGACCTTCCGCGGTCAGCCGTTCGTGCCGGGCGATCCCATCCACATTTTCCGCAAGCCCGACGCGCCGAGTTATTCGTAGGACTCAAGAGGTCTCGTAGGGTGGGCAAAGGCGCACTTGCGCCGTGCCCACGATCTCTCTGCGATAGCGAAAGGATTGGTGGGCACGCTTCGCTTTGCCCACCCTACGGCACCATCGCTGCGGCACCTTCACCCCCGTAAGATCGCCAGCGCCAGCGCCTGTGCGCGCGGCACGATGCTGTCGAGCTCGAGATATTCCTCCGGCGAATGGGCGAGCCCGCCGACTGGCCCGACGCCGCAGATCGTCGGCGTGCCGACCGCGGCGGTAAAGCCGGAATCGGCGCAGCCGCCGGAGAACTCGCCTTGCAGTGTGGTGAGGCCGGCCTGCTTTGCGGCGGCTTGATAGTTTTCGAACAGCGCCTTCGAGTTCTCGCTCTGCACCACCGGCACGAACTCGCCCTTGATGGTCAGCACAGCACTGGTGCCGGGCACGTAAGGCGTCGCGACAATCCGTTCGATCTCGGCCATGACAGTGGCGCGGTCTTTCGGATCGACATAGCGCATGTCGATCTGGCCCTCGGCGTAAGGCGCGGTCGTGTTGACCGACTGTCCGCCCGAGATGAGGCCGACATTGAGCGTAATGCCCTTGGTGAGGTCGGTCAGCGCGTGGATCTGGATGATCTTGTGCGCGAGCTCGCCGATCGCGCTGATGCCGGCGGCGAAATTGGCGCCGGAATGCGCCGCCTTGCCGGTGACGGCCATATGCATGAAGATGCCGCCCTTGCGGCTGGTGACGACATTGCCGGTGGGGCGGCCCGGCTCGGAGTTGAACACGGCGCGCGCAGAGCGCCCCTCGCGTTCGATCACTGGCCGCGACGAGGGCGAGCCGATCTCCTCGTCCGAGGTGATCAGCAGCTTGATCGGATGAGGGTTGCCGCCGAATTTGTGGAAGGCTGTGGCGACGAAGATGTTCATGACGAGGCCGGCCTTCATGTCGGCGACGCCCGGCCCATAGGCGCGCTTGTCCTTGATCGTGAACGGGCGACGTCCGGCCTCACCCTTGCCGAATACGGTGTCGCGATGCCCCATCAACAGCACCGGCTTCTCGTTGCTGCCGGGTTTCGCCACGTCCGCGTGGAGTGCGTCGCCAAACGTGCCGTGGCTCTCCCTGCGCGAGGGAATGCCGTGCTCGGAAAAGTGCCGCTCGAACCGCGCACCGACCGCATCGACGCCTTCCTTGTCATAGGACCCGGAATCGATGTTCACGACATCGCGCAGCAGATCGATCATCGCCTGCCGCTGCGATGCCAGCCAATCCGTGATTTGTGTCTCCGACATCGTCACTGTCCCCCAACTGATGTTATGCTGCGCTTATAGAGCCCTCGTCGGCGATGAGCTAGGCGCCGAACGCGGGCACTGTGCGCAGAAACGCACGTCGGGTGACGCAGGGGCGAAGTCGTGCGACCGCTTAACGCTTCGGTTCCGCCATCGCTTCCACACCGCGAAGTTGCGTCGCGACGGTCAATGCGCCGATCTTTCGGCCCATGTCCTTGCCGACTTCGGTCGAGAACCGGTAGTGAAAGCCGGCCCAGATGCGGGCGTTGGAAACTTCGTCGCTGTAGTCCTGAAGCCGCGACCATTTGCGCGTGACACCTGGTGCGGTGGGGCTGGTCAGCGAGAACTCGCCGAAATCTCCAACGACAGTCTGGAGCACGGTCGAAATCGCTGCCGATACGATGCAGTGGGCGCACGGATATTCCGGGTGCATCGGCGTTTCCCCCAGCGGTAGCCAGGACGGATCGCGAGGCGTCGACGCATTCGACGTCAGATCGGCGTTGCGTATGGCCGTGATCGGTCGCCAGAAATTGTAATGGTACTTCGCGTCAAATACGGCGACGATGGCGTCGTTGCCCGCAATTGACGTCAACGCATACAACCGGGCGCAGTCGACGAGATCCATGCCCTTGGCCATTGCCGCCTGCCTCACGATCGGATTGTAGGTGCGGGCGCCGACAAAGAACCAGAATCGACCGATCGTCGTTTGCTCAGGGGTCCGGGTCGGGCTGCTTCGGCTACCGACCTCGCGGATTTCATTGACGTCCCGGGTCCAAACCTCTGAATCAAGCGCCGGCGGCGCTCCTGGGCGAAACTGCGATCCGGACGCCATGACCCAGGGTGTCGTCGCGCCCGTGGTCGAGAAAAGCGGGACGGTTGTCGGAACGTAGGCGCCCGGTGTCGTCAGGGGCCGGTAAGTCTCCGGAACGGCGCTGCCATCGTCAGCACGAAGCTCGATGATCTGCATCGCAGCCGCTTGTCCTAGATTGATGCCGGCGATCTTGGACTCGCCATCGGCAATCGGCACAAGTGAGTTCGTCAGCGTCGCATCCAGATCCGGCTTGATGTCCGGATAGATCGACAGCAGCACGTCGTGAGCCGCAACCGCCGCCGCGGCTTCCCGCGAGGTCGAACGGTCTGTGGGCAAGGAGATCTTGTAGGGCGCGTAGCGGCGATCAATCGCGTTGACCGCCTCGAACATTGCGACATGCATCATGGATAAGGCACGGCTGTGGGGCGCCGGTGGAATTTGCTTCTCGGCGGCAATCGCGTCGGCTTTTGCGTTCCAATCCATGATCACGTCGGCGCGCGCAAGCGGTGTCGAGGCTGCGATCAGCGCAACAATCAGCGACAGGCGGGAAATCGTGCACGAAAAGTATTTCATGACTTGCCCTTTCGATTTTAAGGACCTTCGCGAAGGCGGATGCGGCACCTGGCCGATATCACGCGAGGCTGCGCCAAGATTCTAGCGATC
This sequence comes from Bradyrhizobium sp. AZCC 2230, assembly GCF_036924495.1. Taxonomy (NCBI): domain Bacteria; kingdom Pseudomonadati; phylum Pseudomonadota; class Alphaproteobacteria; order Hyphomicrobiales; family Nitrobacteraceae; genus Bradyrhizobium; species Bradyrhizobium sp. AZCC 2230. The sequence continues at coordinate 4,987,362 of NZ_JAZHRS010000001.1, read as the reverse complement.
TTGACGCAGCTTGATTGTGAACTGCTTCACTACGGCCCGCGGCCCATCTACCAGGCAGAGTTGTCCCGGTCGGCAGATAGTCGCGGCTCGAATGGGTAGGCTTGGCTTACCGTTCGCGCTGCATTGTGGAGTCGGCTATAGTCAGCTCAAGCTGCCAGTTGGACGTGCCGAAGTCCGAAGCTGGATTTTTCAAGGCAGCTCGCATGCCGTCGGCAGGCAATGCCTTGCTCTCGTTTCAGAGCCTCTTTTCCAAGACTGCATTGTGTTCGATGTAACCTCAACGGAGAGAAACATGCCGTTGTTCATCTCGTACGTCTCGTACTCAAACGCGGGCATCAAGGGAATGGTCGACAAGCCGATCGATCGTACCTCAGTCATTGGTGCGCTGGTCGAAAAGGCTGGCGGAAAGCTCCAGGGAGCCTTCATGACCACCGGCCCACATGACGCGGTGCTCGTCACGGAGTTTCCCGATGGAGCGGATGCCGTCGCCATCGGAATGGCCGCCGCCGCAAGCGGCGCCATTGCCAAGATCGAGACGGTGCGCGCCTGGAAGATGAGTGAATTTAAAGCTGTCGCGGAAAAGGCCGCGAAGCTTGCAAGTGCGTACGTACCGCCGGGCAAGTAGCCTGACGCGAGCGTAGTGGCCGCATAGCCAAACACCTGGTCGCCACGGTCGGGTCGTCCCGGCCGTGGCACCCGGGGTCGCGTCACGAGACCAGCAAGCTGGTTGCCTACGCCCCCATCATCGGCATCCGCGGATATTCACCCGGCGTGCCGGCCGGCGTGATCGGGATGCCGCCGTCGGCGTATTCGTTGAGCTTGTTGCGCAGCGTGCGGATCGAGATGCCGAGGATGTTCGCGGCATGGGTCCGGTTGCCGAGGCAGTGTTTGAGCGTCTCCAGGATCAGGTCGCGTTCGACGTCGGCGACGGTGCGCCCGACCAGCGCCCGCGTCACCTGTTCGGCGGCCATGGTGGCGTGCGCCACCGCCGGCACCGTCTTGGCGAGGTCGAGGCGGTCGCCGTCCGGGGTGAGGATCGCATCGGGTCCGATCTCGTCGCCCTGCGCCATCAGCACCGAGCGGTGCATGGTGTTTTCGAGCTCGCGGACGTTGCCCTGCCAGCGGTTGGTGGAGAGCACGCGGCGGGCTTCCGCCGAGATCGGCCGCACCGGCACGCCGTTGGCCTCGGCATATTTCTTCACGAAGTGCTGGGCGAGTTCGAGAATGTCGGCGGGACGCTCGCGCAGCGGCGGGATCTTCAAATTCACGACGTTGAGGCGGAACAGCAGGTCCTCGCGGAACGTGCCTTCGCGCACGGCGTCCGCCAGATTGCGGTTCGAGGTCGCGAGAATGCGGATGTCGACCGGCACGGGCTTGGTGCCACCGACGCGGTCGATCACCCGCTCCTGAATGGCGCGGAGCAGTTTCGATTGCAGGCGGACGTCCATCTCGGAGATTTCGTCCAGCAGCAGCGTGCCGCCGGTGGCTTCCTCGAACTTGCCGATGCGGCGGGCAATCGCGCCGGTGAAAGCACCCTTCTCATGGCCGAACAGCTCGGATTCCAGGAGATGCTCGGGGATCGCGGCGCAGTTGATCGAGATGAACGGGCGCTTGGCGCGGGCCGAGCGGGTGTGGACGTAGCGCGCCAGCACTTCCTTGCCGGTGCCGGATTCGCCGGTGATCATCACCGAGGCGTCGGAGCCTGCGATCTGCTGGGCGAGCTTGACGACCCGCGCCATGGCTTCGTCGCGATAGATCAGCTCGCGGGAATCATTGGCCACCGCGGCGAGCACCGCGGCGATCAGCTCCGGATCCGGCGGCAGCGGAATGTATTCCTTGGCGCCGGCGTGGATCGCTGCGACCGCGGCGCGGGCGTCGTTGGTGATGCCGCAGGCGACGATCGGGGCGTGGATGTGCTCGGCCTCGAGCCGCATCACGAGGTCGCGGATGTCGAGGGCGACGTCGACCAGTAGAAGGTCGGCACCCTTGCCGCCGCGCAGCACGCGCATCGCCTGCTCGTGATCCTCGGCATGGGTCACGGTGGCGCCGTTCTCCATCGCGATCTTGGTGGCGGTGGTGAGCTGGCCCTTCAATGTGCCAACGATGAGAAGCCGCATGTCAGTCTCCTGTCCGTCTGTTCGCGCTGTCGCGCTTTATTCCCTGTGCGTGCGCTAGCCGCGTTCCGTCCTGATGATTTCAGTCATGGTGACGCCGAGCTTGTCCTCGACCAGCACCACCTCGCCGCGGGCGACGAGCTTGTTGTTGACGTAGATGTCGATGGCCTCGCCGACGCGGCGGTCGAGCTCGAGGACGGTGCCGGGTCCGAGCTTCAACAGCTCGCCGACGTCCATCTTCGAGCGGCCGAGCACGGCCGAGACCTGCACCGGCACGTCGAAGACGGCCTCGAGGTCGGCGGCAACGCGCGAGGCATATTCGTCCTCGTTGTAGCTGACCTCGGCGCCGGTCGGTGGCAATGGGCCGTTGAGGTCGGGCAGCGGGACCTGTCCGTCGTTGTCACTCATGGCTTAATTCCCCCTGCGAGACGCGATATAGCGTCCGACCATGTCGTCGATCTTGGCCGCGATGGCGCTGCGCTCCAGCACGACGCCGCCATCGGCCCATTCGATCCGGCAGTCGCCGGTGGCAATTTCGGGCTCGGCCAGGATCACCAGCCGTCCTTCGAAGCCGCTCTGCTTGGCGAGCCGCTCGATCTTCTCGCGCGCACTCTCATAGAGCGCGTCATTGATGCGGACGACGAGATGCGGCGTCGCGACCAGATGCGAGAAGCAGTCCTTGACCAGCGCCATGATCTCGCCGAGCGGCTCGGCGGCGACCAGGTCGGCGCAGAGCTTGCGCGCCACCGCGAGCGCGACGTCGACCGCCTCGGTCTCCATCTTGCTCTCGATATTGCCGATGCCCGCCGCGATGCCCCGGATGCCGATGTTGATCTCTTCCATGGCAAGCGCGACGCGGCGGTCACTCTCGGCCTTGGCTTCGCGCTGGCCGGCGGCAAAGCCGTCCTGATAGGCGCGCGCTTCGGCTTCCGCGACCTTCTGCACCATCTCGGCCGCAGTCGCGGCCTTCTCGCGCGTCCGGTCGGGCGCGGCGAAGTCGGTATCGAACAGGAATTTGGCGGGAGCGCCCATCAATACACCAGCTCGTCGTCAGCGCGATTCTTGGTCAGCATGATCTCGCCCTTGGCGGCGAGGTCTTTTGCGAGGTTGACCAGCAGCGCCTGGGCCTCGTCGACGTCGCGCAGGCGCACCGGCCCCATCGCCGCCATGTCGTCCTGCAGCATCTTGGCCGCGCGCGAAGACATGTTGCCGAAGAAGAAGTTGCGGACGTCCTCGTTGGCGCTCTTCAGCGCCACGCCGAGCTTGTCCTTGTCGACGTTGCGCATCAGGGTCTGGGCCGAGCCGGAATCGAGCTTCACGAGGTCGTCGAAGGTGAACATCAGCGCCTTGATGCGTTCGGCGGATTCGCGATTGTCCTCTTCCAGCGAGGTGATGAAGCGGGTTTCGGTCTGGCGGTCGAAATTGTTGAAGATTTCCGCCATCACCTCGTGGGCGTCGCGGCGGCGGGTCTGCGAGAGGTTGGACATGAATTCGGTGCGCAGCGTCTTCTCCACGCTCTCGATCACCTCCTTCTGCACCGCCTCCATCTTCAGCATGCGATTGACGACGTCGAGCGCGAGGTCCTCGGGGAAGATGCCGAGCACGCGCGCGGCATGCTCGGGCTTCAGCTTCGACAGGACCACGGCGATGGTCTGCGGATATTCGTTCTTGAGGTAGTTGGCGAGAACCTCTTCCTGCACGTTGGACAGCTTCTCCCACATGTTGCGCCCCGCAGGGCCGCGGATTTCGTCCATGATGCCGTTGACGCGCTCTGGCGCCAGATATTGCTGCAACAGGCGCTCGGTGGCGTCGAAATTGCCCATCAGCGCGCCGGAGGCCGACATGCGCGAGACGAATTCGAGCAGCATGTCCTCCACCGTGTCGACCTCGACGGTGCCGAGCGTCGACATTTCCAGCGAGAGCTGGCGCACCTCGTCGTCGTCGAGCAGTCCCCAGATCTTGCCGCCATATTGCTCGCCGAGCGCCAGCATCAGGATTGCGGCGCGCTTCGGCCCCGCCACCGCCTCGACCTTGGCGCCCGCGCGGCTGCCGGCGCGCTGACCGAGCGTGGAGATCACGCTGGTGATGTCGTTCGAGTTGGCGTTTTGCAGATTGCCGGCCATGTCAGGTCACTTCTCGAATCATTTCGCGGGTTCGGTCAGCCATTGACGAATGATGGCCACGGTTTCGTTGGGGTTGCGCTCGGCGAGCTCGCCGACGCGATGAACGGACTGGGCATGGACCTGGCCCTGGACGGTGGCGACGTCGATCGCGCTCGCGGTACCGCCCGGCAGGAGCGGCTGGCCGCTGGAAGCCGGCGTGGCCTCATCGGACGCGGCGGGGCCGGTGAGAACGCCGGAGATGGCGGCGGCGACCTCGTCGGAGGCGAGGATGCGCTTCACCAGCGGGCGGATCACCATGAACATCACGACCAGGCCGAGCAGCATCATCACGCCGAGCTCGACGAAGTACATGACGTCGTCCTTGGTGAACTGCAGCATGCCGAGGAAACCGGAGGGCTCGGCGATCGGGGCGCTGGAGGGCGCGTCGGCAAAGCGCAGATTGACGACCTCGACCTGGTCGCCGCGCTTCTGGTCGAAGCCGATCGCCGAGCGCACCAGGGTGGCGATGCGGTCGAGCTGCTCCTTGGTGCGGTCGGTGTAGGCGAGATCGCCCTTGTCGTTCTTGGTGTAGATGCCGTCGACCAGCACCGCGACCGAGATGCGGTTGACCCGGCCGGCCTCGGTCACCTCGGTCTTGGTGGTGCGGGAGATCTCGTAATTGTTGGTCTCTTCGGTCTTCTTGCTCTGGTCCTTCGCCGCCGGGCCGCTGTTCTGCTGCTGGCCGGGGAGCTCGTTGTTGACCGTGACCTGGCCGTTATTGTCGGCGGTCATGCTCTGCTCTTCGCGGGTCTGGCTCGAGCGCAGCACGCGGCCTTCGGGATCGAACTTGTCCGAGGTCTGGGTGACCTTGTTGAAGTCGAAATCGGCGGAGAGCTGGACGCGGGCGCGGCCTGAGCCGACCACGGAGGAGACGATGTCCTCGACCTGCTTGCGCAATCGCTTCTCGTAGGCGGTGCGACGTTCGTCGCCGACCTCCTGGTCCGGATCGGTCTGGGCGCCGTCCGCGAGCAGCGAGCCGGCCTCGTCGACGATCGAGACCCGCTGCGGCTTCAGGCCGTTGACGGCGGAGGCGACGAGGTGACGGATGGCGCGAATCTGCTGGGCTTCGAGCGAGCCGCGGACCCGGACCACGATCGAGGCCGACGGCTCCGGCGCCTCGCGCGCGAACAGCGGACGCTCGGGCAGCACGAGGTGGACGCGGGCGGCCTGGATCCGGTCGATCGCGCGGATGGTGCGGGCGAGCTCGCCCTCCAGCGCGCGCAAGTGATTAATATTCTGGACGAAAGAGGTGGTGCCGAGCGCGTCCGACTTGTCGAACACTTCATAGCCGATGCCGCCGCCCTTGGGCAGGCCGCCCTCGGCGAGCTTCATCCGCAGGCGGGTAACCTTGTCCTTGGGCACCATGATGATGGTGCCTTCATTGCGCAGCTCGAACTGGACGCCCTGGCGTTCCAGATCCTTGATAATGCTGGACGAATCTTCAACCGAGAGATCGGTGAACAGCGTCGTCATCTGCGGCGTGGTGACGCGCATGATGACGAAGGCAAAAAAGCCGATGAGCGCGGCGGTGACCGCGATCATCGCCCCGAAGCGGGCGGCGCCGATACCTTTTAAAAAGTCCGTAAGACCTTGCAAGCAACCCGCCCCGAAGCTTCGACCCGCATTCCAAGAGCGGCCGAGTGGGCAATTATTGCCTAGGTGATGGTTTCGATATGGTTAACGAAGGTTAAGAGCTCGGACAAAAGTAGCGCCAAAACGAAACATGAAAAAAATCGGCCTCGCAACGCGGGGCCGATTTTCTTCAAAAGCAGCAGATTTCCGGATTGCTTACTGGCGATATTGCTGGATGCGGGTGGTGCGAAGACCCGCCAGACCGTGCTGGTCGATGGAAAACTGCCAGGAGAGGAATTCGTCGACCGTCAGGGTGTACCGGCTGCAGGCCTCCTCGAGCGAGAGAAGTCCGCCGCGAACAGCAGCGACGACTTCAGCCTTGCGGCGGATGACCCAGCGTTTGGTGCCGGGTGCGGGCAGATCTGCAATCGTCAGCGGACTGCCGTCCGGCCCGATGACGTATTTTACCCTCGGGCGATGGGGTTCTGTCATGGCGTACTCACAAACTCTCAACCACTGAACTCACTTCCCAACCGTACGCATGCGGGCTTAAAAATCCGCTAAGCCTAAGGCTTCAATACAATTCTCCTTGAAACTTGCTGGAACGCTGCCGGCCCTGCGGGCTGAAAACACAATTTCAGCCGGCCGAGCGGGGGTCTTCGTAAATACTTTACTAACGAACGAGGCCTGCGCAGCTTTGTCGCAGAGCTCTCAACTGTCGTCCTGGGGCGCGCGTAGCGCGAGCCCGGGACCCATACTCCCAGGGAGTAGTTTGACGAAGACTCGGGGTTGAGAAGTCTTCGGCGGTACGACTACCTGCGTCTCGTCGATGGATCACGCGGTATGGATCCCGGCTTTCGCCGGGATGACACTCATAAATTAGCTGCCGGAGCTGCTGCTGCTCGCCACCACGCTCTTCACCTGGCTCAGCGTGTAGCTCTGGCCGTCGATGGTGAGCAGCGGCGGCGACTGGGTCAGGTCGACGGACGACACCGTGCCCTGCACCTGCGCCGAGATGCCGACATTGTTGTTCGAGGCGTCCTTGCCGGTCGCCGTGATCGTGTACTTGCCATCAGGCCATTGCGTGCCGTCATTGCCCTGGCCGTTCCAGGTGAAGGGAATGTCACTGCCGGCGCCCGCGCTATATTGGCCGGTGAACACGGTCTGGCCGGTGGAATTCGCGATCGAAATATTGACGGTGGCGCTGGAGGGCACGTTGAGGTGCCAGGTCGCCGAGGACTGCGACATGGTCGCGGTGGTGCCGTCGACCACCGCGGTCTTGCCGACGTAATCCAGCGCCTGGGTCGCCTGCGTGGTCTGCTGCAACGTGACGAGCTGCGACAGAGAATCGTTGGTCTTGAGCTGCTGCTCGACGCCGGCGAACTGCACCAGCTGCTGGGTGAACTGGTTGGTGTCGAGCGGATCGAGCGGGTTCTGGTTCTGCAACTGCGTGGTGAGCAGCGTCAGGAAGGTCTGGAAGTTGCCGGCGAGCGTCGCGCCCGTGGACGAGCCCAGGCTCGAGCTCGACGAGGAGGACGACGAATTCTGCGTGGTGCCGGAGACGACGGAGGGGGCGGTGGCGGCATTCGTGGTGGTCATAAGCGAATACTCCTCACACTCTGATATCGACGCCGCTGCTCGATCCGAGCACGCGGCCATAGCTGCGGCTCACGGGCGCGGCCGCGGCAGAATCGTCTTCACTGATGATCACCCGGCGGGAATTTCCGGAATTGTCGTTGTTCTGGCCGGAGTTCTGACCCGATGAATTCTGGTCGCGCAGGCTGAAAGAGAGGCCGTTGCTGCCGGTCTTGAGGCCGGCATCGTCGAGCGCGCGCTGCAATTGCGGCGCGTCCTGCCGCAGCATCTGCAGCGTCTCCGGCTTCTCGACGGTGAGATGCGAGGTGACCTGGCCATTGCGGTCGACATTGATGCGGACGTCGATGCGGCCAAGGTCAACCGGATCGAGGCTGATGTCGAAGCGGGTCTTGCCGGAGCGCGCGGCGGCCGCGATCTCGACCGGAATGCCGCTGATCGGCACGGCGTTCGAAGTCGCCGCGGTCGCGGTCAGCGTCGCGGTGGAAGCGGTGGCCGTCGATGTGGTCGTCGTCAGCGGCGCCTGCACGGCGTTGGCCGCTTGCGTGCTGGCGTCGGTCGTCGCAGCGGCAACGGCTTGCGTGTCGGCATGCGCGTGCGTGGTCGGCGCGGCCGGTGTGGCATCGGCGGTGCGATTGGCAGCATCGGCCTTGGCGTCGGCAGCAGTCGCATCAGCCTGCGGCTTGGCGGCTTGCGGATGCGCGGTGGCGTTCGCCGTCGTCGCGGTCGCGGGATTTTGTGCGGTGGCAGCAGTCTGTGCGGTCTTGGCCGTGTCCTGGCCGATATTGGAAACGTCGATCTGGCCCTGCGCAGTCGCGGTGGCCTTGAACGACGTCTTTGGCGTGCCCTGGTCGACCGCGGTGAGCTGCGTGGCGTTGGCCGTTGCAGTCGCGTCGGTGGTCGCGGTTGCCGCATCGGTCAGCGCGGCCTTGGCGTCGGTGGTTTTGCCGTCGGTCTTGGCGGTCTTGCCGGTTGCATCGACCTTGGCGCCGGCGATCTGCGCTGCGGTCGAGGCGCTGGCGGCGATGCCGGCGGCTGCGATCGTCAGCGGCGAGGAGGCGGTGTTGGCGGCCTGGCTGGCCGCGGCGTTCGGATCGACCGGCACCACGGGCGCGGCGACGGGGACAGCGGTCGGATCGGGCGTCGCCGCCGGCGTCGCGGCGGCCTGTGCTGCGGCAGCGGCGTCCACCGCAGCGGCGAGGCCATCGGTGGTGCCGTCGGTCTTGTCGCCCTTGGCGTCTTTGGAATCTGGCGACTTGTCGCCCGCCTTGGTCGTGGAGGCGTCGCTCTTGTCCTTGGTCTTGGCCGGCGCCTTGGTCGGATCGGTCGTCGTGTCGCTTGTGGCTTGCGTCGAGGAATCCGTGCTGTCGCTCGCGTTGCTCTGCGAGGACTGATCGGTCGAGGACGAGTCGCGCGTGCTCCGGTCGGACGAGGAGGACGATGACGAAGACGACGACGAATCGCTCCGCCGCGGCGTGTTGTCCTGGCTCGCGGACGGGGCGCTGTTGCTGATGGCCTGGGTGTTGCTGTCGACCAGCGACCCGAAGGAGTCGCTCGGGGTCGAGTCCTTGGTGCTCTGCGACCGGGCAGGCTTTTGCTGCGCGCTGGAGACCTGCGCGCTTGCCGCTACGTCTGACGTGACACCAACCACAGGCGACCCCTTGAAAACATCTTCGGACAAGAAGGTCAGCAAGGAGCGGGCCAATCCCTTAATTCGATGTTTTATATAGCAAAATCAATATCTTGATGAATTGGCTGCGCCGCCACCATCCCCCTCGCGGCCCCGTCATTTCTGCCGCCCCGGCAAGAATTGCCCTAAGCGTGCGGCCCGCGCGATTGCTTCACCGGAATGCCGCCTATATTAAAGGGTGCTCTCAGCCGCTTTCGACCGGGCAAGCCAGTCTCCGGGGGAACCCAGGTTCCCGGGGACCGTCTACGTCCCGGTCAGAGGCATTATCGCGGATCGCCGAACGCCGCCGTCAAACGCAAAGCCCATGCTCAACAGTCTGGATCTCGAAGGCCGTCCTGAGGACACCAGGGTCGTCGTTGCCATGTCGGGCGGCGTCGATTCCTCGACGACGGCTGCGCTGTTGAAGGCTGAAGGCTATGACGTCGTCGGCATCACGTTGCAGCTCTACGACCATGGCGCCGCGACCCACCGCAAGGGCGCCTGCTGCGCCGGCCAGGACATCCACGACGCCCGCGACGTCGCCGCAAAGCTCGGCATTCCCCATTACGTGCTCGACTACGAGGACCGCTTTCGCGAGTCCGTCATCGACAATTTTGCCGACAGCTACGCGCTCGGTGAAACGCCGGTGCCGTGCATCGAATGCAACCGCAGCGTCAAGTTTCGCGACCTGCTGAAGACCGCGCGCGAGCTCGGCGCCACTGCGCTTGCCACCGGCCATTACGTCGCCTCGCGCCGCCGCGATGACGGTTCGCGCGCGCTGGTCTGCGCCGCCGATGCCGACCGCGACCAGAGCTATTTCCTGTTCGCGACCACGCAGGAGCAGCTCGATTATCTGCGCTTTCCCCTCGGCGACATGACCAAGCCCGAGACGCGCGAGCTGGCGCGCCGCTTCGGTCTCTCCGTTGCCGACAAGCACGACAGCCAGGACATCTGCTTCGTGCCGACGGGCCGCTACACCGACATCATCACCCGTCTGCGTCCGAACGCGATGGACCCCGGCGACATCGTCGATCTCGACGGCCGCGTGCTCGGCCAGCATCACGGCATCGCCAATTTCACCATCGGCCAGCGCCGCGGCCTCGGCATCGCGGCCGCCGCCCCGCTGTTCGTGGTGCGGCTGGAGGCCGCCAACCGCCGCGTCGTGGTCGGCCCGCGCGATGCGCTGAGGATGCACCGCATCACCTTGCGCGACGTCAACTGGATCGGCGGCGGCGACATCGACCGCGTGATCGGCAATGGTCTCGAGCTGTTCGTCCGCGTGCGCTCCACGCGCGCGCCGCAGCCGGCCTGGCTGCGCGGCGCCGATGGTCACTACGAGGTCGAGCTCGTTGCCGGCGAAGAGGGCGTTTCGCCGGGACAAGCCTGCGTGTTCTACGACGCGCCCAGCGGTCAGGCGCGCGTGCTCGGCGGCGGCTTCATCCAGAGCGCCGCGGCGAAGGTCGCTGGCCACACAGCGCGTCCGCTCGCCGAAGCCGTGCGCGGCTGATCTTGTCGAGATTGGGCCCAACTGCTACCGCGAAGGCAGTGCACTCCCTCTCCCGCTTGCGGGGGAGGGTTGGGGAGGGGGCTCTCTCCATCAGCGATATATCGCGAGCGGAAAGAACCCTCACCCGCCACGCTCTTGCGAGCGTGTCGACCTCTCCCGCAAGCGGGAGAGGCACAGACCGAGTTCGCGGCGAGGACCGACATCACCAATGACCGTCATCTATCAGTAGAGTATCAGGCAGGGCAGGGGGCATGGCAGCAGACATCTCGCGGGCCGGGGTCGAGAAGGCCTATGGCCGCTGGGCGCCGGTCTACGATCTCGTGTTCGGCAAGGTGTTCGATGCCGGCCGGCAGTCGACCATCGCGGAGGCCGACCGCATCGGCGGCCGCATCCTCGACGTCGGCGTCGGCACCGGGCTCTCGCTGTCGGATTATTCGCGCACCACAAAAATCTGCGGCGTCGATATTTCCGAGCCGATGCTGCGCAAGGCGCAGGCGCGCGTGCGGAGTTTGCGTCTCTCCAACGTCGAAGTGCTCTCGGTGATGGACGCGAAGAACCTCGCGTTCCCCGACGCCGCCTTCGATGCGGTGGTCGCGCAATATGTCATCACCGCCGTGCCCGATCCCGAAGGCACGCTCGACGAGTTCGTGCGCGTGCTCAAGCCCGGCGGCGAGCTGATTCTGGTCAACCACATCGGCGCCGAAAAGGGTTTTCGCAAACTCTCCGAGCTCGCGTTTGCGCCACTCGCCCGCCGCCTCGGCTGGCGCCCGGAATTCCCGTGGGCCCGCTTGGTCAATTGGGCCGCCAAGCACGGCGGCGTCACGCTCGCCGAGCGCCGCCCGATGCCGCCGATGGGCCATTTCTCGCTGATCCGCTACCACAAATCGTAATGTTCGGCGGTGGGAACGCCGGGCCATGCCCGCGCGTTTCCTTCCCATGCACACCACAGCAAACATCATCCTGGCCAGCCTTGTGATCGCCGCCTCAGGCGCCGCGATCGCGCAGGCCCCGCCCGCCCCGGCAACGCCGCCGCAAGCGACCGCGCCGCCATCCACCCAACGCGCCGCCGACTGCGCGCCGCAGGACCGCCCGAACCGAGCCACCGCGCCCGACGGCACCACCACCGGCCAGTCCCGGGAACCGCTCGGCGACAAGCTGGCAAAATCCGACGGCGTGCTCTGCCCGCCCTCCGGCGTCGACCCCGACATGCACGCCCCAGCGCCCAGCACGGATGGCGCCATGCCCGTCATCCCGCCCCCCGGCAGCCCTGGCGGCGACCCCACGGTCCGGCCGAAATAAGAGAGAATCTTCGCCTCTCCCCGCCTGCGGTGAGAGGCCGAAATCCGCGGTAGGCGCGGATTTCGGGTGAGGGGGACTCTCCGCGAGTCTGGTGTGGGAAAATCACGAATCCTGCGCCCAAAAATCGCCGATTCCGGCGCGAAATCAGCTCCAGGCGGCCTTGTCGCGCCGAAGCTTTTAGCGAAGGCGGATTGACTTCCCGTCGCCCCCTTCTTTATATGCCGCGCGTTCGCGAGATCGGCCTGTTTCGGCCCTCGCGACCCTGTGGCGGGGTAGCTCAGCTGGTTAGAGCACGGGAATCATAATCCTGGGGTCGGGGGTTCGAGTCCCTCTCCCGCTACCAAAAAAATCGTTTTACATCAATTAGATAACAACATCGATCCCGAGGATGGCATCGGGCGGGCGAGTACCGTAGCAAATCGGTAGCGGCCCAAGATCCTCGCGTTCTGCAATCTAATCCTTGAAGCGCATCGTTGCTTGAATCCTTCGATCAGCAACGTGGCGAGGCGAAGCTGGGGAGCTGCGATCTAATCCTTGGCCCGGAAAGATTGGGCTCTAGGAGCTCGCGGCAACGAACTCACTGTTGCAACCTAGCCCTCTCAAGGCTGAAACAGGGGTTCGATTCCCCTAGGGAGCGCCATCTGCTAATTTTATCATTGTAATCCCTGCCAAATTTTCGATGTTTGTCCCATTCTGATTTCCGGTGGGACACTGTGTGTGCGCTATGTGTTCACATGTGGTCTGCTGTTACACCTCTTCATCTCAACTTCGACATGGCAGCATCAGCAATCTTCCTGCGGCTGGCCGCCTTCGTGTAGCGTTCAACCTCTTCCAAGGTTTGGTGTCCCGTTATCGCCATGATCTCGTGCGGCGTGGCACCGGATTCAGCGAGGGCCGTCGACGTTGCTTTGCGGACGCCATGGGCTGAACAGTGCGGAAGATCCGCCTGGCGACACCAATCTTTGAACTTGTTTCCGAAGCCGTTAGCCGTGAACGGCTTTCCAAATTGGGTGAGCAAGAACGTCAATTGGGTGCCGACGTTCGCGGCAGCGATGCTCGCCGCCAGTTCTGGATGCAGCGGAATATCGATGTCAATCGGATTGCGGTGTTCGTTCTTTGCTTGTCGGAAGCGAATCCTGTTGTCGCGAATGTGCTGACGACCAAGGCGTGGTGCGTCCTCGCGCCGGCCTGTCGTGTAGCGCAGCAAGTCCAGAGCGAGCCGCGCTTGTGAACCGATCGGATGCCGCTTGTAAAATTGTTGAATCTCTTCGTTGGTCCAGGTGTGATGTCCGTCAGATCGATATTTCAGCTTTTTCACACCGATCGTGGGATTAACTGTCGTTTCCTCGGCTTCGTTGGCCCAGGAAAACAACGCGCGAAGCGCCTTCAAAAGTTGATTTGCTGCAGCCGGCGTCGCAGATTTCGCATCGCGCATTCTCCGAACGTGGCGAGCTTGCATCATCGCGACCGGCTTGGCCGCGTGATCCTGTGCAATCTCGTCGAGCGCGCGCCGTTGCCAGCTCTGCGTGCTGCTATCCAGCGCCCTGTACGCCGCGCTCGCATAGTAGCGAATGCAGAGATGACGAAATGACCCTTTCTTGGCTTCATTAGCTTGTCGAACTGTGTCGGGAGCCGCGGCAGAAACTGCGGCATGATACTCTTCCATAAATTCCGGCGTGCCCGGCAGTGTCCGAATGCGCACTTTAGGTTTCCCCGGCATTCGAACGTAACAGCGGACATTCCCGTGACGATCGCGATCTTCGCAAAGGAATTTGAGGCGGATGCGCATCGGTTTAATCCCAAGGATTTCCGTCGGCATTGCTGAGCGCTTCAAAGGCACGATCGACTCCTTTGAGATCCCAGATAACGCGACCTCTAATTCGCTTCGGCGCGGGCATTTCACCTTCGGTGACCATCTTGTCGAATGTTGAGGCGCTGACGCCGATGTACTCCGCGGCCTGCATGCGCGACAAGACGTCATCGAAGCAGCAAGGGTCTTCTTGCGCATGATTAGACATGAGGGCGATGACTCTGGCCTGTCTCCATTTGTGAAGGACGAGCTCAAAGAAAAGATAATCTATACGAATGCATCCGTCGGGGACCCCGAAGCCATAACAAGCCGCCTTCGAACGGTGTTCGAGTCTTTCGGTTACCCTCTGGTCGATACTGAAGTGATGCAGGTTGAGACGGGTTACTCCTCCGTGCACCTGATTGCATTTTCCAGCGTTCGCCACGATGGCGAGGTTGCGAAAGTGCCGATTGAGATACAAATTCGGACAGTGTTCGAAGACGCATGGGGTGAGATCGATCACAAGCTGCGGTACTCGTCAAATCGGAACAAGTCAGCATCGTCGGAAGCCATTCTGGAGAGCTGGCAGCCGCATCTCAACGTTCTGAAGTCTTTTACCGACGGATGCGCGCAATATGCAGGCATCATCAAGAATCAAGCTATTGACGCGCGACCAAGGCCTGAAATTGACCCGTTTGTCCCGGTCGATAATGTCGAAGAAGCACTTGGACAAATTGGCGACGCCGGAGAGGAGCTTCTTTCAGCACTTAGGAGTGCATATGACAAGCGCGAACAGGCGATGGAGTTGGCCCGCACGGCTGGTCAAAGCGCACCCTCTACTGTGGAAGCTTTCTTGGAAGCTGCGGACCTCTTCTCCGCCTCCTCTGCACTGTTGCCGAATGCATCGTTCGGTTCTGCTAGGCAAGGGGAGGCTGCTGAGTTCTTCTCCAAAATGGAAAGAGCTTTTTGCCTCCTCTCTGCTGGAAAGAAAGCGTCTATCGACGAAGCTATTAAGATCTACAGCGACGCTCAGGAAAAGTCGCCAAACAGCGTGGTAGTTTACTACAGATACGCGCAGGCGCTTACGCGGCTAGGAGAGTTCGATTCGTCATTGACCAAATATGCCAAAGCTGAATCTCTGCTATCAACTGACAGATATCTACCCTCCGGTCATTGGCTTCACGTCTTGATCCCTCGCAATAGAGGGTATGTCACATGGCGAAAGAGCCTTTTGCTGGCCGACGAACACGATAAAAAAGCCGAACGTCTGCGGCTTCTAGTCGAAGCCTATACGCACACCAAGAGGGCTACCAAGCTCTCGCAAGAGCTGCAGCCCCAAAGCAAGCTAGCCCAAGCCCGAAACGCAAACAACGCGTTGTACTATGCGGTCGAATACATGGCGCTTCTTGGCTCCGACGAGATACCCTCTGAAATTCCAATTGAGGACGTACGCGTGTAAGCGCTCAGCCGGGACCCTATTGAGGCAGGCTTGACGTTTTGCGGAATCGCCACGGCATGAGGTCTTCGATTCTGCTATGGGGATGGCCGTCGATGATCGCCTCGAGTGTTTCGGCGATGTAGGCAGCCGGGTTGACGTCGTTGAGCTTGCAGGTGGCAACGATCGACGCCAGCAAGGCCCAATTTTCAGCCCCAATTTCATGGCCCGCGAAGAGCGCATTTTTTCTGGTCAGGCAGACTGGCCGGATGGCGTTCTCGACAGGGTTCGTGTCGAGCTCGAGGCGCCCGTCTTCGAGGAAGCGGGTCAGCCCTTGCCAGTGATTGAGCGCGTAGCGGATGTCCTCGGCGAGCGTCGAACCGCTGGAGATCATAGAAAGCTGTTTCTCAAACCACGGCTTTAAAGCAGCGATGAGGGGCGACGAATGCTCCTTGCGGGCGGCCAGCCGCGTGTCCGGCGATGCACCGCGTACCATGGCTTCAATGGCGTAAAGCTGCGCGATGTGCCGAACGGCGGCCTCGGCGATCGGCGATTTGCTGTTACGGGCCAATTTAACGAAGCGCCGGCGCAAATGGCTCCAGCAATGCACGAGCGTCCATGGCCCTTGCGGTCGAGCGACTTCGGTCAGCCGGTCATAACCGTCATAGGCATCGCATTGCAGGAAGCGTCCGCCAAAGCCGTCCAGGAACTGCTCCGCGAAGGCACCGCTGCGACCGGGGGCATATCGGAACAGCACGATCGGCGGACTTGGGCCGCTGTGGCCGCGGTCGTCGGAGACGATCGCCCAGAAGTAGCCCTTCTTCGTTTGGCCTCGCCCGGGATCGAGCACCGGCGCCGTGGTTTCGTCCATGAACAGACGATCCGCCATGGCCAGGCGGCGGCGCATGTGGTCCGCGATGGGCTGAAGATGGAAGCAGGCGCGGCCGGACCAGTTGCCCAGTGTTGCCCGATCAAGCCGGATCCCCTGGCGCGCATAGATCTCGGCCTGACGGTAAAACGGCGTATGGTCGCCAAACTTGGAGACGATCACGTGCGCAATGGCCGCTTCGGTCGGCAGCCCGCTGGGCACGACGTGCTCCGGTGCGTGCGCCTGCACGACAGGGCCCGAGCAGCGGCGACAGATGTATTTCGGGCGGCGCGTGACCAACACCCGCCATTGCGCCGGGATCACGTCGAGGCGTTTGCTGACGTCCTCGCCGATCTTCGTCATGGCGCCGCAACCGCACGGACAGAGCGTGCTCGCAGGCTCGATGATCCGTTCCACCCGCGGCAAATGGGCAGGCAAGCAGCCGCGATTGCGATGAGAACCTTGATCCGGCACGCTCCGCGATCGGCCCTTGATCACAGCCTCGGCTCTCTCCTGCGCGGCGTCCAGGATGCCTTGCGCGATCTCTACGTCTTCCAGCGGTAAGTGATACTGATCTGGCCGCAGCTTCTCGGACTTCGCGCCGAACTTCTCGCGTCGCAATTCGCCGAGGATGACCTCCAGCCGACGCCGCGCTTCCTCCGACGCCGCCAGCGCCCCCTGATGCTCGCTCAACGCCGCCTGCGTTTGCGCCAAAAGCGCTTTGAGTTGTTCATTTTCGTCGCGCAGCGCCGCGATGCTCATGCGCTATTTCGAGCACATCGCCGCCGCACGTGCCACATTCAAAATAGCTGCCGAGTCATTCTGCCGCAGCTATCCAGCCGCCTGGGGACGTCGCGCTTCTTCCGGGCGGACCAACCTCCAATCCAGCCCCTCGAACAGGGCTGCGAACATCGCCGGCGATATGCGCATCACGCCGTCTGCAATCGTTGGCCAAACGAACCTGCAACCTTCGAGACGCTTGTGCACTAACACCAGGCCCGTTCGATCCCAGACCAAAATCTTGATCCGGTCCGCTCGTTTCGATCGGAACACGAAGGCTGCGCCGCTGAACGGGTCGAGACGAAGCATCTCCTGCACCTTCGCCGCAAGCCCATCGTGGCCACAGCGGAAGTCGATCGGCCGCGTCGCGATGTAAATCTTCAGATCGGCACCGGCCGCGATCATCGTGACGCTCGCACTGCGCGGATCACCCGGGACAGCTGCTCGCCATCTATGGCTGTGTCCGTCCGCAGCACGACATCACCGATCGAGATCTCAAGCTTGATCGCCGGAACGTGACGCTCCTTCAACGCGCTTTCCACGACCAGCGGTGCGAATGTCGACTGCGATACCTCGCACGGCGCCAACATGCCTCGCTGTCGAAAGCGTCGTCGCCAATCGTAAATCTGCCAGCGCGTCGCTCCGTGCTTGCGCGCCACCTCGGACACCTGGGCGCCGGGTAGCAGACTCTCGGCGACGATCCGGGCTCTCTCAGCTTCCGAACGCACGCGGCGCCCCGATGGCCCTTCAAGAACCTCCAGCCGGCTCACCGCCCCCGCCGATGAGCCGTCCAAATGGACGTCCTTTTTGCTGTCCAATCCCATCCCAAACCTCCGTCCAAGCCGGAGGCTTCTTCGCACAGCTATCCCGATCCCGAAGCAAGGGTTCCGGCTAAGCGCTTACGTACGCGTATGCCTGGAAACCTTGGAAGCTCACGTGGATTTGGCAACAGCATCGCGCGACCGATTGAATTGGATCGATACGATTTGCCGGGCCAATGCCTTCCTTGGGGAAACGGAAAAGGCGGTTTTAGCAGCTGAGCGGATTGAGCATCTGCTGAGTGGACCGCAAACCGGCCCGGATCGCGACAGCATCGAGCACTCATCAGACGTCAACTCGACCCGATCTTATTACGCCACGACTAGCCATCTTAATGAACGCGAAAGGGATATGCTTGATCATGCCCTTTGGCTTCTCAGGAAGCACGGTCCGGGTCCGGAACGTGATGGAACACATCCGCGGTAGAGCAGTTAACGCTTGACAGATCTTGGGTTACCGCCCACCTTTAAAAGGCAACTTTTGGAGCGCGTGTGATGAGATATCCTGACACTGGCGAAGGCGACTAGTTTTCTGGGCATTCTGTGGGTAAAAAGGGCTGCATTTTGCGGCCCTTTTATTTTTTGGGATTTGAATAAGTATCAACTCGGATGCTTTAGGTCAGTCCTGCTATCCGGCCCGATGCAGTCCCCCGTTTGGGGCGCGCCGCTACTTTCGGCACGGATGTAAGGACGAGGCAGCGCCTCGGACTAGCTGCGGATATCTCTCGTCTTCGTGCAGCTGCCTCTGTCATATAACGACCGTCCTTGAATGCATTTGATGCGCCCAAGAATCTGAGGGAAGCTCTCGACGCTTGTAAGCGCTCAGCCGGGACCCTATTGAGGCAGGCTTGACGTTTTGCGGAATCGCCACGGCATGAGGTCTTCGATTCTGCTATGGGGATGGCCGTCGATGATCGCCTCGAGTGTTTCGGCGATGTAGGCAGCCGGGTTGACGTCGTTGAGCTTGCAGGTGGCAACGATCGACGCCAGCAAGGCCCAATTTTCAGCCCCAATTTCATGGCCCGCGAAGAGCGCATTTTTTCTGGTCAGGCAGACTGGCCGGATGGCGTTCTCGACAGGGTTCGTGTCGAGCTCGAGGCGCCCGTCTTCGAGGAAGCGGGTCAGCCCTTGCCAGTGATTGAGCGCGTAGCGGATGTCCTCGGCGAGCGTCGAACCGCTGGAGATCATAGAAAGCTGTTTCTCAAACCACGGCTTTAAAGCAGCGATGAGGGGCGACGAATGCTCCTTGCGGGCGGCCAGCCGCGTGTCCGGCGATGCACCGCGTACCATGGCTTCAATGGCGTAAAGCTGCGCGATGTGCCGAACGGCGGCCTCGGCGATCGGCGATTTGCTGTTACGGGCCAATTTAACGAAGCGCCGGCGCAAATGGCTCCAGCAATGCACGAGCGTCCATGGCCCTTGCGGTCGAGCGACTTCGGTCAGCCGGTCATAACCGTCATAGGCATCGCATTGCAGGAAGCGTCCGCCAAAGCCGTCCAGGAACTGCTCCGCGAAGGCACCGCTGCGACCGGGGGCATATCGGAACAGCACGATCGGCGGACTTGGGCCGCTGTGGCCGCGGTCGTCGGAGACGATCGCCCAGAAGTAGCCCTTCTTCGTTTGGCCTCGCCCGGGATCGAGCACCGGCGCCGTGGTTTCGTCCATGAACAGACGATCCGCCATGGCCAGGCGGCGGCGCATGTGGTCCGCGATGGGCTGAAGATGGAAGCAGGCGCGGCCGGACCAGTTGCCCAGTGTTGCCCGATCAAGCCGGATCCCCTGGCGCGCATAGATCTCGGCCTGACGGTAAAACGGCGTATGGTCGCCAAACTTGGAGACGATCACGTGCGCAATGGCCGCTTCGGTCGGCAGCCCGCTGGGCACGACGTGCTCCGGTGCGTGCGCCTGCACGACAGGGCCCGAGCAGCGGCGACAGATGTATTTCGGGCGGCGCGTGACCAACACCCGCCATTGCGCCGGGATCACGTCGAGGCGTTTGCTGACGTCCTCGCCGATCTTCGTCATGGCGCCGCAACCGCACGGACAGAGCGTGCTCGCAGGCTCGATGATCCGTTCCACCCGCGGCAAATGGGCAGGCAAGCAGCCGCGATTGCGATGAGAACCTTGATCCGGCACGCTCCGCGATCGGCCCTTGATCACAGCCTCGGCTCTCTCCTGCGCGGCGTCCAGGATGCCTTGCGCGATCTCTACGTCTTCCAGCGGTAAGTGATACTGATCTGGCCGCAGCTTCTCGGACTTCGCGCCGAACTTCTCGCGTCGCAATTCGCCGAGGATGACCTCCAGCCGACGCCGCGCTTCCTCCGACGCCGCCAGCGCCCCCTGATGCTCGCTCAACGCCGCCTGCGTTTGCGCCAAAAGCGCTTTGAGTTGTTCATTTTCGTCGCGCAGCGCCGCGATGCTCATGCGCTATTTCGAGCACATCGCCGCCGCACGTGCCACATTCAAAATAGCTGCCGAGTCATTCTGCCGCAGCTATCCAGCCGCCTGGGGACGTCGCGCTTCTTCCGGGCGGACCAACCTCCAATCCAGCCCCTCGAACAGGGCTGCGAACATCGCCGGCGATATGCGCATCACGCCGTCTGCAATCGTTGGCCAAACGAACCTGCAACCTTCGAGACGCTTGTGCACTAACACCAGGCCCGTTCGATCCCAGACCAAAATCTTGATCCGGTCCGCTCGTTTCGATCGGAACACGAAGGCTGCGCCGCTGAACGGGTCGAGACGAAGCATCTCCTGCACCTTCGCCGCAAGCCCATCGTGGCCACAGCGGAAGTCGATCGGCCGCGTCGCGATGTAAATCTTCAGATCGGCACCGGCCGCGATCATCGTGACGCTCGCACTGCGCGGATCACCCGGGACAGCTGCTCGCCATCTATGGCTGTGTCCGTCCGCAGCACGACATCACCGATCGAGATCTCAAGCTTGATCGCCGGAACGTGACGCTCCTTCAACGCGCTTTCCACGACCAGCGGTGCGAATGTCGACTGCGATACCTCGCACGGCGCCAACATGCCTCGCTGTCGAAAGCGTCGTCGCCAATCGTAAATCTGCCAGCGCGTCGCTCCGTGCTTGCGCGCCACCTCGGACACCTGGGCGCCGGGTAGCAGACTCTCGGCGACGATCCGGGCTCTCTCAGCTTCCGAACGCACGCGGCGCCCCGATGGCCCTTCAAGAACCTCCAGCCGGCTCACCGCCCCCGCCGATGAGCCGTCCAAATGGACGTCCTTTTTGCTGTCCAATCCCATCCCAAACCTCCGTCCAAGCCGGAGGCTTCTTCGCACAGCTATCCCGATCCCGAAGCAAGGGTTCCGGCTAAGCGCTTACCGACGCTTCGGAATTGCGGTCGCTTAATCGGACGGGAGCGCGCGTAGTCAACGAGCAATTGCAATCGGCACCGGCTGCACAGCTATCGCAAGCGACTGGCGCGCTGCTGGCACCGTTCCGCTCGCTGTTAGTATCCCGCCGTACCAATATTGATTGCTGTTATTAGCCGGTGGACGGCAAGGCCATCGGTTTGGTTCGTCCCCGAGAGCATGCATTGGCGCAACTTAATCGTGAGCCATACCTGCAAGCGCCTTCATCGCTAAAAGCAACGCGGACAATCTCCGCCGGTGTCCAATGGACTCCGCTGTGTAACGCCCATGCTTGTACGCGTGGCGATTTCCTTTAGGTGCTCCCGGCGAGGGACCGCCGTGCATCCGACACCTACCATTTGCCATCGCCGGCGACTGGCACGGCTTCCCGCTCCGAGTTTTCGCTCCGCAACGTTTCGCCCGCCGCATATCCAAGAGCATGGGGTTGATCCTCGGATTTTGTGAGCACCCCACCCCCTTGGACGTTGCCGACAATTGCTTGTCCGCCGCTGTGGACGTGAACGTGCTCGACGGTGACTTTCTGTTGCCCCTTGCCGCGATGCCGGTTCAATGCCTCCAGCAACGCGGCGTGCGTGCGAGACAGCTTGTTCGCCTGACCTAGATTTTCTTTGCGGCCTTCAAGTGTCTGCTCGGCAATCATCGCCCGCCGATAACACTCCATTGCCGCATTGTGCGAGGCGAGAAGCTGAGCCGCCAGCATACCCTCGAATTCATCGTTCGGCGAAATGGCAGCAAGGAGGCTCAGCGACGCCACCTGCCGTTCGTGAACTCGATCGGTGTCGGGATTGTGCCCGTGCCAGATGGAGCCGGCGGCTTGGCCTACGATGGTGTTGTTCCAAGCGTCAAAACTTGAGCCACCGATATATTTGAGCTTCGGATTTGAACTGAACTATCCAGCTTGTGAACCTTCGGCGGCGGCTCCTTAGCTCGCCGTCGGATTGCTTTGGCTTTCGTCATGGTGGTCCCTCTTGAGCAGCGGCGGCTCACCCGCTACGGCGCTATTGGGTAGCGCGCTTCGCGAGCCGCCTTACCCCTATGGTAAACTATATGTGTGCCTTGGATTGATACCGCGGCTGCTGGCTTGTGAGCCCTCACGGTACCAATCGAGGGCACCGTGAGGGGGGTTTTGCTGACTTTCATGCGACGCGGTGCATCTGATTTGATACCGCGACGGGATATTTTGATACCGCGTTTTGTTTTTTCGTGGCCCCAGTTCATGAACTTCTTGCTCGGCAGTTCTCCGGTGACATCGCAGGTCCACCAGGTCAGACCCCATTCAGTGGCATGCAGTATCTTTCAACTAAATGCGCCTTTCGTCATGCAGACGAGTTGCCTAGTCCACAAGCAAGCGGCTCTCCGCGACTCTTTAAAGCCGGTTGAGGGCATTTTCCCCACTGGTTGTGAAGTAGTTCATACCTGCTCGCGCTTTTTTCCCACGCAATGGGGGTGGAGAAAAGGAGTGAGGAAAGCCGAATTGAAACGCTGACGGGTCAGCGTTGATCCCGTTCTTCGGAGGAGGCCGCAAATGAGAAATGCTCTAATTTTTTTTATTGCGTACATGTTTGTAGTTGCTGGAGTTTCCATTTCATTTGCTCAGAGTTCGGCTGTGCATGAAGGAGGCCCGAACAAGCGCGAGGGCTGTTACAATTCTGCTGGACAGTGGGTGCCCTGCTTCAATGATCAGGCCAACTCGGGAGACACCGACGCAAAGAAACGTGCAGAACGAGAAAGAATGGAACAGAGTCGGCGCGACTATGAAGAGAAGGCACAAAGAGACTACGACGAGCGACAACGACAAAGGACATCGACGTCTGTCGAGAGGTCAGGCCGACAAGCTGACGCTGGATGGCAATGCTTTCCCGATTACAACAGCTGCACGAGCTATTGCCGTCGGTCCTTAGGTGTTGAAGGCAATGCTGGCTGGTGCGGAGGAATTTGTAGCGAAACCGGCACGGGACGCATACCTAAACCGGCTGAGTTTGGTGACCAACGTTGCTACCACGCCCCTTAGCCACACGATGTTTGCTTGTCCGCGTCGCACGCAGCCACATTCGGGATCGATGCTCGATCGTAGTGGATTGTCGCCTGTTGGCCCATCGCGCCATTTCGCTGCCGCGCGGCAATCCCGCCGCTTCAGGAGCAAAGCTGACCTGGCCGAAACTCATTAGCACGCGCCTTAGTAATGTAATCGCGCATTCTTTGCTGCCCTTTCAATTTGCAGAAATTCTGCCTCGCCCGCTCGCGCGTCTAGTCTCAAAATCCGTCGGGAGAAGGCGGTTCGCTCGCTACAGCGCTCCTTGAGGGCGCGCTCCGCTAAACAGGCTTTGCCATGCCATCGCAATAACAAAAACAATGATTGCGGCAAAGCATCCCACGACCTTCAGCGGATGATCGCTACCGTCCCTTAGAAGTCGCTGGCCAATTTGGACAGTCCGCGATATTGGGTTCATCGCACGAGCTATAGCGATAGCAACGGCCATGAGCGGCAACCAAGAGAACACTAAAAGCGCAGGATAACTGGCGAAGAAGGTTTGATACAGAGCGTACGGGAGGCGGTCGATCCTGCTGGGATTGAGAGCCAACCAAATGTAGACCATTGTTCGCGCCGCCGTACCGAAACCAACAACCAAAAATCCGAGCAATGTGCCTGTCAGTAACGCTAGAATCGGGCGCGTGCCTATTCGCCTAAGCCATGGCCTGATTATGAATAGTGAAACATAGTCCGTAACAGCGTTGAACGGATAAGCAATGATCGTTCCTCCGATGAGGAAGGCCGTTGTAGTCTCGACAAATGCTGGCGCAAGACCTCGCATCTCAAACAACACCACGAGTGTTGCTATCAGCGTGAAGAGCAATGAACGCGAGAATGCACGAAGAGTGAGAAGGGGGCGAGTGTATATCTTATCAAAAAACTCCACCAAAGCCGCAGCGATTTCCTCATTCTCGTAGTCACGCAGGTTCATTGCGCCCGCAAGCGTCGCCTTCCCTTTGTCCGACGCATTTTCATCAAGCCAAGAAAAAAGACGGTAAGCCGCAGCCGCGTAGATGAACGGTGTCGTGTAACCAAGTTGCTCTAACAGCTTCTCCATTTCTCCACGCGCCCCTCGCGCCTTAGTGTCGCATTTTATCACACAACCCCGAAGCGCGCACGGCGGTTTTGCGCGCACTTGCAACGCTGGACTGAGCAGGCTTTCCTGCAGGCGCTGTTCCGGGCTTTTGCACCCTTTTACGTGCTACCTCCATGGTAAACTATATGTGTGCCCTGAATTGATACCGCGACCGGGCGAATTGCGAGCCATCGCGGAACCAATCGAGGGCACCGTGAGGCCGTTTGCCGATTGTCATGCGACGCGGTGGATCTGATTTGATACCGCGACGGGATATTTTGATGCCGGCTTTTGTTTTTCGCGGCCCCAACTCATGAACTTTTTGCTCGGCAGTTCGCCGGTGACATCGCAGCTCCGCTATTTGTGAACGTGGCGAATGAGATCGGCCACGGCTGTTGCTTGACTGGAAGGCAACTTGTGATAGCGTTGCAAACGGGCTTAAAAAAGTGAGCCCTAATGGAATTTTGGTAGCAAGGTATATTCTCGGTCGTTACGGCATTTCGTTGATGTTGCCGGTAAAGCAACTTGTTGACAGGCCCTGATGGTCTTACGCCGACCGCAGCGTGATTACGCAGCTATATTATGTGCGTCTGAGCGAATATTCAAATTTGAGAAACTCTCACCTGCGTTGAAGTTGAGATCTTCGGGTTACCAGTCGGGAGCTATCTTAGTCGGCTGTGCATACGGATTCGGCTGCTGCGACGACCCTGCTTAGGGAGAGTAGTCATGCTGAATAGAGTTCCGAAGCCCCTACCGGACGCCAATATCGGGGCGCCGACATGGCCAAGTTGTTTCGAGGTTATGAGGCTAGCACTCGCGGGCGTCTACTCGCGAGGAGCAGCGTTCCGCAGAGGCCTTTTGCTAAAGGCAATGAACCCCATTGCCGCACCTTCCTTGGAGATCGGACTTGACCCGCGTCCCATCGTGTACTTGGCCCGGAAGGTGGAGAGTGCGGAGGCGGCTCATCGCAGGCTGTGCGCCATTCTTCTTGCAATGACGGTGCTGGCTGCTCTTTTTGGTATGCCTGAAGTAATATACGTTCTCATCTTCCTATTCGCGGCCGTTGCCGTCGGCAAACACAAGGCAGATGTTCAGGGCGAGCTAGACAAGTTTTCCAAGAGCAAATTCAACTTGGGTATGGCGGCGCAGCTGCTTGATGCACCGCATGATAGAAAGCTCGACGTTGGGTTGGGTTCCTACGAGCAGCGTGTGCTTGTCTATAAGGATTTCGATCCCTTTAAATTCGCCGGGCTTCCGATTGGAAAATGGTCGTTCACCGTGGACATTGAACGACCTGCACAAATTGCATCAAGCGTTGCCAAGATTCATCCGATCTCCTCTGCCGAAATCGAGGCCGCGATTAAGCGAGAATTGCCGGGAAGCGGTTTCGGCGATCTTCTCGTAAGGCATATCGTGGCAGTCCGTGGCGAGGATGCAGCCTTGCTGCCGATGATTTCGCGCGAGCCAAATACCAAACAGCCGAATGTGTTTCTAGATGAGGCGACCGTAGCCCAGCTCGCTCAGCAACACCCCAATCTTGTTCGCGGCTACTTCTTATTTCATGACATCCGCTGGGACGGCGAGCTGATTTTGACGCACGTGGTTAGAACAGCACTCCAGGGGCGGATATTCTATATAGAGACTAGCAGGTTCGTTCTTACCCCGCCCTCGAAGGAGTTCAAGGTCGTCGATAGCACTAACTTCTATGATAAGACTTTGAAGACAAAGGTCGGCGGATTCATTGCGGGAGCAATTGGCAGTCCATTTATAGTGATCGCTGAAACTTACAACTTGATTGCTGTTGCCATGCTCGGCAGATCAATCGCGAGGATCAAGAAAGACTACGAAAAGAGCCTAGAAACGAACCCAATCTTTAACTACGGGTCCGCCGAAAGCACGCGGCGGGAGATGATGGACGAAAAGTTCGATCATTTTTCCCAAAAGGCGGACTTGGATTTTGCGGTGAAGGCATTTGATCAGACGATCGTGGAGCTGATCTGCAGCTATATGGAGGATCATGGTGTGGACGTCTCCGACCTGCGGAACAAGGCCATGACCATCTATAACTCTGGTCTCATGGTTCAAGGCGGAGATGTGACGGCGCAGGCAATGGCTGTTGGCCAAGGCGCTACTGCGCAAACGAGCCAGGCTGCGAAAAATCCTCTCAACACCAAGGTGCATGCGTCATGACCATCAAGGACATCCCCTCGGGAAACGAAGGTATAGTTGCTGAAAGCGTCAGCGCTCAGGTCATGGCCGTTGGAAGAAATGCTAGAGCAAGCCAAGCCGTCTCTTCTGGAGATCTCGCTGAATTCCGAGCCTCGCTTGAGGAGCTCAAAGCGGCGATCGGAAAGCTCGCTCTTCCTGACGGCGCAAGGGCATCGGTTTCCGGACACGTGGCTGAATTAGAGGCGGAGGCAGCAAAGGCGAGCCCTGATCGAGGTCGCGTCGAGGGAGCACTAAGATCCTTGGCGGCGTCGACAAAGCTAATAGGGGAATTCGTCTCTAACGCCGGTACAGTTCTTGGGCCTATTGCAAAGCTGGCGACCCTCTTTGGATTTGCGATCCTCTAGCTTCCAAGGCGATCCGCGCTATCGCGAATCGACTTCAAGCTGGTTGGCCTAGCCAGAATCGGAATGCCAACCAGCGCCTGCGACCGACACTCCGAGCTGAGCGTTCTGCGGGCTGGTGAAAGCTCACCAGCCCTGATGGGTTCCTCGCGCCCTTCTTGGGTAAAGAAACTAATTCTCACGAGATCGAAAACAGTCAAACCAGCGCCCCCTGGGGTGGGGGTGGTGCTGACGAGGAAGGTGCCACAGCAGGCGCTGGCAAGGAAGGTACCGCAGCAGGTGGTCCCGCGGACGGGGTCCGCTGGCCTGGTAGCCGGCGGCTGCGAATATCCTCAGTAAGCCTAGTTCGAAGCCGGCTGCTCAACGTCTGCAGGAACACATAGTCTTTGAATTCATACTCTTGCGCCTGGCCAGCCGGTGCCGCCATCTCGTCGCTGGGCTGTTCAATGATGAACCTTCTTAGGCTGGACGACCACTTCACGCCACCCAGCCGTGGTTTTCCGAATTCCCACGCCTCGACCCTCTCGTCGTTGGGCTGCTCAATATTGAAATGTTTACGGTAGTCCTCGACGACACTTTTCTGGGTTAGTTTCTTGACGTCATCGGGAGACTTAGGAACACACAGGTCATCCACGGATGATGCACGTGTCAGGGCGCGTGCCAGCCGCAAGTAGGCATCGCGAGCCTCGGTACTCAAGAGCAAGCCCGACTCAAAGTACCACTTGGAGATAGCCTGACCGATCTGCGCGCATTTGTAGCGGTCGATGGGTTCAGGTTCAGCAGGGAAATAGATAGCAAACGCTGAAGTATGCTTCGCGAGGCCTTTGTCGCCCTCGTAGCTTTCTAGCCTCTTTTCGTGAGTGGCTTGGTCCAGATCGGCAGCCTGCTTCTCGCGAGCTGCTTCCACAGCAACGAGAATATTCCGCTTATCTTGGTCCAGATCGGCGGCCTGCTTCTCGCGAGCTGCTTCCACAGCAGCAAGAATATTCCGCTTAGCCACACAGTAAGCAACAAAACCGGCAAATGCAGCGCTGAGAAAACTGCCAATGCTTGCGATAATTGCCTGGCCCCATCTGCCCCAGAAGAGAGAGTCCTCGTTGAGCTTTTTAGCCTCAAGTCCAAGCTTTTGAACCTCGAGATCAGCTTTGCGCTCCAGCAGGCTGCCAATTTTGCGCTGCTGCAAGTCCTCGTTGAGCTTTTTCCAAGAGACAAAGCCTTCGTCGAGCTTTTTAGCCTTAAGTCCAAGCTTTTGAACCTCGAGATCAGCTTGGCGCTCGAGTAGGCTGCTAATTTTGCGCTGCTGCGGAGCGCCCGAGTCCTGTTGCGCGGAAGCAGTAGCCCCCAGCACGAGCCCAACGACGAGGAGGGCAGCGCGTACTTTGCCAAGAAAGGAACATTGCGTTGGCATCTGCTTCCCCTGGGGAGGCTAGGGACCACTTTGCGCCATCCATAATGAAGTATCACGTCTCGCCGTGCATGCTCATGCATGCTTGCGACTGAGGTCTCCATCTTATCCGGATTTGGCCCCGACCGGTACAGGTAACCAACGCAGAGACAAAGCTGCCTGTGGGGCTTACATTAAAAGCCATGTGTCAGTAGTGAGGGAATTCCGATCCCGGACCGGTTCCGTAGTGGACAATACGCGATAGGCAGGCATCATCTTCTGCGGAGGCATTTCGCACACCGTCGTTGAGGCGTCATGCGTTCGCCGAAGTTCTCCCTCCGCTCCGCCGCTCGCAGATCGCCGTGCTCGCCTTTGCACTTTTCTCTCCTTTTGCATGCCTGACATTTGCTAAGTTTGATAGCACTCATGGTGGCCGCTACGGCTGCGCTTGTGCGGGCGCGCTTGGTCTGTCTCAGGAGGAGCATACCCGTTTCTGCACGGACAGACGGTCGCGGGCTGTTAACGTTGGCGACCAGCCCCTTGCCTATAGTTAAGCCTTCGGAGTGACTGTTGGCTTTCGATCCGCTCTCTCAGGATCCACCCGGAAGTGCCGGCGCGTTACGATTGGAGCAGCGCTGAAAACGTACTTTGACATAAGAGACGCTGAAAGCCTCAGAGGAGCTACAGTGCTTTCTTTTCGCTGGCGTTCTCGCTCATTACCGAGCATCTCGCAGAAACGCAGAGCTCAACATGAAAAAGCGCTCGCGTCTAAAGACCTACACGCATTTTCGAATCGTGCGCGTATATGCGCTTGAGATAGGTTTCCTCGTTTGTTGACCTGCTTAGCCTTCGTCGCAAGATTGGGCCCGCCTGCCCGGGCAAGTCGGTGGGTGAGACGCCTCGCCCGAATCAACGCGCACAAGCGAGAGCACGACGGGAAATCCTCCATCAGGCAGATCTTCAATCCGACCACCGGGATCTCCTCGATCCTTACGTGAAATGTTTGAACGACGATGAGTGCCGACGAACGCTCCCGGTTTCGTTCCGGTCAATCGGCCGCCCAAAAAAAGAATCGAGCTCTTCCATAACAACGCATACGCGAATACCGCGAATTTGGGTGAGACGGTGCCGGACCGCCGAACTCGCCGTTGATCGTCGCGGACACTCCGCGGTGAGCTGCGTCGTCCAACCACAACAGCGATTGTGAGAAACTTCACAATACAACCTCGGCCTGAGGCTTAGGTTAGGGTGCATCGAGTAGTGCTACGGATGTGCTAGGTCCTATTTGGTTACCACTTTGCATGTCCCGCAGCGATAAGCGATCGAGGCATCTTGGGGTTTCGACTCCTTCAGAGTTTCAGAAGCGGGAGAAGCACATGGTGGGACGTCTTCCAGAATGTCGGATTGATCTAAAAGCGCGGCTCGAGAGTGGCGGGCCGCGCAAACTTCTTGCTATCGACGGGGGCGGAATCCGAGGCATCCTCTCGTTGAAAATTCTAGAGGAAATCGAGCGATTGCTGATCAAGGCAAGCAACCGCGCCGACTATCGTCTGGCAGACTATTTCGACTATGTCGCCGGAACCAGCACGGGCGGAATCATTGCCGCCGGCATCTCCATCGGAATGCCGGTGAAGAAGATCCTCGATTTCTATCTGAATAACGGCGCCGCGATGTTCGACAAGGCGAGCATCATCCGTCGCCTTCAGTACCAGTATAAGCGCGAGCCGCTCGCACAGAAGCTGAAGGAAGTCTTTGGTGAGGACACGACCCTCGGTGCTCCAGAGCTTGAAACGCTTCTGCTTCTTGTCATGCGCAACGCTACGACCGACTCGCCATGGGCGATTTCTAACAACCCCTTTGCGAAATATAACGACACGAGGCACGAAGCGTGCAATTTGCGCTTCCCACTCTGGCAATTGGTGCGCGCGAGCACCGCAGCTCCAACCTATTTCCCTCCTGAGGTGATCGACTGCTGCGGAAAGCCCTTCGTATTCGTCGATGGCGGGATCACGATGTATAACAACCCGGCCTTCCAGATGTTTCTGATGGCAACGGTCGACCGCTATTGGGTTCATGCACCGGTTAAGAGCCGGGGCTGGAAAACGGGTGTCGACCACATGCTCATCGTATCCATCGGCACAGGCACCAGCGCGGGAGAGAATTACAGCCTACGTCCTGACGAGATGAACCTGATCTTTAACGCGACCGCCATTCCATCGGCACTGATGTATGCCGCTTTGAACGAACAGGATGCTCTCTGCCGGATCTTTGGCGATTGTGTCGCGGGCCCATTGATCGACCGCGAGCTGGACAACTTGATCCCGTCGAGCGGCCCACTGGACAAGAAGCTGTTTCGTTATGTTCGATACAACGCGGAACTCACCCAAGAGGGGCTCGCGGCACTTGGTTGCGGGAACATCGAGCCCACCCGAGTGCAGAAGTTGGATTCGATCGAAGCGCTGGACGACTTGCAAAGAATCGGCGGAGCCGTCGCGGAGCAAAGGCTGAACCTAGAGAATTTCAATCTTAACGTCTTCAGACCTTAGGGGCCTCTACCGCAAGCGCGGATATTCCGGTGGCGAAGAGCGCGCGCAGACGGCGTTGAGGTCGGTGGCTGCGGCCCTTGGGGTGGTCCTCGTCCGGCTTCGGTTTGGGTCGCCTTGCGGCCATCAGGCTCCGGGGTATCCTTCAAGACCAAAGCTTTCGTGTATCTAACCAGAAAACGCGCATCGTCCTGCGCGACGCCTCCTCCAAGAAGTCTTGCGTTCCACCAGGAGCATCGCCGCCTTCACCATTCCAGAGACAGATAAGGGCAACCTTTTCGTGACCATAGCGAGCAGCCGATTCCAGCATCCAAAGATTGTTGCGATGAAAGGGATTTGTCTCGGGCTGAAGGGGCCCGAGTTCATTGGGCATGACATGGAGCGTTGCCTTCGATTTCGCGGCAAAATAGCGGTCGCGCCAATTGGCGTCAGCGAAGTCAACGGAATTTGCTAAGAAAGCCTCTTCGTCGAAGGGGATGTAGAGTTCAAGCCGCATGCGTCGTGCGATGCAAGTTTCGGCGAACAAGAGATCGCCGCCGCACGCGGCGCCACAAATCGCAAGGTCGCCTTGCTCAGCATGAATTTCGGCGACCGTCTTTTCGATCGCAGCAGCAGCCACGGCCTCCCTTTTTGGCGGAAACCTTGGCGTCTTTCGATCGGGCGCATCTATCATGTGGCCGCTGAAGAGCACGACCTTGTTCGGGAACTGATCGGTTTGAGCTGAAGACATTTTGGCACCTGACCCTACGCAACGTGGCAAGCGTAGCCGAAAAACCCGGCGGGAGACCGATTGCGTGATTGGACATCGAGCCTGCACGATCGCGGTTCGCGTTTAGTTTGCACCGCAATATGCGCTATCTGTGAAGTAAGTTACACGCCGCCTGCTTCTGCGCTGCTAATGTTATTCGTGGAAGTGCACGGGACTTATAGGAGAGTGACATGCCTCGCCTCCATTACGCCGTTGCTTTACCATTCCTTCTTGCGGGGATCGTCGACTTAACCGGGGCGCAGGCGGCGAGCCTTCGGGTCGGCGATGCCGTGCAGATAGTGCACGATGTCACGGGTCGACAGTCCACCGAACAAGCGTGGGGCTCAAAAGCCGAAGGCGACGACGTCTACGAAAATGAATTTATCCGCACTGCGGTCGAGAGTCAGGCGCGCATTCTACTTGTCGACCGGACGGCTCTCTCAGTTGGACCAATCACCATGATCCGGATCGATCGTATGGTCCACAATCCTGATCAATCCATCAAGGGTATCATCGTGAGTGCTGGCGAAGGCGCCGTGCGCTGGACCAGTGGGGACTCGAATTCCTATTTGATCAAGACGCCCACCGCCGACGTGACACCGATAGGCACTGTGTTCGACCTGTTCGTCGACTGGCAGAGGACCTTTGTGATATTGCGACAGGGTCGTGCCAACGTCTGCACCAACGGCCTGCAGCCGACGTGCAGGATGCTCGTCAACGCCGGCGATGTGATGCTGGTGACTGCGAATGGGCTGCAAGGACCTGCGCGCGGGGGACCCGAACCGGCAGACTTTGCCGACCGCTGCCTGAGTGCCAGCGCTCGGAACTGCACCATAAATCTGACCTACACTCCGCCTGAGCCTACGCAGCGAGAGCCGCCGGCCTCCAAGACAAGGCGGACCGACATCCAACCGAGCCGACCGCGGGCGATCGAAGAAAAGCCGCAACGATCGCGGGTGGTTGAAGAAAGGCCGAGACGATCGCAGGTGGTGGTCGAAGACCAATCCAGGCAACCAGGCGTGGATCCGGGAGTTGTGGCCACGGCAGCGATCTCTGCTATTCTACCGCTTGCCCTCGGTTCAATCGGCCCACAACGTCCACAGCGTCCGCCCAACTACGGGTACGGGAATCCAAGCCGTTGGCGCGAGTCCTACGGTAGTATGGGACCCGGTCCCGGCATGAGGGGCGTGCCTAGGCCTATCCCGTCCACGCCTTCGCCCGTCATCCCATCCATGCCTAGGCCCGTCCAGCCCTCGCCTACGTTCCACTCCCACTGTCCAGACTCAGTCTGCTGACCGCGGGTGGTCGAAGAGAAGCTGTAACGATTTCGAACTGCGCATGCGGGAAGATGTCGCCGGGGAATACATGCCTGTGACCGGCTATGGAGTTTGGTATGAAGGGCGCGCCTAAGCCTATCTCCCTAATGAAACAAGGCTCGCCCTGGCTCTACTTGGCGGCGTGGTAGGGCCATCTTTTCTCCGCGATGCACCACGCCGGCGGCTCCAGTTCGAGGAAAGCTAGCCGTTGCTGGTCCACCGTGAGGCAACGCGGCACCAAGCTCTTTGCATGATTGACCAGCGCTTGCGTCGTCGGAAACACGGGCCAGATGCGTGCGGTGCCGTCCTCTGACGCGGTGACAAGTCGTTCACCGTCGGCACTAAATGCGGCGTCCCACATCGGGGCCGCTCCCTCCAACACAGCGAGGGGTTTGCGGGTGTCGGGGTCCCAGATGCGCACGGTGCTATCGGCGGACGCCGTTGCAATCCTTCTGCCGTCCGGGCTGTAGGAGACGCCGAAAAGCGAGCCCTGATGACCCTCAAGCATCGCTAGAAGCCTACCGGTCTTCACATCCCACAGCCGAGGGGTGTTGTCGCCACCAACGGTCACTGCCCCCTTGCCATCCGGGCTGATGGCAATCTTGTGCGTTCCAGCCTCATGATCCTGACCCATCTGCTTGCTCTGCGCGATCTCCTCGCCCTTCTCGGTTTCCCACGTACGAAACGTGTGGTCGGCACCCAACGTGACGACATGTTTGCCGTCGGCAGTGAATGCCGCGGCGTGAACTTTTCCTTGGTGACCGACCAGGCGCCCCACGATGTTGCCTGTTTTCGCGTTCCACAGACGTGCCATGTCGGCGGCCGTCGCAACCAGCGAACCATCGGGGCTGAACGCCACGCTGCGGACCGGTCCGTTGTGTTCCGGGAGGATCGCGAGTTCGCTGCCCGTTTGGGTGTCGGAAATGCGGGCCGTGCCGTCGTGAGATCCAGTGACCACGCGTTGGCCGTCCGGACTAAACATGGCGCTTGACACCCTCGCCACGTGTTTGCGGAGAACGGCTTGCGACACGCCTGTTTGAGCATCCCAGATGATAGCAGACCCGTCAGCGGCGCCCGTGAAGACCAAGTGTCCATCGTGGCTGAAGGCGACAGCCCGGAGTCCTTCACTGCGTCCCTCGAGGGCCAAGCTCAATGTGTCGGCATGCGGCTCGACATTCCACAACCGCGCTGTGTTGTCCTCCGACGCGGTCAAAACCCGCGCGCCATCGGGGCTGAATACAGCAGTCCGCACTGGTCTCGAATGTCCTCCGAGAACCCCCTTCAATTTGCCTGTCCGCGCGTCCCAAATCCGAGCGGTACCATCGTTGGACGAAGTTACGACCTTGCTGCCGTCACCGCTGAACGTCGCGAAGCGCACGGGTTCGGTGTGCCCCACAAGAGGCAAGCTCACTTTCGTTCCAACGTTCCAGATGCGGGCTGTCCCATCATCGGATCCCGTCACCACGTGGCGGCCGTCGCAACTTATTGCGACGCTCTCCACCTCTGCGTCATGCCCTGAAAAAACATCGATCGGCTCGCTCCTGTCGAGAGCCCATAAACGCACGGTCTTATCTACGGAGGCTGTCACCATCAGGTGGCGCTGGACGCCTGTGTCTGACTCGTCCATCGCGAAGGTCGCCGCGCGGATTGGACCGGTATGCCCTTCGTACACATGAATGGATGTTCCAGTCGCTGCATCCCATAGACGCGCTGTCCGATCGTCCGAGATGGTCAGGATGGTTTTGCCGTCGGGCGTAAAGATGGCGTCGCGTACCGGTCCGGTATGCTGGTCAAGATTGTAAATCTGCTTGCCGCTGTATGCCTCCCATACGCGCGCGGTGTTGTCGACGGAGGCGGTCGCCACATACCGGCCGTCGGGACTGAACGCTGCCCTCAACACATTCTTGCTATGCCCCTGAAGGACTGCGACTTCCCGGCCTGTTTCGACGTCCCACACGCGCGCGGTTGTGTCAGGGGAGGTCGTGACCACGTATCGGCTATCCGGGCTAAATTCGACAAATCGCACCGGGCCCCGGTGCCCGCGCAGCTCGAACAGCGGGGCGCCAGTCTGCGCCTCCCATACACGTCCCGTGCCGTCATCCGACACAGTTACCAGCCGCTTGCCGTCTGGCGTGAAGCTCGCGCTCCGCAGTGGACCTGCGTGGTCTTTCAATACAACCATCTCCCGAAGCGCGTGATAGGCCTTGAAAAGCACCTCTTCCGCCTCTGGCACGAAGGGTCGCTGCTTATTGCTCTGTGTGTCTGGAAGCGCTTCGAGCGCGAGAAGTATCCCTGTTGCTGCATCGCCGTCGGCGATCGCTTGATTCGCGCGATCGGCGAGGAAACGGGATTGCATGACCTGTAGCTCGCCGATTTTGGTCCGCAATTCATCGTTGGCCTTAAGGAGCGCCTGGCGGGCCTGACCACTTTGTGTCAGGGCACCATTTGCGATGAACGCCGCCGACGCGGCTCCGATCGCAAAGACAACCAACGCAGCGACGGCTGCGTAATTTACGAACGTTGTCCTTCTGTGGGCACGGTTGCTCGCGGCGACGAAGTCACGCTCGGCGCCGGATAGCCAATCCGGCCTGCGTGCGACCAGCGTTGCAAATTCCGCAAGCTCGGCGCCAGCAGCGAGATGCTCTGCCTTGCGCGATGAGGTCGTCGCCCACCGATGCGTTTTGTCCATGAGCCCGTCCAGCACGCGCATATCCGCGGCAGCCTGCTGCAACGTATTCTGCAGCCACGGCCATTGCGTGATCAATGCCTCGTGGGCAATCTCGATCGTAGTCTCGCCGGCGAGTAGGAGACGTCCGCAGTCCTCACTCGCCAGCTTCCCGGCGAGTGCGCGGAGCCGCGGGTCGAAATCGCCCTGATCGGCGAGCCGCCGCAGCGCGCCGCCCGTCTCGCCGAGACGCACCAACCGGGCGAACACGGCCGCGAGGAGCCCTCGCTCGCCTGCGTCAAGTCGGTTCGTCCGGACGTTCTCGGCCTGATGGGCCAGCGCGCCGACAACGCCGCCAACCCAAGAATATGCGACGAGGAGATCGCTGCCATCTGCCTTGTGCTTCTGCCACATGGCGTAGAGTGCCATCTGTACCAGCGCGAGATCGCCGGGGCGATCGCTGATGTCCCGCCGGATCGAGGCGATTACCGCTTCCTGTTCGCGAGCGTCCGTATGGCCGGACAGAGCGAGCGGCTTGCGGACTGCTTCGGCAATTCCCGCGTCGGTGATCCGTCGAAGGCGCAGCACGGCCTCCTGATTGTCGCGCATCAAATGCTCAAACAGATTCGCCAGCGGTCGGCACAGGTTGAAATGATCAGCCCGCAGCGTGAGCACGATCCTGAACCCGCCGCCGGTGCCGAGCTCCAAAATAAGGTCTACGAATGGTGCGCGCGCTGCTTCTTCGGTCTCGGTCAGCAGCTCTTCGAATTGATCGACGACCAGCAACGTTTCCGTCTTGCCGACCGGCAAATCGCAGCGGATTGCATAGGCGGTCTCGCTTAGGTCTTCGAGATCGACGCGCTTGCGCAGCCCGGCGCATTCATCTGCCGAGCGGCCGAGCCGCTCCGCCGCTTCCGTCACAGCCCGCTTCAAACCCTTGACCGGATCGCGACCAGGACGCATGACCACGACGTGCCACAGCCGGTCATCCGGCTCCCGGCCTGCTATGTCGGAGAGCTTGCCGCCGCGGAAGGCCGGGATGAGACCGGCTTGGACGAGAGAGGATTTGCCAGCACCGCTGTCCGCGACGACGGCAATCAGCCTGTGCGGCTTGAGCTTATCGACAAGGCACGCAATTTCCTCATTCCGGCCGAAGAACCGATCCGCATCTGCCTCCGTCATCGACTTTAGTCCGACGAACGGATTTTCGAGAGCCACGACTTTTTCGCCGGGCGGGTTGCCGAGTACGGCACGCAGTAGCTTGGCAAACTCCTCAGCGTTGTTGAGCGGGTCGCGGACCCCATGGTACTGCTGCGCAAACGGCGGCAAAGCGGCGGCTCCCGCGCATTCTCGGGAAAGAATTGGGATGAACGGATAGTTCGTAGCGCCGGTCGCGCGCGACAATGCCAGCCGAACCTCGGAATCGACCCAGTTCACGACGCCTTTTGCGCCGATATGGACTGCGAAGGCCGTTGTTCTCTTGCTGATCGCGTTTTCGATCTGAGCCTGCCAACCAATGCCGGCGCCAAGGTCGTCCTTATCCAGCCACACAGAAAGCCTGGCCGCCCGCGCGTCGGGACTATCGAGCAGGCGGCGCTTCAGTTCACGCGCAGCATCAGTGTCAGCTCCTGAATGGCTTAGGAACACACAGGGAGGGGCGATCTCTGCTACCATAACCCGGCCTCGTCACCAGATATTGGGCCTTTTTAAGGGGCAGAGGCAAGGCCATTGCAGTTTCAGTGGGCTTCGGGAACGGGCATTGGCATTGCGCGCAGACCGCCGGACCCGCCCGGGCGACGTCAGGGAGCTTTCGATTAAACCGCGAAGTGCGCCGGATTTCAGTCCCTCGACACCCGCGACCGTCCCCCGCACCTGAAAGTCAATTTATCCCCCTACACCGAGAGGACCTCAGCCGCATACCAGAGAAGGATATTCTCGCCCTACCGAGAGCACCTGAGAGGGAGCGCTAGAGCAACTTTCTTTCTAGATTCTCTCCCTCCAGCGAGAGAACTGCAAAACCCCGTGCGCGGTCACCCGCTCCGGGAGCTATTTCGAAAGGTTAGCTCTGCGACACGCTTGCATGTCATCCTGTCAACCGTGTCAACCCAAGAATAGCCCGAACTAGCTGGCGGAATTTCGGGGCGCGCTTGGGCCGTAGGGGAGGGGTCCCCAGAGGGACCCGCGCAAGCCTCACAACCTGTCTGTTTGGATCATGCGCGAGATGATCCGTCCGGCACCCGGGGCGCCGCCATGACAGACGGCCATCGATGCCAGGCTGCACGGTTTAGCGGGCAAGTTGGTGACGGGCGATGTCTCTCAGTTCATCGTCCGCGATCTCGCTAGTACTTATGCAGCAATCAAACATGACAAGTGAATTCAGGACGCGCGCTGTTTGATGGTCATCACTTCGGCGAAGTTGATTTGAGTTCTTGTCGGTTTAGCCACTAAGTACCTCATAGAGAAATGGCTCAGCCGCCGCGGTGTCCGTGCGATCTCTCGGAGACAGAGCCGATGGTTGGGTTGGAGACGGTCCTAGTTGGTCCTTGCGCGTGCTAGGTTCGCCCTATTCAAGAAGTAGCCGCGAGACAGGGCTCGGTCCTGGGTGTCCTAGGTGTCCTAGAGTTCTTCAGGGTTGAGATAAGACCCCACCCTTCATCTTGAGATCCCCGTGACGTCTCGGCGCGCGAGGAAAAGCTCAGGTATCCTAAGACACCTAGGACTAAACCTTGCGGCACAGAGACTTTTCGAATCTTCAACTCCTGGACGCACTGGGCCACCCTAGGACAGGTTAGATTGGAGCGAAATCGTCCGGCTCCTGTTGCTGCGCTCGCCCGCCCCTCTCCGGGGAAAGCGCCGGCCAATCGACGGGTTGGCCTAGCAGTTCGTCAAGTGCAGCGCGACATGTGTCGAGCGGCGGCATGGTATAACACCATACGCGTTTCATCACGCCGGGATCCACTTCAACCGTCGGGCGGTTTCTGCGCAGGTCGGGCACGAGCTGTGCGAGACGCTTTCCAAATTCTGCGGACCCGCGCTTGCGCCCAACGCCGAGTTGCGATGCGGCCTTCAAGTAGTCCGCATAGAGTTGGTCGCAGGCGATCCGTTCAGGCCAGTCGTTGCCCTCGTGAAGCCGGTTGAACCACCAATCATCAATTGTATCGAGCGATCTGATCTTCTGCTCAAGGAGTCCCTTGGTTTGAGGAAGGCGCCACAAGTCAACTTGGGTCAGGTCGAATGCCAGTAAGTCGTGAAGCAACCGCGCTCGCCCACCGCTATTCAGCTCCTCATCCATCTCGGCGAAGTAGGCGCGATTTTGTGCGCATCGAGGATTTACGTCGAGAACGACGAACCGTCGCTCATCCATGCCAGCAGGCACGACCCAGCCCTCGTTTGACGACATGACAACGCGAACGAAATTGCGCATGCGGATCGCGTTGACGCCTTTGGACTCAATCATCTGCATTTCGCTCGTGATCAAGCCCTTGAGCCGCCCCTCGGCCGCCTTGTCGCCCGCCCAAACCGCCTCGTCAGCCTGCAAGAGCAAACAACTCGCCATGTGCTCATTGAATTGCCCGGTGATGTAGCGACCATCATCCACTTGGAAGTAGTGCGACGAAAATAGCGATCCCAGCACCTCGCCAAACTTGCTTTTGCCCGTGCCGCGTCGGCCGCGAAGCACAATGGCGGTGCCGAGCCGCTCGCGCGGCCTCTGCACGATGTGCGCCATCCAACCAAAAACGTAATCAAATAGCGCTGAATCTCCATCGCAAACGTTCGTGAAAAGATGGTCGCGAAACGTCTTGTATGATCCCACCGGCGAGGGTGCGACGTCGAAGCCCCGCCAGAAATTGAGGTAACCGGTGTTCCCCTGGCGCCGTCTGGGTTCGGAAAAAACTCGACACCGTCATAGGAGCGGCGATCTGGATGCGAATGCCAAGCCTTCGCCCAGGTCACAAGTCGAATCTTGCCGTCTGAAGCGACGACCTCAGTATGTTTGTTCGCAAACCACGAGTTCATCGATTCGAAGGACATCACTCGAACGCGGTCATTAACAGGCCCGGCGGGCTGTTCGTTGACCACAACGGCTTTGCCGCCCCAGATCGCCAGCGCGTAGCTACGGTTGAGTTCCTCGACATCGAACCCCCACGAGCGCGGCGTGACTTTGGACGTATGGACGGCGTCCCTGCCGCCTTGCTCCCGCTCCCGGGAGAAGGCCGGCTCGTCATCGTCAGATTCGACGATCGCACGGATTCGTTCGTGCGGTTCCATGTCCTTAGACTCGATCCAATTGGCGATTACCTCGGCCGGCGTCGTGGCCAGCGCGTCGTTAAAGTTCTGTCCGCGACCTTCAGCGCGAACGGGCCTTGCAGCAGCCTGTGGCAGGCCGCCGTTTGCAGTCTCATTCATGTCGGATTGCACCCTCTGGCGGCGCCCTTTTTTGCGCCGCTTGGTGAGACAGGCACGTCAGAAACGATAACAACTCTGTAGAGCCGCCATCTGTCCCACCATCTACTAAGCGTTTGATTTTACTTAGAACTTAAAGTCCCCTAGGGAGCGCCAAATTTCAATGACTTAGTCACGCGCGTGTCCAGTTGGTGTCTCGTCGGCACCGCAGGATAATTGCCCCCTCGACTGCTCTTCGTGGCAATCGAATCCTTGAGAGGCTTGCTATAATCCCGGCGCGTGGATTGCCTGCGGGAAAGGTTTCGCTCGCGCACCTGCACTGCAGCCGAACGACGCGCATCCGGGCGACATTCTCCTGGTCGAGCAGGTCGACCGTCTGTCGCGTCTGACCGCGGAGGACGGGGAGCGTCTCAAGTCGGAAATGACCGCGCGCCGCGTGCGGGTCGTGGCACCGGACCTGCCGACCTCCTGGATGATGGCAACGAACTCCGGCGACGAATTCACTGGTCGCATGTTCGAAGCGATCAACGGCATGTTGCTCGACATGCTCGCGGTTGTGGCCCGCAAGGACTACGTGGATTAGCGCCGCCGGCAGGCCCGAGGTCAAACCAAGGCAAAGGCGGAAGGTCTATACAGGGGCCGCCCTGCAGACGTTTGTCGCAACGACGGGATTGCCCGCATGCTCGCCCGAGGTCAGTCTTGGGGATCGATTCAGAGTGTGACCCGGTTGCAGCCGCGCAACCATTGCGAAGATCGCCAAGCGTGAGGGCTGGACTCAATGCGAAGGCGCGCTACGGGGCCAAGGGGAGAAGAGCGCAATCCGGCGCGATGGGGAGACCAGTGCGGGTGGAAATCCAGAAGAGTGACTTATCCAACGAGGTCGGGGCGCTTGCGGATATCCTGCAATGGTCAGCCGGTCTGCCCGCTTGGCAGCGAGACGCATTACGCCGGCTATGCAGCCAGGCCACGCTTGAACCTGCTGACGTCACCGCCCTCGTTGGCGTATGCAAAGGCACCCATCAGGCGGCCCCGCTGGATGCCAGCCACATCCGAGATCCGGCGGCCGGCCACGCGGTCGTCAGCCTCGGCGCTCTTCACGGCCTGTCTAATGTCAACGCCCTCGCGCCAGGCGAGCGCCTGTCCTTTGGCAAGGCCGGCCTCACGGTCATTTATGGCGACAATGGCGCCGGCAAATCCGGCTACGCCCGCGTTCTGAAGCAACTCTGCCGGGCGCGTTCGCCGAAGGGCGACGCAATCCTTCCCAACATCTATACGGCCGGGGCCGGTACACCGACCGCCTGCGTCGATTTTTTCATCGGTGGACAGAAGCGAAGCGCGTCCTGGACCCAGGGCGGCGCGCCCGACGCAATGCTCTCCGCCGTGAGTGTATTCGACTCGCGCACCGCCAACGTCCATGTCGAAAACACCAACGATCTCGCCTACACGCCGATGCCGCTCCGCATCCTCGCGGGTCTCGCGCGGGTCTGCCAAGAGGTGAAGACCAAGCTGGCGGCGGAGATAAAGGTGCTCCAAGAGCAAACGCCCGCAGTCCTGTCGAAACCTGAATGCAAGCCGGACACGCCGGTCGGCAAGCTGATCGCCGCCTTGTCGGGCAAAACCAAGCCGGAAACCGTTGAGAAGCTCGCGGGCCTGACGGCGGAAGAAGCCGCCCGACTTCAAACGCTCAGCGCGGATCTTGGTAGCGATCCAGCTCGCACGGTTCGTCTGCTCCAGGGTCAGGAAAACCGCATCAAGGCAGTCATCGAACAGCTTGAGCGGCTGGCGGCGGCCGCCACAGAGGAACGCCAGGCGGCGCTGCGCGAAGCCAACAAACGGCTCGCAACTGCGCGCTCGGCCGCCGCAGCCGCCTCCACCGAGCTGTTCGCCGACGAGTCGTTGCCGGAGATCGGCTCGGACGTTTGGAAGATATTGTGGGAAGCCGCTCGCGATTATTCTCGCGCATCCGCATATCCCGACCGGCCGTTCCCAGTGACTGTCAGCGGAGCCCATTGCGTCCTCTGCCAGCAACTGCTCAGCGAGGAAGCCTCGAAGCGACTCAGCAGCTTCGAGGCCTTCGTGCAGGACGAGAGCAAGCGCCGCGAGCAGGAGGCCGCGGATTCCTATGACGTGAAGCTGGCAGAGGTCTCGTCGCCAGCCATCACGATGAAGGATCTCGTGGCGATCGTTGCGCTGATCCGGGACGATATCGGCCAAGAGGGCCTGGCGAGCACCCTTCGTCGCGAGATCCTGCAACTGGCTTGGCGGCTGCGCGCGATCGTGCGAACCCACAGCCTCGCGGTCCCGCCGGACCTTCCGCCCCCAGCCGCCGTCTCCTTCGATCCGTTGCGCGCGGTGCTCAGCGGCATCGCCACACGCGTCGAAGGCTTACAATCGGAGATCGACTCTCCGCGGCGCGCGGCACTCATTGCGGAGCGCGACGGCCTCGCCGACCGCAAGTGGCTCGGCGTGGTGAAAGCCGATGTGCTCGCCCAGATCGACCGCCTCAAGGCCATCGAAGCGATCAAAAGAGCCAGCAAAGACACGGCCACGAACAAGATCACGACCCAGAGCGCCCGTATCGCCCAAGCGCTGGTCACCAACCGCCTGCGCGGACGGTTCGCGATCGAAGTGGACAAGCTCGGCGTCGCGGGTCTCGCCATCGAACTTCACCAGGCCAAGACCACCGCCGGCGTGCCGTTCTTTGAGGTCCGCCTCATCAACCAACCGGACGAGTCGGTCGGCAAGGTTTTGAGCGAAGGCGAGCATCGCTGCGTCGCGCTCGCCGCCTTCCTCGCCGAATTATCGACCATCGATGCGCAGTCGGCGATTGTCTTTGATGATCCAGTATCCTCGCTCGACCATTTGCATCGTGACAAAGTCGCCGCCCGATTGGCCGACGCCGGACAGTCCCGTCAGGTGATCGTCTTCACCCACGACATGGCATTCCTGTTATTGCTCGACGAAGCCTGCCGCGCGACCAAGGACCGAGCGGCAACGCCCGTGTCCTACCGGCTGATCAGCCGCGGCGCCGACCATGCCGGCTTTTGCCATCAGGATCCGCCCGCCAACGTCATGCCTCTCGAGAGAGTGATCGGGGGAATGAAAGCGCATCTCGGCAACGTGAAAATCCATCACGAGCGCGGAGATCAGGCGAAATGGCTGCGGGAAGTAACATCATTCCAAGACCAGCTGCGAACAGCTTGGGAGCGTGCGGTGGAAGAGGTCATCGGGCCGGTTATTCGTCGCCTATCACGCAAGGTCGACACGACGGGCCTGATCAAGCTCACGATCATCACTGAGGCAGATTGTGCCACGATGCGCGAAGCCTTCGGCCGTTGTTCTGCACTGCTCCACAGTCAGCCGGGTGAGATCAATCCGCGAGTGCCCGCA
Source organism: Bradyrhizobium sp. AZCC 2230 (assembly GCF_036924495.1). Taxonomy (NCBI): domain Bacteria; kingdom Pseudomonadati; phylum Pseudomonadota; class Alphaproteobacteria; order Hyphomicrobiales; family Nitrobacteraceae; genus Bradyrhizobium; species Bradyrhizobium sp. AZCC 2230. Next base: position 4,944,234 of record NZ_JAZHRS010000001.1, on the reverse strand, counting down.
CCGTCAGTGATCGAGACCGAGATAGATGCGCTGACGACGTGGATTAGCGACATCTCCGGCCGCCAAGCCGCTGCCGCATGATGCCGCATCGACCTCAAAAGCGAAGCGGACATCGCCTCGGCCAACATGATGCCGTTCATCCGGCGTCACGCTCGGCGCAGGTGATGTGGGATGAGGACCATGTTCAATGAGCGCGTTTCCGGGGAACTTCGACCTGCTCGCCGGCGGCGAGGAAAAGATCAGGCAATTGAGCAAGGCCGCGATCGAGGCCTCCGCGGACCTGTCGCTGCACGCCCGCATGATCGAGCGGGCGATGAACATGCTGGATTACGTCGCAAAGCCCCGTGCCCACGCTGACGAGGACGAATTGGTCCTTCAGATACTGGCGGTTAGGCTCTTCAATAGCGGGGCGTCGTCCATAAAGCTATTGATGGGCGGCTACTACCAGTCGACCGTAATGGTCATGCGCGACATCCTTGAGACGACGTTCCTGCTCGATTACTTCAACAGCAACCGCGACCAGATCGCAGTATGGCGGGCCTGCGACGAGAAGAAGCGCAATCGCGAGTTTGGCGCCATGAAGATACGGGTCGCCCTAGATGACCGGGATGGCTTCACAGAGCGCAAGCGCGAAGCCGCTTATAACTTGCTCTGCCAGTTGGGGACGCACCCGACATACACTGGCTTCCAGATGTTGCAGGCGAAGGGGTCCGACAAGGTGATTGTCGGTCCGTTCTTTGAGCCGGCCTCCCTCGATGCGGTGCTGTCGGAACTTGCCAAGACCATCATGCAGGCCGGATCACAGACCCGACACGTGAAGAAGCTGACCTTGGATGACTACCGGCTTTCACTCGACTATCTGACGACGCAGGGCGACTGGTCTGATCATTTCTTCGGTTCAAAAATCGACAGGGCGAGAATCGCGGAGATCCAGAATATCATCGAGGAAATCGAGCGCCGCGGCGGGCTCGGTAAATGACGTGAAGGCAGTCGACGGAGGATCATCCAATGCCATGGTTCGGACGCCAGCCTGCGCCAATTGGCGCACCCGCGGCGGCGGTTGGCACCATTGGCAACATGTTCGATTCTGTTGCCCTCCTCGCGGCGTTGGATGTGGCCACGCCTGATTATCTCGGCCGCGTCGACCGCAGCGAGCTGATCTATCCGGCCTGCACCCGGTCACTGACCGATAAGGCTGGCGACGTTCGCTCGATCTGGGAACACACGCGGATCGAAGCCATGCGCTACGTCATGATGGTGCCTACCCCTGTACGAGACGGCGCTGTTCCGTGCGATTACAAATGAACCACTGGTGCGCGACAAGTCCGTGGTCAGACTCTCGGTTACACCATCCACGAAATAGTCCTGCTTGCGATCACCGCTCAGGTTCGCGAAGGGTAGCACGACGATGGACAGGCGCGGCGGCGTGTCGCCGGTTCGCTCGACTGGGCCCACCGTCTCATTTGCGGGCCTCCGGGCTTCCTGCACTGCACCTACGAAGCGGAAGCCCTTGCGCGGGAGCGTCTTGATCAGATGCTGTTTCTCACCCGTGTCACCGATTGCGCTCCGGGCGGCATTGATGCGCGTCGTCAGCGCGGCATCCGAGGCGATGCGACCATTCCAAACGCCAGCGACGAGCTCGTCCTTGCTGACGACACGTTCCCTGCTGCGGATCAAATAGTTCAGAAGGTCGAATACCTGCGGCGTGACAGAGATCGTCTCGGCTCCCTGCCGCAGCTCCCGCCGGTCCGTATCCAGCGTGAAGTCCGAAAAGGAGTAAAGCAAATACGCCCTCCTACGGTACGATGGCACCCCAGCAGAGCTGCGATGTAAGCAAACGGTAAGAAGAATGGAAGCCGGTTGTAAAGCGCTTCCCATGACCTCGGTGCATCCTCGTCCGCGGCTGAACAGTATGAACGGCTTGCCGATCTCGGGTCACGAGGGAGGATATCATGAGGCGGATGGCTGCACAGACGTGGGCTGCCACTGCAGCAAGGCTCTTGATCTGGGTCGTATGCGTTCTCGCCTCTGCGAACCGCGCTCACGCTCAATGCTCGGCGCGCGATGTGTTGCAGAGGCAGTTAGTGCTCAGGGGGGCACCCGTTGTCCCGACACGCATGAGTCCAGTAACGTCCGTTTCGGATGTTGCCGAATGGAAAACGATCAGCATCGGGACGTTCCCGGATACGTTTGCTCTCCTCACCGCGCTGAGTGCGATTCGTTGCGGCGTCGGTAACTTGGCTGCTGAGGCTCTTGCCCGACCTGCGTTTACGCTCAGCGGCACCAGAACGGCTGTAACACTGCTGACAGTGACTGCGGCCGACCTGGGCTTCAAGGGTGAGACGGTGCGGTTGCGGCAAATCTACGAACTCGCGCGGCAACTGGGCTTCGGGCTTGCGCCGCCCGAAATCGCTCCGCAGCCCAGACTCCAATATCTGGACCAGCCTGTAGGCGAGTTTCTCGTCATCGGGATGAACCCGATCCGGACATGGGCTGGTGAAGAGGTCATCCTGACCGTGGCAAATGGGGGAGCGGGCCTCATTCTCATCGGCCAGGATGGTCGCGCCGATGCGGAAATACCGGTGACCTCCCGCTTCGTGTTCCTGCGCTCCTTGCCCTCGACGCCGGCGACGCTGAGTCGCAACTGACTGTCCGAGATGGCCGAGGTGACGAAATGCTGGTGATCAGAGCGATGAAGCACATCGCGGTTCCAATCTGTCTGCTGCTGCTGTCGTCGACCGCGGCACTTGCGCGAGATGACGGGCGCTATGCGAATTCCCCGCTGAAGCCCTGGTTCGAGGGTCTGCAAAGCGAATTCGGGAAGTCCTGTGAGGATTCCGACGCCTACGTGCTCTCCGAACCGGATTGGAAGTCCGATCACGGGCAATATCGCGTTCGCATCGACGACGAATGGGTGCTCGTGCCAGATGGCGCTCTCATCAAGCAACCCAATCTTGCCGGACGGACGATGGTCTGAAAGCACTACATCGATGGACACCCTCGTGTCCGCTGTTTCATCCCGGGCACCATGAGCTGATACGTCGACCATCGTCTCGACGGTCGCTTTGACCCATCCCTGGCATCTGGAATATCTGAACGGGCTCAGTCACCCCTTGGGATGATTGCAACTCACGATAGTTGGCCTATTCTTGCCACTTTAGCCGCCGCTGAGGGGAGCAATGATGTTGCCATCTCGTCGCGAAGTTCTGTTTGGCGCCAGCAGTTTGGGTACGCTCACGCTCATGTCTTCGGGCGTGAGAGCCGACATCTATCCAGACCGATCCGCTTGGTGGTGCCGTTCGCCGCCGGAGGTTCAAACGACGTCATCGCGAGACCTTGGGCGGACAGAATAGGGGCCTCGTTTGGACCCGTCGTCATAGAGAACATTGCCGGCGCGGGAGGAGCTGTTGGCTGTGCCTCGGTTGCTCATGCGCCTGCCGATGGCTACACGCTTTTGCTCGGCAATGCCGGAAACCAGGTCGTCATACCGCTCGCCTCGACGCGCCCGAGCTACGACAGTGCGAGAGATTTTCGGGCGATCTATCGGCTCGTCTCCAATGGCCTCGCCTTCGCGGTCCACCCTTCGCTTCCTGTCAAGGACCTGGGACAGCTCGTCGCTTATGGCAAGGCTAACCCGGGCAAACTCTCATATGGCTCGGCCGGGGTCGGCACGACCAATCAGCTTGCGGGCGAGATGTTCAAATCACAGGCTGGACTTCCCGACATCGTTCACGTGCCTTACCGAGGTGCAGCGCCAGCCACCAACGACTTGCTCGGCGGTCAGCTGCCCATGATCGTTGCGGTCATGACCCGCCAACTGCTTCAACTTCATGAAAGCGGCAAGCTCAGGATACTGGCGGTGACCAACGAACGGCGCATGACCGGCGCACCCAACATACCGACTGCCATCGAGAGCGGAATGCCTGATCTCAAATTCGATGGGTGGTTCAGTTTGTTTGCGCCAAAGGCGACACCCGAGCCGATCATCGGCCAACTGGCGCAAGCAACGCGCAAAATCATGTCAGACGCGTCGTTGCTCGAAAATTATCGAGCTGAAGTGATGGAGCCCGATAGTGACTCCAGCCCGGAGAAGGCTCAGCAAATGGTACAGCAGGCAGTCGAGCGGCTTTCGCCACTGATAAAGTCGATGCAGTTGAAACTCGAATGAGCCATGATGTCGATGTCTCCTTCTGGCCCGTAGCCGCATCTTTCGAGATTGCCAATCGCAGGAATTGTCTCATGAACAGGCGTCGTGCACTTGGGATTTGTGCGACCGGGCTGATTTCGATTCTAATTTTTCCGCACAATGGCGTAGCGCAGGCAAGCTCACTCAAGGACCAGCTGGTGGGTACATGGATTTACGTTTCCAGCGCCGGCACACGTGAAGATGGCAGTGCGGTAGAGCGGCCAAAGCTGCAAGGCGCCGTCACTTACACCACTGACGGCCGCTTCCATTTCATCACGGTACGCTCCGATGCGCCGAAATACGCATCAGGGGATTCCGCGCGTCCCTCCCCGGAGGAGGCCATGGCTATTGCGTCGGGTGTCGTTGCCTACACTGGAACATACACAGTGGACGAAGGCACCAGGACGATCCACGTCAACATAGAGACGAGTTCGTATCCCAACCTGGTCGGAGCGCCAAATCAGCGCCGGATCGTGACGTCAATCACCGACGACGAATTGAAGTTTACGAATCCACGCACGCCCGCCGGCATGACGCTGGAGCTGGTATTCAAGCGGGCGAAATAGGAACTTTCGCGCGTCGCTAACGCGGGACGCAGACCTGCTTGTGACCGGTGACCGGATTGTAGCGGCTCTTGCCGTAGCCGGGGGCCGAGCAAGTTTCGCTGCCGGTGCCTTGGCAAAATGTCCGGTCTCGAGGGTATTGCAGATGGCTCTGCATTCGACCGATGATTGCTGCTTCGGACCCGTTTCGGACATGAGCATGGCCTGACATCGGCCCACAATCGTGCTATAAAGAAGTTCAATTTCCCCGAGCATGGGGGCCATCTTGAGCAGCGGGCATGCAGAGCGGCGACTGGCGGCTATTCTGGCGGCGGATGTCGCCGGCTCTTGCCGCTTAATAGGGATGGACGAAGAAGGCACGCTGGCACAACTGAAAGCGCTCAGAAAGACGCTTTTCGATCCCAAAATCGCCGATCATCGCGGGCGCATCGTAAAGAATACCGGGGATGGTGCTCTCGTTGAATTCGCCAGCGTGGTCGACGCCGCGCGATGTGCAAACGAAATCCGACGTGGCATGACCACACATAACACCGATGTGCCGCAAGACAAGCGGATCGAATTTCGCATCGGCATTCACGTCGGTGATATTATCATCGGAGAGGATGATATCTTTGGGGATGGGGTTAATATTGCGGTGCGTCTCGAAGGGATCGCAGAACCAGGCGGCGTCAACATTTCAGACGATGCTCATCGGCAAATTCGTGGCAAGATCGGGATCGATTATGACGATATGGGTTCGCAGGTATTGAAAAATATCGCCGAACCAATGCGCGTTTGGCGCGCGCGCATCGGCCTGAGCTCTTCGTTGACGATGTCGACAAAATCGCCGACCGAAATGGCGCAGCCGCTCGCGCCCCCCGACAAACCCTCCATCGCGGTCCTGCCGTTCCAGAACATGAGCGGTGATCCAGAACAGGAATACTTCGCCGACGGCATGGTGGAAGACATCATTACCGGGCTGTCGCGGTCCAAATCGCTTTTCGTCATCGCGCGACAATCCACCTTCACCTACAAGGGCAAAGCCGTCGATATCAAGCAGGTCGGCCGCGAACTTGGCGTTCGCTATGCACTCGAAGGCAGCGTGCGCAAGGTTGGCAATCGCGTTCGAATTACGGGGCAGCTCATCGATACTGCAACAAGATTGCATCTTTGGGCGGACCGGTTCGACAGCCCGCTTGAAGATGTTTTCGATCTGCAGGATCGGGTGACGAGCAGCGTGATCGGCGCAATCTCCCCTCAGCTGGAGCGCTCTGAAATTGCCCGTGCCCAGCGCAAACCGACTGAAAGCCTTCAGGCCTACGACTATTATCTTCGTGCGCTCGCCGGCCTTTATCGTGTCTCCCGTGAGGAGAATATTGAAGCGCTCAAGCTGACCGAAATTGCCAGCGGCCTCGATCCCGACTGCGCCCTATCATATGCGCTTGGCGCTACCTGCTATATCCAAAGGAAGATGTTCGGCTGGAGTACCGATGCTGGAGAAGAGCGACTTGAAGCCCGACGACTCGCAAGGCGGGCGATCGAGCTCGATAGGGACGATCCAGCGGTGCTTGCAATGGTGGGAGACGCGCTCGCTTACGTAGTGGGGGAGGTCGAGGAAGGCGCAGCTCTCATCTCGCGCGCGATAAATCTGGACCCAAATCATGCTATCGCACGAAATTGGAGCGGCTGGGCGCACCTTTACCTCGGGGAGGTCGATGGCGCGATCGAGCAATTCCATGTCGCGTTGCGTTTGAACCCGCTGGATCCATGGATCTACACTGTCCAGACGGGGCTAGCGTGTGTTCATTTTTTCGCCGGCCGTCACGAGGAGGCCTCATCGTGGGCCGCGACCGCTGTCGGGCAACAACCCAACTACATTGCCGCACAACGTATCATGATGGCATGCCATGCCATGTCTGGACGAGTTAATGAAGCACGACAGGCGTGCGTGCTCGCACTGCGATTGGACCCCACCCAACGCATTGCCGGAATCAACGACAACTCCCCCTATCGTCGATTTGACTATCTGGATAAATTGGCGCGGGCTTTCCGGATCGCTGGCATGCCGGAGTGAGTACGCGCCGGTCTCGCAGCCGATCCTGTTGACTATTCCCGACCGTCACCGTTGATGACGCTGGGGCGCCGAGGGCGGCTGGTTCGCTCGCGATATTGAGCCATCGCGTGACGCCGCGACTTCCGCTTCTGGACCCAAACCGGACGCCCAACCAATCATCCACCCTCACTCAAGCCACCACGGCTTCCACGATGTTCGCCGCTGAACTGGTCGGCACGACCTGCGTTAGGCGGAAACCAGCCATACCCAAAAGTGACGCGTATTCGGATTCCGTTCGTTCCTGGCCTCCCGTTTGTACAAGCATTGTGAGATCGAGTATTTTTCCCGGGTGCGGCGCATCGCCGGATGGCAGCACCATCTCGACGATCAGCAAACGACCGGCTGGCTTCATCGCCTTGCGGACATGGCCAAGGATCGTAAGGCACTGGTCTTCGTCCCAGTCATGGAGGATGTGCGAAAGGATGTAAGCATCCGCCCCAGCGGGGACACTTTCGAAGAAATTGCCGGGCTGGATCGTCACCCGATCGCTTACGCCTTTGGTGTCAAGCAAAGCCGGCGCGTCTTTCACAACATGGGGCCTGTCGAACAGGATGCCGCGCGGCCCGGCGTGACGGGAAAGTACGGCCGCCAGCATGTTGCCGGTGGCCCCGCCGACGTCAACAATGGCTTGGAAGATCGAGAAATCGTAAGCGGCCGCGACGGCTGGAGGCTCCTGGTCATTGAGACCGACCATCATCTCGGTGAACAGCGACGCGTCCTCGGGATGTTGCGCGAGATAGTCGAAGAACGCGAGGCCTTGCGCTTTCTCAAAACCCGTTTTGCCAGTCTGGACAGAATAGACCACATTGTCCCAGCCACTCAGAGACGGGCTGCCAGAAAAAATCACGGATGATCTTGCTGAGCCCGGCGCGCCGGTCTTCAGCGCCTCGCCCAGACCGGTCAAGGCAAAACGCTGCTCCGGTCGCTCGGTTAGAATGCCAAGGCTCGCCAGGGTACGCATCAATCGGTGCAAGGAAGGCCCATGCACGTTCATGGGACCGGCAAGCTCGATCGCGTTTTTTGGTCCGGATGCAAGCTGATCGGCCAGCCCCAGCTTGGCTGCAGCGTAAACGGCTCTTGAGACGATGTGGGCCCGGCCCATCTGGATCAATTGAATATGGGGCGGAAGAACTTGCGATGTAGCCGGCTTAGGGTCTGCCATAACAATAAATTCTCCAAAATGATTGTGTAATATACGTAGTAATCGAGAAGCCGGCTACTTCCGCTAGTGGCCCGAATGCGAAATCCAAGCGGCGTCCCCGGTCGTCGGCTCATCGAGGTAGACCGGAAGCAACCGGCCGCCCCTCCGAACGGCGCTCATGACCCCGAGCGGACACTCACCTACGCGAACAGCGCAAGCGTCTGCCGTCCGACAAGAATCGGTTCCCCAGTCGAATTCCAGATTGTCACCGATTCGGTCGTATATCCGTTGCGCGCACTTTCGGCAGAAGTGCGCAGAAGCCACCAACCATCTTCCGTAACTGGCTGCTCGGACAGGTAATGAACGTCCCATGTTATGGTGCTCAGCGGAGGCATCTCACTGAACCGCGCCATCATTGCGGGAGCGGCGGCGTCGGCAATTGCGGTCAGCATGGGTAAAGTTACGTTCTTTCCATCGTCGCGAAGCCTGTACCATAGCAACGTGGTTGGATCTTCAGCATCGCTGTACGGTACGCTTCCGCCAGCGAAGCCGGCATCAAAGTGCTGCGCAAACGTGGGCTTGCGCGGAAACGGCGGACAAAGGTCGGGGCGGGCGACGGCCGGCGCCGACATGCCCTGGAATGAATGGGCCGAACGACGCCCTTGCGCGAAACACAATGTTGCGCGTGTCGCGAGGCCGCTTTCGCCTAACATGTCCGTGGAAACGAATGCAGTAGATTTCCCCCTACGCAACAATTCTGCGCGAATTCTGACGGCTCCGGAGGGCGGAGCCATAAAAGCGAATTGGGCTGACCGGAGTGGAGGAAGGTCGGTGAACTCGCGCGCTGCCACTTCAAGACAAAGAGCCGCGGTAAGGCCGCCGAATAGCGTGCGTCCCTGGCGCCAATCTTCTCCAGGGCATACGGTCCAGGTGCCGTCGTGGCGCTCGATCGCGCTCATCAGCACAGAATAGCTCGTCGATCTTCGCTCTGCGCTGGCGCCGGCGGTGATGAGCGGTTGCGTGCCGCAGTTCATGGCTTTGTACCCCAGGCTTGCACCAGCAGACGCTCGACGATCAGAGTATCGGGATCGGACAGGTGCTCGACCAATGCTTGCTTATGGGCGGCGAACTCGCGTGGGCTAAATCGCCCTAGCGTCAATATTTTTGTATGCAGGGCCTCAAGCATTGCGAGCGCATCCATCCTCCGGATGTCGCCGCGTTCAGTGATCGCAGCATGCACCTTGGTCGAAATGTTCTGGACACCGGCGTCTCGCAGGAGCCTTGGCAGCGATCGCCCGGTCGAGATCGTGCCACCATTGGCCTCGAACGCTTCGCGGTATGCATTGGAGAGCGCGGTCCATGAGGGATGCTCGGGGTAGCAAGCATACGAAATACGGTCATAGTCTTGCAGAGCGATCGTTCCGCCTGGCTTGAGCAAAGCAAGCATCCGGTCGACGATCGCCTTCTGGTTCGCAACGGGCACGTTGATCAGAAGCAGCCGTTCGTGAACGAGATCGAACGACGCCGGCTCCAGTTCGACAGTGAGCGCGTCACCCAACACCATGCGGACGTTGTGCAGGCCGTGCGGCGCGATCACCGATCGTTCAATATCGAAAAACCGCTTGTCGCGCTCGATGCCGACAACAGCACCCGAAGCTCCGACCCGCTGCGCCAGCAGATCAAGAATGCCGATCGGGCCGCAGCCGATGTCGGCGGCCTTCCAGCCCGGCTGCACGCCAATACTGTCGAGCAACCACGCGGCCTCAGGTGCAATCGCACGGGCCTGGGTCTCCAGCCGCTCTATTTCGCGAGAATTATCGTCGAACACATAAGCGGCTGATTGAATTGCCATTTCGGCCTCCACTGCGATCCCCTCGAAAATCTGCTTCACTCGCGAGAGTGGCTCAGCGCCGAGCCGTTCGCTTGAGGATGGTCTTTGGGTTTCCTTGGCATTTTCTGAGGGTCGGCTATGTTCGGTTCGCAAAGAGCCCGCTGATGGTTAGCCCATTGCTCTATGTCTTTGATGATTGCACGGTCGATGCCTCCCGCCGAGAGGTGCGCCGAGCCGACAAGCCGATCCCCGTAGAACCGAAGGTCCTTGACCTGCTGCTCTACTTGCTTGCTAACCGCGACCGGTTGGTATCGAAGGACGAATTGGTCTCGGCGGTGTGGAATGGCCGCATCGTGTCCGATTCGGCGATATCGGCGTGCATCCACTCTGCCCGGGTCGCGCTCGGAGACGCGGGCGCCGGCCATAGGCTCATCAAGACTTTTCCGCGCAAGGGTCTTCGCTTCGTCGGAAACGTGAGGGATGCGCCTTCACCATCGATCCCACCAACGAACGTTCCTGACTTGACTGTGTTAGCACTTCCAGACAGGCCCTCGGTCGCTGTCCTTCCATTTCTAGCCGATCCGGACCAGAGTTATTTCGCTGACGGCGTCGTTGATGAGATCATACTGGCCCTGTCGCGTATGCGCTGGCTGTTCGTGATCGCGCGCAATTCGAGCTTCACTTACAGGGATCGGGTGGTCGATGTCAGGCAGATCGGCCGGGAGCTTGGTGTCCGTTATGTCATTGAAGGCAGCGTACGCAAATCCGGCAACCGTGTTCGTATCGCTGCACAGCTGATTGATTCGGAATCGCGGCTGACGCTGGCCGGTCACCGCTGCGACGGCGTCCTCGGTGATATCTTCGAGCTTCAGGACACGATTGTCTCGGAGATGATCGCGTTCATTGCACCCAAACTCGAGGCAAGCGAAATCAATCGAACCAGGCGCAAGCCGACGGAAAATCTCGATGCCTACGATCTCTATTTGCGAGGACTGGAAAGCTATTATCTCTGGACCCAGCCAGCGCACGAGTTGGCACTGTCATTTTTCAAGCAGGCATTTGTGTTGGATGACAATTTTGCCGCCGCGTGCGGCATGGCCGCGCGCTGCTATACTAGCCGCAAGGTCAACGGCTGGATGGTGGACCGAGAGGCCGAGGTATCTGAGGCCCGGCGCCTCGCGAGGCAGGCGGTAGCGCTCGGGAATGACGATGCAGTCGCATTGACTGCTGCCGGCTTTACCAAGGCGCACGTCCTCGGCGAAAAGGCCTCCGGCAGGGCCCTCATCGAGCGAGCGCTGCGGCTCAATCCGAACTATTCAGTTGCCTGGTATTGCGCCGGTTGGATCGACGTCTGGCTCGAAGACGCTGCGAGCGCGCTTGAGAAATTCGGCAATGCCATACGTTACAGCCCTATCGACCCCCTGATGTTCAACTATCACGCGGGGATAGCGTCGGCTCATTTCGTTGCCGGGCGCCTCGACGACGCGCGCCTCTACGCGATGAAGGCGATCGACGGGCGGCCCGCTTTCGTAACCGCACTGCAAATCGCGGCGGCAACCTGTGCGCTGGGTGGACAACTGGCAGAGGCTCGCGAGCATGCCGCGGCGCTACGGAGGATTGATGGTGACCTTCGGGTGGGGAACGCCGAGGATCGCTTCAGCCTCCATCCAAATACATTGAGCAAACTCGCCGAAGGTCTGCGGCTTGCGGGCATGCCGGAGTGAACAGACCTTCGAAATTGACGGTGTGGGGACGAAGGTCGTGAAGGCGGGTGAGGCTTTATACACGCCGCCCAACACTCCTCACTTTGGGCGCAGCGCAACGGACAAAGTTTCCAAGACGCTGGTGGTGCGCATCAAAGATAAAGAACAGCCGGTGATGGTTGAGTTGAAGTGAGCGACCGGACCAAGCGGCTGGCTGCGCGCGTGCCGAACCTCGACATTTTTCGCAAAGTCTGGTTGATCGCGAAAGTGGCGGCTGGAAGATCACCGACAAGGGGCGGGCGGTGCTCGAGTTCATGGAGGCGCGCACCGGCTTCGACCAACCGATCGAGACGGCGCCGCCCGGGATAGTCGATGCACCCGTGCCACCGCTGCCTCCGCTCGTGGAGCGGGCGAAGCGAAGGCGGGAAGCGGTCAACGCGACGTCCCCATGGGAGAAGTGGATGATGTTCAGGACGCCGAAGAGCAAACTGAAGCCAACTGCGATCAGAGCGTAGATCGAGCCAAGCGTGAGCGGACACGGCCGGGGCGAATGCCACGGATGCGACCGGACGTGAGGCTCTCCCATTTGGGTCGGCTGCCGAACTCTTGAGGGTTGTCAATGGTGGTCGAGTGGGCCGACGTGCTTGATCTGACTATTACACCTTGCGTTGAATACGCCGAGGCACTGCCGATTTTGGCATCATTGCCGAAACACTGAACGCACCAACAGGAAGCACGCCCGGAGCGCCCGCGAAGGATATGTGCGCGATGGACGTCAATCGGCCAGGTCGAACAGGGCTCTCAGCTCAAGAATTGGGACGAGTAGATGCGCCGCTGGTAGTAACAAAAGGCGAAATACTTCTTCTCAATGCCGACTTGCATCAGCGTTAGACTGGAAAAATCTTTTGATGCCGGCAGCGAACTTCGCCCAGCTGCATGACGGTGATGAATCTTCGCATAACGCAGCTGGTGGAACCACAGAGTTGCGTGGTCTCGGGATTGGAACACTACTCGGGGTGATCACTAGGGGCGGTCCGGGCGGAGCTATCGAGCCAACGACCCGATCGTCCTTCAAATCCGGTTGCGGCTTTCGGTTTTGCTGTTCTGCGAGCGCCGCCGCATCTGCCTCTTGCTTTTGAGCCTTCAAATACAACGTGTACTGCTCGTCGAAGTACTTCTGTTCTTCCCTACTTGGGTTCGGACCAGCGACGTCAAAATGCCGATTCTGCAAAAAGTCATAATAAGTGTATCCGCCGCCCATTTTGCGCCGTGCCACGAACCGCTTGTCGCAATCAGCCAATAGCGTCGTGCGCTCATCCCCAGACAATGCTGCCTTCTCAGCCTGAGCAGAGCATTGTTCAAAATCTTGAGGAAGATGCAGAAACCATTCGTGCCAATTGAACCACATTGCCGCCGCTCCAACGGAGCCGATGAGAGCGACTGACAAGATGATAAGCTTTTTTGGCTTACAGATGTTCATAAGACCGAACCGAATACTTGTAGAAGGTCGAATCTCGTTCGAACGAACCTTAGTCCAAATCTTCAATCGGGCAATGCTCTCGAGGAGCTCTCATGTGGCAGCATGGACACAGCTCCTTTGCTTTGTCTGTTCAGCCTTTGTTTCAGTCTTTACGCAATAGAGACTTGGGTTGAAGTTCGATCTGGGAGCGTGGCTTTGCAGGTATCAAATGCGGCCTCATCAAAATTACCAAAACGATTTTGTCAGTCTTGGGAGTCGCCAGCTCGATAATCGTTGTTAGTTGGGTGGGTCTTGCACTACTGGGGTATTGAGCCGACAGCTGTGATCGATTTTTTTTGCGGTCACCACTATGTCAATCTTCCAGCCTAGTCGCAACGATGCAGCCGTGGCCGGCGTGTCCCGTCCGCTCGCTCCGCTAGAGCCGACGTCGACCGGTTAAGCGGATCTAACCAGCAAGCCGAGCTCAAGGACTTCAAGGGTCTCTCAGCGAAGGATCCTTGCTTGCTGTGCTACACTTTCAGGGCCCCAATTTCGGCTACGCCGGCCCCCTTCGAGGCTCGGCCGAGCTTGTTCCTGCGAGATTCATGACTGTCGCGGAATTATCCGCTGACAAACCAAGATAGACCGTGCTTTCCAAGCCAAGTCATCGCCGCCGTACAAGCGAGGGAAATCAGGCCAGTCCATAACCAAGGACGACCACGAGCGGCGCTAATGGAGCGCAGATAGAGAAACGCTCCGAGCAACGTTCCATAGTTCCTCCTGAAGTCCCCGTTGAGCTTGGCAATCTTCGACAGCTCTGAGGGCGTGTCGTCGGTCATGGATGCTGGCTCCTAACGTCGGCTACCAGCACCCTATGAACCACTGTTTTGCCCGACGACGCAAGGGCAATTTCGGTATATCAAAATTGTTGGCCTTCGCTGATCCTCGGCGTTGAAACGCGATGCCCCGCTTTAAACCAAGTCGCGGCAACCGATATTGCTCCCAACCGCGCACAGCACACTTGAGCTGCGGGCCTAAATATCTCCATGTGCAGATCAACACTGCATCCCATTCGCACTGGGGGCGCTTTAATAGCTAACTGCCATCCAACGGAAGCAGCTATCATGACCAAAGTAACGTGCAGCGTGCCGAAGGCGAAGTCGCAGAACGAAATCTGAATGATAAGCCAAGTACACTGTGAGAAAACATCGTTAGCTTCGAAGAGTTGTTTGTCGACCATTGATGGTAACGAGACGCCTTCATAGCAATGGAGACGGCAAATGGCGAAAAAGGCGAAGAGCTTAAAGAAGTCTCGAAAGGTTTATTCGGCAGCGGACGTCAAGCTGCTCAGAGCGCATTCCAAGTCCCGTACGCCAGTATCAGAACTATCGAAACTGATGAAACGCAGCGAAGGGTCTTTGAGGCAGAAGGCACTTTCGCTCGGCATCGGGCTCGGGCACTTGCGCTAACTGTTATCGCCGCCATAGGGAACCAATTAGGCTTGCTTCAGTTGGCTGATCCCCATCCAGAGGAGGTTGGCGATGGATTGGAATCGTGTGGAAGGCAACTGGAAAGAAATGAAGGGCAAAGTCAAAGAGCAATGGGGCAAGCTTACTGACGATGATCTCGACGTCATTGCCGGCAAGCAAGACCAACTCGAAGGCCGCCTACAACAGCGCTATGGCTACGCAAAGGACCAAGCGCAGAAGGAAGTAAACAGTTGGTACGGTCGCCAGAAGTGGTGATCAGCACAAGGGGCTCTGCACACGCAGGGCCCTTTTGTTGGAGTGCGATTAAGTTTCGAGGAATCTGGTCATGGCTGGTCCAACCGAGGAAGAGATCCGTACCAAGGCTTATCAGCTATGGAAGGACGCTGGCGAACCGGCATGCAAAATGGATAAGTTCTGGTACGAAGCGGAGAGCGAGCTATTGAAAGAGCGGAAAGAGCTAGGTGATCCCCCGCCGGGTTTGACAGACAACTTGCCGGTTTAGGACACACTCACAGATATGAGATGTCTGCTTCAGGGGCTTAAACAGACGTCGGCGGGCGACACTGGCCATTTCGCTCTTTGACCCACAGCGGACATTCAGCTGAAGGGTACTTTGCCGATGATGACGCAACGCGCGTGCGTGTTGCCGGTCATGATGGACAGCATCATTGATGCGTCACGACCCGCGGGCGTTTACCATCGCGGACGCGTGGGGGCCGATGGTGGTTGTTGTCGGATCCGGGGGTGTCTCTGGTCGAGCTGAGCGACCTTGGCAAGGGCTCCCCAGCGGGCGTAGCAGTCGCGGGCCTCGTCCAGATAGGTATCTGCCACCTTTTCGAGACCGCGAAGGCGGTAGAATCGAGCCGCCAATTCGCTGGCGAGCGCCTGGTCCTGGAGGAAGCCGCGCTCCGCGGCCGAGCAGATTGCCTGCTCGTACAGCCGCATGGCCTCGATGTCTCGTCCTTCCAGGCGTGCCCATTCCGCCGAGACCAGGGCGTGTTTATGCGCGAACGTCGCCGGGCAGCTCTCCGCCCATCGCTGAAACGATGCCAGGTGTTCGATGAGATCCTCGCGAAGCTCTGCCCGTCTCTCGGGCGAGGCCGCTTCAAAGACCGCGGCGATAGCGAGAGAATGATAGAAGCAGTAATCCATCGACTGAAGATTGAGACGCGCCGACCAGAGAATCGGCTTCGCCTTGGCGGCAAACTCAAGGGCTCTCTCCGCGTTGCCCAGCAAGACATGCCGCTGCAATTGCAGGATCCAGAGAAAGCAGGCAACGAGGGGAACGCCGCCCCGGAGCACCCGCGCTTCGAGCGCCGCCTCGTCGAGGGGCGCACCGCTCCCCACGCCGCCGCGAAGGCTTTGCACGAAACCCTGGATGCTCAAGATGACCAACTGGCCGAACTTGTATTTGCGGACGAAATCCAGCGCGCCTGCCGACTCGAGCCACACCTGGTCGAGAGGATCGCCGCGCGCCATCAGATCGGTGAGGCGATGCTGACGGGTGAAGCAGGCGTAAACCATTTCGCCGGTTTCCCCGACAGATCGAGCCGCGGCTTGGAGGCAGGTCAGAGCGTCTTCAATTGGACGCGTCCAGAGGACCGCCATTTGCATGAGGAAATGTGCGCCCGCCTTTTGCGCGGTGAACCCGTATCGTTCGGCGACTGCGACCGCCAACCGTGCAAAGGCCTCCCCGTCTGCGAAGCGATGGAATACCGGACCAAGAACGACGGCGATCGCACCGTAGCCGATCGTGGAATACTCGCTTGTACCATGGCGACAGCTCAGCTTGACCATCCAGCAAGAAATCATCTGGTACAGATCACCGTCGGCGTGATAGGCCAATTGGCCCAATGCACTGAAAAGCTTCATGACAGCCCGTATCTCCGGGTCATCCATCATCGGCAGGTCAACTAGGCTCTCGATCGGGCGATCGCCGAGGGTCCGGCGCATCTCCTCGTATTCTGCCCGCACTTGTTCCGGCGTCGGCGAGTCCGGCAGGTCGACGCCGAACGTTCGCAGGCATTCTAGCGCCGTGCAAACCGCGTGGGCGTAGTTGCCCTGCCTCAATTGAAGAAGCATGCGCAGGCGACAGATCTCGGCCTGATCGATCTTCGATTGCGCCTTGATCAGCAACTCCTCGACGAGTCCTGTGGCCTCCTCCAGGTTGGAGCTGAGGATCTCGCAGTCCGCCCGCTCCAGGAACAGGTCCAACGTCAAGCCGTAGGATCTTTGCCACCCTTCGTCCGACAGAATGGCGATGCCTGCTGCGAGGTAGTTGGAGGCCGAGGCATAGGCGGTCGAGGCTTTCGCCTTCCGCCCTGCAACAAAATTGAGCTCGGCCGCGCGCACCTTCTCCGGCCACTCGGAAATGAGCGCCGAGCCCAGGTTAAGCTGGTTGACGAGGTCGTAGATCTTCTCTGCGATCCTCTCCGGCACAGTCTCCGCGACAAGAAGACGGGCGATCCGCAGATGGAGTTCGGCGCGACCTTCCGGCGGAATCAGCGCATAGGCGGCTTCCTGGACCCGATCATGAAAGAACCGATACCTCCCCTCCCGGGGGACGGCGGCGCCGGCGCGGACCGCGTCGCGAAAGCCTGCATGCACCGCTTCGTCCGACTCGCTGCGCAGTTTTGCCAAGGTCGCGAAGTCAGCGTGATTGCCCAGGCAGGCGAGCAGTTTCAACGCTTCCTGAGCCGCCGGAGCGAGACGGCGCAACCTGCCGATCATCAGGTCCACCGGATTGTCGCTGAACTTCTTGTCGACGATGGCGTCCAGATCCCATGTCCACGACCGCGAGCGCGGATCGAACTCGACCAGCGCTTCTTCGGCCAGGCTGGTGAGGAACTGCCCGGCGAAAAAGGGATTGCCGCCGCTTCTCCTGTGCACCAGTTCAGCGAAAGGCCGCATCTCGTCGGGCGCATGCCGCAAGGTATCGCACAGCAGTTGGTTGATGTCGTCGACCGAGAGCGGGCCGAGGACGATCTGATCGACTTTCGCGCCGGCCCGGCGCAGGGCCTCCAGCTTGAGCACCAGCGGATGTGCCGAGTCGACCTCATTGTCGCGATATGCGCCGATCAGCAACAGGTGACGCGTGTCCGGATGGAGGAGGAGATATTCGATTAGCGTCAGCGTGGCCGGATCGAGCCATTGCAGGTCATCGACGAAAATGACGAGCGGGTGTTCCGCCCTCGCAAACACGCCGACGAACCGTTGGAACACGGTCTGAAACCGCAGTTCGGCATCGACGGGCGAGAGGACCGCTATGGTCGGCTGTGGGCCTATCAGTCGGGCGAGGTCGGGAATGAGGTCGGTCAGCAGGCGGCCCTGATTGCCGACAGCTTCCTTGATCGCGTCTCGCCAGCGGGCGATGTCGTCCGCTGGGCCGTTCAGCAGCTGTTGAATCAGTCCCTGAAACGCCTGAGCCAGTGTCGAGTGGGGGGTGTCCCTGAGGCGCTGGTCGAATTTTCCTGAAATGAAGATACCGCGGGGCAGCACGATGACCTTGTGCAACTCGTTGACGACCGACGACTTGCCGATGCCTGAATAGCCGGAGACCAGAACAAGCTCCGAGCCGCCATGCATCACGACGCGGTCGAAGGCGGCGAGCAGGGTGGCGATCTCGCCCTCGCGTCCGTAGAGCTTCTCCGGGATCATCAACCGCTCCGACGCGTCCTTCAGACCAAGCGGGAACGGGTCGATCCGGCCGATCGACTTCCAGGTGGTCAGGCACTTGCGCAAATCCGCCTCGACTCCTGCGGCGGTCTGGTAGCGCGCCTCGGCGGTCTTCGCGAGAAGCTTCATGATGATCATCGAGAGTACGGCCGGCACCATGCCTGCAAGCTCGCCCGGCGGGACGGGCTCTCGCGCGATGTGGCAGTGGATCAAGTCGAACGGGTCAGCGGCGGTGAAGGGCAACGCGCCGGTCAACAGCTCGTACAAGGTGACCCCCAGCGCGTAGAGGTCGCTTCGGGAGTCGACCGAGCGGTTCATCCGGCCAGTCTGCTCGGGCGCCATGTAGGCGAGGGTGCCCGCGATGGTCTCGGGAGGCTCAGGGGCCTGCCGTTCACGTGCGAGGCGCGAGGCGATGCCGAACCCAGTGAACTTCACCGCTCCAGTCGCGCCGTTCACCAGGATATTGGCCGGCTTGATATCCTTGTGTACGAGGCCCCGCTGGTGGAGCTTGCCCAGAGCCGCGGCAATGCCGATGGCCAGGCGCAGGAAGCGCCCCACCTCCATGGGTGCGCCGAGCAGTCGGTCGAGCGGCTCGCCGCCGAGATCCTCGAGCACCAGCATGGTCCGTCCGCCTTCGCAGATGAGCTCCAGCGGTCTCACCGCCCATGCCCCATCCAGTTCATCCTTCAATCCATATTCGTGCGCGAGGCGATTGAGGGTGGAACGTTCCGTCCGTCGTGCCTCAGCCTTGATAAGTTGAGTATTGAGAGAGTTGGCGATCCTTGACACGATCTCGTCCTGCATATCGAACAGATCGGCCACAGGCTTGTCGAAGCGGTCGGCCCACAAGTGATGCCCGGTTTCGGCATTCACGAGCTGCACGTTCACCCGAAGCCGGTTGCCGCCACGCTGCACAGAGCCTTCAAGCACATAACGAACGTTCAACTCCCGCCCGACCTGTCGAACGTCTATTGACTTCCCCTTATAAGAAAACGCGCTGTTACGGGCGATGACCAATGAGCCGCCGATGCGAGACAAGTCCATAGTCAGGCTCTCGGTCACGCCATCAACGAAGTAGTCTTGTTCGGGATCGCCGCTGAGGTTGGCGAAAGGCAGCACGACGATTGAAAGGCGAGGTGGTGAGAGCTGGCCTGGCTTGATACCGTCAGCCAGTATCGCCGGGCTACGTCCGTCCCGGATGACAGCATAGGCTCGGACCGGGCGGGCGATGTTTTTGAGATTCTGCTCTCCCAGGTCCGCGAACTCTACGGCGACCTTGCCTTGGATATGATCGTAAGCAGAAGACGAGATGCAGATACCGCCTGGCTCAGCGATACTCTCGAGACGTGCCGCAATATTTACGACGTCGCCAAAAATGTCATGCGGCTCGACAATTACGTCGCCCACATTGAGGCCGACGCGGAAAGCTATACGGCCGTCTTCCGCCTGAGTGGTTGTAAGTTCCTTGATGCGGGTCTGGAACTGCACAGCAGCTCGAACCGCTTGGACCGCGCTTGGAAAATCTGCCAAGAACCCGTCACCGGTGTTCTTCACGACGCGGCCGCCGTGCTCTGCGATTGCTGGGTTGACAGCGTCCGCCAGGATCGCCGCTAGTTTAGTATGTGTAGCCTCTTCGTCATTGTGCATGAGCCGCGAGTAGCCAGCCACGTCGGCGGCCAATATCGCCGACAACCTGCGCTCGACCCTGACTGGCCGCTCTTGCACCATGGCCCGCCATCCAACTCAGATATATTTGTACGACGGATCGCACGGCAGTGCCAAACTTGCAGCGCCCACCCAGAGGCTGGATGTAGACATTGCAAAATGTCAGCGGCGTTGACCGATGTTTGCTCCGCATTATGCGAACATTCTGAAGACGCGCCGCTATGTCGGCTCGTGGCGGCCCATGTGAGACATAGCGGGGGCGGTCTGACGATGTCCGTTCGTAGGGGTAGACCGGAAGAGAGCGGCACGCGGCCAAAGGTGACGCGATTGACCCAAAATGGACTTCGCCCGCAGCGACCGCGCGGAGTCGCTCGACGGTGGTTGCCGAACCGGCTCACGCCGGCTCGGCAATGGTGATCACGACCGTATGAAAGCGAGCAAGTCGGAATTAATCACGTCTGCATCCGTGGTGCACATGCCGTGTGGAAAGCCGGGATAGACCTTGAGCGTGCTGTTCTTGAGCAACTTGGCCTGAAGCAGTGCCGCGTCCTTGTAGGGTACGACCTGGTCGTCGTCGCCCTGCAGGATGAGCATTGGCACCTTGATCGCCCTTAGATCTTCCGTCTGGTCGGTCTCCGAGAAAGCCTTAATGCCGTCGTAATGGGCATTGGCGCCGCCCATCATGCCCTGGCGCCACCAGTTCAGGATAATTCCTTGCGAAACCTTCGCACCGGGCCGGTTGAAGCCGTAAAACGGACCCGAAGCCACATCGAGAAAAAATTGAGACCGGTTCGCGGCCAGCGCCTTGCGGAAGCCATCGAACACCTCAATCGGGGTCCCGTCGGGATTTTTGTCGGTCTTGAGCATGAGCGGCGGAACAGCGCTGATCAGAACGGCTTTGGCGACGCGACCCTGAGGCTCACCATACTTCGCGACATAACGTGCCACTTCGCCGCCGCCGGTGGAGTGGCCGATATGGACGGCCTTGCGGAGATCGAGATGCTCAACCACGGCAGCCGCATCAGCGGCGTAGTGATCCATATCGTGCCCGTCGCTGACCTGCGTCGAGCGGCCGTGGCCGCGGCGATCATGGGCGACGACCCGAAAGCCTTGGGCGACGAAGAACAACATCTGAGCGTCCCAGTCATCCGAGTTGAGCGGCCAGCCATGATGAAAGACGAGGGGCTGGGCATTTTTCGGCCCCCAATCCTTGTAGAAGATCTGTGTCCCGTCTTTGGTCGTTACAAACGTCATGGTCTCGGCTCCTTTTGTCTCGGCAGAGGTTTTATGGGTGGGTTGGGCGATCGCAGCGGTGAGGGAAAACAACGGAGTTGCAGCCGCGACAGCACCTGCGCCAAGAGCCGCCCGTCGGGAGATGTTCATTCCAAGTTCCTTCATTGAACCGGAGCAGGTATAGATTCCGTCCTGGATAGCCGAATAGATCGGAATCGTTCCGTTCTTTCGTGAACAGATGCCATGAATGGCTACGATTCTAGAAAAGACGGCCGGTCTCCTCGCCTTCGTCCGGACGGTCGATGCGGGGTCTTTCGCCGGCGCGGCGCGGTTGGTCGGCGCCACCCCTTCAGCGGTATCAAAAAGCGTCGCGCGCTTGGAGCAACGTCTCGGCGTCCGCCTGCTGCAGCGGTCGACGCGTACACTGACTCCAACCGCCGAAGGCGTCGCGTACTATGAACATGTGGCCCCCCATCTGCGCGCCATCGAGGAAGCCGATGACATCGTGCAGGCACCGGGAAATGTGCGTGGAGTGCTTCGGGTTACTGCGCCGACGACATTCGGACGCCCACTCATCTCTGCATGGGCCGGCTCGTTTCTGGATCGCTACCCGGATATCAAGCTCGACCTCAGCGTCACCGACCGCCGTATCGATCTGATCCGCGAAGGCTTCGACATCGCGGTGCGAATCGGGGAACTGGAGGATACGAATTTGATCGGCCGCTCCCTCGGCGTGCTGCACTATGTCCTCGGCGCATCGCCAAAGTACTTGCAGCGCCGAGGCATCCCACGGTCGGTTGATGATCTCAAGCGGCACGGCTGTCTTCGCTACGTGCTCGCGGGCCGACCGCAACCGTTCACGTTCGCTGACGGCAGGCGAGTCGTCCCCGATGGTCCATTCGATACGGACGATGCACAATATCTGATCGAGGCGGCCGTAGAGGGAGCCGGCATTACCCAGTTCATGCGCCTCGCGATTGAGAATGATCTTGCCGCCGGCCGCCTACGCACCGTGCTACCGGAAATACCGTTGTTCACCACGCCGGTCTACGTCCTACACCCCTTCGGACGCCAACTTCCGCTGCGGGCGCGCCTGTTCATCGATTTTCTCGTCGAGGCTTTGGGCGTCGGTAACGGTCCGAATTTGTCATCGCAGAGCTAAAAGTATTTACGGGTGGCGCGCACCCCCTAAACATTCGTCTGATCGTGTTGCAGTGCATGAGTCTCCTCCTGGCCATCAGCGAAGTGGCCGGGCACCTCGTCGAGGTCCGCTTATCGAGGCACGGCGGACTAGATTTACTCAGCTTGAGTTCTTCGCATTTTGACCCACAGCAGACCTTTGGTCGTTTCCGGTCTATCGGCCGAGTGAGGCTAGCTGCAGTCAACGAACCGAGCACGAGGCTAATTGTTGTGGATTTCGACCAAAAATGCTCTCGGTGACGAGGCCGCCCCCCGCTTCGGAGGCAGAGCCATCCGCTTGTAAGGTCGGCGCAAGCCGCCCGAATTAACCACCAACTCCGATCCATTTTAATAAGACAACAACGCTGCTTGTTAGCGTAAGCCATGCAGATCACCATGCAGGAATTGCCGTTTTCCGGACGTCGGCGGGACCGGGAAACTGACTTCGTAAAGTGCGATCGCGACGGCTGCGATCGTTCGATTGGGAAGTTACCATTTCATTTGGAGCACCGCGCCATGATCGAACGTCGTGCAACGGAGCGCATACCGATCAACCGGGCGGCCCGGTTGTCGTTTGGTGAAATTCGTGGGACTCATCCATGCATGGTGCGCGATATCAGCGCCTTGGGCGCCTGCATCTCCACGCCATACTACATATTTGCCAAAGAATTTGTGCTGTCTTTCGACGCCCATTCCGGAATTGTTATCTGCCGCGTCGTGTGGAGAAAGGAGACGCTATGCGGGGTTTCCTTCCGCTTGCGTCGTCGCTCGTCGACATCGGCGAACGATCCCGGCGCGCCCACAAATATGGAGCGACTGACCGTGCGCCGCGGGCGTCTTTAGTTTGGGTTGTCGGCCAAACTCCGCTCGCGCCGACGAGGCTATTTGATGGGCGCCCAGAGTGATCGCCGCCTTCTGTCGTGATGTTCAGATCGCATTATTAGGTCATCTACCAACGTGATGAACAGCGCCCAGTGCTCCGAACGCATCAAGTCATTGGCGAAGGTCGCGATTGCGATCCTTCGCCGGAACGCTGCCGGGTTCATCATCAACCCGCCCGGCGGCGGCCGCGCCCGCGTCTATGACGTCCAGCACAATGAGATGCGGCTTTCCCTTCGTCGAACGATCGATGATCCGGAGCACACTACCCAAATCGAAATTAGGTTCGACGGCGACCGCGTGCTGTTCGCCGAATGGACGGACGACGGCTTCGTTAAACGGTCGTACACGCCTGGGCAGTGGGAAGGCATGCTGCGTCGATACGAACGGATACCGGCGCTGGCGAGACGTCAATGACCATCACACTCAAAGATGCTCATCACGGTAACCTCCAACTGTTTGACGCGGCTCAATTGGCGAAACGAGCGGCTTGACATGACAACTGGACGGTCCGGCGCCTGAGGACCGAAGAGAAGTCTTCCTAACCGTCCGTGCCTTCAACGCCCCGTGAGCTTAACCTACCGCGCCTGCGTTTTGTAACTGACAAAGTGGGAGACGCAACATAGGATTTAGAATGGAGGTTCTCCATGACCACCATTATTGAGGCTAGGATCGGACCAGAAAAAACCAGCGAACTCGAAACAGAGACGTCGAGCCCTCAGAAGCGGATACTGTTTTTTTTCGACGGGACGACCAACTCCGCTGCCAATGGCCGATGGTCGGACGCTACCAATATTTTCCGCACGAACCTTGCCTTGCACTATGCGGGTAATCAGATCGTCTTCTATATCCCCGGTGTTGGCACACGACGCGATTGGATGTCCGCTGTCACGGCTCGCGGCATGGACGAAATCGTACGAGAGGCATACGTCAATCTCGCGTCCAATTTTCTCGATAGCGACGAAATCTGTATCTTCGGTTATTCGCGGGGCGCCGCCGCCGCTCTTGCGCTCGTAGACATTATCTCTCGCGTTGGATTGCTTTGGCCTGATGACTTGGAGGACCTGCATGTTGTCTGGGACTACTATCTCAAGCGCCGAGGCCGCGAGGCGCTCACCGAAGGAGAGATGACGGCTCTCTGGGCCCGCCACTTCGAGGGGAAAGTGAGACGGCCAAAAATTAGTTTTTTGGGCTTGTTCGACCCGGTGCCCGGCAATGACTGGGACACGCTAACGCGCTTCTCGAATGTCCGCCTGCAACAACCGATGCCTCTCGACGACCTTGTCGACGTCGTCGTGAGCATTTTGGCAATCGATGATGACCGCAACCCGTCTTTTCGACCTGTGCTCCTGCGGGGAGCCGAGCGCAGCCAACCCAGAGCGATCGAACAAATCTGGATGCCCGGTGTTCACGCAGACATCGGTGGCAATTCTGACAGAGTATTTCTGAGCGACGTTGCTCTTCTCACCATGATTGAGCGAGCCAAGTACTATTGCCCGGCGCTCATCTGGGACGACGGATACATCAATCGGGTAAAGGATCGATTGGGTAGAAGAGTGTGGATCGCCATATCGAACGAACGTTCTGACTGGAAACGAAAGCTTTTATCCAAGGCAAGCCGTCGGGTGGCTTCAGATCTAGGGCCAAGCCAGCTGCCTGCTGATGGTGAGAAACTACACACAGTCTTCGATTGCCTAGACGGAAAAACGATTTGGATACGCTCGAAGTGGCAGCAATACGAGCCACAGAACGTCCCGCGCAAGCGAATGCAGCGCTTTTCAAGTATCGACGACAAGCTCTTCAAGGACGCTTGCGAGCGAGCTCTCACCAACTCTAAACCTCCATAGGATTCGCGAAGACGCGCTCGCCCGACGCCAAGCGGAGCGAGTCTTTTGGCGGTTGCGTTCTGGACCAGCGACGGCGGGTCGGCGCCTTTGTCAAGCGACGGAACCGGCTACGCGGTCTAGATCGCCCCCAGGGCTGATCTTGCGGCCTAAGAGGCTGGGCGAAGTTCATGTCGGCGCTTCAAGCGATCGCTTGTGAACTTTACGGCGTATTGAATGCGGTCGAGATCGCCTTCGTCGTTCGCGATGACATATAGCCTCCAGTTGATGCCGCGCGGTGGGCTGGTCTCGCATTCGACTTCGACGGAGACGACATGTTCGGAGCCGGGAAAGGTGCGGATATCCTGAAGCGCAATGCGTTCGAGGTCGGCCTTTGAAATTAAGGCTTTTGCCACCTTCACCTCCTGAGTTGGCAAAGGGCCGCTGAATACCACAACCTGGCCAACCGAAGCTGCGCGGCTAAGTTCCCTATGGAAGCTGCGGCGGCGCGCCGCGGAGCGGCAGCGTCAATTGGACGATGAAAGCCTCCACCGAATGTCGAAATGTCGTTGTTCGAGACGTTCCGTCGGGCCTATTGTTGACGATCGCCGATGTCAAACGCGCCTAGGCGGTAATCTTCTGTCAATCGGCTTGCAAATTTGACCCCCGCATTGCCTCACCCAGAATGTTACTAAACAACTTCTCGCCGATGATTGGTTCGGTGCCATCGAATTGGTTCGGTGGCCTTTATGGCGGGAAAGATCAGCATGGGCGCGCGGCGCGAGGTGTTGTCGGCGATGATGGAGCGTTACCGGTCGGCCAAACGGGCGGAGAAGGGGCGCATCCTCGACGAGCTGTGCGCGACGACGGGTTGGCATCGCAAGCACGCGGTGCGCGCGCTCCGACAACGCGCACCGGTTAGCCCCGGCTCAGTCGCGGCACTTCGAGAGCGCAAGCGTAGATATGGTGCGACGATCAAGGACGCGATGACGGCGCCGTGGGAGGCGTCGGATCGGGTGTGCGGCAAGGGGCTCAAGGTGATGATCCCAACCTTGCTGCCGGCGCTGGAGCAACATGGCCGATTGCAGCTTGGCCAAGCGGACCGTGATCGTGTTCTGGTCATCAGCGCCGCAACCATCGATCGCCTGCTCGTCGATGCGAAGATCGCGGCGAGCGGCGGCAGGCGGCGCCGTGCCGGATACTATTCGGCAATCCGGCGCGAGGTCCCGATCCGCACGTTCAATGACTGGAACAGCCCGCCGCCTGGCTTCTGCGAGGTTGACATGGTCGCCCATGGCGGCACGTCGGTGGCAGGCTCGTTCATCCAGACCCTGACGATGGTAGATGTCGCCACGGGCTGGACGGAGTGCGTGCCGTTGGTGATGCGAGAAGGTTCGCTGGTCGTCGAGGCGATCAATCGGGCACAGAGCCTCTTCCCCTGGCTCTTGCGCGGGGTGGACTTCGACAACGACAGCGCCTTCATGAACGATGTCGTCGTGCCATGGTGTCGCGAACAGAAGCTCGAAGTCACACGCTCGCGCGCCTACAAGAAGAACGATCAGGCGTTCGTCGAGCAGAAGAATGGTGCCGTCGTCCGTCGCCTGATGGGCTACGGCCGCTTCGATGGCGTCGAGACGGCCCGTGTGATGGGCCGCCTCTATGCGGCGGCACGGCTCTACGTCAACTTCTTCCAGCCGTCGTTCAAGCTGAAGGAGAAGCGCCGCGAAGGGGCTAAAGTGATCAAACGCTATCATCTCCCATCGACGCCCTATGAGCGTGCATTGGCGCATCCCAAGGTGACTGCGGCCGTGAAGAAACGGCTACGCGATCAGTATCGCTCGCTCGATCTGGTCGCGCTGTTGGCCGAGATTCGCGCAACCCAGGACGAACTCGGCAATCGCGTCGATCGTCGTGCCGGACAGGCGCGCGGCCTGCAACCCGCCAGGACGAACACCGCGCCCGCGACCGCAGCCACTTTTGCGAAGACGCTCGGCAAGACGGTGACGGTCGGCGAGCCGCGTGCCACGCACCGGCGAACTCATCGGCCCTCTAAAACTAGAGTTCGCATGCCGTCCAAGCTCGACCCGCATATTGCAGCGAGAACTCACGCTTTCGGCATCCTTGCTCAGAGCGAATTCAATCTCGTCGGCAACCCTCTGTACGGCGTCGCCCTCAAACGCCCATCGCCGTCCCTCGCTCGAGCGCGCCTACTTGAATCGCTCATTCGTCATCACGGGCTGCATTTTTTGTCATCGGCATTGCGTCCTCCCCATGTCTCGGCGGCTCATGACCGCGATGTCATGCGGACCGTCCGCGCTAAACGCGCGAGAGCCGCCGGGACGTCCCCAGCGGCTCGCGCCGATGGCCGTTCCGCGGGCGGCTTCAGGAACGGCGTCTTGCGCTGCGCCAGCAGGTTATCTTGGCGCATAAGTCGCTGAACTTTCTTGGCGTTTACGATCATGCCTTGGCGTCTGAGGGTGGCTGTTACCCTCCGATAGCCGTAGAAGACGTGCTTAAGGCAAATGCGCTGGATCACGTCGCGCAGCTCGCACTCGGCCGTCTCGCGGCTGCGTTTGGCGTAGTGGCGATAATACGTCGCGCGCGGCAGGCCCGCGAGGTGACATAGGCGCTGCACATCGGCATGAGCATCGATTGTCTTCGACGTCATGGCTTTGATGACTTCGACGATGCGGATGCGGGTTTGCCTAGCGCTGCCGGCCGCTTCAATGCGCGCAAGGCTTGCCGAAAAAAAATCAAGATCCATCTGCTGGCGGCCCACCAGCCGTTCGAGTTCGGCGATGCGGGTTTTGGCGAGCGCGAGGGCGGAGCGCTTGTCGTCGTACGTCGCTAGCGGCCTGAGCTTGCGGGGGCCAGGTTTGGGCCCGGGCTTCCGGTCAAACCGTCCGGCCCATCGGCGTTCCAGGCGTTGATCCAGTCATGGAGAATCTTGCGGGAGATTCCAAGCTCGCGGGCCACAGGGAGGACGCCTTCGCCCCGCTCCACTCGCTTGATCGCCTTCAATTTGTAAGCCGTCGGAAACGTTCGGATCGCCATCTTGTCTGTCATCGGTCATCCCCAGGGATAACCTGTCACAGAAATTAGCGTGTCTCACTTCAGGGGTGCAGTCCATGCCTGTCACTGTAATTATCGTGTTCACTTCAGGGGTGCAGTCCAGCACTATCACCGTAATCCATGCGTGGATGTGGGTGCAGGTCACTCAACGGTGAGCGTACCGATTCGCCGTTCGCGCAGCCGTGATTTTCCACTGCGTGTCTTTTCTCAAGCGCATACCTACGTAATGCTTGTCCAAAAAAAGTTCGAAGGAAACGCTTTCAACAGAGCAGCCGATTCTAGCCAGCGCGAATGCTCCGCACGAAAACAACAACCGTTCGGAGTACGACTATGATTGGATTCAGGACTTCCATTATTGCAGCGATTATGTCGATTGGCGCGATAAGCTCTGCAAGTGCCCAGTGCCCGTTGTGGGCGACTCAAAATCCAGCTTCGTTTCAGGCGCAGTATCCCGATAGGGATGTGTTGAACGACTGCGAGTTAACGCCAGCAGGCAGAATGGGCCTCGAACTCCCTGGCGGCGCGGCTCCCTGGTTTGGGCCCAACAGGGCTTATGGGGCAATGCCTGGCGTTGCTCAACACCGCAGCTTTCAGCACCGATCGCGATGAGTATCTGAAGATAAGCCCGAGCCTCCACGTCGGGCTCGTCATCCACGACGAGAACCATCACATTCACGGCTAACCTCTCATCTCATCTGAAAATTGCTTTTACGCGGCAATCGGATCGTGATCTCGGTAAACTCACCGGGACGCGTTTCTACATCGATCGTGCCACCATGCTGTTTCACGATGATGTCATGGCTCATGGAAAGGCCGAGGCCGGTTCCTTCGCCGGCCGGCTTGGTCGTGAAGAAGGGATTGAACATCTTCTCCTTTACCCCAGGCAGAATGCCGGTGCCGTTGTCGCGGATGCTGATTTCGACATGCTCGCCGCGGTCGCGGGTGCTGGCACTCAGCACGGGTTCAAACCCCGTGCCATTCTCGCTTTCGCGCTTGGCCACCGCATAAAAGCCGTTGGACATCAGGTTCAATAGGACGCGCGTGATTTCTTGCGGGAAGGCCTCGACCATCCCGGCTGCCGGATCCAGCTCGCGTTTAAGGGTGACATTGAACTGCGGCTTCTCGGCGCGCGCGCCGTGATAGGCGAGGTTGAGACTTTCCTCGATCAGCGCATTCACATCGGTCGGCCGGTGCTCGCCGCTGCCTTCGCGGGAATGTAGGAGCATGTTCTTGACGATGGAATCGGCGCGCTTGCCGTGCTGCACGACCTTCTGCAGGTTGTCCTTCAGAAGGCCGGTCAGCTCATCGACCTCATCGCGGATCTTCTGGGCCAAGGCGGCTGATGTGAGCACCTCGTTCAATTCGTCGGTCAGCTCGGCAGACAGCGCCGCAAAATTGTTGACGAAGTTGAGCGGGTTCTTGATCTCGTGCGCGATCCCTGCGGTGAGCTGGCCGAGCGAAGCGAGCTTTTCAGTTTGCACCAGGCGATCCTGCGCCATTCGCAGGTCCTCGAGCGACTGCGATAGCTCACCCGTACGGGCCTGCACCTGCTGGAACAGCTCGACGTTGGAAATCGCGATCACCGCCTGGTCGGCGAAGGATTTAACGAGTTCGATTTGGCGCGGTGTGAAGGGTGCAACCTTCACGCGAAGAAGCGTGAATACGCCGTCGACACCGTCGTTCCGTAGCAAGGGAACGCCGAGCATGCTCGACGGCAAGTCCGACATGCCGGGAAAGGCGAATTCCGGATCTAGCGACCGGTCGGGGATATGCTCGGTCTGGCGGGAACGTAACACTTTCGGCGCCAGCGACTTGTCGTGGATGCTTCTAGGGTTATCTCTGAAAAAGGCCATCTCCTGGGGCGAGAAGCCTGTAGCCGCGCCGGCGTGAAACAAATTGTCCTTGCGCAACCAGATGATCCCAGCATCGGCACCGCAGAGTTGCGCGGCGGAAGTAACGAGCGTGTCAAGTACAGCTTGTAGATCGAACGCCGAACGACTGATCACCTTGAGCACGTCGGCGGTCGCGGTCTGCTGCTGCTGCGACTCTCCGAGATCGCGGATCTTGGCCTGCACCTCTTCGAACAAATGAACGTTGCCGATCGCAATCACCGCCTGGTCCGCAAATGTCTGCTACAAGGCTATCTGTTTTTCACTGAAGGGATTTACCTCGGTGCGGCGAAGGATGATCGCCCCGATGCTCTCGTTGTCGCGCAGCAGCGGCACGCTGAGGATGGTCCGAGTTCCCTCACGGCTCGACAACCGCTGCGCCTCGGGAAAATCGGCGCCTTCCGCGGAGAGCACGTCGTGGACGTGAACCGGAACCTTGTCGACGACCGAGCGCCCGGTGACCCAATTCCGATTGATCGGCAGTTTCTCCGAACCGAAGGGAATCGGCTCTCCGCCGGATGGCAGCTTTGCAAACCCGAAGGGAATCGGTCCGTGATGGGCGCGATAACGCAGGTGATTGCCCTCTCGCAGATGCACGAGCGCGTCATGCGCCTCGCAGAGTTCGCAGGCGCTGTCGACGATAGCCTGCAGCACCGGACCGACGTCGGTCGGCGAGGAGGCGATCACCCTCAGGATGTTGGCGCTTCCGGTCTGATAGGTGAGCGCCTCGGTGAGGTCGCGCGTGCGCGCCTGGACCTGCTCGAACAGCCGGACGTTCTCGATCGCGATGACCGCCTGATCGGCGAAGGTCTGCACCAAGTCGACCTGACGGTGGCAAAGAGGCCCGGCACCTGACGCGACAGCGCCATGGCACCGATCGACTTTCCTTGTCGCATCAACGGTACCGCCAGCATCGCGCGAAAACCAGTGAGTTCCTGCCAGGCACTATTGGTGAACTCGGGGTCGCTCAATACGTCGGGTACGTGCGCGGTATGGCCGTCGAGCACTGCAGGCCGCTGACGGTGCCCCGGTGCGGTGCAGAGGCGAGCGACTTTCTGATCTCGAACTTATCGGGATGCGGCCCGAAGTAGGACAGCGGCTTCAGGACGCCGTCCTCGAAAAGCAGCAGCATGCCCTGATCTGCGTTGCACAGTGTCGAGGCCGAGGGTGACCAGCGTGTCGAGCACGGACTGCAGGTCGAAGGCCGAGCGGCTGATCACCTTGAGGACTTCGGCCGTCGCGGTCTGCTGCTGCAGCGATTCGGTGAGATCGCGGGTCTTGGCCTGGACCTGCTCGAACAGCCGCACATTCTCGATCGCGATCACGGCCTGATCGGCGAAGTTGCGCAGCGAGCGTCAAATTCCATTCGTGTTTGCGACAGGCTACGGCGCACAGGGCATCGCCGATCGTTTTCGGCACGTGCCGGCGCTGACGAAACCCTACCAGCTTGACGAATTGGAAGGTGCGCTGCACCGGGCGATGGCGCCGACAAGCGGTTTCGACGGCTCATCGCCGGGCAAAGCGGACTCGCCTGGCGGCTAAATCGTCCTGCAGGCTGACGTGCTTTATAGACCAGCGCTCCAACTCTTCGGCAATTTCACGTCGATCGTGCAGACCACCCCGTCCGCGGTGAACTCTCGCCGCACCGTCGCGTTCGGAATTGCTCTTTCAATCAGCTCGCTGCCGAAACCTTTTGTCTTCGGCTCCGCCGTTTTCGGGCCGCCGCGTTCCCGCCAAACCACGGTGAGGACGGGATGGCCGTTTTGGATCTGCAGGCTCCAATCCATATCCACGGTGCCGGCCGGCTGCGAGAACGATCCGTATTTCGCAGCATTGGTCGCAAGTTCATGGAACACCAGCCCGAACGGTGTTGCCAGATCGGCGGGCAGGAACATCGGCTCGCCCGTCAGCCTGAGGCGGTCGGGATTGCCGCTGACGTAAGCCTCCAATTGCTTGCGCGCCAATGTCGCAAGATCGGCGCCCTTCCATTCGGAGTCCACCAGCAACGAATGCGCTGCGGCGAGCGCGGCGAGGCGGCCATCCAGGCGGTCCGTGAATTCCTCGTAGGACTTGCTGAAACGCCGCGTCTGGTGCGCGATCGACTGCACCACCGTCAGCGTATTCTTGACGCGGTGGGTCAGTTCGCGGAGCAGCAAGTTCTGCAGCCTCTCCCAGGCCTTGCGCTCGCTTACATCCCGCGTGCTCTCGAGCGCGAGCTGCTGGCCACCGACCGTCTCGAGGATGATGCGGCTCTCGACGGTCAATTCCCGGCCATCCTTGGTCCGGTGCTTGAGTTCGCCGCTCCAGCTGCCTTCGTCATGCAACTTGACCCGCAACTCGGAGAACGAGCTTCCGGGCACGATCGTACCCAGCAACTGGTCCTTTTTCTTTCCGACCGCTTCATCGCGGCTGTAGCCGTAGAGCTGCTCGCTGCCCCGGTTCCACTCCAGAATCGTACCGCTGAACTCCCAGATGAAGATCGGATCGCGCGCAAGCTCCACCAGCTGTGTCTGCTGACGGATCCTGAGTTCGCTCGCCCTGAGCGCTTCTTCCGTATGCCGCCGGTTCGTCATGTCGACAAAGGTGAGGACGACGCCGTCGATCTTGTCGTCGACCGTGCGATAGGGGCGCAGGCGTACATCGAACCAGCGATCGTTGCGGCTGCGGATTTCGTGGCTGATGGGCGTGAGGTTGGCGAGCACCTTGCGGGCGTCGCCGACCAAGCCATCATATTCCAGCTGGTGGGCGAAATCCGAGATCGGGCGACAGTTTCCGAATTCGCCAAACGGACTATTATCTGGCTATCCCCCGCTAAGGCGCTGCCGTAGACTCCGGTGGCTGAGACGAACCAAGACCGGCGTCATAGAAGGCGACCTGTTCGGATGGTTCGACCTTCGTGTCCGGGCCGACCCGGCAGGCGCGGTAGAGCTTGTAAACGTTCGTCCGGGCTTCGTCGAAATTGATGCCGCCAGCCTGGCCTGTGCCGTCGGAAAAGATCACAATATTCTTCGGCATTCACACCATCCCCAAAAAGTGCGCCAAAAGCCAATCTATATCACAGATTGCGTGAGCCCAACTGTGAGCTGGCCCAGTTGCGGACAGCGCGCCCGGACCAGGGTTTAGAGTCAACTGATCGAGAGTTGCGCCTCAATGCGGCTGTGCTAGTACGCCCACTCTCGAATCAGGAGCTAAAAGTGGCGAAGAACGCAAAGAAGACGGCTACAAAGAAGAAAACTGTGCGTCGTGAATACACAAAGGCTGACGTGAAAGAGCTGCGTGCTCATTCGAAAGCAAAGACGCCCGTTGCAAAAATCGCGAAGCTCACAAAGCGCTCCGAGGGCTCACTCCGCCAAAAGGCGCTCAAGCTTGGAATCCGACTCGGTCACCAGCGCTAAAGGCGGCATTATGGCGCTCCTCAATAGAGTGTTCTCGACCAGAACGCTGTTGCAAATCATCTGCGTTCTCGTTGCTGTCGTCGCAATGAAGTTGTTGAGCGCTCATTATGATTTCAACTGGGCGACCGCAATTGGCGGTTGATCAGAGGAATATCCTGGAAGGCTGAGCAGAAAAAGCCCATCTAGTGGCGAAGCTATCACGCGGCTGTCCCTGTCGGAAACCTAATCCGGCTGGCATGTGAGGCCGAATCGCGCAATGCTTCTGTCTCATGAGAGAAGCTTACAGCCTAGTCTGGTCGGTGCTGGAAAGGCCCGAACGAATACGCGCCCTTCGATAGAGCAGGTTGTCCCTTGTCAGACATGACGTCCTGCCGAGAACATGACAGCTATTGATCTCCCACGCTCTTATGCGCTGCTCCGAGCTGCTGTCAATCGGCATAAGATGGATTTTGGGCGCCTGTCCCGCGAAGTCACGAACAGATCGCTTCGTAGGTTATTTTTGCTCAAGATACACGGCTGGCGCCGCCATGTGCTCGACTCTCATCACTAAAGTTTAGAGCAAGATTGTTCCTGATCGAGCAGCCACGTACAAGCGCCGTCCGTGCTGAGGATGCATCGTGGCGCAACTCTCCTCACTCCAGAAGCTGGCCGACCCCACCCCCTCGCCGGTCGCATCACGCATTAAGGAAATTCACGAACTTGGCAGTGCAATGAATCTCGCGCAGCGCACCATACGGTCGTTCGCGCCCTTCGTTCCTAAGGAGATCGTCCGAGGGGTGATGGACAAATCCGTATCTGCTGAGCTTGGCGGAGTCAGAGAGGAGGTTACCGTCGTTTTCACCGACGTTAGAGATTTTACGACTATCGCCGAGTCAGCCGACCCCGACATGCTCATGCGCCAAATGTCGCGGTATTTCTCCGTGCTTACAGAGGCTTTCCTCGCCGAAGGCGGAACAGTCGACAAGTTTATTGGCGACGCCGTGATGAGCCGTGCACAGGGAGGACAGTAATGAAGGCCGTTGGATACCAGAAATCGCTATCGATCGAGGACAAGGACGCCCTCCTCGATTTCGAGACCGCAAAGCCGGAACCGAAGGGACGCGATATCCGCGTTGCGGTGAAGGCCATCTCGGCCAATCCGGTCGACTACAAGGTCCGCAAGCGCGCGGCGCCGCCAACAGGCGAATACAAGATTCTGGGCTTCGATGCCGCAGGCACCGTCGATGCGGTCGGACCTGATGTCTCCCTCTTCAAGCCGGGCGATGAGGTCTTCTACGCCGGCTCGATCCTGCGCCAGGGGACCAACTCCGAATTTCATCTGGTCGATGAGCGCATCGTCGGCAAGAAGCCCAGGACGCTGTCATTTGCGCAGGCGGCAGCGCTACCGCTGACCTCGCTGACTGCCTGGGAGTTGCTGTTCGACCGTCTCGGCGCGCTGCCCGGCAAGAGCTTTGATCCGCGCATGCTGTTGATTGTGGGCGGCGCCGGAGGCGTCGGCTCGATCCTGATCCAGCTCGCGCGCCGGCTGACCGGCCTAGCCGTGGTAGCGACCGCAACGCGACCTGAATCACAAAAGTGGTGCCTCGAGCTCGGCGCGCATGCCGTGGTCGACCACGCCAAGCCGCTGAAGGAGCAGATCGAGAAGCTGAAAGCACCGCCGCTTGCGCTGGTCGCAAGCCTCACCAACACCGACCAGCACTACAAGGCGATTGCGGAAGTGATGGCGCCGCAGGGCAAATACGGCCTGATCGATAACCCCGCCGAGTTCAATGTTGCGGTGTTCATGGGCAAGGCGATCTCGGTCCACTGGGAATCGATGTTCACCCGCTCATCGTTCCAGACGCCTGATATGATTGCCCAGCACAATCTGCTAAACGACGTCAGTGACCTGATCGACAAGGGCGTGCTGCGCACCACGATGCACCAGACCTTCGGCATCATCAACGCGGCGAATTTGAAACGCGCCCATGCGCTCCTGGAAAGCGGCAAGTCGCGCGGCAAGATCGTGCTGGACGGGTGGTGACACGAAGGATGTAGGGTGGGTTAGCTTCACACGAAAGGACCAGGACTTTGGCAATGGATGAGATTGTTACCGAACACGATGGAAGCATCTTGCGCATCCAATTGAACCGCCCGGTAAAGCAGAGCCGCGCGATCTAAGGCATCAAGATTTTGCTGGAGCCATCAGGTGAGCGCATGCCACCCTGTCCGTTTTAGTCCGTGGTCGAGGGCCGCGGCGATCAAAAGAGGTAAAATAGGATTACCGAGACAGACACGCAAACGCCGCCGCCCTCCATGATGCCCGCCGACATCGAGCAAGGCATCGCAAAGGACGCGCAAGAGAATTTGGACGGGCTCGACGTGGTCAACGTTCCGACTTATGGCGGCTCGGCGCCGTGGTACGTCGGCCAAACAACCGAAGGGTTGCCTGAAGGCGTGATCAGATACCAGATGTATCTTGAGGACTCGGTCGCGCACGACCCTGAGCCCGACATCACGATTAACTGGCAGCCGAACGGCGATTACACCGCGCAGATCCAATACACGAACGCTGATACCGGTGAGACGATGCCTGCGCTGGTTGTGGAGGTGACGGAAAAGTACGCGGATACTCAGAGCCAGTCGCGACGTCAGATCCAAGGAGCCACAAAATTGCGGATCTACAGTTGGCCCTTTGAACTATTGCTTGAGTGATGACCGAGGCTTATGGACAACGGCTGGGCGAGCGATTGCGAGTCGAAAACGCACCCGCAATCGTTACCCGGGCATTGCGTACAGCTGATATGGCGGTCACGGAGATTCGATGTGATAATCCGCTGCCGGGAATGAGCGATCCGATTCAGCGGGAGGATGCTTTTATCGTCGCTTTGAACTTCCGCGAGTTACTCAATCGCGAATATTGGGAGGATGGCCGACGAGCGTCGGTGTGCGACCTGCGGGCTGGCGAGAGTTGTCTCTATGACCTGAAACGAGAACCCAGGAGTCTCCTCGAGCAGCCCTATCACTCTCTGATTTTTTATCTGCCGCGTGGGGCGCTGGACGCGATCGCTGACGAGGCCAACGCGCCGCGAATTCGCGATCTGAGCTATAAGCCCGGCGCGGGCGTCAACGATGTCACGATTTCCCGCCTGGGGAGCTTGCTGCTACCCGCCCTCAGCCATCCGGACCAAGTCAACCCGTTGTTTCTCGACCACGTCCTACTGGCGGTCGGAGTGCATGTCGCTCAGACCTATGGAGGCATGCGGCTAATGTCGCGCCTGGCCCGGGGTGGGCTCGCGCCATGGCAGCAGCGACGCGCGACGGAAATTCTTCGCGCCAACATCAAGGGCAGTGTGGCGCTCAAGGAGGTGGCACGAGAGTGCGGTCTATCAGTAGGTTATTTCTCGCACGCCTTCCGTCGCACGCTGGGAGTGGCGCCGCACCAGTGGCTAATTGAGCAGCGCGTCGCGCTATCGAAGGAAAAGCTGCGCGATGACGGGCTGTCGCTGTCGGATGTGGCCACGGAGTGCGGCTTCAGCGACCGAAGTCATCTCGCGCGAGCTTTCAGACAGACGGTCGGCGTAAGTCCGGGCGCGTGGCGTCGGACTCTCAAGCGATAGCAAGAGCGCCCGCGCGGTGCAATGTCGTTCACTAGCACAAACCTTATTTGGCGAACTGACATCACTCTTATCGCGCTATTTTGCGGAGCGCTTGCGAGATTGAGCGCCATCGTCCGCATTGGGCGGCTGCTTCCCTCCCGCATCGAGGGCCGCCCTGCAAGCATCGCTTAGGTTGGCGTACTTCTCTTTGAGGCAAATCGATATCTCATCTGCATCCGGGATGAACGCGCTGCAAAGTCTGAACACGTCAGGGGTGCAGGCCAAGCGCTGCTCCGGTGTTCCTTGTGAGGGGAAAGCGGGCGTGGCCGTTGTGGACAGCAGGGCCGCCGACACGCACAAACGCGCCAAAGGCATCGGCCGAAGCAGTTTCAATTCGCAGTTTTCCAAGATCATCCGAGCTTTCATGCAGGCCTCAATACACGTTGGCTGCAGCGCGCGCTTGTCGCGAAATGTTGGAGTTTGTAACTTTCTGCCCCGTTGTCGCTCTTGCCTCGCAAGAACGGGACGGAGCATCGAGGAGATAGCAGGTTGCCCGGTTCAATCGGCTTCGCATAAACACCGGGCGCGCACGAACCACCAAGTCTGAGTTCGTCCGGTGCACCGGCGCTGGTCGGTGCATCCTTCGTGGCGATCCCCCCATCGTCGTCATGTTGTTCATAACCTCGGCATGAGACAGGCGTTTGGTCAAAGCCCATCCAGCTGGAGGCGCGACCTTGGGAGCCGGCGTGAGCCGATAGGACGAGCCCCCCGCCAATTATCTAGCCTTCGTCTAGCTCGCATCCATACGCATTTGGCAGCGTGCCAATGAGTCCACCCCCAAAAGAGCATAAAGCGGTCAGCTGGGGTCACGTCCGTTCAAGAATTACTTGAACAACTGTGGGATCGTCGCACCGGAAAGATAGTTAACGCTCATGCGATGGGAAGGCCTCATGATGACCCTCTCCGATGCCGGTCGCGACGTCCAATCCAAGGAGCAAAAAAATGAGGATCTACAGTTTGGCCCTTTGAGCTTTTGAGCTATTGACCGAGTGATGACCGAGACTTATGGACAACGGCTTGGCGAGGCATTGCGAGTCGAAAACGCACCGGTGATCGTTACCCGGATATTGCGTGCAGCTGATATAGCGGTCACGGAGATTCGATGCGATAATCCGCTGCCGGAAATGAGCGGGTCGATGCGGCGGGAAGATGCTTTTGCCGTCGCTTTGCACCTCCGCGATCGTCCCAATGGCGAGTATTGGGAGGATGGCCGAGGAGCGTCGATGGGCGACTTGCGGGCCGGCGAGAGTTGTCTCCATGACCTGAAGCGAGATCCCAGGGGTCTCCTCGACAAACCCTATCACGTGCTTTCATTTTATCTGCCGCGTGCGGCGCTAGACGCGATCGCTGACGACGCCAATGCGCCGCGCATTGGCGATCTGAGCTATAAGCCCGGCGCGGGTGTCAACGACGGCACGATTTCCTGCCTGGGGAACTTGCTGCTGCCGGCCCTCAGCCATCCCGACCAAGCTAACCCGTTGTTTCTCGACCATGTCCTGCTGGCGGTCGGGGTGCATGTCGCTCAGACCTATGGCGGCATGCGGCCGATGTCGCAGCCAGCCCGGGGTGGGCTCGCGCCATGGCAGGAGCGACGCGCGACGGAAATTCTTCGCGCCAACCTCAAAGGCGGTGTGGCGCTCAGGGAGGTGGCGCGAGAGTGCGGCCTGTCAGTGAGTTATTTCTCGCATGCATTCCGTCGCACGCTGGGAGTGGCGCCGCACCAGTGGCTAATCGAGCAGCGCGTGGTGCTATCCAAGGAAAAGCTGCGCGATAACGGGCTGTCGCTATCGGATGTGGCTGCGGACTGCGGTTTCAGCGACCAAAGTCACCTCAGCCGAGCTTTCAGACAGACGGTCGGCGTAAGTCCGGGCGCGTGGCGTCAGTCTCTCAAGCGATAGCAAGCGAGTCGTATTATCAGTACTGTTCAAAAAGCGGATCGGGCAGCATGGAGCACGATCCAGCGACCCGAATGACCTCACCGTAGGCTCGAGCGCATACGCGGGGCGCCCCATCGGTTTGGATACGACCCTGCGGTGCTCGCGCAACAGTTCGTACTCCAGAGCCGCGAGAGGACTTTACTCGCGACGCAGCGCTGACCGGCAAATCTGGCCGATTGGCGCCCCCCAATCAACGCTGAGTTCGGGATTGCTAGACCGTGGCGTTAGAATTCCGCCAGCGGTCGCACGAACCTTTTCAACCGCTGCGCTCGAGCTGGTTCGCGATTGTTTTCAAAGGTGGCGAAAGCGTCGCGCTTTTCAGACGTGGAGTTAGAAGCAGAATCTTTCCAGAGACGACAGTCTCATCAAAGATGATCATCGGCTCGCGCGGCATAATCACGATCGAACTTTGAGTTAACACGATGCTGATCGCAAGAGAGGTACGACATGTCGAGGCCAATTGAAATCTTCTCAAGACGCTGTTGCGAAGGCAGTTAATTTCGCACGCTTCTTCGCCGATGCCGAGGCGCTCTATTCCTACGAAGGCACCTATCAGATGCAAAATCTGATCGTCGGAAAAGCTATCACGGGCCATGGCGCCTTCGTGTGACATCGCAGCGGCCGG
Source organism: Bradyrhizobium sp. AZCC 2230 (assembly GCF_036924495.1). NCBI lineage: Bacteria > Pseudomonadati > Pseudomonadota > Alphaproteobacteria > Hyphomicrobiales > Nitrobacteraceae > Bradyrhizobium > Bradyrhizobium sp. AZCC 2230. Next base: position 4,904,759 of record NZ_JAZHRS010000001.1, on the reverse strand, counting down.
CACTTTGAGGCCGGCCGCCCTCATCCAGGAGATATGATCATGGTTTTGCAAGCTCCAGCGACTGCAACAGTATCCAACCCCTTGCCCAGGGCGGCATTGGTGCTTGCCAACGTTCAGTACGAAAAAAAGGGCTCCATCGCCTACGTGACGGTCAATCGGCCCAAGGTGCTCAACGCCCTCAACACGCCAACCTGGACCGATTTGCGGGCCGCATTCGAGGACGCGAAAGCTGACGCTTCCGTGCACGGCGTGATTCTTACGGGAGCCGGCGATAAGGCTTTCATCGCCGGTGCCGACATCAGTGAACTTGCGCATGTCGATGCTTTCGACGCGGAGGAGTCCAGCCGGTTCGGGCAGGGGGTGCTGGACCTCATCGAAAATCTCGGCAAACCGGTGATCGCGGCGATCAATGGCTTTGCGCTTGGCGGCGGCTGCGAGACGGCGATGGCTTGTACCCTCAGGATCGCCGTCGAACATGCCAAGTTCGGGCAGCCCGAGGTGAAGCTCGGGCTGTTGCCAGGCGGTGGTGGCACGCAACGCCTGCCGCGCTTGGTGGGCAAGGGCCGTGCGTTGCAGTTGATCCTCACCGGAGAAACAATCTCGGCCCAGGAAGCCTATCGTATCGGACTCGTCAACGAAGTTGTCCCCGCGGCCAATCTCTTCGCGCGCGCCGAGACGATCCTGAAGCAGATCTCCGCCAACGCGCCGATCGCCGTAAAATTCTCGCTGGAAGCGGCCAACAAGGGGATGGACACCAGCCAGGCCGAGGGATTTGCGCTCGAAGCGTCCTATTTCGGCATCTGCGCCGCAACGGAAGACAAGAAGGAAGGCACTTCCGCCTTCCTCGAGAAACGTGCACCGCAGTTCCGCGGTCGGTGAAACGGTCGCCGCACACGGCGACTGGAAAGGACGACTATGGCAAGCGACAATATATTCTCCGGACTGAAAGTGGTGGATCTGGCGAGCTTCATCGCCGGCCCCAGCGCCGCGGTGATCCTGTCGGACTTCGGCGCTGACGTCATCAAGGTGGAGCCACCACACGGCGAACTATGGCGAATTGCGAACCACCTGCCGCCGCAGCCGTTCTCCGAGGATGCCTACCCTTGGCACCTCACCAATCGCAACAAGCGGGGTATGGCGCTTGATCTGAAATCTCCGAGCGCCCATCAGGTTCTCGAAAAACTGGTCAAATGGGCCGACGTTCTCATCGTCAACACACCACATCCGGCGCGTGCGCGACTGAAGCTTGAATATGACGACGTGGTGCAGTGGAATCCACGTTTGATCTACGCCGACATCACGGGCTTCGGCGACAAGGGACCCGATGCGGATCTCCCCGGCTTCGACATCACGTCGTATTGGGCGCGCAGTGGATTGTTGTCGATGACACGCGATGCGGGTGCGCCGCCGACCTGGCCGGTAGCAGGCAGCGGTGACAATGCCACCGCCGTCGGGCTCTATTCGGCGATCGTCACCGCCCTGTATCGCCGTGAGCGCACCGGAGAGGGCGCGCATGTCACGACCTCGCTGCTCGCCGAAGGCGTGTGGTCCGCCAGCGTCTCGATCCAGGCCGCGCTGTGCGATGCGAAATTCTTCGGGCTGCACGATCGCAAGAACCCCGCCAATGCGGCAATGAACGTCTGGCGCGCCAAGGATGACACCTGGTTCGTTCTCCTCATTACACCCGACAAGCTGGCAGCCGTCGCCAAGGCCATCGGCCGCCCTGATCTTCTGACCGATCCGCGGTTCTCCGATCCAGCGAAGCTGATGGCGAATATGCCGCAGCTCACGGCGATCCTCGACGAGATATTCAGCGCCGAGCCGATGGCCCATTGGTACGAGGTGTTCAACGGAGTCCATGTGACGTTCGGAGCTGTGCGCGGGCCGCAAGAGGTGATCAACGATCCGCAGCTGCGGGCGAACGACATCATCGTTCCGCTCGAGGGCGCCGGCGGCAAGCTGACGTCCACCATCTCTAGCCCGCTTCAGGTGCATGGCGTCGCCAAAGTGCCCGCGAAGCGCGCGCCGAAGATTGGAGAACACAACGAGGAAGTTCTCCAGCAGCTGGGATTCAGCGCGACCGAAATCGATGGTTTGCGTGCGAGCGGTGCGATTCCGAAGGCGAAGGTACATGCTTAGCGTGACGACATTGTTCGGGGCGGCGGGTGCCGCACCGGACTTTCACTTGCAGTGAAATGGTGGACGATCGGGAAATAGGGATTGGCCGATGGAGCGATGCGGAATTCGTAAGAGCCGTGCATAGGGGAAACGTTGGTGCGACGGTGGTTGTCTCGTGCCGCGCCGCCGGCCACTCATGCAAATGGAGATTCATATGAAGTCGCTGTCCACGATCGCGGTTGCCGTGCTATTGATCGCTACGCCCGCTTGTTTTGCCCAACAGGTTGTTGGGTCTACCAAGCTCGGCGTCGCCAAAGTCGAACTACGCGACGTCACGACGGGCTGGAGCACCAAACGCCAGGTCCTCGGGAAAAACGTCTTCAATGACAACGGTGAGACCATTGGGAAAATCGATGACATCATCGTGGCGCCCGACAAGGCGGTGTCATACGCCATCATCGGCGCAGGCGGCTTTCTGGGCGTTGGCCGCCACGATGTGGCAATTCCGGTGGGCCAGCTGAAGGAGAATGGTGGAAAATTCATCCTTCCGGGTGGTTCGAAGGACGCAATAAAGGCTTTGCCTGAATTCGAATATGCGGACAAGCAATAGTCACAAACAATGAAGCGCACCGATGAGCCCGCTAAGCGGGCCATCACTGCAACAAACCTCGAAATTGATAGCAGAGCTTCAATGGGTGCTAACTCAGAGCTACTAGAATCCGCTGGCGCATAGACAAGCCTCATCTGCCTAGTTGAAGTGACTGGATCCCGATCGGAGCCGGGATCCAGCCGAAAAGCGGTGCCTTGAAATAACAAGGCTTGCCTAGCAAAAGGGCCGGACCTTCGTGCGGTTAAAGAGCGTGTCCGACAAGCCGAAAAACGGCATCTTGACCGGGCGCGTCCCGTTGATCGCGTTGGCGATTGCGGCGGTGCTGTTGCTCAGCCTTGGCGGACCCACCTCGGCACAGTTTTTCAATTTTGGCGGATTTCAGCAGCGGCCGCCGCCGCAACGCGGTGACGGCAGGCTCGGTGGCGGCTGGTTTGGTAACGACACTTCTGGTCCGTTTCAGCAGCGCGCGCCCCAGCCTCGGTGGCATAGGCGGAGGGCCTCGACGCCCGTGCGCGAGGATTTTTCAAGGGCCCCGCCGCCTGAGAAGCGCGACACAGTGCCCGAACGCAACGTGCTCGTGCTCGGCGACGCCATGGCCGACTGGCTCGCTTACGGCCTTGAGGACGCCACCGAGCAACCCGCCATCGGCGTGATCCGGAAGGTGAAAACAATTTCCGGCCTGATCCAGTACCAGCCCAAGGGCGCGCCTGCCGATTGGGCGGCCGCTGCAAGGAACATCCTCGCCAACGAAAAGCCCGACGTCATCGTGGTGATGCTAGGCCTCAACGATCGCATGACGATCCGCGAGCCAGCTGCCGAGAAAAGCGAGAAGCCGGCCGACAAAAACGCGCGCAAGCCGGACAACAAGCCTCGAGATGTGAAGCCGAAGGACAATGCTGGCAACAACACGGCCAAACCCGACGACAGGGCGGTCGACGACGAATTGCCGCAGGCCGATGCCGAGAATACCGACGCGCCGCAGGTGGCGCTGGAGAAGAACACGCGTTCGCCGAATGGCATCTATGAGTTTCGCGACAGCCGCTGGGTCGAGCTCTACACCAAGAAGATCGACGAGATGATCGCGGTCACGAAGTCGAAGGGCGTGCCGGTGGTCTGGGTGGGATTGCCCGCGATCCTCGGACAGAAGAGCACCTCGGACATGCTGTTTCTCGACGCGCTCCACCGGGACGCTGCGGGGCGCGCTGGGATCACCTATGTCGATATCTGGGACGGATTTGTCGACGAGGCAGGGGGCTTCCTGCAGAAGGGCCCCGATCACGAAGGCCAGATCCGCCAGTTGCGCACCGATGACGGCGTCTATTTCACCAAGCCCGGCGCGCGCAAACTCGCCCACTATGTCGAGCGCGAGATCACCCGTCTTCTCGCTGGGCGCTCGGACCCGATTGCGCTACCCGCCGAGCCTGCAACCCCCGCCTCCAAAGCAGTCCCCGGTCAGACCGCGCCGCGTCCGTTGGCGGGGCCGATAGTGCAGCTGGTCGCCGCTACCGCTAACAGCGACCAATTGCTCGGCGGTCCGGGGGCGCCGCGGGCCGCGGTCGACGCGCTTGCCGCGCGGGTCATGATCAAAGGTGAGCCTTTGTCGGCGCCGGCTGGTCGCGCCGACGACTTTACCTGGCCGCGCCGCGAAGTCGAGACGCCCGTAGCATCGGCATCGCCCAGTGGCTTGCGCGATGTGCGCGCCCAGGTGACGGCGCCGGCTACATCGCTAAAGCCGAAAAGCATCGCCGCTAAGAAGTAGGTCGGCCCGACAGCAGGACACCGTGCACTGCGAGGCTTGCACCGAATGTCCGCTTGGCGGTTTGTTCGCTGCGCTGAACATGACGGCAAACCCTCTTCGACTGATTGATTGCTTTCGGAGAGCCTTGCGCGGTGCCGCTCCTCGCAAACTTCATCGCCATCATGCGAGGGAGAATGATGGACGCATCGCCGCTGGCGTGAACCAAATCGCGGATATTCCCGTTTTGAGGAATCTTTCAGGCCGAGATCGATCAGGAATGCGTGAGTTCGATCCCTCCCGCTCCTGTCCCTGTCGAAAACCTCATCCGGCTGGTGAAAGACCGAGAATCGGGCGATGCTGCTGGCATGAGGGATCTATGCAGGCTGATTGGTTGGATGGTTGTCGATCTGTTGCGGTCGCGGGTTGCGCTCGAGGTAGAAATTTGGATGCTACGGCAGCAGATAAACGTTCAGCGGCGGGCGGCTCCAAAGAAACACGCCTTCAGCGCTTTAACGAGGGATTTGCTCCCAGCCGCAAGCCTCAGTGAGCTGATTGGCGATCCATTCGGTCGCTCGCGACCTCAGCCCGAAAAACGGCAGCCGACTCGGTTTCGTTGCCTGTACGAGGCTTGGTCGCAATCCTCGTCGTTCTTGCGTGGTCCGCGACTGCTTCTGTTCGCTATTCCTTGAGCGCCCGACGCCAGTCGCGCGGAGTTACGCCAACAAGGCGGGTGAAGTGATGCGTGAAATGACTTTGATCGGCGAAGCCGCACTCCGTGGCAACATCGGCGAGCGACAGCCGCTCATCGCGCAGCTTTTCCCTTGCCACCTCGGCGCGGCGCTCCATTAGCCATTGGTACGGCGTCACTCCTACGGAACGGCGAAACGCGCGCGAAAAATGGGCCCTCGACAACTGGCATTCCCGCGCCAGATCCCTGACCGGCACACCACCGAGGTTGGCGGCGATTAACTCTTTCGCGCGTTGCTCCTGCCATGGCGCGAGCCAACCCGGGACCGGCTGCGACACTGGCCGCCTGCCTTCATAGGTCCGAGCGATATGCACCCCGACCGCCAGCAGGACGTGGTCGACAAACAACGGGTTAGCTTGGTCGGGATGGCTGAGGGCGGGCAGCAGCAAGCGCCCGAGGGTGGCAATCGTGACGTCGTTGACGCCCACGCCGGGCTTATAGCTCAGATCGCGAATTCGCGGCGCGTCGGCCTCGTCAGCGATCGCGTCCAGCGTCGCACGCGGCAGATAAAATACCAGCGAGTGATGGGGCTTTTCGAGGAGAATGGTGGGATCTCGCTTTAGGTCACAGAGACAACTCTCGCCAGCCCGCAAGTCGCACACGGACGCCAGTCGGCCATCCTCCCAATATTTTAAACGGGGAATATTGCGGAGGGACAAAGCGACGAGAAAAGCATCTTCCCGCTGAATCGAACCGCTCCTTGCCGGCGGCGGGTTATCACATCGAATCTCGGTGACGGCCATATCAGCGTTACGCAATGCCCGGGTAACAATCGCAGGTGCGTTTTCAACTCGCAATCGATCCCCAAGCCGTTGTCCATAACCATCGGTTCTCACTGGCTTCATCATCGTGCTCCACTCCGTTCGCCATGCGTGTAATGCTACGCCGCTACACACGCTAGATTAATGTGAGGCCAGGCTCAATTCAGCAGAATGGAGCCGCTTTTTACAAAGGCCGACAGATTCCTAATAAGTAACGCGCGGCTCGTTCGATGGTGTGTCCGGCGTTGACGGCGATGGCAGGTGGATTTGCGAACATCCCTTTTATGCCGATTGACAGCAGCTCGACTGGACAGGAAAACGTGAAGGCCGCCGTCAAAAGCTACCTGGAGGCAAGGGAGCCGATTATTATTTTCGACTGCTGCGAGCATCTGGTGGAAGAAGTCGCTTCTCTCGCGGAGGAACTCTTCGTCGATATTCCCGGCCTCAGAATATTGGCGACCAGCCGAGAGGCGCTCAGGGCGGTATGGCCTTTCTGTTGATATCGATGAAGCCAAGAAGGCCGAAGATCGGCTACGCCGCAGTGAATCCTATTTGGCGGAGGCACAGAGAATGCGCTCTCACTTATTTGTATTTTGTCAGGGAGGGGAATCGCGCAGGCAAGGCGGTCGGGCAAGTCCGCGCCCTCATCAAGAAGGCGCCTGCTCGAAAAGACGCTGTGGAAATCAACGATGCCATCGTCGAGGTTATTGCTCTCACCCGTGCCTAGGCCGCAGACAATAGCATCTCGGTACGGACGAAGTTAGCGGAGGGCTTGCCGCATATACGGGGAGAGGCCCCAAACGGCGAAAGCCCCCGACGGCAATCGGATGCTCTCGTGAAATTCGATCAAGTCGCGTGGTGGCGGCGTTTGATGGGGACAGGCGAGGCGTTTCGTTTTTGGCGTCAAGACCCCAAACGCTTCCCTGCGGGGGCGAGGTGAACTGCGCTTACCAGTACATCGACGTGTAAAGCAGACAGGGTCCTGCCTGCGGGCCAGCTACGCCATTCAGACCACGCCCGAGACGGTCGCGCCATCCAGGCTTCAGAGGCCGAAGCCTTCGGGCCTGTCGTATTATCAGTACTGTTCAAAAAGCGGATCGGGCAGCATGGAGCACGATCCAGCGACCCGAATGACCTCACCGTAGGCTCGAGCGCATACGCGGGGCGCCCCATCGGTTTGGATACGACCCTGCGGTGCTCGCGCAACAGTTCGTACTCCAGAGCCGCGAGAGGACTTTACTCGCGACGCAGCGCTGACCGGAAAATCTGGCCGATTGGCGCCCCCCAATCAACGCTGAGTTCGGGATTGCTAGACCGTGGCGTTAGAATTCCGCCAGCGGTCGCACGAACCTTTTCAACCGCTGCGCTCGAGCTGGTTCGCGATTGTTTTCAAAGGTGGCGAAAGCGTCGCGCTTTTCAGACGTGGAGTTAGAAGCAGAATCTTTCCAGAGACGACAGTCTCATCAAAGATGATCATCGGCTCGCGCGGCATAATCAGGATCGAACTTTGAGTTAAACGATCCAGATCGCAAGAGAGCCGAAGACATGAAAATTCTCGTCCCCGTGAAGCGTGTGATCGACTTCAACGCCAAGGTCCGGGTCAAGCCGGATGGCTCGGGGGTCGACCTCTCCAACGTGAAGATGTCGATCAACCCCTTCGATGAAATCGCCGTCGAAGAAGCCGTGCGTCTTAAGGAAAAGGGCGTGGCGAGCGAGGTCGTCTGCATCTCCATCGGCCCCCCCGCGGCGGAGGACACCCTGCGGACCGGCCTGGCCATGGGCGCCACGCGCGCGGTCCTGCTCACCCACGATGGAGACCTCGAGCCGCTGGCGGTGGCCAAGGCGCTTGCCGCGGTTGCCGCGGAGGAAAAGCCAGACCTGATCATCTTGGGCAAGCAGGCGATCGACTACGACTGCGACCAGACCGGCCAGATGCTGGCGGCGCTCCTCGGATGGCCGCAGGGCACCTTCGCTTCTAAAATCGAGGTGAACGCCGCCGACGTGGTTGTGACCCGTGAAGTGGACGGCGGCCACCAGACCGTGAGGCTGCAGCTGCCGGCGATCGTGACCGCAGATCTGCGTCTCAATCAGCCGCGGTATGCGAGCCTGCCCAGCATCATGAAGGCCAAGCGGGCGCCGCTGGAGCGCAAGCCGCTGGCCGGCCTGGGCTTGGACACCGGCGTGCGCCTCGAAGTCCTGAAGATGGCCGAGCCGCCTCACCGCAAAGCCGGCGTGAAGGTCAGCTCCGTCGCCGAATTGGTGAGCAAACTGAAGACCGAAGCGGGAGTTTTCCAATGACAAGCCTGGTATTGGCCGATCACGACAACGCGTCCCTGAAGGACTCCACGGCCAAGGCCGTCTCCGCGGCCCATCTGCTGGGCGGGGACGTCCATGTCCTGGTCGCCGGCCTGAATTGTGTCGCTGCGGCTGAGGCTGCGGCGCGGATCGATGGGGTCGCAAAGGTGCTGCACGCCGAGGCGCCCCAATACGAGCACATGCTGCCGGAGCCCCTGGCGGCCCTAATCACCGCGCAGGCCGCCGGCTACGACGCCTTCCTCGCGCCTTCGACGGCGAGCGGCAAGAACGTGATGCCGCGGGTCGCAGCGGGGCTGGACGTCATGCAGATCTCCGATGTGATGAACGTGCTCTCGCCTGACACTTTTGAGCGGCCGATCTACGCGGGCAATGTCATTGAGACGGTAAGGTCCAAGGACGGGAAGAAGGTCATGACCGTCCGCACCACGGCCTTCCCGCCGGCCGCCGCCGCCGGCGTCGCGGCACCGATCGAGACCCTCGGGCCGGTCGCGTCACCCGAGATTTCGACCTTCGTCAGCGAGGAGCTGACCAAGTCCGAGCGTCCTGAGCTGACGGCCGCCAGGATCGTGGTCTCGGGCGGTCGGGCGCTCCAGAGCCGCGAGAATTTCACCAAGCTGATCGAGCCGCTTGCCGAGAAATTACACGCCGCGGTCGGCGCCTCGCGCGCCGCGGTGGACGCGGGCTACGCGCCCAACGACTGGCAGGTGGGTCAGACCGGCAAGATCGTGGCGCCGGACCTCTACATCGCCATCGGGATCTCGGGCGCCATCCAGCATCTGGCGGGCATGAAGGACTCCAAGGTGATCGTGGCGATCAACAAGGACGCCGACGCGCCGATCTTCCAGGTCGCCGACTATGGCCTTGTGGCTGACCTGTACACGGCGCTGCCCGAGCTCGACCGGGAACTCGCCGCCATCGGCAAATAGTCCGCCGTCGACGCCGACGACCGCGCTCATCCCTGACATCCACCGGAGATCAACATGCCGACCTACAGAGCCCCCGTCGAAGAGTCGCTGTTCCTCATCAACGACGTCTTCCACATCGACCGCTATGCGAACCTGCCGGGGTTCGCAGAACTGTCCCCCGACATCATCGAGGCGACCCTGGCCGAGGCGGCCAAGCTCTGCGAACAGGTGATCGCGCCGCTTAACCGGGTCGGCGACATGGAAGGCTGCACGCGTCACGACGACGCGAGCGTCACCACGCCCACCGGATTCAAGGAAGCGTTCCGCCAGCTCACCGAGGGCGGCTGGATGGGCATCTCGGCGCCCGTGGAATACGGCGGCCAGGCGCTACCCGGCGTCATCGGCAACATCGTCAACGAGTTCCTCGCGTCGTCGAATCTGGCGTTCTGGATGTATGTGGGCCTGACGCAGGGGGCGGTCGACGCCCTGATCGTCCACGGATCAGCCGAACAGAAGGCCACCTACCTGCCCGCCATGATCGCCGGCAAATGGACCGGCACGATGAACCTGACGGAGCCGCAATGCGGCACCGATCTGGGGATGGTGCGCACCAAGGCTGTCAAACAGGCCGACGGCTCCTACCGGATCTCCGGGACGAAGATCTTCACCTCGTCCGGCGAACACGACATGGCCGAGAACATCATCCACCTGGTCCTGGCGCGGATCGAGGGCGCGCCTGCGGGCACGCGGGGGCTTTCCCTGTTCGTTGTCCCCAAGTTCATCCTTGAGGCCGGCGGCGCGCTGGGCCCGCGAAACCAGGTGTCCTGCGGCTCGATCGAACACAAGATGGGAATCCACGGCAACTGCACCTGCGTGATGAACTTCGACGACGCGGCCGGCTGGATCGTGGGCGGAGAGAACCACGGCCTCAGCGCCATGTTCACGATGATGAACCATTCCCGGCTGGGCGTCGGCATCCACGGCATGGCGATCTCCGAAGTCGCCTACCAGAACGCGGCGGCCTATTCTAAGGAGCGCCTGCAGGGCCGCTCGCTCACCGGACCGAAGTTCCCTGACAAGCCGGCCGACCCGATCATCGTCCACCCGGACGTGCGGCGCTCGCTGCTGACGATCCGGGCCCTGACCGAAGGCGCCCGCGCGCTGATCGTCTGGACCGGCCTCAAGCAAGACATCGCCAAAGGATCGGATGACCCGGCCGTGCGGAAACAGGCCGAGGATCACCTCGCGTTGATGACGCCCGTGATCAAGGGCTACTGCACCGATGGCGGTTTCACGAACGCCGTACTGGCCCAGCAGATGTACGGCGGCCACGGTTACATCGCCGAGAACGGCATGGAACAATTCGTGCGGGACGCCCGGATCAACCAGATCTACGAGGGCGCGAACGGGGTGCAGGCCATGGACCTGGTCGGGCGCAAAATCGGCCTGGACGGTGGACGGCCGGTGAAGACCTTCTTCGCCGAGGTCGAAGACTACCTTGCCGGGGCGGTGAAGGATGAAGGCCTGTCGTCCTACGCCAAGCCGATGCAGGAGGCGTTGCGTCACCTGCAGCAGGCGACCGGCTGGCTTGCCAAGAACGGGCCTGCAAACCATGACGACCCGGGCGCCGGCGCCTACGACTACATGCACCTGTTCGGCCTGGTGGCCTTCGGCTTCATGTGGTGCCGCATGGTCGAAGCGGCGCGCGCAAAGCTGCCGCAGGCGGCCGGCGACGCGGCCCAGCGCCTGAACGCCAAGCTCATCACCGGTCGGTTCTACATGGAACGGATGCTGCCCGAGACCGCCATGCGCCTGGCCCGCATTCAGTCGGGGTCCGCGAGCACCATGGCGCTGTCGGCGGACGCCTTTTAACCCCCCACGCGGCGTTAGCCAGAAAGCGACCTTACGATGTCAGCACCCTTGCCGCCGCGCGAGTCCATGACGTTCGACGTCGTCATCGTCGGGGCCGGCCCCGCCGGCCTTTCGGCGGCGATACGGCTAAAACAGCTTTCGACGGACCTTTCCGTGGTCGTGTTGGAGAAGGGGTCGGAGGTCGGCGCCCACATCCTGTCGGGGGCGGTGGTCGATCCGATCGGCATCGACGCCCTGCTGCCAGGATGGCGAGATGATGAAAATCCGTTCAAGCAGCCCGTCCTCGACGATCGGTTCTACTGGTTGACCGCTGGCAGCGCCGTGCGGCTGCCGAACATCCTGATGCCGCCGCTGATGAGCAACCACGGCAACTTCATCGTTTCGCTCGGTGACGTCTGCCGCTGGCTCGGACGGAAGGCTGAGGCGCTTGGCGTCGAGATCTATCCCGGCTTCGCCGCGACGGAGGTCCTCCACGGCGACAAGGGCGAAGTCCTGGGCGTCGCCACCGGCGACATGGGGATCGGAAAGGATGGCGAGGCTCGCGACGGCTTCACTCGCGGGATCGAGCTTCGCGGCAAATATACGCTCTTCGCCGAGGGGGCGCGGGGAAGCCTGTCCAAGCGCCTGATCGAGCGGTTCGGCCTGGACGCCGGCCGGGACCCGCAGAAATTCGGCCTCGGCATCAAGGAGCTGTGGCAGGTCCCCGAAGACCGCCATCGGCCCGGGCTCATCCAGCACAGCTTCGGCTGGCCTCTCGACCTCAAGACCGGCGGCGGCTCCTTCCTCTACCACTGGGGCGACCGGCTGGTGTCGGTGGGTTTCGTGGTTCACCTCAACTATCGCAACCCCTGGATTTCCCCGTTCGAAGAGCTGCAGCGTTTCAAGACGCACCCGGCGATCCGCAGGAATTTCGAGGGCGGCAAACGCATAGCCTACGGCGCGCGCGCGCTCACCGAGGGTGGCTGGCAGTCGGTGCCCAAACTGGTGTTCCCAGGCGGCGCGCTCATCGGCTGCGCCGCGGGCTTCATGAACGTGCCGCGGATCAAAGGCAGTCACAACGCGGTGCTGTCGGCCATGCAAGCGGCGGAGAACGTCGCCGCCGCGATCGGCGCCGGCCGCGCCCACGATGAGCTGCCCGACTACGAAGCCCAGTGGCGGGGCTCGGCGATCGGCAAGGACCTTCGGCGGGTCCGCAACGTAAAGCCCCTGTGGTCGAAGCTGGGCACCGTCGTGGGGGTCGGGCTTGGCGGTGTGGACATGTGGACCAACACGCTAGGCTTCAGCCTGTTCGGCACGCTCCATCATGGGCATCCGGACTCAGCCACGCTGCAACCGGCCAAGACCTTCAAGCCGATCGTTTACCCGAAGCCCGACGGCGCTCTGACCTTCGACCGTCTGTCGTCGGTGTTCCTCTCCAATACGAACCATGTGGAGAACCAACCGGTCCACCTGCACGTGCTGGACGGCGACGTGCAACGTCGATCCGAGCACGACATTTTCGCCGGCCCTTCGACCCGCTATTGCCCGGCCGGCGTCTACGAGTGGGTTGGCGAAGGGCCAGATCTGAAGTTCGTCGTCAACTCGCAGAACTGCGTCCACTGCAAGACCTGCGACATCAAAGACCCCAACGGCAATATCACCTGGGTCCCGCCCGAGGGCGGCGGCGGCCCCAGCTATCCGAATATGTGAGCCGCGGAGTTCAGGTCATGATCAAGCGGTCGGGAGTTTGGCCCTTTAAGCTATGAGGGAGTGATGACCGAGGCTTGTGGACAACGGCTTGGCGAGGCATTGCGAGTTGAAAACGGATCGTTCGCGCGCATCACTCGTTCTCACGGACACCTTTGCCATGTACCCGCATTGGAACCCGCGATCGTTACCCGGGCATTGCGTACAGCTGATATGGCGGTCACGGAGATTCGATGTGATAAGCCGCTGCCGGAAATGAGCGGTTTGATTCAGCGGGAAGATGCTTTTTTCGTCGGTTTGCAACTTCGCGATTTTCCCAATCGCGAATATTGGGAGGATGGCCGACGAGCGTCGGTGTGCGACTTGCGGGTTGGCGACAGTTGTCTCTATGACCTGAAACGAGAACCTAGGGTTTTCCTCGACAAGCCCTATCACTCGCTGGCTTTCTACCTGCCGCGTGCGGCGTTGGATGCGATCGCTGACGAGGCCAACGCGCCGCGAATTCGCGATTTGAGCTATGAGCCCCGCGCGGGAGTCAACGACGTCACGATTTCCAGCCTCGGGAGCCTGCTGCTGCCCGCCCTCCGCCATCCCGATCAAGCTAACCTGTTGTTTCTCGACCATGTCCTGCTGGCGCTCGGGGTGCATGTCGCTCAGACCTATGGCGGCATGCGGCCGATGTCGCAGCCAGCCCGGGGTGGGCTCGCGCCATGGCAGGTGCGACGCGCGACGGAAATTCTTCGCGCCAACCTCAAAGGCGGTGTGGCGCTCAGGGAGGTGGCGCGAGAGTGCGGCCTGTCAGTGAGTTATTTCTCGCATGCATTCCGTCGCACGCTGGGAGTGGCGCCGCACCAGTGGCTAATTGAGCAGCGCGTGGTGCTATCCAAGGAAAAGCTGCGCGATAACGGGCTGTCGCTATCGGATGTGGCTGCGGACTGCGGTTTCAGCGACCAAAGTCACCTCAGCCGAGCTTTCAGACAGACGGTCGGCGTAAGTCCGGGCGCGTGGCGTCAGTCTCTCAAGCGATAGCAAGCGAGCATCGTAATTATCAGTACTGTCTAAACAAGCGGATCGGGTAGCATCGAGCGCGATCCAGCGATCCGAATGACCGCGCCGTAGACGCGCATACGCCGGGCACCCCATCGACCTGGATACGACGTTGCTCTGACCGGCAAATCAGGCCGATTGGCGGGCCCCCTAGACCGTGGCGTTAGAAATCCTCCAGCGGTTGAACCGAACTTTTCAACCGCTGCGCTCGACCTCGTTCGTGATTGTTCTCAAAGGAGGCGAACGCTTGGGAATGAGGCACCGCGCTCTTCAGAAGTGGCGTTAGAAACAGAATCGTCCCTGTGACGACAGTTTCATTAAAGATGCCTATCGACATGCGCGGCATAATTAAGGTCAAGCTCTGAGTTAACATGCTTCAGACCGCAACAGGGGTACGACCTGTCGAGTCCGTCATTGAAATCCTCTCAAAACGCTATGGCGAGAGCGGTTGTCCCGCGTCTCTTTGTGCTCGAGCTTAATGCCGGCCGCATTCACTCCATGAATACGGGCGGCTCCGACCGCAAAACGCCGCTCCCGGCACGCGCGTCCCGCGGCTCCTGAAGTGGCACAGCGTGAAGATCGACGATATGGCCCTCTGTCGGTTCGCGAGCCGGATGAATTTGTGTTTCATTTCGGCAGCACCCTTTTTTGGTTACCTGTACGCAACTGCCCGTAGCGAAATTATCCGTTCGTCTTCTTTAATAGAGTCACGCCCCATGTCAGATCTTGTCGTCATCGTCTATCCGACCGAAGCCAAAGCTGAGGAGATGAGAACGAAGCTAATCAGCTTGCAGAAGGAATATTTGATCGAACTTTCCGACGCCGTGATTGCCGTGAAACAGGACAGCGGCAAGGTCAAACTGAATCAGCTGATGAACAGGCTGAAAGAGAATGTGGAAAAGTCATCCTTCCGGGTGGTTCGAAGGACGCAATCAAGGCTTTGCCTGAATTCGAATATGCGGACAATCAATAGTCACAAACAATGAAGCGCTCCGATGAGCCCGCTAAGCGGGCCATCCTGCAATAAACCTCGAAATTGATAGGAGAGCTTCAGTGGGTGCTAACTCAGAGCTGAGTGATTTTCAAAGCGCAGTGAGAACCGCACTAGGTGAACACTGGAAGTGGTTCGTGTTTCAGGGCATCGTCATGCTCGCCTTGGGATGTCTGGCTGTGGCGGAGCCGGTCATCGCATCTGTCGCGGCGGGCATATATATCGGATGGCTGTTTCTGTTCAGTGGCCTGCTCGGCCTGGTCACCATGTTCTCGGCGCACGACGCATCTGCATTCTTCTGGATTCTGCTGACCTCGGCTCTTTCGCTTGCCGTAGGAATCCTCTTGATCTGGAAGCCTGATGAGGGGACCGTTTCACTTACGCTCGTGCTAACGGCTTTCTTCATCGCGGAAGGCGCCTTCCAGGTCGGAACCTCGATCTCCTATTGCGATGTCTTGCCCGGTTCCTGGGGCAGTCTGCTCGCAAGCGGAATCACGGATCTCGTTCTTGCGGGGCTCATCATTTATTTTTGGGGGCTCATCATTGATTTTTGGCCGCAGAGTGCGGGTTGGACGCTCGGCCTTATCGTGGGCACCAATTTGATCTCGACGGGACTCGCAATTCTCATGACCGCGATTGAAGTCCGCAACGTCGGAAAATCCAGGTGATCGTCGAAAATCAGCTCAAAGTCCCCCGGCTAGGAGAAAATATGAAGACGATATTCATTACAGGTGCTTCAAGCGGATTGGGGAAAGCCACCACGAAATTGTTCTCGGCAAAAGGGTGGAACGTCATCGCAACGATGCGAACGCCCGCTAAAGAGCAGGAGCTCAGAAGCTTACTTGGAAAGGCGCACATGGTCATGAACTGTGACGGTGAAGAAAGATGATCGACGAACAACGACGATAATACAAACAGGAGACCACAATGCTGAACCGCTCAGAAATCCTTAGGTGTGGCAGAGCCGCGCGATACGCAGTTTGTGACGGCAAGCTTGGTCTCCTCCGGCACCACTCGTGGCGGACGGACCCCGCTTTGTCCAAGAAGTGCGTCGATCGTTTCAAAGATCGCCGCGCAACGGAACCGCTGAACGAGGAGCGCGGTACATGAAGCCATTCACCCCTTGGGAAAGTGGAGGTAGCTCGTGAACAACACCGCCGATGCCGTTTTAAGATACGCCGAAAGCGTTGCCTAGCAAATCTGCGTTGTTGAGTCGGAATACAGGTCATGCCTTCCTTTCGTCAGTTGCTCGTCCTGTCATTCGCTATTTCGACGGGATTCGTTTCTCTTGCTGGCTGTAGTTCTCCTCCCAGATCACCCTATACGGCATCCGATGCCGCGTCCGCGCGGGTATTGAACGTCAACGAACTGCGCAGATATACCGATGAGCCGGCAGCAAGGTTCCTCAAGGAACCACCTGTAAGTTTACGTGCCGGTCCTGTCAGCTATCTTGCCTTGTCGGGAGGCGGGGCCGACGGTGCTTATGGCGCGGGTGTGCTGAATGGCTGGACCACGGCAGGTACGCGCCCAAAATTTGCAGTCGTTTCGGGGGTGAGCACGGGTGGGTTGATTGCGCCATTTGCATTTCTTGGCCCAGCCTACGACGGCACATTGCGGGAAGTATACACCAGCGGCATCGCTGAAAGCCTTCTGGACGCGCCGAGCATCTTGAACGCGCTCTTCGGATCAGGCCTGTTTGGAAACTCGCGGCTTCGCGAGTTGGTGGCCCGCTATGTCGACCAGAATATGCTCGCGGCAATTGCAGAGGAACACGCCAAGGGCAGGGATCTTCTTATCGTGACGACCGATCTCGACACCCAACGCACAGCGGTATGGGACATGGGTCGCATTGCTGCGGTGGGGTCTCCCCAGGCGCTAAGCCTGTTCCGTGATGTCGTGGCCGCATCCGCAAGTATCCCGGTGGTCTTTCCGCCGATGATGATTGACGCGGAAGCGAACGGAAATCACTTCCAGGAGATGCATGTAGACGGTGGAGTGACGGCACCCGTGCTGACGTTGCCGGAAGCATTTATTTTACGAAACGGGGCGTTCGTCCGAGGTGCGCGCATAGACATTTACATCTTGATCAACAACAAGGTTGAGCGAGATTTCCTACTGGTGCCGAACAGCACGATCGACATCGCGGCGCGGGCTTCGGCTTCCGTCACGAAGACGCAAACCCGCTCTATTCTCTATGAGACTTTTGACTTCGCGCGCCGCAACAATTTCGGATTCAATCTGACCTACATCGACAAAGGCTTTCCGTCGTCAGGCTCCTCCGGCTTTGAAACGAACTACATGCGTTCTCTTTATCAGTACGGATATGACAAGGCCAAAACCGGTAATTTTTGGATCAAGGTGCCGCCATCGGATGATGTCTCATCATTGGGTTTCCGGTTTAAAAGTTCCGCGATGTAAGTGGTGGGCTACAGATCACTTGCGAGCGAAGTTCGGCGGGTGCCCGTGGCGAAATCGTCGAGGCCCTCGCGCGCCTGAGCTATAGAGGGAGCGATGACCGAGGCTTATGGACAGCGGTTTGGGGAGCGATTGCGAGTCGAAAACGCACCCGCGATTGTTACCCGGGCATTGCGTACAGCTGATATGGCCGTCACGGAGGTAAAGTGTGATAATCCGCTGCCGGAAATGAGCGGTTCGATTCAGCAGGAAGATGCTTTTCTCGTCGGTTTGCAACTTCGCGATTTTCCCAATCGCGAATATTGGGAGGATGGCCGACGAGCGTCGGTGTGCGACTTGCGGGTTGGCGACAGTTGTCTCTATGACCTGAAACGAGAACCTAGGGTTTTCCTCGACAAGCCCTATCACTCGCTGGCTTTCTACCTGCCGCGTGCGGCGTTGGATGCGATCGCTGACGAGGCCAACGCGCCGCGAATTCGCGATTTGAGCTATGAGCCCCGCGCGGGAGTCAACGACGTCACGATTTCCAGCCTCGGGAGCCTGCTGCTGCCCGCCCTCCGCCATCCCGATCAAGCTAACCTGTTGTTTCTCGACCATGTCCTGCTGGCGCTCGGGGTGCATGTCGCTCAGACCTATGGCGGCATGCGGCCGATGTCGCAGCCAGCCCGGGGTGGGCTCGCGCCATGGCAGGTGCGACGCGCGACGGAAATTCTTCGCGCCAACCTCAAAGGCGGTGTGGCGCTCAGGGAGGTGGCGCGAGAGTGCGGCCTGTCAGTGAGTTATTTCTCGCATGCATTCCGTCGCACGCTGGGAGTGGCGCCGCACCAGTGGCTAATTGAGCAGCGCGTGGTGCTATCCAAGGAAAAGCTGCGCGATAACGGGCTGTCGCTATCGGATGTGGCTGCGGACTGCGGTTTCAGCGACCAAAGTCACCTCAGCCGAGCTTTCAGACAGACGGTCGGCGTAAGTCCGGGCGCGTGGCGTCAGTCTCTCAAGCGATAGCAAGCGAGCATCGTAATTATCAGTACTGTCTAAACAAGCGGATCGGGTAGCATCGAGCGCGATCCAGCGATCCGAATGACCGCGCCGTAGACGCGCATACGCCGGGCGCCCCATCGACCTGGATACGACCCCTGGTGCGTCGCAACAAGTTCGAACCAGTCCGCGATATCGACAAGCAAGCCGTCGAAAGATCTCCAGAGTCGCGAAAGAACTTTACTCGCGACACAGCTCTGACCGGTAAATCGGCCGATTGCGTGTCCCCAATTCAACGCTGAGCATAAGTTCAGGAATGGCCGGATCGTAGCGCCAGAATTCCGCCAGCGGTTGAACCGAACACCGCTGCGCTCGAGCTAACTCGCGATTGTTATCAAAGAGGGCGAAAGCGTCATACTTCTCAGAAGTGGAGTTAGAAGCACAACCATTCCACCGACGGCACTCTCATTCAATATCGCCGCAAGTATTGGCGGCACAGTCGCGGTCAAACGCTGACCGACTCGGCATCAGATCGACACACGAGGAGCACGGTACGTGAGCCAGTCGCTGGTGGAAGGCGGAGGTAGCCCGTGAGCAACATTGCCAATCCCGTGGGAGCTGTCCCGCAGTTCACCCAGCGTCGAGTCCTCCATATCGTCGTTGCCTCGACTAGCGGTCACACGGAGTACGTGGTGGATACGCTGATCGGTTCCTTGAAGCGCACTATCCCAGCCTGGGAAATCAAGGCAACGATGGCCGAGAAAGCGCAATCACAGGATTTGCTGAGCGGAGATGTTCTCCTGTTCGCCACCGCGACCTGGAATACAGGGGGCGTCGAGGGCCAATTGAATCCTCATATGTCGGTGCTGCTCCAAGACAAGGCGAAGACGCTGGATTTGGTCGGCAAACCGTGTGCATGCATCGGACTCGGCGACCATCGATACTTCTACACGGCGCGAGCGGCGGACCATTTGGAACACTACGTCGAGGCCCATCATGGTCGCCTAATCGTTCCAACGCTTAAGATCATAGACGAGCCCTATGGCCAGGAGGAGGCTGTAAGGGTCTGGGGCAGACAGTTAGTGGATGCCTTGAAACCGGCAGGTTGGTGTTAGGCGATGCCCCGCATCTCTCTCAAAATCGTCGGCGCGTCCGGACAGGGGATAAACTCCATTGGCGCGATCATCGCCAAGGGCCTCAAGAGATCCGGATATTGCGTGTTCGGCTACCGCGAATATCCCTCCCTCATAAAAGGGGGTCACGCGAGCTATCAACTGGACGTCTCGAATGAACGCATTTGCAGTACCGAAACGAAGGTGAATGTGCTTGTCGCGCTCAACCATCACGGTCTCGAGCTGAACATGGAGGAGCTTAAACACGGCGGGATCGTGCTGCACGTGACGCCCGGGTGGCGATTTCCCGAGCACCATCGGAAACTGATCGCGGAGCGAAGCCTTCGCATCATCTATTTCCCGGTTGATGACCTGCTTTATCGCCTCGGCGCGAGGGCAATTCTGTCGAACGTGCTGCTGACCGCCTTTGTCTGGTCCATGCTGGACCAGGATATCGATGCCCTCAAGTCCCTCGTCGGAGCGACGTTTGCGAAGAAGAAGGCCCTCCTCGAACTCAACATGCGATGCATCGATGAGGGATATTCCTTTGTCGATCCAGAGCGGGGAACGATCTCCGTCGCGTTGCCGTCGCCTGACAGAGGCTTCGCCGACCACCTTTTGATTACAGGCAGTCAGGCAATGGGACTCGGCGCGGTTCATGCTGGGGTGCGGCTCTATGCCGGCTACCCGATGACACCCTCCAGCCCGCTGCTGTCATTCATCGCCG
The DNA here is from genome assembly GCF_036924495.1 of Bradyrhizobium sp. AZCC 2230. NCBI lineage: Bacteria > Pseudomonadati > Pseudomonadota > Alphaproteobacteria > Hyphomicrobiales > Nitrobacteraceae > Bradyrhizobium > Bradyrhizobium sp. AZCC 2230. The sequence goes on along the minus strand of NZ_JAZHRS010000001.1, from coordinate 4,884,738 downwards.
AGCTCGAAAACAAGACCCACATGGTGGTCAAGCAGGCGGAAGACGAAATCACCGCAGCCCAGATCGTGAGTGGGGCGATGTACATGGGAACCCGCGCGCTTACCGCCACCTCCGGCGTCGGATTTGATCTTATGAGCGAGACACTGTCGCTGAATGCCATGATCGAGAACCCGACGGTGTTTGTGCTGGCGCAACGCCCTGGTCCGGCGACCGGCCTGCCGACCTGGACGGCTCAAGGAGGTCTCTTACAGGCCGCGAGCTGCTCTGCCGGCGAATTCACGCGCTGCGTAATCTCGGTGAGCAACAGCCAGGATGCCTTCGACTTGATGCCGGTCGCATTCAACCTGGCGGAGCAGTATCAAATCAGTGTCATTGTCCTCACCGACAAGCAGATCGCCGAGGCGCTGTACACGCAACACCCTTACGATCAGGAAAAGGCTGAAATTGATCGTGGCAGGCTCGTCGTCGATCCCGAGAAGCTGAAACTCCTGGAACCTTCCGATCGATTTAACCCACACGTCCAGGGCGGCGTTTCGTTTCGATGGCTTCCCGGCAGCGACGCGGCGACCTATTGCGCGCAGGGCGATGAACACAATTCCATCGGCGCCGTGGATGAGTCCAGTCTCAACACGAAGTTGCAGATGGAGAAGAGGTTGCGGAAGTTTCAAGGATTAAAGGCAGGACTTCCCGCACCTCACTTGAGTATTGGCGGTCGCAGCCTAACGACAGCCGATTGGATGGATGCAAGCGACGAAATCGAGTTGCTCGCGATCGGCTGGGGAAGCACCGGTGACACATTGCGAGACGTGATGTGCAGCGATGAGCTGCGAGAGCGGAAGATCGCGTATTTGCACTACACGTATCTCTGGCCGCTCCGCACCCAGGAGCTTCAGAAATTGGCAAAGCGATCGAAACGCATTGTCCTGGTGGAGCAGAACTATCAGGGGCAGTTGGGCATGCTCATCAGAATGGAATGCGGCCTGGATATCCCGGATAGAATTCTCAAGTACGACGGTCGACCGTTTTTCTACGACGAGCTTCTTTCATCGGTGATGGAGCGATGTGCGGGCGCCGCGGAAAACGAAGGGAAGTCTCCCGGTTTCGACATGCGGGTAGCCCATCATGAATATTGCTTTGCAGACCCAGCCGCCCGCTCTTTCCGACTACTATTCGAAGACCAAATGCATCTGGTGTGATGGCTGCGGCAACTATGGCATCTGGACGGCGGTGAAGTATGCGCTGGTGGAACTGAATTTGCATCCGTGGCAGGTTTGCCTTTGCTACGATGTCGGCTGTCACGGCAACGGCTCGGACAAAATTGAGGGCTACCGCTTCCACGGGCTCCATGGTCGCGTCATTCCGTTTGCGGCAGGTGCAAAGCTTGCAAACATGAAGGTTCCGGTGATCGCCTTCGGCGGGGATGGCGCGACGTTCTCGGAGGGTATCGGGCATTTGGTTCATGGCGTGAGGAGCAATTATCCCGTCACGTTCGTCCTGCACAACAACACAAACTACGGGCTAACGACCGGGCAGGCGAGCTCGCTCACGCCACAAGGCCAGCCCATGAACACGAGTCCCAACGGGATCCCCGAGCATACGCTGGCGAGCATGGACCTGATCTTCTCGCTCAACCCTACTTTCGTTGCCCGTGGCTTTAGCGGCGACATTAGGCTGATGACTCGTATTCTTAAGGCCGCTATTCAGCATCGCGGTTTTGCCTTCGTCGAGATGCTCCAGGCGTGTCCGACATACAACCACTTCGCGACGCATAAATATTTGTTGGACAGGTATTTCGATGCAAATGCCGATGGTCACGACCCAGGCAACCTGCAGCAGGCGAGGGCGCTCGCTACGCAGGTGCAGGATCGCATCGCCTGCGGCATTCTCTATCAACGCGAGGACATTCCTGACTTCTATAATCGGCTAATTCCGCGACAAGGCGTGGAGACGACCTGCGTGGAGGAGGTGCGGAAGTATGATGTGAGCGAGTATTGGAAGGAACTCGTGTGATTGAATTGAATCGTTAGTGCGGGTGTCGAACTTGACATTTCTTTCACCCGCCTGTTCGAGCGATGTTGGCAGCGCCGGCGCCTATAACTGTAGCTCATGGTCCGATCTCCCGCAGCGTCAACGATTAGAAATGCCGCAAAGCGGTTTTGTGCCGGTCGATGGCTTGTGGCTAGACGGCAGCGTTCTGCTGGCCAGCGTGCCTCTTCTTAAGTCGATACAAATGAGTGGGCCAATGTCAAAGAAACAACTATTCGGAGCCCTCTTATCGTTGCTGATCTGCGCGCCTTCCTATGCTGGCACAACGTTGGATGACAAAGTCGGCGCGGTTCGGGAGCAGGACACAGACGGCAACGGACTTACCGACGAGGCGATACGTCAAGAACTTGAGTTGTTCCGAGGCGCGGAAGTATCACTGCGCCAGGCGCTGAAGATAGCCGGCAGTCTCCACCCCGGCTCGCGAATCGTGGATATCAGTTTTGACGCCACCTCGGGCTCATCTGTTTATCGCGTGAAGACGTTTCGGCAGGATCGTATCTGGGCAGACACGATTGACGCCAAAACTGGGCAAGTTGCTGGCAATGCAACAGTGTCATCCATGAGCGAGTTAAACCTAGAGGATCGACTCAACTTGATCGCGATACAAACTGTCCGGCAAGAGCTTGCAGATGCAGTCTTCATAGCCGAGGACAACACATCAGGAAAAGCGCTCAGTGGCGGGCTGATGAACGAAGCTGGCAAGTTGATTTTTGTGATCGTGGTGCTGTCCGGCACTAACCTCAAGCAGGTCATGCTCGAACCGCCGAGTGCCGGCAACCTGGAAACGCTTCCGCATCGTTCAAGGCAGCATTGACGTCTAGGATCAGGCCTCACTGAAGAAAGCCAATTGTTGGCCTTCAATGCCGTTTCCGTCCCCCACTATCGGCGATGCTAAACGTTCGGCTGACGCATCGGCAACTGACATCATCAATTGCGTGCATGAAGACGCTCGCCGAGCGGCAGCGTCCCCGCTCGTTAAGCGACGCGGTCAAATGGCTGCTGGCGCGGCAACCGAGTGGCGACCGGCCAGATATCTTGGCCGTGGCACGCGGACTCGGCGTAGGCGAGCGCTCCCTGCAGCGCCGCCTTGGCGGCGAAGGCACCAGTTTCCAAGCTCTCTTGAACGCGGTGCGCCGCGCGCGTGGGCGGGAGCTGCTTGCGGACCCTGCTCTCGACATCGACGAAGTGGCGTTTCTGTTGGGATACGAGGGCGAGAACTCGTTCTTCCGTGCCTTTCGCAAGCGCCCTTTCCTTTGGCTTGCGAGCCGTCTAAGGCAAGAAGCCGCGTATCTTGCAAGCTTGATCCAGAAATCACGAGAGTGAGTTGGGATCGAGGCGTTTATCGAACCAAAGGCCATCCGCAAGTAATCGCACGCTCTCTCGCCGTGTCCCCGAAACAGTCAAGGAGGTGCTCGTGACGATCCCCGAACTCGCAGAGAAGGCATGACTTGTATTCTCGTCACGCACGAAATAGGTTTCGCCCGCGCAGTCGCCGAACAGATCTACATTAACGATCATGGAGGCATCTTGAGCACAATCCCCACGATCGGAAAGGAGCATGCCCTTTCCAGAGACGACATTCTCGTCCAAGACAACTCAAGTTCGATCCTAAGATAGTTTCGGCCGGAGGACAATTTGCGGGTGGCTATGGATAGTTCTGAACTGGACAAACTCGCAAGTTTGATGCACGGCGCGCGCTCGGCGTCGACACCCGCGGATTTCCTCAAGCAGATGTGCGAACGGCTGGTCGCCGCCGGCATTCCCCTGTGGCGCGTAGGCGCTTTCGTGCAGACGCTGCATCCCGACGTGTTCGGCCGCAGCTTCGTGTGGCGGCGGGGCACCGAGGTCGTTGTTACCGACGCTCCCTTCGACATTCATGACTCGCCGCAGTTTAAGAACAGCCCGTTTCCGTTTCTCTACAGCAGTGGTCACGAAGTGCGCTATCGTCTCGATGATCCCGAGAGTCGGCGCTTCCCTTTCTTCGATGACATGCGTGCGGAAGGGGCAACGGACTACATCGCCGTTCCCTTGCTGTTCACCGACGGCACTATTCATGCATCTAGCTGGACCACGAAGGTCGAAGGCGGCTTCACGGATGACCATCTCGCGGCCCTTCGGTCGGTGATTCATCCTCTCAGTCGGCTCGCCGAGATCCACGCCATGCGCCGCACGGCCGCTGCGCTGCTCGACACCTATGTCGGCAACCGTGCCGGAGAGCGCATCCTGGCGGGGCAAATCCGTCGTGGACATGCAGAAGCGATGCAAGCCGCGATCTGGCTACCCGATCTTCGCGGCCTCACCTCGCTATCCGATCGCGTTCCGGCGGAAACATCCTCAACCGGCATTTCGATTGCCAGGTGCCAGCCATGCGCGAGCACGGTGGCGAAATCCTGAAATTCATGAGCGACGGGTTGCTTGCCGTGTTTCCGATCGCGAAGGACGGCGGCAATCTCGCCGAGGTCTGCGGCCGCGCGCTTGAGGCGAGCCGCAAGGCCTCCGCCAATGTCAATGCCATGCACTATCCGAGCGGTGATGAGGTCGAACGCTTTCGTTTTGGTGTGGCGCTGCATATTGGTGACATCCTGTTCGGCAATATCGGCGGCATAAGCCGGCTCGACTTCACCTGCATCGGGCCCTCCGTCAATCTCGCTGCGCGGCCGGAGAAGATCGCGAGCCGCCTGCATCGCACTGTGGTGGCATCAGCCGCCTTTGCCGGGGCTTGCCACCACGACTGGGTCGATTTCGGCGAATTTTCAGTCGCCGGGTTCTCCAACGCTCATCGCGTGTTCGGCTTGCGAGACGAGGTGATTGATCTTGCGGCAGGCTGATCGTCGGCACTGCAGGGTATCAAGCTGTTGGTCCGGCGAGTCTGAGTTCTATCGGGGAGCGCTGCCGAGAGCACCGGTCGCCAACGCCAGGGTGGCAGCTGCGGACAAAGCCGTGCTGTAAGCATCGGTCGACGCGTTTCGAGCTTGTAGAAGCTGGGTTTGAGCGATGTTGACATCGGTGATTGAGCCGACGTGGTTGCGGTAGCTGGCGAGTGCACTTTCGAATGTCGTTTGTGACGCCGCGGCAAGCGCATTTGCAGCGTTGTGGGCTGATAGGCTTGTACGAAGCGCATTATCGGCCACGACCAGCTGTCGCACCGCGTCGTTCCGGCGACGCGTGAGCAAGGCCCCCGCGCTATCGGCATTATTGCGAGCTTGTTCCAGTAAAGCCGCTCGAGTGCCGCCGTCGTAAATCGGGACGGTCGCGCCGACGAGAACGCTGCTGGCGACACGGGAGGGATTGATATTGGCCGTTCCCGACTGCTGGCCAAGTCCCGGAATGGAGCTGATCGAAAGATTTGCCGCATTATAAGCGGTTGTTCCGCTCAGAAAGACCTTGGGCAGGAACTCCGCGACGGCAGCATCCACGTCGGCATTTGCGGCCTTTTGCGCGGCATAGGCGGTTAGGATATCCGGCCGGCGGGCAAGCGCTGTGGAAATGACGCTTTGGATTGAAGCCGCCAGGGCCGGTGAAAGTCTGCGGTTGGCCGCAGTAGCTATGTTGATCCGTGTGAGCGGCGAAATCCCCATGGCCGAAATCAGATTCAAATAGGCATTTTCTGCAGCGCCAGTGGTTTGGACCAGCGCAAGCTTCGCCTGTGCGGTGGCCTGGTGGGCTTGGGAAACCTCCACCACCGTTCCAATGGCGTTCTTGTAGCGATCATTTGCCGCCGCTTCCACATCCTGCGCGTTCTTCAGCGATCGGCCCGCGGTGGCGGCGCGTGCGCGAGCGGCGGAATTGGCATAGAAGGCAACGCTGACGTCGTAGATGATCTGCTGATGGGTCGCATTGAACGCGATATTTGAGATGATCGAGCCTTGCTTGGCGGCTTGCACCTTGGCCGCACGTTCGCCGAAATCGAATAACAGCCATTCCAGCGATGCAGCTGCAATCGCGCCGCGTGCCTCAGCATTGGTGGAAAGGCTGGTTCCCGCTGCCGACACACTTCCTTGATTGTTGAGATACACCTCGGCGGCAGTCGCTCTCAATCTCGGAAGATACGCGCTCTCGGCAATGCCGGTGGCGAGCGCCGCATTGCGAGCATTGTTCCAGGCAGTTCGCGTCAAGGGGTTGTTGCTTTGCGCTATGTCTATCAACTCAGGGAGCGAATAGACCTTCCGCCGGTCCAGTCCGAGCGGCGCCGGCAACCCCGTAAGATCGGTATTGACGGGTAGCGCGTAACTCGCCTTGGATTCTATCGAGGGTTTCGCACCTGGGACAATTTCACCGGTCGTCGTCGTCGTCGGTACCCAAGGATTGTCGGCGCGGTCGGGTGCCATGTCGACATCCCATGCGGCGCAGCCGCCAAGACCCAACAAACAAATGGCGGCAACAATACTCGGTTTAAACTGACGCATGTATCTCTAGCCCCCACCCCGGCGCACGAACGCAGACTCCAGGACTTCAAGATCAGCCATGACAAATCCATCGACGGTGCAGGGGGCGCGAGGGTCTTTGCCGGTGTTGCTGGGAAGGCCGTTTTGGCTCGGCGGCATCGTTACTTCCACCAACCGAGTCCCGCTGCTCAACTCGTTCGCCAACGTATCAAGCCGATGGGCAACAGCTCGGCTCGCCGCCGACTGCTCGTTCGAAAGCAATAGCAGAGGCCCCATCAGCGCGCGGATATGGCGGATCGCGCGGGCGCGAGCGGTGAGCCGGAACTGAGGCGATCCGATCCTCGAGGATTCGTATGCGGCAAGCTCGACATCCTGGCTGATCACGCCCATCGCGCCAGCAGCGTCGGTTGCAAGGCTGTCGCGCCGCGAGCGGCTTGTAGCGTTTGTTAGATCGACGAGGCGGCGAAGCAGGGCAACAAGCCCTGGGTCAATGCGGCGGATCACGGTGACCGGCCAGATATTCGTGAATATGAGATAAGCGACGACGTTCCCGAGCATGATGCCGATGATTCGGTCGCGGGCAATCGTGAGGTCGAAAGCGGGGCTTGGCCCCTGGATTACGCAGAGGAAAAATGCAAAAGCCAGCTGGTAGCCCGCATAGGAGATGCGCGGACTTCCGGCAGCCACCCATGCGGAGACAAGGCCCACGACGAATACGACGATCAGCAAGGCGCCGATCGATGTCAGGTGCGGAAGCAGAAAGACGATTGCGGCAAATCCCAATCCCGCACCGATAAGGGCGCCCAAGATCCGAAGCGTAAACTTCTCGATCGTCTCCGCCGTCGTTCCCAGCGAGACCATGTAGCAGGTGATGAAGGAAGTATGAATCCCGGGCCAATCAAGCAGCAAATAAGCTGCATAGCAGAACATGGCCGCGGCGGTCGTCTTTAGAGCGTAGTAGACGTGATCGGGATTGGTAAAGGCATCGGGGAGAAAAAAGCCTGCTTTGGCGGCTTCGACGATGGGCAGTTCGGGGAGAGGGCGTTCGGTGAAACGTCGCAACGTTTCCTTCATGTCGGCAAGCAGCGTGGCCGTGACCGGCGGCAAATCCTCCTCGCCATGCTCGATCGCAACGTCGACAGGATATCCTCCCACGCGAAGGATCGACGCCATCTCATCGAGCGTGTCCGCAATCTGGCCACGGAGGGGCGGGGGCATCGTCTCCGACTGCGTACGATCTACGAAGTCGACCAGCAGCAGGATAGTGGTGATGCTGTCTGTCGCGTGGCCAAGTGCTGCGATATCGGTCGGAGGCGAGGATTTCTCGATGCCCGCCATTTTCAGCCAGGTTTTCAGTCCGGTGACGCCTTCCGAGAGGGTCTCCTCGAAAGCGTCGCGGACCTTCTCGTCGCCGTTGCGCATCAGCGACGCAGCGAGCGCCAGACGATGCGCAAGCGCCTGCTCAAGAAGTCGTCTCGGCGGCGGACCAAGAACAAGATTGAGCGCGATCGATACGGTGGCGGGGATGGTGACGAACAGCCAAGCATAGAGATAGCCGCGCGTTGCGAGTTCTCCGACGTGGGCATCACTCAAAAGGTCTAGTCCGTACCCGACGATCATCGCAATGATGGCGGCCAGCGGCTTTAGCTTGCTGGCGGAAGCGAGGAACAGCAGGCCGAACGACACCACGGTTATGCTGATCACTCGCCACAGCGGCTGGTCGATCACCGCCGTCGCTACCAGCATAAGTATGCCGACGAGCAGCGATATCAGGATCGTGAGCACGATGCTGATGATCACACTCTCCATTCTGTCGCGCTTCATGACGAAGAATGCGACATAGGCCGTAAGCGCCGGATCGGGTGTCTGGTAAATTTCGACGACAAGCGTTGTCAGCGCGCAGGCCAGTGCAAGCCGGATGGAGAACTCGATACGGCCCGGAAACGGACGCAACAGCGCCAGGCGCTCGCGGAATTGCTGCCCAAAGCTATCTACATGCGCGGCCATGCTTGACCTCAACGACCGCGCTCGCGCCGAGCCGCATCAGCTGCTGTTGCGGCTGCTCGATCCGTACCCTCACTGGAAACCGCTGTGCCACGCGCACCCAATTGAGCGATCGCTCGACATAAGGCAGCGACTTCGGAAGATTCACGCGATCGGTGTCCAGGACACCGGCTCCGAGGCCTTGCACGATCCCCTTGAGCGGTCGTTGACGATCGATCATCGAATGAACCGTCACGCAGTCGCCAACGGAAATCGCGTCCAGATCGGTTTCCCGGAAGTTGGCGACGGCGAACCATTCCTCGGTGTTGACCAACGTAAACAGCGTTTGAGAGGGCGCGACCATCTCTCCCGTCGACACGCTCAATCCGACAACGCGGCCGGCATGGGTTGCGCGGACAGTGGTGTCGTCCAGCCCGCGCTGGGCTAACGCCAACGCGGCTTTTCGGGCCTGCACATTGGCCCGGGCCGCGGCGTCGGTATCGATGGCGGTGATGGCGGCCGCCTCCTGAACGTGCGCCTGCTGAAGGGACGTTTCCGCGTCGTTCCGCGAAGTCTGGGCTTGGTCGAGTTGTTGGGTCGGCACGAAGCCCTTTGCGGCCAGCGGAGTCAGCCGTTCGACGGTGCGCTTGGCGAGTTCAAGATTGGTCTCCGCGCGCTGTACTTGCTCGGCGGCAACTTTGGCGGCGGAGCGCTGGGTCGAGAGCAGCCTTTCTTGGGTATCCAGCGAAGCCTCGGCAATGGCCAAATCGGCTTCGGCCTGGGCCACCGCGATGCGATGCGGCACCGGATCGATTTGGAACAGCAGGTCACCCTTGGAAACGAGTGTGTTTTCAGAGACCGGGATTTCGATGATCCGACCGCCGATCGCCGCGGCGACGTGCACGACATCGGCATCGATCGTTGCCGCGTCGGTCCATGGCATCACCGCGTTTCGGCGAGCGACGTAAATCGCGATGCCAATCGCCGTCGCGATCAGCAGAATGGAAATCAGCTTGCCGATCGGCAGCGAAGATACCCGTTTTCCCGCGGACTTCATCGTCAGCGCCCGAAACAAATGAGCCAGACTAGCAACGCAAAGATAGCGCCGAGCGACGTGCAGAGCGGGAGTTGAAACGGCAGAACGTCGGTAAGGTTACGGGTAGCGAAAAAGATCCGCGCGCCGAAGGCAACGAAAATGCCGAGTACGGCGCAAAGCAGCCACGCCGGAAAAAAAGCTCCGAATAGATCGAAGGAAGGTGCGCCTGCTTCAGAACACCCGCACAGCGACAGCAGCGGCAGCGCAAGGACGCCGGCGCTGACAGGACGTCGCTTGATCCGGCGCTCCGCCCAATAGGGATGTCGTGCCACCAGGTATGGCAGCGCCTTACGCCAGGATAGTGCTGCGACCTTCATACGAACTCTGTGCCAAGCTGCGATCTCACATGACGGTTACGACCGCCGCGGGGACGACGTTCGCATCAGTTCGGACATATGGCGTCATCTTACGCAAGCACAGCGTCGAACTCTTGTCGAAAACTGCTCTAATCGCAGCACCACGAAACCGGGCGGTCTGGGGCTCGGGCTGTCGATCTGTCGGTCGATTATCGAAGCGCATGCCGGACTGTTGTGAACGAAGGCCTAACGTGCCACGTGGCGCTATCTTGGCTTCATTGCGTTTGTTTATCCGGCCACCGGGCACGGCGGCATTCCTATGTCGGTGTAGGCGCCAGCAGCATGCGCATTGCCTCAAACAGAATGTTACTGAACAACTTCTCGCCGATGATTGGTTCGGTGCCATCGAATTGGTTCGGTGGCCTTTATGGCGGGAAAGATCAGCATGGGCGCGCGGCGCGAGGTGTTGTCGGCGGTGATGGAGCGTAACCGGTCGGCCAAACGGGCGGAGAAGGGGCGCATCCTCGACGAGCTGTGCGCGACGACGGGTTGGCATCGCAAGCACGCGGTGCGCGCGCTCCGACCACGCGCACCGGTAGCCCCGGCTCAGTCGCGGCACTTCGAGAGCGCAAGCGTAGATATGGTGCGACGATCGAGGACGCGATGACGGCGCTGTGGGAGGCGTCGGATCGGGTGTGCGGCAAGCGGCTCAAGGTGATGATCCCAACCTTGCTGCTGGCGCTGGAGCAACATGGCCGATTGCAGCTTGGCCAAGCGGACCGTGATCGTGTTCTGGTCATCAGTGTGAATAAGCACCGAAGTGGGACCCCGGGCTACGTGAGGCCAAACCATTGATTTAGTTCGTCAACGTGGCGGACAACCGGGGTCCCGATCGGCGCCGATCCGGACCCCACCGCGAACGAATTTTCTCATGCTACATCAAAGCATTGCGGTCATCTGAGTTGGGGTCCCGCTTCGGTGCTTATTCACAGTCTAACTCCTCTGATCGCGACTGCGCTGCTTGCCGCAACCGGTGCCTATTGGTCGATTGCATGCTTTCTTATTGTCTTCACAGTGCTCGCCTTCATCGCAGTGGCCGTCGGTCCGGAGACGCGTACGGTCGACATCGCCGAGCTTGATCGGCTCAGTTGACGCGTCTCACGTGGGTAAGTGGCGACTGTGGCGGGCCAGGAAGGGAACCACTGCATCAAGCACAGCGGCGGGTTGTTCTTCGGCTTGCATATGGCCGCCCGGAATAGCGTGCCCTTCGACCCGGTCACTCCACTCGCGCCAGATCTGAAGGGGCGTGGTCTCTCCCCCGAAGCGTCCTTCTTCCCAGAGGACGAGCACCGGACAATCGAGGCGGCGGCCAGCCTGGCGGTCAGCGAGATCGTGATCGTGGTCCACGGTCGCGGCCGCGCGATAGTCCTGCACCATCGCGTGACGGACCTCAGGAAGGCGAAATGCGTTGCGATAGGATTGGACCGCGGCGTCGGAGAGTGCATCGCGGTCTTTCGCCATCTTTCGCAACGTCAAATCAAGAAAGTGATCGGGGTCGGCGGACAGAAGCCGCTCGGGCAAGTCATAGGGCTGCGCGAACAGAAACCAATGATAGGCTCCGAGCGCGAATGCCTTGTCGACGCGGGACCAAACCTCGCTGGATGGGATGACCGTCAGCGAGACAAACGCATTAACGCGTCCGGGATGATCCAGCACGAGTCGATAGCCGACCCGGGCACCACGATCGTGCCCAATGACACCGAAGCGGCCGAAGCCAAGCCTGTCCATGACAGCAATCTGGTCGCGCGCCATGGCTCGCTTGGAGTAGTCCGATGAGGGGCCCTGGAGTGGACCGCGGCTTTCGCCGTATCCACGCAGATCAGTCGCGACGACCGTATAATTCTGGGCAAGAAGCGGCGCGATGCGATGCCAGGCGATGTGGGTCTGGGGATAGCCATGCAGCAACAGCAACGGTGGCCCGTCGCCGCCAACGAAGCAGGCTATCCGCGCTTCGCCGGTTTCAATATCGTGCCTGTGAAACTGGTCGAACATGATTCTACCCCCAGGGTTTTCGTCGGTGGTTGCAAACGGCTTTCGGTTGGTGAGATAAGGGGATCGCGTCTGCGTTCCCACTGACTTTAGACCGTTGAAATCGAGCATGGCAAAGAACACTCCCGAGGTCGAACGCGACGGTCAGAAGTTCGTGTCGGGACTTGCCCGAGGGCTTGCCGTGATCGAGGCGTTTGGACCCGAGCGCCGTAGCATGAACATCGCGGAAGTCGCAGCCGCTACGGACCTGGACCGCGCCGTCGCTCGACGCTTGTTGCATACCCTTGTCGAACTCGGTTTTGCTATCGTCGAGAACAAGCGCTTCGAATTGACCAGCAGCGTCTTGCGGCTCGGCTATACCTATCTTGCGTCGCTCGGGTTGGACAGCGCCCTTCAACCTTATCTCGATCGGCTTTCGAAGACGGTTGGTGAGGCGGCCTCGGTATCTGTCCTGAGCGGAACGGAGGTTATCTTCATTGCTCGGGCCGAGCCGCCGAATGCCGGCATCGCATATGTCCTCAAGACAGGTCTGAAATTGCCGGCCTTCTCCTCGTCGTCGGGCCGCATATTGCTGACGGCGAAGACCGATCAGGAGTTGAGTGCGCTGATTCAAAAAACCAAGATCGAAGCGCGAACGCCAAAGACCGTCACGGATCGCAAGCAGATCCTCAAGCTGATCGAGGAGGCGCGGCGCTCCGGTTATGCCGTCAACAATGAGGAACTCGAACTCAATCTGTTCGGGCTCTCGGTTCCCATCAGAAATCCTAGTGGCAGGATGGTTGCGTCGCTCAATGTCAATTCGCAAGCCCACCGCGTTGCTGCAAAACGGATCAATCAGGAACTGCTGCCGGCGCTCAGATCCTGCGCGCAGTTGATGTCGGGTATTCTGCCGTGACATCAGCCAAGATAGGATAATAGCGTTCGTGCCAGCAGTGCCGGGTCGCTTACCATGACATCGTGTCCGGCGCTGAGCTCAGTGAAGCTGAAGCTCTTGTCCCGGGAGATTCGTTCGCGCGTGCTGTCAAAGACGTCGAGCTTCGGCGACATGCAGGCGATGTAGTGCTGCGGCGTGTGAGTTCCGCCTTTGGTGGCGGTCGCGAGCGGTTGAAGATATGTGCGTAATGGGTGGGGAACGAGGCGGCGTTCGACCCATGCGCTTTGATCGGGGGCTGTGATGCCGAATGCGGCCGGGGGCAGTGGCGGGAGCGTACTGACTGGATTGCTATCCAATTCATCCTTCCACGCGGCGAGGCGGTCGGTGGGGACATAGCTGGCGACCATTTCGCCATCAACCGGGACAAAGGCATCGAGATAGACGACGTGAGCGATATTGTCGGCTCGTCGCGCGGCCGCGCCGCGAACGGGAAAGCCGCCATAGCTGTGACCGACCAGAACGATATCGTTCAGCTCCTCTGAATCGATGTGACTGACGATATCGCTGATATGTGTTTCGAGGTCCACCTTGGGTGAGAGGAGGTGGGCTCGCTCGCCGAGACCCGTCAGGGTTGGCGTCGTCACCAGTTGCCCATGATTGCGCAGCTCACTGGCGAGATCACGCCAGCACCACCCGCCGTGCCAGGCACCGTGTACCAGGACGAATGTGTATTGCTGGCGCGGCTGGCTCGCCACCGGTGAAATGACAGAACTCGCCGCTATCGCCGCAGTGGCTGTCATGAAAGTCCTGCGCTCCATTGTCTGATCCTCTTACTGAGCCGGTGGTCGGTATCCACGCCGGCTTCCCGGCCGGAGGGCATCGAATGTCGGCCAGCGGCGCAACACGCCTAGCCTGTCCAAAGTTGCTTGGAAGTCGAGCAATCGCGCAGGGTTTTGGCGAACCGCGCGGGGTGGGACCATCTTCTGGAGGGAGAAGGCCGCGAGCGCGCCACTTGCCTCGCCAATGCTCCATTCCACTGGATGGACGCGGTATGCGCCGTTGGTGATGCGCGTCGTCCCAAGGTTTTTGCAGGCCGGAAGGAGATTGTCGACGCGTATCGGCAGCAAGGCGCCAAGCGGGATTTCGAAGGGGTAGGTGTCGATATCGACGGTGTCACGCCGACCGGTTGTGCTGGGGTGCAGGTCGATCCGGTAGGCGCCAACCCCCACACTGTCGGGGAACAACTCTGCAGCCCGCTGTCCTGCGCGCGCCTCAACGCCAATATGCTGCTCCAGGATTGTGAATTCGGCACGGATGCGCCGACCTTCCCGGAAATAGGCCTGTTTCGCTAATCCGTCGCTGGTCCCAAGCACATCGCCACGTAGCCGCAAACCGCGATAGCCGACACCGCCATCGTGACGCGGCGCCTCCGTTTGCATCCAGTAAAGGAAGGATAGAGAGAACCGTCGCGCCTCGTCGAGCGCGATAGCGGCCTCTTCAGGGCTGACGCCAACGGCGGGCCTCAGCCAATAGTCGATCTGAGGCCAGTTTGCGATAGTGATGTCGCTTGCAATGGCTCCAGGCAGGAAGTTGCGCCGGTAGAGGATGCGGCGAGCGTGCCAAAGATCAAACACGTACTCATCGTCGGTATCGCCTGCGAAGAGTCTGCGTTCTAGGGGTTCATGCGTGACGTGGTTGCTGACCGTCCAGCCGAATTGAGAGCCAGGCCAGAAATCGAGCTTTATTGCGCGGAATGCTTCGTATCCCGTGGGCTTGTCGATCGTATGATCTTCCGTGGGAAGGTAGTCGACAGCAAAGCCCCAAGTGAGCGCTTGTTGATCAAGGGGATCGGCAGGACCGGTAATAGCGTGCAGTTCATTGGTCTCGGACTGCGACTCTGCGCCGAGCACATGCTCGACATCGGCCATTGCGAGCACATCGCCGGTTTCGGTGGCATCGATGGCTAGCGCAGCGGAGATAACGATCTGCGTGCCGTCTTCGAGATTCGTGACGTTCACCGCGACGATCTTGTCGGCGTGAGTGGTGCATCCGGTCAATCGGTGCCGGCGTAGTACAATGAGTGCCTCTGACGATACAAACGGTGCGAGCAAGCCATCGAGAACCCTTGCCGCGACAGCGGGTTCGCAACAGAGTGTGCCGACATTGCCCATACCAGGATTGAACAGAAGATCGGCGCGAGCGCGCGGCGTCAACGGATAATGGTCCTGATAGTGCTTTCGGATGCCAGCACGAAGCGCAGCAAAGCTCTGCGACGTGATCAGGCTTTCGGCCCAAGGGGCTTCATCGAGTGGCACTCCCTGAGAAGTGAGTTGGCCCCCGAGCCAGTCGAGTTCCTCTACCAGCACAACCTTTCGCCCCAGCCGGACTGCAGCGAGCGCGGCACTTACCCCGCCGAGACCACCGCCAAGAACCAGGATTTCCGTCGATAACTCGGTGGGCATGGACAGCGGACCTTTGGCGGAAGACTGAGGAGTGGAGATCCTCACTAGGCGAAGGGGTGTCCGCTGTCAAATTAACGCGCAAATGTGCGATCATCGCACAGATTGCTCGCGCCTGGTCGGTCGGGATTGTAGGTCTTAGTCCTGGTGAAGCCTCGAGCTCTGATAGTGTGGAAGTCCAGCTAAGTTCCATCCTGGTTGACGCCGCCGACGTCGAGGATGCCGTAGTTCGCTCCGACGCGCACTTTGTCGGAGCCGCCGTGCCTCAGATTTGAGACCGTAGGCAAGCGCAGGTCGGTTCGCTCAGGCCTGAGCCATCGCCGCCCCGATCGCCCTGCAAACGTAAGCGCGCCTCGGTCCGAGTGATCGGAACTCTCCACGGATACAAGGCGAAGCGAAAGGAACGGACCTGGCCATTCCAAATTTTGCTTGGCACGAGCAACAAATCCCTCGGAGGGAGCGAGTGTGCGCGACAGCTGAAATGCCATTCTGCAAACGTCACGGAATGGAGAACAGCTTGCATGCTGATTGGCAATATGTACACCGCCGAAAAGGCCCGGCGGGATCAGCAATCAATTGGATTGGAGTGGGCGTCGATCTGAAAATTGCGTTTGATGTGCTTGAGCAAAGCGGCCGTCCGCGGTCGATCCAGTCGATCACGCGGTATCAGCGCTTTGATCCAGAGATCCGGAATCGAAAAGTTTCCGAGGACATTGACAATTTCGCCATGTTCGACCGCGGATGCGGCGACATAGTCGCTAAGAAGAGCGATTCCCATGTCATTCCGAGCCGCTCGAAGCAGAAAAGTCATGTCATTGCTGCACAAGCGTGGCTTGACGTCCATGCTGATGCGACCGGTCTTGTCTCGAAATGTCCATGTGGATCCGGCAGGCCTGTAGGCCAGGCATTGATGGTCCGCAAGTTGAGCAGGATGACGCAGTTCTGGCTTGCCGGTCAGATACCGCGGACTTGCGTAGAGGCCACGGCGTATGGGCCACAGGAATTCGTCGGCGACGCCGCTGAAGCTGTTGGGGAACGCCGTGATCGCAATGTCGATTCCCTCCGAGGTCGGATTCATGGGGCCGTCGATTGAGAGTAGCTCGATGTTCACATCGGGATGTGCTCTTGCAAAATCATAGATTACGTCGTTCAGCCGGAGATGTCCGAGTGTGGCGGGTACCTTGACGACGAGGGGGCCGGAGAGAACCTCGACACCCCTTCTGGCCCCGGCGATGGCCTCGTCATGCGCCGCCAGCGCAAATGTGAACCGGGGTAGATGATGTTCGCCCGCCGCGCTGAGGGTCACCTTGCGAGTGGTCCGATGCAGCAGCGAAACGCCCAGCATGTGCTCGAGCTGCATGACTCGCTTCGTCACGACCGAGGGCACGAGGTCGAGCAGGCGAGCTGCCTCCGTGAAGCTCCCGGTTGTCGCGACGGTGACGAAAGCTCGTATCGTTGCAATCGAATCCATCTTTCACGTTCCGCGAATACTGCGTTGCCTGATCACGGCTTTATCCGGCTTCGAACATTTCATTAGCTCCGCGGCGAAGTGGCGGGGCAAGCATGCCGTGAGCCGTAGAGAGGACGTGTTGTTCGTCATGATTGAGCCCCGCAGGATCGAGCTTGTTGCGGAGCCGCCGCCAGGGCGTTCCGTCAGCGCCGACGTTTGTGTCGTCGGCGCGGGAGCCGCGGGCATCGCGGCTGCGATCGAAGCCAGCCGCCTGGGCTTGCGTGTCTGCCTGCTCGACGCTCTGCCGGAGATTGGCGGTCAGTCCGTCAACGGCCTGATCGGGACATTCTGCGGCTTCTATTCGACTGGAACAGCTCCCTATCAACTCACCTACGGCTTCGCCGATGAAATGCTGTGCGAATTGCGACGACGCAACGCTTTGGCGCACCGATCGGGGCGGAACAGCCTTGTTGCTCTCTACGATGAAACCGAACTGGCGGCCGTTTACGCTCAGTTTCTTCGCGAGGCAGGGGTCGACGTCATTCTTGGTGCTGTCATTCAATCGGTATCCCGCGGTGCTGATCGAATCGAGCGACTGCTGGCTCACACGCGCTATGGCGCAGTGGAGGTTGCGGCCCAGACGTTCATTGATGCCAGCGGCGATGCCGTCGTGGCAGCCTTTGCAGGCGCGCGGCTGCAGGTGGCGGACGTTCCGGTGTATGGCACCAGCATGTTCGCCATTGAAGGTGTCGGGCAGCCGGTTCCGCCGCGCACGGAAATCATCGCTCGGCTCTCCGAACGGGCAGAAGGCTACGGTCTTCGTCGCAAGGATGGCTTCGTCTTCGCTTTTCCAGGCCGGGATGTCTGCCTCGTCAATCTCAACCATTACCAAACGCCGCTTGACGCGGTAGCGATGACGGCGCGAGGGCTTGATGCCCGGGGCGACATCGACCGGGCACTTCGCTTCCTCGCGGAAGAATTTCCTGCAGCTTTCGGCAAGGCGCGCATCCGCAGTGTCGGCCAGCCCGGCGTCCGCCAGACACGCGGCGTGGTCGGTCGACGGACGTTGCGTACGGCCGATGTTCGCAAGGGGACGCGGGCCGACGATGCGATCGCGCGTAGCGCCTGGCCGATCGAATTCCACGGCAGTGAAGAAGGGGTCTACTGGGAAGAACTTCCGGCCGGCCATCTCACCTGGATCCCTTTGTCCTGCATGATCGCCGCGGACCTGCGCAATCTCATTGCGGCCGGTCGCTGCGTCGATGCCGAGCCGTTCGCACTGGCCGCCATCCGCGTCATCGGCCCATGCATGGCGATGGGGGCGGCAGCAGCAGCCGCCGCCCTGTTGGGGCAGGGCGACCTCCATGCCGTCGATCCCGCCGCTGTGCAGGCGATCGTGGCGGACAATTTATCCCGCGCCGATCCGGCGCCTGTTCAAACGATAGCCGCCGAACAGAGCCGACATTGACAATTGACCACCATTCAAGCGAGTTTAGGAACGAACGTTCCTTAAATCAAGCAGAAAGGAGCAACACATGGCCGCCTATTTCGTGATCGAGCTCGACGTTGAGAACGGCCCAAGCCTGGACGAATACGAGCGCGAGGTGACGCAGCATGTCGTTGCCGCAGGCGGCCGTTTCCTGGTTCGCGGAAACGACTATCGGCCGATCGAAGGCAACTGGCATCCGAAGCGGCTTGTCATCGTCGAGTTTCCGAATGTGGAAGCGATCGAGCGCTACTACCACTCGGAGCCGAACCAGACGCTCAAGCGCAAACGGCTTGCCGGCACGGCCGGCAAGCCGGCGCGCGCGATCGCGATTGCGGGGTTGGAAACGACCGGTGACGGATCCGGTGCCGCGCCTCGCTATGTCGGCACGGATGCCGATGGAGCTGCGGTCTGGCGTTGAGATGTTGGGGTCGGGGGCCATGCCGAGGACTACCGTCCTTCCATCCGAGCGAGCGGCTCAGCTCACTGAGCTGCCGCTGGCGCGAGCGGCGCAGCTGATCCGCGAGGGCCAGATGACCAGCCTCGCTTACGCCGAAGCCCTGCTCGAGGCCTGCGACAAGGGCGCGCAGCTCAACGCGTTCATCTCGATCGATGCGACGATGGTGCTCGAACAGGCCCGTGCTGCCGACCTCCACCGTGCTCGCGGTCTGCCGCTTGGCCCGCTGCATGGGGTGCCGATCGCGATCAAGGACAACATAAACACCGCGGCGTTGCCGACCAGCGGAGGCACTGCGGCGCTGCGGCACCATCGGCCAGCCGCTAACGCCGTGGTCGTCGATCGATTGCGCCGCGCGGGCGCTATCCTGCTCGGCAAGACCGGGTTGCACGAATTGTCGATGGGATGGACGGGCGACAATCCCAATTTCGGCCGCGTGCGCAATCCGCATGCCCCGGATCGCGTCGCCGGTGGCAGCAGCAGCGGCAGTGCGGCCGCGGTCGCCGCCCGGATGGTACCTGCGGCGCTCGGCACCGATACCAATGGCTCGATCCGAATCCCCGCTGCGCTCTGCGGCACCGTCGGCTATCGACCTTCGCTGGGGCGCTATCCCTTGGACGGCGTGATGCCGCTTGCACATACGCTGGATACCGTCGGACTCATCGCGCGCACGGTCGCGGATATCAGACTGCTCGATGACGTGTTGCACGTCGCTGTCGGCGGGCGGCCGGCCGAGCCAGCCCTATCGCGCAACCCACGCGTCGGCGTCGCGTCCGACTATTATCTCGGCAATCTAGATCGCGAGGTCGAGCAGATATTCACCGATGCTGTCGAGCGACTCTCGACCGCTGGCGTGGAGATCGTGCGTGCCGACTTTCCCGAATTGCACGAGCTTGTTCCGGGTACGGCGGCCTCCATCATCGCCCACGAGGCCCCAGAGATGCTGAAGCTCTATCTCGCGGCCCACGCCCCTGCGGTCACGATGGCGGCGCTGACCGCCCGGCTGGGCGAGGATCTGCATCTCGGGTCGGGCGATTCTTCTGCCTTGGTCGCGGATTATTCGGATGCCCTTGAGCGGCGGCAGCAACTGGTGACGATCTACCGCCGCCACTTCGCCGCCCAGCGCCTGGACGCGCTGATGCATCCGGTTCTGCTGATGCCTGCGCCATTGCAAGGAGCAAAGCGCGTCTCGCCGGCACCCGATGTGCAGATTAATGGCCAGATGGTGCCGGCGAAGATCGCCTATGGCCGCAATGTCGCTCCGCTGAGCCTTGTGGGCGGCGCAGCGCTTGTGTTGCCGGCGGGTCTCAGCGAGGCGCGCCTGCCAGTCGGTATTTGTCTCGAAGCGCCGTCCGGCCACGACGACGCGCTACTTCAGCTCGGCCTGGACGTGAGCTCCATCCTGGGGCCGTCGCCTTGCCCTCCGCTCGGCAATTGCACCGCGTTCGCCGGATCCATTGCCGGTCCACCGCATGTGAAAGGGATTGATGATGACCATTGATGTGGCAACGCCGCATGTGCAGATCGCGACCATGACGAGAGAGGAGAGGCGGGTCATTCTGGCTTCCAGCGTCGGCACCATCTTCGAGTGGTACGATTTCTTCCTCTACGGGGCGCTGGCGACGACGATCGGCGCGAAGTTCTTCAGTCCCTTCGATGAGGCGACCCGCAACATCTTTGCGCTGTTGACCTTCGCTCTCGGATTCCTGGTCCGACCGTTCGGCGCGTTGGTGTTCGGCCGGTTCGGCGATCTGATCGGCCGCAAATACATCTTCCTGACGACGATTGCGATCATGGGCAGCTCGACCCTGATCGTGGGCCTGTTGCCGACATCCGACCAGATCGGAATCGCCGCGCCGGTCATTCTGGTCAGTCTGCGGATCCTGCAAGGACTGGCGATCAGCGGCGAATTTGGCGGTGCGGCGATTTACGTTGCCGAGCATGCGCCGCCAGGTCGCCGTGGCTTCTATACCGGCTGGATTCCGGCCTCTATCGCGTTCAGCCTGTTGTTGTCTCTGGCCGTCATTCTGCTCACGCAGAGTGTGCTCGATGAGATGCAGTTCAAGGCCTGGGGATGGCGCGTTCCGTTTCTCGCATCACTGCTTCTTCTTGCTCTCTCTTTGTGGATCCGCCTCCGGCTCACCGAGAGCCCGGCTTTTCTGAAGATGAAGGCCGAGGGGCGCCAGTCGCGTGCGCCGGTACGCGAGGCGTTGGGCCGCTGGAAGAACATCCGGCTGGCGCTGATTGCGTTGTTCGGCATGACGACCGCCACCGCGGTGCTCGGCTATACCGGTACGTTCTACACGCTGGTCTTCCTGACCTCGACATTGAAAGTCGACGCCTACTCGGCGAATCTGCTGTTCGCGACCGCCATGATCTTGGGCTCGGCGGGCTGTGTGTTCTTCGCGTGGCTGTCCGACTACATAGGTCGCAAGCCGGTCATCCTCGCAGGATGCGCAATTGCCGCGCTCTGCTATTTCACCATCTTCGACGCCCTCGCTCAACGCGCCAATCCGGCGCTCTACCATGCCCAGGCCAGCGTGATAGTCGAGGTTCACGCCGATCGGGCAACCTGCGCATTCCAGTTCAATCCGGCGGGTACCTCGAAGTTCACCAGCCCCTGCGACATCGCCAAGGCGACTCTATCGCGGGCGTCGGTCAGCTATCGCAATGTGCATGAGCCGGAGGGAACGCCGACCTTCGTCAAGATCGATGGCGCCAGTATCGCGGCGGGTCCCGATTTTGCAACCCGGATAGCTGAGCGGGTCAGGCAGGCAGGCTATCCCGCAGCCGGCGATCCCGACACGCTGCGGCTCGCCGGAATTGCCGACCTGCTTGCACCGCGCGCGTTGCAGGTCGTGGGTCTGCTGCTGGCGCTTGTCCTCCTGGCACAAATGGCCCAGGGGCCCGCAGCAGCAGGGATCGTCGAACTGTTTCCGACGAATATCCGTTACACTGGCATCTCCCTGCCTTACCAGATCGGAACTGGTTGGATCGGTGGTTTGCTGCCGGCGACAATGTTCGCAATGAACGCGGAATCGGGCAGCATGTATTTTGGTCTCTGGTACCCCATCGCGTTTGCGGCCTCCACCTTTCTGGTTGGGCTTTTCTTCCTGCCGGAGACCAGTCATATCGACATTGCGGACTAGTATCTCACACTTGTTCGTCTTCCTGGAGCGAGACCGTGACAATCGGACGACCCCGGCAATTCGATGAAGCGACAGTGCTCGCTGCCGTAACCAGAACGTTCTGGGACAACGGGTATCACGCGACTTCGATTGCCGACGTCGTCGAGGCAACCGGAGTTCATCGCAACAGCCTATATGCGACATATGGTGACAAGCATCAGTTGTTCACCACCGCGCTGAAGGCCTATATCGATGAAGCGGGGCAGCGCTTCCGGGACAAATTGCAGCAGGCGGACAGCCCTTACGCAGGCCTGCGTGATGCGCTTCTGCACTATTCCTATGTTTCGGCAACGGTATCCGGCCCGCGGGGCTGTCTCGTCACCAACACGACGATCGAGCTGAGGCGGGAGGACAAGGACTTGGCGGCGGAGATTCGCGTTGGCATGAAGCGGATCATCGATCTGCTGCATGCTGTCGTCGAGCGTGGGCAGGCGAGCGGCGAGATCACGGCAGAGATCGATCCAGCAGACGCTGCGTTGTTCCTCTATAGTTTTGGGCAGGGATTGCGGGTGACCGGACGGATCGCGAAATTGGCCGATCTGGAGCGCACCGTCGATATCGCACTCCGGGCCTTGTATCTCCCGGAAACGTCGGGACGCGGCTCGCGATCCGGCTTCTCCTGATATCAAGGTGCCCGGGCCTTTCGCCGCGCAGCTCCGTGACAATCTCCACGTCCGGCCTGAAAGGAGCGCCGCCACGAGCCTGCGCTCGTGCGTCTGTCGCCGCGTGTAGGTGGTTGAGCCAATTCTTCACATTTCACGAAGACTGAATTGTCCGACGCCTTCTTTTTCCACGCACGTTGCGGACTATCGTGCCGCATACACCGGACCAACCGGCAGCGATCCAAACAGGAGGGCGTGTTGATCAATCGTCGAAATCTGCTTGCTGCCGGGGCGACCGCACCTGCGCTCGTCTTGTCACCTTCCGTCGGGGCCGCAGAGATCAATGTGCAGGCCACGAAAGGCAAGACTTTTGTCCTCATCCATGGTTCCTGGCATTCGTCCGGCCATTGGGAGCGTCTTGCGCCGTTGCTCAGCGCGGCGGGCCACGCCGTCATCGCGCCGGATCTGCCGGGGCATGGGTTGAGCGCACGATTCCCAGGCAGCTATTTTCAGCGGCCGATCGATATCTCGAAGTTTTCGACCGAAGCGTCTCCTCTCGCCGGAGTCACGCTCGACCAATATGTCGCGACGGTTAGCGACAGTATCGATTACGCCCGCAAGGCAGGATGGGGGCCCATCATCTTGGTCGGGCACAGCATGGGCGGGGTGACGACGACGGCGATTGTCGAGCAGCATGCAAAGCAGATCCACCATGTCGTGTATCTGGCGGCATTCATGCCCAGCGATGGCACCTCGGCCCTGAGCTATCTCAGCGCGCCGGAAAACGCCGCGTCTGCTTTTGGTCCGTTGTTGCTCGGCGACCCCTCCAAGACCGGATGTGTGCGGATCGACATGCGCAGCACCGATCCCAAATACGTGGCGGCCCTCCAGTTAGCGCTCTACAATGATGCAGAGTTGCCTGATTTCCAGTCGGCGGTCAATCTGCTCACGCCGGATGATCCGATCCAGCCTTTCGCGGCGCTGACGCATCGAACACTTGCCAATTGGGGCAGCGTGCCGCGCAGCTACATTCGAACGTCAAAAGATAACGCCCTGCCGATAGCGTTGCAAAACAGGTTCATTCGCGAGGCGGATGCATTCGCGTTCAGAAATCCGACCAAGGTTTACGATATCGACAGCGGACACTCACCGTTCATTTCGCAGCCTACGGCTTTAGCCGACATCTTGCTTGCGGTCGCAAGCGTAAGGGGTGATGAGGCGCTTCCTCCATGGGCGCGGTGACCTAGTGCCGGTGTCCATCGGGCTGACCGTCACAATTTTCAAGATCGATGGCCGAAAACCCACGCTGCGATTCAAACGCTACGATCAAGTCTTTGCCAACGTTCGAGCTTGGGCCAGTCTTGAAGGCTACAGCGTACGGTTCCAATAAGGTAATGCGCAAATTGGAGTCAGTTGGCTAACTGATAAGGTTTCTGCACAAACCTTATCAGTATGCCGTGGGGAAGATGATCGCTGCCGCCTGCGCTGGTTTTGCTTGGATAGTGAATAGCTCGCCTGTCTGAAAGTGGAACATACGTCTTCCCGGGGCTGGGCGAGGACAACGCGTTCGGCAGCTTCCCGAACCATTGGAAGCATCTCTTCGAGGACTCCCCGCTATCCGATATCACTCCCCACGTCTTGCGCCACAGCTTCGCAAGCATCGCCAACGATCTCGGCCTTACCGAGGTGACGATCGCGGCTCAGGTCGGCCATGCCAAGTGTTCGGTGACGAGCAAATATATTCATACGCTCGACACAGCGCTCATCATGGCTGCGGACACGATTGCTGGCTACATTCAAGGACTCTTGGATGGCATCGAGTTCAAGCAAACCGCCTACGCGTTGGACCGGGATTCACGTAAAGCCGCGCTGGCCAGCTTCCTAAAAAGAGCCTCCGTCGGTGACCGAGAGGGCACCGAAGAGCAACTCGGCTTGGCCGCCTAGTTGGGTGAGAGCAACCGGGCGAGATCCAACGGTCCGACGGATATCGTGATTTCGAGGGCCGCATCGAGGCCTCGGCGCATTAGTTCTATCGATAGATAGAGATTGACACGACCGGATAGGAGGCGTATCACCCGCGCGATCTATCGATAGATAGTCTAGGCCGCTCAATGGCGATAGCGATCCGCCGCTCAAGGCTGCGCGGCGGACCACGGACCACGGTCGACGGCGGCGCGCGCAAGCAGAGCTTCGACGCGAAGCCTGTCTGCGATTTCAGCATCGTGGAATCTACGAACGGAGGATGACCGTGAGCCAGAGCAAGAGAGCTAAACAATTTGCCGCCCTTCATGTCAAAGGGACGCCAGTGATACTTTACAACGCGTGGGATGCAGGCAGTGCGAAAACGATCGTCGAGGCCGGTGCGGCGGCGATCGCGACGAGCAGTTGGTCTGTCGCCACTGCGCAGGGGTATGAGGACGGCGAGGACCTTCCGCTTCCTCTTGCCGAGCAGATCGTCGAGCGGATCGTGGCGGCAGTTGACGTACCTGTGACCGTCGACTTCGAAGGCGGCTACAGCGACGATGATCGCAAACTAGCCTCGAACATCTCCAAGCTGCTTGATCTGGGAATCATCGGGATCAATTTCGAGGACCGCGTGGTCAAGGGGAAAGGGCTCTACGACGTTGATCGGCAGGCGAAGCGAATTGCGGCGATCCGACATGCTGCCGAACACAAGGGCGTTCCTCTCTTTATCAATGCACGGACCGATGTGTTCTTAGGTAACAGCGGCGATGTCGACGAAGCCCTGGAGAGAGCGAAGGCATACGCGTCGGCCGGCGCGTCCGGCTTCTTCATTCCCGGGCTGACCGAGGCCGACCATATCCGTCGGATTGCTGAGGAAGCGACGCTGCCGGTCAACGTAATGGTCATGGAAGGCGTCCCATCGAATGACAAGCTCGCGAAACTAGGTGTCGCCCGCGTGAGCTACGGGCCGATTCCGTACATCGAGGCGATGGAGGCTCTTCAGAAGAAGGCAAGCAAGCTTTTTTCGTAATTTGCCCGCGACCTCTGGAGACAGCCAATCCCGCGACGACCCCTTGCAAGGATTGTAAGTAAACCTGAGCCGCGAAGGTCAACTTCCGCGGCGCCGTCTGCTCGGATATGCTCATCTTCGTCTCGTGGACGCGGACCAGGACGCTTTCTATAGGGTGTTCGAACGCGCAGAGGTTCCCTTTGCGACGGCATGACAAGTCGCCGGTAACACAACACGATGGGCGTTCGCCTGCTGGATCGAACGGACGCGGAGCGGCAATGAGCGACGTATCGGAAGGTATTGACCCTCACGCCATTCCAAGTGGAACGGGATGTGTCGAGTGTCTTGCTGCTGGCCAATGGTGGTTGCATCTACGGCGCTGCGCCAAATGCGGCCACATCGGCTGTTGCGATACGTCGCCAAACCAGCACGCCACTACGCATTTTCGCGAGACTGGCCACTTCATCGTAACAAGCTTCGAGCCTGGTGAGGACTGGTTCTGGAACTATGGAACCCGAAAGCCGTTCTACGGCCCCAGGCTGGCGTTGCCGCGATCTCGGCCCCTCGACCAACCTTCGCCTGGACCAAAGGGGCGCGTCCCAGCGGATTGGGAAAATCCGGCTCATCGGCGGCATGACGACACGGTGTTTCAGCGTGATTGGCCCGATTTGAACGGGCGTGAAGAGTTTCTTTTGAACGTTCGTACCCACTGGGATTCTCCGTTCGTGACGGGCCTGCGCCGGAAAGGGAAAGGAGAGGCGTGATGGGAGGTTGGCCCCGGGCGGTCAGGCGCGGGACGGATCACCGATGTCGGACGTCGACCTGGTCGGTTACGAGCGATCACTGCCTGCCAGCCATGACGCCACCGTCGACCGGAAGGATGACCCCGGTGATGAAGCTCGCCTGATCCGAGGAAAGGAACAGAAGCGCCTCGGCCGCGTCTGCGGGCTGACCGTTGCGGCCAAGAGGGTGCATCGCATTGAAGGTCGGCAAAACGGTCTTCACCTGTTCCGGTGTCAGGAACGTGCTGAAGACCGGGGTCTCGATCACGCCGGGCGCGATCGCATTCACGCGGATCTTGTCGGGGGCGAGCTCGATCGCGAGGTTCTTGACCAGCGCATGGACGCCACCATTAGCCGCTGAATAAGCGGACGAGGGCGTGGCACCGATCGCCTGCAGGCCCCACATGGATCCGGTCTGCACGATCGCACCGCCGCGGCCCGCAGCCTTCATGGCTTTCGCGGCCGCCTGTGCGATGAAAAACTTGCCCTTGAGGATGATGCTCAGGAAACGATCGTATTCATCCTCGGTGACGTCGAGGAATGGTTTCGGCCCGAAGATGCCGGCATTGTTGAACAGGACATCCAGACGGCCAAAGCGATCAAGCGCTGCCTTCACCGCTGCTTCTCCGGTCGCCGGCCGGGAAATGTCGCCCACATGGGCGATA
Source organism: Bradyrhizobium sp. AZCC 2230 (assembly GCF_036924495.1). Lineage (NCBI taxonomy): Bacteria > Pseudomonadati > Pseudomonadota > Alphaproteobacteria > Hyphomicrobiales > Nitrobacteraceae > Bradyrhizobium > Bradyrhizobium sp. AZCC 2230. The sequence goes on along the minus strand of NZ_JAZHRS010000001.1, from coordinate 4,857,946 downwards.
GCGCGCTTTCCAGCGGCGTCGATTTGCTTGGCCGCGGCCTCGGCTTTAGCGGCATCGCGTCCGATGATGACGACAGATCCGCCTTCCGCGACAAATCGGGTCGCCACTTCCTTGCCGATGCCTGAACTGCCTCCTGTGACGATCGCGACCTTGTCCTGAAAGCGCATGGTAACTCTCCTAGGTTACTCTACCTATCGATAGATTGACTGACCGGTCGAGAGCTAGCTCTGGAAATTGGATACGTCAAGTCTGATCTATCGATAGAGAGGAACAACGTCGTGACTGGCGGCGGACGGATTGCTGACGACTTCCCTCGATGTCGCTTCAACGAGCAGAGAAGGGGGCTGCCGCCAGCGCCGAATGACCGATCCATGATAGGCCCTTGAACGCCTGGGGTTCCTCGGACTTGCCGCGGGCAAGCGCCGGCTTTGCTTTCGCGAACGACGGAGCCTATCGGTGCGTCGTAGGGCTACGAGGAATGTCAGGATAGTATTGCGGGCTCTCACGTCGATCGAACATGCCGTAGTCACGCACGATGCGCACGACGCGATGACGAACAGCATCGGCCGCGGCGAGGCGTCGCGGTTCAAACTGCGCTGCGGAGCTGCGGTCGCGCCAGATCGCCAACAATACAAGTTTTCCCGGATTGTAAATGCTTGAGAAGACATCGTGGTCGATCAGGGCCGATTGTGTTCGATCGAGTGACAAGCGGTCAGCGAGCTCCGACGGAGCCAGTGATCCTGCTCCAGCCGGCGCCGGCAAAACCTCGGTAAGCGTTGCAAACTTCCCAGCGCCGACCTCCGTCTCGTCCAAACGATGTTCAACCAGACGCACGCCATCGGGAGGCGCCGTATCCGACACGACTTCGCCAACCCGCAAATGATAATCTTGAAAGACGTCATCGCGGCCGCGCTGTTGAGTTTCGTGGTGCTTGGCGACGGTGCGCCACCTCACAACGGACTTTTCGTCTCGCCATGTGGAATGCGACAGGATCCATCCTGGCCGGCGCGCGCTTTCGAATCGCTCGTTATCGACGAACCCGTCGATGCCCTCCAGGATTGGCCTCAAGTCTTTCGCAAGAGCCAGGTAAAGGTCGAATTGCTCTTTCTTGGGATGGACTTCGAAGATCACGGAGAACATCTTGATCACCCAGCTTGCATGAGGTTCGCGCCCGGGGGAGAGGATGTCTTCCTGCCGCGCTCGACGGACCGAAGCCCGCCCAATGGCCCGAAGATCAGGCTCGCTGCCTTGTTTACCATAATGCGCTATCGATAGATAGATTGACGGGCATTGTTTTTGATCTCTGTAAGCCCTACCTATCGAGAGGTAGCCACTGGAGCAGACTCAATGAGTGACGTCGCCGCAGCCATCATGGACGCCGCCGAGCGGCGAATGCGGAAGGGCGGCTTCAGCGGTTTCAGTTTTCGAGAGATTGCAGCCGACGTGGGCGTCAAAAGTTCTAGCGTCCACTATCATTTCCCGACTAAGGAGAATCTCGCGGCTGCCGTCATCCAGCGCTATACCGGACAGACGGCGGATTTGATCGAACGGGAGCTCCAGAAGGAGCCAAACCCGGTGAAGGTTTGGGTGAAAGCGTTCCGAGGGACCCTGCACTCAGAGGATCGCATGTGTCCATGCGCCGTGCTCGGTGCATCAACCATAGATCTGCCGTTGGAAGTATCAGCGGAAGTAAAGAAGTTCTTCAAGATGTGTCATGAGAAGCTCGTGCTGGAGGGCCTCTCGTCGGATGAGGCCTCGCAATTGCTGGCAACGATCACGGGCGCATTGGTGGTGGCCAATGCGGTGAATGACTTCGCGACATATGATCGTGCTACGCGTGAGTTCACCCGGTCGTGGAAGCCCGCGCCGACAAAGGCTGGTCGTCAACGCTCGAAGTAAGCGTTGAGCCTGCGCCGGCGAGCCAATTTTACTTCGGCCTCCCGAGCTTGATAATGAGCGCACCGAACCACAATTCGATTTCGGCGATCGGTGTTCCTTGCACGAACAGGGTTAGGGTTCCGCCGCCTGTCGTTGCGCACGTAGCAACCATGGGGGAGTTACATCAGGACAACCGGTACAATCGGTTCAGCAATGATGTCGGAAGGCTGACTAGCATGCGTCCGATGAGCGTGCGGGAATTCGTGCAGAAGAATGCACATGCGTTCGCACCGGCCGTGCATTCGAGCGCGGCTGAATAAGCGTGGCACTTGTAGAGAGGAGGCCGGTTTCGCAAAGGGGCGTTGTCACGAGGGCACGCAACCACCGATACCGATATTCACTTCAAGTCACGATCTGACGAAGGTGGTCCCTCGGGGAGCTCCTCGCGTCTCGAACGCAGTCTGTCTGCAATCGACATACTTTTTCAGAGGATTTTTTTTTGCTTACTCGTTCAAATGAGACAGAACCGGAATTTCGGTTCGGACGCGCATATCGCGCTGTAACGCAAAGGGAAAGTGGCGCGCCCGACACGATTCGAACGTGTGACCTTTGCCTTCGGAGGGCAATGCTCTCTGGTGGCAGGAATTTGGGAGCTCTCGAGAAGAGGTGACGAAGGCTGATAAGCGTTCGTACGAAACGGAGGCAGTGGCAGAATAAGGAAGACCGACAAACGGAGTGAGTTTGATAACGGATAAGCTTTGGTTGCAAGCGGAATCAGCTCTTCAACTTATAAGGTTTCTAACAAAATGGAGTCAGTTGCCTGACTGATAAGAAAAACAACGAAACGGAGTCAGTTGGGCAACTGATAAGGAAATAGCTGAAAGCTTATCAGTGTTTCGGCTGTGTTGGGCGCAATTGGACAAATACGGGCTCAGACGCACTGACGGATCACCGCTCCTCCCAATCGAAACGGTTATGGTGTTGGCCAAGCATTGCTTTTTCGCGAAGATGAGACCGGGGAATCATTTAGCTACGGTTATAAGCTACGCTTTTGACCACTGCTCCGCTTCGCATCTCGTGAGCCAAACTCCCGATAAGGCGTGATTATCGAGATCTAGGACCGCTCTCCGCGCAGAGCAGACATTTGATAGAAAGCCAAGGTCGTCTAGGGGCCAAAAGCGGAACTCGTCGTTGTCGCGGGGGCTCTCGCAGGCTGCCTATCTGCGAGCTTTGAAAACTCAATCGAGCAGATTGCTCGCCAGGGACGGAGAGCCGCCGCACGATCAGCAGTGATGTTAACGATGCCGCCATGGCAAGCCGTGGCCTTCATCGTGCCGGTCACGGTCGCGTTGTTGCCGAGCTGGATTGTCAACCGCTGACGCAAGTACGTGGTGACAGTGACGCCGACTGAAAGGTCTCTTGATGCCGCTAATTGAAAGTTACGCCAATCTTGTACGCTCTTCGCCAGACCACGCGGCATGATATTTTTAGTTTGTCTTCAGGTATGATCAACGTAAACGCGGCAGGAATGGTCCCGCTCAGATCGGAAAGCTGCAGAGCGGCGCCCGTAATAGAGAGATCACGAATAATGCAGGAGGTTTTGTCGCCTCCATATTCAATCTGCGCCGGCTTTGAAACGCGATAGCGAGGCGCAATCCGGGTTTCGACCACTGGTGATCACTCCCAATTTATTCCATACTCGTCGGTCGTTTGATTGATCCAGAGCAGAGCGGCTCTAGTATCGAGCCAAACCAGCCGCTCATCTTCGAGGTCTTCGTCAGAAGTCATATGCAGCAGGAACTTATTCTCGGCGAACCTAAAAAGGCTATCGCGCGCCTGACATTCAGCAAGCGTTTGAGTTGCGATAAATGCATACTTTCGCGTGGCGACGAGATGCATGGAAAATCATAGGAAAGCGAAAAATGAATTCCCACATAATCACGGATAGAGATTAAGAATTCTTCAAGGACAACCGGGTAACGGCGCGCGGGGACCAAGGCGGTGAACGCAATAAGCCGCAGCGGCTTTCACCGCCGCGGCCCTGCCTGATCAAACGTTGGGTCAATGAAATCAATGAAATATTGGCCAGCCCCGGCACCTCGAAAGCTACGCCCGGATACTGCTGCCAAGGGAGAGGGCCGAGTGAGCCGCGAAGACTTCCCGGACGGTAATGGATTGTTAACCCATCCACCCCGATCATCAACGCTGACTAGCGTGGATAGATCATCCAGAAACTCACACATTGGGAGCCGTCGCTGATCTCAACCCGGCGACGGCCTTTTTTGTTGCGGTGAACATGGAGTATCGAGCTTTCACGAACGACAGTCTCACCATGATGTACGAGAGTGTTCGGGGGGCTCTCGCTTCCGACGGCGCTGCAAGGACCGTCGGAGACAAGCCCTGCTTTCAGGTGCGGGAAACGCGTGACTGGAAGGAGCATGCCGTCAATCTTGAAACCGAAATGCTCGGGCGAGGGATGTTCTTCGAGATCATCGATTGGTCAGAAGATCAGGGCAGTTGCCACTTTAACGTCGCCGACATTGCCCCTTATCGCGCTTTAAGGAATTAGTTACGGCTCATTGCCAAGCTGTGACCATTGCAAATCGTCGCGGCGGCGACGCCAATATCGAAGTTCGATTGATCAAGACCTGCTCGGTTGGCAGTCTCTTCATGCGAGAGGCCGTTATGCTCAAGGGGTTCATGATTGCCGTTCTAGCGCTAATCTTTTTATCAATGTGCGATCAATACACATCCAATGGCCAATATACCGATGCGGTCATCATGATGGCCAAGCAGATTAGACACTCCTTTGGTGCCTAATTGCACCTGTCGTCGCCCAAGCGTGAGCATGATGAGCGAGACCGATATTCTTGACGTGCTAAACAACCATGAGTGTCCGGATTGCGGCGCAAATAAATTGCGATCCGCACTCCGCGTCGATATCGCCGAGCATCTGACCTGCAGCGAGTGCGAAGCTCGTTTCTACATTGCGCCACGTCGGCCATATGCCAAGGTGTTCATTCGTCAATAGCCAAGAGCCACGTCGTTCCAATGGATTATCCGCCTTGGGTCATTAGGCAACCTGACCGGCGTGTTGACCATGCCCGCTCCACCCTCGAAAGCCGATGTCAGCGGCGCCGACTTGCACTTCCGCTAAGGGTCCAGGCCGTGTAAAAACGCGGCGCATCACCTCCATACAACTGAGGGCGGCCATCAGTGTCGCCATTGAGCCCGCTGCCCGCGCCTCACGCTCGCATGGCCGCCAGCAATGGCTCGACGCCGAGGATGTTCAGCACGCGCGTGATATTGTAGCTGAGTACGTTCAGTGCCATTTCGGTCGCGACATTGGGCAACCGCTTCATTAGAAAGTGTGTTGCACCCATTCGCATCTTCTGTGTGGCGAAACGGATGCTCGACGGTTTGGCGGCGCACACGCATGGCTTGCGGGTTCTGATCGAGCCGCGTCTGCGCGGCCTCGACCACGTGTTCGTGTTCCCAGCGTTTGATGCGGCTCGTTGGACGTCGTGCACTGATCCTTGAGCGGGCATGTGCGGCACGCCTTCGTCAAGTAAATCCGCATTTTCTGGCCATCTTCATCAGGGGTGAAGTGGTGCGCCAGCTTCTCGCCGGCCGGGCAGCGATAGACGTCGTCCTTGGCCAAATAGACAAAATCAGGTTTCCCAAAGCGGCCTGCCGACTTGGCTCCCGAAGTCTGCGGCTTGGGTAGCGTCACCGCGACCCCGGCCTGTTCGCATGCGAGGATGTGCTCACCTTTGAAGTAGCCCCGATCGGCGACGACGTCCAAATTGTCGCTGCGCAGCGCGGCCTTCGCCGCCTGCGCCATCTCGCCAGTTGCGATCTATCGGCGCCGACGTTGGTGACCTCGTGCGCGACAATCAGATGGTTCGTAGTGTCGACTGCACTTTGTACGTTGTAGGCGACCATGCCTGAGCCGCGCCCGCTCGTTGCCATCGAGCGGCAATCGGGATCGGTGAGCGATATCTGCTTGTCGGGCGAGGCGAGCAATGCCTTTTCAATCGTGGCCAGTCGCTTCACTTCTTCTTCGAGCTTCGCCAGCTTTTCCTTAAGCCGCGTCTTGGTCAGTTGCACCGTTTCCGACGGCTCTTCTCCTGCGGCAGTCTGGCGGTCGGCGGTAAGCCGATCGAGGTCGTCCCCGGTCGCTGAGGGCAGCCTTTGACCCGCAGCGCCCCTCGAACAAGACGACTGGCGCAACAAGCGCCGCACCGTCGCGATGCAGCATGACACTGTCGTGGTCATCTCTTTTGGACATAGGAGGGTTTGGTCCCATATCCTCCGGAAAGATGCCGAGCACCACTGCTGATTGACCGAAATTGAGAACCAACATGACCGAGGAAGTCGCTCCAGAGCGGAAAGATGGTCCCTCAAGTCGTACGAGTGTCCCATCTGTAAAGCCTCGACCGAGGCTGACATTTAGGGATCTGCTGAGGGCTCTCGGCGACGCATTGTCTGTGCCCACTTCTTGGTGAGTGGCACAATAGCCAAAGCTGCCATTTCCGCTGTTGTGCCCCTGGCCCATCGAAGTAGCGGCGCACTTCATTAAAGTCCGCTCAGTGAGGCACAGCGGACTAGATTTACTCAGCTTGAGTTCTTCGCTTTTGACCCAGAGCCGACGGAGGCAGATGGCTGGTTAATGGCTGGACTTCCTTTATAAGCTGGAGTGACCCAGGCGGCGGTTTCAGTCGCCCTTCGCAGGCGACGAGAGGTTGGCATGAAGCGTATCGGCCGGCTGGGCCTCGTGATATCGAGCGCAATGTTGTACTTGCTATCGTCGTCCTCGCTTTCGGCTCAGGACGTTCTCTCGAAAGGCGCAGAGCAACAGTTGTTCAACAACGCTTGTCGAACTTGCCATTCGACCCAAAAGGACGACAATCGTCTTGGTCCTAACTTGCACCAGATTATTGGAAGGAAAGCGGGATCGCTGCCGGAGTACAATTACTCGGCAGCGATGAGGGACAGTGATTTCATCTGGGATGAAGCAAAACTCGCGCGCTTCATAGCCAATCCAGATGAGGTCGTTCCTGGGAATAAAATGGCTCCCTACGGCGGTCTTGCGTCGGTTGAGGATCGAAAGAAGATCGTGCTTTTTCTGCAATCGATGCGATCCCAATAGGGCTGTCGCTCACGTGCAAGCGCAAAAAAAAAGCCCGCCCGAAGGCGGGGCGCAAGATACCGCGTGATCCGCAGATCACTCAGAGCCACATGATGCCTCTCCAGCGCTTCTGCGCGAGCTCGTTCTCGCCACACCAACAGTGAGCAGACTAGCATCTGCTGAAGCCTCGACTATTTTCGTTGTTTTCGGGCGTGGCGTCAGAATCGCAATCTGACTGGGAGAAGCCGGCATCCCAGCTGACATGAGCGTCGGTGCAGCCGGACTCTCCTCCACCTGGGCCGCGCCCAGCACTGCAACCTGATGCCGGGAGATCGGGAAGCCTGTAACTTCGAAAGTTGGGCGCTGTAGTGCGCACGCGTTGGCGTGATTGATCGTCACGCTTCCAATGCTGGAAATGGCGGTCACTATCAGAAATGTGTTTCTCATGGGATTTCCCCTCTCTTGGTTTAGAGATATTCCCACCACAAATTCCACGCTCACCTTAATCTTGGCCCACTTGAAACCATGTGAACTGCTTCACGGTTGGTCCGAAGCATTCCGCAAAGGTTCAATTGCGTTGGGAAAGGTCAGCGTCGTTGCACTTCCACAGAAGGCCGCAGCCACGCCTAACTGACTTCAGGTTGAACTGGCGGAAAACCATTGCTACGTTTCGAGGCCCCATCATTCCTTCTAGTTGTGATGGGGCGGGCGATCAGGCTTACTGACTGTCAACCCGTTCAGTTTACTTGGGCCCTGGCGCCTCCGGGCGCATTTCAAAGTCGGCTGGGCGATGTCGTTGATGCATTTCCCTCCGTTCTTCCCGTTGACCCGGACGCGAATTTATTTCTCGGCGTGATCGCGTTCAAACGATTGAATTTTTGAACAGGGGGGCTGTTATGAGAGCCCGGTTGCAGAATACGTACATCGTAAGATCGATGATGGTGGCATTGCTGCTGATGTCCACGCCCGTGGCGGCTCGCGATCCGGAAGGCAAATACGCGCAAGCCGATCCCGAAATGCACAGATGGTTCGAGCAATTGAAATCCGAAGGAGGAGAGGCCTGCTGCGCTCTTTCCGACGGAAATACTTTGCGGGACACAAATTGGCGAAGCCAGAACGGGCATTTCCAAGTCTTTCTTGCGAACGAGTGGATTGACGTTCCGGACGTTGCGGTCGTGAAGGTACCCAACCGCTTCGGGAGAACGGTTGTTTGGCCCTACTATGATGACGGTCGTCCGACTGTTCGCTGTTTCATGCCGGGTAGTATGATTTAGGGGCGCGTGGTTGGTCCGGAAATGGCCCATCCCAACCGTCCGGACGGCGCCCGGTCATGTCCGAAGTTGAGGGTAGACCGGATGGCGTTGCCTTGCGCCCGTGCGTCAATCCTCCTGACCGTACTTCTCCGGAACGGCAATGCGCCGGTGTTAAGTCTTGTCTGGTGTCAATCACCGGCCTAATAAGTATTCGTTGTCCTGCGAGCCCATGAGCAATGGATCAGGGTTCGGCAATGACTGACCTGATCCTGAATCATTTCCGTTCGCCTGAATGCCGCGATGAGACAAGAGATGAAGCCGAAGGTGTAGCCGCGGCTCAAATTTTTCTAAACGACACCTCCGTACTCCGCCTTTCTCGGAGCCCATTCTGAATCATGTGTTCGTTTGCCACGTGGCCATTGAGGCTCCGATGAAAAGCATCTGGACAAGCTCCAATTCAGTGAGGCTACCCGCTGGCGCCTTCGCTGAGGCGCTACCACGTCCGGACCAACATCGGCCAGTGGCAAACTTGAGCAGTACGCTCGAAGCGCGGCGCGGCACTGGCATTTCTAGAGGTAACCACATGCGAGGAGTGCAAGCCATGAACAAAATGCTTTGCGTATTGGCAGTGACATTCGCCGTTGTCGTACCCGCCTTCGCAGACGACGCCAAAACAATTGCACAGCGTGTCGACGACAAGTGGATCGAAGCCTTCAACATGAAAGATGCCGCCGCTCTCACCGCGCTATACACGGCCGACGCCGTGTTGTTGCCGCAAGGTGTGGATCAACCCATCATCGGCACTGAGAATATCCGCAAATTCATGGATCAGATGGTGAATGAGAAGCTCAAAAACATGGTTCTGCCGGTCGCGCAGGCGAACATGATAGACCCAAACTCACTTTATCAAGCCGGTACCTGGTCTGCTGATGCCGGAAGCCAGCAGATCAAAGGAACCTATATGAGCGTCATCGTCCGGGATGGCGCAGATTGGAAATATCGCGCCGACACCTGGAACATGATGCCGCCCCCTCCGGCGACTGTCGGTTCAAGCTCAACAAACAAGTAGTCCCCAAACGCTGCGGTGGAGTTGATAAACAACGGCCGGCAAACTGCTGTTTTGTCCTGGTCCACGGAACTGGTCGGCCTGGTGTCCCGCTTTGCGCGAGGCAAGCCGGGCCGATCAGCCTAGCCTCGCCCCGCTTATGACCATATCACCAGAATGCTGCGGCGGCAGCGCATCGTCCTACAATCGACCGCGCAATTTCCGCTGTTGGCCCATCGCTTCCGTTGACGCGATGCAGCTACATGTCGGTTCATAGGGTCAGACCGGAAGTTTGCGGCCGAGCGTCAAACCGCCGCTTATGACCCCCTCAACAGACATCTGATTTCGTTCGAGCGATGGCTGCGTTCGCCGATTGTCTTATTCGCTACGGGGTACTGTCCGTATTTAACCTCACTGTCCTAAGTTGATTTTGGCAGTGTCCTAATTCAGGTCCCGTCTGACCCTTGAGATAGCTCAAGGAATTTCGTCCGCTAGAACACATCGCGAACGAGGTGTTTCGCTGCGCGAACATGAGGTGTAGAGTTCCGTAGAACTTCGGTGCCCCCTCGAGAGTTTTAAGCAGAGCGAACTTTGTGACAGGAGGAAGTCATGAGGCGCTTCAGATTCAAACCGGATAAAGCGCTTGGAGAACGGCTCATCAAGGAAGCCAGGTTAGCGAGAGAAAAAGCAGAACAACTGCCGCCGAGCCCAGAGCAAGAGGCCCTTTTGAAGAAGGTCCAGGAATCCGATGTCGCCGCCCGCATTGCCGAATGGCTGAACTTGCCCGGTCTAAAGCCACCAACCTAAAAGTAAGGCCGCCTCAGCTGGCGGCCTTTTTCATTTTCGAATGTCACCTCGTGACCCATCAGCGAAGTGGCCGCACGGCTGATTGTGTTCCGTTCAATGGATAGCGGGATTTCGACCCACAGCCCCACGATCAGCCCCGCCCCTCGATGTTGATCTCGCAACCACCATCATTGCAGATCAATCCCGATCAAACGGGCAAGCTCGCTAGGGTCTATTCCAGCAGCAACGGAGGAAACTCAACATGGCAACATTTGTCCTTGTGCCCGGGGCGGGCGGCATGGCTTGGTATTGGCACCGCGTGATCCCGCTTATTTGCGCTGCGGGGCACGAAGCCATCGCGGTCGGTCTGCCCGGCGACGACAGGAACTCCGGTCTCGCCGCGTATGCGGAGATCGTTGTCCGCGCCATAGCGGAACGAAGCGCCGTGATACTCGTCGCTCAGTCGCTTGCGGGCTTCACGGCGCCCCTTGTTTGCGGGCCTGCGCCCGTGGGGATGCTTGTGTTCGTCAACGCGATGATCCCCGAGCCCGACGAGGCCGCCGGTGCATGGTGGCATGCAACAAGAGCGGTCGAGGCACGGGAACAAGCTGCGAGACGCCGCGGGTATGCGACGGAATTCGATGTGGAAACTTACTTTCTGCACGATGTACCCCAACACGTGCTGCGCGCCGCCCCGAAACCACGCGAGGAAGCCGAGGCCGTTTTCGGCGAGCCGTGTCGCTTCGCGCGCTGGCCCGACATCCCCATTCGTGTTCTTGCGGGAAGAGACGACCGATTTTTCCCGATCGAATTTCAACGGCGTGTCGCGCGTGAAAGGCTCGGAAAGGAGGTGGAGGAAATCTCCGGTGGCCATCTGGTCGCCTTGTCAAATCCGAAAGGCCTAGCCAAGTGCCTTCTTGCGTATGAGAGGGGCCTGACACCCTAATCACTTGCAATCCAGCGCTTGATGTTAATTCGAAGTGTCGGCGCGGCGGGTACGGCCGATATTCGGTATTTCAATGATTCAGCTTTTGGCCTATCAGCGAAGTGGCCGGGCACCTCGTCGAGGTCCGCTTATCGAGGCACGGCGGACTAGATTTGCTCAGCTTGAGTTCTTCGCATTTTGACCCCATGCGGACATCACGAGCCACGGTGTCAAAGTCGGCTGTCCGGGGTTAACTGGACATCGCTATCGACGACTTGTCACTAATGCGAGGTTGCAGTCAGCTATTACCCCCGAGACGATGCCTATACGCCAGCCCTGAGATTGGTTAGATTTTCGCCCGGAGGCCAGAAAATGGTGACGCGCGGACGAAAAGCAGTAAAGCGGGCGACAGCGCCCAACCCCAACACTGCCCGCAATTCCCAGTCCCCTGCCGTCCAATCTGCTCAATCCCAGCCTCACAAGCCAAAGCCCGGTCAGCGACGGGCTGAGAAGTCTAGGCCTGAGACTGCGAGGCTAAAATACCTGCTGCACGCTGCCGAGGGTCGCCAGACCGCGACCGCAGAAATCCTCAAAGTTATCGCCAGCTCGCCATCGGACGTGCAGCCCGTGTTCGAAGCAATCGTCAGAAGTGCGGCAAAGCTGTTCGAGCCTTGCTCCGCGACGATTACAACTCTGAAAGACGAGAAGCTTCACTGGAATGCAACGGCAGCTTCAATTTCGGGGTTTGATGTCGAACGCGTTCGCTCGGTATATCCCATTCCGTTCGACCGGGACCGCGCGCCTTCCGCACGGGCAATTCTCGAACGTCGTATCATCGAAATTCCCGATGTCGGATCTCCCGACACGCCGGAATTTACGCGCAACGCCGCCGCCGCTGGTAACTTTCGATCTATCACTTTCGCGCCGCTAGTCGATCGAGAACAAGGAATCGGCACGATCATCTTTACCCACCCGGAAGCCGGATTCAGGTACTCGGAAAGGCAGTTGGCACTCATTCAGACATTCGCTGATCAAGCGGTGATTGCTATTCAGAATGCGCGGCTATTCAATGAGGTGCAGGCGAAGACGCGAGACCTCACGGAATCGTTGGAGCAGCAGACGGCGACCTCGGAGGTTCTTGAGGTCATCAGCAGTTCTCCCGGCGATCTGCAGCCGGTCTTCAAGTCGATGTTGAACAATGCTTTGCGGATTTGCGAAGCGAAGTTCGGCCAGTTGCTCCTGTTTGATGGCAGGGGATTTCTGGCAGCTGAACTGCACAACACTCCTGCTGCCTACGCGGAGCTCTTCAAAAGCGGACCGCTTGTTCCGGGGCCGGATACAGGTCTGGGGCGGCTCGTTGCAAGCAAAAAGGTCATACACATTCCTGACGTTATGTCGGGACGCCTGTTTGCTGAGCGCGAGCCTCTACGCATTGCGACGGTCGAGATATTGCGGGCTCGAACCCTTCTCGCCGTGCCAATGCTTAAGGACCCCGAGCTTGTTGGAGCCATCATCATTTATCGCCAGGAAGTTCGGCCCTTTAGCCATAGGCAAATTGAGCTCGTAACCAACTTCGCCGCCCAAGCCGTCATCGCCATCGAAAACACGCGGTTGCTAAAGGAATTGCGCCGACGTACGGACGACCTGAGCGAGTCCCTTCAGCAGCAGACCGCAACCTCCGAGGTGCTCAAGGTTATCAGCCGCTCGGCGTTTGACCTGCAGCCGGTGCTTGATGTCATTGTCGAGACCTCGCGTGAGCTGTGCGGTTGCGACGCCTCCACGATCTTCCTGCTGCGAGACCGCAAATTTCATGTCACTGCCGTGTCTGGCGCGTTACCTACCCATTTGGAGTTCCTGCGATCCAACCCGGCATCCGTCGATCAACCGGGCTCGGTACTCGCGCGCGTGGCACGCCAAAAGCGTACCCTCCACTACCCAAACGTTGCGGACGATCCCGAATTGAGCAAAGGCTTGACTGGCCTAGGCGGGCCACGGGCATTATTGACGGTGCCGCTGATGCGGGACGATCAAGTGATCGGCGCAATAACCCTACGCCAGTCGCACCTCAAGCCATTTACTGACCGGCAGATCGAGGCGATCGAGACCTTTGCCGACCAGGCGGTGATCGCGATCTCGAATGTGGGACTGTTCGAACAGGTCCAGCAGCGAACCAAGGAATTGACGCAGTCGCTCGACGAACTGCGCACCGCGCAGGATCGTTTGGTGCAAACCGAGAAGCTGGCCTCGCTTGGCCAGCTCACCGCGGGCATCGCGCACGAGATCAAGAACCCGCTGAATTTCGTCAATAATTTCTCTGCCCTCTCGGCGGAATTAACAGACGAACTGAATGACATGCTCAAGTCTGCCTCGCTGGACGAAAAGATGCGGGAAGATGTCCACGAATTGACAAGCACGCTGAAGGGCAATCTCGAAAAGGTCGTCCAGCACGGCAAGCGCGCCGACGCCATCGTCAAAAACATGCTACTGCATTCGCGCGAGGGTTCCGGCGAACACCTTCCCACAGATATCAATGGGCTTCTCGATGACAGCCTCAATCTCGCCTATCACGGTGCGCGCGCCGAAAACTCTGGGTTCAATATCACCCTGCAACGCAGCTTCGACCCAGGTGCCGGCACAGTCGAAGCGTTTCCGCAGGAATTAACTCGTGCCTTTCTCAACCTGATCTCGAACGGATTTTATGCCGTAACCAAGCGCAAGACGGAGAGCGGCGATTCCGGCTTTGAGCCGATACTCAGCGCTACCACGAAGAATTTGGGAAACACCGTGGAAGTTCGCATTCGCGACAATGGCACCGGCATCCCCGCCGAAGTAAAGGAAAAGATGTTCAATCCGTTCTTTACGACCAAGCCGGCAGGCGAAGGGACTGGACTCGGCCTTTCGATGAGCCACGATATTATCGTGAAACAGCACGGCGGCAGGATCGATGTCGAGACGGTGCCTGGACTTTTCACTGAGTTCAAGATTGTATTACCGCGGACGAGCCAAAGGTAACCCACTAAACCGGTTGACCAGCGTCCATTTGCTGCGGCGCATGGGTCTGGTTGTGGCCCATCAGCGAAGAGCGGCGCACCTCGTTGAGGTCCGCTTAGTGAGGCATAGCGGGCCAGATTTACTCAGGTTGAGTTCTTCGCGTTGTGACCCACAGCGGAAGTTGGATGTTTGGCCGCATCTTCGGTTTGGACGGCCGTGAGAGCTATCGCAAGCTGCAGTTGGTTCCGTTATGTTGCCCTCACCGTCAAAGCCGACGAACCGTTCCGCATGAACGAGAGCATCCACGGAGAATGTGCCGCTTCTGAGCTGCAAGATCAGTTAACCGAGCTGCGGGGTCGGGTGACCGGACTCATCGAGCAACAGACGGCCATCTCGGAAGTGCTGCGCGCTGGCTCAGGAATGAGGCAAGTCATGGAGCATCGGGACCCTTCATCGCCGACAACCATGCCGGGGATTCTCCGGTACGGCATTGCAGTTCTGTCCGTAGCAATTGCAATCGGGTTGGATTTCTTCCTGCTCCGGCATTTCGAGGCTATTTTGACGCCGTTCCTGCTCGCGGTCGCCGCGACCGTTTGGTACGCGGGGACCGGGCCAGGCGTGCTCGCCATTGTCCTTTCAGTCCTTAGCCTTAATTACTTCTTCCTGCGTCCGTTTTTTTCCTTCAGCCCGATCAGCTATACCGATCTGGTTTATCTGACCTTTTGCATATTTTGCGCCCTGGCGGTCGGCTGGGTCAGCGGCGCGCGACGACGGGCAGAGCAGGAGCTTCGTCAGGCCCGCGAGGAGCTGGAGGCCACGGTGGCGGAACGGACCGCCAGCTTACAGCGGAGCGAGCGATATTTGGCGGAAGCACAGAGGCTGACTCACTGCGGTGTGACGGCCTACAAGGGCTCGACAATTTTCTTTGGGTCGGAAGAGATTTACCGCATCTGGGGGTTTGATCCGGCGCAGGGTGTTCCAAACCGCAAAACTGTGCTGCAACGAATTCACCCCGACGACCGTGACCGGTTGGACGCAGAGGTTGCGCGCGCGGTTAGGGAGAAGACACGTTACTCGACCGCGTTTAGAATCGTACTGCCCGATGGAACGGTGAAACACCTCGAATCAATCGGCCAACCCGTGTTCTCAACAAATGGGAAACTAGTCGAGGTGGTCGATACAGAGATCGACGTGACGGAACGCAAGCGGGCCGAAGAAGCATATCGCGAGGCCCAGATGGCGCTGGCGCATGCCAACCGCGTCGCGACGATGGGCCAGTTGACGGCCTCGATCACCCATGAAGTGAACCAGCCGATCACAGCGGCAGTCACATACGCGTTAGCCGCTCGGCGTTTCCTAAGCGCGGATCCACCAAATTATGGCGAGGTGAATGACGCGCTCTCTCTGATTGTCAAGGAGGGGAATCGCGCAGGCGAGGTCGTCGAGCGCGTTCGTGCGCTCGTTAAGAAGGTGCCCGCACGAAAGGACGCCGTAGCGATCGACGATGCCATCCTTGAGGTTATTGCTCTCACCCGTGCGGAGGCCGCAAACAATAGCGTCTCGGTGCGGACGCAATTTGCGGAGGGCCTGCCGCGCGTCCAAGGCGATCGGGTCCAACTGCAACAAGTGATGCTGAACTTAATCGTCAACGCCATTCAGGCCATGAGGGGCATTGGGGAAGGCGCGCGCGAATTACAGATCGGCGTCAATGCCGACCCGTCCGAAGGTGGCGTGCGCGTCGGGGTGCAGGACACCGGCCCGGGGCTGAGCTCGGAGAGCCTCTCGCGTCTGTTCGAGCCATTCTACACGACCAAGCCCGAGGGCATGGGCATGGGCCTATCTATCTGCCGCTCGATCATCGAAGCCCACGGCGGACGGCTGTGGGCGGTCCCGTGCGAACCGCAGGGTGCTCTCTTTCAGTTTACGATCCCTGCCACCTGAGCGGACGGATCGTGATCGAGCCGATGTCGCTCTTTGGCCCGTTGCTGACCTTCGCCCGCAGAGCCGCTATGTCTGCTTCCCGGAGATGAGTCGACCTTGATGAAGCAGCCTGCCAAGGACAGCTTGTGACCCATATGAGACATTCGCGCTGAGCTAGATCGCTCGGGCGAAGCGCCGGAAGCCAGGCGTGCCGGTGAGCGCTTCGAAGGTAGCGTCGCGCTTCTCCTCTGCAAATGAGAAGCCGGCTTTCGCGTAGCAGCGCTCGGCCTTATCATTGCCGATCACAAACGTAATCGAGGCATGCGCGAAACCGGCAGCGCGACCAGCTGCAATCCCACCTACGAGCAATGCCTGAATCACCCCGCGGCCACGAAACGCGGGCGCTGATGCGACATGCTCGATCAACCAATCCTCGTCACTGCCCTGAACCCAACACGGCCGGGCATACGCTCCGCGCGTGTAGATGGCTGCAAGATCGGCTTCACTCATACCGGCGCGGCGTGCTGCCTCATCGATTGCAGGCCGTACTGTCTCGCGCGCAAACCGTGAAGGCATGGCGCAGAGTGCCGCGGCGCGCTCGCCGTTGATCTCGGCCACAAGAAATTGCGAGACGTGATACCAGGAGCTTTGCTCGGCGACCGCAAGCCGCTCCAGGAATGCGAGCACCTCAGGCTCGGGCCCGTCGAACGCAAAGTCGAACCAGCCAAGCGGCCGAGGCCCGCGTTGCGCGAGCAGGATTGTGCGCGCGATGAATTCGGCGTCGTCGGTACGCCCTCGTCGGATTTCTGGTGTCATGATTTCGTCCCAACTTGTCATGGCGAGACTTGTCCTAGCCACCCACGTCATTTCATCAGGCCGCTCCATGGGGGCATGCCCCGGCGAGGAGCGAGCCAAACATGTTTCTACCGCTTTTCTCGCCACTTAGGCGTCCGCAATCGCAGCAAACCAAGCGTCCGTCGTTTAGTTTGCTCCGCCGAATTTCCGTAGTCGCTTCGCCCCGATGAAAATCCGATATTCGGCAAGCATCTGGAATTGGGCGAATGGCCAGATTACGGCCGTTGATTCTTTCTTGC
This sequence comes from Bradyrhizobium sp. AZCC 2230, assembly GCF_036924495.1. Classification (NCBI taxonomy): domain Bacteria; kingdom Pseudomonadati; phylum Pseudomonadota; class Alphaproteobacteria; order Hyphomicrobiales; family Nitrobacteraceae; genus Bradyrhizobium; species Bradyrhizobium sp. AZCC 2230. Next base: position 4,840,923 of record NZ_JAZHRS010000001.1, on the reverse strand, counting down.
TTAGATGGATTGCCTTGCCGCCGCCCAGGTAGAGCGCAACATGCGCTCCCCAAGGACTGGATGTCCGATTGAATAAAAGCAGGTCCAATGCCCATAGCTCGCCCGTTACGATTACAGTTTCCTCGGCGTCTTCCCGAAGGTTGCTGGAGCGAAAAGGCGAGATTTCGTAGCCGAAGTGCTTGAGCAGAGCGTATGCAAAGTTCTGGCAATTTGGGCTCTCTGAAATGCTCGATAGAAGCGGCGCACTACCATCGTGATCTTGATCGTATTTGATGCGCCAGAACTGCGCCGGTATCGTATCGGACGTGTATTCCATCTAAAGTCTCCCCGCCAAACCTTGGCCTACTCGGTTGGCGGTCGCTGTTATACTGATCAAGCCAGCAATGTCTCTTCGTGGCCCGTTTGAGACATGCCGGTCCGATCTGACGAACGTCCGCTTGCCCGGGCAGACCAGAAGTCACCGGATCAGCGACAAACCGACGCGATTGACGCATTTGCGACATCGGGCCTGATCAGTGTCTGAGGGGCATGTGTGGCATTTCTCTCTCGCCGCTGGTCGCAAAGTGCTAGGCTCTGAAGATTGCGCAAGGAGTGGTCCTTACGGGGGGCACATGCGGCGGCGGAAATTCATCAAGTTCATGGGCGGCGCAGTGGTCGCGTGGCCGGTGACTGCGCGCGCGCAGCCAACGATGCCAGTGATCGGTTTCATGAAGCTCAGCACGGCCAGACCGATCCTGAGCCCCTGCATCAAGCTCTCCGCTGCGAGCATCCGGGTCATCAAAAAATACGTTCGTGGCAAATAGTCCTGAAGGATTCCTAAGAACCGGGGCCGCGATTCCCGCCTCGGCATGGCGTGCTGCCTGGCGGCTCCAAAAACTCGCCCTATCCGGAGGTCATCGACCTAAAGGCGCCGCCTATCCGGACCGAACGTCACGTTCCGGACTCGATCGCGACCATCCGACGACGGCTCACCGTCGCGCTTGCTCTCTCGCGGTGCCCGTGCTGCAGCAGACCGAACAAGCCACGCCTGACGACCACGACTTTCTGATGCAGTAAGATTAGGCGGGTTCCGCATCGACCGTGTCGGGGAGATGAGCGCCACCGCTTCGTCGGTAGTAGTAGTCCGAGTTGCTCATAGAGGGGCCATATCGTATGGCTCCCGGCCCCTCACGTCGCCGAGCCTCAGCCAATCGGGAAGCTGCTTTCCAATCCGGGGGTCACCATCCAGCAGCAGTGCCTTACCAGCCACATCGCGCCATGCCGCATGGCCGAGATAGACGGCCACGTAAACACCGATGTTGCCCCGGATTGTGAGATTAACAGAAAATCCGGGGTCCTTCTCGCACACACCCACGCCTGAACGTTCGAGTAACAGCCACATGACGCGGAACTTCGTTCGGCTCGCCGGTACGCCTGAGAACTCGAAGCGCACGACGATGCGATGATCCGGCAGAGTGTTGACGTCGGCCCGCCTTCGCAAGCCCCGCATCAAAAAGCCGGGATCAAGATCGGCGCGCCTGATCCGGTCGCGCGTGTACGTCATTCCCCAACGACCGAGTTCATTCACAATGGAGCGGAACCCGTCGCCGGCCGGTGTGAGCCAATACTCATGACCGGTTCCGTCCGCGCGCCGCCGTCGTTCAATGACCCCTTGGGCTTCGAGTTCCCGTAGCCGCGCCACCAGAACGGCGCGTGATATCAGCGGCACGCCTCGTTGAATGTCATTGAAGCTGTGCGTGCCGGCCATCAGCTCGCGCAATATCAGCGGCGTCCAGCGCGTGGCGAAGATCTCTGATGCCTTCGCGATCGGGCAGAACTGACGATAGCTTGCTGACATGTGTCCGATGTAGTCACCGGCGGCCGGAATTGCCAGTCCGGAAAACAGACTTGGCAGAGCGAGGCGCCCCGTCCACATGTCGGCGCGACGCAGCGATGTGCAGCATCGTTTGTTTCACCTTCAGGTCGCCTCGTGTCACGGCGCCGACATCGCAAGGAGTAACCCGCAATGACCGATTACGTCCTAATCCACGGCGCGTGGCATGGTAGCTGGTGCTGGGCACGCGTGCGTCGCCTGCTGGCTGCTGGAGCGCACGGGGTGTTCACGCCGACGCTAACGGGTGTCGGAGAACGCTCCCATCTCTTGAGCCGCGACGTCGGCCTCGACACCCATGTCGCCGATGTGGCCAATCTCATGATTTGGGAGAACCTGCGCGACGTCGTCTTGGTTGGACATTCCTACGGCGGTTTCGTCGCACGCCACGTCGCCGACCGGATGCCGGACCGGATTCGCTCGCTCATCTATCTCGACGCCTTCGTTCCCGAGAACGGCAAAACCCTTTTCGACTACCTGCCCGACAACGGTGAGAGCGACCGGAAACTGGCTGTGGCCCATGGCGATGGCTGGAGAGTTCCGCCGAGACCCGCGTTGGCCTTCGCGGTCAATGCGGCAGACGCCGCCTGGGTGGACCGTCAGTGCACGATGCACCCGCTGTCCAGTCTTGAAGCGCCGGCGCAGATCAGCGGAGCCTGCGACAGCATCGCAACCATCGGATACATTCTGGCGCGTGGCTATGAAGGTCCTTTCGGCCAGTTTTACGCCAAGGCAGGAGAGCGCGGCTGGTGGCGGGAGGAGCTTGCATGCGGGCATGATGTGATGCTCGACATGCCCAATGAACTCGCGGCCCTGCTGCTGCAGGGCCGCAGCAGCCATGCGGAGGCCTGATCGCATGCTGACCAAGGTCGAGTCCAGCCGCATCGTGGCCACCGACTGCAACTCGGGCCACGTCCTTGTCGTGGATGACGATCCGGCGGTCCGGCACCTGATCTCGGATTATTTCGGGCAGCACGGCATCCAGACCGTCTCGGCGATGGGCCGCTCGGCGGTGGCCCGTCAACTAGCCGGCGGGGGACACAAGCGCAGTCATTCTCGACCTGCACCTCGGCCAGGACAATTGGCTCGATCTGCTCCGGGAAATTCGTTCCGGTTCGGACGTACCGGTCGTTATTCTGACAGGCTGTTCCCGCGATGAAGTTGACTGTGTGGTCGGGCTTGAACTTGGTGCCGACGACTACCTCACCAAGCCGTTCGGTATCCGCGAATTGTATGCCCGGTTCCGCGCCGTGCTGCGGCGCCGTGAGAACGGATGGTCCTTGCGCAGCCGCGACGGAGAGCGGGGCGGGTACAGGTTCGGCGGATGGCGGCTTGATCGTCGCAGCCGGCGCCTCCTCGATCCGCAGGAACGACCGGTTACCCTCAGCAAGGGCGAGTACGCCCTGCTGCAGGCCTTCCTCGATGCGCCGGAGCGGCCACTGTCGCGCGAGTATCTGTTGCAGGCGACCCGGCTCCACGAAGATATCTTCGATCGCAGCATCGACGTTCAGGTGCTGCGGCTGCGGCGCAAACTGGAGGCAGACCCGAAGGCGCCACGTGTCATCAAGACAGAACGCGGCGTCGGTTATGTCTTTGCAATTCCCGTCGAACAAACCCGTTGGGCGGATTGGCGCACCATACCGCAAAATCGCTAATGAATGCATCTTCGTAGTTCGACGGCGCGTGCTCGGCATGAAGCAACGTGATACCCAGTCTCTCCGCTGCGCTTCGCACGCCAATCGCGGCCGGACTTTCCCAATCGAGCTTCAGCCCGAGTTAGGCCACTCGAACCGCATCCGGTGCGACCTCGCGCAGCAACTGCAATCTCTTTGCTTCAAACTCCGGTCCAGTGTTACCTGAGAAACCTGTGATGTTGGCACCGGGATGGGGAGACTGGCCACGAGGCCCTGTGTGGCCGGATCGGAGCTGTTGGCCATGACGATGGGCACAGTTCGTGTCAACCGTTGGAAGGCGTGCGCGACCTCGTTGGCGCCGCCTCCGCCAGCCAAGATAACGTCGGGCGAAGTCTCGAGGACCCGTGCCGCGGAACGACGAAGACGATCCGATAGACCTTGCCGGCAGCTCTCGCCCGCTGCAGCCAAGGCGCGGACATAACACTGCCGATCAGGGCGATGACGACGCGACGCTCCATGGGATCATTCCGATCTAGCGAACAAATTCCGTCCTGTGCTGAGCTTGCGAGAACGAAGCCTACTACGGCTTTGCGTCGCCATCCGGCGGGGCCGCTGGGTTAACGACGCCATAGTGGTCAGCCAGGAAATTGCTCGAGTTGGCATAATTCGCCGGCCGAGGCCGTTCCGGTAGCATCGTGGCGTCCCAAGCTCCCAGTCGCTTTTCAGTCGTTCGAATACGTCTCTCTCCCGGTCCTTGAGGTTGGCCCGCTCACGCGGATCTCTCACAAGATCAAAGAGAAATTCGTTCCCGGCTACCCGCAAATATTTCCGATCGCCGTCGCGGATAGCACGCTGCGATCCCGCTTTATAGCGCCAGCACAATTTCCGAGGATGCGCCTCCGTCCGGGTAGTCAAGACTTGTCCAAGATCCTCTCCATCGGATGGATACGACGCGTCCGGCGATGTGCCGGCGGCCGCCAGTAACGTTGGCATCCAGTCCATCGTGATAATGACCTGCTCGGACACCGTCCCAGGCGCGATCCGTCCAGGCCAGCGCACGATCGCGGGAATGCGAATGCCGCCTTCGAGCAGCTCATGCTTCATGCCGGTAAACGGCCATACGTTGGAGAATCGTTCGCCGCCATTGTCGCTGGTGAGAATGACAATGGTGTTGCTGGCGAGGCCGCTGGCATCGAGCGCTTGCAGCACGCGACCGATATTGGCGTCCAGGCTTTGCACCATCGCCGCATAAGTGTTCTGCGAGCCGCCATCGCGATCGAAAATATCCCTGATCCGCTTCGACTCTGCCTCATCATCCGGCCCTTCCCATGGCCAATGCGGCGCGGTGAAATGCAGGCTCAGCAGAAACGGCTCTTTTCGCTTGGCGTAGCCTTCAATAGTTTGCAGGGCTCGATCGCCGAGCAGGTTTGTCATGTAACCGTGACGCTCAACCCGGTACCTCCTGCTCGTAAAGTTGATGCGCAAGTCCGGGGAACGGCAATACATACGTCCGGGAAGCCTCCGCTCCATGATTGAAATAGTCGGCGCAGCAGCCGAGTATTCCGAAAAACTGGTCATAGCCGCTCTTCAACGGACTGAAATCGGGCAGATCGCCGAGATGCCACTTTCCGACCAGCGTCGTGCCATACCCCACATTCTTCAGCAGCGACGGCAAAGTGGGGTGACTTGGCGCCAAGCCAGTCCCCTTGGGACTTAGAGAAATAAGCGGCTCTTCGAGCCCAACCGACAACCGAGCCTGATAGCACCCCGTGATCAACGCCGTGCGCGTCGCAGAGCAGTCAGGCGAATTGGAGTATGCCTGCGTGAATTTTAATCCCTCGGCAGCCAGCCGGTCTATGTTTGGTGTCGCATAGTCCCGCTGACCGTAGCAGCCCACATCGGCGTAGCCGAGATCATCCGCCAGGATGAAGACAATGTTCGGCTTGCTCGGTTGAGCCCGAGCCGGGCGACGATGGCCCATCCCCGCGAGTGCCAATGAACTCGCGGCAGTCGTTTGCACAAATCGACGGCGAGAAATTGCGCTCTGCTGAACCATGAGTGCCCTCCCTCTTAAGTTGATCGGTGATTGAGATCAAACCTTAACATCCTGCTCGCTTTTCGCGATAGCCGATGGATTGCCCGCGAGAGCTGAACCGAAGGCACTGCACCCCGCCGCCGGAGGCCGGCATTATCCGACCGATCGTATGCCTCGCGGGTCAGTATTTCGGTTCGAGGCTACGTAGTCGATCTCGCCATACGTAATACCGATATCCGTCAGCTCTCGATCACTGAGGCTGCAAAGATCCCGCCGCAGCCGCTCCCATTTCCGCCACTCTTGAAATGCGGTCCAACAATCCTTGAAAGCGCTGACATTGCGTCGCTGCGATACGGCCGTCTGGACCAAGCCCGTTGTCTGGTAAATCGTGCTCATTGCAGCATTCCCGGGTGCCTTGTTTCCACCCGGACAAGCTGCCATGATCCGGCCCAGCACGCTTGACCTGCTGCTTACATTTTCCTTACGGACAGCTTATTTCTTTAACTTTCCAGGTGTTGCCGGGCCTGACCGGAGACCGTCTAAAGGGATTTCGCGCCTTGCGCTATCTCTTCGAAGACTACGAACTGGATCCCGGCCGCCGCGAGCTCTACCGCGATGCAGGCGTCGTCGCCCTGACGCCACAGGCCTTTGACCTGCTCGACTATCTGATCCGCAACCGCGAGCGCGTCGTTGGCAAGGACGAGCTTATCACCGCCATTTGGAAGGGGCGGTGCGTGTCGGATGTCGCCCTCACGACAAGGCTGAATGCTGCTCGATCCGCAATTGGCGATTCCGGGGAGAAACAGCGATTGATCAAGACGCTGCCGAGGAGGGGCTATCGCTTCATCGGTGCGGTGCAGGAAGCTCACGGCGCCCCCACCGTGGCAGCCGCCGACATCCGCAGCGAGGCGGCGAAACCTGTCCTCACACTTCCCGACAAACCGTCGCTCGCCGTTCTCCCGTTCACCAACCTGAGCTCCGATCCGGAGCAGGAGTATTTCGCCGACGGCATGGTCGAGGACATCATCACCGGCCTTTCACGGTCCAAATCGCTGTTCGTCATCGCGCGGCAATCCACTTTTACCTATAGAGGCAAGGCGATTGACATCAGGCAGGTGGGGCGCGAGCTGGGCGTTCGGTATGTGCTCGAAGGCAGCGTGCGCAAATCCGGCGATCGCGTTCGCATTTCCGGGCAGTTGATCGAGGCCACGACGGGCGCCCATCTCTGGGCGGACCGCTTTGACAGCCAACTCAACGATATCTTCGATCTGCAGGACCAGGTGACGGGTAGCGTGATTGGCGCACTCTTTCCTCAATTGGAGCGCGCCGAGATAGAGCGCGCAAAGCGCGTACCGACCGAAAATCTTCAGGCCTACGACTACTATCTTCGTGCACTCTCGAGCTTCTATCAATTCACCCGCGAACAAAACATTGAAGCCCTCCGACTGATCTGGCTTGCTGTCGAAATTGATCCCGGGCTGGCCGCAGCCTACGCGCTTGGTGCTTATTGCTACCTGCAACGAAAGGTCTTCGGCTGGACGGTCGATGCGGATCAGGAGCGGAACGAGACCCGGCGGTTGGCAAGGCGCGCAATTGAGCTCGATAAGGAAGATCCAACTGTCCTCGTGAGAGTCGGGCAGGCTATTGCCGCCGTACTGTATGAGATCGACGAGGGCGTGCCCCTCGTCTTCCAGGCGTATGAGCTCAACCCAAATCTGGCTGTCGCACGGTATACTATCGGCTGGGAACACATACGCCGCGGCAATGTCGATGCGGCGCTCAAGCAGTTCCATGCCGGGGTGCGTTTAAGCCCCATGGATCCGTTTCTCTTTCTGATGCAGAGCGGAATAGCGTGTGCGCATTTGCTGACAGATCGATACGAGGAGGGGTCATCCTGGGCCAAGTCGGCTGTGCTGCACCGGCCCAATTATCTAAACGCACAATTCCTTCTGGCGGCATGCCACGCTTTGTCTGGCAGGGTCGAGGAAGCCCGGATGATCGGCGCGCGCCTGATGGAGGCGAGGCCGGCTGTGCGCGTGTCCACACTCGTTCCCAAGCTTGCCAGAATTTACACGCCGGAACACCTCGAAAGGATAGCGGGTGCCTGTCGGATCATGGGCCTACCCCCATGATTGCGTGCGTTCGTCGGGAAGTGCCGGTCTCAGTCCAACTCCCATGAGCCGCGCAGTATGGAATGTCCGCTTGTGGCCCCGTCGCGACAAGTGGAGGACGTCGTGCTGAGGTCTCAACTATTGCGGCTCGTGACCCATTTCCGACATCACCCCTCCGGCACTTCCGCCAGCCGCAGGCCCTGAAAGATGCGCTTGCCCCAGGCGAGGTAAATTGGGTTGTCACTGTAAGTGGCGTTTCGGAGGCGGCGGAGGGTGAAGCTTGGAACGAGCGCAAGCAGCGTCTGTGCAGCGGCTTTCGCCTCATCCAGCGAGCCAACCAGCGCGAGCGCGGCGGTCAGCCCAAAATGCGCGTTGACGTCGTTCCGGTTGGCTTCGATGCTGCGGCGGAAATAGCCGACTGCTTCAGCATCCGCGTTAACATGCAGCTTGGCAAAGCCGATTATCATGAGCCAGCGATGGGCGAAGACATCGCGAGGAGAGAGGCGAAACGCTTCCTTGATATGGGCCTCAGTCTCTGCACCGCAACCCATGTTCAACTTCGCGCTGCCAATCTGCGCATGCGCCTCGGCCAAATTGCGATCCAACGCCAACGCTCTCTCGAATTCAGCGATACCCTGAACGGCGCGGTTTGTGCAATTTTGCGCGATGCCCAAGACCAGGTGGGCATAGGCGTGGTTTGGCGCGAGAGATAGCGCCTTTATTGATATCGACTCGGCCGCCGCGAAATGCGCGGTCCGGTCGTCATCCATGTAGCTCACGCCAAGTATCAATTCGACGCCCGCCATCCAGACCATCGCGTCGACATTCTTGTGATCGCGAGTTAACGCCCTTTCAAAAATATCCCGAGCTTGCAGCACGCATTCGGACGTCCATCCCTTGTGCAACAAAGCCTTACCTTGGAAATACAAGTCCATCGAATTGGGGTGCGGAGAACGTTCTGACCGCCTGGCCTCCTGCTCAGTGAGCTGCGCGTCGAGCGTGTTGGCAAGACGCGATACGATCTCGTCCTGCATATCGAACAGATCGGCAATAGGCTTGTCAAATCGGTCCGCCCACAGATGGGCGCGAGTCTCCGCGTCCACGAGCTGAACGTTCACGCGAAGTCGATCACCGGCGCGCTGCACGGAACCTTCCAGCGCGTACCGAACATTCAGCTCACGACCAATCTGCTTGAGATCGGCTGCCTTGCCTTTGTAGGTGAATGCAGTGTGTCGCCCAATGACGAACGAGCCTGAGATACGCGACAAATCCGTGGTCAAACTCTCGGTCACGCCATCGGCGAAATAGTCTTGCTCGGGATCGCCGCTAAGGTTGGCGAAGGGCAAAACGACGATTGAAAGGTGGTGTCGCGAAAGCGGTCTCGGCGCTGCCTCGCGGTCTTGCTCCTCAGAGCCAAAGGCGCCGCTTACGGGTCCTGCCCCTTCCCGAACCGAGCCTACGAAGCGGAAGCCCTTGCGCGGGAGCGTCTTGATCAGGTCCTGTTTCTCACCCGTGTCGCCGATTGCACACCGGGCACCATTGATGCGCGTCGTCAGCGCGGCATCGGAGACGATGCGACCATTCCAAACGCCGGCGATGAGCTCGTCCTTGCTGACGACACGTTCCCTGTTGTGGATCAAAAAGCTCAGCAGGTCGAATACCTGCGGCGCGACAGAGATCGTCTCGGCTCCCTGCCGCAGCTCCCGCCGGTCCGTATCCAGCGTGAAGTCCGAAAAGGAGTAGAGCAAAGGAGTCCTCCTACGGTACGATCGCACCCCAGCAGAGCTGCGATGTAAGCAAACGGTAAGAAGAATGGAAGCCGATTGTAAAGTACTTCATATGTCCTCGGTGCATCCTCATGCTCGGCTGAACGGTATCAACTGCTGGCCGAACTCGCGCCACGAGGGAGGGCGTCATGAGGCGGATGGTTGCGCTGACGGGGGAGGTCGCTGCAGCGACGCTCTTGCTCTGTGTCGTATGCGTTCTCGCCTCTGCGAACCGCGCTCACGCTCAATGCTCGGCGCGTGATGTGTTGCAGAGGCAGTTGATGCACAAGGCGACGCCATTTGTCCCGGCACTCATGGGTCCGATAACGTCCGTTTCGGATGTTGCCGAATGGAAAACGATCAGCATCGGGACGTTCCCGGATACGTTTGCTCTCCTCAACGCACTGAGTGCGATGGGTTGCGGCGTCGGGAACTCGGCCGCGGAGGCTCTTGCCCGACCTGCGTTTACTCTTAGCGGCACCAGCACGGCTGTAACACTGCTGACAGTGACTGCGGCCGACCTGGGCTTCAAGGGTGAGACGGTGCGGTTGCGGGAAATCTACGAACTCGCGCAGCAACTGGGCTTCGGGCTTGCACCGCCCGAAATCGCTCCGCAGCTTAGACTTCAATATCTGGACCAGCCCGTCGGCGAGTTTCTCGTCATCGGGATGAACCCGATCCGGACATGGGCTGGCGAAGAGGTCATCCTGACGGTGGCAAATGGGGGAGCGGGCCTGATTCTCATCGGCCAGGATGGTCGCGCCGATGCGGAAATACCGGTGACCTCCCGCTTCGTGTTCCTGCGCTCCTTGCCCTCGACGCCGGCGACGCTGAGTCGCAACTGACTGTCCGAGATGGCCGAGGTGACGAAATGCTGGTGATCAGAGCGATGAAGCACATCGCGGTTCCAATCTGTCTGCTGCTGCTGTCGTCGACCGCGATACTTGCGCGAGATGACGGGCGCTTCGCGAATTCCCCGCTGAAGCCCTGGTTCGAGAGCCTGGAGGGCGAATTCGGGAAGTGCTGTGAGGACTCCGACGCCTACGTAGTCTCCGAACCGGATTGGAAGTCCGATCACGGACGATATCGCGTTCGCATCGACGACGAATGGGTGCTCGTGCCAGACGGCGCTCTCATCAAGCAACCCAATCTCACCGGACGGACGATGGTCTGGAAGCACTACATCGATGGCCATCCTCGTGTCCGCTGTTTCATCCCGGGCAGCATGACCTGATGCGTCGAGCATCGTCTAATGCACCCTGCGCATGATCCAAGGTCGATGGTCCAGTTCAACCATTGAGATCGGGTGCTTAGTTTCGGCATTGACGCGTGCGCGCAACGAGCGTTTTCGCAATCCGCCGAAATGCTCTCGTCGATTCGCTCCAGCCGGCGCTTCATCTTTGCCTCGGTGAAGTTCTTGTCCCTCGCATTGACGGCCTTGAACTTCGATCCATCGATGGCGACGCTCGCTGCAACAAGCAAATCAAGCTTGCGGCACAGCGCGACGAACTCGCGGCAGACCTCACGAATGGCCTTGCCATTGTCCTTGCGGAAATCTGCGATGGTCTTGAAGTCCGGCGCCAACTGCCCAGTCAGCCAGATCATCTCGATATTGCGCTGGCATTCTCGCTCCAGGCGTCGGCTCGACGGCACGCGATTGAGGTAGCCGTAGATGTAGAGCTTGAGCATAACACCGGGGTGATAGCTGGGTCGGCCGGTGTCGAGTGGCTGGACACCGACAAAGCCGAGCTTGTCGAGCTCGAGACCGTCAACAAACACGTCGACCGCTCGCACCGGGTTATCTTCGGACACATAGTCGTCGAGTGATGCCGGAAACAGCGTGCTCTGCCCGCGATTCAATCCTTCAACAAAGCGCTTCATCAGATGCCCCGCAAAATCGCCAGGAATCTTAGCGCGCGAATCACAGCCAGCAGAGGCTTTTCACACAGCCTGGGCCCATAGCTGACATAAACGGCGCTCTGGCCTAAGGTCCTCTTTCGAGGGCAAAACCGACGTGCCCGCACTAACCGGTGTATTTACCGCCAAAAGTTCTTGAAGCGGGTAGGCGACAACTCGGTGTAACGTACAGTGTGCTGAATATTCTTGTGCCCCAGATAGGCTTGCACCGCGCGGGTGTCGTGTCCCTTGTTGGCGAGCGTATAGCCGCAAGCATGCCGTAGCATGTGTGGATGCGCTTTGAATTGTAATTTTGCAGCCGCGCCTGTCCGCTCGATCATTCGCGCAAATCCCGCGGTGCTGAACGGAGTGCCGCGTTCGGAAGTGAAGACGAACGGGGATTTTGGTTGCTGTTCTCGCTGAAGCTTGCGCAGAGCACGAAGCTCGTCTCCGAGGATCGGATGCGTACTTGGCGTTCCATTTTTGACTCTTCGGACATGAAGAGTAGCTGACGAGAATTCGATTTGGTCCCAACGAAGGTCCGTCAACTCTGAAGCGCGGAATCCGTGGCGATAGGCCACCAGGACCATGGTGGCGTCGCGATGGCCGTAGCGATTTGCTTTGGCGACATCGACCAAGGTCTGTACCTAGTCATCAGTCAGATATTCTCGTGTACGTCGACAAGTTGGCGACGCGGCGTCTTCCAGTATGAGAGGTCAGACGGCGGCCCCGGTCGACGACGATCCATTTTTCAAGTCGACATTTCGGATTTATCGGTCGAAATGCTTTGGATTTCGTCAGTTCAGCAACTGATAAGGATTTGAGAGAAAGCTTATCAGTAGGGACGGCGCGGTTAACTAAAAGGACAAGCGCGCGTTCAGGACGCATCCGGCGAGGGCCCCCGGCTAGGCCGCTTTCGGGAAGGCTGATCGCGCTCAAGCTGCGTGGACGACGCTTTGAGGGTGCCAATTCCAAGGCGGCAGTTCGTTAATGCGTTTGGCAGAGTGATCGGGTAGGCGCGCCAGCACGTCGGCAAGCCAAGCCTGCGGGTCGGCGTCGTTGAGCTTTGCGGTGGCGATGAGGCTGTAGATGGCAGCAGCACGCCGGCCGCCCTCATCGGGCCCGGCGAAGGTCCAATTTTTTCGCCCGATGGCGACCGCCCGTAGCTCACGTTCAGCAGCATTGTTCGACATGCAAAGCCGTCCGTCGTCGAGGAAGCGGCTAAATGCATCCCAGCGTCTGAGGCAGTAATTGATCGCCTTGGTTGTGTCGTTGTTCCTGGAGAGCTTGGCGCGCTGCTCGCGCAACCACGCCTCCAGCTCGACCATCAAAGTGCTGATTCCGCTCGATGTCGCCCACCATTCCGGAATGATCTCGCCCACCGTTCCGATTTGATGTCGCCCACCATTCCGAGATGATCTCGCCCACCATTCCGGGATGATGTCGCCCGGGGTGACGAGGCCTCTTCTGGCTCCGCTACGGTCCCGCCTTTCGGCTTTGCGAAGGGGGGACCTGGATGCCGACGGAGAGGTTTGCGATGCGCCATGTGCGCGATGTGATCAGATTGAAGTCGGCCGGGATGCCGACCCGCGAGATTGCGCGGCGGGTCGGCACGGCCCCTTCGACGGTGCGGTTGACGATCCGCCGGTTCGAGGCGGCGGGGCTGACCTGGCCGTTGCCAGACGACGTCACCGACACGGTGCTGGAGGCCCGGCTGTTCGCCAGCGCCGGAGCCGGTCCGGGCACCCGGCGGGGCCATCGGCGGCAGGCCGAGCCGGACTGGGCGGCGGTGCATCGCGAGCTCAAGCGCAAGCACGTGACGCTGTCGATTGTGTGGGAGGAGTACATCGCGGGCGAACCCGGCGGGTATCGCTATTCGCGGTTCTGCGAGCTCTACCGGGCCTGGGAAGGCCGGCTGTCGGTGACGATGCGCCAGTCGCATGCGGCCGGCGACAAGCTGTTCGTCGACTATGCCGGCGACGGCGTGCCGGTGGTGATCGACCGGTTCACCGGCGAACGGCGCACCGCGCAGATCTTCGTCGCAGTGCTCGGCGCATCGAGCTTCACCTACGCGCAGGCGACCTGGACGCAGGGCCTCGCCGACTGGATCAGCGGGCACGTCGGCGCCTTCGAGGCGATCGGCGGCGTGCCGGCACTGCTGGTGCCGGACAACACCAAGGTCGCGGTGATCAAGGCCTGCCTCTACGATCCGCAGATCAACCGCAGCTACGCCGATATGGCGGCGCATTACGGCACCGCCATTCTGCCGGCGAGGCCGCGACGGCCACGGGACAAGGCCAAGGTCGAGCAGGCGGTCCTCATGGTCGAGCGCTGGCTGCTCGGACGGCTGCGCCACCGGATCTTCCACAGCCTCGCCGAGGTCAACGCGGCGATCGCCGAGTTAATGACCCGGCTCAACGAGGAGCGGCCGATCCGGCGGCTCGGCGTCACTCGCCGCAAGCTGCTGGAGGAGATCGACCGGCCGGCACTCCAGGCCTTGCCGGAGAGCCCTTACGTGTTCGCTGAGTGGCGGATCTGCCGGGTCAGCATCGATTATCACGTCGAGATCGAGGCGCATTATTACAGCGTTCCGCATCGCTTCGTCCGCGCCGAGGTCGAGGTGCGCTTCACGGCCCGCACCGTCGAGATATTCCACAAGGGTGAGCGGATCGCCGCGCATCAGCGCATGAGCGGCAACCACAAGCACACGACCGTGCCGGAGCACATGGCATCCAGTCATCGGCGCTACGCCGGCTGGACCATCGAGCGCATCCGCAAGGACGCAGCCTCGATCGGGCCGGCGACCGCGGCGCTGTGCGACCTGATCCTCGACGAGCGCGCGCATCCGGAACAGGGCTTCCGCGCCTGTCTCGGCATCATCCGGCTCGCCCGATCCTACGGGCACGAGCGGCTCGATGCCGCCGCCATGCGGGCGATCGATATCGGCGCGCGCACCTACGGCTCGGTCAAATCGATCCTCGCCAACAATCTCGATCGGCGTCCTTCACCCAAGCGCTCCGCGGACGACGCGCCGATCCTTCATCCCAACATCCGCGGGCCGCGCTACTACAATTAGGAGATCTCATCTTGCTTACCCATCCGACCCTCGATCAGCTCCACGCGCTCGGCCTTCACGGCATGGCCAAGGCCTTCGCCGACATCGAAGCCGGCGGCGACGCCGCAAGCCTCGGCCACGCCGAATGGCTCGCGCTCCTGCTCGAACGCGAAGCGTCATTGCGACGCGACAAGCGGCTGTCGAAGCGGCTGCAATACGCCAAGCTGCGCCAGGAGGCCTGCGTCGAAGACATCGACTACCGCACTCCACGCGGCCTCGACCGCAGCCTGCTGACGATGCTGGTCGAAGGCCGCTGGATCGATGACCACGCCAACCTGCTGATCTGCGGGCCCTCCGGCGTCGGCAAAAGCTGGCTCGCCTCAGCGCTCGGCAACAAGGTGTGAATGCTGACCGAAAAGTGACCCCCATCGGCGTCTTCGGTACCCCTTCAAGTCACTGATTCCATTGAATCTGATTGATCGGACCCCGCGCCGATCAAGGTCGAGACCCCATGCCGAAACACACCATTCACCGTGAGCTGAGCTCGGCTGGCTGCAGCACGTTCTTCACAACGTAGTCTCCGATTTGAGATCCCATCGCCGTTCCGATACGCGTCGAGAAACGGTAGTGGAAGCCTGACCAGACGCGAGCATTTGCAACTTCCGTAGTGAAAGCCGTGAGGTTGGTCCACCGGTGCGTCACGCCCGGAGCTGTCGGACTTGTCATCGCGATCTCCGGAATGTCGTCTGAGCCGAAGGTCGCCCGTACGACTTCCGCGACGCTGCCGCTCACGATGCAATGAGCGCAAGGGTATTCGGGGTGCAATGGCGTCTCGGCGATTGGCTGCCAGGTAGCCTCCCGCTCCGTGGCTGGATTGTCATCGATATCGCCGTTGCGAATCGCCGTGACTGGCCGCCAGAAGTTGTAGTGGTACTTGGCATCCAGAACAGCGATGAATGCGTCATTGATAGCAATTCCTCCGAGTGCCATGAACCGCGCGCTTTCGGCGACACCCATGTTCTTAATCATTGCTAGCTGGCTCAAGAACGGGAAATAGGCCACGGGTCCGGTGACAAGCCAGAAGCGGGCAGTCTCAGTCTGCTCAGGCGTTCGCGCTACGCTCTTCTGCGCGCCATAGACCTTGATTTCATTGAAATCTTTCGCCCATTCCGCGCTATCAAGTGCAATCGGCGGGCTGGGCCGGAACTGAGAAGCACTCGGGAGGGCAAATGGTTTGACGCTTGGCCACATCGGGGCTCGCTAATAGCCGTCGGCACATAGACCCCAGGCGCCGTTCTTGGCCGGTAGTCATCAGGTGCATCGGCCCCATCGTTCGCTCGCGCTTCGAGAATCTTCACCGCAACCGCTTCACCGAGGCGTATGCCGTCCGATTTCGGAACTCCATCGGGAAGCGCCGCAATATAGCTTTCAAGCTCCCCTTTGATCTGCTTGGCCGTTGCTGCATCGATGCTTGTAAGAACTGTCGCCGCCGCCGCCGCCGCTGCGGCTTCCTTTGTGGTGCTCGAGTCGGCCGGCAGTTGTACTAGATATCTGCTGTAGCGGCGCTGGATCGAATTGACCGCGTCGAACATCGCCAGATGGACCATTCCGACCATACGGTAAGCGGCATATGGCGTGTATGGCGACGACGGAGCGCTAGCTAGCGGCGCAACGGCGGTAATCGCTTTCGCGTCCCAATCAGTTATAACATTAGCGAAGGCGGGCGCGGCAGCGCCTGGAAAGCCGGCAATCGTTACCGTCCAGACGAAGTTGTTGAATGCATGAAGCGAACGAGCAGCCATACTTTCCTCCCTCAGCTTGAAGGTTTGCGTACAACGGCACTGTCAAAAAGCATTGTGGTGCGCTTGCTTGCGCATCAAGGTCTATAGAGCTCGAACCCTCTAGGGTCGTGCGTCGGCTCGAGCACAATCGACCGACTGCGCGAGCCATCACCCGTAAGGAGCGAGCTAGTTCGGAAGCTCATCCGGCGCAATCGCAGCGAGGCGCAATGGCCATGGCTTGCAGTAGCTGCACGTCAAACTATGTATTTCATGATGGTCGTCCTCCGTTTGAGAAGAGAGTCTTTCACCACCAAATTTCAGAGCCAACATAACGTCTCTTTGTGAGCTCAAGTGTGAACTTGCTCACAGCTGATTTCTAATCGAAACTCAAATGGTCGGCGCATGATGGACGAAGAGGATGGCCTCCTTACCTTATCCAGCTAACAGGGACTTTTCGTTCATGAGGCGAAAGGCAGTTTAGTGGCGTAGCCAACCAGGTTTGCTCGCGCCGAGTTCCGTCACCGTAACCAGAGTTATTGCGGCTGTTCATAAGACTTCCATCCCTACCTTCATTAGTTGGATAGACCTGCAGCCTTTTTGCTCTGACGGTACCGGATCGCTTGGAAATACGTCATTTCGATTGCTTGGCGCGTGCTTCGAGCGATTTTTGGAATATGCCAAGAATCTGCCAAGGCTATCGTCAGGTCGTGAACCAGTTCTGGTGATCCATTCCAGCATTCGACGCTGGATGGAAATGGTGCATTTGTGTGGCTTGCGCCAAACTTCAAACGCCCTCTCAGCATGAAAGATGTCCGCTTTGTTCGCGACATAGTCGTGCCACCACGCCGTATCAGGTCGAGCCGGTACGAGACCGATCACGATACAACCGCGCTCGCTCTCGCGCCAGCATTTCTGCACCGATGCACTCGTGGCAAAGCACGCGGGACGGCTTGTGAAGCAGCGACATACCGAGGTGACCTTAACTCAGCAGTACAGCGGACGCGAGGTAGGGGAGCGTACCCATAGTGTACCGGGGACAAGCCATATCAAAAGTCTCGTCTGGACGATCCGGGTCATCCAGGCGCGCGCAGCTTTGATCTAGGTCAAGGAGGTTATTTTCCTGCTATTGAACGTTGTGAGATGGCAGGGAGCGACGATACAGGTTCGTAATTTCGTCCCCTTTGGTATGGTCCCGTCGGTGAGATGTTTCCACAGACCACTCGCGAAAGCTGACGGACATTTAGTTTAGGCCAGGGAAAAGCGATCATGGCGAAGAGGGATATTGCAAGGAAGGCTTCGACCCGTGCCCCTCCCGCGTCGTCATCAGCGAGAAATGGCTTTAAGGTCTTGGCGGTGCACGTCACTGAGGCGAGCGGCCGACGCTTATTCGCGGCCCTTAAGGCTGATCGGTCAGCGCATCCGGTGTTTTCGGACCCGGCACGCCAGCCCGGTAATCTCGATCCGGAAAGCGCCGCCAAGCGCATTCTGGAGCACGCCTTTGCGAGCAAAACGATGCCAACGCTGAACGTTCCAAAAATCCGGGGGTGTGAGAGCGATTTCAGGAGCCTTGGTGTCGAGACCGTGTCCCTGACCAAAACCAAAGTCGTCAAGTTTCGACAGCAGGTCGATGGCATTCCGGTTTTCGGTTCTCTTGTCAGCGTCGAACTCGACAAGCACAACGAGCTGGTCTCGCTCAATTCCAGCATGGCGGAGCCGAACCTGCGATCCTACGTCGCGCGGATTTCGCCTTACCGGGTGCTAAAAAAGATAGCGGCGATAGCAGGATACGGTCGCAAGCTTCCTTACGGGATACCGAAGCTGAATCTCTATCGCGACAGCAAGGGTAAATGGCACCTCGCTTATATTGTTGAGGACGTGCGCAGCAGGAAGAAGGGCAGGACGACGCTCAAGGACTTCCCCCTGGTTCATGACTACGTCGTTGATGCGGTTACCGGCGCTCTGGTTGCGGAACTGCCGCGCACCCCGACTATTCGCCTCGGCAAAGGAGTCGATGAGCTAGGCAAGCCGAAGACTTTCGGGATCGAAATCAAGGGCGGCAAGAGGACGATGCGCGACGTCCGGCTAAATATAGAGACTCACGATTTCGCTTTTCACGATCCGGTCGATGGGAAGTTGCCAGGCGAACTAGTCGGGCCTCCTTGGTCGGCCGCGGCGGTCAGCGCACACACTAACGCCGCTGCTGTCGTGAACTTTCTGCGCGATGTGCTAAAGCGCAACAATGTCGACGACATGGGTGGCCCGATCATTTCGACCGTCAATTGCGTTGTCAGACAGTTCGAGCACCCGCCGCGCGGCAGCAGGATCTGGTTAAACGCGTTCTGGAACGGCACTCAGATGTTGTATGGTCAAGCGCCGTTTGACGGCAGACTGAGGTCGATAGCGTCATCACTGGACGTTGTGGCTCACGAGCTGTTTCACGGCGTGACCGGCCACACGGCGCGTCTTATCTATCAAGGCGAGACCGGCGCGCTCAACGAATCCTATTCGGATATTTTTGGCACAATCATCTCAAATCGGGCCAAGCCAGATATCGCGAAGTGGAACTGGTTGATCGGCGACGGTATTTCCAGCGGCGTTGCGGCGTTTCGTGACATGCGGAATCCGCCGCGGTTTAACCAGCCCAAGTACATGAAGGATTTCAAGACGCTTCCGCTCAAGCGAAAGTCCGATGAGGGCGGCGTGCACTTCAACAGCGGTATCCACAACTTCGCCGCCTTCAGGGTAATGTCTGCGACCCGCAGGGGCACTTTCGTGTTCAAGCCAGCCGAACTCGCTGCGATATTCTACGTCGCGCTGACGCAGCAGCTTTCACGCCAATCGACATTCGCCGACAGCAGGCGGGGTGTCGTGCTCGCAACGCGATCACTATTCCGCAAGCTGCCGCAGAAACAGGTCGATGTCCGCGTTAAGGCGGTCGAAACGGCGTTTAAGGCTGCCGGAATCAAATAGCAACGACGGTCGGCCAATCGCTCGCGTCGCGATGCCGTCCACAGAGCGAACGGGTTCGCCGAATTGCCGTCGATCCCGTTCGGTGACCGGTATCCGCCGAAGATCAAGCGGTCCAGAAACACCAATCCTCATTCATCGATCAGCCTCGGACGCTGCTCAAAACTCGGACGCTGCACAAAAGAGAGTTTGCGCAAAGTCCGAAACCTCGGCGCGAGCGATGCAAAGACAGCCCACCGGTTATGCGAGGTCTTACCTCTTGGCTTCACGTTTTTTTCTTCTTGGCCGCCAATTTTTTGAGGTGTGCATCGATGTTCTTCAATGATTTCTTGTGCCCTTCCTTCTGCGCCAAAAGGCGCTTCTTCAGTTTGGCCTTGTCCGCAGGACTCAAATTAGCGAAATTCAAGCCACTTAAAAGAGCCATGTCTCGTCTCCATCCTTACTCACTACCCAATACCGCATTGGTAGCCATTGATGAGCTACTGTCAATTGTAGAGAGGAAAGTTGGTATCCCGTCTCCTCGGCGAGGACTTGGAGAACATTGCGTTTGTCAGCCAAAGACCAACTGTCCGATCCGCCATTCCGGATCGGCGGCCACCCTGGCGAGGATTGCCCTGTAATCCGCCATCCACTGGCGAGGCGTGTCGGTGTCGAACAGATCATCCTTGTAGGCGCATGACCCCGCGATGCCCGAGGGCCCCTGCTGCAGCATCAGCGTCAGCCAGGTTTGATCGATGGTGAAGACCGGCCGACCGTTAAAATCGTTTCCGAACGGTCGAACGTCCAGATCGCGCAGCGCGAGGGGCCGACCAACGGCGTTTTGCAGGACGAAAAACGCTTGCGCGAGCGATGCGGGATGAACCCCGCCGTCTTGCGCCAGCCGGGATGCAAGGATCTCGAAGGGCAGATCTTGCCGTTCGTGAGCCTCCAGAACCGCTTCGCGCACCCGCGCAAGCGCTTCTCGAAATGTAAGATCCGGATCCAGGCGGGTTCGGATCAGCGTCGTGTTTTCGAACAGCCCGACCACGCGTTCGGTCCACAACTCGGCGCGGTTGGCCATGATGGTGGCGATGCACATATCGCAGCGTCCGTTCCGAGCCAACAGCATCGCCTTGAAACCCGTCAGCAACGTCATGAAAAGCGTGGCGTCCTGGGTTCGGCTCAAGGCGCTGAGGCGGGCAACCAGATCTGTCGGGAGGTGAACCGGTTCGCGGGCCTTAACGGAGCTGGGCCGCGCGCCGGCGGCGCTGCCGTTTCGGGAGAAAACCGGTGTCGCGCCGCGGAGGTGATCTCGCCAGTAGGCGATCTGCCGGCTCGCTAGGTCACTCGTGCACCACCGGCGCTGCCAATTCCCGAAGTCGGAGAACTGGGACGTTTGCTCCGGAAGCCCCGCCTGACGGCCGCTCGTGAGGGCGGAATAGATCGCGGAGATCTCCTCAAACACGATCCCGATGGACCAGCCATCGATGATGACGTGGTGCAGGATCAAAAGGAAAACATGATCGTCCTGACCGAGCCGGAGCAAGCCCGCACGAAACAGCGGGGCCTGGCTCACGTCGAAGGGTTGCCAGGCGTCTTCTTGTGCCAGCAATTCTGCTTTCTTGAGGAGGAGTTCCTTGGCGCGTTTGTTTCCGGACGCAATCCCCGCTGCGAGGTCTTTGACGACAAGCTGCTGATTGATGTCGGCGGCCGGAGCCACGACGGCGACTGGCTTTCCCTTCACCCAGGCAAACCCCGTGCGCAGGGCATCGTGCCGGCGCACGACCTCTGCCAGACTTTGCTTGAGCGCCGGAATGTCGAGCAGTCCCCGCAAACGATAGGCATGTGGGACGTTGAATAGGGGCAGTCCCGGCAAATCCCGTTCGATGCCGAGCACGCGTTCCTGGGCGATGGAGACCACGCGCGAGCCGTCTCCTTCCACGCGCACAGCCTGGAGCACCGGCGCCTTTGAGTGCGTCTTGCGCGCCTCGTCGATCAACCGGGCCAGCGCTTCAATCGTGCTAGCCTCGAAGATCGTTCGGATAGGCAATGAAACACCAAAGACATTGGCGACCCGGGCCAGAACGCGTCCCGCCAGCAGCGAATGACCGCCCACGTCAAAGAAGTTGCTGTAGACCCCAACCTGCTCGATATCGAGGATCTCCGCCCAGATGCCGGCCAGCTTCTGTTCGGTGGAACTGCGTGGCGAAATCAATTCGCCGACTGCCCGCACGATGCTCGCGGGGATTGCCGCCAACGCGGGACGATCGAGCTTGCCGTGAGGCGTCGACGGCAAGCGATCTAGCATGACATAGCCCGCAGGGATCATGTGCACCGGAAATCGGGTCCGAAGAAAATCGTTGAGTTCGGTGGCCTCCGGTTCCTCTTCGGCTACAGGGACAATAAAGGCAACCAGTTCAACCTCGCCATTGACATCCCTCGCCACCACGGCGGCGGACTGCACCTTTGCGTGTTCGACCAGAACATGCTCGATCTCTTCGGGCTCGACTCGGCAGCCGCGAATCTTGAGCTGATGGTCGACACGCCCGAGGCATTCCAAAGTAAGGTCGCTTCGCCAGCGTGCCAGATCTCCGGTCCGGTACAGGCGTGCGCCCGGCCGTTTCGAAAATGGATCGCGCAGGAATCTGTGGCGGGTCTGTTCCGGGTCGTTGAGGTAACCGCGACCGACGCCGATGCCGCCAACATACAGCTCACCGGTTACGCCTATCGGCACCGGCTGCAGATTGGAATCGAGCACATAGAGACGAATGTTGGCTATGGCCCGGCCGATCGGCACCGTTGCGGTCGAGACCGGCGGTGCGGTGAGGCGATGCGTCGCGACGTCGTCGGACGTCTCGGTCGCCCCATAGGCGTTGATGATTGGCACGGCCGGAAAGTGCCGGAACCAATCACGACAGAGATCGGGCGCGAGGCTTTCGCCTGTGGAAATCAGCACACGAAGTCGGCCCAGTGCATGAAAGGAGGGTTCGTCAGGGACACGCTGAAGGATTTCGCGCAATAGCGGCGGCACGATCTGCAGAATCGTGATCCCCTCGCGCGATATTTCCTGCGCTAGCAAAGCCGGATCCCGCACTATCGCGTCGGCGCAGACGTGGATGCGCGCGCCCACGATCGGAGCTGCGAGAAACTGCCAAACCGAGATGACAAAGCTCTGCGGCGCTGTCTGAGCAACCACGTCCGTGGCTGACAATTCAAGGTCCGCGATCTTGGAAAGGAGGTGGTTGCACATGCCCCGCTGCTCGATCATGGCGCCCTTCGGAACGCCCGTAGAGCCGGAGGTGTAGATCACGCAGGCCAGGCGCGAGGGGGAGGGGCGGGATGACGGAATAGGGCCTTTCGAGACTGACGAATTCAGCTTCTCCAGCACCAGAATGGGGGGGCGTCTTCTTCGCGGTAAGCCGTCGAGGGCCGCTTGCAACGTCGTCGAATTCGCCTGTGCGGTCAGGATGACCCGTGCGCCGCTGTGACGGATCATCTGTGCCAGTCTGGTATCCGGCAG
This sequence comes from Bradyrhizobium sp. AZCC 2230, assembly GCF_036924495.1. Classification (NCBI taxonomy): domain Bacteria; kingdom Pseudomonadati; phylum Pseudomonadota; class Alphaproteobacteria; order Hyphomicrobiales; family Nitrobacteraceae; genus Bradyrhizobium; species Bradyrhizobium sp. AZCC 2230. Next base: position 4,818,309 of record NZ_JAZHRS010000001.1, on the reverse strand, counting down.
CGTGGGGTCCAGGGGAAGGAAAGCAGCCCCGGCCTGCTGGACCGCGATTATGGCAGCGAGCAAGTCGATGCCGCGTTCGGCAAGCAGGGCAACGACGTCATCGCGGCGGACATCCGCGCGCATGAGCCGGCCAGCAATAGCGTCCGCCCGGCTTGCGAGTCCGCGATAACTCAGCCGAACGAGCCCGGCCGACACCGCGATCGCATCGGGGGTACGCGCGACCTGCCTCTTGAATCGTTCAGGGAACATGTCCATGCGAGGCGGTCTGATCTTGCTGTCATTCCCGGCCGCAAGTTGCTTCCATTCCGAGATCGGCAGCAGGGGCAGACGCGCGACGGTTTGCTCGGGGTCGGCGACGATCGACTCCAGGAGCGTCCGGAAATGCGCTGCCATTCGCGCGATGGTACGATCCTCGAACAGTTCGGTGCTGTATTCGAGCCAGCCGCTCAGACGCCCGTCCTCGTCGATCAGTTCGAGCAACAGGTCGCACCTCGCTGTACCGGGATCGACCTCCACAAAGTTCGCGGAAAGCCCTGACAAGGCAGGCTTGGACGGTGCCTTTTGCAGAAGGAACATGACCTGAAACAGGGGATTGCCGTCCGAATTGCGAGGCACTTGAAGTGCCCGCAATATCTCCTCGATTGGCAGATCCTGGTTTCGATAGGCATCCAGCGTGGTTTGCCGGACACGGTGCAGAAGGTCGCTGAAGGTGGGATCCCCGGACAGGTCGGTCCTCAATACGATCGCATTTGCGAACATTCCGATCAGCCGCTCGATCTGGATTTGGTTGCGGTTCGCAGTCAACGATCCGACCGCGACATCCTCGTGCTGCGTAAACCGGTGCAGAAGGCACTGAAACGCCGCGAGAAGCGTCATGAACAGGGTGGCGTTATGGGTCCGGCTCAGTGATTTGAGGCGGCCGGACAACGCCCGCGACAGGCTCAACGGAAGCCTGGCGCCAAGCCCGGTCCGCGTCTCGGGACGAGGCCGGTCCGTTCGCAGCGGGAGCTCAGCCAATCCCTTCAGTCGCTCACGCCAATAGTTGAGTTGTTCCGCAGCGGCGGGCGTTTGCAGCCATGCTCGCTGCCACGCGACGAAATGGCCGTACTGGACCGGAAGCTCGGGCAGCGCAGCGGGCTGATCCTTTGTTCGCGCATTATAGAGCGCTTCGAGTTCGTTCCAGAACAGCCGCTGAGACCAGCCGTCCGTTATCAGATGGTGAAGCTTGATCAGTAGCGCATGATCCTGTTCGCCAAGTCGCAGAAGCCATAGCCGGATCGGCGGCTCTTTTTCGATCTCGAAGGCCTGTCCCAGCAATTCCATCGTCTGTGATCGAATCGCCTCTGTCCGGTCGGCCTCAGGCAATGGCCGCAAGTCGAGACGTTTGAGATGCGGCCGAACCGACGTGACTCTTTGGATGGGCTCGCCCCGACGGTCGATGAAAACCGATCTCAACATCTCATGGCGTTCGCCGATCGCGGCGATGCTCGCCTCCAGGATGTCGAGATCGAGCGGTCCGGACAGGCGAACGGCATCCACCACGTGATACTTGTGTCCGATCCGGTCGATCATGCTCAGGACGTGGATTCGCTGCTGCTGCTGCGACAGCAGGCTTTTGGTACTCTCGGGAATATCGCCCAGGCTTGGGGAGGAGATAGAAATGCCCGACTTGGTCGATTCGATACGGGCCGCGAGAGCCGCAACCGTCGGCGCATCGAAAATGTCCTTGAAGGAAAATTCGACCCCGAAGCGTGCCCGCAGTCGCGACATCAGTTGCGCCACCGTCAGGGAATTCGCTCCGAGTGCGAAGACGTCCTCCTCGACCCCGACCTCATTGATATCCAGCAGGTCCGCCCAGAATCTGGCCAGTTGCCATTCGGTCTCCGAGCGGGGCGCGCCGCGCTCGTTGCGTTCGATGCGCGATCTTGGCGCTGTGATCGACAGCATGCGTGCCAGCTCGCCGCGAACGAGCTTTCCGTCGGGGCCGGTTGGAATCTCGGGCACAATTCGGATCAGGCCAGGGGTCTTGAAGCGTGCCAGGTATTCGCTTGCGAACTGGCGGAGCTTCTGCGGGTTGATCTTGGCTTGGGTCCGCAGGACCACGGCGGCCGCAACGTCTTCCCCAAGCGTCGTGTGAGGGATCGGGAAGGCGGCCGCCGCGGCCACGTCGGGATGGTTCAGCAGAACCTGTTCGACCTCGGCCGGCGAGACCTTCTGTCCACCGCAGTTGATCACATCCGCTTTCTTTATGCGGCCGACCAGGAACAGATATCCGTCGGCGTCGATGTAGCCGAGATCGCCGGTTCGAAACCAGCCGTCGCGAAACGCTGCTTTCGTAGCGACCTCGTTATTGTCGTAGCCCCTGGTGATGGTCGCTCCTCTGAGCGCCACCTCTCCACGTTCGCCAGCGGGCAGTTGCCGCCCCTCGCTGTCCATGATGGCGATCTCGGGCCCCGTGGGGATGCCTACGGATCCCGGCTTCCGTCGCTCGACCGGGTTTGCTGCAATTTGTGTGGACGCTTCCGTCATGCTGTAGGCCTCTATCACGGGGACGCCAAACAGGGCTTCGAGCTCATCGAGCACGTCGATTGGCAGCGACGACGAGGCGGATCGGATCAGCCGCAAAGATGACTGGTGGAAGCTCCGCTTGCGTCGGCGCGCCGCCGAGATCAACGCGCGATGGATCGGCGGGACGGCGGTGTACCAGGTTGGCTGCCACTGTTTCAGCCAGCCGAAGAAGGCCGCTGCATCGAACTTTGGCGGGCAAACCACGCTTGATCCGGCTGCCAATGCGGCCACCAGTCCCGCGATCAGGCCGTGCCCGTGAAACAGGGGGAGCACACTCAGCAGCCGGTCCTGAGCCTGTAGCGCTAGGGCCGCGCTGACATTGTGGGCTGACAGGCAGACGCTGACGTGAGTCAGAGGAACAAGCTTCGGCCGTGACGTCGTTCCTGAGGTCAGTAGCATGAACGCGTCGTCGGCGCCGGTCGCCAAATCGGCGATGACGGCGGGGCGCGGTGTCGGGCAAACCAGCCTGAATGCGCCCGGCCCCTGGTTTGGGAGCGGCGCGAGATCGATCACGGGGATGCCGAGGCTGTAAGCGACGCTTCGGCTCGCCGAACCCGCATCGGAGCGGGTCAGCAGCCCCGCTACCCGCAGATCCGCGAAATAGCGTCGCCATTCGTCCGCGGCAAAGCCAGGGTGAAGCGGCACGCAGACCGCGCCGGCGGCGACGGCGATGGTCGCCACCGCGGCGTCTGCGCCGTTCGGCAACACAACCGCCACACGATCACCTCGGCCGATACCGAAGCTGCGTAACTGGCCGACGATCTCATTCATGCGCGTCCAAAACGCGCCATAGGTCAACGCGGCACCGCCGGGCGCAAGAATGGCGACCGAGTCCGGCGAATGGCGCCCATAGTGAGCGAGAAGGTCTCCGATGCAGGCAAAAACCGGGTGCTCGGACTCGACGGCATCCTGTAGCGGCCGTGTTGCGGCGATATTTGACAAGCTCGTCCCCTTGCTCACTCGTTCGGCCCGTATTTGGTGCGCCGGCGCCAGACGGTGTCCTGGGTCGGAGTCACCGGCTCCTCCAGAAGGCGCGAGAGCGCGGCACCGTCCAGGCGCGTGGAGGATAGCCCAAATAAGTCAGTTGGCGCCGCACCCGTTTCGAGAGCAGTGTAGCGCCCATTATAAATGCCTCGCCACTGGGCCATACGGGACGGCCGACTCTGCAGTATTAGTGGTCGTCAAAAGCGTTCCAAACTACATCAAGCGTTGGTACGCCGATCACCGACGCCGATGAATTTCGATGGTTTGCTCGTACAAATCTTGATGTGCATCAGAACACGCCGCTGGATGCAAGAGCTCTGCAAACGTGATCAAGTTCTCACTCGTCTGCGACAACGTCAAGAATGATCGTGCTGATCTTCATGTCTGCGAAGCGGCGCAGTGTCGCCCCAATCTCGGCATAACTTCCAACGAGGTACGGACAATCCGCCTGGCACGTTAGGAAGGGCAACAGCCAATAGCCGTTTTCACGGAGTTCGCCGTCTTGATCGGCCTCGTGCAGCTGGCGCTTCCAGACGGAGTCGGTGTTCTCCATCGTATATCTTAACAGCTCACGCTGCTCAGCGCTGTCCAGAAACAGCCTTTTGGCGTCGTCTTGCTTGATCACGTCTCTCTCTCTCTTGCGAAAATCCCGAAATTCCGACCGAAAGCAGATATTCCATGCTCAAGATCCGGCGGAAGCATCTGCATCCTTAGACAGCCCGTCTGCGCCGCGACACGGCGGGCATCATCGGACTGACCTGCGATCAGAAATTCCGGCATGAGCGCGTGTGGCAAGCCCGCACGTAGCTGCAGATTTTGCGTCGCGTAAAATTCTCCTTGAAAAGTGATCGGTCTAGGGCTGGCTAACAGTTGACGGACGATGACGATAAACTCGCCGAGCCTTGAATACCGCTGTTCATGAGTGCGCCGTTCGCCCAGCCCCGCTAGATCGCTCGTCGCCGTCCCGGTGATCATATTGAGATAGATCTTCCGGCGGTAGAGCAGCGCAAATGACGAGACGAACTTGGCGACTGTGAACGGATGCATATAAAGCGGGTTGACGGCAATCAGTGGCGAGATCTTCCTCGTGTGGGCGAGAATGTGCTGAGCCATGGCCCATGGCTCGACTAGTGTGTCGTTGCCGGCAAACAGCAACGGACCTTCCAATCCGATGCTTTCGCCGAAACGCGCGACGCGCATCAATTCGTCGATGTGTTCGGCGGCATTCGGATTGCGTGGGATGGCAGGGAACACCCGAAGTCTAGTCATGGCCATTGCGACCGATCCCGGCCGCGACCGATCCTGGCCGCTTGTACCGCTTGCGATCGCTTATATCCAATCGTGCTCACAGGAAAGGCCTCACCACGAGCTCCGTCGCAAGTTCGCCCTCGATCGCCACCGCTGCCCTCACGCTCGCGCTGACCGCAAGAGTTTCGACCGTCCAAACCCCTGCGTCGAAGGTGACATAACTGCGCCCCTGTCCAATTCCGACCTCCGCCTGTCGGGGATCAACAAGAAACCCTCGGCCGATCGCCTTGAGCAGCGCTTCCTTGCGGGTCCACAGGTCGAAGAAGCTCGAATGCATTTCGCCTGCCGGTAGTTGTCTCAGCAGGTCGATCTCTTGAGCCGTTGCAATACTCATAGCCACTCCCAAGATGTCGCTCATCGGCCGACTCATCTCGATATCGACACCGACGGAGCGATTTTCCCCACCGCGATGAGACTGTGGCGGCCGGAATGGGAGAGATTGAACTGAAGAGCTTGCGCGGGTTTGGTAAGAAAGGGCTTCCCTGCGTCGGTTGCGTCGAATTCGAGGTGCCCCGGATCGACACACAGTTGGAGAGCAAGGATACGCCGGACGGCGCAATGTGCTTCCAGTAAGCGTCTGCGCTCATCTGGCAGTTTGAAACGACTGGCGCAGGCGCGCTCATGTGCCGAAAGAACACCTATGTCGCCACCGCCGCAATCCAAATCCGCAGCCCAGACTTGCAAGGTTTACCTCCGAACCTTTTCAGATTGCTATCAAGAGGGGCCTTGCGTAACAGCTAGGGACCGTCTCATAAATCGAGATTGATGGTAAGGCTTGCTCGACGTCCGCGATGCCCGGATAGCGACCAAATTCCACTGCTCAACCAAAAGGCGCGACTTGCAAAAGCGGACGTGCGGACCCTCGCAACCACAAGCGCCTTCATTGCGTCAGCTCGTCAAGTAGCACCTTGGCCTGCTTCAAGTCCAAGGTGTCAAAGCCCTCGACAAACCAGGCGTAGACCGGGGCGAGAAGTTCTCTGGCCTCATCGCGCTTCCCTTGCTCGTGCCACAGCCGCGCCATGCTCATAACCGCGCGCAGATCCCAGGATTTCGCCTGCTGCGAACGGGCGGCCGCCAGCGCGCGCTTGAAATAGGCTTCGGCTTTTGCTGCATCCCGTTCTGGCGACATCAGCGCGATTTCACCGGCGATACGATGGACCTCGGCCTCGTACCATTTTTCCTTTGTTGCCTCGACCGCCGTGATTGCTTCGCCAATGTAGCTCCAAGCGTCATCGAATTGGCCAAGCTCGCCACAGGCCCTTGCCAAGCGGGATAGCCATACCGGCAAAAAAAGTGTTGTTCCGCTTGCGCGCGCTGCGTCGATCGCTGAGGCCAGTATGCTGACCGCCTCTAAGCTTTTTTCGGTTAGAGCCAAAAGACCGGCTCGCCTCAGCGTTCCGCTGACCTTCCAGTAAACGGAGCCTTTTTCTTCGGCCAGTCCGATGAGCTCATCAGATTGCGCCTTCGCTATCGTATAATTACCGCTGATGAGTTGGGTGAGGCACGTAATGGCAATCGCATGCATCAATGAGCCGGGGTTGCCGGTCTCACGCGCCCTACTGAGCCCTTGCTCTGCACTTGCGAGCGCAGCCTCGGGATAGCCAAGCACCCATCGTCCCAGCGACCGAAAGATCAATGCCGCCACCTGAGGATCTGTGGAGAACTGAGTCTTCAAGAGACGATGTTCCACAGGATCGTAAATCGCAATCACCTGATCGTAGTGTAGAAGGGATTGCACTATGTTTCCCGCGAGCAGCAATGAAGTGCCCATCGCAGCATGCCCGCGCATGAGCGGGACCTTGGCTCCGTGTTTCTCGGCAAGCGTTAGAACACGCGCGGCATGTTGGCGCGCCAGATCGCCGCTAAACCCTGTAATGTAAGTCTGCCACAAACTGTAGAGAGCCGAAAACAGCAGCAACGGATCCTCGAGAGGCTCACCAAGTGCTTCAGCTTGTTCTATCAGCAGAAGCGCCCGCTCCGCGGCGGCCCTGGTTTCTGGGGCGGCTTGCCCTTTGACATTCTGGAGTGGGTATATCAGTGCAACTTGAAGCTTGATTTCTTCACGACGGAGCGCCGGCGTGCGAGGCAAAGTTGCAATCTGTCCGAGCGCACGTGTGAGCTGCTCGAAGGCTTCAACCAGCGCCGACCGCTCAATTGACCGCAATCCTGCTTTGCCCCACAGGCTCGCGGCCTTGTCGATCAACCCAGCCTCGGTGTAATGCCGTGCCAGCTGGTCAGGCTGACCATCGGCAATCTCGGTAAACTGCCTTTCGAGAGTGTCTGCGACATTCGCGTGGAGCGCGCGTCTCGGCTGACGCAACAAGGTGCCATAGGCTGCTTCTTGCACGAGGGCGTGCTTGAATAAATAGGTCGCGTGCGGCGGCTCGCCTTTGCGGAAAAGCAAACCCGCTTGCAAAAGACGGCCGAGTGACAATTCAAGTTCAGCCTCTGGCTTGCGTACTACCGCAGCCAGCAGCGCATGAGAAAACTCACGACCTATCGCCGCCCCGATCTGTGCCACTTCTTTGGCCGAGCCGAGCCGGTCGAGTCTCGCCATCAGGGAAGCATGCAAGCTCGCGGGGACCGCCAGCGCCGGAGAGGGAATCGCGGCCGCGGTCCGCGTCGCTTCCAGCTCGCTTCCGGCCTCCAACACTGCCTTTGTCATCTCTTCGACGAACAGTGGGATGCCGTCGGTACGCTCGATGATGTCCTTTCTGACATTCGCCGGCAGCAGTTTATTGCCGACGACGCGGTCGATCATGGTACCGACGTCACGATGTCCCAGCCGATTGAGGGTAAGAGCTGTGACGTGCGGTTGCCCAACCCAGGGCGCCTCGAATTCCGGCCGAAACGTTATGATCAAGAGCACGCGAAGGCTCGCGATCAGGTCCACCGTGCGACCGAGCGATTCCAGGCTCGTGGGGTCGCTCCAGTGCACATCCTCCGAGATGATCAGGACAACGTTGGAGCGCGCCAGGGCTTCGACCTGCAGGCCGAGCGCCTCCAGCGTTTTCTGCCGGCGATGTTCGGGAGCGAGCTCCACAACCGGATAGCGTCCGTCGTTAGGAAGTACCAACAATTCGGCCAACAATGCCGCGTCATGCCTGGACGTCGAAGTCTGCGCCAATAGCGCGTCGAGTTTATCGAGCTTTGTTTGCGGGGTGTCGCCGAGCGCAAATCCGGCGGCACGTTCCACCTGCCCGATAATCGGATAAAAAGCGCTGTCCGTGTGTTGGGGCGAGCAGAAATAGCTCATGCGGCTGTGTGGTTCGGCCGCAAGTCCTTCCATGAAAGCGGCGTGGAGCCTGGATTTGCCGATCCCGGCTTCACCGGATAGCAGCACCACTTGGCCTGCGCCGGTCTTGGCTTTCACCCAGCGCCGCAACAGCAGGTCAAGCTCCTCTTCTCGTCCGACGATCGCTGTCAGACCTCCGGGGTGCATCGCCTCGAAACGGCTCGCGACAGAACTTGCCCGCAGCGCTGCGAAAGCTCGCACTGGAGCTATGATCCCCTTAAGCTCCCTTAGCCCGAGGTCACGCAGCTCGAAGAGATTGCCCAGCAGCTTGCGCGTGGCCTCGGCAATAACGACCGTGTTCGGCTCGGCGATGCCCTGAAGGCGTGACGCGAGGTTTGGCGTCTCACCGACAATACCGCGCTCTTGCGTTTCGCCAGACCTGAGAAGGTCTCCGACTACGACCATCCCTGTGGCCGCTCCAATCCGCACCTGTAGGGGTTCTTTCGCGGAAAGCGCGGCGACCGCATCGATTAGTGCAAGGCCGGCCCGAACTGCACGCTCAGCATCATCTTCATGCGCCACCGGATAGCCGAAGTAAATCAACGCCCCGTCGCCCAGATATCTGGCGACGAAGCCGCCGTAGCGAACCACAATATCGTTGACGCATGCCTGATAGGCGGAAATGACGTCGCGGAGGTCCTCTGGATCCAGACGGGCGGAGAGCGCCGTTGAACCGACAAGGTCTGAGAACATCACGGTGACCTGGCGGCGCTCCGCGCCGTCCTTGGCGGCATTGTCGATTGCGAAAGGAGCGTCAGATAACGCCGTTGGTGCGCTCGCTGGAGCACGCAGAGCCGCAATAGCGTCGAGAAGAATGCGGCGGTGCCCGACCATACCGACGCCCAAGTCCTTCAAGTCCTCCGCCGTCAGGTTGGGCAGGACCTTGTCGCTGATCGCATTTCCGCGGAATGTAGCCTCATACTGTTCGAGGCCGAGGCTCCGCAGCCAACCTCCGACATCCATGGTGCTGCCCTGGTTCGCGCAACGCTACATGATCCTTCAGACGAGACGGCCTGTCTAGGAGAATGACCGGTTGGGGGGCGCCGTGCTCCATCGTTGGCGACGTCAACCAGGCGCCGGGGAGGGCCGCCAGCCGAAATTGAGGGGACAACCTCATTCTCTTGATATGCAATCCAGCCCACGCTGTGGAGCGAAACCAGAAAAGGTACGTCCTGCCAGTCACCGGCGATGCTGAACGGTCATTGCCGGGTGCACGGCGGCCCGTCGCTAGCCCCCGAAGGGTGATAAGAACGCTGTTAAGCACGGATGGTACTCTGTCGATGCACAATGGGTGTTGGTCTCGGACGTTCGCCGCGGCGTCGCTCACGTCTGCTTTGGGGGGTGGAGCGGACGTGGGGCCAGGAAGGTCGGGATGTCTGCTTCTGCCGATTCCGTTGAAAAAGGCGGCTGTTGCGACGCAGAGGGATCAGTGATTCAGTAAGTCTAAGTGGCAGGACTGAAGGTCATGATGGGGCATCGGCAAGTCGAACAGGCTGCGTTGTTCTATGAGTTCTCGCTGGAAAGGCACATCCCGGCCGACCACTTACAGCCGACTTTTGCAACAGAATCGGCCCAAAGCGGACATGGCGTGATGCCTGACTTGAGTCCGTTATGCGGACAAAAAGCGGACATCGACTGACGCGCGCCGTTTCAGGATTTGCGCGCTAAGCGCGACAGCAAGTTAACGACCCTCACTGCCTGGATCGCCTCTATTGTGCGCGTGCCGTGTCGATAATTGCCGTTCTGCTTACTGCTCGGCGCACCACCACCCGCTCCATGCATCCGACAGACACGACAGCCGCGCACCGCAGGCGCGCGGCAGGATTATCCTGTTCGTTTCGATTTGGCTTTGCACCGAGGAGCGTCGTGGGCGCTTTGCATGGGGTTGATGCTCATTTCGTTTTTGTATCTCCCCACCACCCCCAACCGGATCGGGTCGTCTTGTCTCGTTGAGGATGGGCGCCTCAGCGCTGGCAGCCAGGAGAGCAGGCGACACGGCGCGGCCGCTCCCGGTGGTGACGTGTCCGGCAATGACCGCCTGATCCGCCGTGACGTTGTTGGTGGTGACGTGCTTCACGGTGATCTGTTGCTGCCCGCGGCCACTGGTGGTGGTCGAGCCTTTCAGTCAACAGCACCACCGTCCGCGCCGCTTTGTCAGCGAGTTGCAGATATTTCGTTCGCGCCTCGAAAAACTCCGGCGGCTGCGACCATCCCTTCTGATACATCGCCAGCGCGGCCTCGTTCGCCACCGTCAATTGCGCGATCAATCTCAGCGGACAAGGTTGGAGCCGAAGTGTCGGCCGCAGTCGGCGGCGTGACGATCAAGCTGAAATAGGCCGACGGCGAGACTCACGACGGGCTGCCTCACCGCAGCCCGTTCTCATGTCAGCATCGCGCGCGTCAATATCGCCATGCCCTCGACGGGATCAGCCGGCGCCATATCCATCACGCCGTAAGAGACAGCCAAGCACGCCTCCGTGACGCTCAGCGTGTTTTTCGAATAAGCTATCGGCAGCGCGTTGACGGTGAGATTGGTTCGCGCGTTCTGCACGGAAGACCTGGACTCTACTAGAGTTGAACGAGCCTGATGTGTTTTGAGCCTTTGCTGCCTACCTGCTTTGCGCGGCGGCGGCCATCGCGCTCGCGGACTTCTTCTTGCTGTTCCCGTTGATGAAGTGCACGCCTGCCATTGTGCCGTCGATCCAGACCAGCTCGCAGCGCCGATAGGCGAGCCCCGTCGACGACAACACCAGGAAGAATTCCTTGGCCTGCAGCACGTCGAGCGTGCCCTCGACCTCGAGCTTCGCACCTGTCTGTGATACGTCGAGCAGCACGCCGCTGCGTCGCCAGGTGCCGTCCGAACCCATCAAGTTGACGGGCTGCAGGTGCTCCATTTTCACACGAGTGTCCTTGCGGCCATCGAATCTGATCGGCTATTCCCCATTTTCGCGCCGCGATGTCCCGGATCGCGTGTGTTTGCGCCTGCTGCGATTTCCCCCCAGCGCACCGTCCATTGGCTGGTCGAAAGAAGAAGCGTCTCGAATAGGTATTGCGCGCGCTCACGCTGAGCGGATGAGAGCCGCAGGCCGCTGCGGTTGTTCAGGATTGCGAGCGTGGTCGTCCAGTTCAGGCGCGAGGCCCGACAGGCCATCACCAACCCCTCGCAATCCTCGTGGGTCATGACATGCTCGACGATCTCGATCGGAGCGCCTGATAGCACCGACAAGGCAGTGAACAGATTGGCGGTCTCGCCGCGCATCACAAAACGGTTCACCGTTGAATCGTTGAGCTTCCCAACGCGATTCAGGGCAACGATCTCGGGCCTAGCCATCGCATAGTCGGTCGAGGAGGGCAGCTTCAGCGCGACCGGCGCCGGGTTCTGTGCCGGTGATCGGGCGGAGGCATTGGGCTTGGCCGCGGCTTTTGGTGCGGGCGAGGCCGAGAGCAGCTTGCGCAAGACCAAGTCGGGCGTGTCCGGTCGGAGCGCCAGCGTCTTCGTGATCTCGTCGTCAGCCGCATCGGTCTCGATGAGCAGAGCGTAGGCCGCTTCGGAAAATGTGGCTGCCGGGTTCTTGATCAGGGCGAGGCGGACCGCGCGCGCGACGAGCGCTTCGGTTACGGCCGTTTCGATCCCGTCACGGGCCGAGATCGCAAGCTGGTGGGCTTCACTGCACGATTTCGCGATCGCCGCGAGGTCCGCGGTCGAGAGGGCCTGCGATTTTTGCAGCAGAGGGCATGCGATGGCCGGATCATCATGGGATGCCAGATGTCGCAACGTGTCTTGCGGAGCAACGTCCAGAGCGGCAAGTGCCTCACTCAGCTCCGTCAGGGCGGCAGGCGCGACGCGTCCAATCAGCCGGAGCAGGACGCCGTCGACCACGTTGACCAGTAACTCCTGAGGCCTGTCGCGACTGGATGCAAGCAGGCCTACGATCCCTGTAAGAATACGGGCGCAGCGCTCCAGCGGGCAGGCTGCGACCGCTTGTTCCAGTTCGACAAGAATATCGGCAGGCGAATTTGCCATTATGGCAGGAGCCTGAATTAAAAAAAACCTAAAATATCGGACAGGGTCAATTGCACTCTAAAGGCGTTAATTTTGAATTTATGCGTCGGTTGCGCGGGTGTTTGTGCACTACCCAGCCTGCCGGTCCCTGGCCCAGTCAGACAGAGCGCTGAAGTCGACCTGGCTCGCCGTTGCTGCGGTCTCCGAGGAGCTTGGCGGTCGTGCTGTTGACGAAGTGCAGCGCCATGCAGTCAGAGATAGGAAACGTTCAGTCCAGGGGGCGCTCTCCAGCCGCTCAAGGAGAGCCTGCTTGCGCGCAAGCAGATTGGCAACGGTCGACATCGCACCTTCCGCAGTCGGAACCTGCAAACGGTTTGGTGCGCCGCCGACGCGAAGCTCATGCACACTGCGTATCAGCGCGTCGGCAGAACTCGTTTAATGCTCGTGGCGTTTGCACTTGGCTGGCTGTGCTGCGGACCGGCACTTGGCGGGACGCGGGTAGCGCTCGTCATCGGCAACTCGGCCTACCAGCACGTGCCGGTCCTCTCGAACCTGGCCAACAATGCGGCCGACGAGATGCGCAAGCAGGAGCGACGCCGACGTGCTGGACGCCACCGTATCGCTCGACCGCGTCCGAACCCGGCAAAGTCTGAATGAGCTTGCTGCGTTTAAGGGCCATTCTCGTCGATGCAATGGATGGGAATTACGCTGTCGTCCGGTCGGGGGTTAAGAAGGTAGCGCTCCCGTGACTCGAACCCACGACCCGTTGGAAAGGAGACGAGAGGTTGCAGTGAGAGGAGATCAGGAGCTGACCACCGATTGACCACCGAAACCCCGTGAACGAACGGCGATAAAGCTGGTCAATCACGAGCGAGTTTCATTGTTTTTGTTGATCTTTTCGGCCGCTATTTACGTTCGGGACGCAGGGGTCGCAGGTTCGAATCCTGCCACACCGACCAGAAATCATTAGGTTTTTCCTTCTGATCGTTGGTCCTTCCCGAGTCAACCACCGAAACATACCGGCCCTTTTGACCGATGGCCGTTGCAGCCCCTGCAGAAAGTCCGGGTGGTGGTGGCCGTAGGTGTCCTGCAGGACCTCGGGAGACATACCCAGGAACCCCGCTGCCTCCCAGGTTGGCACGCCACGCTGCATGAGCCATGTCGCAGCGGAATGGCGCAGGGTGTGGGGTGTCACCTTCCCGGGTAGGCTGGCGAGCCCTACTGCGGTCTTAAAACTCTTCCTCACCGAGGCGACCGGCTTGCTGTTAAATTCACGAAGCACTCCGCGATCAGCTTACGGTTCACCAGCGCCGAAGATCGGCAAGAGGCCGAGGCGGGATCGGTGCCGGCGTCTGACGCTTCTTAGTTGCGCGCTTGCCAATGGCCTTCCGATAAAAAATACCGTGCTCTAGATCCACGTAGAACCGCCCTGACACGGCATATGGCGACGCTGACGCTATCGCCCTGCCCGAGTGCCAGTGTAGGGCTGAGATGGTCTCGCAAGGAGGACTCGGATGCGCCGTCGGCGCGATATTGTGCTCGAACAGCCGGCGCGGCCAATTTTGCGGCTATGGAAAGACGGAGAGGTACGTCAGGGTCAAGCTGATGACCTCCATGCCAATAGCAACAGCTCTAGCGTCCTAGTACTCGCCGGACGCAAAGCATTCTGATTTCGTTAGTTTGGCGCAGTTGCTCAGCGCTCGGGGGATCAATGGAGCCGAGAGTCTCGGTACTAAATTTCGCTTCCAATTCTGAGGCCATGCAGTTGCAAATCTGCAAGCAAGCGTCCGTCGAAAAGCCACCATGCTGCGCGCAACCGTTTTGGCACGCTGAGAGAAACTGCGGTCGCCATTCTGCGGCCGTGGCGATTGTTATAAAATTGATAGCAGCTATCGTCAGAGCCGGAAGAAACGCGGACATTGCTTCGCTTCCCTTTTTTTGTTTGCTGAGGGGCTGCTCTAATTCGACTCCATCTTTTTCGCCTTTAGCAATATCTAGCTACTTGCGTAGTTGTCCCCTGAAGCGGAACCACAAATGACCGATCAGTGATAGGACTATGGCGGTCAGAATTATCGGAAGCCAGATCGACGTGGTTATGAAGAACAAGGATATGATGACCACGCGCCCAAAGACCGATTCGCTGACCGGATTCTTAAGGCGAGCGAAATAGGCGTAGATAATAAAAATGGTGGCCGGCACCATCCACGCGGCAACAAGCAGCAGTAACAGGTCAACAAGTTGGCTGGCATAATGGTGCATGAGCACACCTCCTGACAGCGTCGGCGCGAATTGCTGTCACCGATGCGAACTCGCAGCCTTCGATTCGCCTGAGCTAGGGCCTCTCAACGCGCACTCGTTGAGATGGCTCGGGCAAGGGCTCGTCCAATGCAATCATAACCATCGGCGGTGTTGTGCAATCCGTCCCACGTTACAAGCGCGCTTTGCGCAACTCCGGCACTGACCGAGTTTCGCATCAGCGCAAAACGAGAGAACAGCCCGACCCGTTCCTGTTTTGCGACATCGATTATGATGTCCTCCATGGTCGAATAGCCAACGGAGGCGAGCACCTGTGGCGCATATTGCAGATCCATCAACACGACATCGGCAGACCCCGCCTTAAGTGCCCTTACCCCTTCAAGAACGCTTCTTTTGAGCCCTTGGTCCGGCCGGCCACCCCAGGCGACGTCATTAGTACCTAATTGCCAGATAACGAGATCAGGCGTGTGCGCGAAAACGTCACGCTCGAACCGTGCGACGTTGTTCGGAATCGTATCGCCGACTCGACCGCTGTTGATGACCTCGATCGTGGCGTTGGATCTAAGTCTCGAGAGTTCTCGGCGCATCACCTCCGGATATGTGGCCGCGGACCTAAGTACCCAGAGTCCCACCGTCGACGATGATCCAATCGCTACAATCTTTAGCGGCTCACCAGATTTCAAACGCGACGCCGTGCGGGGCAATTGTGCACCCAGCGAGGCGTTGAAATTTGCTGAAAGGCATTTCTCGGCAGATGATAACTCGTCCTGCGCTTGAGAGGACCCACTGCCAGACAATCCGATAAGCAAGGCCGCGCCGATTGACGCCATTATTCCAGCGGCTCGGGTACGGAGGGCAAAATAGGTCAGAAACATGTTCCCCTAATAACTGGTCGATTCTCTCTTGACAACCGTTGGCGTCAGACGTTTCGCTGTCCTTGAGTTACAGGTCGATTGACGCGTGGGCAGCGAGTAACACGATAAAACCGCGGGTAGTCGCGGGTGAGACCATGACCGGAAAGCCCCTAGCGAAGCGGCTGGTATTCCACATCGGCGGCTATGATCCAATCACGTCGCATACCAGCGCGCAACGACGCTTTGTGCGCGAAATTGCGAGGTTCCAACGTACCTGGTCAGTGAAAGCGGCCGTTGACGGTTTGCATGATACCGCCGACCAGATACGTTGGAATGTGACGACAACTGGCCCCGATTGGCTCGTCGAAACCGATTATCGACTGGTCCGATGGCACGATGTAATTGAGGCCTTCGGGCGTCGAAGCATTGGCTCACGCATTTCCGTCGGCATTCTTGCGTTTCTGGATTTCGTTTTAACCGGCACTCTATGGCGGTACTTGCTGACCAACTGGCGCTACGCACTGTTCTTTCTCTATCCATTGGTCATGTTCGGACTGCTCATGGCCGTCGCCTTTTTGATTGGCGTAGTCGCATTCAAGATTACCGGATCCATTCCTATCGCTCCCGGCGGCGGTCTCTTCGGAATCGTAGCCGTTTTGGCGGGCCCGTGGCGCTGGCTCCACCTAGGCGACTTGTTCGACGATTGGATTTTTTCTCGCGAGTATATTCGATGCGTTAATTCGGAAATTGAGCAGAGGCTAGACAGATTAGCCGCCGAGCTCGTGGCTGCGGCGAGCAACTCCGCCGCAGACGAAATTTTGGTCATAGGGCACAGTCTTGGCGCCGTACTTGCGGTTGATCTACTTGATCGCGCCTTGAGGCTGGACCCTGCGCTCGATCGGAGCAAAACTCCCGTGACATTCTTGAGCGTTGGATCATCCATACTCAAGATCGGCCTGCACCCGAAGGCAGTACGCTTTCGCACCGCTATGGAACGCGTCGCCAATTCACGCGCGATCTTCTGGGGCGACTATCAAGCCCTCATCGACCTGTTGAACTTTTACAAAAGCCGGCCAATGGCCGAAATGGGCTTGTCGACAGAAAATGAGGCGATCGTTAGGATCGTGAGACTTAGTCGAATGCTTGACGACGACATGTATCGACGCATCCGCTTCAACTACTTCCGCTTGCACTGCCAGTTCGTTAGCGGAAATGATAAGCGAACATCGTATGACTACTTTATGCTGACTTGCGGACCTATTTCAGCCAAATCCCAGACACTCGCGCCGGATGGTGCCTTGTCGATGATCGCTGACGACGGAGGACTTATTGCGAGCGCGCCGCTGTCAGGAAGCGAACTGCCCGGTATTCCGGGCGCGGCAGCCTAGTTCAAATGACGCCCACCATTTCGAAAATCATCTTCGTTGCGTTGGTGATCGGCTGGTACGTTATACGTTATAAGTACGCGCGGCGTTCTCGCCGTGCCAGGATCGTGTGGAGCGCTCGCGGCCCCCTGGAAATTGCTCTCCTGCTTACATCTCTTTCGGGGCTCGGACTTGTTCCGCTCGTCTACGTAGCGACGGGAATGCCTCGTTTCGCAGCTCACAGCTTTTATCCCTCGTTGGCGTGGCTGGGATCTCTCTTTGCGATTGCGGCTTTGGGCGTGTTTCACCTGACTCACCGTGCACTCGGCCGGAATTGGTCGATAAGTCTCGACGTGCGGGAGAACCATGAACTCGTGACGGAAGGGATTTACCGGAGAGTTCGACACCCGATGTATTCGGCATTTTGGCTGTGGGCTATCGCCCAGACATTGCTGCTGCCTAATTGGATCGCCGGTTTCGCGGGCATTGCTGGCTTCGGGATTTTGTTCTTTGGCCGCGTTGCAAGAGAAGAGCGAATGATGCGGCAGACGTTTGGCGACAGCTATCGCGAGTATATGGCGCGGACCGGCCGGGTCTTTCCGTGGAAGCTCTGAGGTAGGTCCCGGCACGTCTCGACCTGTGGTCCCCACGAGGTTGATTTGGAACCAAACGCCTCAATTTGCGTGCCATTTCCGCAACATACGGCGGGAAAAGCTGTCGGAGCCGCCGACTCCCCAGTCTATTCGTTGGTGTCGTGGCGAGTGTCAGGTTATTTCTATGCGTGTCAGGTGAATTCCGATCCCTCCCGAACAATGGTGAGAGCCCGATGTTGAAATTCGTTGTCCTTGGAATCGCTTCTTTGGCTTTCGTGGGAACCGCAGTTGCTGCCGACATGCCACGGCCTCAGCCGGTTGCCGCCGCCCCCGCGCCAGTTGGTAAATATCCCGTCGGCAAATACCCCGTTGGTAAGAGCCCGGTGGGCAAATACCCGGTCGCTGCCCCGGCTCCGTTGGTGACCAAAGGTTGATCTGACTTTCCATTCGGACGCCAGCGGCGTTCGTGTGGGGACTACCTGTGGCATCGGATCTTGGATCCAAGAGGATTCGAAGATGGCGGGAGTGTTTCGGAAATATCCGGGTCCAAAGCTTCTTGCAAAGGCCGCCATGCTGGCGGCGTTTGTGGGCTTGGGGTCCGGGATCAGTAGCGCACAACCACTCGCGGCGCGTACCGACCAGCAGCAACGGGACGCTCTCCCCAGTTCGGCGACGAAGCATGCGGAGAGCATGGCTGCTGCTACGCCAGCCACATCAGATGTAAAGCCAGTTCGAAGAGCTGCCGCCACGGGTCCCTACTACGTTGATTTTCGTGCCCGCACGGCAGCAACGTACGGTCATGCATTCGTCTGGTACGGAAAGACGAGCGAAAAGCAGGTCGAGGTCGCTGGTCTGGCTCCGGCCGGCGACGAGATACCGTACCTCTTGGGACACCTCATATTTGTCCCCTCTGAGACGGGTGCGAGCTATGGTGATCTTGACGAGCAATATCTGACGGCCAGCTATCGCGTCTATCTGAATGAGGCTGACGCCAAGAAGGTGTTTGCCTACATCAAGCACATTCAGGAGACGTCGCCGGTCTGGAATGCGGCGACCATGAATTGCACTGCATTTCTCGGCCGCA